>JAOALC010000007.1 GCA_025153775.1 SAR92 clade bacterium H231 | reverse complement strand
CATATTCGCCAAGCTTATAATGACATAGACCTAGGTTGTTATACGAAGCAGAGGCATTCGGGGCGATTTTAATAGCTTTTTTATAGCTTAAAATAGCCGCATCGATTTTTTTTAGATCTTTGAGCGCATTGCCGTGACTATTGAATAAGTCTTCTGATGAGCCACCTAATTCAATCGCCCGATCATAACTTACAACCGCGTCTTCGGGGCGACCAAGTTTTCTTAAGAGATGTCCGCGACGAATGGGAACGGAAAAATCTCTGGGCCGAAGTGCAGTCAGCTTTTCACAGCTGACTAGGGCCTCCTCATGATGCCCCATTTTGTAAAGCAGATTAAGCTTATTTGAGATTGCCTCAACAAAGTCAGCGTTTATTCCTATGGCTGTTTCATACCAGTTCATCGCTTCTTGCAGACAACCCAAACTGTGGTGTGCAGAGCCAACGAAGTTTGGAAAATGCGCCTCAGCTGGAAACCTTGATGCCAGCACCTCTCCCTGAGCTATAACATCCTTGAACCTTCCAAAACCATTTAAAGTTAGCAGTCTATTTACCGCCAATTGTTTGGCATGATCCGAAGTTACCCTGGGATCTAGCTGAAGTTCTAGATCATCTATCACCACTCCTTTGAGCCCGAGCTTCCTGCCCTCAGATATTAGGTGGGCTGCCTGATCACGCCTGTCGAGTAGGATAAGCGCATTCAGAAGACTCGTCCAAAATGGGGTATGCTGCTGATTCGATTTTAACGCAGTTTCAAACAGTGGGATGGCTAATTCTAGTTCTCCATTACTGAATTTAAGTACTCCCAGGTTGTGACTAGCATCAGGGTGACTTGAATCCTCATTAAGGACCTCCAGGTAAAGCTTTTCAGCCTCCCGAAAGTTACCTGCAGTGTGTGCTGTTATAGCGGACTCTAA
>JAOALC010000006.1 GCA_025153775.1 SAR92 clade bacterium H231 | reverse complement strand
TGACCTTTCCCCAAAGATTCGGGCCATGACATAGATGAGATTTCCAACTACTCTAACGAGATGGAGGTCTCACCATGAAAAAGCGATTTTCAGAAGAACAGATCATCAAGGCGATCAAACAGCATGAAGCTGGCGCTAAAGTCGAGGAGATATGCCGCCAGCTCGGCATTTCCAACGGTACGTTCTACAACTGGCGTAGTAAATATGCTGGACTTGAGGTCAACGAAGCCAAACGTCTGAGAGAGCTCGAAAGTGAAAACGGCAAGCTAAAGAAATTACTCGCAGAGAAACTATTAGAAAACGAAGCGATGAAGGAGATTCTCACAAAAAAGTGGTGAAGCCCTCTGCGCGTCAAGCGATTGCCAGAGAGCTGATCGATACATTTAGCATGAGCGAACGCGGTGCTTGCAATTTAGTCAGTATCAGTCGGTCAGGGTTTAGGTATCAGCCCATTCCTAAACCTGATGACGCACTCAGAGATAGGCTTAAGGTACTCGCTGTTGAATATCCACGCTATGGCTACCTGATGCTTCACGGGTTGCTGAAGGCTGAGGGCCTTGTCGTCAACAAGAAGCGGACTTATCGGCTGTACACAGAGGAAGCGCTGCAAGTGCGGACAAAGAAGCGAAAGAAGCTTCAGCGCGCTCGCATACCAATGGAGGTGCCAATGGGAGTCAATCAACGTTGGTCAATGGATTTCGTGGCCGATCAAATGGCCAATGGCCGTCGATTCAAGATATTAAACATTGTGGACGAATACTCCAGGGAAGTTGTGAGTCAGCTGGTATCTACGTCTATATCGGGTCAACAAGTCGCTCGATTCTTGGATTTTGTGGCAGAAAATCGCGACTTACCTCGGCAGATTGTTTGTGATAACGGCACCGAATTTACCAGTAAGGCGATGTTTTTCTGGAGCAAGGAAACAAAGGTGAAGCTGAGTTTTATTCAACCGGGAAAGCCAACCCAGAACGCGTTTTGCGAGAGTTTGAATGGCAAGTTTAGAAATGAATGCTTGAACCAACATTGGTTCCGATCTCTCGAGGAAGCCCGTCATGAGATAGACCAATGGCGGACACACTACAATAACGTTCGGCCACACAGCTCGCTGGGTTATCGATCACCAGCAGATTTTGTGAAAAAGGCGGCGTAAATTATGAATGATATCTCATCGGTTGAGTGGTACTAAACTGGGGGAAAGGTCA
>JAOALC010000005.1 GCA_025153775.1 SAR92 clade bacterium H231 | reverse complement strand
AAGAGGCTATTAGCTGTTATAAGATTGCAATAAATATTAGCTCGAAAAACGCCGCTTATTACAGTAATTTGGGTAGTAGCTATTATGCCTTAGAACAGTATGAGGAGGCTATTTATTATCTGCAGAAAGCGAGTGATTTAAATCCTGACAGTGAAGGGGTGAAATATAATCTAGCAAATAGTTACAGAGCTATTGGAAAATATAAGAAAGCTATATTATTTTATAAATCAACGAAAATACCTATGGCAAAAGCTCAGGAATTTGAGTGTCTGTACTTGAGCAAAAGATATCAAGAGATGCAAGAAGGTATAAAAACTTTAGCTGAAAAAGATCAGACTGATATTCGGACGGCGGCAATTAGTGCTTTTGCAGCAGATCAATTAGGGATCGCCGATCCTTATCCATTTTGCAGAGACCCTCTCGACTTTATTTTGACAGATAATCTGTTTGATTACAATTCAATACCAGACGACTTCTTGTTGGAATTAATAGAAGAATCTGAAAATCACCAGCTTTTTTGGCAAGACAGAACTACGAAATTTGGATTTCAAACCCATGGAAATATTTTTATAGAAACTACTCCCTGTATTGCGCGGCTTGAAAAAATAATAAGACAAAGTCTGGACGGTTACTTTCAGACTTTTAAGAACGGGGGCTGTGTTTTAATTGACTCTTGGCCTGAGGATTTTATATTATTTGGTTGGTACAATAGACTTGGGAAAAATGGATATCAAACAACGCACATACACCCGTCTGGTTGGGTCAGCGGCTGTATTTATTTACAAACAGTCGATGCTTTAAACAAACAGGAAGGCGGCATTGAGTTAACACTTCAGACCTATGATTTACCTATCATTTCTGGACAAACACAAAACATAGTCCATGTTCCGAAAGATGGAGATATTGTTATTTTCCCATCGTCATTGCCTCATAGAACTTTGCCATTTAGCGTGGACAGAAACAGGTGCGTAATTGCCTTTGACTTAATGCCTGTCAAGCGTTAGCTTATATAGTAGATTTCTTAAGCATTGTGATGCTTCCCTGCCGAGTTTTATGGGATTCTATTATGTCAAATTTACTCACTTCAGAGTCGATATTTCGTAGAATAGTGGTGAGTTTGTCGTTTGGCTTTCCATCCGAATAGGTATAGTGGAAGAAAATATATTTTGAGCACATAGACCAGTACTCGTCAAAAAAGGCCTGGTATTCTGCAATGTAACCGCAGTCGAACCAAACAAAATCGAAGTCACCATAGTTATCATAGATTTCCTTGGACTTGCCCTGAAAAAGCCCCTCTATAAAGTGCGTATATTCCGAATTTATGATGTGGTTCATCCCCGGTTTTTTTGCAAGTTCCCCTTGAGACATATCATCTATTACAACTAATTTCGGGCTATATTTATAGTCTTTTAGATAATTCCGATCAAGGTTTCCATCATCAAATAGCCTCTCATTATTCACCAATCCCTCGAGCAAAAATGGGGTTGTATAACCAGCTCCAATCTCCAATATCCTATTTGGACGGGTGAGCTGAACCATAGACCGAAGAAATGGGGCAACATTTTCGGTTCCCATTCCAGCACGGAAATGTTGTGGGTATTCAAGAGGACGAGGTTTATCAAAAGGCGACTGTTCACTATTCATATTGTTTCTCCTGACCCCGCGAATGCTTTGAGAAGTCTATATCTTTGGCATCTAAGAGCAGAATATTAACGGCATCTTCAAATTGCCCGATGTCATGAAATAGCCCGCTTAGACCTAACTTTGGTTGAAATAGATTAGGATCAATAGATATAGCAGCTCTATACTTTAACAGAGCCTCGTCGTACTCTCCCAACGCCTTATAACAGAATCCTAAATTACTATATATACTCGGATTTTTTGGTTGAAACTGTAATGCATTTTTATAACAAGCAATTGCATCCTTATATTTTTCGAGATCAATAAGGACTGCTCCAAGATTTACATGAATGGACGCATTAGATTGATTAATTGCGAGTGCGCTTTTATAACAGCTAACAGCCTCTG
>JAOALC010000004.1 GCA_025153775.1 SAR92 clade bacterium H231 | reverse complement strand
AGATTTTGTGAAAAAGGCGGCGTAAATTATGAATGATATCTCATCGGTTGAGTGGTACTAAACTGGGGGAAAGGTCATCTCGTTTAATTTCAGGATCGTCATTATCTGACTATCGCTATATCTGGATTTACGCATAGAAAACTCCTTTGCTTGATTTTAGAAGAATTTTCTACAAATAACCGTTTCGGATTTGTGGGGGGATTACAATAGGATGACCGTTTATAGTGGATAAAACATATATTGTAATGTATATTTAAAGACCTATTAATTTATAGCAGAGGTTTGATATGGCGACTCTATTGACCCGTAATATTGCATCCATGACTGAGATGCGCGAGCCCCATAAGGTTTTAGAAAAATCAGGCGGGGAGCCTGTGGCAGTCTTAAAAAACTCAGCCCTCGTCGGTTATTTTGTGCCCGCTGAGGCGATCTCTGAAGAGCAGCATCGCACGGCATCGATTGAAGAAATAAGACACAGCCTTAAATCCCGTAAGGCAATCACCCAGCCGGTACTGGATTATTTGAAAGACAAATGAGCTTTTTGCTTCTATCGGTTGATCACATTATTACAATTCATGACGAGGTGTTAGAGCCCAGCGAGCTTCACGGAATGGCTGGCGATAAGTCACTCGAAGGTGCGTTGTCGAGGGTAGATAACCGGCTCAAGTATGGCCTTATAGAGGATGTTTATTCGTTGGCGGCGTCCTACGCTGTGGCTATTTCTCAGGCTCATTGCTTTAATGATGGAAACAAACGAACGGCATTTCAGGTGATGGACCTTATTCTCGACCTAAATGGAATGCATGCGGTTTGGGATGTAGAGGAGGTGGGGCAAAAAATAGTGTTACTGTCGCAATCCAAGCTTGACGAGGTTGATCTTGCTAAATGGCTTCGGCGCGTAATTGTGTAAAGACCTTATGTCTCTTGGAGCACGATAATTAGGCTTATCGGGAGCAAACCAAACCCGCGAGGTAAAACCTTACAAATCACCCTCAATCAGCAACCTGCATCACCGCACCACCCCTCCGCCGAATCATCTTCGCCAGCCTAAACCCATGCTTCACCACAAACTTAAAATATACCGCAAACCCCATCAACCACAGCCCAAACGAAACTGCCTCATGTTGAGGCCAGACCCGCTCCAAAAACACCCCCACCAAAGCACAGCCCAATGCCACCAGCAGAATACAGACCAACGCTTGTCGCTGGCTAAGCCCTCCGCGCATCAACACATGATGCAGATGAGTCCGATCCGCCCGAAAAGGGGATTTCCCCTTTCCCATTCTGCGCAACATGGTGCTCACCATATCCATCATAGGAATCGCGACCAGCCACAAAGCGGTGGCCGGGTTGATAATATTGCGCCCGCTCTGGGAGAAATAGATCATTGCTATGGCAACAGCGCAGCCAAGGAATGTGCTGCCTGCATCGCCCATAAAAACCTTTATTTTTGACCTCAGCGTTAAATTAAACACCATAAATGTCAGGATAGAGGTGCACAAAAAGGCCAGCAGGGCGGTTTCATTATCTGGTGCCTTACCTAGGGTCAGAAATAGCAGGCTGCCCACGGACACTAGTGTCAGGCCGCCAGCCAGCCCATCAATGCCGTCCACCATATTGTAGGCATTGCAGAGGCCGGTAATGGCAATAGCGGTAAAAGGTATAGCGAGCAGGCCAAGGTGGAGATTACCTAGAGCAAATAGGTTACCTAGATTGGTGACTTTCACCCCTATGCTGGCGATGGCCAGCCCGGCAATCAGCTGAACTACTAATCGGTAGACTGCATGCATAGGGTAGCGGTCATCCAGAGCGCCTATAAAGGTGACCAGCCCGCAGATAAGAGCAATGCCAATAAAGGTCTCAGGTAAATCTAGAAAGGCAACAGAGCTGATAACTACGGATAAATAAATAGATATGCCGCCAATTAGCGGAACAGTGCCCATATGGGCTTTGCGGTCTGAGGGCCTGTCCAGGAGCCCCATCAGGTGGGACATAGGTATCAGCATTCTGGTGATTAGAACGCTGAGAACTGCAACTCCGGCAAGTGATGGCAAATAGTGCATCATGGTTCGGTACTCCCTGTACGAACATTGTAAAAGACTTGGCTCCGCCTGCTGGGCTCGAACCAGCGACCCAATGATTAACAGTCATTTGCTCTACCAACTGAGCTAAGGCGGAATCGTGTAGCGTCTTTGTGGCGGGCATTTTAGGCAGGTCGCACATAGGAGTCAACAATTTCTCACCTTATCTGGGCTCATACACAGAGCTTGGCGTGTTGATTAATAATCAGTGTTTGACGCTTGCAGACAAAGCTAAACAGTCTAAACTGCGGTTATTAAAATTTATTGATCCAGTTCATGGTTTGGATAAGCCAGTGAGCCGCAGTTATCGGCCCATTTCTAACTGAGTTAACGTTTGGATTGAGGGCTGAATGCTGGTCAGTAGGCCTCTGTTAACCTTAATTTTTGCTACTGTCAGGGCCCTCACCTATATGCATATGATTGCCAAGATACTCTCCAAAGTCATTTATTTCAGCTTTGCACTCGGCCTGTCAGCGCCGTTGGCTGCTAATCTGCCCTCGGAGATTGAAGAGACAATTGCCAGCCAGTTTACGCCGCTATTTCAGGCGGTGACTCAGGAGCTATCTGAGAATCAGGCCATGTATCTGCAAAACCCCAGCGCCTATGCAGATTTCATTAATACCAGGGTGAAGTCGAGCTGGGATGTGGCTTCAACCACCAGTGCTTTAATTGGCAAACCGCGGTTTTTGGCCCTGGCGCCGGTCGAGCAGAGTAGCCTTGTGGCGGCAGTGGACCGCACCCTAATGCGCTATGCCTTTGAGGGGCTAGAGCACTACACCGCGCAAATTTTTGATGTGGTGGATGTGGTGGTGAACCAGCAGGGCACTCTGGGTTGGGTGCAGGTGCGCATGCAGTCCCCGATCCTTCTAGATCTCAATCTGGATCTGTTGATCAAACGTACAGATAACGCGAACTGGAAGGCGGTGGATGTGCGGTTTAAGGGTATTACCTATGTCTCCATCAAGAAGCATGAATACCGGGATATTATCGAGAAGGACGGTGTGACTGCGCTTATAGAGACACTAAACCAAAAGAACGCCGAGTTTTTTAATGATGTCTGCAGGCAGGCATCCCCGCAACTAAAAGGCATTGCACCTTGCTGAGTGAGACCAAAATACGTCCTATTAGGCCTTTTAAGGTAGTTAGCGACTATTCGCCTGCCGGTGATCAGCCCGAGGCGATTAAGGGCCTAGTGGAGGGCCTGAGCAATGGGTTGGCGGGGCAGACATTACTCGGGGTAACCGGCTCAGGTAAGACCTTTACCGTGGCCAAGGTCATTGAAGAGGTGCAGCGGCCGACCATTGTGCTGGCCCACAATAAAACTCTGGCGGCCCAGCTCTATGGCGAATTTAAGGGGTTTTTCCCTAACAATGCGGTCGAGTACTTTGTCTCCTACTACGACTATTATCAGCCCGAGGCCTATGTGCCCTCATCTGATACCTTTATCGAGAAAGATGCCTCGGTAAACTCCCATATTGAGCAGATGCGGCTATCGGCCACCAAGTCGTTGATGGAGCGTCAGGATGTGATTGTGGTGGCCACAGTATCGGCCATCTATGGTCTGGGCGACCCATCCTCCTACTTAAAGATGGTATTGCACCTGTCCCGCGGTGAGCAGATTGATCAGCGCGATATTCTGCGGCGTCTGGCCGAGTTGCAATATAAGCGCAATGACGTGGATTTTGATCGCTCGTCCTACAGGGTGCGGGGAGATGTGATTGATGTGTACCCGGCCGACTCGGACTACGAGGCGCTGCGCATCGAGTTGTTTGATGAGGAGGTGGATAACCTCACCTTATTTGACCCCTTAACGGGCGAGGTGCTGCGCAAGGTTCCCAGATTTACCATTTATCCAAAGTCCCATTATGTTACTCCCAGAGAGAAGGTGCTGGAGGCGGCAGATAAGATTCAAGATGAACTGGTGATCCGCCTTGAGCAGCTGCGCTCGGTCGATAAGCTGGTCGAGGCTCAGCGTCTGGGTGAGCGGGTGCGCTACGACACTGAGATGATGCGTGAGCTGGGCTACTGCAATGGTATCGAGAATTACTCCCGCTATCTGTCGGGCCGTCTGCCCGGCGAGCCGCCACCCACATTATTTGATTATCTGCCTGACAATGCCCTGATGATAATTGACGAATCCCATGTCTCAGTGCCCCAGCTGGGCGCCATGTACAAGGGCGATCGCTCCCGTAAAGAGACATTGGTGGAGTACGGCTTTAGGCTGCCATCGGCGCTAGATAACCGACCACTGCGCTTTGATGAGTGGGAAGGCATAGCCCCACAAATGATTTTTGTATCTGCCACTCCCAGCCGCTATGAAGAGGCCAATGCGGGCCAGATAGTGGAGCAGGTGGTGCGGCCCACAGGGTTGCTGGATCCAGTGATTGAGCTTAGGCCCGCGCTGACTCAGGTGGACGATATACTTTCTGAAATTCGCGTCAGAGCAGCGAAAAATGAGCGTATTCTGATCACGGTGCTTACCAAGCGTATGGCCGAGGATTTAACCGAGTATCTTGACGAGCACAGCGTGCGTGTGCGCTATTTGCATTCGGATATAGATACAGTGGAGCGGGTAGAGATTATTCGCGACCTGCGTCTGGGGGAGTTTGATGTATTGGTGGGCATTAACCTGCTTCGCGAGGGGCTGGACATGCCAGAGGTGTCTCTGGTTGCCATTTTTGATGCGGATAAAGAGGGTTTTCTGCGCTCAGATACCTCGTTAATCCAGACTATTGGCCGTGCGGCACGACACCTTGAAGGCAAGGCCATCCTGTATGCAGACAAAGTCACAGGTTCCATGCAACGGGCAATGGATGAGACAGAACGCCGCCGGGAGATGCAAATTGCCTTCAATAGCCAACATGGCATAACCCCTAAGAGTATTATCAAAGGCGTTGCCGATATTATGGAAGGCGCCTATGCAGCCACCGGCAAGAATAAACGGGATCGCAAAGTGGCCGAGGCTGATGCAGCCTATAACATGGACGCCTTTACGTCGGTTAAAGACTTTGCCAAGGAGATAAGTCGGCTGGAAGACAAGATGCATCTCCATGCCCGCAACCTCGAATTTGAAGAGGCAGCTCAGACCCGCGATCAGCTGGTAAAGTTGCGTGAGAAAAGTCTAGCTTCCTAACAGCCGTCCTCTGTCTAATACTTAAGTACTAACCGTTCAGAGCTATTTGAAAGTGAGTAATGTTGGCCTATTATTACTCTGTGTTAGGGATAAACACGAGTAGAAAGGCAGCATTAAGGACGATGCGTTAATAGGGACATTAATTACCAGAAGTTACTGGGTCTTTCTGAAAAATAACCGTTGGTTAACGTGGCACTAGGGACCGGTGCATTAAAGAAGAACAGATTAAGGATGATCGGTTAATAGGGATATTAATATCAGCAGTTGCTGAGTCTTCTTGAAAACGTAATCACAGGTTATAGCAGTGCGCTTGGGAGTGGCGTGTTTGGGAAGGCTGCATTAGGGATGATGCGTTAATAAGGATATTAATGAGCATAAGCTGAGCCTTCCTTTAATATGTGTGAGCAGAACTAATATTTGTGCACAGAACTAATATTTTCGCACAGAACCCCCAGAAACCTCTTCTCAATTTCTTTGTTTTCCTCTTCCGCTCCCCGGCTCTACTCTATTTTTATACGTCTTATTTTTGATCGCGCCCTGTCAGTCTAGGCTATAGTTAACTGGGTGTCTCAGCTAGAGCGCAGGTGGGGCAGAACCCCAAGCAAGTGCTGTTATACTTAACTGTTATTGGATTATCGATAAGGAAATACAATGCGAATTACAATCTTCGGCAGTGGCTATGTAGGCCTGGTTACCGGTGCCTGCTTTGCCAATGTGGGCAATCAGGTTGTCTGCGTGGATATTGATCAGGCCAAGGTGGATGCTCTCAATAACGGCCAGATCCCTATTTATGAGCCAGGTTTAGATAGCTATATTTCCCAGTCCCTGGCTGATGGCTCCCTGAGTTTCACCACAGATGCCGCGGCAGCAGTGGCCCATGGTGAGATGATCTTTATTGCCGTGGGCACGCCCCCAGAAGAAGACGGCTCTGCAGACCTGCAATATGTGCTGCAGGTTGCAGATACCATTGGCCAGTATATGGATGACTTTAAGGTGGTGGTGAACAAATCCACTGTCCCCGTGGGCACAGCGGACAAAGTCAGCGACAGATTGCAGCAGGCTCTTGATCAGCGGGGGCTAGAGCTAGGATTTGGTGTGGCCTCCAACCCAGAATTTCTCAAAGAGGGCGCAGCTATAGCCGACTTTACCCGTCCGGACCGCATTGTGGTCGGTACCGACAGCACCGCGGTAGAGGCCATGATGCAGGAGCTCTACGCCCCCTATAATCGCCAGCGCGACAAGCTCATCTTTATGGATTTGCGCTCCGCTGAGCTAACTAAATATGCTGCCAACTCTTTATTGGCCACCAAAATTAGCTTTATTAATGAAATTGCCAATATCGCCGATCTGGTGGGCGCTGATATAGAGCAGGTGAGGGTGGGTATTGGCTCAGACCCCCGCATTGGCTATAGCTTTATCTACCCTGGTTGCGGTTTTGGTGGCTCTTGTTTTCCCAAAGATTTGCGGGCCATGGAGGCCACCGCCGTGAGCGCGGGTTACCAGCCAAAGCTACTCAGTGCGGTGAGCGCGGTCAATGATCAGCAAAAGTCGCTATTGTTTAAAAAGATCGACAGCTATTTTGACGGCCAGCTGGAGGGCAAAACCATTGCGCTCTGGGGCTTGGCCTTTAAGCCTGGCACAGACGATATGCGCGAGGCTCCCAGCAGAGATTTAATGGAAGCCCTTTGGCAGCGGGGCGCGAAGGTGCAGGCCTTTGACCCCCATGGTATGGAGGCGACCCAAGAAATCTATGGGGTGCGCAACGATCTGCTGCTCTGCGGCACCAAGGAGGCAGCATTGCAGGGGGCGGACATACTGGCAATATGCACCGAGTGGAAGCCGTTCTGGTCGCCAGACTTTGCTCTGATTAAAGACAGCCTAAAGCAGCCGGTAATCTTTGATGGTCGCAATCTTTATGACCCAGCGCGCCTGCAGGACCAGGGTATTCAGTACTTTGGTATGGGTCGCAGCAATCAGGTTGCACCAGTCAAAGCCTAAAGCGCCAGTGACTGGGGCTTTAGTTGGCGCTCTGCATACCAGCTAGGCGCCTAGGCGCGGCCGTAGCGGTCTTCAATGCGCACAATATCATCCTCGCCAAGATAGCTGCCGGTTTGAATCTCAATCAGCTCGATGGGAATCTTGCCGGGGTTCTCTAGGCGGTGAACCGCGCCTATGGGGATATACACAGACTCATTTTCACTCACTAGCCTGTCTACGCCATCAATGGTCACCTTGGCGGTGCCCTTAACCACCACCCAGTGTTCAGCGCGGTGATGATGCATCTGCAGCGATAGTTTGGCCAATGGCTTGACGGTGATACGTTTGACCTGGAAGCGCTCATCGCTGTCCATGGCATCATATTTACCCCAGGGTCTATAGACTTCGCGATGCTGCTGGGTCTCTGGGCGCTGATTATTATCCAGCTCCTTCACAATATATTTCACGTCCTCAACCCGGTCTTTATGGGCCACTAGCAGCGCATCTTTGGTGTCGACAATCACCAGGTCATCTATACCTAGAAGGCTCACCAGCCTGTGTTGAGCGTGGATATAGTTATTGCTGCTATCTTTGCACAGCACATCGCCAGTCTCCACATTGCCAGCTACAGTCTTGGGCAGCTGCTCCAGCAATGAGCGCCAGCTGCCCAGGTCATTCCAGCCCGGGTCTACCGGAGTGACCATAGCCTTATCTGTATGCTCCATTACTGCGTAATCGACAGATTCATCCGGGCAATTCTCAAAGCTGGCACAGTCTGGGCGAATAAAATCACCGTCGGTAGTGCGACTGTCCCAGGCCGACACGCAGGCAGAGAAAATATCCGGCCTGAAATGTTCTAATTCACTGAGATAGACGCCACTGGAGCAGAGAAAAATACCACTGTTCCACAGATACTGGCCGCTAACCACATACTGCTCTGCCGCCTCAGCGCAGGGCTTTTCAATAAACTGTTGAATCGGGTAGGGGCTTGCATGGCCCTGATCCCTCTTAATATAGCCATAACCTGTGGCTGGCCCACTGGGGTTTATACCAAAGGTAATCAATGCTCCGGCCTCTGCAGCAGTCTGGGAATGCACGACCGCCTGACAAAATTTCTCTGGCGCACCCATAAAGTGATCGGCGGGCATAATCAGCAGATTGTTTACCGGGTTATCTTCATTGGCCAGCAGTGCAGCCAGACAGATGGCCGGAGCCGTATTGCGAGCGCAGGGCTCCAAAATAATTCCGCCATGATCAATATCCAGCGCGCGCAACTGCTCCGCGGCAATAAATCGATGCTCCTCATTACAAACAATAATAGGAGGCAAGCATTGCAGGCCGGCCAAACGTTCAACTGTCATCTGCAGCATGGTCTTATCACCCACCAGGGGCAAAAACTGCTTGGGGTAGAGTTTCCTTGACAGGGGCCACAGCCGGGTGCCTGAACCACCGGCGATTACAACAGGTTGGAGCATCCTAACTTCCTTGTACAGAGTTTGAACATAGGCTTGTTTTATTGTCATAGGCCAATAGCCAAATTACCTATTAAGCATAGTCTGCTTTATCTGCCACTGCCTGTGATCAAATAATTTAACCAGGTTGATGTCGAGTCATGGCAAAAGGCTCTAGTCAAATTCTTAGCTGGCCAGAGCGTCCCACTGGAAATAACAGATGATTCAGCCAATTTTTTCAGTATAATGCGCGACTCCACAAAGTGAGTTGCAATCAACCCAGGATAGAGTGGATGAGAAGTAAATTGATAGTCGACCGTAGCTCAGTTGGTTAGAGCACCACCTTGACATGGTGGGGGTCGGTGGTTCGAAAAAACGCGATTGAGCGTTTTAGACGAGCCTCGAAGAGGCGCAAGCCCCGAAGGGGTTGCAACAGCGAGCTGTTGCAATCAATCCACGTTAGAGTGGATGAGAAGTAAATTGATATACGACCGTAGCTCAGTTGGTTAGAGCACCACCTTGACATGGTGGGGGTCGGTGGTTCGAAAAAACGCGATTGAGCGTTTTAGACGAGCCTCGAAGAGGCGCAAGCCCCGAAGGGGTTGCAACAGCGAGCTGTTGCAATCAATCCACGTTGGAGTGGATGAGAAGTAAATTGATATACGACCGTAGCTCAGTTGGTTAGAGCACCACCTTGACATGGTGGGGGTCGGTGGTTCGAAAAAACGCGATTGAGCGTTTTAGACGAGCCTCGAAGAGGCGCAAGCCCCGAAGGGGTTGCAACAGCGAGCTGTTGCAATCAATCCACGTTGGAGTGGATGAGAAGTAAATTGATATACGACCGTAGCTCAGTTGGTTAGAGCACCACCTTGACATGGTGGGGGTCGGTGGTTCGAATCCACTCGGTCGTACCAATTTACCACCCCAACAACAACCAAATCCAATCTCGCCAAATCTAATAAATATAACCCAAACCTCCAAAAATCGATGACGGCCAGAGCACTGCTATGTTTTTCCCTAACAAACACCTACTTATCCATATCCCAAAAACAGGGGGATCAAGTTTAGAGCATGCGATTGTGAGCAGTTACCTGAAGGATGTGAATGAAAGCCAGCTCGAAGACCTGGCCTATGAGCACTTCAGTGTGCATGGGCATTTTGCTAATAAAATAAAGGGGCAGGGTGGTCATACCCATAGCTTTATTTCCGAATATGATCAATTTCTGAACATTGATGACTACTATAAGTTTGTAGTTTTGCGTAATCCTTTTGATCAGGTAGTAAGTCTTTACAACCAGCTTCGTAAACAGACTCCAATACCTTCGCTCGAGCACTTTATCCTTGGTGACGAAAATCTAACCATTAAGAATGTCAGTCATTATATAGATCAGTACAAATTCACTCATATAAATGGAGAATTACGAGTCGATAAAGTTTTTGTGTTTGATCGATATCATGAGTCACAAGACTTTATCGAAGAAAGGTTTAATATAACAATGGATCGGGCTAAACGGCTCTGGAAAACTGAATATACAGGTGAAAAGTTATCCATTGAGGCCAAGCACCACTTTGAATCTATTTATCACCAATCCATTGAGCTCTATCATCGATTTCTTTGAGAAAACTTAGCTGGTGACTGTTGGCAGGACAGCATGGCTTATGTAAGATTTCTAAATAAAGTTATCTACCTGAGCCTCAAAGGGGTCTAAACTGTGCCGCTGTTTACATCAATCTGCTGGGCGGTCCCAATTTCCCGCATCCAAACAAAGAGTTCTAGGAGCCCCACAAAATGCTTATGTTAGCCCTCTATATAAGCCTGGCACTTGGGGTTTCATTTCTCTGCTCATTACTCGAAGCAACCCTGCTATCCCTGACACCCACCTATCTGGCAAGCTTAGACAGCAAGCGCCCCAAATTAGCCAAGCTGTGGCGAAGTTTTAAAGAGGATATTGATAAGCCCCTGGCGGCTATTCTGTCCCTCAATACCATAGCCCACACAGTGGGAGCAGCAGGTGCAGGGGCTCAGGCGACCAAACTGTTTGGCGAGGTCTACTTTGGCGTAATCTCCGCTGTTCTCACCCTATTGATACTGATTTTCTCAGAGATAATTCCCAAAACTCTGGGCGCGCGATACTGGCAGCAGTTGGCCCCCGCATGCGGCCATATTTTGCGCTGGGTGCAGTGGTCCATGTACCCACTGGTAGTGGCTGCCAAGAGTTTAACTGGATGGCTGGCGCCTCAGAGCGAAGGGCCTACCCTGTCGCGAGATGATTTTCGCTCTCTGGCCACTGTGGGTCACAAGGAGGGAGTTATAGATGCCGGCGAGGCAAATGCCATAGATGCACTGCTGGCATTTCGCGGGCTGGTGGTCAAAGATGTTATGACCCCGCGTACGGTAATGGCCAGTTTGCAGAGCGATATGACCATCGCCGATGTTTTGCAGGGTTCTCCCTCCATTAAATTTTCGCGAATCCCCATATTCGAGGCTAACAGCGACGATATTGTTGGCTTTGTGCGCAAGGACGATATCTATAAACAGGCCGCCGAGGGACAGCTTGATCTGCCGCTAGTGGATCTTAAACGTGAACTGTTAACCGTGCTGGAAACCAAACCACTCCCAGAGTTAATGCAAACCATGGTCAGCGAGCGGGTTACCATGAGCCTTATTATCAATGAATATGGCGACCCTCTAGGCATTGCCACCATGGAAGATCTGGTGGAAACCATGCTCGGTATGGAGATTGTTGACGAGTCCGACAGTCATATTGATATGCAACAGCGTGCTCGCGAGCTGTGGCGCATGCGGGCAAGGGCGGCTGGGTTGGAACTGGATGCCGATAAAAATAAGAGCCCAGATACATCCCTGTGATCAAGCAGTAACTATCTATAGGAAGCCCTTCTCGTTTCCCCAAAATTTTAAATCCTAGCCCGCCGCTCTGTGCTTAAATAAAGCGTACCAGGTTTCTACACCCAGTCAGATAATCACAGAGTTAACGGATGAACTCAATTAAAATTCTCAGCGGATTTACCATTCTCGAGCTGCTTGTCAGCCTGACTATTCTGTCTATTCTGCTGTCTCTGGCAGCGCCATCATTTCAGCGCACCATGACCAGAAGTGCCATTAAAACCCAGGCTTGGGAGATTCGTCGCGCGCTGGAATTAGCCCGCGGGCTGGCACTGACTCAGCAGCAGATATGGAAGGTGTGCACCGCCAACAGCGCAGCCCAGTGCGTGAAGCAATATGGTGAGCGGCTATTGGTTTTTAGAGACAGCAACAACGATTATCGCGTCAATGGGTCAGATCTGCTGTACCTGGATCGCCGTCTATCTGAGCTGGATATAAAACTATCCGCCTCTGGTCGTTTAGCTGTTCGCTATAAACCCAATGGCGAGGTTATGGACTCAGGCAACTTTTTAGTCTGCGGCAAAAACAACATAACTGATTTTGGGCGTCAAACCATCGTTTTCCGCAGTGGCAGAGTGCGGCTCACCAAGGACTCCGATAATGATGGCTACGACGAAAAAGGGGCACAAAAAATACAGTGCCAATAATATAAACAAGCCTGTCTCAACAGCTGGCCATACCTGACTTAGTTTTTAATGCTCTTAATTCACTGATGCCCTGTAAAAAGCAAGACAGCTGCAATGGAGCAAAAAATTATGGATGCCCTATATACTGAGCGGGCTTTTTCACTGGTGGAAATACTGATTGTCCTAGGGCTAATCAGCATACTGGCCGCCCTGGCCTATCCCAGTTATCAGCAGTATCAGGTGCGAGCCAACAGCGCTGCGGCCAAAGTGTATTTACTGGAACTCTCCAGTCTGCAAAACGAATTTATCTTTGAAAATCACAGCTACACAGATCGCCTGGTAAATCTGGGTGCCAGTCCCAAAGTCGCTGTTAGCGACCATTATCAGATCAGTATTACAGATGTAGCCGAGCCACTGTCTCCCCCCAGCTTTACCCTTCAGGCCGTACCTAAAAAGCATTCTCCGCAATTTGAGGCCGGAACCCTATGGCTAAACCATCTGGGTCAGACCAGCGAGAACTGGAATGATTAGCGGGGCACAGAGCTTGTTCTCCAGGCATAGGTCTGGCCGCGGATTCACACTGATAGAGGTGCTGGTTAGCCTGTTGATATTTTCTATAGGCCTGATGGGCTACACCCATCTGAGTCTTGTTGTGCAGAGTAGGCAGCTAGAAGTAACTCAGCGACTATATGCAATTCAGATGTTGGATTTATTGGCGGCCCAACTTGCTGCAGACCCGGAGAGCCGGCAGCAGACTAAGAATCAATTTAGCCAGTGGAATACTTTAGTGGAGTCGTCTGGGCTGCTCAATGGCCGCGCCTGTATTGATGATGGTGCGATCGATGGCAGTTATACAGTGGCTGTAGCCTGGCAGGGCCTGACTGAAGTCAGTGCCCAGCCGGCTTCTTCCTGTGGCGCAGGGGAATATGGAACAGAGGGCTTGCGCCGGGTGATCAGCCGCAGCATCTCTATTCCGGCAGCGGGCTCCCTAGGCTCCGGTGGTGGCCAATGATCAGGCTGAAAGTAATTGGTTTTTCCCTGGTCGAGCTCATTATAGCCCTGGGTCTGGGCCTGTTCTTAATCGCCACAATGGTGAGTAGCACCAGTGCCCTATTTAGGTCTGGGCGCACCATTGGACAGATAGGTGAAGTAGCCGAAACCAGTCGCTATCTGACTGATCTGGTCAATACTGAGCTGCGCCTGGCCGGGTTTTTTGGTCAGTTTGAGCATATGCCTGACCCAGATGCAGTGCTGCCAGATATCTGTTCAGGGCCTCTGGAGGCGGGCTTAGATAACGCCATGGCCTTTCCAGTTCAGGGTCTGGATAATATATCGGCCGGACAGAGGCTCTGTGGTGGAGATTCGTTGTTAACGGGCTCTGATGTGCTGCTTATTCGGCGGGCAGATACTAGTTCGCAGACCGCTGACAATGGTTTGAAGCCTAGGCAGCATTATATTCAGACTGTACCCGGCAAGCATATTGTGGCTACTGGCGCTGACTTGGGGAGCTTTAATCTACTCCAACCTGATGGGGTGACGGCCGCGCCGGTAAGGGCATGGCACCAAACTATCTACTATGTCTCTGCGGATAATATCTTTAAGCGCCGACGATTTTATCTTGGCTCTCTGAGCCCGTCGGAGCCTCTGGCTGAGGGAGTCGATGACTTTCAATTAGTTTACGGCATAGATCGCTCCGGCAATGGGATCGCCAATGCCGAGCATCAGCAGCTGGCCTTTATTAGTGCCCCAGCTTCTGCTGAAGACTGGGCCAATACAGTGGCTATAGAGTTTTATCTGCTGATTAGCAGCACCGAAAAATCTCTGGCTGTTAGAGAGCAACAGAGCTATAGCTATGGGGATAAAAGCGATCTGGTATTTGAGGATAATAAAATACGCAGGCTGGTTAAAGGATTCGCTGCACTGGAAAATATAAGCGCCAGGAGGCGGCGATGATCAACCTATGGAACAGAAAGTCTCAAACCGGACTGGTACTGCTGACCAGCCTGGCTCTGTTACTGCTGCTAAGCCTTTTAGCCACAGCCAGTTTGCATTTAGTTAACCTCAATGCACTATTGGCCAACCATCACCAGAGTGCCCACCTGACTCAGCAGTTTGCGCAAAATATCATCAATGAGTTACTGGCGAATATCAGCCATTTTACTGATCAAAAAACCGCGACCGATCCAGCGGAACTGGAAGCCCGATTACAAACCCTATTACAAGCCACAGCCTCAGTTGATCAATCTGCACTGGTGACTGGCGAGCTGGTGAGTATCAACTGTCTAGCAGAGCAGAGACTCAATGGTTGCAGTATTGATACAGGAGGGCAGTGCGCTTCGCGCTACTACTGGGAGCTAAGGGTTCGCGCTAGCCATGCCAGCTCCCTCGCCCAGTCGGAAATAACCCAGGGCTTTAGCTTTGATTATTTACCCGGCTACTGCCCCCAATAACCAAATAATTCAAGAACCCAATAACCCGCCAGGAGGCCAACAATGAAAGCTAGAATCTACCTGTGGCTGTTAAGCATATTGCTACTAACGCCAGTAGCAGTAACCCAAGAGGCTGAAGAGTTCTCAATACAATTATCCGGAACCGCTGAGACTATCAGAGCAGTCTCACTGGATACCAACTGCGATCGAGATTCTGGTACCGACAGCGCTGAATTATCCAGAAATAAACCCCATGGCCTCAGGCTGCTAAATAGTCAGACAGATCAGGTTATTTGGCAGCTGGATAGCTTAACAGCTGCCCTCTGTGCAGATATTACAGCTGTGGATACCAACCAGGACAGCTATATTGATCGGCTGTATTTTGCCACTACTGGCGGGCAGCTGTGGCGAGTTGATCTGAGGGCTCAGGACAGGGATTTATGGCAAGCTCAGCTGCTGCTGGAGCTGGAGGCGGAGCAGCCGTTTTATAACGCACCAGATGTGGTGGTCAGTCAGGATGGCACCTATTTCGCAGTGATTATTGGCACTGGAGCAGAGCAGCTGCTCGAGCAGCAAGCTATGCAAAATTATTTGATTTTTTATCGCGACCATTGCGTTCAATCTGTTATTGCGGGTTGCGACTCAGAGCCAAAGACTCTGGCCAATCTGCAACAGCTAACTAATCCTAACAGGGCACAGCAGCCTTTAAATATAGAGAAATATAATAATGGTTGGTATCTGCCCCTGGAGCTGGGCGAGGCCACAGTGACTCGAGCTGTAACCAATAACTACACCACCCTGGTGGCCACCTTTAGCTCCGCTACCCACAGCTCCTGCACAGGTAGCCAGTGCAAAACTGCTGGCGAGTCGCGGCTCTACCATTTTAACCCCTTTCATTTCGATAGCCACTCCGAGCTCGACAACAAGCCCTACTATCGACGCCTGGAGGGCACTGAGCCACTGTCTGAACCTGTGCCATTTGTCCTGCTGCCCTCTGCTCAGGCCTGCGGGGAGAGAACCTGTAATCCCAGTGGGCCCATTGTCAGTGGCTTTAGCTTTGGCCAGAGCAAACAGCAAATCGAGCAGCCTGAATTGGGCCTGATAAAGAAAACCTGGTGGTACAGCCGCAGGGACAGGTAGCGACTGATGGGCTCAGTCGTCGTTGAGTCCAAGCTTATTGAGCCTGTAGCGAATAGAGCGAAAACTGATGCCTAGCTTTTTAGCGGCCTCGGTTTTATTCCAGCGTGTCTTTTCGAGGGCATCAATCAAAATATCTTTTTCAATTTCATCCAGGTGATCATCCAGGGAGCTGACAGCCCGGTTGTTACTGGTTGTTTTAGCGCTGGCTGGTTTGCTGCTGAGTTTTAGGTCCCGAGGTGCGATACAGCTGTTCTCGCACAATGTGGATGCCCGTTCGAGAATATTTTCCAGTTCACGAACATTGCCCGGGAAATCATAGGCAAAGAGTTTATCAGTGGCAGCTGTGGTTATTTTGATGCTATCGGTCAGCATATTTTGCGTTAACAGCCAGATATCCTCAGGCCTGTCCCTTAAGCTGGGCATATGAATATCAATAACATTGAGCCTGTAGAATAGATCACTGCGGAACTGGCCCATTTCAACAGCCTTGGGCAAATCTTTATGGGTGGCGCTAATTAGTCGCACATCAATATCAACTTCGGTTTCGGCCCCCACTGGACGCACTGATTTCTCCTGAATGACCCTCAGCAGCTTTACCTGCATCGGCAGAGGCAGGTCAGCCACCTCATCCAAAAATAAGGTGCCGCCATCTGCAGCCTGAAACAGACCTAATTTGTCTTCGATAGCGCCAGTAAAACTACCTTTTAGATGGCCAAAAAATTCCGACTCCATAAGCTCTGCTGGTATGGCACCGCAGTTCACGGCGATAAAAGGCAGGTTGCATCTAGAGCTCTGCTCATGAATTGATTTTGCAGCCAGCTCCTTACCTGTGCCCGACTCACCGCTGATAAACATAGGGGCCTGACTTCTGGCCACCTTGCTGATCTGGGTGCGTATATTTTGCATCGCCCTGGAATCGCCCAGCAGTTTTGTACTGATAGGGGTAGCGCTTTGCTTTTTGTCGCCGCCGCCCGCCAGTGCATTGTCAATGAGTTGGCGCAGCCTCGGCAGTTCAATCGGTTTGGAGAGAAAATCAAAGGCACCCAGTTTTAGTGCATCCACCGCTAGGTCTACATTGCCATAGGCGGTAATAAGGGCGATCGGCATATGGGGAAAATGGCTCTGCCCATAGCTGATTAGATCTATACCATTGCCATCGGGCAGGCGCATATCGGTCAGGCACAGGTCAAAATGCTGATCTGCCAGGGCCTGCTTGGCCTCGGCAATAGTCTCCAGTGCTGTGGCCTCAATGCCCATGCCAGACAGGGTGAGGCTGAGTAGCTCCCGCAAATCCTGTTCATCATCAATTACAAGGACATGTTTATCCATGGATAGGGTTCCCTGGCAACTGCTTAGCGGGATCGGAAAAGAGAATTTGAAAGTAACCGCGCGAGTGCCTCTTATAAATATAGCTTAGTGTGGCGAAATTGATTTCGCAAAGCCCGCGAGCAATATACAGGCCGAGCCCGGTGCCGGTTTTTTCGGTGGTATAAAAAGGCTCAAAAATCTTTTCGCAATCCCTCTCGCCCACCCCTGGGCCCTGATCAAATATTTTCACCGAGGGAAGCGAGAGCTCTTCCTGCAGCGAAAATTCTATACTGGCCCAGGCTGTGCCTGTGGACTTCTGCGAATGGCGCAGTGCGTTGGTGAGCAGATTGGTGATCACCTGCTGCAACTGGCTGGCGTCGAAGGGTGCGACGAGTTTCTGTTTGGGGCGATGGAGCAAAATTACTGGCCGATCAAACTCTGCGCTCTCTTCAATCTGCGCTTTGCTCTGCTCACAGGCCTGAAAGATATCTACGACTTTGATATCCGGTGTCTTCTGCTGTGACAGCTGCATAATATTTTGTATCAGCCGATTCACTCGTTTGGCATGGCGCAGTATCACCTCGACCAGACGGTGGTTCTGAGCATCTAACTGGGATTCATCGAGCAGCTGAGCCGCATGGCTAATAGCCCCCAGCGGGTTGCGAATCTCATGGGCAATGCTGGCGGTGAGCTGGCCGAGGCTGTTGTTTTTTAGTTGCTGAGACTGCTGGGCAATGGTTCTGGCATCTTCCAAAAACAATATGCAATCCTGTTGGTCCTCGCCTATCACCTGGCTAAAGCTAATCTGCAGGGGAATATTAGATCCCGGGGCACGGTAACTGGCCAACTGCAGCCGTGGGTTGGCCAGCCAATCCCTATGGCAGCTAACCAGTTCCGGCAGCTTGGTCAGAGAGTCATTTCGCGCCAACAGCCGGTTGTCGTCCGTTTGCCCCAGCAGCATACAGGCTCTTTCGTTGAGCTGCTCTATTCGGTAATCTCTATCGAAAACCAGTATGCCTGTGCGCATTCTGTTGATCACAAGATCATTGAGCCGCTGCAGTTGCAGTGCGATTCGCGACTCAGTAAATGCCAGCTGCTGGGCGAGACTGAGGCGCCGAGCCAGAAACACAAATACCATTGCAGTGGCAAACAGCAGCGTGCTAAAGATACCGCTGCTAATAACTTCTGCCTGGGTGCCGGTGCCGGAGAAAAATGCAGTCAGGGAGATGGAAATAAGAATAAAACTGGCAATGGCCGCCAGGGCCAGCGCCAGAACTCCGCGCTGGAATATACCTGATGCTGCAACTGTCACCATCAGCAAGTAGCCCAGAGAGCCATCTGGGCTATCCGAGGCGTGCATCATGCTGGTAATAGCAATGGTATCGATTAACAGCATGGCAAATAGGGCAGTTTCGCTGGGTCTCCAGCGCTGGCGATAAAACACCAGTGCCGTGACTACATTGATAATGCTGTAGAGCACAATGGTGAGAGAAAATAACTGCTGATTACTGGTTCTCAGATAATCGCTGGCTAACTGAAAATGGGTCAGTGCCAGAAACAGCACAGATAGAAGTAGCCGGTAACTGATATAGATACGCAGTAACCTAGGCTTATTGCCCTGATCAGTTTCGATATGCTGGCGATCAATACTGCCGGGCGGCACCATGCCTGAGTCTCCATCCCTGAACTAAATACTCTATTTAGAAAGGATAGACCCTGGAGACAGAGTTTGCTCGCACTCTGCAGACTCTGGTCTAGTCGTAGACAGTGGCTATTGGCAGGCGCTTGTGCTGAGTTTTGCTATAGATGCCAATCAGACGCTCCTCAGCATCCGCATCGACCTCTTTGCCCTCGAGAAAGTTATCAATATCGTCGTAGGACATGCCCAGTACCTCTTCATCCTGCTTCTGGGGGCTCAGACATTCCAGATCGGCTGTAGGGGTTTTATTGACCAGAGAATCCGGCGCACCCATGGTGGCGGCCAAAAGGCGAACCTGGCGTTTGCTCAGGCCAAATAATGGCGCTAGGTCACAGGCACCATCGCCAAATTTGGTGTAAAAGCCAGTGATATTTTCGGCAGAGTGATCTGTGCCAAGCACCAGACCACCCAGCATGCCGGCAATCTCGTACTGGGATGCCATGCGCGCTCTAGCTTTGAGGTTGCCCTTGGCAAAATCCACAGCATCGGCATCTGGCAGCAGGCCATTTTCACTCAGCGTCTCACAGACCGAGCTATTAATACCGTCCGCGCCCGGTTTAATATTAACCGTCAACCTGTGGCTGGGCTTGATAAAGTCGAGGGAAGTCTGGGCATCGGCTTCATCCTGCTGCACCCCATAGGGCAGGCGAACAGCAATAAATCTATAGGCATCTGTGTTCTGTTGTTGATTCAGGTCGTCCACTGCCAGCTGTGCCAGCCGACCACAGGTTGAGGAGTCTACCCCGCCGCTGATGCCCAATACCAAGGTCTTACAGCCAGACTGAGTCAGTTGGCTCTGGATAAAGGCAACGCGCCGCTGTATTTCGAATTGGGGGTCAATCTCGGGTAGCACCCGCATTTCTTGGATAATCGCTTGTCTGTTCATCTGCACCTGTTACCAAACTAGAATCTATCACCAAAATAAAAAGAGCAGAGAGACTAGTCCATCAGTCCAAAAGTCAATCGACTCCAAATTGATCGGCTCTGCTTTTTGCCGTCGTCACTGGTTGAACCCGCTTCGCGAGCAACTTTATTGTAAATATGACGAGAGTCAAAAGCCGGAGGCTGCACAGGGTCGATCAGACCAAAGGTGAGTTTGCCTAGCAGGGAGTTTTCTCTATCCAGCAAACGCTTGTCATAGTCAAAATTACCCATGGCATCCAGAGAAGGGTGCTCCGGATAATTGGCAACCAGTACCCTGACCGCATTGTCGGCCAGCTCTTGCATCTCTAAGATGTTATACGCCTGAGCCATCACGGCCAGACCATCGGGAACTGCCGGCGACTGCTGAAAGTTTTCCACAACATAGCGACCGCGATTGGCCGCCGCCAAATAGGCGCCGCGGGCAAAGTAGTAGTTGGCCACATGAATTTCGGCGCGGGCAAGATTATTGCGCAGATTGACCAGACGCTTGCGAGCATCGGGTGCATATTCGCTTTTAGGGAACCGCGAGAGTAACTCGGTCAATGTAGCAAAGGCTTCCCGGGCCGACCCTATGTCGCGCTTGGTGTTGTCTGTGGGAATAAAGTTATCAAAGAACCCGGATGACTGAGAAATTTCCGACAGGCCCTTCACATAGAAAGCATAGTCCACATTGGGGTGCTGAGGGTGCAGGCGGATAAAGCGGTCGGCAGAGCCTATAGCCTCTTCATAGTCTCCAGATTTAAACTGGGCATAGATCAGTTCAAGCTGACCCTGCTCGGCATATTTGCCAAAGGGAAATTGAGACTCAAGAAGCTGAAGATTGCTAATAGCAACAGACCAGTTGTTGGCATTTAGGCTACTTTGAATTTTCTCATAAAAATCTTTTTCGGTGTAACCTGCAGTGTCATCTTCAACGGTCTCCTCATCGCCCCAGCCCAACCATGAACAGCCCGAGGTGGTAGATAAACTTAAAATCAACAAAATAAAAGCGACGTTTTTCATGTAAAATTCCCAGCGAGAGTCGGAGTCGGCAGCATTAGCGACCAAGCCCGGTATTTAACCACAGAGCACTATTAGTGAACCAGCCCAACAGCGAAAATAACAGCTTTGACCATATTCAGATGTCAGCCCAGGTACCTTGCCAAGATTGCGGCAGACGATTGGACCAGGTGGCGTCCGAATTGTTCTCTGAATATTCCAGAGCCAGACTACAGGCATGGATCAAAGGGGGGCAGCTAAGGGTCGACGGCCAGGTTCAGGTGCCAAAGCAAAAACTGCTGGGTGGCGAGACCCTGGAGGTCGATGTCTATCTGGAGCCCGAGGGCGACTGGCAGCCAGAGAATATTCCCCTGCAAATAGTCCATGAGGACGAGCATATTATTGTGCTCAACAAACCAGACAATTTGGTGGTGCATCCAGCGGCCGGCAATCGCAGCGGCACATTACTCAACGGGCTTCTCTATCACTGTCCTCAGCTTGAATCCGTGCCCCGCGCCGGTATTGTTCACCGGCTAGATAAAGACACCACAGGCCTGATGGTAGTGGCCAAGACATTGCAGGCCCATACAGACCTGGTAGCTCAGCTGCAGGCCAGAACTGTCAAGCGCGAGTACGAAGCTATTGTGGCGGGGGTTATGACCGGTGGTGGGGTGGTCGACCAACCCATTGGTCGCCATCAAACTCAGCGCACCAAAATGGCCGTGAGGCCAGATGGCAAAGAGGCGCGCACCCATTATTCTGTATTGCAGCGTTATAAGGGCCACAGCCATGTGCGGCTCAGGCTGGAAACCGGGCGCACCCACCAGATTCGTGTGCATATGGCACATATAAGGTTTCCAATTGTCGGCGACGACACCTATGCCGGGCGTTTTCGCATCCACGCGGGCGCCAGGCCAGAGCTGCGGGATGCCATACAAAACTTTGCCCGCCAGGCACTACATGCCCGCGAACTGGGGCTTATTCATCCGGCCAGTGGCGAACTGGTCAGTTGGAGCTCAGAGCTGCCAGGGGATATGCAGTCGCTAATTAAAGTGCTCGATCATGACTAACTGGATTAACCCCCACTGGCCCGCCCCTGAGAATATAGGGGCCGCAATTACCACTAGGCAGGGTGGGTACAGTCTAAAACCTTTTGATAGCAATAATCTGGCTCTGCATGTGGGTGATGTAGATGCCACTGTGCAAGCCAATCGCCAGTCCCTGGCCGAGGCTCTGGGTCTGTCTCAGACGCCGCTGTGGCTGGACCAGGTTCATGGCACAGAGGTGGTCTATGGGCCCGAGGCTGCTCCTGCAACTCAGGCTGATGCCAGCTTTTCCGATCAGCCCGGCCTGGCCTGCGCAATTATGACCGCCGACTGTCTGCCGGTATTGTTTTGCAATCAGCAGGGCACCCAAGTGGCCGCTGCCCATGCGGGTTGGCGTGGGCTGTGCAATGGTATTCTGCGCAAAACCCTGGCCAGATTTACCAGTCCAGACCAGGTGATGGTCTATCTGGGGCCAGCCATAGGTCCAGAGGCCTTTGAAGTCGGAGCAGAGGTATTGCAGGCCTTTATCCAGGGAGCCCCAGAGGGCGCCCAGAGAGCTCGGCACATCGAAGCTATTCAAACTGCCTTTGTGCCCAGCCAGCAGGGTAAGTATCTAGCCGACCTCTACGCCCTGGCGCGCGCAGAGCTGACAGCCTGTGGAGTAAGTGCTATCTACGGCGGGGGTTACTGTACCTTTACAGATTCAACGCGGTTTTACTCCTACAGGCGAGAGGCGAAAACCGGGCGTATGGCCTCTCTGGTATGGCTAAAAAACAACCAGTAAAAATCAGCGGTTGCGGGGCTTGCAAGCCTTTCGCGCCCAGCCTCCAGGATAGTTGCATATTTGCCGTTTTAACACTTGATAACCATAGGGTGTTCCATTAGAATTGCCGCCCTCTCGCAGAGGCTCTTAGCCTCATGATGGTAAGCGACGGAATCTGGCCAGAATAACTTGTGTTGGCCACCTTTAATTTGGAGCAGAACATGTACGCAGTGATCAAAAGTGGCGGTAAACAGCATCGAGTCGTTGAGGGTGAAACCCTGCGTCTGGAAAAGTTGGATGTAGCTACTGGTGACAATATAGATTTTGAAGAAGTCTTGATGGTCGGCGAAGGTGCCGAAGTCAAGATTGGTGCACCACTGGTAGAAGGTGGCAAGGTGACTGCTGAGGTTGTATCTCACGGTCGCGGTGACAAAGTGAATATTATTAAATTCCGTCGTCGCAAGCACTCGCGCACTCAGCAGGGCCACAGACAGTGGTACACAGAAGTTAAAATTACCGGCATCAACGCCGGATAATTAAAAGAGGATATAGCAATGGCTCACAAAAAAGCTGGTGGTAGTACTAGAAACGGTCGCGATTCAGAGAGCAAACGCCTTGGTGTTAAGGTCTATGGCGGCCAGTCAATTAATGCAGGTGGTATTATCGTCCGTCAGCGTGGAACCAAGTTTCACCCAGGCAATGGCGTAGGCATTGGTAAAGATCACACATTATTTGCAACAGAGACAGGCACTGTACAGTTTGTACAAAAAGGCCCTCTAAACCGCAAATATGCAGAGGTGGTTTCAGCCTAAGCTGAGCCCCTAATTTAAAAAGCCCCTCTGCGGGGCTTTTTTTATGCCTGCCAGTTTTATGTTCAGCGCTGCCTAATAAATCCCCAAAACTATGGGCATCTATTGAGTTAACAGAGAATCATGCAGGGCCTAGGGAGCTTCGATCTCCCAAATTCTCGCTATCCCAGCTTAAACTGGCTTTTTAGATAAACAATAATATCGCTGGATTCATAGAGCCATTCCACCGAATTATCTGGCTTTTCAATTCTCAGGCAGGGCACTTTGTGGCGGCCGCCTTCACGAACCAGTTCGGCTTTTAACGCCGCATCATTTCTGGCATCTCGCAACTCTATATTGAGTGAGTGGCGTTTCAGTTCACGGCGCACCTTAACGCAAAAAGGGCAGGTGGCAAATTGATAGAGAGACATAGTGGCGGTGACATCATCAATGGCTTTCTGGGCCTCGGCTTCGCGCACCACCGGCTTAGGTGAGGTAAGAAAATCCAAAAGCAAAATAATTTGCCCCAACACCCATCGAATAACTGCCATTGTTACATCCCCTTGAATTAATTGATTAGTCTGCCTGCTTTTACTGCAGACAGTAAAACTTAGATTACCCACTGAAAATTGCAGCAGACTACCAGGCTGCGCATTTTGCTTGAGATTGGCTTTTCGCGCCAGTCCCTTTATTCACCTGAGGTTATGGTTGCTTGTAGCACCCCCTTTAGTAATAATGCGCGCCCTGAAGCTTCCAGCTTTTTCCCCACAATGACACAACCCTACTGGCCACTGTAAACTAGCGCTATGAAATTCGTTGACGAAGCATCAATCAAGGTTCACGCGGGCAAAGGCGGCAATGGCTGTCTGAGTTTTCGCCGTGAAAAATATATTCCCAAAGGTGGCCCAGATGGTGGCGATGGGGGTGATGGCGGCAGCGTTGTTTTGGTGGGCACAGAGGGCCTGAACACCCTGATAGACTTTCGCTACACCAGAAACTTTAGAGCTGAGAGCGGCCAGCAGGGCAGCAGCGCAGAGTGCACAGGTCGCGGTGGCGAAGACCTGATTCTGCAAGTGCCTGTGGGCACCACAGTTATAGATGAAGAGACCGGTGATGTTCTCGGCGATATCACTGAGTTGGATCAGCGATTAAAGGTCGCCCAGGGTGGCTACCATGGTCTCGGCAATACCAGGTACAAATCTAGTACCAACAGAGCGCCGCGTCAGACATCACCGGGCAAAGAGGGCGAGGTTCGCGAGCTCAAGTTAGAGCTAAAGGTACTGGCTGATGTAGGTCTGCTGGGTCTACCCAATGCCGGCAAGTCGACCTTTATCCGTTCGGTATCCGCGGCAAGACCCAAGGTGGCAGATTATCCGTTTACCACCCTGGTACCCAATCTAGGTGTGGTGGGCATGAGTGGCGATAAGAGCTTTGTGGTTGCGGATATTCCGGGGCTTATCGAGGGTGCCTCTGAGGGCGCAGGTCTGGGTGTGCGCTTTCTGAAGCATCTGACCCGTACCCGTCTGCTGCTGCATCTGGTAGATATGATGCCCTACGACGGCTCCACTGCTGGCGAGAACGCCCAGGTGATTGAGCAGGAGTTGGCGAAATTTAGCCCTACCATGGCCCAGGGCGAGCGCTGGCTGGTACTCAACAAAGTGGACC
This sequence comes from SAR92 clade bacterium H231, assembly GCA_025153775.1. Classification (GTDB taxonomy): domain Bacteria; phylum Pseudomonadota; class Gammaproteobacteria; order Pseudomonadales; family Porticoccaceae; genus HTCC2207. The sequence continues at coordinate 579,394 of JAOALC010000004.1, read as the reverse complement.
TGCTGCCAGACGACGAGGTAGAGGCGCGCTGTAAAGAAGTGGTCGAGCATCTCAACTGGCAGGGGCCAGTTTTCAAAATGTCTGGCCTGGCCTCCCAGGGTACCAGGGACCTCTGCGCCGCAATCATGGATCATATTGATGAGTTGCGACAGCGGGAGCTAGTTGATCCAGAGTTGGCAGAGCAGGCCGAAGCCCGCCGCGCAGAAATGCAAGCTGAGGCCAGAAAGCGTATTGAGGAGCTGTCTGAGGCTCGCAAACAGGCCCGCAAACAGGCCAAGCAGGAAACTATTGAAGACGACGATGACGATGATGATTACGATGTCGAAGTGGTCTACGCAGAGTAACCACAATGACTAGAACAATTACCAGGGATGCCAAGCGCTGGGTGATTAAAATTGGCAGCGCACTGCTGACCAATGATGGCGCAGGGCTTGATCGCCAAGCCATAGATGGCTGGGTGGAGCAGATAGCTCAACTGCTAGCCAAGGGCAATGAGGTGGTGCTGGTTTCTTCCGGTGCCATTGCTGAGGGCATAGTGCGCCTCGGCTGGACAACCCGCCCCGAGAGCATTCACGAACTTCAAGCTGCGGCAGCCGTAGGGCAGATGGGATTAATCCAGGCCTACGAAAGTAGCTTTAAGCGCTACGACCGCCACACAGCACAGATTCTTCTCGACCATGATGATCTGGCCAGTCGCCAGCGTTATCTCAATGCCCGCGGCGCACTGCAAACATTAATTGGCCTCAATGTGGTGCCCATTGTTAACGAAAATGACACAGTGGTGACCGATGAAATTCGCTTTGGAGACAACGACAGTCTCGCGGCATTGGTGGCCAACCTTATCGATGCTGACATGCTGGTGATTTTGACCGACAAAGATGGCCTCTATGATGCCAACCCAGACAATAATCCAAATGCCCAATTAGTCTCAGAAGCCATGGCCGACGACAGCAGCTTGGATGCGCTAGCGGGCGGCAGCAGTGGCAGCCTAGGCCGCGGTGGTATGATCACCAAACTTCAGGCGGCAAGATTAGCGGCTCGCTCCGGTTGTAGCACAGTAATAGCTGGTGGCCGCAATCAACAGATATTGCATCAGGTGGCTGCTGGCGAAAATGTTGGCACTCTGCTGTCGGCCAGTCAAAAGCCTCTAGCCGCGCGCAAGCAGTGGTTGGCAGGGCAGCTGCAGGTTAAGGGTAAGCTGATTCTAGATGCCGGTGCCGTCAAGGTGCTCACCGAACAGGGCCGCAGCCTGCTGGCTGTTGGCGTTAGCGCTGTGCAAGGCAAGTTCACCCGCGGTGAGCTAGTCAGCTGTGTGGATAGCCATGGTGTCGAAATCGCCCGTGGGTTGGTTAACTACAACTCTGATGAGGCCAATCGTATCAAGGGCCAAAGCACAGAGGCCATCCCCAAGATTCTCGGCTATCGCGATGACGACGAGCTTATCCACAGAGATAATCTGGTGATTAGTCGCTAATCTCTAGCCCTTGGGGTGCGCCCAGTAATCAGTACTCAGCATCCACAAACTTTCCCCATCAATCCGACCCTATTTCGGTTACTATATTCCGGCACTTAAACACCGGAGAGTAGAAGATGCCCGCTGAAATCAAAACCCATTATCGTGCCTGCAACCTCTGCGAAGCTATCTGTGGCCTGGAAATCAAAACCCAGGGCGATCAGGTACTATCTATTAAAGGGGATAAGAAAGACCCTTTAAGCCGAGGCTATATTTGCCCCAAGGGCACAGCCATGGAGGATATCTACACAGATCCGGACCGTCTAAAACGCCCGGTCAAAAGGCAGGGAGACAGTTGGGTGGAGATTAGCTGGGAGCAGGCTTACGCAGAAATAGCGGATAAGCTGGTTTCAGTGCAGGAGCAGCACGGCCAGAATGCCGTTGCTTTTTATGCAGGCAACCCCAATGTGCACAACTATGGCAGCATGACCCACGCCAGCGTATTGCGCAAAGCAGTGCAGTCAAAAATCCATTTCTCCGCCACCAGCCTGGATCAGCTGCCCCATCATTTAACTTCCTACAGCCTCTATGGCCACCAGTCGTTAATTCCGGTGCCTGACATAGACCATACCAATTACATGCTCATTATTGGTGGCAATCCGCTGGCCTCCAACGGTAGCATTATGACTTCACCGGATATACCTAAACGCCTCAAGGGGATTCAGCAGCGCGGCGGTCGCTTTATTGTGATTGACCCAAGGCGCACCGAGACAGCAGAAATTGCCGACCAACATCTATTTATTCGCCCCGGCACAGATGCCTGGCTGCTGATGGCCATGCTGAATACCTTATTTGCCGAGGACCTGATTAACACAGGCCATCTCACTGACCTGCTGGTGGGCACCGATGAGGTTCGCAGTGCCTGCGCCGCCTTCAGCCCGGAGCTGGCAGAGCAGCGCACCGGCGTGGGCGCCGAGCAAATTCGCCAACTGGCCAGAGATATGGCCAGTACCGAGGGTGCAGTTTGCTATGGCCGCATGGGTGTCTCTGTGCAGGTCTATGGAACCCTCTGTCAGTGGGCTATTCAGATGATCAATATTCTTACCAACTCATTGGATGTGCGCGGCGGCATGATGGCCTCGTCGCCAGCCTTTGGTTTTATTAAGCCAGGGGAGTCCGGTGCCGGGCACTTTGCTGCGTTCCACAGCCGGGTTAGTGGCCTGCCAGAGTTTGCAGGTGAATTGCCTGTTACTGTAATGGCGGAGGAAATGTTAACTGAGGGTGAGGGGCAGATTCGCGGCCTGATAACCACTGCGGGCAACCCAGTACTGTCGGCTCCCAATGGCAACTATATGGATCAGGCGCTGGCTGGTCTCGACTTTATGGTGTGTATAGATATCTATATCAATGAAACCACCCAGCATGCGGATATTATTTTGCCCCCCACCAGTGCTCTGGAGCACGATCACTACGATCTGGCTTTCCATCGCCTGGCGGTGCACAACACAGCGCGCTTCAATGAAGCAGTGTTTGAGCCCGCTGAGGGTACCAGGCACGACTGGGAAATCTTTAATGAGCTTGGCCTGGCCGTTGCCGCGCGCAAAGGCATGGAGGTCAAACCTCTGCCATCTCCGGATAAGCTTATTGATAGAGGTATCCAGCGGGGCCCCTACAGCGCTGCGGCCGGTCACGAGCTGGAACTGACTCTGGATAAGATAAAACAGCATCCCCATGGTCTGGATATAGGCCCATTGCAGCCCAGCCTGCCAGAGCGACTCTGTACCTCTGACGGCAAGATTAGATTGATGGCCGACTATATTGTTGAGGATCTGGCGCGCCTTGGTGATGAGAAGCAGGAGACCGATAAAGATGAGCTGCTGCTCATTGGCCGCCGTCATATTCGCTCCAACAATAGCTGGATGCACAATTCCCATCGCCTGGTCAAAGGCAAGCCGCGCTGGCAGCTGCTAATGCACCCAGATGATATGGCCGCGCACCAGTTGCAGGATCAGTCCCAGGTGCGTATCAGATCCCGAGTCGGCGAAGTGCAGACCCAGGTGCTGGCTAGCGACGAGGTAATGCCCGGCGTTGTCAGCCTGCCCCATGGCTGGGGACACAAGCGCCAGGGCGTTGCTCTCAATATTGCAGCAGAGCAGGGCGGTGTTAGCTGCAATGACCTCACTGACGACAAACTAGTGGATCGCGCAAGTGGTAATTCTGCCTTAAATGGTGTGCCGGTTAAGGTATTTGCAGTGCACGCATAACCCATAAAGGCTTCAGTCAGGCTGAAGCCTTCCACTCACCGCCAATCTCTTCCAGTTGCAGGCTGAGCTCATGCACTTCTCGATCCAGTTGTGCCATCTGGCTTAAAAGACCTGCGATAACCCCTTCTCCGATAGATTCCATGTAAAGATCGCGGATCGCCTTATCAGCCAGGCGGGGAATTGGGTGATTTCCTTTTTCCCATTTGGCTATTGATTGGTCTGTTTTTTCCATTAAATCGCCCACGGCCTTTTGTGATAGATCAAGTTCTATCCTTAGAAATCTGAACTCCCGCCCAGTTAAGGGTTGAGGGCTTTGAATAATTTCTAGTGAAATGGCTTTGTGTAGTCCGTCCAGATTATGGATAGAGATACCTTCGCCATCTCCGCATTTATGGATTTCAAAGCCATTTTTTAGCCAGACATTATCCAGTCCGCATGTGGTGTACTGGTACATAGTTAGCTCCATACTGTAATAACAAGGCATTTATTGCCGTTTCGCTGTACAAGTTTTGCGATCACCGAAACATGGTCACCAGCGGTAATTCGTGAGAGTTTGCATTTCCAACCCCTTTCTTCTTGGGTATCCCAGTCAATATTACCCATCAACTCTCCATTCTTGAGAACATTGAGAATCTGCCGGTCGGTTATATTGCGATGTTCTTGCCGATCTCTAGCGTGATTGAGAATCAACAGGCTTCCGGTCTCTTCACTAGCTATGCGCCTTATCTCTGGAAGAACATCCTGCTTTTTAATCCAAGGAAGGAGCGAAATATTTTTCTTCGCCATATGCAAATCCTTTGCTGATTTTTATTACCTATAATTATTATAGGTAAATAGTTTTATATGTGCAATTTGAGCATATTTCACGAGACTCTGTTTAGGCTCAGGATGACGAGGATGAGGCCTCTTTCTCCTGTCATATTGAGCGAAGCGAAATATCTCTGGCTACCTGCGCGCAGCACACCGTTAACCTTATATTATAAATAAGGTTGACAACGCCACTCCGCCCCCTATCATTTGCGCCTTAGCCCTTGATAATCCGGAGTTAGGCCATGTCATCCCAAGATGGATCTGCAATTCGCCACGATTGGACCCGTGATCAGGTACTCAGCCTGTTTAACCAGCCTTTTAATGACCTGCTATTTGATGCGCAGGTTGTGCATCGCAAGCACTTTAACCCCAATCAGGTGCAGCTCAGTACATTGCTGTCCATCAAGACTGGCGCCTGCCCTGAAGACTGCAAATACTGTCCTCAGAGTGCCCGCTATGACACCGGACTAGAAAAAGAGAAACTCCTGAAAATTGAGCAGGTGATTGAAGCAGCTAAAATTGCTAAGGCCAGTGGCTCGAGTCGTTTTTGTATGGGTGCCGCTTGGCGTTCGCCCCATGATCGGGATATTCCAGCTGTGGCTGAGATGATCCGCGAGGTGAAATCTCTGGGCATGGAAACCTGCATGACACTGGGCATGTTAAGCGAAGATCAATCGGCGAAACTTGCCGATGCGGGGCTTGATTACTACAACCACAATCTAGATACCTCAGAAGAGTTCTACGGCGAGGTGATTACCACTAGAACCTATCAGGATCGCCTAAATACCCTGGCCAATGTGCGTAACTCAGGCATGAAAGTCTGTGCCGGCGGTATTGTGGGCATGGGTGAACAGCAAAAGGATCGCGCTGGCCTATTAATGGAACTGGCTAATCTACCTGTGCATCCAGAATCAGTGCCCATCAATATGCTAGTTAAAGTAGCTGGCACCCCCATGGCAAATGAAGCTGATCTAGATCCCTTTGAGTTTATCCGCACTATAGCCGTGGCTCGGTTAATGATGCCTAAATCCTATGTGCGTCTATCCGCAGGGCGCGAGGAAATGAACGAGCAGATGCAGGCCATGGCCTTTATGGCCGGTGCCAATTCAATTTTTTACTGCGATAAGTTGCTCACTACCCCCAACCCCAAAGCCAATACAGATATGCAGCTATTAGAGCGCCTGGGTATTCAACCTGAGGAGTATCAGGCGGATAAAGACAGCCAGCAGCAAGAAGATGATCTGCACCGAGCTATCAATGAGCATAAAAACGACGCACTGTTTTACAGAGCTAGCTAGGCCTCCAATGACCAGTATGGATGCCATTCTTCAGGCCAAGCTCGATCAGCGCCATCAGCAGTTTCTCTATCGCCACAGAACCCATGTGGCGTCTGGCTGTGATGCTGTTCTACAGGTCGACGGCAAGTCTCTGGTTAACTTCTGCAGCAATGACTACTTGGGGCTTGCAGGGCACCCAGATATAGCTGCCGCTTTAAAAGCCGGTGTTGATCAGTACGGCACTGGCAGCGGTGCCTCTCACCTGATTAGTGGTCACTCCACTGCCCATCAGCATTTAGAAGAGCAGCTAGCTGCATTTACTGGCCGCCCGCGGGCACTGCTATTTAGCACCGGCTATATGGCCAATCTGGGAGTGATCAATGCTCTGGTAAACCGCCATGATCTAGTGCTTGAAGACCAGCTTAACCACGCCTCCTTACTAGATGGCGGTCATCTCTCCCGAGCCGATTACAAACGCTACAAACATAACAATATGCAGCAGCTGGACTATCTGCTTGAGCAGAGCACCGCCAGCCGCAAGCTAATTGTCACCGATGGCGTATTTAGCATGGATGGCGATCTGGCACCGCTGCCGGAAATGAGCACAGTCGCAGCGCAGCACAGTGGCTGGCTTATGGTAGATGATGCCCATGGCATGGGGGTGCTGGGCGCAACCGGTGCGGGCATAGTTGAGCAACAGGGCTTAACAGTGGAACAGGTACCTATTCTGATGGGTACATTGGGTAAAAGCTTTGGTACCTTTGGCGCCTTTGTGGCAGGCAGCGAAGCTTTGATAGAAACTCTGATTCAGTTTGCCCGCACCTATATCTACACCACCGCATTGCCTCCAGCTATAGCCGCTGCCAGCAGTGCCAGTTTGCAACTGGTGCGCCGCGAGCACCGGCGCCGCGAGCACTTGCAGCAACTGATACAAAGATTTCGCGATGGTGCCCAGCAGCTGGGGCTGCAGCTAATGGATTCCCAGACCCCCATTCAGCCCCTGCTAATTAACAATGATCAGCTGGTGATGGAGGTCAATCAGCAGCTGCGCTCCAGGGGCTTTATGGTCGGCGCTATTAGGCCGCCCACTGTGCCAGCGGGCAGTGGCAGATTGCGCATTACTCTGTCCGCCAGCCATAGCAACCAGCAGATTGATCAGCTATTGGATGCCCTGCAGGTCTGCCTGTGAATATAGCGGTGGATATTGTTGCTCAGCCGCGCCTGGGCAAAACCTTTTACCCCTGCAGTGGCCATAGGCTCCAGCCACAGCCCCTGGTGCTAATCCATGGCTGGGGTGCCGATAGCCAGATTTGGGGCGATCTGCCCCAGCAGCTCAGCGAATGGGCCGATGTAATTACCCTGGATCTGCCAGGTTTTGGTGCCTCTGAAGCGCTGCAGCATTATTCAGCAGACAGCATGCTGCAATGGATGCATCGTGCGCTGCCCGATCAGAGTCTGCTGCTGGGCTTATCCCTGGGGGGCATGCTCTGTCACCGCTATGCCGCTACCTATCCCCAGCGAGTCAGCGGGCTTATATTGTTAAGTAGCAATCGCCAGTTTGTCGCAGATGCCGGCTATCAAAGCGCCATGCCCCAGGCTGATTTCGATGGGTTTTTGCACAGTTGGCAAAATGATCCCAATAGCTGCCTAAAACGTTTCGCCAGCTTGCAGGCTCAGGGCGATCGGCAACAGCGTCAATTAATTCGCCAGTTGCGAGCCATGCAGGTCAATATGGATCCCCAGGCCGCCGAAGCGCTGCTGGGCTTGCTGGGGCAGCTAAACAATCATCAACAGTGTCCGCCGCTGCCCAGTCTGTCACTCTTTGGTGGGCAGGATGCTCTGGTGCCCCCAGAGGCGGCCCGCCAGAGCACCAATTCAGTGGTCATAGAGGGCGCGGCACATCTGCCCCATCTCAGTGCCCCCCAGCAGGTTGTAGATCAGATTTATGGTTTTTTGGACCGCCAGCGCTATCAGCTGGACAAACCCGCGGTGGCAGAGAGTTTTGGTCGCGCGGCCAGCAGCTATGATGAGAGTGCCAAATTACAGCACAGAATTGGCGAGCAACTGCTGTCGCACAGGTCAAGCCAGACTCAGCCAGCTCCGGATAGCATAGTTGATCTGGGCTGTGGCACTGGTTATCACAGCATTCAGCTACAGCGGCAGTACCCCGAGGCTGCAGTGCTGGGCGTTGATATTTCCCCTGGTATGCTCGCCTATGCCAGAGCCACATATAGCCACACCAACCTGCAATGGTTGTGTGGAGATGCAGAAAATCTCAGCCTGGCCAGTCAATCCCAGGCACTGATATTTTCAAATTTTGCTCTGCAATGGTGTCCCTGCCTGGATACATTAGCGGCAGAACTGTACCGAGTGTTACAGCCCAAAGGTCAGCTGGTAATGGCCGTGCCCGGGCCAGCCACATTGTCGGAGCTGCGTCAGGCCTGGGCCCAGGTGGACGATCTGGTGCATATCAATCGCTTTGCCAGCCTGCACCAATGGCAGCGGGCTCTAGCTACTGCGGGCTTTAGTGCTATCGAGCTAACCTCAGAGCCCAGAGTAGAAAACCACGGCTCGGTAAGAGAGTTATTGCTAGAGCTAAAAAATGTAGGTGCGCACAATAATAATGCGGGTAAGTCGCGGGCAATAACCGGCAAGCAGCGGCTCAAAGCACTGTACAATGCCTACGAAAATTTTCGACTCCCCAATGGCGAGTTACCGGCCACCTGGGAAATTATTTCCGGTGTAGTTAGCAAATAATCAGAGAACCAGTTATGGCCAATAAATGGTTGTTTATCACAGGCACAGATACAGATGTGGGCAAAACCCTGGTGGCCACAGGCTTGCTGGCGGCATCAGCCAAAGCTGGATTGCGCAGCGCTGCCATCAAGCCTATAGCGGCCGGCTGTGAGGATACAGGCGCAGGTCTGCAAAACGACGATGCTCTGCAGCTGCAGGCAGCCAGCAGCCATCCACTGCCTTATCAGCAGGTAAATCCCGTGGCCCTAGAGGCTGCCATAGCGCCCCATATAGCCGCCGAGGAGCAGGGTAAAACACTGAGCGCATCCCGTCTGGTGGGCTATTGTCGAGGCCTGGCTATGCTGCCCGTCGATCTGCTGCTGGTGGAGGGAGCTGGGGGTTGGCGAGTGCCATTAAATAATCGCGAAACTCTGGCCGATGTGGCCCGAGAATTGAACTGCTCAGTGGTTATAGTCGTAGGACTAAGACTGGGGTGTCTCAACCATGCGCTGCTAACTGCAGAGGCAGTGCGTAGGGACGGGCTGCCCATTGCCGGCTGGGTGGGCAATATTATAGATCCACAGATGCCGCGCTTAGATGAAAATATTGCTACACTAAAGCGATTGTTTAATGAGCCCTGTTTGGGAATTGTTCCCAGACTGGCCGACCCAAGCCCAGAGCAGGTCGGCGATTATGTAAGTTTACCCACTGAGTTTGAGGCTTAGTTATGAGTGAAGAACAAAAATTATCGGCCGAAGATATGGCCCGGGTTGAGTCCTATCTCAATAGTGGATTTAACAAAACCGAGCGCAAGCCGTTTCGCGGGCTGATTCTTCTAGGTGGTATTTGGTCCATAGTGGCCGCCCTAGGCTGGATTAGTTACCAAATTGGCAAACAAGCCGGCTACCTGTAACCCGGCATTCTTTAAATCCACCCCTTGAGTGGCGGCTTGTTAATGCAAATTGTCACACGACCTTTCGATCTTAGCGGCTGCGAGTTCTCCGCCCAGCTAGACCCTCTGCTGCAGCGTATCTATCAGTCTCGCGGAGTCGAAAATCAAACCTCTCTAGAACGGCAACTCAGTTGCCTACCCGAACCTCAGTCCATGACCGGCTTGCAAGCTGCAACCCAGAGGCTGGCCGCTGCGGCTCAGGTACAGCAGTCAGTATTAATTGTTGGTGACTTTGATGCAGATGGTGCCACCAGCTCTGCACTGATGCTGTTGGCTCTGCGGGCCATGGGTTTTAAGTCTGTAGATTTTTTGGTGCCCAATCGCTTTGATTATGGCTATGGGCTCACCCCGGAAATTGTTGATCTGGCTGCCGAGAAATCTCCCAATCTAATTGTTACCGTGGACAACGGTATCTCCAGTGTCGATGGTGTGGCCCGCGCCAATCACCTAGGTATAGACGTCATTGTTACCGATCACCATTTGCCGGGCGCCGTGCTGCCAGCTGCTGCGGCCATTGTTAATCCCAATCAGCAGGGCTGTGAATTCCCCAGTAAAAACCTGGCCGGTGTGGGAGTGGCATTTTATCTATTGATTGCACTGCGCGCCGAGCTGCGCAAGCAACAATGGTTTGAGCAACAGCAGATCCCCGAGCCCAATCTTAGTCAATGGCTGGATCTGGTGGCCCTGGGTACCGTAGCTGATGTGGTGCCTCTGGATCAGGTCAATCGCGCCCTAGTGCACCAGGGGCTGTTGCGCATTCGTGCTGGGCACAGCCGACCTGGTATTCAAGCGCTATTGCGTATCGCCGGCAAAAACCCGGCCCGCCTGGTGGCAACGGATCTGGGCTTTGCCCTGGGCCCAAGATTAAATGCTGCAGGTAGACTGGATGATATTAGTCTGGGTATACAGTGCCTGCTCTGCGATGACCATCAGCAAGCGCTGCATACAGCTCAGGAGTTAGACGAATTAAATCAGGACCGCAAATCTATAGAGACCGGCATGCAGCAACAGGCGCTGGCCATAGTTGAGCAGCTGGGTCTGGACCATAGTGCTATGCCCGCAGCACTCTGCCTATTTCAACCAGACTGGCACCAGGGCGTGGTTGGCTTATTGGCCTCGCGCATTAAAGAAAAATATCACCGCCCAGTGGTAGCCTTTGCGCGGGGCGATAACGGCGAACTTAAGGGATCATCGCGCTCCATCCCAGGCCTGCATATCCGCGATGCATTGGATGCAGTGGCCACTCAGAATCCCGGGCTAATCACCAAGTTTGGCGGCCATGCCATGGCGGCAGGGCTCAGCCTTAGTGAAGATAAACTGGCCGAGTTTGAAAACGCCTTTCAGGCGCAGGTAGCCAGGTCTGTCAGCACAGACGATCTGCAGGCCAAACTGGTCACCGATGGCAGCCTGGAACCCCAGCAGATTTCCATGCACACTGCAGAGCTATTGCGCGATGCCGGACCCTGGGGCCAGCTCTTCCCGGAGCCCTGCTTTCAGGGGGACTTTCGCATAGTGCAGCAGCGCATTGTGGGTGAAAAGCATCTCAAGCTGGTGCTGTCGCCCTCCAACCAACCCGAAATAGCTATAGACGCCATCTGGTTTAATATTGATACTGCGCGCTGGCCCAACCACCAGGCAGAGATAGTGCACTGTGTTTACCGGTTGGATATCAACGAGTTTCGGGGTGTGGAAAATCTCCAGCTTATGGTGCAGCACCTGCAAGCTGGTTAGACCCTAAAAACACCACAGTGGCCACCAGAGCTGCTGATAAAAAAGACCATACCATGGGTTCCAAATATGAGTTTTAAAACCGACCTGCGCGCCGATTTAATTCTGTTGCTCACCGCATTTATCTGGGGTCTGGCCTTTGTCTACCAGCGTTCAGGTATGGACCATATAGGGCCTATTACTTTTACCTTTGGGCGCTTTTTAATCGGAGCCATGGCCATATTGCCGCTCTGGTATCTTATGGAAAAACCCAAAGAAATTTTTGTCCTTAACCAGACCAATAAAAAAGCGCTAATGCTGGGGCTGGTGCTCACCGCTGGCATGCTGTTGCAGCAGTGGGGTCTGGTCTATACCACTGCCGGCCGTGCCGGATTCCTGACCGGTGTTTATATTATCTTTGTCCCATTGCTGGGGTTATTTTTCCGCAATAGAACCGAGTGGCCCACCTGGCTGGGCGTGCTGATGGCACTGACCGGCATGTACTTTCTAGGCCAGGTAGAGAGCGACGAGATGTTTACCGGTGACATACTGATTTTGCTCAGCTCTGTACTGTTCGCACTGCATATGATTTTTACCGGCAAGCTCGCCAATCAAACCTCACCCTTTAGGCTGATCTTTGTGCAATTTAGCTTGGCCACGGTTATCTCCGCTGTGCTGATCCCGTTTTTTGAGGTCTGGGACTGGCAGGGCATTATGGACGCGGGGGTGGCACTGCTCTATGTAGGCGTGCTGTCTTCCGGCGTCGCTTTCTGTCTGCAGGTGGTGGGGCAGCGCACTGCACCTGCATCCCATGCAGCCATTATTCTGAGTTTTGAATCTGTGTTTGCAGCTTTCTGTGGCTGGTGGCTGCTGGATGAATACCTTACCCAGCCAGAGCTAATTGGCTGTGGCTTAATTTTGGCCGGTGGTCTGGTATCTCAGCTCAAGGTGTTATTAAAGCAGGCTCCCGGCGATCCGATACAGCATCCCCATGGCGTGAATTAAAGGCGAGAGGCTAGAGGGTAGAGGGTAGAGGGTAGAGGCTAGAGGATAAAAACTAGAGGGTGGAGATTAGAGGGCCTATTGGTCCTGTTCATAAGCTGTTTCGTATCTCTGATGGAGGCGACAATATGCAACGACGAACCTGGATAAAACAAATAAGCCTGGGGCTTCTAGCCCTGACCAGCGCCACTAAACTATGGGCACTGGAAAAACTGCAGCGCACCGACACTGAGTGGAAACAACAGCTAACTCAGGGGCAATACTATATTTTGCGGGACGAGGGCACCGAGGCCAGATGGTCCAGTGACCTGAACAACGAGCACAGAGACGGGCAATATATCTGCGCCGGCTGTGAGCTGCCAATGTTTGTCTCAGAAACCAAATACGAGAGTGGCTCTGGCTGGCCGTCTTTCTATGATCATATTGAAGGTCATATCGAAACCAAGCGCGACTTTAAGATGATCTGGCCGCGCACCGAATACCACTGTGCGCGCTGCGGCGGCCACCAGGGCCATGTGTTTGACGATGGCCCTGAGCCCACAGGCCAGCGCTGGTGCAACAATGGCCTAGCACTTAAGTTTGTTCCCCGTGCCTGAGGTCAGAGGCAGGCTGTCTACTGAGCCATTAGGGGAGCTATATAGCCTTTAATCAATTCTTTAATAATAGGCTGGGCCAGTGCCGTGGGGTGCAGCCCATCCTCCTGAATCATGCCGTCGGTGGTGGCTAACTCCTCAAGCTGAAATGGTATCAGGGGTACGTTGGCTTCCTCAGCCAACTCTGGGTACACCGCGGCAAAGGCATCAGAGTAGCGTCGGCCATAATTGGGGGGCAGGCGCATACCAAAGAGTATGGGTTGAGCCCCAGCCTGGCGGCAGAGTTCAATCATTGTTCGCAAATTGCCTTTCATTAGGTTTACAGGCTGGCCGCGCAGGCCGTCATTGCCGCCCAGCTCCAGCAGCACATAGTCCGGGGTAAATTTTTCCAATAGTTGTGGCAGGCGGTATAGCCCACCACCTGTGGTGTCGCCGCTAATGCTGCCATTGATAATGCTGTGCTCTTCACCCAGGTCATTGCGCAGCAGAGCCACCCAGCCACTGCCCTGATTGACCCCATAGCCAGCGCTCAGGCTATCGCCCAGCACTAACAAAGTTGATCCATAAGTATTGGCGCCTAGTAAAATAAACAGGCAACATAAGCGCTGTAGAAAAGACTGCATAATTAATCTCTATAAATTTATCGTCAAACACTGACCCCAGTGTATGCATTTTTAGTAGCAATGGAAATTTCAGATGATCGAAGTCAGTAATATCAGTAAACAGGTGACCACCACAGAGGGTACGCTCAGTATTTTGCAGGAGATCAATCTCAGCCTCGCCGCTGGCGAAAGTCTAGCGATTGTAGGCCCCTCTGGCTCTGGCAAATCAACCCTGCTGGGTATTCTGGCTGGTCTAGATCTGCCCAGCTCTGGCTCGGTTAGCCTCAATGGTCAGGATATAACTGCCATGGACGAAGAGGGCAGAGCGGCGGTGCGAGCGCAAACCGTGGGCTTTGTGTTCCAGTCGTTTCATCTATTGCCCGGTTTAACCGCACTGGAAAATGTTGCACTGCCACTGGAGCTACAGGGCGATAAACAGGCATTGCAAACCGCCGCCTATTATTTAGAGCGTGTGGGGCTAGATCATCGCATCAGCCACTACCCCCGCCAGCTCTCCGGTGGTGAACAGCAGCGTGTGGCCGTGGCCCGCGCCTTTGCCTGTCGCCCCACCATTTTATTTGCCGACGAGCCCACAGGTAATCTGGATACAGGCACAGGTGAAAAAATTAACGACCTGCTGTTTAATCTCAATAAGGAAGAGGGCACCACATTGGTGTTGGTGACCCACGAGCACAATCTGGCTGCCCGCTGTGGTCAGAGAATGGTGTTGGCCGCAGGCCGGCAGGTGACAGAAGGTAGCGCTGCCTGATGCAAGCATTAAAAATGTTGCTGCGCACCTGGCGTGGCGGACAGCTCAGTTTAATTATCTGGTCGCTAGTATTGGCTGTGGCTGTGGTGACCTCGGTTTCCATTTTGGCCGAGCGTATTGAACGGGCCCTAACCGCAGAGTCCAGCAGCTTTTTAGCCGCGGACCTAGTGGTGAGAAGCAGCCGGGCCATTGACCCCCTGTGGATACAGGAAGCCGAGCGGCAACAGGTGCGCGGCGCCCGGGTGCTCAGTTTTGCCTCCATGGTGTACTACGACGCCAATATGCATCTGGCATCCATCAAGGCCGTTGAGACGGGCTACCCTCTCAAAGGCTTACTGCGCCGCACCACCAGCCCATTTACCAGTGATATCAAGCTAATTGAAGAGGTGGATTTTGGCCCGGTCGCCGGTGAAGCCTGGGTTGATGCCAGACTGTTACCACTGCTGGATATAGAGCTAGGCGATGAAATTGAGCTGGGAGAAATCCGTTTAAAGGTTACCCAGGTGGTGGTTGAAGAGCCTGATAGTGCCGGTACCTATGGCGCTATAGGTGCTCGGGTATTAATGAACCATAGCGACCTCGACGCTGCCGGTATTATTGTGCCCGGCAGTCGGGTTACCCATAGGTACCTGATGGCTGAGGGTGCCAGTGGCGCCGACGGCTTTGCCGGCTTCAGTGCATGGATAGAGAGCGAGCTAGATATTCATGATCGCCTGATTACCCCAGATGAGGCTCAGGCCAGCGTGGCCGAGGCCATGGACGAAGGCCGGCGCTTTTTGCTGTTGGCAGGCAGTGTGGGGGTGGTTTTGGCTGGCATTGCGCTGGCGCTCGCCAGCCATCATTTTGCTGCCGGACAGACTCAGCAGGTAGCACTGTTAAAAAGCTGGGGTATCTCCGCTAGCCGTGTGCGCAGTCTTTATATGCAACAGAGCCTATGGCTGGGTGTGGGTGGCTCTCTGCTGGGGCTGCTGGTGGGCTATGGCTTCTCTGAGATGCTGATCTATGTGGTGCGCGAATGGCTGCCCATCTCCCTGCCTATAGCCGGTCCACGTCCCTGGATTACTGGTATGGCCACAGGCTTGCTGTGCCTGGGAGGTTTTACGCTGCCGGCCCTGTGGCACCTGCCCACTCAGTCACCATTGGCAGTGCTGCGGCAGGATGTGCAGGTTAAGCCGGTCAGTTCATTGGTACGGGGTTTGTTTGGCGTGGGTGCTGTAGCCAGTCTGCTGCTCTGGTATAGCAAAAATTTGTATCTCTCTCTGGCGATTCTTGGAGGTTTTGCCCTAACTGCCCTTGCTACCATTGTGATTGGGCTGGCCCTGCTGCGCGCAGGTAAAACCTATGGTCAAAAAATGGGCAGTATCTGGCGTCTGGCAGCCAGTAATCTCTGGCGTCGCAAATCCCAGAGTATTATTCAAATGGTGGGTTTCTCTGGGGCCATTGCCCTGTTAATGATTATGGCCGTGGTGCGCACCTCACTGATCGATGAGTGGCGCTGGCAGCTGGCCGACGACGCCCCCAACCATTTCCTAATTAATGTGGCCCCCTATGAGTTAGAGGGAGTGCGCACCATGGTTAACGAGCAAAACCTAGAGACCGCTGGTTGGTACAGTATGGTGCGGGGGCGTATGACCCAGATTAATGGCCAGGAAATCAGCGAAGATCAGCGCGATCGCCACGAATCTTTCCGCCGTGAACTCAACCTTAGCTGGACCCAAGATCTGCCCGAGGGTAATGAATTAACCGCAGGTGAATGGTGGGACAAGTTAGATCTATCCGGCGATATTGCACCTGTGTCTCTGGAAGATCAGTTAGCGGGAGAGTTGGGCCTATCGATTGGTGACCAGGTTACCTTCAGTGTCGGCGGCCTAGTTTTTGAAGCGCGGGTGACCAGCACCCGCAGTTTAAACTGGGACAATATGACGCCGAACTTTTATTTTCTATTCCCTGAAGGCCTGTTGGAAAATTATCCGCGCACCAATATGACCAGCCTCTATATTCCGCCCCAACAGAAACTGCTGGTCAACGATCTGCTGCGCAAGTACCCCACGGTACAGGTGATTGAGCTGGATAAAATTATCGAGCGTATCCGCACCATAGTCTCTCAGGTGACCAGTGGTCTTGAAGTGATGACGTTGTTGATTCTCAGCTGTGGCGTACTGGTTATGTTTGCTGCGGTGAGCCTGTCAATGTCCGAACGTCTGCAAGAGAGCGCCATACTGCGCACCCTGGGCAGTTCGAGGCGGTTGATACTGGGAATTCAGCTGGTGGAGTTTACCGTGCTAGGGGTTATGGCAGGCCTGTTGGCCGCTATTGGTGCCGAAGCCGCAGTGGCTATGATTCAGCGTTTTATGTTTGAGCTACCCTTTGCCATGCACCCCTGGATTTGGCTGGTTGGCCCCGTCGCTGGAGGTCTTTTAGTGGGCGCCCTGGGAGTTGGCTACAGCCGCAAAGCCGTGGTGCAGCCTCCGCTGGAAGTGTTAAAAAGCCTTTAGTCTCGCGGTCTATTGCAGCGGCAGCTGAATATGGAAGGTGGTGCCCACAGCCGGGTCTGAGGTCAGTGCAATCTGGCCCTGGTGCTGCTCCACCACAATAAAGTGTGAGAACGACAGCCGCTTACCCGCATCGTACTGGCCGTTGGCATCGCCATCGGCTGTGAAGGGCTCAAAGATGGTCTTCTGTTCGTCTAGGTTAATGCCCCGACCATTGTGCTGTATACGCACCCAGAGATGGTCGTAGAACACCGTGACTTCAATATTGATAACTGGCGTATGCTCATCTTCATCTACCTTGCCCAAGGCATAGCAAGAGTGGCGGAACAGGCTTAAAAACACCTGCTGCATCTCGGTGATATAGCAGGGAATTTCCGGAATATCTTCCGGGCAATCTATATTCACCTTCACATCTTTAAAGCGCAGGCCGGGCATTACAGAGAGCACATCGTTGGCCAGTTCCACCGAGTGACTAATCACATCCAGCATATTGGCCTCGGCCTTGGTGCCGCCGCCACTGCCAGAAAAATCCAGCAGATTATCAATAATAGAGGTAGCCTGCTGGCCGCGAATCACCGCATCTTCAAGCATCTCACGCATGCCTTCAATATCCATTGGCTCATCGGTTAAATCCTGGCGCACCTCTTTGACATCTTTAATAATCGCCCGCAGGGGAATATTAATATCATGGGCCATAATCGAGGCCATCTCGCCCATAGACGACATCTTGTCGCGCTGAATCAGCATGGTCTCGTTTTTCACTCGCTGAGTCACATCATCCAGCAGAATCACCACGCCCGTCTCAGATTGCTCCTGCAGCGGGTAAATAGTGATATCAAAATGGTACTGGCCGCGCTGGCTGTATTTAATGGTCAGAGTTTCGTTATCGTCCAGCGCCTGCTGTATCTGGGCCGGGGTCAGGCTAATATTTGGGTAGGCATCCCAGAGGTCCTGTCCGACAACGCTATCCGATGGCATACCGCTAATCTCTTCGGCGCGATGGTTCCACTGGGTAATCTTATTTTCATTATTCAGACCAATCAGCATCAGCGGCATAGACCGCAGAATGCTAGTGATATAAGCCTCTGAGCTGCGCAGCCTCGCCATGGTAGCTCTGTGTTCAACAATCTCAGCCTCCAGGTTTGCCGTGCGCTCTTTTACCCGCAGCTCAAGCTGGGTGCGAATTTCCTCCAGCTCATTGTTGTAGCGACGCACTTGGCGGCGGCTAAAGAACAGGCGCAGTGCAGTAATGGAGACCACAATAATTAATATGCCGCTAGAAAAGTTTGCCACATATTGCCAGTTGGTGGAGCCATCCGTGTTGCGCACAAACCAAAAAATATCTGCTGTGGCGAGACTGCTGTACAGCAAAGGGGCAAAAGCAAAAAGTTTTTTCATCATATCCGTTGGGGTTTATTAACCGCTGCTATCTTTATAAAAGTGAATCACTGGATTTACAGTTTATAGCCATGAAAATTCTATTGCTAGGCATTCTTAGTAGCGAGGCCATTTATCAATGAACCACTGCAGTCCACCCCAGGTAACGCCCAGCAAACAGCGCCCAGATTATCTGCTGTGGACTTCGGCCAGCTTAGTGCTGCTACTGTACCTAGGCCAGCTGCTGCTAGGCCCGCAAGCCAGCTTGCCAGGCTGGCTGCTTATTATGGCTTCAGGTATTTACGAGCTGATAAACAATATGTGGTGGGGGCTGGTAATGGCAGTGATTACCGTAGGCCTGCTCGACCGCATACCCAGAGACCTAGTGATATCGGCCCTGGGGCAGGGCGGCAGCCTCAAGGGCGTTGTGCGCGCCACCTGTGCAGGGGTACTGCTCGATCTCTGCAGCCACGGCATTCTGATGGTAGGTACTAAACTCTACGAGCGGGGTGCCAGCCTGGGCCAGATGATGGCCTTCTTAATAGCCAGCCCCTGGAACTCTCTGTCCCTGACCCTTATTTTAATCAGCCTGATTGGCTGGGGCTGGACCCTCAGTTTTGTGGTGCTATCCATGGCCATTGGCGTAATGAGCGGAATAATCTTTGATGCCCTAGTCAGGCGCAAGGTGCTGCCAGGTAACCCCCACAAAGCAACACACCAGAGCCCAGCGCCCATAGCCCCGCAGCTAGCCTCCCTAATCAAACAGGCCGACTACAGCCCCAAGGCCCTTGGCAAGCTGCTGTGGGACGGCCTCAAACAATCCAGAATGGTATTTCGCTGGCTGCTGTTTGGTCTGCTCCTAGCCACCGCCATCCGCGCCACCGTGCCCATGGATACCTACCAAACCCTATTTGGTCCCACCGCCATCGGCCTGTTACTCACGCTAGTCGCCGCAACCCTCATAGAAGTCTGCTCCGAGGGCTCCACGCCCATAGCCGCCGATATTCTCACCAGAGCCGCCGCCCCGGGCAATAGCTTCACCTTTCTGATGGCCGGCGTCGCCACCGATTACACCGAGGTTATGGTAATCAAAGACACCAGCCACTCATGGAAAATCGCACTGTTTTTGCCCCTGCTGACTCTGCCCCAGGTGCTGGTGCTGGGCTATTGGTTAAATCAAATTTGAGATTATATTGATCTAAAAGGTTGACTAAGCTCAGGTTGCTGTATATAAAAACAGTACTAATTTGCTTTTCAAAACAAGGATTTGTTATGAAACATACATTTGGTGGCCTGTGGACACAGGAAAAATTGCAGGTTCTTGAAAAATATCTTCAGTTTTATGCAACCGCATTGAAGAACCAGCCATTTACATTGCATTATGTCGATGCCTTCGCCGGCACTGGCTCTCATGATCCAAAAGTAAAAAGCTCTCAGGGCGAGATTATTCCCCATGAGGACTTCCAGGGGTCGGTGACCACGGCGCTCAATATAGAGCCAGGCTTCCACCACTATCACTTTAATGATTTAAATCCTGACCATATCCGAGAATTACGGGCGCTCAAAGTAAACTACCCCAACAAAAATATTCATATCACTGAAAAAGATGCCAACAGTTTTGTTCCAGAGTTTTGCGCCGCTTTAGGTAAAAAGGACCGAGCAGCTTTATTTTTGGACCCCTACAGCACCCAGCTAAACTGGGCTACTTTAAAGTATATCTCGGCCACTCAAAAAATTGATTTATGGTTGTTGTTTCCCATATCTGCGATTACCAGAATGACTCCGAAAGATGGTGCGAAAATCAGACCTGAATGGCGCAAGACAATTACGCGATTATTGGGAACAGATAAATGGGAGCAAGCACTTTATAGGCCTAAGTCACTGCCTCCGATGGATGATTTATTTGGTGATCAAAGTAACCATGATGGTACAGAGCGGCTTAATGTTGATGAGCTGGAAGTCTGGGTCACCAAGCGGCTCAGAGAAACCTTTCACTATGTCGCCAAGCCGCATAGGCTGACTAACAATAATCGGCTGCTGTTTTTATTTTATCTTGCAGTCTCAAATCCAAAACAACAGGCATGGAGGCTCGCAGATAGAGCTGCGCAGAGCATTCTTAAAAAACATTAGTGCTACTATTAAAGCAAATTTTTCGAGGTTGATATGAGCAAAATTGAGTGGACAGAGCAAACCTGGAACCCTATTACCGGATGCACCAAAGTCTCTCCTGGTTGCAAGCACTGTTATGCCGAAACCATGGCCAAAAGACTGCATGCCATGGGTGCGCCCGGTTACGACAATGGTTTCAAACTCAGCCTGTTACCCGAGCGTCTCTCCCAGCCTCTGCGGCGTCGCAAGCCCACCATGTATTTTGTTAATTCCATGAGCGACCTATTTCAGGATGAAGTGCCTTTTGACTATGTAGACAAAGTGATGGAGGTTATTGAGCAAACCCCTTGGCACACCTACCAAATACTCACCAAACGAAGCGCATTAATGGGCGAGTATTTCAACACCCGTTCGGTGCCGGACAACGCATGGCTGGGCGTCTCAGTTGAAGATAAGAAATTTGGCAAGCCACGTATACCGCACCTGCAGGCTATCAAAGCTAAGACGCGCTTCCTTTCAGTAGAGCCCTTGCTTGAAGATCTAGGTCGCATAAGCCTGGAGGGAATTCACTGGGTGATTGTCGGCGGCGAGTCTGGCCATGCCGCGAGGCCTATGAAGCAGGAGTGGGTTGTTAGTCTGCGCGACCAATGCCACAGGTCGAATGTTAATTTCTTTTTCAAACAATGGGGCTCTTGGGGTGTTGATGGAATCAAACGCTCCAAAAAGGCCAACGGCCGCAACCTCGAAGGTAAGGTCTGGGACATGATTCCCGCGATAGCAGTTTGAGCGCATATTTTTGTATAGGAGAAGCCTCTGCAGATATTCCCCACTGCTCAATAAGACGCCAGCTATAACGCCTCCCGCTGCATCTCACCTGATAGATACCCCTCAAGCCCGTTTTTTATCGCTCTGTGTATGATCTGAGGTTTTGACACCCTTTTTTCTGAGCAGGCTGGCGTTGTCTCTCAACAGTTGTTTTGTTTCACCTTCTACAAAACGCGTCAAAACACGTCGAATCAAAGGTTGGTAGCCAAGATCGTTAATTTCGGCGAGTATTTTGAGGTCATCGATTAATGACCGGCTAAGTCGAATAGAGATTGACTGCATGGCCAATGCATCATCAATATCCTCGAGCCTGTTTGGTGAAATTTCAGCATGCTCCAGTGAAGTGCCCAGCGTACCGTCTTCCCAGTGCGCGTCTGTACCTGGTATGTTCTTAGACATATTAGTTGACCTTTGATTTGTATATACGAATTGATTGTTTATCTGCATCAAATGCAGACTTTAGATATATAACGCCATCGACAAGAATAAATATAATCTTTAACTCTCTGCCTCTGTCGGTTTTTGCTATAAACCATTCCGTCGGAGGGTCAGTGCGATGTGCTTCGCGCTTGTCTATTAAAGTTGCAGAGGTTCTATTGTAAAAGCATTCTGCAACCTCTCTTGGGGCCACCTTATGCTTGTCGGCTAGTTTGGCCTTTATTTTCGCAGACATTTTAAATGGATAATGAGCCATTGCATCTTCATTCCTTGAAGAAAGTGTATATACGAATTATAAAATAATACGGACTATAACGTGTATACACAATAGCATCCTTTGCCGCGGGATGCATATAAAATTTGCCTAAACAAACCTACACCCCAAAAAACCCAAAACTAGTCTATGTTTAGTAGAGGGAGGGTCTGCTCGCAGGGGTTGTGAGTAGGCTTATCAGCGTTACTGTAAAAGCAGTGATACAGGCACTATCGCAGGCACCAAGGAATGGCCGAGCAAAAGCGTCGGGGCAAACAGCCACACACCGAAAATCAATCCACAGCCGACCGCACGGATATGGCCGGTATCTATATGGGCCTGCGCACCTCATTAATGCGTTTCGCCTACCGCTACTTTAAAACCCCCCAGGAAATCGAAGACGTGGTGCAAGAAGCCTTTGTAAAGGTAATAGAGGCCAAACAGCACCGTGAAATATTGCACCCCAAGTCTTACATGTACCAAACCGTAAAAAACCTCGCCCTCAACCGCCTCAGCAAAAGTGACTACCGGCTCACAGATGCACTAGGGGATACAGACGCCGAACCGGTCTCACAGATAACGCCGACCATGGAACAGCAGTTTGAGTCGCGGCAGCGCTTCGAGCTGTTTTGTCGCGCAGTGCGCCAGCTACCCATCAAATGTCAGCGTGTGTATATATTGCGCAGAGTCTATGGCTACACGCAAAAAGAGATTGCCGAGCAGATGGGCATAAGCTTAAAAACCGTAGAGGCCCATCTCACAAAAGCCATTGTTCGCTGCACCGACTACATGGCCGAGCAAGACGAACAGGAGGCCCTGGCAACCCAACCAACTCAATCGGGGGCTAACCACGGCGGGCGTTATCATGGCTAACCACAGAGCAGCTAACAGCAGCAACATTACAGAATTTAGAGACCGAGCCACAATTAAACAAGAGGCGGGTGCCTGGATAGCCAAAATTGACCAGGGCCAGTTAAGCCAGCAACAGATTGCAGAGCTGCAGCAATGGGCAGCCACCAGCAGCTTTCACCGCAACTACCTGCAACAACTGGCCCACAACTGGGACTCCATGGGCATATTGCAAGAGCTCGCCGAACTCTTCCCCATGCAGCCAGCAACCCCAATGCCCGCCAGCCAACCCATTATGCCAGCGCAGGCTGGTATAGCCGCAACAGTCAAAACCCAGCTAACCCAACTGCTGCAACGCCTGCAGCAGCCCAAAGCCTGGGCCCCAACTCTGGCCGCCTTAGCGCTGGTGGCTGTGTTTATTGGCAGCCACAGCCCCAACCATTTTGAAACCGATATTGGTCAGCAAGCCAGCTACGCACTGCCAGACGGCACCCAGATCACCCTCAACACCAACAGCGAACTCAGAGTGGACTACAACAGCGACCGGCGACATATTTATTTATTGCGCGGCGAAGCCCACTTCGATGTCGCCAAAAACCCCCAGCGCCCCTTTATGGTGTACGCCGGTGAAGGCATGGTATGGGCCGTGGGTACAGCCTTTAACGTGCGCTACCTCAGCGCCGGCAGCCCCAGCAACCAGAGCATAGATGTCACAGTGACCGAGGGCACCGTCAAAGTATTTGCCGACATAGAGCCAGATAAAAACCCCAGCCCAGCACTCAAGGGCCCCCAGAGCCCGCCCGCCAACCAAGAAAAAATAGTCCATGCCGGCAAATCTGTGCAGTACAACAAAGTCATCAAAGCCACCCAAACCCCATTGCCCCCAGTGCTAGAGCAAAAGCTCGCCTGGCAGCAGGGCGCTCTTATATTTAAAGGCGAAACCCTAGAGCAGGCCCTGCAGGAGATAGCTCGATACACCGACAAAACCCTGGTTATTAGCGACCCCAGCATCAAAGACATTCGTGTGGGTGGCCACTACAAAACCGACGACATACACGGCCTACTGGCCAGCATCAGCAAGAGCCTAGACCTAAAGCTAGAACAGACAGGCTCCCAGCTGCGCCTGTCCGCCATAGAGTAGCGCGTGCCAGCACCAGCCAGGCCA
Organism: SAR92 clade bacterium H231; assembly: GCA_025153775.1. Classification (GTDB taxonomy): domain Bacteria; phylum Pseudomonadota; class Gammaproteobacteria; order Pseudomonadales; family Porticoccaceae; genus HTCC2207. Next base: position 555,721 of record JAOALC010000004.1, on the reverse strand, counting down.
CAGATGCTACAGGCAACACAAACAGCCTGCCACAAACCGCTTGGCCGGTTGTGTGGCTCGCAAAATAATCGCCAGCCCCATAAACAAAAATTAAAAAACTACAAAACAGACTAAGGGTAAACCATGCATCTACTGTCTCTTATCTTCGTAACCCAGCAAAAACTCACAGCAGATTCTGTGTGCAGGGTCACAAGCCGGGACGGTATTTCCAGCTATCAAAGCCGAACAACGCAGTGGCTCCAGCGACTGCTTGTGACAGCCCTGATCAGTCTAGCGTTACCAGGCCATGCCAACGACAGGCTTGCACCACAGCCCCAGTCAGCGGCCAGCCAAACGGTAACCTTTAATATTCCCCGGCAAACAGCCGATGACGCGTTGCTAGTGTTTGGGCAACAGGCCAATGTCACAGTGATCTACCCCTTTAACCGGGTTAAAGACCACAAGACAAATACCTTACAGGGAGTGTACTCAGTACCCCGTGCGGTAGCTGTGCTTCTTGCCAACACCGGCCTCGAAGGCAACTTCAGCGCAGAGGGTCATCTGCTTATCACTCAGGTTGATCAAACTAAGGGGAAGAGCATGAATACAAGCAAAAGGAAAAATGTATTAGCCACCATGGTAGGGCTATTTGCCACCGCTGGTGGAGTGGGTTCCGCGTTGGCGCAGGGCGATGAGGCTGCCACGGCGCAGGGTAGGATTGATGAGATTATTGTGACAGCGAATAAGCGGGAGCAGAGTTTGCAGGATACGGCGATGAGTATTTCTGCATTGTCCGACGATACTATAGACAAGCGAAATCTAGTAGGAATGGACGATTATTTGCGAGGTATGCCGGGAGTTACCTTTCAGGACAGAGGTGCATCGCAAAACAGCGTTGTGATCAGGGGAATGACAGCTGATCCACAAATCGAGGACTCGACGGCAGGTGTTTACTTTGGTGAAACGCCTTTAACAGGGCTTTCGGCGGCTAGTGCAGGCGAAACAGGTGGAAGTGCAGATATCAAGCTGGTCGATATCCAGCGTATCGAAGTATTACGCGGCCCTCAGGGCACGCTTTATGGTGCTAGTGCCATGGCCGGTACGGTTCGTGTGATTCCCCATGCGCCTAACTTGCAAGAAGTAGAAGGAAAAGTGGCAACAAGTTTTTCTAGTACGGGTCAGCAAGGTGGTTCTAATACTATGATTCAGGGAATACTTAATGTTCCGCTGATTGAAGACAAACTTGCAATTCGCGCCGTGGCATACCGTTTCGATAATAGTGGCTTTATCGACAATGTGGGTGCCAGCCAGCCTGATAACTTGATTGCCGCTACAGTGCCCAATGGAGGGTTTGTGCAGGATAGAAACGATGTAGGTGGCGACGAGTATACAGGTTTTCGCCTGACGGCATTGTGGAAACCGACAGACGAATTTAAGGCCACTTTGATGTATCTCCAGCAGGATATCGAGCAGGACGGTTACCCGGAAGTTGATTATTTGCTCGCCGGAGAATTTGAGCAAGCGCGCTTGCAGGTAGGACCAGATGGCAGTCGCTATGAGTCATTGCAGAGTAAAACGGATATTACAAATTTGGTACTTGAGTACGATTTCGGTTGGGGCAGCCTGTTAAGTTCGACATCAAAAGTTAGCAGCGACCCAGTAGCCGAGCAAGATGCTAGCATCTTCAATTTTAATACTCCGTTTAGTACGTCTTCTACGCGGGATATTGATGTTTTTGTACAAGAACTTCGGTTTTCTTCGAGTTTTGATGGGCCCATACAACTGCTGGCGGGGATTTACTATGAAGATAGAGAAAATGATTGGGTAGTAGGAGATAGATGGAGTGGCGATATTGCTCTAGGCAACCCAGATGAAGTAGCCTTTGGTGGTCATATAGAAGTACCTGTCGAGCAAAAGTCGGTCTTTAGTGAATTAAACTATCAGTTGACCGACTATCTAACAGCCACTTTTGGGATTCGTCATTTCGAATTTGAGCGGGAGAACCTTACTCGGCTTTCGTTTTTGGGCTTTGAATTTGCCAATGATCTAACCTTTGGAAAAGGCGAGGATCAAACTTACAAATTTAATCTAAGTTATCAACCGACTAATGATGTTCTTTTGTATGGACAATGGGCGGAGGGATTTAGGTTGGGCAAACCCCAAGTGATTGTGCCTCCTCAGTGTGACCCGGATGGAGATGGTGTTATTGATGGAGTGACGGTTCCTAAAAATATAGCTCCAGACACCTCTGCAAGCTTTGAGTTGGGTGCTAAGTTGGGGCTTCTAGATAACCGAGTGACTTTTAATGCGGCGATCTACCATATAAATTGGGAGGGAATGCCGGTCAATATACCCATTTCTACATGTGGTGCAGCGACCTTTACGTTTAACGCTGGCTCGTCAAAATCTCAGGGCGTAGAGCTTGAGATTCAGGCACGATTGACAGAGCAATTGTTAGTGAACATTGGTACGTCCTATAATATTGCAGAGTTAACGGAGGACGCACCAAATCTGGGTAGTGATGGCGATGATTTGCCTGGATCAGCGGATTTTAATTTTAGTATGGGTCTTGAATACAATTTTGACGTCGGTGGCCACGCTAGTTTTGCCCGGATGGACTATGCGTATGTCTCTGATTACTCCAGTGTTATCAATCCTACTCCGGGTCAGCCCGAGGCCGGTGGTTATAGTCAGATAAATCTTAAATCCGGTATCAACTTCGAGAAGTTTGATATTGATTTATATGTTAAAAATCTGACTAACGCCGACGAATTTACCTGGGTTGAAACCGCGTTTGTTCCTTTAGGCTTTGCACGGGCCTACCGGCTGCGCCCTCGAACTATTGGTGTCAATCTCAACTATCACTTCTAACACTTATTTCTATTTTGCTTACACCGGATCAGGTAACTAACATTACCTGGTTCGGTGCTGAGTACTTGTCCGGTTAATCCATAAATTATTTTATTGCGGGGCCAATCCATGATGTCTAGTAACCCGCTAGATCTGCGGCAGGCACTGAACTATGCAATGCCGGCAACGGCCATCTATTTTCTATTTGGCCCCTTGCTTATTTTACAAGGTATTTATTCCAAGTACTTTGGATTGGCATTAACATCCATTGCTGCAGTGCTATTTTTTGCTAACCTGCTAGATGCAGTAACTGACCCGGTGGTGGGATATATTTCTGATAGGTACTATCGCCGTACGGGCAAACGAAAACCATTTATCGTGCTCGGCAGTTTGCTTTTTTTACTGAGTACGTACTTTCTTTATATACCACCTGAAAATGTTACTACAATCTATTTTCTCAGCTGGTTTGTTGCTGTGTACCTCGCTTTAAAGCTTTTCGATATTCCTCATCTGGCCTGGCCTAATGAGTTAACCCAATGTCCCCGGGGACGCAATCAACTCTATGGCTTGCGCTCCTTTATGATGTTTGCGGGCTCACTGATGTTTTATGCGCTGCCACAGCTACCTTTTTTTGACACCACCGAGATTACCCCGCAGACGCTTAAGTGGTCTTTTTTTCTTGCGGCGGTACTGCTGATACCCACACTGTTTAGCTGCATAAAATGGATGCCTGATGGTGTTAGGGTTGATGGCCATTGCATCCAAAATCAAGCGGTAGAGTTTTCTCTGCTAAAGATTATATTAACGAATAAACCCCTATTGGTTTTCCTCCTGGCGGTATTTTTGTCTGGTTCAGGGGTGGGCATGTGGGCCTCACTAAATTTTATCTATATCGATGCCTATCTTGGTCTTGGAGATAAATTTTCACTGATTTACGTTATTAGTCTCGCTTCTAGTATGTTTGCGTTGGGTGTTTGGTATAAAACCGCGAATCGCATTGGGAATATAAAAACATGGATGCTGGGTGTATCTATGATGGCGATGGGTATTTTTTGTATAGGTATGTTAACACCCGGAAGCCAAGAGTTTATTCCTCTGCTCTTGATAATGGTTTTCCTTAATGTTGGTATTGCTTCAAACAATATTATGGCTCCCTCACTATTGAGTCATATTGTCGATTATGGCTCCTGGAAGTTTGGTGCTGACCATGCTGCTACCTATTTTTCGATTTTTACCATGGTAACAAAGGTCAATTTAGCTATTGGCAGCGCTATTGGTTTGGGTATTGTGGGGTGGTACGGGTTTGAGCCTTCATCTACGTCGGGGCAAAGTGACGACGCCATATTTGGTTTGCGCATAGCTATTACCTGGATTCCTGTTTGTATTGTGGCAACCTCGATAATGATTATTGCGTTTATTCCCATCTGTACTCGCCGCCATAGCATTATCCTCAAGCGACTGAAGAAAAGGCGTGACTCCTTGACTGAAATTACTACTCTATAGGAAAGCCTATTATTTCGGGCACCGCTGATTCTACGTTTTTTTATCCAAGCTATAGCAAGGAAATAAATACGAAGCATGGCCGATCTAGATTGTCAATTACAACCGCCACGGTATAGCTGTCTGAAAGCTTAGATAGCGAGCTCTTTATCTTGATGGGCACGTCTATGCCTTCTATTGGTGGCGTTAATGTTGGTCTAGAAGCTCACAATCAATCCAGTCTTGGTATGGAAGGCGGCATAGAGGGGCTTAAACCTTATACGGTGAGTACTGCAGTTAACCTATATGTTTAAGTCTTCATACTATCGAAATAATCACAAATTCAGCATTCGAGAGAATATTAAATCAAAGCTATTAATGGAGATTATGGATGTCAGCTGAAATCATGCTCACAGGGGCAACCGTTATCGACACCTACACTGGTGTGAAGGGCATCAGAGATATTCTAACGCAAGGCGATAGGATCACACAGGTGGTTATGCCTGGCACCTTAACAGCCCCGCCAAACACCAAAGTAATTGATGCTAAGGGGACCTATGCCATTCCGGGACTGTGGGATATGTTGTGCCATGCAGTGACATATCCCCAACTTGCTGAGCGACTGCCGGCATTACTGGTTGCTCAGGGTGTTACTAGTATCCGGATGATAGGCGAACCGCTGGATAAAACACTTATGCTACGAGATATATCTGAGCAAGCAGGCGCGATTGCACCGCGGCTTTGGTTTTCCGGACCTTATATAAATAGCTCTCCACCATGGGGGAGCGCCAAATCCCTTACTGCTGATACACCGGAAGAAGCTTATGCCTTGGTGGATGAATTGGTGGATGCCGGTGTTCATATGATTAAAACCTACGAGATGTTAAAGCCAGAGGTATTTGCTGCCATTGTGCAACGAGCCGATCATCATGGCTTGAGAACTGGCGGGCATGTTCCTACGCGCATGACCATTGAGGATGTGCTTAAGGTGGCCCCCCACTATGAAATTCTGCATCTCGGTGGCCAATGTACAGGGATGAAGTTTGACTGCACTAAAGATGCTGATCTGTGGAGAGACAGAAGGGTGTCTGCACTGGATGCTAATCAGACATCAATGGATGCAGGGTGGAAGCTGCTTGAAGCGATGGAAAAGGTGGTTTCTCTGTCACTATCGGATCTTGATTCGGAAAATCGCGACAGGTTGATCCAGTGCTTTGTCAGCAATGGGACATGGCATACCCCCACACTCATGGCGATTGCCAGCATCGATGATCTGGGACTAAGTGAAGACCTTGAACGCCAGCATTCCGTCAACTACTTACCTCAGGACTTGTTGCGAGAGCTGATAGACACGTATGGGCTGCCTGGAGAAAGTGACGTTGAGAAAAGTCGCCAGCAATGGGGTCCCTGGTTTATGGAAACCGTGGGCCTGATGCATAAGGCGGGCGTGAGGCTGATGGCAGGTACAGATTATCCGCCTTATATAGAGCTGTGTGCGCCCGGTTTAGCCTTGCATTTTGAATTATCGACCTTTGCTAAGGTGGGACTTTCGCCACTTGCGGCGTTACAAACGGCAACGCTGAACCCCGCCAAATATTTTGAGATTGAACATGACTTCGGTTCCATTGCTGCAGGTCGCTATGCCGACATTGTCTTGCTCGACGCAGACCCTTTAGAAGATATCAATAATACGCGACGGATAGCTGCTGTTATTTCTCGTGGCAGACACCTTGATCGCCAAAAACTGGATCAACTGCTGGACGATATGATTGAACAATAACCTTAGAAAGACACCTTGAGAATCCTAATTTTCCGGGTGTTGAAAACGTAACTATGTGGAAAGCTATGATGAATAAAATGACTCAACTACCGAACACCTCCGAAGAATTAGAAGCTCGATACAATCGCGCCAGAACACTCATGCAAGGTATTTTCACAAAACAAATTGCCCTTAATACAACGCTGTTTCCCGTGTGGATTGGAGAGAGTAATTGTTTTTGGTATGAACGTGATATTCGGAAAGGAGAAGGCCCATCAGCTGTGTATGGTAAGGAATACCGGTTGGTAAATGCCAAGACGGCCACCAATACCCCGGCATTTGACCATCAGATACTTGCAGGCGCACTGGCAGAGGCAACACAAAAAACGGTCGATGTCGATAAACTCCCAATCAACAAAGTCGAAATGGAGCTTGATACTGAGGATACCGTTAGCATTTTACGGTTTACCGCATTCGACAAACGCTGGCAGTTTTCTACTGCCACCGGTGCTTGTTCTGAAATTGATATTCCGTTGGGTAAAGATGAGGTAATTTCTCCTGACGGAAAATATATCGTTTTTAGTCAAAATCATAATCTGTGGTTGAGAACACTAGAGAACGGCGAAGAAAAGCCCTTGACCGCCGACGGGGAAGAACATTTTGTATACGGCGGTCCTGGCACAGCATGGGCTCATACCATGAGTGGGGAGGGCCTGCAGGTATTATGGTCTCCTGACAGCAGGCGCATCTTTACAGTGCAGCGAGATACCCGTCAGGTGAAAGCCGTGCCGGTAATGCAACATGTGCCGGGTGACGGAAGTATCCGCCCCCAGGTAAATTATTATCGATTTGCCTATCAAGGCGACGAACATATTGAAACCCTGCGGCTGCTGGCGATTGATATCACCACCGGACGACAGCGGGCGGCCAGCTACACTCAGATACCCGTGACGCGAAACAACAATGGGCTCTTTACCGCCAATCTGGGATGGTGGAATAACGACAGCCGCCGCGCGTATTTTGTCGATGTCGATCGCTATTATAAATATGCCCGGATAATTGAGTTTGATACAGAAACTGGAATAACACGCTTGCTCTTTGAGGAAACCGCTGACACTCATATTAACCTGATGTTAAATATTGATGAACTGCCTACGTTTATGCCGCTGCCTGATAGTCACGAAATTCTGTGGTACTCCGAGCGAACCGGGTGGGCTCATTTTTATCTCTACGATTTGACCACTGGAGAGCTTAAAAATACCGTAACACAGGGGGATTGGGTTGTAAGAACCTTTGTGCACTTTGATCCCAAACGGCGGGAGGTGTTTGCACAAACCGCCGGGCGCAATCCCGATATCGATCCCTATTATCGCGATCTTGTTCGAATCAATATTGATACGGGTGAGATGGTGACTTTAGCTGGTGGCGATTATGAAGTGGTTGCTGCTGCAAAGAAAGATATGTTAACAATGTCTTCAGGATGTAATAGCGCCTCAAATGCGATTTCAAATACAGGTGACTTTGCCGTAGTGACTCAGTCAAGAGCCGATAAAATACCCGTGAGTATTCTAGTTGATAGAGATGGCCGTGAGGTTGCAAAACTAGAGACGGCAGATGTGTCCGCATTGCCTGAAGGTTGGCAATGGCCCGAGCCGGTTAAACTAAAAGCAGAAGATAAGGTGACGGATATTTATGGCTTGGTTTACCGCCCATCTGACTTTACGCCAGAGAAGAGTTATCCAGTGATTTCTCATGTTTTCAATACACCGGAATTAACGGTTGTGCCGAAAGGGTCCTTTACCAATGAATCGGCATTTGGATGGTTTTATTTGGATCCCGCCGCATTGGCAGAACTTGGTTTTATTGTGGTGCAAATTGATGGTCGTGGAACACCGTTTCGTCATAAGGCCTTTCATGATGAATGTTTTGGCTGGGCAGAGTCAGCGAGTAAGCTGGAAGACCATATCAGCGGAATTCAACAGCTAGCTGAACGCTACCCCTATATCGATCTCAATCGCGTGGGTATTACAACGCATGCATCCGGCGGCCCGGGCGCAGTGCAGGGGTTGCTGAAGTATCCGGACTTTTATCATGTTGGGATTGCTTATCAACTTCATGACAGTCGCATGATATCTAGCAGCATGTGGAGCGATAAATATGAAGTTTTAATTGGGCAAAGGGAAGTCCATAAATTTCCGGAGGAGTATGCGTCTAGTCTCAAAGGAAAGTTGTTGATAATGGATGGCATGTTAGATACGACTGCGCCACCTGCGGCTAGTTTTAGGGTGGTAGAAGCACTGCAAAAGGCCAATAAGGATTTTGACCTGATTTTATTACCTAATCTTGGTCATGGTGTTTCCAACTATTTAATTCGTCGTGCTTGGAACTACTTGGTGAAACATCTATTGGAGGAAGAGCCACCCAGAGAATTTAGACTTTCAGGTGTGTTTGGGATGGATTAACACAATTAAGTTGATGTTTAATTAACAAGCACACAGCTTTTAGTTGAAAGAAGGATCGTCTAGTTTCGGCGCTATGTGGCTGAATATCTTTCCCATAACTACATGCCTGTTTTTTAACAATTACATATAAAGCACCTAATATACGGATTAATATACCTTTTATATTCCTTTATCTGATTCATTAATTACATAATATAGACATTGCTTATATCTTTTTAGTAGCACTTCTAATTGCCTTATTGATTTGGTTACGCCAGATTTGTTGGTCAATTGGTTGAGTCGGTTGGGGAGGCGGGTTGATTTGGTGGTGACGATAGAGACTCTTCGCTGCCCTCAGAATGACCCGAATTTTAGGGTGCCTCGAACATAAAGGTCTGGCAATGTTGGTTGATCTCACAAGAGTTCTTCTTGTAATTTTTTTGGTGGACTAAATACGCCTATTACCCAAAATGGGTCAGGGGCATGTCTAGCATTCCGATGTTGAACTGTACCCATAAAAATACATATCTCGGTTTTATTAATCTCTAAATAATTTCCAGGGAGGAAACTATGCAATTAGAAATGGTACTAGAAGACTGCCCCCACTGTGGTGGTGAAGCTAAATTTGCCGGCCTGGCGGAGTGGCCCTATCTCTCTCATATTGTGTTTTGTCCTAGCTGTTTAGCAAAGGGGCCTCAGGGGCCGGACTATTATCTGGCTGGGCTATTTTGGAATGAACGGTCTAATGCTGAGCCTGCGGCAGACGATGCTGTGGCTAGGGCCTGTGCCTTTTGTGCGGATGAAGTTGTTGTGGAGGGCAATAATGGTGTGGGCAATGAGCCTGGGCACGATGGGACGCTGTACTTTAGGGCCTGTTCCGATTGTTTGGCCCGTGGGCCTCATGTGCGGGATAAGGATGGGACCCTGGAGGCTTGGAATAGGCGGGTGGAGGGCACTTAGCCTATTATTCTCCCGTGGGTGGGCATCTTTAAGAGGCCTTGGCCCTAGCTTGCGCTGGGGTGAGGTTGCTTTGTGTAATAAGCGGGATGAGTTGCTGTTGGCATAAATATCATTTGCAAAGGTAGGGTTTTTTTGCGTTTCGGAGTCTTATAAGTACAAGTGTCTAAAAGTTAAATAAGTGATTGGTGTTTTAGTTGATCTGCTCTTATTTATGTTGTCTTTATTCCGAAACTTTGTAGCCCCTGCTGGTCTGTATCACTCCCCCTCCTTACAGCAGGGGTTTTTTTCGTCCCTAAGAAAGTGGCTGCCAAAACTGAGCGACCATCTCTAAGGCTAGGTATCCCCTATGATGAGCAGCTAACAGAAATTTGCTCTGCCCAGTCTGGCGGTAGGCCGGCATATTTCTCGGCCTGCGGGTGCTCGGCAAAGGGTGCCTGTAGTATCTCTAGCAGCAAATTCACTTCTGTGTAATCTCCCTGCTGGGCTGCATCTATTGCGGCCTGGGCCATATAGTTGCGCAGTACATATTTTGGGTTAACGCTCTGCATCTGCTGGTGGCGCTGTTGCTCGCTGCTGCTCTGTTGTTGCAGGCGCTGGCTGTATTTTTCTGCCCAGGTATCAAAGCTTTCTCGGTCGATAAACTGATCTCTGATGCTGGGGTTATCTGCGGAATAATCTGCTAGCTGCCTGAAGAATATTGTGTAGTCCACATTGTTGGTTTGCATGATCTCCAGCAGCTGGTTAATTAGCTGCTCGTCTTGGGGCTGGTATTCTTCTAGCCCAATCTTGCTCGCCATAATATTTCTGAACTGGTTTAAAAATTCTGGCTCGTACTGTTTCAGTGCGCGCACTAGGTCTTCGTTGCTGATGAGGCTGGTGAGTGCTGTGGCCAGGGCATTGAGATTCCACAGGCCGACGCTGGGTTGGTTTTTAAAGCTGTAGCGGCCCTGGTTGTCTGAGTGGTTGCAGATATGGGTTGGGTCGTAGGCATCTAAAAAGCCGAAGGGGCCATAGTCTATGGTGTCGCCGATTATGCTCATATTGTCGGTATTCATCACGCCGTGGTTAAAACCTACGGATTGCCATTGGGCGATCATTTTGGCGGTTTTAAGTACGCAGTTTTCCAGCATTAAATAATATTTGTTGTCTTCGCCTACCCACTGGGGGAAGTTGCGCTGAATCACATAGTCGGCCAGGGCTTTGACGCTGTCTGGCTGGTTGCGGTAGTGGAAGTGCTCGAAGGAGCCAAAGCGGATATGGCTCTGGGCGACGCGGCAGACGGTGGCGCCAGACTCTACTTCTTCGCGGTAGACCTGGGTTTGGCTGTCGACCAGGGCCAGTGCTCTGGTGGTGGCTATGCCCAGACCGTGCATGGCTTCGGAGCAGAGGTATTCGCGGATACTTGAGCGCAGCACGGCGCGGCCGTCGGCAAATCTGGAGTAGGGGGTGGTGCCTGCGCCTTTAAGCTGTATATCCCATAGGGCGCCGTCTTTTTCTAGCTCGCCTATTGTGATGGCGCGGCCATCGCCGAGCTGGCCAGCCCAGACGCCAAATTGGTGGCCGGAGTACACCAGGGCTATGGGGTTGAAATTGTCGCCCTGCACATGACCGGCCATTAGCTGCAAAAACTCTGGGCTGTCTAGCTGTTCAATCCCTAGGCCTAGCTGCTCGGCAAGCTGTCGGTTGGCGTTTACTAAAACAGGCTCTTGTAAACCATTGGGGACAACCTGGCTTAGGTGCAGGTCGCCCTGGTCTTTAAAGGTTTCGTAATAAGTATGCTGTAGCTGGGCGTTGTGAAGCTTCATTGGATACCAACAGTCTCTTTGCTAATGCGCGCTAGGTTGTCGGCATGCAGGCTGCTGATATATAGCCAGTTGTCGGTTTCCAGTGCGCCGGTATTGGTGTGGTGTATGCCATTGGGGTCTTGCAGTGAGCTGAGCACATTGCCCTCGGCATCCATGGCAAATACATGGCTGTAGGCTTCGGCTTTTAGCTGCATAAATTGCGGCAGACGCTGGACCATTTTACGCAGCATGGGTGAGCTGGACAGGTCGTCTAGTGGTTGGCTGCGGGGTGATACTAGCCCGACCCAGAAGCGCCCGTCGCGGCCGCGCACTATGTTGTCAGGGAAGCCGGGCAGGTTGTCGATCAGTACTTCGGCGGTGCCCGCTTTGTCGCCTTTGAGCCAGTATTTTTGTATGCGGTAGGTGCCGGTTTCATTCACCAGTACAAAGCTGCTGTCGGCGGCGGTGGCTACGCCATTGGCAAAATTTAGCCCGTCCATCAGCAGTTTGGTGCTCTGGTCGGCGGGGTCATAAACTAGCAGGCGGCCATGGCCACCGTGCTCGGCTATATCTAGCAGGCTGGCGGCATATGTACCGCCATTGCTTTCGGCGCCAAATTTGGTGGAGGCGTCGCTAAAGTATATTTTGCCGTCTTCTGTGACATCCAGATCATCGGCATAGACTATGGGTACGCCGTCCATGCTGTTGGTGAGTAGGCTGAGCTCACCCTCTGGGGACATGCTGAGTATGCCTTTGTAGGCGTCGGCAATTAGCAGGTTGCCGTTGGCATCAAAGACTAAGCCCAGTGGGCTGCCCTGGGTGTTGGCCATTTTGGTAATTTGGCCGCTGGCTTCGTTGTATTTGAGTATCCAGCCTTCGCGGGTGGCGGTGTATATGTCGCCATTTAATAGGGCCAGGCCTTCGGGCCCGTGGGTGTCGCTGAGTTCTATTATTTCGATTTGGCTCAGCAGGTTGTTCTGGGCAAAGTCGCCAATATAGCCTTGGTTTTGGGGTGCTTCCCAGCTCACTGGGTCTGTGGGGACGGGCCACAGTAGCAGGTAGACAAGCAGGGCGGCTAATAGGCTTAGGCTGATATTTTTCATGGCTGGGCTCTCCAGTATGGCGGCGAATTTATTGTTTTTATTTTCGGTCCTTATGTTGCGCTAGTGCTGTGGCTTAATCAACTGTGTTTTAGCTTGGTGTGGCCTGTCAGCTAGGGTAAAATGCGCGGCTTAATTGGTTTAGGCCTATATATTCAATGGAAGTTAATCCGCTCTACAACGCCCTCGATGATCTGCAAGCACGCACTGACGTGTTGAGGGGGTATCTTTGACTATGTTAATCGCAAGGACCGTCTGGCTGAGGTTGAGTTAGAACTCGGCGAACCCAATGTCTGGAATGACCCGGAGCGTGCTCAGGAGCTGGGCCGCGAGCGTTCGTCTCTGGAAGCGGTGGTGAAGACTATTGAGGATTTGGACTCTGGTGTGTCTGATTCTCGTGAGCTGTTGGAGATGGCGGTTGAGGAGGATGACGCTGATACTGTGTCTGAGGTGGAGGCTGAGATTGCTGGCCTTGAGGCGCAGTTGGCTAAGCTGGAGTTTCGCCGTATGTTTAGCGGTGAGATGGATGCTAATAATGCCTATTTGGATATTCAGTCTGGTTCTGGTGGCACTGAGGCGCAGGATTGGGCGGAGATGCTGTTGCGTATGTACCTGCGCTGGGCGGACGATAAGGGTTTTAAGGCGGAGCTGGTGGAGTGCTCTGCTGGTGATGTAGCTGGTATTAAGAGTGCGACGGTGCAGATAAGTGGCGAATATGCCTTTGGCTGGTTGCGCACGGAGATTGGTGTGCACAGGCTGGTGCGCAAGTCGCCGTTTGATTCGGGCAATCGTCGCCATACGTCGTTTTCGGCGGTGTATGTGTCGCCGGAGATCGATGACAATATTGAGATTGAGATTGATCCCTCGGATGTGCGTACTGATACTTACCGGGCGTCTGGCGCTGGTGGTCAGCATATTAATAAGACGGATTCTGCGGTGCGGTTGACCCATGAGCCCAGTGGTATTGTGGTGCAGTGTCAGAGTCAGAGGTCGCAGCATCAGAATCGGGATAAGTGTTGGCAGATGCTTCGCGCTAAGTTGTACGAGGCGGAGATGCTGAAGCGGGCTGAGGCGGCGCAGGCGACTGAGGATACTAAGTCGGATATTGGTTGGGGTAGTCAGATTCGGTCTTATGTGTTGGATGATGCGCGGATTAAGGATTTGCGTACTAGTGTGGAGACGCGTAATACTCAGGCGGTGTTGGATGGGAAGTTGGATCAGTTTATCGTGGCTTCGTTAAAAGCTGGGTTGTAAAACTGAGTCACTTTGGGCACTGAATGCGGATGCAGCCCAAGGGCATGTCGGGAGTATTAAATACGGATGCAATGCAGGGCAAGCATCTGAGACACGCTGTGAATACGGTCGCTAACGGCATCCATGCCTCCCGCGACACTAGCACATCCGTGTGCGTCGTCCATGTACGCTCGAGAGTGGCATCCCTGCCACTCACGGTCTCAGATGCTTACCCTTGGGGAGCATCGTTGACCGAGCAGGGTTTGATTGATGGCTAACTTAATTATTGAAATAAATACAAAGACCAAATTATGACTGATCAACAAGACGAGAATAAGTTAATTGCTGAGCGTCGGGCTAAGCTTCATGCATTGCGTGAAGAGGGCGGGGCGGTATTTCCTAATGACTTTCGGCCGGAGCACAGCGCGGCGGAGCTGCAGTCTGGCTTTGGCCATGAGACCAAAGAAGATTTGGAGAAGCTGGGCAAAGTTGTCTCGGTGGCTGGTCGTGTGATTCGCAATCGCGGTGCTTTTATTGTGGTGCAGGACAGCTCAGATACTATTCAGCTGTATGTGACCAAAGAGGCGCGGCCCTTTGCTAAGTCCCTTGATTTGGGTGATATTGTTGGTATTAAAGGCGCGCTGCATCTGTCGGGCAAGGGTGACCTCTATGTGCAGATGGATGAGTATCAGTTGCTCACTAAGGCATTGCGTCCGCTGCCGGATAAGTTTCATGGTCTGGCGGATCAGGAGATGCGTTACCGTCAGCGCTATGTGGATCTGATTGTTAACCCTGAGGTGCGCAATACGTTCCGGGTGCGTTCTAAGGTGGTGGATTTTATTCGTCGCTATTTAAATGACGCGGACTATCTGGAAGTAGAGACACCTATGTTGCAGGTGATTCCTGGGGGTGCTGTGGCGCGTCCTTTTGTGACTCATCACAATGCGCTGGATATTGATATGTATATGCGTATTGCGCCGGAGCTTTATCTGAAGCGGCTGGTGGTGGGTGGTTTTGAGCGGGTTTATGAGATTAACCGCAATTTCCGCAATGAGGGTTTGTCGACGCGTCATAATCCTGAGTTCACTATGTTGGAGTTCTACCAGGCCTATGCAGATTTTAATGATCTGATGGATCTGACTGAGGATATGCTGCGCAAGATGACCACTGAGGTGCTGGGTTCGACTAAGGTGGTGAATACGGTTAAGGATGCTGAGGGCGAGGTGGTGAGCGAGACTCATTATGACTTTGCTGAGCCATTTACCCGCCTGTCGGTGTTTGATTCTATTTTGCAGTACAACCCGGATATCAGTGCTGAGCAGTTGGCTGATGAAGCTGGTGCTCGCAAGATTGCTGAGGAGCTGCATATTCCTCTAAAGGATATCTGGGGTCTGGGCAAGGTGCAGATTGAGATTTTTGAGAAGACGGTTGAGCATCTTTTAGAGCAGCCTACTTTTATTACTATGTATCCTGCCGAAGTGTCGCCGCTGGCGCGCCGCAATGATCAGGACCCTCATGTGACTGATCGCTTTGAGTTCTTTGTGGGTGGCCGTGAGATTGCTAATGGTTTCTCGGAGCTTAACGATGCGGAAGATCAGGAGTCGCGCTTTAAGCAGCAGGTGGCGGAGAAGGATGCCGGTGATGATGAGGCTATGCACTTTGATGCGGACTATATTCGTGCGCTGGAATACGGTATGCCGCCGACGGCTGGTGAGGGTATTGGTATTGATCGGCTGGTGATGTTGTTGACGGATTCGCCGTCTATCCGCGATGTGCTGTTATTTCCCCATATGCGCCCTGAGTAGTGAGGCGCTGATACAAAGCGGATACAAAAAAGCCCAGCAAGTGCTGGGCTTTTTTATGTCTGACTTGCAGGCTTATTTCAAGCTTGCGTAGTAAGCGGCCAGATTGGCAATATCTTCGTCACTCAGGCCTTTGGCCATGGCTGTCATCATGGCATTGTCGCGCTTGCCATCTCTAAACTGCTTGAGCTGGCTTGCCAGGTAGGGTTCTTTCTGCCCGGCGAGGTTAGGCCACATGCCATTGTTGCTGATGCCGTTCATGCCGTGACAGCCGGCACAGGTCATGGATTTGGCCTTACCTGCGGCTGGGTCTCCGGCGAGGGCGCCAAATGACAATGTTGCTGCTATGAATGTAATAACTAGTTTTTTCATACTATCTCTCCAATGGTTGATTCTTTGGGCCCTAAACCCCTGGCTACTCTGCGCTGTTGGCCAGGCTGTGACTGACAAATAAAGAGGCACTTAGCAGAGCCACTGCGCCGACCTGATGGGCGGCAGCTACGGGCACGGGCATATAAAATATTAATGTACTGATACCTAGAGTTACCTGCAGTATCAAAAAACCTACCAGGGCGAAGATTCCTATTCTGGCGGGTCCCTGTATATCGGTCTTAAGCGCTTTGGCGGCAAAGGTTAGTACCAGTGCCACAATCACATAGGCAAATATTCTGTGGTTAAACTGAATGGTGGTGATATCTTCAAAGGCCGACAGCCAGGCTGGCGCCATGCTGTAGAGACCGGGCGGTATAAAGCTATCTCCCATCAGCGGCCAGGTGGGGTAGGCGTACCCGGCTTTGGTGCCAGCGACCAGGCCCCCGGAAAGAATCATTGCAAAGATTAAACCACTGAGGCTGTAGGCAAATTTTCTGAGCTGAATTGGCTGCTTGGTTTTGGGGCTGACCAAACTGAAGGCAGTCCATAGAATAAATGAGTAGATCAGCACCGCGGCACCCAGGTGGGCACTGAGTCTGTACTGACTGACATCTGGCTTGTCTACCAGCCCACTCTTGACCATATACCAGCCCAGCAAGCCCTGGCAGCCGCCGCCAATTAGCATAAGAATCAGTTTTGGCGTCAGGCCAGCCTGAATTCGTTTGCTGAAGTAGAAAAACAAAAAGGGCAGAATAAAAATAACGCCTATCAGTCTGCCGAGCATGCGGTGCAGGTACTCGTACATAAAGATAGATTTAAAGGCTTCGAGAGACATGCCCATATTAATTTTTTGGTACTCGGGAAACTGCTGGTACTTCCAGAACATATGTTCCCAGTCGGCCTCTGACATGGGCGGAATCATACCCATCAGAGGCTTCCAGTCGACCATAGATAGCCCGGAGTTAGTCAGTCGGGTTACGCCGCCCAGTAAAATCATGCCAAATATTACCGCGGCACAAAAGAACAGCCAGTAGGCGATTTGACGGCGATATTGATCTTCAAGGGCTAAAGCTGGAGCTGCTTGGGGCATTTGAAACATTATTCCATGGATTGTTAGTGATTCGGATTGTAGGCCTGTAACCAAGCTTTTTTACGGAAGCGGCGCATATTCAGACTAGATTTTATACCAAAATCCAGCAACGAAGTTGCATAGAGCCACATCACATCTGCACCCACCTGAACCATCACAAATGGCACCAGTACTCGACTCAGCGCAATGCTGAATATGGTGACCATCATAGGGTATCTGGTATCGCCGGCACCGCGCAGGGCACCGGCCATACTGAACTCAATGCCCATTAGCGGCAGGCTGCAGCTAATGATATAGATGAAGGGCACTATAAGCGCGATCACCTCGGGGTCGTTAATCATAAAGCGCGCTATTTCTTCAGCGAACAGGCTCATCATCAGGCTGCCCGCGATCATGATATACAGACAGGTGCGCATGGTGCGCCAGCCAGCATTGTAGGCGCCCTGTTTATCGCCAGCTCCCAGATGCTGGCTGACTAGGGTTGCGCTGGAGATAGAAAAGCTAAAGGCGATAACAATCATCAAGCCCAGAATAGACAGCCCAATGCCGTAGGTGGCAAAAGCCGCATTGCCATAGCTGGCTAAAAACACCAAAAACACTAACAGGCCAGCCTGAAAAAATACCTGTTCAAAGGCGGCGGGCATACCAATTTTAATCAGGTCGCGACCATTTTGCACAAAGCCAGGTAGCGGGTTGGCAGGTTTAAATGACAGCGCACCCAGCACCCATAGCAGCATAAAAATTATGACGGTAATAATGGCGCCAACTCCGTTGCCAATGGCCAGACCAGACAGCCCCATAGGCTCTATGCCATGCCAGCCGTAGGTGAAGACAATCCCTAAATAGACTCCCAGCACTGCACCTACCACTGCCGCCCAGAGTGGAGTTTTGCTATCGCCGGTGGCGCGAAAGGCCATGCTGAATACCAGCACAATCAGTAATGGCGGTGCTAAGAGCACGGTGTAGTAAACAAAATCTACCGCCAGAGCATGAGCTTCTGGGGTCAGGCTGAATATGCTCACCAATGGCTCAAGAAAAGGAATAGCGATAAAAGATAACAGCAGGCCATCGACCAAAAATATAATCACTGAGAGGGCTGCGACTCGCCCGGCAAGCTCTTTATTACCAGCGCCCCAGTAGCGACCCACCAGTGCAGTGGTGCCACTTGAGAGCCCCATCATTACAGCAAACAATATAAAGAACAGACGTTGACCTGTGGTCACAGCTGCAACTTCGTCAATACCCATGCCACCGGCAATTTTCAGGAACACGAGACCGGTCAGCATAAAGGCCATATTGCTGAGGATGGTCGGCCAGGTGAGGCGCCAGATATTGAAAGTGGAGACAGTTTGCATGAGTAGCTATGATAACATTCGCAGCGCTGTGGAAGTTAGCTTTTCATTAATTGTATAGAGGATATTAATATGGTGGATCAGGGATCTGTGAAGTTGGATCCGAGCTGGCTTGCAGTGCTTGGCAGTGAATTTGATCAACCCTATATGCAGCAGTTGCGGCAGTTTTTGCAGCAGCAAAAAAGTGCTGGCAAGGTTATTTATCCTCCTGGGTCACAGTGGTTCGCGGCATTTAATAGCACGCCATTTGATCAGGTGCGGGTGGTGATACTGGGGCAGGACCCTTACCATGGTCCAAATCAGGCCCATGGCCTGTGTTTTTCTGTGGTGCCAGGCGTTAAGGTGCCACCCTCACTGGCTAATATTTACAAAGAGCAGGCCGATGATCTGGGGATAGTTCAGCCGGGCCATGGCTGCCTTACCAGCTGGGCCCAGCAGGGGGTGCTGCTGCTCAATGCCACTCTGACTGTAGAGCAGGCCGATGCCGGAGCTCATCAGGGCAAGGGCTGGGAGCAGTTTACCGACTCTGCTATCCGGGCGCTAAATGATCAGCGTCGGGGCATAGTGTTTTTGCTCTGGGGCAGCTATGCTCAGAAAAAGGGCGCCTTTATCGACCAGTCCCGCCACCTGGTGTTAAAGTCTGTGCACCCGTCGCCGCTGTCCGCCTATCGCGGGTTTCTCGGTTGCAAGCATTTTTCTGCCACCAACCAATATCTGCAGCAGCAGGGGCAGACCAGTATTGACTGGCAGTTGCCCTCGGCGCAGGTGGCCCTTGAGGCACTGGAATTGTCCTAAGCTCAGCTAAGGATTTTATATTTACCCCTAAGAGTTTGGAGAGCAGTCCTTGACTACAAAACCCTGGCAGACGCCAAAGAATCTTTTAATAGTGATGACTGTGGCAATGACTATTGCCTTTGCCACCTGGATGGCGCTGCTCAATAACTTTGTGATTGAGAAGGCCAGTTTTACCGGTGCTGAAATTGGTATATTGCAGAGTGTTCGCGAAATACCAGGGTTCTTGGCCTTTACTGCGGTGCTGGTGCTGCTGATTATTAAAGAGCAGATATTTGCCTATCTGTCTCTGGCGGTACTGGGGATTGGTGTTGCTATAGCAGGGTATTTCCCGTCGGTGGTTGGGCTCTATCTAACCACCTTTATTATGTCGGTGGGGTTTCATTATTACGAGACGGTAAAGCAGTCTCTGTCGCTGCAGTGGTTGAGTATCGATGAGGCGCCCAGGGTATTGGGCCAGCTGATTGCCGTGGGGTCTATGGCTTCGCTGGTTGTCTATGCTTTTCTGTGGTTTGCCCAGGATCAGTTTGGCCTCAGCTATCAGATTATATATCTGCTTGGGGGTGGCATCTGTCTGCTGCTCACGGCCTTTGCCTGGCTGGGGTTTCCCCGTTTTGAGAACACTACGCCCCAGCGCAAGCATCTGCTGATGCGCAAGCGCTACTGGCTGTACTATGCGCTCACTTTTATGGGGGGTGCCAGGCGACAAATATTTGTGGTGTTTGCCGGCTTTTTGATGGTTGAGAAATTTGGCTATTCGGTCAGTGATATTGCCGCGCTATACCTAATCAATCACTTATTTAACTGGGCGTTTGCTGGCAAGATTGGTGCTCTTGTGGGGCGCATAGGTGAGCGCCGGGCCCTGACTTTTGAGTACTGCGGGCTTATCTGTGTCTTTACCGCCTACGCCTTTGTTGACAGTGCACTGTGGGCGGCCAGCCTCTATGTGCTGGATCATCTGTTCTTTTCGCTGGCTATTGCCATTAAGACCTATTTTCAGAAGATAGCAGATCCAGCAGATATGGCGTCGACAGCTGGTGTGGCTTTCACCATTAATCATATTGCCGCAGTGGCAATTCCCGCGGCATTTGGACTGGTGTGGCTGGTATCTCCGGCTGCGGTATTTCTTATGGGCACTGGTATGGCGGCGATAAGTCTGGTGCTGGCTCGCAATATTCCCACTGACCCCCGCGCTGGCAATGAGGTGGTTATGGGCAGGGTGGCCGGCGTGGCTGTCTCCCCATAGCCATGCCCTGGGCTGTCATCTGGATCTAGGGTACCTAAAAACATTAGATAAGAGGCGGTTTATTAGCCTTGGCGCGCAGCCAGTTAAGGCTCTTGCGAACAGCTGGGGTGTTCACCAGTCGGCGCTCGAGACGAAACTTGCCCGGGTAGTCGATTAGCAATAGCCCGGTGACCATGGTTAGCAGACCCTGGCCGGGTAAAAATAGCATCAGCATGCCGCCCACCAAAAGTACATATCCCAGACAATTTTTGCCCACCAAAACCATCAATCTGACCAGTGGCTGGCGGGCTTTCCATTGGGTGGGGCGACGTTTTTTGGGAACAAAATAATCATCGGGAATCTGGGCCACCAACCAGGGCAGGCTGAGCAGGCTGATCACAAAAACAAAGGCTGAGCCCACTCCCATCCACCACAGCAGATACTGGTGCTCGGCAAGCAGGTCCATCAAGGCTTTCATGGCCCTGTGGGAATCTCGTAGGGGAGGCTGAGGTGAGTTACTGCGAAGAGCTGCCCATCGAGCTCTATCTCTGTGCAGTCGCTGGATTTGTCGGCCAGCACTGCCAGCAGTTCAACAGTGGCTGCATCCACCTGTGCCGCACTGGCAACTGTGCCAATGGCTCGGCCCTCGGCGCCAAGTATTTCGCTACCTAGTTTGGGTATCTGGGATGCTGCTATTTGCAGATGGTGCATTCTGCGCTTTACTGCACCGCGATAGTGGGCGCGGGCAATAATTTCCTGACCTGTGTAGCAGCCTTTTTTAAAGCTGATGTAGCCCTGTGCATCCAGATTGATCATCTGGGGGATAAACAGGTCGCTGGTTTCAGCGGTAATATCCGCTGAGCCTGTGCGCAGCCTCTCTAGGTCGCTTGGGGGCTGATGATTCGCCGGCGCGCCAATCTCACTGATTTCAGTTTTAAAAAACACCGCATATTTTTTTAGGCTGGCAATGGCAATTTCTGTGACTGAACTGTGGGTCTCGAGCACAATATTACCTGCGCTGTCGCAGCTGGCCTCAAACAGAAAAATAATTCGCCCCTTGGGGGTGCACTGGGCGCCGCGGATACTCTGCTCGGTAGTCAGCTGGTCCATATCGCAGGTCACCTGACCCTGCAAAAATTTACTGCTGTCTGGCCCGCTCAGTTGGATATAGCCTCTTGGGTCAATCGCTTTGCTCATTGCTCGCCTGCTGTTAAATTAAAGATTTACTGTGCAAATTTAGGTGATTACAAGATTGTCTCCTATAATGCCGCTTTAACACAATTGCTGATTCCAAATGAATAAAAACCGCCTTATGTGGGCCAGTCGACGGGGTATGCTTGAGCTCGACCTAATCCTGCAGCCCTTTGTTGAAAATACCTTTGATTCTCTGCCTGAGAATGATCAACTGCGTTTCGAAGCGCTGTTGGAGCGCGAAGATCAGCAGCTGTTTATGTGGTTGATGAAGCGTGAGCAGCCCACTGATCCGGATACCCAAAGGATAGTGCAAATTATTCATGAGAGCCGCAAGAAGCCCGCTTAGCGTCAATTTAAAACCATCTCAAACTCTTCTGCTATGCCAGCTGCTGGTGGCTGTTGCAGCTATGGTGCACCTCTGTCTGTTACCTATTGCCACCTGGCCCCGGCTGCTGGCAATGGCGCTGGTTATTGCTCTGGCACTGCGTCTGCTGTGGCGCTGGCTGCACAGTCAGCCAGAGACATTGTGCTATTACCCAGCCTCAGGTCAGTGGCAGATCGATGGGGGTTTGCAGCTGCGCCCTGAGCCCAGGCAATTTGTGATCCGCAGCCTGGTAATACTCTATCTCAGGGATGCTCGGGGCCGTCGTCTGACCAGGGTCATTCCCCGGGATAGCCTCTGTTCTGAGCAGCACAGGCAACTGCGCCAACTATTATTGCTGCCCGCCCCTACACCTGATCGCGATGGATAATCACATCCTGACCGGCAAAATTAATGGGCACCATAACTGTATCTCGAGCTATGGGTGAGAGGTCCGGGTAGTCGAGGGTGTAGTGCAGGCCGCGGCTCTCTTTGCGTTGCATAGCGCAGCGGATTACCAGCTCGGACACGGTGGCCAGATTGCGCAGTTCCAACAGGTCTCTGCTGACCTTGCAGTTACTGTAATACTCTTGGATTTCACCCTGCAGTAACTTAATGCGATGCTGGGCGCGCTGCAGGCGTTTGTCGGTGCGCACAATGCCCACGTAGTCCCACATAAAGCGGCGCAACTCATCCCAGTTGTGAGAGATCACAACATTTTCATCGGAGCTGCTAACCCGGGATTCATCCCAGCTTGGAATAAAGTCTGGCTCTGGTATCTGCTGAATCAGTTGATTGATGGCGCCGGCTGCGGCCTGGGCATAGACCAGACATTCTAGCAGTGAGTTGCTGGCCATGCGGTTGGCGCCGTGGAGTCCAGTAAAGGCGGTCTCGCCAATAGCGTAGAGATTTAAAAGATCAGTCTGGCCACTCTTATTCACCACCACTCCACCACAGGTGTAGTGGGAAGCTGGCACCACTGGGATCTGATCCACAGTGATATCTATGCCGAACTCCAGACAATTTTTATAGACTGTAGGGAAGTGCTCAATAATAAACTCAGCCGGTTTGTGGCTGATATCCAGATACAGGCAGTCGCTGCCCAGGCGCTTCATCTCGTGATCAATGGCCCGTGCCACCACATCTCTGGGGGCCAGCTCTCCATCTGGATGGAAGCTGTCCATAAAGCGGCTGCCATCGGGCAGTCGCAGCAGGGCGCCTTCGCCGCGCAGAGCTTCGGTAATCAAAAATGACTTGGCCTTGGGATGATAGAGGCAGGTGGGGTGAAATTGGTTAAATTCCAGATTGGCTACCCGGCAGCCGCGCCTCCAGGCCATGGCCAGCCCATCGCCGCTGGCTCCGTCCGGATTGCTGGTATAGAGGTAGGCTTTGCTGGCACCGCCTGAGGCCAATGCCACGCTTTTTGCCTGAAACAGAGACACTACATCTGTGCCTATATCCAAAATATAGGCTCCGGTGCAGCGAATCTTACGAGAATCATTGTCTGCCT
Source organism: SAR92 clade bacterium H231 (assembly GCA_025153775.1). GTDB lineage: Bacteria > Pseudomonadota > Gammaproteobacteria > Pseudomonadales > Porticoccaceae > HTCC2207. Next base: position 532,438 of record JAOALC010000004.1, on the reverse strand, counting down.
GTGTCACCAGATCAACAGCACAGTGCTGCTCAAAAATATCAATATTTTCAGCGGCAATAACCTGGTCGACCAATGTGCCTGTGACCTCTTTGCCTGTGGCATCTGCGGTATGCAGGATACGCCTATGGCTGTGGCCGCCTTCTCTGGTTAGATGGTAGTGCTGCTGATCGGAATCACGGGTAAAGTCGACCCCCTGATTGATTAGCCAGTTCACTGCATCTGGGCCATTTTCAACCACAAAGCGCACAGCGTCCTCATGGCAGAGGCCGGCGCCAGCTGCCAATGTGTCTGCAATATGGGCGTCGGAGCTGTCATTCTCGTCAAATACAGCGGCAATACCGCCCTGAGCTAGCCAGGAAGCTCCCGCTTGTAGCGAGGCTTTGCTGAATAGTGCGACACGCAAATTTTTGTCCAGCTGCAGAGCCAGGGTCAGGCCAGCGACACCGCTGCCAATAATTAAAACATCGTAGAGATAGTTTTGTTTCATTTTATAGCCACACAGATTTGACGCAGCATGATAGTATAAGCCCAGAAATCCTGCGACCCAAAAGGCGAACTTATTGTGAACTGGCTGGTCTGTCTCTGGGGTCGCTGAAAGTTATGATTTCTCAGATAAAAAAATTACCCATAGATTTGGGAAACGGAATGCTCCATGACGGAAAATAAAACAGAAGCCACTGATCAGCAGTTGGTGGTCAGAGTACAGAAAGGCGACAAGCGCGCATTTGACCTGTTGGTTTTGAAATACCAGTACAAAGTCCATGCCATTGTAGGTCGCTTTATTCGCGATACAGATGAGGTGGCTGATGTCACTCAGGAGGCTTTTATTAAGGCCTATCGCGCTCTTCCCAGATTTCGCGGCGACAGCCAATTTTATACCTGGCTGTATCGCATAGCTGTAAACACGGCAAAAAACTATCTTGTGGCCCGCAGTCGCCGTCCGCCGTCCTCTGATGTAGACTTGGCTGATGCGGAATTCTATGCAGGCAGTGAGAAGCTAAAAGATGTAGGCAGCCCTGAAAATCAGCTGTTCCGTGAGGAGCTGGAGGGCGTGATCAATAGGGCTATGGAAGATCTGCCCGAAGATTTGCGCACCGCTGTAACATTGCGCGAATATGAGGGCCTGAGTTATGAGGATATAGCAGCTGTTATGGACTGTCCTGTGGGTACGGTAAGATCAAGGATTTTCCGGGCTCGAGAGTCTATAGACGTAAGAGTTTTGGATTTAATGGATGGTAATTAAACTTTCGGTGAACCTTTCCAAGTAACACCGGTCATACCATCAGACTTTTAATCACGATTATTAACACAGCTTGGCAATACAACTAAATTTTGAGTACGAGGTAAATTAATGAGCGACCAGCAAGAGCGCTTAGCAGAGTCACTATCGGCCCTGATGGATGGGGAAACCAGCGAGATCGAATTGCATCGAATCCTCAGGGAAGTAGGTATTGATCAAGATCATCAAACTGATAGTAATGCTACCCATTTGGCCTCAACTCAAAGCGCTCGCGGAATTTGGCAGCGCTACAATATGGTCTCTGCCTCCATGGCAGGGGAGCCTGTTTCCAAAATTGACTATTCCGCTGCTATTTCAGCGGCCATTGATCAAGAGGGCGCTCACAGAGTCAGCCTGTTCAGTAATCTAATGAGCTCTACCGGACGCTTTGCTATCGCAGCCTCAGTGGCCCTGGTCGCTGTTTTGGGTGTTCAGCAACTCAATGCACCAGACCCCGCCAGTGCAGATGTGATTAAGTTTGCCGAGATGGATATAGACAGCACCGAGCGCAGCACAGGCCCGGCTATTCAGTTTCCCTCAGGGTTTCAGCCCAGCATTCAGGCGCGCACTGTAAGCGCCGGTGGTAACAACAAGACGTCCCAGCACCTGGTGCCAGTGATGCAGGTTCGCAAGTCTGAGCAGCGACAGTTCTCTGAGACCGAGCTGCGCAAATACATGGATGATATTATGCTTAAGCATTCCAACAATGCAGCATTAAACAGTAATCAGGGTATGTTGCCCTTTGCCCGAGTTACTAAAAGTGAGGCGGGATCAGATCAAGAGTAATTTCATGTTATCTAGGCAACTACTGGGATTCATACTGAACCCCAGCATAAAATATTTAAAACTGGCGGCCCTGATGGCCGCCGTTTTTGCGCATGGGCCATTGATCGCCGAGCAGATGGATTCGGCCTATGACCTGATGGCGAGAATGGCCAAGGCCTCCAAAGAGCTCAGTTACAAAGGTCTGTTTACCTATGAATACCGCGGCCAGCTGCGCAGTATCAAAGTGGTGCACCTGGTGCGTGATGGCAAAACCTATGAGCGAATTGTGCATATGGATGGCCCAGAGCGTGAAATAGTGCGTCGGGGCGACAATCTGGGCTGCCTGCGTGCTGCAGACAGATTACTCCGTGGCAGTGCGCTTAAATTTAATAACAGTTACGCCAATCTGCAGGACCATTATGAGTTTTATATTCGTGGCAACGGCCGTATTGCTGGTCGCCTGGTAGCTCTGGTTGAGGTTTTGCCCAAGGACAAACTTCGCTATGGCTATATTGTCGCCATAGACAAAGAGACAGGCCTAATGCTGCAGTCGGTTCTATTGAGTCAGACCGGCAAGCCTCTGGAGCGCTTTCAATACGTGGATATAACCTTTGGCGCAGATCTGGACAACTTTCAGCTGTCGTCGGAGATGGCTGAGTCTGAAGATATAGATGTCAATCAATCGGCCTGCCTTGAAACCAACCAAGCCATAGACGCTGTACCCTCGATCTGGGAGGCCCAGTGGTTGCCCCCCGGCTTTGTGCTGTCGTCCTATCAGGCGCCGGATGAGACAGGGCAGGAGTCCTGGATGTACACCGATGGATTGGCGGTGTTTTCAGTCTTTGTGGACTCCAACGAGGGCACGGATAACTTCCCGCCTCTGGATGCCAAGCTGGGCACTACTGTAGCGGTATTGACCAAGGCCCAGTACAAAAACCAACTCTATGCTGTCTGTGTGGTGGGCGAGATTCCGCGCTCAACTGCTGGTCAGGTTGCCAATGCCATTCGACCCTCAGCCAGTATGGAGGTTGAATAAAATGCTCCGCAGGCCGATTAGATGATTGTTGAGACTGGCACTGTTGTCGCCCTAGAGTCTGATGCACTCTGGGTCGAAACTATCCAAAAAACAGCCTGCGAAGCCTGTGTTGCGCAAAAAGGTTGCGGCACTCGTGTTCTTTCTAAGCTAACGGGCAAGACTAATCGCATTCGCGTGCTGGCAGAGCAGTCCTGCGATCATCTTAAGATTGGCCAGGATGTGAGTATTGGCATTCCCGAGGATGTGATAGTCAAAGGCTCAATGCTGGTCTATATCCTGCCGGTTATCTGTGCTGTGGCTGGCGCCTGGCTGGGTGGTTCCTCTGGTGATGGCGCTTCTATTGTCAGTAGTTTGATTGGTCTGCTGCTGGGTGGTCTGATTGTTAGCCTGCAGAGTAAAAAAACAAGGAACGATTTGCGCTATCAGCCTGTCTTACTTGATGGCAGTGGCGCAGTAGAAAAGCTAACCTTCCTGTAACACCGTCCGTTTAAACTCTAATTATCGGAGAGATTCTGTGCTCAAGAAACTTATCTTTGTTACCACCATTTTGTTTTTTTCTGTGTCATCGGCCTATGGGCAGTTACCTGATTTTGCCGACCTAGTTGAAGAGGTGGCCCCTGCGGTAGTAAAAATCAATACAGTGACCAAGAATCGCAAGCAGCAGACACAGCAGAATATGCAGGGTCAGTTGCCCGAGATTTTTCGCGAGCTACTAGAGCAGCGCAATCGTCCGCAACCGCCTGCGCGTCAGGCCAGATCCATGGGGTCTGGTTTTGTGATTTCAGAGGATGGTTATCTGCTGACCAACCATCATGTGATTGATCAGGCCGATGAGATACAGGTATTGTTTTCCGATCGCCGTGAATACAGCGCCAAGGTTATAGGCTCAGATCGCCGCTCGGATCTGGCCCTATTAAAAATTGAAGCTAAAAACCTACCAACCATTAAATTTGCCGATGCTGACAGTTTGCGTGCCGGTGAATGGGTGCTGGCTATCGGCTCACCCTTTGGGCTCGATTATTCAGTTGCTGCAGGTATTGTCAGCGCTATAGGGCGCAGTATTCCCACCGAAAAGGGTGAAAACTATGTGCCCTTTATTCAGACAGATGTAGCTATTAATCCGGGCAATTCAGGGGGACCCCTGTTTAACCTAAAGGGTGAGGTCGTGGGTATTAACTCGCAGATTTACTCCAGATCTGGGGGTTCTATAGGCCTGTCATTTTCAATTCCCACCAGTGTTGCGCTGTCTGTGGTGGATCAGCTGAAGAAAAATGGCAAGGTGCAGCGGGGTTGGCTTGGTGTAGTGATGCAGGATGTCAATAAAGCACTGGCTGAATCTCTTGAACTCGGTAAGCCTCAGGGCGCTCTGATTAACGCTGTGGAACCAGATGGACCAGCGGATAGGGGAGGCATTAACCCAGGAGATGTGATTGTGCGTTTCGACGGCGAGGACATTGTTGATTCTGGAGACCTGCCCCATGTGGTGGGCTCGACGGCGCCGGGGACCAAAGCCAAAGTAGAGATTTACCGCGAGGGTAAGCGCAAAACATTGAATGTGGTGGTGGGTGCCCTGGATAAAGATGGCCCTGCTGTTGCCGACAAAAACAATGGCAATGACCGCCTGGGCCTGATGGTGGAGGAACTGGATGACCAGGAGCGCCGTCAGCTGCGCCTGCGCGGCGGTATTTTGGTCGCCGATGTGGCCGCCAACTCAGCCGCTGCCAATGCCGGGCTGAGAGAGGGGGATATTATTGTCCAGCTTGGCTACAGTCGCATTGATGATCTGGATGAATACCTGCAGGTGATTGAGGAGTTGCCCGAGAGCACGCCAATTGCCATAAGATTTTATCGTCAGGGCCGGGCTATATTTAGAACCATACAGATCGATTGACACTGGGCAGATGCCGGGCAATTGTGCCGCTCAGATTATCCTGTTGATAATCGCGCGGCTGGCCCGGTTGTCATAGCCACTGGGCCTTAAATAGGCTAGAATCCGCACGCATTTTTTAACGGCAGCGCAAACACTTTGTCAGATCTTAGTCATATCAGAAATTTCTCTATTATCGCCCATATTGACCATGGTAAATCCACCATTGCAGATAGGTTTATTCAGCTCTGTGGTGGGCTTTCTGAGCGCGAAATGGCGAATCAGGTACTGGATTCTATGGATATTGAGCGCGAGCGCGGTATCACTATAAAATCTCAGAGTGTGACGCTGCCCTACACAGCAGCCGATGGCAAAACCTATCAGCTGAACTTTATCGACACCCCGGGCCATGTGGACTTCACCTACGAAGTCTCTCGATCTCTGGCTGCCTGTGAGGGCGCTCTGCTAATTGTGGATGCAGCTCAGGGCGTCGAGGCTCAGTCAGTAGCCAACTGCTACACCGCCATATCTCAGGGACTGGAAGTAATTCCGGTGCTGAACAAAATGGATCTGCCCCAGGCAGAGCCTGAAAAAGTAATTAATGAGATCGAAAATATTATCGGTATTGAGGCTACAGAAGCTGTGCGCTGCAGTGCCAAGACTGGCGATGGCATAGCCGACATTCTTGAAGAGCTGGTAAAGCAGGTACCTGCCCCTGTGGGTGATGTGGACGCTCCTCTTCAGGCGCTGATTATTGATTCCTGGTTCGATAACTACCTGGGTGTTGTGTCCCTGGTGCGCGTAATGCAGGGCACTCTGGCGGTGAAAAGTAAAATTATCGCCAAGTCGATTGGCAAGCCTCATGTGGTGGACAGCGTTGGTGTGTTTACGCCTAAACGCCATGAGACCGGCGTGCTTAAAGCGGGCGAAGTGGGCTTTATGGTGGCTGGTATCAAAGATATTCTGGGTGCGCCTGTGGGCGATACACTCACCCATCTCAGTTCGTCAGAGACCGACGCACTGCCTGGTTTTCAGACTATTAAACCCCAGGTCTACGCCGGTATGTTTCCGGTTGACTCAGATGACTTTGAAGATTTCCGCGAAGCTCTGTCCAAGCTTGCGGTAAACGATGCCTCGCTATTCTATGAGCCAGAGAGTTCCGACGCCCTTGGCTTTGGGTTTCGCTGCGGCTTCCTGGGTATGTTGCATATGGAGATTATTCAGGAGCGCCTAGAGCGCGAGTACAACCTGGATCTAATCACCACAGCGCCAACCGTTGTCTACGAAATTATCACCAGCAAAGGTGAGACTCTGTATATCTCCAATCCCTCTGATCTGCCTGATCCGGGCAATATTGAGGAGATGCGCGAGCCTATCTGTGAGGCTAACATTCTGGTGCCCAAAGACTATGTGGGCAATGTGATCTCTCTCTGTGTCGAGAAGCGGGGAGTGCAAAAAGATATGCAGTTTATTGGCGGGCAGGTCTCCATACGCTATGAATTACCTATGAGCGAAGTGGTGATGGACTTTTTTGATCGCTTGAAATCTGTGAGTCGTGGATTTGCGTCGCTGGATTATTCATTTATTCGCTTTGAAGCTGCGGCTCTGGTGAAACTGGATATCTTGATCAATGGTGACCGTGTCGACGCTCTAGCTGCTATTGTTCACAGAGAGCACTCGATACAAAAAGGTCGCAATCTGGCTGATAAAATGAAAGAGCTGATTCCTCGGCAGATGTTTGACGTGGCCATTCAGGCGGCTGTCGGTGGCAGTGTGATTGCGCGCACCACGGTCAAAGCGCTGCGCAAGAATGTAACCGCCAAATGCTATGGTGGCGATGTCAGCCGTAAGAAAAAACTATTGGAAAAGCAAAAAGCTGGTAAGAAGAGAATGAAGCAGGTGGGCAGTGTCGAGATTCCTCAGGACGCATTCCTGGCTGTGCTAAAAACCTAATCGAACCTATTGGAGGTAGATCCGGTGGATCTTAATTTTGAACTTATATTAACTCTGATATTTCTTTTATCTGGCGGTTTTTGGCTGCTCAATAAATTTATTGTCAAGCAGGAAGAGGGGCTAATTGAATTTACTGCCTCGCTGGCGCCTGTGTTGGGCCTGGTATTATTTCTGCGTTCATTTTTGATTGAACCTTTCCAGATACCTTCTCAGTCAATGGTGCCTACTCTAAAGGTGGGTGACTTTATTCTGGTCAATAAATGGACCTACGGTATTCGTCTGCCGGTACTGCGCACCAAGATTATCCCTGTGTCACTGCCGGAGCGCGGCGACGTAATGGTGTTTTTTCCGCCCCATGAAGACCGCTACTTTATCAAGCGCGTCGTGGGTCTGCCAGGGGATACTATCCATGTGCTCAACGGCGTACTGTTCGTCAATGGCGACAAGATGAACCAGCAGTTGATGCCAGATTTGGGCGAAACCCCAAGGGCTATGGTTATGACAGAAGATCTGGGCGGCATTGAGCACCTGATGCAAAAGCGCAGCTCGCCCACCCGTCTAAGTCAAAATTATTCCTCTGTGGTGCCCGCCGGCCATTACTTTATGCTCGGAGATAATCGAGATAATTCAAGCGATAGCCGAGTATGGGGCCCAGTGCCAGAGGAGCGTATTGTAGGCAAAGCCTTTGCGCGCTGGATGTTCTGGAATAAATTTGCCTCTGTTCCCAGCTTTGACCGGGCGGGTACAATTCACTAGGGGAATCCAGTAAAGTAAAGCACAGGGTTGGGGAGTTAATAACAGGGCGCAGGGAGCCAGTGATGAAACAGCACGGAGCCACATTGACCTCGACAATTGTCAGTCTTTTTTTAGTGGGATTTATAATTAGTCTGATTTTTAAAATAGGTCCCCATTATCTCGATAATCGTATTGTCGCCAGCGCATTGCAGCAGGTGGGTCAGTCTGGGCTCGAAGATCAGTCCAGTGCAGAGATTAGACGCAAAGTTGCCGATTTCTTTACCATTAATAATGTGCGCGATGTCAAGGCGACACAGGTAGAGATTAAGCGCAGTATAAAGGGTGTAAAGATCAGTCTGGATTACGAGAAACGAATTGAAATGTTTGCCAATGTTGACGTTGTGCTTAAGTTTAACAATCAATACGACAGCGCTGAGCAAACTCATTAATCTGAGGATTATCAGTGGCAAGCAATATCCGGCAGCTCCAAGAGCGCCTGCAATACCAGTTTCGCGATCCAGAGCTTCTCAGCTTGGCCCTGTCCCATAGAAGTTGTGGCAGTCGCAATAATGAGCGCCTGGAGTTTTTAGGCGATTCGATTCTGGGTGTCCGCGTAACCGACTTTCTCTATCAGCAATTTCCTCAGGCCCGAGAGGGTGATCTCAGCCGTATGCGCTCGCAGATAGTACGCGCCGAGTCCCTGGCCCAGGTGGCCAAAAATTTGCAGCTGGGCCCCGAGTTGTCTCTGGGGCCTGGTGAAATGAAGAGCGGTGGTCAGCGCCGAGATTCTATTCTAGGTGACACAGTAGAAGCGCTGATCGGCGCCGTTTATCTGGATAGCGATATGCAAGCCGCCACTACCTGTATTGATCACTGGTTTAGAGAGCTTCTGGATGCAGCCTCAGATGCCCAGCCGGTGAAAGATGCCAAGACCGCATTGCAGGAATGGCTGCAACAGCGCTCTAAACCTGTGCCCCAGTATGAGTTAGTGGATACCGGAGGTGAGGCTCACAGTCGACTATTTACCGTGAGCTGTAAAATAGACCAGGTGGATAAAGCCGTTAGTGCAACCGCAAGCAGTCGCCGCAAAGCAGAGCAGTTGGTGGCGCAGCAACTATTATCAGAACTGGAGCAGGGATTTTGACAGAAACAAAAAAACACTGTGGCTATGTGGCTATCGTGGGGCGTCCCAACGTGGGCAAGTCCACATTGCTCAACCATATACTGGGCCAGAAGCTCTGTATCACTTCTCGCAAGCCTCAGACCACCAGACATACCTTGCTGGGCATAAAAACCGAAGAGAATCTGCAGATGATTTTTGTAGATACCCCCGGCATACATACCAACCAAGAGCGAGCGATCAATCGGGTAATGAATCGTTCAGCCGCCAGCGTAATCTCTGATGTGGATGTGGTGATATTTGTAGTGGATCGCTTTGAGTGGAGCGAGGCTGACGAGTATGTGGCCAAGTATCTTGGCAATAATTCCACTCCGGTTATTGTGGCGGTTAATAAGGTAGATATGGTGGAGGACAAGTCTGCACTATTGCCCCATCTGCAGTTTCTTGCCAGCAAGGTTGATGCTGCTGCTCTGGTACCGCTGTCTGCGCTGCGCAAGACCAACCTGGATGAGTTGGAGACTAAAATTAAAGCCTATATACCTGAGGCCGACTATATTTTTCCGGAGGACCAGATTACTGACCGCAGCGAACGTTTTTTGGCGGCAGAGATTGTCCGCGAAAAGATCACTCGCCAGCTGGGTGCCGAAGTGCCCTATCAGGTTACAGTTGAAATCGAAGAGTTTCGTGCAGAGCAGAAAATTACCCATATTAGCGCCCTAATACTGGTGGAGCGTGAAGGACAGAAGAAGATTATTATTGGCACCAATGGCGAGCGCATTAAAAAGATTGGTGAACAGGCTCGGGCCGATTTACAGAGCCTGCTCGATTGCAAAGTAATGCTCAGAACCTGGGTTAAGGTTCGCAGTGGCTGGTCAGATGACGAGAGAGCACTGCGCAGTCTTGGCTATATGGACGAGTAAATGACAATGCGTGTGGAAGCCGAATCTGGATTTGTGCTGCATGTCACGCCCTACAGAGAAACCAGCTTACTGGTGGATTTGTTTACCAGCCATCAGGGTCGCATTCGCTGTGTGGCCAAAGGTTTTCGCAAGCCCAACAAGCGAGGTATCAGCCGCGCACTGTTTCCCTACACAGAGTATCAGTTTAGCTGGCAGGGCAGGAGCGACCTGAAAACTCTCACCAGTGCAGATGCGCTTGGCGCCCCAGTTCTCTTGCAGCGGGAAACTGTGTTTACCGGTCTGTATATCAACGAACTGCTGTACAGGTTGCTCCATGAGCAGGATCCCCACGAATACCTCTATCAACAGTATCGTCATTTTGTAAATCGCTTGTCGGTCAGCGGCACAGACGAGCTATTGTTGCGCCGTCTGGAAATGTTGCTGCTCGACGAGTTAGGCTATGGTTTGGTGTTAGATGCAGATATTCAGGGTGTTGCGATTGCCCCGGATCGCCAGTATCAATATATTCCCGAGCAGGGTCTGGTTGAGTTAATCAATCAGCAAAAAGCCAAAGGCCTATCACTGCAGGGCGCCGACCTGGTGTCTATGGTGAATGGCGACTTTTCTACGCGCAGCGTAATGCAGGCGGCTAAACAGCTAACCCGCAGAGTGATAGACTTCTATCTGGGTGGCAAGCAGCTGCACAGCAGAGAGCTGTATCGGCAGCATCTGATGACAGCGAGCGTCGAACAAAATAATAACCAGTATGATCAAGGACAGTCCTAATGGCTCTGGCAGTGGGTACAGATATTGTAGAGATACAGCGTATAGCCAAGGTGCTGGGACGCCAGGGCGATTTGTTTGTGCGCCGCATACTCTGCGAGGCTGAGCAGTCTGAATATCAGCGGCTAAACCAGAGTGCGGCTTTTTTGGCCAAGCGCTTTGCAGCCAAAGAGGCTGTAGCCAAGGCGCTGGGTACTGGTATTGGCCGCGGCGTGAGTTTTCAGGATATCCAGGTGGTCAACAATGAATTTGGGGCGCCGGGGGTTGAACTCCATGGCGGAGCAGCTGAGGTGCTAAAGTCAATGGGCGGCTCCAAGGTGTTAATTAGCCTTGCCGATGAACAGCAATATGCGGTGGCTTACGTTATTTTAATTTAGTATGGCTTATACCTTTTAATTCTTGGCAATAGCATCTGGGTAGAGGCTATTGCCTGAGGCCTAGGGCACAATACCCAGCCTGATTAAAGGTTATTAATAGGAAACAAAATGACAGTGGATTACCCAACCTTAGAGCACTGTATCGGCAATACACGCCTAGTGCGTCTGCAGCGTCTAGCAGGCCAGACCTCAAATACCATACTGGCTAAACTAGAGGGGGATAATCCCGCTGGCAGTGTCAAAGATCGTCCGGCCCTGAGTATGATTCTCAAGGCGGAGTTGCGGGGAGACATCAAGCCTGGAGATCGCCTGATAGAGGCCACCAGCGGCAATACAGGTATTGCTCTGGCCATGGTAGCTGCAATGAAAGGCTATCGTATGACATTGATTATGCCGGACAACGCGACTGATGAGCGCAAATGGGCAATGACGGCCTATGGCGCCGAGTTAATTGAAGTGACTCAGGCCCAGGGTATGGAGGGCGCTCGTGATCTTGCCAAGCAAATGCAGGCCCAGGGCTTGGGTACTGTGCTAGATCAGTTCAATAATCTAGACAACCCACTGGCGCATTTCGAAGGCACAGGCCCAGAGATCTGGAGAGATACCCAGGGGCAGGTGACCCATTTTATTAGTTCCATGGGCACCACAGGTACCATTATGGGCGTTTCAGCCTATCTAAAAACTCAGAGTCCAGAGATTCAAATAATTGGCTTGCAACCAAAAGATGGCGCCTCAATTCCCGGTATTAGACGTTGGCCCCAGGCTTATATGCCAGGCATTTTTGATGCTGCAAAAGTGGACAGCATCTTGGATATCTCTCAGCAGGATGCAGAAAATGCCATGCGCCGACTGGCCAAAGAAGAGGGTATTTTCTGTGGTGTTTCCGCAGGTGGATCGGTGGCTGCTGCTTTGGACCTCAATCAAAAAGTAGAGAACGCCACCATTGTGACCATTATATGTGATCGCGGTGATCGCTATTTATCCTCAGGTGTTTACGCCTAAATCTATGGGGCTCTGACTATGGATGCAACCTACAGTATAGACGACCTGCGTTATCTGATGTCTCGCTTGCGAGATCCGCAAACTGGTTGCCCCTGGGATATTAAACAGTCTTACCAAACCATCACGCCCCACACCATTGAGGAAGTTTATGAGGTGGTCGATGCTATCGAACGCGGCGATATGGCACACCTCAGCGAGGAGTTGGGTGATCTGCTATTTCAAATTATTTTCTATAGCCAGCTGGGAGAAGAGGATAAGCAATTTGATTTTGACACTGTGGTCTCTGGTATCACGGCCAAGTTATTGCGACGTCATCCCCATGTTTTTCCCGACGGCACATTGCAGTCGGTGCCTGACAGTCAAACTGTTGCTACCGAGGCCGAAATCAAAAGCAACTGGGAGGCGATCAAAAAGCAAGAGCGTTCAGAGGTGGGCTCCTCCGGAACATTGGACGATATCCCCCTGGCACTGCCGGCCCTAAGTCGCGCCTTTAAGCTGCAAAAGCGCGCGGCGGCTCGTGGTTTTGATTGGTCTGAGGTCGGCGGTGTACTGGATAAGGTCAAAGAGGAAATCGCAGAGCTTGAGCAAGAGATCGCCAGTGGAAATATGCAAGCCATGGAGGATGAAATGGGTGACCTGCTGTTTAGCTGCGTCAACCTAGCCCGTCATTTATCCATAGACCCAGAGACTGCTCTGGCCCGCGCCAGTGACAAATTCAAACGCAGATTTCAAGCCATGGAAGCCGCTGTTGGAGTAGACAGGTTCGCTGATTTAAGCCTCGAGGAAATGGAGCAGCAGTGGATTAATGTCAAGGGCTTAGAGTCGATTTAGTTCAGAGTCAACCGCACTTCGCTACCCCACCAGTGGAGGTAGCTAGGCTTGTTTGGCTTGTTCAATAAGTGTATTGTGTGCGCCCCCTGTAAAACGGCGAATTAGCTTTATTTTCAGTCCGTTACTAAAGATAGAGTAGGGAAAACCAATCTGAGTTGTAAATAAAGGAACCTGTTAATGAGATTGATTCTATTAGGCCCACCTGGTGCTGGTAAAGGTACCCAAGCTCAATTTATTACTGAGAAGTATGGCGTTCCGCAGATATCCACGGGCGATATGCTGCGCGCAGCCGTAAAGGCAGAATCTGAGTTAGGCATGCAGGTGAAAGATATTATGGCCTCGGGCGGACTGGTATCAGATGATCTGATTATTGCCCTGGTGAAAGAGCGAATCTCTCAGGCAGACTGCGCCAATGGCTTTTTATTCGATGGCTTTCCACGAACTATTCCCCAGGCGCAGGCATTGGTTGATGCAGGCGTCAGTATTCAGTATGTGATTGAAATGGCCGTTGATGATGAAGAGATTGTTGCTCGTTTAAGTGGTCGTCGAGTGCATGAAAATTCAGGTCGCGTTTACCATGTGCAACACAATCCTCCCGCACAACCTGGCCTTGATAATGAAACTGGCGAGGCACTGGTGCAGCGAGAAGACGATAAAGAAGATACTGTTCGCAATCGCCTGAATGTTTATCATAATCAAACTCAGCCACTGGTAAAATTCTATACTGATCTTGCCGCGGAAGATAACAATGCCCCTACCTTTGCCTCGATAAATGGTCTGGGTCAACTGGCCGATGTTCAGGCTAGAATTGTTGATATCTTGGGATAGAAGAATAAAAACCTATTTCTATTAAAAGCCGGATGGCTGCCAGTAAAAAATAAAAAACCGTTATATTCTGTAAAAAAACTGCAAAATAGTGGAGAAAAGGCAATTTTTTGCTGTATTTCCGCCTTAAAGGTTGCTAAAGCAAATCACTGGCGATTATCATTCGCTTTCAAATAATTACGCACAGAAGAGCTATGTCAATTCTAGATTCCCTATTATCAAGGTCACGGAGAGCACCAGTGAAAAGTCCAGCAACTAAAAGCACGGAAAAAACTGAACCTACCAACTCTAGTGTTGCAGCTAAAGCGCCCACTGCCAAGGCAGCGGTAAAAAAAGCACCGGTAAAAAAAGCAGCGCCGAAAAAAGCAGCAGCTAAGAAAGCGCCAGCTAAAAAAGCGCCAGCTAAAAAAGCAGTAGCCAAAAAAGTAGCAGCCAAAAAAGCAGCACCAAAAAAGGCAGCGGCTAAAAAGGTAGCAGCGCCCAGTGCAGTGTCTAAAGCAGCGGCAAAGACCGCAGCTCTAAATGCTAAGGTGTCGGCTCAGGCAGTTCGCGTTGAAGCTGCGCGCAAAAAGATTGCAGTGGCCAAAGGCAAAGTAGCGGCGAAAGCCAATGCCGTATCGCGCAAATCACTGGCCTCAGCTCGCAATAACTTTAAAGCAACCAATGGCAAGTTAAAAACTCTTCAAGCTCAGGCTAAACAGGCCAAGAGTGCTCAGCGCGTTGCGCAAATTATGTCGGCTGTTGGCAGCGTCCAGGAAAAGGGCAGTGCCTCAGTGGCGGCTCGCGCGGCTAGCTTAGAAAACAAGGCTAAGGCTGATTTAGCTGCAGCAATGAAGAAATATGAAGCCAAATGGCTAAAGGCGCGGGCAGTTGCCAACGCCAAGAAAGTAAAGGCGGCTGAAAAAGCGGCTTCTGCTGCTGTTAAAGCGGCTGAAAAGAAAGCTGCAGCCAAGGTAAAGGCAGAGGCTGCAAAAGCCAACGCCAAACCTAAAAAGAAACCAGCAGCTAAAAAGAAAGCGGCAGCGGCCAAGCCTGCAGTAAAGAAGGCAAGTGCAAAAAAGGCAGTTGCAAAAAAACCAGCAGCTAAAAAAGTAGTAGCTAAGAAGCCTGCAGCTAAAAAGGCCGCAGCTAAAAAAGCGCCAGCTAAGAAGCCTGCAGCTAAAAAAGTAGCAGCTAAAAAAGCAGTAGCTAAGAAAGCAGTAGCTAAGAAAGCAGCTGCTAAAAAACCAGCGGCCAAAAAAGCAGTAGCTAAAAAAGCAGCTGCTAAAAAACCAGCGGCCAAAAAAGCAGTAGCCAAAAAAGCTGCAACTAAAAAGCCCGCGGTGAAAAAAGCAGTAGCTAAAAAAGCTCCAGCTAAAAAACCTGCAGCCAAAAAGGCTCCAGCCAAGAAATCCTGATAGTGTAATTGGCCCGAGACCTGTAAAATCCCTCACTCTGGTGGGGGATTTTTTTTGTCCGCCGATTATTGGATTTGCAATGACTTCATTTTTAACCATTGAGACCTCTACGCCAGCCTGCTCTGTTGCATTGCAGGTGGGTAGTGCTGTGACTTACAGATACTCTCAAGAGCCACGCTCCCATACCAAATTGGTTATGGGAATGGTCAGTGAACTTCTCAGTCAGGCGGGAATAACAGTCGCAGATCTGGATGCCATAGGAGTCACCGTTGGCCCAGGGTCATTTACTGGTTTACGCATAGGCTTTGCCACAGCTCAGGGCCTGGCCTTTGCCGCCGATCTGCCGGTGGTGGCGGTGTCAACACTGGAAACCATGGTGGCTACCTTTTTGCGCAGTCAGCCTAAGCAGAACAACTACAGAGATAAATCTATTGTTGCCATGCTGGACGCACGCATGGGTGAGTTTAATCTGGGTTGCTATAAACTCACAGCCGATGGTCAGCTCAGGGCGGAGGCCGAAGACCAACTACTCAGTGGCGACCAGGCGCTAGTCTTTATAGAGCAGCACCAGCCAGAGGCTATAGTGGGCGAGGCAGGTCAGTTGCTGACTGCTGAATCCCGGTGGTATAACAAGCTGGCGGAGGTTTTTCCTGCCGCTGAGGATCTGCTAGCTGTTACCGCAGTTGAATATGCTGCCGGACGAGCGCGACCAGCAGAATCCATTGAGCTGGTGTATCTGCGTGGCACCGAAGCTTGGCAAAAAAGAAAAAGGCTGAGGGAAGAATAGATTATGGATATGGTACAGGCTATTTGGCTGGCGGTAATTCAGGGGCTATCTGAATTTTTACCTATTTCAAGTTCAGCCCATCTGATATTGCCCTCGCAGATTCTCGGTTGGCCCGATCAGGGTCTGGCGTTCGATGTAGCAGTGCATGTAGGCTCATTTGTAGCAGTGGTGATTTACTTCCGCCGCGATATTCAACAGCTAATTATTGCCTGGTTTAGAAGCCTGGGTAGCCAGTCGCTGGCAACTCCGGAGAGCAAGCTGGCCTGGTGCATTATTCTGGCTACTATTCCCGCCGGTCTTGCAGGTCTGTTGCTGGGTGATTTTATCGAAGCTAATCTCAGATCTATGGCAGTGATTGCCTTAACTACCATAGGCTTTGGGCTTTTGTTGGGCTGGGCCGACCAGCGTCAGCGAGGGGCCAAAACCATTGATCAGATTACCTGGCGGTCTGCCCTCATTGTGGGTGCTGCCCAGGCTCTGGCGCTAATACCTGGAACCTCCAGATCAGGGGTGACCATGACCGCGGCCCTGGCGCTGGGTTTCGATCGCACCAGTGCAGCGCGGCTGTCTTTTTTACTGTCTATACCTATTATCGCCCTGAGCGGTGGATACAAAGGTCTAGAGCTACTGGGGCAGGCAGTGGTGCCCTGGCCAGAGATTTTGGTTGGCACTCTATTGTCTGCACTGACGGCCTATCTCTGCATCCATAGTTTTCTGCGTCTGGTCGAGCGAGTTGGCATGATGCCCTTTGTGATTTACCGCCTTGTCTTGGGGGCGTTCTTAATCTACCTGATAGGGAGCTGAGCTAATTATGGCCGCAGCTAGAATTGCATTTATTGGCCTGGGCGTTATGGGCTACCCCATGGCTGGCTGGCTCAGTAGCAAGGGTCACAGTATTACAGTTTATAATCGCACTGGAGAAGTGGCTGAGCGCTGGATTAGCCAACACAGCGGTGACCTGGCGCAGACCCCACAGCAGGCAGCTGCCGCCGCGGATATAATTTTCACCTGCGTGGGCAATGACAATGATCTCTCTGAGGTCCTGATGGGCGAGCAGGGGGTTATGGCGGGCATTAAGCAGGGCGCTCTATTGGTCGACCATACCACCACATCTGCAGAGCTGGCCAAGCAGATAGATGTGGCTTGTCGGGCCGCCAACTGCGGGTTTGTGGATGCTCCTGTATCTGGCGGGCAGCAGGGTGCGGAGAATGGGCAGCTTACAGTGATGTGCGGCGGCGACCCTGAGCACTTTGCTGAGGTGCAGCCCCTGCTGGCCTGTTATGCTAAGGAGGCTCAACTTATGGGCCCCAGCGGCAGTGGTCAGCTGTGTAAAATGGTCAATCAAATCTGTATTGCCGGGCTGGTGCAGGGGTTAGCTGAGGGCTTAAATTTTGCTCAGCGAGCCGGCCTAGATGCACATCAGGTAATTCAGGTGATCAGCAAAGGTGCCGCCCAGTCCTGGCAGATGGAAAATCGCCATAAAACCATGCTCGCAGGCGAATATGACCATGGTTTTGC
Source organism: SAR92 clade bacterium H231 (assembly GCA_025153775.1). GTDB lineage: Bacteria > Pseudomonadota > Gammaproteobacteria > Pseudomonadales > Porticoccaceae > HTCC2207. The sequence goes on along the minus strand of JAOALC010000004.1, from coordinate 515,264 downwards.
AGTGGAGTGGATGCGCAAGGACCTAAGCTATGCGCTGGCTGAGGCCAAGACCAATGGTGCTGAGCTGCCGGTGACCGAACTGGTGGATCAATATTACGCCCAGGTTCAAGAGCTGGGCGGCAACCGCTGGGATACCTCTAGCCTGTTAGCCAGACTTGTGGCGCAGAATAACACGGGAACAGACAACAAAGGATGACCTATATGAGCAATCAGACTCAGCAGTACAATGTGGATTTAAGCGCATTTCTAGATGCCTCGCCAACACCTTTTCATGCAGTATCCAGCATGAGCAGGCTGCTTGAGGGCGCTGGATTTACCCGGTTACATGAATCTGATGTCTGGGATCTCAAGGCTGGAGATAGGCATTTTGTTACCCGCAATGGCTCATCAATTATCGCCTTTGTGGTGGGTTCCGAATCTCTCGCCAACTCTGGCATGCGCATGGCCGGTGCTCATACCGATAGCCCCTGTCTGATGGTTAAGCCGCAGCCAGAAATAAACCAGTCGGGCTATTTTCAGCTGGGGGTGGAAGTCTATGGTGGTGCGCTGCTAAACCCCTGGTTTGATCGCGATCTCTCTATTGCCGGGCGCCTGGTGTATCGAGATGCCGATCAGCAGCTTAAACAGACAGCGGTTGACTTTAAGGAGCCGGTGGCCATGATTCCCAGTCTGGCAATTCACCTGGATCGAGAGGCCAATTCTGGGCGCACAGTCAATGCCCAAAAGCATATTCCACCAGTGTTGATGCTAGCTCCCCAGGCTGATGCCAAAACGGATTTCCGCGCACTGTTAGCCGAAAAATTTTTACCTGCCAAATCTGAGGTGCTGGACTTCGAATTGTGCTTTTACGACACCCAGCCAGCGGCGATGGTAGGTTTAAAGCAGGAGTTTTTAGCCTCTGCCCGGCTGGATAATCTGCTTAGCTGCTATGTGGCCACCCAGGCACTTTTGGCTGCAGATGGCACCAACACCAGCCTGATGGTATGCAATGATCATGAGGAGGTGGGCAGTGTCTCGGCCATAGGTGCTGACGGACCTTTTCTCGAGGCTGTGGTAGAGCGCATTGTGCAGGCTGAGGGTAGCAGTAGCCTCAACTCTGTTGCCGACAAATCTCTGATGATCTCCTGCGATAACGCCCATGCTGCCCACCCAAATTTTGCCGATATGCACGATGTGGCCCATATGCCTCTGTTGAATGGTGGCCCGGTGATTAAGGTCAATGTTAAACAACGCTATGCCACTACCAGCGTAACCTCGGCTCTGTTCAGAGAGCTCTGTGATCAGGTTGATGTGCCAGTGCAAACCTTTGTTTCGCGCAGTGATCTGGGCTGTGGCAGTACTATTGGCCCCATCACATCATCCAGACTGGGCATCCCCACCCTGGATGTGGGAATACCTCAGTTGGCTATGCATTCCTGTCGCGAGTTAACTGGGTCTCTGGACCCGGAGCGATTAACTTCGGTACTGGAGGCATTTTTTAATCGGCCGGGAAATTTAGCCATAGAGGTTGAGTAAGCTATTGTCTAGAATAGCGACCCAGCACCAGCAGCCAATATTAAGTGACAGTCTATGAGCCCTAATTTATGAGCAAGAAGCGCGTTTTAACTGGTATTACCACCTCGGGAACCCCGCATTTGGGCAACTATGTGGGCGCTATTAGGCCTGCCATTGAAGCTAGCCAAAGCGGAGAGTTTGATTCGTTTTTCTTTCTTGCCGATTACCATGCTCTGATCAAGGCTCAGGACCCAGATCTTGTTCATCGGTCTACGCTGGAGATTGCCGCCGCCTGGTTGGCACTGGGACTGGATACCGATAATGTGACTTTTTATCGGCAGTCAGATATTCCCGAGATACCAGAGCTGACCTGGCTGCTCACCTGTATGACTGCCAAAGGTATGATGAATCGAGCCCATGCCTACAAAGCGTCTGTACAGGCTAATATTGAAGCTGGTGAAGACGAAGATATGGCCATAACCATGGGCCTGTTTAGCTATCCCATACTGATGGCTGCGGATATTTTAATGTTCAATGCTCACCATATTCCTGTGGGTCGAGATCAGATTCAGCATGTGGAGATGGCTAGAGATATAGCCCAGAGGTTTAACCATCATTACGGCGAGCACTTTGTATTGCCCGCGGCTCAGGTAGACGATGATGTGGCCATTTTGCAGGGCCTAGATGGCCGCAAAATGAGCAAGAGCTATGGCAATACCATTCCTCTGTTTCTGGGCGAGAAGCAGTTAAAAAAGCACATCAACAAAATTAAAACTAATTTATTGGAACCAGGTGAGCCCAAGGACGCGGACAGCTCTGCGGTTTTTCAGATCTGGCAGGCCTTTGCCAGTCAGACTCAGATTGCCGAGATGCGTACAGAATTTGCCAATGGTATCGCCTGGGGCGAAGCCAAGCGCCAGTTATTTGAGTTGATTAATGACCAGTTGCAGGAGCCCAGAGCTGAATATCTGCGTCTGTTGGAAAACCCAGGAGAAGTGGAAGCCGTATTACAACAGGGCGCAGTAAAAGCGAGAGAGCATAGCTCGGAGCTTGTAGCCAGGGTGCGCAGCGCAGTTGGTATTCGCCCGCTGGGATAGTTTTGGTTGCCAGTGTCGCTTGCTGTATACTGCGCGCCGGTAAAGAGATTGGTTTATCGAGCACAGATATTTAGTAGACCTATGGATACTGCGCAGATAATTTTTATGGGAAAGATGAGTCTTATAGGATCAACAATGAGTCAACTACGAATTTTTGCATTAATCACCATTGCTTCTGTAGCCTTGCTAGGCTGCAGCGCTAAAGAAAACTCTGAGCTTACTGCGGCTCAGGAAGAAGCGGTTGCAGAGCGCATTGCACCTGTGGGTCATGTGGTTAAAGCGGGCCAGGTTGTGGCTGTGGTCTCTGCTGGCGGCGCCGGGCGCTCGGGCAGTGATATCTATGGCACCAATTGCATGGCTTGCCACACCTCTGGGATTGCCGGAGCCCCTATGCTGGGTGACGCTGGAGCCTGGACTGACCGGCTGACCAAAGGTATTGAGACGGTTTATACCAATGCGATCAATGGCATTAACGGTATGCCGGCGCGCGGTACCTGCATGGACTGCAGCGACGACGAAGTGATTGCCGCGATCGACTATATTCTGGATAACAGCAAGTAGTCCAGAGCCCCATTAAAAAACCCCGCTCTGTGAATAACAGAGCGGGGTTTTTTTTTGTGCCAGGGAAACCACCTAGCCCTGTGGGCCTGCGTTGACAATATCTTGAGAGGGAGCAAAGCTAACAATATTCTCAGCAAACAGCTTGGCTAGTTTTGCCGCCTGCTCATCGTAGTCAGCAGGATTTTCCCAGTTGTTGCGCGGATTTAAGTAAGACTTATCTACGCCGGGAATCTCTAGGGGTATGTCCAGATTTAACAGATCCAGATGTTCAGTTTTAGCGGTTTCCAGAGAACCATTGGTAATGGCAGTGACCACCGCGCGGGTGACAGGAATAGGGAAGCGGTTGCCAGTACCTTTAGAGCCACCAGAGCCTCCAGTCCAGCCTGTATTAACCAGGTACACCTTGGAACCAAACTCCTCTATGCGCTTCATCAATAGCTCTGCGTAGACACTGGCGGGGCGTGGCATAAAGGGCGCACCGAAACAGGTGCTGAAGGTGGGGTGGATTCCCGCTTCGCCGCCCATCTCTGTGGAACCAACCCTAGCCGTATAGCCACTCAGGAAATGATAGGCCGCCGCCTCCTTGGAAAGTAGAGATACAGGGGGCAACACACCGGTGACGTCACAGGTTAGAAAGATAATATTTTTTGGCTCGCCGGCCTGATTTTCTTCGCAGCGTTTCTCCACATGTTCAAGGGGGTAGCTGCAGCGGCCATTTTCAGAAATGCTGGTGTCAGAATAATCAGCGATACGGGTGTTCTCGTCCATCACCACATTCTCAACAATGGCGCCAAATCTGATGGCCTCCCAGATAACTGGCTCATTTTTTTGGCTGAGATCTATGGTCTTGGCATAGCAGCCACCTTCCAGATTAAATACTGTGCCACGGCCCCAGCCGTGCTCGTCATCACCGATCAGGAACCGATCTGGGTCAGCCGACAATGTGGTTTTGCCTGTTCCAGAGAGACCAAAAAACAGTGCCGTGTCGCCGTCGTCACCCACATTTGAGGCGCAGTGCATAGGCATCACATCTTTCTCTGGCAGTAGGAAATTCTGCACAGAAAACATAGCTTTCTTCATTTCTCCGGCATATTTCATACCGGCGAGCAGTACTTTGCGTTTGGCAAAGTTAATTATTACCACGCCTTCGCTATTGGTGCCGTCACGCTCTGGGTCGCAGACAAAATTCGCTGCATGGAGAATTTTCCATTCCTCTTTGGCGGCAGGGTTATATTTCTCAGCGCGAATAAACATATTGCGCCCAAATAGACCGTGCCAGGCGGTCTCTGTGGTGACCTTGACCGGGATATAGTGGTTGGAGTCCTGGCCCACATGGAGGTGGGACACAAAGCGCTCTTTGTCGGCCATATAGTCGGCAACGCGATTCCACAGGGCTTCAAAAACAGGGGCTGAAATAGGGCGGTTGACCGAGCCCCAGTCGATGGAGTCAGATGAGCTGGGCTCATCTACTATAAAGCGATCTGCCGGCGATCTGCCGCTGCGCTGGCCTGTGGTGGTAACCAGTGAGCCAGTGCTGCCCAGCCTTCCTTCGCCCCGTTGAATTGCAATTTCTACAAGCTCGCTAGAGCCCAAATCTAAATGAATTGGTGCTTCGGCCATTCTCTTCCTCTCTTCCCAAAGTGAAAAAAATATCTGTGTGGATCCTCGGACCCGATGGCTTATTATGCCAGAAACTGTTTAGTCGAACGCTATTTTTGAGTGACTCCTCAAAATACTGGGCATCAGGCTAGATGATTGAAGCTCAGCCCCAGTGTTAGTGAAGGGTTGGCGGCTGAGGGCCAAACATTTCTTCCACGTCCTGGTCGCTAAATTGATACTGTTCGTCGCAGAATTCGCAGGTGATCAACACTGATCCCTGTTCTTCGACAATACTCTGAATCTCGGGGGCACCCAGTGAAATCAGGGCGCGCTCAGTTCGCTGTCTGGAGCAGCTGCAAAAGAAATGCAGGCTCTGGTGTTCGAACAGCCGCACTCCATCTTCATGGAACAATCTGAACAGCTGTTCGCTGTGGGGCAGACTGAGCTGTTCATCGGTTTTTAAACTGTTCATAAGCAGGCTGACATGTTGCCAGTCTGCAGCAATCTTTTCAGCCTGCTGGCTGCTTGGCATCTGTTGGATCAACATGCCTGAGGCGATCCGTTGATCGGCGCAGAGCTTGATTTGGGTGGGCAGCTGTTCAGACTGGTTGAAATAGTGCTCCAGGCATTGGCTGAGGTTGTCAGCATCCAGTGGCACTATACCCTGATAGCGCTCTCCACCCTCTGGCTCAATAGTGATGGCCAGTGTGGCACTGCCTAAAAAATCCTGCAGTTGCTTGGCACCAGCGGCGGCATCCAGATCTCCGCGCACAATGCCGCGCAGTTTATTGCCCTGGGTGCATTCGGTCATAATGGTTTTTATGGGGCCTGCCCCTGTGGCCTGAATGGTAATTATGCCTGGGTATTTCAATGTGGCGCTGAGCAAGCTGGCGGCCACCAGAAATTCTCCAAACAGTGCTGCCACTGCATCTGGATATTGCTGCTGCGCCAGGATGGCCTGATAGCTATCGGCGAGCGAACTTATTTCGCCGCGAATATCGGTGCCGTCGAAAAGGAATTTTTGCAGGGTATCGTGATCGCTCATAGGTCGCGCATTGTACTGCAATATTAGTTGGCTGGAATGCTAATTATTTAAAAATCGATGAATTTGGCGACGCTGTTTTTTATTGGGTCTATCGCTTTGAGGCGTCGAATTGTTGAAGGCTTTGCGCTCGGCGGCACGGTTTTCGCGCTGCTCAATACTCTGCTCAGTCTCGCAATACAGCAGCTGCGCCTCAGAGGCGCCGCGGCGATGTTCTGACAGGGCTATGACCTGGACGGTTTTCTCGTCAAAGCCCTGGCGAATGGTCATTGTAAGCCCTATATCCAGCAGGCGACTGGGTTTGGATTTTTGACCGTCGATATGCACCTTGCCACCCTCTACAGCCGCCTTTGCCAGGCCGCGAGTTTTGAAAAACCGCGCCGCCCAGAGCCATTTGTCGATTCGCACTTTGGCGTCGGTTGGCTTATCCATCTGTCTCTCTGCCTGTGCCCAGGTGCAAAATTTGCGAGAAAGTCTGAATAGCAGGGAAACCAAAGTAGGGTCTGGATTGTTGCTGACTGTCTGGCGTCTCTATGGCCAGTAGATGGGCTATGCCGTAGGTCTGCGCTGACCGCAATACGGGCTCAGAGTCGTCGATAAACAGGGTTCTTGCCGGGTCGAAGGGCATATTCTGCTGCAGTTGCTGCCAGAAGCGCTGGTCCTCTTTGGGACAGCCATAATCATGGGAGGTAATCACCAGATCGAGAAGAGGCTGGATGCCGGTGACTGCGAACTTGATTTCTACGCTGTCGGGATGGGCGTTGGTAATTAGCACGCGATTTTTTCCCCGACGGCCCAGGGCACGCAGAAAATCTAAAGTTTGCGGGCGCTCATTGATGAGGTGCTTAATTTCACGCTTGAGGTCGACAATATCCATATCCAGCTCGCGGGACCAGAATTCTGTGCAGTACCAGTCCAGGGTGCCCTGTTTGTCGGCCAGACGCTGGGCGATATCTGGAATAGCCTGAGCCGTAGAGAGACCGTGTTTCTCTCCATAGCGGCGGGGCAGATGTTGCATCCAGAAGAAGCTGTCAAAGTGCAGATCTAACAAGGTGCCATCCATATCCAGCAGCACAGTGTCTACCTGGTCCCAGTTAAATTCTCGCGCCCAATCCAGTATCAAAAAAGATCCTCCGGCAATGGATTGCCCGCTGGCACCTGATTGCCGCTGTCGGGAAGCTCGGGCACATTGCTCTGTTTAAAGAACTCAAATATCCCCTGCTGGTGGGGAGCAATACGCTCACCGGTCTTAGCATCAATTTTGACCATTACAATGCCATTGGGCTGGGGTTGAATAATTTCAGGTTTGCCAGCCAGAGCGCCGCGCATAAATTCAATCCAGATGGGCAGGGCTGCGGAGCCACCGTACTCATTGCGGCCCAGCATGCTGTTGTCATCGTAGCCTACCCAGGTTGTGGTGACCAGATGCGGGGAGTAGCCAGAGAACCAGGCGTCCCTGGGACCATTGGTGGTACCAGTTTTGCCTGCTAAATCATTTCGCTCAAGCACCTTGGCCTTGACGCCAGTACCGCGCAAAATCACGTCTTTGAGCATGGAGTCAATTAAGAATGCGCTCTGTTTATCGATCACCTGTACCGCTGGGGTGACTTCAGTGTTGTCGGTATTTTGCAGTGCCAGAGCTATGGCCTCCCAGCTGTCCTGTTCGCTGTCAATCTGAGATTCCTGAGCCAGATTGTTGAGCAATTCCTCGAGCTGCATATCGATACTGGGTTCCGTCTGCGCACCTGCTGACCTGTCGCTGTCGCAGGGGTCACAGACTGTATCTGGACTGGCCTGAAAAATAACATTGCCATCCCGGTCGATAATCTTGTCGAGAATATAGGGTTTTATCTGATAACCCCCATTGGCAAATACTGCGTAGCCTGCGGCAATATCCAATGGTGTCATTGCATGGCTACCCAGCGCTAGGGATAGATCCAGGGGCATTTCGCTGGTGTCGAAACCAAAGGCTTGCAGGCCCTCTAGAGTGCGGTCTATACCCATGCGCCGCAGCAGGCGAATAGAGACCAGGTTGCGGGAGCGATAGAGGGCTTCTCGCAGGCGAGTGGGGCCGTAAAACTTGCCGCCGTCATTTTCGGGACGCCACAGATCCTCCAGTTTACTGTCATTAAATACCACAGGGGCATCATTGATCAGCGAGGCTGGCGTAAAGCCATTGCGCAGAGCCGTGGTATAGATAAAGGGCTTAAAGTTAGAGCCGGGCTGACGGGTTGCCTGAGTCACCCGATTAAAGCGACTCTGACGATAGTCAAATCCACCCACCAGGGCTCTAATACCACCGTTTTCTGGTGCCAGTGCAACTAAGGCGGCCTGGGCTGTGGGCAGCTGACCCAGACTGACTCTATTGTTTTCATGGCGCCGAATGCGAATGACATCGCCCGGGTTGAACAATTCTAGAGCCGAGGCTATGGGTGCGCTGCGGGCATTGACGGTTTTATAGATTCGCAGATCTTGCAGGCCATCGGTCCAGTTGAGTGACAGGCTGAGGCCATCTCTGGTCTGCAGTATCAGATGATCTTCGAGAACCTCGGTGACTATGGCGGGTTCCAGGCCGCCGAATACCTTGGCGCGCAGGGCTTCTGGCCAGTCAGCTTCAGCCAGCCCAGACTGTTCTACACCTCTGTAACCATGGCGCTGATCATAGGCAATAATACCGGATTGCAGTGCCTGCACCGCATAACTCTGCATGGTTGAATCCAGCGTGGTAATAGCGGTGTAGCCCTCTGTATAGGCCTGTAAACCAAACTTATCTATTACTTGCTGTCGCACCATTTCGGCGGCGTAAGCTGCATCCAGTTCTGATATGGAGCCATGGTAGGTGGCGTTATCCACCTCATTGATAGCAGCCTCGTACTGGGCTTCATCTATATTGCCCAGAGACAGCATGCGGCCGAGAATCCAGTTGCGGCGCACCATGGCCCTCTCGCTGTTAGCCAGTGGATTGTATCTGGAGGGCGCCTTGGGTAAACCAGCTATGGTGGCAATCTCGGCCAGACTGAGTTCGTCTAGGGTTTTACCGTAATAGACCTGTGCTGCAGCGCCTACGCCATAGGCCCGGTTACCCATATAAATTTTATTGGTGTAGAGGGACAGAATCTCCTCTTTGCTAAGTTCCTCTTCAATCCTAAAGGACAGCAGTATCTCGTTAAACTTGCGGGTAAATTCCTGACGTTTGCTGAGAAAGAAGTTGCGAGCAACCTGCATGGTAATAGTGCTGCCGCCGCTGCGAATAGAGCCTGTGGTAATCAGTTCAAAGGCGGCACGGGCCAGGCCGGAGATCACAATGCCTCGATGTTCAAAGAAGCTGTCGTCCTCAGCGGCGAGAAAAGCATCGATCATAGGTTGGGGTATTTCGTCAAAGCTGACTGGCGAACGCTTCTTTTCGCCGAATTCAGCTATAACTTTCAAATCTTGTGAATGAATTCGCAGTGGAATTTGTAACTCGATCTCCTTTAGTTCCTCGACTGATGGCAATTTTGGGCTAAGGTACAGATACAAACAGGAGGCCACCACGAGAAAACCACCGGCCCCCAGTATGGCGAGGATCGACAGATTCTTTAGCAATTTGCGCTTTTTAATGGACACTATTTTGAGGCACCTTAAAAATGAACGTCTATTATAAGGTGTAGAGAATGTGAAGTGCATCATTTGCAGACTTAGGAAACATTGTTAATGTCATTTCTCGCCCGGGACGGCTCCTCTCGATTGAGTTGAATCGAGTTTACCAAGGATGATAGTTGTGCAATGAGCTTTTTAGATTTCTTATCAAAACCGACCAGACCACTTGTAGGCCTCGACATTTCGTCTTCTGCCATCAAGCTTATTGAGCTAAGTAAGTCAGCGGATGGCTACAGGGTTGAGGCTTACAGGGTAATGGCACTGCCCAGCAACACCATGGTCGAAAAAAACATAGCAGATATACCCGCGCTGGCAGATACCCTGGAAAAGTTGGTGACCCATTCAGGAACCAAGCTTACAGATACCGCAGTTGCTGTGTCTGGCTCCTCAGTGATCACCAAAGAAATTGAGCTGCCGGCTGGACTTAGCGATTTGCAGATGGAAATGCAGATTGAGGTGGAAGCGGATCAATATATCCCCTATCCAATGGAAGAGGTAGCTTTCGACTTTGATGTGATAGGCCCGGTGGAATCCAATGAAGACCTGGTCAAAGTTCTGCTAGTTGCCTGCCGTCAGGAGAATGTAGAGCACCGTCGCGCAGCACTTGAGATGGCAGGGCTCAACCCCAAAGTTGTGGATGTGGAGGGTTTCGCCATCGAGCGCGCCTATCAGTTGATGGCTAGTCAGCTCAATCAGTCTGGCGATCAGCTGGTAGCTATCGCCGATATTGGCGCCACCATGTTTACCTTCACCGTTCTAGAGCAGGGCAAAACCATCTATACCAGAGAGCAGTCATTTGGTGGCAAACAGCTAACTAAAGAGATTCAGCGGCGCTATGGGTTGTCTTGGGAGGAGGCTGGTGAGGCCAAGCGCAAAGGTGGGCTGCCCGAGGAGTACGAGGCGGAGGTACTGCAGCCCTTTGTCGACTCATTGATTCAGCATATTAGTCGCTCACTGCAATTTTTTTATTCCTCCAGTAATTATAGCGAAGTGGATCAGCTGCTCTTAGCTGGGGGAGTGTCTGCGATCCAGGGTCTGGTAACCAGAGTTGAAGATTCTCTGGGGCTGCCCACTGAGGTAGCTAATTTACTGGCTGGCATGCAGGTCAACAGCTCTATTAACGCTGAGGCTCTGGCCAATGACGGCCCGGCAATGATGCTAGCCGTAGGCTTGGCACTGCGAGGTTTTGAATAATGTCGCAAATTAATTTATTGCCCTGGCGCGAGGAAGCTCGCGAGCAATTGAGAAAAGAGTATTTAGGGCTGCTGGGGCTGGTTGCCGTAGGTGCGGCAATTCTGCTGTTTATCTGGATTAGTTTTGCCATAGGCCAGTTGGATAATCAAAAGCAACGCAATAGCTACCTGGAGGCCAATATCGCTGAGATGAATAAAAAGGTCAGCGAGATCAGCGACTTAAAGCGTAAAAAAGAAGAGATGATTTTGCGTATGAAAGTGATTCAGGACTTGCAGGGTACCAGGTCTGAGATTGTAAAAATATTTGATGAGCTGGTGCGGGCAATGCCCGAGGGCACCTACCTGTCCAGCCTAGAGCGTGAGGCTGGGGTGGTAAAAATGTCGGGTTTTGCCGAATCTAATAATCGTATTTCAGCTCTGATGAGGAATCTCGATCGATCGGAGAGATACCAAAACTCCAACCTGGCCAGAGTGGCCCATGACGATCGGCTGGGTGCTCAGGGCAGTTTATTTGATTTGCAGATAGAGATAGAAGCTCAGTCTGCTGACAGCCATTTATCCAGCCCTTAGGGGTCCTTTAACAATCTGTAGCAGGAACATTATGTCATTTGTAGAAAGCATTAAGGAGCTCAAGGATATTGATTTTGCTGATTTGGATATTCAGCAAATCGGCATATGGCCTGCACCGGTAAAAACGCTGTTACTGGTTGCAGTGGCCATTGTTATCCTTATTTTAGGCTACTTTGTAAAGGTTCAGGATTTGCGCCAGCAGTATCAGGCGGCGGCCAGTAAAGAGACTGTTCTACTTGATCAATATGGTACCAAAGCATTTCAGGCGGCCAATCTGGAGGCCTACAGGGTGCAGATGATTGAGCTGGATGACACCTTCGGGGCTCTGCTTAAACAGCTGCCCAAGGATACTGAAGTGCCCGGCCTGCTCGAGGATATTACCGAGGTAGCCTACGGCAGTGGGCTCAGTATGAAAGCTATTTCGCTGCAGCCCGAGCAGGTTTCGGAATTCTATGTAGAGCTGCCAATAAAGATTGATGTCACTGGCGATTACCATGACTTTGGTTCATTTGTCAGCGGCGTTGCTGCACTGCCAAGGATTGTTACTCTGCACAATTACTCGATAAAACAAGCGGACAGCGGTCTGTTAAATATGGTGATTGAGGCCAAGACATACAGATATAAAGCGGAGGCATCCCAATGAGGCCCAGTCGCCGATACTGTCATCTCACTAGCCCAATGGCTGTTATTGCCGCTGCTCTGCTCTCTGCCTGTGTGGGCGATAGCCAGTTTAGTGATCTGGACAGCCTAATGGCAGAGTCCCGTGAGCGCCCTCAGGGTCAGATTGAGCCACTGCCAACCTATCCGCCGGCAGAGCGCTTTAACTACAGTGCTCTGGCCATGCGCAGTCCCTTTGAGCCCCCGGCAATTATTACCGCGGAGTCGGAAATAGGTGGCAAAGCAGCATCAGCGCCGGACCAAATGAGGCAAAAACAGCCTCTGGAGCTGTTTAGCTACAGCGCCCTGTCCATGGTGGGTACCCTGAGTAAGGATCAGAATATCTGGGCGCTGATAGACGATGGCAATGGCCGTGTGCACCGGGTAGCCAGAGGCAATTTTATCGGCAGGAACTTCGGCAAAATTACTCAGATAGGTGAATTTGAGTTAGATGTTTTAGAGACAGTTCCTGATGGCAAAGGTGGATGGATTAACCGCCCCAGAACAATGGGCATGAATGAAGAGTAATCAACGAGTTAGGGAAAATAAAATGATTAGTCGACTCAAGCAATGTTTGTATTGGTGTCTGTTGGCACCAGCTGTCTGGGCCAGTATGGCTGAGGCTGCTGTGGCTCAGGGCATTCAGGTTCAGGACATTGAATTTCAGGCATTGTCGGATGACAGCTTTGCCATAAGGTTGCAATTTTCTGACCAGCCACCGGAACCCAGGGCCTACGAAATAGCTCAGCCTGCAAGACTGGTTCTTGATTTTGACCAGGTGCACAGCCAGCTGGAAAAGAAAAAATACCCCCTGACATTTGCCAATGCGCACAATGCGGTGGTGGTCTCCGATGGTCGTCGCACTCGTCTAATTGTCAATTTGCAGGAGTCCGCCCCCTTTGCGACCCGGGTTGAAGGCAATAGCCTGACAGTGCAGGTTGGCGTCTCGAGCCAACCCCAGCTGGCCAGTCAACAGCCGCTCTCTGGATTCCAGCCCGCTGCCTATCGCGAGCAATCTGTTGAGGCTGCGGATAATCTCAATGCCGCAGTGACCGGGATAGATTTTCGTCGTGAAACTGAGGGCGCAGGGCTGGTTTTGATTGACCTCAGCGACCCCTCGATCAATATAGATATAGACAAATCGGGCAAGAGCATAAAGCTGTCGTTCTACCAGACAGAGCTGCCTGGTTTTCTTGATAGAAGGCTGGATGTAGTGGATTTTGCCACTCCGGTCAACGCTGTAGACGCTGTGCAGGATGGTTCAACTACGGTGATAACCATTGAGGCTCAGGGCCAGTATGATTATCTGGCCTATCAGACTGACAACCAGTACAGGGTCAGTGTAAAGCCATTATCAGAGGCTGAGGTGGCAGAGCAGGCCAAGAAGTTTGATTTCACCGGTGATCGGCTGTCGCTCAATTTCCAAAGTATTGAAGTGCGCTCTGTGCTGCAGCTTATCGCTGACTTTACCTCTCTCAATCTGGTGGCCAGTGATACGGTGACCGGCAGTATTACATTGCGCCTGGATCAGGTGCCCTGGGATCAGGCGCTGGAGATTGTTCTCAAAGCCAAAGGTCTGGACAAACGCCAGGAGGGCAATGTGTTGATGGTGGCTCCGGCAGCAGAAATCGCTGAGCAGGAGAGGCTGCAGGTGGAGGCTAACAAGCAGCTTCAGGAGCTGGCCCCACTGGAGACTGCGTTTGTGCGCATTCGCTATGCAGATGCCGCAGAAATCTTTGAACTGTTTACCGCAGATGACCAGCAGCTGGGCCAGTCTGGCGGTTCGGCCCGGGACGGCAATGCCACTAATAGTATTCTGTCTGAGCGAGGCAGTGCCATAGTGGATGAACGCACCAATACCATTATCCTCACGGATACAGAAGACAAGATTAACGAGTTCAAGCGGCTGATTGAGGAGATCGATGTACCTATCAAGCAGGTATTGATTGAGGCGCGTATTGTTATTGCCAATACAGACTTTAAAAAGGAGCTGGGTGTTACCTGGGGCCTGGCTGGTGTTGATCGTTTAACCGGCGGTCCGGTTTCCAGCGCCTTTGGCGACAGGACTGTAGGCATATCCGGGCGTCGCTCTGGACTGGCTCCTGGGGCCGGTGTGGTTGAAAGCTTTTCCTACTCGGCCGACGAAATTGAAACCGATGATGGTCCCGATGGTATCCCGGGCAATGCAGATGATGGCCCCACCCTCTACAGCAGGAACTATGATTTTGGCTTGGGTGACAGCCTGGCGGTTGATCTGGGCGTCTCAGACCCCACTGGCGCCTTTAGCCTGGGCTACCTGACCGACAATTTTCTGATTGATCTAGAGCTCAGTGCGCTGGAGTCAGACGGCTATGGTGAGATTGTCTCCCAGCCCAAGGTGCTGACGGGTGACAAACAGCAGGCAGTGATCAAGTCTGGTACCGAAATCGCTTTCGAGAAAGCCACTTCAAGCGGAGCCACCAGCATTGAATTTAAAGAGGCGGTATTGCAGCTGGAGGTAACGCCCCAGATAACGCCAGACAATCGTATCATTATGGATTTATTGGTCTCCCAGGACTCTGTGGGCGCCTTTACACCCACTGGGGAACCCTCCATAGATATCACCCGTATCGAAACTCAGGCCCTGGTGGGCGATGGGCAGACATTGGTGCTTGGGGGTATCTTCCAGACTGAAGAAGTTAATGGTACCGAAAAAGTGCCAATGCTGGGCGATATACCGTTTTTGGGTAAGCTTTTCAGAAATGACCTGCGAAATATTGAAAAACGTGAAATACTCATCTTTATAACTCCGAAAATAATTGACGATAATCTTCTGGATAGATGAGCGAACAACATATTTTTTTAGTCGGCCCCATGGGGGCCGGCAAGTCCACCATTGGTAAACATCTGGCTGCTTTTCTGAATCGGCCATTTTTTGATATAGACAACGAAATTGAATCCCGCACCGGTGCGGATATTCAGTGGATATTCGATATGGAGGGCGAAGAGGGTTTTCGCGCCCGTGAAACCAAGGTGTTACAAGATTTAATCGAAAATGACGCCTCCTCGGTTATTGCTACTGGTGGAGGTATTATTTTGCGTCCGGAAAATCGCACCGCATTGAGTGAAAATGGTCAGGTAATCTATCTCTCCGCCACCAGAGAACAGCTCTACGAGAGAACGCGCAAGGACAAAAGTAGGCCTCTTCTGCAGGTGGATAATCGCCGGGAGGTCATAGACCAGCTGGTTGAAAAGCGCGATCCCCTGTATCGCGAAATTGCCGACCTTGTCTTTCCCTCTGGCTCTGTGGTGCCAGGCAGATTGGCAAAAAATCTCGCAGCCGCACTTGCGGAGCTTTGATAATTCGCGCCGGCTGCGCATAATACCCATCCAGCAACCTTTGCAGAGCCTCCAGCCTCATGAACAGAGTAGACAGCGCGGCGAGCGGATTAAATAGCCCAGCCAGTGGAATTTCCCTAGATGTGAACCTAGGGGACAGAAGTTACCCTATTCATATTGGGGCAGGGCAGATGTCGGCCGCCAATATCGCCCAGTATATCCAGGGGCAAAAGGCACTTATTGTCACCAACACCAGCATTGCTCCGCTTTATTTGCAGATCCTGCAGGATCAGTTGTCGGGGGTGCAGGTCGATACTGTGATTCTGCAAGACGGCGAGCGCTACAAAAATCTTGAAACGCTCAATGAGATATTTACCGGGCTAATAGAGAGTCAGCACGATCGAAAAACTACCTTGATTGCCCTAGGTGGTGGTGTGGTAGGTGATATGACCGGGTTTGCGGCCGCCTGCTATCAGCGCGGGGTGCCCTTTATACAGGTGCCAACCACATTGCTGGCTCAGGTTGATTCATCGGTTGGCGGCAAGACGGCGGTCAACCACAGCCTGGGCAAAAATATGATAGGCGCCTTCTATCAGCCGCGAGCTGTAATCATAGATACGGATACCTTATCGACCCTGCCCGATCGTGAGTTTCGCTCTGGCCTGGCTGAAGTTATCAAGTACGGCCTGATTGCCGACCCGGTATTTTTTACCTGGCTGGAAGATAATACCCAGGGGCTACTGAACCGGGACAATGAGGCTCTGGCTTACGCCATCCATAGATCGTGCATGAATAAAGCCATGGTGGTCTCCGCCGATGAGACGGAGCAGGGTATCAGGGCGATTCTCAATCTGGGCCATACCTTTGGTCATGCAATCGAAACCTTCCAGCAGTACAGAGACTGGCTTCACGGTGAAGCAGTGGCTGCAGGTATGGTTATGGCGGCGCATCTGTCCCTGCTAGCGGGCAAGATTAGCGCTGAGGATCTCCAGCGGGCCAGAAATCTAATTGCTGCCTGCGGCTTGCCGGCGCAGCCACCAGAGAATATGAAGGCAGATGATTTTCTACATTTGATGGTGCGCGATAAAAAGGTGCTCGACGGCCAGTTGCGGTTGGTGCTGCTAGATAGCATTGGCAGTGCGACGGTGAGTGCCGATTTTGAGTCAAAATGGTTACAGCAGGTTCTCACAGAGACCTGCCTCGTCTGAAGACCCTGTTATTTCAGCCTTCTCCTGCAATCTAATTTAGGCTTATAGCTGACCAAGAGTGGGTCAAGAGTAGTCCAATCTGCACCTATTGTAGGTATAACTGATTGTCGAACATGCTCCTAAAGTGTAAAATGCGCCGCGCATATCGAATTACACTTAACTTCTGTTCAACCAACCATCATTACTTTTTGTAACGTTTTACTATGGGTTTAATTATGACTCAAAGCTTATGTCGGCTTGATGATTTTAAAGACAACTGTGGTTTCGGATTAATAGCTCAGGTTAAAGGTCTGACCAGCCATAAGCTGATTCAGGATGCGATTCAGTCGCTGACCTGTATGACGCATCGTGGCGGTGTTGCCGCAGACGGCAAGACAGGAGATGGCTGTGGCCTGCTTATGCAGAAGCCCGACAGCTTCCTGCGGACCGTGGTTGCGGAGACTCTGCAAGTAGAGTTGCCAGAATCCTACGCCGTAGGTGTGGTGATGATGAGCACCGACGACGAGCTGCGCGGCAAGGCAAAATCTATTCTTGAAGAAGAGCTGGCTAACCAGGGTCTGGCAGTTATTGGTTGGCGAGAAGTACCCACAGATAACAGCTGTCTGGGGCCCATTGCCCTGGAGTCGCTACCCGCCTTTGAGCAGGTTTTTATTGCTCCCGGAGATATTGCCGACGAACAGAAGTTTACCGCCCGACTCTATATGGGGCGCCGCAAGGCTGAGAAACGTCTGGAGACTGACGACAGCTTCCATATAGCCAGTTTTGGTACCAATATTCTCAGCTATAAAGGTCTGATGATGCCGGTGGATCTGCCGGGCTTTTACTTAGACCTGGCTGACGAGCGTCTTGAGACTGCTATCTGCGTGTTTCACCAGCGCTTCTCCACCAATACCATGCCCAAATGGCCATTGGCACAGCCTTTCCGAATGCTGGCTCACAATGGTGAGATCAACACCATTATGGGCAACAGAAACTGGTCTGTGGCCAGAACCCCCAAGTACAAAACTGACCTGCTACCGGATTTGCTGGAAGCGGCCCCCTTAGTCAATCGCACAGGTTCAGACTCCTCAAGCCTGGACAATATGCTCGAGATGCTGGTTACCGGCGGTATGGACCTGCATCTTGCGGTGCGCAGCCTGGTGCCACCAGCCTGGCAGAATGTTGAAGATCGAAATCCCGATCATAAAGCTCTCTACGACTACCTCTCCATGCACCAGGAACCCTGGGATGGCCCTGCGGGTCTGGTTATCACAGACGGCCGCTACGCTGTCTGTACTCTGGACAGAAATGGTCTGCGACCCTCGCGCTGGGTGATGACAGATGATGATGTTATCACTGTGGCTTCAGAGGTGGGCGTCTATGACTATCTGCCGGAAAATGTCGTAGCAAAGGGGCGTCTTGGGCCAGGTGACATTATGTCGATCGATACTCAGGAGGGACGAATTCTGTTCCGCGATGAGATCGAAGATCAGTTAGCGGCTCGCCACCCCTACAAAAAGTGGCTGAACGAAGGTCGCTTTGCCATAGAGTCGAGCTTTGATACCGACAGCATTGATATCGAAGGTACCCTGAGTCGAGAGCAAATAAAGACTTATATGAAGATGTTCCAGGTCTCCTTTGAGGAGCGGGATCAGGTGCTGCGGCCTCTGGCCGAAGGTGGCCAGGAAGCTGTGGGCTCTATGGGCGATGACACGCCCATGGCGGTACTTTCCACCAGGCAGCGCAATCTGTTTGATTTCTTCCGTCAGCAATTTGCTCAGGTGACTAACCCACCCATAGATCCGCTGCGCGAAGCCGTGGTGATGTCTCTGGGTGTGGAGCTGGGGCGCGAAGGTAGCATCTTCAAAGAGCAGTCCTATCTGGGTCAGCGCATTGGTCTGTCCAGTCCTGTACTGTCACCACGCAAATACTATGCGCTTAAAAACAATGAATACTCAGAGTTCCCGGTCCAAAAATTTGACCTCAATTACGATCCCCAGACCGAGAGTCTCAAACAGGCTGTGCAGCGAGTTTGCAAAGAGGTTGAAGCCTCTGTCCGCGGTGGCACTGTGGTCTGTATCCTCTCTGACCACAGTTTAATTGAAGGCAAGCTGCCTATTCACACATTGATGGCCGTGGGTGCAGTGCACAGTCATCTGATTGATACAGGCCTGCGCTGTGACACCAACCTGGTGGCCAGCACGGGTTATGCTCGGGACTCCCATCATATAGCCACGTTAATTGGTTGCGGTGCCTCCTTGGTTTACCCCTATCTAAGCTACCATGTGCTCTGCGATCTGATTGGCAGTGGCGAACTGCTGGTGGATGTGGACACGGCCTTCAAGCAGTACCGCAAAGGCATTAATAAAGGCCTGCTGAAAATTTTATCCAAGATGGGTATTTCAACCATAGCCTCCTACCGCGGCGCTCTGCTATTTGAAGCCATAGGTTTAAATTCAGAAGTTATTGATCTCTGTTTCCCTGGTTTGATCAGTCGTCTCGAGGGCGCCACCTTTGACGATTTCCAACAGGATCAGGCTGAGCTAGCTAAAATAGCCTGGAAGCTGCGCAAGCCAATTAGTCCTGGCGGGCTCTTAAAATATGTCCATGGCCAGGAGTACCACGCCTATAATCCGGATGTTGTGCAGACCATGCACAAAGCCGTGCAAAACAATGATTACAAAGCCTGGAAAGACTATGCCAGCCTGGTAAATACCAGACCGGCGGCAACACTGCGGGACCTGCTGTCGATTAACAGTAGCGCAAAAGCCATTGATCTGGCCGAAGTGGAGCCTATGGAGGCCATTGTTAAGCGCTTTGACTCCGCTGGTATGTCTCTGGGTGCCCTGTCACCTGAGGCCCATGAGTCTCTGGCTGAGGCAATGAATGGTCTGGGTGGCCGCTCTAACTCTGGTGAGGGCGGAGAAGATCCCGCACGCTATGGCACAGTGCGCTCATCCAAAATCAAGCAGGTGGCCTCAGGCCGCTTTGGTGTGACACCAGCCTACCTGTCCAATGCCGAGGTGATTCAGATCAAGGTAGCGCAGGGTGCCAAACCCGGTGAGGGTGGCCAGCTTCCTGGCGGCAAGGTCAATGCTTTGATTGCACGACTGCGCTACTCGGTGCCCGGGGTAACATTGATTTCACCGCCTCCGCATCATGATATCTATTCTATTGAGGATTTGGCGCAGCTGATCTTTGATCTAAAACAGGTCAACCCGGAAGCTTTGGTTTCAGTCAAGCTGGTGTCTCGCCCAGGGGTGGGAACCATTGCCGCTGGTGTGGCCAAAGCCTATGCCGATCTCATTACTATCTCTGGTTACGATGGTGGCACAGCAGCCAGCCCTCTGAGTTCAATTCGCTACGCGGGTTCTCCTTGGGAGCTGGGCCTGACCGAGACCCATCAGACATTGCGAGCGAACGACCTGCGCGACAAGGTGCGAGTGCAAACCGATGGCGGTTTAAAAACCGGGTTAGACGTGGTTAAGGCAGCCATTTTAGGCGCCGAGAGTTTTGGCTTTGGCACCGGCCCCATGGTTGCACTGGGCTGTAAGTATCTGCGCATCTGTCATCTCAACAACTGTGCTACAGGCGTGGCCACTCAGGATGACCGTCTGCGCAATGACCATTATCGCGGCACTGTGGCCATGGCGACCAACTTCTTTAAGTTTGTGGCCATGGAAACCCGCGAGTGGCTTGCAGTATTAGGCGTCAGTTCTCTGGAGGAACTGATCGGCCGTGTGGACCTGCTAGAAGTATTGCCCGGTGCCACCAGCAAGCAACAGAATCTGGATCTCAGTCCGCTGATTGAAGATCGCCCTGAGATTGCCGGCAAGCCGCAATTCTGTCTTGAGCCGAAAAATGAGCCCTTTGACAAGGGCCTGTTAGCCGAGCTTATGGTGTTTGACGCTCTGCCCGCTATAGAATCTCAGTCTGGCGCCAGCTTTGACTATAAAGTGGGCAACTGCGACCGCTCCATAGGTGCGCGTCTGTCTGGTGAGATTGCCAAGCGCTACGGCAATACAGGTATGGCGGAGACCCCAATACGCCTGAACTTAAAAGGCGTGGCGGGTCAGTCTCTGGGTGTCTGGAATGCCGGTGGTCTGGAGATTTACCTGGAGGGCGATGCCAATGATTACGTGGGTAAGGGCATGGCTGGGGGCAAGCTGGTATTAAGTCCGCCCGCGGCCAGTCGGGTAAAGTCCAATGAGACACCTATCATGGGAAATACCTGCCTCTACGGCGCCACTGGTGGCAAGCTCTATGCGGCGGGCACAGTAGGCGAGCGATTTGCAGTGCGCAATTCCGGCACCATCGCTGTGGTAGAGGGTGCTGGTGATCACTGCTGCGAGTATATGACCGGTGGCATAGTCACAGTGCTGGGCCCCACAGGTTATAACTTCGGAGCTGGAATGACCGGAGGCTTTGCCTATGTGTTGGATATGGAGCGTGTGTTTGTCGATCGCTACAATATGGAGCTGGTTGATATACAGCGAGTCACCTCTGAATCCGCAGAGTCCCACAAGGCATTTCTCAAGGCAATGATTGCAGATCATGCCCGCGAGACAGGCAGTGAATGGGCCAATGAATTATTAACTAATTTCTCCGATTACGCGTCGCGGTTCTGGTTGGTCAAGCCAAAAGCGGCCAGCCTGACAGGCCTATTAGCCCAGGCCCGCAGCAACCCTCAGTAACGCGAACAGCAATAGAGATCAATAGTATGGCAAGACCAAACAACCAATTTCAGTTTCTCGATGTAGAGCGAGTAGACCCGCCCAAGCGCGATATGAAGCGGCGCCTGGGTGAATTTGTTGAGATTTACGATCCCTTTACCGAGAAAAAGGCAGCTGATCAGTCTCATCGCTGCCTCTCCTGTGGCAACCCCTACTGTGAGTGGAAATGCCCGGTACACAACTATATTCCCAACTGGCTGCAGCTGGTTGCCGAAGGTAATCTGATCGAAGCAGCTGAGCTGAGTCACCAGACCAACTCGCTGCCAGAAGTCTGTGGCCGTGTCTGTCCCCAGGATCGACTCTGTGAAGGCGCCTGCACCCTCAACGATGGTTTTGGCGCCGTGACTATTGGCTCGGTAGAGAAATATATTACAGATACAGCGCTGGCCATGGGCTGGCGTCCGGATATGTCCAAGGTCCAGTGGACCGACAAAAAAGTTGCGGTTATTGGAGCCGGCCCAGCAGGTATAGGCTGTGCCGATATTCTGGTGCGCAATGGCGTCAAGCCAGTGGTGTTTGATCGCTATCCGGAAATTGGTGGTCTGCTGACCTTTGGTATTCCCGAATTTAAGTTGGAGAAGCAGGTCATTCGCACCAGGCGCGATGTGCTCGAGGGTATGGGCGTTGAATTCCGTCTCAATACTGAGGTTGGCACAGATATCAGTATTGATGAACTGCTCAACGAATATGATGCGGTGTTCCTGGGAATGGGAACCTACACCACCATGAAAGGTGGCTTCCCCGGTGAAGACCTGAACGGCGCCCATGAAGCGTTGAAATTTTTGGTCTCCAATGTCAATCGCAATCTGGGCTTCGAAAAGTCTGCCGACGACTTTATCAGCGTAAAAGGCAAGCGTGTGGTGGTGCTCGGAGGCGGCGATACAGCCATGGATTGCAACCGAACATCTATCCGTCAGGGTGCCACCAGTGTGACCTGTGCCTATCGTCGCGATGAAGAGAATATGCCCGGCTCCCGCCGCGAAGTGAAAAATGCTCGGGAAGAGGGTGTGGTATTTAAATTTAATATGCAGCCGGTTGAGCTGCTGGCAGACGACCAGGGCAATATTTGCGGGGTTAAGGTCGTGAGCACTGAGCTGGGTGAAGCGGATGAGAATGGTCGCCGTCGCCCTCAGATAATTCCTGGCAGTGAAGAGGTTCTGCCTGCAGATGCAGTGCTGGTAGCCTTTGGCTTTAAGCCCAGCCCGCCGGAATGGCTGACTGGTGTCAAAGTGAATACGGCTGATTGGGGTGCGGTACTGGCAGCGGAAGACCAGGACTTCCCATTCCAGACCAGCAACCCGAAAATTTTTGCCGGTGGTGATATGGTGCGTGGGTCAGACTTGGTAGTGACCGCTGTATTTGAGGGTCGTCAGGCCGCTGAAGGTATTTTGGATTATCTGGATATTTAATGTCTGAACTAAAGAATGATCGTTTTTTAAAGGCGCTGATGCGTCAACCTGTAGATCGCACGCCGGTGTGGATGATGCGCCAGGCTGGCCGCTACTTGCCCGAGTATCGTGCCACACGCGCCCAGGCAGGCGACTTTATGAGCCTGTGCAAGAATACTGAACTGGCCTGCGAAGTCACACTTCAGCCCCTGGAGCGTTACGAGTTAGATGCGGCGATTCTCTTCTCTGATATTCTCACCATTCCGGATGCCATGGGTCTGGGGCTCTATTTTGAAGAGGGCGAGGGTCCCAAATTCCGCAAGCCAGTGCGCACGGAAGCGGACATCGAGCAACTACAGGTGATTAATACAGCCTCTGATCTGTCCTATGTCACTGATGCAGTCAGCATGATTCGTCGTGAACTGCAGGGCCGGGTGCCATTAATTGGTTTCTCCGGCAGCCCCTGGACATTGGCTACCTATATGATTGAAGGCCAGAGCAGCCGTGATTTCGCTCGTGCCAAGACTATGCTCTATACCCAGCCGGAGCTAATGCATCAGCTTTTAGACAAGCTGGCGCTATCGGTAATCGATTACCTGAATGCGCAGATTGTTGCCGGTGCTCAGGTGGTACAGATTTTTGATACCTGGGGTGGGGCGCTCAGTCATGCCGCCTATCAGGAATTCTCTCTGGCCTATATGCAAAAGATAGTCAGTGGCTTGATCAAGCAGGCCGATGGCCGAGATGTGCCGGTGATTCTATTTACCAAAGGTGGAGGCCTGTGGCTGGAAGCTATGGCTGATACAGGCTGTCATGCCCTGGGCCTAGACTGGACCATGGATATTGGCGCGGCCAAGAAAAGAGTCGGCGACCAAGTAGCCCTGCAAGGCAATATGGATCCGGCGATACTGCGTGCAGATCCGGCGACGATTGAGCGCGAGGTGCAAGGTATTTTGGCTTCCTTCGGCGCTGGGAATGGGCATATCTTTAATCTGGGTCATGGCATCACACCAGATATAGATCCGCAGCATGCAAAGGTCTTTATTGAAGCTGTTCACAAATTTTCTGCAAACTAATCCTCAGAACTAGATATTCTTGGTCTATATTTATCTGGACTATTGACTGTCACACAGTTTAGGTAAAAGAAGTATTTACATTCCCTCCTGATAGGCCAGCACTCTGTTGCTGGCTGGTCTAGGTTTTGAGCAGTCTCGGCGCTGCCTTAAGAATCTAACGGATTAGATTTATGAGGATTGTATGTCCTTAAAGCAATTAAAGATTTTTATCCATGAGTTAAAGGTGGGGATGTTTGTCTCTGCTCTGGATAAACCCTGGGCGGAAACTCCTTTTCCCATACAGGGTTTTGTTATTAAAAGCGGTGCCGATATTTCTCGTGTCAAAGCCTATTGCGATTACGTTTTTGTGGATATAGAAAAAGGTATCTCCCCAGAGGATGTAGATTCACCTGTTATAGGTGCCCGTCTCAGAGTTGATTCAAACAAACAATCTGCTGACGACTCAGGCCATATTAACAGCGCCAATATTGGGCCCAGTAAGCACCATTTATCAGTGGGTGCAGATATTAAATCCAATCTTAGGGTTAAACCCCATGTGTATAAAAAAACCGTGGAGCTCGCCAAAGAAATCCCGGCCGCCCGCGGGGCCATGAATAATGTTTTGGGCTGTCTGACCATGGCCACCAGACAGATGGCTCGGGGAGGGGCCTTCAATCAGGACCAGCTGCAAGCCTCTGTAGACGAGATGATCGACAGTGTTATCCGCTGCCCGGACGCCTTTATCTGGCTGCTGAGGCTGCGCTCAAAAGATGCTCGCTCCCATGACCACTCTGTGCGCTCATCCCTGTGGGCTACTCAGTTTGGTCGTCATATAGGATTGGATCTGGGGCAGCTGAGAGACCTCTGTCAGGCGACGTTGCTAAAGGATATAGGCCGGATAAAATTAGACCCTGCCCTGTTGCACAATCAGAATCGAGATAGCGACCAGGAGGTGGAATACCGCAGTTTTGTTAACCACAGTGTTGAGCAGCTGCGCAGCTCTGGGTTTAAAAATCGCAGCGTGATTAATATTATCAAGTTCCACTGCGAGCGCTTTGATGGCAGTGGCTTTCCCAAGGGTTGCGCCGGTAATCGCATTCCCATGTTGGCCTCTGTTGTAGGCATAGCCACCGAGTTTGACAGGCTGTGTAATTCCCGTGAGGCTGGTGACACCATGGTGCCCTCTAAGGCCACCAGCAGGCTCTACCAGCTGCGCGGCTCGGCCTTTGCCGAGAACCTGGTAGTGGAGTTTATTCAATCTGTAGGCCTGTACCCAGCTGGCACCATGGTTGAGTTGACCACTGGGGATCAGGGTATGGTAATCGAGCAAAATCCGCGCAGCAGACTGGCACCGAGATTGGCCGTATTTAAAAATAGGATGGACAGGGCAGATCAGGGCAAATATATTTTTATTGATTTAAAAAATGAGCAGCAGGCCAGAGAGCGGCTCCACAGGTTTGGTCAGCGGCGAGCCTATGATGTAAGCAAGCTGGCCATAGTTCGCGATATTGAGCCAGACAGTTTTGGCCTGGAGTACAGCCTGTTAGAAAACCTGATTGCGCGGCCCTTTAATACACCGGTCAATGAATTGCTCATGGGCAGCGCCGACTCAGGTAGCCAGAATAAGGGTGGCTTTCTGGCGGCTTTAAAACAGCGATTTGTCGGCTAGGTGCCCATACATTATGCGGCGAGGGCTGCTAAACCCTGCAAATAAAATCTCTACCCCTGACTCTGGGCAATAGCTATCTTCTCCCCCATGCTGATTTTTGCATGGGCCTGAATATTCTCTTCCCAGGTTACAGCCTGATCTTTAAACAGCAGGATCACTGTAGAGCCAAATTTAAAGCGACCAATTTCCTGTCCCTTTTTAAATGACAGCGACTCTTGGCTATGGTCTTTTTCTCTGACGGCTCCCGGACCTGGTTGCTCAAAGCCTCCCCAGACAGTTTCAATGCCAGCTACCAGCATGGCGCCAACAAAGATAACCGAGAAGCGCCCCAGTTCAATGGACTCAAACTCGCACACCAGTCTTTCGTTGCGGGCAAACAGTCCCGGCAGAGCCTGGGCAGTGCTATCGTTAACAGAGAATAATTCGCCGGGAATATAGCGGCTGCTGAGCAGCTTGCCCGCCGCGGGCATATGCACGCGGTGATAATCTTTTGGCGATAGGTAAATAGTGGCGAAGCTGCCTTTTTCGTAGGCTTTGGCGGTCTCTGAATTGCCCAGTAGGCGGCTGACAGAATAATGGATTCCCTTGGCCTGAAGTATTCGATTTTCATTGATTGCACCAGCCTGACTAATGGCGCCGTCGGCAGGCGATACCAGGCTGCGTTTAGCTCTGGCTATAGGCCGGACCCCAGGCTTGAGTTCTCTGGTAAAGAAGCTATTAAAGTTAGGGTAGTAATCCAGGTCATCCGTGATAGCCTCCTGCATATCTATATCAAATGCATCTATGGCGCGGTTAATCAGAAAATCTTTTAGCCAGGGGCGCTCGGATTCAGCGGCCCTCGCAATCAGACGCGATAACCCATGCTTGGGAAGTAGTCGCTGCAGCGCGACAAAGATTTCTGCACTCTGGTTCATAGTTACTCTGCTCAATACTGATTAATTCTGATTGTTATTAAAAGCCCTGTTCGATGGGCGTTTCGTCGAGATTACCCCATTCGGCCCAGGAGCCATCATAGCCGCTTATGTGCTGATAGCCGAGGATGCGCGCCACCATATAGGTGAAACTGGAGCGGTGATGGCTCTGACAATGAGTAGCTATACGCCGATCAATGCTGAGCCCCGCCGCATCTAAAATCTGTTGGGCATCATTGCGTAGGCGCAGGTTTCTGTCCTGGTCCATCAGTTCTGTCCACTCCAGATTAATGGCTCCGGGTATATGGCCTCCGCGGGCAGCGCGCACCATGCTGCCGTTGTATTCGCCTGGGCTTCGGGCATCCCAAATGGCAAAGTTGGGGTCATCCAAGGAAGCCAGGATCTGTTCTACCTCAATTCTTACTTCTGGTTTGGCAAAGCTGATCTCGGTGTTATTACTCTGGGGTTGCACAGTGCCAGCTTCGGTGACAAAACCCTCTTTAACCCAGGGAACTATGCCACCATTTAGGTAGGACCAGTTGGGCAGGCCCAGCAAGTCCAGAGTCCAGGCCAGTCGACCGGCCCAGCCGCCGCCCTCATCGTCGTAGACTACTATCTGTTTGCTGGCATCTATGCCCAGGTGATTTATTAGGCTCTTAAGCTGTTCAATGCTGGGGCAGGCACCGGGAACCGGGGGCACTCCAGCCAGCAGATGGCTGCCAGACAAATGCACTGCACCAGGCACATGTTTGTGTTGATACAGAGAGGGATTGCAGAGATCGACAATAATCAGATTGTCTTTATCCAAATGGGCCTCTAGCTCATTGGGCTCGATCAGGCGTGGAAGATTGGTCATGGTATTTTCAAAGCATTTTAACAGCTGGGAATTTTAGCACCTTTTGGCGACCGGGCGCGCCCTACCTGTCCTGCTGGCTGAGAATAATCTGTCGGTAATTACTCATTCGCGTAGGCAGTACCTTTTTATCCGCCACGGCCTGCAGTAGTGCACAGCCCAATTCTTTGTTGTGCTGGCAGTCGCGAAACTTACAGTTACCCAGATAGGGTCTGAAATCGATAAAGCCATTGATAATCTTATCCTGACTCAGATGGCTGAGCGCGAACTCCCGTATACCTGGTGAGTCAATAAGCACCCCGCCTCCGTTCAGATGAAATAGTCTGGAGGAGGTGGTTGTATGGGTTCCCTCCTGCTTGATTTCCGACAGCGGGCCCACCTGTAGGTTGGCCTCAGGCAGCAGATGATTGAGCAGGGATGATTTGCCGACACCAGACTGGCCGACAAAAATTGAGGTATGTTCGGCCAGATAGCCCTGAAGCTGATCTATGCCCTGGCCGGTCTTGGCGGAGACTGCGATCACATCGTAGCCAATACTGCGATAGTCCTTTACAAGCTGCTCCACCTCGGGATGGTCCTGTTGATCAAGCATATCGACTTTGTTAAGGACCAGCAGCGGAGTTATATGCTGAGCCTCGGCGGCTACCAGGTAGCGGTCTAAGAGATTGCTGTGGGGGGTGGGTTTGGCTGCAAATACCACAGCTATGCGGTCAATATTGGCGGCAACAGTGCGCAACTTGCCGTAGATATCAGGGCGAATTAGTTGAGACTCTCTGGGTTCCAGGGCCACTACCACGCCATGGGGTTCAGCATGGCGCCAGATTACCCTGTCGCCAGTGACCAATGTATCGAGGTTGGCTCGTTTGTGGCAGCGCAGTATCTGCCTGTGATAGGGCCCTTCGCTACCTTCAATATCCACCTGAGAGCCATAGTTGGTAATCACAGTGCCCAGCATTTCCGGGCTCAGCTGGGCAAGGTTTTGCAGTTCCTCGTCTCGGATGCTCTGCTTTAAATTAGCTCGCTCACGCCTACGTTCCTGAATCGCTTGGATCCGGTCTTTCTGGCGCTTGCTAAGTCTGCGATTGCTCAATAGTTTTTCCTGGTTAGCCTAGATGTCTGGCGTTCTGGCCCTCAAGGATATAGCATTATCGTCCCCAGTAACATTTTGCCTTACATCTCTCGTTAAAGAGGACCAGATGACAGCTCAAGACCCACTTAATTTGATTTGGATCGATTTGGAAATGACCGGTTTAGATCCCGAGCGAGAGCGTATTATCGAGATTGCCACGGTGGTTACCGATGCCAATCTCAATGTGTTGGCGGAGGGTCCCTCACTGGTAGTGCATCAGCAGGATACTCTGCTGGATGCCATGGACGAATGGAACCGCAATCAGCACGGTGGCTCTGGTTTGACTCAGCTAGTGCGCAACAGCCAGATCAGCGAGGCCCAGGCTAGCGCAGCAACCATTGATTTTTTGCGCCAGTGGGTGCCAGCTGGTGCCTCTCCAATGTGCGGCAACTCAATTGGCCAGGATCGCCGTTTTCTGGTGCGCTACATGCCCGAGCTGGCTGCTTTTTTCCACTATCGCAATCTGGATGTCAGTACTTTAAAAGAGCTGGTAAGACGCTGGAAGCCTGAGTTAGAAAATGGCTTTGTCAAAAAGGGAAGCCATCTGGCAATGGACGATGTCTATGATTCCATTGCCGAACTTGCCTATTACCGGAAGGTATTTATTCAGGCTTAGCCTGAAGTTTGTTGCGCTGACGTTCAATGGCCCATTGAACATGTTCTCTCACCAGAGGAGATGGGTCATCTGCTCTGGTTTCAAGGCAGCGCAAAATATCTTTATTGCCACTGGCATTGCCCAGACCAACTGCCAGATTGCGCAGCCAGCGCTCATGGCCTATACGGCGGATCGGTGATCCCTGGGTGTGGTCTAAAAACTGCTCCTCAGTCCAGTTAAACAGGGTCACCAAATCAGCATTATCCAGATTATGTCTGGGGCTGAAATCGTCCTCTTGGGTCTGGGATGCAAAGCGATTCCAGGGGCAAATAATCTGACAGTCATCACAGCCAAATACCCGGTTGCCCATCAGCGGGCGCAGTGTCTCAGGGATAGCCCCTTTGTTTTCAATGGTGAGATAGGAAATACACTTTCTTGCATCCAGTACATAGGGTTCGGGAAAGGCATCAGTAGGGCAAATTTTTAAGCAGGCGCGACAATTGCCGCAGCGATTGCTCTGCTCACTCTTGTCCGTGGGCAGTGGCAGCGAGGTATAGATCTCGCCAAGAAAAAACCAAGAGCCAGCCTCATCGTTAAGCAGCAGGGTATTTTTGCCTATCCATCCCAGACCGGCCTGTTCGGCCAGGGGCTTTTCCATAACCGGAGCGCTGTCCACAAAGGGGCGCTGCGAGAGCTGCAACTGGGGCAGCTCAGACTGAATATTGGCGACCAGCTGGGCCAGGCGTTTGCGAATTAATTTATGATAGTCACGGCCGAGCGCATACCGGGAAATATAGGCTTTATTGTCATTCTTGAGTACAGCTATCATCTTGTCATCGGCCAGGTAATCCATGCGTACCGAGATAACTCGCAGCGTGTGGTCGACCAGCTTGTCTACGCGGTAGCGCATATCGCCATGCTCAGCCATCCAGTCCATAGAGCCCTGGAAACCATCTGCCAGCCATTTATTGAGATGTTCCGAAGCCTGACTGAGATCCGGTTCGACAATAGCCACCTGCTGAAAACCCAGAGATTCTCCCCAGGCCTTAATCTTTTTGGCTAGGTTCTCCATTGTCTGGCTATCAACATCGCTGTTAAGACTGTTATCGGACATGTTTTAGTTCGTTGTTCTGGCCTATAATTGCGCCAATTTTACGGGGATATCTGCTTCATGTCGCACAATCTTATTCAAGACGCCTTATTCAGTGCCAAATCAGTGGCCGAACTTGATCGTATCGCTATCGAACAGCGACAGATTCCTAGCCTGGTGCTAATGAAGCGCGCTGGCCGGTCAGTGTTGACCGAGCTGCTAGAGACCTTCGGGCCACCCAGTCTACTGAGTATTTTCTGTGGCTCGGGCAACAATGCAGGGGACGGCTATATAGTGGCTGCGCTGGCCGCCGCCAAAAATATTCAGGTACAGGTAATTGAGCTATCGCAGAACCTGAGCCAGGACGCTAGCAGCGCGAGAAATTTTGCCGCCGAGGCCAATGTTTGCTTTGTTCCCTTTGATAGCAGTCTCAGTATTGAAGAGGGCGTTATTGTAGACAGCCTGCTGGGGACTGGTTACCTAGGTAATCTTCGCCAACCTTACGGTGAGGCAATACAGCTGATCAATGATTCTGGCCTGCCTCTGGTCGCCGTCGACATTCCTTCAGGCCTGAATGCAGATACTGGCCATGTAGCCGAAGTGGCAGTACAAGCGGATCTTACAGTGACATTTATAGGCGCCAAGCAGGGCCTGTTTACTGGGCAGGGCCCAGCGTTTTGTGGCGATATTATTCTCGATTCTCTGGATGTGCCTGCAGATATT
This sequence comes from SAR92 clade bacterium H231, assembly GCA_025153775.1. GTDB lineage: Bacteria > Pseudomonadota > Gammaproteobacteria > Pseudomonadales > Porticoccaceae > HTCC2207. The sequence continues at coordinate 484,761 of JAOALC010000004.1, read as the reverse complement.
TACCCTGAGGTGCCAGCCAGCGCCGAACTGCTAAATTTGTCTGATCTCCTCGACTATCTGCCCCGGCTAGCAATTGATGGACACAAGACCCAGCGCGGCCATTCTATGATAGTGGGTGGCGATCGAGGCTATGGTGGCGCAGCCATTATGGCCGCTGAAGCCTGTCTCAAGACCGGTGCAGGCATGACCAGTCTGGCTACCAGACCAGAGCATGTTGCCCCTATGCTGGTGCGCCAGCCCGAAGTAATGGCATCTCCTGTGGTCTCTGGTCAGGAGCTGGAACCTCTGCTGGAGCGCCCGGATATGTTAGTGGTAGGGCCGGGCTTGGGACGCTCCTCCTGGTCGGAGCAGCTGCTGCAAAAAGCTGTGGCCGCACAATTGCCCATGGTGCTGGATGCCGATGGGCTGAATATATTGGCCGAGGGCCGCGTGGTTGCCAATCCAGATGGCAGCCAGTGGGTGCTGACACCCCATGCTGGTGAGGCGGCGCGACTCCTGGGTCTCACAGTGGCTGAGGTGCAGGCCGACCGCTTTGCCGCGGTGCGGCAGCTGCAGGAAAAATATGGCGCAGTAGTGGTGCTCAAGGGTCCTGGCACATTGATCGCCGGCCCCAATGAGGTTACTAAGGTCTGCCCCTATGGCAATCCGGCAATGGCTACTGCTGGAATGGGCGATATTCTCAGTGGCATTATCGGTGCCCTGATTGCCCAGGGCTGCGATCTGCAAACCGCTGCTGAATTGGGTTGCTGTCTGCATTCGAGTGCAGCCGATCTGGCGGCAGAGGCCCAGGGCCACAGAAACCTGGTGGCTACAGATCTGCTTGCCCATCTGGGCGGCCTGTTAAATCAGGCGGACCTGTGAGCGCAAAGGCTGAGGCCAGTGTGCGGTTTGAACTGCCTGACGAGCAGGCAATGGTGCGGTTTGGCGGCAGTATAGCCAGCCTGATCAGAGCCCCGCTTATTATTAGTTTGCAGGGCGACTTGGGTGCAGGTAAAACCACTTTGAGCCGAGGTATTTTACAGGGGCTTGGCCATAGTGGTGCTGTAAAAAGCCCCACCTATACATTGGTTGAGCCCTATAAGTTAGCCCTCGGTGCAGTCTATCACTTTGACCTCTACAGGCTGGTGGATGCCGAGGAGCTCGAGTATATGGGGTTTGCCGATTATCTGGCCGATGGTCAGCTTTGCTTGATAGAATGGCCGGAGCGGGGCCAGGGCTTTTTGCCCACAGCTGATATTGCTATTGAGATCAGACAGCTGGGGGATGGACGCTGTGTTACCCTGTGCGCAAATTCTGCTCTTGGAGAGCAGTTAATCATTCAGTTAGGGGTGGGCTAAAGTTTGAATATTAGGTTGCAGCAGTTCATTACCAGATTTTGCATACTTGGCGCGCTGCTGACACCCAGTTTTGTCTGGGCGGCCGATATTGAGTCGGTGCGACTCTGGCGAGCGCCAGACAGCACCAGACTGGTACTGGATCTCAGCACTGCCGCCGAGCACAATTTATTTGCCCTGCAAAATCCTAATCGCCTGGTGATTGATCTCAGCGACAGCCAATTAAAAACCCAATTCGACAAGTTGGATCTGGCCAATACTCCCATCTCTGGTATTCGTGCAGCAGTGCGTAACAATACAGATGTGCGGGTGGTACTGGATTTAAAAACCAAGGTTAGCCCCAAGAGTTTTAGCCTCAGGGCCAACGAGCAATACAGCGACCGTCTGGTGATTGATCTGTTTGATAAAAAACGGGTAGTCAGTCGCTCCGTTGAAGAGGTGGTTAAAAAGAAAAACCGCAAGATTATTATTGCCATTGATGCAGGCCACGGCGGTGAGGACCCAGGTGCGCTGGGGCCCAGCAAGGTCCGTGAGAAGGTGGTGGTATTCCAGATAGCTAAGCGCATTGAAAAGCTTTTTGATAGCAACCCAAATTTCCAGGGCGAGCTGGTGAGAAGCGGTGATTATTACCTGGCCCATCGCAAGCGCTCTCAGCTGGCCCGTGAGAAGCAGGCGGACTTTTTTATCTCTATCCATGCAGATGCCTTTACCAATCCCCAGGCCCATGGTGCCTCTGTCTATGCATTGTCTACCAAAGGTGCCACCAGTGAGGCGGCGCGTTATCTGGCATCTAAAGAGAACCGGGCTGATTTAATCGGTGGTGCCAGCAATCTGAGTCTGGATAACAAAGACGATGTGCTTGCGGGGGTGCTGCTGGATCTTTCTATGACTGCCACTCTGAGCAGTAGCCTGGAAGCCGGTAAACATGTGTTAAGAAATATGGGCTCAGTGGCGCGGCTGCACAAAAAGAAAGTGGAGCAGGCTGGGTTCTTGGTTTTAAAATCGCCGGATCTTCCCTCATTGCTGATTGAGACAGGGTTTATCTCCAACCCCAAAGAGGCGCGGCAGCTGGCCAGCGGTAAATATCAGCAGCGCATGGCCGATGCTATCTATGATGGCCTGGTGCAGTTTTACTCGGAGCACCCACCAGTGGGTACCCTGCTGGCGAAAAACGGCAATGCTGTGGCGCGCAGCTATATTATTGCTCGGGGCGACACCCTCTCTGAAATCGCCGTCCGCCACAACACCTCGGTGCGCAAAATTCTGCGCTACAATAAGATGTCATCGAGCACTATTCGCGTTGGCCAGAGAATTTTAATTCCCTCGAGCTAACCAGCATTTTTAAAGGCACTATTTCATGTCTAGTATTCATATACTGAGTCCGCAATTAGCTAATCAGATTGCTGCTGGAGAGGTGGTTGAACGCCCGGCCTCAGTGCTTAAAGAATTAGTGGAGAATAGCCTGGATGCCGGTGCTAAACGCATTGAGATAGAGATAGAGCAGGGCGGCACCAAGCTAATTAAAATTCGCGACGATGGTCATGGTATACCAGAGTCCGAGCTGGCTCTGGCTCTCAGTCGCCACGCTACCAGTAAAATTGATAATCTAGAAGACCTTGAAGCTGTAGCCACACTGGGTTTTCGCGGTGAAGCCCTGGCCAGTATTGCCTCGGTATCCCGACTCAGTCTAACCTCCAATACGGGGGACAGCAGTGGCTGGAAGGCCGTGTCTGAGGGCCGCGATATGGAGGTTGAGTTGCAACCGGCAGCCCATCCGCAGGGTACCAGTGTCGAGGTGCGTGATCTGTTTTTTAATACCCCAGCGCGGCGCAAGTTTCTGCGCACCGAAGGAACAGAATACAACCGCATCGATGACAGTATTAAAAAACTGGCCCTCAGCCGCATGGATATAGCCTTTAGCCTGCGCCACAATCAGCGTGCTCAAATCAATCTGCGGCCGGCACTGAGCCAGTTGGAGCAGGAGAAACGGGTCGCCGATATCTGTGGGCCGGCTTTTATGCAGCAGGCCCTGTATGTGGACAACGACCGCTCAGGTATTCGCCTCTGGGGCTGGATGGGGCTGCCGACATTTTCCAGAAGCCAGGCCGACTTGCAGCACTTTTTTGTCAATGGTCGCTGTATTCGCGACAAAGTAGTCTCCCATGCCATACGTCAGGCCTATCAGGATGTGCTCTATCAGGGTCGTCATCCGGCCTATGTGTTGTTTCTTGAGATTGAACCGGCAGATGTGGATGTCAATGTGCATCCCACTAAGCACGAGGTGCGCTTCCGCGATAGCAGGTCTATCCACGGTTTTGTCTATGGCACGCTCAATAAGGCGCTAGCTCAGGATAGGCCACAGGATCACCTTCAGTCTGCCGAGACTGCCCCGGGGCAAATGCCTCAGCAGGGCTGGCAGCCGGAGCAGTCGAGCAGTCAGTCGACCATTCAGTTTCCGGCGCCCGGCAATCAGATGCAGGGTTCTGCCAGCTATACGCAATTTGCCAGTCCCAGCCATGGTTCGGTAAACGCACCTATGGAGGCTTATCACAGTCTATATGCCACCGAGATGCCCGACGGGCAGGGGGATGTGCCGCCCATGGGGTTTGCTATTGCCCAGCTAAAAGGTATTTATATTCTCGCGGAAAACACTCAGGGTTTAATTATTGTAGATATGCATGCAGCCCATGAGCGCATCACCTATGAACGTATGAAAACAGCTTTTGATAATCAGGGTCTGGTGTCTCAGCCGCTGCTGGTGCCAGAGAGTCTGTCGGTGAGTGAGCGCGAAGCCGAGATCGCCGATAAAAGCTCACAGATTTTTGCCCAGCTGGGTTTTGTTGTCGAGAGGGCCGGCGCCGAGAGTATTATTGTGCGAGAAATTCCAGCCATATTGCGCGGCTCAGAGGTGGAAGGGCTGTTGCGCGATGTGATCTCAGATCTGCTGATGCATGGTTCATCAGAGCGTATCAGGCAGCATATCAATGAAATTTTGTCGACCATGGCCTGCCATGGCTCAGTGCGCGCCAACCGCAAACTCACAGTGCCCGAAATGAATGCCCTGCTGCGCGATATGGAAGCCACCGAGCGCAGCGGCCAGTGCAACCATGGCAGGCCAACATGGTCCCAGCTCAATTTAGATGAGTTGGACAAGCTGTTTCTGCGCGGCCGATGAGCGCCAGCTCCGCCAATCCTCCCAGAGCTATATTTGTGATGGGTCCAACGGCCAGTGGCAAGACTGCTCTTGCCATAGAACTGCGCAAACAGCTTCCAGTTGAGTTAATTAATGTAGACTCAGCGCAGATCTATGTTGGGCTGGATATTGGCAGTGCCAAGCCAGATGCAGCAACCCTGGCAGCAGCGCCCCACCGCCTACTCGATATTCGCGACCCCACTCAGGCATACAGTGCTGCAGATTTTCTGGTTGATGCCAAGGCTGAAATGGCAGACATAGTGGCCGCTGGCAAGGTACCTCTGCTGGTTGGTGGCAGCATGATGTATTTCAAGGTGCTTCTCGAGGGCCTGTCAGACTTACCTGAGGCAAATCCGCAGATACGTGCTGAGATTGAGCAGCAGGCGGCGCTGCAAGGTTGGCCGGCACTCTATCGCGAGCTGGAGAAAGTAGATCCCCAGATGGCTGGCCGCTTACATCCCAATCATTCTCAGCGCATTCAGCGCGCGCTGGAAGTCTATCGTATTACAGGCGTCCCCATGTCATCGCTGCAGGGCAACTCCACCGGTGGGTTAGGGGATAGCTACGATATTGTGCAATTTTCTCTGCTTCCACAGAACCGCAGCCTATTGCATAGTCGTATAGAAACTAGATTTCAGCAAATGATGAAATCGGGGTTGGAGCAAGAGGTGAGGGCGCTCTACCAGCGGGGTGATCTGCACGCTGATCTGCCGGCAATACGCTCGGTAGGCTACCGTCAGCTCTGGGATTACTGCTCAGGCAAATGCAGTTTAGCTGAGGCTCAGGAAAAGGCCGTAGTTGCCAGTCGCCAGCTAGCTAAACGTCAGCTGACCTGGTTGAGAAACTGGCCCCAGGCGATTGAAATAGCCGTGGATAGCCAAAGCGGGTTTCTGACTGTGGATGAAATTAGCGCTCAGTGTTTGAAATATCTCTGACCAGGGCTCAAATAATATATACTAGATGAGAGGGAAAGCTTTTCCCTTAGGTGAGTTGCAATCCCACCTGGCTGCTGAGTTGAGACGCTCGAGCCGTTATTGATGCCGCGGACTTTGGTGCGGCTGTTTTTTGCTGTAACTATTGCAGCACCCATTGAATTTTCAATAACAAGGAGTAGTAAAATGTCAAAAGGGCATAATCTACAAGACCCTTTTCTGAATGTCCTAAGAAAAGAACGTGTCCCCGTATCTATTTTTCTCGTTAATGGTATCAAGCTTCAGGGCCAAGTTGAGTCTTTTGACCAGTTTGTTGTGTTGCTTAAAAACACTGTTAGCCAGATGGTTTACAAACACGCTATATCGACAGTTGTCCCCTCTCGAGCCGTGCGCTTGCCTGCCAGCAATGCCACAGGAGGTCAGTCTGAAGCTGGCCACGCTGGCGATGATGTGGGTAATTACAGCGACGACAACTACTAACACGAGTGTCATTATTTTTTGAACGACCTGATGTCGGCGAGCGCGCCATTCTGGTTCACCTCAAGCTAAACAGTGAATCAGAGCCTGAAGACCCCAGGGAATTTGAAGAGCTAGTGATCTCCGCTGGTGGCGATCCGGTCGAATTTTTGACTGGTTCCCGCCAGTCGCCCCATGCCAAATTTTTTGTAGGTACCGGCAAGCTGGAAGAAATCGGCAATCTGGTCAAAAGTCGTGATGCAGAGATTGTTATCTTCAACCACAACCTGTCCCCCAGTCAGGAGCGCAACCTCGAGGCTGAGCTCAAGTGCCGTGTGCTGGATAGAACTGGCCTGATTCTGGATATTTTTGCCCAGCGAGCACGAACTCACGAGGGCAAGCTGCAGGTTGAGCTGGCCCAGCTGCAGCATCTCTCCTCCAGATTGGTCCGTGGCTGGACTCACTTAGACCGCGAAAAAGGCGGTATAGGCATGCGTGGCCCGGGTGAAACCCAGCTGGAATCTGACCGGCGCATGGTCAGAGAGCGTATTCAGACGATCAAAAAGCGCCTGGAGAAGGTGAGAAAGCAGCGCGGTCAGAGCCGTCGTTCCAGAGACCGGGCAGAGATTCCCACAGTGTCTCTGGTGGGCTATACCAATGCCGGCAAATCTACACTGTTTAATCGTATGACTGGTTCCGATGTATTTGCCGCCGATCAGCTCTTCGCCACCCTCGACCCCACTATGCGGCGTCTGGATCTGGCCGAGTTGGGTCCGGTGATCTTTGCGGATACAGTAGGGTTTATCAGTCATCTGCCGCACCGTTTGGTGGATGCGTTTCGCGCGACCCTTGAAGAAGCGGCCTCGGCCACTCTGCTGCTGCATATTATTGACGCTGCCGCCGAGGAGCGAGCCATCAATATTAAGCGGGTCGATGAGGTACTGAAAGAGATTGATGCCCACAGGCTGCCAACGCTGATGGTGTATAACAAGATTGACCTTCTGGATAATGTGCAGCCGCGTATAGATCGCAACGACAGCGGCATGCCAGTAGCCGTGTGGCTGTCAGCCCTATCTGGCGAAGGTTTGGACTTGCTGCTGCAAGCCATAGTCGAATGTCTGCCGAGTCAGATAGTACACAAACATTTGCAGTTGCAGCCTGATCAGGGTGCTCTCAGAGCCGCTCTGTACAGCCATAAGGCAGTGGTGGCAGAGCAGGTCAACGAACAGGGTGCGATAAACCTTGAAATAAAGCTTGCCGAGAGCGATTTTTTGCGACTGCTCAAGAGTTCAGGGTTGAAATTACAAGATTTAGTCAGTCTGTCGGGTTAAACTAACAGTATTAACAAGCACACAACATTAATTATCAATTGGAGAAAATTATGGCCTGGAATGAACCGGGTGGTGGTAAGGACCCATGGGGCGGCAACCGCAGCAATGAGGGGCCACCAGATATAGACGAAGCGATAAAAAAGCTTAAAGAGACATTTTCAGCATTTGGTGGTGGTTCAGGTTCCGGTGCTGGCGGCAGCGGCAAAAGCTTGCTGCCCATAGGTCTGCTGGTAATAGCCATTATCTGGGGTCTGTTGGGTGTGTATCAGGTCGATGAGAAAGAGCAGGCTCTGGTGCTGCGACTGGGTAAATACCATGACACATTGAATGCGGGCCTTAAATGGAATCCGCCACTGATCGATAAGGTAATTATTGTTCGGGTGACCGAGGAGCGGCAGTACTCGGCCCGTGGACTGATGCTGACCCAGGATGAAAATATTGTTGAGATTTCTCTGACGGTTCAGTACAACATAGCTAATGCCAGAGACTTTGTGCTCAATATCAAAGAGCCAGAGACCAGCCTCAAGCAGGCTACCGACAGCGCACTGCGCCATGTGGTGGGCAGTACAGGCTTGGATGGCGTGATTTCCACTGGCCGTGAACAGGTCGCTGTGGGCACAGCTCAAAGGTTGCAAGATTTGCTGAATATCTATGGCAGCGGTATTAATGTGGTTACGATCAATATCGAAGAGGCGCGTCCTCCTACCGAGGTCAAGGCGGCATACGATGATGTGATTAAAGCCCGAGAGGATCTGGAGCGTCTGGTGAATGAGGCTCAGGCCTACTCAAACGGCATTATTCCAGAAGCTCGCGGTGAAGCTCAGCGGTTGCGTGAAGAGGCCAATGGCTACAAATCCCAGGTGGTCTCTAAATCTGAGGGTGAGGCAAATCGCTTTATCAAGTTGTTGACAGAATACAAGAAAGCGCCCCAGGTAACCCGTGAACGTCTGTACCTAGATGCTATTGAAGAAGTTATGACCAACAGCAGCAAGGTGCTGGTAGATACCGAGGGCGGTAACAATATGCTCTATCTGCCGCTGGATAAAATTATTCAGCAGGGATCATCAGGGGGTACCCTACGTTCATCTGGCACCAGCGAGCAGATGGTCGATCGTATCGCCAATGAGGTGATAGAGAAATTACAGAGAAACAGTGACAGAGTTCAACCGGAGAGACGACGATGAATAGTTCAATTAAAGCAATCGTTCTGCTGGCCCTTACGCTGGTTGTTGCTCAGAGTTCGCTCTTTGTGGTGAGCGAGTTTGAACGCGGTATCAAGTTGCGTTTTGGTGAGCTAATCGAAGGTGATATTCAGCCTGGTCTGCATATTAAAATGCCTTTTGTCGACAATGTGCGGATATTTGATGCCCGGGTTTTGACTGTGGATGCTCAGCCTGCCAGCTTCTTTACTGTTGAAAAGAAGCGATTAATTGTAGATTCCTATGCCAAATGGCGCATTGCCAATGTAGAGACGTACTACACCAAAACCGGTGGTGTGGAGTCGGTGGCTCAGAATCGTCTGGCCAATCGTGTCAACGACGGTCTGAGAAATCAGTTTGGTACCCGCACACTCAATGAAGTGGTCTCTGGTGAGCGCGATCTGCTGATGAAGAATATTACCGAAGACCTCAACAGCACTGTATTAGAAGAGCTGGGAATTGAGGTAGTGGATATTCGGGTCAAGCGTATCGATCTTCCTCAGGAGGTGAGCAGCCAGGTATTCCGCCGTATGACCGCGGAGCGGGAAAAAGAAGCGCGAGAGTTGCGGTCTACTGGTAAAGAGAAAGCGGAAAAGATTCGCGCCTCTGCTGATCGCGAGCGCACTATCGAACTGGCCAATGCCTACCGGGATGCGGAAGAGTTGCGCGGTGAGGGGGATGCAGAAGCAGCCTCAGTCTATGCCAACGCCTACCAGCGCGATCCGGAGTTCTATTCCTTTGTGCGCAGCCTCAACGCCTATAAGTCTGCCTTTGCCTCCAAGGCAGACATTATGTTGCTTGAGCCAGACAGTGACTTCTTTAAATATCTGAATAAGCAGGATGTTCAGTAGTCAATACAGGCTCCCAGCCTGGCAGTAATTAACACAACAATTAGGCGAGCAGCGATGCTCGCCTAATTAGTTTAAAAACCTCTGCCACAATGGGGGCGATTTTGTTAGAATTCTGGCGCCGGGGTAACTCGGTTTTTTTATGCCGAAGTTGAGGTCTGTTGTAATGCTCGAAGATATAGGCAGAGCAGTTGGTTTGATGCTGGTGTTCGAAGGCATTATGCCTTTCCTGTCGCCCAATAGATGGCGCAATATGGCTCAGGTGCTGGCTTCCATTGATGAGAGGTCTATGCGCTTGATTGGCCTGTTAAGCATGCTGCTGGGGCTAATGTTACTGATTTTTTGGCGCTGACCTGCTACTTTTTTTACAAGCGGCGGTCATTTTTACGCGCGGTGCTCGCTCGAAGGTTTTTGTAGGCGGCTAAGAAATATTTTAAAGAATCTATGAGGTTTCTGTGACAAATGTAGATCGTTGGATGTTGCCGGATGGCGTCGATGAAGTGCTGCCAGAGCAGGCACAGGACGTCGAGTATCTGCGACGACAGCTCCTCGATCTCTATCACAACTGGGGCTACGATCTGGTTATCCCTCCTATGGTGGAGTTTACCGAATCCCTACTCAGTGGCTCCGGATCAGATCTGGACCTTATGACTTTCCGCATCACCGACCAGCTCAGTGGTCGCATGATGGGCATCCGCGCAGATATTACCCCCCAGACAGCCCGTATGGACGCTCACAGTCTGCGTCGCGAAGGCCCCAACCGCCTGTGCTATGCAGGCACTGTGCTGCACACGCGCCCCAGAGGGCCCCTTGAATCGCGCACGCCCATCTCGTTGGGTGTCGAGTTGTTTGGTGAAGCTTCCCTAGCTGCTGATATAGAGGTGATAGAGCTATTTTTACAGACGCTAACAACCTCTGGAGTCGGAGCTGTGCATCTGGACTTGGGTCACGTAGATATCTACCGAGGCCTTCTGGCAGAGGCCAGCCTGGATACAGACCTTGAAGCAGAACTATTCGAATTATTGCAGCGCAAGGCCGTTGGCGAATTAGACGCCTGGGTAGCTAGCAATATTCAAGATAAGCGGCTGGCGAACTGGTTGACTGCACTGCCATCCCTGGCGGGCAGTGTTGAAGTGCTGGGGGCAGCAAAAACTGCTCTGGCTGGTGCGCCGCTGTCTGTACTTGAGGCCATAGAGCAGCTCGAGCAGATTATTGAGGCTCTGACTGATGCTGATATCAGTATCTATTTAGATCTTGGCGAGATGCCCGGGTACCACTACCACACTGGGGTGGTGTTTGCGGCCTATGTACAGGGTTATGGCAAGGCGCTGGGTAACGGTGGTCGCTATGATCATGTGGGCGAGGCCTTTGGTCGTGCCCGTCCGGCCACCGGTTTTGCCTTTGATCTCAAGTCTCTGGTCACCCAGGGGTGCAAGCACAGAGCTCAGGTGGGCGGTATTTTTGTGGCTGCTGGTAGCGATCCAGAATTGCATAATCAGGTTGCGCTGTTGCGTAGTCAGGGCAATCGAGTAGTGCAGGGTTTCGCAGGCCAAACTGTTGATTTTGAAGAATTGAATTGTGACCGTGAGCTGGTAGAGCAGGGCGGTGAGTATCTGATTAAAAAGTTGTCCTGACTCTGTTTGTCAGGTGGTGTAATTTTTTCGAGTAAAAAAAACTTATGGGTAAAAATGTCGTTATTCTTGGTTCCCAGTGGGGGGATGAAGGCAAAGGTAAGATCGTCGATCTATTAACTGATAAAGCCGCGCTGGTTGCCCGTTTTCAGGGTGGTCACAATGCGGGCCACACCTTGGTAATTGACGGCCAAAAAACTGCGTTGCATCTTATTCCCTCTGGTATTTTACGCGATCATGTTACCTGTGTTATCGGCAATGGTGTGGTGGTGGCACCAGATGCTCTGCTAAAAGAAATTAAGATGCTCGAAGAGCGCGGCGTTCAGGTGCGCGATCGCCTGCGAGTATCTGGTTCCTGCCCATTGATTCTAAGCTACCACATAGCTCTGGATCAGGCGCGAGAACTGGCTCGAGGCAATGCAAAAATTGGTACCACAGGGCGCGGTATTGGCCCTGCCTACGAGGATAAGGTAGCGCGCCGTGGCTTGCGTCTTGGTGATCTGGCCAATATGGAGCGCTTCGCCGAGAAGCTAAAAGAAGTGCTGGACTATCATAACTTCGCCCTGACCCAATACTATGGTGCCGAGCCGGTAGACTTTGACAAAACTCTGGCAGACGCCAAGGCCTGGGCTGAAGAGCTGCTGCCCATGAAAGCCGATGTGACCAAAATTCTTCACGATGCCCGCGAGGCAGGTGAACATATATTATTTGAGGGCGCCCAGGGTTCGCTGCTGGACGTTGATCACGGCACCTATCCCTTTGTTACCTCGTCCAATACCACTGCCGGCGGTACCGCTACTGGCACGGGTTTCGGGCCCCTGTATCTGGACTATGTACTTGGCATTACCAAAGCCTATACCACCAGAGTGGGCTCAGGTCCTTTTCCCACCGAGCTGCACTGTGAAATTGGTCAGTATTTGGGCGAGAAAGGTCATGAGTTTGGTACCACCACTGGCCGTTCGCGTCGCTGTGGCTGGTTCGATGCGGTAGCGCTGCGCCAGGCTGTTCGCATCAATAGTATCTCCGGCATCTGTCTGACAAAACTCGATGTGCTGGACGGGCTGGAAGAAGTTAATATCTGCGTAGCTTATAAAAATTCCGACGGCTCAGATGCAGGTATCCCTATGCATGCAGATGATTTTGAAACTATTACCCCTGTGTATGAGTCCATGCCTGGCTGGTCTGATATTACTGTGGGTGCTCAGAGTCTCGATGCTCTTCCCCAGGCCGCAAAAAATTATATTCGCCGTATTGAAGAACTGACTGGTGCACCAGTGGACGTAGTTTCAACTGGGCCAGATCGTGTTGAAACCATAGTTTTACGCCATGCCTTTGACTAAATTGTAAATTTTTTTTCGCCGATTTACTGGTCGGTTTTTCCCCTCAAAAAAAGTTGCTTTAAATTTATTTGCGCCCAAGCTATGCATGGGGTTGGGCGCAAGTTAAAGCGCTCTATTCACAAATAAATATATTCTCAAAATAGTAAAAATTCCTTTTCAAAAATTCCCTGGGTGATTGCACAGGTCTAAATTTGCTTGCGAAAATCTAACAACTTAGGTACGGTAAATTTGTAGCACTGAATAAAGACAAACGGGTTCAACGCCGGTTAGGAATTATTACAGGCGATAGAAATCCGATACGTATGGGGTATTTATGCCACGAAATATGTATATGGAAATTATTCGTTCAAGCTGTACGCGCCACTTATCCAGGGTGGTAAGCCTTTCTTTTAATCTCAATATTTTCACTCTCTCTGCTGTCCTCCGGCGCTGCTTTCACACCGGTGGGCACAGCTAATGGTCAACCAATTCTCCACTGAAATCTGGCCCCTGGCCGTCTACTTTGGCATGGTTATTCTGCTGGTTATCACCATGTTGGTGCTCTCCTGGTTGCTGGGTCAGCGCCGTCGTGAGGCTGCCACAAATGATCCTTTTGAGTCGGGCATTGTGTCTGTGGGCAATAGTCAGGTACGCATTTCTGTCGAGTTTTATCTGGTGGCCATATTCTTTGTAATCTTTGATTTGGAAACTGTTTTTATCTTCGCCTGGGCCATCGCATTTTTTGAGTTGGGCTGGGAGGGCTACCTGGCGATGCTGGTGTTTATTGCCATTTTGGCGCTGGTACTAATTTACGAATGGCGCTCTGGTGCGCTGGATTGGGGCAATAAAACCCGTGTCGGGTTAGATCGAGCCCAGGCCAGAGAGAAGGCGCGAAAAACTGCTGAGGAGAAGTCATGAAGTGGAGTCTGAGTCGCCCAGAAGATGGCAATCAAGTCAGTGGTAGTCAGGATTTTATTGAGGAGCAGGTAAAGCGCAATGTGGCATTTGCCAAACTGGAAGATTTGATTGCCTGGGGTCGGGCCCATTCTCTGTGGCCGTTTAACTTTGGTCTATCCTGCTGCTATGTAGAGATGGCCACTTCATTTACCAGCCGTCACGATATTGCCCGTTTCGGTTCCGAGGTTATTCGCGCCACACCCCGACAGGCAGATTTAATGGTTATTTCTGGCACCTGTTTTTTAAAAATGGCTCCGGTAGTACAGCGCCTCTACGAACAGTTACTTGAGCCGCGCTGGATAATTTCCATGGGCTCCTGTGCTAATTCTGGCGGTATGTACGATATCTACTCTGTGGTTCAGGGAGTGGATAAATTTATTCCGGTGGATGTCTATGTCCCCGGTTGCCCCCCACGTCCTGAGGCGCTGATGCAGGGGCTACTAATGTTGCAAGAATCAATTGGCAAAGAGAGAAGGCCTATTACCTGGGCTGCTGGTGATCAGACTGTGATTAAGCCACAGAAAATCAGCCAGCGGGATCAACTTACTGCTCAGAGAATTCAGGCAACAGAGTTAAGGGAACCAAAAGATACCTAGGGAAACAGTTATAAAAATCTAAGGGGTTTAAATGCAAACGGCTGAAACTCTGGTGCATAGCCAGGTGGAAGAGAACCTGTACCGACAGTTCGGTGAGGATCTATTTGTGGCCCAATATTGTGCGGATAAAATTCCCACAGTTTGGGTTAGTCGCAAGCGTTTAATCGAAGTATTAGAATTTCTTAAACCCAGTTTTTCTATGCTCTACGATCTGTTTGCGATCGACGAGCGCACCAGAGTCCATCGCGACGGCCAGCCCAATTCAGATTTCACTGTGGTCTATCAACTGCTGTCTATGGAGCGCAATCAAGATTTGCGTATCAAGGTTGCCCTGGCCGAGTCTGACCTCAGTTTGCCGACTATTATTGCTATCTGGCCCAATGCCAATTGGTACGAGCGGGAGGCCTGGGATATGTTTGGTGTCGACTTTACAGGCCATCCCAATTTATTTCGCATTCTGTTACCACCCACATGGGAGGGGCATGCGCTGCGCAAAGACCATCCCGCCCGAGCCACAGAGATGGCGCCGTTCGAAATGGGTCCAGAGCGCGTAGCAAAAGAACAGGAGGCACTGCGTTTCCGTCCTGAAGACTGGGGCATGAAAGCCGAGAGCGAAGATAGCGAATTTATGTTTCTCAATCTGGGCCCCAATCACCCCAGCGTCCACGGTGTATTCCGTATTGCGCTGCAATTGGACGGTGAGGTGATTATGGACTCGGTTCCAGATATTGGCTATCACCATCGCGGCGCAGAAAAAATGGCAGAGCGCCAGACCTGGCACACATTTATTCCCTATTCAGATCGCATTGACTATCTGGGTGGGGTAATGAACAACCTGGCCTATATTCAATCTGTAGAAACCCTAGCTGGCATTGAGGTACCTGAGCGCGCCAAAGTGATTCGCATTATGCTTGCTGAATTGTTTCGGATTTCCAGTCACCTGGTTTTCTATGGCACCTTTGTTCAGGATGTGGGCCAGATGTCACCGGTGTTCTATATGTTTGTTGACCGGGAAAAACTGTTTGGCATAGTTGAAGCCATTACTGGTGGCCGCATGCATCCTGCCTGGTTCCGCATCGGTGGCGTGGCCCAGGATTTGCCCAATGGCTGGGATCGGATGATTCGTGAATTCCTCGACTATCTGCCGGCTCGCCTAGACCACTACGACAAGATGGCCATGCAAAATAAAATGCTCAAAGAGCGCACCGTCGGTATTGGCGTTTATACCCAGCAAGAGGCTTTGGACTGGGGTGTGACAGGGCCAGGATTGCGCGCTACTGGCAGCGATTGGGATGTACGTAAAAAACGACCCTATGGCGGTTACGATCAATTTGACTTTGAGGTGCCCACCGCTGAAAACGGTGACTGCTATGACAGGGCTGTGTTGCGTATCGAGGAGATGCGTCAGAGCCTGAAGATCATTCGCCAGTGCGTTGACAATATGCCCAGTGGGCCCTACAAGAGCGAGCACTCGGCCACTACTCCTCCGCCCAAAGAGCGCACCATGGAGGATATTGAAACCCTGATCCATCATTTTTTAAATGTCAGTTGGGGACCCGTGATTCCTGAGGGCGAGGCTTCAGTAATGATTGAGGCCACTAAAGGAATTAACAGTTATCACCTGATCAGTGATCGCAGCACCAACTCTTACCGCACCAGAATTCGCACTCCCTCTTTCCCCCATTTGCAGCAGATTCCTCTGATTAGCAAAGGCCTGATGATTCCGGATTTGATTGCCATTATTGCGAGTATAGATTTTGTTATGGCGGATGTTGACCGATGAGTAAAAGTGAAATGATTCAAACCGATATCGGCTCTGTGCTGACAGCTGAAGAAATTGCAGAGATCGACGCAGAGCTGGCTCATGTACCCTATAAATCCGGTGCCGCCATAGACGCATTGAAAATTGTTCAGGCTAATCGCGGCTGGGTGTCGGATCAATGTCTACAGGGCATTGCTCGGCATCTGGATATGTCGGCGGAAGAGCTTGAGGGAGTGGCCACTTTTTACAATTTGATTTACCGCAGACCAGTGGGTGAAAAAGTCATTCTTTTTTGCGACAGCGTGAGCTGCTGGATTAATGGTTGCGATGATATTAAAGATAAGATTTCTCAGACCCTGGGCATAGATTACGGCGAGACCACCTCAGACAATAGCTACACCCTGTTGCCAGTGCCCTGTCTGGGTGCCTGCGACCGCGCCCCGGTGATGATGGTGGGGGACGATCTGGTCACCCACATAGATCATGAAATGGTACAGCAGCTGTTTGCCAGCGCTGAGCAGGGGAGTGCCGAGTAATGGAAAAAGTACTTACCCGCAATATTGGTGTGGACCAGAAGCCCACAGATCTAAAAGCCTATGAGGCCAATGGCGGCTATCAGGGATTGCGCAAAGTTATGGCTGGTATGTCCCCCCAGGACTGTCAGGCGGTGATCAGTGACTCTAATCTGCGCGGCCGCGGCGGCGCCGGATTTCCCACAGGTATGAAGTGGAGCTTTGTTCCCTCCGATGATAAATGCACCCCGGGGCATAAATACCTGGTATGCAATGCCGATGAGATGGAGCCGGGAACCTTTAAGGATCGTCTGCTGATGGAGTGCGATCCCCACCAGTTAATTGAGGGGATGATTTTATCTGCCTATACCATCGGCGCAGATATCTCCTATATTTTTATTCGCGGTGAGTACCTGTTGGCGATTCAGCGCCTGCGAGATGCGTTGAAAGAATGCTATGCCTCGGGCCTGCTGGGAGACAATATTTTGGGTAGCGGCTATAGCCTCAATATGTACCTGCACCCCAGTGCCGGTCGCTATATCTGTGGTGAGGAAACCGCCCTGATCAATGCGCTGGAAGGCAAGCGCGCCAATCCTAGAGCCAAGCCGCCATTCCCGCAGGTGAGTGGTCTCTGGGGTAGACCAACCATAGTTAACAATGTGGAAACTCTGTGCAATATCCCCCACATTATTGATCGCGGTGCGGACTGGTTTAAAACCCTGGGGCTTGGCGAGGATGCGGGCACCAAACTGTTTGGTGTCAGCGGCAGGGTAAAAAACCCCGGCTGTTGGGAGCTGCCAATGGGCACGCCTATTCGAGAAATTATTGAACAGCATGCGGGCGGTATGCGCGATGGTTATCAGCTGAAAGGTTTCTTGCCTGGCGGTGGTTCCACAGATTTCTTGACTACTGAGCACCTTGATCTAGCCATGGACTACAACGTGATTGGTGCAGCCGGCAGCCGCATGGGTACTGGCACCATGATTATCCTCGACGACCGCACCTGTCCCGTGGGAATGGTACTCAATCTTATTCGTTTCTTTGCCCATGAGTCCTGCGGGTTTTGCACACCCTGTCGGGATGGACTGCCCTGGTCGCGGCAGGTTCTTCAAGATTTAGAGGAGGGTAGGGGCCAGCCAGAAGATCTGGAAACTCTGTCCTATCAAATCAAATATATAGGCGCGATTGGCAACACCCACTGCGCACTGGCGCCAGGTGCCATGGAGCCTCTGCAGAGCGCCTTAAAATATTTTTACGATGACTTTAAACAGCATATCAGTAGTGGCCGCTGCCCCTACCATTAGACGAGTGTAAATTATGCCCACCATATTTATAGATGGTCAGGAACTTCAGGTTAACGACGGCGAGAATATTCTCGAGGCCTGTCTTAATGCTGGATTAGATTTACCTTATTTCTGTTGGCACCCGGCCATGGGGTCTATTGGCTCCTGCCGTCAGTGCGCTCTGGTGCAGTATCAAAATGAAGATGATACCCGCGGCCGCATTATTATGGGTTGTATGACGCCAGTGACTGAGGGTGCTCGGTTTTCGCTAAAAGCAGAAAATGCCACAGAGTTCCGCGAGGCGGTTGTGGAGTCGCTGATGCTTAACCACCCGCACGATTGCCCTGTCTGTGCCGAGGGCGGCGAGTGCCATTTGCAGGATATGACAGTGATGGTGGGGCATAGAGATCGCCGCTATAGTGGCAAAAAGAATACCCATCGCAACCAGTATCTGGGGCCATTGATTCACCATGAGATGAATCGCTGCATTACCTGTTATCGCTGCGAGCGCTACTACAAAGACTATGCTGGTGGTACTGATCTGGGCGCCCAGGCCTCTCATGATCACCTGTACTTTGGGCGCCATGAAGAGGGTGTACTGGAGAGCGAATTTAGCGGCAACCTGGTGGAGGTCTGCCCCACTGGGGTATTTACCGACAAGCCATTTTTAAAACAGTACAGCCGCAAATGGGATTTGCAGTCGGCGCCCTCAATCTGCAATGGCTGTGCTGTGGGCTGTAATATTGCCCCTGGTGAGCGTTATGGCAAATTAAAGCGCGTACACAACAGATACAACCATGAGGTCAATGGTTACTTTCTCTGCGATCGCGGTCGCTTTGGCAGTGGCTACGTCAATAGCGATGCGCGCCTGGACTATGCCGGCATCAAGCAGGCGGATGGCAGCTATATGGCGGTGCATCAGCAGCAGGCGCTGGAGACTGCTGCGAGCTGGATGCAGGGCAAAAAAGTGGCTGGTATTGGCTCGCCAAGGGCCTCTGTGGAGGCTAATTATCTGCTCCGGGAGCTGGTGGGCGCAGAGCATTTTGCTGCCGGTTTCTCTGAGGCTGAGGCGCCACTGATGGCTTCTGTGCGCCGGATACTGCAAACCACCCAGGCGATGATTCCAAGTATTAAACAGATTGAAGCTGCAGATGCGGTGTTGGTATTGGGTGAGGATATTACCCATACCGCGCCAAGAGTCGCGCTGGCGCTGCGTCAGTCGGTACGCAATAAATCATTTGAGCTGGCCGAGCAGATGGGTCTGCCTCAGTGGCAGGATGCGGCCGTGCGCAATCTAGCCCAGGATCAGCGCTCGCCACTGATAATAGTTTCAGCTATGGAGACTAGGCTAGATGATATTGCCAGCCAATGTATTTCGCTTGCCCCGGATCAGATTGCTGAATTTGCCGTATCCATTGTTGAGGCTCTGGCCGGTGAGCCCTCGTCCAATAAGCAGGCCAATCAGATTGCGGAGATATTGCAGTCGGCTAAAAACCCTCTGATTATCAGCGGCACTAGCATGGTGCACTGGGGGATTGTTAATGCTGCGGTTGCCATTGCGGAGTCACTCTGTACAGAGCCATCCGGCTGTATGCTGAGTCTCTGTATCCCCGAGGCTAACAGCTTGGGTGTAGCACTGCTGGCTGATAAGTCTAGTCCGTCTCTGCCCGATCTGGTCAACAGCCCGCCTGAGGTATTGCTGGTGGTGGAGAATGATCTTCAGCGGCGCCTCAATCCTCAGCAGATGGAACAGCTAATGAGCGCCGGCACTCTGGTGATCAGTATGGATATGCTGGAGAACGCTACTTTGGGTGCGTCCGATATGGTTTTGCCTGCAGCTTCCTATGCGGAGTCCCAGGGTTCTCTGGTAAATATGGAGGGCCGTGCTCAGCGTTATTTCCCGGTATTTGAACCTGCTGCTGAGCGATTGCCCAGCTGGCAGTGGCTGTTAAAACTTGCTGCTTTAACCAATCATAAATCCCTATCCAAAATCGAGCACTTTGATCAGGTGGTGGCGGCCTGCGCCAAGAGTCAGGCTGAATTTACTAATCTGGTTGACGCAGCTCCGGACCAGAGTTTTCGCGATCGCGGCCTGAAAATCCCTCGTCAGACCCATAGATACAGTGGACGCACGGCTATGAATGCTGGCGTCAATGTGCATGAGCCCCAGCAGCCCCACGACCATGAATCGCCCCTGGCCTTCAGCATGGAAGGTCTCAATAGAGATCAGCCGGCGGCGCTTACGCCCTATGTATGGTCACCGGGCTGGAACAGCAATCAATCTTTGCAGAAGTTTCAGGCCGAAGTGGATGGCCCGCTAAAAGGTGGTACTGCAGGCGTAAAATTACTTCAGTCATCTGCCAGTGGAGCCACCCAGAAGGCTTCTTGCGAGGCTGTCGAAATGCAGGCCCACCATTGGCAGCTAGTGCCAGTGCATCAGGTGCATGGGTCCGACGAACTGTCGGTCAATACGGATGAAATTGCCGAGATGGCCGGTATGGGTTTTGTCTCTCTGGGAGCTGCGGTTGCCCATAAGCTGGGAGTCTCGGAGGGCGATGGTGTGGTTCTGGCCTCTGGGGGAACTGAGGTTTCTCTCGAAGTGCGTATTTTGCAGCGCGTTGCCAAGAACTGCATTGGTTTTGGTCTGGGCTATGCCGAAACCCTCTATTTGCGGGCGGGCTCACTGGCGACACTGGCGGTGGATGCGCAGTGGCAGCGACCTCAGCCCCAGTTAATCGCATCAGATAAAGCGACCCCTGATCCTATTGTTGCTGAGGGAGGCTCTGCCCATGTCTGAGTTAATGATGCCAGTGCTGTTGGCGCTGGCTATATTGCTGGGTGGTGTCGGCGGTGCTGCTGTGCTGACCTGGTGGGAGCGACGCTTGCTGGGCTTTTGGCAGGATAGATATGGCCCTAATCGTCTGGGTCCTTTCGGCATAGGCCAGGTGTTGGCAGATATGATCAAGTTACTGACCAAGGATGATTGGGTGCCACCCTTTGCCGACAAGGTAGTTTTTATTTTTGCGCCGACGGCCATTGTAGTGGCGATGATGATGGGTTTTGCGGTGGTTCCTTTTGCGCCGGATGTGATGATTATCGATGTCAATATTGGGCTGCTGTTTTTCTTGGGTATGACTTCGCTGGCGGTTTACAGCGTGCTGCTGGGTGGCCTTGCCTCCAATAATAAATATGCCCTGCTGGGTGGCTTGCGCTCTGCGGCACAGATGGTTAGCTATGAGGTCTTTATGGGCCTATCGCTAATGGGTGTGGTGATGATGTCGGGCAGCTTTAGTCTGGTGGACATAGTTGAGGCCCAATCCGATGTCTGGTTTTGTTTTTCTCAGGCCCTGGGTTTACTGGTGTTTGTGATTGCGGGTATTGCCGAAAGCCACCGCTTGCCGTTCGATTTGCCTGAGGCGGAGCATGAGTTAACTGCGGGTTTTCACACTGAATATGGCGGCATGAAATTCGCTATGTTTATGCTCGGGGAGTATCTGGGCCTGATGCTTATCTCTTGCATGATTGTGACTCTGTTTTTTGGGGGCTGGATGGGGCCTGCTGTAATTGGCCCATGGCTGCCTCCGCTGGCTTGGTTTGGGCTTAAAGTGTTCTTGGTGATTAATTTTTTTGTGCTGTTGCGGGCGGCGATTCCTCGTCCCAGATATGACCAGCTGATGTCTCTGGGGTGGAAGGTGATGTTGCCGATTACGCTGGTTAATCTGGTGATTACCGGCGCGGTGTTGTTATGGATGGAGGGCGCTGTCTAATGTTAAGTGAACTGCGAACCATGTGGGAAATCTTTAAACACAGCTTCACTAAAGCTGACACTGTGCAGTATCCGGAGGAGATGCCTTATCTTGCTCCTCGCTATCGCGGACGAATTGTGTTGACCCGGGATCCGGACGGAGAGGAGCGCTGTGTGGCCTGTAATCTGTGCGCCGCGGTTTGCCCGGTGGACTGTATTGCTCTGCAGAAAGATACTCGAGAGGACGGCACCTGGTATCCGGAGTTTTTCCGCATTAATTTTTCTCGCTGCATTATGTGCGGCATGTGTGAGGAGGCCTGTCCTACCTATGCAATTCAGCTGACGCCCGATTTCGAGATGTGTGAGTACGATCGTCAAAACATGGTTTATGAGAAGGAGAATTTGCTGATTAATGGGGTGGGTAAGTATCCGGACTATAATTTTTATCGGGTGTCTGGGATGCAGACGGCTTTTAAGGATAAGGGTGAGGGGCGGAATGAGGCTCGGCCTATTGATACTAAGAGTTTGTTGCCATGAGGGTTTGGAGCGTTGATTGTCAGGCTATAGGTTTCCTAGGCCTTTCTGTGACACGTCGTAAATACTTCCCTGTAGACTCGAGGCCAGCATCCCTGCTGGCCACGGTCACAGAAAGGCCTAGGAAACCTATAGCCTTAGTTTCGGTAGCTTCGTTCCGGGTAATTGATGTGGCTGAGATCAAGATCAATGGCCTCGAGCTTACACGGAGGTATTCACAGTCTGTCAACGGAGTAGAACCCAGAGCCATGCTGCCCCCATTTCCAACCCACACCAAGCCCAAACAGGATTCAAGCCATGCTTGAGATAACCCTCTTCTACATAGCCGCCACCATAGCCCTAGTAGCCACAGTACTGGCCATGACCAGAGCCAACGCCATCCATGCTCTCATCTACCTAATCGTCTCCCTACTGGCCGTGGCCGTGATCTTCTTCCTGATCGGCGCACCCTTCGCCGCTGCCCTAGAAATAGTTATCTACGCCGGCGCCATCATGGTGCTGTTTGTATTTGTCATTATGATGCTCAACCTGGGAGAAGAGGGCGATGCACGGGAGCGGGGACTCCTGCAGCCTAGTATATGGGCCGGCCCAACAGTGCTGTCGCTGCTGCTGTTTGCAGAACTGCTGTATATGATCTCCACTATCGAAGGACCTGTGTCCACTCAGGCAGTGAGCGCCAAAGAGGTTGGGTTGGCACTGTTTGGACCCTATGTGCTGGCTGTCGAGATTGCCGCAATGCTGCTACTGGCAGGGTTGGTGGGTTCCTTTCATCTGGGTCGTCGCTATTTAGAGCGGGAGGAGTAGAGCATGGAAGGATTGAATATTCCCCTTAACCATATTCTGCTGGTGTCTACCCTGCTGTTCAGTATTGGCATGCTGGGCCTGATGATCAGGCGCAATATAATATTTATTTTGATGTCACTCGAAGTCATGCTCAATGCAGCAGCCCTAGCCTTTGTTGCCGCCGGTGCCCATTGGGGACAGCCCGACGGGCAGATTATTTTTATGCTGATTTTGACTGTAGCTGCGGCAGAAGTGGCTGTGGGTTTGGGTCTTGTATTGCAGGTGCAGCGGCGCTTTAAAACACTGGATATGGACAGTGCCAACAGGATGAGGGGTTGAGCATGGGCGATATGATCTGGTTAGTGCCACTGATTCCAATGCTGAGTTCAATTCTATTGATGCTTGGCTCCGGGAGCTTACCTAGAGTAATAATAGGGCTGTTAGGTGTTTGCTCTGTAGGCGCAGCAGCAGTGTTGACGTTATTGGTTGGCCTGGATTTCCTGGCCAACCCACAACCCTTCCAGATGACTCTGTGGACCTGGATGCAGGTGGGTAACTTTAGTCCAGGCATTGCCTTCTATTTTGATGGCCTGACGCTGGTGATGATGTCAGTGATTACCGGGGTTGGTTTTTTGATCCATCTTTTCTCCACTGAGTTTATGGAAGAGGACGTCAGTTACGCACGCTACTTTGCCTACCTGAATATGTTTGTTGCGGCTATGTTGGTGTTGGTGATGGCAGACAATTTACTACTGCTGTATCTGGGTTGGGAAGGCGTGGGCGTCTGCAGTTATCTTCTGGTCGGCTTCTGGTATCAGAATAGCGCCAATGGTCAGGCGGCGCGCAAAGCCTTTGTGGTAACGCGCATAGGTGATACAGCCATGGCCCTGGGGTTGCTGCTGCTGTTTACCCAGCTGGGTACTTTGGATATTCAGGCGATGATGGGGGTTGCCAATGAGCAGTGGCAAGTGGGGGATACGCTGCCATTAATTGCTTGTCTGCTGTTGCTCGGTGGCGCTGTGGGCAAGTCGGCGCAGCTGCCGCTGCACACCTGGCTGCCTGATGCTATGGCTGGCCCAACCCCCGTGAGTGCGCTGATTCATGCGGCCACCATGGTTACTGCGGGCGTCTACCTGATCGCTCGCACTAATGGTCTGTTCCTGCTGGCGCCAACTGCGATGATGATTGTGGCCCTAATAGGCCTGGCCACTTCACTGATGGCCGCTTTTACCGCATTGATGCAATCTGATATTAAACGCATTCTGGCCTATTCCACCATCAGCCAGATTGGCTATATGTTTCTTGCACTGGGAGTGGGTGCCTGGACCGCGGGTATTTTTCATCTTATGACCCATGCCTTCTTTAAGGCGCTGTTGTTTTTGGGTTCTGGAGCCATTATCCACTACCTGCATCATGAGCATGATATTTTCAAGATGGGCGGTCTGCGCAGCAAAATGCCGGTGACTTTCTGGAGCTTTATGATTGGCTCGGCGGCGCTGGCAGCACTGCCAATGACTTCTGGTTTCTTCAGTAAGGATCAGATTTTACTGCAGGCTTATCTACAGCCAGACGCTGGGCCCTGGCTGTGGCTGGGTGGTTTGCTGGGGGCGCTGCTGACAGCGATCTATAGTTTCCGGTTGGTGTTTGTAGTGTTCTTTGGTGAGGCTAAAACTCAACCGGACGGGGATACAGGCTGGCGAATGGCCCTGCCCTTGGTAGTTCTCTGTGGCCTGGCAATGGTGGGTGGATACTTTATTATCCCGGTGGCGGAGGTGTTCCCTGTGGCCAGTGGTGAGCATCCGGCTAACTGGGTGGAGTATGTGTCCATCTCGGTGCCCCTGATGGGTCTACTGCTGTCCTATTTGATATTCCACAGTGGCCAGCTCAATGTCGACAAACTGGTTAACTCATCTCTGGGTCAGTGGCTGCGGCGGTTCTGGCACAGTGGTTGGGGTATAGACTGGCTCTATGATCGGATTTTTGTGCGGCCCTATTATCGGCTGTCCGGGATTATGGTCAATGAGCCCATAGATGCCATCTACGGGCTGATTGTGGCGATTAATCAAACCTTTAATCACTGGCTTGCGGAATCACAGACTGGCCGCATGCGCTGGTATATTGCCAGTATGGTGTTTGGCTTAATTCTGGTGCTGACCCTGGCACTGCAGATCTCAGCGGAGGCCCTCTAATGGTTATGGTCAATCTGATTCTGATATTGCTGCTGGGTGGTGTTATTGCCATGCTGTCTGAGCGGGCTGGAGAGAATATACCGCGCAGGGTAGCCCTGGTGGTTATTATGCTAGATTTGGCCTATCTGCTATCTGAGCTTTGGGGCATGCCATCTCTCACCCAGTTACAGGCACCCATGCCAGACGACCCCAGCACCTGGTTGATGCATTTTAAAGCCCAGTGGATTCCCGCCTTTGGTATCAGTATTGAGTTGGCACTGGACGGCATCAGCCTGCTGATGGTGCTGCTGACCTTGGTGCTGGGAGCCATAGCTGTCAGTGCTTCATGGACAGATATAGCGGTCAAGCACGGCTTCTTTGAGGCCAACCTGCTGTGGACCCTAGCCGGTGTGCTGGGGGTATTTATGGCTCTGGACCTGTTCCTGTTTTTCCTGTTCTGGGAAGTGATGCTTATTCCCATGTACTTTATGATCGCCATCTGGGGCCATGAAAACCGTGGCTATGCGGCCATGAAGTTCTTTATTTTTACCCAGGCCAGCGGTCTGCTAATGCTGGTGGCTACTCTGGCACTGGTCAAGGTCAATCACAGCGCTACTGGGCAGTGGAGCTTTAGCTACTTCGATTTGTTAAACACTCCTATGCCTGAACAGACTGCCCACTGGCTGATGCTTGGCTTCTTTATTGCCTTTGTGGTCAAGTTGCCCGCCTTTCCTTTTCATACCTGGTTGCCTGATGCCCATACCCAGGCACCTACGGCTGGCAGTGTAATTCTGGCTGGGATTCTACTTAAAACTGGCGCCTATGGCTTGATTCGTTTTGCGGTACCCCTGTTCCCTGAGGCTGCGCTAGATTTCTCCTGGACTGCTATGGCGCTGGGTGCTGCTGGAGTGGTGTACGGCGCGGTACTGGCCTTTTCCCAGAGCGACTTTAAACGTCTGGTTGCCTACAGCAGTGTCAGCCATATGGGCTTTGTGCTCCTCGGAGTTTATGCATGGAATGAGCTGGCTCTGCAGGGAGCTGTGATGCAGATGGTAGCCCATGGTTTTAGTACTGCGGCACTGTTTATGATTGCCGGCTCTCTGCAGGAGAGGCTGCATACCAGAGATATGCGCGAGATGGGTGGCCTGTGGCAACAGATGCCGCGCATGGGTGCAGTGGCCATGTTCTTTGTATTGGCCAGTTTGGGTCTGCCCGGGCTGGGTAACTTTGTGGCCGAGTTCTTAGTGCTGTTGGGGCTGTTTCAGATCAGCCCCTGGATCACCGCAGTGGCTGCACTGGGTTTGATTACCGGGGCTATCTATTCACTGATACTGATGCAGAAATCGTTTCAGGGCGAGCCTAATCCAAAGCTTCAGGACCATGGTCTGGTAGATTTCGCCGGCCGTGAAATGCTTACAATGACGGTGATGATGGTTGCACTAATTGGTCTTGGGCTCTATCCCCAGCCGGTTCTAGATATGGCTCAGCCGGTGCTGCAGAGTCTGCTTGAAATGACTTCGGTGGAGGCAATGCCATGAATACAGGGCAACTGATGGCGTTGATGCCGATTTTGATGCTGTCACTGACGGCTGTGGTGCTAATGATCCAGGCTTCAATTAAACGGGATCAGGGGTTGGCCTGGTGGATCACTGCAATAGGCTTTTTGCTGACCCTCTGGGGAGCTGGCTACGCCCGCGAATTTACCCAGCCGGTGACCATGCTGTTGATGGTGGACGACTGGGGGCTGTTTTTTACTACCCTGATTCTGGTGGCCTCTCTGGTAACACTTATTCTTTCGAAAGATAGCTTTTCTCCAGAGGGAGAGCGCAAAGAAGAATATTATCTGCTGCTGGTGCTATCTGTGCTGGGTGCAGTGGTGCTGATTCAATCCAGCCATATGGCCTCGCTGCTATTGGGTATGGAGCTGATGGGCGTAGCTCTGTACGGCATGATCGCGTTTCCTGAAAAGGGCGAGCTACCGTTGGAGGCGGCCATTAAATATCTGGTGCTATCGGCCTGTGCCTCGGCCATGCTGCTGTTTGGTTTTGCGCTGATTTACGCTGCGACAGGCGACCTTAGTTACGGGGGCATGGGTGCCAAAGCTGCTGCGGCCTTCAGTCAGGAGCCCCTGGTGCTTATGGCTGGCAGTGCAATGGTACTTGCCGGGCTGGGCTTTAAGTTGTCTGTGGTGCCATTTCATATGTGGACGCCCGATGTCTATCAGGGCGCACCTACACCGGTTACGGGCTTTTTGGCCACGGTATCCAAAGGTGCTGTGTTTGTTGCCCTGACCAGGTTTTATCTCGACGGCCAACTCTACCAATACGACTCGTTGATTATGGCGCTATCTGTGGTAGCTATGGCCTCTATGTTGGTGGGTAACTGGTTGGCTCTGCGTCAGGACAATATCAAGCGTCTGCTGGCCTATTCTTCTATTGCTCATTTTGGTTATCTACTCATTGTGCTCATTGCTCTGGCTGCTGCTCAAAGTACCATGTCAAGTGAGTTGATTGGTCAGGCCATTACCTTCTATCTGGCGGCCTATATTGTGACTACGCTGGCGGCCTTTACAGTCATAGCCAATCTGGCCGGCGAAGACGATAGTAAATCCATGCTCAGTGCATTTGAGGGACTATTCTGGCGCAACCCGGTTCAGGCCAGCGCGCTTACCGTAGCCATGCTGTCATTTGCAGGCATACCTCTAACCGCTGGATTTATTGGTAAGTTTTATCTGATCATGCTGTCCATTCAATCCCAGCTCTGGGTTTTGCTTGGGGCTCTGGTTCTGGGTAGTGCCATAGCCATCTATTATTATCTGCGCATTATATTTGCCATGAGCAAGACTTCGGGGACTATGATTAAAACAGAGTCTAGAGCCGCCCTTGGTGCCCAGGATATTGTGGCAGCCCTTTTGTTGTTGCTGGTATTGGCGCTAGGTAGCTGGCCACAGCCCTTTATCGAGTTTGCAGGCGCGCTGTAGTGAATTTGCCACAGGGAATACAGGTGCAGTTGATTTAAATCAGCCCATTTTAAGTGAAGGAGATAGCTATGTTAGGTTCCGTGGATCTCAGTGACTATATGCTTCATGATCCAGTAAAAATTCATGCTAATGAAGATCTTTTTGATGCTATTCATCTGATTATAGAGCACAGGGTATCGGGAATTTGTGTTGTTGATGATCAGGAAATGCTGGTCGGTGTGCTTTCCGAGATGGATTGCCTGAGTGCTATTTTAGCCGCCACTTACAACGAGGCGGGTGATGTAGGCAAGGCCCGCGAGTATATGACAGCCAATGTGGATGTCTGTGATGTTCACGCTGATCTGGTGGATGTAGCAGATGATATGCTCAAGAAAGGTCATCGCCGCCGCCCGGTGCTCGATCATGGTCGGCTGGTTGGGCAGATTACCTGCCGCCAGTTATTGCGTGTGATCAGCGAGTTTAATCAGAATCGCATCGCTGCCCATTAGTTTCTTGTAGGCTGCTTCAAAACTGATTCCACAGCTAAATAGCAGTATGGTTACTAATCTGTCGATCTAAATCCAGCTGGAAGACATGCTGGCTGCGGCCAGGCATTTCAGCCAGAGACTGTTCGGTAATACGTTGAAAATATTGAATAAATCTCAAAACTTGCTGTTCTGTCATCAGGCCTGATCTATTGGTCTGGCTATGTTTTTCCTGCAATTTACTCTCCTGTTGCCAGCGCCACTGAAACACAGTATCGAATGAGGGTGCTCTCAGCATAATCAACTGATCGACCATGGCGAACAGCTGCTGATAACCTCCGGCCAGAGCAAGGTTGATATATTGACGCCAAATACCCTGCTCGTCCTCTAGTCTCTCCAGGTCATTCACCGGTTGCTGCAAATCGCTATCAGACTGGGGCAGGGCGCCCAGACACCAGCCCTCAAGAATAATTAAGCCCGCCGGACCTGTAACTCTGTCAAAATCTTTCTCTGGCACTCGATCATCAATACTCTTGTCGAATCTGGGTATCCTGGTGGTATTGCCAGCCACAAGCTGCTCTATGGTCTCTATAGCTAGATCTATGTCATGGGTGCCTGGTACACCGCGAGTTGCCAACAGGGGATGTACTGTTTCAGATAGCTGCATACGCTGTTTCAGGGGTAGATAGAAATCATCCAGTGACAGATTGGCGGTGGCTATAGCGTGGCGCTCGGCAACCATGCTGCACAGATAGTCTGCCAGAGTGGATTTACCTGAGCCCTGGCAGCCATTAATCCCTAATACCAGCGGTCGTTTTTGCATTTGATACTGCTGAAAAATTTGATCCACTAAGGGTTCAAACCAGCGCTGAGCAAACTGCAGATAGCTCTCCGGCAGCTGGTTGCGTTCGAGAAAGGCTTCTGTGGCAGGGGTCATAGGTTCTTTGTATCGGTGAATAATTAAAAAGGCGCAGAGAATTGGATCGCTGTTGTAGCCTAGCATAGGCGCAATTAATGGGAAACTATCCAGCTATTAATATAGTCCAATAACTATAAATCTGACATAAAAGAGCCCTGTAGGGCTTCCAGTTTTAGGCTGAAAGTCAGCTTCGGCTGAGTTGATGCTTACTCGATTTTGCCGCAGATAATCATTTGTTAATGGCTTATGGAGAAGCTGATCGCAGTTATAACAAAAACGAAGTTTAACTCTGTTAAATAAGAAGTTGGACTTAGCTAGATTGATTATTTTAATTAAATTAAATGCCATTTTTTTCTTCGGGAATGCTGTTATGGCTAGTTTAAAAACCAGGTTCGGCAGTCGATTAAAATCGCTGAGAACCGGCAGAGGCTTAACCCAGGAGCAGTTGGCAGACGCCACTGAGCTTAGTATTGAGTCTATTAGTAATATGGAGCGGGGTATCTTTGGACCCAGGTTCGACAATCTGGAAAAAATTGCCAGCGCTCTGAATGTAGAGGTCATGCAACTATTTGACTTTAGTCACTAACCTGTTTCCAAATTTAAGTTAAACGCAGAGAAGAAATTCGGCTATATTTTAATAGAGCACTCTGTGAGAAGTAGGGTCAACAGTAGTCTGTTTTACGCTTTCACTGGATGGGAAGCGGGCAACTAAAGGGAGGATTACACCATTGCCAGTCTGTATTTTTCTTTTTACTGATCAATCTCATACCAGCATTGTAGATGCGGGTATCAGTATGCTGCTGTCTCTGAGCAAAAGGACTGCAGGAATTACCTATGACTGATGCCAACATGCTCAGCGAAAATCTGTGCCGGGAATCTGAAGCTCGCAAGACTGCAGAGAAAAGACTGGAAGAGGTGGCTGCAGAGCTTTATCAAACCTCCGCTGCACTGCAGTATCGAACACAAATCGTCGCTGAGAAAAGCGCCAAGTTACGTCAGGTCAATGAGGATATGGAGCAGCTTAGATTGCGCCTTGCGCACTCCGAGAAAATGGCTAAGCTGGGATTGTTATTGGCTGGTATTGGGGAGGAAATAATTCATCCTCTAGCCTTTATTGCGGAAAATTTAAAATCTGTGAATAGTTATTACCAGGATATTTTTGGGCTTATAGAACAGCAAGCTGAGGCTGTTGAGTTATCGCAATCCACTGGTGTATCCCAGGCCGCACAGGTCAAAAACATTAAAAAACTTAAGAAGAAGATTAATTTTGATTTTATTAAATCTGATATTGGCAGCCTGCTGAAGGACTCGGATGAAGCAGTTGTCAGAGTGCAGACACTGGTAGGGGATGTCACCCAGTTTTGCGCCGCTGATCGACGAGAGATTGCCGAGGAAGATATCAATAGGCTGTTGGATAGATCACTCAATATAGCCTCTAGTGAATTGCGCTATAAAGCTGAGATCGTCAAACAGTACAGTCGTCTGCCCAATATTTTCTGTGATGGCAGTCAGTTGGTTCAGGCATTTTTAAATCTGCTGTTTAATGCAGTTGAGTCAATTGAATCCAAAGGCACTATTACAGTGCGCACTGGTACCCATAGTTCGATGATCTGGGTTGATATTGAAGATACTGGTGTGGGTATTAGCGACGAAAATCTTAGTAAAATATTTAATCCATTCTTCACCACTAAGACATCGGCCACGGGTAGTGGGCTCGGACTGCAGCAGGTTCAGGTGGCGGTTGAGGCCCATTCCGGACGCACCACAGTGATGTCTCGGCTGGGGATGGGAACCACCTTCAGGATGATGTTGCCCATGGATCGCTATACAGATATGGCTGCAGCCTCTAAGCGCTAGTTAACCCTAGGTTTGAGTATTCTGATACCGGCGAATAATAAAATGTGCAGGGGTTTCAAGACGGTTTAAATTTTTTAAACGCTCCTGTTGTTGCGGTTTTGCATGCCAGTAGTAGGGGGTCATATGCAGCAGATCGGCAATAGCAGATCCCTGGATATGTAGTTCCTCCAACAACTCAATTTGATCTAGCTGGGTAAACTGTTGGCTGCTATCCAGGGCCTCAAAATTACCTGTTCTCGCCATGGTTTTGTCATATATCTGGGCGGTCAAGCCAGAGAGATGTTGCTCTCCTGGTCCAACCATAATCAGAGTGCCACCAGGTTTGATAACTCTGGCAGCCTCCTCGGGACTTATAGGTGAGAACACTGAAATAGCACTGTCGACACTATGATCAAACAGAGCCATATTAAATGCGCTATCTACAGCCAACTGGGCGCTGAGCTTGCGCTTAGCTGCCAGGCGAACAGCAGCTTTGCTGATATCCAGCCCCACTAGCTGCAGCGACTGATTGGAGCGGTAAATCTGTTCGAGATAATAGCCCTCGCCGCAACCTATATCCAAAAGCCGCTGTTCGCTGGACATATGGCTGAGTTGCTTGATGAGACCTTCGGCCAGAAATTTATAATGTCCAGTATTTAAAAATCGCTGGCGGCTGCGAATCATCTCATCGCTATCGCCGGGATTGCGGCTGCGCTTATGCTGAGCAAGATGCAGGTTGAGATAACCCTCCTTGGCTAAATCGAAATTGTGATTATTTTCACAGCTGAAGCTCCGAGCTGCTTGCTGTTGCAGCAGCTCCAGGCCACAGTTGGGGCATTTATAACTATTGCTCATTAAAACAGGCCAGTGACCTCACCATTTTCATCCATAGCTATGCTGTTGGCCGCAGGCACTCTGGGTAGCCCCGGCATGGTCATAATATCGCCACAGACTACCACTATAAAGCCGGCGCCAGCACTGAGCCGCACTTCACGAATGGCTACCACATGATCTGTGGGTGCACCTTTAAGGTTGGGGTCGGTTGAAAAGCTATACTGGGTCTTGGCAATACAGACCGGGAAATGACCATAGCCGTCCTCTTCAAATTTCCGAATCTGGTCGCGAATTTTTTGGTCGGCAATAATATCATCGGCGCGATATAGCCTGGTGGCCACAGTTTTTATTTTGTCCCAGATAGGCATTTCATCTGGGTACAGAGGCGCAAAGCTGGCCGACCCACTATCGGCGAGACTGGCTACTTCCCGAGCCAGTTCCTCGGTACCGGCGCCGCCATCGGCCCAGTGTGTGCACTCAATAGCCTTGACACCATTGGCGGCGGCAATTTCTTTAATCACTGCTATTTCAGCATCTGTATCAGAGGTAAATCGATTGATACCCACAACCACGGGAACACCGAAGGACTTAACATTTTCTATATGGCGCACCAGATTACAGCAGCCGTCGCGCAGAGCATCCAGGTCCTCTCTATCCAAGTCATTTTTAGCCACA
This sequence comes from SAR92 clade bacterium H231, assembly GCA_025153775.1. Lineage (GTDB taxonomy): Bacteria > Pseudomonadota > Gammaproteobacteria > Pseudomonadales > Porticoccaceae > HTCC2207. The sequence continues at coordinate 452,470 of JAOALC010000004.1, read as the reverse complement.
CCACCGTGCATTTTTAATGCTCTTGTGGTGGCAACAATCACTGAGACATCCGGGCTTAGATTGGCGGCGCGACATTTGATATCAAAGAATTTCTCAGCGCCAAGGTCGGCGCCAAAACCTGCCTCAGTAACAACATAGTCCGCCAATTTAAGGCTTGCTTTAGTAGCTATCACTGAGTTGCAGCCATGGGCTATATTGGCGAAGGGGCCGCCGTGGATAATGGCCGGATTATTCTCCAATGTCTGCACCAGATTGGGTGCCAGGGCATCTTTGAGCAATACTGCCATTGCCCCTGTACCCAGTATGTCACTTGCATGCACTGGTTTGTGCTCTCTGGTGTAGGCGACCACAATCTTATCGAGGCGATTTTTAAGATCATCTAGATCAGTAGCCAGACAGAAAATCGCCATAACCTCAGAGGCAACGGTAATATCGTAGCCATCCTGTCGTGGGAAACCATTGCCCGGACCACCCAGGCCACAGTTAATATTGCGCAGAGCGCGATCATTCATATCGGCCACACGTTTCCAGACTATGCGTCTGGCGTCGATTTCTAGGCTATTGCCCCAGTGAATATGGTTGTCTAGTAAGGCGGACAGCAGGTTGTGGGCTGCGCCAATAGCGTGGAAGTCACCGGTGAAGTGCAGGTTGATATCTTCCATGGGCACTACCTGCGCATAGCCGCCGCCCGCCGCGCCGCCCTTCATGCCGAAGCAGGGGCCCAGGCTGGGCTCTCGCAGACAGACCAGGGCATCTTTACCAATTCGGTTAAGGCCATCGGTCAGGCCCACAGAGGTAGTTGTCTTACCCTCTCCAGCTGGTGTTGGCGTAATTGCAGTCACTAGAATAAGTTTGCCATCAGCCTTGTCTTGCAGAGAGGCAATATGCTGTGGGTCAATTTTTGCTTTGGTTCTGCCGTAAGGTATCAGGGCTGACTCAGGAATACCCAACTTACTGGCAATTTCAGTTATGGGCTGGGTTTTTGCCCTGCGGGCGATTTCGATATCACTCATTTTCTCTCTCCGTGACTAGTGCAAAATTCAGGTCTGGTTGATCCTGTTTTAGGGGCCTGAAAACAATCAGAGCCATCTTCCTTGTCCCACTTAATCTGTGGCTTTCTGAGACCGGCGAATGCTGTCTTAAAAACGACGGTAGGTCAAGCCTGCTGTGGACTCCGGGGATGACGCGGTCGAGTATGTTGCTGTCGTAATTGTATGCAAACAGAATCACTGGGCTGGTTACACTGAGGCCATTATTCAAAGAGAGTAGGTTATGAAAACTAGTGCAAAAGTGGTGGTGGTTGGCGGAGGCGTTGTCGGCGTCAGTACCCTGTACCATTTGGCCAAGAAAGGCTGGACCGATGTGGTGTTGGTGGAGCGCAAGGAGCTTACTTCCGGGTCGACCTGGCACGCGGCGGGTCTTTTGCCGCTATTTAATATGAGCTACTCAGTGGGCAAGCTGCACCAGTATTCTGTGGACTTTTATCATGAGTTGGAAAAAGAGACTGAGCAAAATGTAGGCTTCAGTGTGGTCTCCAATATCCGTCTGGCGTCCAATGAAGACCGCATGGATGAGTATAAATACTATTCAGGTGTGGCCCAGACCGTCGGTGTTGAGGTTAACTTTCTGACTCCGGAGCAGGTCAAAGAAGCTTGGCCCATGGCCAATGTCGAGGGCATTATTGGCGCCATACAACACCCAGATGATGGCTATATTCAGCCCGCTGACCTGACTCAGGCGCTGGCCAAGGGGGCTCGTGCTCGCGGAGCAACTATCTATCGCAATACTGCAGTGTTGGAGCTTGAGCAACAAGCTGATGACAGCTGGATTGTTAAGACCGACAAAGGTGATATCCACTGTGAGCATGTGGTGTCCTGCACAGGCAACTTCGCCCGTAAAACTGGCGACATGGTGGGCTTGGATATCCCGGTTATTCCTGTTGAACACCAGTATATTGTTACGGATCCGCACCCCGATGTACTGGCTCGCAAAGCCGAAGGGCTGCCTGAACAGGCGGTTTTACGTGAATCAGACGCGGGCTACTACCTGCGTGAAGAGGCTGGTGGGTTTATTCTTGGACCCTATGAAGAAGGTGCGCCCTGCTGCTATATGGACGGTCCCAGCGATCAATCGGAATATGAGCTGTTTAATGGCGACCTAGACCGCCTGATGCCCCATATTGAAGCCTGTATGAACCGAGTTCCCGCCTTTGCTGAGGTGGGGGTAAAGACGGTCTATAACGGCGCTATTGCTTACACACCAGATGGCAACCCAATTGTTGGTCCAGCTTGGGGGTTGAAAAATTTCTGGCTCAATGAGGGTCACAGCTTTGGAATCACCGCCGCCGGTGGTGCTGGCTGGCAGTTGGCGGAATGGATTGTCGATGGTGAGCCTACAGTGGATATGATGGGGGTAGACCCGCGTCGCTTTGGCCCATATGCCTCCCGCGGTTACCTGCGCACCAAGAACGAAGAAGCCTATGATCATGTGTTTAAGAACCACTACCCGGACGAAGAGCGCGGCGCTGCGAGACCATTAAAGACCTCTCCCTGCTACGACCGCATGAAAGATCTGGGCGCTGTGTTCGGCACTGTTTACGGCTGGGAGCGCCCCAACTGGTTTGCGCCCGTTGGGTATGCTCTTTCAGAGACTGATCTGAATAAGTCGGATACATTGTGGAATAAAAACCATTCCAAGGCCCTGGACGATGGCCGTATTGTTGAGAAGAATTCCTTCCGTCGCTCCAACTACTTTGACTTTGTTGGCCAAGAGGCGCGCCATGTCCATGAAAAGGTCGGTGTGCTGGATATGTCTGCCTTCTCCAAGGCAACTGTGACTGGCCCCGGCTCAGAAGCCTGGCTTAACAGCATTGTTGCCAACAATGTGCCCAAGGCCGTGGGCCGAATTGGTCTCTGCCATATGCTGTCACAGAATGGTGGTGTGCGCGCCGAATTTACTGTCTATAAGCGCGGCCAAAATAGCTATTACCTGGTATTCGCCGGCGCTCAGGAGCGCCATGACTGGGACTATCTAACCAAGCTGGCTCCCCGGGATGGCTCTGTCAGTCTTCAGAAAATCACTACCCAGATGGGTGTGCTGGTGCTGGCCGGGCCAAAGTCTCGGGATGTACTGCAAAAGCTTACTGATACTGACCTCTCCAACGACAGCTTTAAATGGCTTACGGGAAAATCGATCAATGTGGGCTATGCCCAGGCTGAAGCCCTGAGGGTTAACTTTGTCGGTGAGCTAGGCTGGGAACTGCATCACCCCATCGAAATGCAAAACTATATCTTCGACGAGCTGATGAAGGCCGGTGCTGAGTTTGATATCAAGCCCTTTGGTATCCGCGCCATGGAGAGCATGCGACTGGAAAAATCCTACCGTCTGATACCCCGGGAGATGTCCATTGAATATTCGGCCCTGGAGTCTGGTTTACACCGTTTTGTAAAGCTGGATAAAGACTGTGACTTTGTGGGTAAGCAGGCGCTGCTGGCCTGGCAGGAAAAAGGCTTTGCCAACTGCTTCGCCACCCTGGAAGTGCACGGCGTGACTGATGCGGATGCCCGCGGTTCAGAAGGGCTCTACAGGGACGGCCAGCTAGTGGGCAGGGCGACCTCTGGTGGCTTTGGCTTCCGCACCAACAGGTCCCTGGCACTAGGAATGGTTAAGACAGAATTTGGTGCCATAGGCACAGAATTGGAGATTGAGATTCTCGGTGAGCGCTACAGGGCAACGGTGATTGAAGAATCACCTTTTGATGCGGCCAATAGCTGCTTAACCGCTTAGGTTTCAGGTGCGTCGTAGACTGGTATTAGCCTGTCGCAAAACACTATGCGGCGCGGGTTAAACAGGCACAGACTGCGCCCGATCATGATCGAACAGAAGAGCTTTAAAAGTGCTCTAAAGGATACAGACTTATGACAGAACGAACTGGGCGAAGAAGAGCAGGGCGAGATGCTGGTGGCCGTGAAGGGCGCCGTGAGGCCCGCGCTAATGCGGTGGTTGCAACCAAGCCATTTATCGAGCGCAAAATTCCCTACGTTGAGTATCTCAGCGAAGAGAATCTGCAGCTGATTGAAGACAATGCGGATATTCTGCTGGAAGAGATCGGTATCGATTTTCTCGATGATCCCGAAGCCCTTGAGATGTGGAAACAAGCGGGCGCCGATGTGCAGGGCACCAGAGTGCATTTCCCTAAGGGGCTGTGCCGTTCCATTATTCAGGCCACCGCGCCCAGTGAATATACCCAGTATGCCCGCAACCCGGAACGCAATGTGATTATTGGCGGCAAGCGCACCGTACTGGTACCAGCCTATGGGTCACCCTTTGTCCATGATATTGACCAGGGCCGACGCTACGCGACCATCGACGACTTCAATAATTTTGTCAAACTGGCCTATATGGCCCCAGGTATCCATCATTCTGGCGGCACCATCTGTGAGCCAGTAGACCTGCCGGTAAACAAGCGTCACTTCGATATGGTCTACAGCCATTTCAAGTACAGCGACAAGCCATTGATGGGTTCAGTAACCCACCATGAGCGCGCCCAGGACACAGTGGATATGGCCAAGCTGGTATTTGGCGACGAGTTTGTCGATCAAAACTGTGTATTAACCAGTCTGATCAATGTGAATTCACCCATGACCTTTGATGGCACCATGCTCGGTTCTCTCAAGGTCTATGCGCGCAATAATCAGGCGACAGTGATTTCACCCTTTATTCTTGCCGGTGCCATGTCGCCGGTGACCACCGCAGGCACTGTTACCCAGATTCTGGCTGAAGCCATGGCGGGCATTGCCTTTACCCAGCTCTGTCGTCCCGGGGCACCAGTGATCTTTGGCACCTTTGCCGCAGCTGTGTCTATGGCCACCGGTGCACCGACCTTTGGTACCCCAGAGCCCAGCCAGGTGATCTATGCAGCCGCAGCACTGGCTCGCCGCCTTGGCGTGCCCTTCAGAAGCGGTGGTGGCCTTACCGGCTCCAAGCTGCCAGATGCCCAGGCAGCCTATGAAGCGGCCAACACATTGCAGACCTCAGCATTGGCTGGAGTCAACTTTATGTTACATACCGCAGGCTGGCTGGAGGGTGGTCTGGCCATGGGCTATGAGAAATTTATTATGGATGCCGACCAGGCCAGCATGATCTCAGTGCTGTTGGGCGGTATGGATATGTCCGAGAATGGGCAGGCCCTGGATGCGGTTCGTGAAGTGGGCCCGGGCAAACATTATCTGGGCTCAGCCCACACCCTGAAAAACTTTGAAACGGCTTTCTACCGTTCAACCGTTGCCGATAACAACAGCTATGAGCAGTGGCAGGTGGATGGCTCACTGGATACAGCCCAGCGTGCCAATGTTCTGTGGAAAAAAATGCTCAACGAATATCAGGCCCCAGCCATTGACCCGGCGGTTGATGAAGCATTGCTGGACTTTATGGCGCGACGCAAAGGGTCGTTCGAAGATCGAGATTACTAAGCAATACCAAATTGGGAGTTACCACAGATGTCTGATGAAGACGATATTGTACTGGCAGAATTATCCGACGAAGATCTGGTGCTGCAAATGCATGACGATCTCTACGATGGCCTGAAAGAAGAGATAGAAGAGGGCACCACCATCCTGCTTGACCGCGGTTGGTCCGCAGAAAAAGTGCTTGGCGAGGCTCTGGTTGATGGTATGACCATTGTAGGTATCGACTTCCGCGACGGTATCCTGTTTGTGCCAGAGGTATTGCTGTCGGCCAATGCCATGAAAGGTGGCATGTCGATTCTCAAGCCGCTGCTGGCGGAAACTGGCGCTAAACCAGTGGGCACCATGGTGATTGGCACGGTAAAAGGCGATATCCATGACATAGGCAAAAATCTGGTGGCCATGATGATGGAGGGTGCCGGTTTTGAAGTTCATGATATGGGCATCAATAATTCCGTTGAGGAATATATTGCCGCCCTAGAGCGTCACCAGCCAGATATTTTAGGCATGTCCGCACTGCTGACTACTACCATGCCCTACATGAAAGTGGTGATTGATGCCCTTAAAGATCAGGGCCTGCGAGACAAATATATAGTGATGGTAGGCGGTGCGCCGCTGAACGAAGAATTTGGTGAAGCTGTGGGAGCAGATGCCTACTGCCGCGATGCCGCAGATGCAGCGACAACAGCAATTCGGCTGGTCGCAGAGCGCAGAGCACTAGAGCCGGCCTAATGGCACTGGCCAGTGAGCAAGCTCCTGGGCGCCTGCTGGTGATTGCCTGTGGCGCACTGGCCCGTGAGATTGTCTGGCTGCAGAAGTTAAATGGTTGGGAACATATGGATCTGCAATGTCTGGATGCAGAGCTCCACAATAGACCCAAACTAATTGCAGATAAGCTGGCCGCCAAGATCGAGCAAAATCGCCAGCATTATAAAAACATTTTTGTCGCCTATGCTGACTGCGGCAGCGGCGGAGCCATTGATACTTTATTGGCCAAAGAGGGCATTGAGCGACTTCCGGGCGCCCACTGCTACTCGTTTTTTGCCGGTGAAGAACGCTTTACTCAGATGGCTGCCGCAGAGCTTGGCAGCTTTTATTTGACCGACTTTTTGGTCGAACATTTTGACCGGCTGGTGATAAGAGGTTTGAAACTGGATAGGCATCCCGAGCTGCGTGATCAGTATTTTGCCCATTACACCAGCCTGGTTTACCTGTCCCAGCGTCAGGATGCAGAGCTGGTAGAACAGGCCCGCGCTGCAGCAGAATTTTTAGATTTAAACTTTCGCCATGAGCACAGCGGCTATGGTGATTTAGAGACTGGTCTACAAGAGCAGATACTCAAGCTTGTATAGGGGCTGACGGCATGCAAAAAATCGAAGTCTATTGGCGCGATATTCCAGCACAGATCCTGGTCAAGAGTGGGCGTGTGCGCGGTAAAGCTATGCTTAGTCATAGGTTTCAGGCGGCCATAGATCGCGCCGCTATGCGTGCAGGCAAAGGTGGCAGTGATGAATATCTTGAAGACTGGCGCAGGGTGACCAGTAAAATAGAAGCCGAGGGTAGCCCTCAGGATATTGCCCAGCAATTTGCTGAAGCCATCGAAGCCGCCTATTCCAATGCCGATATTGCTGCTCTGGTGGCCGCCAAAGGTCTCAAGGAACAAAACCCATGAAACTGGTTCGTTACTGGTCAGTGAGAAACGCCCGTTGGCTGCGCTGGGTTTATAAAGCCCTGGAAGCCTGTCTGGTGGCTCTGCATCCGGTCCTCGATCGTCTGGGTTATCAGCGCATAGACGGCACCTTTGCCGCAGTGGAAAAACTGGTTAAAGGGTTTCTTTTTGACTCTCAGTCCTGTGGCCAGTGCAGCCTGGGTGAAACCGGAATGGCCTGCCCAATGAACTGCCCCAAGACCCTGCGCAATGGCCCCTGCGGCGGAGTGCGCAGCAATGGCCACTGTGAGGTTGACCCGGATATGGTCTGCGTCTGGGTAACATCCTGGGAAGGTAGCCGGCGCATAGGCAACCTTGAGACTGGTATACAAGTTATTCAGCCGCCGGTCGATGTGCGTCATAAGGGCACTAGTGCCTGGTTACGTGCAGTGCGGCGAAAATCAGGAGTCTCAGAGTCATGATGTTTGACGACGAACCCATAGCGGGGGAGAACCTGCCAATACTGCCGGGCCATGACTCTCCGGGCCGCTTTGAGCGGGTGTTGCGCGCAGGGCATTTTGCGGTTACCGCAGAGATTGCGCCGCCAGACTCCGCAGATCCCATGGAGGTTTATCGCAGAGCAGCACTGTTTGATGGCTATGTGGATGCTATTAATGCCACCGATGGCTCCGGGGCAAACTGCCATATGTCCAGTGTAGGCATGTGCGCCTTGCTGACCCGCAGTGGCTACTCCATGATTATGCAAATCTCCTGTCGCGATAAAAACCGTATTGCCATGCAGGGTGATGTGCTGGGCGCTTCAGCCATGGGAGTCTCAAATATTCTCTGTTTAACGGGCGACGGTGTGCAGTCTGGCGACCACCCCGAGGCCAAGCCAGTATTTGATATGGATTGCATGACCAGTCTGCAAATGATTCGTGGCATGCGCGACGATGCACAGTTTCTCAGCGGTCGAAAGCTCAGTTCACCGCCACAGGTTTTTCTCGGCGCAGCGGCCAATCCATTTGCGCCACCTTTTGACTATCGTCCTCTGAGGCTAGCGAAAAAAGTGGCGGCGGGAGCGCAATTTGTGCAGACCCAATACTGTTTTGATATAGAGATGCTAAAAACATATATGGCCAAAGTGCGGGATATGGGGTTGCACGAAAAAGTATTTATTTTACCTGGTGTGGGCCCATTGGCCTCGGCCAAATCTGCCGAGTGGATTCGCAACAATGTGGCTGGTGTGCATATCCCTGACGCCATTATCAAACGTCTGGCAGGCGCCGAAGATCAGAAGCAGGAAGGGGTCAATATCTGTATCGATATGATCAATGAGATCAAAGACATCGAAGGGGCCAGCGGCGTGCACATTATGGCTTACCGCCAGGAAGAGCGTATTGCCGAGATTGTAGAAAAAACCAAAGTGCTGGGAGATCGAACCCCCTGGCACCCGAATCGTTAATTTTTGGAGAACAGCATGACCATCACGACTATCAGTTCCGCCACCAGAGAGGTCAAAATCGGCTTTGATCAGCCCTTTGTAATTATCGGTGAGCGCATCAATCCCACTGGCCGCAAAATACTGGCCGAAGAAATGAAGGTGGGAGATTACAGTCGTGTGGAAGCCGACGCCCTGGCTCAGGTTGCCGCTGGTGCCCAGATGCTGGATGTGAATGCAGGTATTCCTCTGGCTGATGAGCCGCGTATTCTCGCCGAAGCCATTCAGTTGGTGCAGTCGATTACCGATGTTCCCCTGAGTATTGACTCCTCTATTATTGAAGCACTGGAAGCCGGTTTGGCGGTGTATCAGGGCAAGGCGCTGGTCAACTCTGTCACCGGTGAAGATGAAGTGCTAGAGCGAGTTCTGCCTCTAGTGGCCAAATACGGTGCCTCAGTGGTTGCCATCTCCAATGATGAAACCGGTATTTCTGAAGATCCGGACGAGCGTTTTGCCGTGGCCAAGAAAATTGTTGAGCGCGCCGCAGACTATGGTATTCATCACAGCGATGTAGTGGTGGATCCACTGGTGATGCCTATTGGTGCCATTAACACTGCTGGTTTGCAAGTGATGCATGTGGTCCGTCGTCTGCGGGAAGAACTTAAAGTAAACACCACCTGCGGTGCCTCCAATGTCAGCTTTGGCCTGCCCAACCGCAATGGCATTAACAGCGCGTTTTTAACCATGGCTATGGGTGCTGGTATGACCTCAGCAATCACCAGCCCACTGCACCCAGAAGTGATGGCTGCGGTGCGTGGCGGTGATGTCATGATGGGCCATGATCCCAATTGCGCGAACTGGATAAAAGCATACCGGGAACCAGTTGCCGAGGGTGAAGGTCGAGCCAGAGGCGGACGTCGCAGAAGAGGATAGTCATACAGTGCAAGACATGGTCAAGGTAGTCTTTACCCCCTCTGGTCGGCGCGGCAGTTTTCCGGTCAACACGCCGCTGCTCCATGCAGCGCGGGTATTGGGCGTGGATATTGATTCTGTCTGTGGCGGTCGCGGTCTTTGCGGTCGCTGCCAGATAGTCTGTGCTGAGGGCTCTTTTACCAAGCATCAAATTGAATCCCACAGCAGCCATTTATCGCCGGTCTGCGCGACAGAAATTAAATACGGTGAGCGCAAAACTCCCCTGGCCAATGGTCGCCGCCTCAGTTGCCACACATTATTGCTCGACGATGTAGTCATTGATGTACCCCCGGAGTCACAGGTACATCGACAGATTGTGCGCAAAGAGGCGGAATACAGGGATATAGAATTAGACCCGGCGACCCGACTCTATTATGTGCAGGTCGAAGAGCCAGATATGCATGTGCCCAAGGGGGACTTGCAGCGTCTGGTAGAAACACTGGAACAGGATTGGCAGCTGCCTAATCTGGGTTGCGACAGCCGCCTATTAAAAACTCTGCAGCCAGCCCTGACCGAAGGCAAGCGTGGCATCAGCGTGGCTGTGCATAAAAACCAACAGATTATTGCTCTCTGGCCTGGCTTTAGAGATCGCGCCTATGGTGTGGCCGTGGATGTGGGTTCCACTACCATTGCCGCCCATCTCTGTGACTTGGGTTCCGGCGAGGTGCTGGCCAGCGCCAGTCTGATGAATCCGCAGATTCGCTTTGGCGAAGACCTAATGAGTCGCGTGTCTTATGTGATGATGCATCCTGAGGGTGCGGAGGAGATGACCCATGTAATCCGCGAGGCGCTCAACCAGCTGTTTGTTCAGGTGGCAGAGAAAATCGATGCCAGGGTAGAGGATATTCTTGAAATTACATTGGTGGCTAACCCGGTTATGCATCATATTTTGCTGGGCATTAGCCCGGTTGAATTGGGCGGCGCTCCTTTTGCCCTGACCACTGATGCAGCAGTGGAAGTGCCCGCCTCTGATATGGGGCTAACAATTAATGAAGGTGGCCGACTCTATGTGTTGCCTTGTATTGCCGGTCATGTTGGCGCCGATACCGCCGGCGTTATTCTTGCCGAAGAGCCTCAGAATCAGGACAGCATGACCCTGCTGGTGGATGTGGGTACCAATGCTGAAATTGTCCTCGGTAATCGACACCGCCTGCTGGCCTGTTCCAGTCCCACTGGTCCTGCCTTTGAGGGTGCCCAGATAAGTTGCGGCCAGCGTGCAGCCACAGGTGCCATTGAGCGCGTGCGCATCGACCCGCAAACCTTGCAGCCGCGGTTTAAAGTTATTGGCTCGGACCTGTGGTCCGATGAGGATGGCTTTGCCCAGGCTATACAGGACCATGGGGTTACCGGCATCTGTGGCTCAGGCATTATCGAGGTGGTGGCCGAGATGTATCTGGCAGGCATAGTCACTGTGGACGGTATTGTTGATGGTGACCTCAGTAGCCGCACTGATCGCGTGATTCAAAACGACCGCACCTGGTCCTATGTTTTACACAGTCCTGAAAATGACGAAGCGTCAATTGTGGTCACACAAAATGATATTCGCCAGATACAGTTGGCCAAGGCGGCACTCTATGCCGGGGTCAAACTTTTGATGGACCATATAGGCACAGCAACTGTCGATCGAATTCGTCTTGCCGGTGCCTTTGGCAGTCATATTAATGTGCAGCATGCCATGGTGCTGGGGTTGATTCCCGACGCGGTTTTAGAGCAGGTGTCATCCGCCGGCAATGCGGCTGGCACTGGCGCTCGCATAGCCCTGTTAAACAGTCAGTCGCGGGACAGGATTGAAAACCTGGTCAAAAATATCGAGAAAATTGAAACTGCCATGGAGCCAAAATTCCAGGATTATTTTGTCGATGCCATGGCCTTTCCCAATAAAACCGACGCCTTTCCCAACCTGTTTTCTGTGGTTGTCAGGCCTGAGCCCAAGGTGGTTGCTGAAAATTCCGGAACCGGTCGCAAACGCCGCCGCCGATAAATTTCATAGCAGCAAAATATTTTGGCTTTTGACACAAAAAAGCCTTCTTATACAGCAGGTTATGGGCCTATAATCGCGAAAAGTAGCAAGCTGAATTAAGGCTTTTTTAAAGCCTTAATAAATAATAATAAACGCAGTTAATAAAGCGAACTCCCGCGAAAGGATTGTTGATATGGTAGATACCGTAGATGCAGTTGAGGTTGAAAACTCGGATGCAAATATAACCTTGCATGTGGGCTTTCTTTTGATGCCAGAGTACACCCTAAGTACTTTTTCTAATGCTGTTTCCGTACTGCGTATGGCCAATAGGCTAAGCGGCAGAGAGCTATATCAGTACTCTGTATTTAGTCTTAATGGTGAGCCTGTGATCTCCAGTTCTGGTATTGAGTTAGTGCTGGATGGCAGCATTAAATCCCTGGGGGATATGAATGTGCTGATGGTTTGCGGTGGGTACAATATTAAAAACTATTGCACCAAACCAGTTGTCGATGCACTGCGCGCCATGGACAAGAAAAAAATTCCTCTGGGAGGCATGTGCACAGGCAGCTATGTTCTAGCAGCCGCTGGGTTACTCGATGGTTATCGAAGTACCATCCACTGGGAAAATATTGCCAGCATGCGCGAACAGTTTCCCAAGCTGAATATTTCCTCAAGCCTATTTGTAATTGACCGCAATCGCTACACCTGTTCCGGTGGCATTAGCTCCATTGATTTGATGCTCAATCTAGTGGCCAGTATTCATGGCCACCAGCTGGTGCAACAGATCTCAGAGCAGTTTACCTGTGACAGGGTGCGCACCGAGAAAGATCCCCAGCGTGCGCCACTGCAGTATTTGATTGGTGCCAGTCAGCCGCGACTGGTAGATGCAGTCACATTGATGGAAACCAATATTGAAGAACCGCTGAGTCTGGATGAGGTGGCAGACTATGTGGGCATTTCAAGACGCCAGCTGGAGCGGCTGTTCAATCGCTATCTGCACTGCGCGCCGTCTCGCTACTATTTGGAGCTGCGTCTATCCCGGGCCAGGTTGCTACTGTTGCAAACCTCTATTCCTGTGATCGATGTGGCTATCAGCTGTGGGTTCTCTACCGCACCTCATTTCAGCAAGTGCTACAGTGACCTGTATGGCAAGCCACCTAGCAACGAGCGGCGGGCACTGGCCTAACAGTCTGGTTACTGGTTGCGATACTCCGTGGGTCTGGTTGCAAAGGCGCTGCGAAAGGCACGAGAAAAGTGGGCTGTATCTGCGAAACCACATTCCTGGGCAATATCTGTGATCGAGCGCTGGGTATTTTGCAGTAGCCAAAGGGCGTAGCTCAGGCGAATCTTGCGGTAAAACTTTTGTAAACTCTCACCAGTGTCGGCCAGAAATAATCGCTCTAGTTGGCGCTTGGAGATATTAATACGCAGAGCGATCTCATCAGTAGCCAGTGGGCGGCTGAGATTTTGTTCCATCAGCAGCAGCGCCTTAACCACCCATTTATTTTCTACCTGATAGTCCGAGGTAGGCTGTGGCTGGGGTGCATTTGCAGGTCTGGGGCTGTCCATCACCAAGATACGCAAGCTTTTTCTCGCCCAGCTTTGGCCCAGGTGGCGCTCAATAATATAGGCGGCTAGATCCGCGGCCACGGCGCCCCCAGCACAGGTAATTCGATCACCATCGTCAACAAATAGCTGATCAGCCACAGGCATAACATCTGTGTAGCGATCGCTGAGATCGCGGTGGTGAAACCAGCTGACACAGCAGCGCCGGTTGTGCATCAGACCAGCTCGGATCATGGCAAAGGAGCCAGTGCAGAGCCCAATAATAGGTGTGTGAGCCTGATTGGCTCGCTGCAGATAATCAATCAGGTGCTGGCTGCCAGACAAGGTCTCTGAGAGTAGACCGCCCACCACCACAATATAGTCAAACTCAGCTGGATCGCGATAGGTTTCCCAGGGTTGCACAGTCACCCCAGAGCTGGAGTTAATAGGGTTTAGATTGGGGCCCATAATGGTCCAGCGGCAGTGAATCTGTTCACTGTGATCCCCTTCGTCGGCGGCTAGGCGCAATGCATCGATAAACGCTGAGAAAGGCAGCAGGGTAAAGCTTGGCATAAGCACAAAACCCACAGATAAACTGGGTGAGGGCTGGAGGTTGCTGGCGGCGGATTTGGGCATAATCTGTCTATCCCGAAAAGGCACTATTTTAAGTTTGGCGGCGCATATATACAACAGATTGGCCGTCGCTGTTGAACCATAATGCCATTTTGGCTAATTTTTAGTCGATTTCGTCGGTTATTGTCGCTTTTAGCATTGTAATTGTCAGTTTTGTTCTATCGACTAGCCCTTATAAATTGCTCCAATGCCAGCTATCATCAGTCATTCCTTAGAGTTGAATCAATGAAAAAGTACTCTGGCTTTAGCCTGTTTAAAAACGCCCTGAGCTACCATGAAAACTGGCAAAATCTGTGGCGCAGCCCCAAGCCCAAAGACGACTACGATGTGATTGTTGTAGGTGGTGGCGGACATGGTTTGGCCACAGCCTACTACCTTGCCAAAGTCCATGGCATTACCAATGTCGCAGTTATCGAGAAAGGCTATTTGGGTGGTGGTAACACAGCCCGCAATACCACCATTATTCGCTCTAACTATCTCTGGGATGAAGCAGCCCAGCTCTACGAGCTGTCGCTCAAGCTCTGGGAAGGGCTTAGTCAGGAACTCAACTATAACGTGATGTTCAGCCAGCGCGGCGTGCTTAACCTGGGTCACAACCTTCAGGATATGCGCGATATTGAGCGGCGGGTCAATGCCAACCGTTTAAATGGTATAGATGGCCAAGTGGTAACCCCAGAGCGGATCAAAGAAATAGCCCCGCTGATTAATATTTCCAAAGACTGCCGCTATCCGATCCTGGGCGCCTCATGGCAGCCGCGGGGCGGCACAGCCCGCCACGATGCTGTGGCCTGGGGCTATGCCCGTGGTGCCGACGCCCTGGGGGTGGATCTGATTCAGGAGACTGAAGTCACTGGTATTCGCCGCAAAAATGGTGCAGTGGTGGGAGTTGAAACCACTCAGGGCTTTATAGGTGCTCGCAAAGTGGCCTGTGTGACTGCCGGTAATTCCGGCGTTGTAGCCGCAATGGCTGGTCTGAGGCTACCGGTAGAGTCGCGACCATTGCAGGCACTGGTATCAGAGCCGGTAAAACCCTGTCTGGATACAGTGGTTATGTCCAATGCAGTGCACGGTTATATCAGTCAGTCTGACAAGGGCGATCTAGTGATTGGTGCCGGTGTCGATGGTTACAATGGTTACGGCCAGCGCGGTTCATTCCATGTTATAGAACATACATTGCAGGCGATCTGCGAACTGTTTCCGGCCTTTAGTCGGGTGCGTATGAATCGCCAGTGGGGTGGTGTGGTGGATACCTGCCCCGATGCCTGTCCGATTATCAGCAAGACCTCAGTCGACGGACTTTATTTCAACTGTGGCTGGGGCACAGGTGGCTTTAAGGCTACTCCAGGCTCTGGCTATGTGTTTGCCGATACCGTGGCCAATGACCATCCCCACCCATTGGCAGCGGCCTTTAATGTTGACCGATTTAATACTGGAGCGCTGATTGATGAGCATGGCGCTGCCGGTGTGGCTCACTGAGAGAATTTATTCCTATGTTATTAATTCACTGTCCCCATTGCCGGGAAGACCGCGAAGAAGAAGAGTACAGCTACAGTGGCGAAGCTCATATTGTGCGGCCATTAGAGCCAGAGGCCCTGAGTGACGAAGACTGGGGCGACTACCTGTTCTTCCGCAAGAATCCCAGAGGTATCCACCATGAGATGTGGTATCACGCTGTGGGTTGTAGAAGGTATTTTTATGCGACCCGCAACACCCTGAGCTACGAGATTTTAGAGACCTACAAAGTCGGTGAGCAGCCCCAGGTCAGAGCTCAGGGAGCAGTCCAATGAGTCAGATAAATCGCCTTAATTCCAAGGGTCGCATTGACTGTGACAGTCCCATCAACTTCACCTATAACGGCAGACAGATGCAGGGGGTTGCTGGCGATACGCTGGCTTCGGCCCTGTTAGCCAATGGTGTTAATCTGGTGGGTCGCAGCTTTAAGTACTCCCGCCCCCGTGGCATTGTTGGCCATGGTGCTGAAGAGCCCAATGCCATTATGCAGATTGGTTCAGGTGCGGCCACTGTGCCCAACTTAAAAGCCACTCAGGTTGAACTCTACGAGGGCCTTGAGTCTGCCTCGGTCAATGGCTGGCCCAGCGTAAACTTTGATTTGATGAGTATTACCGGTTGGTTTGGGCGCATGATGCCACCTGGGTTCTACTATAAAACCTTTATGTATCCCGCCAAACTGTGGATGACCTACGAGCATTTTATTCGCAAGGCAGCAGGTCTTGGCAGTGCACCTGTGCAGGATGACCCAGATCACTACGACAAACTTAATCAGCACTGTGACCTGCTGGTAGTGGGTGCAGGTCCGGCTGGATTGGTCGCAGCCCGAGAGGCCGCCCGCGCTGGTGCCAGAGTGATTATTGCCGACGAACAAAATGAATTTGGTGGTAGTTTGTTGGCCTCGACCAACAGTATTGATGGTCAGCCAGCGACCAGCTGGGTTGATGAACTGGTCGCCGAGCTCAATGGCTTCTCCAATGTGCAGACTTTGCCCCGCAGCACAGTGTTTGGTTACTACGACCATAACTTCCTGGGCATTTTGCAGCGCCGCACTGATCACCTGGGTATCAGCGCTGCCTCCGGCTCTCGCCAGCGTTTACATCGGGTACGTGCCAAGCGGGTAATTCTGGCTACCGGTGCCTTTGAGCGGCCACTGGTGTTTGCCCACAATGATATTCCTGGAGTTATGCAGGCCTCCTCTGTGTCCACCTACATCAATCGCTATGCTGTAGCTCCGGGCCAGAGAATGGTGCTGTTCACCACCAATGATAACGCCTACCAAACTGCTATAGATTGGCATAGAACTGGCCGTGCTTTAGTCGCAGTGGTCGATAGCAGGCCCGCACCCAATGGCCAGATTGTGCAAGAGGTCAAGGATCTGGGTATTTTGGTGATAGCTGGTTCTGCTGTGATTGAAGCTCAGGGAGGCAAGCGGGTTAAGCGCGCATTAATTGCTCCGCTCAATGCTGATGGCACTGAGATTACCGGCGCTGTGCAAAAATTGGTCTGTGATCTGATCGCCTGCTCCGGAGGCTGGAGCCCGGCCATTCACTTGAGTTCTCACACTGGCGCCAAGCCGGTCTGGGACCAGGCAATTATTGGCTTTAAGCCAGGCAAGTCAGTACAACAGGAGCGCTCGGTAGGGGCCTGTGGTGGTACCTACAGTCTGGCAGACTGTATTGCCGAAGGAGCCAGCGCTGGAGCAGAGGCAGCGAAACTAGTGGGCTGTGGTGATGGTGCTGTGCATTTTCCCATGCCGCAGGTTGAGGAATACAGCGAACAGCCGCCCCAGGCGCTGTTTCTGGTGCCCCACACCAAGGCCACCAGCCGTGCACCCAGTCAGTTTGTGGATATGCAGCTGGATGTGAGTGCCAGTGGCATTGAGCTGGCCGTGCGAGAGGGCTTTAAGTCGGTGGAGCATATAAAGCGCTATACCGCTATGGGCTTTGGCACAGATCAGGGCAAGCTAGGTAATATTAATGGTATGGCCATACTGGCTAATGCTCTGGGTCAAAGTATTGAGCAGACAGGCACCACCATTTTTCGCCCATCTTATAGCCCGACCACTTTCGGCGCTATTGCCGGTGCTGATGTGGCTGGGTTGTTTGACCCTGAACGCTACACAGCAGTACATCGCTGGCACCAGCAACAGGGGGCTGAGTTTGAGGATGTAGGCCAGTGGAAACGACCCTGGTATTTCCCCCAGTCTGGCGAGTCTATGCAGGATGCGGTCAACCGGGAATGCCTGGCGGTGCGCAATTCTGTGGGTATTCTGGATGCCAGTACTCTGGGTAAAATCGATATTCAGGGCCCGGACGCGGCTGAATTTATTACCCGCATCTATACCAACTCCTACCTGAAGTTGGCGCCGGGGAAATGTCGTTATGGGGTTATGTTGAAAGAAGATGGCATGATCTTTGACGATGGCGTCTGCGCCTGTCTGGGTGACAACCATTATCTAATGTTTACTACCACCGGCGGGGCGGCAGGCGTGTTGGCCTGGCTGGAGCTTTGGCAGCAAACCGAATGGCCGGATCTCAGGGTCTATTTCACCTCGGTCACTGACCATTGGACCACGGCTACCATTACAGGCCCCAATGCCCGCAAAGTGCTGGCTCAGGTTTGCGATGATATAGACCTGGATCAGGACGCGTTTCAGTTTATGGACTGGCGAGATGGCACTGTGGCCGGTGTGCAGGCCAGGGTTTTCCGCATCAGCTTTACCGGCGAATTATCCTACGAGATAAATGTGCCCGCCCAATATGGCCGTTATCTCTGGGAGGCGCTTATAGCAGCAGGGGAGGAGTTTGATATTACCCCCTATGGCACCGAGACCATGCATGTGCTGCGCGCCGAGAAGGGTTTTATTATTGTTGGCCAGGATACAGATGGCTCTATGACCCCAGCAGATATGAATATGGATTGGGTAGTAGGCAAAAATAAAAGCTTTAGTTTTATAGGCAAACGCTCACTGCAGCGCAGTGACTCAGTGCGGGCAGACCGCAAGCAATTGGTGGGCCTTAAAACCCTGGATGGCACCCAGGTGCTGCCCGAGGGTGCTCAGGTAGTTTTTGACCCCCAGCAAGCTATTCCTATGTCTATGCAGGGCCATGTGACCTCCAGCTATTACAGCGCCAATATGGGCCACTCCATTGCCTTGGCGGTGGTTAAAGGTGGCCATAGCCGTCTGGGGCAGACTGTGCACTGTCCTCTGGCCGATGGCCGCACCATAGCTGCGGAGATTGTTAGTTCTGTATTCTATGATCCCAAAGGGGAGCGTCAAAATGTCCAGTAATCCAGTGAATATCTCAATAGAGTCGCCACTGCAGTATTTTCACAAGCTCTCCAGTCACCAAAGTAAGGGGCAGAGAGCAGAACTATTTAATGGCGATGTGGACTTTGCGCTGGTAGTTAAAGAAGCACCAGTCTGCAGCCACCTCAACCTGCGGGGCAGCGCTCAGGACCAGAATTTTGTTAACGGCATCAGCCAGGTATTGGACATTGCACTGCCGACAGAGCCCGGCACCTATAATTGCAGTCAGGAGGCGGCTATCTACTGGCTGGGCCCGGATGAGTGGATGCTGGTGAGCCGAACAGAGGCTGCAGAGCTAGAAGCCGCACTGCGCAAAGTACTGTCTGGCCATATCTCTATAGTTGATGTCAGTGGTGGTCAGACGCTGATCAATCTGCGCGGTGCAGAGGACGCTCTGCAGACTCTGCTGAAGAAATCATCGGTCTATGATTTTGCCGCCTGGTCGCGGGCCAGTAAAGATTCTGGGCACTGTACCCAAACCACCTTTGCCAAAGCCACCGCAGTGGTGAGCAATAAATCGGATGGTTCCTTTGACTTGATTGTGCGACGCAGTTTTGCTGACTATATTGCCCTCTGGCTGTTGGATGCAGGGCAGGAGTTTGGTTGCCGGATCGAGGGCTGAGGACTAAAAAAATGGCCCCAATAGTGCCGCGGTATTGCCAGACGGTGGCTTTGCGATCGGGGCCCAAGGTACTGCAGGTTATACGTACTACAGGTTATTAGCGGTACAGGTTATTAGCGGTACAGGTTAATGCTCTGACAGATTTATACAGTCTATGGCTGGTTGCTCGCAGCGCACGCAGTCGCTACTGCGAAGTTCGCAACTTTTAAGGCAGCGGTGAAATGCGCTTGTGCAGTGGCGAGTCTGCATATCTTGTTGGGCGCAGTACCCAGGTAGATTCGATGCGTAGATAGTGCGCCTGTCTATTAGATCGCAGTAGCTGAGCAATAACATTGTCTGTCTTGGGCTGCGCTGCTCAGAGGCCCCATTGGCGGACTGTGCAAGCTGGGTATTGATAAGTTCACGCTGAGTGTAGACGGCACTTCTTGCCAGATCGTAGTGGTCTACTGAGTAACTGGCCTGCTTCGGGTTGCCTGTGCAGGCGGACAGCAGAAAGATAATAACTAAACTAATGATCGCTTTATATTTCACCACTTTGCTCCTTGGTGGACTTGCTCCTTTCTCCGCTACGCCATGCTCGACGTGTTGGGCGAGGCAGGAATATGCCAACCTTGGCGGGAAAGGTCAAGAGAGAATTTATTCAAAACGATATGCAGCGCCCAAATCCAGACTCTATTTATTATCAAGAATTTATTCAGCTTCAGGAAAAGTTGCGCGAACGAATTCTGTCGCTGCGCAAAAGCCGCAATCTGGTACAGGAAGATATGGCCGATTACGAGCTGTCGGTGCGCCAATACCAGCGCATGGAGCAAGACCCCACCGCCATAGTCTCACTGTGGCAGCTGTTTAAGCTGGCCAAGGCCCATGATTTGGATATTCACGAGTTACTCGATCTTTAGCCATCGCAGCCAGAGCTTCCAACATTGGCCCCTAGGCAGCTTTTAGCCAGGCTAGACGTGTCGGTTGAAATTTGAATATGCAAACCTTGGCAACAAATTTCAATAGGGACATTGAACAGGCACCATGCAAAGGCCAAACCCAGACTCCGTTTATTACCATGAATTTATGCAACTCCAGCGCAAGCTCTGTGCTCGTATTGTGTCGCTGCGCAAGAACCGCAATCTGGTTCAAGAAGATATGGCTGACTATGAGATATCGATTCGCCAGTATCAGCGTATGGAGCAGGACCCAACTGCTATAGTTTCTCTGTGGCAGGTCTTTAAACTAGCCAAGGCCCATAATTTGGAGGTCCATGAACTGCTGGATCTCTAGGCGGCCAATAAATTTTGTATCTGCCAACTCTTTATCTAGGCTGAGCTGCAATTAGAGATTGTGATGCAGGGTTGCTAAGGCTATTCTATGGTTTCGGTCACAGTATAAAACCCTAAAAGAGCTTTGCAAAACGCCCATGAAAACCCCCCTTATATTCTCTCTGGCTATGGTAGCTATCTGCCTGCAGGCCTGTAATAAACCGGCGCCAATTGTTTCTGGTGAAAAAACCTCCAGTAACCTGATAAGTCAGAGTGACAATAGTTGGTATCTGCAGTCCGCAGCTAAGGTGGAGGATATTCATCAGGCAGTGACTAACATCAGTCGCACCCGGGGAGGGGCAAAAAATATTATCCTTTTTGTCGGCGATGGCATGAGCATCGCCACCACCACTGCTGCACGGATTCTGGACGGTCAGCGCAAAGGCATGGCGGGAGAGGAGCACAGCCTTAGCTTTGGTCACTTTCCCTTTACCGGATTGATGAAAACCTACAATGTGGATGCCCAGACGCCAGATTCAGCCGGTACCATGACCGCCATAATCAGCGGAGTTAAAACCGATGTGGGGGTGGTTGGTGTCGATGAGGATGTAATCCTTGAAGACTGCAGCTCAATGGCTGGCAATCAGTTAATCACCGCCCTGGAGTTGGCGGAAATCGCTGGTCTATCCACCGGGATTCTATCCACTGCCCGTATCACCCACGCGACACCAGCGGCGGCCTATGCCAAGTCGCCCAGCCGCGACTGGGAGGATATTTCTAATATGCCTTTAGAAGCAGTAGTGGCAGGCTGTGAAGATATTGCCCTGCAGCTAATTAACTTTGAAGGCAACCTCGAGGCGCGATTTGAGGGCGCTGATATCAATGGTATCGATGTGGTTATGGGCGGCGGCCGCAGGCATTTTTTGCCAAGGGATGCTGAGTCTAATAGCCTTGACGCCAGTAGTCCTGTAGAGGGAGACCGCACAGATGGACGCAACCTGATTAAAGAGTGGCAGGCACTGTATCCCCAGGGTGTCTATATTGACAGACAGCAGGGGTTCGATGCTCTGGATATTAACTCCGAGGTACCGGTTTTTGGCCTGTTTAATGAGTCCCATATGCTTTACGAGGCCGATCGAGCCAATGATATTGGCGGCGAACCCTCATTGTCGGAAATGACCAAAGTCAGCTTAGATATTCTTGATAAAAACCCCAAAGGATATTTTTTGCTGGTTGAGTCTGGGCGTATTGATCATGGTCACCATGCCAACAGCGCCTACAATGCTCTGACAGATACCATAGAGTTTTCCCGTGCTATTCAGGCCGCAGTGGACCACAGCAACCCAGACGAAACCCTGATTATTGTAACTGCAGACCATGGCCATGTATTTACCATAGCAGGTTACCCAAAGCGGGGTAATCCGATACTGGGCAAGGTGGTAGATGTGGGCACTGAGAAGCTGGCCAAAGGCCTGGATGGTTTGCCCTACACAACATTGAGCTATGCCAATGGCCCGGGATTTCACGACTTTGGCGATGAGACCAATGCTGATAGAGTCTACTATACAAAACCCTTTATGGGGCGCGCTGATCTCACTCATATAGATACCCAGAGCAGCGGCTTTCACCAGGAGGCAATGATAGCCAAACGCAGTGAGAGCCATTCTGGCGAAGATGTTGCAGTTTACGCCACCGGCCCTGGTGCTCATCTGGTATCAGGCACCCAGGAGCAGAGCGGTATATTCCATATTATGAACTTCGCCGCTAATCTGTCTGGAAAGGCTGAAACAGCCCTGAGCCAACAAACAGCCCTGAGCCAATAACACGCCCTGAGCCAACAAACAGCCCTGAGCCAATAAAACGCCCTGAGCCAATAAAACGCCCTGAGCCAATAAAACGCCCTGCTTGCAAAGACCAACTGCGTCTGAGATAGTGATAAAAAAGCTAGTTATTGTTTTCCCGCGCATATAGCAAATGCGTTTTAATCTTCCCTGCGAAGGTAACTGACTATGGTGATTTATTCCAAAACCGTTTCGGTGTTTCTGCTGCTATCCATTGTTAGTTCTTCTTACGCTTCCTCTGTTCGTCCATTTAATGAAGATGACTTTAAGTACCATAGCTATAAAGCCTATAGCGCCGTGGGTTTCTATTCGGCCGCTAACTGCAGTTCTTTGGAGGTAGATCATATAGTCTCGTTCCGCGATGCCCATGATAGCGGTGCGATGGACTGGAGTGGTTTTAAAAAAGCACTGTTTGCCAATGATCGGAAAAACCATGTTCCCGCCTGTGCAGATATGCTCAGATTAAAGGCCGACCTGCCGCCAGCAGAGTTTATGCTGAAAGCTCGTGAACAGATGGGCGTTGATTTTCAGATTACTGCGGGCTGTGACTATATCGTCAGATACCATGCTGTTAAGACTAAATATAGTCTGTTGTTCGACAACAATGATAAGCAAACCTTTGCTGATTGCGGTTTGACTATATAGTTTGCTGCAAAATCTTTACTGGGCTCATTGCGGGTTGCGACAGGGGATAAAAGGTGGGAAGCTAGTCGCTGATATTAAAGGAACCCGTTGCCATGCACCCCTATTTGCTACCTGTATTTCTACTCACAGTTACCATGTCCTCGTCGCTGTTTGCGTCGGGCGCAGAGTCCACTATGGTATCCCCTGTATCTGCCGATGCTGTTGTGTGGATTAAATCGCCTCAGGACGGGCAGAGGGTCAGTTCTCCGGTTACCCTAAGTTTTGGTAATTCCAATGTGGCCATTAGTCCTGCGGGCACTGAGCGAGCCAATAGTGGCCACCACCATCTGTTAATTAATTTGCAAGAGCTTCCGGCTATGGATATGCCATTGCCTGCAAGTGCTCAGGTTATTCATTTTGGCAAGGGCCAGACCGAAACTACTCTGGAGCTTGAGCCAGGTGTCCACAGCTTGCAGCTACTGCTGGGCAACCATCTGCATGTACCCCATGCCAGGCCAGTGATGTCAGAAAAAATCACCATCACTGTGGAATAAGATGGCTGATTTAAAATTACTGATTTAAAAGCGCTTATTTTTAAGCGGAATAGTAATTACGAGCAGTTCCAACTATGTTTCATATCAGTCTGCATCTTATAGTACCTGCGCTGGTGGCAATGCTCTGGTGGCGCAGAGGCTGGACTCTAGCCTACCTGATTATGGTTGCCACCATGCTGGTAGATATAGACCATCTGCTGGCCAGTCCTATATATAGCCCCAACCGTTGCAGCATAGGCTTTCATCCTCTGCACCAGCTAGGGTTTATTCTGTTGTATTGCGCACTCTGTATAGCCCCCAAAACTAGGCTGGTCGGTCTTGGCCTATGTATTCACATGGGCCTGGATGCCCTGGACTGCCAGGCCACATCAGGTATCTGGATACATGAGGATATATAGTTTGACCCCTATATGGGCCGGTGCTAGTATTTTCAAAAAATAACTATAGGGGTGTGAGATGCAAACAGTAACCAGCTACAAAGACGAAGCAGAGGCCTATGCGCAAATTGCAGAGGCGGGCTACCATGCGTATAAATCAGAGTTTCCGGCCCTAAAAAACGACTTTCACTGGCATGACTTTGACTCTTTTATTTATATCACCAGTGGTGAGTTAAAGGTAACTGAGCATGAGTCAGGTGAGACCATAGTTTGCGGACCTGGGTCCAAGATAATTGGCAGAGCTGGTATAGCCCATTGCGAAGAGACTGAGGGCTATAGTGCTATTTTTGGCTTGCCCGTTGAGCCCGGTGCGCTGACCCAGCCCGTAGACAAGCCTCTACCTATTCCCCAATAGATTATTACTCTGGCAGCAGGTCAGAGTAATTCTTTTCGCTGAAATCAGCTTTGAGAGCCAGTGATTCTGGATCCCAGGGGCAATCATCTCCGGGGCAGATTTTTTCGCCGGCAATATAGTATTCCCCTACAGGGGGCAAATCTCCCCAGATAACTGGACCAATGGTTGCCGACACCAGTTGATTGGTGTCGAATAAAAATGAGATTTGTAGTTCAGCATAGCTGTAGCGTCGCTGGCTTAAATCCTGATGCACACTGAGTATTGTTTCCTCACCAAGCTTAGCCTGCATGCCTTCCACCGACGCAAAATCAGCCTCAATATGCTCCGGATCGATCAGAAAATGGGATACTTTTTTCTCAGCATCCAAGATGGCTTTAACCTTATCGATCTCACATAGGTTTTCAGAGCAGGTACCAGCACCTTTGTGAAAAATTACGTCCGATTTACTCATGCCCAGGGAGACACCAGCGAAGCTGGTGGGCGGGGACCAAAAAAGGTCGGCGGCGAATTTATAGACTCCTGGTACCGAGACTGCAACGGCGGCTAACACTGCAAAGATTATAATTTTAATGGCTGTTTGCACTGGTCTTAAATCTTGTAGTTAATTCACGGGCTAGATTATCTTAATTCAGCGACTTATCAAGGGCTAAATAAACTTTGCTGCTTCTCTTAATCTTAGCCAGTTGACTACTGGCAGTAATTAGGGTCACACTGCCTGCTCTTTAATTAATAGTGAATAGGTCAACACAGATGAAAAATATAATAATAGCTGTATCTTTGTTAGTCGCAATGCTGGCTTCCCCTGCTTTTTCAGACCACCATGCTCCCAACCTTGCTGCGCTTGAAATGTTCCAGTGTTCATTTGCAGATGGTAAAGATATTGGCGATGTCAAAAAAGTTGCCGGTGAATGGGATAGCTGGGTAGATGGTAAATTTACCGATGGTTACCAAGCCTATATTATGCAGCCAGTTGTCTACAATGGCGCTGACTTTTCAATCGATTATATTTGGTTAGGGGTTGCCGAAAATCATCAGACCATGGGGCGTGTTAAAGATCAATGGTTTGCTCAGGGCGCTAAACTCCAGAAAAAATTTGGTGCCGTGGCACCTTGCAGTGCCAGCTCCCTGCTGACCAGTATGGAGCTTAAACCCTATGCAAAGCTCGGAGAGGCAGGTTATCTGCAGGTTAACGCCTGTGAGTTAAACGAGGGCGTGAGCTATGCGGATGTGGCCGCAGCTGATAAGAAGTGGATTAGCTGGATGACTGACAAAGGCATGAATTTGGGTGCCTATCGTTGGTTTGCCGGTGTTGGAGACGCCAGAGCCAGCACAACTGATTTCTACAATGTCTACATTGCAGAGAGCATGGAGGAGCGAGGTAAAGCCCATGATATGATGATGAAAGGCGGAATGCAGGTTGCCCAATCTCTCTATTCTGAGCTGATGGTCTGCGACAAGCCTCGCGTATGGCTATCTCAGCCCTCAGGAACTATAGAACCTAGCTAAAATAGTTAAGAGCAAATAGTAAAATAGCGGTTCCAACAATTAAAAAGCCCGGAGTAGTGACTGCTCTGGGCTTTTTTTGGTTCTGGTTTTCCCAGTTCCCTATAAAAGGACTGAGCACTGCCTGGATTAGTCCTACGGGTTCGGCATTGAACCGTAGGTGAAATGGTGGGCCCAGTAGGGTGGAGCTGCTCTAGCAGCGCCACGGCAGTGGTGATTTGAGATAAAGAGCACTGCCTGGATTAGTCCTACGGGTTCGGCATTGAACCGTAGGTGAAATGGTGGGCCCAGTAGGGTGGAGCTGCTCTAGCAGCGCCACGGCAGTGGTGATTTGAGATAAAGAGCACTGCCTGGATTAGTCCTACGGGTTCGGCATTGAACCGTAGGTGAAATGGTGGGCCCAGTAGGGTGGAGCTGCTCTAGCAGCGCCACGGCAGTGGTGATTTGAGATAAAGAGCACTGCCTGGATTAGTCCTACGGGTTCGGCATTGAACCGTAGGTGAAATGGTGGGCCCAGTAGGACTTGAACCTACGACCAATCGATTATGAGTCGACTGCTCTAACCAACTGAGCTATGGGCCCTTTAACTTGTCTTTTTGCCGCAAGGCGGCGTCACGTGCTCGCTAATCTCGGTCACATACTTTAAGTATGCTCCCTCAAATCACTGCGCGGCTCCTAACCTTGCAGCAAAAATCCTGCGTTATCTTGTCCGTTGCCGCAAGGCGGCGTCACGTGCTCGCTAATCTCGGTCACATACTTTAAGTATGCTCCCTCAAATCGCTGCGCGGCTCCTAACCTTGCAGCAAAAATCCTGCGTTATCTTGTCCGTTGCCGCAAGGCGGCGTCACGCGCTCGTCAACCTACTCGTCAATAAAGCTGCGCAGATGATCTGAGCGGGTAGGGTGGCGCAATTTGCGCAGCGCCTTGGCTTCGATCTGACGAATTCGTTCACGGGTTACATCAAACTGCTTGCCTACTTCTTCCAGCGTGTGATCTGTGTTCATATCTATACCAAAGCGCATACGCAGCACCTTGGCTTCACGAGCTGTTAGGCTGCCCAGTACGCCGCGGGTTGACTCGGTCAGGTTGTGCTTGGTTGCTTCGTCAACGGGCAGGGCTATAGTGGTATCTTCAATCAGGTCGCCAATGCTGGCATCTTCGTCTTCACCAATGGGCGTCTCCATGGAGATGGGCTCTTTGGCAATTTTTAGTACCTTGCGAATTTTATCTTCAGGCATCTCCATGCGCTCTGCCAATTCTTCCGGGCTGGGCTCGCGACCCATTTCCTGGAGCATCTGGCGAGAGATACGATTGAGCTTATTGATCGTTTCAATCATATGCACAGGAATGCGGATGGTGCGCGCCTGATCGGCGATAGACCTGGTAATGGCCTGGCGAATCCACCAGGTGGCATAGGTCGAAAACTTGTAGCCGCGGCGATATTCAAACTTATCTACCGCTTTCATCAGGCCAATATTGCCTTCCTGAATCAAATCTAGGAATTGCAGCCCGCGATTGGTGTATTTTTTAGCGATAGAAATTACCAGTCGCAGGTTAGCTTCAACCATCTCTTTCTTGGCGCGACGGGCCATGGCTTCACCAATGGTGAGGCGGCGGTTGATATCTTTAATCGCTAGAATAGTCAGGCCACTCTCTTGTTCAACCTGAGCCAGTTTGCGCTGAGCTCTAACAATCTCTACTTCCTGGTTCTCAATACCAGCTGACCAGGGGTCATTGGCTTTGATTAGCTTGCCAGTCCACTTGAGATTGGTCTCATTGCCTGGGAAGGCCTTGATAAAGTCTTTGCGCGGCATCTTCGCATAGCGAATGCAGAGCTTCATGATTTTGCGCTCTTCTGCGCGAATCTTCTCTACCGCTTTGCGCACCAGGGAGATTAATGGGTCGAACTGGCGAGGCGTCAGCTTAAGATATTTAAACAGTTCGGCCAGATCCTGAAGATTCTTGACCGAGGCATTGCCGGTGCGGCCATAGCGAGCTATGGAGGCATCGGTTTTCTTTAGCTGGGCGCGAATTGCTTCAAAGCGCTGCTGGGCTTCTTCCGGGTCCAGGCCGCCTTCGAATTCTTCCTCTTCCTCTTCATCCTCGTCTGGGGTTTCGCCATTGGCTAGCTTCTCAGCTTCAGCTGCTTCTGCGGCCTGTTGCTGAGCTAGAGCCGAGGGCACATGCTCCATGGGGTTGAGGTAGCCGCTGATAATATCGGTCAGCTTGCGCTCGCCGGCCACGACATTGTCCCACTCGGCAATAACGGCAGCCACGGTAGTGGGCCAGTCCGAGACGGCGGACATCAGTTCTCTGGTGCCCTCTTCAATTCGTTTGGCAATTTCAATCTCGCCTTCGCGAGTCAGCAGTTCAACAGAACCCATCTCACGCATATACATGCGCACAGGGTCAGTGGTTCTATGCTGTTCAGATTCTACAGAGGCCAGGGCCGCAGCGGCTTCAGCTGCAGCTACTTCATCTGGTGTATTGTCGCCAGCTATCATCAACAGAGATTCCGCATCTGGGGCCGTTTCGAAAACGGTGATGCCCATATCGTTGATCATCTGGATAATGTCTTCGACCTGTTCCGGGTCGGCTATATCCTCTGGCAGATGGTCGTTGACCTCCGCGTAGGTGAGATATCCCTGTTCTCTACCTTTGGCGATTAAATCTTTAATGCCGGATTGTTGCTTCTGGGTGTTTTCGCTCATAGGTACTTTTCTGTAGTGGGACGCCAAAAAATAGCGCGCAATTATATCCAATTAAGAGGCCTTTGTCCCAGAGTATTTGGAGTTTATTGGCCTTATTTTGTTTTTCTTATCTTAGACCACAAGTCGTTGTTTTATCTTGTTTTTTAGCTCATTTGACTGGGGGTCTTCGCCGAGTTGCAGGCGTATTTTATGCAGCTGCTTGATTTCGCGCTCGTTAAGAGATTGGCGAGCCAGTAAATGCATGGCTTTATCTGCTGCTGGCAGAGCCTCAAAGGCACTTTGCGTCACATGCTTTAATGTATCACAAAACTCCTGGTGATCATCGCGCCCGGTGCCCTTGGGTGGGTGGTAGAGTTCGCTGGCGGCCAGTGATTGCAGTACTTTGGTTTCATCCTGGTTGCCATGGGTGCCCAGCCAGTAGGCAAAGATGTGCGAGGGTTTGTAATGGGGGTTGTCTCGCACCACTTGTAGCACTCGCAAAAACAGCGCCATATCTGCATCTGCGCTGCCATCCAGCATGCTGGTGTCCTCTACATGCTCTGCTAGGTCAGGGTGATTCAGCAATAGTGCGGTGAGAAACTTAATGGGCGCCAGGCGAATTTTCGAACTGCGCTCGGCCACCAGGTCTGGAAATGGCTCGTAGTCCAGATCGCCACGGGTCTCCATGGGCTCATCATAGTTGCGTGGGTCCTGATGCCCCTGAGCCGGTACCGGAATGCTGCTGGGCTGAGCTGCAGCGCGCTGTTCAGGCGGCTTGTGACTGGCTACATAGTCGCGCAGATTGTCGGCGCTGATGCCGGTGCGCCTGGAGAGCTCCTCCAGCATTAGCTGGCGAAAAACGCCCTGGGGGATGCGATTTATCTGTGGCGCGCAGACTTTGCTCAGTCGCGCTTTACCATCGGCTGTGCTGGTATCTATGCCTTCACTCAGCTGGTCGAATAGAAACTCGGACAGTGGTGTAGCTGCTGTTACCTGCTTTTGGAATTCATCTGTCCCCAGTTTGCGCACCATGCTGTCGGGGTCTTCACCATCGGGTAGAAAAAGGAATTTAGCCGACACGCCATCGCGCATTTCCGGCAGTGCAATCTCCAGAGAGCGCCCTGCAGCTCGCACTCCGGCGCTGTCGCCGTCAAAACAAAACACCAGTTCAGAGGTGTAGCGAAACAGCTTCTGCAAATGGTTTTCGGTGAGTGCAGTGCCCAGGGTAGCCACCGCATTGTGAATACCGTACTGGGCAAGGGCAATCACATCCATATAGCCCTCTACCATAATCAAGTAGGGTATTTCTTTCAGTGCCTGGCGCGCTTCGTAGAGACCGTAGAGCTCGCGGCCCTTATGAAAAACTGGTGTCTCCGGTGAGTTGAGATACTTGGGTGTGCTGTCGTCGAGCACTCGACCGCCAAAGCCAATAGTGCGGCCGCGCTGGTCGCGAATAGGGAACATAATGCGGTGGCGGAAACGGTCGTACTGCTTTTTCTCTTCTGGCTTAACAATCAGCATGCCGGATTCTTCCAGCAGTTTGATCTTGTCGGGCTCGGTGCCCGCGGCTTTCAATAGGTTATCCCAGCCTGGGGGTGCATAGCCCACGCCAAACGCCGCTGCTATCTGACCACTGAGACCGCGACCTTTAAGATAGTCTACAGCTGCTGCTGCGTCCTGGTGACTGCGCAGCTGTTGGCGGAAAAATTGGTCGGACTGGGTAAGCATGGAGTACAGATTATCTTTCTGCTTGCTGACCGCACGATCTGGTGCTGCCTCTCGGGGAATTTCCAGGCCAGCGTTTTTAGCCAGCATCTCGACCGCTGGCAAAAAGTCCATGCGGTCGAATTCCATCACAAAACCCAGCGCATTGCCGCCAGTTCCGCAGCCAAAGCAGTAGTAGAACTGTTTGTCCTGAGCTACGGTAAACGAGGGGCTTTTTTCTTCGTGAAAGGGGCAGCAGGCCTTGTAATTTTTGCCGGCTTTTTTAAGTTGCACTCGACTGTTGACCACATCGACTATATCGACGCGGTCGAGTAGATCATCGATAAATGTCTGTGGGATCAATCCAGCCATGGGCACTTCAGGTTAAAAGCAGTGGGTCGAGCAGTGTAACCCCTTAGACGCAGAAATTTAACTAGGGATTTTAATTGCCGGGCGCTCTAGGAGGTCAGCGCGGCCTTTATTAGTCCGCTGACCGCGCCAGCATCGGCTCGCCCCTGAATTTGCGGCTTAATAATACCCATCACCTTGCCCATATCGGCCATGGAGCTGGCACCGGTCTGATCAATTGCCGCTGCAATCATCTCGGCGATTTCCTCGTCGCTCAGGGCGGCGGGTAAAAAGTCCTGAATCACAGCTATTTCAGCAATTTCAATATCTGCCAGTTCCTGACGGCCTGCAGATTCGTACTGGTTGATCGAGTCCCGGCGCTGTTTGACCATCTTGTCCAGCACCGCCAGTACGCGAGCATCGTCAATTTCGATGCGTTCATCCACCTCTATACGTTTAAACTCAGCTTGCATCAGTCGAATAGCGCCCAGGCGGGCCTTGTCTTTGGCGCGCATGGCTTCTTTCATAGCATCATGGATTGTTTGCTTCATTGACATGGAGTTTCTCCGCTAGGGGTTGAGTAATATGGTGGGCTGCAGGAGTCTATTTGCGAATTCCAGAAACACAAAAAGCGCCGTCGGGCGCTCTTTGCTATAACTCTTTCATCAATCACTCTGCTGCCAGAGTAATACTTAATAGAGTCGAGTAAACTTGCGTGATTCGCGAGATACTTTTTTCTGGTTACGCTTTACGGCTGCTGCAGCTTTGCGCTTGCGTTCCCAGGTGGGTTTCTCGTAAAACTCACAGCTGCGAACCTTGGCCAGTATTCCGGCTTTTTCGCAAGAACGTTTAAAGCGACGTAGTGCTACGTCAAAGGGCTCGTTTTCTTTAATTCGAACGCTTGGCATAAATGCTTAATCCTGTAGTGAAAACCAATGCCGACACAGCCAACCTGTGCTCGACTCTTCAAGGGCGCGTAGTCTATACACTTAGGGCTATTGATGCAAAGTTTTTTGCAGGGTTTTTAGACTCTGTTTAACAGGGTTAAAGTACGGGTTCACAGGGAGCGGCTGAGGGTTTAAAGTGATGCCCCTCAACCGCTTGGAGAAGCAACTATATGCTGGTGCTGGGAATAGAAACATCCTGCGATGAAACCGGTCTGGCTGTCTACGACAGCGAGCGCGGTCTGCTTGCACACACCCTATACTCCCAGGTAAAACTGCATGCTGACTATGGTGGTGTGGTCCCGGAGCTGGCCTCCAGAGATCATGTGCGAAAGATTATCCCACTGTTAAAGCTAGTGCTAGAAAAGGCAGGGGTCAATAAAGGGGACATCGACGGCATTGCTTACACCTCTGGACCAGGTCTGATGGGCGCTCTGATGGTGGGCGGTGCTATGGCCACTGCTCTGGGATTTGCCCTGGATGTGCCTGTGCTGGGTGTTCATCATATGGAGGGGCATCTGTTGGCGCCTATGTTAGAACCGAAGCCTCCGAAGTTTCCTTTTGTGGCCCTGTTGGTGTCTGGTGGGCACACCCAGTTGGTCTCAGTCAAGGCTATTGGCGACTATCAGGTGCTGGGTGAGTCCCTGGATGATGCCGCTGGTGAAGCCTTCGATAAAACCGCCAAAATGCTGGATCTGGATTACCCCGGTGGGCCTGTGCTCGCGAGCATGGCAGATCGCGGTCAAATTGATCGCTTCGATTTCCCCCGGCCCATGACTGACCGTCCGGGCCTGGATTTTAGTTTCTCTGGGCTTAAAACCTATACCCGCAATCTGATACAGAGGCATCGCGGCGACGATGTTTTGCCAGATCATCAAACCATCTTGGATATCTGCGCGGGCTTTCAGGAGGCAGTGGTGGACACATTGGTGATTAAATGCCGTCGCGCTCTGGCTCAGACCCAGATGAAAACCCTAGTGATTGCTGGTGGTGTGTCAGCCAATAGTAGGCTGCGTCACTGTCTAGAGGTCGCGCTGGCGAAAGAGGGCGCCGAAGTATTCTATGCGCGCCATGAGTTTTGCACCGATAATGGAGCCATGATTGCCTATGCAGGCTGTCAGCGGCTGATAGCTGGTCAGGCGAATAATCTGGAAATCCTGGCTACACCCCGCTGGCCTCTCGACCAATTGCCAGCCATAGCATCTAGCTAAAAGGACAGTTAATGGACATTGTATATATCAGAGATCTGCGCATAGAGACCATTATTGGTATCTACGATTGGGAGCGCCAGGTCAAACAGACCATCAGCTTGGATTTGGAAATGGCCCATGATATTCGCCGTGCCGCCGAAACCGACGATATTGAACATGCGCTGAATTACAAGTCGATCGCCAAGCGGCTGATTGCCTTTATTGAGGCCAGTGAATTTCTGCTGGTAGAGCGTATGGCTGAAGAGATTGCCCGTATTGTGCGCGAAGAATTTTCTGTGCCCTGGTTAAAGCTGCGCCTCAGCAAGCCTGGTGCACTAAGATACAGTCAGGATGTAGGCATTATTATTGAACGAGGTGAGCGACAGTAATGGCTCTGATCTATCTCAGTCTGGGAAGCAATATCGAGCGCCACCTGCATATTGGGGCTGCTCTGGATGCGCTGGCTGAGAATTTTGGTGAACTTAAGATTTCCTCTGTGTACGAGAGCGAGTCAGTGGGCTTTGAGGGCGACAGCTTTTACAACCTGGTGGTGGGTATCAGGTCCGATCTCAGGGTGGGACAGATTTCCCGCATACTCAAAGGCATAGAGGATAACAACGGTCGCGACCGCAGCGCGCCAAAGTTTGGCTCGCGCAGCCTGGATATAGATATTCTCAGTCAAGATGAGACAGTGGGGCAGGTTGAGGGCATCTCACTGCCCAGAGATGAGGTGCTTAAAAATGCTTTTGTGCTCTTACCCCTGGCGGAATTAGCACCCCAGAGCCTACACCCAGTCACCAAAAAGTCCTATGCCCAGCACTGGCAGGACTACGACAAAAGCAAACAGCAACTCTGGCCGGTGCCCTTTGTATGGCGTGGCCTAAATATCACCAAAGCCAACTAGGTCGTTCTTTTCACCTATAAGCTATTTGAACTGCCGCCATCCACAGCAATAGTCTGACCAGTCATATAGGTGGCATTAACCGCTAAAAAGAATGCCGTCTCAGCTATATCTGATTCAGTGCCCAAGCGACCCATAGGTACCTTGCTCAACACCGAATCCTGTTTATCTGTATCGTCTTCTTCATGCTCTGGCCAGAGTATTGCGCCTGGCGCCACACTATTGACCCGCACATTCGGGCCCAGATCCAGAGCCATTGACTTGGTCATAGCAATATTGCCGGCCTTGGCTACTGTATAAATCGGATGATTGCGCAGCGCCTGGCGGGCATGCATATCCGAGATATTAACAATGGCCCCCTGGGCTTTGATCAGCATTGGCGCCAGCTTTTGAGACAGAAAAAACGGCCCTTTTAAATTGCTGGCAATCAGATCATCCCACTGTTGCTCATCGCAGTTTTCCAATGGAG
The DNA here is from genome assembly GCA_025153775.1 of SAR92 clade bacterium H231. GTDB lineage: Bacteria > Pseudomonadota > Gammaproteobacteria > Pseudomonadales > Porticoccaceae > HTCC2207. The sequence goes on along the minus strand of JAOALC010000004.1, from coordinate 418,552 downwards.
TGGGGTAAAAGCTCGAGGCATTGTTAATCAGCACATCCAGGCGACCAACGCTCTGTACCAGATCGACAATTTTATCTAGCCCGGCCATATCATTGAGATCGCTCTGCACCAGCAGGCAGCTATCGGCGCGCTGGGCATTAAATTGCTCGCACAGCTTGTCAGCAGCGGCAGCGCTGCGATTGTAGTGAATAATTAGATTGTAGCCCGCAGCGTGAAATAGTTGAGCTGTGACTGCGCCAATACGCCGTGCCGCGCCGGTAATTAGCACTGTTTTGCTATCTGACTTCATTGTTACACCTAATCTGAGGGATAGTTTTGTTTAAATTCTGTAAGAGCTGCAGTTTGGCGCTGACTGAGTTGAGCACCAATTTCGGCACCACTGATACCTGTGGCCACTAGGTCGGATATATCGGCTTCTAGAGCAACTTCACGGGCCTGGCGCAAATACTCCGCCATAGGGTAGTCGCGATCTTCAAAACCAGTGCGACCCCGGGCATCGGCCTCGCAGCTGAGTAAAAACTCCTCGAGCCTGTTGTCTGGCTTTAGGGCTCCAATGCCCTTTAATAGCTTTAAAATGGTCTCGGGACGCAACTCAAAAGCCTTGTGACAGAGCAGATGGAATTCAGTGACTATCATGGCCAGCTGGCGGTGATCATTGGGTACTTTTAAGCGGTCGCAGACCTCTTTAACCAGCGGCAATCCGCGGGCCTCATGGCCTTTGTGACTGGGCAGAACATGGTCCGGCGTAATTGCTTTACCCAGGTCGTGCACCAGCACTGAGAAGCGCACCTCTGCTTTATCCGATAGTTTTGCCGCCTGCTGCAGCGACATCAGAGTGTGAATACCAGTGTCCACTTCCGGGTGATAGTCAGCTCGCTGAGGTATACCAAATAGTTGCTCCACCTCGGGTAGCAGAATCTGCAGTGCACCACAGTCGCGCAATACCTGGATATAGATATCCGGTGACCGCTCACACAGCGCGCGCTCAGTTTCCTTCCATACGCGCTCGGCCACCAGATGAGCCAGTTCACCACTGGCGGCAATGCTGCTCATCAGCGCCAAGGTTTCCGGTGCTACGCTAAAGCCCAGATGATGATAGCGGGCTGCAAAGCGCGCTACACGCAGCACTCTCAGGGGATCTTCGGTAAAGGCATCGGATACATGGCGCAGCAGTTTGGCCTGCAGATCTCGCTGGCCGCCATAGGGGTCTATAAGTTGGCCTCTGTGGTCTTCGGCCATGGCATTAATGGTCAAATCTCTGCGGATAAGATCATCCTCGAGACTGATATCCGCCGCTGTGTGAAAGGTAAAACCCTGATAGCCATGGCCAGATTTACGCTCGGTGCGAGCCAGAGCGTACTCTTCGCCAGTTTGAGGTTTAATAAATACAGGAAAGTCCTGACCCACTGGCTGGTAACCCAGATCGACCATCTGCTCGGGAGAGCTGCCCACCACCACCCAGTCATTTTCATCACTTGGGTAGTTGAGTAACTTATCGCGAACGGCACCGCCGACTAGGTAGATTTTCATGCATTATTCCAATGGTTTTAGCCATTGTAGGGCGCTGGAGATGGCAGCTCAATGGAAACCAGTGAAAACTGGTTCACTACAGTGCAGTTTTAGGCTGGCAGGCTAGACTTTTGGCTTGTGAGCCAGTGCAGAGAGGCCGTTGAGATTAATAATCTCTATCTCTTTTTTATCACATAGAATCAGATCAAAACTCTGGAAGCGGCTAAAAACCCTGCTGACCGTTTCGACGGTCAGGCCCAGATAGTTGCCAATATCTGCCCGCGACATAGGAAGGCGAAACTGAGTTGCACTGAGATGCTGGCGTTTCAGCCGACTCGACAGACTGAGTAGCAAACTAGCTACCCGCTCTTCGGCGGAGCTTTTTGCCAACAGACCGATCAGCTCCTGATCCGAGGTAAGTTCCTTGGCCATCAGGCGCATAAAGTGCTTTTGCAGTATGGGCATGGTGCGGCTGATCTCCTCGAATCTGGCAAAGGGGATTTCGCACAGAGCCGTGGTTTCCAGGGTCGTGGCTGTATTGCTGTGGGTGTTGTTATCTATGCCATCCCAGCCAAAAATTTCGCCGGGTAAATAGAAGCCAGTAACCTGCTCGCTGCCGTCATCGCTGATGCAAAATGACTTTACCGCGCCACTGCGAATTGCGTAAACCGCGCGAAATGGATCTCCACCATGAAATATATACTTATTTTTATGTATGGGTCGGCCACGCTCAATGACTTTATCCAGCCGGTCCAGAGAACTGCTGTCCAAAGCCAGAGGCAGGCACAGCGCACTCATGCGGCAGTTATGACAATTACTGGGTTGAATGTTGAGGATAGGAGAGCGCATAAAAATCCCTGTTGCTAAAATTAAGTCCGTTTAACTCGCGTATTGGCTTGCCTGTAAAGCTAGGAATTAGCCGTCAGTAATTCAAAGTATAGACACAGAATTGATCTAAATCATGCTGGCTCTGTAAATACTCAGAATCTCAGTTTTTCCTGCTTGAGGCTGGCTAGACTTAAAATAAAGCTGTTTCCTATCAGGTGCAGCCTAGTCAACTATGGAGACAGATTGTGGAAAATATTCTGGTGGTTCTAGATGGATCCGATAAGGATCAGTTAGCCATGCAGCAGGCGGTGGCATTGACAGACCACAACCAGGCCAAGCTGCGAGTCTTGATGACGGTTTACGATCAGATCGAAGAGATGCATAAATATATAGGCTTCGATAACTACAGAGATATTAAGCAGGCATTGCTCGACGAGGCCGAGACCCATCTGCGGCTACTCACAGATCGTTACAATATCCACTTTTCTTCCAATATGGTCTGGGGTAAGCGCTGGAACAAATCGGTGGTCGACACAGCCAACAGTATGGAGGCAGACCTTATTATCAAGGTTGCAGGTGACCAGCAGTCGCGTATTGCCAAGATATTTAAAACCCCCGAAGACTGGCATCTGTTGCGCGACGCCCAGTGCCCAGTCTGGCTGGTCAATGGCGAGGGCCAGAGCCTGGAGAAAGTAGTTGCAGCTGTGGGCACCCTGGATGAAAGTCGAGAGCACGGTGTGCTGGGCAAGAAGGTAATTTTAAAAGCTCGAGCCATGTCTGAGGCGCTCGATCTACCTCTGGAGCTGGTCTCTGTAATACCGGATTTTAGCGCAGCCACCGTGGCCACCGCCTATGTACCCCCACTGCCCGGCCAGTCGATACTCTGGCATGAAAATGCCCAGCAGGCCTTAGCCAATGCGGAGGAGCAGCTCAACAACCACTGCGCAGAGCTGAGGGTGCAGGCGGGGGTCAAGGTGCTCACTGGTCAGGTGGAGCGAGAGCTGGCTGAGCTGGTGGGAGACAGCTCTCTGTTAGTAATTGGCAGCGCCGCCAATCGCGGATTGGCGGGCAAATTTATTGGCAACACCTCTGAGAAGGTTCTCCACTACCTAACCTCGGATATGCTGGTTGTACACTGAGGCTCTCCGACCCTAACCCTCTTTACCCCACAGCTGACCCAGGCGTTTATCTCGGCCGCAGCTCCAGCGGTAGTAGTTGTATCTGGTGGGGTTCTTTAGGTAATAATCCTGGTGGTACCCCTCGGCCACATAGAATTCCGCAGCCGCCCTCAGTTGGGTTTTAATCTTGCCGGCAAACTGGGGCTGCGCCTCTAAAGCTGCAATAGATGCCTGAGCTGCCAGTTGCTGCCGGTCGCTCAGATAGAATAATTCACTGCGATACTGCTGGCCGCGATCGCAAAATTGACCGCCCCCATCCAGTGGGTCAATATTGACCCAAAAATACTCTAGTAGCTGTTCAAAGCTGATCTGCTGGTTATCAAACCTAATCTCCACTGCTTCAGTGTGGCCTGTGGTGCCGGAAGATACCTGCTTGTAAGTAGGGTTTGGCACATGGCCGCCAATATAGCCGGAGACCACAGATTTAACGCCTTCAAGCTTCTCAAAATCGCTCTCCATACACCAAAAACAGCCTCCGGCGAAAATCGCCGTCTCTTCGTCGGCCATGGTCTGGGTTGGCGCAGCTGCAGCTAGGGCGAGCAGCAGTGCTGCCGAGAGGGCATGGAAGATGGGGCGCACAGATTGTGAAATCAAAGTAGTTCTCCGTTTAGTTGCCTGGGTACTCATGTTATCTATTACGCAACTCAGTTCTCGGTGGTTTGAAGTAGCTGCGCAGAAGAGGTTCCCGGATGCATTTAATTTCTTGACGGAGAGAGATTTTAGACTTATTTTTCGCTTTTCGGGTTCCTGGCCGCAGCTAACCAGTAACAATGTCCTCCGAGCCTAGTTGAGGTTTTTGTATGAGTGATGATCTTGATGAATTAGACAGCGAAGAACAGCTGGAAGATTCCGATGCCAATCTGGCTGAGTCAGAAGCTGAAAATACCCTGTCAGACAAACAGCAGGCTCAGATCAAGCTTGAATCCCGGCGCAGGTTGGAACTGAAACTTGAGCAGGCCCGTATTGACAAGCAGGTCCAGGAATATGATTTTGACGACGACTTTGATTAGATCTTTCTGACTGACCCAGCCCCGCACATTAAAGACAACATTTGATGTCTGATCTTTGGCATAATGTGCCTCGCAAATTAACCAGGCCGCGTGAACACTGTTGTCCACATCACCTCTTATAACAGTCGAACAACTCGCTTTTGAGCGCGACGACTGCCATGTCTTTAAACCAGCCAACTTTTCCGTTGCCGCTGGAGATATTGTGCAGCTCGAAGGTGCCAATGGCGCAGGTAAAACTACCCTGATGCGCCTGATGACCAGTGCTCTGCAGCCGACTTCAGGCAAAGTGCTCTACCTGGGCCGGCCAGTGCAAGATTGTCGCTATGAATATCTGGATAACATCCTTTATATAGGGCACCAGTCTGGCGTTAAAATGACACTCTCGGCGGAAGAAAATTTGCGCTGGATGAGCCCTGCCTCCACCAGCGCTGCAGAGATTGCACTGGCCCTGGACGCTGTGGGTCTGCGCGGCTATACAGATGTGCCCTGTTACAGCCTGTCGGCGGGCCAGCACCGGCGAGTAGCGCTGGCGCGGCTAAGTACAAGCAAGGCAGCAATCTGGTACCTGGACGAGCCCTTTACCTCCATTGACAAGCAGGGTGTGCTGAATTTGCAGCACCAGCTGGAAGCCCATTTGCAGCGGGGCGGTGCAGTGGTACTGTCGACTCATCAGAATCTACCTATTGATGGGTTGCGTACATATGTTGTCGAGCCTCACAGCGATATTGGGCTGCCATTATGATCGCCGAAAGTCAGGGTTTTGCCGGTTACCTGCGGCGCGATTTGCTTCTGGCTTACAGGCGCAGAGGTGAGGTGGCCAGCCCGCTGATATTTTTTGTACTGGTATCGACTTTGATTCCCCTGGGAATCAGCCCGGATTCGGCCCGGCTGGCCGAACTGGCCCCGGGAATTATTTGGGTTATGGCGCTACTGGCGACGCTGCTGTCCACCGAGACGCTGTTTGCCAGTGACTACCAGGACGGTTCGCTCGAGCAGTTGCTTATTTCGCCGCAGCTTTTAGCTCTGCCTGTGCTGGGTAAGATTTTAGCTCACTGGTTGGTAACAGGCTTGCCCCTGACGCTAGTGTCGCCGCTGATAGGCCTTATGCTGTCGCTGCCGGCCGCGGGACTCTTGCCTATGATGGCCAGCCTAGCGCTGGGCACCGCCTGTCTAAGCCTGATTGGCGCTGTGGGCGCTGCGCTGACTGTGTCGCTGCGCAAAGGTGGGCTGCTGTTGTCTGTACTGGTTATTCCGCTGTATATGCCAGTAATTATTTTTGGCAGTGCGGCAGTGCAGTCCGCCATAGACGGTCTGAACTGGTTGGGGCCTCTGGCGGTATTGGCAGCAATGCTCAGCGCTGCCGTAGCTCTATGTCCCCTGGCTATTGCAGGTGCGCTGCGATTAGTGAGCAATAATTAATTGATTGATAGGTTTTAAGTACTATGGCTGCAGGCAGGAATTGGAACTGGTTTCACCGCATGGGATCACCGCGCTGGTTTTACGAAACCACTGGGCGCTGGTTGCCCTGGCTCTGGGTGTTGACTCTGGGGCTTATGCTGACGGGCCTGATTTGGGGGCTGGCTTACGCTCCCCAGGATGCCAAGCAGGGCAATAGTTTTCGTATTATTTATCTGCATGTACCAGCCTCGTTTTTGGCGCTGGCGGGCTATTATCTGATGGCTATTGCTGGTGCAATCGGCTTAATTTGGAAGATGAAACTCAGCTATATGGTAATGAAGTCAGCAGCACCTATTGGGGCTGCACTTACCTTTATTGCACTGTTTACCGGTGCCGTCTGGGGCAAGCCCACCTGGGGCACCTACTGGGTTTGGGATGCGCGGATTACGTCCATGTTGATTCTGCTGTTTTTGTACCTGGGGGTGCTGGCGCTGCAATATGCATTTCACTCCCAGGAGACTGGCAATAAGGCCAGCGCTATTTTAGCGCTGGTGGGCACTGTGAATATTCCCATCATCTATAAGTCGGTGGACTGGTGGTATACATTGCATCAACCTGCCACCATCAAATTTACCTCGGCACCCAGTATGCACATGGATATGTTCCAGCCTCTGTTAGTTATGATTATCGCTATGTACAGCTTTTATGGGCTGGCCCTGATTCTCTACACCAGGGTGGAGATACTGCGCCGCGAACGCAAGTCGAGCTGGGTGCGTGAGTTGGCTCTCAGAACTCAGCCTGCGCAGGTGGATCAATGAGCCCTCAATTTGACAGCCTAAAGCAGCTGTGGGACATGGCCGGTCATGGGCCCTATGTATGGACTGTGGTACTGGTCTCTCTGGCAGTGCTCGGTTGGTTGCTGATCAGGCCAGTGCAGCAGCACCGAGATAACCTGCAATCTATTGCGCGGCAGTCTCAGCGCCAACAGCTGCAGCAGGCAGCGAGCACATCATCGGCTGAGCCATCAGAGGAAGACAAATAATGCATCCAATTCGTAAACAGCGCCTGCAGCTAGTGATTTTATTGGTGGTGGCGGCCTCTGCCATTGTTGGGCTTATGGCCTATATGCTGGGTCAGAATGCCAACTATTTTTACACGCCTTCGCAGATTGCTGCAGGTGAGGCGCCCAGTGCTGTGCATATTCGTGCCGGAGGCATGGTGGTCGAAGGCTCTATACAGAGGTCCTCAGATTCCCTGGATGTGCTGTTCGATGTCAGCGATGGTATGGCGACTTTAACCATTCATTATGCGGGCATCCTCCCGGATCTGTTTGATGAGGGCGAGGCGGCGATTGCGGCGGGCAAACTGGATGAAAACAATATACTGCGCGCCACCGAAGTGCTGGCTAAGCACGATGAGAAATACACGCCCCCAGAAGTTGCAGATGCCATGAATAAGGCCTACGAATTAAAGCAGCAGGAAAACGCCCAATGACCCCTGAACTCGGCCATGTGGCACTGATAATTGCCCTCTGTTTTGCCCTGGCTCAGGCCTCAGTGCCTATGCTGGGATCCTTTACCGGCCACAGCAGCTGGATGAGGCTAGGCCACAGCCTGGCTCTGGGTCAGTTTGTTTTTATTGCCCTGTCCTTTGCCTGTTTGGCCAACGCCTTTTTGCAGGATGATTTTTCAGTGGCCTATGTAGCCAATAACTCTAATACCCTGCTGCCCGATCGCTTTAAATTCAGTGCTGTATGGGGCGCCCATGAGGGCTCTTTGCTGCTCTGGGTACTCATGCTGGCCGGCTGGTCCGCGGCAGTGGCACTTTACAGCCGTGAATTGCCCCGACAGCTAGTGGCTCGGGTGCTATCAGTTATGGGGTTTGTTGCCGTCGGCTTTATTGTTTTCCTGCTGCTGACATCCAATCCCTTTGATCGGCTGCTGCCGGTGTCTCCTGTGGAGGGCCGAGATCTAAATCCTCTGCTGCAAGACTTTGGGCTAATTGTACATCCGCCCATGCTGTATATGGGTTATGTGGGCTTTGCAGTGCCCTTTGCCTTTGCCATAGCTGCACTGATTGGCAATCAGTTCGATAGTGCTTGGGCGCGCTGGGCAAGGCCTTGGATCAATGTCGCCTGGGCATTTCTGACCCTGGGTATTGGTCTGGGCAGCTGGTGGGCCTATTACGAGCTGGGCTGGGGTGGTTGGTGGTTCTGGGACCCGGTTGAAAATGCCTCATTTATGCCCTGGCTGGTGGGCACTGCACTGGTTCACAGCATAGCTGCCACTGAAAAACGCGGTGTGTTCAGAAGCTGGACCCTGCTGTTAGCTATCTTTGCGTTCTCCCTCAGCCTGCTGGGTGCCTTCCTGGTGCGCTCCGGTATTCTGACATCTGTGCACGCCTTCGCCAGCGACCCAGAGCGAGGTGCATTTATTCTTGGGTTTATTGCCCTGGTGATAGGTGGCTCACTTACCCTGTTTGCCCTGCGTGGCCCAGCCATGCAGAAAGTGGCTGGCTACGGTGCCTGGTCCCGGGAAATGATGCTGCTGCTAAATAATATTTTACTGGTCAGCTCAATGGCCATGATTCTGGTGGGGACTCTGTATCCTCTGCTGGCCGATGTACTGGATCTGGGCAAGATTTCCGTTGGCCCCCCTTATTTTGACTTTTTCTTTGTTCCCCTAATGTCTGGTCTGGCCATAGCTGTGGGCTTTGCAGCTTTTACTCGCTGGAAAAAAACTGACCCCAGCCTGCTGCGCAACAAGGCAGTAGTGCCTGCACTGGTCAGCCTGCTGCTGGCCCTGGTACTGCCGCTGTTTTTGGCCAGCGAAACTTCCTGGTCTAGCTATTCTCTGGGGGCAGCTTTCACCCTGTTAATCGGCTTCTGGGTCATTGCCATGACAGCCCGGGACCTTATAGATAAAACCGCCGGTAAATGGGCAAAGCTTAGTAAATTATCCGGTAGCTACTGGGGTATGGTGGTCGCCCATATGGGGCTTGCGGTCTGTATTCTTGGTGTAGGCCTGAGTTCTGTGTACTCCATGCAGCGGGATGTGCGCATGGAGCCAGGTGATAGAGTCCAGGTTTCTGGCTATGAGTTTGAGTTTGTCAGAGTTACTCAGGTTGAGGGGCCCAACTATTTAGCCTACAGAGGCGAGATTAATGTTGAGCAACAGGGTTCCATGGTAGCTACCATGTTGCCGGAAAAGCGCAACTACAGAGCTGGCGGGCAGGTGATGACTGAGGCGGCTATTGATGGCGCATTGCATCGCGATCTCTATGTCAGTCTTGGCGAGCCCCTGGCGGGGCAGGCCTGGGCTGTGCGGCTCTACGTCAAACCCTTTGTTCGCTGTATCTGGCTGGGTGCGCTGATGATTGCCCTGGGGGGGCTTATCGCAGCGGCAGATAAACGCTACCGGCGGCGTCTGGGTTCCAAAAAAGCGGCTGTGGCTAGTGCTGGCTCTGCCTTGGACTCCGCAGTGCTCTCAAAGGTTGCGCAATGAATCGGCTGGCGTTATTTATTCCCCTCAGCCTATTTGCGGTGCTAACTCTGATACTGTTGCTAGGCCTTGATAAGGATCCCACCGAGCTGCCCTCGGCCCTGGTGGGGGAGCCTTTCCCCGCCTTTGCAATGCCCTCATTACAGGACCCTGAGTCTCTGGTGACTCAGCAAGATTTTGCAGATCAGGTGGTTTTAGTTAATGTTTGGGCCACCTGGTGCTTCGCCTGTCGTATCGAACACCCCAGCCTCAATGCATTGGCAGAGCAGGGTGTGAAGATTATTGGTCTCAATTATAAAGATCAGCGCAAGGCAGCACAGCTCTGGTTGCTGGAGCGCGGCAACCCCTACAGTTTTAATATTTATGACGAACTGGGTAGCCTGGGTATTGATCTGGGTGTCTATGGCGCTCCTGAAACCTATCTGGTTGATGCTCAGGGCATTATTCGTCACCGCCGGGTCGGTGTGGTGGACAAGCGAGTCTGGGAGGCGGAGTTTGCCGCTCTGTATCAAGAATTAACCGGCACAACGCCAGTTTTAGGTGCGACCCAGTGAAGTTATTGCTATTTTTGATGCTGGTATTGCAAAGCCAACTGCTGCTGGCCAATGCCGAGGTGGTGGAGTTTTCTGATGAGTCTCTGCGCCCGCGCTACCAGCAGCTAATAGAAGAGCTGCGCTGTCCCAAATGTCAGAATCAAAGCCTCGCCGATTCCAACTCGCCCATCTCCAATGATTTGCGGGCCCAGGTTCAGCGGCTGTTGGAAGAAGACCTCAGCGACCAACAAATAAAAGACTATCTGGTAGCCCGCTATTCAGATTTTATTCTCTATCGTCCCGAAGTGAATCAGACTACCTGGTTGCTCTGGGGCTCACCTTTGGTGTTTGTACTTTTGGGCTTGCTGGTGGTTTACCGCCTGTATTTCAAGCAGCGGCCTAGCGAGAGCCAAAGTCATTCCCAGAGTCAGAACAGCGATCAGATAAGCCCAGAGGATCAACAGCGGCTGGATAGCCTTCTGACGGACAGGGAACCCAAGTAATGGCTTTTTACCTATTGATCGGCCTGCTGCTAGCGGCCGCCAGCCTATTTTTTATCTATCCGTTTTTCACTGGGCAGGGCTCTAGCCAAACTCCGGATAGCTCCGACAGTCAGCTGGCCAATGTGGCCATCTTTCGTGATCAGGAAGCCCAGCTGGCGCGACAGTTGGAAGCCGGTGAAATCAGTCAGTCTCAGCACCAGCAGCTCTATTCGGATGCTCAGCAACTTCTGCTGCACAATACCGCCGCCCAGACACCGGATTCTGAGCACCGCCAAACCAGCAGTGGGCTCTGGTTACTGCCGGTTTTATTGCTGCTGATGATTGCTGGCACAGTGATCAGTTACCACCAGCTAGGTGCCACTGCAGATGAGCAGATACTAGACTTAATGGAACAGGGCTCAGATCTGCCCGGCGACAGTGCGGCGGAAAAAAGTTGGCGCCAGTCGCTTAACGCTGCAATTTCCCAGCGAGTAAAACAGCGGCCGGACAATATTTACTACTGGGCCATGCTGGCGCAGGGGGCTCTGGTGGAGGGCGATGTACTAGCTGCCAGCCAGTATTTTGCCGCCGCTATTGAAGTGACACCTGAAGATGGTTTTCTGTTGGCCCAGTATGCGGAGTCTCTTTATCTGGTGGCTGGCAATCGTTTTACCGAGCCGGTAATCAGTGCCATGGATAAAGCCTTCGCTGTAGATTCCAACAACCCCACCATACTGGGGCTCAAAGGTATTCAGTCCTTTGAAAATGCTCAGTTACAGCTGGCTATTACCTATTGGCAGGGCGCTATTCAGGGCCTTGATATCAATAGCCCAACGGCCAAGGCCCTGCAACTGGGTATAGATCGCGCCAATAGCCTGCTGGGCCAGGTCCCAATAGCTGCAGAGCCAGGTAGGACAATCAGAGTGCAACTGAGTCTGGCCCCAGGTATCAGCTTTGCGCCCGAACAGATGGTATTTGTTGCTGCGGTGCGCACCTCAGGTTCACCCATGCCACTGGCCGCACAAAAACTAACCGCTGCGGATCTCCCGGCCACTGTGACCCTCAGCGATAGTCAGGCGCTGATGGCAGACCAGAATCTGTCGTCGGTGGATCAGGTAAAGTTGATTGCCCGGCTATCCACAACGGGCTCCGCCACTCCCCAATCCGGCGACTGGGAAACCGTCTCTGAGGTGATTGAGCTCAGAGATATCAATAGCCCCCTAAGCCTGGAAATTAATTCCCAGAGACCCTAATTATTGGCTGCTCAGCAAGGCCGAGGCACCATTTTAGCTGCCCCGGGTTCGTCGCCTTTTTTAGGCCAGTTGCTGCTGTTGCAAACCAATCCTATCCCTTTCAAGAAACTAAATAACAGATTCCCCGATTTACTGTTTTGTGTGGGGCTCAGACTGTGTAGAATTAGCCGCTAACCATTAGATAATCCCCTGGCCAAACGACTGGGCCAAACACCAACAGAAATGATGAAACATGCGGCTTAAATCGATTAAATTAGCTGGGTTCAAATCCTTTGTGGACCCGACCAATGTCAACTTTCCCAGCAACCTCTGCGCCGTAGTTGGGCCCAATGGCTGCGGTAAATCCAACATAATCGATGCCGTGCGCTGGGTGATGGGGGAGAGCTCTGCCAAGAATCTTCGCGGCGAGAATATGTCCGACGTTATCTTTAACGGCTCTGGCGGTCGCAAGCCGGTGGGACAGGCCTCTATCGAATTGATATTCGACAATTCCGATGGTCGCATTGTAGGTGAGTACGCCTCCTATAACGAGATTGGTATCAAGCGCAAGGTCACTAGAGATGGCCAGTCCAATTACTATCTCAATGGCAACAAATGTCGCCGCCGCGATATCACCGATATTTTCTTGGGCACAGGTCTGGGGCCGCGTAGCTACGCTATTATTGAGCAGGGCATGATCTCCCGTCTGATTGAGGCCAAGCCAGACGAGCTGAGAGTCTATATAGAAGAAGCCGCAGGCATCTCCAAATACAAAGAGCGTCGCCGGGATACTGAGGGGCGTATTCAGCGAACCCAAGAAAATCTTGAGCGACTTACCGATATTCGCGACGAGTTAGGTCGTCAGCTTGGCAGGCTCGAACGCCAGGCAAAATCTGCTGAGAAATATGCGGAGTTCAAAAAGGAAGAGCGACAGGTTTCCGCCGAGTTGCTAGCCCTAAAATGGCGCGGCTACAACGCTTCCGCCACAGAGCAAAAGCAGGTGATTGGCGCACTGGAAATAGAGCAGGAAAAAATTATTGCCCAGCGCAGCGCCTGTGACAGCAGTATTGAAAAACTACGCTCAGAATATACAGACCACAGTGATGCCTTTAACGAGGTGCAGGCGCGCTTTTATAAAATTGGCGGCGATGTGGCGCGTATAGAGCAGGCTATTGAGCACGCTCAGCAGCGGGCCCAGGAATTACACAAAGATTTAGAGCAAACCGAACGCAACTTCAGTGAAGCCGAACAGCATCTGAGCAGCGATCGCCAAAAAGCCGCAGGCTGGACTGCCGAGTTCGATGAGCTGGCCCCGGCCCTAGAAGCGGCCCAGGCAGCTGAGGCCATCTCCTCTGAAGCGCTGCAGGCCGCCGAACTGGCCATGCAAACCTGGCAGCAGGCCTGGGATGAGTTTAATCAGAAATCAGCCAGCCCAAGACAGCAGGCCGAAGTTCAGCAATCCCGCATTCAACATCTAGAGCAGCTGATGCGCCGCTTGACCGAGCGTCAGCAGACTCTCTCTACAGAGGCCAGCAGCTTTCAGGCCAGCCCTGCCGAAGAGGAGATGGCCAGTATTCAGGCCAGCCTCTCCGAGGCCGAGCTAGCTAGCGCAGCCATTGAGCAGCAGCGCGCCGACAATAGCGCCGAGATAGAAACCCTGCGCGGTGAAGAAAAACAGGTTGTTACCGAGCTCAATGAGGCCCGCAGCACTCAGCAAACGCTAAAAGGTCGTCAGGCATCCCTCGAAGCACTGCAACAGGCCGCTATGGGTGACGATGCAGAAAAGCAATGGCTGAGCTCCAAAGGTCTGGGCGATAAACCTCGTCTGGCGGCTTCAGTCAAGCCAGCCGCCGGCTGGGAGGTGGCTGTTGAGACCGTGCTAGGCAGCTACTTGCAAGCTATTGCCGTAGAGGATATCGCCAGCTCTGTGGGTCTGCTGGATGACTTTACAAAAGGTGAGTTACTGCTGGTCGGCAGTGCAGGAACAGCAGCTCAGTCCGGTGACAAAGGTCGCCTGCTCAGCGATTTGGTCGAGGGCGACACAGCCCGAGGTCTGATCAACAATATCTATGCCGCAGAAACTCTGGCCGATGCACTTGAGCTGCAGCCATCGCTCTCCGCCATTGAATCCGTGGTCACCCGCGAAGGCATTTGGCTGGGCAGTAACTGGTTGCGTGTGGCTCGCGACAAAGATGCCACAGCAGGTGTGCTGCAGCGCAAACAGGAGCTGGAGACCATAGGTACCCAGATGGCGGCGCTGGAAACACAGATCGCCGGCTTAGATAGCAGTCGTCAGGCTAATGAGCAGCGCCTGCAAGCGCTGGAAACCACCAGACAGGAAATTGCCGGCAATGTGGCTCAGCAGCAGAGACATTACGCTGAGCTGCGCTCAAAGCTCAGTGGCTTCGAAGTGCAAATCGAACAGTACAAGGCGCGTAAAGAGCGCGCCGAAAATGAGCTGGCTGAAGTGGTTCAGCAGTCCGAGACAGAGCAGGAAAATCTATCTGCGGCGCGGGTAATTCTGCAGGAGTCCATCGAAAAGATGGAGGCAGATACAGTGCAGAGAGAAGAGCTGATTGTGCAGCGTGACCAGTGCCGAGCTCAGCTTGATCAGACTCGTCAAACAGCTCGTCATGATCGTGATCTAGGTCAGGAGCTGCGGGTGCGCGAGAGCTCGTTGAAAACTCAGCTGACCAGTATTCGCGAGGGTATTGGCCGCCTTGAGGTGCAGGTTGAGCGCCTGCAAGAGCGCAGAGAGCAGTTGCGTGAGGCCTTCAATATAAAAGAAGACCCCACCGAAGCTCACAAAATTGAGCTTGAGACCCAGCTGCAAGCGCGCCTGTTGGTTGACGCAGAGATGACCGAAGCCAAGACCCTGGTGGATGCGACCGAACACCAGATGCGCGAGCAGGAAAAACTGCGCGGCGAACTGGAGCAGGAAGTACAGACAGTGCGCAGCAAGTTGGAAAGCCAGCGTATCTCGGCACAGGAAATCAGTACTCTGAGCCGCACTATTGAAGAACAGATTGCAGAGAAGCAGGCGGATCTGGAAACCCTGCTGGAAAATCTAGCTGATGATGCGGCGCTTATCGACTGGGAAGAGCAACTGGAGCTGATTGGCAACCGTATTCAGCGTCTGGGTCCGATCAATCTGGCAGCCATTGATGAATATAAAATCGAGTCCGAGCGCAAAGATTATCTGGATCAGCAAAATGCAGAACTGGAAGATGCACTAAATACTTTACAAAATGCTATCCAAAAAATTGACCGCGAGACGCGCACCAGATTTAAAGAGACCTTTGATTTGGTCAATGGCCATATTCAGGAGCTGTTCCCCAAACTATTCGGTGGCGGTCACGCCTATCTGGAAATGACTGGAGAAGATTTGCTCAACACTGGCGTTACCCTTATGGCTCGCCCACCGGGTAAAAAGAATTCATCAATCCATCTGCTGTCCGGTGGTGAAAAGGCTATGACCGCGATCGCCATGGTGTTCTCAATCTTTAAGCTCAATCCGGCGCCGTTCTGTATGCTCGATGAGGTGGATGCCCCGCTGGATGACGCCAATGTGGGTCGCTATGCCAATATGGTCAAAGAGATGTCTGAGCAGGTGCAGTTTATTTTTATTACTCACAACAAGATTTCTATGGAAGCGGCCAATCAGTTAATGGGTGTAACCATGCATGAGCCTGGTGTGTCTCGCCTGGTAACTGTAGATGTCAATCAGGCAGCCGAACTGGCCGAAGCCTGATAAGTTGAACTGAGCGATAAAAAATACTTTGTTTTTTTGTATCGCGAACTACAATAACAAAAGTTTATTAAAGAGTTGAGCAAGCTGTATCTATGGACTTTTTAGGCCCACGTGAAGTTCTTATTGTTGTTATCGCGCTAGTACTTATTGCTATGGTACTGGACGGTATTCGACGACTAAAACGCAACCGCTACGAAAATTTGCAGATGTCATCGCGCAAGTTGCAGCGCACTGCGGGCGATAGTGCAGAGGAGCCTGACGAACTGCAAAATGCTCAGTTTCCCTCCGGCGGGTCAAGGGTTGTCGGCATTCGCGACGAGGCAGATATTCAGCAGGTCGAAGAGAGCCTGCGGCGCAATTTGGCCAGTACAGATTTCAACTTTTCACGCCAGCCCCAGCAAGAGCAGTTTGACCTGGATAACTCAATTTTTGAGCGCGAGCGCGAGCAACTCAATGAGTTAAATGCGCGTGAAGCCGAAGAGCAGCAGGCGAAATTGGCCAGCAGTGAGAGCAGCGACAAAGCCCCTCAGCAGGATGTGCTGGTGATGCATCTGATGGCTAACAAAGGCGAGCGAATTCAGGGCCAGGCACTGTTAGATGCAGTGTTGTCCTGTGGGTTTTTATTTGGCGGCAACAAATTTTTCGATCGCCATATCAATAACGACGGCACTGGCGAAGTGCTGTTTAGCCTGGCTAATCTGCTCAATCCGGGCACCTTCGATCTCAAGACCATGGCTGAGATGGAAACCCCAGGGGTGACCCTATTTATGGTGCTGGACCAGCTGAGCGATCCAGTAGCTGCCTTCGATATTATGATCGAGGCGGTGGATAAACTGGTTGCCGAGTTGCATCTCAATGTAATGGACGAGTCCCGCAGCTCCATGACCAAGCAGACCATTGACCATTATCGTCAGCGCGCTACCTCTGCATCTATCCAGCGCGGGCAAAGCGGCGAATAACCAACGGCGAACCTATGGCAAATATTCCAGAGCACGTTCTTAGTGATTACGAACGTCTCAAGGACGAGTTAAACCAGCACAACCACAGTTACTATGTATTGGATGATCCCTCTGTTCCCGACAGCGAATACGATCGTCAAATGCGCCAGTTGCAGGATATAGAGTCTCAGTATCCCAGTCTCAGAACCAGTGATTCCCCCAGTCAGCGAGTGGGGGGCGAAGCTCTGTCTGCCTTTACCCAGGTGCATCACGATGTCGCCATGCTGTCCCTGGACAATGCCTTTAGTCAGGCAGAGCTGGAAGACTTTGATCGCCGAGTTAAGGATCGCCTTAACTACGCCGCCTTAACCCAGCCACCAGAGATTGACTATGCCTGCGAGCCCAAACTGGACGGTGTGGCGGTCAGTCTGCTGTACCGCGATGGGCTGCTGGAACGGGGCGCAACCCGTGGCGATGGCACAGTGGGCGAAGATATTACCGCCAATGTGCGCACCATTAACAGCATTCCCCTAAAGCTGGTTGGCGACCATATTCCCAGTCTGCTGGAGGTGCGCGGCGAGATTTATCTGCCCCGCGCCGGCTTTGAGTCACTAAATGCCAAGGCCATTGCCGCCGGTGAAAAAGCATTTGTTAATCCGCGCAATGCCGCCGCCGGCAGCCTGCGCCAGCTAGATTCTAAAATTACTGCCAGCCGTCCCCTGGAAATGTGTGCCTATAGCGTGGGCCAATTTGTTGCAGAGACTCGCCCTGACAGCCATCTAAGTATGCTCCAGACCCTGGCCAGCTGGGGCTTTAAAATTAATGAACATATGCAGGTGGTCAGCGGTATTGCCGCCTGCGAAGATTACTACCAAATCCTGGCCGAGCGTCGCGATGGCCTGGCCTATGATATAGACGGCATTGTCTACAAGGTTAACGACCTGCGCCTGCAAGAGCGTCTGGGTTTTGTGGCCAAGGCTCCGCGCTGGGCAATAGCACGAAAGTTTCCCGCCCAGGAGGAGATGACTCAGCTGCTGGATGTGGAGTTTCAGGTAGGGCGCACCGGGGCAGTAACTCCAGTGGCGCGACTGGAACCAGTATTTGTAGGTGGCGTTACGGTCAGCAATGCCACTTTGCACAATGGCGACGAGATTCAGCGCCTGGGCATCTGTATTGGCGATACGGTAATTATTCGCCGCGCCGGCGATGTGATTCCCCAGGTCGCCAAGCTGGTATTGGACAGACGCCCGGCCAATGCGCGGCCGATTGTTTTTCCGGAGCGCTGTCCGGTCTGCGATTCGGCGGTGGTGCGTGCCGAGGGAGAGGCAGTAGCCCGCTGTTCTGGGGGACTGTTTTGCGGCGCGCAGATTAAACAGGCGATCAAACATTTTTCCTCCCGCAAAGCCATGGACATAGATGGCCTGGGCGACAAACTGGTCGACCTGCTGGTAGACAGAGAGGTGATTTTTTCTGTGGCCGATCTCTATGACCTTAAAACTGAGCAGCTCCAGGGGCTAGAGCGGCTGGCGGAAAAATCTGCCGCCAATCTGGTGGCGGCCATAGAGGCTAGCAAAGCAACTAGCCTGGCCAAGTTTTTTTATTCGCTGGGTATTCGCGAAGTGGGAGAGACCACAGGGCAGACCTTGGCCAATAACTTTGGCTCCCTCGAGGCGGTGATTGCCGCTGATACAGAGGCTCTGCTGGAAGTGGACGATATAGGCCCAATAGTGGCCGGTCATATAGTGGATTTCTTCCGCAACCCGGATAATTTATCTATTATTCAAGCATTGCGAGACGCTGGCGTCAGCTGGCCAGATATAGATCAGAATGCCCAGGCATCTCAGCCATTAAAAGGCCAGACCTGGGTGTTGACCGGGGGCATGGACATAATGAGCCGCGCCGAGGCCAAGGATAGATTGCAAGAACTGGGAGCCAAGGTAGCCGGCTCAGTATCGGCAAAAACTGCACAGGTGGTGGCAGGTCCAGGGGCGGGGTCGAAGTTGACCAAAGCCCAGTCACTGGATATACCTGTAATGAACGAAGCCGAATTTATTGAATTTTTAAACAGGGTTTAATCAGACTGAGATAAACACAGGGAGTAGAGTATTGGATAGGGACTATCAATCGGAATCCGTGGTCTATGGCTGCATTAAAAATGTAGCATTGCACAACAACAGCGAGCAATGCCGCAGCAATCGAGCAGCCATGCTCGAGCTGCCTTCGGCAGAATCCTGGAGCCTGTTAAACCGCGAGATGTTTGCGGTGCCAGAGAAATACTGCGGCGACCTGAGTCTAAGCACAGAGGTGATGCACTTTGGGGCCTCCTACCAGGGCGTTGAGCACGAGTGGCAATACTGGCTCGAGCAGTTCGAGAATCTGTTGCGCAAAATGTACTGGGTTTCAGCTACAGTGCATCTTGAAACCGAGTTGTCAGGGCTGCACTCCTTTGTGTTTGAAGCCGATGGCGCTGCTCACAGGCCCAACGAATCAGCGATCAATATCCGTTGCGAATGGGCCAGAGAGTTAAACTAGACGTAAATTTACCTAATCAAAAGAAACAGGATAACAAGCATTGGCACAGTCAAATAACAGAAACGCCATAAAACAGAGGTCAGCCTGGATAGCCTCTATGTTGGCTTGCGGTGGCTTTCTATTAATGGCGGTTAAGGTTTACGACGTGCCCCTGTCTGATATGGCCAGTAACCTGCTGACCATGTTACTCGGGCTGGTGGTTATTATTGGTGCTGCGGCACTCCTGGGCCGATTAATTGCCGCACTGCGCAAGCGCTTCCAGTAGGTGTCATCCCAGAGCTTTTCTTTCCGCTATTTTCTGGCGACCATAGGTACCAGCAATCTGGCAATGGGCCTGCACAAGGTGCTTTATCCCTGGCTGGTGGTGGGGGTATTGAACGAGTCTCCCAGCCGTTTGGGTTTAGCGACCATGGCGCTGCTGTTGCCCAATCTGCTGTTTATTCTGCCCGGAGGTGTGGTTGCTGACCGCCGCCATCGCGGTAGCTGGCTGTCTTTTCTCTATCTGCTTTATCTAGTACCTCTGGGTATTTTACTGGTGGCTATGGTTTACGGGCAGCTGACCTTCTCATTGTTGCTGATGTTTGGCGTTAGCTTTGGCACTATTCTGGCGTTTATACAGCCGGCCCGGGAGAGTCTGCTGGGCTATGCTCCTCCAGAGGTGATGCATCAGGCCGTAGCCAAGATGATGGTGGTGCAATTTGTCGCCCAGAGTGTGGGTTTTATTGTTGCAGGACAGCTCGACTATATCAGCCTGCCGCAGCTGCTGGGGTTGCAGATGCTAATATTTCTGGCCAGCTCACTGCTGATGAAGCGCTGCCATCCGCTGCCACAGTTATCCTCAGTTGAAGAGGCAGCCCAGGCCGAGAAGTCGAATAAGTCTGCTGCGCAAACCTGGCTTGAACTTCGCGAAGGTCTGAATCTGTTCCGCAACGACAAAAGCCTGCTGCACCTATTATTTATTGTCTTTGCCACCGGCTTTCTGGCCTTTGGTGTCTACCTGGTGGGCATGCCGCTGATTGCCCGCGAGCTTTACAATGGCGGTGCCAGTCTCTACGCAATGCTGCAGGTGGTTTTTAGCCTGGGTATTATCAGCACCAACTTTGGAGTAATGAACAAAGTTAAAACCTTTGGCCGCCCCGGTCGACTTATGGTGATTAGCTTTTTTGTGCGCGGCACTCTGGTGGCGCTGATAGCTATGGTACCGCCACTCTGGCTGCTGTTTCCCCTGGTCTATATCTGGGGCATGGCCTCTGGCCTATCTATGACATTGGGGCGCACCATATTGCACAACCAGGTGTCCCATGCACTGCGCTCAAGGGCGGCTTCAGTCTATCAGCTCTGTCTGTTTGGCGGTGCGCCACTGGGAGCCTGGGTCTGCGGAGTCACCATAGAAAACCTGGGCCTGGGCACGGCTTTTGTGGCCATTGCCTCAATCACATTATCGGTTTCGGTGGTAACCATTATCTGGTCACCACTCTGGCATATTAATGGTCATGTTGATAAGGCTGAAAACGCCAACAGCTGAGAAGCCTAACCCCTAAATGCAATAAGCGCCGCGGTAACAGCCACATTCAGTGACTCCACACCATTGGCCATGGGAATACCTACCCGGTGATCGCTCAGGGCGGCAATCTCACGGCTCACACCCTCAGTCTCGTTGCCGAGCACAAAAATTATCGGAGCCTCTGGGGAAAACTTTGCTATAGGCGTTGCCTGATGAGAGGACAGGGTGCAGATTTCGTAGCCCTGTTGCTTAAAATCCTCCAGCGCCCTGAGCAGACTGTCACAGCGCAGTATATTGCCCTTAAACAGAGTGCCTGCACTGGCCTTGATGACCAATGGCGAAATCTCTGCTGTCCCCTTGCTGGGCAGCAGTAATCCATAGCAGGGGCTGGCGGTCACACTGCGAATAATCATGCCGAGGTTTTGCGGATTGGTCACCCCATCCAGGGCAATAATACTGCGGCCTGTTGCAGCCAGTGCCGAGTCCTTTAAAGCCTGTTGATAGGGCTTATAACCAGGACAGTGAATATCGCAGGCAGCGCCCTGATCTTGTTTGCTGTTGCGGGATATGCGCGATAGCTGCGCACGGCTATGCAGGCATATCTCTATATTTCTTGCTTTGGCCAGCTGTTTTATTTCTTCGATAATACCGCCGCTGCGATTGGAGTCGGCCAGATGCACGCGAAATATTTTCAGGCTCTGGTC
The DNA here is from genome assembly GCA_025153775.1 of SAR92 clade bacterium H231. Classification (GTDB taxonomy): domain Bacteria; phylum Pseudomonadota; class Gammaproteobacteria; order Pseudomonadales; family Porticoccaceae; genus HTCC2207. The sequence continues at coordinate 397,453 of JAOALC010000004.1, read as the reverse complement.
CTGCAGTATTTCCAGCACAGGTTTGCGGCCATAGACAGTAATCAGCTGATCAAAGAATGCCTTGCGCTCAAGATATTCCGGGCTATCGGTCCGCTGCGATGGTTGATCTTGGCTAGCCATGGGTTTAATTATCGCCCTGTGTAGACTGCAGCATTGATGCGATAGCCTCTAAGCTCTCAGCGCTGGCCTGACCCTGTTCCGCAGAGATGGGCACAGCAGCATTGCCCAGCGCAGTATAGACCTGTTGCCAGAGCTGGTGGTCGGGATGGGCTTCTAGGGCCGCCAGATGCCGGGCGACGGTTTTATTATCGCCCCGGGCTATGGGCCCAGTCAGTGCAGATTTTGCATCTGTGGCAAAAAAATTATCCATAGTCTGGCGGATCAGTGGCTCCAGAGGATTAGCCCCAGAGCTGTCCACTCCTGAGGCAGCCAACAACTGCCTGCTGGTCTCCAGCAGACTGACCAGATAGTTGCAGGCCATCACTGTGGAGCTGTGATACAGCACCTTGCGGCTGCCATCTATATTAAAGGGCAGTGCGCCTATGGCGTTAAATAATGACGACAGCACCTCGACGGCCTGAGGTTCTCCCTCAACAGCACAGTAGCTGCCGGCAAAACTGTTTATCGACTGGCTGGGATTGGCAAAGCTATGGATAGGGTGCACAGAGGCGCGATTAATCCCAGCCTTGGCAAACTGCAAAGCATCAGCTCCCAGGGAGCCGCTGCAGTGAAAAACTATATTGTCAGCTCTGAGCACCCCGGATTCGAATAGCGCTTGTCCCGTAGCTGCAATAGCATCATCCGGGGTGGCGATAAGCCATATATCTGCGGGCTCTAAATTATCTATAGAGGCTGGCCTGCCAGCACCAATAAAATCTACCGCCTGCTGCGATGACGCCACAGAGCGATTAATTACCTGCTGTATGCTCAGCTGATTAGAGAGTAAATGGCACAGAGTTTTGCCCAGTAAACCAGCGCCAATACAGGATAGGGTCGGCATAGGGCTCTAGCGCAACCGCTGTAGATAGGCGTTTACTGCATTAGCCATTCCCATGGCCAGGGAATCTACGGTAAAGGCATGACCTATAGAGACTTCAAGCAGCGCAGGTATAGAAGCATATTTGGCTAGATTGTCCAGGTTGAGGTCGTGGCCAGCATTGACACCCATACCCAGAGAGACGGCCAGTTCGGCCGCTGCCAAATGAGACTGAAACAGTGGCTCCAGCTGATCAGTGCCCCAGGCCGCAGCATAGGGGCCTGTATACAGTTCAATACGGTCAGCACCTATATTGGCCGCCATCTCTATCTGGCTGAGGTCCGGATCCATAAATAGGCTGACGCGCATACCCTGATCTTTTAGACGTTTAATAATTGGCGCCAGCTGGTCGCCAGAGCTGTTTAAATCGAAACCGTGATCAGAGGTTAGCTGGTCATCGCCATCGGGTACCAATGTGCACTGGTCCGGCTGAGTTTCTTCAACCAGCTCTATAAAACCAGGATAATCATTGAGCGCAGGCGCAAAGGGGTTGCCTTCAATATTAAACTCTACCCCGGACAGAGGCCGAACCAACTCGGCGAGTTGACGCACATCGGAGGGGCGAATATGGCGCTGGTCGGGGCGGGGATGCACTGTAATGCCCTGGCCGCCCTGATCTATGCACAGTTGGGCATGATTCACTACGCTGGGATAATTGCCCTCTCTGGAATTTCGCAGCAGGGCAATTTTGTTGAGATTGATACTCAGAGCTGTCATGTGGCGCACCAGTTAGCGAATAGGGACCGGCTTCTCAATAACGGGCGCCGGCGCTGGTTCTGGCAGCGGCGTCCAGGATTCAGGATTGACCAGACGGGCGCTGAGAATGCGAATGGGCTTGACGGGAACATCGGCATAATAACCCAGAGTCTGGGTTTCAACTGCGGCAATGGCGTCCACTACATTCATGCCTGCAACCACAGCGCCAAAAACGGCATAGCCCTTATTGTCCCCTTTGGGATTGAGAAAGCCATTGGACTTATGGTTGATAAAAAACTGAGCTGAGGCGCTGTCAGGGTCGTTCATGCGAGCCATAGCCAGGGTGCCGCGCTTGTTTTTAAGACCATTGGAGGACTCGTTAACAATAGAGCCACGGCTCGACTCTCGGGGGCTGAAATCAAAAGTAAAGCCGCCGGCCTGAATCATGAACCCACTGATTACCCGGTGAAAAATCAGTCCATCGTAATGGTAGTCATTTACCAGCTTAACAAAATTATCGACGCTGACAGGGGCAGCCTTGGGGAATAGTTCCACCAGAATATCGCCCATCTCGGTTTTAAGAACTACCTGGGGATTGTCCTGTGCCGCCTGAGTAAAACCTGCAGTCAGCAGCGCAAAGACCATCACAAGTCGAGTAGCAAGTTTTGTCATCACTGTAGTCCTCAGCGGATAGAAATGGTTTTACTGCCATTCGGAGAAACGTTTTCTCCCTCGCAGCTTAGGAATCAGTACCACCAGAATTGCCCCTAAAAATACCGTCAAACCACCGTATAAAAACGACTGGTTGCGTTTATCTTTCTGCAGGTCATTGAGGCTAGCGTTTAGCACATCGTTCTCACCCTGCAGCATATGGTTCTGCTTTACCAGCATCTGGTTCTGTTCATTCAGGGCTAGGGTATCTGAAGAAATCTCTTTAATGGCCTCCAGTTCGCTGGCCAGGTTGTCTTTGCGACCCTCGGTGCTATCCAGTTTGCCGCGCAGAGCTGCAGACTGCTTGCGCAGCTCGGCCAAAATCTTTTCCAGCTGGCTGTTGCGATCTGCCAGCTTCTTTAAGCGACTCTCATTTCTGCTGATTTGAGTTCGGGCAACTGGGCTGTCCAACAGGTGCTGCAGCTCCATCCAGCCCTCGACACCTTTGCTGGTCAAAACCAGACCCCAGCCTTCGCGGGTTTCCAGTAACTTGAGTTCGGTGCCAGATTTGATGCCTCTGTGCACAATTTTACATCGGCGACAGGGAGTTTCTCGCAGCGGCACATAAAACTCATCGGAGATATAGCGCACTAGCGGCTTGGGAAGTCGCACTGTAGGGACGTCCTCGGGCTTATCTATCCCAGAGCTTTCGGTTTCAGCTTCAGGACTTTCGACCTGAGCTTCTGGGCTTTCCAATTGAGCTTCAGGGCTTTCCAATTGAGCTTCAGGGCTTTCAGTTTGCGCCACGGCGTTGGGAGCAAAATAACTGGCAGCAATTAGGATGGCAATGGTCAGAAATTTCATAGTTCTACTATCGTCAAATTTTTAAGGGGCAGATCATACTCTGATCTACGGAAAATGATAACTACTCAGAGGCGAATTTTACCAGCATCGCAGCGATTTTAGGGCAGTACTTTTTTAAAGGGTTTGACCTTTACACTGGCATAGACGCCGGCTTCCACATAGGGGTCTGCGTCGGCCCAGCTCTGGGCATCCTGCAAACTATCAAACTCGGCGACTACCAGGCTGCCAGTAAAACCTGCTTCACCCGGGTCCTGATTATCGATCGCCGGATGAGGGCCAGCTAGCAACAGTCGCCCCTGATCTTTTAATTCGTGTAAGCGGTCGAGGTGAGCGGGGCGCGCTGCCAGCCGTTTAGGCAGACTGTTGTCAATATCTTCGCTGATAATGGCATACCACATAAGAGGCAGATTCCTTGTTCTAGAGAGTCTAAGTTAGATTATTTTTGTTTCAGAATATCTTCAACCGACATGCCTGTTAATTTAGTTATACCCCGAAACAGGTAATACATGTCAGCCAACAGCACCAGGGTAGCCGGCAGAGCGATTACCGGAAAGCTCAGTGCGGTCATTTTGCCCAGCTGCTCGTTCCAGGCCACAGTGCCGGGGTCGGCAGTCAATATAATCACTGCCAGCAAATAGTTGAGTATCGACGACAGCAGAAAAGACCCGGCCAAAATCCATGAGGCATTGACCAGCAATTTATCAAAGGCCACCTCAGAGTTATTTTCCTGCAGCGCCTGAGTAATCTTTTTGGTTTCAAAGATATTGTCGTTCAGTAAAAACGTGCGGATCAGTGGCTGCGATGTTTTCAGCGAGATAAGAGTGGCCAAGCCAATAATGGCCGGCACTGCCGCCTCTTTAATCGCAATATAAACCACATCCAGCTCCATCAGACTGATGCCCCCGGTCAGTCCGACACTAATAATGCCCAGCGCAGAAAAAGGGTTTAGCTTACCGCGGTCAAGCAGATAGTGGCCGCCATAGATAATCGGGAATGCCAGAGCCACAACAAGTGACAGCTTAATACCCAGATACTGAGGGTCGCTGAGCATGGTCAGAATTAAGGACGGGATAATCAGATTACAGGCCAGGCTTAGCAGCTGATTTTCCTGTTTCTGTTTGGGCGAGTTATCGGCCTGGTCAGATATTGATGAGTCTTGGTCTTGCATAGATAAACTGCGGGTCTCAGAGCTTTTCATCATTGTAGCGGCTGGCAGGTAATTGTCGAGGAACCATGAATATTAATTTACGACTGCCCAGAGCAGGCTAAGAGCCGCTAGAAGCTTCACTTCGTTTTTGCATCCAGCCGCAACTATATTGTGGACAGGCTCCAGTTCTTGATCTATTAATTTATATTAATTGAAATTTTTATTAGGTTTTCACTGTAACTTATTAATATATATAGGAATAGCTGCCGGTTATGAGCACTATTGATGCAGATTCGGATCGGATCGAGAAGGCTCAGGCAGAGCCAGAAATGGGAGACCTTCTGGTTGCCTACCTCAATCAATTGGGCGTTGAATATGTCTTTGGGGTCCCGGGGGGTGCTATAGAGCCCCTTTACAATGCCCTGGCCCGCAGCGAACGTCAGGGTGGGGTGCGAGCCGTAGTGGCCCGCCATGAGACCGGCGCCGCCTTTATGGCCGATGGCTACGCCAGAAACACGGGCAAACTAGGAGTCTGCTGCTCAACAACAGGCCCAGGCGCCACCAATATGATTACCGGCGTGGCCTCCGCCTACGAAAATAACGTGCCCATGCTGGCAATTACCGCACAGACTGCTATTTCAACCTTTGGCAAAGGGGCTATTCAAGATTCCTCATGCACTGGCATTAATACAGTGGGCCTCTACCAACACTGCACCAGATACAACACATTGATATCCCACCCCGCCCAGTTTGAGCACAAGCTGTCCGCGGCCATTATGTCCGCCATGGGTTCGCCCGCTGGGCCTGCCCATATCAGTGTGCCTCGGGATGTTATGGCGTTGCCCTCGATAAGTCAGGGAGCTAACTATCAGTTGCATGAGTTGTTGGATAGGCCCGCATTAATAGACAGTGCTGCGGTTAAACAGCTGTATCGAGAACTGGCAGTGGCTAAAAAGGTGGTGTTTATAATTGGCGACGAAGCCTGCGATGCTATTGGCAGTATTCTAAGCCTAGCTGTCAAAATGAAAGCCGATATTGTGGTGACGCCTCAGGGTAAGGGATTGGTAAGTCCCTATCACCCTCAATTCAAAGGGGTTTTTGGCTTTGCCGGCCATCTGTCAGCAAAGGCTGCCCTTACCAACCCAGAGGTTGATTTAGTGCTAGCGGCCGGGGCTAGATTTGGAGAGTTCTCGAGTAATGCCTGGGATACAAAAACACTGTTGAATGGCAAGCTGGTGCATGTTGAGTCCACCGAAGCCAACCTTACTAGAACCCCAATGGCCAGGTTGCATGTGCGAGGTTGTCTGGCAACTATTTTTGACCATATAGTTGATAAGTTTGGAATAGACTGCAGTCATTATGTGCGAGCGGTAAATCCTCGCAATGTAAAAATTGATATTGGTGCGCGGCATTTCGAATTCGACGATGAAAAAGCTTATCGCTCCAGCGCCATACCAATAAAACCTCAGCGCGTTATGCGCGACCTACCCAAGCTGTTTCCCGGCAATACCCGTTTCTTAGTTGATACTGGCAATAGCCTTGCTTGGGGTACACATTATTTGCATCCCTATGATAGGCGCATGTCAGGCAAGAGAACCGACCGCGGCGGCCTGTTTAGTGCATCAGTAGATTTTGCGTCAATGGGCTGGGCAATTGGAAGTGCCATTGGCACTGCCCTGGCAGACAGAAACAGAGCAGTTGTCTGTATTACTGGTGATGGCAGCTGGCTGATGAGTGGGCAGGAACTCACCGTAGCCATTGAAGAACAATTGAAAGTAGTGTTTGTGATAATGAATGATAGTGCTTATGGCATGGTCAAACATGGCCAGACACTCACTGGTGCAGAGCCTACGGCTAATCAGCTGGCTGTTGTAGACTTCTGCGCCTTGGCAGAATCTATGGGAGCTCAGGCAAATATAATTGAGTCACCTAAAGATCTGAATAACCTAGATATCAAGGGTATCTGCCGCAGAGCCGGGCCCACGGTATTGGATGTTCGCATAGATGCCAATGAAGCACCCCCCATAGGCCTCAGAACCAATGTGTTGCAGAGTGGATGAGTCCAGCTATCTCAGAAACTATTTCGACCAAGATATGGGATGAATCGGCCGAGCCCGATAATCCTTTTGCAGCCGCCAGCTGCTATTGTTCTGGCTTTGATGTTTATGGAGACCTGCTAAAAAACGCTAGCTACATAGACTATCTTTATCTGCTATTTAAACTCGAGCCCCCTAATAAAAAGCAATCTATGCTTCTTGAAGGGCTCGCGATTGCGCTAGCTAATCTTGGACCCCGCAATCATGCGGTCCGAGCAGCTATGAATGCAGGTGTTGGTGGCTCTACCCATGCTTCCGCATTGATTGCAGCAATATCCGTGGGAGCTGGCAACCTGGGTGGAGCTAGGGAAGTTTTTTATGGCGTACAGTACTGGGAGGCCTGCGGTTGCGAGATAAAAATCTGGCGCGATCTAATTGCCAATCCGCCACAGCAGGCACGTCTGGATGTGTGGTTACCCATGGAGCATACCCCAGGCTTCGATCCCAATGGCGTGAGCTGCCCGACCCCTGTTATTCAAACTCTTGAGCACCTGGCTGATATAGGTGCAGCCAAGCATCTCAAATGGTTGCTCGATAATCGCACAGCACTTGAGTCCGCCGTCGGCTATCCCTTGGCATTTTCTGGTGTGGCGGCTGCTGCTTTTTACGATCTTGAATTGCAACCAGAACAGGCCGAGATGCTCTTTATGCTATTGCGTTTACCCGGCGCGGCCGTGCACGCATTAGAACAAGAAAAGTTAGGTTGGCGGAAATATCCTTTTTTTTCGAAGGGATTCAAAGTCACAGAGTGATACATCAAACAGAATTAATGAGTTTTGTATGACCGATCACAGTAAGTTAGAGAAATATGAAGATAATTGGCAAACCTCAATGGGTGGTTGGTTTCCTGGCGAAAAAGTCTTGCTGCGCGGCAAAAATGTTTTCACTGAACTAAACCAAAAATCCTGGATGGAGTACCTGTTGTTTGCCGTTACCGGCAGAGAGTCAGAAAAGATAGCTAGGCTGATGGAGGGCATGTGGGTTATATGCACCAGTTTTCCGGATCCGCGAATTTGGAATAACCGGGTATCAGCCTTAGCAGGTACAGCTAGATCAACAGGAGCACTGGCGGCTGCGGCCTCAGTTGCAGTAACTGAAGCTACTATTTTTGGTCTTAAACCAATAAAAGGAGCCACAGATTTTTTTTATCGGCTAGGGGATTGTATAGAGCAAGGACAATCGTTGGAATCAGTTGTCCGGTCAGAGTTAAAGCAGCATCGAAGTGTTTTTGGTTATGGAAGGCCCCTTATTAATGAGGATGAGCGCATAGCCCCGATGATGGATTTTGCTAGGTCCATAGGCTGCGGTAATGGCAGATATATCAAGTTAGCCTATGAGGTTGAGAATTTTTTTATCCACTCTAGGTTGAAGTATCGAATGAATATAGCTGCGGTATGCGCAGCACTATTAGCTGATGAAGGGCTTACGCCATCAGATTTTTATCATATGGCTACCCTGGCTTTTACTGCCGGTGCTATGCCTTGTTTTATAGATGCAGAGTCTCAGCCTGAAGGGGCATTGTTTCCATTAAGAGTTTCAAGAATTCACTTTGTGGGTGACAGACAGACAAGACAGTGGAGAAATTAAGTTATGAAATGGACGATAGGTTTAGTTGTTGGTTTTTGCATACCAGTATTTTGCCTCGCCAATATTGATGCCAGCTTGGATGAACCCAATGTGCTGGACTTTTATGGTGATGAGGACTTTATTTCAATCGCGATTGGGGAGGTGCAGCCCATTGCCAAGGCTCCAGCCGTAGCCTCAGTTATTACTGCGGCAGAAATTAAGCGATTGGGTGCGAAGGATATTGATCAGGTACTAGAGGTAGTGCCGGGACTGCATGTGGCTAGAAGCATAATTTATGATCCTCTTTATAATTTCCGTGGAATCCATTCTGATTTTAATCCTCAGGTTTTAGTGTTAGTGAATGGGATACCTTTGAGTAATCTATTTCATGGTGATCGCAATTTGGTCTGGGGCGGCATGCCAGTAGAGGCGATTTCAAGAATAGAAATAATTCGCGGCCCGGGCTCGGCCCTCTATGGTGCAGATGCTTTTGCCGGTGTAATTAACATTGTTACCAAGACTCCGGCCGAGCTAGAGAATTCATCCGCTGGAATGTCACTGGGTTCTTTTGCTACCAGGCAGATATGGGCTTCCGGTGCAGGCTCCTCCGGTGAGCTCAATTACTCGGCGTTTATTGAACTGAATAAAACCGATGGACCAGATTCCACAATCACTACAGATGGCCAGACCTTTTTTGACCTTATAACAGGTACCTCTGTATCCAAAGCGCCTGATTCTGTAAATCTGTCGAGGAATAATTTGGATCTAAGGCTTCAGGCTGACTATAAAAAACTTACTGTTCGTGCCGGTGCGCAGATTAGGAAAAATATTGGTGACGGTGCCGGCGCAGCACAGGTTCTAAATCGCGATAACAAGTTTGAAAGCGAGCGCTACAATTTTGATATCTCCTATCTTGAAGAGGAGCTTTTTACCGACACTAGTGTCAAGTTTCATGCCAGCTATTATGAGACCTCCCAGGAGGTCGATGGCCAGTTTGTACTCTACCCTCCAGGCTCCACCGGCCCCTTTCTAACCCCCACAGGCGTGCCCATATTTGGCCCATTCCCCGACGGAGTGATTGGCAGTCCCGAAATCTTCGAAAATCATACCAGAGCTGGTTTTACCGCTAAATACGACGGAATAGAGAAACATGATATTAGCTTTGGGTCAGGTTATTACCATGGCGAAATTGACAGGGTCACCGAAGAAAAAAACTTTGGTATCAACCCAGTGACTCTGCTGCCTATTTTACCCGGTGATCTGGTGGTGGATGTCTCGGATACGCCCTTTGTATTTTTAAATGAAGATCAGCGCGAGAATACCTATATCTATCTACAGGACGTTTGGCGCTTTGCCAACGACTGGGAGCTAACCGCCGGACTGCGCTATGACGATTATTCCGATTTTGGCTCCACCACCAATCCGCGGCTGGCGCTGGTTTGGTCTACGTCCTATCAGCTGACGACTAAATTTCTCTATGGCGAGGCATTTCGAGCGCCATCTTTTGCCCAGACAAGAGCCATCAACAACCCTCTAATTCTGGGTAATATTGACCTCAAGCCAGAGCAGATAAAAAGCTACGAATTGGCATTTGATTATCGTCCCAGTTACGACATTACGCTGAACATGAATTTTTTCTACTATGATTGGAAAGACATCATTCAATTTATACCGGACAGCAATGGCAGTACCAGAACAGCACAGAATGCCGGAGAGCAGCATGGTAAGGGGTTGGAATTTGAAGCCAAATGGTCTGTTACAGAGAATCTTAAGTTCAGCGGAAACTTTGCCTGGCAGGATTCTTACGACGAGCTGGTCGAGGCTGAGGCGGCCAATTCCCCTGAGAAACAGCTGTATTTGCGCGGCGACTGGCAGATCAATGACCGGTGGCGAATCAATATGCAGGCCAACTGGGTGATGGATCGCAACAGAGTGATGGGCGACCCTCGCGACCCAGTTGAGGACTATGTACTGTTCGATATGAATATAAGAAACCAACTATCAGAGAATATCGAGGTTGCATTGATTATTAATAATCTGTTTGCTGAGGACGCTTTCGAGCCCAGCCCAAATGCCATGCCAGTCCCCTTTATTCCCAACGATTTACCTCTGGCTGGACGTAGCTTTTTAGGAGAGATTCGCTACAAATTTTAATCATAAGCACTATCTGGAGATAGGCGTATTAAAATTAAAGGACTAATTAGAGATTGGCTGGTGGTTGCCATGACGGTGGCGCTTCAACCCGCGGTCTCAGCAGAAATCACAGCCGACGTCAGCGCTCAGGGAGCGCAGTTGGCTGTGGTGTTTCCCCAGGTGCGGCAGCCTTTTATGAAGGTCTATCAAACCATTGCCAAAGGTGCCGCCGAGGGCTTTGCTGGCCCCACCTCTGAAATAATTCTGGATGAACAAAAATCTGCGGCTGAGCTGGCGTCGCAAATTGGAGACCAGGTGGTAGTGGCACTGGGCGGCCGCGGAGTCACCCAGCTGCAGCCCATAGAACTTACCCATCCACTGGTGGTGGGCGCCGTGAGTCGCCGCATGTCCCATGTTTATGGTATGAGCATGATCCCCGAAGAGTCGGTGATAGTGACCAAGCTCCATGCCCTGGCGCCAGATACCAGCCGGGTGTTTGTGGTGGTGCGCACCAATGACAATATTATCGATCTCAAAGCTGCTCAGCTGGCATTTAACCAACTGGGCATTCAGCTGATTATTCACGAGGTGGAGGACCTGCGCGCCGCCGCAGGCATATACCGCAAGGTGATTCGCAGCCTGGGCCCAGGAGATGGGGTATGGATTCCCTCAGGGGATCGCTTTGTGGGCAATGCGCTGTTATCAATTTTATTGCAGGCGTCCTGGAAGTCCGAATTTGTGGTGTTTTCATCCAATCCTACCCATGTTAAACGGGGGGCACTATTTTCAGTTTATCCAGATAATTTTCAGATGGGCGTGCGGCTCGGGGAGCTGGCGCGCAAGGTTGCCGAAGGAGGGCAGCAAGAGGCGGGCATGGAGCCGCTGCAGTCTGTTTTTGTCACCCTAAATGAGCGAACCAGCAACCATCTGGGTATATTGCTGACCGACGATATGAAGCAACATATCGATCTGGTGCTGCCGGCCCGGTGACAGATCATGCCTACTTTTAACAAAGGCTGGTTTGACCGGCTGCAGTTTAGACATCAGCTAGGGGTTATTTTTGTTGTTGGTATTATTGTGCTGACCCTGATCACCTCCTTTGTGGTCAGCAAAGTATCCACGGTTATTATTACCAAGCAACAGATCCAGCAGGGCTTGCAGGTAACCGAATCACTGGCCAACCAAAGCGAACTGGCGCTGCTCTACCAGAGTGCTGAATCGGCCAGAGATATTGCCGAGAGTGCAATTAACTTTCCCGAAGTTAAAGGCATCAGAATTGAAACGGAAAAGCGCGAAGAGCTCTATCAGTTGGGCGACAGCTATCCAGACACTGTGTTTATCAGCGCTGGTATACAGGCCCCCAGCCTAATTGCTGAAAATAGCGGTTACTGGCTTTTCTCTGCACCTGTTAAGTCCACTCAGGACTACGATAATCAGCTAAATATACTGCCCGACGATATGGAGAGCTTTCTGCTGGGCCATATCACCGTGCTAGTGGGCAAAGATACCCAGCGACTTATGCAGAAAGGTATTTTGCGCAGCAATCTGGCTATCTCCATTGGCCTGGCCGGTATTCTGCTGATCCTGCTGCTAATGATTGCCCGCCGTATCACCAAGCCCATTGAGCATCTGTCCCAGACTATGAGGCGCGCCCAGACTGGCGACAGTTTAATCCGTGCCGAGATTGAAGGCCCCAGCGATATCACTGATATGCAGGAATCCTTTAATAATATGATGGAGGTGCTAGAGCGGCGTCAGCATGAGCTTCACGATGCTATGCAGTCGGCTCTGGCCTCGGCAAAAGCCAAGGGTGAATTTGCCGCCAATGTTACCCATGAGCTGCGCACGCCAATGAATGCTGTATTGGGCATGCTGGATCTATTGCTAACCATGGGGCTTACCGTCAAGCAGCAGGAATATGTAGAGACCGCCAAGTCCTCAGGTCATGCGCTGTTATCCCTAATCGACGAAGTGCTTAATTTCTCTGAGGCAGATGCCGGCAAAATTAATATTATTAACCACGACTGTAATATTCACGAGACTCTGGATGATGTAGTGGGTCTGCTGGCCAATCAGGCCCTCAAAAAACAGATAGACATTGGTTATGCGGTGGCAGCTGAGGTCCCCAAAACCTTTACTGCGGACAGCGGCCGGTTGCGTCAGGTGCTTATAAATCTGGCCGGCAATGCCATTAAATTTACCGACAGTGGCGAGGTATCTATCTATGTCAGTGCGGTGCCAAGTGGCAATAAAAGGCGTCCGGTATCTCAGCTGCACTTCAGAGTGGTCGATACAGGTATAGGCATAGGCAAGGACGACCAGAAGCGCATTTTTGAGGCTTTTACCCAGGTCGACGCCTCCACTACCAAACAGTATCCGGGCACAGGTCTTGGGCTGGCAATTTCCCGCCAATTAGTCGAGCTGATGGGCGGCCATATATCGGTAACCAGCAAGCTGGGCAAAGGCAGCGAATTTAGTTTTACCCTGCCCATAGTGGTTATTAATGAGCCAGCCATAGAGCCTGTTTACAGAGAGCTGGAGGGCCTGACTGCTCTATTTGTCAGCAAGGCCAAGATGATGAGGCTCTATGCCGAGAGCCGCCTCAGTGCCATGGGCCTAACCGCTATTACAGCGCGCTCTGGACTGGAGGCTTTTAAAATTTTGCGAGAGTCAGAGAATGATCTTGTCGTAGACCTACTGTTTGTCGACGAGGACATGGTGGATATCAAGCTCCATGACTTTATCAGAATTATGTCCGACGAACCCAGATTCAACGACAGGCTAACGGTTATTTTAAGCAACCCCTGGGCACCGGACAGCCAGGAGGGGCAGCTGACGTTGCCGCGCTTTAACAAGCCCCTGAAGTCAGATTCATTTTTGCAGATGCTCAGTGGCACCCTGATCACCGAAGAGCTAGACCAACCCAAAGCAAAACCTCTGGTGGATATCCAGCCCAACAGGCCCTGCAAGGTACTGGTTGTGGATGACAACAGCGCCAATCAAAAAGTTGCAGTGGCCATGCTGGATAAACTGGGCTGCCTGTCTCGGCTGGCTAAAAACGGTCGTCAGGCAGTGGAGTGTATTTTGCGCGAGCGCTTTGATCTGGTGCTGATGGACTGCAATATGCCAGTGATGAGTGGCTACGACGCCACCAGGCAGGTGCGCGTCTACGAAGCAGAAAATGCGGGTACCTTGCCCATTATTGCTATGACCGCCAATAACTCTGACGCCGAGGCCGACAAGTGCCGCGATGCCGGCATGAATGATTTTTTACCCAAGCCCCTGAGTCTCGCGGGCCTGCGTGAGCAGCTTGAGAAGTGGGCGCATGTTGCTGTGGGCGAGACACAGCGAGTAGCGGAGCCAGAGGGCGACTACAGCGACCACAAAGCTGCGCCATCAATCCCGGATTTGCCCAGCGCCTCTTTAGATAGCGCCGCAGAGGCCGGCAAGGAGTCTCAGGATCAGGCAGCAGAGACTGGCAATGATGCCCCAATATCCGGCGCTAACCAGGCTAGTGAGCGCTCTCCGCTAAGCTACGATCTCAAGGTAATGGACGCCCTCAAAGATGCAGTGGGCGATGCAGTTGGCTCACTGATCCAGGCCTTTCAGGAAGATATGCTGGTATATCTGGAAAACCTCAATATAGCCATAGAGAGCAATGACCAGTCGCAGATTCGCCATATTGCCCATACCATCAAGGGCAGCGCCTCTAATTTCGGTGCCTATGATCTGGTCAAGCACAGCAAAGAACTGGAGGACCGCGCCACCGCCAACAATATTGAGCATGCCGCCGACTACGCCCGCCGCATTAGTCAGGCCTTTGATGCAGTCACCATAGACCTGCAACAGGAAACCTCATTGATCGACCAGATGGACAGCGTCAGCGTCAGCCCCCAGAAGCAGAGTTACCGCATACTGGTGGTAGATGACGATCGTTCCATTCGCCTGCTGTTGGTCAATGCATTTCGCCGCGAAGAGTACGAGCTGGAAGAGGCGGCCAATGGTGCCCAGGCCATCGAAGTCTGCCAGCGACGCATGCCCGATTTGATACTGATGGATGCGGTGATGCCAGAGATGGATGGCTTCGATGCCTGCAAAGCCATTCGCGAAACACCCCATGGCGGCGATATCCCTGTGCTTATGATCACCGGCCTAGAGGATGAAAACTCCATTGTCAGAGCCTTCTCCTCCGGGGCCACTGATTATATTTCCAAGCCGATTAATTTCTCTGTAATGAAGCAGCGCGTATCGCGCCTTATCAAAGCAAACAAGGCGGAGAAACATGTTAAGCAACTGGCCTATCACGACCCGCTGACCAGTCTGCCCAATCGCGCCAATCTTATGCAGCACTTGCGTCTGGTGGTAGAGCAGGCAGCGGCGGAAAACAGCAAATTTGCTATTCTATTTCTCGACCTCGATCGCTTTAAAATGATTAACGACACCATGGGTCACGATGTGGGTGACCTGCTGCTAAAAGCGGTAGCAGACCGCATTCGCAACTGTGTTCGCGACCAGGACTTTATTGCTCGTCTGGGTGGCGATGAGTTCACCCTGGTGTTGGAAAATATTACCGGCGCAGATACAGCCGCCAAGGTAGCGGAGAAAATCTGCCAGTCTCTCAATCAGCCCTTTGTGTTTATGCGCAAAAAGATGTTTGTGACCACCAGTATTGGTATATCTATATTCCCCGACAATGGTGGCGATGTGACAGACCTTATCAAGCACGCCGACTCGGCCATGTTTAAAGCCAAAGAAAAGCGCAATGACTACTGTTTTTACGAGACAGGAATGGAGGCGGAGATAGCAGAGCGACTGGAGATGGAGCGGGAGCTGCGACAGGCCATTGAGCGGGATGAGCTGGTGCTGTTCTACCAGCCTAAAATCGACTTTAAAACCGGCGCACTCACCGGGGCAGAGGCGCTGGTGCGCTGGGAACATCCCGAGGAAGGCGTTATAGCGCCCAATGTATTTATTCCTCTGGCGGAAGAGAGCGGTCTGATCAATAAGCTGAGCGACTGGGTGCTGGAAGAGGGCGCACGCCAGCTGCGACTATGGCTCGACAGCGGCCACCAGCTGACCCTGGCTCTCAATCTGTCGGTCAAAGATCTAATGCACGAAGACCTGCACAGTCAGCTTGAGAGTTTGATGGAGCGCAACCAATTGCCTCCCGGCGTGCTGGAGATAGAAATCACCGAAAGCACCCTAATGAGTCACCCAGAGTTAATGAGTACAGAGCTGGTTAAAATTAAAGATCTGGGTATCTCAGTGGCCATTGATGATTTTGGCAGCGGCTATTCATCGCTCAACTATCTCAAGCGACTGCCGGTAGATGTGCTCAAGATCGACCGTGCCTTTATTCAGGAGATTGAGACCGACCCCAGCGACAGTGCCATTGTTGCCGGCATTATTGCTCTGGCAGAAACACTGAATATGGAGACCGTAGCCGAGGGCGTTGAAAATGAAGGCCAGCGCAGTATATTAAAAAATCTTGGCTGCAATAGTTTCCAGGGTTACCTGGTGGCCAAACCACAGCCGGCGGAAACCTTTGAGCAGGAGTTTTTAATCGCAAGTAAAACCCACAGAAAAAAACCAAGCCCTGTGAAGGATAGCCAATAAGGTACAAACCTGTGTGATAATGCGCCCCGATTTTGGTCAGCATTTTTTAGAGAGCAGTATGAGTCAGTATTTTTCTATTCACCCAGACAATCCCCAGCAGCGTCTCATAGCCCAGGCCGCAGAGATTGTTCGCCGTGGCGGCGTTATTGTATATCCCACCGATTCCGTCTATGCCCTGGGCTGCCATATTGGTGACAAGCAGGCCCTGGAGCGCATCCGCGCTATTCGCCAGGTCGACAAACACCACAACTTCACCCTGATGTGCCGCGATCTGTCCGAGCTGGCCAACTATGCCCGGGTAGATAACAGCGATTTTCGTATTCTTAAGGCCAGCACACCGGGAGCCTTTACCTTTATCCTGCCGGCCACCTCAGAGGTGCCCAAGCGGCTGATGCACCCCAAGCGTAAAACCATTGGTATACGTGTGCCAGACAGCCCCATTGCCCAGGCCCTGCTCGATGAATTGGGTGAGCCCATGATGAGCGTGACCCTGATTATGCCCAACGATGAATACCCAATGACCGACCCCTATGATATGCGCCAGACCCTGGAGGGCCAGGTGGATGCCATTATCGACGGGGGTTACTGTGGCCTTGAGCCAACCACCGTAGTAGATATGACCGGCGACCAGCCGCAGATGACCCGTCAGGGCATGGGTGATTTTTCACTTATCTGATTTTGATGATGCTCAAAAGCGCCTTTGCGGTTATACTTTGCGCTGAATACTGATGGGATATCAAGTGTCTAGCGAAGCCACCTCAATTGATGATCTGCAGCCTGCAGTCGACAGCGTCGAAACCTCTCCCCAAGAAGCCTCTGTGGCGACTTCGCGTCCCCAGCAAGAGGAGATGCCCTTTGCAGTTGTGCAGGGCAAAGAGCTCACTGTGCTGCCCAAGGATCTGTATATCCCGCCAGACGCTCTGGAAGTGATTCTCGAAGCCTTTGAGGGGCCTCTGGACCTGCTGCTGTATCTTATTCGCCGTCAAAATCTGGATATTCTAGAAATCAATGTGGCCGAAATTACCCGCCAATATATGGGTTATATCGAGCTGATGACCACAATTCAGCTGGAGTTAGCTGCCGAATATCTGGTAATGGCCGCCATGCTGGCAGAGATTAAATCTCGCATGCTACTGCCCCGCCAGCCTGTGGACGAGGAAGATGAGGGCGATCCGCGCGCCGAGCTTATTCGCCGTCTGCAGGAGTACGAGCGCTTTAAAAACGCCGCCGAGGATGTCGACGAGATGCCTCGTCTGGGTCGCGATATTCATCAGGCCAGCGCCGAAGCGCCAGACCGCGAGCAACAGCGCCCCCACCCAGAGGTGGATATGCGTGAGATTTTAACAGCCCTGGCCGATGTGCTGCGCCGCGCAGAAATGTTCGAGAGCCACCAGATAGAGCTCGAAAAGCTGTCCACCCGCGAGCGCATGACTCAGGTGTTGGACCGTATCCGCGGTCAGCAGTTTGTGCCCTTTGTCAGCCTGTTTAAAGAAGCCGAGGGTCGCCTGGGTGTGGTGGTAACCTTCCTGGCTATTATGGAATTAATTAAAGAGTCATTAGTTGAGATTGTGCAGAGCGAATCTTTTGGTCCAATACATGTGAAAGCAAGAACATCATGAACCCAGATCTAATCAGAAAAATTATTGAGGGCGCGCTGTTGGCAGCGGGCAAGCCTCTGGATATAACCAAGCTGGAAAACCTATTTGAAGACGGAGAGCGTCCGCCGCGCGACCAGATAAAAGCCGCGCTGGAAGAGATTGAGGGCGACTGCAGAGAGCGTGGTTTTGAGCTCAAACAGGTCGCAAGCGGCTATCGTTTTCAGGTGCGTCAGGAGCTGTCCACCTGGGTCAACCGCCTCTGGGAAGAGAAGCCCAAGCGCTACTCCCGCGCCATGCTGGAGACCCTGTCACTGATCGCCTACCGTCAGCCCCTGACCCGTGGCGATATTGAGCTGGTGCGCGGTGTAGCCGTGAGCTCCGATATTATTAAAACCCTCCAAGAGCGCGATTGGGTGCGTGTGGTTGGCTACCGAGATGTGCCGGGCAAGCCAGCGCTGTATGCCACCACCAAGCATTTTCTCGATTACTTTAACCTCAAGAGCCTGGAGCATCTGCCAGCGCTGGGCGAGATTAAAGATCTTGCCGAGCTGGACCCAGAGCTGGAACTCAGTCTGGGCGATAAGCCTGGGGACGAAGGCGCAGTGCCGGCCGTGCCCCTGGCTGCCAATGATGAGTTTGAGCTGGATCAGCAACTGGATGGCGTAACTGAGGGTAATCAGGCCGCTGAGGCTCCAGATACTCAGGCTGAGGACGATGCAGCATCAGAAATAGATAACCAGCAGGCCAGTCAGCCAGCAGACAGAGACAGCACAACAGCCCATGAGTGAGAAACTACAAAAAGTACTGGCCACAGCAGGCCTGGGTTCCCGTCGCGAACTGGAGAAATGGATCTCCGCTGGGCGTGTTTCGGTCAACGGATCAGTCGCCAAGCTGGGTGATCGCGCAGAGCCAGAAGATCGCATTCTGGTAGATGGCCGCGCCGTTAAAATAGTGACCGACGACAGCCCCAGAGTGCTGATGTACAGCAAGCCGGAAGGGGAGGTTAGCACCACCTCTGATCCAGATGGTCGCCCCACTGTGTTTGATAAATTACCCCGCTTGGGTCGTGGCCGCTGGATTGCCATCGGTCGCCTGGATATCAATACCAGCGGTCTTTTGCTGTTCACCAACCACGGTGAGCTGGCCAATCGCTTGATGCACCCGTCCTACGAAGTGAAGCGCGAGTACATGGCGCGTATCCACGGCGAGGTGGACGAGGCTATGATTAACCGCCTGACCGAAGGGGTTATTCTGGATGATGGTATAGCCAAGTTTCAGACTGTTAAGGCCCAGCATGCGCGCAGAGCCGACGAGCGCGGGGGCAGTAATAATTGGTTTCGGGTAATTCTAGCCGAGGGCCGTACCCGCGAAGTGCGCCGTCTCTGGGAGTCCCAGGGCGTGGAAGTTAATCGCCTCAAGCGCATCAGCTATGGCCCCATAGAGCTGCCTTCCTTTGTACGACGCTCAGAGTTTATCGAGCTAGACCCCAAGCAGGTGATATCACTGTTCCGCGCTGTGGCGCTAAAACCACCTAGGTTTAGTGAAAAGAATGTCTTTAGGGATATTCGTCAGCGCAAAGAGCGCAAGCTGCGCGCCCGCGGCGATACCAGCAAGCGCTAAACCGGCTTTTACCCTGAGCCAGGGGCATATCTAATCTGAGCGTCGATGGACTGGCCATTGACGCTGGCACTGTCGGGCCCCAGCAGATACAGATAAGCAGGCATAATATCTTCAGCAGTTTTTAAGCTATCGGGGTTTTCCGCAGGAAAGGCCTGAGCGCGCATCTGGGTTCTGGTAGCGCCGGGATTCACCGCATTGACACGAATTGACCCCAGACCCTCCAACTCAGCAGCCCAGGTTTGCATCATGCCTTCAGTGGCAAACTTAGAGACTGCGTAGGCACCCCAAAATGCGCGCCCCTGACGGCCCACACTAGAGGTAGTAAACAAAATAGAGGCATCCGCAGACTTCTCCAGCACAGGCATCAACGCCTGGGTCATCTTAAACTGAGCTGTAACATTTACCTGCATTACCCTGTCCCACACATCTTGCCTATAGTTGCTCAGGGGGGTGCGCTGGCCCAGTATGGCGGCATTGTGCAGCAGGCCATCCAGACGGCCAAACTGCTGGTCAAGGTTCAGAGCCAGCTCATCATAGTCCTCAGTCGAAGCCCCCTCCAGATCCACCGGATAAATCACCGGCTCAGCACCGCCAGCGGCCACTATCTGGTCAAATACCTGCTCCAGCTTGGCCAGAGTTCTGCCCGCCAGTATCACTTTTGCGCCAAGCGCGGCACAGCTGATAGCCGCAGCCTTGCCTATGCCGTCTCCGGCACCGGTAATCAAAATAATGCGGTTTTGCAGCAGGTTGGGGCTGGCCTGGTAGGCGATAATTTGTTCTGGGCTGAGCACAGGGCTTTCCTTAGTCAATACGAGAGTTAAAACAGTTAAAACAGCAGCGAATGTAATTCCTGAGACTGTTGCACAACCCAGTCTGCATTCCAGCTGTGAATATCTTCGCCGACCTCAATATAGCCCCAGCCAGCGGCAATGGTGCGCATTCCCGCAGCGCGACCAGCATCTATATCCCGCACATGGTCGCCCACATACAGGCAGTTGGCCGGGTCAATATCAATCTGGGCACAGGCCAGGTACATGGGCTCTGGGTGTGGTTTGGGCTCAGCCACATGGTCTGGGCAGATGACCGTAGCGGCGCCGGACATCAGGTTTAGCTGAGTCAGGGCAGGCTCGGTATATTTCCAGGGTTTATTGGTCACAATACCCCAGGGAATATTGTGCGCAGCACAGTCGTCCAACACCAGCTGCAAGCCGCTAAACAGGGCAGTTTTATCGGCCAGATTGCTAAAGTACAGCTCCAGAAACTCCTCTCTGAGAGGCTCAAACTGGGGGTGGTCCTGCTGCATACCAAAACCCTGCTCAATAATACCCACAGAGCCGTTGGTAACACAGGTGCGAATCATGGCATCGGCCATAGGCTCGCGGCCATGGCGCTGCAGCTGAGTTTTTAGGGCAGTTATAAAGTCTGGGGCCGTATCCAGCAATGTGCCGTCCAAATCAAATAGCAGGGCGTCAAAATTTAGCATCTAGGCTGGCTTCCTGGCACAGATCATATAGTTGACATCCACATCGCGCTCATCCAGTTTATAAGTTTTGGTGATGGGGTTGTAAAGCAGCCCTGTCATCTGGTCAATTTCCAGGCCGGCATCGCGAATCCACTGGCCCAGCTCCGATGGGCGAATAAACTTGCTGTACTCATGGGTGCCCTTGGGCAGCATGCGCAGCACATATTCCACGCCAATAATGGCCAACAGATAGGATTTTGGGTTGCGGTTTATGGTCGAGAAGAACAATGTGCCGCCGGGTTTAGTCATAGCGGCGCAGGCAGCTACCACTGAGCTGGGGTCGGGCACATGTTCCAGCATCTCCAGGCAGGTCACAGTATCAAAGGCTTCAGCATGGCTGGTGGCGTAATCTTCGGCGGTGGACTGCTCATAGGTCACGCTGATTCCAGACTCCAGGCTGTGCAGATTGCCCACGGCCAGGGGGGCTTCGCCCATATCAATGCCGGTCACAGTGGCTCCGCGCTGGGCCAGGGCCTCGCAGAGAATACCGCCACCACAGCCGACATCCAGAATGCGCTGTTCAGCTACAGGGGCCAGGGAGTCAATCCAGTTGGCGCGCAGTGGGTTGATATCGTGTAGTGGCTTAAATTCACTGTTTCTGTCCCACCAGCGGCTGGCCAGTTCTTCAAACTTGCGAATTTCATTGGGGTCCACATTTTGCGTTTTAGACATGCTTGGTTTCCGAATTGAAAAGGTTGCTAGCTAGAAATTTTGTTACGCCAGTCGCAGGCAGTCTGGATCAGGCTCTGTCGGTTGAGGGTTAGCAGTTCAGACTCAGCCATCAATGGCTTGCCTGCCACCCAGCTGTGGCTGACCCTGTGGCCCACATTGGTATACACCAGCTGCGACTCGGGATTATACAGCGGTTGCTGAGGGATAGAATCCATTTTAACGGCAATTATATCCGCTGACTTACCGGACTCCAGGCTGCCAATTTCATGGTCCCAGCCCAGTGCTTTGGCGCCATTAATGGTTGCCATGCGCAGTGCGGCATGGGCATTCAGTGCGCAGGGGTCGCCAGATACGGCCTTGGCTAGCAGGGCCGCGGTTTTTAATTCACCAAAAAGGTCCAAATCATTATTGCTGGCGGCGCCGTCTGTGCCCAGGGCCACATTGATGCCGGCATCCATTAGCTGGCCCACAGGGCAGAAGCCGCTAGCCAGCTTTAAGTTAGACTCGGGACAGTGCACCACATGGCAGTTGTGGTCTTGCACCATCTGAATATCTTCATGGTTTATCTGGGTCATATGCACCAGCTGAGTCTGGGGTAGCAGCAGGCCCAGATCTCTCAGGCGCTGCAGAGGGCGGCAGCCGTACTGGTCTATAGATTCGCTAACTTCGCCGGCGGTTTCATGGCAATGTATATGAATAGGCAGGTCCAGTTCATTGGCATAGGTGCTGATAATCTGCATGGCACTGTCCGACACGGAGTAGGGCGCATGGGGCGCGCAGGCGACGTTAATCAGCGAATGACCGCTGTATTTATCGTTGAGCCGCAAGCCTTTGTGAATATAGTCATCCGCTCCTTTGCCGTAGGCTGTTGGAAAATCCAATACGGTAAAGCCTATCTGACAGCGCATTCCCGCATCGCGCACAGCTTCGGCAATGGCCTCATCAAAGAAATACATATCCGCAAAGCAGGTGGTGCCGCTGGCAATCATCTCAGCCATAGCCAGCCTGGTGCCGTCGCCAACAAACTCTTCGCTGACATGGCGCGCCTCCGCAGGCCAGATATGCTTTTCAAGCCAGGGCCTCAGGGCCAGGTCGTCGGCATAGCCGCGCAGCAGACTCATGGCACTGTGGCCATGGGCATTGACCAGCCCGGGCATCAGTACATGGTTGTCCAAGGTTTCAGTTTTGACGGCTTCAAAGCGCTTTTTGGCCTCGGCCTGGGGGTAGATGCCAATAATTTTTTCCCCATCCACAGCCAGTGAGCAGTTTTCTAGTATTTGGTTCTCTGGAACTATGGGGATGATCCATCTGCAGTGGATTAATAGGTCTATTTCTGTGGCTTGCATGTTCACTCCTGAGCGTTCATTTGGAGTATACCGAGTTTTTTCTGGGGTTTAAGTTATATAGGCGTTTTAGAGGCAATAAAAGGGAGAAAAACCCTGCCTATCTATGCTAAAATTCGCACCTTTAAGAAGCTGTTTAAAAGGCATTCTGAGCTGCGTCTCCAGGGTCTTTGTCAAAGGGCCTTCAGGTCGCTTAGCAAAGCGCTGACAGACGACAAAAAAGCACAATAAAATCAGGGAATAATCGTAAATTATGGGTGATTTAGCGAAGGAAATTGTTCCGGTCAATATCGAGGACGAACTCAAGCAGTCCTATCTTGACTACGCCATGAGTGTGATCGTTGGCAGGGCCCTGCCCGATGTGCGCGACGGCTTGAAGCCAGTGCATCGGCGAGTACTGTTCGCTATGAGCGAGCTGAACAACGACTGGAACAAGGCCTACAAGAAATCTGCCCGTGTGGTGGGTGATGTGATTGGTAAATACCACCCCCATGGCGACTCCGCTGTCTACGAAACCATAGTGCGCATGGCCCAGCCATTCTCACTGCGCTATATGCTGGTCGATGGTCAGGGTAACTTTGGTTCAATCGATGGCGACAGCGCCGCGGCCATGCGTTACACCGAAATTCGCATGACCAAAATCGCCCATGCACTGCTTGAAGATCTAGAAAAAGATACCGTCGATTTTGTCCCCAACTACGACGAAACCGAACAGATTCCTGTGGTAATGCCCACTCGCATCCCCAACCTGCTGGTCAATGGCTCCTCCGGTATTGCCGTGGGTATGGCCACCAATATCCCGCCCCACAATCTCACCGAGGTGGTGAAGGGCTGTCTGGCACTGATCGATAACAGCGAAATCACCGTTGATGAGCTTATGGAATATATTCCTGGGCCAGATTTCCCCACTGGGGCAATTATCAATGGTAAAGCCGGTATTATTCAGGCCTACAGAACTGGCCGCGGCCGCATCTATGTGCGCGCCAAAGCAGATATTGAGGTCGATGAAAAGACCAAGCGCGAAACCATTATTATCCACGAGATTCCCTATCAGCTAAACAAGGCCCGCCTGATTGAGCGCATTGCCGAGCTGGTTAAAGAGAAAAAGATCGAAGGTATCTCCGAACTGCGTGACGAGTCAGACAAAGACGGTCTGCGCGTGGTGATTGAGCTAAAGCGCGGCGAAATGGGCGAGGTAGTACTCAATAATCTCTATGCCCAGACTCAGCTGCAGTCTGTATTTGGTATCAATGTGGTGGCCCTGGTCGACGGCCAGCCCAAGATTCTCAACCTCAAGCAAATGCTCGAGGCCTTTGTTCGCCACCGCCGCGAAGTGGTTACGCGCAGAACTATCTATCTGCTGCGCAAAGCCCGCGAGCGCGCCCATACATTGGAAGGCTTTGCTATTGCGCTGGCCAATATCGACGAGATAATCCAGCTGATCAAAGAGTCATCCACTCCTGCAGATGCCCGCGAGGCACTGATTGCCAGAGGTTGGAATCCAGGCTCTGTGGTCGCCATGCTAGAGCGCGCCGGCCCCCAGGCTACCCGCCCGGAATGGCTGGAAGAGCAGTTTGGTCTGCGCGAAGGCAAATATTACCTATCTCCAGAGCAGGCCAAAGATATACTCGAGCTGCGTCTGCACCGCCTTACGGGCATGGAGCACGACAAAATTATTGAAGAGTTTGCCGTCAAGTTAGAAGAGATTGCCGACTACCAGGATATTCTCGGAGACCTGAATCGCCTGATGACTGTGATCCGCGAAGAGCTGGAGTCTGTGGTTGAAGAGTTCGGTGACGAGCGTCGCAGTGAAATTGTTGAATCCCAGCACGACCTGACCGTAGAAGACCTGATTACCGAAGAAGACCGGGTGGTGACTATCTCCCACGGCGGCTACGCCAAAACCCAGCCCCTAACTGACTATCAGGCCCAGCGCCGCGGCGGTATGGGCAAGTCGGCAACGGCAGTAAAAGACGAAGACTTTGTTGAGCACCTGCTGATTGCCAGCACCCACGCCACTATTCTGTGCTTTACCAACCTGGGCAAGGTTTACTGGCTCAAGGTTTATCAGATTCCTGTGGCAGGCCGCAACTCTCGCGGCCGCCCAGTGGTTAATCTGCTGCCCCTGGATGAAGGCGAGCGCATTAGCTCGATTCTGCCGGTTGAAGAGTACAGTGCCGATCAATATGTATTGATGGCCACTGCCAATGGCACCGTCAAGAAAACCTCGCTGGACCAGTACTCCCGTCCAAGAAGTGTGGGTCTGCGCGCCGTTGATCTGGTCGATGGCGACCACCTGGTGGGCACAGCCATTATTGACGATGAAAGTGATGTGATGCTGCTCAGCTCTGAAGGTAAGGCCGTGCGCTTTGCCAGCACAGATGCCCGCCCCATGGGTCGCGTGTCCAAAGGTGTGCGCGGTATGCGTCTGCCGGAAGAGCATAGAGTTATCTCCATGGTAGTGCCCGAGGTCGATGGTTTCCTGCTGACCGTCTGTGAAAATGGCTATGGCAAGCGCACCACAGTGGACGAGTTCCCAACCAAGGGTCGCGGTGGTAAAGGTATGATTGCTATTCAGGCCAGCGAGCGCAACGGGCCCCTGGTAGGTGCCTGTCAGCTGTTTGCCGGCGATGAAATTATGCTGATTTCCGACCAGGGAACCATGGTTCGCACCAGAGGCGACGAGGTGTCTGTGGTAGGCCGCAACACCCAGGGCGTGCGCATTATCCGCTTGAAAGAGGGTGAAAACCTGGTGAGCCTGGCACGTATTGCCGAGCCCGAAGAAGATGATTTTATAGAGGGCGAAGAAGGCGAGAGCACGGAATCTACCGCTGAGGAATAAGAGTTTAACTATGGCAGAAGACAACCCCTTACTGGGGCTAAGAGACAAGATTGACGCGCTAGACCTGCAGATTATGCAGGCCATCAGTGATCGCGCGCGCTGTGCCCAGCAGGTTGCAGAGGTTAAAAAAGGTCAGGGCGACCTGGCCTACTACAAGCCTGAGCGTGAGGCCCAGGTATTGCGTCATATTATGGAAAAAAATGCCGGCCCTCTAGACAACGAAGAGATGGCCCGGCTATTTCGGCAAATTATGTCCGCCTGTCTGGCACTAGAGCAGCCTATCAGAGTGGCATTTTTGGGCCCCGAGGGCACCTTTACCCAGGAGGCCGCACTCAAGCATTTTGGCGACTCCGCCATCAGCGTACCCCAGTCTGCTATAGATGAAGTATTTCGCGAAGTGCTGGCCGGCGCCTGCAACTACGGCGTGGTGCCAGTCGAAAACAGCACCGAGGGGGTAATCAGTCATACCCTCGACAGCTTTATGGACTCCTCACTCAAAATTTGTGGCGAAGTGGAGCTTCGTATTCACCAGCACTTTATGATTGGCCCCAATACCAATAAAGACAGCGTGACGCGAGTGTATTCCCATGCCCAGTCTCTGGCTCAGTGTCGCCAGTGGCTCAACTCCAACTACCCCAATATAGAGCGGGTCGCGGTCAGCAGTAATGCCGAGGCCGCCAAGCGAGTGCAGGGCGAGTGGAACTCAGCGGCCATTGCCGGTGATATGGCTTGCGAGCTTTACAATCTGGAGAAAATGCGCGAGAAGATTGAAGATCGCCCCGACAACTCCACCAGATTCCTGATTATTGGCCGCGAGTCTGTGCCCCGCAGCGGTGATGACAGAACCTCCATAGTGGTCTCTGTGCACAACAAACCAGGTGCACTGCACGACCTGCTAGAGCCATTCCGTCGCTACAATGTAGATATGACCCGCCTGGAGTCGCGGCCTTCGCGCAATAGCAAATGGTCCTATGTATTCTTTATCGATCTGATTGGCCATATCGAAGACCAGCCCGTCGCTGATGTGCTGGAAGAGTTGAGTAGCTCAGTTGCCGAACTGAAAATATTAGGCTCGTACCCGCGCGCCGTACTCTAGCGCGCGCTGGTATTACCCCAGCTAAATTAAACAACCTGGTGCCCCATGCCTACAGATGCCACAGCTAACAAGCCGACTATTAACCGCCTAGTGGTTATTGGCCTGGGTCTAATAGGCTCCAGTCTGGCCGCCGTGGCGCGCAAAAATGGTCTGGCCCAACAGGTGGTGGGTATCTCCAGGCGCGAATCCACCTTGGAAATAGCCTTGCAAATGGGCGTTATCGACCGTGCCGAACCCAGTCTGGCCGCTATTGCCCCAGAGTTGGGCGCTGGCGATCTGGTAGTAATTGGTGTGCCTACATTAACCGTGCCCGTGCTGTTGCAAGACTGTTTTGAGCTGCTATCTGCCGATGTCAGCATTACCGATGTGGCCAGTGTTAAAGGTTCAGTGGTTGAGGCCGCAGAGGCTATTTACTCTGGTATGCCAGCGCAGTTGGTGCCCGGGCACCCTATAGCAGGCTCGGAAAAAAGTGGTGTTACCGCCGCTAATAGCGAGTTATTTGTCGACCACCGAATTATTCTCACGCCCAATCAGGCCACTGGGGCAGAGCACCTAAAGCTGGTCTCAGACCTCTGGACTGCCACGGGCGCCATAGTCTCGACCATGGATGTGCAAGAGCACGATGAAATTCTCGCCGCCACCAGCCATCTGCCCCATTTTCTCGCCTATTCATTGGTAGACACATTGGCCGCCATGGGCGATAACCGTGAAATCTTCCGCTACGCCGCCGGCGGCTTCCGCGACTTTACTCGCATCGCTGCCAGCGACCCAGTGATGTGGCGCGATATAGCCCTGGCCAATCGCGAAGCCATTCTGACTATTCTCGATCAGGTGATGGACAACTTTAAACTGATGCGCACCGCCATAGAAACCGGCGATCAGGACTACCTGATGGGCAGCTTTACCCGAGCCCGGGATGCGCGCAATCACTTTGGCAAAATACTTGAAAGCAAGACAAATACTGGACTACAGAGCCCCATGACAGAAAAGACGATCAACTACGCAGTATCACCAGGTGGCAAGGCCAAGGGCGATCTGCGTGTTCCCGGCGACAAATCCATGTCCCACCGCTCCATAATGCTCGGCTCGCTGGCCGAGGGCATGACCGAGGTGACAGGGTTTTTAGAGGGCGAAGACAGCCTGGCCACATTGCAGTCATTCCGCGATATGGGGGTGCAGATTGAAGGGCCTGATCAGGGGCGAGTCGTTATCCATGGTGTGGGCCTGCATGGTCTTAAAGCTCCAGCCAAGCCCCTCTACTTAGGCAATTCCGGCACCTCAATCCGCCTGCTCAGCGGTCTGCTGGCGGGACAGAGCTTTGATACAGAACTTACCGGCGATGCCTCGCTCTCCGGCCGACCCATGGGCCGAGTGGCTGACCCACTGCGTGAAATGGGCGCAATAATAGAAACCGCCGAGGGCGGTCGCCCGCCATTAAAAATAAAAGGCGGCCAGAGCCTTAGGCCCATAGATTACAGCATGCCTATGGCCAGTGCTCAGGTTAAATCTTGCGTGTTGCTGGCCGGGCTCTATACCCAGGGCCAGACCTCTGTGGTGGAACCTGCCCCCACTCGCGACCATACCGAGCGCATGCTGCGGGGCTTTGGCTACCAGGTTACTACAGAGGGCAGCAAAGCCTCCCTCAGTGGCGGCGGCAAGCTGGTGGCAAGCCGTATCGATGTGCCTGCCGATATCTCCTCAGCAGCGTTTTTTATGGTGGCCGCAGCCATAGTGCCAGGCTCCGATATTACTCTGCGCCATGTGGGTGTTAACCCCACCAGAGTAGGGGTGATCAATATTCTACGCGCCATGGGTACCAGTATAGAACTCAGCAATGAAATTGAAGTGGGCGGTGAGCCCGTAGCCGATATCCGTGTGCGTTACGGTGCCCTAAAAGGTATTGATATACCTGAAGATCAGGTACCCCTGGCTATTGATGAATTCCCAGTGCTATTTGTAGCCGCCGCCTGTGCCGAGGGTACAACGGTGCTGACCGGTGCCGAGGAGCTGCGGGTCAAAGAGAGCGACCGCATCCAGAGCATGGCCGATGGCCTAATTACTCTGGGTATTGATGCCCAACCCACAGCCGATGGTATTCGCATTGTTGGCGGCCAGATTGGTTCTGGCGAAGTGCAGAGTCACGACGACCACCGTATTGCCATGGCCTTTACCATAGCGGCACTGCGCGCCAGCGGCGAGATTCTGGTTCACGAGGCCAACAATGTGGCCACCTCTTTCCCCAACTTTGTGGGTTTGGCCCAGCAAATAGGGATAAACCTGACAGTTACCCAGTCGCCAACCACCCACTGATAGGGCTCAAAAATGGCAACAATTATTACCATAGATGGCCCCAGTGGTGCAGGTAAGGGCACAGTAAGCCGCGGGCTGGCCAACAAGCTGGGCTTTCATTATCTGGACAGCGGTGCTCTGTATCGCCTGCTGGGCCTAGCAGCTCAGCGCCACAGAGTCGGCCTGGACAGCGACAATGCCCTCAGCATGCTGGCAGCCCATATGGATATAGGCTTTAAAACCCTGGACGATGGCAGCTTAAAAATACTCCTCGAGGGCGAGGATGTAAGCCAAGAGCTGCGCACCGAAAACACCGGCGCCCTGGCATCCCAGGTTGCAGCCCACCCAGAGGTGCGCACCGCGCTGTTTGACCGCCAGCGCCAGTTTGCCAAAGCCCCAGGCTTAATCGCCGATGGGCGCGATATGGGCACCGTAGTTTTCCCCGAGGCGCCCCTCAAAATTTATCTCACCGCCAGCATTGAAGAGCGCGCCCAGCGCCGCTACAAAGAGTTGCTAGATAAAGGCGAAAATGTTAGTCTGCGCGCCCTCGAAGAGCAGGTACGCTCACGAGATGAACGAGATATGAACCGAGATGTTTCGCCTCTGCTTCCCGCTGAGGACGCCATTGAGCTAGACACCTCCGAATTATCAATTCAAGAAGTGATGGATACAGTGCTAAACCTGGTTTACTTAAAGGGTTTGGTCAAGGTTATCGATCAGTAAGAACGTTCAATATCGGGCTTTGCAACAATCGCCAGCTAACATTGCTGCGAGCCTTTATTTTAACTGACCCGCGTAAACTGGCCACGCGGAAAAAAGAGAGCAGCCCATGCTGTTACTCTGTCAATACTTAGGTATGTCCCATGAGCGAAAATTTCGCAGAACTATTTGAAGAAAGTCTACAAACCGTTGAAATGAACCCCGGCGCCATCATTACTGGCGTAATTATCGATGTAGATAAAGACTGGGTAACGGTACATGCTGGTTTGAAGTCGGAAGGCGTTATCCCCGCTGATCAATTTTACAACGAGAAAGGTGAACTGGAAGTTGCTGTAGGCGACGAAGTTCAGGTTGCCCTGGAAGCTGTTGAAGACGGTTTCGGTGCTACCAAACTTTCCCGTGAAAAAGCCCGCCGTGCAGAATCCTGGATCGAACTCGAAGCAGCCCATGTTGCTGACGAAGTGGTTACAGGCGTTATCTCCGGCAAGGTTAAAGGTGGTTTCACAGTTGATGTTCGCGGCCTGCGTGCGTTCCTGCCAGGTTCACTGGTTGATGTTCGCCCACTGCGTGAAATTACTCACCTGGAAAACATTGAACTAGAATTTAAAGTTATCAAGCTAGACCCCAAGCGCAACAACGTGGTTGTTAGCCGTCGTGCCGTAATGGAGAGTGCAAACTCTGTAGAGCGTGAAGAGCTGCTGGCCAACCTGGAAGAGGGCGCTTCACTGAAAGGTGTCATTAAGAACCTGACTGACTACGGTGCATTCGTAGATCTGGGCGGCATTGACGGCCTGCTGCACATCACTGATATGTCTTGGAAGCGCATCAAGCACCCATCCGAGATGATCAATGTTGGCGACGAAATCGACGTTAAGGTTCTGAAATTTGACCGTGAGCGCAATCGCGTATCACTGGGCATGAAGCAGATGGGCGAAGATCCCTGGGGCGACATCAAAGGCCGCTACCCAGAGGGCGCACGTTGCAAAGCCAAGATCACCAACCTTACCGACTACGGTTGTTTTGCCGAGCTGGAAGATGGTGTTGAAGGTCTGGTACACGTCTCTGAAATGGATTGGACTAACAAAAATGTTCACCCATCCAAGATTGTTGACCTGGGTCAGGAAGTTGAAGTTATGGTACTGGACATCGACGAAGAGCGTCGTCGTATCTCTCTGGGTATCAAGCAGTGCTTCACCAACCCATGGGACGACTTCTCATCAACCATGTCCAAAGGCGACAAGATTTCAGGCAAGATCAAATCTATCACTGACTTCGGTATCTTTATCGGTCTGGACGGTGGTATCGATGGTCTGGTTCACCTGTCAGATATCTCTTGGAACGAAACTGGCGAAGAAGCAGTTCGCAACTTCAAGAAAGGCGAAGAAGTTGAAACTGTTGTACTTAGCATTGATGCAGAACGTGAGCGTATCTCACTGGGCATCAAGCAACTTTCCGACGATCCGTTTAACAACTACGTAGCCGAGAACGACAAAGGCGCGATTGTTAAAGGCACCGTTAAAGAAGTTGATGCCAAAGGCGCCGTTATCGACCTGGGCAACGACATCGAAGCCACACTTAAAGGCTCTGAGATCTCTCGCGATAAAGTGGAAGATGCTCGCAACGAGCTGCAAGTTGGTGCTGAAGTTGAAGCCAAGATTATTAATGTGGATCGCAAGAACCGCACCATTAATCTGTCGATCAAGTCGAAAGACGTTGCTGAAGAGAAAGATGCAGTTAAAGCGCATCGCAAGACAGAGACAGAAGTCTCATCTCCAGCGACTATTGGTGATCTGATCAAGGCTCAAATGGACAAGTAATTGCCTGCTGAGTTAAAAAAGGGTGGCTATGCCACCCTTTTTTTGTCTGTAAAAAGCCATTTGCCCAAGTTTTGCTTGAATAAATTTAAAACTTCAATAAAATCAATAGGTAACAAAAACCAAAATCGTTCACGGACTTAGAAGACACCAAGCAAGCATGACCAAATCTGAACTTATCGAAAAGATCTCCGCCAGCCAAGATCAACTTCCACCCAAAGATGTGGAATTGGCCGTGCGTATGATCATCGAGAGAATGACCTCAGCCCTGGTCGGCAACCAACGCATAGAAATTCGCGGCTTCGGCAGCTTCTCCCTCCACTACCGCGCCCCGCGCATGGGCCGCAACCCCAAAACCGGCGACCCAGTTCAACTCACCGGCAAGTACGTCCCCTATTTCAAACCAGGCAAAGACCTCCGCACCAGAGTCAACAACAGCCTGTAACCCCCAGCACCGCCATCCCAGCACCGCCACACCCGTCACCCCAGCACCCACCCGTCATACCAGCGCATGCTGGTATCTCCAGCAGATTCCCGCCTACGCGAGAACAGCGCCCCCACGCAACAACCAACCACGTGCTATAAATAAACTACATAAACCAAAAAAATACCCAACCAGCCAAACTGGGGGATAAGCCGTTCTCAGTCGTCCAGCACAGTAGGCAAACAACCCATACCACAAGGGAAGGCACAGGGATTGAGGGACAAGGACAGCAACGACAGCATACACAGCATCTTTATGGGCCTGCGCAACAGCCTGGCCCGAGCCATTATGGGCATGGTGCCACCGCCCGAGGTGGAAGACATAGTTCAAGAAACCTATGTGCGTGTGTGCCAGGTCAAACGCCCAGAGGACATACGCCAACCGCGCTCCTACCTGTTTCGCACCGCCCGCAACCTAGCGCTAGATTACCTTAAACGGGCCGACAACAAACTCACCGACAGTATTGAAGAACAGGAAATAGACAGCCTGATAGACCACAGCCAGGGAGCCGACAGCACCTTTGACCAGGTGGCCAGCAACGAAGAGTTTGCCCTGTTCTGCGAGGCCGTACGCCACTTGCCGGTGAAATGCCGGCGTGTTTTTGTAATGAAAAAAGTCTACGGCTACTCGCAAATAGAAATTGCCAAAAAGCTCAATATCAGCATAGGCACGGTCGAAAAACATATCAGCCAAGGCATAAAGCGCAGCACCTATTTTATGCAGCAACATCACAGCGGCCAACAGCCATATCCCCGGGGGCACCAGCACAGCGCAGTTATCAGCCTAGCAGACCGCGCACCCAAAGGACCGCGCCCATGAACAACATACACCCCATGCCCGACAACCAACAGCTCTACGACCAGGCCAGCCAGTGGATAGTAAAAATGGACCGCGGCCTCAGCGCCGACGAGCAGACCGCACTGCAAGAATGGCTGGGCACCAACCAACAGCACCGCAATATAATGGCAGAAATGACCCAGCTGTGGGACAAGATGGACGCCATGTCGCGTCTGGGTGACCTGTTTGCCGACCCCCAGCCAGCCCCCAGGCAATGGCGCGGCATCGGCGCAGTGGCCGCCTCAGTGCTGCTGGCCGCCAGCCTGGGCCTGTGGGCCCTGCTGGGTGCCATGGACAACAACAACTCCGTCTACCACACAGCAGTAGGCGAGCAGTCCACGGTAATGTTGCCCGACGGCAGCCAAATTATTCTTAACACCAACACCAAAGTTGCGGTCAACTACAGCCCCCAGGCCCGTCTGCTGCAGCTGATAAGTGGCGAACTGCATGTCAGCGTCGCCAAAGACCCCAACCGGCCCCTCAGCGTAATGGCCGCCGGGCAAATAGTGCAGGCCCTGGGCACCGAATTTAATATAGAAATCACCGACCAACAAAATATAGAACTGGTAGTGACCGAGGGCAAAGTGAAAGTAGGGGTGCAACAGCAGGCCGACGCCCTGATTAAAGACGACAACCCCAGCAGGGCACAGCTCAGCCTGCCAGACAACGCCCTCACCCTAGCCGCAGGGGAGCAGATGCTGCTGGGCGGCAAACAAAAGGCCATTACAGAAGTTACCCTGGACGATATAGCCGTCAAGCTCTCCTGGCGTGAGGGTAACCTTATATTTCGAGGCGAATCCCTAGAAGAAGCCGTCAAAGAAATTGGCCGCTACACCTCGGTAGAATTTGTTTTTGTCAACGAACACCTAAAAACCATGCGCGTGTCCGGCCTCTTTAAAGCCGGCGATGTAGAGGGCCTGTTAGCCACCCTGCGCAAAAATTTTAATATCGTCTCCCAGCGAGACGGTGAGGGCAAAGTACTGTTAAGCAGCCAATAAAAGCAGAATTCACAGCCCAGCATATTTTAGTCACCAAGAGCACAACCCAAATGTTTGATGTTGTATGGGGGAAAAATGCGAACCAGTCGTCTATTTCAAACGCGCACATGAAGCGCGCGGTTGGGGAAGAGGGCAGGTTATCCTTTTACCATGCGGTAGCTATGTTGGCACTGGTATGTTGCCTCTATTCAAATAGCAGCTACGCCGTCAAGGACGACAATATTCCTTTCAATATTCCTCAGCAGCGCGCCGACCTGGCGCTCACAGAGTTTGCTGAACAAGCCAATCTCACCCTGGTGTTTCCCTTTGACCAAGTCAAAGACAAAACCGCCAACCGATTGGTCGGTTACTACCCCATCAACACAGCAATCAACCTATTGCTGCAAGACACAGGGCTAACCCCAAGGTTCAGTAAACAACTCGTTTTACATATAGCGATTGAAAACAAGGGGAAGAATATGAACGCAACAAACAGTAAAAAACGACAGACAGTACTGGCCGGCCTGGTTGGTCTCTTTGCGGCAACTGGTGGCGTGAGTTCTGCTATGGCGCAGGGCGATGAGGCTGCCACGGCGCAGGGTAGGATTGATGAGATTATTGTGACGGCGAGTAAGCGGGAGCAGAGTTTGCAGGATGTGCCAATGAGTGTTGCCGCATTGACTGGTGAAAACCTAAAGGTCCAGGGTATTACCGATCTTCAATCTCTTTCATTAGCCGTACCAGGATTAATGGTTGCCGAGAGTGGCTCTTTTCAAAGAAGAATCTCCATTCGAGGAATTGGTAACACTTTTGGGAGTTCGTCATTGGTTGGTATGTATATTGACGAAACTTCCGTAGCCAGCATTCCTGATAACCAACTTGATCTTAGAGTTAAAGATGTTGAGCGTGTTGAGGTACTAAAAGGGCCTCAAGGTACGCTATATGGTGAGGGCTCGGTGGGAGGAACAATACGCTATATTACAAAAGACCCTGACATGGACGATTTCGCGGGTAATATATCTCTCGATGGCTCAGTTTTAAAAGATGGCGATGCTTCTCAAGAAGTTGGGGGAATTGCCAACATTCCACTCGTAAAGGACAGTTTAGGTCTTCGAGTTGTTGGTCAATATGTTAACTCAGGTGGTTGGATAGATCAGCCAGCTTTATCTAAAAAAGACATTAATGATTATGAACTGTTCAATATCCGGGCCAAACTATTATGGAAACCTAGTGATAACCTAACTATTAAAACTACTGCGATAGTTCATCGCAATGATGTAGGTGCACAGAATACGGGTGAAGATGAAAATAGAAATTACCAACAGTCGTTTGATGATCCAACCACACCTTCAGCAGAGGATGATTACGATCTACTTAATCTATTGATCAACTATGACATAGGCAGTGTCAGTTTAGTTAGTTCTACCAGCTATCTCGATTCGGATAAGCAGAGAAATAACTTTGGTAACCAATGCTGTTTCCCTACTGGAACACCCGGAGAACTGTGGCACTTATTGTTCCCTTTCGATAAAAAATTAGCGGAGGTCTGGACGCAGGAACTACGCATAAGTTCCAACCTATCAGGTCCGTGGCATTGGACTACCGGTATATTTTATAAGGACGCAACGTTTATGGATGATTCTGAGGCAATAGTCGGTATTCCAAGTGTGTTTCAGATTACACTTATGACTCAGAGTGAGGATACCTCGGAATCGTGGGCAATATTTGGTGAAACCGGTTATAAGGTGACGGATAAGTTAGAGTTGGGCGCGGGGCTTCGCTATTTTGAGGATAAGCGTGAGTTTCAGGGTGGCATGCTCGAACCTATGCAAAAGGAAACCTTTAACAGCCTGAACCCCAAACTCTATATCAGCTACTACCCTACTAGTGATATTCATCTATACGCCAATGTCGCAAAAGGCTTTCGCAGTGGTGGATTTAACGTTGCGGGCTTACCATCTTATGATCCGGAGGATGTATTGTCCTATGAGTTGGGTTTAAAAAGTTCCGCCATAGATGGGCGTCTAAATGTGGAGTTGGCAATATTTCACAGTGACTATGATGACTATCAGATCGTTGGAGTTATACCAACTATTGGAAATATAACCTCCAATGCTGGAAACGCCGAATTACGAGGGGCTGATCTATCGCTGAAATACCTAGTCACAGATGCTCTCGAACTTGGCTTTACTGGCAACTACATTGATTCGAAATTTACCGAAATCAATGCGACCTCAACCAGTCATTTGGTAGGTGACCCACTGGATTTGGTTCCTCAATACGGTTTTAGCTTATGGAGTAGCTATTCCTTTAATTGGTTTGATCATTCCCCTGGGTTTTTGAGGGTAGATTACAGCCAGCAGGGAAAGTCACATTATCGAAATCGATCGTTTAGCTCAGACTATCACAGTACATCTGATATTATCGATACGCTAAATGTCCGCCTGGGCTGGGAGCATAATGCAGTATCACTTGAGTTATATGCGCTTAATTTACTTGATGAAAATGGCTTTATTGGTCCGTTTGCCAATGAGTTGAATTCAGCCCGACCGCGCCCTCGTACGATTGGTGTAAACCTTGGATATTCGTTTTAGGTTTTCCTATAGCTCTTTAGCTAGCTACAAGTTTCTAGCAGCTAGCTAAAGAGCATGTGATGCTGGTATCTGAGCCGTACACTTGTCGAAGATACTTTAATCTAAATCTCATTCACTTTTCCGACCGTCAACTTTTCTTCTTCCTTTATTTAACTTAGCCATTTTGTTGTTGATCGCGTATCCCATTGTGGAATTATATTTTTTAAATAGATCAGTTCACCTTAAAATAATATGAAATTACCTCACTACATTGCCTATGCAGGACCGAGTATGGTGCTAGCTTTTTTATTTGGCCCCATCGGTATATTACAGGGTATTTATGCTAAATATTTTGGGGTGGCACTAACGACCATCGCCACCGTGTTACTTGTTTCTCGACTCTTTGATGCCGTCACTGACCCCATTATTGGTTACTGGTCAGATCGTCACTACGCCAAAACGGGCACTCGCAAACCCTTTATTATTGCGGGCGGGTTGTTGTTTATTATCAGTAGTTATTTTTTGTATGTGCCGGTTGATTTGAAGACGCTAAATGCCGATACAACCGTCAGCACGGGTTATTTCCTGATATGGTTTTTACTATTTTATTTTGCCTGGACCTTATTGGAAATTCCCCATTTGGCCTGGGGGTCAGAACTGGCAGATAGTGCAAAAGAGAAAAATAAAATTTTCAGTGTTCGAGCTTCATCAACGTTGATAGGTATACTGCTTTTTTATTTGATCCCCTTATTGCCATTTTTCTCTAGCAATGAATTTACCCCTGAAACCCTGCATTGGACGGTTATTGGTGCCGGATTACTTATGTTACCGGCTTTGTTTTTTTGCGTGAAAGTGATCCCAAATGGTGTTTGCTTAGATGTTGAAAAGGTCGATGCCACCAGTATATGGGCACTCCGTCATGAGATCATGGCTAACAAGCCCTTTCTTATGTTTGTTAGCGCATTCGGTTTATACAGTGTCGCTACTGGCATGTGGTTTACTTTGATATTTATTATTGTCGATACTTTTCTTAACCTTGGCAATCACTTCGCCTTACTGACTCTAATTGTCCTGTCATTAAGCATTGTTTCCCTGGGATTTTGGTATTGGCTGGCCAATCGCTTCGGTAAAAAGCTGGCCTGGGGGTTGGGCGCAGTGTGTTATGGGTCTGGAATAGCCTTTACCGGATTTTTAGAGCCAGGGCAGGCTGGAGTGCTAGGTTTAGCTATTGTGATGCTGCTGGCCTACGCCGGATCCACACCCGTTGCCGCTATGTCGCCTTCCCTATTGTCGGACATTGTCGACTATGCCCGCTGGAAGTTCGGCACGGATCATAGTGCGACATATTTTGCGTTATACACATTGGTGTTGAAGGGCGCGCTGGCCTTTGGAGGCGCCATTGGACTCGGCATAGCCGGTAATATGGGCTTTGATCCTGCCTCAACAACCCATGCGAGGGAAGCGATTTCGGGTTTGCGCTTAGCCGCGTGTTGGTTACCTACTATTGTGATGTTGTTGGCCGTTTTTATCATAGTCTTGGTACCAATTAACACCCACCGCAGCGATATCATTCGCCGTGGACTGGAAAGGAAACGTAAGCGCCTTTCATGTGAATCTGATTGCTCGAATCAAGAAGTCACAGCGGCATCGGCTCTAAAATCATTTACGGTATGAATCCGGGCTTTTGAATAAATAAATACCTCCCACATGATTATTTCAACAGACTAAAACAAGGTGTATTTATGACGATTATTGACTGGCACCAACGTGCCAAAGAAGTAGATTTTACGATTAGCCACTTGATTGATGGTGAACAGATAGCACTTACCCTAGGTGATGCCATTCTAAAATATGCGCCACGAGACGGCAGCCTGCTGTATCAACTGTCAAAGGGCACTCCGGCGGAGATGGAACGCGCTGTCGCCAGTGCTCGGCAAGCTTACCAAGACAAACGCTGGCGCGGCTTACCATTACATCAGCGTCAGGCCGCCTTGCGAAAGCTTGGCGATTTAGTGGACGAGCAACAGGAAATCTTTGCCCTGTATGAAAGTTTGGACGCAGGTAAACCCATTACCCAAGCCCTAGGAGAAGTGACGATGGCCAGTGATATGCTTCGCGAAGCAGCCGATGGTGCCGATAAACTCTTCTCCGCTTATGCTGCCGACGGCGCTTATTGTGCCTACCAGTTGCGTAAACCTGTTGGGGTGGTGGGTGCCATTATTCCTTGGAACTACCCACTGGTTATTGCGGCCCTAAAAATAGCCCCGGCTCTCATTATGGGCAATAGTTTGGTACTAAAGCCCTCTGAACACACCGCACTTTCGGCGAACTATTTGGTGTCTTTGGCACTGGAAGCGGGTATTCCGCCCGGCGTATTAAACCTTGTTCATGGTGCTGGTCCTACCGTAGGGGAAACCCTTGCGCACCACCCAGATGTGGATCTGCTCAGTTTCACCGGTAGCACCGCCACCGGCAAAAAAATGCAAATGGCTGCGGGCCAATCTAATATGAAGCGTTTGTTATTGGAGTGTGGTGGCAAGTCGCCTTATATCATCTTTGATGACTGCCCAGCTGATCTTGATACGTTGGCCGCCGACATTGTTGGCACAGCGTTTCAAAACCAGAGTCAAAACTGTATGGCAGGCAGTCGTTTGCTGGTTCAGGACAGTATCAAAGAGAAACTATTGCCCAAAGTCATCGAACAAACCAAGCAACTGATTCCACAGGACCCTCTAGACCCTAACAGTACTTTTGGGGCCATGATTCACGAGGCCCATATGAACAAAGTATTGGCTTATATCGACAGTGGTGAAAGAGAAGGCGCAACACGCATCGTCGGTGGTAAACGCGTATACGTCGACACCGATGCGGAGGGCAGCGAGGGCTTTTATATTGAGCCTACGATTTTCGACAACGTCAATCCCCAACAGAAGATCGCCCAGGAAGAAATTTTTGGCCCAGTGTTGTCAGTTTTGACATTCAACACTGAGCAAGAGGCTATCGCATTGGCCAATAATACCTGTTACGGCTTGGCAGCTTATGTTGCCACCGAGAATCTAGGCCGTGTCCAGCGGCTTAGTCAGGAGATTAATGCCGGTACTGTTATGTTTATGAGTACTTTTGCACCGGTGGAATCCTTTCGAGAGCTCGGTAAGGAAGGCCACCGAGAATCCGGTTTTGGTATCGAAGGCGGCTTGATGGGCCTCATGTCTTACAGTCTCAGTACCACAGTGCATCATTGGACATAGCATAGTGGATGCTAACCCTATTTTTTCAAAAAAAGTTGCCGCAAATGCAACGTTTAAACCATATTCTTGAATTCTGATAGGAGTAAAAAATGTCGGGCACCATACAAACTCACAACACAACTGATGGCGAAACCATGGAAGACCGCTATCGACGAGCGCAAACCTTGATGCAAGGTATATGGACCAACAAGTTAACGTTTAATGACATCGTTTATCCTTTCTGGATTGGGGATTCTGATTGCTTTTGGTATGTCCGGACCACAAAAAAAGGTGAGGGCGATTCAGCTCATTTTGGTCAGGAATTCCGTTTAGTCGATGCCAACTTGGCAACCAATAGTTTGGCCTTTAATCATCAAGTGCTTGCTACTGCGCTGGCGGAAGCTGCGCAACAAACGGTGGATGCCAGCGATCTGCCGATTATCCAGGTTGACATGCAATTTGATTCAGCACTAACCACAAAAAAAGCGGTGAAAACGGTGCAGTTTACGGCTTTTGATCAA
Source organism: SAR92 clade bacterium H231 (assembly GCA_025153775.1). Taxonomy (GTDB): domain Bacteria; phylum Pseudomonadota; class Gammaproteobacteria; order Pseudomonadales; family Porticoccaceae; genus HTCC2207. The sequence goes on along the minus strand of JAOALC010000004.1, from coordinate 357,513 downwards.
CGTTGGGTATTTGATAGCGAAGACGAAGTCTGTAGGCAGATAGAGACAATTCCAGATGAATGGGAAGTATCTCCAGATCGAAAGCACGCCGTGTTTATACGTGACTTTAATCTTTGGGTGCGTGTGTTGGACACTGGAATAGAGCATGCCCTGACGACTGACGGTGAAGAAAGCTATATCTATGGGCTTGCCGGAAGGGGGTGGGGCGTCGTTTCAGAACCTCATGTACAAGCGCGATGGTCCGCTGACTCCAAACGGCTGCTTACCGTTCAACACGATGAGCGACAGGTTAAAGCTTTGCCCGTTGTACACCACGTTCCCAAGAATGGTCGCCTTCGTCCAACGGTTGAGCTGAACAAGATCGCCTATCCAGGTGATGAACATATTGCGACATTGCGTTTGCTCTGTATTGACATTGAAACCGGTCGGCAGCAGGAGGCGAATTATCGACAGATACCTGTGACCCGTAATAGTTTGGGTCTTTTTTCCAGTAACCTCGCTTGGTGGGCTACCGACGGCTGCCGCGCTTACTTTGTCGATGTCGAACGGGATTATAAAACTGTCAGAGTGGTGGAATTCAATACTGATAATGGCGAAGTCAAAGTGCTACTGACCGAAACGACCGACACCCAAATCAATTTAATGCTCAATGGCGACGAGCAACCCACTTTTAGGCCATTGCCGGACAGTGATGAATTGTTATGGTTTTCTGAGCGTAGTGGTTGGGCCCACTTATATCTCTATAATCTTGAAACCGGCGAATTGAAGAATACTGTGACTCAGGGAGATTGGGTTGTAAGACAGATCGTCCATATTGACTCGGCCCAACGGGAAGTTTTTATCCAAACCGCTGGACGAGTACCGGAGAGAGACCCCTATTATCGCGATCTCTGCCGGGTTCATCTTGATAGAGGGGAAATCACACCCTTGGTATCAAGCGATCACGAAATTGTGTGCGTTACTTACAAAGACATGAATAATTATTTTAATTTCATGGGGTTCTCACATGACCTGAGGCGGTCCAGCGGTGTCTCCCCCACAGGAAAGTTTGCCGTTATCACCCAATCCCGAGCCAATGAAGTATCAAGTAGTTTCTTGGTGGACCGACAGGGCAAGACACACTCTGAACTCGAAGTAACAGATACCTCTGGGTTACCCTCTACCTGGCGCTGGCCTGAGCCCGTCAAATTCTTAGCTGCAGACGACCACACCGATCTCTACGGTTTGGTATATCGCCCTTCAGATTTTAGATCTGAGGAATCCTACCCTGTTCTGGTTTATGCTCATAGCACTCCTGACTTTCCTATCGTATCCAAAGGTTCGTTTAGTAATGGTTTTTATGCCGGTGGATTTTATCTCGAAGCGAGTGCGTTGGCTGAACTGGGATTCATTGTGGTGCAGCTTGATACGCGTGGAGCAGCATATCGCAGTAAGGCCTTTAAAGATGAAAGTTATGGTTGTGTGGAATCTGCCTGCAATTTTGACGACTTCATCGCAGGCACACGGCAGTTAGCAGAACGTTACTCTTCTCTGGACATCAATCGAGTAGGTATTGTTTCTCTTTGGGGTGGTCCCGGAGGATTGCAAGGCTTGTTACAACACCCTGAATTTTTTAAGGTCGGTGTTTCCAACCAATTGCATGATAGTCGGCTGATGTCAGCTCCTTTGTGGGGAGAGCAGTATGAAGGCATTACAGGCCCAGATGAGGAGTATCAATACCCGGAAGCTATTGTCGAAAACCTTAAGGGAAAGTTATTGCTCATCAATGGCATGCTCGACACTACCACTCCGCCAGCATGTGTATTTAGAGTGGTAGAAGCCCTGCAAAAAGCCAATAAAGATTTTGATCTATTATTGCTGCCTAATCATGATCATGAGGGCTCAAGTTATGTCACACGCCGTGCATGGGACTATTTAGTTAAATATTTATTAGAAACAGAGCCGCCTAAAGAATTCCCCTTAAAAGTGACAGGCTTTGGGGACTAGGTAGCTTCTCTTTAGTACTAAAAGTTTGGGGTCTGATGAAGCAGTCTCTCAACATTATTGAGTCTTAGATTGTCTGTGAGAACTTCTGCTTAATCAGTATTTAAAGGAACGTAAATGGCCTACATCTCAGAACGTCACGATACAACCTGTAACTGAATCACCAACGCTTACTGCTGGCGAATCGAGCATTTCGAAGAGGTTGCATGCGAGGTGGCCATCAGGTTATCTGATAGTCCTTACGCAGCGGTTGGGTGCATATCTATTTATATAGAAATATTCTGGAGATGAAATCCATAATTGAGAGAAAAGATTGTGAAGATAGAATCCATTGAAGTATACAAAGTCAATGTTGAGTATCACCATCCTTTGAGGGACGCACTTGGTGAGATGGATTGTGCCAATAACGTGGTAATAAAGATCACGGCAGGCAGTGGCTTGGTAGGGTGGGGGGAGGCCAGTCCCTGTATGGAAATTGTCGGTGATTCACAGCAAACCAATTACCAAACTGCCCAGCAATTGGCGCAGCTGATTAAGGGCAAGGATGCGCTGGCCATTGAGGCGCGTATGACCGAGATTAATGGTTTTACGGTGGGCGAGCCATCGATTCGCTCGGCCTTTGATATGGCGCTCTACGATATTGCGGCCAAGGCGGCGGCTATGCCGCTGTATCAGTTTTTGGGTGGCGAGAAGCGTGCTATTCGCACCGACCTGACAATAGGTATTCAGGACACCGTGGCCCAGACAGTAGCCCGAGCCCAGAGTATTTTAGATGCTGGTTTTGATGCAATTAAGTTAAAGGTGGGCCGGCCTGGTTTGGCGGATGTGGCCCATGTGGCGGCGGTGCGCGAGCTGGCAGGGCCCGGCATTGCTATCAAGATGGACAGCAATCAGGGCTGGGATTACCCCACAGCGGTGGCCAATATTCAGGCCATGCAGTCTCTGAATCTGCAGTATTCCGAGCAGCCCTTAGCGGTGTGGGATGTTGATAATCTGGCGCGCCTGCGAGACAAGGTGGAGCTCCCCATCTGCGCTGACGAATCGGTATTTGACCACTATGATGCGCTGAAGTTAATCCGCGCCGGGGCAGCAGATTACCTGAATATTAAGCTGGGTAAGGCCGGGGGTATTCACACTGGCTTAAAGATTAATGCCATCGCCGAGGCGGCGGGCTGCAAGTGCATGATTGGTTGCTTTGGCGAGTCGCGTTTGGGCCTGGGTGCCGCTGCCCATCTGGCACTGGCGCGGCCCAATATTGTGTTTTTAGATCTAGACTCGGCCTATGATTTTAAAACAGACCCAGTACGAGGCGGCATGACCTACGACCCTAAGCTGGGCGGGGTGATTCATGTAACCGATGAGCCTGGCCATGGGGCCAGCTTTGATGAGGCGGCGTTGACGGATAAGGTGACTATTTATTGATCTTGTGGCAATCATCTTTTTGATAGTCGCACTAACTAGTTGTCTAAATTATATTTCAAAGGATAGGTAACCGAAAAAACCATTACCTACCACTCTAAGGATCTGTTCATGTTTCGTTGGGCTGGGGCATACTCGCTATTTATGGAGGTTTGGAAACGTGATATTTGGCAACCGAAATTTATACATATGTTTTATAGAAATTATTCTTAATAATCTGTTTTTAAATTAATATTCTTGGAGTAAGTTATCATGTTTAGAAATGCTATTCTTCGTACACCTTGTAAGAATATGATTAATGGTCTAGCTGATAACGACTTTGGTAAGCCTAATTATCAGTTAGCATTAGAGCAGTATCGAGGCTATATTGATGCCCTGAAAAAGTGCCAAGTAGAAGTTACAGTTTTGCCAAAGGATGAGCGATATCCAGATTCATGCTTCATTGAGGATTCAGCAATATGTGCAGGTGAATTAGCGGTTTTGACTCGGCCTGGTGCCGTTAGTCGAGCTGAGGAAATTCAAACTATGGAGCCGCATCTCAGGAGTTTTTTTAAGAAACTTGAGCGTATCGAAGCGCCAGCAACGCTGGACGGTGGTGACGTGATGATGGTTGGTCGTCACTTTTATATTGGTTTGTCAAACCGTACCAATATAGAAGGCGCCAGTCAGTTAATTCATATTCTGAATAAATATGGAATGTCTGGATCAACTATTGCCGTAAAAAATTTGCTGCACCTAAAAACAGGCATTGTTTATTTGGAAAATAATCGCATGCTGGCTAGCCCCGAATTCCACAAGGATCAAACGTTCAATAAGTATGAGATCATACTAGTAGCTAATGATGAAATTGGTGCTGCAAATTCTCTTTGGGTTAATGACCGTATACTTATGCCTGTAGGATATCCAGTAACTCGCGATAGACTAATCTCTTTGAAATACGAAGTGATCGAAGTAGATATTTCGGAATTCCAAAAACTTGACGGAGGTTTAACCTGTCTGTCGTTACGCTTCTAATATCTTTTATTGTAATCCCCTGTATATTTCCATCGGTTGTGTGTAGCAGTTTGTTCTAAAATCAAACAAAAGAGCTTCTATAAGTAAATCCCGATATAGCGATAGTGAGATAATGGAGATCCCGCAGTTAAACCAGAGTGGTGTACCAATTCTGTGATGTTGGAGATTTCCCGAAGACCAGTGGGCGCGAATGATACAGCTAATGTTGATCTCGCCCTTCAGTCTAATCAGAGCAGTTTGGCCCCATATGAAAGGGCGGAGCTGGGGTCGAGTGGTTAATATAGGCTCCATCCATAGTCATGTAGCATCGGTAAACAAGAGTGCTTATGTTAGCGCCAAGCATGGTCTGCTAGGCCTTACTAAATCAGCGGCCCTAGAGGCGGGCGAACTGGGTATAACGGTGAATGCGGTCTGTTCGGCCTATGTAAAAACCCCATTAGTCGAGAGCCAGATCGCGGATCAGGCCAGAACCCTAGGTATTGATCAAAGCAGGGTAGTGGAGGAGGTAATGCTGAGTTCTGCGGCAATTAAACGCTTGATTGACCCCACAGAGGTGGCTGAGTTAGTTGCCTATCTGTGCTCGGATAAAGCCAGTGCGATAACTGGGTCCGCCTTTGACATTGATTTGGGGTGGGTGGCTAGGTAATACATATCTCGGTTTTATTAATCTCTAAATAATTTCCAGGGAGGAAACTATGCAACAGGAAATTGCACTCAAAGCCTGTCCGCACTGCGGCGGCGAAGCCACGCTAGCTAGCCCAGCGCAATGGCCTTATTTAACCCACATTGTGTTTTGTCCCAGCTGCTTGGCAAAAGGTCCCCAGGGTCCAGATTTTGCTGATGCTATTGCGCAATGGACACTCCGCTTTGGGGCTGAGCACCCAGCTGAGGAAGATGCGGCTGCCAAGGCCTGTCCCTACTGTGCCTGGGAAGAGGTGGTTGAGGGTAATAATGGGCTGGGTAATGAGCCTGGGCACGAGGGGACCCTCTATTTCACTGCATGCCCCAATTGTTTGGCGCGCGGGCCCCATGTGCGAGATAAGGATGGGACGCTGGAGGCTTGGAATAGGCGGGTGGGGGATGTTTAGGGTGATATTGTTGGGTGGGGGAGTAATCTGTTAGAGGCCCTGGCCCCAGCCCATCTGGCACTGGCGCGGCTCAATATTGTGTTTTTAGACCTCGACTCGGCCTATGATTTTAAAACAGACCCAGTACTAGGCGGCATGACCTACGACCCTAAGCTGGGCGGGGCGATTCATGTAACCGATGAGCCTGGCCATGGGGCCAGCTTTGATGAGGCGGCGTTGAGGGATAAGGTGACTTTTTAGTGATCTTGTATAAAGGCTCTTCGCTGCACTCAGAATGAGCCGATTTTTAGGGTGTCTCGAACATAAAGGTCTGGCAATGTTGGTTGATCTCAAAAGAGTTCTTTTTGTAATTGTTTCGGCGGATTAAATACTCCCCCATTGTTGAACTGACTCCATAAAAAATACATATCTCGGTTTTATTAATCTCTAAATAATTTCCAGGGAGGAAACTATGGAAGTAGAAATGGTACTAGAAGACTGCCCCCACTGTGGTGGTGATGCTAAATTCGCTGGTCTGGCGGAATGGCCTTATCTCTCTTATATTGTGTTTTGTCCTGGCTGTTTGGTGAAGGGGCCGCAGGGGCCGGACTATTATATGGCTGGGCTTTTGTGGAATGAACGGTCTAACGCTGAGCCTGCGGCCGACGATGCTGTAGCTAGGGCCTGCCCATTTTGTGCGGATGAAGTTGTTGTGGAGGGCAATAATGGTGTGGGCAATGAGCCCGGGCACAAGGGGACGCTGTACTTTAGGGCCTGTTCCGATTGTTTGGCCCGCGGGCCTCATGTGCGGGATAAGGATGGGACGCTGGAGGCTTGGAATAGGCGGGTGGAGGGCGGTTAGCCGATTGTTCTCCCGTGGGCGGGCATCTTTAAGAGGCCTTGGCCCTAGCTTGCGCTGAGGTGAGGTTGCTGGGCTCTCGTTATGAGGGCACTGGTTGTCGTCACCATAGGGTAGGTGATCGATGATACCAGGAATTTTATTCTGCCTCTGAACTAGTTATTAGTGCTTAAACCCTGAGCAACTCGCTCTGTTTAAAGCACCATGTAAACTGGCAAACCACCTCATTCTGAACTAGATTTAAAGCTGCTTTAACCACAACTCAAGGAAGACTGAATGACCACAATTGACTGGCGCGCCCGCGCTGCTGACACCCAATTTTCTGTGCGTAATTTTATCAATGGCCAATACCAAGACTGTGTGGGGCCCGAGACTATTCAAAAGTTTGCTGGTCGCAATGGGCAGCTGCTGTATGAGTTTGCCAATGGTGATGGCTCGGAGGTGGCCGCTGCGGTGGCCAATGCCCGGCAGGCGTTTGACGATGGCCGCTGGCGCAACCTGTCCTCTGGCGAGCGGGGGGCGGTGTTAAATAAGCTGGCGGATCTGATTGATAGCCACCGCGAGACCTTGGCGCTCTATGAGAGCATGGATGTGGGCAAGCCGATTAGCAAAGCCCTTAGCGATGACCTGGGTGGGTTGCCCGCTGGGCTGCGCGAGGCCGCTGCCAATGTGGATAAGCTGCAGGGTAACTGTGGTACTGACCAGGGTTGCCTGATCTATCAGAGCCATCAGCCGGTGGGTGTGGTGGCCGGTATACTGGGTTGGAACTTCCCGGCCATACTGGCGGGGGGCAAGATTGGCCCGGCTTTGGTGACGGGCAACTCGCTGGTGTTAAAGCCCTCGGAGTTTACTTCGCTGTCTACTAGCTTCTTGGCTGAGCTGGCCCTAGAGGCCGGTGTGCCTGCCGGTGTGTTTAATGTGGTGAATGGCGGCCCTATGGTTGGAGACGCTCTGGCCCGCCATATGGATGTCGATTTGTTGACCTTTGTGGGCAGCAGCGCTACGGGCAAGTTGCTGATGAAGGCCGCGGGCGAGTCTAATATGAAGCGACTGATTCTGGAGTGCGGCGGCAAGTCGCCGTTTATTGTGTTCGACGATTGCGAGGACTACCTAGACCATGTGGCCGACCGAGTGGTGGAGCGCGCCTTCCCCAACCAGGGTGCTCTCTGTTCCTCTGGCACCCGCCTGCTGGTGCAAGACAGCATTCGCGACAAGTTAATGCCCAAGGTGCTAGAGCGGGCCGCCGCTATTACCCCCAGCGACCCCCTAGACCCAGACTGCACCTTTGGTGCCATTATGAATCAAGCCCACCTCAACAAGGTGCTGGGCTATATAGAGCTGGGTAAAGAGCAGGGCGCCCAACCCATTCTGACCGGCAAGCAGGTGCTGCAAGACAGCGGCGGTTTTTATTTAAGCCCCACCATCTTTGACCAAGTAGACCCCAACGCCCGCATAGCCCAAGAAGAGATTTTTGGCCCGGTGCTCTCGGTGATTGGCTTTAAAGATGAAGCCGAAGCCATCGCCATAGCCAACAACAGCACCTTTGGCTTGGCCGCCTATGTGGCCACCCAAAACCTTGGCCGCGTCCGCCGCCTAGGGGATGAACTGCGCTCGGCTATCACCCAGATAATTGCCACCGACCAACCCAGCGGCGGCAATTTGTCGATTAGCTTTGAGGCCCATAAGCAGTCTGGTGTGGGGTTTGAGGGCGGTGTGCGCGGGTTGGAGGCCTATACGGTGGCTAGTGCGGTGATTTGTTTTACTTAGGAAGCAGCTAAGCTGTTTTGGGTAATGCCTATCAGCGATCAAAATAAGTATGAACCAATCGCCGCCCTTGGCCTACCATATAGAGCGGTAGAGACAGCAAATCAAATTGTATACTCGTTGTATCGGTTAAGGTTGTGGTGCTACTTAATAAGCTGGGAACGTCGGCATTAAACCTAAGCCCAAACCCTCGCTGTTTTTCTTTTAAAAACTGATGCAGTGATTTGAGCGACCCCATAGTCCCCGCCTTAATTTCAATGGGCACAATTTCCTGCCCTGAAGTTATTAGGTAATCAATTTCTGCTGCTGCACTTTTAGCTTCCCGAACCCAGTAATGCAGTGCGGGTGTTTCATAAAAGGGGCCGCTGTACAGCAGGTGCTGACCAATGAACTGCTCGGCAATTGCACCATTGTTGATTAGGGTTAAATCCTTTTTGTTTAGATCGAGAATATTGAGACGAAGGGCCGCGCAGGTTAAACCAACATCCAAATAAACTGTTTTGAAGAATTTCTTGTTAGCTTCGGCACCCAGTGGGACACCGTTTGCTGAGGTGTGGTAAACCCTGTGAGCAACACGAGCCATGCATAACTGGTCTAGCGCCGCGGCCAACTCTGCGGCCTTATGGTCTTTGCTTACCTGTGCATATTTAAACTTTTGTCCGGTCACTACAGGCAATTGATCAAAGACTAGCTGCACTCGACCTTTTAAACTTCCGCGGCTGTATTTGTTAAAGTCATCACGATAAGTGGCAAGAATACTGTGCTGAACGCGGGCGACTTGGGAAAAATCGCCTGATTGTGCATAGGTAGCAATGGCTTCAGGAAGGCCGCCAACCACCCAGTATTGGCGAAGTAAGCTGAGAAGTTTGTCGTGAACAGGCCTTGGTATTGGCTTATTGCTAAGGTCCGCGAGTGAGATGCTGCGAATCAAAGCGGATAATTCTGGATGACCCATTGCTTCAAGGAAGTCTTCAAAGTGCATTGGTCCTAAATGCAAGTACGCCACCCGGCCAACCGGCATAGAAAACTGTGCTTCAGCCAAGGTGAACTCCAACAGAGATCCTGCTGCGATTAAATGTAACGCGGGCTTTTCTTCATGGAAGTAGCGCAGTGTCAGTAAAGCTTCCGGGGCGGCTTGAATCTCATCCAGAAACAACAGGGTTGAGCCTGCTTCAATACTCTGCCCAGTCAGTAATTTAAGGGTCGTTAGTATTAGGGCTGGATCTCTACTTGTGAAAGCTTCGCGGTATTCGGGGTTGCGTTCAAAGTTGATTTCTACCAGTGAATAGTCGTTCAGTCGGGCAAACTCACGTACCAATGTCGACTTGCCGACCTGCCTGGCGCCTCTTATTACGATTGGCTTTCGCTTGGACTCAGTTGCCCAGTTTTTTAAGTAGTTGATTTCTAGTCGTTCTAATGCCTTTTTCATCATTAGCCTGCCTACAGATAGCGCTGTTCTTTGGTCAATATTATACTTGGAATGTACATAATACAACCTTGTTTAGCCTTGATTAGGTATATTTAACAACCATTAAAAACCATTTATGGTTTGTAATGCTGGCTTTTTTCACTCTAAATCAACAAATTTGGTGAGCGAGATGCCGTGGTTGTTCAGGTTGTTGGAGACGCATTGGCCCGCCATATGGATGTCGATTTGCTGACCTTTGTGGGCAGCAGCGCCACGGGCAAGTTGCTGATGAAGGCCGCGGGCGAGTCTAATATGAAGCGGCTGATTCTGGAGTGCGGCGGCAAGTCGCCGTTTATTGTGTTCGACGGTGGCTAGTGCGGTGATTTGTTTTACCTAGTGCGCTGTGGTGGTTTGCTAGGCTTTGCTTAGCATTAGAAGGGCGCCCAGGGGCGCCTTTTTGTTTATTTGGCGTTTATAAATAAATAAACCGGCACGCTGGTGAAATGTTGTCTATGGTTATTTTTAATATAAAAGGATTTATGCGGTACGCGGTAACAAGCGGGGAGTTAGTAGGCTAGCATGAAGCTGGCTTGATTGGATGTTGATCTGAAGGAACAGGTTATGGATCCCATTTCGTTTGTTTTTTCCGCCTATGTGGATGCGGTACAAAATATAGTCCACAAAAAGATGACAGATAGCTTCGGCACCGAAGTCAAAGCGGTGGTGATTGACTATCAGGCAGTAAGTATCCCCTTCCAATACCAGATGTGGCGAGTCAAAGACAAAACTGTCTGTTTGCCCTATCAATCTGATCTCAGCCGTTACTCCCACTGCACCCTTACCGCCAAAAGGCTCTTTGCAGAGTTGTGCACACAGCTATCCAAAAAGCCCAGTGCGCACTGGCGCCATACCAAAATCAAAGATATGTACTGCAATGCGGCGGTGACCTATCAGCCGACTATTGCGCGTGTTTCTGAGGCTAGTGCGATGGATAAGGCCGAGAAGGCAAAGGCGGAGTGCAACTTAGCGATTGCCGCGGCGTTGGGGAGTCGGGACCCGGCGGTGATTATAGAGAGGAATAGAGTTTGTGGAGACTGAGTTATGAGTACTAAATTAATAATCGTGTGTAAGGGTTTGTGATGGGGCTGATAATCGGAATCTCTTTTGCGACGACTCCTAAGGGACTAGGGTATGAATCCTATCTTAAAGAGGATACCCCACCCGAAGGTGGGGATACCTTGCGGTATAAAACCTTTTTACAGCAACGAATCCCACTCCGTCAGGCTACATCCGCTACTTAAACGTAGCAGAAGAAATCCGTAACGACAAATTAAAAGGAGTTTTTATGTCAAAAATTATCGGAATTGACGTTGGTATAGCATCTATAGGCTGGGGCGTCATAGATATTCAGCAGAAGGAAATCTTAGGTGCAGGTGTGCGCATTTTTAACAAGGCCGAGACACCTAAGACTGGTGCATCATTGGCATTGCCTCGCAGGCTTGCCAGGTCATCGAGGCGAAGACTTCGGCGGCGTCAACATAGATTGCATAGAATCAAAAACTTATTTGTCGAAGTAGGGCTCATTACTGAGATAAACAGGGATATTGTATTTTCTACAACCAAAAACACCTTGTCACCTTGGCTGCTTCGATATGACGCTCTTTTCCGCCGTTTAACTAACGATGAATGGGCTCGTGCTCTCTTTCATATTGCTGGTCGGCGCGGCTTTAAATCCAACAGAAAGAGTGAATTTGACGATAAGGATATGGGTAAGCTTTTGGCTGGTGTGGCTGAAAATACGCAACTGTTCGAGGAAAAGAAGTACAAGACTGTAGGTGAGATGTTTTATAAGGATATAAAATTTTCTAATAAAAAACGAAATCATCCAACATCATATGCTCATACGATTAGTAGGGATTTACTTGTCCAAGAGATTGAGACTCTTTTCGAACGGCAACGAAACTTAGGAAATTCGGATGCTGATGTGAATTTTCAGGCTGAGTTTATCAAGATATTTTCCTCTCAGCGCTCTTATGATGACGGTGCTCAGATAAATAGAATGCGAGGTTTCTGTACTTTTGAACCTGACCAAAGGCGAGCGCCTAAGTTAAGTTATAGTGCTGAGTGTTTCGTGTCTGTCTCAAAGTGTAACAATCTGACTATTAGTGAGGAGGGCAGAGGAAGATTTCATCTCAGCGCTGAGCAAAAACAAGCATTGATGGCGTTAGGCTTCAAAAACCTTAAAGTAACCTATGCGCAGATACGCAAAAAGTTAGATATTGCCGATAATGTACGATTTGTTGGCTTAGATTATTACGCCGCTGAAAAAAAAGGAAAAGATCCTGAGGCGCAGATATTTTTGGAGATTAAGGGATTTCATAGGTTGCGAGCAGCTATTGAAAAAAACTGTGGGAAAACTGAATGGAATAATCTAACTGGAAATCCGGAGTTGTTAGATAGCATTGCGGAGGCTTTGACTTGCTGGAAGACAGATAACAATCGCCAGCGCGAACTGGAGGCTCTAGGATTATCGCAAAATATCATCGATGCTTTATTGCCGCTGGATGGATTTAGTCAATTTATAAATCTATCACTTACAGCTGTAAAAAAACTGTTGCCCTTGATGCTAGATGGTCAGAGATACGATGAAGCTTGTGCGGCCGTCTTTAAAGACCATCGCCGTCCACTAGATAGTAATAAACAACAGCTGTTACCTCTAATTCCTCTAGATGACATTCGAAATCCCGTTGTATTCCGGGCGTTAACTCAAGCTCGCAAAGTTATTAACGCGATTATTCGTAAACATGGAACACCGGAGCGTGTGCATATTGAGCTGGCTCGTGATGTGGCGAAATCTTCTAAAGAACGGCGTGAAATCATTAAGGCACAGGGTGACTTTCGCAGCCAAAAAGAGAAAGCAAAACAGCACTTTATTTCTCTCTATAAAACTGCACCTAATGGGCATGATTTGCTCAAATTTAGGTTATATAAATCTCAAAATGGCCGTTGTCCATACTCGGGAACCGCAATAGACAGCAACAGGCTAATAGAGTCTGGTTATGTAGATATCGACCATATATTGCCTTGGAGTAGGACCTATGACGACAGCCTTAACAATAAGGTACTTGTCCTAACTGCAGAAAATCGGCACAAGGGTGATCGCACTCCGTTTGAGTATATTGCGGCAGAGGATGCAAATCATAGGAATTGGCAACGTTTTAAAGCAGAAGTTGCTCATTACCCTTACCCAAAACGCTGGCGATTACTTAAGGAAAGTCTAGATGATAAGGATGCTCAGGTATTCAGAGAGCGTAACTGTAATGACACCAGCTATATTGCTCGTTATCTTAAAAATTTTATCGAGCAGAATCTTGAGCTTGCCGGTGATGATAGGCAGCCTGTGCAAACGTCCAATGGTATTTTAACTAGTTATCTGCGCGTAAGATGGGGTTTGCTGAAGGATCGAAATGAAAGCGATTTACACCATGCAGTGGATGCCTTACTAGTGGCCGGTATTACACGCAGTATGGTTAAGCAGTTATCAGATGCCTCACGTCGCCAGGAACTCTGGGCAAGTGATGGTGCTGATGACGAGGGTGAAGAGCTTGTTGATGCACATACAGGTGAAGTTGCGTCGACCCCTTTCCAGGTGAATCGGAGGATTCAGCTGCCACAACCCTGGGATGATTTCAGTCGGCAGGTTAGAGAGTATGTCGAAAATAAGGTTTTTGTCTCGCGCATGCCCTCGCGGAAAATTGCTGGATCAGCTCACGAAGCGACAATTAGATCAGCAAAGTATCTCAGCGAAGGATATGCAACAGTGAAAACTCCGCTGTCGGATCTTACCCTCGCAAACCTGGAAAATATGCATGACAAAGAGCGAAATAAATCACTTTATGAGGCACTCAAATCTCGCTTAATGGAGCACGATGGAAAAGGTAAAAAAGCTTTTGAAGTGCCATTTTTTATGCCGTTAGGAGCCAAAGCACGGGCGAGAGAGAGTATCGCCCCGAGGGTTCATAGTATCAAACTAAGTGCCGCTATGAATGCGGGAGTCAGTGTCAGTAAGGGCATAGCCAAACAAGTTGAAATGATCAGGACAGACGTGTTCGAGAAAGATGGTAAATATTATCTAGTACCGATCTACGTGGCAGATCGAGTGAATAAAGGTTTGCCATCCCATGCAATTTTCCAAGGAAGACAGGAAAAAGATTGGCCATTTATGGATGAGAGTTATAGCTTTTGCTTTAGCCTCTTCCGCAACGATTTGATAGAAATCAAGCATAAGGTTAAAGGCAAGTTGCTTGGTTACTATGCTGGATGTCACCGGCGAACTGGCACGATCAACGTTACTTTGCATGATAGGTCGTTGCCGCTAAATAGCAATCATTGGGTTAAACCTGACACTCTTCTAAAGATGAGGAAAAAGGGTGAAAAAACAATACAAGGTATTGGGATTAAGACGGGATTAGAATATTTTCATAAATATGAAGTTGATGTTCTGGGTTCTATTGATAGAGTGAAAGCTGGGGGTGCCAGACTTGGCCTGGCATAATTTACTGGTAACCGAGGCAGCCCATCTTTCGGTTAAAAATTCACAACTTCTATGTCGGCAAGACGACCAAAATTTGGCCGTTCCGCTGGAGGATATAGCTTCCATTACATTAGAAAGTTTAAAAACAACTGTAACCAGCCGTCTTTTGTCCTGTTTGGCGAAAAATAATACTGTGTTAATTACCTGTGATGAGCAACATCACCCCAATGGAATTATGTTGCCACTGGCACAGCATAGTAGACAATTGCCTGTGCTGCATTCGCAAATAGCTATGCGTGCACCATTTAAGAAACGATTGTGGCAAAAGATAGTAAGACAGAAGATAGTAAATCAGGCCCTGATTCTTGATTGGAGGCATTTCAAAAGCACTAATCGACTAAAACGTCTCGCTGCCAGCGTTACTTCTGGTGATGCTGGAAATTGCGAGGCTACTGCTGCGCGATTATATTTTGATAGCCTTTTTGCTGACTTTAAGCGTCATGATGGCGGTTATATAAATAGTGCTTTAAATTACGGTTATGCAATTATTCGTGCCGCTATCGCCAGAGAGCTTGTTTCTTATGGTTTCCATCCAACCTTAGGGCTCCATCATGCAAGTGAGCTTAATAGCTTTAATCTTGCAGATGATCTTTTGGAGCCTTACCGAGCAATTTTAGATAGTTGGGCTATCCAAATGTTGAAGCTGACAGAGAAAGACCCATTGGATAACACAGACACTAAGATGCTCACCAAAGAAAACCGTGCAACACTTACACAAATCCTGCAGCTGCAAGTGTTGATAAACAATCAAAAGCATACGCTGCAAACTGCAGTGAGACTTACAGTAAAGAGTTTGGTTCGATGCATAAAATCCAAGGATTTTGGATTGTCACTTCCTGAGCCTCTATTTCCGCCGTCTCTTAAATCGCTCAGTTAACAAAGCTATCAGATGCACTCGTGGAAGCTAAAATTTATGCGTTTGATAGTATTTTTCGACTTGCCGGTTACTAAGAAGGTTGATCGGAGAAACTACACAAGATTTCGGAGCTTTCTACTGCGAGATGGGTACGATATGTTGCAGTTTTCCATTTATAGTCGTTTATGTAATGGTCTAGACAACGTTGAGAAGCATCTAAAGCGCTTAGAAATGGAGCTCCCACCCGAGGGGTCTATTCGGACTCTAGTTCTCACAGATAAACAGTTTTCTCGAATGCGACTTTGGGTTGGTGAGCCGACCATTCATGAGAATAAAGTGAGTGCTCAACAGCTAGTATTACTATAAATGATTATTGTTTTCACAGGTAAACCGCTGAATTATACAATAAAATCAGCGGCTTACATGTGATGGAGTATAGCCTGACGGAGTGGGATCGGAAGCTATAACGCAGCCCTGTATGCATATCCATGCCAGCTTAGTATAGCCTGACGGAGTGGGATCGGAAGCTATAACTGCAGTCTCAAGTGGCTGCAGAACCAAAGCAGTATAGCCTGACGGAGTGGGATCGGAAGCTATAACATATCTTTTTAAGGCATGCATACCAAGTACAGTATAGCCTGACGGAGTGGGATCGGAAGCTATAACTGGTATCGTCACCTCAAAGTTTTGCGAGCTAGTATAGCCTGACGGAGTGGGATCGGAAGCTATAACATTCTTTTTGTCATAAGTTCACCAATTTCGAGTATAGCCTGACGGAGTGGGATCGGAAGCTATAACCAAGCCAAGGCCATTGAGAAACTCTGGCGGAGTATAGCCTGACGGAGTGGGATCGGAAGCTATAACAAAAACCTATGTAGATGAGCGGCTACAGGTAGTATAGCCTGACGGAGTGGGATCGGAAGCTATAACACCAAGGCGAGCCATAGCAACAGCGCGCCGAGTATAGCCTGACGGAGTGGGATCGGAAGCTATAACAGTATGCTGCCCGATCTGCGTGTTCCTTTGAGTATAGCCTGACGGAGTGGGATCGGAAGCTATAACCCTATCCTTAGCTTTAACTTAGACAATTAGAGTATAGCCTGACGGAGTGGGATCGGAAGCTATAACGCGGGCCAGATGGAGTGCAGGCGGCACGCAGTATAGCCTGACGGAGTGGGATCGGAAGCTATAACCGCAGAAACACGCTAGATGATCTGTTTAGCAGTATAGCCTGACGGAGTGGGATCGGAAGCTATAACCATGTTTGTGGCGGTATTAAATTTATAGCGAGTATAGCCTGACGGAGTGGGATCGGAAGCTATAACGATGAAAAGAAGGAGGCTACAAAATGGACGAGTATAGCCTGACGGAGTGGGATCGGAAGCTATAACCTTCGCTTGTGTTTGACTCGTTGTAGCAGAAGTATAGCCTGACGGAGTGGGATCGGAAGCTATAACCGTTCGCGGAACGTCTTAACGAAGCTTGTGAGTATAGCCTGACGGAGTGGGATCGGAAGCTATAACTATCGCTCGCTTATGAGTTTGCGTGAAACCAGTATAGCCTGACGGAGTGGGATCGGAAGCTATAACCAATGGGACATGCTAGAGCAGATTGCCCAAAGTATAGCCTGACGGAGTGGGATCGGAAGCTATAACCTCCGCTTCCGCACTCCACTTAACCTCGCGAGTATAGCCTGACGGAGTGGGATCGGAAGCTATAACCTTCTGGGCCGCCCATGAGCCATTCGCCCAAGTATAGCCTGACGGAGTGGGATCGGAAGCTATAACAATTTCTTGCGCATCACTTTCTCCTAAGCAAGTATAGCCTGACGGAGTGGGATCGGAAGCTATAACTATGGCGATGCAAGAGCCTCGGGCAAAGACAGTATAGCCTGACGGAGTGGGATCGGAAGCTATAACACAAACAACAACGAGACACATTAATGAGTGAGTATAGCCTGACGGAGTGGGATCGGAAGCTATAACCATAGGCAACTCTGCAGCCGCGCGGGGCATAGTATAGCCTGACGGAGTGGGATCGGAAGCTATAACATCCGCAGTGTAGGTTGCAATGCGCTCTAGAGTATAGCCTGATGGAGTGGGATCGGAAGCTATAACAAGTAAAGCAGCTGCACTAGGAGGTAGCTAAGTATAGCCTGACGGAGTGGGATCGGATTCTTGAAAACCAGCGCTAATACGAATGAGACCGTTAATAGTGGGGGGTAATGATTTATTAAAGTTTTACAGATAACAGATTGGTACTTTATGGAGATTTGCTAAATGAAAAGGGATGGTGTTATCGGCAATAAATACAAATCTAAGAAACCTCAATCGAAACTGTATGAAGTGAATGCGTCTACTTCAATTTCTGAACCTGGTAAGTCCTCAACTAACCTTACTGATGGCAAACTTAGGGGCCAACAAAAAAGAAAACACATTTTGCAGGGGATTGCTCACGCTGGAAATGACGCTCTAGAGGGGCGCACATTTAGGCATTCTGAGGTTAGAGGCGGGCTCAGCCGCGGGTTTAACTGACTTTAAACTCTTAAGCTAAGCCTCACCAGCCTCAAAGCTATCCAGCAACTCATAGTTATGCATGGTCAGAGTCTCGGGATCCAGGTGTTTGGCATAAGCCACGGCATCTGCATCGTCCATAAAGGTAGCCTGCACGTGCTCTACATCTTGCTTGGTTTGCCACTTAAATATGTCCATATAGCCGGTGGTTGTTTTTGCAAACTGGCGGCTAATTAAGCCTTTGCATCTTGCGCAATAATTTTGGTCAAACTCTTTTGATGCCTGCATCAGTTGTGTATGGGTTACGCCCGCTGCGGGTTTGTAGGTGGTGATTTCGATAATCATGGGCTGTCCTTAGTCTGTTTTTTGAAATATCAGCCTAAGTTTAGACAATGTATATGTGGTTTGCAGGGGGGCTCCAAAAGATTCCAGCCTGCGCTGGTATGACGCTCTTACGCGAGAATGTCACGCAAGCTGTTATCCAAACAACTCTTTCAAAGCCGCCAGCGATTCTTCGCCTTTTATCTGATTCTCTTCGGCACTCATCTGTGCATCGCCGCCACCAATTCTAACTAGGTCATCTTCTGGCAGCTCGTCTACAAAGCGGCTGGGGCTGGTGCTTGAGGTTTCGCCAAACTGGGTGCGCTGGCGGGCGCTGGTCATGGTTAAGGTGCGCTGGGCTCTGGTGATGCCCACATAGGCCAGGCGGCGCTCTTCTTCTATCTGGCCGCCCTCTACGCTGTTTTTGTGGGGCAGTATGTCTTCTTCCATGCCGATCATAAATACATGCAAAAACTCTAGGCCTTTGGCGGCGTGGAGGGTGAGTAGCTGCACCTTGTCGTCGGCTGATTCTTCCTCTTCGCGGTCGAGCAGGTCGCGGAGTATTAGCTTGGCGATGGCGTTTTCAATTTTGCTGTCGCCATCTTCGCTTTCGGAATCATCATTTTTAAGTACGCTGTTGAGCTGGCTGAGCAAAAACTGCACGTTCTCCCAGCGCTTTTGGGCCACATTGTCGTTGCTGGCATTTTGGTGGAGCCAGTTTAGGTAGTCGGCGTCGTCGAGCATTTCGTTGATGGCGGACATGGGGTTGCCGCTGTAGATATTGCGGTTGACGCTCTGTATCCAGTGTTTAAACCGTTTGAGCCGCTCTAGATTATTGGCGGGCATGGAGGCGCTTAGGCCCACTTCGTCGATGGCGCTGAACAGTGAGAGGCTGCGCTGGTTGGCGTACTCGCCGAGCTTCTCTAGGGTGGTGGGGCCGATCTGGCGTCTTGGGGTATTGATAATTCTGAGTAGGGCATTGTCGTCGTCTGGGTTAATAATTAACCTCAGGTAGGCCATGATATCTTTAATTTCGGTTTTGGCGTAAAAGCTCTGGCCGCCGGTAATCTCGTAGGGGATATTCTGCGCCTGCAGCTTAATCTCAACTAATTTGGCCTGGTAGTTGCCCCGGTAGAGCACGGCAAAGTCGCTGTATTTACAGCGGCGTTTAAGGCGCATATCAATAATTTCATTCACTACCCGCTCGCATTCGCCCTCTTCGTTGTCGCTGCTGATAAAGCGCAGTGGGTCGCCTGGGCCCAGTTCGCTCCACAGGGCTTTGCTGATCAGGTGGGGGTTGTTATCGATTAATGTGTTGGCGGCTTTTAGGATGCGGCCGGTGGAGCGATAGTTTTGCTCTAGTTTAATGATATTGAGGCTGGGGAAGTCTTCCTGCAGCTGCATTAGGTTTTCTGGCCTGGCGCCGCGCCAGGCATAGATAGACTGGTCATCGTCGCCTACTACTGTTAGGGCCTGTTTTTCATTGACCAGTGTTTTCACCAGTTCGTACTGGGCTAGGTTGGTGTCCTGATATTCGTCTACAAGCAGGTAGCGAATGCGGCGTTGCCATTTGGCGAGTATCTCTGGTTGCTGCTTAAATAACAGCACTGGCGTCATAATCAGGTCATCAAAGTCGACGGCGTTGTAGGCTTTGAGTGCCCGCTGGTAACGCTCGTAGAGCATGGCTATGCCTTGCTCGCCGGTGCTGTTGGCGGCGCTTACGGCACTGCCTGGTTCCAGCAGTGAGTTCTTCCAGTTGGAGATGGTGTTCTGGGCTGTATCTATCAGTTTTTCGTCGAGCTCGGTGTGACGCACCAGCAGTTCTTTAATCAGCTTGCGGCAGTCTTCTTGGTCGAGTATGGAGAAGCCGGGGCGAAAGCCTAGGGCTTTGATCTCGGTACGGATAATGGTCAGGCCAAGGTTGTGGAAGGTGGAGACTGTGAGGCCTTTACCGTTTTCTTTGCCCAGCAAGCTGGAGACTCGGGCTTTCATCTCCCGGGCGGCTTTGTTGGTGAAGGTGACCGCGGCTATATTGCGGGCCGGGATGCCACAGTCTTCGACCAGATAGGCAATCTTTTTGGTGATTACGCTGGTTTTACCGCTACCGGCACCGGCCAACACTAATAAGGGGCCATCGATATATTGCAGCGCTGCCTGCTGTTGAGGATTGAGGTTTTGGGCCATGGTCTGCTCTTTCCCTAGGCCATTTCTGCTATGGCGCTGCGTTTCTCTTGGAGCTGAGACACTGAGCCTTCAAATTCCTCTAGTTTTTGGCGTTCTTTGGCCACCACTTCAGCGGGGGCATTGTCGACAAACTTGGCATTGCTGAGTTTGCCGCTAAGCTTTTTTACTTCAATGCTGATCTTGTCGATCTCGCGGTCTAGGCGAGCCAGTTCGGCATCCACATCAATCAGGCCGGCCATGGGTACCAGTATCTCTAGGTCGCCGGCTAAGGCGGTGGCGCACAGCGGCGCCTGAGCTGGGTCGTCCAGCCAGGTAATGGATTCCAGGCTGGCCAACTTACTAAGAAACTGGCGGTTTTCTTCTAGGCGGCGTTTGTCTTCGGCATCGCCGCGGGCCATATAAATAGGCAGGGCCTTGGCGGGGCTGATATTCATTTCGCCGCGCACATTGCGCACGCCGACAATCACGTTTTTAACCCAGTCTATATCTGCATCGGCCTGGGCATCGATCTGGGATTGATCGGCCACAGGGAAGGGTTGCAGCATAATGGTATCGCCTTCTGGGTTGAGCTCGATGCCCGCAAGCGGCGCAATATTTTGCCAGATCTCTTCGGTAATAAAGGGCAGCATAGGATGAGCTAGGCGCAGTATGGCTTCCAGTACCCGTACCAATGTGCGTCTGGTGCCTTTCTGAATGGCCGGGTCGCCATTTTCGTCCCAGAGCACGGGCTTGGACAGTTCCAAGTACCAGTCGCAGTATTCATTCCACACAAAGTCATAGAGTGCCTGGGCGGCGAGATCGAATCTGTAGCTGTCGATGGCGGCGGTTACTTCGCTCTCGGCGGACTGCAGTCGCGACACAATCCAGCGATCGGCCAGCGTCAGTTTGTAATTGTCGGAATTATCCTGGCCGCAGTCTTGATCGCCGTCTTCTCCGGTTGCATTCATCAGCACATAGCGGGAGGCATTCCAGATTTTATTGCAGAAGTTTCTGTAGCCTTCCAGGCGCTTCATATCCCAGTTAATATCGCGGCCTGTGGAAGCCAGTGCACAGAGAGTAAAGCGCAGTGCATCTGCCCCGTGAGGCTCTATGCCATCGGGGAACTGCTTTCTGGTGCGGCTGGCAATCTTGGCGGCCTGCTGGGGTTGCATCATATTACCGGTGCGTTTTTCCAGAAGGGGCTCGATATCAATGCCGTCGATCATATCCAGTGGGTCCAGTACATTGCCTTTGGACTTGGACATTTTCTGGCCCTGCTCGTCGCGAATTAGGCCGGTGACATAGACCGTTTTAAACGGTACCTCTGCCTGGCCATTTTCGTCTTTGATCAGGTGCATGCTCATCATAATCATGCGCGCCACCCAGAAGAATATAATATCGAAACCAGTCACCAGCACATCGGTGGGGTGAAAGGTTTTTAGGCGTTCGGTATCTTCTGGCCAACCTAATGTGCCGAAGGTCCAGAGGGCTGAGGAGAACCAGGTATCCAGTACATCTTCGTCCTGGTGCAGTTCGATATCGCCCAGATTGTATTTGGCGCGCACATCCTCTTCGCTGCTGCCCACATAGGCTTTACCTGTTTGATCGTACCAGGCGGGGATTCTGTGGCCCCACCATAGTTGGCGTGAGATACACCAGTCTTGAATATTGCGCATCCAGCTAAAGTACATATTTTCGTACTGCTGGGGGACAAATTTTATGCGGCCATCTTCCACGGCTTCAATGGCTGGGCCGGCCAGTTTTTTGGCGTCTACATACCATTGATTGGTGAGCATGGGCTCGATAACCACGCCGCCACGGTCGCCGTAGGGAATGGTCATATCGTTTTCTTCAATGCCTTCAAGTAGGCCCAGGGCATCCATATCGGCCACCACTTCGCGGCGGGCGGCAAAGCGCTCCATGCCCTGGTATTTCTCGGGCAGGCTGTTGTCCATTTGCTCGTTGTCGCTGCCGTCGCTATTCACGCACTCGGCACTGTGGCGAATATCGGCGTTCATGGTGAGTATATTGACCATGGGCAACCTGTGGCGCTGGCCAACTTCGTAGTCGTTAAAGTCGTGAGCTGGGGTGATTTTTACGCAGCCGGTGCCTTTTTCCATATTGGCGTGGTCGTCTGCCACTATGGGAATCAGCCTGCCTACCAGGGGTAAAACCACATGCTGGCCAATTAGATTGGCGTATCTGGGGTCTTCGGCATTGACGGCTACGCCTGTGTCGCCCAGTAATGTTTCAGGTCTGGTGGTGGCTACTACTATATAGTCTTTGCCGTCTAGGGTTTTTACGCCTTCGGCCAGAGGGTAGCGCAGGTTGTACATCTTGCCTTTGACATCGCGGTTTTCCACTTCCAGATCGGAGATGGCGGTATGTAGCTTGGGGTCCCAGTTAACCAGGCGTTTGCCGCGATAGATCAGGCCATCGGCATGCAGGCGGATAAAGGCTTCCTGAACACCTTTGTAGAAGCCATCGTCCATGGTGAATCGTTCTGTATCCCAGTCGACGCTGTTACCCAGGCGGCGCATCTGACGCATAATGGTGTCGCCGGATTCCTCTTTCCACTCCCAGGTTTTTTCAATAAATTTTTCTCGGCCTAGTTCTTCGCGGCCGGGCTGGCCCTCGGCGGCCAGTTTGCGCTCTACCACCATTTGCGTGGCGATACCGGCGTGGTCACTGCCCACTTGCCAGAGGGCGTTTTTGCCTTTCATGCGGTTGTAGCGGGTTAGAGCATCCATAATGCCGTGCTGCAGCGCATGGCCTATATGTAGGCTGCCGGTGACATTGGGCGGTGGAATCACTATGGAATAGGGGTCTTTGTCGCTACCGGCTTTTGGGGCAAAGTAACCGCGCTGTTCCCAGGTTTTATACCATTTGGTTTCTATATCCTGGGGGGCAAATGTTTTTTCCATTATGAGCTCAGTGATTCAACGTTTTGTTATGAGGGTCTGTTACGGACTGCGAATTTATAGCGCCCGATTATAGAGGTTGGCAGGTTTTGTCGCTAGCTCTGCTGGTTAAATCGCTCGATTACTTTGGCGCGAATTTTCTCTCGCAGCAGCTGTTCGACTCTGGGCTTTAGGCGGCCCATTAGTTTGCTCACTATGGCGTTGATCTGCTCTTCGCCAATAGCTGGCTCTGCGTCTGACTGTTCGAAGAGATGGTGCTGTGCTTCATCGAATACTTTGCGTGACTCATGTTCGTGATCAATCTCTTGATTTAATGACTGGGTCAGTATAGGAATTTCTAGATTGTCGCTGTGTTGAGTTTGCTGGTCTTGGCTTGGATCAGAATACTGCAATTCCTGTTGTAGCAGCTTTTTATGCAGGTCGTAGAGCTCGTCTAACATGCTGTCGTAGCTGTCGTTTTCCGTGCCTGTGCTATTGGTACCTTCCTGGTTGCTGTTGCTGGGCCCGGTCACTTGATCTCTTTGTCGCTTAAATCATGGAAGCTCAGGGCATAGCCCCGGTCTTTGTAAAACTTAAAGTTGTCCCGCTTGGCCTGTTCATAGTCTGGCTGGGGATAAATAATTTCCAGTACGCGATCAAAACGGCTAAACCAGCTGGGAATATCTGGCTGCAGATTGATCAGTATCTGGTGATGGTCGCCCGGCTCTTTTTCGGCACTGATGGCCACAGGGGCATTGTCGACCCCCAGGGCATGGGGCACAAAGGCGGTGTCTTGAAAGCCCCAGAGTTTTTCATCCAGCTGCTGGGCCACGGCATTGTCTGGCACCAGGCAGAGCACCTGCTTATTCATGTTGAGAGATTTCTGAATTAACTGGCAGGTCAGGGCTAGGGCAACCTGCTGGTCGCCCGCCAATTTGTAGAATGAAACACTGGTCACTGGGTTATTTCGCTTTGCTGCGAATATATTCCATCAAAATAGGGACTGGACGACCTGTGGCACCTTTTTGTGCGCCTGAGACCCAGGCGGTACCAGCTACATCTAGGTGAGCCCATTTGTATTTCTTGGCAAAGCGCGCCAGAAAGCAGGCGGCGGTAATGGTGCCGGCCTGGGGGCCACCTATATTGGCCATATCGGCAAAGTTGCTCTTTAGCAGCTCGTCGTACTCTTCCCACAGGGGCATGCGCCAGGCGCGGTCGCCACTCTTGGTGCCGCTGGCAAGCAGATCTTCGGCCAGCTGGTCGTCGTTGGACAATAGGCCTGCGGTCACCTTGCCCAGCGCACCTATAACAGCACCGGTGAGTGTGGCTATATCAATGACTGTGTCTGGCTTGAAGCGACCGGCATAGGTGAGGGCATCACAGAGAATCAGTCGGCCCTCGGCATCTGTATTGAGAATCTCAATGGTCTGACCGGACATGCTGGTTACCACATCGCCGGGCTTGGTGGCCTGGCCATTGGGCATATTTTCGGTGGCTGGGATAATGCCCACCACATTGACCGGCAGCTGGTTTTCGATCAGGGCGTTCATTACACCCATTACCGAGGCACCGCCGCACATGTCGTATTTCATCTCGTCCATGCCGCCGCCTGGCTTAAGGCTGATACCGCCTGTATCAAAGGTCACGGCTTTCCCCACCAGCACTGTGGGCTTAATTGAGGCCTTGGCTCCCTGATACTTGATAACAATTAATTTGGCGGGCTGATCACTGCCTGCTGACACCGACAGCAGTGAGCCCATTTTGAGTTTTTTCATCTCGGCTTCGCTGAGCACGCTGGTGGTGACCTTGGCCTGACCTTTGGCAAGGGCTTTGGCCTGGTTGGCCAGATAGGTCGGGGTACAAATATTGGCGGGCAGATTGCCCAACTGGCGAGCGACATTCATGCCATTGCCCACTGAGGCGCCGTAGCCCAGACCCTTTTTGGCAGCACTGGCAGCGGCTTTGCTGTTGGCCCAGTAGGTTAGCGACTTAAGTTTGGCCGGCTTAGATTTTTTGACCATTTTCGGCTGGGGAGCATATTTGTAGCTAGCTGCCTGTACGCTGCGCGCCACTATGCTGGCTTGCCACTCGGCATCGTCTGAGAGGCCTTCGCCCACCCAAACCGCTTTGATGCTGGCGGTTTTAAGTAGAGCGTTGGCGCCGGCATTGATAACATTAATTTGTTTTTGCGCTGTGGATGCGCCCTCAGTACCGAGCAGGATAATACGTTTGCCCGAGGCACCTGGAATATGGATAACTAATGTCTCTCCGGACTTGCCGCTGAAGTCGCCCGCCTTAATAAGAGAGGATATTGCGCCCTCAAGAGATTTATCTAGATCAGCCGCGCTGTTTTGCAGTTGTGGGCCGGTCGCGAGAATGAGAGAATCCGCTTTAATATTTAACAGGCTGGCGGAAGATGCAGTAAAGTCCATGTTAGCTCCAAGTTTGAATGAGTAAAATAACCCGCGAAGGATACCATTCCGTGTCATTACGCCCAATAGCTGTAAGCGCAAACCATTGATTATTTTTCGCTACCTGTGCCGCGAGCTTTTATCTGCGACCTTTGCAGTCTGTATTGTGCTGCTGCTGGTGTTAATCAGTGGCCGCTTTGTAAAGTATCTGGCCAATGCGGTGGCTGGCAATCTTGAGCCTGGGGTTATCTTTGCGGTGATTGGCTACCGTATTCCCGGCTTTCTTGAACTGACATTGCCCCTGGCGTTTTTTCTGGCGGTTCTGCTGTCCTTTGGGCGTCTGTATGTGGAAAACGAAATGTCTGTGCTTAAGGCCTGCGGCGTATCTGAGGCCCAGCTGCTGGGCTATACCTCTATGGTAGCTATGGTGCTGGCGCTGGCGGTGGGCTGGTTGAGTCTGTCGGTTTCCCCCTCTGGGCTGGCCAAGGCGGAAACTATTTTTGCCGCTCAGGAAGAGAAGACCGAGCTGGATAAAATTACACCGAAAAAGTTTTATGGGCTGCGCGGCGATAAAGGCGTGACCTATGCAGAGAATGTAAACGAGCAGCAGGAGCTGGAAAATGTGTTTCTGGCGGTAACTGCGGGCTCTGCGGAGACCTTTGATAGCAGACTGGTGCTGGTGATTGCCGAGCGCGGCAGACAGCAGAAAACCGAAGACGGCAGTGATCGCTACCTGGTGCTGGACAGAGGTTATAGAGTTGAGGGTATTCCCGGCAGCCCGGAGTATCAGATTACTCAGTTTGCTGAATATGGCTCGCGCTTGGAACCGCCGTCGGGCATTGTAGAAGATCTGGAAATTAATGCGCTGCCCACGGCTGAGTTAATAGGCTCGGCAGATATCAGGCATCAGGCCGCCCTGCAGTGGCGGCTATCTATTCCCTTTATGGTGCTGATTGTGACTCTGCTGGCTGTGCCCCTGAGTCGCACTGGCCCCCGTCAGGGACGCTATGCCAAGGTGCTGCCTGCGGTGATGCTGTATTTTGCCTATCTGGTGATGCTCAATGGTCTGCGCGGTGCCCTGGAGTCTGGCTCTGTGCCCATAGGGGTAACTCTAATGCCGGTGCACCTGCTGTTTCTGATGATCGCGGCGCTGCTGCTCAGTTGGGACAAAATTAAAGCGGCCTGGGGGCGGCGAATGGCCGCCGGCTCAGACAACCATGCTGAGGTGGTCTGATGCGTCGTCTCTCTCGTCATGTGGGCATCAATATATTAGTTGCCATTGCTATGGCTCTGCTGGTGCTGGTGGGGCTGGATGTAATTGCAGCCATTATCGACGAAGCTGGTGCCACCAGAAATAATTACCATTTTTCTGATGCGCTGATCTATGTGGGTACCAAGCTGCCCTCTACTATTTATGAATATATTCCTTTTGCGTCGCTGATTGGCTGTCTGTTTGGTCTGGGTATATTGGCCACCAACAGCGAGGTGATTGTAATGCGCGCCTCGGGGGTGTCTCTGCTGCGCATTGTGTTTTTTGTGATCAGGCCTGTGTTGCTGTTTGTGCTGTTGGCGGCGGCGATTGGCGAGTACTTTTCGCCCTACCTGGACCAGCTTGCGGAGGGTCGCCGGGAGTATCTGCGCAAAGGAGAGTCGGCACTGGATTCTTCCTCTGGGCTCTGGAATCACGAGGGCAGGGAGTTTATGCATTTTAATGCGGTATTCCCGGGCGGGGTGCTGTTTGGTGTGAGTCGCTTCCAGTTTGATGATGACCGCAGTTTGCTGGAGGCAAGTTTTTCTTCCAGGGCTACCTACAATGCCGCTGAAGATATCTGGGTCGAGGAGAATGTGTCGATTACCAGATTTGTAGGCAATGGCACCCAGACGGATAAGCAGATCACCAGGCGCTGGGACTCGGAGCTAACTCCGGAGGTGCTGACGCTAAATATTCTGCCCCCGGACTCGCTGTCGATCTCTAGTCTGTATCAGTATATTAATTTTCTCGATCAGCAGAGCGTTGATAATGCCCGATACAAGCTGGCGTTCTGGTCGAAGGTGCTGCAGCCGCTGGTGATTATTGGTCTGGTGCTGATTGGTATTTCTTTTGTGTTTGGCCCACTGCGCGATTCAACTATGGGGTTTCGTATTTTTATTGGTGTGGTGGTTGGGGTCAGTTTTAGGATTATCCAGGATATGTTGGGGCCCTTTAGTATTGTGTTTGGGTTTCCTCCGGTGCTGGCGGTGCTGTTGCCGGTGGCTTTCTGTGTGACCTTGGGTTTGTATTTACTGCGGCGCAGTGGTTGATTGGTGTGTTTGGATTAGTGCACTCGCCAATGGCTGCGGGATCGCAGAGTCTTAGGGGCGATTATTGCGACAGGCTTTAAATAGGTCCATGTACAGTTCCAACCAAATCCAAATCCTGGCATATCCCAATCAGCCTGTCGGGAGCAGGATAATATTAGCTAAGCACTCGCCTAACCGCCTTATCCCAGCCTGCTACTTTGCTATCTCTCTCTTCTACTGCCATCTGAGGCGCAAAGTTTTTCTCCAGTTTCCAGCTTTGGGCAAAGCCAGCCTGGTCTGGCCATAGCCCTGCTCCTGATCCTGCTAACCAGGCGGCGCCCAGAGCGGTGGTTTCGGCAATTACTGGGCGGTCTACCTGAGCCTGGAGGATATCCGCGAGGCGCTGCATGGTCCAGTCGCTGGCGACCATACCGCCGTCGACCCGCAGCACCGTATCTTCGCTCTGGCTCCAGTCTGCCTGCATGGCTTTTAATAGATCCAGGGTTTGGTAGCACACGGATTCTAGTGCGGCGCGGGAGATTTCTGCTGGGCCTGTGCCTCTGGTCAGGCCGATTAATGCACCGCGAGCATCGGCGTCCCACCAGGGCGCACCCAGACCGGTAAAGGCGGGAATCATATAGACCTGTTGGCTGTCGTCGGCTTCGGCGGCAAGTTGGCCGGACTGTTTGGCGCTGTCGATTATGCCCAGTCCGTCGCGCAGCCATTGCACCGCGGCACCTGCGATAAAGATTGAGCCTTCGAGGGCATAGGTGGTTTTGCCATCCAGTTGATAGGCGATGGTGGTCAGCAGGCGGTTGCTGGAGGCTACGGCGGTGTCGCCTGTGTTAAGTAGGGCGAAGCAGCCGGTGCCATAGGTAGATTTCATCATACCTTTGGCAAAGCAGGCCTGACCCAATGTGGCTGCATGCTGGTCTCCGGCTATGCCCAGAATAGCAATATCGCTGCCTAGCAGGCTGGTGGAGCCGTAGTTGGCGTTGCAGTCTTTTACCTCGGGCAGCAGTGATCTGGGTATATTAAATAGCTCAAGCAGCTCGCTGTCCCAGTCGCCGTTATGGATATTGTAAATCATGGTTCTGGAGGCATTGGTAGCATCTGTGGCGTGGCTGCGGCCCTGGGTCAGGTTCCACAGCAACCAGCTGTCCATGGTGCCGAAGGCCAGTTCGCCGGCCTCGGCTCTGACTCTGGCGCCCTCTACATTGTCTAGTATCCAGGCGATTTTGGTGGCCGAGAAATAGGGGTCTAGTAGCAGCCCTGTTTTCCTAGTGATACTGGCTTCGTGGCCCTGGTCTTTGAGTTTGCTGCAGTAGTCGGCGGTGCGGCGGTCTTGCTAGACTATGGCATTGTAAACTGGTTCACCTGTTTGGCGGTCCCAGAGCAATGTGGTTTCGCGCTGGTTGGTGATACCTAGGGCGGCGATCTGGTCTGCACTGATACCGGAATTGGCCAGGGCCTGGCGCGCTGTGTCCAGGCTGGTCTGCCAGATATCTGCAGGGCTGTGCTCGACCCAGCCGGAGTCTGGGAAGTGCTGGGCAAATTCCTGCTGGGCCTGCTCCACTATGGCGTATTGCTGATCAAATATGATGGCTCTGGATGAGGTGGTGCCCTGGTCCATAGCGAGTATATATTGGGTGCTCATTGTGGGAACTCCTTATTATTTTTCTTTGGGCAGCGATATCACTTCTGTGCCGCTATACCTATCGTGCAGGCAGCCCCTGCTTGTGGGCAGCAGGCACCAGAGGTAGCCTATGCCTGCGGCCGCCATGGACAGACAGGCCAGCACTGCGCGCAGCAGGCACTGTTGCGATGTGGCCATGCTGCCATCTGGCTGTTGCAGTTTGATTC
Source organism: SAR92 clade bacterium H231 (assembly GCA_025153775.1). Taxonomy (GTDB): domain Bacteria; phylum Pseudomonadota; class Gammaproteobacteria; order Pseudomonadales; family Porticoccaceae; genus HTCC2207. Next base: position 328,098 of record JAOALC010000004.1, on the reverse strand, counting down.
GCCAGGCTTTCATGCCCAGTGTTTGGCCCTGTTTGCGCCAGCAAATAAAGTAGTAGCCTGCCAGTGAGGCCAGCCAGCCAAGGAAGCTTAGAATTTGCATGACAAGCCCGGGCTGCACGCTTTCTAGCCCCTGGGTGCCGTTGAAAACTATTTTAACCAGCAGCAGAAAGCCGCCGTAGCCCAGCGTAATGGCAAACAGCAAAAATATATCGTAGAGCAGGGCCATGAGTCGGCGCAGCAGGTTGGCGGTGGCTGGGGCTTTCGCTTGGATTGAGTCAGTCATAGTGCTCTTATTTGAGGTTGGTTGAGCCTATCTGGGCAATGGACTCATTAATCTTGTTTGGATTTTGCCCAAAGCCAGTACAATGCGCAATCGGTGATTGAGGTTGGCCGTTCAACTTATTGTAGGTAGCAGGAGATATTTGTGGATTGGATTTATGGCATTCATGCGGTGCAAACCATGCTTAAATCAGCGCCCCAGCGGGTGCGCGAGCTGCATGTGCAGCGGGGTCGGCAGGATGATCGGCTGCAAAAGATTCACAAACTGGCAGAACAGCATGGTGTGGCCCTGCAATGGGCGACGGTTAAACAGCTGGATGAGAGGGCTCAGGGTCGCCACCAGGGGGTGATGGCACTGTGCAAGCCGGGCGAGACCTATGACGAAGCTTTTTTGCTGAAGCTGGCTGAGGAGAAGGGTCAGGAGGGCTTTTTTCTAATGCTGGACGGAGTGACCGACCCGCATAATCTGGGCGCCTGTCTGCGCTCGGCTGATGGTGCCGGGGTGCATGCGGTGATTGTGCCCAAAGATAATTCTGTGGGCCTGACCCCAGTGGTAACCAAGGTGGCCTGCGGTGCTGCTGAGACTATGCCGCTGGTGATGGTAACTAACCTGACCCGTACTCTGGAGAAGCTGCAACAGCAGGGCGCCTGGGTAGTGGGCACTGCAGGTGAGGCGGATCAAACTATCTTTGATTTGGACCTCAGTGGCCCCACAGTGCTGGTGATGGGTGCTGAGGGGCAGGGCATGCGTCAGTTGACTCGCAAGCAGTGCGACTTTCTCGCTAAGTTGCCAATGGTCGGTGAGGTCAGCAGTCTCAATGTCTCGGTGGCAACCGGGATTTGCCTTTTCGAGGTGGTGCGCCAGCGGCGCGCAAAGGCCTAGACTGGCCTGCAGTTGATCTAGGTAGTTGCTTTTTGTCTGGGGTAGAGGCTAATCTTATTAATGGCTAGTAGGCTGTTTTAATGATTTTTGCAAAGGATAGTAATGGAACGCACGGGCTCTAATCTCTACTCAATTCCCAATATTCTCAGCTTGCTGAGATTGGCACTAGTCCCTGTGCTGGTTGGTTTAGCCTCGGCCCAGAGAGGAGATATTTTTCTGGTGGTGCTGGCAGTATCCCTGCTCAGCGATGTGCTGGATGGCTATCTGGCCCGCAAGCTGGGTCTGGTCAGTGAGCTGGGCGCCAAGTTGGATAGCTGGGGTGATATTCTTACCTATGCGGCCATGATACTGGGTCTGCATCTTATTTGGCCGGATATCTTTGATAAACAGGCGGAGTTTTTATTTGCGGCCATGATGTCGTTTATCCTGCCGACACTGTTGGCCTTTCGTAAATTTGGCGCCTATCCAAGCTACCATACCTGGGGCGCAAAGCTGGCCGCAGTACTTATGGCTCCAGCCTACTATGTGCTTATTTTGGCGGACGCCGATAGCTTTTTTCGGGTAGTGATTCTGTTTCATCTGCTGGTGGCGGCGGAGGAGATGGCGATTACCTTTATCCTAAATCGGCCGCGCAGCAATGTGGGCTCGGTTTTCTACCTTGGGTCCGATCTTTCTGGTCGTCGCAAATAATTGATTTTGCTGGTGTTTTAGGCGCTGCATAAGGTGTAAAAACTTTATTCGCCGCTGGTTGCAACTGAGCTGCCAAGTCACTATAATTCCGCGCCTTGAAGGGTCTGGGCTGCAATCTTAGTATAAACCCGGGCACTCCTTGTCTCACTGCGATAGCTAAATAGCTGACCGGGAGACTTTTTAATCCATGAGGAGATACAATGCGTCACTACGAAATCGTGTTCCTGGTCCATCCGGATCAGAGCGAGCAGGTCCCAGGTATGGTCGAGCGTTATTCTGCGTCTATCACTGCAGCTAACGGCACAGTCCACCGTTTAGAAGACTGGGGTCGCCGCCAACTGGCTTACCCAATCAACAAAATTCACAAAGCTCATTATATTCTGATGAACGTCGAGTGCGGTCAGGAAACTCTCGATGAGCTCAATTCAACTTTCCGCTACAACGATGCCGTGCTGCGCAGCATGGTAATTCGTCGCGACGAGGCTGTTACTGCTGAGTCACCGATTATGAAGCAGGAAAATGCTGAGAAGGCTGATAAAGAAGCACGCGAGCGCCGCAACGCGGCTAAAGCCAAGGCTGATGAAGCCAAGGCCGCTGAAGCTGCAGCCCAGGCATCTGCTGAAGCAGCAGCTGCAGAAGAAGTAGCTGAAGAAGCGCCAGCAGCTGAAGAAGCTGCCCCTGAAGCAGCGGATAAAGGAGAATAATCATGGCTAGATTCGTACGTCGTAGAAAATTTTGTCGTTTCACAGCCGAAGGCGCCACTGAGATCGATTACAAAGATCTGGATACTCTTAAAGGCTATGTGTCTGAGAGCGGCAAGATTGTTCCCAGCCGTATCACTGGTACCAAGGCGCGTTATCAGCGCGAGTTGTCTGAAGCTATTAAGCGCGCACGTTACATTGCGCTGCTGCCATACACAGACAGCCATAAGTAAGTAGGACTAGCAGCTTGCAGGCCCTGGCTGAATTTATTATGCGCGGGCGCACTCAGGCTTGCGCCGTTGCCTTACTGGGAAGTTTTTTTCCCTTTGTCAGTCCGGCCACTATTGGACTGGTTACCCTGCGCAAGGGCAGTGTCGAAGGGTTGTTGGTATTGCTTTGGGCAGCATTGCCCCTGATAGCGAGCTACAGCCTGAGTGAAGGACCAGCGCTACTGACCCTGGTGTCTATAGCGTCGCTAATTATGATGGTGGTGTCGGCCAATGTGCTGAGACTCACCGCCTCATGGCAGTCAACCATGCTGATATCCATGCTGGTTGGTGGACTCACAGCACTGGGCACAGGATGGTTGTTCAGCACAGATGTTAATCTGCTAGTAGATAGCATTGGCGATATGCTGGCAGAGGTGGCAGCAAAGCAGGAGGCAGAGCAGGAGCCCTTTATTCCCGGGCGTGAGTTTATCCTGGGTCTGATTGCTCTAATTTTGGCGGTCAGCGCCCTGATGAGCCTGTTTGTAGCTCGTTGGTGGCAGGCGTTGCTCTACAACCCTGGCGGCTTTGCAGAGGAGTTTCACGGCCTCAGGTTACAGCCGGCTGTTGCAGGATTCTTGTTGCTGGCGGTAATAGGCGCTACACGATTGCCCAATGGCTATGAGTTTTGGGCTGAGTTGGTGGCAGTGCCGCTGCTGCTGGCAGGACTGGCGCTTGTGCACCATGTGGTAAAGTTTTTGCAGGCTGGTAGGCAGTGGTTAGTTTTTATGTATGTTGGGTTGATTTTTTTCGGTCCCAGCGTTGGTGTTCTGTTAGTGGGCTTGGGCTTCGCTGACAGCGTTATGAATTTACGCTCAAGGTTAGCGGCGGTTAAAAATCGTCAACCCTGAGCAGAGAGTAAGAAACTGAGGTTATTAAGATGGAAGTTATTCTGCTAGAGAATTTAGGTAAGTTAGGCAGCATTGGCGACAAAGCCAAGGTGAAAGCGGGCTATGGACGCAACTATTTGGTTCCCCAGGGCAAGGCAGTATTTGCCACTGAGAAGAACCTAGCTGATTTCGAACTGCGTCGCGCAGACCTTGAAGCAGCAGCAGCGGCCAAGCTGGCAGAAGCCAATGCTCGCGCCGCTAAGGTGACTGAGATCGGCAGCCTGACCATCACGGCGATCGCCGGCGATGAGGGCAAGCTGTTTGGTTCTGTGGGTACCCGCGAGCTGGAAGATGCTTTGAATGCAGCTGGTGCGGAGGTGTCTAAGAGCGAGATCAACCTGCCTGAGGGTGCTCTGCGCAATGTGGGTGAGTACTCTGTTGAAGTACAGCTGCACACTGAGGTAACCGCATCAATTACTGTAGTGATCGAAGCAGAATAATTGCTGGTCACTGGCTGTAGATCAGCTGGTTTAGGTAAAGTTATTGCATAACGGCACTGCTTCTTAATAAGATGCAGTGCCGTTTTTGTTTTTATTCCAGACAGAAACTTTAGGCAATATAGCAACCACAGGTTAAAGAATTTAAGCATGAACGAAGCGCTTTTTGCAGAACCCAGCATAAGTCAGCCGCTGCCTCATTCTATTGAGGCGGAGCAGGCGGTTCTCGGCGGCCTGATGCTCAAGAATGACGCCTTCGACACCACTGCAGAGGTGCTTTCTGACAGCGATTTTTACAGTGCTGATCACCAGCTGATTTTCAACGCCATGGCTGCTCTGGCAGCTGATGGCCAGCCCTTTGACCCCATTACTCTGACCGAATCTCTGCAGAACTCCAATCAGCTGAGTGCTGCCGGTGGTGCCGAGTACCTGGTAGATCTGGCCCACAATACCCCCAGCTCGGCCAATGTTAAGGCCTATACCCAGATTGTGCTGGAGCGGTCGATTGTTCGTCAGCTGATCAGCGCCTCCAGCGATATTGTACGCAAGGGCTACAACCCTCTGGGTTGGGACAGTGCCAAGCTGCTGGAAGAAGCCGAGAAGCGGCTGCAGGAAATTATAGAAAATCGCCCCAAAAAGGGTGGTTTTAAAGAGGTTAACTCGCTGATTAAAGAGGCGGTTGAGCGCCTTGATGAGCTGTTTAAAAACGATGCAGATATCACTGGCCTGAGCACTGGCTTCTCTGACTTGGACGGCATGACCTCGGGCTGGCAGAAATCTGATTTAATTATTATTGCCGGGCGACCCTCAATGGGTAAGACCTCCTTTGCCATGAATATGGTGGAGCATGCCACGCTGCATCAGGATCGTCCGGTGCTAGTGTTTAGCCTGGAGATGCCAGCCAGCAGTCTGGTCACTCGTATGCTGTCGTCGATTGGCAAAATCGATGCCACCAGAATGCGCTCGGGCAATCTGCTTGAAGATGATTGGCCGCGCCTCAGCAGTGCGGCCCAGCGACTTAAAGACAGGCCCCTATTTATTGATGACTCTGCGGGTATTACGCCCCTGGAAATGCGCAACCGCATCAAGCAGTTTACGCGGGAGCGAGTAGAGCAGCTGCGCAGCCTTTGGCACAAAGAGCACGGCGCAGATACGCCGCCAGATAACGAGGCGCTCTATGCCCAGGCTCAGCCCGGGATGATTATGGTGGACTATCTGCAGCTGATGAGTGGCACCAGTGCCTCAGAGGGCAGGGTACAGGAGATTTCGCAGATATCTAGAGAGCTTAAAGGGCTAGCGCGGGAATATGAGTGCCCAATGATTGCCCTGTCGCAGCTGAGTCGTAATGTGGAACAGAGACCCAATAAACGTCCGGTAAATGCCGATCTGCGTGAATCTGGTGCCATTGAGCAGGATGCCGATGTGATTGCCTTTATCTATCGCGATGAGGTGTACAACGAGGACAGCCCGGATAAGGGCACGGCGGAAATTATTCTAGGTAAACAGCGTAACGGCCCTATTGGCACCTGTAGGCTGATGTTTATGGGCAAGTACACGCGCTTCGAAAATCTCGCCGGCGACCATTTCGCCGAGCACTAGCATCTCTGATAAAAGGTTTTTTAATGAAGGTGTTCCATACCGTCAGTGGACTGAGAGACGATCTGAATAAAGATCGCCGTCGGGGTCTGCGCATTGGTTTTGTGCCCACCATGGGCAATCTTCACCAGGGTCACCTGGCTCTGGTCAAGCAGGCCAGAGAAACTAACGATATTGTGGTGTGCTCGATTTTTGTCAATGCATTGCAGTTTGGCCTCAATGAGGACTGGGACAAGTATCCGAGAACCTATGAATCCGACTGCGAAAAGCTGCGGGAATCTGGCTGTGACTATCTGTTCCATCCGGATGATATAGAGATGTATCCCAATGGTCTGGATACCCAGAGCCGGGTAATTTGCCCGACCATGACCGATATGCTCTGCGGTGCCAGCCGACCGGGCCACTTTGAGGGTGTGACTACGGTGGTCAGCAAGCTGTTTAACATTGTGCAGCCGGATGAAGCTGTGTTTGGCATCAAGGATTACCAGCAGTTGGCGGTGATTCGCCGTATGGCTGAGGATCTCTGTATGCCAGTACAGATAAGCGCCGCCCCTATTCATCGAGAGGCAGATGGCCTGGCGATGAGTTCTAGAAATAGCTATATCACCGATGAAGAGCGGCCCAGAGTTACTGTGTTGAAGCAGAGCCTGGAGTGGATTGCCGAGCAGATTCAGGATGGCAGCAGAGACTTCTCTAAGTTGGAGCAGTCTGCTGGTCAGCAGCTAATTGATGCCGGTTTTGCGCTGGACTATATCACTATCAGCAACAGCAAGACGCTGGAGCCAGCGGCCGATGATGATATTGAAATAACCATTCTAGGTGCTATGTTTACTGAGAAGGCACGTCTGATTGATAATTTAAGTATTGTTTTGAACTAGCCGCCTGGCGGGTTCAATGTAAATAGGATTTAGTTTAAACAGGGAGCAGTCTATGCAATCCAGGTTTCTTAAAGCCAAACTACATATGGGTTCTGTTACCCACGCCGAACTCTGGTATGACGGCTCCTGCGCAATTGATTCACAACTTCTCGAGCTCAGCGGTATGCGCGAGTTTGAGCAGATTGATATCTACAATGTCTCCAATGGCGAGCGCTTTACCACCTATATTATCGCCGCGGAACCAGGCTCAGGAATTATTTCCCTAAATGGCGCAGCAGCGCGCAAATGTCAGGTGGGCGACCGCATCATTATTGCCACCTATGGACAGTTTTCTGAAGCCGAATTGTCGGAGCACAAGCCAGCTCTGGTGTATCTTAAGCAGGACAATTCGGTTGAGCGCACCGCCAATACCATCCCCGTGCAGCTGGCAGGCTGATAAATCAGGGCTGGCGACTGTAAGCCAACTCCCCAGCCAACCAGGTTTCCAGCACCTGAGTCTTCCAAATATCCTGGGCTGGCATTTTATAAATATCCCGATCAATGATAATAAAGTCAGCCCACTTGCCTGGAGTCAGGCTACCCAGGCTATCTTCCTGATAAGCCGCCCAGGCTGCATCTATAGAAAATGAGCGCATGGTATCTTCCAAGCTCATGGCCTCTTCTGGAATCCAGCCTGCCTCGGGTTGATTGTTTTTATCCTGGCGGGTGACCGCGGCATGAATGCCATGGAAGGCATTGGCTAGCTCTATAGGGAAGTCTGACCCAGACACTACCCGACTGCCTTGCTTAACAAAGCTCTGCCAGGCGTAGGCACCCTTTAAGCGCTCGGCGCCAATGCGATCTTCGGCCATATTCATATCGCTGGTGGCATGGGTGGGCTGCATAGAGGGGATCACATCCAGCTGTTTAAACCTGGGGATATCACTGAGCGCAACGACCTGTGAATGCTCCATACGGTGGCGCAGATGACGGCCGCCATAACTGGTATAGGCCTGTTCCAGCTCGTCGAGGCCAATGCGATTACCTTTGTCGCCAATGGCGTGGATGGCAATTTGAAACTCGGCATTAATGGCTAGTTTAAACAGGCGGCGCAGTTCGTCGCGGCTAGTCAGCAACAGCCCGCTGTGGTCGGGACGGTCAGAATAGGGTTCGAGCATGGCCGCGCCGCGACTACCCAGTGCGCCGTCGGTGTAAATTTTAATGCTGCGCACCGAATACATATCTCTGGGGTCAGTGCTGTGACCTGCGGCCAGTACCTGCTCCAAATCTTTCTCGGTAGAAGAGTACATGCCATAGATGCGCATTTGCATATCACCACTATCGGCAAGCTGGCGGTAGACTTTATGTTCATTGGACAGTACACCGGCATCATGGGCTGAGGTGATTCCGAGGCTCAATAGGTGCTGACTCACAGCATCCAGAGCCAGTTTAATCTCTGCTGTATTGGGCTCGGGGATAATATCCATTACCAGTCGCATCGCATTGTCTATCAGTATGCCGCTGGGCTCGCCCTGTTGATCGAGAATAATTTCTCCACCTGGGGGTGACAGGGTATCCCGGGTAATACCAGCGAGCTCCATAGCTTTTTTATTGGCCCAGCCGGCATGGCCATCAATGCGCTCCAACCACACCGGGCGATCGGAGATTTCTGCATCCAGATCGGCGCTGTGGGGGAACTGCTTGCCCGGCCACAGCACCTGGTTCCAGCCTCGGCCCTGGATCCAGCTTAGATTTGGGTTGTTGGCGGCATAGGTGGCAACATTTGCAGCCACTTCCTGGGCTGATTGCAGTCCGCGCACATCAATGCTGAGCAGGGCATAGCCCAGGGAGGAGACATGGCCATGGGCGTCTATCAGTCCGGGCAACAGAGTTTTACCTTCTCCGTCTCTAAGGGTTGCATTGGGGTATTGGCTGGCAAGGCTCGCATCGCCGGTTGTCAGTACGCGGCCATCCCGCACAGCCAGTGCACTAAACTCAAATAACTGCCTGTCATTGTCAAAACTGTAGCCACGCACATTGTTGATAATTAGAGTCTCCGGCTGAGACTGTTGGCAGCTGGATAGCAGCAGGCACAGGCCAGCGATGCTGAAGAGTTTTAGACTCAGCTGCAGCACTTTTTGGGTGGCATTGGTCACGGTAGATTTCCCTCGAGTTTAATAAGTTATTATTGCCCTTATATTGGCGTATCTGGAGGCTTTGTGAAAGTGTTAGTTTTTAGCTAAGCCATTGACTAATCTGCAAAAACTGGTAAATTGCCTCCATTCTGCTCGAATTGAGTGGAATTTAAGCCCTAGTACCATGTTGGCGCAACCCGTGTCGCTGGTCATCACAATAGAGGATGCTGCTTTTACCCAAAGTACGCAGCTCCGAGTTCAGTCAAATGCACTTACCTGTGTGACTGAGTTTTACCGCAACTTATGCGGTCCTTTTTGATGTTTCAGCTGCTGCCGCCCATGAGAACGGTTGTTCTATTTTTAATAGATTAAATTGGCTGAGGACATATTGTGGAACTCTTATCTGGCGGTGATATTTTAATCCGCGCATTAAAAGATGCAGGTGTGAAGGACGTCTGGGGTTACCCCGGCGGCGCGGCACTGCATATCTATGACGCCCTGTATCGACAGGATGACGTCTTTCATATTCTAGTTCGTCACGAGCAGGCCGCTGTGCATGCTGCGGACGGATTTTCTCGCGCCACTGGTGAAGTGGGCACTGCGCTGGTGACCTCTGGTCCCGGTGCGACCAATGCCATCACCGGCATTGCCACGGCGTTTATGGATTCAATTCCAATGGTGGTTATCTCTGGGCAGGTGCCCCTGTCCAAGATTGGTCAGGACGCCTTTCAGGAAACCGATATGGTCGGTGTGTCGCGACCTATTGTTAAACACAGCTTTCTGGTGACTCGCGCTGAAGATATCGCCGAGACTATTGCCAAGGCATACTATATTGCTGCCACTGGCCGACCCGGCCCTGTGGTTGTGGATATCCCCAAGGATGTTACCGACCCCAGCCACAAGGTTCCCTACCACTGGCCAACTGAGGTCAAGATGCGCTCTTATCAGCCGACTGATAAGGGCCACCGCGGGCAGATTAAGCGCGCGGTTAAAACTCTGATCAATGCCAAGCGCCCGGTGATTTATACAGGTGGTGGCATTGTGATCGATAACGCTTCGGAGCAGCTGATTGCCCTGGCAAAGAAGCTGAATTATCCGGTGACCAACACATTGATGGGTCTGGGCGGCTACCCGGGCACCGATCGCCAGTACGTTGGTATGTTGGGAATGCACGGCACCTACGAGGCCAATACGGCTATGCATCACTCCGATGTTATTTTTGCCGTGGGTGCGCGCTTTGATGATCGGGTGACTAACGATCTGGATAAGTTCTGCCCCAATGCAACCATTATTCATATTGATGTTGATCCCACTTCGGTGTCTAAAAATATTGAAGCTCATATCCCGATTGTGGGTACCTGTACCTCGGTGTTGACCGAGATGCTGGCGATTGCCGAGCAGATGGATATAGAGCCGGATGCTGAGGCGATCGGCGAATGGTGGAAGCAGATTGATGAGTGGCGAGCGGACAAAGGTATCTACACAGCTTCTCGCTATGAGCCAAGCAGTGGAACCTGTATTAAGCCCCAGGATGTGATCAAGATGCTTTACAAGATCACCGATGGCAGGGCGATTGTGACCTCAGATGTGGGCCAGCATCAGATGTTTGCGGCTCAGTACTATCTGTTTGATAAGCCGCGCACCTGGATTAATTCCGGTGGCCTGGGAACCATGGGCTTTGGCTTGCCCGCGGCCATGGGTTGCAAGCGTGCATTCCCAGATACGGATGTGGCCTGTGTGACAGGTGAGGGTAGTATCCAGATGTGTATTCAGGAGCTGTCTACCTGCACTCAGCACAATTTACCCGTCAAAATTATTAATCTGAATAATGCGGCGCTGGGCATGGTACGCCAGTGGCAGGATATGAATTACAGCAGTCGTTATTCGGAGTCTGTGTACGAAGATTCGCTGCCAGATTTTGTTAAGTTGGCCGAGGCCTATGGCCATGTGGGTATGAAAATTACCCATCTGGATGAGCTGGAGGAGAAGATGCGTGAATGCTTTGCGATGAAAGATCGCACTGTGTTTATGGATATCTGTGTCGACCGCTCTGAGCATGTTTACCCCATGCAGATGCCTGGCGGTTCTATGCGTGATCTGTGGCTGAACAAAACGGAGAGAACCTAATGAAACGTATTATTTCGATATTGCTGGAAAATGAATCCGGCGCGCTTTCAAGGGTTGTGGGTCTGTTTGCCCAGCGTGGCTACAATATTGATACATTGACGGTGGCGCCCACAGATGATGACACCCTGTCGCGATTAACCCTGACCACCCAGGGCGATGACCAAATGGCCGAGCAGATCGTCAAGCAGCTGCACAAGCTGATAGATACCATCAAGGTTGTGGATTTGACCCAGGGCGTCCATATTGAGCGCGAATTGATGCTGGTTAAGCTCAAGGCATCTGAGGCTGATATTCGCGCTGAGGTTAAAAGCTGTGTGGAGATTTTCCGTGGCACTATTGTGGATGTAACTCCCAAGACCTATACAGTCCAGCTGGCGGGTGACAGCGAAAAGCTGGATGCCTTTATCGAGGCGGTGCGAGAGATTGGCATTATGGAGGTGGTCAGAAGCGGAGTCTCTGGCATTTCGCGGGGCGATAAATTTCTCCGCGTTTAGCTATTAGACTCTGTATAGTTGACAGCTTGGCTTCGAGCGGCTCTCTCCAGTAAGGGGCGGGCCGTTTTGCTTTTAGGCCCGTACATCAGTTTATTGGGATATATTTTAATAAAATTTAAGGATCAATATGACAGCGGCAGATAATCAAACCAGACTGGTACCTCTGGATGGCGGCATTAATTTTCGCGATATAGGCGGCTATGCCAATATTCAGGGTCGAACCGTAAAATGGCGCAAGATAATGCGCTGCGGTCATCTGGCTAATTTAACTGATGGCGATCTAGACCATTTAGAGATGATTGGGGTCAGTAAAATCCATGATTTTCGCCGCGAGGAAGAGCAAAATCAAAACCCTAGCTGCAGGGTTAGGGCCGAGTTTATTGATGACTACCAAATGTCGATTGGCGATATCTCGCGATTCTGGGAGTTTCTGTTTGATGGCCAGATGAGTGCTGATGCCTCCCACCAGTTGGTGGTCAATTCTTACCGCAACTGTATTCAGGCGGTTATTCCGGCTTTTAGCCGTTTTATGCGCCATATTGTCGACAATGCTGAGGGGGGTTCGGTGTTTCACTGTTCGGCGGGCAAGGACCGCACTGGTATGGCGGCGGCTCTGATTTTGTCGGCACTGGATATACCCAGAGAGACTATAGTTGCAGACTATATGCTGACTCTGGAGCACTATAACTCGGATAAGTTAATTGAAATTGTTGAGGGTCACCTGCGCGATGCCAAGGTGGAAAATTGGGATCGCTCCTGGTTAATTCCCTACTGCTCTGTGCATCAGGACAATATTGTTGCCTTTCTGGAGGCTATAGATGCCGAGTATGGCGATGTTAAAACTTATCTGGTGAATGGATTGGGGCTGTCTCAGGCTGATCTGGAAAAAATGCAAGAGAGCTTTTTGGAAGGCTAATGGCCTATAATGTCTCTAGAATTGGAGCAGGTAGCAATCTATGAACAAAAAAGCCGATAGCAGCGAAAATGTGGTGAAGTTAAAACAGGGGTCCTCGGCCGATGCGCCCGCGCGTCGCAAAGGTATCTACTTGCTGCCTAATCTGCTGACGACCGGGGCACTTTTTGCCGGTTTTTACGCTGTGCTTTCAGGCTTTACCGGCCAGTTTGAATTAGCTGCCATAGCGATTTTTGCCGCCATGATATTTGACGGATTAGATGGGCGTGTGGCTCGCATGACCAATACCCAGAGTGACTTTGGTGTGCAGTACGACAGTCTCTCAGATATGGTGTCCTTTGGCGTGGCCCCCGCAGTGGTGGCCTATGGTTGGGGTGTCAGTGATCTGGGTAAACTGGGTCTGGCGGCCGCCTTTGTCTATGCCTCTTGCGCTGCACTGCGTCTGGCAAGGTTTAATGTTCAGGCTGAGTCGTCCGATGGCAAGGTATTTACTGGTCTGCCCAGTCCTGCGGCAGCAGCTCTAGTGGCTGGGTTTGTCTGGTCTACCTATGAGCTGGCGCCCTCTGTGGCCCTGTCGGTGTTGGGCGCTGTGCTCACTGCAGCTGCTGGGCTGTTGATGGTATCCAACTTTAAGTACCCTAGCTTTAAAGAGGTGGATCTGCGTGGCAAGGTACCGTTTATAGTTATTTTGTCGGTAGTGATGGGCTTTGTGGTAATTACCATTGACCCGCCGCGTATTCTTTTTATGCTGGCGGTTTTCTTTAGTTTCTCTGCTCCCTTGATCTGGCTGGCCAAAAAGCTTGGCTTTAGTGCTGGCCCCAAAGCTGATTAACAGGGACATTGGGTTGTCGCTCTTGGCAAAAGACCGGAAACCTGTTTGAATACTGTCTATGAATTCTGTACTTAACAACTCAATCGCAAACAGCAAGGTTCTTGCTGCTGTTTCTGCGTCTGGACTGCTACTTCTCCTGCCCTGAGGGGCATCTATTGTTATACCTCATCCAAAATCTATAAAACGTGGCATTGCTGCGTTTAAATTGTGCCCCGCGCGGGGTGAAATCGTTTTACAATAGAGCCAAGAGCAAGCCTGGCTCATAGAGGAAGAGAAGACCATGAGTTCTACCCAGCAGTACAGAGAGCAGTCCAAAGAGAAATTAGTGATCTTTGATACTACATTGCGCGATGGCGAACAGAGCCCGGGCGCATCCATGACCAAAGACGAGAAAATTCGTATTGCCAAGGCCCTTGAGAAAATGCGTGTCGATGTGATCGAGGCGGGTTTTGCTATCTCCAGTCAGGGAGATTTCGAGGCGGTTCAGGCCATTGCCAATACTATTACTGAAAGCCGAATTTGTAGCCTGTCCCGAGCAGTTCGCGGCGATATTGAGCGGGCCGCCGAGGCACTTAAAGGTGCCAATGCTGGGCGCATCCACACCTTTATTGCCACCTCTCCAATCCATATGAAGCACAAGCTGCAGATGGAGCCGGATCAGGTGCTGGAGCAGGCCGTGGGTGCAGTCAAAATTGCTCGCGGACTGATTGACGATGTGGAGTTTTCTCTCGAGGACGCCAGTCGCACCGAGTTCGATTTTATGTGCCGCATCACCGAGGCGGTAATCAATGCAGGTGCAGGAACCATTAATCTGCCAGATACCGTGGGCTATGCTGACCCCGCTGAGTATGGGTCTATGATTCGACGCCTGTTAAATACGGTGCCCAATGCAGATAAAGCCATATTTTCAGTGCACTGCCACAATGATCTGGGCCTGGCGGTCGCCAATAGCCTCAATGCGGTGCAGGCCGGTGCTCGGCAGGTTGAATGTACCATCAATGGTCTGGGCGAGCGGGCCGGTAATGCTTCGCTGGAAGAGCTGGTGATGGCCATTCGCACGCGCAGAGATGTATTTCCGGTAACCACTGATATAGATACGGTGCATATAGTGCCCACCTCGCGCCTGGTCTCCAGTATTACTGGTTTTCCTGTGCAGCCCAACAAAGCCATTGTGGGTGCCAATGCCTTCGCCCATGAGTCCGGTATTCATCAGGACGGTATTCTAAAATTCCGTGAGACCTACGAAATTATGAAGGCTGAAGATGTTGGCTGGTCCACCAACAGGCTGACTCTGGGTAAGTTGTCTGGCCGCGCCGCCTTTGCTGCGAGACTCGAAGAGCTGGGCATCAGCTTTGATAGCAAAGAGGAGTTTGGCGAGGCCTTTACCAGATTTAAGGAGCTTGCCGATAAGAAGCGAGAAATCTTTGATGAGGATTTACAGGCGCTGGTGTCCGATGTGCAGCTGGGTACCCAGGGTGATGCATTGACCCTGATTGATCTGGAAGTACTGTCCAAAACGGGCCAGTCGCCCCTGGCAAAGATTGGTATTCGCTACAAGGATAAAGACCACAGCGCAGAGGCCAGTGGCGATGGCGCCGTGGATGCGATCTTTAATGCGATTGAAAAGCTAGTGAACAGCGAAACTAAACTGCAGCTCTACTCAGTAAATGCGGTTACTCAGGGAACAGATTCCCAGGGTGGAGTAACGGTTCGGCTGGAGAAGGCTGGGCGCATTATCAACGGGCAGGGGGCTGATACAGATATATTGTTGGCCAGTGCCAAGGCCTATCTAAATGCACTGACCCTGATGCGCAATCCGGGCAGACTTCATCCCCAGCTGGGTGGCGTGTAATGTCTCAGGCGCTGCGCAACCAGTATCTGCAGCAGATGGGTATTGTGCAGTATGTGGGCAGAGATTTGCCTGTGGTTGCCAGTCAGGCTGCCAGTCCCTCGCCGGTAGCTTTGCAGCCGTCTGAATCCGCAGCTATATCTGAGACTGAAACGCCGGTTGCAGAGTCTATGGGTAGCCGAGTCAATGCGCTAATTCGTGAAAAATCTATGGCCGAGCTGGTAAATATTGGCCTGCAAGATACTGGCGCACCTGCAACAGCAGCTCGAGCTACACCAGCCCAGAGGGACTCTGTACCCGCCTCAGATATTGAGCTGCGCCTGGCGCTCTGGCAGCCTACTGAGGAGCTGCTGGTGTGCAGCTCTGTTGAGGGCTCATTGCCAGAGCCGGAGCAGATTCTGTTATTGGGCAATATTCTGCAGGCCATGGGGCAGGGCAGCGGGCCGCTCCCACAGATGGAGCTGGTTGAGTGGCCACCCTATCCCAATATGGCTGGAGATGAGTCAGAGGTGCGGGAATTCTTAACCACCTTAATTGGGGCCAGAATCAATAGCAGGGCAACAAAAATTATTCTTCTGCTCGGCGATGCCGCCCAGCATTGGTTGTTAACCTCTGAGCAGAAAGCTAGCGCCAGCAACGGTCAGGTGGATATCTTTGCCCAGGTGACCGCGCTGCTAATTCCATCCCTGTCAACAATGATTGAGCAGCCCAGCCTAAAGCGAGATGCCTGGCAGACAGTGCGCTATCTCTCACCTCAGCGCCATGTCCACAGAGCGGACAGCTGATTTGCCCCACAGTATCCGCCCCATGATGGCCGCTGACCTGCAACAGGTCTGCGCTATAGAATCAGCTTGCTCAGCCTCTCCTTGGAGCCGCAAACAGTTTGAGCTTAGTCTCAGCGACTCAAAGGTGATTGAGCTGGATAATCATGTAGTTGGCTTTGGCATATTGAGCTCGGTGCTGGATCAGGCTGAACTACATAATATAGCCGTCCATCCAGACAGTCAGGGAATGGGCTTGGGTGCTGCTATACTAGACTATCTGTTAGATCATCTGGCCGAACAGGTCAGATCAATTTACTTAGAAGTCAGGCTGTCCAATTTTCGCGCTATCCGCTTGTATCAGGAGCGGGGCTTTGCTCAGGTAGGGGAGCGGCGCGACTATTACAAAACCGAACTGGGCCGCGAGGATGCGCTGCTCATGTGTCGGCAGATTACTACTGATTGATACTGAACTTTGTTACCCTTGAGTAACTTTTATTGAAATGAGGCGTTAAATGGAACTTCATATGCTTTACTGGCACTGGTTGGTGCTGGGTGTTGTACTGGTTGTGGCAGAGATCTTTATTCCCAGCTTTACCATTTTGTGGTTTGGCCTCGGTGCTCTGGTAGTGGGGGTGGTGGCGCTGTTAGTCGATATACCCTTCAGCCTGCAGGTGCTGTTGTGGACTGTTTTTTCGGTGGTATTTACGGTGCTGTGGTTTAAGCTGGTAAAGCCCAGAATGGTGGATAGCAGCAATAGCCAAGGGGCTCGCGAGTCGGCCATTGGGGAGTCGGGGCAGGTTATTAAGTTACCCGCTGGAGATACCAGAGGCAGGTTGCGATTTACTACACCGATTTTGGGCGAAGATGAGTGGGAGTTCAGTTGCGACTCAGAGGTAGCTCTCGGCGACCGACTTTATATCCAAGAAATTTCAGGCAATGTGCTAGTGGTTGCCAAACTTAGTTGATGATTTAGGAGATAGGAAAATGGAAGGTACATTTGTTGTTGTAGCAATTTTGATACTGGTGATTATTACTCTTTTTAAAGGCATTCGTCTGGTACCTCAGGGTTCCAAGTGGGTGGTTCAGCGGCTGGGTAAATTTCACAAATCACTGAGTCCTGGCCTGAATCTGATTATTCCCTATATAGACGACGTGTCCTTTAAGGCGACTACCAAAGATATAGTGTTGGATATTCCCTCTCAGGAAGTGATCACCCTGGATAATGTGGTGATTATTGCCAATGCGGTGGCCTATATTAATATTATTAGCCCAGAGCGAGCTGTCTATGGTGTTGAAGACTATGAGCTGGCCATTCGTACATTGGTACAGACCTCTCTGCGCTCCATTGTGGGTGAGATGGCGCTAGATGATGCATTGTCATCTAGGGATCAGATCAAGGCCAAGCTGAAAGATTCTATCTCTGAAGATATTGCCGACTGGGGTATTACGCTCAAGACAGTTGAGATTCAGGATATTAACCCCTCGGGCACAATGCAGCAGGCCATGGAAGAGCAGGCGGCAGCAGAGCGGCAGCGCCGCGCCACTGTGACCCGTGCCGATGGTGAAAAGACTGCGGCTATTCTGGAGGCCGACGGCCGCCTGGAAGCGTCCCGCCGCGATGCTGAGGCTCAGGTAGTGCTGGCTGAAGCCACCAAAGAAGCGCTGAGCAAAGTGAATGAGGCTATTCAGGACAAAGAACTGCCCGCTATGTATCTGCTAGGTGAGCAATATATTGATGCAATGAAACATCTGTCTAAATCATCTAATGCTAAACTAGTGATACTGCCGGCCGATATTCCAGCGGCAGTGCGCGGTATTATGAATAATACCAAGTAGGCATTTGCAGTAATTGGCCTCGGCTCGAGGCCCTTGGGGAGCGTCAACCAAATTCTCTGGTTGGCGTTCTGTACAACGGATGACTTGACCAATAAAGGATTTATCATGTTAAAACTATGGCTATCAATTGCACTCGCAATCACTCTTACCGGCTGTGCCAACGGCTATCGCTATGGCGCGCCAAAGGAAGTAATTATAGATACCCTGGGTGTAGACCCCTACCAATACGAGGTGGATTTGGCGGACTGTAAAGACTATGCCGCTAATATTGATGTGAGTAACCGCACTGTAGAAGGGGCGGCCGAGGGCGCCGTGATTGGTGCCGTGTTGGGTGCAGTAGTGGGCAATAGCAATACCACCAAGCGCGGGGCTGGTGCCGGAGCTGTGTTGGGGGGAGTAAAGTCTAATGAGCGCGCCCGCCACGAGCAGCGACATATAGTTAAGCGCTGCTTGATAGGCCGCGGCTATAAGGTACTCAACTAGAGCCTGAAATGGCCCGTAGCCCAGAGCTTAACGGGCCTTTTTTTCATCCTTGTTCCTATTGCTACAAAAACAGCGAAGCCTACCTGTTGGCCTAGGCGGGGGTAGGGGCCAGTGGCAAAAATAGTCTCACTCGGTGTTTGGTGCTTCTGGGAAAAGGGTTACTATAAGCCTTCTCGAAGTAGATAATAAAAAGTTGAGCAATTTCATGGAACCACTTTCCGATGACCTGCAGGAAAACCTCGATCGTCTTGTTGTCGAGTGCCTTGAAAATGGCTGTGTCTGGGGCTTGCAAGATCAACAGGGCAACTGGTCTCTGGTCAGTTCGATTGACAACCATGATATTGATGTAATGCCGTTTTGGTCTGACAGTCGTTTGGCTGAGGCGCTCTGCACTGGTGACTGGGCTGTCTATAAGCCGGTGGCCATAGATCTGGAGGAGTTTCTCGATGACTGGTTGCCCGGTATGCACAGCGATGTGTTGATGGCTGGTATCAACTGGAATGAAGCTCTTGATGGCCAGGAAATGGAGCCTCTGGACCTGCTCGAAGAATTTGAGGCGGAGCTGGATTAACCCTGATTCAGCGCGCTGATACGCTAATACCCCGCAGGGCACATCTATATTGTCCTTGACCTGAGATTTAAACTGATTAGTATGCGCGGCTGATCCTCAGGGCCAATGCCATTTATGTTTCTCGATAGTTTTTACAATCAGAATGATAGCCAGCTAACCATTAGTGCGGAGCAGGGCAGTCGCTTTGCCAAAGCAGTGAGCAATGACTTTAATCCTATTCATGATGCAGATAGCAAGCGCTTCTGTGTGCCTGGGGATCTGTTGTTTGCCATAGCACTGCAGCGCTATGGTCTGAGTCAGGAGATGACATTTAATTTTTCGGGTATGGTCTCCGCAGACGTAGGTCTATTGTTTCCCGAGGCACCGGGCGATGAATTTGAAATTTTGGATGGTCGTGGCAAATGCTATCTGCAGGTTGAACGCTCTACTGAAGCTGCCTTTGATCAGTCGATGATAGAGCAGCTGGTGCGTAGCTATGTGCTGTTCTCAGGGCAGAATTTCCCCTATATTCTGGTGCCACTGATGGCCGAACAGAATGTAATGATCAATCCGGCGCGACCACTGGCCATCTATCAGTCTATGTCGCTGCACCTGGATCGCCTCAATTTAGCCCAGCCGTCGGTTGAGCTGGCAGAGACCCAAATGATTGTCGATGGTAAGCGAGGCGATGTAGAGCTGCAGTTTCGTCTGATGGATGGTGAGGATGTGGCTGGCTATGGGGTTAAGAAGATTATCCTCAGCGGCCTGCGGGAGTACCAGCAGACCGCCGTCGATGAAATGATTGCCGATTACAAATCCTGGCAGGCTAACTTCTGAGCGCAGCGATCAGCGCGCCAGAATATCTTTGAGAAAGTGCCCTGTATGGGAGCCCTCGACTAAAGCCACCTCCTCAGGTGTACCCTGAGCTACTATCAGCCCGCCACCAGAGCCACCCTCAGGGCCCAGATCAACAATCCAGTCGGCAGTTTTAATCACATCCAGATTATGTTCAATCACCACTACTGTGTTGCCATGGTCGCGCAGGCGATGAAGCACGGCTAGCAGCTGCTCAATATCATGGAAGTGTAAACCGGTGGTAGGCTCGTCGAGAATATAGAGCGTCTTGCCGGTATCTCGCTTGGACAGTTCCTTGGACAGCTTAACGCGCTGTGCCTCACCACCAGATAGAGTAGTGGCTGACTGGCCCAGGCTGATATAGGACAGGCCCACATCGATCAGAGTTTGCAGCTTGCGGGCAATAGCGGGAATGGCGTCAAAGAATTCACGGGCATCTTCGATAGTCATATCCAGAACCTGATGAATATTTTTACCCTTGAAATGCACATCCAATGTCTCGCGGTTGTAGCGCTGGCCCTTACAGACATCACAGGGTACATAGATATCAGGCAAGAAGTGCATCTCCACCTTGGTGACACCATCACCCTGACAGGCTTCACAGCGTCCACCTTTGACATTGAAGCTAAAGCGCCCTGGGTTATAGCCCCTTGAACGAGCCTCCTGGGTGCCGGCAAACAGTTCACGTACCGGCGTAAAGATGCCAGTGTAGGTGGCCGGATTGGAGCGGGGGGTGCGGCCAATTGGGCTCTGGTTGATATCTATGCATTTGTCCAGATGGCTGAGGCCGGTGATCTTGGTATGGGCCGCAGGCTTCAATGTGGTGGCTTTGTTAAGAGCCACAGCTGCAGCTGGATAAAGGGTTTCATTGATCAACGTCGATTTGCCTGAGCCGGAGACGCCAGTAATACAGGTAAACACGCCCTGGGGTATTTCCAAATCAATTTTTTGCAGGTTATTGCCTGTGGCGCCGGTAATTTTTAATGTTTTACCCTTCCCTTTGTTGCGCACCTTGGGAATAACAATACCTCGCTTGCCGGACATAAACTGCCCGGTAATAGAGTTTTTGTTGGCTTTGATCTGCTTGGCGGTACCCTCAGCAACAATCTCGCCACCATGTATCCCGGCACCTGGGCCTATATCGATAATATGGTCGGCAGAGGCGATAGCGTCTTCATCATGCTCAACCACAATAACGGTATTGCCCAGATCTCTGAGTCGCACCAGGGTCTTGAGGAGTCGTTCATTATCACGCTGGTGCAGGCCAATAGAGGGCTCGTCAAGGATATACATCACACCAACAAGGCCAGCACCAATCTGGCTGGCCAGCCTGATACGCTGGGCTTCACCGCCGGATAAGGTGTCTGCACTGCGGTTTAGCGAGAGATAGTTTAGGCCCACATCCACCAGGAAGTTAAAGCGCTGGCGAATCTCTTTGACAATTTTCTCGGCAATTTCGCCCTGACGACCGGGCAGATCAAGCTGTTCAAAATAGTCGCAGCAATCGCCCACGGGCATACAGACTATGTCTTCAATACGGCGATCATCAATAAATACATTGCGCGCAGATTTGCGCAGACGGGTGCCGGAGCACTCGGGGCAGTTGGAGGTGGCCATATACTTGGTCAGCTCTTCGCGCACCGAGGTGGACTCGGTCTCGCGGTAGCGTCGCTCCATATTATTGATTACACCCTCAAAGCTGTGCTGGCGACGGAATACGGTGCCCCGGTCGTTCACATAGTTGAAGGTGATCTCCTCGTCGTCGCTGCCAAATAAAATCTTTTGCTGATGAATGGGGGAGAGTTGCTCCCAGGGTTGTTCAATATCGAAGTCATAGTGCTCGGCGAGACTGGTGAGCATATTGTAGTAAAACAATGTGCGTCGATCCCAGCCGCGGATAGCGCCTTCGGAGATGGACGCCTCCGGGTGCTGGATCACTCGATCTATATCAAAAAACTGGTGCACGCCCAGGCCGTCGCAGGTGGGGCAGGCACCAGCTGGGTTGTTAAAGGAAAACAGTCTTGGCTCAAGTTCATTGAGGCTGTAGTTGCACACAGGGCAGGCAAATTTGGCACTAAATATCTGATCCGGTGTGCCGCCATCCATATAGCTTATGCTGGCCAGTCCCTCGGCGAGGGCCAGGGCGGTCTCAAAGGATTCAGCCAGGCGCAGGCCTATATCCTCTTTGACCTTAAAGCGGTCAACCACCACCTCAATAGTATGTTTTTTCTTTTTATCCAGCGCCGGAGCCTCATCCAGATCGCAGACCAGGCCATCGATACGGGCGCGAATAAAGCCCTGGCGGCGCAGGCTGTCAAACAGATGCAGATGCTCACCTTTGCGATCCTTGATCACTGGTGCCAACAGCATCAGTTTGCTGCCCTCTGGCAGCGCCAGTACCTGATCGACCATCTGGCTCACGGTCTGAGCATTGAGTGCCTGACCATGGTCCGGGCAGCGAGGTTCGCCAGCTCGGGCAAATAGCAGGCGCAGATAGTCGTAAATTTCAGTGATGGTGCCCACGGTGGAACGAGGGTTGTGGGAAGTGGACTTTTGTTCGATGGAGATAGCGGGGGAGAGACCCTCTACATGGTCTACATCTGGCTTTTCCATCATCGACAAAAATTGTCGAGCATAGGTGGACAGGGACTCTACATAGCGTCGCTGCCCCTCGGCATACAATGTATCAAATGCCAGAGATGACTTGCCCGACCCAGACAGCCCAGTGATAACAATCAGCTTGTCGCGGGGAATATCTAGATCGATATTTTTAAGATTGTGGGTGCGTGCGCCCCTAACCTGAATGGTATCCATTAGTGCTTCTTTGTCATTTATTAAGGGGCTGTAAAAAACCAGTAATTATAGGGCGCTGAACCCGCCTTGGGCAAAGTGAATTTGCCATACCCAACTATTTACGACCAGGCCGCCTGAATAGACCCTGTTTTACAAAAAATTGCCGATAAATATTCTCGGTGCCCCACTGCGCTGTTAAGATGGTGTCCGAATTTTATTAGAAGCATTTGAAACCATCTTGACTAAAACCACTCAATCTTCATCGACTTTTTCTGCCGTCGAACGGCGAGCTACGGCCTCTCTGGCAAGCCTGTACGGCGTTAGAATGCTCGGCCTGTTTATGGTGCTACCGGTTCTCGGGCTGTATATGAATGACTATGCAGATGCCTCGCCGCTGCTGCTGGGATTGACGCTGGGAGTCTATGGTCTTACCCAGGCTATGCTGCAAATTCCGCTGGGGCTGCTATCGGATCGCATAGGGCGGCGGCCAGTCATTGTTGGTGGTCTGCTGATGTTTGTGGCGGGCAGTATATTTGCAGCCAATGCAGAGACTATGACTCAGCTGATGATCGGTCGAGCCATGCAGGGTATGGGCGCCATAGCCAGTACGTTGATGGCTATGGTCACAGATCTAACCTGCGAAGAAAACCGCACCAAGGCCATGGCAGCCATAGGGGCCAGTATTGGTCTATCGTTTATGGTGGCTATGATTCTGGGCCCGCTAATAGCTAACTATGGCGGCCTGGCGGCAATATTTTGGCTGACAGCGGGCCTGGGCGTGCTGGGACTACTGATATTCGTATCCCAGGTGCCCAGAGCCATAGCTGTGCAGCGCAATCGCGAGACCTTGACCGATATTGCTCAGATCGGACAGCTGCTCAGTAACCCTGTATTGCTGCGCTTAAATCTGGGTGTCTTTGCTCTGCATCTGGCGCTGATGGCAGCCTTTGTGGTGATTCCGACTATTCTTACCGATGAGCTGGGTATAGCTGACAGGGATCTGTGGTGGGTCTATGCCGCTCTGCTGGGTGGTGGGTTTGTGGCAATGGTTCCCGCTATGATTCTGGGTGAGCGCCACCAGCAACAAAAGCTTAGTTTTGTCTCTGCAGTGGCCGTGCTTGCCGTCTCCATGCTGGTGCTAGCTGTGCACAGAAGTCCGCTGTTGACTCCGCTGATGCTGCTGGCATTCTTTGCTGCCTTTAATTTGCTTGAAGCGTCGCTACCCTCCTGGTTAAGCAAGGTCTGCCCAGTGGGTAATCGAGGCACTGCCATGGGCATCTATTCCACCTGCCAGTTTTTTGGCGCCTTTGCCGGAGGGGTACTTGGTGGCTGGAGCCTGCAGTATTACGGGTTTAGCGGACTATTTTTACTGATCGCCGGAGTTTTGTTTATCTGGTGGTTACTGGCCCTGGGATTGCAGTCACCCAGAGCTCTGCAGACATTGGTATTGCAGGTGGGTGATACAGACCGCCAGGAATTTGCAAAAATAGTTTCAACAATAACTGGGGTAGAAGATATACTCTTGGTTGAAGGCGAACCTTTGGCCTATATCAAAGTTGATAAGCAAAAGGTGGATATGCAAAGCCTAAAACCGTATTTTAACCGTACTGACAATCGTCCCATTTGATGGTGCTTTTAACTGTGATTTTATCAGGGATTTTGTCGCTACTTAACTCAGAGAAAACAGGGGAAATCAATGGCACGCGGAGTCAATAAAGTCATCATTGTGGGTAACTGTGGTCAGGATCCAGAAACACGCTTTATGCCATCTGGTGGCGCTGTAACCAATCTCAGCCTCGCCACATCTGAATCATGGAAAGACAAAAACACCGGTGACCAGCAAGAACGCACCGAATGGCACCGAGTGGTATTTTTCAACCGCTTGGCCGAGATTGCAGGCGAGTATGTGAAGAAGGGCTCGAAGCTCTATATTGAAGGCTCATTGCGTACGCGCAAGTGGCAGGGCCAGGACGGACAGGACCGCTACACCACTGAAATTGTTGCCAGCGAAATGCAGATGTTGGACAGCCGCGGTGGTCAGCAATCTGGAGACTATGATCAGTCTCAGGGCAGTTATCAGCAGTCAGCGCCTCAGGCTCAGCAGCAGAGTGCGCCGCAACAGCAACAGAGTGCACCTCAGCAGAGCGCACCACAGCAGAGCGCACCTCAGCAGCAGGGCGGGGCATTTGACGACGACATTCCGTTCTAGGGCTGTAGGCAAAAATACTTTGGGCGACCCCAGGCTTTACTGTGGCCGCTCTATTTAAAAACTAATAATCAATGAGGTCCATATGACAATTCAAGTTGGCGATAAAATTCCTGAGGGAATGTTTACCATTATGGGTGCCGAGGGTCCCACGGGCATCAGCACAGCGGATATTTTCGCAGGAAAAAAAGTGGTTCTGTTCGCTGTTCCCGGCGCCTTTACTCCCACCTGTTCGGCGGCTCACCTGCCAGGTTTTGTGGTGCATGTCGATGATATCAAGGCCAAAGGTGTGGACACTGTTGCCTGTATGGCCGTCAATGATGTATTTGTGATGCACGCCTGGGGCCAGAGCGCCAATGCCGATCACCTAATGATGCTGGCAGATGGCAATGGCGACTTTACCAAAGCTGTGGGTCTTGAGTTGGACGGCACTGGGTTTGGTATGGGCACTCGCAGCAAGCGTTTCGCAATGATCGTTGACGACGGTGTGGTAAGCCTGCTCAATGTTGATGCCGGCGCCCTGGAAGGCTCTAGTGCCGAGGCTATTTTAGCCGCGCTCTAAGCTGCTAGTGGTGAAATAGCCCTTCACCGATGATATCTAAAAGGGAACTGCCTGGGCAGTTCCCTTTTATTTTGTCCTTTAAGTATCGGGCCACAGCTATAGTGCTGTATCCCCACGGGGTTTTTATAGGCCAATATCCAGAATAATAAAAAGAGGTTGCTATGAGTACATTATTTAATATCAGCAAAATGGTCCAGAGACTGGGGTTGCTGGTTGGGATACTGCTGTTGACCGCTATGTCTGCCCAATCTATCGCCGCACTAAGCGACTATCAGGCCAGATTGGATCTGGTGACAGAGGAAAACGGCTATGCCAGTCAGGATGAGCGTCTCGCCGCTCTGATGGATTTGGTCTATGACTACCAGATGACCCAGTACCCAGAGGCCGCCACCTGGCTAGGTTATGCCGGACAGAATGATCGCTGGACAGATTATTCTCCAGAGGCCATAGAGCAGCGCAACCGGGACAGCCGCACGCTGCTAAAAGCAGTCGAGACTATTTCGGTCGATTCCCTAGGTGAGTCGGCGATATTGGATTTTCAGCTATTCCATAAAGACCTCAGCGCCAATGTGGCTGCTCAGGCATTTCCCGATGAGTTAATGCCGATCAATCAGATGGGTGGTGTGCAGCAAGATTTGGCGCAAATGATTAGCTTGATGCCGAGCCGGAAACTAACGGACTATAGGGATATTATCGCCCGCCTGGAATCGGCAGATAGCTTGATTATGCAGACCATAGTTTTGATGAAGCAAGGGCTTGAAGCTGGGATCACACCGCCAGCCATCACCCTGCGCGATGTGCCTGGGCAGGTGGCTAATCAGCTATTTGACGACCCCATGGACAGCCCACTGCTGGGTGCCTTTGTGAGTTTTCCCGATAGTATTTCCCCCGACCAGCAGAAGCAGCTTAAAGCCCGCGCAATAGCGGCCTATCAAAATGGCATAGCGCCGGCCTACAAGAAGTTGCAGCGGTTTTTAGAAACCGACTACCTGCCTAATGCGGTGCAGGCGGTCGGCCTATCCAACCTTGCCAATGGCCAGGCATGGTACGCCCATCGCGCGGCGCGTTCGACTACCACAGATTTAACTGCAGAGCAGATTCATGCCCTGGGTCTCAGGGAAGTGGCGCGGATCCGTGCAGCCATGGAGCAGGTGATTATTGATTCAGGCTTCGAAGGTGATTTTGATGCCTTTACTGAATTTTTACGCCGCGACCCGCAGTTTTATTTCACCAACAAAGAAGACCTGATGCGTGAGTATAGGGATATTGCTAAGCGCGCGGATGCAGAGTTGCCGGCATTGTTTGGTGTATTGCCCCGGCTACCCTACGGCGTAAAGATGATTCCCAGCTATGCGGAGAAATCTCAGACAACGGCCTATTACCAGTCTGGCGCCCAGTCCATGGGGCGGGCAGGGATCTTTTTTGCTAATACCTACGCACTAGATACCAGACCCAAGTGGGAGATGGAGGCACTGACATTGCATGAGGCTATGCCTGGGCACCATCTGCAAATCTCTCTGGCCAAAGAGCAGACTAATGTTCATCCCTGGCGTCGCGATCTCTACCGTATTACCGCCTTTGTTGAGGGTTGGGGTCTGTACTCGGAGAGCCTGGGTGAGGAGATGGGCTTTTATAAAGATCCCTACAGCAAGTTTGGTCAACTGACTTACGAAATGTGGCGCGCGGTGCGGTTGGTAGTGGATACAGGTATGCATTCGCTGGGCTGGAGTCGTCAGCGTGCGATCGACTTTTTTATCGCCAATAGTGCCAAGTCTGAGCATGATATTACCGTGGAGATTGATCGCTATATAGTCTGGCCCGGCCAGGCACTGGCTTACAAAATGGGTGAGTTAAAGATCAAAGAGTTGCGGCAATATGCGAGCCAAGAGCTGGGAGAGGATTTTGATATTCGCAGCTTCCATGATCGAGTGCTGGAGGCTGGCCCCATCCCCTTGGATATTTTGGAACAGCGCATTAAAGATTGGGTGGCTGGACAATAAAAAGCCAGGCATTAAAAAAGGCGGCATTGGCCGCCTTTTTTAATGGGGTGAGGGATTAGCTGGAGTAGCGTTCCATCACCAAGGTTGCGTTGGTGCCGCCAAAGCCAAAGCTGTTGGACATCACTCGATCCAACTTTTTATCTTTAGTCTCAAGCAGAATAGGCAAGCCGGCGGCATGATCATCGAGCTTATCAATATGAGCGGAGCCAGTAACAAACCCGGCTTCCATCATCAGCATGCAGTAGATTGCTTCATGGACACCTGCTGCTCCCAGGCTGTGGCCTGAGAGTGATTTGGTGGAGCTGATATCTGGGCAGTTATCACCAAAGGTATTGCGAATCGCGCCCAGCTCGGCAATATCACCCACTGGCGTGCTGGTGCCATGGGCATTGATATAGTCTATGGGTCCGCTGGCGGTCTCCATCGCCATCTTCATGCTGCGCTCTGCGCCTTCACCGGATGGAGACACCATATCGGCACCATCTGAGGTGGCACCGTAGCCGGTAATTTCGCAGATAATATTGGCGCCGCGGGCAAGGGCATGTTCCAGCTCTTCAACCACCACGGTGCCAGCGCCCAGTCCAGGAGCAAAGCCATCGCGCTCCGCATCATAGGCTCTGGAGGCTATTTCGGGGGTATCGTTGTATTTGCTTGTCAATGCACCCATGGCATCAAAGGGGCCAGCCATAGACCAGTGCATATCCTCGGAACCGCCGGCCAGCACTATATCTTGCTTACCCAGCTGAATAAGTTCCAGAGCATGGCCAATACAGTGGGCGCTGGTTGCGCAGGCTGAGGCCATGGAATAGTTGACGCCTTTAATCTTAAACGGGGTGGCTACACAGGCAGAGACTGTGCTGGCCATAATTTGAGTCACCCGGTAGGGTCCGGCTCGCTTGATGCCGCGCTCGCGCATTACATCTATGCTTTCGGTAAACATTTCGCCAGAAACGCCACCGGCGCCCATAACCAGACCTGTGCGTGGGTTAGAGACCATGTCTTCGCTGAGCCCGGCATCGGCAATTGCGCGATCCGTGGCAATGTAGGCATAGGAAGCAGAGGCACCCATAAAACGCAGCACTTTGCGATCAATGTGCTCTTTGGGGTCTATATCCAGCACAGCACCCACGTGGCAGCGCAGTCCCATTTCGACAAAATCTTCACGACGGCGAATACCGGAGATACCTTCTCGCAGAGATTTGGTGACTGATTCCCTGTCGTTGCCAAGACAGGAAACAATTCCAAGGCCGGTAATTACTGCGCGTCTCATCGATAGTCCTCTTGCTGGTTTTCTGAGTTAAATATTATTTAATGTGCCGAGCTGCTGTTAAAAGTCTTCAGTACTGGAAAAAAGCCCAACCTTGAGGTCTTCAGCAGTATAGATTTCGCGACCATCTACCTCAACAGAGCCATCGGCGATACCCATAATCAGGCGCCGCTGTACCAAGCGTTTGAGGTCCAGTCTGTAGGTGACTTTTTTGGCCGTGGGTAATATCTGACCAAAGAACTTTACATTGCCTGCGCCCAGTGCGCGGCCGCGGCCGCTATTGCCATTCCAGACAAGAAAGAAACCTACCAGTTGCCAGAGGGCATCTAGGCCAAGACAGCCTGGCATGACGGGATCACCTTCAAAATGACAGTCAAAGAACCAGAGATCAGGAGTGATATCGATTTCAGCGACAATCTGTCCCAGGCCGTGTTTGCCGCCATCATTGTTGATTTCGACAATGCGGTCGATCATCAGCATATTGGGTGCTGGAAGCTTGGCGTTGCCTGGGCCAAACAATTCGCCGCGACTGCTCGCGAGTATTTCTTCTTTAGAGTATGAGGATTTTGGGGTGAAGGACATGAGTTCCTTGAGATTTGGTTCGGAGCGCGCATCGTACCCAGTTCTGCTCGTTGCAGCAACTATTTAAGCCTCTGCCAGCAGACAATAAGGCTGCTGCGGCTGGGCTGGCAGGACATTTTGGGTTGACAGCAGGGGAGGGGCTGCCTAGCATGCACCACGTATTTTAAACGGCAAACCCAATAACCAATGTTGTCTTTTCACCAATCCATCAAAGAAGAATTTACTGCAGTCAATGAGTTGATTGTCAGCCAGCTGCAATCAGACGTCGGGCTGGTGGAGAATATCGGCCATTACATAGTGGAAGCCGGAGGTAAGAGGCTGCGTCCTGTTGTCTTATTGCTCAGCGCTCTGGCCAATGGTTACAGCGGCTCGCAGCATTTAAAAATGGCCGCTGTGATCGAGTTTATCCATACTGCAACCCTATTGCACGATGATGTGGTCGATGTATCTGCGCTGCGCCGGGGCCGCGAGACGGCCAATGCCCAGTGGGGCAATGCGCCCAGCGTGCTGGTGGGTGATTTTCTGTACTCCAGGGCTTTCCAGATGTTGGTGGAGGTTGGCGATATGCCGATTATGGGCCTGATGGCTGATGCGACCAATGTGATTTCGGAGGGCGAAGTTCAGCAGATGGCCAATGCGGGTAATCCCGCTATCTGTGAGGATATCTATCTGCAGGTGATCTATCGCAAAACCGCCAAGCTATTTGAGGCTGCTGCCGGCGCTGGTGCTGTACTTGCAGGTACTGAGTCCAACTTGATGGCTGATTACGGCAGACATCTGGGTATGGCATTTCAGATTGTTGATGATGTGCTGGATTATCAGGGGGATGTTGAATCCATAGGTAAAAATGTGGGTGATGATTTAGCCGAGGGCAAAATGACTTTGCCGCTGATTTTTGCCAGAGATAATGTGGAGGAAGCTCAGCGCAACTTGATCTGCGATGCAATCACCCGCAAAAGCAAAGAGAATTTTTGTGGCATTCTGAGTGCTGTGCAGGCCTCAGGTGGCATAGCCTATAGCATGGAGCTTGCTCAGAAGGAGGCTGGCTTAGCGAAGCAGGCGCTGCAGCAATTGCCCGATAATAAATTTAAATCAGTAATGATCGAATTGGCCGACTTTTCTGTTTCCCGCCTAATCTAGGTCGCACTCAGCCTTCAAATACAGATTCTCTGTTTGATCAGTAATTCCGCTACAACCGCCTCTAGGCTTGAGCCTGTGGGACTATCATTAATATGTAATAGCTATTATTCCTAAATCGATTACTCGATAGTGACTTTATTTGCTAGCATTCACGTAAGTTATAAAGAATGACTTATTCATTTTCAATTATAGGAGAATTGAGTGATTATCGGAATTCCCTCGGAAATCAAAGCCGGTGAGAAACGTGTCGCCATGTCCCCTGCCAATGTCCAGTCTCTGACAGACAGAAGTGTAAAGGTACTTATCCAAGCAGATGCAGGTAGTGCAGCAGGCTACCCGGATGCAGAATACTCTGCGACTGGAGCAACAATTACCGCAGATCGCGCAGAGAT
Source organism: SAR92 clade bacterium H231 (assembly GCA_025153775.1). Classification (GTDB taxonomy): domain Bacteria; phylum Pseudomonadota; class Gammaproteobacteria; order Pseudomonadales; family Porticoccaceae; genus HTCC2207. The sequence goes on along the minus strand of JAOALC010000004.1, from coordinate 297,719 downwards.
ATTTGCCAGTGCAGATATTATCTTGCAAGTTCAGAGCTTTGGCTCAAACAATGAAAACAGTGACGATGATCTGGCGCGGCTGCGCAGTGGGCAGCTGATTATCGGCATGATGGACCCGCTGGCCTCTCCCCAGGCCGCTCAGGCGGTTGCCGACAGGGGAGCCACTGCCATAGCACTGGAGCTGGTACCCAGAATCAGTCGTGCCCAGAGCATGGATGTACTGTCCTCCATGGCCACCCTGGCGGGCTACAAAGCCGTACTTATGGGTGCCTCTGCCGCACCAAGAATTTTTCCTATGCTGATGACCGCCGCAGGCACCTTGCAGCCAGCGCGGGTATTAATTATGGGTGTGGGTGTTGCCGGATTGCAGGCCTGCGCCACCGCCAAGCGGCTCGGTGCTGTGGTGGAAGCCTATGATGTGCGTCCCGCTGCACGCGAGCAAATATTGTCGGTGGGTGCCAAACCCATTGAGCTGGACCTTGATACTGGCGAGTCTGAAGGTGCAGGTGGTTACGCCAAAGAGCAGGGCGAAGACTTCTTGCGTCGTCAGCGGGAGCTGATGACCGAGGTGGTGGCCCAGCAGGATATTATTATTACCACTGCGGCGATTCCCGGCGCCAAGTCACCAATTCTGGTGACCGAGGATATGGTGAAGGCCATGAAGCCAGGTGCAGTGATTGTAGACCTGGCCGCAGAGCGCGGTGGTAACTGCGATTTGACTGAGCAGGGCAAAACAGTGATGGCCCATGATGTGACTATTTTGGGCCCGGAAAATGTGCCCTCGGAGCTGGCCTATCACGCCAGCCAGATGCTGGGTAAAAATATGCAGACATTGCTGGAGCTCATTCTCGATGAAGAGGGCAACCTCAACCTAGATTTTAACGATGAGATAGTCGCCGGTACTGTGGTTGCTCATCAGGGTGAGGTTCCCCATCCCCATATGCGTAAACTACTTAATCTGCCAGAGCTAGAATCACAGCCGGAAGGGGCCTAAACCATGGAAATTCTAATTTTATTACTGGCACTCTTTGTGCTGTCGCTGTTTCTTGGTGTTGAGTTGATCACCAAGGTGCCACCCACATTGCACACCCCCCTGATGTCGGGTACCAATGCGGTCTCTGGTATTACTCTGGTGGGCGCACTGCTGGCAGCTGGTTCTGACAGTTCCCCCCTGTTGGTCAATGGTCTTGGCTTTATTGCCGTGACACTGGCCACCATCAATGTGGTGGGTGGTTATCTAGTCACTAATCGCATGCTTGCCATGTTTAAGAGGAAGTAAGCGATGAATCCAACTATTGTGAGTTTCGTTTATCTGTTTGCCGGCATTCTATTTATTCTCGGCATCAAAGGTCTGACCAAACCCAAGACTGCTGTGCGTGGCAATAGATTATCAGCCCTGGGAATGTTGATCGCTGTGGTGGTGACATTACTCGACAGCAGCATTGTTAACTTCAGCTATATTATTGCCGGTGTGTTGGTGGGCGGTATTGTGGGTGCAACCATGGCCCTGAGAATCCAGATGACCTCCATGCCGCAAATGGTGGCACTGCTCAATGGCTTTGGTGGCGGTGCCTCGCTAACTATCGCTCTGGCGGAATACTATTCTCAGCTGGGTCAGGCGCCTACATCTTTCGCCGATATTCTTACCCCTGTGGTACTGAGTGCCAGTGCCTTTGGGCAGGGTGCCGAGGGCACAATTGCTCTGGTCTCTATTGGCCTGACAGTGCTGATTGGTGCGGTCACTCTGACCGGTAGCTTTGTCGCCTTTGCCAAACTGCAGGAACTGATGAAAAAGAGCTACGGACTGCCCGGCGGTCCCATTGGCAATGCGATTTTCCTCGCGGCAGCAGTAGCTGCGGTGGTTGCTCTGGTGATGGACCCAGGCAATACAGCGGCTATGGTTAGTATTGTGGCGCTGGCTCTGCTGCTGGGTCTGTTCCTGGTAATGCCTATTGGTGGCGCCGATATGCCGGTGGTTATCGCTCTACTTAACTCCTACTCTGGTATAGCTGCGGCACTGGCGGGCTTTATCCTGGGCAATACAGTATTGATTGTCGCCGGTTCACTGGTGGGCACCTCTGGTCTGATTCTGACGCAAATTATGTGTGTCGCGATGAACCGCTCGCTGGCCAATGTGCTGTTCGGCAAGATGGCGGCCGGTGGTGACATAGTGGATGCAGATGAAGTCTATGCCGGCAAGGTTACCAGTGCCCAGCCCGATGAAGTGGCTCTGATGCTGGAAATGGCCGAGCGTGTGGTCATTGTGCCCGGCTATGGTATGGCCATGGCTCAGGCCCAACACGCGGTGCGCGAACTGGCTGATGCCATGGAAGCCAGAGGCACAGAGGTTGAGTACGGTATTCACCCGGTAGCAGGCCGTATGCCTGGCCATATGAATGTGCTATTAGCCGAGGCTGAGGTTCCCTACGACAAGTTAGTGGAGATGGATAGAATCAATCCAACATTTGAGGATACTGATGTGGTGATTATTATCGGTGCCAATGATGTGACCAATCCAATGGCCCGCGAGTCTGAGGGCAGCCCAATCTATGGTATGCCAATTCTGAATGTGGATAAGGCCAAAAATGTGGTGGTAATTAAGCGATCTCTCAGCCCCGGCTTTGCTGGGCTGCCCAATCCGCTATTTGCCATGGACCATACGTTAATGGTGTACGGCGATGGTAAAAAGGCAGTGATCGAGATGACCACTGCGCTGAATCAAGCCTAGACAGCTATCAGGCTAGCAAAGCCCCGTCGTGCTCAAGTGCGACGGGGCTTTTTTTATATCTATTGATTCTTATCAACTCGATTTTGTTCAGCTATTGAAAAGTCCCATAGCCACCCCCAACTATTATCCTAGGCCACAAACTATTATTGGGAATTGATATGCGAGTCGATAAATTAACCAATCAGCTGCAAAACGCACTGGCAGAGGCCCAGTCCATAGCCATAGGCAATGACCATTCTGCCATCGAACCTGCCCATCTTTTACTGGCTCTTCTCAACCAACAGGGCGGCTCGGTGCGGCCTATTCTTAACCGTGCCGGCTATGATGCCAATGGTTTGCAAGAGGCTTTAAATGGTCAGCTTGATCAATTAGCCAAGGTGACAAGCCCCACTGGTGATGCCAATTTATCCCAGGACCTGGGACGCTTGATGAATATGGCAGATCGCGCCGCTCAGCAAAAGGGCGATCAGTTTATCTCCAGCGAAATGGTGCTCTGGGCTGCCCTGGAAGACAATGGTCTACTGGGAAAAACTCTGGCCAAATTTGGCGACACTAAAAAAGCCAAGGCGGCTATAGAAGCTGTTCGTGGAGGTGAGGCTGTGACTGATGCAGCTGCGGAAGGTCAGCGTGAGGCCCTGGATAAATACACCATCGATCTAACTGAGAGGGCGGAGCAGGGCAAGCTGGATCCGGTAATTGGTCGAGACGACGAGATTCGCCGCACTATTCAGGTGCTGCAGCGCCGTACTAAAAATAACCCGGTGTTAATTGGTGAGCCCGGTGTGGGTAAAACCGCAATTGTTGAGGGGTTGGCTCAGCGCATTGTCAATGGCGAAGTTCCTGAGGGCCTCAAGAGTAAGCGTGTTTTGACTCTGGATCTGGGTGCTCTGTTAGCGGGCGCTAAATTTCGCGGCGACTTTGAAGAGCGCTTGAAGGCGGTACTTAAAGATCTGTCCAAACAGGAGGGGCAGATTATCCTGTTTATTGATGAAATTCATACCATGGTGGGTGCGGGCAAGGCTGAGGGTTCGCTGGATGCGGGCAATATGCTCAAGCCTGCTCTTGCCCGGGGTGAATTGCACTGCGTAGGTGCTACTACTCTGGATGAGTATCGCCAGAATATTGAGAAGGATGCTGCTCTGGAGCGGCGTTTTCAAAAGGTATTGGTGGAGGAGCCCAGCGAGGAGGACACTATTGCGATTCTTCGTGGCTTGAAGGAGCGCTATGAGGTGCACCATGGAGTTGAGATCACTGACAGTGCGATTGTGTCTGCGGCTAAACTCTCACAGCGCTATATCACTGATCGACAGTTGCCGGATAAGGCGATTGATCTGATTGATGAGGCGGGCAGTCGAATTCGTATGGAGATCGATTCCAAACCGGAGGAGATGGACCGTCTGGAGCGCCGTTTGATTCAGTTAAAAATTGAGCGTGAGGCGGTGAAGAAGGATAAGGACGCAGCCGCGAAAAAACGCCAGACCAAACTTGAGGAAGATATTGCAGAGTTGGAGAAGGAGTTTGCCGACCTGGAAGAGATATGGAAAGCGGAAAAGGCTTCTATGCAAGGCGCTACCCATATCAAAGCCGAGCTCGAGCAGGCTAAGGTGAATCTGGAGGCTGCCCATCGCGCCGGGGATCTGGAGCAAATGGCGCAGATTCAGTACAGCATTATTCCAGAGTTGGAAAAGCAGTTGGCCAGTGCTGGGGCCGAGGAGCAGGCCGAGAAAAAGCTGCTGAGAAACAAGGTGACTGAGGAGGAGATTGCTGAGGTGGTCTCTAAATGGACTGGTATACCAGTGTCTAAGATGTTGGAGGGCGAGCGGGATAAGTTGCTGCGCATGGAGGAGTCTCTGCACAACCGTGTGATGGGGCAGGATGAGGCGGTGATAGCTGTCTCTAATGCTGTGCGTCGATCTCGCGCTGGGCTTGCAGATCCCAACCGCCCCAATGGCTCATTTTTGTTTTTGGGCCCTACGGGGGTGGGTAAAACTGAACTCTGTAAGTCTCTGGCAGAATTTTTATTCGACAGTGAGGATGCCATGGTGCGCATTGATATGTCGGAGTTTATGGAAAAACACTCTGTAGCCAGGCTAATTGGCGCGCCTCCCGGTTATGTGGGCTATGAGGAGGGCGGTTATATTACTGAGGCTGTGCGCCGTCGCCCCTATTCGGTGCTGTTGCTGGATGAGGTGGAGAAGGCCCACCCGGATGTGTTTAATATACTATTGCAGGTGCTGGACGATGGTCGTCTAACTGATGGCCAGGGTCGTACGGTTGATTTTAAAAATACGGTGATTGTGATGACCTCGAACCTGGGCTCTGATGTGATTCAGATGCTGGCAGGTGAAGAGAATTACGAGACCATGAAGTCGGCAGTAATGGATGTTGTGGGTGCCCATTTTCGGCCGGAGTTTATCAATCGGGTGGATGAGACTGTGGTATTCCATCCGCTGGCTAAGGATGAGTTGGCAGGTATTGCTGGCATCCAGTTGGAGTTATTGAATCGCCGGCTGGCGGACCATGATCTGAGTCTGGTGCTTAGTGATACTGTGATGGATAAGTTATTGGAGGTTGGGTTTGACCCTGTGTATGGGGCCAGGCCGTTGAAGCGGACGATTCAGCAGTTGATTGAGAATCCACTGGCGGAGAGCATTTTGGCTGGTAAGTTTGCGCCTGGGGATAGTATTTCTGGGGACTTGGAAGATGATCGAGTCAAGTTTGTGAAGGCTTGATTGTAAGGCTTACCTCAAACTTCATGGGACTAGTCTACAAATACCCAACCAACGGATCACCACCAGAATAATCACTCAAACTAGCTAGCGAATCGATAAACAAATAAAACAATTCCGCCTGAGAAGAAACATCCAACTTGGCGTAACTGTTCTTGCGATGCAGCTTGACGGTCTCTGGTGAAATTCCCAAACGCTCAGCAATAGACTTGGTCGAATGACCGTGAAGAAACAGTTGCACTACCTGAGACTCGCGATCAGTCAGATAGGCAGTACCGAAATGCTTGAGGGCGCTGTCCAATTGGTTAGGTAGCTGATTACTTCCGCCAGATGAATCCTGAGGTTTAATTTCAGTGCCCCACTGAGCCTTACAGATAGCCTCCACCACAGCACCTATATCCGACAGAGTGCTGATTTGGCTGCGATTAAAGCGCTGGGCAAAAGACAGTCGACTCAGAGAGATATTGAGAAATTGATCTGGAGAAATATGAATAATATAGCCAATTTCATCCTTGATCTCTGTGTGCTTAAAGTAACTGCGGTAGTACTCGGTTTTTTCAAAACCCTCTGGTGCCAGGTCACTGAGGCGGTGCAGGCCAGATCGCTTTTTATCTACAGCGGCGCGATAGAAAGGATCTAACAGATAGGCGCCGTTGACAAATAGGTCAATCTGGCTCTCTCGCTCCAGTGGCGGAATATCGTTGTAGTGGACAGATGGAGTCTCGTTACGGTCGTAATGGATAATAAGCGCATTATCAAAAGGCACCAGACTTTTCAGCATGGCGAGCAACAGCGAGGGTAAACGATCGCTGCCGATTTCCGGCATGATTGCCGCCAGTTTATCGCTGAAGTCCTTTAATGTATTACTCATTATCTACAGTCTTTAATCCAGGGGCTTATCAGGTTTGAAACTGGGCTGGATCCATAAACATCAGACGCACCACCAGGCAGTCGTCAAAAGGTTCTATCGACATCATCAACACATTGATATCGCCATCGATCTCAACACCGCTGGGAAGATTGAACAGAATGCCGCCATTGGCTTCATTGGTTAGAGTGCGCAGATCTTTGAGTTCTTTATCCTTGCGCACCTCAGTTTCAAACTTCTGTAACAGCGCCCTGACAGAAGCATCAAAATTGGGAAAGTTAAACTGCCCTCTATACTCGCTGCGCTCAAGCTCTAATTTGATAGGGATTACGGCACCAGTGTTCTCTGCAGTCAGCTGCCCAGAACTCACTCTGACTCCCCGTTTAAGATCTTTGAACAGGGTTTTTGCGGCTTCTGGTTTTTGTCTGACAAAGGCTGCCACTAATAAATTAGCGCCTAGGTTGAACAGCTTACGTGCATCTATATTAATACTTTGTTTTTCGGTCATTGCTTGTGGCCAAATTGTTTTGGAAACGCAAGACTCTAACGCAAACCCCCAGTAAATGTAATAGCCGCACCAAGTTTTTATCCACTTTGGCGGGTACAGTCATACTCTGGTCGGTTTTGTTATCTCTGGGAATATGCCAGGCCCTTAATATGCTAAGCCTTAGGCTCTGAGAGATCGCTAAACTGAACTCTATGGTCTATTTTTAAATGTCACTGGGGCTCGATTAGATCGGGACTCTCAACAGGTTGGTTGCAGACTGTTTTGCACTAGAGTATTAAACCATGGCTATCAGCGCGTTTGATTTATTTAAAGTGGGCATAGGCCCATCGAGCTCCCATACAGTGGGCCCTATGTTGGCGGCCAATCAATTTGTAAAGGCTCTCAAGAGCCATGGGCTTCTGGACCAGGTCAGTCGAGTAACGGCTGAGCTCTATGGCTCTCTTGGAGCCACGGGCAAAGGTCATGGTACGCCTAAGGCGGTTCTGTTGGGGCTGGAGGGGGAAGTGCCGGATCAGGTGCATGTGCCCACTATTGCAGGGCGTGTGGCTGCTATTCGCGACAATAGACGCCTCTGTCTATTGGGGGAGCATGCTATAGATTACAACCATGATCTCGACTTTAAGTTGCACCGTCGCAAGGCGCTGGCTTTTCATCCCAATGGCATGGTGTTTGCGGCTTTTGATCAGTCTGGCAATGAACTGAGCAAGCGCACATTTTTTTCGGTGGGCGGGGGATTTGTAGTGGATGAATCAGCTACAGATTCAGATTACATAGTAGAGGACAGCAAGCAACTCACCTATGGCTTTGGCTCTGCAAATGAATTATTACAGATCTGTGCTGATCATGACCTGAGCATCTCTGATGTGATGTTGGAAAATGAGACAGCCTGGCGTCCTGAGCAGGAGACCAGAGATGGTTTGCTGCATCTCTGGTCTGTTATGCAGTCCTGTGTAAACAACGGAATTGCTAATGGTGGTATTTTGCCCGGCGGTCTCAATGTGCCACGTCGCGCCCGGGAGCTGCACCAGCAGCTATTGCATCGCCCGGAAACGGCTGTGGCTGATCCTCTGGCAGTGCTGGATTGGGTCACTCTCTACGCTCTGGCAGTCAATGAAGAAAATGCTGCCGGTGGCCGAGTGGTGACCGCGCCCACCAATGGTGCAGCTGGTATTATTCCTGCAGTGCTGCATTACTATATGAGATTTATTCCCGATGCCTCTGATGAAATGGCGGTGAGGTTTCTGCTCACCGCTGCTGCTATTGGTATTCTGTATAAAAAGAATGCATCAATCAGCGGCGCAGAGGTGGGTTGCCAGGGGGAGGTGGGCTCTGCCTGCTCTATGGCGGCTGGCGCCCTGGCCGAGGTTTTGGGGGGCAGCCCTGCCCAGGTCGAGAATGCGGCGGAAATTGGTATGGAACACAATCTGGGATTGACCTGCGACCCCATCGGGGGACTGGTGCAGGTGCCCTGTATCGAGCGCAATGCTATGGCGTCAGTTAAGGCTATTCATGCAGCGCGTGTGGCTCTGAGTGGGGATGGTTCCCACTTTGTGTCGCTGGATAAGGTTATTCGGACTATGCGTAAAACCGGTGAGGATATGAACAAGCGCTATAAAGAGACTTCCCGGGGCGGACTGGCAACCCATGTTCTTGAGGTGCCAGTCAATATTATCGAATGCTAGTCGATAAGCCCGTATCTGTCTTTTAGAATCTCAATAATCTCAGCTTTGGGGTTATCTGAGATAACCAGTGGCTGGCCGGTAATTTTCTCAGCCATGCTCACATAGGTCTCGGATACCGCCATCATTACTGATTCTGGTAGATCGTTGTCTGCGGCCAGAGCGCGGCGCTCGTCCATGCGGTTTTTATCCAGCAGAATATCGGGGTCGGGGAAGTGGCTGAGCAACAGCTGCCGAAAACCCTCTTTGGAATTCTCTACTACCTTGCCATCTCGGTAACTTGGACCATCCCAGATACGCGATGAATCAGGAGTGCCCACTTCATCCATATAGATTAGCTTCTCGTTACCAGCTCGGTCTGTGACATAGCCAAACTCAAACTTAGTATCCACAAAAATCTGGTCTAGCTTGGCTAGCTCGTTGCTAATCACATCAAAGCCTTCGCCCAGAAGCTTTTCATAGACATCTATATCTTGCAGAGAGTTAAACTTAAAGCTCTGGTAGTTATTCTCAATATCTGAGCGTGAGACATTGACGTCATCCACCTCTGGAACACCTGGTATGCCAGTGAGTATGCCCTTAGTTGAGGGAGTGATAAGCAGTTCGGGTAGCTTCTGATCCCTCTCCAGACCCTCGGCGATCTTAATACCACAGAAATCACGCTCGCCCTTGGCATAAGAGCGCCACATAGAGCCGGTTATATACTGACGGCAAATTGCTTCAATCATAACCGGGCGGGCTTTCTGCACAATCCACACCAGAGGGTGGGGAACATCGAGAATATGGCTGTCGGCCAGGCCCTGCTCGCGAAACAGTTTGAACCACTGATTAGAGATGGCATTGAGTGCGGCCCCTTTGCCAGGTATACCGTTCATGCCGCCCTCACCACGCCAGATGCATTCAAAGGCTGAAATACGGTCGCTGATGACCATAATCGCCAGTGGCGCATCGGGCGCGACATCGTAGTTATTTTCAGCGATCAGGCGGCGGCTGTCGGCTTCGGTAAGCCAGTAGACGCAGCGCACTTTACCGCTGTGCACAGGTTCGTCGGTGCGAATGGGAAGATCGTTGTTTACCGCCAATACTTTATCAGCAAGACTCATATAAATGCCTAGAGGTGTTTGGTTGTAGGGAAAATTTAGTCACTTAAGAAGACAGCTATAATAGCAATACAGTTGCGGGGGGGCAAAATAATTATTGTGGTCAGTAATGAATTTTATCTCGTATAAAAACCCAGGGAGAGCAGTTATGAAGACTATGTTAATCACCGGCGGCACTGGGTTTATTGGCCGCCACCTCAGCGCCCAGGCTATGGCCCATGGCTGGCAGGTTATAGTGTTGACCCGCGACACGGCTTCTGCGGCCGGCAGATTGCCCGCTGGAATCAGGCTAATAGACTCACTGGATAGGCTGACCCAGGGAGAGCCTGTGGACGCCGTGGTCAATCTTGCCGGTGAGCCATTGGCCGCCGGGCGTTGGACAGAGGCCCGCAAGCAAAAATTTATTGATAGTCGAGTGGCTACCACCCAGGCGCTCTACCAGTTTTTTGCTGCCAGAGAACAGCGGCCCCAGGTGCTGATCAGTGGCTCAGCTATAGGTTTCTACGGGGCTGGCAATGGGCAGGATAAGCCGGTCGATGAATCTGCTGGTGCGGTGGATAACTTCTCACATCAGCTCTGCCAGCAATGGGAGCAGAGTGCCGCGCCATTTGAGTCTCTGGGTACCAGGCTGATCTATCTGCGCACCGGCATTGTGCTGGGAGAGGAGGGTGCACTGGCCAAGATGCTGCCGCCATTTAAGTTTGGACTGGGAGGGCCGGTGGGGGACGGTCAGCAGTGGATGCCCTGGATTCATATCGACGATATGGTAGCCTTGATTTTACACTCTGTTGATCAGTCAGATCTCAGTGGTCCGGTCAATGCAACGGCGCCCAATCCAGTGCGCAACCGAGAGTTTACCCGGCAGTTGGGTGCAGCTCTGCATAGGCCAGCTATTTTTCCCATGCCTGGGCCGCTGGTTAGAATACTGTTCGGCCAAATGGGCGAAGAGTTACTGTTGCAGGGTCAGAGAGTAGTTCCAAGTAAAGTTCAAGACAGCGGATTTAACTTCCAGTATCCTCTACTCGAAGATGCATTGACTGACCTGCTGAGTGGCCAATAATTAAAACTAAAAAGGTTTAAGAGAATGAATAGAAATTTTGCTGGCAAGACTGTTGTTATTACTGGTGCCTCTGCGGGAGTTGGTGCCGCCTGTGCTCGAGCTTTTGCCGCGCACAATTCTAAGCTGGTACTGGTTGCTCGGGGTCGCGCCGGCCTTAACAAGATAGCCAAGGAGCTGCGGGGTCAGGGCACTGAGGTATTAACTGTGGCTATGGATGTGGCGGATTCCAATGACTGTATCAAGCTGTTGAAAAAAGCGGAGGCCAAGTTTGGCCAGGTAGATGTGGTGATTAACAACGCCGGTATGCACAGCCGTGGCAATCTAGAGACTGTGACACCGGAAGCCGTTGCTGCCATGGTTGATATTAATCTTCGGGCGCCCATGGTTCTGTCCTGTGCTGCGATTCCATTTTTACGTCGCTCAGGCTCTGGTGCCATAGTCAATGTAGGTTCTCTGGCGGGCCGCGCGCCCCTGCAGGGCGCTGCGACCTATTCGGGCACCAAGGCTGGGCTGCGTGCCTTTACCTATGCCCTTGCCGATGAACTGCGAGAAGCTAATATCCATGTAGCTGTGGTATCTCCGGGCCCGATCGATACCGGCTTTATTATGGATGAGATTGATCAGGTGGAAGATATTGTATTCTCCCAGCCCATGAGCTCTGCGGAACAGGTGGCCGATGCGGTGGTGGCTCTGGCAGCTGGTGAAGAAACTGAGATTTCCATGCCAGCCTTTGGCGCCAAGATGACTACCTTGAGTTATTTATTTCCGGGGCTGCGCCGCAGGATCCGTCCCAAGCTCTATGAGCAGGGGCGCAAAAACAAAGAGAAGTATCGCAATCGCGCGGCCAATCAATAATCGGCGAGTAATCAATTGAAGCTTAACTATGTAGAGCAAAGCGCCGCAGAGCCGAGCCGAGAAGACTCGGACAGCAAGCCAGCGGCAATTCTGATGCACGGTATGTTCGGCTCTCTCAGCAACCTGGGCAATTTGGCTCGGGAGCTGTCAGCTGAATATAGGGTGATTGCGGTTGATTTGCGCAACCATGGTGACTCACCCCATGAGGATTTGATGACAATCCCTCTCATGGCCGGGGATATTATCGAACTGATGGATGACCTAGGGTTACCTGAGGCTCATCTGATAGGCCATTCCCTGGGCGGGAAAATTGCCATGCAGATAGCGCAGACTTGGCCGGATAGGGTTCGTAGCCTGGTGGTCGCCGATATAGCGCCAGTCAATTACCCCCAGAGCAATAGCCATGTGGTGGATGCTCTAAACGAACTGCAGAACAGCAGTATTCAGAATCGCAAATCCGCGGATCAGATACTGGCAGGCTATATCCCCGATATGGCCACCAGAGGCTTTATTTTAAAAAATCTGCAGCCTGACGATCGGGGTGGTTTTAGCCTTAAGCTCAACGTTAGATCCATTGTTGCCAACTACAGTAACAGCCTAGTAGAAGCCCCCGACGGGCCGCCTTTTAACGGTCCCTGTTTATTTCTCAAGGGCGAGCTATCGGCCTATATTCAGGATAAACACCGGCCATTGATCAGTTCGCTGTTCCCTGCATCTGAGCTCCTGGTGATTGAGGGTGCCGGCCATTGGTTGCATGCTGAAAAGCCCAAGCAGTTTAATAGCTCGGTAATCAGCTTTCTTAACGCAAATCGCTAAAATAATTTATCTAACCATAGTAAACTAGCGTCCAAAATTTACCGTCTCCAACCCAACTTCAGGAAACCGCAATGTTTGAGAGTTTGAAGCCCGTCGCTATGGACCCAATTCTGGGATTGATGGCAGCATTTAGAGCAGATACCCGCACTAATAAAATCGATTTAGGTGTAGGCGTTTACATGAATGATCTGGGGCTTACGCCCGTTATGACCTCAGTCAAAGAGGCGGAAACCCAGTTAATGCAGCTTGAGACCACTAAATCCTATCAGGGGATTGCTGGCGACCCGGACTACAATCAGCGTATTCTTGAGCTGCTATTTGGCGCAGATCACAGCATCTTAAACTCTGGGCGTATCAAAAGTATTCAGACCCCAGGTGGTTCCGGGGCACTGCGTGTGGGCGCCGAGGTGATTCAGCGAGCGCGCCCAGAAGCCAAGCTCTGGGTAGGAGTGCCTACCTGGCCTAATCATATTCCTCTGTTGGGCGGAGCCGGTTTTGAGATTGAAGAATATCCCTACTACAACCGCGACAGCCACCAGATTGAAACCCAGGCCATGCTGGAAACCCTGGGGCAGGTGCCCGCTGGAGATATGGTGCTACTGCACGGCTGCTGCCACAACCCGACCGGCGCAGATCTGACCCATGAGCAGTGGGATCTGATTGCTGATCTGGCCCTAGAGCGCGGTTTTATACCCTTTATAGACACAGCTTATCAGGGATTGGGTGATGGTCTTGACGAGGATGCCTACGGGCTGCGCATGATGGCAGAGCGATTGCCAGAGCTGGTTGTTGCCTCTTCATGCTCGAAAAACTTTGGTCTTTACCGTGAGCGGACAGGTTCAATTACCTTTATTGCCGACAGTGCCGAACAGGCGGATATTGTTGCCTCTCAGACTATGTCGGTGGCGCGACAGATGTATTCCATGCCTCCGGCCCACGGCGCTCTGCTAGTGTCACTGGTTCTGGGTGATCAGCAGCTGCGAGCCAGCTGGGAAGCTGAGTTGACTGAGGTGCGCGAGCGTATTCAGTCCATGCGCAGTTTGCTGGCAGACAATATTCGCAATAATGCCGCTGGCATCGACTTTAGCCATATCAAGCAGCAGAAAGGGATGTTCTCATTTTTAGGGCTGAATACAGCACAGCTGGATCAGCTGCGCGAAGAATATGGGGTCTATATTGTGTCGTCCAGCAGGGTTAATCTCGCTGGTATTAACTCGAACAATATTGGTTACCTGAGTGACTCGATTTTGTCGGTGCTTAAATAATTCACTTCTGAAGTCGGTCAACAATTGCCTGCAGCGCCTCATTCACTCCGAGGTGGCTGCAGTCTAGGCTGATGTCGGCATAGTGCTGATACAGGGCTCTGCGCTCAGCAAACAAATCCTCAAAGCTCTGATCCGGGCGCCGGGCCACGCCGCGAGTCTCAAAGTTGCGGACGCGCTGTTTTAGTGCAGGCAGAGATACATCGAGAAAAATAACCCTTGCCTTAGCTTTTAGGCGCGCCATCCCAGCTTCAGAATAGACCGCACTGCCTCCAGTGGCCACTACCCTCTGGTCAATATCTTCGCTTAGCAGCACCTGTTCTTCATAGTCACGCAGAACCTTATAGCCAGACTCATCGGTGATTTCCTGCAGAGATTTGCCCCAGCGCACCTGAATACTGATATCTGTATCTACAAAATCCAGCCCCAGCTCTTTGGCCAGCAGGATACCAATGGTGCTCTTGCCTGCGCCGGGCATGCCGATAAGAACTATACTTTTTTGCGCTGTTGCCATAATTTAATGTCCAACCTGATTGCCGCTATTATGCCTGAAATTAAAGGAAATCTGGCCACAGTCTGTATAATCGGCAACACACTTTTACAAGAAGCATGCTATGTCCCATTTTCAGCGTATAGGATTACTAGGTAGCCTGGATGTGCCCGAGGTTAAGGAGTCTCTGCATAAGTTAGAGGCCTTTCTGCGCGCCCAGGGCCGCGAAGTGGTCTACGAGGAACAGGCTGCGAGCCTGGTGGACTGGCCGATTGATAAGGTGCTGCCAATAGAACAGTTTCCCGGTGCCATTGACCTGGGTATTGTTGTTGGCGGCGATGGCAGTATGCTGAGTGCCTGTCGCAAAATGGCCGCCTGCGGCGTCCCACTGCTGGGCATTAACCGCGGGCGACTGGGCTTTTTAACTGATATTTCTCCAGATGAAATCGAAGAGCGCGTGTGGCCTGTGCTGCAGGGCGAGTATAAGCAGACCAGACGCTTTCTGCTCGAGACCACTGTGACCCGCAATGGCACTGAGATTGGCACTGGCACAGCAGTGAACGATATTGTGATGCATCCGGGCATGTCGGTGCGCATGATGACCTTTGAGCTCTATGTTGATGGAGAATTTGTCTACAGCCAGCGCTCTGATGGCCTAATAGTCTCCACGCCCACAGGTTCCACGGCCTATGCCCTGAGCGCCGGTGGGCCGCTGCTGTTTCCCGAGCTCGATGCTATGGTGGTGGTGCCGCTAAATCCCCATACTCTGAGCAGCCGCCCGATTGTGTTGCACGGCGGCGCCAAAATCGAAATAAGGGTTAGCGCGAGGAATGAACTGCACCCACTAATTACCTGCGATGGCCACAATGATGTTGGCACTGAGCCCGGCGACGTGATCACTATTAAAAAGCACGATAACGATATTCTTCTGATTCACCCCAAAGACAATAATTTTTATGGGGTCTGTAGATCAAAACTGGGCTGGGGCAGCCGTCTAGGCGTAAAAAAAGCATCTGATTAGGAATTGTTTATGTCTGACAGCGCCAGATGGTGGCTTGCCGCCAAACTGCATCCTGGGGTTACTCTACTGTTACTCGGCAGCCTGCTGGGAGCAGCGCTCGCCAGCTTTGCTTTTCCCCTGGCCCGCGGGCTTATGTTTGATGGCCTAGTCGATGGCCAGTACTGGAATGTAATTACCCCTATTTTCCTGCATTTTGGCCTTATGCACCTGGTGTTCAATTGCCTGTGGCTGGCTTTGCTTGGCGGTCGGGTTGAGCGTCTCTATGGCTCTATGCATCTGTTGCTGCTGGTACTTGTGAGTGGCGCTATTTCAAATCTGATCCAGTACAGCTGGCAGGGCAGTGCTTATTTTGGCGGAATGTCTGGTGTGGTCTATGCACTGCTGGGTTATATTTGGATTAAAGGTCAATTTGTGCCCCAGCCTGAACTGCAATTACCCCCGGGTATTCTGGGGTTTATGTTGATCTGGCTATTAGTGGGTATGACAGGCGTACTGAAGCTCTTGTTAGGTATTGGTGTGGCCAATGGTGCTCATGTTGGCGGCCTATTGATTGGTATGTTGCTGGGTCTGGTGTTTGGACTGGTTTCAGCAGCTAGACGCAGATAATTGAGGGGTGATCGGTTAACTATGGATTTGCAACAGCTACTCGAGAGTATTACTCCAGAGGTCTATGAAAGCCTTAAACGTGCAATCGAAATTGGTCGCTGGCCAGATGGCAGGACAATCAGCGATGGGCAGCGAGAACTCTGCATACAGGCTGTTATCGCCTATGATCAGCGCAAGCCCGCCGACGAACGCACCGGCTATGTGCCACCCAAATCCACCGCCTGTGAGCCGGTGGTTCCCGCGGCGGAAGAACAAAAAACTCTCAAGTGGAAAGAATAATGTCAATACAAGCCTCAGGCCATCTGTCAAAAATGGAAGTGACTCTGGGTGATACGGTTGCTTACCAACTACCATTGGACGATCAGCGAATTCCTCTGAATGACGCCATAGGTAAGAGCATAGCTATAGAGCATATAGGTGATATCCACTGCATTCACTGCGGTCGTCGCTCGAAAAAGAGCTTTAGTCAGGGCTACTGTTACCCCTGTTTTACCAAGCTGCCCCAGTGCGATACCTGCATTATGAGCCCGGAGCGGTGTCACTTTCACCATGGTACCTGCCGTGACCCGGCCTGGGGTGAGAAGTATTGTTTCACCGACCATTTTGTCTATCTGGCTAATAGCTCTGGCGTTAAAGTTGGTATTACCAGAGGCACCCAGCTGCCCACTCGCTGGATTGACCAGGGGGCGACTCAGGGGTTACCTATTTTTAGAGTGCAAACTCGTTATCAGGCGGGCCTGATAGAAGACTGTATTCGCGAGTTTGTCGCCGACAAAACCAGCTGGCAGAAGATGCTTAAAGGCAATGCTGAGTCGGTAGACTTAGCGGTTATTCGCGATGAGCTGATGGCCAAGGCCGAATCTGGTCTAGAATTACTCGAACAGGAATTTGGTCTGCAAGCCCTGCAGCGTCTCTACAACGAAACCACCACCCAGATTAACTTCCCGGTGCATGAGTTTCCCGAAAAAGTGAAGAGCCTAAATCTTGATAAGCAACCCCTTGTTGAGGGTGTGTTAAAAGGGATTAAAGGGCAGTATCTTATTCTTGATACTGGCGTGATTAATATCCGCAAATACACTGCCTACAACGTGCAGTTCACCATCAATTAATTTAAGGACAGTTCTAGTGAAAGACGCGCTACCGCAAACCATTTACCTCAAGGATTATCAGGTCTCCCCATTTTTGGTCGACACCACAGATCTGGTTTTTGATCTTGGCGACGAACAGACCAGAGTCACCACTAATCTGGCGGTGCGACGCAACCCCGATAGCAGCGATAAAGCTGCTGTATTAGAACTTAATAGCAAGGGCGATGTGCAGTTGCAGTGGATCGCCATAGATGGTCAGCGCCTGGATAGCAGCGCCTACAGTATCGCCGACAACCTGCTGAGGGTGCCCAATCTTTCTGATAGCTGCGTTATTAGCACAGAGGTGCTGATCCAGCCCCAGCTAAACACCTCTATGATGGGGCTCTACCGATCGCGAACCATGTACTGCACCCAGTGCGAAGCTGAGGGTTTTCGTCGTATTACCTACTTTCCTGATCGCCCGGATATTATGTCGGTATTCACCGTTAAAATAGTGGCGGACAAGGCCAGCTATCCGGTGTTGCTGTCCAATGGCAATGCCATAGAGCGCGCCGATCTCGACGGGGGTCGCCACAGTGTGACCTGGCACGATCCCTTTAAGAAACCCTCCCACCTATTTGCGCTGGTGGCTGGCACATTGTCTGTAGTTGAAGATAGCTTTACCACCATGTCTGGGCGCCAGATTCCACTACAGATTTTTGTTGAAGAGAAAGATCTGGATAAGTGCGATCACGCCATGCTATCGCTGAAAAACTCCATGCGCTGGGACGAGGAAGTCTACGGGCGCGAGTACGACCTAGATATCTTTATGATTGTGGCTGTGGACGATTTCAATATGGGAGCCATGGAAAATAAAGGCCTAAATATCTTTAATACCTCCGCTGTTCTGGCCAACCCAAAAACCACTACCGATGCCTCATTTTTGCGGGTTGAGGGAATTGTGGCTCACGAATATTTCCACAACTGGTCAGGCAATCGAGTCAATGTGCGCGACTGGTTTCAGCTCAGTCTAAAAGAAGGCTTTACTGTATTTCGTGACTGTCAGTTCTCTGCGGATATGAACAGCCCCACGGTAAAGCGTATTGAGGATGTGTCCTATTTGCGCACCCATCAGTTTGCTGAAGACGGCGGTCCCATGGCTCACCAGGTGCAGCCGGACTCCTACATGGAGATCAATAATTTTTACACCCTGACGGTCTACGAAAAGGGCGCCGAGATTGTGCGTATGTACCACAGCCTGTTGGGCCCTGAGACCTATCGGCAGGCCACAGATCTGTACTTTGATCGCCACGATGGCCAGGCAGTTACCATTGAGGAGTTTGTCAGTGCCATGGAAGACGCCAGTGGTCGCGATCTGACTCAGTTCCGTCGCTGGTATAAACAGGCTGGCACCCCGGTAGTGACAGTGCGCTCGCAATATGATGCCGAAGCCAAAACCTATACTCTAGATTTTGAACAGAGCTGCCCGGCCACGCCGGGGCAGACCGACAAGCTGCCGCTGGTGATCCCGATTAAGTTGGGCCTGGTGGCGGCCGATGGCGCCGATATGCCACTCAATAGCGCAGGGCAGACGGAGACAGTGTTCGAGATGACTGAGGCCAGTCAGCGGCTGGTGATTGAAAATATTAATCAAGAGCCCGTACCCTCGCTGCTGCGCGGCTTTTCAGCGCCGGTTAAGCTGAGTTACAACTACAGTGCAGAGCAGCTAGCCCATCTTATGGCCCATGATAGCGATGGGTTTAATCGCTGGGATGCCTGCCAGACCCTCTGCCTGACTGTATTAAAACAGCTGGTAGAGGACAGCAGGCAGGATCGCCCAATGGTTGTGGACGGTCAGCTAGTGGAGGCATTTAAGGCTCTGTTAGCAGATAGATCCCTGGATCCCGCTATGGTGGCGCTGATGCTTCAGTTACCCACTGAGGCGCTGCTCCATGAAGAGGCTGAAACTATCTATGTGGATGCTATTCACGATGCCAGATTATTTATGCGCACTGCACTGGCCGGCTGCCTGATGGACGAGTTGCAGGCTGTGTATCAGGGCAATATGACTCAGCAGGCCTACAGGCCCAATGTTGAGCAAATGGGTAGTCGCAGCTTGAAAAATGCTGCTTTGGGCTACCTTATGCTAGTGGGTACTGGTGTTGAGCTGGCCTGGGCTCAGTTTCAAAATGCCGATAATATGACCGATCAGGCAGCAGCACTGAGTGCGCTGGTCAACTGCCCCGAGGCATCTGACTACGCGACCAGGGCACTGGCTTTATTTGAGCAGCAGTTTAGAGATGAAGCCTTGGTTATGAATCTGTGGTTGCAGATCCAGGCTACTAACAGTCAGGCCAATGGTCTGAGACGAGTGGTTGATCTGATGGATCACGAAGCCTTTACCATGACCAATCCAAATAAAATTCGCAGTCTGATTGGAGCCTTTGCCAACGCCAACCATGTTAACTTCCACAATCAGGATGGGTCTGGATACCGCTTTTTAACTGAGCAGATTCTTGCTTTGAATTCGGTTAACCCCCAGGTTGCCGCGCGGCTGGTTACCCCATTGACCAAGTGGAAGAAATTCCCTGAGCCCAATCGTCAGCTTATGCAAAATGCATTGCAAAGCATTGCGAAAGAGCCAAATTTGGTTAAGGATCTGCAGGAAATAGTCTCAAAGTCTCTATAATTTGCCAGCGCCAGTCTTATGCTTAGAGTCGCGGCGCTGTCCAATGCAAAGACGGTCACTTTGGACTAGGCTTTAGGTATCAGTTCGCCGATCCTGCACGATCCGGACTGATGTCCAGACGACCAGACTGATGTTCTTCTTGGCTTTTGCCAGGAGTTCTGGAGTGCTAACTCCGGTTAGCACTTTCCGTCTGGGCTGCATCTAACCCAATACTTAGGAGGCTTGTTCAGCCTCCTTTTTTTGGGATTTTTTAATCCTTATCTCAAGGCGTTCTTTAGTGGCTCTGGCACTCTTTAGTGGCTCTGGCACTCTTTAGTGGCTCTGGGCAATTGCCGCGCCACTGGGAATACGAATATTATCCACCAGATTCTGCACCTCGGCGGGGGGCGGTGCGTAGAAGCGGCTAACCCCAAACGCGACCCCTATATTGAGCAGCATACCTATAAAGCCAATACCCTCAGGTGAGATACCCAGCCACCAGTGTTCGGCGCTGTTAAGCTCTGGCGAGACAAATTTAAAATAGACAATATAGGAAAAAGTAAACACCAGCCCCAGCAGCATGCCGGCGATAGCGCCCTCTTTGTTGACCCTTTTGCTAAAGATACCCAGCAGAATAGCGGGGAATAATGAAGCGGCCGCCAGACCAAAGGCAAAGGCAACCACCTGTGCCACAAAGGCGGGAGGGTAGATGCCAAATAGGCCTGCAATACAGACGGCCACAGCAGCGGCAATTCTGGCAAATAGCAGCTCCTGTTTTTCGGTAATGGCGGGCATTAGAGTTTGCTTGAGCAAATCATGGGACACAGAACTGGATATTACCAGCAGCAACCCGGCAGCTGTCGAAAGGGCGGCAGCCACACCTCCTGCAGCCACTAGGGCAATGACCCAGCCGGGAAGATCGGCAATCTCTGGATTGGCCAGCACCATAATATCGCGGTCAATGGTGACTTCATTATCTGCGCCTGCGCTGTACTGCATCAGGCCATCATTATTTTTATCCTGCCATCCCACCAGGCCGGTATTTTCCCAGTTGCTAAACCACTGGGGCGCCTGTTCATAGCTGGTATTGTGCACAGTGTCCACCAGATTGAGGCGGGCAAAGGAGGCGACGGCCGGCGCCGTAGTGTAGAGAATGGCAATAAAAGCCAGTGCATAGCCGGCAGATTTTCGCGCATCGGACACCTTAGGCACAGTAAAAAAGCGCACCAGCACATGGGGCAGGCCGGCGGTACCAAACATCAGGGCGGCAGTGATAGCAAATACATCTATGGTAGATTTGCTGCCCTCGGTATAGTTGCCAAAGCCGAGATCAGACAATAGGCCATCGAGCTTTTCCAGTACCGAGAGTCCGGAGCCATCGGCGACCTCAGAGCCAAACCCCAGTTGGGGTATTGGGTTGCCGGTGATCATAATGGAGATAAAAATAGCCGGTACCATGTAGGCAAAAATTAGCACGCAGTACTGGGCTACCTGAGTATAGGTAATACCTTTCATACCGCCGAGCACCGCATACATAAACACCACGGCCATGCCGATAATAACGCCGGTTTCCACCTCCACCTCAAGAAAGCGTGAAAACACAATGCCCACACCGCGCATCTGGCCGGCCACATAGGTAAAGGACACAAAGATCAGGCAGATAACCGCCACTATGCGCGCTGTCTTGGAGTAGTAGCGCTCGCCAATAAAGTCGGGCACCGTAAAGCGACCAAACTTACGCAGGTAGGGCGCCAGTAACAGTGCCAGCAGCACATAGCCACCGGTCCAGCCGAGCAGATAGACAGAGCCGTCGCGGCCCATAAAGGAAATAATGCCAGCCATAGAAATAAACGAAGCCGCACTCATCCAGTCGGCTGCAGTGGCCATACCATTGACCACCGGATGTACGCCACCACCGGCCACATAGAAATCTTTGGTGGAGCCTGCGCGCGACCAGATGGCAATGCCTATATAGAGTGCAAAGGAGGCACCCACGAATAAATAAGTCAGTAGCTGAGTGCTCATACTGAACTGTCCTCAGCATCGTCATCAACGCCATATTGACGTTCAATAATCTGTATGCGCCAGGCGTAAATAAATATCAGCGCAACAAATACATAGATAGCTCCTTGCTGAGCAATCCAGAAACCCAGCTTAAAGCCGAAAAAGGTAAACTGGTCCAGCCAGTCAACCAGAAGAATTCCACAGCCAAATGACAGGGCAAACCAGATGGCTAAAAGCTTTGCCAGCAGGCGCAGATTGGCCTGCCAATAGCTTGCAGCATTTTTCTGGCTGAGGGTTTTTTGGTCATTGTGGTCATGGGGGCTGGGGTTTTCACTCTGGTGCTCATAAGGCTGCTCTGACATTTGGGTGCTTCCTCTAGTTATTGGTTTACCTAAAGTGCTTCTCTGGGCCTGCAAAGTAAACCGGAATATAGCCTATTTTCGCTGTCTGGAGTTTATTGTTTGCCAGGATATAGTGAATTTAATACCTGTCCTTTAGGTTGCTTTTTAGCCTCAGTTGCTATTCTTGAAGACTTGGTTCTAAGCTGTTTGATAAGCCTCTTTAGGTCTAGATCATCAGCGCAGTTATCGCCTTTGTATAGCTGGCGATCCAGCTGTTCAAATGCTGCTTTTAGATCTTGATCTTGCATTTGGTCTGCTAGCTGTTTCAATGTGCTTGGCGGGTTGTTGGTGAGCAGTGTTTTACCCCAGTCCAAAATACTATCGCGCATGCCGGTGAGATTATTTTCTCCAGCCTGTTTTTCTGCCAGCTTTAATTTTTGGCTGAGACTGAGCTGCAGACTATCATCAGCGGTCTGTTGAGGGCTGCGCCGCGAGGGTTGTTTTCTGCGTATTGTAAACAGGGCAATCAGGGCGGTAAGCAGCAGTGCGTTAAATGCCAGCGACCATTTGACCAATGCTGATTGTTCCAGTGGTTCTGGCTGTATGCTCAGCGGTGTCAGTGCCAGTGGGGTGCTCGGCTGATCTGCCTGCAGCTGGGACAGGGGCGCAGATGTAATAGTAGCGGCAGCGCCCACCTGTAAGGTTACCGCTGGTACTGTGCTAGTCCGCATGCGCTGGTTTTCGGTATCCCACCAGCGCACTTCAATGGGCGGCATAAGAATCTCCCCCAAACGCATAGGTACCAGAGCCACTGTTTCAGTGCGGGTGCCGAGGATACCGGCGGAGCTTATCTGCTCCTCAATTTTTGCTTGGTCCGGATAGGTTTTGTAATCAGTACTCTCTGGATTGGCTAAGGGCTGAATCTGAGCTCCGGTCAGGCCCTGCGCGCTCAGGCTAATGGTTCGGGTGATTGGCTCACCCAGTGTTAAATTATTGATGTCGCTGCTCCACTGTTCCTGCAGTTCGACCCTGCTGCTGGGCATCCATTCGGCCGGTGCTATATGGGCGGGCTTGGCCATCACATCTATGGTCTTGGCCTGAGTATTGCGGAAGAGCTGCTTGCCGCGACTGGAGAAAGCACCAAATTGTCGACTGCTACTCTCAAAAGCGCCGAACCTCATGGGGGGAATATCCAGCTTTCCGCTGACCTGAGGAAATAGCGCGTACTTGACTTCTATAACCAGATAATTGCGGCCATTAATCATTTTTTGAAATTGATTTTCACCAATGCGTCTTACCAGAGCATTGTCTATCTCCAGCTCCGATAGGCTCAGGTCCTGGAGCTGCACCGAGGTGTACAGGCGCTGGGTCAGAATAATTTGCTGTTGAATATAGACCGCCTGTCTGTCAACCAGGGTCTCGGTATAAACCGGTTGCTTGCCTGCTCCTGCGGTAATTCTATTGACCGGGCGCACAGTTATTTCTAAGGCGTTGCTCACTTCATTTTTGTAGCTGATGGAGGGAATTAGAATAGTGCCGCTGCGCTTCGGCATAAGCACCATATTCCAGTCAGTGTAGGATTGAGATTGACCATTGATCCAGGAGTATTGCTGCTGGCGATTGTTGCTGAGTATGTCAAAGTCTTTTTGCAGAACCCCAAAGTCGGGCTCTGAGGTCATTGCCTGGCCACTGTAGCGAACCACCAGCTGCACTGTTTCATTGGTATCTAACAGATTGCGGTCAACTTTAGCTGTCAGTTCTGCCCAGCTGAAAACTGAGGCTGTGATCAGACAGAGGGCAATTAATAGTTTTAAAGACTGTACATTCATTTACCAGCGCTCTTGCTCGTTGGGTGGTTTGGGACGTCGTTGCTCCAGTGCGCGCTGCCGCGACTGGTAGCGAAATTTTTCTCGCAGCAGACCGCCGGGATCATCTGGTACCTGGCGCAACATCTGCTCGATTTCCTGTTGGTTTTGCTTGTCTTGGTCACTGAGTTCAGGGTCTGCGGGCTGGGCTTTCTGCTCCTGCTCCTGTTCTTTTTGCTGCTGTTCCTGTCGCTCTGTCTGTTGCTCTTCCTCTTCCTGCTGCTTTTCCTCTTCCTGCTGCTCTTTTTGTGTCTTGGCCTCCTGCTGTTGCTCGCTGCCTTCTTCCCCTTGCTCTTTATTCTGTGACTGCTGAGATTCTTGGTTCTGCTGTTGTGAAGACTCTTGGTTCTGATCCTGGTTTTGTTGTTGCTGATCTGATTGTTGGTCTTGATCCTGCTCCTGCTCTTTATTTTGCTCTTGCTGCTGTTGTAGCTTCTCGACAAGGTCGCGATTGGCTAATGCATCTTCCATCTCTGGCTGCAACTCAAGTGCTCTATTATAGGCGTCGATAGCGCCCTCCAGATCTCCGGACTTGGCCAGGGCATTGCCGCGGTTGTAATGGGCGTCTGGGCTATCTTGGCCAATAAATTCACCAATGGCACTCGCGTAATCCTCGGCGCGATAGGCAGCGCTGCCACGCCATTGACTATCTTCAAACAGACTCTGGGCCGCAGCTGCATCACCAGCATCTAAGGCTTCTAGGCCTTGCTGGTCTGGATTCTGCCAAAGGTCCTGCCAGATGGAGGCGGTGACCGGTTCGCTCAGGCTGAGTAGCGGAGCGATCAGTATCACTACCACTGAACCTTTGCGAAAGCTAAGGATCAATGCAGGTAAAAGCAGCACAATCAGCCAAAAGCCCTGGTCATCCCAAAGATCAAAGGAGCGATCTACCTCTCTGGTCGCATCGGTAAAACCCTGTTCTGTGACTTTTAACAAATCATTGATATCGCTGTCATCGGCGCTGATATCGCGATAGATACCAGCATTGCTATTGGCCAGTCTCTGCATTGAAGCTGAGTCCAGCTTGGGAATAAGAATACTGCCGCTGCGGTCTTTAACAAAGCCGCTGCTACCCAGGGGAATTGGCGCACCCTCGGCAGTACCCACCCCAAGTATTGATAGGCGATATTTTCCCGCTTGCCCGATAATTGTTTTGAGGCTGCCAAAGGCCGCGGGGGAAACCCCATCGCTAATTAAAATAATATCAGCCTGTTCATAGCCACCATTGGCAGCCAGTTCTATGGCCATGGCTACGGCCTCTTCGGTATTGCTGCCGTACTCTGGCAAGAGCGTTGGGTGCAGTATGGGCACCAGACTGATGATGGTATTGTTGTCCTCAGTCAGGGGCGACACTGTATGAGCTTCTCCACCATAGACTACTAGTGCAGTAAAACCTTCGCGGCGACTGTTAAGAATATCGATTAATTTAAAGCGCGCTCGGACCAGGCGGCTGGGGGAAATATCTTCGGCCAGCATGGAGGGGGACAGATCAAATACCAGTATGGCAGCACTGTCCTGTTTAAGCACAGGCTGAGGTAACTGTTGCCAGGTTGGACCAGCCAGGCTGATGCAGCAAATTGCCCAGGCCAAACCCAGGCCAGTTAATAACCAGTTAGATTTACGACTGTTTAGGCCAGCGCCCTCCATTAAAAAGGGCAGCAGGGCTGGGTTGATAATTTTCTCCCAATTGCCGGCACTGCGCCTGCGCCACTGGTATAGACCTAGGGCCAGCAGAGCTGGGACCAGACCCAAAAACCACCAGGGCCGCATAAAATGGAAATCGCTCAGGGCAGGTAGCCAGTCAGACATGCTCACCTCTGGGGTTACCTGCAACAAAACGCAGCAGTGCGATCAACAGGCTAAGCACAAAGGCCAAGCCCAGAGGCCAGTGAAATAGAGCAGCTATAGGGCGCAGGGTTTCGGCATCCTGCTCTATGGGTTCCAGTCGGTTAAGTTCTGCATAAATTGCCTGCAGCTCCTGAGGATTTCTGGCGCGAAAAAACTGGCCGCCAGTGGCTTCTGCAATATTGCTGAGGGCAGTTTCATCCAGATCGGCGCTGGGGTTGGTGACTCGCTTGCCAAACAGCCCCCAGGTTTCCTGAACCTCGGCACCTATGCCTATGGTGTAGATTTTAACCTTGGCGCGGCGGGCTAAATCTGCAGCTTTTAATGGATCCAGTTCACCGGCATTGTTGGCACCGTCAGTCAGCAGGATAACCACGCGATGATTTTCTGGGCGTTCCTGAAGGCGCTTAACTGCCAGCCCTATGGCGTCGCCAATAGCTGTGCCATTGTTACCCGCAAAGCCAATTTGCGCCTCGTTTAACAGAGTTTGCATGGTTAGGCGATCGAAGGTGAGTGGTGTCTGCAGATAGGCTTTTTCGCCAAAGAGTATTAGCCCCAGTCGGTCACCTTTGCGCTCCACTACAAAGTCACCGACCACAGATTTTACCGCCACTAATCGGTTGACCTGTCGCCCTCGCAGCTCCATATCATCGCGCGCCATACTGCCGGAAATATCTACGGCTAATAAAATGTCACGACCATCGGTGGGCAGAGCCACAGGTTCGCCCACCCAGAGGGGTCGGGACAGCGCCAAAAGACTGGCTAGCCAACAGAGGCTGAGCAGCAGTAAAAGTAATCGCCTCAGCCATTGCTGGCTGCCATCTGCGCTATTGATACCCTCTGCCGCACTGGCCAGCAATGGTGCGCGCAGTGCCCTGGTATTAGTGGCTGCTGGTTTGCGCCACCAGCGATAGATAAATGGTATCGGGGCCAGTGCCAGCACCCAGGGCCAGACTAAATTTAACATAGGGACTGATAATCCAGTTTATGGCTGGGCAGGTGTTGGCGAATCCAGACCCTTGTATTTTTAATCAGCTGTTCTGCGAGCTGAGGGTCCAGTTCGGTCTCTTTTGCATAGAGCAGGCTATTGAGGTTGTCTGGCGGCTTGGGGAACAGTGCCGCCGGACAGCTCTGTGCGAGGAATATAAAAAATTCATTGATGCTCAGGCTGCTGTAATGTTGGCCCGGGTAAGCGCTATTGGCGGTTTTCTTGAGCAGCTCTATCAGAGCCACAACCTGGTTGTTAGAACTCTGCTCAATCTGTTGCAACTGTATCAGGGCCTGCCGACGATAGAGGCGGGCTCGGTGGCGGCGAAGGCAAACAATAAACAGTGCGCTCAGCCCAGCGCAGGCGATAGCAATAAGTATCCACCAGCCCGGGGCCAGTGGCCAGGCTGATACGCTACTGGGCAGATGAATATCCCGCAGCTCGGCCAGAGGGTCGCTAGGGTTCATGGTGCGATACTCATGGTTGCGCTGACCTGCTGGATCGAGACGAGCTGCGACGTTTGCCATAGGCGCGGGCCAGCACCGACATTATATTGTCGGCGGTATCAAAGGGCAGCAGCCCAGCAGAAAGCTGTTCGCTCAATTTGCGCAGGGTCTGGCCGCGCTGCATAAAGGCATCCGCATAGCGCTGGCGCAGTTTTTGGCTACCAGTGTCCAGCAGGGTCTGTTGCTGGCCGTCTGTAACTGCATACACTGAGGGCGGTGGCAGCTCAGTTTCTATGCTATCGAAAACATGACAGAAATTAAGGTTGGCATGGCGCGCCAGTTCGAACAGATGGCGCTCGCAACTGTTATCCAGATCATGGAAGTCGCTGACAATAAAGACGGTGCTGCCAGGCAGTATAAAACGTCGCGATTCTTCCAGTAGCTGGGCAAGGCTAAAGCGATCTGGCTCTGGGTTGAGTAACTTACCGCTGAACTCCTGCAGGCTGTGAATATATTGCAGCACCGCATGATGACTGCGGCGAGCCTTAATATCAGTCTGTTGCTGAGCACCAAAGACCAGGCCGCCAGCCCGGTCATTGGCTGCCAGACCGGCCCAGGCCAGGGCGGCAGAGATTTCACAGGCAACCACAGATTTGAGTCGCTGGCTGCCAAAGAACATAGAGCTGCGCAGATCACTAATGACCAAAATGGGGCGCTCGCGCTCTTCCGTAAAAATTTTGGTATGGGGAGTCTGGGTGCGGGCCGTTACTCGCCAGTCAATGCTGCGCACATCATCTCCGGGCTGATAGATGCGCACCGAATCAAAATCCATACCGCGACCGCGAAACTTAGATTTATGCCCGCCCGCAAGCATCTGTCGCGCCTGTATTCTGGGAAATCCAGTCAGTTCACGAGCGCCATGGCGCAGCTTGACCATATGGCTAAGATTGGCAATCGCTGGGTGATCGCCCTCTGATTGGCTGCCTGGCTGGCTGTTATCTGACTGATTCATCAGTGACAGGCCGCTAGGCTGAGGGCACCGTGGCCAGCAGTTTGTCTATCACCTGGTTGGCGGTGATGCCAGCAGCTTCAGCTTCGAAGCTAAGAATCAGACGATGGCGCAATACATCCTGAGCAACAGCGCGAATATCGTCTGGGGTAACAAAGTCTCGCCCCTCCATCCAGGCCAGTGCGCGGCTGCAGCGGTCCAGGGCAATAGTGGCCCTGGGGCTGGCGCCAAAGTCTAGCCACAGGGCCAGATCGCCGCCGTAGGCACTGGTATTTCTGGTGGCCAGAATAAGTTGCACCAGATACTCCTCAACAGGCTCGGCCATATGCACGGCTAGCACCTGCTTGCGAGCTTCAAATAGGGTCTCCTGGGTCAGAGCTTCGACGCCGGTCTGCTCAGTCTTCAGCGCTTCCTGACGGGATAGGTTGAGGATCATACGCTCGGTTTCCGGTGCCGGGTAGTCGACCATAATATGCATCAGAAAGCGGTCCATCTGTGCCTCGGGCAGGGGGTAGGTACCCTCTTGCTCTATGGGGTTCTGGGTTGCCATAACCAGAAATAGCTCGGGCAGTGGATAGGTGTTTTTGCCCACGGATATCTGACGTTCAGCCATAGCTTCCAGCAGGGCAGACTGCACCTTGGCTGGCGCACGGTTAATTTCATCAGCCAGTACCAGGTTGTGAAATAGAGGCCCAGCCTGAAATTCAAAGGTACCTTCCTGGGGGCGATAGATATCACTGCCTGTGATATCCGCCGGCAGCAAATCAGGCGTGAATTGAACCCGGTGAAAGTCGGCATCCATACCCTCGGACAATGTCTTGATAGCTTTGGTCTTGGCCAACCCAGGGGCGCCCTCTACAAGAAGATGACCATCGGCGAGCAAGGCGATCATCAATCGCTCTATCAGATGTTCCTGGCCGACAATTTTGCTGGCCAGCCAGTCCTTGAGTTGATTTATATTCTGGTGCAAAAGTAACCCCTAAAAATTGGTTCGGTTGTTAAAGCGGATGCAGAGTTTAGTTGCAAAGAGGGCAAGTCTCAAATGCAGTTTTATATGGCCTGTAATGGCAGGATTTTGGTCTATATTTAGACAGAACTAATGTCATTATTTGTTGGCAAATGGTTTAAATTTTTGTATCTAAATTCAACTGCTATTTGTTACTCTGCATATAGGACATTGAATAACACCAGATTACAGACTTATAAAACACAAAAAGGTTTCAAAGCCCGCTCATGGATGCAAAAACTAAAGGCCAGCGCACTGATTTGCTAAAGTCGCTGACCAGTATTGCCAAAAAGAATCTCAATAAATCCCAGGCTAGACAATTTGAGCAGTTTGTTGTCAGCGCCATGCACTTTTATCCAGATGCCGACTATTTAGATCGCCCTGCAGAGGATATTTTTCACAGTCTCTGGGGGTTGCTCAGTTTTAGTGCGCTGGCGGCCGAGCCGGTTAATGGCTGCCATGCAGCTCTGCGGGTATTTAATCCTAGACCTGAGTCTGATGGTTGGTCCAGCCGCTACACCAGTATCTACATCAATCAGCGGGATATGCCGTTTTTGGTGGACTCCCTGCGCATTGTACTCAACCGCCGCGGGCTTAATATCTATACATTGCAGAGTAACCCTGTGTGGGCCCTGCGCAATGATCAGGGGCTGCTTGAAAGCACCCACAAGGATTATTTAGAGGGCGCTCAGCGCGAAGCGCTTATTCTTGTCGAGGTGGATCTTCACGCCGAGTCAGAGTTGGCTGATCTGCAGCTCGAATTGATGGCCGTTCTGGACGATGTGGAGGAAGTGGTCGACGCTTTCGACCCCATGCGCCAGCGTGTTGATGGCCTGATTGTTGAACTTCAAGAAAATGCTCCAGAGGTTGAAGATCTGGAGGAGTCTCTGGAGTTTTTACGCTGGATTTACAATGGTTACTTTACCTTTACCGGCTGTGTCGAATATAAGCTGGTGCCCGAGGGCGGCAAACAGTATCTGTGCGAAGTACCAGAAAGCCGCTGCGGCCTGTTTAAAAAATACGGGCGCGAAGCTCGGCGGGAGTTAATCGATGAGTTGAGCCCTGGGGTCAGTGGGCTCTATCAGAGCGATGATCTTCTGGCTGTGACCAAATCCTCTGAGCGCTCGCGGGTGCACAGGGATGTGTACTCAGACTATATAGTAGTCAAACGCTACAATAAGTCTGGGCAACCCATTGGTGAGGTGCGCTTTCTTGGGCTGTATACCTCGCAGTTCTATTCCTACAGCCCGCGGCGTATCCCACTGTTGCGCAAAAAAGTTAACTGGGTGTTGGAGCACTCTGGTTTTAGTCCCAATAGCCACGATGGCAAGGCGTTGATGGCAATTCTGGATTTCCATCCGCGGGACGAGCTGTTTCATGTTGGCCGCGAGGCCCTGGCTGAAACTATTATAGGTATCTGGCAGATCTATGAGCGGCGAGCCACGCGAGTGTTTGTTCACCCGGACCCCTTCGACAAGTTTGTCAGCTGTATTGTCTATATTCCCAGAGAACATTTCAGTACCAGCGCCCGGCAGAAAATTCAGCAGGTTATAGGTGAGCAGCTGGATTCAACAGAAAATGAATACAGCACCCAGTTCTTGCCAGAATCTGTGTTGGTGCGAATCTACCTGGTTTATCAGATCAGCAACAAGAAAAAACTTGGGGTACAGGGTAGGCAGCTTGAGGAACTGGTAAAGCAGGTGACCAGAGGTTGGTCCGATACCTTTGCTGACCGTGCGCTGGAGACTCTGGGTGAGGCCGATGGCCTGGCTCTGGGTCGGCGCTTTAGAAGCGCCTTTCCCTCGGCCTATAGAGAGCTCTATGCTCCGGATGAGGCGCTGGCTCATATAGCATTGTTCGATGGCTTGGAGGATGCCACTGAGCTGGCCATAGATCTAAAGCATCAGCACCAGGCAGAGAACAATGACTTGCAGCTGGCGCTATTCCATCGCCATGCGCCTCTGGAACTCTCAGATATGATTCCCATGTTGGAGAATCTGGGGTTCCGAGTGGTTATGGAGCATCCCTATCTGATACAGCCAGACAATGAGCATCAGCTGTGGATGCAAGAATTTAATCTATCGTTCTCCCTGGACGTGAATGTGGATGTCTCGGCGGTGCAGGGCAGTTTTAAAGAGGCGCTCAGTACCGTATGGAAGGGCGATGCAGAGAATGACAGCTTTAACCGACTGGTTATAGGCGCGCGTCTCGACTGGCGCGCGGTGGCTATGTTGCGCCTCTACGCTCGCTACCTTAAACAGTTGGGCATTTCCTACAGCCAGGACTTTATTGCAGATACATTGTCTCGCTATCTGGATATCACCCGCAATCTGGTGGCACTGTTTAAAAGTTATTTTGATCCCCGTTATGCGGGTAATAGCCGCAGTGATCGCTCGGCCGGTCTGGTTAATAAGATAGTTGAAGCCCTGGATGCGGTCGACAATATCAGCGAAGACAATGTGATTCGTGGCTATCTTGAGGTGATTCAGGCAACTCTGCGCACCAATTTTTTCCAAACCTTTGCCGATGGCACCCACAAATCCTATATCTCGGTCAAGCTGGAGTCTGCAAAACTATCTCTGGCCCCTAAACCCAAGCCTGCCTTTGAAGTCTTTGTCTATTCGCCCCGGGTAGAGGGTGTGCATCTGCGTGGTGGCAAAGTAGCCCGCGGTGGCCTGCGCTGGTCAGATCGGCTCGAGGATTACCGCACCGAGGTGCTCGGCCTAGTGAAGGCTCAGCAGGTTAAAAATGCTGTGATAGTACCCACAGGCGCCAAAGGGGGCTTTGTGGCCAAGCAGGCCTCTATGGCAGAGGGCAGAGAGGCCTGGCTGCAAGAGGGCATAGCTAGTTATATGCTGTATATACAGGCTCTGCTCGATATTACTGATAACCTCATTGAGGGCCAGGTGATACCGCCGCAGGACGTGGTGCGCCGGGATGGGGATGACCCCTATCTGGTAGTGGCTGCAGATAAGGGCACAGCTACCTTCTCTGATATAGCCAATGAAATTTCCGAGGCCAATCAATTCTGGCTCGGAGATGCCTTTGCCTCAGGTGGAGGCAATGGTTATGACCACAAAGGTATGGGTATTACAGCCCGGGGAGCCTGGGTTGCGGTACAGCGCCATTTCCGTGAAATTGGTATGGATATTCAACAGCAGGACTTCAGCGTAGTTGGCATAGGTGATATGGGTGGTGATGTCTTTGGCAATGGCATGCTGTTATCCCAACATATTCAGCTGGTGGCGGCCTTTAATCATCTGCATATTTTTGTAGACCCAAATCCGGTTGCTGCGGCGACCTTTAAAGAGCGCAAGCGTTTGTTCGAAACACCCAGAAGCACCTGGGATGACTTTGATAAATCTCTGCTATCTGAGGGCGCTGCCGTATATTCCCGGTCAGCTAAGTCGCTGAAGCTGACACCGCAAATTAAGGCGCGATTTAATATAGATGAGAATGAGCTGACGCCTACCCAGCTGATCACCGCACTGCTTAAATCTGAGGTTGATCTTATATGGAACGGCGGTATTGGTACCTATGTGAAAGCCTCTGCAGAGAGCCATCTGCAGGTGGGTGACAGGGCCAATGACAGCCTGCGCATTAATGGTAGTGAGCTGAGCTGTAAGGTGTTTGGTGAAGGTGGCAATCTGGGCATGACCCAGCGGGCGCGGGTTGAATTCTGCCTTAGTGGCGGCCTCTGTAACACCGACTTTATAGATAATGCTGGCGGCGTCGACTGCTCTGACCATGAAGTTAATATCAAGATACTGCTCAATAAAGAGGTTATGGCTGGCCGTCTGGCTATGGATGAGCGCAATCAATTTTTAGCCTCTATGACCGACACTGTGGCCGATCTGGTATTACATAATAATAGGCGTCAGACCCAGGCTATCAGCTTGGCAATGCACCGCAGTGGTGAGCAGTACGCGGAATACCAGAGGTTTATGGCCTGGCTCGAAGAGACTGGCCGCCTGGACCGGGAACTGGAATTTTTGCCCACAGATGACCAGCTCAGCGAGCGTATTAACCGCAATCTGCCGGTGTGGACCAGGCCCGAGTTATCTGTGCTGGTCTGTTACTCCAAGGTAATGTTAAAAGAAGCTCTGCTGGAAGCCGACCTGTTGTCTGAACCCTGGCTGGCCAGATCGGTAAATCGGGCATTTCCTCAGCAGCTGATTGATCGCTATCCGCAAGCGGTTGCGCAGCACCAGCTGAGCCACGAGATTGCCGCGACCCAGCTAGCTAATGATCTGGTGGATCGCATGGGCTTTAGCTTCTTCTTTAGGCAGATGGAATCCACCGGTGCCTCCAGTGGCGAGGTGATTCGCGCCTATACCATTGTGATCAATATTTTGGGTATTGATAAGCTTTGGCAGAGTATTGAAACCGACAACAATCTGGCCGCGGATGTGCAGCTGGATCTATTGCACAGGCTGATTCGCCTGGTGCGTCGAACCACCAGATGGTTTCTGCGCAACCGCAGGCTTAATCTGGACTGCGACCTGATTATTCAGCAGTTTGCCGAGCCTATGTTGGCGGTGATTGAACATATGCCCAAGCGAGAGCAGCAAGAGTGGGTGGGGCTTTGGGGCATAGAAAAAGACTCGCTGATCAACAGGTCTGTAGAGCCCCAGATGGCGGCCAGATTGGCGGCCTCTGATAGCATCTTTTTAAGTCTGGGTATTGTGGATACAGCGCTCAAGCAGGACAGAGCCGTAGAGCAGACAGCTCAGCTGTACTTTACTCTGGGCGAGTATCTATCCCTGGATTGGTTTATGGCTCAGATTGTGGGCCTGCAGCCGGAAAATCGCTGGCAAGACCTGGCCCGAGAGTCCTATGTGGATGATCTGGAGAGTCAGCGCCGCCGTTTAACCAGCTGTCTGCTGGCCTCGAATGCTGAGAATATGCAGTCGGTATTTGAAGATTGGCAGGTTCAGCAGCAGCCGCTAATTGATCGCTGGCAGTCGATGGTCAAGGATTTGCGCCGCAGCGCAGCACCGGATTTTGCCATGATTTCTGTGGCTCTCAGAGAGCTGCTGGATCTGGTGCAGGCATCCTTGGAGGCAGGGCGATCCTAAAAAAAAGGCCGCAACTTCACATGAGTTGCGGCCTTTTTGGTGGCTCATCAAGTTCTTTTGTCTGTGAGCCGGAAGCGGAACAGATTTCCGCTTAAGTTTGATTCGCTGTTAATTCTTGTTAGTGCTATTTAGAGCTATTTAGCAGTTTATGATGAATTTAACTCAGCTTAAATCGCGTATTTACTAAGAGAGCCTATTTATAAACTAGCGGCTTTTTGCTGGAAAGAAGCCTGATTAAATCCATTCCAGTAATCCTCGCGTCCCTCGCGCCAACCTCTTGACCAGTGATACGCCATAATCGATTGTTCTTGATAGGGGCATGTTGCCAATGAACGTTCTTGAATCGCGGCCTGATAGCCTTTCACATACGACCGGTGGTCCTGATCTCTTTTATGTTTTTTCACATCATCTCCTAAGGGTTTATTTAGGAAACTGCTGTTCAGCTTATAAAATCTGCTGAGAGCAGTTTTTATCAAACAAAATTGTTTAAAGAGCGATAGAATGAGCGCCTTTTTGCGCTGATACCAGTTGACCAAATTCTCCCGATTCTGTCGAAGATTTTGTTTGTCTATATAAACTGCGCGTTATTCCTAGAAGTAATGAAAGGGTCATATTTGTGAGTGTCGGAATGGATCATCAGTCATGGTTGGCTACCTGTCCCAAGGGACTGGAGCTTCTGCTAGCAAACGAGTTGCAACAGCTGGGTGCCTCTGGGGTCAAGGAAACCGTGGCCGCCGTGCACTTCGAGGGCTCGTTGGAGCTGGCCTATCGC
This sequence comes from SAR92 clade bacterium H231, assembly GCA_025153775.1. Taxonomy (GTDB): domain Bacteria; phylum Pseudomonadota; class Gammaproteobacteria; order Pseudomonadales; family Porticoccaceae; genus HTCC2207. Next base: position 262,908 of record JAOALC010000004.1, on the reverse strand, counting down.
GCCTGTCTCTGGTCAAGGCTGGCCAACCGCATTTTACTGCCGCTGCACAGTTTTATGCTCAACAGTGCAGATGATCTATATCAACAATGTAACGATATTGCCTGGGAGAGCCACTTTACGGCCGCCCAGAGCATAGCTATAGACTTTATAGGCACCTCCCGACATATCGACAACACCATGTATGGCTCCCAGCGGGTCAAGGATGCGGTGGTAGACCGTATTCGTCGCATTGAGGGCGAGCGCCCGGATGTGGATACCAAAAACCCGGATATTCGTATTCAGGTGCGCCAGCATAAAGGCCGGGTAACTGTATCCCTGGATATCTCCGGTGAAAGTTTGCACCGCAGAGGTTATCGAAGTGGGCAGGGCAGCGCCCCTATAAAAGAAAATCTCGCAGTAGCACTATTGTTGCGCGCTGGCTGGCCAGAGATTGCATCTCAGGGTGGAGCCCTGCTAGACCCCATGTGCGGCAGCGGCACATTGATTATAGAAGGCGCCATGATGGCCGCAGATATAGCCCCGGGCATTCTGCGGGGGCACTATGGTTTCCATTACTGGCTACAACACGATCAGGCGCTTTGGGATTCGTTGGTAGTCGAAGCTCAGGAGCGCAAGGCCGCCGGGCTGGAAAAGCTCGAGCTGGATATTCGCGGTTACGATGCCAATCCTCGCGTGCTGGAATTTACTACGCAAAATATTGAAAACGCCGGATTGGATGAGCATATTCGTCTGGCCCACAAGCCAATCGACCAGTTTGGCAAACCCACAGCAGAACATGGTCTATTGCTGACCAACCCTCCCTATGGTGAACGCCTGGGTGAGATTGATGAGTTGATTCCCCTGTACCAAAAACTGGGCACAGTGCTGCAAAAGAACTTCAATGGCTGGAAGGCCGCTATCTTTACAGGCAATGTGGACCTGGGTCGTCAAACTGACCTAAGCCCCACCAAACAGTACAGTTTATTTAACGGCACCATTCCCTGTAAGTTGCTGGTATTTACCGATATGACCTCCAAGTCCGCTCGCATTGCCGAGCGGTTAAGTACCCCGGCACCAGCCCAAGAGCTGACCGAGGGCGCCCGCATGGTCCTCAATCGACTAAAGAAAAATCAGCGCCGACTGGATAGCTGGCGCAAGAAATCCAATATCAGCTGCTACCGACTCTACGATGCCGATATCCCCGAATATGCCGTGGCCGTGGATATCTATGATCAGTCTGTCTATGTGCAGGAATATGCCCCGCCAGCCACCATCTCAGAGAAGGTGGCCCGCGAGCGCTTTGCCGAGGTGAAGCAGGCAGTTAAAGAATTCTCCGCCAATTATCGCGGCAAAACCCATTACAAAGAGCGCCGCCGCCAAAAGGGTGACAGCCAGTATCAGCGCGCAACCGAGGGGGCCAGCGATATTATTGAGGTAACCGAGGGCCGCGGGCGGTTTGAGGTTAATCTCTCTGACTATTTGGATACCGGCCTATTTCTCGATCATCGCCCAGTGCGCGCCATGATTGGCGATCTGGTCAAAGGCAAAAGCTTTCTCAACCTATTTTGTTATACCGCCGCCGCCTCAGTGCAGGCCGCTCTGGCGGGCGCCAAAAGCTCACTGAGCATTGATATGTCCAATACCTACTTAGATTGGGCTGGGCGCAACTTCGAACTAAATAGCATGAGTGCCAGCAAGCATGAACTGCTGCGCGCCGATTGCCTCAAGTGGCTGGAAGAAGAAGGGGAGCTGTACGATGTGATCTTCCTGGATCCACCCACCTTCTCCAACTCCAAGAAAATGGATTCAGTGCTAGATATTCAGCGCGATCACGGCGATATGATCCGCAACGCCATGGCCAAACTGGCCCCCAATGGCGTACTGATTTTCTCCAATAACTTCCGCAAATTTAAAATGGACGAGCTGACCTTGCGCCAGTTTGATTGCCAAAATATCACACCCCAAACATTGGATATGGATTTTGAGCGCAACCCGCGTATTCACAATGTCTGGAAAATCACCAGGCGCAGTAGTTTTGGTTAGCGACCCATTACCTGATTGATATTGCGTACGTAATAGCGTACGCTTTTGTTCTTGGAGGTAGCTATGACCACATACAATGTCACCGAAGCCAGAACCAATCTCTACAAGCTGATTGATGAGACCGCGAATACCCATCAGCCGATTATTATCAAAGGCAAAAGAAGCAACGCAGTGCTCCTTTCAGAAGAGGACTGGAGCGCAATCAACGAAACCTTGTTCCTATTGGCAATTCCAGGTATGCGAGAATCTATTCGCGAGGGCATGGAAACTGACCTTAAAGACACCAAAAAGGAACTGGATTGGTAATGTGGCAGCTGCACTTCACTAGGCAGGCACAAAAAGACGCGAAAAAACTGGCAGCGGCGGGCCTCAAGTCCAAGGCCAGCCAGTTGCTCGAGATTTTGCAGAGCAATCCCTATCAAAATCCACCACCTTACGAAAAGCTTGTAGGTGACCTGGCGGGAGCCTACTCCCGGCGCATCAACATTCAACACCGCCTGGTCTATCAGGTGTTAGAAGCCCAGCAGGCGGTAAAAGTATTAAGACTATGGACTCATTATGCATAAGCCGTCAGCGAACCAGTTGATCATCTACACCGGCCCTAATTGCCATCTCTGTGAGCAGGCTAAGGCACTACTCTATCCGCTAATGTCGGAAAGGGGGCTAACGCTTATGGAGGTGGATATTCACACCGATGCCGAGTTACAGCAAAAATACGGCATTCGCATTCCAGTTGTATTGGCTAATGGCCAGGAGAAGGGCTGGCCATTCACAGCGGCCCAGATTGGGCGGTTGTTGGATATTTAGCTATTTCGTGGCTTAAACCTTTTAGCTCAAACAATTAATGTGCGCTTGGGGCGGTAATCCCATGTTTTTAATAATCAAATAGATCTTTCTCTGCTCAGCTCCCAATCCAATCATCTGCCAATATTCATATCAGAGGTGGGGATTTCTCCTCTTAAACTGTCTTACTTGTTGGGTTAGTAGTTCTTATAGCCCAAACCAATGGTTAGCTATAAGTTGCTGGGCCAAATGGAAAGTCAGACTTTCTGCGGTAGCTTGCCAGGCAAAGAATCAAGCCGATCTTGCTGTGTCTTTTCAGTCATTAAAATCGAGTCTGGACCTAATAAATACAGCGAAATAACCTGACCACTAATGTACGCCTTTGAGTTGCCTAAAAATAAGCGACACCTCTCCATAAATAGACGACGCCACTCAAAAAAGTGCCCCGATAATAGCGCAATGCACTTCATTTCTGGTCATTTTATATATAAATCAGTTAGTTAAAGCATATAAAAAGATATCTGATTACACATTTTAGAAGGGCGTCTCGATAACAATTATTATGAGGGCGAGAGGCTTCATAATTAGACTGTTATGTTGTTTGAGGAGGAATCCAAGTGAGGCCGTTTTTCAAAGATTTTTATGACAGCGGCTTACCAGACAAATGGTTTTCTTTAGCGGGGAATACGCTAATAACAGCGGCAGCAATGGTTGTTTGGAAGGAAGGAAGTACTATTGCAGGTGTAATAGCATTTATAAGCTATATAAGTTTGGCTACGTTAGCTACTCATGGCACACGTGAACCTTATGAATATCTAAAAAATATATACGTGTACACCAAAAATGGAACATTGAGCGGCTCCCTATTTTATTCAGCTTTCTTTCTATTTAGGCTGCACATTATTTTCGCCCCATTTTTACTAGTATGGTGGGCATACAGTTCAGGTAAGGTTCCGCTCTAATGGGCATCGAACATAACAAGGCCATCAAAAATCGCGCGTCACACGCGCTGGACTCGCAACAAGTTGCTCGCCTTTTATGGCGGCGTTATGCAAAAAGGGTAGTTAGATGAATATTGAAGCTCTTAGCACCAAAGTTCCGGATTTTCATTTTGATTGGTATGCTAGATTTATACCGGGGTGTGTTGGTGTCATTTTTTACTTTTACTTAACAGAGAAGCCGTTTTCTGTTTCGCCTTCAAATTTAGTCTTATATGCATTTTTTGCATATTTGGCGGGGCATATAGTTCAACCGATAGTTGGCTTTGTGGTGAAAACAATTGAAAAATACATAAAAAGCGATCCAGAAAGTAAATATGCTAAAGCTAAAGCGAATCCAGAGTATGCATTATTGGTCAGCAAGGTAAGTAAAGCGCATGCTGAAGCAAATAGTATGCTTTCCTGCGGCTTTTTACTTATCCTCCTTGCTTTTTATTTTGAAAACTCATCCAAATTAGCTATCGCACTTATTGTGTATTTTTTATCAATGACAGTTGAAAGAGCGTTTGCTAGGAAGAGAAAAATCAATGACATTCTTACAGCGGATGCATAACAAAAACAGTCAAAAACGACGTATTGGTCGCTGCTCGTTCCTCACATCAACCAATACGCGTTTGCTGTAAACGTAAGCAGTAAAGGAAGGAAAGAACTGTGAATAATGATACTGCGAAATGGATAGACTCTTCCAAAGGCAACAACAATTACTTACCAAATCTCCTTGATTTTGCCGCATCCAATTATGGTCGTCACACAGACTGGTTTCTTAAACATAGAGATACAGGGCTAAAGAACCTAGCTCTTATATTAACGGCAGAATTCACAGTGTTAGGGCTACACTTTACTAAAACTGGTTTCCCTAAGTTTCTTGTGTGTCTCAGCTTGGTTTTGTTATCTGCGTTTTCAATTCTGATCGCATACTCTGCGTGCCAATCATGCAAGAACGCATTTAAAGCATCGCTTGAAAGTGCACTCTTGGTCACGAAGACGGCGTGGGCAATGGGCCTAGTGGGTGCTGTTTCGCTGGAAAAGACCTCAACCTTGCTCCCTCCTGTGCCTGATGATGAGATGTTGTACACCAAGCGTTACTGGGAAGATGCATTGCCACCAAAATCAAATACGACAGAAGACTTTGTTGACTGGAATATGAGAAATCGCAGATCAACATACTTCTGGGGAAATCTTACATTATTTTTATTCTCTTTGACTTCAGTCATCACAACATCGATAGGTATGATCGCAGTTTGTGGTGCTAACATTTGAATGCAGCGGGACGTCGTACCTCCGCCCCTGATTCACACGTTATGAGTATTGAGAGAGATCGTGCATTGAATATTGGAATCTATATCTACGAGAATGCGGAAGTACTAGATTTTTCTGGCCCCTTTGAAGTGTTTTCAACAGCCACTCGACTTACTAACTCCGAAAGCTCATTCAACGTTTTTTTAGTAGCCGAAGAAAATCGCCCTGTTAATGCAAGAGGCGGCTATAGCTTAAATCCACATTATGATTTTAGTGCCCACCCAGAAATAGATATATTGATTGTTGTTGGTGGCATCCATACAGAAGAATTAACCAAGGCCAACGTAGTAAGCTGGGTAGCTGCTACATCGGAGAAAGCTAGGGTCGTAGCGTCGGTATGTACAGGGGCTTTCATCCTTGCTCAAGCCGGATTGCTGGAAAACCTCGAAGTTACTACTCACTGGGAAAATATTGAAGAACTCCGTGAATCGTATCCTAATATAAACGTTGTTGATTCTTGTCGCTGGGTCGATGAAGGGAAGTTTGTTTCATCGGGTGGCATATCAGCTGGCATAGATATGAGCCTTCACCTAGTATCAAGGCTTGCCGGTTTAGAGCTTGCAGAAAAAACAGCGAGGCAAATGGAATTTGAGTGGCGTAAAAACTCATAACAAATCAATCAATGGCGCTCCTGCGGGGCTGGACCTCAACTCCGCGGCTTCGCCGCTGCGTTCCGGCCCATTATTGAGGCGTTATGCAACTAAACAACGAGGAGATGTGATTGAAAATTTCGCGATTTAGAGCTGGAGATTGGTCCGAGTGGCGAGAGTTGGCGATGGGGTATAAAGAGTTCTATCAAACGCCGACCAGTGACAAAGAATATGAGATCGCATGGGCAAGGCTGCTTGAAGGAACTGAAGTTCTTGGTTTAGGAGCAAAAGTAGAAGGGAAGCTTGTTGGAATCGCTCATTTTCTATTTCACACAACAATTTGGTCGCCACGTACTTGTTATCTTCAGGACCTATTTACTGCGCAGGAGTCGCGAGGCCTTGGCGTCGCTCGCGAATTGATAAACGCTGTTGCAGATCAGGCGAAATTGAGTGGAGCTGATAGGTACTATTGGAATACTCAGGAAGAGAACGAGACGGCGCGCATACTATATGACAAAGTTGCTAAGTACCGCGGATTCATACGCTACGACTTTCCATTGGAATAGTGTCGTATGCCTAACATTGCGTTGCAACTGACAATTGACCCGTCGCACGAACCCGCGCTTTGCGCGGAACCGCACGCCGCATCAATTGCAGCTGAACTTAGACGTTAGGTTACTTAAGGAAAATTTGAGAGATTGGAATTCTTACCAGCAATAATTATCTTCGCGGCATCGACCAGCATAACTCCGGGCCCCAATAATATTATGATAATGGCATCGGGGCTAAACTTTGGCACAAGGAAAAGTTTCCCTCATTATCTGGGTATTTGTATTGGCTTTCCTACAATGGTCGCGTTATGAGAAATATCGTAGCCACATTAATTCTTACGGCTTCAAGCTTTGTTTATGCTTCTGCTTCTGCTTCTGCTTCTGCTTCTGCTTCAGGCTGGGATGTATCTATTCATGAGCATTGGGCAACTTTATACGACACTCACAGGGGAGAACTACCACTTACTGAGGCTGTAAACTCAGTGCCAAAGGATATTTGGCTTAGAAATTTCAGAGTGTTTCTTTCAGAAGATGACCATGTACTGCAAAAGGAACTGCATGAGTTCCTAAGCTCTAATTATCCAGAGTTGCATGCAGAGGCATTGAGTTCGGCTGGGAATATGCATAACCCAAAAGTAACTGCACTTCGAGAGCCCATAAACCAAGCAATACTAGCATCAAGTTTGGCTAAAGAAATAGGTATTGCACTTACATCAAGGTGCGAACGAATAGCTTCAACAAGTTATGAAAAATTTATGATCAGGAAAAAAGATGGGCATCCTATCTATAGTGCTATGGTTTGGCTATCTACCGAAAAATGCACCTAACAAAGCCAGCCAGAGGGAATAAAAAACCGCCGCTTCGCTCTGGTTTTTCGGCCCCTGCTGGCGGCGTTAGGCATCAGTAATGATTGAGTTCATCAAAGAGTTTCAAACAATAATATCTGCATTCATCGCGCTTATGGGCGCAAGTATTGTTGTGCTCACAACTCGCACCCAAATTAATGCAGTCAAGAAACAAAAAGAAGATGAAAAAAATAACGAAATTAAAGGCTTAGCAGCAATATTGTCTGTTGAGGCAGGTATGTCTCTACAGAGCTGCGGTGTTATAGCATCAATGATTTACCAAAACCCTATAGTCAAGATAGATCAAGATTTATATTACAGAGTCTACACGGAAAAGCTGTCTAGCCTACACGCTTTCCCTTCAGACCTTCTCCATCAAGTAATGTATAGTTATCAAAAAATAATGTCATTGCACGAGTTGGTTAAAGATCGCCTCGAAGCCGTGCATGAAATGGGTAGTTCGGAGAAATTACCTGATAATATAGCTAAATCGAACATATCAACGGTTGATTTGGCGGCAAGTACAATGTTAGAGCTTTCTATTTTAATGCCGTGGCTCGATCACCTAGTTGAAACAGGAGAAGTATTGTCTGCTGACGAGGCTACTGGAAAAGTGGGGCAAGCTCTAAACCATCTAAATCCAATAGCGCAAGAATTGGCAGCCGTAAAGTTAAATGAAATAATTTCTAAGAATGAGGCTAGAGCAGGCAATGCCTAACAAATTGCTGCACGCGGACACATACTGCTACGCTCGTTTTTGTGTATCGCTTCGCTCCATCCTACACAAAAACGCTCTCCGCAGCATGTGCCGTTGAGCAAGGCGTTATGCGTAAATACTGAAGGAAAAATCTATGTCCTCAATTGATATGATTAAAATGTTGACGGAGTATAAGGCTTGGGCAAATGAAGGGCTTTTCTCCAAGTTGATGTCAAGCCCGGAAATTGAAAATGTAGAAGATATTAAGTCAATAATTGGCACGCTTAATCATGCCCACGTTGTAGATTGTATTTTCAAGGCGCATCTGAAGGGAGTAGCACACTCATACACAGCGACAAATACAACTTCGTTTCCAGCATTGGGCGAGCTGTACGAGTCTGTAAAAATTGTAGACCAGTGGTATATTGACTATGCGAATAATATCACTGAGCCAGAGTTAAGCGATAACGTCAGATTTCAATTTACTAATGGTGAAGAAGGCTGCATGTCCAAAAGTGAAATAATATTTCATGTTGTAAACCATGGAACATACCATCGAGGAAATGTTGGGGTACTGATGCATCAAAACGCTATAGCTCCTGAAAAAGACGTTGTTACAAATTTTTTGGGTTAGCGGGGTTAGCGGGGTCGGGCCAACATAACTTACTAATATGATAGAAGAATGTGCTCAAATAGAGGCAGATTTTCTGCTTAGAACACCGGTTTTGCGGTGTAAAATGCTGTGCTAAGAAAAGCGGACCTAATGAGGTGGCAGACTTATTAAAATGACTTTTTTAATGCCAAAGTGAACCCTCTAAGATTTCAAAATACGTATTCCGGTTAGCCATTTTCATACAAATCAAAAAGTTGCGCAGGTCCGGCCCTGATTGCTGCCCGCTAACGCGCGCCGCTGCTTTGGGCGTTAGGTGAATAAACTATGTGGGAGAAAATCCGCAAATGGTACGAAGGCGAATGGGTCCCATACGAAAACACGCCAGATTCCAGCATGCACATTATCGGCGGCGATGTTTAGCGGCATTGGACGGCAGAGGTTGTTAGAAGATTCGTCACTTTCTATCTCGCTCACTGGAAATGGCTGTGGGGGTTTGCTGTTTCACTTTCTGGTCTTTATTTAGCTCTCCAACAATTGCAGGCAGCCACGCAATGAAAATGGCCACAATCAGCATAAACCAGTCAGCAGGGTTATCACATTTTTTGTCATTCATCCCAATTCACCTAATAAGGTCTTGGTGTGGGACAAAATACTGCGCATTTCGCCCCACAAGCAAGCGTTAGCTGAATAGGATAGTTGATGTATAACCTGATAATTGGATACGTTGGTCCAAATGACCCAGAGAATGAAATCACGGTTTCAGCTTCAAGATTTCTTGAATATACCGACTCAGAAACACAGATGAGGTTTAGAAATCTGAGTGCTGAAAATGTTGGAGAGATTAAAGGGTTTCCTGCCTTATTGATGCAAGAGCAATATGAAGATGGCGCCTTTGTCGCGACAATCACAAATATAACTAGATCAAATTATGATTACCGTATTAGATTCGAAAGAAATGCTGATGTTGAGGTGCTTACACCTCAAGAAATCGTAGATTTAACATTAGAGCTTGGCATCGACAGTTTTGAATTTCACCGCACCCATTGGGCTGTCAAAAGAGCTGATTTACGTAAGCTCTTAGCCTCTAGGAAAACCCCTGTAGTCCCTGAGGCTGATGCAGGATTTGCATTTGAAAACAAACCTGCAGAGGCTGGCGAGCAATTTAATAAGAATCAGGTCTTTATCGTTCATGGCCATGATGAGCACGCCAAAAATGACGTTAAGGCTTATGTAGAATCAAAAGGCCTAGAACCAATTATCCTTCACTTACAAGCCAATGGTGGAAGAACCATTATAGAGAAAATTGATCACTACAGTAATGTTGGCTTTGGGATTGTTCTTTATACGGAATGTGATGTAGGAGCAAAGAGAGACTCATTAAGTTACAAGTGGAGGGCTAGGCAAAACGTAGTGTTTGAACACGGCTATTTGATAGCAAAGCTTTCGCGCCAGCGTGTCGCAGCTTTGGTTAAGGGTAGCGTTGAAACACCAAATGACATTAGTGGAGTTGTTTATGTATCAATGGATGCGGCCGGTACCTGGAAAGACGAGCTGGATACAGAACTTCGTAGTGCGGGCTATTCCATTTGAAAAATCAGCTAACAAGCGCATGTTGTTCGCCCCTGCGGGGCTGGGACCTTCGTTTCGCTGCGCTTTACTACGGCCCCAAATGCGGGCGTTATGCGTGTTTAACCATTGGAGTATGATTTGAGTTGGTTCACACCAGCACTATTAGGATTGATTGGCGGAGTTGTTGGGAGCTTGATTGCGCCATGGGTGCATTGGGCAATTGAAAAGCGCAGGTCTAAATTTGAGTATCGAAAATCGCTCATTGAGAAATGGAGATCCGAAATTGATGCTTTTGAGTGGGAAAATGAAAACTTTGGGAACACCTCCACCTACGCAGCAATGAAGCCATACATGCAACAAAAGATAGTCGAAAAATTTGAGGCCCAAAGAACAATCCATGTTCCTCCTGACGGGGGCCGAGGCGAGAACCTAAAGAAACAATGGGCATCAGATGAAGTCGCCAAAATAGAAAAAGATTGGGAACTTACATGAGCACGCATAACAATCGTATGCAGACCGACAAATTTGCCGCGCTTCGCTTGCAAATTTGCGGCTGATGCGGGGCGTTAAGCGCCAATGAAAAATCTAGCTCTAATATTGTTAATTGCTGTTACTTGGGGATGTAGCACAGCAAATATCTTTAAAGGACAGGAGTCTTACAATCGTGAGCACTACGCATCGACTCTGAAGGAATCGATTGATAGCGCCATCGCACGAGAAATAAAAAAGGAGTCGCCAAGCGGCTATCTAACGGAGCCATACTCAAGAGAAATATGGAACGATTACTGGAATTCACGAATAAAGCACATATACACTCTGGGCACTGAAAGAACTCTAAAATCCTATGTAGGGCCAACAGGGCCAGAGTTTATAAAGTACATTATCGAAACTAGGCAAAAAGCAGGGTTGCCGCCAATAAACCTAGAGGCTTCAAATGTTGCCAAAGTCCCAAGCGCTTAACAAGTCAATGGTGCATCGCGCCTACGGCGCTGGACACCCAAAGCGTTGCTTTGGGTGCCGCACATTGAGGCGTTAGCTGTCTTTCAAAGATCGAGTAATGTCTAGAGTCAAAGATAAATTGTTTACAGTCCTGCGGAACAGGCCGCAGGTCATAACTCGTGCGGCATTCTGGAAAATACCTCACAACACAAGAGCTGACGAAGTTACTCTTAAGGTAGGGAGATATAAGAAGCCTAAAGATTGGGATGAGACAGAAGAGCCTGAAACATTAACTCCTAAGAGTGAGCTCACCTTCGACAATGAAGAGTTTGTTAATCTTATCCAGTTCCTACAAAACAATTACGAGCCTTTTAAAGAGGGTGTTAAGGCATTTATCCCCTTAGATCGACCATTCGAAAAGTCCAATGCGGAGCAAATAAAGGCTCTTTTTTCACTTCCTGATAAAAAGCAATTAATAGATTTTGTTCTATCGAATGACGTCATTCCAGAAGCCCTTGAAGCTGGGCTTTTACACGCTAAGCGTGTAAAAGCCATAACTGAATTTAGCTCAATGCTAAATAATGACCTAGTAGAATCAAACTGGCAGGCTTGGTTTGAGAAAAATAGCTGGGTTCTAGGGAGTGACTTTGTTCGTATCCTCGACGAGAGATCTATTGATACGCAAAATATCACTGATTTTTTAATGGAAGCATACGATGGATTCCTAGACATTATAGAAATAAAGCGCCCAGAAGGAGGCATGACTTTCTGGGCTAAAACAATAGATCACGGTAATTACGTGCCATCTACAGACTTAATCAAAGCTGTAATCCAGGCATCATCATATATCTTTGATGTTGAGAGAGAAGCCAATAGCATAAAGTTTCTAGAGAGAGTTGATGGAGTCAAGACAATCAAGCCGCGGTGCATTCTTATTTTTGGCCGCTCCAATGATTGGAATGATAAGCAAATAGAGGCCTTTAGAATTTTAAACTCTGGCTATCACAATCTAACAATCATGACTTATGATCACGTGTTAGAGCGCGCAAAAAGGATCGTGGGTCATGACAGCTAACAAGGCAAGCCAGCGGACACAAAAAAGCTGCGCTTTTTCGGTCCGCTGCTTTTGGAGTTAACTGACACAATCAAATATCGAATTAAACGAGAAAGAAATGAAAACTATCGGTCTTCTTGGAGGGATGAGCTGGGAATCCACTGCAAGTTATTACAAAGAAATAAATGAAGGAATAAAGACTGTTCTTGGTGGATTACATTCGGCTAAAATTTGCCTTTACAGCGTTGACTTTGACGAGATAGAAAAGCTTCAGCATAAAGGCTGCTGGGACAAAACCGCAAAAATACTTTCTAATGCAGCAAAAGCTGTCGAAGCAGGTGGAGCGGACTTTCTTCTCATTTGTACAAACACAATGCATAAAGTTGCAGAAGAAGTTCAGTCCTCAATATCTATTCCACTTGTTCATATTGCAGACGCAACAGCAGAGAAGCTGATAACTGATAATATTAAGCGAGTTGGTTTACTTGGTACTAAATTCACAATGGAACAAGGTTTCTATAGAAATCGAATTTCAGAGAAACATGGTATAGAAGTTATCGTTCCCGACGAGCAGGACCGAGATATTGTTCATGACATAATTTACAACGAGTTATGTCTTGGCAAAATCAACGACAGCTCAAGGTCAGAATACATAAAAATCGTTGATAAGTTGTTCTCGCAAGGTGCAGAGGCTGTGATTCTTGGTTGTACTGAGATAGCTTTACTCATTCAGCAACAGCATACAAAAGTACCGCTGTACGACACAACAACAATTCATGCAGCACAAGCTGTTAAATTGGCAACGTGCAAAAGTGCCAGCTAACAAGTAAATCCAGGTGACGCCTACGGCGCACCTGATTGAGGCGTTAAATTTCTATGAACCTACAGTGCTTTGAAAAATATTTGTCTTCATACCCTGAAGTGGTAGATTTCGTAGCTGCGTTAGCTACGCCATCTATTGCATTTATGGCATTGGTGTTTGCAGCTCTACAGTGGCATACAAACAGAAATCGGCTTAGACATGAACTCTTCGACAGAAGGTATAAGCAATACGAAACTGTTAAAGATTTTCTTGGTAACATCGGCTCGCTTGGGAAAATGACACCAGAAGCTGAGGTGGCATTTCTTCAAGCTACAAAAGGCATGAGATTCACTTATTCTAAGCAAATAGCCGAGTACGTTGACAAAAAGGTTTGGGGTCTGGCGGTAAACCTCACTCTATACAATCAAGAACTAGAAGACTCCGGCAAAATTGAGCAGGGAGTTGCCAAACAGCGAGCAGCTATCATGAAGGAGATTCTGTATGAGCTGTCAAATTCAGAGAAAGTATTCTCTAAGTATTTACAGCTTAGACACTAAAAAATTTAACAAGGCGGTGTTGTCGCCTTTGGCTGGGACTGCCATTCCGCTGGCGCTTCATGTCAGCCCCAAACCGCGGCGTTAGGTTACCAAGTTACCCATGAAAAAGAATATACTCGTCATTCTTGGGCACCCCGACTCAAATAGTTTCTGTGGTTCATTAACCAGGGCGTACATCGACAGAGCAAAGGTAAGCGGTTCAGAAGTTCGCGAACTTCAACTTGGTGAATTAAAGTTCGATCCAATACTCTGGAATGGCTACAATAAAATTCAGGAGCTTGAGCCTGACTTAACAAAAGCCCAGGAACTTATTCAATGGGCAAATCATATAGTTTTTATTTATCCTAATTGGTGGGGGACCATGCCTGCTTTAATGAAAGGTTTTTTTGATCGGGTTTTCCTGCCAGGTTTTGCGTTTAAGTATCGAGGGGTTTCTCTACCGGATAAATTACTTTCAGGACGCACAGCGCACCTGATGGTTACTATGGATACTCCGCCCTGGTATTATCGTTGGATATTTCACAGACCTGGACATAATGAAATGAAAAAAACAATTCTTGAGTTTTGTGGCATTAAAGTCGTGAAAATATCAGAATTTGGTCCAATAAAAGGTTCGAACCAACAGCAAAGAGAAAAATGGATTGCTATAGCAAAAGACCTTGGCTCAATAGCCTAACAATCGGCTGCACAGGAATCGCTTCGCTCTCTTGTGAGCCGGAGCGTTATGGGTTCTTCAAGTTTTTCTCTACATCCATGCGCTTGTGTAAAATCCGGATAATTTCGATTTGAGTATCATTTATCGTTTGGTAAAAAATCACATGACTGATATTTGGAAATTTACGATAGCCTAATTTAATAAAATCACAGTTGATCCCGACATCAGGAGTATCAGCAAGCAAATGGAAAGCATCATCAAATTGCTTCAAGTAAATCCCGCGCTGGTTTTTACCCCACTTACGCTGAGTGTAAGTGGCTACAGATTTCAAATCAGCCTTGGCTTTATTGGTTAAAGTAAATGTGCCCATTAACCAAGTTCATCGTCAATTTCATTCATCAGCGCTTCATAGCTATATTCGGCTGTACCGCTATTTTCACCTTCCTCAAGCAACTTACGAAGTGTGGTTATTTTTTGCTCGTTATCTTCAAGCAACCTCAGGGCGGCACGTACTACCTCGCTAGTAGAGGCGTACCTACCCTCTGTAATTTGCTGGGCGATAAAGCTATCAAAGTGCTCTCCAAGGGAAATACTTGTATTTTTAGGCATGGGGCCACCTCTTTTATACCAATAAATACCAAATACTGGTATAAAGCCCATAACAAGTCAAGGCAGTCGAACGGCTTCGCCTCCCGCTGCTTTCGGCGTTATATTTCTTCGGCGATAGGCCATACATAGACTCGCCCCCTTACATAGGCTAAACCCACCACCTGGGTGGACTGTCGGTGATACACTTTCTCCTTACCACCTACAGTGAAGCCATTCAACATATGAAAGACTGTAACCAATGTGGCAAGTGCTGCCTCAAATACGGTGACGGCGCGCTGTCTGCAACAGCGGCCGAAATCGATATGTGGGAGCTGTTTGAGCCGCATATTTACCAATATGTAAAAGGCAATGATATCTGGTTTGATCCGGATACCGGCGTGCAGTTGACTCGCTGCCCTTTTCTTGAGGTTGAGCCTGGGCAGGGCAAAGAGAAATATACTTGCGCTATCTACCTAAGCAGACCTGAAGACTGCAGGCACTACCCAGGCCATATTGCGGAGATGATTCGCGATGAATGCGAGATGATTGAGGTTATAGATTTAGAGGACTTTGATAAGGCGCAATCTAAATTGGATGATTTGATGGAAGATAGTCGGCCACGAAGGCGCTAAAAAAGTGCATTTACAAGATGCTTTTGCCTATTTTCCAATTACTTGTGCAGGTCCGACCCGGTTAAGACGAAAGTTTGTATGCCTAGAAACAACTATGGAGACGCTCATTGGTTTTGTCAGGCAATGGGATTTGAAATGGATCAAGCCCCACTCTAGGCTTTTTAACCAAACTGTGCCAAATACTTATCTAGCGCATTGGCAAACTCCATTCGATCTCGCTGAGATAGGGGAGGGGGCCCGCCACCCACCTGCACACCGCTGTTGCGCATACTGTCCATAAAATCCCGCATATTTAGCCGCGCTTTAATATTCGCCTTGGAATAGAGCTCACCTCTCGGGTTAAGTGCCTTGCCACCCTTATCAATTACTTCGGCGGCCAGCGGAATATCTGCGGTAATTACTAGGTCATCTGCCTCTACTAGCTCAACTATATGGTCGTCTGCCACATCAAAGCCCTGACTGACCTGAATACTGCGGACAGTGGGGATTCGGGGTGTAGATAGGGCTTGATTGGCCACCAGAATCACCTCTATACCTGTGCGCTGCGATACGCGATAGAGGATATCTTTAATGACTGTGGGGCAGGCATCGGCGTCTACATAGATTTTCATAAGATAACTAAACTTCAGTGCAAGAAAGAGCTTCATTATAACCCAACTCATCTCGGGAATAGGCTTGTATCTAGGGCGATACAGGGTAAAATGGGAGCTAAATATTTTAACTCATGTGGCCTCTGGTATGGGTCACCACTGAAAAGGAAAGCACTATGCCTGCAATTACCCTGCCTGATGGTTCCCAACGCGTTTTCGATAACCCTATCTCCGTAGCCGATGTGGCTGCTGATATTGGCGCCGGCCTGGCCAAGGCTACTCTTGCTGGCGTGGTCAATGGAGAGGTTGTGGATGCCTCTTATTTAATGAGCGAAGATGCCAGCCTGGCGATCGTGACCGATCGATCCGATGAGGCGCTGGATATTATTCGTCACTCTTCGGCCCACTTGCTGGCTATGGCGGTGAAGCAGCTGTTCCCCTCGGCCCAGGTAACCATTGGTCCTGTAATTGAAGATGGCTTCTATTATGATTTTGCCTTTGAGCGCACCTTTACCCCGGAAGACCTGGAGGCCATAGAGGCGCGCATGACTGAACTGGTCCAGGCTGATCACAGCATTGCTCGCGAAGAATGGGACCGGGACGAGGCTGTGTCATTTTTTAGAGAGATGGGCGAGGAGTACAAAGCCGAAATTATTGCCAGCATTCCCGCCGGCGAACCCATCGGCCTTTACCGTCAGGGAGATTTTATTGATCTCTGCCGCGGCCCCCATGTGCCTTCCACCGCAAAATTACCTGCCTTTAAACTAACCAAGGTAGCAGGCGCCTACTGGCGTGGCGATAGCAATAACGAAATGTTGCAGCGCATCTATGGCACCGCCTGGACCAATAAGAAAGAGTTAAAAGCCTATATCAATCGCCTGGCGGAAGCTGAAAAACGCGACCATCGCAAGATTGGCAAAAAACTGGATCTCTACCATATGCAGGAAGAGGCCCCTGGCTCCGTGTTCTGGCACCCCAAGGGCTGGTCTGTGTACAAGGCCGTTGAAGGCTTTATGCGCGATAAGCAGATCGAGCGCGGCTATCAGGAAATTAAAACCCCTCAGGTAGTGGATTTTAGTCTGTGGGAAAAGTCTGGCCATGCGGATAAGTTTGGCGACGATATGTTTACGGTCACCACCGAAGACCGTAACTATGCCATTAAGCCGATGAACTGCCCCTGCCATGTGCAGGTGTTTAATCAGGGTTTAAAAAGCTACAGAGACTTGCCCCTGAGGCTAGCTGAGTTTGGTTCCTGCCATAGAAATGAGCCCTCAGGTTCACTGCATGGCATTATGAGGGTGCGCTCATTTACCCAGGACGACGGTCATATTTTCTGTACAGAGGATCAGATTCAGTCTGAGGTGTCGGAGTTTATCGACTTCCTCCATGAGGTCTACGAAGACTTTGGCTTTACTGAAATTATCTATCGGCTGTCTACGCGCCCAGAACAGCGCGTGGGTTCTGATGAAGATTGGGATCGTGCCGAAGAGGCATTGGGTCAAGCTTTGGATGCCAAAGGATTGCCCTGGCAGGAACTGCCAGGTGAGGGTGCCTTTTACGGCCCCAAGATTGAGTTTTCCTTGAAAGATTGCATTGGCCGAGTCTGGCAGTGCGGCACCATGCAGGTGGATTTCTCCATGCCTGGTCGTCTGGATGCCCAATACGTGGCCGAGGATGGTTCGCGCAAAGTGCCGGTGATGTTGCACCGTGCACTGCTGGGTTCTTTTGAGCGTTTTATAGGTATTTTGATCGAACAGTATGAGGGAGCATTTCCCTTCTGGTTGGCTCCGGAACAGGCCGCTGTGATGAATATTACCGATTCTCAGGCCGATTATGCCCAAGAAGTGGCTAAATCATTGCAAAATAAGGGATTTAGGGTCATTTGTGACTTGAGAAACGAGAAGATCGGCTTTAAAATCCGCGGTCATTCTATGCAACGGGTACCTTACCTTCTCGTTGTGGGTGATAAAGAGAAAGAATCACGCACTGTGGCGGTTCGAACCAGAGATGGAAACGACCTAGGCAGCCTACCTCTAGACGAGGTTTGCGCCCTGTTTTCATCAGAGTCAGATCGACGCGGGCGTACTGAGTAAATAAAGCGGAGTAAAGTTTATTAAAAAAGACAGCAAGCGGGCGCGGCTTAACGACGATATAACGTCCCCCGAAGTTAGATTGGTTGCATCTGATGGCTCTCAGGTAGGCGTAGTGCCCCTGACGGAAGCCCTGGAAGCGGCACAGAAAGAGACACTGGATCTGGTAGAGATTTCGCCGGATGCCCAGCCTCCAGTCTGTAAAATCATGGATTACGGCAAGCATGTCTTTGATATTAAGAAGAAAGTAGCGCTGCAGAAGAAAAAGCAGAAGCAGACGCAAGTAAAAGAAATGAAGTTTCGACCGGGAACCGATGAGGGCGACTATCAAATTAAGTTGCGCAATCTGACTCGATTCCTGGAGAACGGTGACAAGACCAAGATAACTCTGCGTTTTCGCGGTCGTGAAATGGCTCACCAGCAGCTCGGCATGGATATGATGAAACGAGTTGAAGCAGATCTGGAAGAACTGGCTCAGGTTGAGCAGTTTCCAAAGATGGAAGGTCGTCAAATGATTATGGTATTGGCGCCCCGAAGCAAAAAGAAGTAATAGCAAAAAAGTAGTATCTAGAAGTAGCAACAGGATGTATTCAGCGCGACCCGCGCTCAGCCATTGTTTTTGGCAGGCTGTCCGGGCGTCTCCTGTTGATTTTATAAACCTCTCATTATTGGAGAACAGAAATGCCAAAAGCTAAAGTACATAGTGGAGCTGCAAAACGCTTCAAAAAGACGGCCTCGGGCTATAAGCACAAGCATCAGCACAAGAGCCATATCCTCACCAAAATGACTACTAAGCGCAAGCGTCAGCTGCGTGGCACCAGCCTTCTTAATGCTGCTGATAAGCCTCGCGTCGATCGTATGTTGCGCAACGTTTAAGTCACTAACTAATTTTTGGTAGGAGAATAATATGCCTAGAGTAAAACGTGGTGTTGAAGCTGGTCGTCGACACAAGAAAATTTTAAAGCAAGCCAAAGGTTATTACGGAGCGCGCAGCCGCGTCTATCGTGTAGCTGTTCAGGCAGTGACTAAAGCGGGCCAATATGCGTACCGTGACCGTCGCGTAAAGAAGCGTACTTTCCGCAGACTGTGGATTGCCCGTATCAATGCTCAGTCACGTGTTGAAGGTTTA
This sequence comes from SAR92 clade bacterium H231, assembly GCA_025153775.1. Lineage (GTDB taxonomy): Bacteria > Pseudomonadota > Gammaproteobacteria > Pseudomonadales > Porticoccaceae > HTCC2207. The sequence goes on along the minus strand of JAOALC010000004.1, from coordinate 243,905 downwards.
TCCTACAGCCGTCTGATCAATGGTCTAAGTAAAGCCGGTATTGCACTGGATCGCCGAGTACTGGCTGATCTGGCTGTGCATGATAAAGCTGCTTTTGGTGCGGTTGTAAGCCAAGCCAAAGCCGCCCTAGCTTAATAGAGACAAGTAAAATCGCCTGGACCCGCTGTTTTTTAACAGCAGGTCATTCAAGCGAATCGAATAGGGAAGGGGCTGCCGCTCTTTCCCTATTTTTTTATCGGTAATAAGATACACAATTGAGTTGTGTGGTGAGTCAAAATGATTGAATTGGAACAGATTGCCAATGAAGCTGGAGCTGCGATTGCCGCAGCCACAGATTTGTCGGCACTGGATGATCTGCGGGTTGATTATCTGGGCAAAAAAGGTCGATTGACCGGGCTTTTAAAAGGCCTGGGGGCACTCTCCAATGAAGAGCGTCCAGCGGCAGGTGCCAAGATCAACGAGGTCAAGCAGGTGCTTCAGGGGCAGATTAACCATAAGAAATCTGAGCTTGAATCAGCGGCTCTGGATGCGCAACTGGCGGAGGAGACTATTGATGTCAGTCTGCCAGGTCGCGGTGAAGAGGTTGGCGGGCTGCACCCAGTGACTCGCACCATGGAGCGTATCGAAGCCTTCTTTACCCGCATAGGTTACGACGTAGAGACGGGCCCAGAGATTGAAGACGACTACCACAACTTTGAAGCGCTAAATATTCCCGGTCATCATCCGGCTCGCGCTATGCACGATACTTTTTATATAGACCCCAGCACGGTACTGCGAACCCATACCTCGCCAGTGCAGGTGCGCACCATGGAAAGTCAGCAGCCCCCGATCCGCATTATCTGCCCGGGCCGAGTCTATCGCTGCGATTCCGACTTGACCCACACGCCAATGTTTCACCAGGTAGAAGGTCTGGTTGTTGATAAAAACATCAGCTTTGCCGACCTTAAAGGTGTGATCGATCAGTTTTTGAAAGCCTTTTTTGAAGCGGACTTGCCAGTGCGGTTTAGGCCCTCCTATTTTCCATTTACCGAGCCTTCCGCCGAGGTGGATATTCAGTGCACCAACTGTGGCGGTGAAGGCTGCCGCGTCTGCAGCCAGACTGGCTGGCTAGAGGTAATGGGTTGCGGCATGGTACATCCCAATGTCTTTGAGAGCTGCAATGTGGATACAGATCAATACACAGGTTTTGCCTTTGGCATGGGTGTAGAGCGCCTGGCTATGCTGCGCTACGGCGTCAATGATTTGCGATTGTTTTTTGAAAACGATCTGCGCTTTCTCAAACAATTTTAGGCTGGGGTGACTTATGAAATTTAGTGAATCCTGGTTGCGACAATCAGTTAATCCCTCGATCAGCACAGAGGATTTAGTGGCTCAGGTCACCATGGCCGGCCTGGAAGTGGATGCAGTCGATCCAGCAGCGCCGCAGATGTCTGGTGTGGTTGTGGGCGAGATACTCTCGGTTGAGCAGCACCCAGATGCAGACAAGCTGCGAGTTTGTCAGGTTGCAGGTGGCGGTGAAATTGCGCAGGTAGTCTGCGGTGCGCCCAATGCGCGCGCCGGTATTAAGGTGCCATTTGCTACCCTGGGAGCCAAGCTGCCCGGCGACTTTAAAATTAAAAAAGCCAAACTTCGAGGTGTTGAATCCTTCGGCATGCTCTGTGCCCAGACGGAATTAGACCTGGGTGATGACGCAGCTGGCCTGTGGGAGCTTCCTGCAGAGGCTTCGGTGGGCGCAGACCTTATTGAATATCTCGATCTCAATGACAATATTATTGAGGTCGATCTGACCCCTAACCGCGGAGACTGCCTGAGCATTCGTGGATTGGCTCGAGAGGTTGGGGTACTTAATCAGGCTCAGGTAACCCAGCAGAGCTGTGCTCCTGTGGCGCCTACAATTGACGATAGGGTATCTGTCAGTCTTGATGCGCCCGATGGCTGTGCTCGCTATGTAGGTCGAGTTATACGGGGGTTGGATCTATCTCAGTCAACTCCCCAGTGGATGCAGGAGAGGCTGCGTCGCAGCGGTGTGCGCTCTCTTGGGCCAGCTGTTGATGTGACTAACTATGTGCTGCTCGAGCTGGGTCAGCCTATGCATGCCTTCGATCTGTCCAAGATCGACGGGGCCATTGTGGTGCGCATGGGCCGGAACGAAAATTTAAAGCTGCTGGATGAGTCGGAAGTCTCAGTGGATACAGAGACTCTGGTTATTGCTGATCAGAGCAAAGCTCTGGCCATGGCCGGTATTATGGGTGGCGATGAGTCGGCAGTTGGCGATAACACCAGCGATATCCTGTTTGAGAGCGCCTGGTTTAATCCTCTGGCCATTGCTGGCAAGGCGCGCAGCTACGGCAAGCATACGGATTCTTCTCATCGCTTTGAGCGCGGTGTGGACGCACAGCTGCAGGTAGCGGCCATAGAGAGGGCCACAGCGCTGATGCTGGAGATCTGCGGCGGAAACCCCGGGCCTGTATCTGTGACTGAGTCCGAGGCCCATTTGCCTGTGCCCGCAACCATCTGCCTGCGCGACGCCCGCCTAGCTCAGCAGCTGGGCGTCGCTATCGAGCCTGCTCAGGTCGATGATATGTTGGTGCGTCTGGGTCTCAGCCTTGTAGAGCGCGACGCCTCAGGTTCCACCTGGGTAGCCCCCAGCTGGCGTTTTGACCTACAAATAGAGCAGGACCTGGTTGAAGAGGTGGCGCGTATTTATGGCTACAACAACCTGCCTACCTCTACACCCTCTATGGCTCTGGAGTTACAGGCAGACCCCGAAACCCTGCTGGGATTGCCAGCGTTCAGGCATCATCTGGTTGCTCGAGGCTACCAGGAGACTGTGACCTACAGTTTTGTGGAGCCCAGCATTCAAAAGCTGATTGACCCGCAGATAACCCCAGTTGCTCTGGCTAACCCAATCTCGGCAGATATGTCGGTTATGCGCACCAGCCTCTGGGCTGGACTGTTAAGCACTGCAGTACACAACCTCAATCGTCAGCAGAGTCGTGTGCGCATCTTTGAAGCAGGACAGTGCTTTGTACCCGCAGGTAATAAAGACAAGAAATCTGTGTTGGGCCTGGAGCAAAATATGTCGCTGGCTAGTTTAATTTGTGGCTCGCGTACTCCCACAGGTTGGACAGGCACTAAAGAAAAAGTCGATTTCTACGATATAAAGGGAGACCTTGAGGCGCTATTGGAGTGCACAGGTCTGGGAGCCGACTTCAAATTTGAGGCCCGACAGCATGTAGCTCTGCACCCTGGACAGTCAGCAGCGCTGACGCGTCATGGCGAGCTGGTGGGCTGGGTGGGTCAGCTGCATCCGAAAATTCAGGCAGAGCTGGGTATATCCTCGGCGGTTTATCTATTTCAAGTTAATGTAGATCAAATTGCGCCAAGCAAGCTGCCTAAATTTAAAGAAGTAAGCAAGTTCCCCGAAGTTAAGCGTGATTTAGCGTTTTTTGTCGACAATGTTGTGCAGGCGGGGGAGCTGTTAACTGCTGCTGAAGCTGTGGCTGGCGATCAGCTGACAAATTTAAAGTTGTTTGACGTGTATCACAGCAAAGATGTTGAAAACAAAGGAAAAAGTGTTGCGCTAGGCTTGACGTTTCAGCACAGTTCACGCACTCTTACCGACGAAGAAATTAATCTTGCGATAGATCGGGTGATCAAAGAACTCGGAAGTAAATTTAAGGCTGAACTCAGGGGCTGACCAAAATTTTGGTCGAACTTAGAGTCTGAATTTAGGTGCTAGGAAATGGGTGCGTTGACCAAAGCTGATTTGGCAGAAATGCTATTTGACGAGCTTGGCCTCAATAAACGAGAAGCCAAGGAAATCGTAGAGATGTTTTATAGCGAAATCTGTGCTGCTCTGGAGAGCAATGACCAGGTTAAGTTATCCGGTTTTGGTAACTTTGAATTGCGCGATAAAAGTAGCCGGCCAGGTCGCAACCCGAAGACAGGTGAAGATATTCCTATTTCCGCACGACGAGTGGTGACCTTCAAGCCTGGGCAGAAGCTCAAGGCAAGAGTAGAGACCTATGCTGGAACCAAGTAACAACAACGAACTGCCAACTATCCCCGGCAAGCGCTACTTCACCATCGGCGAGGTCAGCGAGCTCTGTGCAGTTAAGCCCCATGTATTGCGTTACTGGGAACAGGAGTTTCCCAGCCTGAGCCCGGTTAAACGCCGCGGCAATCGCCGTTACTACCAGCGCCAAGATGTTGTACTGATACGCCAAATTCGCTCTTTGCTCTATGAGCACGGGTTTACCATAGGCGGTGCCAGACAGAAACTCGAAGGCGAGTCCAGCAAACAAGAGCAAACCCCCTACAAACAGCTACTCGACCAGACTATCTCTGAACTGGAAGACCTGCTAGAGGCTCTGGGTCAAGACTGATTCAGAAGTAGCTAACTTCACCCAAAACTGTTGCATTAAAAGGCCCGATCTGTATGATTGCGCCTCACGAATCGGGGCGTAGCGCAGCCTGGTAGCGCACTACACTGGGGGTGTAGTGGTCGCAGGTTCAAATCCTGCCGTCCCGACCAACTTTTTTCCCGTTATAAATCAATGGGTTATAGACCCCCAAAGCACAACACCTCTAGTGTTATTTACCCAGTGCTTCTTGGGTCTGATTTGTGCAGATAAACTAGTGTAGTGGCCTAGAAGAAATTATCTATTCTAGCGCCCACTTCACGCGCTCTATGCTGACTATTTTTCACATCGCGTCTACACGCATCAAGGCTTTTCCAACCACCAACCATTGCAATATCATCGAGGTCTGCTTCGGCCTTATTCAGCCGTGTTGCAGAGATGTGTGGTAGCGTGTGATAGGGCGCGCTATCCAGATCTCAGAAAATCTTTATCAAATTCCGCATCATTCTTCTTACCTCTAAACCTTGCACTCCCAGCATAAAACTTGATATCCCGCGTACAAATATCTTTTCACAAAGATGCAAAGCTAATCGGCTTATCAAGGTGCTATGTATCAGTATGGAAAAAGGCTTACTCAGATGATAGTTGCGGATGTTTTTAAGCCAGCCCACTATGATCCTTGCGTCACTTGGTTGGCTCCATGTGATGAAGTCGGACCTTTAATGTGTGGGTTTTATAAAAATTCAACGGGTGGTTCGTTTAAAACTATTCCGCTTTCAGTGTTATGAGAGTAACTGATTATAAAAAGTGCTATAAAGTGCAAGGAACTTGGACAAAACAAGCTATTGAGTGGTGGCTAGAATATTTCCAAATTTTAAATAAGCGCACCCAATTGAGTATGTGTGGCTCGGATTTTTATAGGTAAGGAACTGCATGTATATCCGTCATTAGCGAGTGCAGATAAAACTGCAAGGTTCAAGGGTAACCTCAGTTGTTGTGCTGGCAGAGAAATTTTCAATATGGACCGCCTCACTACATAAACTCACTGTGGTCCCCACTGGTGAAACTGTCTCGGTAGAGGATCCCAAGTTGAAATACATTTGCATCTGGGCTTCTTTGTACTCCCTTTCAAAGGCAAGGATATTATGACCGTGATCGAGAAATTTAATAGTTCCCCACTTCATACAGTCGTGTGTGCCGCGCCAGTGCAAAAAGTTGCGATAAAAGTTGAGCACCGAATGTGGATCATTTTCCTGATCAAAAACACTGCGTGTTTTATGCTCAGAAGGAATTGGTAGCCAAGGCGAGGCATCGGAAAAGCCCATATTGGGCATTGTTGGGTTCCATGGTATCGGTGTCCGACAACCGTCACGACCTTTAAAGTCCGGCCAAAACTCAAGGCCGAAGGGATCCTGTAGTTGCTCAAATTCGATGCTCGCCTCAGTCAGACCAAGCTCTTCACCTTGGTAGGTGCAGATGGTTCCACGGAGGCAGCCGAGTAGGGCAATTAATAATTTAGCCACTTTTTCTTGGTTCTGTAGTGGATTAAACGTATTGCCCCATCGTGATACCACACGCGCAACATCGTGGTTGCTTACCGCCCAACAGGGCCAGCTATTACTACATTGTTGTTCCACACTCGCCACTGTTGAGCGGATATATTCAGCGGAAAAATCATCGGCTAACAATTCAAAGTTATAACCCATGTGCAAACGTCTGCTACCGTCGGTGTATTCGGCCATTGTCTTCAAAGAGTCTTCGGAGTTTATCTCTCCCAGAGACATTGTTCCTGGGTAGCGATCTAGGAGGCAACGCAAGCTCTCGATAAACGCTATATTTTCTGGTCGCGTATTATCGAAATAATGATATTGCGCTGCGTAGGGGTTATTCGCAGAAAAACCTCGGCCGGTTCGCTCAGCTACGGGTTTGGGAGGATTACTGCGCAGTTGGCTATCATGAAAACAGAAATTGATTGCATCTAGACGCACGCCATCGACATCGCGTTGCAACCAATACTCCACCTCGGCAAGCATCTGCTTACGGACCTCGGAACAGTGATAATTCAGATCTGGTTGGCTGACAAGGAAATTGTGTAGATAATATTGCCCTCGTACTTCATCCCATTGCCATGCAGACCCACCAAAAATAGACAGCCAGTTATTTGGTGGCTGACCATCTTCTGTTGCATCAGCCCACACATACCAATCTGCTTTCGAGTTGGTTTTGTTCAGGCGGCTCTCTTTAAACCATTGATGTTGATCTGAGGTGTGGCTGAGAACTTGATCAATAATGACTTTAAGATTTAGTTCATGGGCGCGGCGGATTAATGCTTCAAAGTCTTGGTTGCAGCCAAAAATAGGATCCACATTGCGATAGTCACTGACGTCATAACCAAAATCTTTCATTGGTGATTCAAAAAAGGGAGAGATCCAGATTGCTTCTACACCGAGATTGGCGATGTACTCAAGCTTTTCAGTGATACCGGGAATGTCACCAATACCATCGCCGTTACTATCTTTTAAGCTACGCGGATACACCTGATAAATGACTGAGCCACGCCACCATTCATGGGAGAGTTGAGGATTTTGTATGTTACCCATAATGATCTATCGCGTGTCAAAAGTCAGATGTTAGTAGCCTCGTGAACGTATTAAAGCGAAACGATGCCGGTTGTGTCACGGTATGAAACGCTATCTCGAACCTTTGAGGCAACCCTATGCATACCTATTCATTGCTGGAAATTGACTGAAATTTTTTAAACTATGGCAAATTAAATAAAAAAAGTGATATAGAAAACAATGGGTTAAATGTCTTTCTGATGTGGGTAATAAATTTGGCCGTTGTATTGACTGGTAAATGAATACGTATGTAATTGCTTGTGGAGTTTTAATCGCTGACGGTATTCTTGATTGCGTTAAAAAACAAAAATACATTAACTCTGATGATCGGGGGATTTATGATACATAAGAAAACTTTTCAGCGTTCCAAGCTAGCCACAGGAATCTCTGTGGCGCTGGTTATGTCTGGAGGCCTTTTAGCAACACAGTCTAGCGCTCAGGAAGAAGCGCTGATTGAAGAAGTCATTGTTACGTCGGGCTTCCGCAAAAGCATTATTGATTCAGTCGAGGCTAAACGTAACAGTAGCTCGGTAATCGAATCTATCTCAGCAGAAGATATTGGAAAATTGCCTGATTCAAGTATTGCTGAGTCATTGGCTCGTCTGCCTGGTTTAGCTGCGCAGCGCCTAGATGGCCGCGCTAGCCGAATTACCATACGTGGTTTTGGTGAAAATGAGAGTGCGACTACTTTTAATGGTCGTGAGCAGGTGTCTATCAGTGATAACCGAGGTGTTGAGTTCGATCTCTATCCATCGGAAATCATGGCCGGTGCCGATGTCTACAAAACGCCCGATGCCAGCCTTGAAGCCGAAGGTATTGCGGGTGTTGTCAACATGCGCTCTATTCGTCCTCTGGAAGCAGAGCGTCGTCTGCAGTTGAAGGCTGAGCTGGAACATAATGGTCTTGGCAAACTTAACCCTGACGGTGATGACAATGGTGTAAGTGGTACTTTCTCATGGGTCGAGCATTTTGCTGATGAAACTATTGGTGTTGCTTTTGCTTACTCTGCGATGAGCTCGCCCAATCAAGAAAATCGTTGGAATTCATGGGGTTTCCCAGATAAGGATGTCGACGGCACTAACTATGCGATCCTCGGTGGCGCTAAGCCTTTCGTCCGCTCTTCAACGCTTGATCGTGATTCGGCTATGTTGGTGGTCGAAATAGAGCCCAGTGATACGTTACGCATTGTTACTGATGCGCTCTATGTCGACTTCTCAGATCAAAAGATCCTTCGTGGAATTGAAGTTCCTTTTGCCTGGGGTCAGGGCAGTCAAGATCCAGATTCCTTCGTTATTGATTCTGCAAGTGGTCTGATTACATCGGCTGTTACCAAAGGTCAGCGCGTTGTTGTACGCAATGACTATGAGGAGCGTAATGCTAAGCTCAAGTCTTTCGGTTTTAATGCTGAGCTCGATTACAGCGACTCTTTGACCTTTGAATTTGATGTCAGCCACTCGCAGGTTGATCGTCAGATCTATAGCCTAGAAAGCTACGCAGGTACTGGACGTGGTAATGCGGAAGGCGCTCCTGATACCATCGGATATACCCTGAACCCAGGCGGTGCCGGTGCGATTTTTGATCCGGGCCTAGATTACAGCGACAACAGCCTTATCTTACTAGGTGGTCCATTGACCTGGGGTTGGCAGAGTTCTCTTAATGAGAAGTTTGGGGCGACTGGGACGGACTATGAAAACGCCGCACAAGATGGCTTTCTTAACGCACCTGAGATTGATGATGAACTCACCGCATTGAAGTTTGCAGCCAAGCAGGTAGTCGATGCTGGAGCAATCAGCGATATCGAGTATGGTGTATCTTATCGTGATCGAACTAAGAGTAAGCTGTCTGACGGTTATTTTATGACTCTAACTGCATTTCCTAGTATGTTGCCGGTGCCTGCCGAATACGATCTAGGTTCTGTATCTCTAGACTTCATTGGTATGGGCGACATGATCGCTTACAACCCAATGGCGATGATTCGTGATGGGCGCTACTCTCTGACTCAAGAGACTGCAAATCATGCGACTAACTCTTGGGAGGTTAGCGAAGAGGTGGTTTCGCTGTTTGCCATGGCTAATATTGATGCTGAGTTCGCAGGCATGCCGCTGTCAGGTAATGTTGGTATTCGTTACGTGCGAACTGAGCAGTCTTCGCGCGGAAATGCGGTTGAGCCTGATGGTATTGTTGTACAGAACGTCAGTCATGACTACAACAATATTTTGCCTAGTTTGAATCTGAAGCTGGAGCTTGACGATACTCAGTCGCTACGCTTTGGTGCTGCCAAGACAATGTCTCGCCCACGTATGGACGAAATGAATGCATCATTTAGCGTCACCGCGAGCCCAACGCCAGATGAGAATGGAAACTATATCTCCGCCAACGGTGGTAATACTTCTCTAGAGCCGAAGGAGGCTCTGGGTGTTGATTTGACCTATGAGAACTACTTTAGTGAAGAAGGCTACTTTTCTGTCGCGTTGTTCTGGAAGGATCTCGATCAGTGGATCTTTGATGGTAACAGCCAGATTGATGTTTCAGATTACCTCGCTGCGGCCAATGCCGTGACAGCTAATGGTAGCACCTCTGCTACTGTCTACGGTAAGGTCAATGGCGGTGACGGCACCCTCAAAGGTTATGAGGTTTCTTTGTCGCTACCGCTGAGCATGCTCAGTGAGGGCCTTGACGGCTGGGGCTTGATTGCCAGTCATACTGGGGTTTCGTCTGATATAAACACCCCTGATGGTAACGAATACCAATTGCCGGGTTTATCAGACAGCATTCAGAATGCAACGGTATACTATGAGAAGAATGGTCTGCAGTTGCGAGCGAGTATGCGCAAGCGAGATGACTTTAAAGGCGAAGTATACGGCCTTGGCTTCAGCACCAATCAGGTGGATATTCTCGGTGAGACTATCGTCGATGCGCAGATTGCTTACGACTTTGGCGATGCGGGTATTTCAGGTCTGGAGGGGTTGAGTGTTTATCTGCAGGGTTCTAACTTGACCGATGAGCCCTTTATCTCGACTCAGGGCTCGGCGCTGAAAACCAGAGACTACCAGGAATATGGTAAGAACTATCGTCTGGGCTTTAGCTATATGTTCTAAGTCTGTTTTGGGGCGATCTGCTCTGAAACTTAAACGGTAGTAAACTGAAGCCCCTGCAAGGCATGATCGCAGGGGCTTTTTTTTGGGGAGATGAAGTGAAAACTAAAAAAATACAAAATGTGATTATTGTTGGTGGTGGTACCGCCGGTTGGAATGCGGCCTCGCTGTTGGCGAAAACACTCGGCAAAACAATTAATATCAAACTGATTGAATCCGATGTTATTGGTATTGTCGGCGTAGGTGAAGCAACGATTCCGCCGATAATCAATTTCAATAACGCGCTTGGTTTTGATGAGGCGGATTTTATTCGAGAGACCAATGGCAGCATTAAACTGGGTATTCAGTTTGAGAACTGGAATCGCATTGGTGACAGTTATATGCATGCCTTCGGGAATATTGGTAAAGACTTCCCGTTTTGTAGTTTTCATCATTTTTGGGTTAAGAGTCAGCAGTTGGGCATAAATTCTAACTTCTGGGATTTTTGTCTTAACTATCAGACGGCGATTAAAAACAAGTTTGCTAAGCTGGATATGATCCCTGGTACTAGTTTGGCGGGAACATCTTATGCTTACCATTTTGATGCTAGCCTTTATGCTGCGTATTTACGCAAGTACAGTGAGAAAAACGGTGTCCAGAGACTTGAGGGCATTATCTCTCATACTAATCTGGATTCAGAAACTGGTTTTATTCAGTCTGTAGTAATGGAAAATGGTGAGATCGTCAGTGGCGACCTGTTTATTGACTGCTCAGGATTCCGCGGTCTTCTTATCGAACAGGCACTGCACACCGGTTACGAAGATTGGACCCATTGGTTGCCATGTGATCGAGCGATAGCGGTGCCGACAACCTCAACGGGTGAAATTACCCCGTACACTAGATCGATTGCTCATAAAGCTGGCTGGCAGTGGCGCATTCCGTTGCAGCATCGCACGGGCAATGGTCATGTCTATTGCAGTAGCTATATTGCTGATGATGAGGCAGAACAGACTCTGCTGGATCATCTTGACGGTGAAATTCTCGCTCAGCCAAGAGTGATTCCGTTCCAGACTGGACGCCGCAAGCTGCAATGGAATCGAAATTGCATTGCCTTTGGTCTTGCTAGTGGTTTCCTTGAGCCATTGGAGTCAACCAGTATTCATTTGCTTCAGTCGGGGTTGTTGCGACTAATCAAACACTTTCCGCACAATGGTATCGCTCAATCGGAAATTGATGAATACAACCGTCAGTCGAAAAATGAATTTGAGCATATCCGCGATTTTATTATTCTGCACTACAGACTAAATTCCCGAACTGACAGCCAATTCTGGATAGATCGTCAGACCATGTCGATCCCAGATTCATTGAGACACAGAATTGATTTATTTCAGTCGGCGGGTAAGGTTTTTAAAGAGCATGAGCAACTATTTGCCGAAGTCGCTTGGCAGCAGGTTATGATGGGGCAGGGCGTTATGCCACGAGATTATCATCCGACAGCGGATAGTATTAGTGATGATCAGCTAGAGGGAATGCTGATGGATTTGAAAACCTTAATCGGTTCTACAGTTGATGGTTTTCCTAGTCACAGCGAGTTTCTTGCAAGCTCTTCTCGAGCATCATTTAGGCGTTGATTATAATCATAAAAAAGCATACGTATTCATTCAAATAATCTCTTCGGTTGCGATATCCTTGCCATTAAGATATGCCCTTGGAGTTAAGTATGACCCTGAATAAATTTTTCTTTATTGCAGTTATCGCGTTGTTGGCGGGCTGTGCTGATCAATCATCTACGCTGTCCGTTAGTTCACCTGACGAGCAGGTTAGTTTCGTTCTTCAGGTAAATCAGCAGGGCGGGGTGCATTACTCGGTAAGCAAGTCTGGTGAGCAGATAATTAACCAATCACAGTTAGGTTTTCGTTTTGCCAATGCTGAGTCTTTCGCCAATGGGCTTTCAGTGCGTCTGATAGAGGAGAGAACGGTTGATGAAACATGGGAGCAGCCATGGGGAGAACGACAATTTGTCAGAAACCATTATAGCGAGCAACTGGTTGAGCTTAGTGACGGTATCAGAACGTTGGATTTACGCATACGCGTTTTTGATGACGGTATTGGCTTTCGCTATGAATTCGATGAGCAATTTCATGATTCTGAGCTTTTGATCAGTGACGAATTGACTCAGTTCAATATTGCCGATCGAAACAGTCAAGTGCATTGGTTGAAGGCACTGCAGAAGGATCGTTATGAGTATGAATATACTCGCTCAGATCTTGATGCTGTGTCGGTTTCACATACTCCGTTAACTCTAAAAACAACCTCTGATCGATATATTACTATTCATGAGGCTGCGCTGATTGACTATTCGAGTATGGTGTTGCGTGGCTCCGCCAATGGTGGCTTGAATGCCGAGTTGGTCGCTGCATACGATGGTATAAAGGTTCGACGCACCGGTGCCTTTAATACGCCCTGGAGAACCCTACAGTTGGGCGACAGTGCCACACAACTACTGTCATCCAATATGGTTTTAAATTTAAATGAGCCCAATAAGTTGGGTGATGTGTCATGGATCAAACCAGGTATCTATATGGGCATTTGGTGGGGTATGCACATCGGTGAGAATAGTTGGGCTACGGGGCCTAAACTTGGTGCTACCACCTCTGAAGCTAAGCGGTATATCGATTTTATATCGGAGCACGGTCTCGATGGGTTCCTTGTAGAAGGCTGGAATCATGGCTGGGATGGGGATTGGATTGCCAATGCCAATGCATTCGACTTCACCCATGCCAATCCGTTTTTTGATTTGTTAGAGATTGCTCGTTATGCCGAGGCTAAGAATGTTGAACTGATTTTGCATAATGAAACATCCGGCGGAGTTGGTAATTATGAGCGTCAGATGGAGCAGGCTTATGATCTCTATCAAGAGCTGGGTGTGCATTATTTGAAGACTGGTTATGTCGGTTTCTTTAACGGTTATCCGCGTGAACTGAGTGACAAGATGATGTCTGATGGACGTGTCGTATACGAGTGGAATCACGGTCAGTTTATGGTCAATCATTATCAAAAATCGATTGTAGAGGCAGCCAAGCGTGAGATTGCAATCAATATGCATGAGCCGATCAAGCCTACTGGCTTGCGCAGAACATACCCTAACTTTATGACGCGAGAAGGCGTTCGTGGCCAAGAATACAATGCATGGTCCGATGGCAATCAGCCTGCGCATACCACTATTCTACCGTTTACTCGTATGATGGCGGGTCCTGTTGATTTTACGCCTGGAGTCTTCGATCTGTTATTCAAAGGTGAGGAGGATCCGAGTCGTATCAGAACAACCATCGCCAAGCAGCTTGCTCTTATGGTGGTGCTCTACAGTCCACTGCAAATGGCGGCTGATCTGCCACGCAATTACGATGAAAAGCTCGAGTTATTTCAGTTCATAAAAGATGTGCCCGCTGACTGGCAGAAGAGTCTGCCGCTGGATGGGGATGTCGGCGAGTTTGTCGTTTACGCTCGGCAGCAGCGCGATTCTGATAACTGGTTTGTCGGTGGCATTACTAACGAACAGGCGCGTAGTTTCGAGCTTAATTTTGATTTTCTCGATGAGGGGGATTACCTGGCGACACTCTACCGCGATGGCGCTGACGCGGACTGGCAGAGTAACCCTTACAGCACGGTGATCGAGTCGCTAGAAGTCAATAATCAGTCGACGTTGGGCATTGATATGGCGCCCGGTGGCGGTTTTGCTATCAGTGTAATCAAGCGCTAAGAGTTACAATTAAAAAGCAGGCATGACGTTATTGAAACGCGGTGTCATTCGGAGTAATCAAACAAAATCATTGGAGGGAATGGTGAGTCAAATCAAAGCTATCTTGATCATTGGATTAACGCTATTTAGTAGCGTTGGTCACACCGCAGTTGATCGTATCGACCCGCCTAACTGGTTCGCAGGAATGGCCAGTCCCGATCTTCAGTTGATGGTCTACGGCGAGGATATTTCTGAGGCCAAGGTTGTGACTGATCATCCCGATGTTAAGATAGTTGACACCACGCCGGGCGATAGCAGCAATTATCTGTTTGTCGACCTCGAAATGGACAAAAACATTAGTGCCGGCACTATTCCGCTGACTTTTGAATATCAGGGTGAGGTTATTGCCACATGGCAATATCCATTACAGAAGCGCGAGTCGGGCTCTGCACAGCGTCAAAGTTTTTCTCCAAAAGATGTTATTTATTTGATTGTGCCGGATCGTTTTGCCAATGGGGATGAAGGCAATGACCAGCTGTTGTCGATGAAAGAGGGTCTCGATAGAAACCATCATATCGGTCGGCACGGGGGCGATATTCAGGGCATTATTAATCACCTTGATTATCTGCAGGATCTGGGTATCACTCAGTTGTGGATAACCCCAATGGTGGAAAACAATATGACCCAGATGACCTATCACGGTTACTCCGCAACAGATCTCTATCGCATCGATCCGCGTTTTGGCAGTAACGAGCTTTACGCAGAATTATCGCGACGAGCCGCAGGGCACGGCATCGGTATTATTCATGACCTAGTACCTAATCATATTGGTTCTGAGCATCCTTGGATGAGCGATCTGCCGTTCGCAAACTGGATAAACTACGGTGGCAAATATGTTAGCACCAATAGTCGTCGCGAAGCGATCCAAGATATTCATGCGGCACCATCTGACCGTAAACGAATGTCCAATGGGTGGTTTGTCGAAACCATGCCTGATATGAATTTTGATAACCCCTTTGTTACCACATATCAGATTCAAAACAGTATTTGGTGGATTGAAACGGCTGGCCTTTCTGGCTATCGCATTGACACCTGGCCTTATATCCAAAAGGCATTTATGCGTCCATTTACCGATGCTGTGTTACGTGAATACCCTAATTTTAATCTAGTCGGCGAGGAAACTGCAGAAAATCCTGTCAACGTATCCTACTGGCAACGAGGCAAAATCAATCAGGATGGTTTTGACTCCGGATTGCCCAGTTTGATGGACTTTCCGCTACGCCATGCATTAGTTCAGGCTGTGACTGAGGAGGAGAACTGGAACTCGGGTCTGGTGCGAATCTATCAATCTCTGTCCAGTGACTTTATCTATCCTGACCCAGACAATTTGGTGATACTGGCTGACAATCATGATCAGAGCCGCATCTTTACTCAGTTAGATGAGCACTTGGATCGTTTTGAAATGGTGATGACATTCCTGATGACCACCAGAGGTATCCCGCAGTTTCTGTATGGTACCGAGATACTGATGGCCAATCCTGGCACCGGTGAACACGGCATTATCCGTAGTGACTTCCCTGGTGGATGGCGGGGTGACAAGATCAATGCTTTTACCGGCGAGGGGTTAACTGCGGTTGAAAAAGGGGCACAGCAATTTATAACCAAGCTGTTGAACTGGCGTAAAGGTGCGGATGCAATTCATAACGGTAAATTGATACATTACGCGCCATTTAATGGGTTGTATACCTACTTTCGAGTGTCAGATAGGCAGAAGGTGATGGTGATTATGAATAACAGCAATGAAATGCGTCGCGTCGACACAGCACAATATGCAGATACTATTGGTGACGCAGTTACGGGCATTGAGGTGATAAACGGTGCAGTAGTCAATATAGAAAAACCCCTTGTGGTGCCAGAAAAATCGGCTGTTATTCTTGAGTTGCGGTAAGCGCAATTTAGGCATGTCGCTTGGCTTGGCATGAATGTTTGGGCGCGAATGATCATTGAGGGAGCTATGAAAAAGAACTGTCCTATAAAGAATTATTTTTCAAATGCTACAAAAAAATGCTCATAAGGCTGATGCTAATCGCGGCGTTACTAGTGTCGACCTACTACAGCGATGCTAATGAAGTCAGTTTTACTAATCCGATCTTGCCTGGTGGCTATCCGGATCCCAGTATCTGCCGAGTAAATAATACCTTTTACATGGTTAATTCCTCGTTTGAGTACTTTCCAGGACTGCCAATCCACCAGAGTAATGATCTAGTTAATTGGACGTTAGTGGGGTATGGCCTGCATCGCTCGGAGCAGGTCTACGCCGGCATTAATCTGCTCGATGTGCAGTCAAATGGCGGTATTCATGCGCCAACGTTGCGGTGTCGAGGTGATAAGTTCTACATTATTACCACTAATGTCTATCAACCGGTTGGCAGCACACAGCCTGCACAAATGATTAATTTTGTTGTGACAGCGGACAATATCAGTGGCCCTTGGTCCGACCCCTACATTATCGATGGTGCACCAGGTATAGATCCGGATCTATTTTTTGATGATGATGGCCGCGTGTGGTACGTGGGCACCCATGCGCCGAATAAGCCAAACTACCCAGGCGAGGGCGAGATCTGGCTACAAGAGCTCGACTCACAGAGTTGGCAGCTCAAGGGGCCTCGTCATTTCCTTTGGCGTGGTGCCTTGTACGGTGCGATCTGGGCTGAGGGGCCGCATATTTATAAGCGCAGTGGACGTTATTATCTTATGGTCGCAGAGGGTGGTACTAGTTTTGATCATGCAGTCACCATTGCCGTTAGTGATAAAATTACTGGCCCCTACATAGGCAATGCAAGAAATCCAATTCTTACGTCTCGACATCTGTCCTATGACAATTGGGTACACAGCACTGGTCACGGTGATCTGGTTGAGCTAGCGGATGGTCGATGGTATATGGTTGCTCTGGGCGTACGTGGCGATGAGCAACGGGGTTCCAATATGGGTAGAGAGACGCATCTGATGCCAGTCATTTGGGAACGAGAACCCTATAAGTGGAAGCAGGTGCGTCATGAGTGGCCGGTAGTTGCACCACTGACTGGCAAGGTCGAGCGCATTAATCCATTGCCATTTAGTGATCGTCAGCAGCACCCAAAAACTGTATTTATCGATCAGTTCGATACAGCCGAATTAGATTTGCAGTGGAACTTTCGACGCATGCCTGCGTCAGGCCTATACTCCACAACCGAGCGTCCAGGCTATTTACGACTGACTACCAGCCCCGCCGTGCCGACTAACAGCGGTCGCGCTAGCCTAATGGGAATTCGCCAAACAGAGAGCGATTTTGAATATCAGGTCGCTATGGAATTTACCTCCTCGACCAATAATGTTGAGGCGGGTGTTAATTTGTTTCAAAAGGACAACAACTATCTGAGTTATACCATCGTCCGACGAGATGACAGCTACAGCTTGCAACTTATGGCCGCATTACCCAAGAAGTCACTCGAGGTTTTGGCGCAGACACCAATGGCAAACTATCAGGGCGAGATCCGCTTGCGTGTCAAAGCCACCGGCCAGAGCTATTACTTTGGTTACTCCTTAGATCAAGGCCAGAGCTGGATGCCGTTTGTCGAGACTAGGGCTGACCTACTGCTGAGTCGCGGTTATACCGGCGCCTATATGGGGCTGTACACCACTAGCAACGGCGAGTCGACCACAGATTTTGTCGATTTCGATTGGGTTCGCTACAAAGGGATCGAAAGGTGATTAGCATCAATACGCGACTAAAAGTCACTCTATTTGCGGTGTTATTGCTACTGACTGAGACCTGTTTGGCGGGCGTTCTGTCCGTGGAACGGATGCCGAGAGTCTCCAGTGGAAAGCTTATCACTCATTTAAACTTCTCATCAGCGTATATTCCATCGAGAAATATCTACGTCTGGTTGCCCGATAACTACAGTAGCGAGAAGCGCTATGATGTGCTCTATATGCATGATGGCCAGGGGCTATTCGACGCTAGTGTAGCGTGGAATCAGCAGGAGTGGGGTGTTGATGAAACCGCTGCTGAACTAATTGCAGCAGGCTCGGTGCGGTCGTTTATGGTGGTTGCTATTCCTAGCGCTACCAATGGTCTGCGTCATAGCGAGTACTTTCCCGAAAAGCCCTGGTTGAGTCTGACTGATACCCAGCGAGCAACCATTATTAAGGCAACTCGCGATGGTGGTAGTGGTGTATTTGTTGTGCCGCCATATTCAGACAGCTACTTAAAGTTTTTGGTCGACGAGCTAAAACCCTTTATCGACAGCACTTATGCGACCAAATCAGGTAGAGAGAGCACCTTTATTATGGGTTCAAGTATGGGCGGGTTGATTTCAATGTATGCATTGGCGGAATATCCTGAGATTTTTGCCGGTGCTGCCTGCCTGTCATCTCATTGGCCGGGCATTTTTGATATGCAGAATAACCCAATCCCCAATACATTTTATCGCTATATCGATCAGTCCGTACCATTGCCCGGTCGCCACAGATTCTACTTTGATCACGGTACAGAGGACCTAGATGCACTGTATCCGCCGTTGCAGGCCGAAGTTGATAAATTGATGCAGTCAAAAGGCTATAGCGAAGAGAATTGGCAAACCTTTATTGCTGAGGGTGAAAACCATTCGGAAAATGCGTGGCAGAAGCGATTGCATATGCCGTTGCTGTTTCTGTTGGGCTCACCGTGAGCAGCGAGTCGAGTGGTAAAATAATTCAGTCTGCAAGAAAAACAATAGGAATGATCTTATGAGTGGACAAGCAAAGTTGGGGTTTTGGCAAATCTGGAATATGTGCTTTGGATTTATGGGTATTCAGTTTGGTTTTGCCTTGCAAAATGCCAATGTGAGTCGGATATTTCAGACTCTGGGTGCAGACTACAATAATATGACGCTACTCTGGGTGGCCGCGCCGATCACCGGTTTAGTTGTACAGCCGATTATTGGCTATATGAGTGACAATACTTGGGGCCGGCTAGGTCGTCGTCGCCCCTATTTTCTAGTCGGCGCTATTCTCGCCAGCTTGTCGCTGCTGATTTTGCCTAACTCTCCAACCCTTTGGATTGCCGCCGGTATGCTCTGGGTTCTAGATGCCTCTATCAATATTTCCATGGAGCCCTTTAGAGCGTTTGTCGGTGATATGTTACCGCCAAAACAGCGTTCGCTTGGCTATGCTATGCAAAGCTTTTTTATTGGGGTCGGCGCGGTCGTTGCCTCGGCATTGCCCTGGATGATGAGCAATTGGTTCGATATCAGTAATACTGCAGTAGCAGGTGAGATTCCTTTGTCGGTTAAATATGCCTTTTATGCTGGCGGCGCCATTTTTCTACTGGCGGTGCTGTGGACAGTCTATTCCACTGAAGAGTATTCGCCGGAGCAATTAGCTGAATTTCAGCGCGCCGAAGATAAGGCTTCCGGTCGGACTGTAGTGCTTGAATCACAGCGCTCTGCGCAGCAATTTTATCGGGGAGGGGGTATCTGGCTGATCGCCGGCCTATTGCTCACTGTGCTGATCTATCACAATATCAACAGCCTTGATCGCAATCTCTTTATCCTCACCGCCGGACTGGCGCTGTTTGGTCTGTTGCAACTGCTAGCCGGAATTCTAGCAGCGGCAGGTCGTAATCAAAATGGCTTTTCTTATGTGATGATCGACCTATTTAATATGCCGCGGCCCATGCAAAAACTCGCCGTGGTGCAGTTCTTTAGTTGGTTTCCTTTTTTTGCAATGTGGAGTTCGACCACCGCCGCAGTTACCTCTTTTCACTATGCCACAGCTGATGCCAGCTCCGAGGCCTACAATATTGGCGCAGACTGGGTGGGAGTGTTATTCTCGACTTACAATCTGACCGCAGTGGTCGCCGCTATTAGTATTCCGATCATGACACGATTTTTGAGTCTAAGAGCGGTGCATCTGATTAACCTATGGCTAGGTGGTATTGGCTTTATCTCATTTGTGCTGATTCAAGATCCACAATGGCTATTGTTACCAATGGTTGGTGTGGGTTTTGCCTGGGCGTCGATTCTCTCTGTACCCTATGCTCTGCTGTCCAATGTGCTGCCATTCAAGAAAATGGGCCTGTATATGGGAATTTTCAACTTTTTTATTGTGCTTCCGCAGATATTGGCAGCGAGCATCCTCGGATTCCTGATTAGTCGATTTTTTGATGGTCAGCCAATCTATGCCTTGGTGATAGGTGGATGCAGTATGCTCGTGGCAGGTCTGTTTACATTGCGGGTAGATCAGCCGGTCACAGCGGAATAATCATAATCCTATTCAGAGGCACCGCAGGATTGGCGGATAATCAATGAGGGCTCAACTAGACTTGATTTGAGCTTCTCTCCATTAATCAAAGAAACAAGGTTTTTGACTAGTAACTCGCCTGATTTGCCAGTATCTTGGTGAATAGTCGTCAACGGGGGATTAATGTAAGACGCGGTGATAATATCATCAAAGCCGACCACTGCAATGTCTTGGGGAACTCGTTTGCCTGACTCATTAAGCGCCTTGATCGCGCCAATCGCCATCAAATCACTGGCGGCGAAAATAGCACTAAATTCAGTCTTTTTGTCCAGTAGCGTCATAGTCGCGGTATAACCTGAGGACTCAAGATTACTGGAGAACTGAAGTAGAGAAGCGTCCAGTTTGAGATCCTGTTCTAGTAGTGCTTTTTCATGGCCTTGATAGCGCAGTAAATATTCTGGGCAGTGATGATTTGCTTCACCAATAAAAGCAATCGATCGATGACCCATATTCAGTAGATGTTTGGTCGCGAGATAGCCTCCGTAGAAATTGTCGCAACCCAATGAATGACCTGCTTGCCCATCGACAATTGGCCCCCAGATAATAAAATGAGCTTCCGAATCTGCCAATTTCTGTAGTTTTTCTTGATATCTAACATAATCGCCATAGCCCAGCAGAATGATTCCGTCAGCGCGATGTGAGAGTTCATACTCACTATGCCAGTCTTCTGATAGCTGCTGAAATGATACCAGTAAATCATAACCTTCAAGTGCTGAGGAACGTGTGATGCTGCCGAGCAAAGAGAGAAAAAACGGATTGATCTGCGAGTCGTCGAGAGTAGGGTCCTCAAATATTAGCAGAGCTATGGTCTTGGTGGTTTTCGTGCGTAAATTGGCTGCGTTGCGATCGACTTTGTAGTTGACCTGTTTGGCTATTTCCTGGACTTTTTTGCGTGTCCCCTCACTGACAAGCGGACTGTTCCGTAAAGCTCTCGATACGGTCGGTTGGGAGACACCTGCTAGATAGGCAATATCGAACGATGTATGTGGGCCTTCTTTGTTCAATATATCGACCTCATTTTTAAGTTTGGGGCTAGCGTCTAAAGCGACTAGTCCACAAAATATTCGGCAAAGATTACACCTAAATGCATGCGCGCGCAATCAATCTATTGGTTGTTATTCAGGCCGACTAATACTCGAGAATAGAGAGTATTAGATATACATTTACGGCAGATCTGTGTGGTAATGTAATGCCTCACAACTTGGAGTAGTTGAGATTTAAGGGGAATTAGATGAATTACAGGATAAAAATTACCTCAACAATCACTGCTAAAATTAACATCTCGAAAGCATCTACTGTGATCTGCATTTGCCAATTAAGCGCCTTACGAGAACCTTCATAAACCATGTCTTTTAAGCTGTTTTTCATACAAAATACCGCCTAGTGTAGTGTCCCGCCTTAAGAGCCTTCTGTGTCATAGGCGCTCGTAAGTCATTGATTTATAAGGAAGCGCACTCCAATACACTGGGGGTGTAGTGGTCGCAGGTTCAAATCCTGCCGTCCCGACCAATTAAATAAAAAAGGCCACCTTTTAGGTGGCCTTTTTTATTTAACTGCCGGAACGGCGGATTCGAGCGTAAAGCGCCAGGTTCACAAATTGCGCCTACGGCGGAATTTGGACAAGTCGCGAAGCGACGCAGCCCCGCCGGGGTAGTAATAGCCTAAAGGCTATTACTATCAAATCCTGCCCCACCAACGGTACCTCGATCTTCCAAATCGTCCGCAAAAGGTGGCCTTTTTTATTTAACCGCCGGAACGGCGGATTCGAGCGTAAAGCGCCAGGTTCACAGATTGCGCCTACGGCGCAATCTGGACAAGTCGCAAAGCGACGCAGCCCCGCCGGGGCATTAATAGCCTCTTATCTCAGCTCTATCCCTGTTTGTCTTATTTTTGTGGAGGGCAACTTCGCGAGCTTGCACAATGGCGACCACAAAAAATTACCTTGCTAGCACTGATTAACAAAATAATAACTTTAGAGGGTCTCATGTTTTCAGATTACCTGTTACACCACGCCAGTAAAACTCTTATCGTTGGCATTACCGCCGCTGTACTTACGGCATGTGGCGGTGGAGGTGGCAGTGAATCTCCAGCTAGCTCCCCAGTGGCTGACACCCGGGCACCGGTGATTACTCTGAGTGGGTCATCATCAATGTCCCATGAGCAGGGCACAGAATTTATAGATCCCGGAGCCTCTGTTACCGATAATGTAGATTCAAATCTGAGCATTAGCGTAACAGGGGAGGTGAATTCTGCGGAAGCTGGTACCTATACTTTGACCTATTCCGCCACCGACAGTGCGGGCAATATTGCATCCGAAACCAGAACAGTCACCGTCGCTGATACCAGTTTACCGGCTATTACTTTGGCTGGTGACCAGGCAGTTTCTATTAACGTAGGTGATGCCTGGTCTGACGCCGGTGCTACAGCCGTGGATACCGTTGATGGCGAAGTCGCTGTAACCCGTGCGGGTGTGGTCGACAACGGCACTGCGGGCGTTTATACGCTCACCTATACAGCAACTGACGCAGCTGGCAATACAGCCAGTGAAATTAGAACAGTCACTGTCGAAGATGCCACCTCGAGCGCTGTTGTTGCCGATGATCTGCCTGTTATTCAAGAAGGCGCAGCCTCAGCAGAATGGGATACTGGGCTGATTATTGTTGATGAGGCCAAAAGTTGGGGCCGATGTGAGACCGGTGTTGATGAAACCTGCCCAAGCACTAGCTGGTCAGTGGTAAGCGACTCTGAGCGCGGCGATGTGTTGCAAATTAATCATGGGGCTGACGCACAGCTCGGCTTTGTTATTGTCCAGACATCAACCCCCTACGACCTGTCTACTTATGCTGGCGGAACCATAGAGTTTGACGTCAAGATTATAAGTGGTGATAACAAGCTAACCATGAAATCGGAATGTACTTACCCCTGCGGATCGGGCGACTTTGGCCTTGGCGCTGTGGACGGCTCAGATTGGGTTGCATTATCGGTCGATGTAAATGAGCTTGTTGATCAGGGACTTAATCTATCAGCCGTAGATATTGGCTTTGCAATCTGGGCCACAGACCATGACTCTACAGTGTTTCAGGTAGATAATGTACGCTGGATCGCCAATCCTAGCGGTCCAAGTGCAAGTTCAGGCAATACTGGCGGTACTCTCTCTGAATGGGTTAAGACCGACCCTAGTATTGGTTACCAGTCAGCAGAATCCTATGCCGGCTATACCAAAGTATTCTCTGATGAGTTTGATGGCACTGAGCTAAATACTGATGTGTGGCGCTTTGATATTGGCACTGGCAGTAATGGCTGGGGCAACAATGAGCTGGAGTACTATCGGGAAGAAAATACCTCAGTTGAAAATGGTTTGCTGGTCATCGAAGCCCGCAAGGAAACTTTTGGTGGCAGAGCCTATACGTCCTCTCGTATTAAAACCGAGGACAACTTTGCGTTTACCTACGGTAGGGTAGATGTTCGTGCTGTGGTTGCAGAGGGTAAAGGCCTGTGGTCTGCAGTCTGGATGCTGGGGCAGAGTTTCGCTGACATTAGCTGGCCGTACAGCGGAGAGATAGATATTGTAGATACCATCGGTGGTCCGGGCAATGAAGACACTGCAGTGCACAATGTCTACTGGAATGGGGGCGGTTTGAGCGCCAGCTACAATCCAGTGTCTGCAGGGACAAATCATCAACTTTCGAGTGGTCAAACTTACTCTGATAGCTTCCACGTGTTTAGTATTGAGTGGTCGGCAGACGAGATTGTTTGGTATGTGGATGATGTTCAGACTCACTCGGTATCCATTGCCGACGGTTCTGATCGTGCAGAGGCATTTAGAAACGACTTTTTCTTGATCCTGAACGTTGCCGTAGGTGGCAATTGGCCGGGCGCGCCAGTTTCTTCGACACAGTTCCCTCGCGGTATGCTGGTTGATTATGTGCGAGTGTTCCAATTGACGCCCTAAAGTTGGACGCAATATAGCAGGCTAAGCGGCAGAACAATTGCAGTTGGCCTTAAATTAATCGCCTGTATGATTTGCAGGATCAGTGGCTAGGGCTAGTGTCTCAGCCGCTGATCTATGCGGATCCTCTGTCTGTATTTCAGGGTTTTCTCATGTTTGAGCTGAAGCGCTGAAGTGACACTGAGTGGGAAGAAAAGCTGCTTAAAACTGGTCTAACCCCCCGCATTTCTGCGTAAAAGCCAATATATCACTGATTCCCAAGGCCAGAACAATGTCCATCTCGAACAAAGCCCTGTTACCCTTCGGCACCAGCTCCAGTGCTCCGGCCATAGTTTTACCGGACACGGCGCTATTTCTCTCTGAGCGTGGGTCTCTCACCAAGAATTATTTTGAAAATGCCGTTGATCTGTTAAACCGGGAATATGATGCTATACGCAGGCTCGCTGAACTCAATGAGCTCGCCTACAGTGCGTCATATAACTTTGTTCCTCGGGTAGGCCAGAGATATCAGCTGTACAGAAAGGCAGATGGTAAGTATCTACTCAGTATGATCGAAGACTGGTCTGCCCATGAATTTGTGGTTTCCTTGGAATTCACTGCAGACAGCGTATGGAAAGAGGTTAGTTCTTTATAAGCCCCCTGATATTCAATAAACTCCTGCTGATTCAATAGTGAATATTCTGCTGTTATAGGCAGACTGCTCAATGTTTGTAGACTAAGTTAAATAGCAGGCCCAGTGGGTTTTGCATTGGAGTGGTATATGAAAGGCATGCTGTTTATTTCGTTCTTGGATCTGGTGGAGAGCCAATACGATCAGGACACCCTGGACGCTATTCTGGCTGAAGTGGCCCCTGAGAATGGTGGCATCTATACATCGGCTGGGGACTACGACCATACCGAGTTGGTTGCGCTGGTAATGGCATTGAGTAAACACAGCGGCGCTTCCCTGACCAATTTAACCAAAAGTTTTGGCATGTACCATTTTGCCGAGTTTATCGCCGCTTATCCCCAGCTGTTTAAAGGCTTAGATTCCTCCTTTGCCCTGCTAGAAAAAGTGGATAGCTTTATCCATCAAGAAGTGAAAACCCTCTATCCGGGCGCCCGTCCGCCGAAATTTGAATGCACCAAAGTGAGTGACAATGTTCTCGAGCTGCTTTATCAGTCGCCCCGCTGCCTGGGCGATGTAGCCGAGGGGCTGATCCAGGGCTGCGCCGCCTACTATGGTGACAAAATCACGGTTAAGAGAGAGCGCCTGGGGGATAAGTCCGGGGCCATGGAGCGCTTTACCATTACCAAGTAGCTATGGCTGCAATCTGTCTTTGACCCAGTGCAGCAAATCCTCGTATACCTGCTGTTTATTATGTTCGTTGAGCATTTCATGGCGACCCTGTTTATAAAGCTTCATATCTACCTGAGCAACGCCCGCGGTTATAAGGGCCTGGCGCAATTTTTCTACGCCTTTGCCGTTGCCGCCTACCGGATCCAGATCTCCGGCAAAAAGATAGGTCGGCAGTGCTGAATCTAGCTGGGCCATGGCCTCCGGCTGAGATAGCTGTGCCAAGCCTTTGAGAAAGTCATACCAGGATTGGCTACTTATGGCACCGCCGCACCAGGGGTCGGCGATATAGGCATCCACCACCTTTTGGTCAGAGGACAGCCAGTCCTTCTCTGTGCGAGTTGGCGCAAATGATCTGTTGAATGAGCCAAAGGAAAGTTGCTCTAGAAGATTACTGCTATTCCGCTTGCCGCATCTAAGGCGCTCGACCCAGGCCACAGCTGCAGCTAACTTAAAAGCAGCAGGGGCGTCATAGTTTGAGCCAGAAAGAACTAGACCTATCAGTCTATTATTAAGCTGTTGTTGAAGCCTGTGTCCCTGTTGCTGACAGAATCGAGTCGCCATAAAGGACCCCATACTGTGGCCCATAATAATTAATGGCAGTTCATGTTCTGCGGCAATATGGTTAATAAGTTGCCATTGATCCTCTACCATCTGGTTCCAGCTATTGCTGTCACCCATATGATAGAGGCTGTCCATGCCATCTCCTGTGCGCCCATGACCGCGATGGTCGCCGGCGGTCACCACAATACCCTGCTGGTTTAAAAAGGCTGCTATATCAGCGTAGCGCGCGCTGTGTTCAGCCATACCGTGCATGATATGCAGCCAGGCTTTGGGTTTTTGCGCTGACCACTGATGATAATGGTGGCTGCCCGCTGGCCCAGAGTTGAAGGCGATGCTTTTAGGCTCCATTTCTATACTCCCTTTATTGTTGTTATTAGAGCAATAGTCTCTGTTTTTATCCTGTGACCACTAAATAGCATACCAGCTCTGTATCGCCGGCATTGATAATACTGTGTTTAAGGTCACCCCGGTAATGGGCCGAATCACCCTCAGACAGCTCAGTACTGTTATCTCCAGAGACTAGGGTTGCGCGGCCACTGGCAATGGTTAACAGCTCCTTAGTGCCCTCGTAGTGGGGGGCGCTAGTTAGGCTTGAGTTTGGTGCAATCGTCAGCTCATAGAACTCAATATTCTTCTCAATATGCAGCGGAGACAGGGTGCGGATTTGGCACTCTTTGTCTGATCGGAAGAGATTGCTCTTATCTTCGCCGTGGACCACCTCAATGGTCGAGGATGCCCAGGGCTGATCAACCAGCTCGCCGATACTCATATGAAAAGCCTGGGCAATGCGAAAGGTTACAGTCAGTGTTGGATTGGCCTGTCCTCGCTCGATTTGACTGAGCATTGAGCGGCTGACGCCAGAGGTGGCGGCCAGCTGATCCAGTGTCAGCTTATGCTTTTTGCGCAGCTCTATCACTTTGCTGCCCAGAGCCTGTCCTGTGCTGTTATCGGTCATGGTTAAATTTACCTGTGCCAAATATCTTTTATAAGGGAAATTAATCTTGCATAGAGGAAAGCAACTGTCTACGATAATAGATAATTTCCTTTATATTAAACAATGTCAGGGCTGATGCCAAGATGAAAGCGCTAGTAAAAAGAGAATCCGAGAAGGGACTTTGGCTTGAGGATGTTGCTGAGCCGGAAGTCGGTATCAATGATGTGCTGGTTAAGATTAATCGCACTGCTATCTGTGGCACAGATATGCATATTTATAACTGGGATAGCTGGGCTCAAGCCACCATTCCTGTGCCTATGGTAGTAGGACATGAGTTTGTTGGCGAGATTGTGGATGTGGGCTCTAATGTCAATGACTTTAGAGCGGGACAGATTGTCTCTGGAGAGGGCCACCTGGTCTGTGGCCGCTGCCGAAACTGCCTAGCTGGGCGGCGCCATCTCTGCGCTTTCACCAGTGGTGTGGGAGTGGATAGATCGGGCGCATTTGCTGAATACCTAGCTCTGCCCATGTCTAATGTATGGGAGCACCGGCCTGGCATAGATCTGGATGTAGCCGCATTATTTGATCCACTTGGCAATGCGGTTCACACAGCTCTGCAGTACGACCTGCTCGGCGAAGATGTGCTGATTACCGGGGCCGGGCCCATAGGGGCCATGGCTGCTGCTGTATGCAGACATGCCGGTGCCAGGCATGTGGTAATTACAGATATAAACCCTCAGCGACTAGCCCTGGCAAAATCGTTGGGAGCTACTCATACGGTGGATGTGCGCACTGAGAATCTGGCAGATGTACAGCATCAACTGGGCATGTCTGAGGGCTTCGATATAGGCCTGGAAATGTCGGGCAACCCCTCAGGCTTTAAAGACCTGCTGGCCAATATGTGTCACGGCGGCAAAGTGGCCATGCTGGGTATTCCCAGTGAGGAAATAGCCATTGACTGGAGTCAGGTGATTTTTAATATGCTGACGATCAAAGGCATCTATGGCCGTGAAATGTATGAGACCTGGTACAAGATGTCAGTAATGGTAGAGTCAGGGTTGGATATCTCCGCGGTGATTACCCATCGTCTCGGGTTTGAGGACTTTCAAGTTGGCTTCGATGCAATGAACTCTGGCGAGGCAAGTAAGGTGATTTTAAATTGGCAGTAACTCGGAGGGCAGGGGATGTATAACGAATTTCAGCAGCATATCAGTGACCAGTTGAGAGACATTGAAGAGGCTGGTTTATATAAATCGGAGCGATTGATCACCAGTCCCCAGGGGTCCCATGTGCGAGTTGGCTCTGGGGAACAGCTGCTAAATCTCTGTGCTAATAACTACCTGGGCCTGGCTCAGCACCCGCAGGTTAATGCCGCGGCGGCAGCAGGTCTGGAGGAATGGGGCTATGGTATGGCCTCAGTGCGCTTTATCTGTGGTACTCAGACCCTGCATAAACAGCTAGAGCAACAGCTAAGCCAGTTTTTAGCTATGCCTGATACCATACTCTATCCCTCCTGTTTTGATGCCAATGGTGGTCTGTTTGAAACCCTCCTGGGACCGGAGGATGCAGTAATCAGCGATGAGCTGAACCATGCCAGCATTATTGACGGTGTGCGTCTTTGCAAGGCCAGCCGCTATCGCTATCGCAACAATGATATGGCTGATCTTGAGACTCAGCTCCAGGCGGCAGAGGCTGCAGGCGCCAGATTTAAACTGATCACTACCGACGGCGTATTCTCTATGGACGGCAGCATTGCCCATCTGGATAAGATCTGTGATCTAGCTGAAAAGTATGGTGGGCTGGTGCATTTTGATGACTGTCATGCCACGGGATTTATTGGCGCCAAGGGTCGCGGCACCCATGAATATCGCAACTGCATGGACAGGGTAGATATTATTACAGGTACATTGGGCAAGGCACTGGGTGGAGGCAGCGGTGGCTTTACTTGCGCCAGCAGCGACATAGTGGCGCTATTGCGTCAGCGCTCGCGGCCCTACCTATTTTCAAATACTGTGGCACCGCCAGTGGTTGCGGGGGCGATTAAGGCGCTGGAGATAGCGGCTAATTCAGCTGAGTTAATAGAGCGGCTGCAGGAAAACACCAGGTTCTTCAGACATGGTCTTGAGCAACTGGGCTTTACACTATTGCCTGGTGAGCACCCCATAGTGCCGATTATGCTCGGCGATGCAGCTCTGGCCACAAGGTTTGCCGCAGAAATGCTGAATCAGGGTGTCTATGTTGTGGCCTTTTCTTACCCTGTGGTTGCCCAGGGTAAAGCCAGGATTCGCACCCAGATGTCGGCGGCTCTTAGCCGAGAGGATCTAGAGTTCGCCCTGGAGGGATTTGCCCGAGTTAAAAAACTGCTGGCGGTTTAAAGCCCGGTTAATAGGGCAGATAGACAATCTAAATAAAAAAGGGGCGGCTCGTTTGAGCCGCCCCTTTTAGTTTTGCCTCTGGTAGCGCTGCTTAGAAATTCTTGCGCAGAGTCAAACCATAGGTGCGTGGTGCATTGGGATAACCACTGAAGCTACCAGGCTGTGCCGGCGTTGGAAAGGCAGAGATCAGGCTCTTGTGGTCGGTGAGGTTGCGACCCCATAGCATGGCATCCCAGCCGCCATTATCGCTGCTAAAGCCCAGGCTAGCATTGAGGTTGTCAGAGCCGCGGTTAGCGATACTGAATGGAATCAGGTCGGCTAATCGGACATCTTTTTCGTGGAGATATTCAACACGAACGAAACCATCTACTCCAGCCGAAACTGCAAAGTTGTAAGTTGCATTGATGTTATAGCTCAGCTGATGAATACCTGCGGGAGAGCGACCACTGAGGTCAAGCGTGCTCTGGCCGGCTGGGCAAGCGTACTCTGGCTCGGCTAGGCCCGTGGTATCACAGGTACCATTTAAGAACGAATCATAAATAGCATCTATATACATAGCAGAGACGCCTATCGCAAGATTCTCTGACAGTGCGAACATACTATCCAGCTCGAAACCTTTGTGAGTTTCTTCACCCGCATTGGTAAGGTTGAACCCTGTTCCGCCAAAGACATTTGACTGGAACCCTTCAATTGTCTGCTCAAAATAAGCGATATTTAAATAGCCATTGTCGAAGGAGGTCTTTATTCCAGCCTCAACATTGGTCGCTTCTTCTGGGTCAGCAGCGCGGTTACCCGGAGTGCGGCCATCAACAGACAAATTTACTGAGGAAGCTTTGAACCCTGTGGAATGACTGGCATATACAGTTACAAAGTCGTTCATGTCGTAGGCAATGCGCAATGTATGGGTCAAATCGTCTGATTTGAAAACGCCACTTTCGTCTGCGTCGCCACCATATGCCGGGAATGGAGGAACTAGTTGCAATCCAGTTAGGGCATCTAGAGGTCCACCAGCCAGTGGAAGCGCGGCAAATGGATCGTCAATCACTACCGCAGACACAACTGTTTTCTTGTCTTCTGTGTAGTTTAAGCCCAGGGTTACTGTTGTTTTATCTCCCAGGTTATAGTCCAGCTGAGTAAACACAGATGTGGCAACCCCTTCCATCAGAAAGGATTCATCTAGTAGACCTGAACCTGGTACATACCAAGAGCTAACCAGGGCAGGAATTCCAGCAGCCAAGTTAACTCCCATCGCGTTTCCTCCAACGAGATAGGCTAATTGATCAGCAGGGTTTGCAGTAGGGGCCAGTAGAGCCGCAAGTGCGGTATTGCCGGTCGCTGCTATCTCGGCCTGAATAGCGCCGCTTAGAGTAAGCAATGTGCCCACTGTGGTGAGTCCGCCGGGCAGTGCCGTGCCAATTAAGAAATCGGCGAATGGGAAAATATCAGTGCCGTATTTCAATGTTCGCTCACTATCAACTTCTTCATCAGTGTGGAATAAACCTACCATCCATTGCAGGTCACCATCAGTAGTTGAGGTCAGCCTAAGCTCTTGGGTGAAGGTTTTGATGTCATAGTCCACTCTATTTTCGCCCAGAAGATCTGCTGGAGAAAAGTCTGCATCGAAGTCAGAATCCAACGACTGGCGACGCGAGGAGGTAATAGACGTCAGAGTTGCATAATCCAGGTCTTTATCAATCTGGATGGAAATACCTTTGCCCTCTAGCTTATTGGACGGGGTAATGTTCATGTTTGAATTTCGTGCCCATGGGTCTATGGGTGCAGTGGCATTGCCCTGTTGCAGAGCGATTCCTGCGGCCACCTGAGTTGCACCTCCATAGACTAATCCACTAGCTGCACAACAGATTTCATCTATCTCGTTATAGTCAGCGATCACACGTATGGCTAAATCATCTGAAGGTTCGAAGAGCAGTTGGCCGCGAACTGCGCTGCGGTTGCGCTCATTGACGCCTGTGCCTGTTGTGATATTCGTGCCGTATCCATCAGATGAGTTGTCGCTTGCAGAGAGCCTGTAGGACAGAGTATCGCTCAATGGGCCAGTGACTGTACCTTTGACAATGCCTGCACCATAGTTGCCGCCAGTGGCTTCGATCATACCGCCAAAGCTATCGTTGGGCATCAGCGTGGAGACGCTGATAACACCAGCAGAGGCATTTTTACCGAAAAGAGTTGATTGAGGACCACTGAGTACCTCAATGCGCTCGACGGAGGGAAGATCTGCAAGCGCAGACGCAGAGCGAGATCTGGGTACACCATCTATATAGACAGCTACCGCAGGCTCAATACCTGGGTTGTTAGCACCATTACCGTAACCGCGTATCGTAAAGTTGGTTTGTGCGGAGCTTTGCAGCTGGTTGACCCGCAGAGATGGCACTGATGTTTGTAGATCAATAATATCAACAATAGCGGCGCGCTGAATTGTTTCACCGCTGGTAACCGATACGCTGACGGGCACATCCTGCAGAGATTGCTCTCGCTTATTGGCTGTAACCACAATTTCATCAATTGCAGCTTGCGCCAATCCGGTTGAAACCACGCCGGCAACCACAGCAGCCAGACGCAATAATTTATATTGCTTGGTGTTCATATTTTTCCCTCAAGTAGAAGATAATTCCGATTTGCGTCGGATTTTTTTAAAGTTGGGTGCCGCCTTGAAGCCCCTAGATATCGGTGTTTCAGGCGACAGCGCGACACTCTATTGACCACAGCCATCAGTATCAACCCCTATGTGCAAAATAAAGCAAAATTAGAGTGGTTTTTACCTGTCAGACTGTAAATTCGGACGAACTATGCCATATAGACATCAAGAGAAATGGTCAAAATTGCCACCCAGCGCCCAAAACTGCCCAAGGTGGCAGTTAATGGGTAGGTTGGCAACTGGGAGGGCAGGGGCTTAATTGGAGCCGTATTTGGCGAAAATGGACTCCCGTTTGCTGGGGCAGATATTCACCTTGGATAGGTCGCCCTGAATATGGGGCAGCTCAAGAACCCGATGATCCATCACCTTAAACCAAAGCCAGGGAATATAGGCCAGTAAGTACATTCCATAGTAACCATTGGGCAGTTCTGGTATGTCTTCAAAGTTGCGCAGACTCTGATAGCGACGAATAGGGTTGGCATGATGATCTGAATGCCGCTCTAAATGAAACAGCGCCAGATTGCTCATAATATAGTTGGCGTTCCAAGAATGGTGGGGCTGACAGCGCTCATAGCGGCCATTGTCTTTTTTCTCGCGCAGCAGACCATAGTGCTCGATATAGTTAGCGGATGTCAGCTGATACCAGGCCCAGACATTGTGCACGGCTAAAAACGGCACCATGATCCAGCCAAAGGCATAGACCAGGGCACCCTGCAGAACTGCACTTATAGCGTAGGATTGGAGAATTTCATTGTCGATCGACCAGGCCTGTTTGCCCTGTTTTTGCAGGCGCGACTTTTCAAGCTCCCAGCCGCGCTTAAAGGTGCCGGGAATCTCGCGCAGGGTAAAGGCATAGATTGACTCACCCAAGCGCGAACTAGCAGGATCATCAGGGGTGGCCACCAGCACATGATGCCCGCGGTTGTGCTCCACGCAAAAATGCCCATAGGCGGGCACAGCCAGAGTAATTTTAGCCAGTAACTTCTCAATTCCAGTTTGCTTGTGTCCCAGTTCATGGGCTGTATTAATACCCAGCCCACTGTAACCGCCAGCAATGATAGCGGTGACTAAAATTGACCACCAGCTGAGATCATTGGTACCCACCACATAGGCGAAGATACATAGGGTTACAAAGTGCAGTGGCACGGTTAAGTAGGTTAGGTAGCGGTAGTATTTGTCGGCTTCCAGCTGGGGCACCAGCTCCTCAGGAGGGTTGTTGCTGTCACTGCCAATCAGCCAGTCGAGCAGTGGCATCAGCGTATAATTCAGCAGCAGTGGCAGGCAGAGCGTCCATTCAACACCGGTCCGATAAAAAATAAACACGCCCATTAGCGGAAAGACCGGCATAAACACAGAGATAAGCCACAGGTAGCGTTTTTTGTCGTTATAGCTAATAAGCCCTTTCTGGGCATCTTTAATTGAGTAAGTGGCCATTCTGTGCCTCCATTGATCCGCTTATTTTTATGAGCCCATGGCTTGGGGCCTTGGCGGAAAGGATTTTTATTTTTGTACTGAGACTATAATGGTTTTTTTTGCAAAATAATATTCTGGTTTACGGGGGTGTAGGGCGGCTGATTTTGGGACTCAGCTCCTGGATCTGGCGGGCCATTTTGTCCTTAGACTGTATGGCAGCGAAAAATAATCTGCAGACTGCCATTTCCTTGAATATACTTAGGCAAACGCCGCTATAGATGACAGGGAAATTGCTTGAGCAATATCAGTCATAAAATAAACGGAAGATGGACCCAGCGTTTCCTTTCTTTTGTCGATTACATAGATCGCCCCTGGGTTGTGATCCTAATGGCGGTGCTCAATGTCCTGCCGATTTTACTGTTCTTATATTTTACCAGAGAGCCGGTTGCTGCCGTCTTAAATCAGAATCTCTCAGTCTCAGTTGTTCAATGGCTTTCAAGTTACAGCCTAGGACTTTTTTTAGGCGCGGTACTGTTTTTAGCTGTCTATAATTTTTTGCCCAAGATCGCCAATGCCATAGCTAAAAAAAGTGGCATTTTAAAATTGGAAGATGCGCTCATTTTAAAAGAGGCTTTCGAAGATATTGTGGGTATCAAATCTGACCGTATTGGCGGTGAATGTGAGACATTTTTAAGCAAAGGTGATAACAGCGACCCGGGACAGCTGTTTAAATCAATTAATCAGCCGGACCAGCAGATCTATTTTACTGTGAATACTATTTGGAAATTTCTGGAGAAAATCTCCGGCAATGTCGGTTTTGATGTGCGTCTCGCAGAGATTGGGCCCGAGGGGGAGCTTTTGAGTTGGTATACCCATGGGGGAGAGCCTCCAAGGCATGATATCTCTGAGCTCGACTGCCCTGATAGCGCGTTGAGGCACTGCGTGGCAACCAAATCTGTGGTGGTGATCCCAGATATTCAAAAAGAAGCAGAAAAAACTGTCGACCAGCACTACCATATGTTTGAGGAAAGCGAGAAGGGCTCAGTTCTCTGCTATCCTATTTACCATAGGCCGTCGAGAAGTTATCCCTACGTATTGTGTATCAAGGCAAGTAAGGTTAATTATTTTACTGCAGGTCGAGAGGATTATTACAAGTGGTTGTATGATCAATTCGGCTTGCGACTGGGGTTAGAACACAGCCTGAGGCTATTGAAAGGAGATTAGAATGTCATTAGCTAAAAAGAAAAGCGGGACTGAGGAGCAAAAAGCTAGCAGCGAGAAACCCAAAAAACTGGTTGCCGTAAAAGTGGTGCCAGACAGCTTTACCAAGCAGCGTGTCAATTTGATCGAATCCCATATAGAAGAGGGGGTAAAGCGCGATCTCTCATTACTCAAGAAGTTTGGCCTTATGAGCTCTTGAGCACCATGAAACCTATTGGTTAATGGCCCGTCATCTGCTGATGGCGGGCTTTCTTATATAGAGCCTGATACAAAGCTATCCCCAGTGCGTAAAACTGGGACAATATCAGCTCAGGCCAGTCTAGTTATGCCAGAATCTGCAGTTAAAAACCCCCTGGTGAGAGATTTTAGTCCCTCGGAGCTGTCGCGCATCGTCGAGATGGCCTGGGAGGACCGCACACCATTTGAGGCCATTGAGTTTAATTTTGGACTCAATGAGTCTGCGGTAATCAGTCTGATGCGTCAGCAGGTGAAAGCCCGTTCTTTTCGTCTGTGGCGCAAGCGGGTTACCAGTCGAAAAACAAAACACCAGTCTCTGCGCTCGCCAGATGTGAGCAGGGGCTATTGTCCTACTCAATATAAACGCTAAGCCTTCCTCGGAGCCTGTTATGAACAAATTCAAAGCGTCTATTCTCTCGCTGTTACTAATTGCCCCTGTATCCACACTGAGCGCAGATAAGCTAATGATTGATAATTTTGATGCACAATCCCGGCAGGCATGGGCCTATTTTAGCGACCAGGTGATGGGTGGTGTTTCTGTTGGCACTGTGGACTATATAGACCGAGACGGCGAGAGCTACGCGCATATGACGGGTGAGGTATCCACTGACAATAACGGTGGTTTTATACAGATTCGCCGCTCTATAGCCAAGGGTTCTGTAAGCTCCGCAACCGGTGTTTATTTAAAAGTTCGCGGCAATTCACAGCAATATTTTATTCACCTGCGCACCTCGGGCACGGTGTTACCCTGGCAGTACTATCAGGCTGGCTTTGAGACCTCTGGCGACTGGCAGATAGTCCGGTTGCCCCTTGCGGATTTCAAGGGTTCCGGCTCCTGGCTGCGCAAGTCCCTAGTGCCCGGCAGTATTCGCAGCATAGGTGTGCTGGCCTATGGTAGAGATCATAGCGCCGAAATTGATGTTGCCGAGATTGGCTTTTACAACTGAGCCCTTTGTTTTAAGATTCCCCCTGAAAGTAAGTTGGTTAGACAACTCTCTGATATGAAATAAAACAAGGGCAGGCAATTATGGATCAGTCAAGAACCACAGTGGGACGCGGCAGGTTGTACGATAGTATTTTGGATACCATTGGCGATACACCCTGTGTACAGGTCAAAAGTTCAGTGCCAGAGGCTGTGCGGCTCTATGTCAAAGCAGAATTTTTTAACCCTGGGGGTTCGGTCAAGGATCGCCTGGCTATCAGCATTATTGAGGAGGCTGAACGCAGCGGTCAGTTGCTGCCAGGGCAGACAGTGGTTGAAGCAACCAGCGGCAATACAGGCGTGGGTCTGGCTATGGTCTGTGCGGCAAAAGGCTACCCCTTTGTGGCC
This sequence comes from SAR92 clade bacterium H231, assembly GCA_025153775.1. Classification (GTDB taxonomy): domain Bacteria; phylum Pseudomonadota; class Gammaproteobacteria; order Pseudomonadales; family Porticoccaceae; genus HTCC2207. The sequence goes on along the minus strand of JAOALC010000004.1, from coordinate 207,774 downwards.
ACCATGCCCACTAGTGTGTCCATAGAGCGTCGCAAGCTGATGCGCTTTCTCGGCGCCAAGGTGATTCTAACCCCTAAAGAAGATAAGGCTATGGGTTGTTATCTCAAGGCGGTAGAGCTGGCTGAGGCCAATGGCTGGTTTCTGGCTCGCCAGTTTGAGACCGATGCCAATGCCAAAATTCACCAAAATACCACGGCTCAAGAGATTCTCGCCGACTTTGAGGGCGATCGACTGGACTATTGGGTGACAGGCTACGGCACGGGAGGCACCTTTTCCGGTGTGGCCAAGGTGCTCAGGGAGCGGCGGCCAGAGACTAAGATTGTGCTCAGCGAGCCAGCCAATGCCCAATTAATCGATAGTGGCATCAGTCAGGAGCGCAGCACTAATGGCTCTCCTGTGGGCAGTCACCCGGCCTTTGAACCCCATATGATTCAGGGCTGGACACCAGACTTTATTCCAGCGGTACTTCAGGAATCTATAGATAATAAACGCTTTGATCTACTGGTGCCCATTGGAGGTCAGGATGGCATTGAGGCTTCAAAGATGTTGGCGCAAAAAGAGGGCATCTTTACCGGTATATCCGGTGGCTCTACCTTCGCTGTGGCCCTAGATATAGCCAGAAATGCGCAGCCGGGAACAGTAATTCTCTGTATGCTGCCAGATACCGGAGAGCGCTACCTATCCTCGCCTCTATTTGAAGATGTTGCCGAGGGCATGGATGAACAGGAGGTAGCTCTCTCCCATTCCACGCCGGGCTTCCACTTAATCGATTAACTTTTCTGCCGATTGGCTAGGGCCTGCAACTGGTCTGCAGTGGCTGGAAGTTGGTGTTTTTGCTTCCATTCACTGTAGGGCATGCCGTAGATAGCCTCCCGCGCCTCCTCAGCGCCTATCTCTATCCCCAAATCCTCAGCAGCCTTTCCATACCATTTGCCCAGGCAGTTGCGGCAAAAGTCGGCGAGAATCATCAGGTCGATATTTTGCACCTCTTTGTGTTCATCAAGATGCTGGAGAAGCCGCCGAAATGTTGCGGCTTCGAGCTCAGTGCGCTCATGGGGTTGCGGCATAATATGGAGCATTTACCCCTGTTGGGCGGCGCGCAACTGCAGAAGCCAGCTATCATGGCGCTTTTCAGCGTCGTAGAAGACAGCGGCGGTGAAAGCGACCATAAATATCAGTATAAAGTGGGACGCAATGCTAATGCCCATATAGATAACGCTTCCCAGGTAGGCACCAAATACCACCGACCACATCCAGGCAAGCACAGTCATTATCCACATGCGTGACACGGGATCGGGAATATTGCGCAGGGGATTTTTGTTGTGGTCCATAACGGCGTTGTAACAGTCGTAAAACCATAAAAATGCTAGTTTAGTTTTCATTTGATCACCCTTTTTTTGTTCTGTTGAGTTAATTCAATCTATTTTTTATTGGTGTGTCTTAATAGTCCGTACGGCAGCTGATTTTGATTGGATCATTTATTAGTCTGCGGTGGATGGACGCGCCTTAGGCTGCACATACATTAGCTGGGCACTCTGGTTTCTCCATGTCGGCCCTGATGGGACAGCTGCTTTTCTGCAAGCTGTGAGGGTTATTTAGTTATCCCAGTTAAGAATATCCATAACAACTTTAGACTGCTGGTTGGCCTGTGCCAGCATAGCAGTCGCCGCCTGCTGGATAATCTGAGTGCGTGCCAATTCAGTGGTCTCTCTTGCATAATCGGCATCTTGAATTCTACTGAGAGATGCTTTGGATTGGGTAGACATGGTCGAGAGACTATCAATGGCATATTCAATGCGATTCATAATTGCACCGAAGCCTGCTCTTTGCCCGCTGATCTGAGTAATAGCCCGGTCTATTGTGGCCAGAGAAGTTGAGGCTGATGCAACAGAACTGAGCTCAGTCGATTCTATAGCGTCACTGGTGCTGTAACCACTTCGCTCAAGGCTGACACTTAAGCCCGATACAGCATTGCCATCCGCAAGCCCTGTAATGCTGATCACCCCAGCGGTCGCACTTGCTCCGCTATACAGATTGGTCTGCGCTGCAATTTGAGCGCTGATATTGGATAGCAGCCCATCCAAGCCGCTAGATTCCATAAATGCCTCTACCTGAGAGCCACCAGTGATATTGATAATAACCCGGTCGCCTAAGACCAGATCCAAATCATTAAAGTCTAGCTGGCTCACTCCAGCGGTATAGGTAGTGGTAGAAGGCCAATCGTAGACCCTCACATGTCCAGCGTCATCAGCGCTACCATCATTGTAGCGGCTGCCAAGTGCAATGGTATTGCCATAGGCATTGGTGCTGACAGATCTGGTTGAATCGCCGACAGCCTCACCATCTATGTCATTACCCAGCTGCACCCAATTTGTTCCGTCCCACTTATAGACTTTGGCATGACCGGTGCTGTTATCATGTGAGGGAGCTACGGCAGTAACAATGGTGCCGTCATCATTTAAGCTTACCTGCCAGCCGCTGGAGTCATTGGCGGCATCTCCATCGATATCAGAGCCCAGCTGCACCCAATCCGATCCATCCCATTTAACGACTCTAGTGTGCCCAGTAGCAGTACCACTTCCATCTTTGGCTAATGGTGCACCTATAGCCAAGGTTTCTCCATCGAGACTAAGACTAACAAAATATGAATAATCGTAAGCTGATTCGCCATCTATATCATTGCCAAGCTTGTTCCATGAGGTGCCATTCCATTTATAAACTCGGACATGACCAGAGTCAGAGCCATTGCCATCATTATATGCAGCTCCTATGGCCACAATGCTGCCATCCTCGCTCAGACTAATGCTAGACCCGCTGCGATCATTAGTAGCCTCTCCATTTATATTAAGCCCTAGTTGAACCCAGGCCGTACCATCCCAGCTAAATATTCTGACGTAGCCACTGTCTGCGCCCGCGGTACCCTCACCAAGGTTGGCTGCGATTGCAAGTATATTGCCATCGGCGCTAAGGATTACATTGTTGCCACTTCTATCCCCAATTCCTTCCCCACTTATGGTTGCGCCCTTTGCGATCCACTGAGAGTTAGATGCATCCCATGTGAACACCCGCGTGCTACCCGCTGCACCCCCCGGTTGTATCGCACCCACAGCCAGAGTCAGGCCATCATCACTCAGATTCACCGAATGGCCGTCGTAGTTATAGCTGGACAGGCCATCTATATCCGAACCCATTTGCTGCCAAGCTGATCCGTTCCATGAATAGACTCTGGCTTGACCTGAGTCTGTGCCATTGTCGTCATTGTTTAGAGCACCAACGGCTAAAATATTGCCATCGTGGCTTAGAGAAACTGAAAATCCATGGTGATCACCGGCGCTTTCGCCGTCTAAGTCCGTACCGCGTTGAGTCCAGGTTCCCGTTGCATTCAGCGAGACATCAGTCACTGGCGCACTTACCTGAGTCAGTGCTGGTGCAGCAGAAGGGTGAGTTCCGTAGTTGGCGGTGCCCCCCAGGCTACTGATAGAGGCGCTGCCCAAGGTTAAATCAATAGTCTGTGAGGCATTGGCACCCACTTGGAATGATGTGGTACTACCAAAATGGGAGCCGTCTAGGAGATTTTCACCATTCCACTGGGTGTTGTTAAAGACTCTTTCTATCTCTGCTTTAAGTGCCTGATACTCTAAATCCAGTGATGATCTATCCTTGCTGGTATTAGTGTCATTCGCAGCCTGAACAGACAGCTCTCGCATTCTCTGCAACATAGCTGTCACGCTGGCAACTGCACCGTCTGCTGTCTGAATCATACCTATCGCATCATTGGCATTCTGGACAGCCTGATCTAGTCCTCTGGCCTGACTTGTCATTCTTGAGGCGATAGCCAGCCCAGCGGCATCATCAGCAGCTGAGTTGATTCTCAGCCCTGTGGACAGTCGCTGCATAGATTGCGCCATGGCTCGCTCGTTCTTAGCGAGGCTGTTGGCGGCAATGCTTGCCGTTATGTTGGTGCCTATCTTCAAGTCTTAATCCAATATCCCAAAAAAATGGTTATCAGAGAGGCGGACTTATTTCCGCGATCTCGCTAGGCGAGATCGACAGTGAAAATCGGTTCTTTAGGTAAGTGGCAACAGGTGGCGGACAATGGCCGAACAAAATGTCTTTTGGCAAAAGCTTGCCGCTTTTAACAGCCTGGAATTTGTTCTCTCGGGTTTAAAAAAGGCGGCTCATTTACAGGGGGCGGGGGAGCCTAGGTCATGCTTGGTTTAGACAAAAAGGTTGGGACCACTCGTATCAAAGGCCACCACCAAGCGATCTCCCTCACCAGTATAGGGTTTGGTTGAGTGCCAGAAGTAGCTTGGGAAAAGTACTAGTTTTCCGGTTGCTGGTTTTACTCTGTAGTCCGGTTCCAATCTGTCTCTGGTTTTGAATGGTGGCTCTCCAAATAATAGATAACCAGCATCAGATGTGTCATTAATCACCTCAGGCACATCAATATAGCAGGCACTGCTATACCAACCTTTAGAGTGAACATGAGAGCTGTGATAACTGCCGCTCCTAGATTTGATCGACCAGCTGGCATTGAAAAAAGGTTTTCCAGGAGCATTGGCTCTCACTGGATGTAGCTTATCCAAACCGGCAGATTTCAAACTGTCAAAAAATGGTTGAGACAGGCCTCGCAACTCAGCTATCAGAGCTGTCACACTTGGGTGCCGATCTTGACTGAAAAGATTACCCGGTGTTTGGGTCCCCAATTTAATGGACTGCTCCAATGGTGCTGTGGTAGTTATATGCAGGCTGCTTAAATGGTCGATCAGTTCCCTGTTGGCCTCGGTAGAGGGCTGCTGTGTTTGTAACTGAGCTTCCAGTACTAGGCTGTTGTAGTCAACCAGCTCTGTGTAACGCTTATCACCCAGACAGCGAAGGGAAGTGGTTAAGAGAGCTAAATAATACTGATCACTGGGTTGATCCAGATGTAGCTGCTTTGCACAGTCAAAACAATCGCCATAATTTCCCAGCGCGAAATGAGCCATGCATCGCAGCTCCAGATGGGCTTTTTTATCCGATGACTTCTCAATCAAGCTTAGCATGTCGCTGTAGTTTTCGCGCTTGAGCATTAGCTGAAGCTTTCCCGATTCCCAGCGCAAATCTAGACCAAATTGACGTTCATAGTTGTTCAGTAAAGTTTCAGCGCCATCCAAATTGCCGAAAGATAAAAGTCTTTGCATATAGACAGTAAAAATCGTTGGTCTGGGTTGGTTATCCCAAGAGCTTTGGATATGTTGAAACGGCTGGTCCACCCCGGTCTCTATTCCCCAGTCAGTGGCTAGGGCAATCAGGTTGTCATTGTCGGGGAGACGAGCAACTGCGGTTTCTATTAAAGATTTGGCCTCGGGCCGGTCGCCGGCGCGAATACTATTAAGAATCAGCAGTTCCTCGGCAGCTGTTAGTGAGGGGTTAAGCTGCAAGGCTTTCTTTAGTGCGACTGCTGCATCAGCACTCTGTCCCAGATGCAGGTGCAATCTTCCCCTTCGATAATGAGCGGCATAGTTCTGTGGTTCTAGTTCAGATACCCGGGTGAGCTCCCTCCTGGCATCCTCATACTGTTCATGACCTGCATGACATCGGGCCAGGAGAATTTTGGCTTTGAGATAGTTTGGGCGCGCAGCAATGGCCTTGGTAAGCAGACTGGCAGCCTCTGTTACTTGAGATAGCTCAAACAGAGCTAAAGCCAAGTTATAATTCAGCTCAGGTACCTGAGCGTCCTTCTCTAAGGCACGGCGGTAGTAGACTATCGCGCCTTTTAAATCTCCTGCTGCCTTTTTGATATCTGCCGATAAGGACGCGAGTTGCGGTGTCATTGGCACTCGGGCTATAAGCTTTTTAAGCACAGTCTCGGCATCGGCAAAGCGATTAGCTCTGTAGTAGGCAATAACACAGGCGTGCAAATGCTGTGGTTGCCTGAGCTCTTTTATATACTTGTCGAATAGGCTGACTGCCGTTTCGAGCTGACCCCTGTTGCAGTGCTGTCACCGCCTGAGTAATTTTTTTGAATGACAAATTGACGCCCTCTCAAGGCCTCTAGGATAGCGAATTGCTAGTCCAGATAACAGCGTAGGCTATAAGTGTTAGAGCGACTAGTGATTTTATTATCTGAGGCCTTAGCCTGTTTTTACCCCTTTGGGGCTGCGCCGCGTTGCGGCTTGATCCTAGTTATCCCGTGTGAGTAGTCGATCAGGTATAACCCATTGATTTATATAGAGTTGATAGTTACAAGCTTGTTACAAACCACCCCTAAAACAGGGGGTTTTACAAAGAAAGTTAGAAACGGTTGCGATTACTGCAAATCATAAGTAGCATTTAATAATAGCAGCGTTAAATCACGCTGATACGCGATAAATGGGGCTTATTCTGTTCTAGTACATTAACTAGAAGAGAGTGCTATGAGAGTAGACACACACGTGACTTTAGTAGTAGATAACACAGCACCGCAAACACAGCGCAGTAAATGCGCTACACCGCCCCAGTCCTTCCTAACGGTTCAACACCAGCCCAAAACAAGGGCTTGGTTTTTAGAAAGATAATCGACTTAATAGGTTGGCTTGTTCTCAGCAACGAATCGTTCAAAACGCTGGTGCTGAACGTCCATATTTAACTTGAATGCAGCCTTGGAGACCTCTAAAGACTCGAGGGTTGGCTTGGACTTCACTCGCTTGTTTTCCATCAGCCACAGGCCCACTTAATAGAAGTGTGAGAGTGGTGCGCTGCCAGTGGCACTAGGCTGGGGGAAAAGGCGTTTTTGTGTCGGCGGCGAGCTGGCGAATATTCTGGCGTGAACAGCCCACCAGCTCGGCAATATCAGAGAGCCCTTCAAGGTTTGGCTTGACCTCCAATAATTCTGCCCCTGCAATAGCCATGGTGACCTGCGCAATTGACTGCCGTATCGCGGACCCTGCTGTGTCGCTGAGTCGATCAGGGGTCAGGGCAATAGAGTTCGCTGCATCAACGCCAACAACCGCGTCATCGCAACCGGCCTAAAACAAAAGGTCAGTGCACTCCTCAGAGGTTTTGATGGCTTTGGCCAGAGAAAAACTCAGGCTGTATTCATAATGTTTCACGGTTTGATCTCATATAATTTCGTTGTTGGGTAAATATAACCATAAACAGTTTTCTTTAGCTGTTTTGCAAAGTTACCGGGATTCTTTGGGGTGCTCAGTATAGGCCTAATGCTTTGGGACGCGCTTCGCTTAATGAAGGGAAATACATCACTAGTGCGAGTACGCCAAGCATTGCAAAATACATTGGAATCGATGGCTTTATAACATCTGTAATCCGTGGTTTTCCGATGCTACAACCAACAAATAACACGCTGCCGACTGGTGGGGTACATAGTCCAACAGATAGATTCAGGATCATCATAATGCCAAATTGCAATGGTGAGATACCTGTGCTGTCCATGACTTGCATTAGAATTGGTGAATCGCACCCACTCCACCAGACACTCCTAATGGTTACAATACCAAAGCACAGGAGGTCATTATGGCTTGGTCAAGATTTGAGCATTGAGTGAAATGATGCTAGCAATGTAAAATGCTTTGGCGAGCAGGTGCAGGGCAGGCTCGGTTTAATGTTTAAGCTATGAGAAATATTGGCTTGAGGGATATATCCAAACTCATTGACAGAAAGTAATGACACCGGTATCATAATCCGTCACTTTAGATTTATCTCTGTGGCGCAGTAAACTTAGAGAATCGTAGATTAATGATCAGGTATTTCAAAATAGTTGTCCGACAATTTCTTGCATTTCTTTGCATGTTGGGTGCCTGTGAAACTGCTCTTGGAGCCGATAATTTAGTCCTCAGGGCAGCGGAGACCCATCCTAGTGACTACCCGACGGCATTGGCTCTTAAGTATATGGGAACACTGCTTGAGGAATGGTCAAGCGGTGATCTAGCGATTAAGCTCTACACGGGTGGTCAATTGGGAGAGGAGAAAGACACCCTAGAAATAACTATCTTTGGAGGCATTGATTTAAACCGCATCAACATGGCACCACTCAATTCTGTCGCCCCAGAAACCAGCTTGCTGGGATTACCCTTCTTATTCCGATCAACCTCTCATATGCGTGCAGTAGTGGATGGACCGATTGGTGAAGAGATTTTAGCCTCCCTTGAGCCCTATGGCCTTATCGGATTAGCTTACTACGATTCGGGAGCACGTAGTTTTTATAATAATCAACGTGCAATTCGGAGCCCCAGAGACTTAGAAGGATTAAAAATTCGCGTTCAAAATTCTGCGCTGTCCGTGGCTATGGTCGAAGCGCTTGGGGCAAATCCAACACCGATGGGATTTGGGCAGGTCTATGAGTCCCTTTTATTAGGCACGATTGATGGTAGTGAAAATAATTGGCCCTCTTACGAGTCTACGGGACATTACGAGGCGGCCGCACATTACACATTAACAAGACACACTATGATGCCTGAGGTGTTGGTGATGTCTAAGCATCGCTGGCAGAAATTATCGTTACAGCAGAAAAATTTAATTCGTCGAGCAGCAAAAGCATCAGTCCCCTATATGCGTAAGGAGTGGGATAAGCGTGTTGCTTTATCACAAGGTAAAGTACTTAGCGCTGGAGTAAAGGTCATTGAAAATCCAGATCTATCGCTTTTTATTGATGCGATGGCACCTGTCTACAAAAAATTTGTTACTTCGGAAAAAATGCATGACCTACTAAAGCGGATTCAGGCAACCCAGGATGCTTCGGTCTTATGAGGGCAATATTCGCTCGGCTCACGCAAAAGCTTGCCCGTATAGCTATTGTTATTTCAACAGCTGGGCTGGTTTTAATGACTCTAATTATTGGCTGGCAAGTATTTGCGCGTTATGTACTTAATGCCAGTCCTGCTTGGTCAGAATCTGCGGCGCTACTATTGATGCTGTATTACATCATGCTTGCAGCAGCGGTGGGGGTTTATGAAAACTTTCATCTAGGTTTAAAATTTCTTCTGGACGCTGTTCCATCTCATATTAGGACTCTGCTAGAAGTAATCAATAATTCACTGATAATAATTTTTGGCATTGCGATGCTGGTCAATGGCAGTCGCCTCGCTGCATTTACTGACGATCATATTATGCCTGCGTTGAACATTTCTCGGTCCTTTGCTTATTGGCCTTTTGCGGCCGCTGGTTTATTCATCAGTATTTTTGCGCTAGAAAGACTCATGCTTGCTATTACTTCTGATAATTCAATTAATCCACCGAAAAATGCTGAAGCCGATAAGAGGTAAACTATGGATCTACTAATACTCTTTGGGGCTCTAATAATCCTTCTTGTGATCGGTGTTCCGGTTGCTTTTTCTCTTGGCTTAGCGTCCTTAGCCACTATGGCATATCTCGATATCCCCTTAGTGGTTGCCTTTCAACGGATGGCCGCAGGAATGAATGTATTTGCTTTAATGGCGATTCCGTTTTTTATCTATGCCGGCGAGCTTATGAATCAATCCGGCATTGCTGAACGTCTGGTTAAATTTGCGCACTCACTTTTAGCAAGGGTTAGAGGCGGGTTGGGCCTAGTTAATGTCAGCTCTAGCATGATGTTTGGCGCTATATCCGGTTCTGCGGTGGCCAGCGCTTCAGCTATGGGCTCAACATTAATACCTATGATGAAAAAACAGGGATATGACGCAGATTATGCGGTTAATGTAACCGCTACAGCAGCCACGACGGGCCTTTTGATTCCTCCGTCCCACAATATGATTATCTATGCTATTTCAGCCGGCGGTGGCCTATCAATAGGTTCACTATTTTTAGCGGGTATAGTACCCGGGATCCTCTTGGGGCTAGGGCTGATGCTAGTCACTTACCTAGTTGCAGTGAAAAGAGGTTATCCCAGGGGTGCATTCCCCGGTTGGAGCCAGGTACTCCGGCATTTTATTGGCGCCTTCCCCGGGCTATTTACGGTATTTATTATTCTAGGCGGGATTTTATCCGGGGTTTTCACTGCTACCGAATCTTCAGCTATCGCGGTTATCTATACAGTAATTGTGGCAGTCTTTGTTTACCGCTCTCTCAACTGGAATGGCTTCGTTACTGCAAGTATTAATGCGGTCAAAACAACGGCTATGATACTTTTAATTATCGGAGCGGCGGGATCTTTTGGTTGGTTGCTAGCTGTGATGGAAGTGCCGGTTCAGCTATCTACAGTATTACTGACAATATCAGAAAACCCACTAATTATTTTACTGATCGTTAATTTAATACTTCTGATGTTGGGCACCTTTATGGATATGTCCCCTCTTATAGTGATTACCACGCCTATTTTTCTTCCTGTTATGGTGGGGATTGGCATGGATCCCGTTCAATTCGGCATTATGCTTATTCTTAACCTGGGTCTGGGCTTGGTCACTCCACCAGTGGGTACCGTCCTCTTTGTAACCTGTGCGGTGGGGGGCATTCGTATCGAAGATACTCTGCGTTCGATCTGGCCATTCTATCTTGTATTTATTGCCGTTCTAGCGCTGGTAACTTACCTGCCAAGTACGACATTATTTTTACCTAGTTTGTTCAATTAGTCGCTATTGAGATAAATATTCATGCAACAACTTACTGCAGCAAATCTTAAACAACTGCTTGATGACCCGGAAAATCGCAGCCCATCTATAGATGGCGTGCCCTATGATAGAAACGCTATTCAACCTAGTGTTGTCCATTTTGGCGTAGGCAATTTTCATCGCTGCCATCAGGCGGTGTACATGGATAGGCTACTCCGGCAAGGTTTTGATAGCTGGGGCATCATTGGTATTTCAATGCGCTCTACCAAGACAAGGGATGTACTTGAATCACAGGATTTTCTTTACACAGAGGTTACGCTGGGTGGTCAAGCAAGCTTTAGAATCATAGGGTCAATTTTAGACATCCTAGTAGCACCAGAAGATCCAGATGCTGTAGTAAAGCTCGTCGCTAAACAAACTACAAAATTAGTGACCACAACGATCACTGAGAAAGGATATTACTTATCTTCAGGGAACATCGATTATAGTCACACTGATATGTCTGCAGACGAAGCTAGCCTGGAAAGACCTCAGACGATTTATGGCTATTTGGCGGCGGGTATAATACTGCGCAGTGTCAGCGATGCTGGGCCTTTAAGTATTGTTTGCTGTGACAATATCGATGCGGGTGGGCAGAAGATGCGCGCTGGTGTATTTGCGCTGTTAAAAATACATTCTCCACACCTTGAGGATTGGGCTGATAAGAATATAAGCTTTGCCTCTTCAATGGTGGATAAAGTAGCCCCGACTACTGATGACTCATTGAGGGCCTTAGTTGACTCAACGCTCAATATAAAGGACGCATGGCCGGTGTCTGCAGAACCCTTTAGCCAGTGGATAATTGAAGACAAATTTGCCGGCCCCAGGCCTCCCTTGGATGAAGTAGGTGTGATATTTAGCGGCGATATTATTAAGCATCAACAAATGAAGCTACGGTTTCTTAATGCTTCACATTCCATCATAGCTGTATTAGCCCATTTAACCGGTCATAAGAATATTCATGACGCTCTGGAGCATCCGCCAATTTTTAGATTTGTAGGGAGGGTGCTAAGGGAAGCTATCTTGCCGGTAACCGATGTTCCTGAGGGTTTTGAAGGCAGCCAATATATTATCGATATCATTCAACGTTTTCAAAATAGTGCCTTGCCCTATTCTGCACAGCAAGTTAATACCGATAGCTCCCAAAAGATCAATCTTCGTTGGTTTCCAACTATTGAAGATGCTTTGATGAAGAGTAATGACACGACGTTAATGAGTTTTATGATTGCTGCTTGGATTGTTTATATTGAAAAGGCGTTAGAAGATTACACACTTAATGATCCATTGCACGCTGAACTTTTCAAGATACACCAAAATGGAAGCAGCAATATTGAACAATTTTTAAAGGCTATTGGCGCTGATAAATTCAGTTTTATGGACTCCTCTAGCTTTATGGCAGCTGTCACTCGAGCCTATGAAACATTGTCAGATAACGATGTTAGTATCGCAATAACTGACGTATTAAATGAAACTGACTTACCTAGTAAGTCTAGTAAGGATTTGTACTATGCGTGAATCATGGAGATGGTTTGGCCCAAATGATCCCGTTACTATTTCTGATATAAGGCAGACAGGCGCAACTGATATTGTTAGCGCACTGCACCATGTGCCAATCGGGGAGATCTGGACAATTGATGAGATACGTAAACATCAAAATCTAATTGAATCGGGAAATAAAAAACAAAGTCCTCTAACTTGGTCTGTCGTTGAAAGTATTCCGGTACATGAAGATATTAAGTTAGGGCGAGATGGATGTCAGGCCAGCATTGATAATTGGTCAAAGTCGATGGAAAATCTCGCTGCATGTGGAATCAAAACTATCTGTTACAACTTTATGCCAGTCATTGACTGGACCCGCACTGACCTTGCTTATAAATTAAATACAGGCGCCTATGCACTGCGCTTCGATCAAACAAAATTTGCAGCATTCGATCTCTATATTTTGCAGAGAGCTGACGCTGACGCCGACTACACAGAGGCCGAAATCAACGAGGCTCGAGAGGTCTATCAACAGATGTCGCCAGAGGAGTCTGAGCGTTTAACGCACAATATTATCGCAGGACTACCGGGAAAAATGACTGATAGCTATAGCCTTGACGATTTCAAAAAAGCGCTGGCGCAATATCGCCATATTGGCCATGCAGAACTCAGGGATAACCTCGATAGATTTCTCACTCATGTATTACCAAAGGCCGAGAAACTGGGTGTGAAACTCGCGATTCATCCGGACGATCCTCCAAGAGATATGTTTGGTCTGCCGAGGATTATCTGTACAGCGGATGATCTGGATAGACTATTCGCTCAGCAACCTAGTTCCTCCAACGGGATTACACTCTGCGTCGGTACCTATGGAAGTCGGCCAGATAATGATCTGCCTGCTATGGCGCGACGATTTGGATCTCGAATCAATTTCGCACACTTACGTGGAGTAAGCCGCGATAAAAATGAGCAACGCTCTTTTTATGAAGCCAATCATTTAGACAGCGATATTGATATGGTTAGCGTAATTCGTGAGCTACTAACGGAAGAGCATAAGCGCGAAGGGCGCGGGCAAAATGCGCGAAACGAGATCTTTATCCGGCCTGACCATGGTCATCAGATGATGGATGACATAGGAAAAACTGTGAATCCCGGCTATTCGGGTATTGGTCGACTCAAGGGGCTTGCCGAAGTGCGTGGTGTTATCCGAGCACTATCTACCCATATTCAATCAGGTAGCTAGATAGCTTGATACCTGGGGTTAGTTTATCGCTTTCCTGATGCACGTTTGAATATTTCACTAAACACAGGTGTTAGGAGCACGATCACCGTCACCATCACTATGGTGGCTGTGATCGGGCGCTGCCAAAGAAAATCGTAACTACCGTCCCATATTAGTAGTGCTCTGCGTAAATTATCTTCAAGCATACCCCCAAGGATAAAACCCAGAAGCATGGGTGCAAGGGGATAGTCTAAGATCCGAAAAACCAACGCAATGACGCCTATCACCAACATGATTGATAGCTCAGCGGAGTTAAATGAAACCAAATACACACCCATTAGGGAAAGGAACAAAATAATAGGTGTTAAAAACTGACGAGGTACTTGCAATATTTTGGCTATATAGGGAATCAAAGGCAGGTTGAGTATCAGTAGCACAATATTGCCAAGATACATTGAAACAATAACCGACCAAAAGACTGCCGGATTATCAATAAAAAGTCTTGGTCCCGGTTGGACGCCATAAGATAATAGTGCACCAAGCATGATTGCAGTAGTGGCAGACCCAGGAATCCCTAACGTTAAAAGTGGTACAAATGAGCCGGTCGATGCAGCATTATTTGCGGTTTCAGGTGCGGCCAATCCGATAGGGCTACCTTTGCCAAATCGTTTCTTTTGCTCTTGCGATGCGAGGTTACGCTCCATTCCGTAGCCTAAAAATGACGCAATTGTCGCGCCGGCACCCGGTAACACCCCAACTAAAAAACCTAACACAGACGATCGTCCAACGGGCATTGCAATTTCTTTTATCTCGTCTCGACTTAGCTTAAGCGATTTAAAGTTAACGTTAGCCATTTCCTCAGATTCACTATCGTTTGATTTAGACCTCCCCTTTAAAACCATAGACAGGGCTTCGGCAAGCGCAAATGTGGCCATCGACAACAAGAGGAAACTGATGCCATCTGATAACTCGGGATTACCAAAGGTGAGTCGTTGAGCGCCCGACGGATCTTCTCCCACGGTTGCAAGCATTAATCCCACCAATGTCATTAAAACGGCCTTTAATACCTGACCTTTTCCAGAAAAGGCTGCAACTGCAGTGCAGCCAAAGACCATCAAAGCAAAGTATTCTGACGATTGAAAGCTGAGGCTAACGCTGGCAAGAAAAGGAACGCATAGCAATAAGAGTATGGCGCCGATAGTGCCGCCAGCAAACGAACTATAGGCTGCTATGGCGAGGGCCTTGCCGGCATTACCACTCTGCGCCATGGGGTATCCATCAAATGCCGTTGCGACGGCTCCCGAAACACCCGGAGCATTAATGAGAATCGCAGAGGTAGAGCCGCCAAATACGGCGCCATAGTAGACGCCAGATATCAGTATTAAACCTGAGGCCGGATCTAAGCCGTAGGTGACTGGAATCATCAGTGCGATAGCAGATACAGGGCCCAGTCCAGGTAACATACCAATAAATGTTCCGGCAAAACAACCGGCGAGAACCATCAACAAATTGATGGGGGTAAAGGCTGTTTGTAATCCAATTAAAATCCCATCTATCATGCTAGCTCACAAACACTCGATAAAGAGTGCCTCCATCAAGGTATAAACCAAAAACGTGAGTCAATAGTAGCCACAAGAACAATACTAGGCCCAGTGACACTGAAATACTGACTAGAAGCCTACGCTCTCCCAAGAGAACGAATGCTGACTGCAAGAACAGTGCACTTGCCAGCACAAAGCCCAGATAATTAAATAGCATGACATAAGCAGCCATCAGTAGGATTAAAGCCAGTACTGGTTTCCAGTCATAGTCACGTGCGCCCTTCGAAATAGACTGCCCTTCAGACTGGAAAAAGGAAATAAACAATAGCAATAATGAAATGACAAGCGCACATGAACCCAAGAAGATGGGCAATGTTTTTGAAGTGAACCCAATCTCAGCATCGAATGAATCCACTGGAATAGACAGTGAACTGCGCAGATAAAAAAGTGAGAAAGCCAAGATAAGGAAGGCGCCTACGCGGTCTTTGTTATCAAAGAAATTTGTCATTTATTGAGTAATCCTAATTCATCCAAAAGTATTGAAAGCTCCACCTCTTGTTCGCTAAGAAAATCATTGAAGTTATTACCGCTCAAATATAAGTGAGACCAACCACGATCAGCGCGCAGTTGCTGCCATCTTTCGAGCGCTAATAATTCTTCGATTAACTGCCCATAATCCTTTACATTTTTTTGACTAACACCAGGTGGCGCAAAAAAGCCTCGCCAATTGGCAAACACTGCATCGACATTTTGCTCTTTTAACGTGGGTACATTTGGAAATAGCGGTAATCTTTTAGGAGCAGTAATAGCGAGAATACGAACTTCCCCCTGCTCAGCTAATGCGACCGCTTCACTGAGGCCTGTAGAGAGTAGTTGGCATTCGCCGGACAATAAACCCACCATGGCCTGCCCACCAGCATTGTAGGGAATATATTTGAGACGGCTAATATCTAGATTCGATTTAGAAAAGGCTAGGGCAGCAACAACATGATCCGTGCTACCTCGTGATGAGCCGCCAGCAATATTGACTCGACGATAATCTTTAAGATAATCATCAATAACATCCTGCCATACGACATAGGGTGAATCGATACGAACAACAAAGGCACCATAGTCAGCGATCACACTGGCTATTGGCGTCAAGTCACGATGGCTATAGGGGAATTTATTAAGCAGTGAACGAAGAATGAACGATGATGAATTAACCATCAGAGTATTGGTCTGTCTCGGCGCAGTCTCAATCAGGTGTGCAATCGCACGACTGCCACCGCCGCCAGATAGGTTCTCATAAGAGGCGGTTTCAATAATACCCGAACGGGACAACGACTCGCCGACCGCCCGCGCAGTCATGTCCCAGCCGCCTCCGGCACCGCCAGGAATTAAAAAGTGAACTCGATCTTTGCCATAAGCGATACCACAGACGCTTAGGCTTAACAGTGCAATGCATACTAAATGTGAACGTTTGACTCTGATCATTGCGGCACCAATGGGTGTATACGATGTTCATAGACAGACTGTAGTAAATCGAGTTTTTCTTGCCACACATCGAGTTTGACCTTCGGCTCATCACCGAACATCATCCAAGGTACTTTACCGGCAGCTACCGACGGCCAAGCTGGTAAGCCGATACTATTGGGATTACCGGTTTTTACGAGGTTGACTATGTACTGACGCATATCATTAATGATCGGAATACCTTTATCGCGGAAGAGTGGACGTTTTTGCCACGAATGCGGTGCGCCCCGCCAATGCTCACGTTCGGATTGAGGGATATAACTTAGCATATAAAGGTAGCCCGGCTGATTGACTCGATTCATTTGTTGAGTTGTGTACCGAGAGGGTAAGACATAGCGTAGGTCACCAAAAAGCTGCTTTACTTCAGGCGAATATGTCACTGTTTCAATTTCATACAGCGCTCGCACTGCACCGGCATAGGGTTCAGTGCTCGCTAATAAAGTGTCAGGGGAGAGGCCCAGTTCCGCTTTGTAGCTGCTGCCATCATATGTACTGCCTCCACTCATATAGGGTACTGAGTGCTGTTTGCCTTGCTGAAATAAGATGCCAGGCTCTTCCGGCAAGGTAATGCCATCTACAATAGGGTAATGAAGCCCATCATTTGCGTTGACCAGCTGGTTTGCCGTCAGTGCGCGCAGATCCTCTGCTAGTAGCGGATCACTCGATGCTTTAACTGCGCGCTCTAGAATTGCTTCTGAAATCTTCTCCGCACTGGGTGATCCGGTGAGCGACTCGACATGCCTTGTCCGCGGCAAAACGGTTGTACCATAGCCACTTTGAGATACGGCAGCACTGAAAAGGCCCTCTGCTTGAGGCATGACCATCAATGTCTGTACGGCATTCCCGCCGGCCGATGAGCCCATTATAGTCAGCCGACTCTTATCGCCCCCGAATGTATCAATATTCCGGTTAACCCATCTCAAGCCAGCAATAATATCCAACAATCCATAATTAACACCTTGGCTACCGTCCAATGCATCATGAGCAAAGAAGCCCAGAGCACCTAAGCGATAGTTTAGAGTGACCAAAATGACCCCCTGACGGTTCCATAATTTTGCGTCGACCAGCTCAGCAGGGTTATTTATGTTTCTGGAGCTATAGTAAGCGCCTGTCCCGGTCCTATAGCCGCCGCCATGTATCCAAAATAATACAGGCAGTGGCTCTTCGGATTTTAAGGCTGGTCTATACACATTAATTGTCAGGCAGTCTTCACTGGACTTCTCTTGATGCCGAGATTGCGGGCAGTGAGCCCCGGGCTGAGTTGCATCGAGGGGTTTCTCCCAAGGCGGCATAATCTCAGGTGGACGCCAGCGCAGATCCCCTATGGGAGGGCTTGCGTAGGGAATACCGAGGAACATTGCAGATTCGCCCTTAATGACCCCAATAATAGGGCCGCCATCAAGTGTCACTAACGGGATTTCATGATTTTGACCCGCGGCTATTGCGCATGACACCAACGAAAGAAAAAGAAAGATTAATGAAATGATTTTGCGATACTGCATTGTACCCTCGTCGCCCGTCTTAGTAAGAATGCCTACAAAAAAATCCGTTGTTTAAAAATCAATTCAGAGAGCTATGTTGTAACTCAACAAAATTTGTTTTATAGTTTTCATGTCACCGGTGTCATTCTAAATAAAAAAATTGTTACCGGTGTCATTTTAGGCTGCATCTGCTGCCGATTACAATAAAAATTTAGGGGAAACAATATGAAACTTCAGAAAAGTATCCTTGCAATTGCTGTGGCCTGCGCTTATTCCAGTGCTTTTGCTCAGGGTGAATCTAATGACCTAGTTGAGGAGGTTGTTGTTGTTGGAACACGTGCAGCTTTAGAAAATGCGCTACAGACAAAGCGTGACTATGACACCATAGTAGATGGAATATCAGCCGATTCTATGGGCAGATTTCCTGACTTGAACCTCTCTGAATCATTGCAACGCATCACTGGCGTTCAAATGGACTACTCAGGCGATGAAGGTGAAAGAAGATCTGGGCTTGTTGCATTGCGCGGCCTGCCGCCACAGTATGCTCTGACTACGGTTAATGGTCAGCTTTTAGCTGCCCCAGAGGCTGACAAAGGATTCTCATTCGGAACAATTGCTTCTGAGGTGATCTCAGCGGTCAACGTAATTAAATCTCCCACGGCAGATATGGACGCAGGTGGTATCAGTGGTACCGTCGATGTGATCACCAAAAAAGCATTAGATCTGCAAGATGATTTTCTTGTGCTCAGCATGAAGTCTACCTATGAAACGAATGTAAAAGACTTTGATCCAGGATTTACACTCAGTGGAGGCAAAGTCTTTGATGATGGAAAATGGGGGATTGTAGGCTCAGTTTCGTCTTCCGATACCAATTTCAGAGGAGATACTGCGCGGATTAATACATATTCAACGTCAGATCCAGACGGTGATGGGCTCGCAGACGTTTATACCCCGTCAGAGCTTCGTCTTTTATCACGTCAAACCGTTGGAGAACGGATTTCTGCAACTTTAGGAGTAGAGTTTCAAGCAACCGAAGAGTTGAAACTAGGCCTGAATGGTATTTTCGTTTCTGATGACTACACCCATGACTGGCAAATGCTAAGAACTCGTAAATTCAAAAGTACTGAAGCCATCACTACTTCCACAAATGGTGGAGCATTTGGAGAGACTGTTTCAGAATTTTATGCTATCGGAGGCGAAGTTAGAGCCCAAAAAAGGAAAATACCCGTGCAACAAGAGGTCGAGGGTATGACGGCAAACTTTGAATGGACAGCTGACCAATGGACCGTTAGTGGTGCTATACATGACACCTCCGCCACCTATGACTCTGTAGGATTTATGTCTCGTCGAATATTAAGTGCTAATGCCGCGAATGGCATGAAGTTTCTTGTTAATACAGGCAGTGGCAATATTAATGATTTCGTCTTTCAAGAGGTTGATGGCGATCTTGCTAATTTAGCCACTTATGATGGTGACAGCTGGACGAGCACATATGCTTCAGGACACGAATACGATACGGATCAATCGGAAACTGCTTTTCAGGTTGATGTGAAACGAGAATTTGAAGGATTTGTGACTAGCCTACAAGCCGGCGTAAAGCGCAGGGAGCTTGAGCAAACTAAGATGCGTCCTGAATGGAAGCTGGATAGTTCAGTATACGACTACGACAGCATCGACAATACCGCATGTATGCAATCAAGTGTCAACGGGAATACCTCGCCTGGTGGAGGTTATTTCATGGGATCATTGAATGGCCAAGTGGATAACTGGTATTTTCCGGACCCTGATTGTTTTGAAACTACGCTCTTAAATGGTAATCCGGTCACTGGAGATACATTTGGAGGGCTGCCAGCTTTTGAGGGTGAATCTCTCACTAAACGTTACAGTGACTCAGAGCGGGACATTTTTGCGACTTATCTAATGGCGAGATTTGATGGTAGTAATTTAGCATCGCCACTGCCCATAAGAGGCAACGTTGGTGTACGCTATGTAGACACTAGCCGTACAGTTGGTGCTTATAGAAAAGGCCTTGGCGATCCGATTTATTACACTGCGGACCATGACTTCAATCATGTTCTTCCTTCATTGAATCTCGTGTGGGATCTGTCTGATGATTTGTTACTTCGTTTATCATATGCAGAAACAATTGCACGCCCTCACCAAGGTGATGATAGCTATCAAGTGGGTCAATCTATTGATATTGAGGATGATTCAGTTTCAATATCCTTAGGTAATCCGGAGCTCGAGCCATTTGAAGGAGAGTCCTTCGATCTATCCCTTGAATGGTATAATAGAGCGGGCAGTTCAGTAAGCGCAGCCTACTTTACTAAAACCATTTCGAATGGAATTGACAATAGATCACTTTGTCCCTCAAGCCTTACTAGTATTTCTGCACTAAGCGATATTGATTTAGGAGGTGCAACCACAGGCTCATTGTCCTTAAACTCAAGCGGCGTCTGTGTTGACTCTAACGGCGTAGAAGTGAGTATCACCGATAGCATCAATACGTCAGGGAGCTTTGATATTTCCGGCTGGGAAATTGGCCTTCTGCAAAACTTCGATTATGCGGATATGCCGATAGTTCGCGACATGGGAATCCAAGCAAATTGGACCTATATAGATGCAGACGAAAGTTCTAATTTCGATTCATCTGGCAATAGGCTTCCACTTTCTGGAGTGTCAGAGGATACATATAACGTAATTCTATTTTATGAGACTGACTTACTGGGTGTCCGCGCAGCTTATACCAGCAGAAGTGATTACTTCGATGAAACCTGGGCTACCGTCTCCGGTGATAATCGATTTATAGAGCCGCAAAATCGTTTAGATATATCTATTTCGTATAGGCCACCGCAGCTCGACAATCTAACACTAACGTTAGAGGGCTTTAATATGACAGATGAACAATTCTATGCATATCAAGGTAATAATAGCCGAGCTAGAGAGTATCGTGAGGTAGGTAAAACTTACGCATTAACTGCAAACTACTCCTTCTAGGCTGATTGTTCTTTAGCGTCTAATATATCTTTCAGTTTTAGGTATATTAGACGCTTCTGGAGCAAATCTTCGGCGTAAAATTCAAGTTATTAAAAAATACCAGATCTCAGGGAATATCATCGATGCGGGCTATATACTCTTCACTACTACTGGGAAAAAACTAACTATCGAGACTATCTTGTTATGCTTTTCTTCACGATTAAAATAGCAGTGTGACTTTACAAGCCAAAAACTCTCGAGAGATACTTCAAGTCTAGGAGTTATTCGCTCTTTAGTGACTTAACTTGAGATAGAAAATTTCTTATTCAAATAGGCGCATCAACTAGACCAGAGTAACAGCATGTTCATTTATTTCTATGTTAATACGCCATTTAAAAGCACATCACAAGACTGGGTAGCACTATGAAAAAATTTACTTGTCGTTTAGCTATACTAATTCTCACACTAACAAGCGGAATAATTAATGCAGATCCTTTACTTGTTTCCCAAAGTTTTGACTGGCGCAGTATAAATGTTGACCAGCAGAATCGGACCGAAATTAAAAAAATAGTCAAAGCCTCAAGTGATGGATTCAAGACTCTAGAAATTTCATTAGTGAATATTGCTCCTGGAGATAGCTTTTTTTTAGACAGTACAGATTCCAATGTCGAATCACTGATAATCATAAAGTCAGGTACCACTACGCAAAAATATCGGGAAAATCTTAAAGAGATGAGTGCCGGAAGCGTGTCTCTGATCATGCCTAAAGACACAGTTACTATCTCTAATAATGAAAAAATAACAAGCACTTTTTATCTTCTAAAATGGGTTACTCGACAGACTGATACTATCGAGCCTCCACCTTCGCAGACGGAGATTGAGTCAGTTTTCGTCAACTGGGACGATATTGAATTTATCGAGAATAAAAAAGGGGGTAGAAGGAATATCATCCGGCAGCCAACCGCGATGTTGAAAGAATTTGAAATGCACGTCACAACGCTAAATGAAGGCATGCGTAGTCATTTACCCCATACTCATCTAGATGAGGAAATAATATTAGTCAGATTCGGAGAGGTTGAGGAGTTCATTGACGGCGAACTTCATGAAGTAGGTGCCGGGTCCTTAATTTTTCTTCGATCAATGATCCCGCATGGTATTCGAAATATTGGTCGGGGAGACGCTGAATATTACGCGTTTAAGTGGGCTCCAAAGTAGTGTTTCTCCAAAAAATATCTGGCTTGAATATTCCTCAAATAGGACTTCTTGGCGGGCTAGTTTTTTCTTTGCTGGCATTCCAATTGGAGCCACCTGAAGGTTTAAGTGGTGATGGTTGGCTTGTTTTAGTTATTGCACTCTGGATGGCTATTTGGTGGATGACTGAAGCTGTTCCGATTGCAGTAACCGCATTGGTACCGCTGGTCTTATTCCCTATCCTTAATTTAGGAACTATCACATCTGTGGGTAGCAGCTATGCTGGCAAAGCAGTTTTTTTGACTCTGGGTGGATTTATCATTGGGCTCGCGATACAACGGTGGAATTTACATATTCGAATTGCAATGGAAACCGTAAAGCGAGTTGGGACAGAACCAAGACGTGTTATTGGTGGCTTTATGGTCGCGAGTGCCTTTTTATCAATGTGGATTACAAATACTGCGACCACTGTAATGATGTTGCCCATCGCGCTTTCAGTCGCGCTTTTATTAGAGAGAGAGGGTGATGGTGACGCTGCCTCCAAATCGGCTTTTGGCACTGCACTAATGCTAGGGCTTGCCTATAGCGCGAGTATTGGTGGAATGATGACCCTTGTAGGTACTTCTACCAATGTTATGTTTAAGGGTTACTTCGAGCAGAATTATGGCTTAGAGATTGATTTCCTTGATTGGATGATGGTGGGGGTTCCGATTGGTATAACACTACTGGCCATCGTCTGGTGGATGCTAACCTTTGTGCTTTTCCCCTGCGAAATGATAGGTCATAAAGGTATTGGTAATATTATTGATAAAAAGCTCGACGATCTCGGAAAAATGTCGACTGCCGAGATTCGAACTCTGTTAGTTTTTCTATTAACCGCATCTCTTTGGATAGGTAAAAGCGTTATCGAGCCCTTTTTGGGGGGGGTAGTACTCAACGACGCATCCATTGCAATATTCGGCGCTATCTTACTGTTTGTTATCCCAGTCGATTGGAAGGCAGGTATTTTTCTACTGAGATGGAGCGATACTAAAGATGTGCCCTGGGGAATATTACTATTATTGGGTGGTGGCTTGGCGTTGGCGGGTGCCATGAACAGCTTTGGCGTGGCAGACTGGATTGGTTCTAAAATTACCCAGTTCGATAATATCCCTGCCTGGCTGCTAGTGTTGTTAACAGTCATGCTCATTATTTTCCTTTCAGAATTAATGAGTAATGTCGCTACTTTGACAGCTTTTTTGCCCATTATTGTAGCGGTTGCTATCGGCTTTGGTGAAAATCCACTTTTACTCGCATTACCAGCTGCATTTGCAGCTAGTTGTGCCTTTATGTTACCGATTGCGACACCTCCTAATGCGATTGTTTTTGGTAGTGGTTTACTATCGATCCCACAAATGGCAAAGGCTGGCTTTCTCCTAAATATAATGGCGATATTTGCTTTGACTATTATGTGTTACGTTTTAGGGATGGCAATTTTTGAAGTAGAATTAGGCGTATTGCCAGCGTGGGTTCAAAACTACAGCCAATAGATTAATACCAGAATTTCAAGTGTGTCTTTAACAGAGCAAACCGTAAAACCATATTATTTCTACAGAATACAAAAAAATTGACCGCGTCAGTACAATATTTAAAAATCTCTGGGAGAATTACAATGAAATCATATCTAAATAAGATAATCTTCCAGCTTTTTATTGCCATTTTTTTATCGGTTACAGCAAATCTAGTGGCTGCTGACGCACCTTATCTCGGTATGGGAGCAAAATCAGGAGAGGTCAGTGCAAATACGGCAGTTATAAATATTCGTCTGTCCGAGTCGATTGGCCAGCAACGTAACCATGGTATACCTGGGAAATTAGGAAAAGCGAGGATTCAGTATAGTTTGTCGGAGCAAATGACCCCCAGCTTTCTGAGTGAATGGCGCTCTTCGGATTCAGAAAACGACTATTACTTACAATACCAACTGACAGATCTTAAATCTAATAGCCGATATTACTATCGAGCGGAATTGGTCGATAGCGTAACTAATAAAAAACGATTATCTGAGGTTTTTTCCTTTAAAACAGCCCCTCACTCTGCCCGACGGGAAGATATACATTTTCAAGTAACCACCTGCCAGTCATCTCAGGGTCTGCCAACTTACGACGTTATGCGGAGGCAGAATCCAGATTTTTTGGTGTCTGCTGGGGACACTGTGTACTACGATAAATTCGATGTACGATCAAAAGAAGAAGCTTACTGGTTGTATCAAAAGGACTATGGCACGCCCTATACCATAAATTACTTTGCCCAAATATCATCATATTTTATGAAAGATGATCACGACTATCGCTACAACGATGCCGACCCCCTATCGAATAGGGCTGTTAATACAATACGTATCGAGGGACCAAATGGTATCGACAGCGATCCCAACAGGTCAGATAAAACATGGCTGACTCATGAAGAGGGGATTGATGTTTTTAAACAGGCCTTTCCAAATAGCGACTTGCCTTATCGAACTTTTCGTTGGGGTAAAGGTGTACAGATTTGGTTGTTAGAGGGCCGTGATTATCGCTCCAAAAACCAAATGCCTGATGGTCCTAATAAAACAATCTGGGGAGAAAACCAGAAAACTTGGTTAAAAGAAACGCTGTTAGCTAGCGATGCAGATTTTCGAATTATTATAAGTCCCTCGCCCTTAATTGGTCCAGATAAACCCCATAAAATGGATAATCATGCTAATGAAAATGGGTTTATGGTTGAGGGAAGAGGATTTCTCGACTGGATGATTGATACAAAAATTGCTGAAAATACATTTTTGATATGTGGAGATAGGCATTGGCAATATCATTCCATATATAAGGATAAGGTGCATGAGTTTTGTAGTGGTCCTACAAGTCAATTTAAGGTTCAACATGTACCGAAACCCGAAAAGGGCATCATCAAGCAGCCCTATAATGGCCCCTCAGGTGGTTTCTTAGCGGTAAAATATAAGGTTGACCAAAGCATTTCGTTTGAGCACTTTGGAGAGAGAGGTAAAATTCAGAATAAAAAGACATTTACTCGAAAATAGCAGGTAGTAGAATCTGTCCTTAAAAGTGCTTGCGAAAGAGATTGCCCGATGAGCACTGATTCGACATTTTACTAATTGGTCTCTAAAAGTGAATTGGCGATGACTCAGGCACATGCACTCAAAATGGCGGAGTTAAGTATGCGGGCGTAAACATTGGCACAGGATAACTTAAAACGGTACGTATTTTCGTTTGGAAAATTTAGCGTCATCGTTTGGTTATAAGTAATGTCGGCAGTCACCAAATAGTATTAAACCAACTTCGGAAATGGTGGGGTCAACAGCCATATGAAAGAAGTAAAAGAGTGCAAAGCCCCAACCCGATCTAAAGTCAGGTATAGATTATTATGCTTGTTGGTGGTCATATCGCTATTGGTTCTTGCGATTAGGGCGTCTGATACTTCCTTTGTTTTTAATGCTGTAAATACCAGACCTGAATAACCAAATATTGTTCTGATCCTAGCCGATGACTTGGGATGGTCTGATATCGCCCATTACGGTGGTGAGGTACAAACACCCAACTTACATCTTCTTGCTATGCAAGGACTTAGATTCACGCAATTTCATAATACAAGTAAGTGCGGCCCGTCTAGGGCCTCGTTACTTACTGGACTCTACGCGCAACAGGTGGGCATGAGCACCACAGCTGAAGCCTATCTCGAAAATTCGGTAACTCTCGCTGAGGTACTGAAATCCGCCGGTTATAGAACGCTGATGGTTGGCAAGTACCATGGATTGGATAACCCTTATGACCGTGGCTTTGATCGATATTTTGGCTTACGTGATGGTGCAAAAAACCACTTTAATCCGGGCCATCAGAGATTGGGAGAGGCTGCGCCGGCCCAAAAAAAGCCGGGTCGACGATATTGGTGTTTCGACAGTGAAAGCATGCAACCTTACACGCCACTGGCTGCAAACTTTTACAGTACTGACACATACACAGATAAAGCACTCGAGTATTTGGTTGAGTACAAGGATGAGCGTAAACCTTTTTTCCTTTATGTGTCCTATCAAGCGCCGCATGATCCCTTGCAAGCGTGGCCTGAAGACATAGCCAAATATCGAGGTCAATATAGCGAAGCAGGCTACAGAGCCATCGCTGTAAAGAGATACAACAAGCAAAAAATGATGGGCCTAATTAATGACTCATGTCCACGACCGGAGCCAATTCATGATAACTGGGACCATTTATCCCCCGACGAAAAAGATATAGAAGACCAAAAAATGTCTGTGTATGCGGCGATGATCGACCGAATAGATCAAAATATTGGGCGTTTAATTGAACAGCTATCGGAATCTGGAGAGCTGGGCAACACGCTGATTTTATTTGCGTCCGACAATGGAAGCTCGGCAGCCGTTGTTGAGTTAGGGGATGGTGAAATAGGTGGGATGAGTCGGTGGGCATCACTTGGGCCGAATTGGGCCAATGTTAGCAATACAGCCTTCAGGTATTTCAAGGGCCATAGCTATCAAGGGGGCATCAATACGCCACTAATAGTGCATTGGCCCGCTGTAATTAAAGAGGGTGGGCGTATCACGGGCTTCGTCGGACACTTTATTGATGTCATGGCGACGATTGTTGACATCTCATCTGCGACTTATCCGAAGTCCTACAATGGTCGAGCGATTCCTTATTATGAAGGGCAAAGTTTGTTGCCCGTATTCCGAGGTTATGACTCGGTCCGTGCCGATCCTCTCTTTTGGGAATGGCGAACAGGTAGGGCAGCTCGGAGTGGCAACTGGAAAATCGTCTCGTCAAATTCCGATAAGATCGGTGGCAGCGGGGACTGGGAGCTCTATGACATGTCGGTTGATAAGACAGAGACCCATAATTTGGCTGATGAAATGCTCCATGTCATTAAACAGCTAGATTTGTTGTACAAAGATTGGTGGGCTGATCTACCCATGAAAAGTGCTGGAGGCTAGGAGCATCTGTTGGGCTATGGCGATGACAGTACCAATGTTGCTGATAACACTAATTATGTCGATGCAGTGACAGAGTTGAATATACTGCTACATACAGGGTACGTCAGCAATATTATCGGCGACTAGTGAGTAAGTATTAAGTGAATCGCGACTCTATTTTGGCTGATAGTCAGCCAAATCTTGGGCTCGCATGCTTAGCTCTGCTGCTTTTAGTGCATGAGCCTGAGTCATAGCGAGTTCGGTTCCATTGGCACAATCAAGAATGAATTTTCCAAAAAACGGGAATCCGCTCCGACCTAGGCAATCTATTTCCTGTTCACCATCAGCATTAGCTATGAATAATTTTGATGCTGGTGCTTCACGCGCGATGTCAATATATTTTCTTATCTCAATAGTACCATTCGTACCAAGAACAAAAGTACGACCATCACCCCATGTCCTTAGACCCTCAGGTGAAAACCAGTCAACGCGAGTATAAAACGAAGCGCCGTTAGAGCCTATCATCGATAACTCACCAAAATCCTGCAAGCCAGGACTATCTTGATGATATATGTTTTCTGCTCGGGCGAAATTTATAGTTGCATCAGAACAGTTCGCATAGGAGAGAAACTGCTCTACTTGATGAGAACCAATATCAGTCAAAATACCTCCATAGCAAGACTTGTCCATAAACCAACTTGGGCGAGTCTCTTGTGCTAAGCGATGGGGCGCAAGATTCACTACTTGGAGCACTTTACCAATAGCTCCCTCGCCAATTAAATCCCCAGCAATCCAGGCAGCATCGTTATGGAGTCGTTCGGCGTAATAAACCATATACTTTCGGCCCGTAGCCAAAATTACCTTTCTCACTTCTTCTAACTGTCTTAGCGATGTAAATGGAGATTTGTCAGTAAAGTAATGTTTACCTGACTTCATGACCTGGCAGCCTATAGCGGCCCGTTGATTAGGGACTGCTGCAGAAGTAACTAATTGGACTAATGGGTCTTGTAGAATCTCATCGAAACTTTTAGCTACCTGAACTAACGGGAATTTCAAACAAAATCTTGCGACGCGCTCAGGATCGGGATCATAGACCCACTTTAAAGTAGCGCCTGCATCTCTCAGCCCATTGCATTGACCAATAATATGACCATGATCAAGAAATGCCGCCGCATACTGAAATTCACCACGGCCTATGACAGGTGCTACTTTTGAGCTAGGTGCATAGTTTGCTCCATCTTTAATGGATCCCATTTTTATTCTACACCAACCCTAATTTAACGGCAGTTGAATAAGTTAAGCTCACCATCACCACTAAAATACAAAGTCCCATGCAGACATTATAAAAAAACGCTTTACCACCTACCGGTGTATCTGCCTGTAAGTAATCGCTGCGATTATTCAGGATCAACCAGCCGATATAGGCTATTGGCAATAGGGCCCCGCATATTGCGGCAACAGGTATTACTACGTATGCGCCTAAGGTTGACCAGACAAAGACTCCAAGAACCGCTGGTGTTGGTATGAGTAGTGCTAATCTATAGTTACGTGAGTCATGGCTCCACCCAAAAATAGCAGCGGCGGCGGCACCACAACATAGCATATGCATCACAAGTGACCCAATAACCATGCCAAGCACACCGCAAAAGAATATTAGTTTACCGGTAATTTCACCAAGCCCTGCACTGACAAACATTTCTCCTACTTTTCGTGGCTCAAGTTTGCCCGCGATTTCCAAACCGGTGTCATGAAGTGCACTGGCGGCGGCAATAGAAATCAAACTAGTAATGACAATGTAGGGAAGCACAAGGCCAAGCACAATGTCGAACTGAGCTAATTCTCGATGCTCCCGACCCCACTGTCGATCAAGCAATGTATAGCCATAGACAAATGTCATATTTATGCCTATAGCAGTACCCAAAGCTGCCATGATAATAGTTATGCCTCCAACATCAGAGGGTACAGATCTTGGAATATAGCCTGCTAATACGGAGGACCATTCGATCTGACCATTTGTCGCAGCAGAAAGTACAACCCATAAGAAGCTGACAATAATCATGCCGCTGAGAATTTTTATAAGATTTTCAAAGAGTGCCACATACCGTCCACCCCTACCGTAATTCCAAGCCATGTAAGCGCAAGACATCCAAATTAATATACCTAACAAAAGCAGGTACATATCGCGCAGCAAACCACCTTTCTCTATTAGACTAAAGCTAGTACTTACAGCAATGATTTCCTCAAGCATTCCTGCGCCTAGAGGATAATGAGAAAACCCCCAAATAACACTCGATAACAAGGCTGCCCACGCCCAAGCCCAAGCTAACCTAGGATGAACATGGTTACGCATGGCCTGATAAGGTTTTTGGCCTGTACTTAAGGTTTGATGAGACAATGCGAATAGCATGATGCACCCTATAAGCATAGCCAACGGCTGTAACCACAGTAGCTCATAGCCATAAACAGCTCCAATCATCACAGAAGTTACTAGACTACCGCCTCCAAGAGTCATCGCTCCCTGTAACCACCCAGGACCACTTAGCCGAAGATAAATTGGGAGGCGCAACAATAGAGGTCTTGTTGCCGCAGCTTTTAGTAAACGTGACTCATTCATCGAAATGACGCCTCCATATCAATATTAACTTCTGCTTCGGAAGCCGCTCGCAATCGACTTTGAGATCGGCGCTCATTTAGGGTCTTATGAAATCGTGCGCTGTCCAACGGCATCTGAATCTGCTCACGATCCCATGCTGACAGGAGAATAGCATTTGCAATGGCCAATGCTTTTAAACCTTCCTCTGCGGGCCCTATCAAGCTTTCGTTAGACGATATAGCGTTAATGAAATTCTGAAGAATGGTGGCGTGCTGATTAATGGGAGAGCGAACCGATAAGTCTGTAATGCAAACTTCTGGTTGTCCAAACATCTCTGAGGTTGTCTGACTAAACTGCGAGGTTGAGGGGCGATTCTCAAAATGTAGCAGCTTCTCTCCGTCATAGCTAATCATCCCTCGATCACCGATAATGTCAAACCGATTGACCCCCGGAGATTCCCCAGTTGAGCCGATAAAAGATCCAGTAGCGCCATTTTCATACTCAAAAAAAGCAGTAGCCTCGTCTTCCACCTCGATATTATGATACTTGCCAAATCCACAAAAACCTTGAATTGACCTCGGCATCCCACAAATCCATTGCAATATATCAAGGTTATGAATGCACTGATTAACCAACAAACCTCCGCCTTCACCCGCCCAAGTCGCGCGCCAATTGCTGGTCTGAAAGTAGATTTCTGGTCTGAACCAATTGGTCATAGTCCAGTTTATTCTTTGTAAAGAGCCAAGGAGATTCTCATCCACCTTTTTTTTCATCGCGACAAAAACGGGATCTGTTCGTTGATTTAACATTAGACCGAAGACTTGCTTAGGCTGAACCAACTCAAGCATTTGCTCACCCTCAGCAACAGATAGACCTATAGGCTTTTCCATTAGAACATGTAAGCCTCGGCTAAGTGCATAGCAGCCAATTTCAAGATGAGAGTACGTGGGCGTGGCTACGATAACTGCATCGCATACCTGTTTGTCGATTAATTCTTTATAGTTTGAATACTGTGGGATATTGAATTGTTCAGCTAAGGAGCACGAGCCACGCGCGCTTACCGCTGTAATAATGCCCCCTTGAATAACGCCGGATAAGATATTATTGGCATGTTGTAAGCCAATATTACCAACGCCAATAATCCCAAGACGCACTGTCATAAGATACGCTCGGTTAACAAACTAATTGTTGATCTGCCTGATGTGTTTCGCATTCCTGGCCTCATTGCGGTATCAAATTAATTAACCACTCAGCGGGGTGTGACTACATGGACAAATTCCACCCATCTTGAAACTCACATTGCCAAAGCGGTATGCTTCTCACCAGTATTTTCATTAATTAGCAGAAGATCTGTAAATGTACCCCCCACGTCTACGCCCAGCCTGTAGCTCATTTTTGTCTCCGAAATATGGCCGTAGTTAAATAAGTTATTATTTCCTCTATTCTTCTACTGCTCTTCACTACTGTTTAAGTAAATGACCCATTAGCCAAGTCTTCGATCTTCCTCCTGATAAAGCGCCGGTTAAGTCCTGTGCAATATCGGACGCCTGCAATAAAAGCGTCAGATCAATGCCCGTATCAAAACCCATCTGCTCTAACATCATAACAACATCTTCAGTGGCAACATTCCCTGTTGCTCCAGGTGCAAATGGGCAACCGCCTAATCCAGCAATTGAAGTATCAAAACGCCTTATACCAGACTCCACAGCTGCGTAAACATTAGCTAGCCCCATCGCTCTAGTATCATGAAAATGACAGCCTAACTGCTCGGCACCATGACTTTGGACCAATGTCGCCGTCATATCGCGCACCTGCTGAGGATGAGCTGCACCAATGGTGTCTGCTAGCACAACGTGATTCGCTCCGGCCTGGAGGAATTTTGCCACTATAGCTTGAACAACGGCCGGATCGCTTGGCCCATCAAATGGACACTCAAACGCTACTGCAACAGTAGCAATGACCTCTATTCCATCGAGTTTGGCCAAGCGGAGGATATTAAGGGTGACTTCCTCTGCGTCAGCCATAGACATAGATGCATTTTTTTGTGCCATTCCATTACTAGCATAAAGAACCATGGCAACAGTTTTAGCGCCGGCGTCTCGGGCGAATTCATAGCCCTTCATGTTGGGAATCAACGAAAGACATGGAGTGATAAAATCAGGCTCACTAGCTAATGCCCTTAATACCTGATCGGTATCAGCCATAGCAGGCACAGCATTAGGCGAAACAAAACTACCTACCTCAATTTTTGGCACATAGGCCTTGGCTATAGCTTTCACTAACTGAACCCGCTGCTCAACTGTAAGTATTTTAGGTTGATTCTGAAGACCATCTCGAGGCCCAACATCAGTGATCACTATATCGTTTGTCATCACTTTATGAATCCCTGTTTTTTTAATCCCGCAATTTTTTCCGCACTAAACCCTAGCAAATCCGTCATCACCTCGTCGGTATGTTGCCCCAAAGTAGGCGCTGGTGTAAACATTTTATCATCAGTCCTTGACAGTTTAATGGGGTTTCCCGGACCTTTGGTTTTACTACCATCAGGGTGCTTTAGATCTACAATCATGTTGCGATGAAGAACCTGCTCATCTGATAGCGCCTGACTCAGGCTATTAACGGGAGCGCAAGGTACCCTCTTAGACTCAAGCTTCGTTAGCCAATACCGGCAAGTATTAGTACTCAGAAAATCATTTAGGGTGCTGTTTATCATATCTCTGTCTTCCCAACGACCAGGCTGAGTGTCGTACTTAGTATTATCAAAAGCAGGGCAGTCCACCACCTCTTTCAGATTTTGCCAAAAATTATCCGTAAGAACAGCGATGACGATGCTACCGTCGGAACAACTAAAGGTATTGTAAGGCACATGGACGAAATGACTGTTACCAATGGGATATGGATCTTCTCCTGAGAGAAAATACATCGTTGCCATGTAGTTGAGCATCGAAATTTGGCAATCAAGCATAGAAATATCCACATGCTGGCCAACGCCACTGCGCTCGCGTTCATAAAGTGCCGCCAAAATTCCCATAACGCCAAACATACCACCCCCGAGATCGCCGATAGGTATTCCCGCTCGCATCGGATATGTGGCATCGGCGCCAGTGATGGACATGCCTCCACCCATGGCTTGCGCCACTTGATCAAAAGCAGGCCGTTTACTCCCTGGACCGTCAGATCCGAAACCTGAAACGGTGCAGGTGATAATTCGAGAATTGACTTTATAGAGAGATTTATAGTCAATCCCTAAGCGCTCAGGCACCCCCGCGCCAAAATTGCTAATTACAATATCTGCTTTGGCGACCAAGTCCTTAAAAACTTCGAGTCCTTGCTCAGTTTTAAGATTAATCAAAACACTCTTTTTATTTCGATTTAAAGTGAGGTAGTAAGCGCCCATTCCATTCAACGAATTATTAGGATCCGTCGCCAAGAGCTTGCGTGTTCCCTCTCCCTGTAATGGTTCGATTTTAATCGTTTCAGCACCAAGATCAGCCAGGATCATTCCGCCATAGGGGCCGGACAACATATGGGTTAAATCAAGTATCCTTAAGCCCGTTAGTGGCTGAGTCATTCGCCAACCTCATCTCGAATTACTTCTGTTAGCTCATAATGCGTCTGCATATATCCTCCAGCACTGGCCTTCAATAAAATATGATCTTCATCTGCCGTACACCAAACATCGTAAGGAGGATGTTACCCAACGGGATCTGCTAGTTGATTTAACATTAAATTGAATACTTGAATAGCATGATACCGGTGTCAATTGATGTTGTCAATTCCTGTTGTCAAGTGCGGAGACATAAAAGTAAGTAATTTGGTGTACTGAACCAACTCAAGCATTCTCTCACCCTCAGCAACAGATAGGCCTATCGGCTTTTCCATCAGTACATGTAAGCCTCGGCTAAGTGCATAGCAGCCAATTTCAAGATGAGAACATGTCGGCGTGGCTACGATAACTGCATCGCATACCTGTTTGTCGATTAATTTTTTATAGTTTGAATACTGTGGGATATTGAATTGTTCAGCCAAGGAGCACGAGCCACGCGCGCTTACCGCTGTAATAATGCCCCCTTGAATAACGCCGGATAAGATATTATTGGCGTGTTGTAAGCCAATATTACCAACGCAAATAATCCCAAGACGCACGGTCATAAGATACGCTCGGTTAATAAACTAATTGTTGATCTGCCTGATGTGTTTCGCATTCCTGGCCTCATTGCGGTATCAAATTAATTAACCACTCAGCGGGGTGTGACTACATGGACAAATTCCACCCATCTTGAAACTCACGTTGCCAAAATCGGTTCGCGTCTGCTCCTTTAACCCTGCCATTACTCGAATCACAATAAATATCTTCACCAACGCGATAAGCGATATTACCTAAGTGGCAGAGTAGTGTGCTTGAATGTCCATCGGCTATAGGCGAGTGTTGCTGTTTTGCTACACCCCTAATCGATTCGAGAAAATTATTGACATGTGCCTCTGTCAAGGCACCTGCACCAACAAGATCATTGGTATTCACAGAACGGTTCTGCGCCTTTCTTTCGCGCAGTAAGGTTCCATCAGTACTATAAATTTCATAACCAGAACGATCAACAATAGCATGTCCGTTTGTGCCGAGTAGGAGCGTGCCTCTCCCACGACCAAAACGATTTACTTTGTTACAGCTGTTGCCGACCCATTCTATGGTTTTATCACCCGGAAAATCATAACGTACTTCCATGGTGTCATACATTTCCCAATCATCGGTTGTATGAAAGTTTCGACCTGCGGTTACAGAGACTTTTTCTGGAACGTCTAACCCCATAGCCCAGCGTGCAATGTCAAGTTCATGAGCGGCATTGTTACATATTTCGCCAGTGCCCCAATGCCAAAACCAATGCCAATTATAATGGACATAAATGTCTTTATACGGGCGCCGGGGTGCCGGCCCTTGCCAAAGATTCCAATCTAACCAACTGGGGGGTGATGCCAAATTACCATTTCCGATTGAACCACGGTCGTTTCCGTACCAAGTCTCCGCTCTATAAATATTTCCCAGTAAACCTTCCTCAATAAGCATCATGAGTTCAATACTTTCTACTGATGAACGTTGTTGATTACCCATCTGGACGATTTTTTTATATTTATTTTGCGCGGCAATGAAGATTTCACCCTCATGTGGATTATGGCTTAAAGGTTTTTCAACATAGACATGCTTGCCCGCCTCTAATGCCATAACACCTGCAGTTGCATGCCAGTGGTCAGGAGCTGCTATTACCAGAGCATCTAGGGTAGGGTCCTCCAAAATTTTGCGGATGTCTTTATCAGATTTTGGGGGCTCAAAGCCCGCTTTGATAATGGCATTGTGAGTTTTCTCAAGGACGCGACTGTCAACATCACAGTTATGAGTGAGATTTACCCCCTGCATTTTTGCAAATGAGCCGAGTAAACCCATTCCGCGGCTTTTCGTTCCCATAAAACCAACATTGATTCGGTCATTTGCGCCTAGGATACGAGCATAGCTGCTAGCTGAAAATGCAAGTGCACCAAATGTGGCAGCGGAAAGGCCAATAAACTTTCTACGTTCCATTTTCATATCGGTGCCCTTTATTCAACGTCAAGTCTCTAATTTTAATCGAACGGAATGATACTAAATCACCATGATCCTGAAGCAGAATCGGTCCTTTTTCCCACTCTCCAAAATTTGGCCATTTAGCGTATTTACTATAAGCAACAAGCGCTCTAAACATTTGCGTTCCGCGGTAATATTTGACGACGAGAATATTGTTTAACCAATGCTCAACATAGTCCTCCTGAACAACTATGCGTGCCCGATTCCACTGTCCTGGTGGGTGGACTCGTTTCGGAGAATTTGGCGGCTCACTTTGATTAACCGCAGTGATTAAGTCGTAAAGTGATCCAATAGTTCGATTTCCAGAAATCCCTCTTTTTGCATCTGGGTGCGTCTCATCATCTAGAATTTGAAACTCCAAACCAATCGCGGAGCCTTTCCCTTTTAGTAGATCCGGATCCACGAAGTATTTGATTCCACTGTTAGCTCCTGGTGTAAATCTGAAATCCAACTCCAGTTCGAAGTTACTAAATTCTCTAGTCGTAATAATGTCACCACCATTACGCGCTTCTGCGCCTCCCGACGACAAAACACTCAGCACACCATCCTTTATATTCCATCCTTTCTCAGGAAATCCGCTTCTCTTTGCGCTTTTCCAACCCGCGGTAGTTTTACCATCCCAAAGAAGCTCCCAACCTTCTCTAATTTCGCGTGGTGAGAGTTCATTTTTTAAAGAACTAAATTGATCGATATCATTATTTTCAGGCGTTTTAAAACTATTTAGGTCATCTGTTTTAATACGAATATTTTTCCAACGAACTTGTAATCCTGCTTTACTAGAATCATGGCTAATGGATGGTGCTTGAAGTCCGATAAAGCCGCCTAGATTCGAGTCATCGATCAAATCAGCTGCTGGAATACCATTGACCCAAGATCGTATCGACGCTCCAATAACCTCAATTCTCATATGGTTCCAAGTTGACAAATTAAAGGCGGAGCGCGCCCGAGAATTACGCGATAGGTTATACAGCCATTGCCTGCGCCTTTCATCAAAGATTCCTCCGCTCCAGTGACGCGAACTACCATCAATCTTGAGTTGATATCCATACGCGCGCTCATCACCGTCTCGGCTTTGGCTTCGAAACTGCATCCCAGAATTCACGCCCGGATCAACCTTGACGTCAAACTCCAGAATAAAATCAT
This sequence comes from SAR92 clade bacterium H231, assembly GCA_025153775.1. Lineage (GTDB taxonomy): Bacteria > Pseudomonadota > Gammaproteobacteria > Pseudomonadales > Porticoccaceae > HTCC2207. The sequence continues at coordinate 171,524 of JAOALC010000004.1, read as the reverse complement.
TGTATGTTTTGAGCGTAGTCAGCAAGCTATCGGTATTCCCGGCTTTTGCGGTCCCGACAATCACACCATTTTCTGCATAATACTGGGCATTGCTTCCAAGCTGGTGCCAACCATCGAGAGAAGACCCATCAAATAGGTATTTCCACTCTGAATTTGAATTTTCATAGTCAGGCTTTTTGTCTACAGAGCATGCTGATAAAAAGAAGATAGGTAACAAAAAACAAATTAGGCGCTGGGATATATTTTTATACACAAAATCCTCCTAAGAATTGCATTAGTAGCCGCCTTGGCGTTATCGATTATAATGACACCGCTATCAGTTAGGTGGTAGGGTATATGTTCTCAGGCTAAAAAACAAACGTCTAGCGGGGCATTTATGGCTAAAGATCTGTATTTTTCCAAGCTAAAATCGGTTAGAATCATTAGTTGCCGAGACTGATTACCCTCTCAGATCAGAACTAAATCTGGACCGCTTTATCTACCGCCTTGGGTTAAAAATAGGCAGGTTGAATTTTAATTTAGTATGTTGGGGCTAACTGAAAATGGATTCTATAAAAGAGAATATCATCGAAGGATCGATTGTTGGTAAAAAGCCCACAATCAGTGATGTGGCGCGGCTCGCGGGAGTATCAAAGAAAACTGTCTCCCGGGTGATAAATAGTGAACCTAATGTTGGCGCCAAAACATTAAGTAAAGTCAAAAAAGTCATTGAAGATCTAGATTACTCTCCTAACCCTCAGGCAAGAGGATTAGCGTTTAGCCGCTCCTTCTTACTAGCAATGATCTATGACAACCCCAATGCATCATTTATTACAGACGCTATGTATGGTGCATTGGGTCAGTGTCGGCCTAATGGCTATGAACTGGTTGTTCATCCCTGTGACGCAACCCAAGCCAGTCTGCATGATGACATTATTAAGTTCATCAGGCGTACAAAAATTGACGGGGTTATCTTGCTGCCACCACTCTCCGAATCTAATGATTTAATTAATAAGCTGAAAGCTATTAAGTGTAATTATGTGCGGCTAGTGTCGGTTATTTCTGATGATGTCGCACACATGGTCCACTTCAATGATCGTGAAGCCGTTAAAGACATAGCAGAACATTTAATAGCGCTAGGTCATAGAGATATTGGTTTTATTAAAGGACCCGACAACTCTAAATCTTCTGCTGAGCGTCACGATGTTTTTCGTGATGCGCTTGAGCAAAATGGTGTTCACCTTGGGGCTAACCAAATTGTTTTTGGAGCCAATACTTTTCAATCAGGTGTTGATTGTGCCGTGCAACTATTAAAGTCAGACAATCCTCCTACCGCTATTTTTGCCAGTAATGACGAGATGGCTATTGGTGTCATGGTTACCGCCCAGAAAATGGGGATTGACATACCCAGCGAGCTAACAATTATTGGGTTTGATGATACGCCGCAGGCTTCCAAAGTTTGGCCTGCATTAACCACTGTGAATCTGAAGGTGAAAGAGATGGGTAAGCTTGCAACACTTAAGTTACTTGCGTTATGCAATAATAATATTGGACTCGCCAAGACAATTAAATCTGAGCTTGTTCCCACGTTAGTGCGGCGTGAGACAACAGCACCACCACCAATACTCCGCGGATAGCAAAGCTTACTTCTGCACGTTTGACAACAGTAATTGACACCGGTATCATAACACCAAATTACTTACTTTTATGTCTCCGCACTGGAGATAGAGACTCCCAGAATGGCAGACCCCATTAACAATCATCCCGATAGACTATTACCTGGTAACCCCAGCGCTCGCTCAATGGCTCGAAGACTTTATCTCGAAGTGAAAGATCTGCCGATTATCAGCCCTCACGGACATACAGACCCTTCATGGTTTGCCGAAAACAACTGTTTTACCGACCCCACTAAATTGTTAATAGCGCCAGACCACTATTTATTGCGCATGCTATATAGTCAGGGTATTCGCCTCTCTGAATTAGGAATTAGGTCCAAAAATAATGCCAACAATGAGGAAAGCGTTAACGATCCACGTACTGCGTGGAGGTTATTCGCCAAGAACTATTATCTTTTTCGTGGGACCCCTTCTGCATTATGGCTAAATCAGACATTTGCCGATTTTTTTAAGCAGTCTAAAGAGCTCAATGAGACTACGGCGGATGATTATTTTGATAGTATTTCAGAACAACTCCAAAAAGAAGAATCTCGTCCCCGCCAAATTTTTGATCGATTCAATATCGAGTTTTTATCGACCACTGAATCCGCTGTCGATAACTTAAAGTATCATCAGATATTAAAAGACAGTGATTGGAACGGGAAGGTTGTTACAACTTACCGACCAGACTCTGTGATTGACCCAGAGCACACAGATTTCATGAAGTCACTAAGGCTGTTTGGCGAAATGACAGGCCAAGATATTCATTCATGGCAAGGTTATTTGCAGGCACATAGAAACAGGCGCGCTGACTTTATTGCTATGGGCGCCACAAGCAGCGACCATGGACACCCCACGCCAAGAACTGCCAATCTTTCTACTGCTAACTGCGAAAGGCTATTTGACCGCATCATGGCGGGTAAAGTCAGCCGAGAAGATGCCGAGTTGTTCAGAGCGCAGATGCTAACTGAGATGGCGCGGATGAGTCTTGACGATAAATTAGTTATGCAAATTCATGTAGGCTCTTATCGCAACCATAACGAATGGATGTTTCAGAATTATGGCAGTGATAAAGGAGCAGATATACCCATACAAGTGGAGTATACGACTGCGCTAAAACCTTTGCTGGATTGCTTTGGGAATAATTCTGATCTCAATCTCATACTATTTACCCTTGATGAAACTAATTATTCGCGAGAACTGGCTCCACTCGCCGGACACTATCCTTGTCTCCGACTGGGTCCTGCATGGTGGTTTAATGACAGCCCTGCAGGCATTATGAGATTCCGCGAACAGACCACGGAAACTGCAGGATTTTACAATACTGTCGGTTTTAATGACGATACTCGGGCATTACTGAGTATTCCTGCCAGGCATGATATGTCTCGCCGCGTCGATTGCGCTTATCTGGCAGGCCTAGTTTGCGAACATAGGTTATCAGAGAATGATGCCCTGGAGATTGCAAAAGATTTAACCTACAACCTATCTAAACAAGCTTATCGAATAGGCAATGATACATAGAGAAAGATGTCTCAATGACTGTGCATCAACTCTAACGTATACAGGTTACAAGCCTACCTATCAATAAAGGATAAATTATGTTCAGTAAACTTAAATATACACTAGCCCTTATTGTCTTGTCGGTGATGGTAGCTGGGTGTGCGGATCCGTCAACTGAAGTCAAAAAAAAGACTGTAGGTGATAGCGATTCTAACTATCGTGGTTCATGGGCTCAGGTGCCGGTTATTTTGTCGCGTATTAAGGCGCCCAGCTTTCCAAATCGAACATTAATTATTACCGATGCGCCTTATAATGCCATAGCAGATGGCTCAACCGATGCGCGACAAGCCATTCAAAACGCTATTATTGATGTATCTCGATTTGGCGGAGGGACAGTCAGCATCCCCAGAGGCGAGTATTATGTTGATGGACCTCTAAATTTAGAAAACAATGTCAATTTACATTTGCAGGAAGGATCAGAGTTACTCTTCAGCAGTAATTATGAGAGCTACCTGCCTCAGGTGCTTAGTCGCTATGAGGGAACCGATGTCTATAACTTTTCGCCTCTTATCTATGCTTACCAAAAGAAAAACATTGCAATCACTGGTAAAGGGACACTTAACGGACAGGCAGAAAACAGCTGGTCAACTTGGGTAGATAAAGCATCCCAAGAGGACCTTAAGCGCGTGCCTGGTTCTGTGAAAGGCGAATGGGAGAAGGTTGTTCGGGATATGAATAACGATAACGTACCCTTATTTAAACGTAGGTTTGACCGGGCTGGAAACCTGCGAACTGCGTTCATACTTTTTTATGATAGTGAGAACATACTCTTAGAAGGAGTGAATATTATTGATTCCCCGTTTTGGGTAAATCATTTTTACATGTCTAAAAATATAACCGTACGAAATATGACGATGAATTCGCTCAACAAAAATAACGACGGTATCGATATTGAATCCAGTCAGGATGTGTATATCCATAATGTTGATTTTGCGACGGGTGACGATTGTATATCAATTAAGTCGGGGCGCGATTTAGAAGGGCTGCAAAAGATGATTCCAAGCAAAAATATTGTTGTACAAAATGTACGTTTTCTGGCTGACGATACAATTGCACTAGGAAGCGAGGCATCTGGTGGAGTTCGCAATATATTTATCGAAAATTCAGAGGGAACGGGTTTGCGAAAGGGATTCTATTTCAAGGCGAACAAAAATAGGGGTAGTCATTTTGAACATATTAGGATGCGCAATCTGACCTATGGTGATCTTGCAGATGTTCCCGAAAACCGCCGTAAATTATCAATGATTGAAGTAACAACAAATTACGATAGCACCGGGGTAAAATATAATCGCGATCCAGAATTTAAAGATATCCGGCTTGAGAACTTCATTGGTGGTACCTCCATCAATCCTATGATCTTACAGGGAACCGATAAAATACCTTTAAAAGACTTTGTGTTCGATAACGTACATTTGAGCGCAGGGGAAAACCCCAATGCATTTAATTTTGTAGATTTTGATACGATGTATTTCCGCAATGTGACTGTCGATAATTCCCCATTGGAGGCACTTGTTGACGGAGGGAAGAACTCTATCCTTATTCCACAATTGACCAATACCCCCCCTGATGTGTATGCCGGAGAGGAGAAGATACTAAGTCTATCCCATGGAAATAGCATAAGTTTTTCAGGGGATGTATTGGATGCAGAGAATGACCCAATGACTTTCCAGTGGGAGGCTGTGCCTGCTGATGCAGAAGCCGTCTCCATGGGAGAAGATGCAGATGGAAAAAATGTCAATTACCCGTTTGGCGATGCCAGCACTGTGCGCTTTTCAAATCCAACCGCTCTGGCAACAGAGATAACATTTGAAAAGCCCGGAACTTATAGGTTGCGTCTCAACGTCAACGATGGGCAGGCTACGGGATACCACACTGTGTTTATTGAAGTAAGGCTATAATAACGATGTTCGCAGAGCTTCTTTGGCAAGAGTGTCCGAGGCCATAAATATGTCAGATAAAACCCGGCCCAGCATCGCCTTTATTGGTGAGTGTATGGTCGAAATAAGACATGATTTAAGCGATCAGGCATTCGCGGGCGATACTTTAAATACGGCTGTTTATTTATCTAGACTCCTGCCGGCTGGCGAATATCTGATTCATTATATTACAGCACTGGGTGTTGACCCTTTAAGTGTCTCGATGATTCGATATTTTATTGAGGAGGGGATTGAATCTGACAAAATTCGGCGATTTAGTGATAAAAAGCCGGGATCATATCGCATTGCGGTCGATGCAAATGGAGAGCGGTCGTTCCAATATTGGCGGGAACAATCCGCCGCTCGATATCTGTTAACTGGGGACGCGTACGATAAAGAGCTTGCATCTCTGGCTGACATTGATTACCTGTATCTCTCAGGTATATCTCTAGCTATTTTACCCCGTCATGACCGACAAAAACTTATCGGCGGACTTGTCAGAGCAAAAGAGCGGGGGAGTAAGATATGGTTTGATAGTAATTATCGCCATAAGCTTTGGGCGAGTACCGATGAGGCTCAGCTGTGGTATCGAAAAATTTTACAAATTACCGATATTGCCTTCCTAACTTTCGATGATGAATGCCAATTATGGGGTGACTCTAGTCCCGAGGATGTATTTGCTAGATGTCGGTTTTATGGGATACCAGAAGTGGTACTTAAGCGTGGCGAAGAGTCCTGTCTTATTGAAACCAATGACAATAAGTATGCGGTCAAAGCGATTAGGATTCCTTCTGAAAAAGTTATAGATACCACTGCGGCAGGGGATTCTTTCAATGCTGGCTATCTAGCTAGTCGACTCCAAGGAGAGATGCTTCCGGCGGAATGTGCGGCATTGGGCCATTGCCTAGCTAGTGAGGTTATCCAACATCGCGGGGCTATTATTTCCCGAAAATTAGTTGATGAGCTGTTTAAAAGTGGGTAAAGCAGTGTATAACCAGCACTCTCGAGCACCATAAAAATCGCTTTGCAACCTATAGTTTTTATGAGGCTAAATTTATTTGCACTACTGAGCTGGAATTATCTAAACAAAAAGAAAATATTTACAGTCACTTAGGGTCATAGCGCCCTCAAGTAATATGGCGTAAATATCGAATACATCAGAGTATCGCGTCATATGCTATCCGGAACCAAATGGTTAAAAATAATTATCGGGATTGGCCTGACATTTCCTGGAAAAGCTGGATGTACTTAATAAGTGAGCCAGAAATTTGTGTAATAAAATTTGCTGTCAGCCAACGTTACAAAATTTGCGAGTGCGATTTGCCTAACATCTTAAAAATAATAGGATTCACAGTGATAAGCGATGTGCCTAATTAGTGGACTGATTTACAAACCAGTTACAAAGTTGAAAATAGGCCGTGCTACCCATTGTTTTTATTGGGCTAAATATAGCCCAACTATTGAGTGGGGATAACTAGTCGACCTGAAGGTTCTCACCTCGTCGTACGCCATATACAAAAAACCCGCCATAAAGGCGGGGTTTTTGTATATGGCGCACTCGGAAGGATTCGAACCTTCGACCGCCCGGTTCGTAGCCGGGTACTCTATCCAGCTGAGCTACGAGTGCGTTTTGTTCTCATTTCTGAGGTTGCGCACTATAGGTGAGCAATGGATTTGAGTCAACCTTAAGGCTGGGATATTCGCTTGTTTTTATGAGTTATTTCCTGCTGTAGGGCACCGGAACTTCCATGGTCTCTTTTAGCTCTTCCATCACCACATAGCTGGTGGATTCCTGTACTGCGGGCAGTTTGAGAATGCGGTGGCCAAGCAGTTCTCGGTAGGCTGCCATATCGGCCACGCGCGTTTTGATCAGATAGTCATAATTGCCTGATACCAGAAAACAGCTCTGGATATTTTCCATATCCATCACTGCGCTGCGAAACTCTTCAAAGTTTTCCTGGGACGTGTGATTGAGCCTGATCTGCACAAAGACGACCAGATTGACGTTGAGTCGCTCTGGGCAGACTTTGGCCGCGTAGCCAAGAATATATCCGTTGCGCTCTAGGCGCTTAACTCGCTCTATACAGGGGGTCACAGACAGGCCGACTTCGCGCGCCAGGTCGGTGTAGCTTATGCGTCCGTCCTTTTGCAGTATTCGCAGTATGTTGCGATCTATCTTGCCAAGTTGTTCGGTAGAAGTGGGAGAATCTTTCATCGGTAAAATATCCTGTATAAGCTCAATACAACTGAAAATATTCTGCATTATACCCAATTACGCTAAGAAATATTATTCTATACTTCTAGAATTACCGGATAAACAGCCAATACAAATGGCAACTATATTTGAATCTTAGCTTAAACAGAGGGCTTGACCATGTTAGTGGGTGTACCTAAGGAAATTAAAAATCACGAATATAGAGTGGGCTTAACGCCCTCGTCGGTTAATGAGTTAGTTAAGCGCGGTCATAAGGTGATTGTTGAGCGCAACGCCGGGGCTGCCATTGATTTTCCCGATGGGGAATACTTGAGTGCTGGCGCGGAGATGGTCGAGTCGGCAGCTGAGATATTTGCCCGTGCAGATATGGTAGTCAAGGTCAAGGAGCCTCAGGCCACTGAGTGCAAGATGCTGCGTGAGGGGCAGATTTTATATACCTATTTGCATCTGGCGCCAGACCCCAAGCAGACGGAGTTATTAGTTGCTTCTGGAGCCACCTGTGTGGCTTACGAGACAGTTACGGATAACCAGGGTGGACTGCCGCTGTTGGCGCCTATGTCTGAGGTTGCTGGCCGTATGTCGGTGCAAGCTGGCGCACATCATTTAGAGAAGGCCCAGGGCGGCCGCGGTGTGCTGCTGGGTGGTGTTCCCGGCGTGGCACCGGCCAAGGTGCTGGTGATTGGTGGCGGTGTGGTTGGCGATAATGCGGCGGCGATGTCTGTGGGTATGGGTGCCGATGTGACTATCTTAGACCGTTCTATTCCTCGTTTACGAGACCTTGACGCCAAGTACGAGGGTAGGGCTCGCTGTGTTTACTCGACCAATGCGGCCATCGAGGAATATGCCCTTGAGGCTGACCTGGTGATTGGTGCTGTTCTGATTCCTGGTGCAGCGGCACCCAAGTTGCTATCGAAAGATTTGATTGGTCGTATGAAAAAGGGTGCGGTGATTGTGGATGTGGCCATTGACCAGGGGGGTTGTTTTGAAACCTCCCAGGCCACCACCCATGAAAACCCCACCTATGTGATTGAGGATGTGGTGCACTACTGTGTTGCCAATATGCCCGGTGGTGTGGCGCGGACGGCGACTATGGCGTTGAACAATGCAACCTTGCCCTATGCACTGGCACTGGCTGATGATCCCATCAGCAGCCTGTTCCGGGATAAAAACTTACAGAATGGCTTAAATGTCCACAAAGGTAAGGTGACCTATAAAGCGGTAGCTGATGCACTGGGATATCAGTATGTGGCGGCAGATGAGGCGTTAAAGGCATAACCCTGACTTTAGCGCCAGGTCGAAAAACCACCGCCAATCCGCGGTGGTTTTTTATAATGGCCGTTAATTTTTTAGCGCGGTAAAACGCGATCTGCATTTGCCTAGAGTTGTCTGGATTACCTTTAAAAAGGCGCTTCGGCTAAAAATACTGCTCTGACCGGGGCAGGGTGACCTTCAATGGTTTTACTGTGATCCTGGGGATCTAAAAAGTCCGCTAGAGACTCAAAGGTCATCCAGTCTGTTGCCCTTTGTTCGCTGGTGGATGTAGTACTGATATCGACCATACGTGGATTCTTAAAGCCGTTCTTGCGCATCCAGCTAAGTAGAGTGTCGGGCGATGGCAAAAACCAGACATTGGGCATTTTGGCATAGCGACCCTCTGGTACCAGCACCATCCCCTCCGGCCCCTCTATCACTAATGTCTCCAGCACCAGCTGCCCACCTGGACGCAATAGCTCTTTTAATTCGCGCAAATGGGCCATGGGTGAACGGCGATGATAGAGGATGCCCATTGAAAACAGGGTATCAAAGGCCGCCAGTTTCTCCGGCATATGTTCTATACCCAGCGGCAGCACGTCCACCGGCAACTGTCTACCGGCAAAATTTTTGATCGCCTGAAACTGAAAAACAAATTTAACCGATGGATCTATACCAATTACCCGTTGGGCGCCTGCGCCGAGCATACGCCAGCAGTGGTAACCATTGCCGCAACCCACATCGAGTACTAAGCGATTTTCCAGGGAATCCAGATGGGGCAGGACACGATCCCATTTCCAGTCTGAACGCCACTCGGTATTGAGCTGCATGCCAAAAAGATTGAAAGGCCCTTTGCGCCAGGGGTGAAGTCCCATAAGGGTGGCCTGCAGTGCCAGTCGGCGCCCCTTGTCCATTAAACTTGGGTTGCCAATGGAGACCTGGTCTTTGAGCTCTATTGTCAGTGGGTCTATCTCTGGTAGGCGCTTGAGCGTTTCCTCCCATTCAGGCATATCGCCCCAGCGCTCTCGGCGCAGCTGTTGGGCCAGCAGCTCCGGCAGACTTTCGCCCCAGTGACTCATAGGCGACTCTTCGAGCCAGGACAGAAAGGGCCCATAATTAAGTGTTTCAGGTATCATAAGGTTGCCTGGGATTTTGGCAGGCAATTATATGTCATTTCCGCTATGGTAATGGTCAAAATTATGGTGGTTTATCAGGGTAGACAATGGACGAGAAACAAGTGCAGGCTTTTGAAGAAAAACTGGCCTATCTGGAAATGGCCAACGCGCAATTGGAAGATGAGATTTTTCGTCAGCAGCAAGAGATCGATGCCCTTACCAAGGCCCATAGAGCCATGCTGGAGCGCATCGAAGTGTTGCAGGATAACGCGGCAGAGCCCAGTGGCATGGGGCAGACTGACAGTATCGGAGCCGCTGCCGGCGAGCGACCACCCCATTACTAGGCCAGATAAACCTAGATACCATGGGTCACTTATTTTGATTGCAGAGTAGCGCGGTAAAAATAATTATAACTAGCTAACAAAAACAAAAAGCAATGCCTGTGCTGATAGGTAACAGCGTACTTGCAGAGTAAAACTATCCTTGGGGGACAATATGACTGAGATAAAGCCGACGGTTAAAGCCAAAATAGATAAGGTATTTGCGCAGCAAAAAGACTATGCGCTGGAGCTGAGAAAATCAGATTACCGCCAGCGACTTGCTGTTTTAAAGCGCTTTGAAACGGCATTTAGAGCCGCCCATGACAAAATCCACGAGTCGGCGGCCGCAGATTTTGGCAAGCCCGGCGCCGAAGTGGATTTGGCTGAAATCATGCCGGTACTCACCGAGCTCAAACATGTTCGCAAGCACCTCAAAGAATGGATGAAGCCCGAGCCCGTCAAGGTAACCATCTCTATGCTGGGAACCAAATCCAAAATCGTCAAAGAACCCAAGGGCGTCACCCTGGTGGTCTCACCCTGGAATTACCCCTTTAACCTGACCTTTGGCCCAATGATATGGGCAATTGCCGCAGGTAATACGGTGGTTATCAAACCCTCAGAAATGACCCCTAAAATGTCCAAGGTGATTGGCCAGATTGTTAAAGAAGCGTTTAGGCCAGAAGAAGTGTCACTGTTTGAAGGTGAGGCCGATGTGGCCAGTTACCTGACCAATCTGCCCTTTGACCATATCTTCTTTACCGGCAGTCCAGCTGTAGGCAAACATGTGATGGCGGCCGCAGCCAAAAATCTAACCTCTGTCACTCTGGAGCTGGGTGGCAAGAGCCCGGTGATTGTTGATAAATCAGCCAATCTTAAAAAGGCTAGTAAATCCATCGGCTGGGGCAAGTTCAACAACAATGGTCAAACCTGTATTGCGCCAGACTATATCTATGTCCACGAATCCATAAAAGATAAATTTGTCGCCGAAATGACCGCCACCATTAAGAGCCAATATGGCCTGGGTGAAGATGCCGGAGCTAATAGCGATTATTGCCGCGTTGTTAATGCTGGCCACCATGGACGTATCACGCGACTCTTGGACGATGCCAAAGCCAAGGGCGGGGTGGTCTTGACTGGTGGTGAGGTGACTAAGAAAGGGCAGTTTGTTGCACCCACATTGATCGAGGGTATGAGCGACGACTCGGCCATTATGCAGGAAGAGATTTTTGGGCCACTGCTGCCAATTATTACTTACTCTGACATTGATCAAGTCATTAGCTATATCAATGCAAGACCAAAGCCGCTGGCGCTTTATATCTACAGTAAAAACAATAAGGTGACCGACAAGATTCTGCAGGAAACCAGCGCTGGTGACACCTGCGTCAACCAGACGGTGATGCACTTTCTGCATCCCAATCTTCCCTTTGGTGGCGTTAACAACAGCGGTATTGGCAAGTCTGGCGGTGTCTGGGGCTTTAGAGCCTTTACCCATGAGCGCAGTGTGCTGGTAGACAAGTACAGCAGCCTGTCGATGTTTTATCCTCCTTACACACCAGCTGTAAGAAAAGTGATCAAAGCTACAATGAAAATGCTTACTTAATAGCCACCAGAGAACAAAAATTAAAGCATTGAAACCAGGGGCTTGCGGACTGAAATCCGCAGGCTCTTAATCGTTGGATATGAGTCTCCAGGGTTTCCGGCACCAGCACATTCTCTATTGAATCCCGCTTCTGACTAATCTCCAAATCGCTGTAACCCTGGGCGCGCTTAAAATCATGATGAAGCTCACTGAGCAGTGTATTTAGCGACTCGGGTTCAAAGCTGAGTTTTTCAGAAATAATCAGACAGCCGCCCGGATTAAGGCCCTGATAGATTTTCTCCAACAACTGCGGACGTTGCGCCAATGGCACAAACTGCAGCGTAAAATTCATCACTACCAGAGAAGCATTGCTGATTTCGATATCGCAGATATCGCCATTGATTAGCTGAATCTCCGCACTGGTATTGCTGGCTGCTAAAATGCTAGCGCATTTTTCGAGCATAGCCGAGCTATTATCCACCGCGATAATTTTGGCGTCTCGGTCCGCGACGCGCTGGCTGATGGCCAGGGTTGAAGCTCCCAGAGAGCAGCCCAGATCGTAGCAGTTAGTCTGCGGCTGAACATACCTGTAAGCCAGTTCGCCGGTATGAGACAGAATGGTCTCATAGCCTGGTACCGAGCGGCTGATCATATCTGGAAATACATCCACCACGGCCTGATCAAACACAAAACCTGAGACCTTGCCCAGGGGGTTGGCGAATAAATTGTCGCGCTTAGAGTCCGTCATTTAAATGCTGACGATCTCTAGATTAGTGCTGGCCGCTAGCTCAGTGTTGGTAATCACCGCAGTCTGAGCAGCGTCTTCTCTGAGATAGGTGCTGGCAACTCGTTTTAAGTCTGCCTCGGTCACCGCCAGTACCTCGTTTCTAAACTGTTCAGTACAGGCTTTACCGCGACCATTAAGCTCGGAATGAAAGGCCTGAATGGCTTCACCTGCTGGCGATCCCGGCTTGTCCAGACCGCCTACTACGCCCAAAATAGCTTCTTCTATTTTGTCATAGCCCAGGTTTTGCTGCTGTACCCAGTCTATAGATGCATCAAAATCAGTCAGGGTACCTGCGATTCGCGGGTCTCTGTAGGAGTAGAAACGGAATGCGCCAGTTTGGTTGTCCTGGGATGCGCCGCCACCGTAGGCGCCGCCTTGCTCGCGGATGGCACGGTGCAGATAGCCATTGCGCAATACTCCACCCAGCACATTGAGAGCCGCAGCATCTGGGTGGCTGGTAGGCACAGTGGCATAGGCTTTGGAACAGAAGCTCACCTGAGTGTTGGTAGTCCAGCAATGATTTACCGGGGTTAATGTGGGGTTGTAGTCGATCAAATTATTCGCCAATGCCTCTGTGCTTGGAGAAAAACCAGCCTGAATTACAGCAGTAAAGTCTGCTAGACGCTCAGGTTCAGCAACCAGCAGATACTGCCTGGGCTGGTTTAAAATAAGCTGGTGAATGCTTTGTAACTGCTCGGCCAGCTGCTGCAGCCCCTGGTCAGTATTCAGGCTGTGATCCAGTGCCTTGAGCAGTGCTAATCCGGTCATGCCACCCCAGCGCTGACTGAGATAAGCATTGGCTGAGAGGCCGCTGGCAGCAGCGGTCATGGCCAGCACATGGCCATTGCCGGTGATAGATGATTCGCGATAGGTGCGAATTTGCGACACCAGCTCCCGCAGCCGGGGCAGCTCATCAAAGCGCGCCCGCTGCAGCGACTCTTGCATCAGGTCGGTCATAGCGGGCTGATTGCGCGCCAGACCTTTGCCAGTAAAACTAATATTGCCATGGAGCCTGTCCAGGCTGTCTTTATCGGTGCGCACCGAGGCTGATGCAGAATAGGCGCCCACCACGGACGAGTGCCAAAGCTGTGTCTGTTGATAGTCGCGCTCACCGACTCCCATCTCTGTTACACAGGTGCTGTACAGAGGTAGCAAGTCCAGCTGTGCATCGCTGAATGCTGGCATGGGCATAATAATTTGTTGATAGGCCAACCCATTGGTGCCAGCACTGTAGTTGGTCAGTGGTACTGGGCCTGCTATCTGGCTGTGCTTGTCGGCGTAGGCAATCTCTGCAGGCACATCTTCGATGCCCACTTTGGGCAGAATATCGAGATCTTCTTCCATTTCCTGGCGCGCTTTTAATGCTGCCGCCCCGTCAACAATATGCTGCTTTTCACTCTCTGTCAGGGAGGCTTTAATACTGGCTAGGCGATCTTTTTCGGCCTGCTCTTTTTGCTGGCCTAAACCAGTATCGGGCCTCAACACTAATCTGGTGCGATGCTGGTTGTTTAACAGCAGGTCGCGGGCCAGAGACTTGATAAATTCTGGATCGGTAATTTGCTGCTGCAGTCGGTCGAGAACAGGATCTAGGTTAAGCAGAGATACTGGATCGCCGCGGTGTGTGGCACTGGTAAGGCTGGTCAATATCAGATGCAGCCCATAGGGGTAGCCGCCCCCAGATAACTCCCGCTGGCTCAGCTCAAGCTGGTGAAGACTGGCTGCCACCTGTTCCTGAGGCAAGCCATTTTCTGCTACATCCCGCAGCACATCCAAAATAAGTGCCTCAATGGCGTCGGCACTCTCTGGGTTGGACCCTTCTACGCCGCAGGCGAAGCAGAGTTCTTTTTGTGAATCCTCAAGCCCGCACATAGGCGAGGGTGAGGTGCCCAGGTCGGTGGTCTCCAGCGCTTTTTGCAGCGGCGAGCCGCTGTTGTCCAACAGCACGCTGGACAGCAGTCGGGCCTGCATGGTGGCCTCGAGATCGGTGGAGTCTCCCAGCAGCCAGGACAGCACAACATGGGTGCTATCCGCTGTCGAGGGCTGTTCAGCCTGATCTTCAGCTTTGCCCCCATCATAGGCATAGGTCTCCTCAAAATACTGGGGCTGGCTGTAGCGCTGCTCATCGGTTACTGCAATATGGCAGTCTAGGCGCTCAAAACGATGCAGGGCCTGCTGTTCAAAATTTTGCTGGTGCTCCGCTGCGGGTATATCACCAAAGGTCACAAAAATAGCGTTGCTAGGATGATAGTGGGTCCGATAAAAGGCTTTGAACTGGTCGTAGGTCAAATTTGGAATATCAGCGGGCTCGCCACCACTGTTGTAATGGTAGGTACTGGTGGGATAAAGGTATTTGCTCATGGTTTGCCAGAGCACGGAGTTAATGGAGCTCATGGCGCCTTTCATCTCGTTGTAAACCACGCCTTTAAACGTCAGCTCCGATGAGGCATCGGAGGCATCAGCAAACTCAAGGCGATGACCTTCCTGGGCAAAATCCAGAGGGTCTAGGCGCGCAAAAAATACCGAGTCAAGATAGACGCTTAGCAGATTGTTGAAGTCTTTCTTATTCTGACTGGCAAAAGGGTAGGCGGTCCAGTCACTGCTGGTAAAAGCATTCATAAAGGTGTTGAGGGAGCGCCTGATCATCATAAAGAACGGATCGCGAACCGGATACTTTTCGCTGCCACAGAGTGCAGTGTGCTCAAGAATATGGGCTACCCCAGTGGAGTCCATGGGTACAGTGCGCAGTGCGACTAGGAATACATTTTCCTTATTGTCGGCAGCCAGATGTATGTGCTGGGCACCAGTTTGGCGATGGCGATACTCTTGATACTGTACTTTGAGAGAGGGAATCTGTTGTTCGCGCAAAAGCTCAAAAGCTGGGTGTGCATTGCTGGTCATTTAGGTGATTGCTCCAAGGGGGCCGAAACATTGTCCGGTGTCAATTTTAACGGTGCGCCATTCTACTAGAATCACTGCTCAGAAACAGGGTTTTCATGACTGGGTTGCACCTGATGAGAGATACGATATTCGATGGGGGTTAGACCCTCCCAGCGCTTAAAGGCGCGATAAAAAGTGCTGGGCTCGGAAAAGCCAGTGAGGTAGACAATTTCACTGATTGCCTCATCAGTCTGGGATAGCAGGCGTTTTGCGAGGCTATGCCTATAGCTGTTGAGCAGGCGCTGGAAGCTAGTGCCGGCAACATTCAGTTGGTGGCGCAGATGTCTGGCACTTATATCTAATCGAGTTGCCACATTTTCCAAGCTGGTGTCACCGCTTTCGAGTAAGCCAGCAAGCTGGTTGCGGACATTTCCGATCAGATCCTGTTGTTGCAGCATGGCTATATGTTGATCAGCTGCCTGTAAATGTAAATTTAATAGCTCGGGCTGGGCATGAAGTGATCTATGATTGAGCAGTGAGGCGGGGAAAAACAGCTGGAAAGAGGGCGCATTAAACTCCACTTGGCACTGAAAGATGCGCTCATACTCCCCAATATCAGTATTGGGAGCATGGTTAAACACCACTTTATCTGCTTTAAAGGCATTGTCCGTAACCGATTGAAAGCAGCGAATAAGCCCAAGCACCATGGCCTCTGCTAGATGCGAGGTCGCGTATTGGTGATCGGTAAAATAGCTGGTCAGGCAGGGGCTGGGCTGTTCAGATAACTGGCCGTGCAAAGCATCGCTGATCAGGCGCTGGTAGCTGAGGACCCGACGCAGGCCATCGCCAAAGGTTGGGCTACTGAGAAACAGATATTCCAGTATCTGGCCTTTATAGACCGGCATTTTTTCGCCGAGATGCAGCCCTATGCAGGGGTCGTTAGACAGCTCAACTGCGGCTTTCCAAAACAGTGGCTGAGCGCTGAATTTGGTGCGCAGATTAGCCTGATAGAGCTGATCAGGGTTAAGCCCAGAGCGCTGCATCACCAGGTCTGCGTCTACACCTAGGTTGATCAGACCCTGATAGGCGAGGCGGGCCAGAGTGCCTGAATCGGTTAAACCTGTCATACAATAAACCTGGCCTCAGGAGGCCTTGCAGAAACAAAGGAGCCCCATCATACACAATTGGCCGAAATGACAAAACAGCCTTTTTTTATAGCCAATGACTGACAAGGAGAATGCACCCATTATGAAGTCCATGAATAAAAGCGCACATATGCAAAAGCCCTCAGATAGCAAGCCACCTATAGTGATGCAGGAGCTGCCCAGTATGCCTTCGTTGCTGGGCAAGGCTGCGTTTAAGTCTGGCACCTATGCGCTGGGCGACCAGTTGCCCGGCCTCAGCACGCAGATTAATTCGCTGGTGATCAATCCTCAGCATCTGCACGCCTACCAGGAACTCTGTGGTTTTAAATCCTCGGAAACCCTACCAGCTACTTACTTGCATATGCTGGGTTTCCCGCTGTTCCTAAAGATTTTGATTCAACAGGACTTCCCAATGCGCGCCATGGGCCAGGTTCATCTGCGCAATCAGATTTCTGTGCTTCATCAATTCGATATTAGGCAGCCCATTGATATGACTGCGGCCATTGGTAACTCAGTGCTGACCTCCAGGGGTTTGGAGTGGAATATTGATGTGAGTGCAAGGGTGGATAAACAGGTAGTCTGGACTGGAGAGTCAGTATTTCTACATCGCTGCAAGACCGGCGTGCCAAGAAAGGCTGTGGCGCCCATTCGCCGCGAGGGCGAGCCCCTGAATTGGTGGGTCGATGCAGATATAGGCCGCCGCTATGCGCGCGTCTCTGGCGATTACAACCCTATTCATCTGACCGACATCACCGCCAAGCTGTTTGGCTTTAAGCAGGCGATAGCTCATGGCATGTGGACTAAGGCGCGCTGCCTTGCCGCACTGGACCAGCAGATACCGACGGAAGGTTACTCTGTAGACGTGACCTTCCACAGACCGTTATTTTTACCCTCTCAGGTGCTGTTCTACTCCCAGCAGCTTGAGGGCAAACAGCAGTTTTCCCTCTTTAATCAAACAGCTGAGCAAGCTCATCTGGAAGGATCAATTACCTAGGACTAATCCATGCCTGATTTTAAAGTACCGTTAAAAGACTACTCATTCTTATTCAATGATGTACTGGATATGCAGTCCAAGTATCAGCATGTCAAAGGGGGCGATCAGGCAACTCCAGATATGCTAGATGCCATTTTTAGTGAAGCGGCCAAGTTCAGTGAGACTGAGTTGGCGCCTCTGTACCAGTCTGGTGACAAAGGTTGTACCTGGGATGATGGCGTGGTGACAACACCCGCTGGGTTTAAAGAGGCCTATGCCAAGTTTATCGAGGCCGGCTGGACCTCATTGACCGGGAGCCCAGAGATGGGTGGTCAGGGTCTGCCTTCTTCAATTAGCATTGCGATCAATGAGATGCTTACCACCGCTAACTGGGCCTGGGCTATGTATCCCGGTCTGAGTGAAGGCGCTGTGGCTACTCTGGAAGATCATGGTACTGACGAGCAAAAGCAAACCTACCTAACCAAACTTATCAGTGGTGTCTGGAGTGGCACCATGTGCCTGACTGAGCCCCATTGCGGAACAGACCTAGGGCAGTTAAAAACCAAGGCAGTGCCCAGGGACGATGGCAGCTACAACATAAATGGCACCAAGATATTTATCAGCGCCGGCGAACACGATCTAACAGAGAATATTGTGCACATTGTACTGGCTAAGCTGCCAGATGCGCCCAAGGGCACCAAGGGGATTTCGCTGTTTATTATCCCCAAGTTTTTGCCTGCTGCCGATGGTTCTGCAGGAGAGCGCAACGGGGTTCGCTGTGGGTCCATAGAACATAAAATGGGTATTCATGGTAATGGTACCGCCATGCTTAACTTTGACGATGCCACTGGGTTTTTGATTGGCGAGCCCCATGACGGGCTCAATGCCATGTTTACCTATATGAACGTTGCGCGTATTGGCACCGCCAGCCAGGGCGCGGCAGCTGCAGAGCGCTCCTATCAGGGTGCTTCCAAATATGCACGCGAACGCCTGGCAATGCGCTCACTGTCTGGAATTAAAAATCCCGATGGCCCTGCAGATCCGATTATCGCTCATCCAGATGTGCGTCGCATGCTATTAACTCAGCGCGCTATTGCCGAGGGTGGCCGAGCTATGGTGACCTATGCCAGTCAGTTTGCCGATCTCTATGTGGGGGGTGAGACTGAACAGGCGAGAAGCGCTGCCGAAGACAGGCTCGGTTTCTGTACTCCCATACTTAAAGGCTTTATCACCGAGCAAGGTGTACTGGCTGCCAATCATGGTGTGCAAGTATTTGGTGGTCATGGCTATATCCAAGAATGGGGCATGGAGCAGATACTCCGCGACAGCCGCATTGCTACATTGTACGAGGGCACCACTGGTATCCAGGCCCTTGACCTGATCGGCCGCAAAGTATTGATGGATCGCTTTGCCCAGTTAAAGATTTTTACCGGTGAGATGCTTAGCTTTGCCGCTAAGTCACTGCCCTGGCCCAGAGGCAATAAAACCCAGCGCAAGCAGGCCTGGACTCTGGTTAAGCTTGCCCTTAAGTGGCGCTATCTGGGTTACAAGCTCGCTATGCAGGGCAAACGTAACCCAGATGCCGTAGGCGCGGGCTCAGCAGACTTTCTGATGTACTCTGGTTATGCCTATATGGCCTTTATGTGGGCCAAGATGAGTGCGGTTGCCCAGGCGCAGTTGGATGCGGGTAAGGGGGACAGTAAGTTTTTGCAGGAAAAACTGCACACTGCTGAGTTCTTTTTCGAACGCATGCTGCCCCAGGCCCAGGTTCATGCCAAGACTATAGGCGCTAATCTTGAGTCGGTGATGGCAATGTCTGAAGACTATTTTGATGCCAGCTAATAGCGGCCTGGATTACAGATTAACCCTTTTAAAGCCCAAGTTTGATCAGGGCTTTTTTTTTGCCTGCAAATTGCTGGGCAGTTTGCTAAAGTCTGGACCACTCCAAGGTCCTATCAGTTCATGGCTCTATCAACCTAGGCCTAAATTAATCTAGAATCCTGGCCAATCTAATAACAGCAGTGATTTATCAAGGGGATACCGGAATGGAATTTGCTGACGCAGTGCGTGCTCGACATTCATATCGAGGGTTTACATCTAGGCAGGTGGACGAGGAAACTTTAAAGCAGGTGTTTGAGCTGGCCAGCTGGGCGCCGTCCAACTGCAATGTTCAGCCCTGGCATGTCCATGTGCTGTCTGGCGAAGCCTGCAATCGCATGCGCGAGAAAATGGTGGCGGTCGCCTCAACGGATACGACGGGCAACCCAGATTTTCCCTGGCAGGGAAAGTTTACTGGGGATTACAAAGAGCGTCAGATCTGCTCTGCTCTGGGTCTCTGGGAGCACCAGGGCGTTACCCGCGATAACCCAGAAAAGCGCGCCTGGTCCTGGATGCGGAATTTTGAGTTTTTTGATGCGCCCCATATCGCCTTTATCTTTGTTACTGATGAGTTCCCTGAACTGGTCAGGCTAGCAGGTGATGTGGGCATGTATGCCCAGACACTGATGCTGGCGATGACCGATGCGGGTATAGGTTCATGTCCCCAGACTTCGGTGAGCTGTTTCCCCGACCTGGTTCGTGAGGAGCTGGGTATAGATAGCCATTACAAATTGATGATGGGGCTGTCCTTTGGCTATGTCGACGAGGCTGATGCCGCCAATAATCTGCGTACTGAGCGCGATCCTCTGGAGAAAACCACCAGTTTCCACTCCTGAGGGCAGCGCCTCAATCGCCTGGTGCCCTCAGGCGAAGGCCAGCCGGTTGCGCCCGCCGGCTTTGGCTTTGTAGAGTGCTCGATCTGCCAGCTTAATCAGCTGCTCAAAACTGCCGCCATCGGAGTTGTCTACGACGCCCACACTCACGGTTAGACGCAGATTGTTGTGACGTTTGGACGCGCCGCGCTTTTTTTGTCCCGCCGAGGCATCACTGGGACGATGTTTTTTGTCTCTTATCACCATATCGTAATTGGCAATGGTCTGGCGCACCTGTTCCAGACTGTCCGCCACTTCCTCGCGACTCTTACCCTTAAACAGCAGACAAAACTCTTCTCCACCGTAGCGAAAAGCTCTGGCGCCACCTGTTTTACTGATGCAGCTGGCGATAACTTTGAGGGCCTGGTCACCCAGATCATGACCAAAGCGATCATTGATCTTTTTAAAATGATCCGCATCCACCATGGCCAAGCTGTATTGGTTGCCGGCGGTTTTTAGTGCAGCCAGCAGTGCGCGGCGATTGCCTATCTGGGTCAGTTCATCATAAAACCCCAGATGAAACAGGCCGCTGGTGATATTCACTGTCAGTAGGATTCCTATGCCGGTAAACATCACTGCGGATATATTATTGACATCAATCCAGCCCAGGGTGATAAATAGAATTAACAGACAGCCGGCGGCGGAGCTATCGAAAATAGGCTCACGTCGACTGGCCATGGCGACCGCGCAGATCAATACCAGCAGGTACCAGGATCCGGAGAGAGGTGATAGGTGCATGGTCCATAGTTGATCGGAAATATTGCCGAGACTCAGCTCTGCCATAAGCTGTGGATTGGCCACAAAAATCTGGCTGAGAACAAATAGAAGAGTTGCCGGCATTGCCGCCAGGCCAGTACCACGAATATGACGCAGACCATTCTCGGGGATAAACAGCAGATAGAGCACAATGCTGGGAACAAAATAGGAGAGCAGGTAAAAAATCTGCGCAGCTGGCAGGCTCTGCAGCGGTGTTTGCAAGTAGCTTCGGATCAGCCAGTAGGCACATAACATCAACAGGCTAGTCGCCAGCTCTCGGCTCTGGTTGCTCAGTGCGGCTATCAGCGAAGCTACAGATAGCAGAATAAATGGCAGCTGCGGAAGCAGGGCAGTCAGCGCCGCGGGCAGTATCTGTTGCTGCCAACAGGCCACAATCGATAGAACCGCGCAGATAACTGGGGTTAGGGCTTTGTAGGTGGCGGGCGGTATCTGCACTGATCACAACATCCTTGTGGTTTCAGCTTTAATATTAGCAAACTCAGATTAGGCTGCCAGATTAGTTACTCTGGCTTTTAGGCCAGAGCCTGGGAAATACCCACAACTGAGGTGCCAAGCAGCACCCAGCCGAGGATTCTGTAAAAGCTGGCGCTGTCACGCTGCAACAGTTGACTATGGAAACGATGGCCAATTAGATGTCCAATAGCGGCAAAGGGCAGTAGCCACAGAGCGTTTATCAGCTGTATATCGACACCGGCAATCACAAAGGCACAGAGCTTAATACTGACCAATATCCACCAGATAACAAACAGCGTATTGCGAAATTCCTGGGGTTTTATATGGCGCATGGCCACAGCAATCACTAGGGGGCCGCCAATCAGCGAGGTACCGCTAATATAGGCTGCAGTAATTAGGAAGGCTATGTCTACTACCCAGCTGTTGCTCTGAAGCGGTTTACCCAGGATATAGGTCAGGGAGTAGGCGGCAATTAGAGAAAAGATAATCAGATTCATTAGCGCTGTGGGTAACACCAGCAGTCCAATGACTCCTGCCAGCTTGGGCACGAGCATAACCAGCAGAGCGAAGCGTACAAATTGCCAGTTGACGCTGGTGCTGTCGGCATCCTTTTTACCCAGTTCAGCTTGCACCAGGGTCAAGCCGGCAAAAAACAGCAGATGCAGGGAAATAATGGGTAGAAAAATCAGCGGATCATTGTAGATAAGTAGCAGAAATGGCAGGGTGAAAAGAGCTCCACCAAAGCCTAGACCAGAGCGCACAAAACCGCTCCAGACAAATATGAAGGCAACTACACCCAGCTGTATCCAGGAGAGATCCATCATATTAGCGGGCAGAGATCAGTGATTGCAGCCACCCTCAGCATGCACATGACCATGGGCTATTTCTTCATCCGTAGCCTTGCGAATATCCATAATCTCTACTTCAAAGTGCAGGTTTTTACCGGCCAGAGGATGGTTCATATCCACGTCCACATTAAACCTGCCAACTTTGATCACTGTGCCTGGCTTAACGCCGCTGTCGGTATTGACCTGAATACTCTTGCCCGGAGTAAGCCGGCCCTCATGCTTTAGGTACTTGCTGGGGATGCGCTGAGTATTGTTAACATTGCGCAGTCCATAACCCTCAGCGGGCATAACTGCAAAGGTCAGCTTATCGCCAATAGCTGCACCTGCAACTTCAGTTTCGAACCCTGTGATCATCTGTCGTCGACCATGGAGGTAAACCATAGGTTTATCCTCATCGTAAGTGCTATCGATAAGTTCATTATTATCGTCTCTCAGGTTATAGTGAACTGATATTACATGGTTGACGCTTACCGGCATTTTGCCCTCCCCAAAAGTGGCGCCATAATACAGTAAATTTTTTTTCAGGAACAAAAAATGTCAGCCGCTGAGTATCCAGACAGTCAAACCCAAGACCCAGCTGACGAAGATGAATTTAGGGCTCTGGTTGGCGATGATGTCGAACCACTGCAGGCTAAGGGTGCCAGATATATACCTAAGCCGCCGGAGTTGACGCCAGGCATCTTAGAGCGCCGCAAGGCCGCCCAGCAGGAGCAGCTTAAGAGCGGAAACCTTCTCGACCCAGCCAGTATTATCAATGTATTAGATCCCTATGACTTCTTGGAATTTGCCCGTCCTGGAGTGCAACATGGAGTCTATAAAAATCTGCGTCAGGGCAAGTACGAGGTTCAGTCGCGTCTCGACCTCCATCGCCACACAGTGGAGCAGGCTCGCGTTGCGCTCTGGGATTTTGTCGAGGGCTGCCAAAAGCACGGTGTGCGCTGTGCCCTGGTGACCCATGGCAAAGGCGAGGGCAGAGAGCAGCCAGCGCGACTTAAAAGCTGCGTCAATCACTGGTTGCGCCAGATTGACAATGTGCTGGCTTTTCACAGTGCTCAGAAGCAGCACGGGGGTGTGGGGTCCACCTATATTTTGATTAAAAAGAATAGTCTGGCCAGGCTGAGTACCAGCGAGAAGCTGGGCAAGTCCAAAAGATCTTAGATAACAGTGTTAAAGCACTGATCCTGCCAATTTTTACTGCCGTATACAGTCCATAACAAAAAAACCAGGCTCCAACATATCCATGGTTATTGAACTGTCATCTATTTTTCTGCTAATCCTAAAGGCTCTGCCAGCCATACTTGCGATTGCTGGTTGTACCTGGCTGGTCAGCTTATATCTGAATAAGATCAGTATAATTTACTACAGCTGGCCTGTAGTGCTGATGCTGCCCGCGCTGGTTTATCTGATAGAGACGCGAATGCTTGGCAGTGTGCAGATAGCATTGGTGGTCATGGTCTGTTGCTGGGCCCTGCGGCTGAGTCTGTTTGCCATTGTCCGGGGTCGGCACCAGCCTGAGGACCGTCGCTATAAAGAGCTGCGCGAGCGCAGTGCCAGTAGCTTTAGGTTGCAGAGTTTCTATCTCATTTTTGTCGCTCAGCCAATTTTGGCAGCTGTAGTCAGCTCCCTGTTTGCTATTGCGATCACTGCCGATATGACTTGGAGTTCCTACCAGTCTGCTGGCGTTGCCCTGTGGTTATTTGGGTTCTGCTTTGAAACCATAGCTGATAAACAGCTGTATCGATTTAATAGACTGGTGGTCAATGAGGAGCAGACTCTGAAAACCGGGCTGTGGCGCTACTGCAGACACCCCAACTATTTTGGTGAATTCTGCGTCTGGTGGGGCTGGTTTATCTTCGCAGTGCCAACTGGCAATGGCTTTGTATTGCTTGCGCCCCTGATAGTCACCTTCCTGCTTTTAAAGCTCTCCGGTATCAGTCTGATGGAGAGAGGTATTACCCAGCGTCGCAGCGACTATGAAGACTATATGCAGTGCACTAATACATTTCTACCCTGGATGCCCAGGGAGCAGGTCAAGGGAGAGCTGTATGAATAAATTGTTCTGGGGTAAAGGCCTACTGGTTTTTCTGATGCTCGGGGCCAACCCAGCTGTAAGTGCCAAGGCACCTATGGATACGGTGGACTACGTCGATCTGCCTCGTTTTATGGGTGACTGGTATGTGATTGCCAATATTCCCACGCCCTTTGAAAAAGACGCCCACAACCCCATTGAGACTTACAAGCTGGATGGCGACGGCACTATTGCCACCACATTTACTTTTAATAAGGATAGCTTTGAGGGTGAGGAAAAGGAGTTTAGCTCCCGCGGCTTTGTAAGGAACAAAGACACCAATGCCACTTGGGGGGTGCAGTTTGTATGGCCAATCAAGGCAGATTATCGAGTCATCTACCTAGACTCTGACTATCAGTACACTGTGATTGGTCGCAAGGCCCGCGACTACCTGTGGATTATGGCCAGGGATGTTGAGATATCAGATGAAAAACTCAAAGAGTTAGTCGACTTTGCAGTCTCCCAGGGTTACGAGGCGGACAAAATAGAGATAGCGCCCCATCAGGTAGCTCGGTAGGCTGCTAAGGCTCCAACACCGAGAAGATAGCAGCCATTAATTGGATCAGGTTTTCATCTGAGCTAATAAAGGGCGGCATCACATAGACTAGCTTGCCAAAGGGCCGCACCCAGACACCAGCCTCAACAAACTGTTTTTGAATCTCGGCCATGTTGACCGGGTCGTGCATTTCTATCACCCCTATGGCTCCCAGCGCCCTAGTAGAGGCAACAGATTTAAGCTGCGAAAACTGCACTAGCTGCTGCTTTAGGGTGGATTCAATGCGCTGTATATTGGATTGCCAGTCTGCGCTGAGCAGCAAGTCTATGCTGGCATTGGCCACAGAGCAGGCTAGGGGATTGCCCATAAATGTAGGCCCGTGCATAAAGCAGCCCGCTTCGCCCTCGCAGATGCCTCGGCTTACTTTATCGGTGCACAGGGTTGCCGCCAGGGTCATATAGCCGCCGGTGATAGCTTTGCCCAGGCAGAGTACATCTGGCGATATATCAGCCCACTCACAGGCAAACAGCTTGCCAGTGCGACCAAAGCCGGTGGCTATTTCATCGGCGATTAATAGCACATTGTGCTTATCGCAGAGCTCTCGCACGCGCTTCAGGTAGTAGGGTGAGTAAAAACGCATGCCCCCAGCCCCCTGAACCACAGGCTCCAAAATAACGGCCGCCAGCCGATGACTGTGGTCGCTGATCATCTGACTAAATTCGGCGATATCCTGTTCATCCCAGGGCTGATCAAAGCCAGTTTGCGGCGCCGGCGCAAAATAATGCTTCTCTACCACCTGTTCAAATAAATGGTGCATACCAGTGACAGGATCGCAGACTGACATGGCTGCGAAGGTGTCGCCATGGTAGCCATTGCGCAGGCTGAGTAATTTGTTTTTCTCTGGCTGGCCCTTAGAAATCCAGTATTGAAAGACCATCTTTATCGCCACTTCAACAGCCACAGAACCGCTGTCGGCCAGGAATACCTTATCTAGTCCCGCTGGAGTTATCGCGACCAGTTTTTCACAGAGATTAACCGCTGGCGCATGGGTTATTCCACCAAACATCACATGGCTGACTTTACCAATCTGCTGCACAGCAGCATCATTTAGCACAGGGTGATTGTAGCCATGGATGGTGCACCACCAGGATGACATGCCGTCAATAAGCTCAGTGCCATCGGCCAGACGCAGTTTGACACCCTCGGCTGAGACCACTTCATAGGCCGGAATTGGGTTGCTGAGAGACGAGTAGGGGTGCCAGACATATTTCTGATCGTTGAGCAAAATCTGTGACTGGGGTTCGGCGCTATGGGTGATCGAGTTCAAAGTATCTGGGTCTCCACTGGACTGCAATCGCTGATCAGTGCTATCAAAACTGGATGGGTCGGCAGACTACCTAAAGTATCTGGGTAAAGCCATCTTTTGTTCGGCCGGCCCCTTAACTGGCAACCAGATACAGCATAAAAAATGGAGTTTATTATGCGCATAGTTAAACATTGTCTAGGCCTTGTGTGGATAATTTTCTCTGTGGTTCTATCTGTGGACGCAGTGGCTCGGGCTGTTGAACCTGAGGCCAGTATTAAAGCTAATTATTGGGCTATCTGGAATCAGAGCCATGAGAACAACTCAAGGAGTATAGACCATGGTCGATTCGATCACCTTTTAGCCACCTATGTGATTGTAGATCATCCCTCAGGAATTAACCGCTTTAGATACGCAGATGTCAGCCCAGGCGACAGGAAAAAATTGCGCCAATATATCGCCGGGCTGGCTCGCCTTGACCCCCGTGATTACTCGCGCATGGAACAGAAAGCCTACTGGCTCAATCTCTACAATGCGCTGATGCTCAGCTCGGTGCTGCGCGCTTATCCGGTTAAATCCCTGGTAATAAATTCAATCAAAGATAAAAAGTTGATCAGGGTAGCTGGTGTGAAACTCAGTCTCGAGGATATCGAAAATCGTATTCTGCGGCCACTGTGGCAGGATCGAAAAATTGTCTTTGGTCTCAGCTGTGCCACCCTGAGCTGTCCCAATATTCAGCAGCAGGCATTTACCTCATCCAATATAGGGCAGCTGTTGGAGCGTTCGGCGCGGGAATTTATCAATCACCCAAGAGGTGTCAATCTGAAAAACAAACAGCTGCAGGCATCGCAAATCTTCCAGTGGTTTGGCCATGATTTTGGTTCAGATAAGAAAATGATCAAGTTTTTCGCCCATTATGCAGAGGATTTAAAAGCTCTCTATCTGCTCGGCTTTAGCGGGGAGATTGCCTATAGCTTTGACAGTAGGGTAAATGCCCCTGAAACCATCTGGCCCCTCTAGGCGATTAAAATAAATAGGTCTCTGACTTGGTGAAACCTATACCGAGCACTTACAATGCCAGCTTTTCAGCAGGCGGAATTTTTAATGTCTATTCGCAAGAATCAGCTCGAGGCCAATAAGTTGCAGAAACGCTTGCGACGCAATGTGGGCAGTGCGATTGCTGATTACAATATGATTGAACAGGGTGACCGGGTAATGGTGTGCCTGTCCGGTGGCAAAGATTCCTACGCCATGTTGGATATCCTGATGGGTCTGCAGAGAAATGCTCCCATCGACTTTGAGCTGGTGGCCGTCAATCTGGACCAAAAGCAGCCGGGCTTTCCCGAAACTGTGCTGCCTACCTATTTGGATGCTCTGGACATTGAATATCATATTCTCGAGAAAGATACCTACAGCATAGTAACCAGCAAGATCCCCGAGGGTAAGACCTATTGCAGTCTCTGTTCGCGCCTGCGCCGGGGTACATTATACGGCTTTGCCGAGGAAATTGGCGCCACCAAGGTTGCGCTGGGACATCATCGCGACGACATAGTGGAAACGCTATTTTTAAATATGTTCCACCAGGGCAAGCTCAAAGCCATGCCGCCGAAATTGCTGTCTGATGACAAAAAAAATATATTGATCAGGCCCCTGGCTTACTGTCGCGAATCAGACTTGATTGCACTTGCAGAGCTCAAACAGTTCCCCATTATCCCCTGCAATCTCTGTGGTTCCCAGGACGGATTGCAGCGCAATACGGTAAAAGAAATGTTGCTTCAATGGGAGCGCCAGTTCCCCGGTCGCATAGATACGATCTTTGGCGCTATTAAGAATGTGTCGCCCTCCCAATTAGCCGATACTGCACTGTTCGATTTTACCGGGCTGGCCCTGGATCGAGACTCTGTGCCTGTCGACAATGAGGAACTAGAGACTCATATTCGCGCTATAAACTTATAATAAAATAGGATTTAACCTATGTCGCAGCTGTCTGCATCCACTGTCATCGCCTTTATGGTCTACGTTAGTATTGTGCTGGGAATAGGTTTTTATGCCTATGTGCGCACCAAGAGCGCCGGCGACTATTTTTTGGGCGGGCGTCAGTTGTCGCCAGCCGTCTCAGCCATCAGTGCCGGCGCCTCGGATATGAGTGGCTGGGTGTTACTGGGTTTGCCAGGCTATGCTTATTTGGCCGGACTTGAGGCCGCCTGGATATCCATAGGTCTGGTGATTGGCGTGGCGGCCAACTGGCTATTGATGGCTAAGCGTCTGCGAATATACAGTGCCCAGCTCGATGATGCGGTGACCTTGCCGGCCTATTTGCAGAGACGATTTGCCGACTCCAGGCCCTGGCTCAAGTCTATTGCCTCGATCAGTATTTTGGTTTTTTTCCTGTTCTATGTGGGCTCTGGGCTGATTGCTGGTGGCAAACTATTTAACGAGGTATTTGGTTTTGACTACCATATTGCTGTGTTTGTCAGTGTGGCACTTATCCTGGTTTACACGTTGTTTGGTGGCTTTCTAGCTGTGTCCTGGACTGATGTTTTCCAGGGTATTCTTATGCTGCTGGCACTGGTGGCTGTGCCTGTGCTGGTTATTAGTCAGGCTGGAGGAACGGCTGAGTTTGCAGGCCGGATTGACCAGCAAAACCCCCAGCTACTCAATATTTTTACCTCTGCGGAGGGGCAGGTGCTGGGCTGGATGACAATTATCAGCACTATGGGCTGGGGGCTGGGCTATTTTGGTCAGCCACATATTCTGGCCCGTTTCAAGGCACTTCGTTCGCCACAGGACACGGGCAGCGCAGCGGCCATTGGTGTCTCTTGGGCGCTGCTCTGCTATCTGCTGGCTATATTGGTGGGCCTTAGCGGCATAGCCTTTTTGGATCAGCCACTGGTGGACTCTGAGAAGGTGTTTATTGCCCTGACTAGCCTTATTTTTCACCCACTGGTGGCCGGCGTGCTGCTGGCGGCCATCTTAGCGGCCATAATGAGCACCGTCGATTCCCAGCTATTGGTCTGCTCGGCCAGTTTGGCTGAAGATCTGTATCCTCTGGTTACCAGGCGCGAATTAACTACCGAAAAAAGGCTGCAGCTGGGTCGCATTGCGGTGGTGGCTCTGGCGCTGTTGGCAACGGTTTTGGCAATGAACCCAGATAGCAAGGTGTTGGATGTTGTGTCCTATGCCTGGGCCGGTCTGGGCGCCTCTCTGGGTCCTGCTATTCTGGTGAGTCTGTACTGGAGGGGCATGACGGCAGCTGGTGCAATGGCTGGCGTGATTACCGGCGGCCTAACTGTGGTTCTCTGGTCAGGCTTGGAGGGTGGGCTGTTTGATCTCTACGCTCTGGTTCCGGGCTTTATTTTTGCTCTGGTGGCTATTGTAGTTTTTAGCCTGCTCACTAAAAGCAGCCTAAACCCAGTAGTGGTTGAGCAGTTCGACCAGATGCACCGCCAACTTTAAGCCTATTAACAAATAAATAGACGATCAGTTCTCAGTGTGACTGTGATGGTCGTCAACATTTGTTGAGCTGTGTTTTTTTATACTTCGAAGGTTTATTTCGAGGTAAAAAAAGTCTGTGCACCGAGTCAAAATTCATCAGGGCGATATCACTAAGCTAGAGGTAGATGCGATTGTCTGTGCGTCCGAAGACTGCATAGGCTTTGCTGCTGAGGCTGCTGGTGAGAATTCCTCTGAGGGCGAAGTGAGTATCACAGCTGCTAACAATCTTTCCGCTGAGTTTGTAATACATACCCTGGGGCCTGTCTGGCGGGGAGGTGACCAGCGTGAAGAGGAGCAGCTTGCCTACTGCTACAACCAGATAATGGATGTGGCCAAACAACAAAATATCAAGAGTATTGCCTTTCCGGCGATCAGTTGCGGGGTCTCGGGTTTTCCGACTCGCCGCGCGGTTAAAATTGCCATACGGGAGGTCAATCAGGCTCTGCGCCAAAATCCCCTGTTGGAGTCTGTGGTGTTCTGCTGTTTTGATCCCGTGACCACTGCGCTCTATCGCACTCAGGTTGGCAAATAATGTGTTTTCCACCAGCGAATACAGATAGGCACTGAGAGGTTGAGCAGGAACGCGGTGAGCATCAATGTGTAGAAGCCCTCGAGACTGACAATATTATGTTGCACATAGGCAATCTCCAGCACCACAAAGGCCAGTTCGGCTCTGCCTAACATTCCAAAACCAATTAACAGGCTAGTGGGCTTATCAAAGTGGCCTATGGTCCGGGCCGCCAAGCCTGCAGACACAATCTGCCCGATAAACATGCCGACAAACAGAATTAAACTGTAGGGCAGTACCTGTAAAAATAAATCTGCATCAAAGATTAACTTGGTACCCAGGGTAACAAAGAACACAGGGCCCACCCAGGCAAAGGCAATATTGTTAATCATCTGCTTAGCCTGATCATGAAAGTCAATCTTCTGATCATGGTGATAATCAAAGTATTCTCGCTTGATGATGAGTCCCGCCATATAGGCCCCTATAGCGGGGTGAAAACCAAAGAAGTCTGCCAGTAGGCCCACCAGCAGGGCGATCAGCAACAGGGCCAGTATGCTGTATTCACCCCGGCCCATGGCTAGCATCAACTTTAAATTAAAGTGACGAATTATCGGAACCCGTTTCACCCAGCCGGCATTAACTGGAAATAGCCAGATACCCATAAAGGAAACGATCAAGAAAAAGCCCAAGGCCTTGCCTGCGATCAGCAGCAGACTATGTAAAGAAAATGTGGCCTCGCCAACAGCTATGGGGATAAGAATTACCATCAGTGCCAGTGAGGCAATATTGTCCAGTACCGCCGAGGTCATAATGCCGGTTGCAGCTGGGGTATGGCTCAGGCCCTCGGTCTTTAATGACACCATGCTCAGGGACACAGTGGTTGAGGCCATGGCCAGCCCACAGAGCAGCGCTATATGCTTATCGCCCCAGAAATAGAAGGTGGCGCTGTAGGCAACCGCAAATGGTGTAAGGGCGCCAAACACAGCTATGCCCCAGCTGCGTTTAATACTTTTTAAAAAGTTGCTGGTGTCCTCTTCAAAGCCCAGTGCAAACATAATGGTAATAATGCCCAACTCGGCAAAGTTGAGGATAAAGATGGGCATTTGGGTGGGCAGCATACCCAGATTGACCAGGGTGGAGCCCAAAAATAGATACCAGAGAACCGGAGTCAGTCTGGTGCGGTGAGCGATAAATGAAGCGAAAAATACGCTGGTCCAGATAATGGCCAGAATGCTTAGATCATGCACGGCGATAAATTCGGTAATTAACTCCTTTAAATTTAGCGCAGCCTGTGTGGGTTTGCCTGACTTTTGACTAATTGGGCTCTGAGGTTACATTTTTTCCATAACTTCAATGCCCAGCAAATCTAAACCCTGAGCCAGAGTTGCCGCACTCAGGGCGCAGAGTTGCAGGCGACTCTGCTGGGTGGCGCTATCCACGCCATCTTTTAACACCGGGCACTGTTCATAGAATGACATAAAGGCACTGGCCAATTCGTACAGATAGGTGCAGAGGCTGTGGGGATAGCAGTCTGCGGCCACCTGTTCCAGCACATCGTTAAACTGCAGCAATTTCAGGGCCAGTGTTTTTTCCTGGGGCTGCCGCAGATCTATTGGCGCCGAGAAGTTTTCGGTCTCTATGCCAGCCTTGCGAAAGATGCTGCGTATTCTGGTGTAGGCATACTGCAGATAGGGCGAGGTGTTGCCTTCAAAAGACAGCATGGCATCCCAGTCAAAAATATAGTCATTGGTGCGGGTTTTGCTCAGGTCTGCATACTTAATAGCGCCAATGCCCACTTTGCGAGCAATTTCTTTCACTTCGCTGGTCGCCAGGTCCGGATTCTTCTCACTCACCAGAACCTCTGCGCGCTCTACCGCTTCAATCAGCAGATCTGCCAGCTTGATTGTGCCACCGCTGCGGGTTTTAAAGGGCTTGCCATCTGCTCCCATCATGGTGCCAAAGGCATGGTGTTCTAGGCTGACGTCGGCAGGGACAAAGTTTGCTTTGCGGCCTGTAATAAATACCTGCTTCATATGCAGAGACTGGCGCGCATCGATAAAGTACAGAATACGATTGGCTTTCAGTTGGCCTACTCTGTATCTCAGGCAGGCTAGATCACTGGTGGCATAGAGGAAGCCGCCGCCAGATTTTTGCACGATCATGGGCGAGGGATCACCATTTTTATCGGCCAGCTCATCGAGGAAAACCACCTTGGCGCCCTCGGAGTCTACAGCCAGTCCCTGAGCTACCAGCTCATTGAGCACATTGTCGAGGTCATCGTTATAGGAACTCTCTGCGGCTATATGCTGTTCCCGCAGGCCTACATTGAGCTGCTTGTAAATATCTATATTATGGGCCACAGAGACATCGATAAATTTTTGCCACAGTTTGCGACAATGGGCATCGCCAGATTGCAGTTTCACCACATAGGCGCGAGCTTTATCTGCAAACTCTGGGTCGGCATCAAAGTGCTTTTTGGATTGCTGGTAAAACAATTCCAAATCATTGAGAGCTAAATCGGCCTGTTCACCTTCGCCCAGGTGTAATTCAAGCTCGGCAATCAGCATGCCAAACTGGGTTCCCCAATCTCCCATATGGTTTTGTCGATGCACTGTATGACCCTGAAACTCTAGGACCCGAGCCAGCGCATCGCCAATAATAGTGGAGCGCAGATGGCCTACATGCATCTCTTTGGCCAGGTTGGGTGAGGAGTAGTCCACCACTACGGTCTGCGGATTCGCTGCTCTGGGATTTGCGTCTTGGCCCAGACTCTCAGCCAGATATTTTGCAGCCAGCGTAATATTTATAAAGCCCGGACCGGCGATTTCGAGTTTTTCGGCAATACCTTCTAGATTTAGATTATCAATTATTAGTTGAGCCAGTTCACGGGGGTTGGTTTTCATGCGTTTGGCCGCGCCCATGGCGCCATTAGCCTGATAGTCGCCAAACTGAGGTTTGCCACTGAGCGCTAGCATGGGTGAGCAGTCGTCTGGAATCCCCGCGGCCTGCATGGCTGCAGAAATTCTATTGATAAGAGTGTCTTTTATGCTCATTTATGGTGCGTTTCCACTGATCTAAGGAATTTCAGGGGCGGATTGTAGGTTTCCCACCACTGAAAGCAAAGCCAAACTTGCAAAAAATAAACTTATTGCTATAGTTTTGC
Source organism: SAR92 clade bacterium H231 (assembly GCA_025153775.1). Lineage (GTDB taxonomy): Bacteria > Pseudomonadota > Gammaproteobacteria > Pseudomonadales > Porticoccaceae > HTCC2207. The sequence goes on along the minus strand of JAOALC010000004.1, from coordinate 138,291 downwards.
CCATTGCTCTGGTTGCGGGGCTAGCATTCAACTACTGCGGACTAATAATGGAATCATCTCTGATCACCCAAGGCCTGGATCTGTTGCTCTATGGTATGGGTACAGTATTTACCTTTTTGACCCTGCTGGTGGGTATTACAGCTGCTATGTCGGGTTTGGTTAACCGCTTGGTCACCGAAGACATTGAAGCAGCAGCAGAAGGCCCTGTATCGCCACAGAGCGCTACAGTCGAGCCCCGCATTGCAAAAGTAATTCAAGCTGCCATTGATCAGCATCGCGGCCGCAAGTAGAACCCTGTTTTATAAAGCTGTAAGTTTAACCCGCAATATTTTTAACTAAAACGGACATCACTATGCCCTCTAATATGCCTGCGCTCGGAATAACCGAAGTTGTTCTTCGCGACGCCCATCAATCGTTGTTTGCCACCAGAATGCGCATTGACGATATGTTACCAATAGCTGAGAAGCTGGATCAGATTGGTTATTGGTCAATGGAATCCTGGGGTGGCGCAACATTTGATTCCTGTATTCGCTATCTGGGAGAGGACCCCTGGGACCGTATTAGGGAAATTAAAAAGGCTATGCCCAATACGCCTCAGCAGATGCTGTTTCGCGGCCAGAATATTCTTGGTTACCGCCACTATGCCGACGACGTAGTAGAGAAGTTTGTTGAGCGTGCCGCGGCCAATGGTATTGACGTCTTCCGGGTGTTCGACGCTATGAATGATATGCGCAACCTTGAAACTGCTCTGCGTGCTGTCAAGCAGGTGGGCAAGCATGCCCAGGGTACTATTTCCTATACGGTTAGCCCGGTGCATACTATTGATCTCTGGGTAGATCAGGCGCGCCAGATCGAAGACGCAGGTGCAGATTCTATCTGTATAAAAGACATGGCGGGTCTGCTGACCCCCTATGTGGGTTATGAGCTGGTCACTAAGCTTAAAAAGGCAGTTTCCATTCCCCTGCAGCTTCATGCCCATGCCACTACGGGCCTGTCGACCACCACTATTACCAAGTGTGTAGAGGCCGGCATTGACAATGTGGACACTGCGATTTCTTCAATGTCTATGACCTATGGGCACTCGGCCACAGAATCTGTGGTTTCTATCTTTGAAGGCTCCGAGCGAGATACTGGTTTGAAGATAGATAAACTGGAGGAAATTGCCGCTTACTTTAGGGAGGTACGCAAGAAATACAGTGCCTTTGAAGGTTCTCTGCGAGGAGTTGATTCACGAATTCTGGTGGCTCAGGTGCCCGGTGGCATGCTGACCAATATGGAATCACAGCTGCGCGAGCAGGGTGCCGGTGATCGTCTTGACGAGGTGCTGGCAGAGATCCCACGGGTGCGCGAAGATCTGGGCTTTATTCCTCTGGTAACGCCCACCTCACAGATTGTAGGTACTCAGGCGGTACTGAATGTATTGACCGGCGAGCGCTACAAATCAATTTCTAAAGAAACCGCAGGCGTGTTGCGCGGTGAATATGGTGCTGCACCTGCACCGGTCAATGCCGAGCTTCAGGCCCGCGTATTGGACGAAGGCGAACAGGCAATTACCTGCCGTCCGGCCGATAATCTCGATCCAGAATTGGAAGCTCTGACCGCAGAGTTGGAAGGGCTGTCGGCAGAGCATGGATTTCAACTCTGTGCAGGAGAGGGGCAGATCGATGATGTGCTGACCTATGCACTGTTCCCTCAGGTGGGTCTTAAGTTCTTGCAGAACAAAGATAATCCCGCAGCCTTTGAGCCGGTACCCACTGCTGGTGCTGCTGTGCAGACCAATGAGGCGGGAGAAGAAATTTATACGGTTGAAGTGGAGGGTAAGTCCTACACCGTAGCTGTGGCCAATGGCGGTGATATTAGTGCTATTGCTGGTGCTGCCGCAGTGGCTCCGGCTGCCGGATCAGCGGCGCCAGTTGCGGCGACCGGTGGTTCACCGGTTAATGCTCCCCTGGCTGGTACCGTGGTTAAGGTGCTAGTCAAGCCCGGTCAGGCGGTTGCTGAGGGCGAGACTATTATTATTCTCGAAGCCATGAAAATGGAGACCTCGGTCAGTGCGCCGGCTGCCGGCAGTATTGTTGAGGTTAGGGTGCAGGGCGGTGATAGCTGTGCCGTGGGCGATGTTCTGGTGACTCTGGCCTAAGGAGCCCCAAACTATGGAAAATTTAATTAGCCTCTGGGCTAGCTCAGGTATTGCGCAGTTACAGCTGGGTCAGTTAGTAATGATGACAGTAGGCCTAACACTGCTATTTCTGGCCATCAGCAAAGGTTTTGAGCCCCTGCTGCTAGTGCCTATTGGTTTCGGAACCATTTTGGCCAATATTCCCGGCGCTGGGTTCGATGCTGCACCTATCTATGATGCCATGGGCAATATGGAGAGCCCCGGAGGACTGCTCTACTATATTTACCATGCGGGCATAGAAACAGGTCTGTTTCCTCTGGTGATCTTTATGGGCGTGGGCGCCATGACAGACTTTGGCCCTCTTCTAGCTAATCCCAAAACCCTAATGCTGGGTGCGGCGGCGCAGGTGGGTATCTTTACCACTGTGCTGGGTGCCGTGGCTCTCAGCCACTTTGGCATTCTCGATTTCAGTATTCGCGATGCGGCCTCTATAGGTATTATTGGTGGTGCCGACGGGCCTACGGCAATTTTTGTTACCAGCAAGCTGGCCCCGGATTTGCTGGGTGCAATCGCCGTAGCCGCCTATTCCTATATGGCTCTGGTGCCCATTATTCAGCCGCCCATTATGCGTGCACTGACTACCCCTGCAGAGCGCGAGATTAAGATGGAGCAACTGCGCCCTGTGACCAAGGCAGAGCGCATTGTGTTTCCGTTAACTCTGTTGGTATTGGTGGCTATGTTGCTGCCAGATGCCGCGCCGCTATTAGGTATGTTCTGCTTTGGTAATCTGATGCGCGAATGTGGTGTAGTGAACCGTCTGAGTGATACCACTCAGAACGCGCTGATTAACATTGTCACTATTTTCCTTGGATTGGGTGTAGGCTCTAAAATGAGCGCCGAGAAGTTTCTCAACCCCGAAACCATGGGTATTCTAGCCCTGGGTGCCGTGGCGTTCTGTATAGGCACCGCCTCAGGAGTACTGATGGCTAAGTTGATGAATAAAGTGGCAACCCATAAAGTGAATCCGCTGATTGGTGCTGCAGGTGTCTCTGCCGTACCCATGGCTGCGCGGGTTGCGAATAAGGTTGGGCTTGAGGCCAATCCCCATAACTTCCTGCTGATGCATGCCATGGGCCCCAATGTGGCAGGCGTTATTGGTTCCGCTGTGGCTGCAGGCGTAATGATTAATCTTGTGAGCGGTATGTAATGGGCCCTGTAGAGCAGAGTATCTATGACTCTGTAGCAGGGCGGTTTGAGCCTGAGCTACTAGAGCTCACTAATGAAAGCCATATGCATTCTGTACCGCCAGGCTCAGAGAGCCACTTTAAGCTGGTGCTGGTCACCGATCAGTTTGAGGGTTTGCGTTTGGTGCAGCGTCACCAGCTAATCTACCAGCTGCTGGCAGATCAGCTAGCTGGGCCAGTCCATGCCTTGGCACTGCATACCTACACGGCTGCTGAATGGTCTGAAACTGCAGCTGGAGCCCCAAAATCCCCAAGTTGTTTGGGTGGCAGCAAGTCTAACTAAGCGCGTTTATTCGCACTTTTTTCCCATTGACCTCAGTGTCAGCCGATTCACCGCATATATATCCCTATTCAACGTATTGCTGTGGTGATCAGGGCAGAAGGCGCAGAGAATCGATAGTTGAAATTGTTTTAATTTCTATAATTAAGTCGAATTATAAAAACTCATTTTAGGGGGAGTTATGCGTCAGCAAACAACCGTTGGTATGTCAGGCTGGTTAAAAGGTCTCATGCAAACCAATCATCTAGGTGCAATCGTTGCACTTTCATTTTCTTTAATCCTGTCGGCCTGTGGCGGCGGCGGTGGTAACACAACTGATATTTCAGCCGAGCCAGGTCCAGATGGTGTTGCACCTACTCTGACTAAAGTGACTTTAGCCGCGGTAGAGACAGGTCTGCAGTATGCTGAACTTGGAGATACTGTGAAGGTCTCTTTCACCGCGAGCGAGTCTCTCCAAAAGCCCACAGTTACTATTAACGGTGTTGAAGTAGATGTGGAAGGCCAGCACAACAGTTGGTCGGGAGCTCGAACTATGACCGCTGATGATGCTGATGGTATAGTCGCTTTTAATATATCTTTCTCCGATGTTAGTGGCGTTGCTGGTGATTCGGTATCTGCTTCTACAATGGCTTCTAATGCAGATGGAAAGGCAGGCGAATGGGCCAGCGTAGAATACTGTGCAGATGGTTCGTGCGTAGTTTATCCTGTTGTTGAGAGTAAGCTGGATTTTGAAGATTCAACTCTGACCTATAATTGGAAAGATATTGGTACCCCCAATAATGATGTAGTTCCGGGCATCCTCTCTGAGTTAATGGTTGATCCGGCTATTGCGACTAACACAATTGTTAAATCCTCCATTGAGGCTGGTGGCCAACCATGGGCTGGCGCTTACCTGGTTGTTGGAGAAACAACTGCTCCTGACTTTAGCTTCTTTTTAAGTGAAGCGGATTCTGTTGTGACGATGCGTGTGAAATCAGACGCCGCTGGCACCAAGGTGGTGCTCAAATTAGAAGATGCTACCAACAATGCTAAAAATGTTGTGGCGCAAGCTTATACATCTGTTGCCGATGAATGGGAAACTTTATACTTTGATTTTAGTGATCCAATTGAAGGCGCAATAGACCCAGCGGTTGAGTACGGAGCATTACTTATTATCTGGGGTGGTATAACCTCAGGTAAAGCTGCGGCGACCTGGTACTGGGACGACGTGAAACACGGTGGTATTGTTATGCCCGACGGTGTAAATGTCTCGCCTGTAGAGCCTAGCGAGTTTGCAGAATGGGGTCAGTTTGGTGGTCAAGACTACAACGCCGATACCGGAGCCTTCACATTCCCAGCTACAGCCGAGGGCTGGGCTGGTTGGGCTAACCTCAACACAGCAATTGCGCCATTTAGCTTCCCAGAGGGCGGTAAGATAACCTTCACTGCAGCACTCCCAGCTGGCGGGCTCGATACTACTGTTAAGTTCAAGTTTGAGAAGGATGCACATCCAAATGTTGATCCGAGCTTTTTTACAGATGTAGTTGTGGTAACTGGTGAGACCGAAGCTGAGTATGAAGTAACATTTACCGCTCGACCTGATGGCGAAAGCTACAAGGGTCTTCTCATGTATATAGTTGAGCGTGATTCGCCGGTAATCATCAAAAAGGTGAAAGTAACTGCTACGGCTCCAACAACTGCTGCCTGGGGCGAGTTTGGTGGTGGAATCTACAGTGCCGAAACAGGAGCCTTTACTTTCCCAACAGGAGCAGAGGACTGGGCAGGTTGGGCTAATACCAACACAGCAATTACTCCATTTGCTTTTCCTTATGGTGGTAAAGTAACTTTTAAAGCTGCACTACCTTCAGGTGGAGCGAATACGGCCTTGAAGTTTAAGTTTGAAAAAGATGCACACCCAGATGTTAATCCTAGCTTTTTTACAGACACGGTTGTTGTAAATAGTGAGACAGAAGCTACCTACGAGGTGACATTTGCTGCTCGACCTACTGGTGAAGTCTATAAAGGCTTACTGATGTACATAGTTGAACGTGACCAGGGTGTAATTATCAAGGATGTAACAGTAACTGCCTCGACTAATCCATATGCCACTTGGGGCGAGTTTGGTGGTGGAACCTACACTGCTGAAACCGGAGCCTTTACTTTCCCAACAGGAGCACAGGACTGGGCAGGTTGGGCTAACACCAACACAGCAATTTCACCCTTTAGTTTTCCAAATGGTGGCACGGTTACCTTTAAAGCTGCACTTCCTGCTGGAGTCGCGGATACGAGCGTGAAGTTTAAGTTTGAAAAGGATGCACACCCGAATGTTGATCCTAGCTTCTTTACTGACCCGGTCGTTGTAACTGGTGAGACAGAGACTGCCTATGAGGTGACGTTTGCTGCTCGTCCTGATGGTGAGGTCTATAAGGGTCTGCTTATGTACATTGTTGAACGCGATCAGGGCTTGATTATCAAGGAAGTAACGGTAACAGCTTCGCCTTGATATGGTTATTAAGCATGCTACAAATGTAGCAGTCTAAAAAAATAAAAATGCTGAGCTATGCTCGGCATTTTTATTTGTAGGCCGAGACTTTTCTGCTGTAATTAAATGTCCTGATCAGCTCTGTAGGACCAGCATATATTTTTCTGTTTTCCAGGGTTCGTAAATACGTCGGGTAACCACAGATGCATCTAGGGTTTCAGCAGACCTGTCAACCAGATCCCAAAAAGGTGGTCGGCCCGGGTCGGCGATAATAATTCTCTCCACCCCCGCGCTAATCGCAAGCTTTAGCAGGTCAAATAATGGCTCGGTCAGCTCGTCCCAAAAACAAATATCTGTGCCAATAATAGTTTGATAACCTGATAGCTCATCGCTGGTAAGGGTCTCAAACCCCCGAGCCTGGAAAGCCATTGCGCACTGGTTAATCTCAGCCTGCAGTGCCAGGAAAGGCGCCACAGAGTCATCTATATCAATTCCGGTAACCTCGGTGGCATATTGTTTGGCCAGAAATAGCCCGGTTAAGCCCCAGCCGCAGCCAATATCCAGCACGCGGGATTTGGGCGCTGGTGGGTAGGTGCTTAAATAATCCATCAGCACAAAGCTAGATCGCCATACCTTGTTACCATGGGCGCTGTGTCCTTGCTGCTGACGCTTTAGCCGACGCACTCCTGGGTGAGATGATTTTAGGGCTTTAATACCCAAATGTTCTATATAGTGAGCGTTTTGCGAATTGTTTGGCTGGGGCATGACTGATACTTTGGTAGGGCCGCTAAACAGATCATCAACGACCTGGCAGATTGTGGAAGCAGGGCTAAAACATACCCTTGCGCTAGTGTTTATGCTATTTTACGGTCCTTTGGTTCGGCTGGCGAATCAAATAATCAATAATGACACAAGCAGATTTGGACTATGGCTGAATCGTCGATGGAATCTAATTATCCCCCCTTTATAGGGACCCTGTATCGCAACAGTAATTATCAGTTTTGGATATTACAGTTTGTCGGTTGGTTCGGGTTGTCGCTAATCAGTTTTTTGAGTTTAACCCTATGGTATAACCAGCAGGGTGCGGCCTATATAGCCCATACAATATTGCAGTCGGCACTGGGTGTGCTAGTGTCCTGGCCACTGCGCTGGGTTTTTCACTACTTCTGGTACGACAGCGGAGTCTTCCGTATTTCTGCGGCCATTGCCGGGGTACTAGGCTGTTCACTGGTGTGGACAATATTGCGCATGACCACCTTTATGGCCATGACGGGTGAGTCAGATCTATGGTCTGATTTTGGCGGCTGGTTATTTGGTTCAATTTTGATCTTTGTGTGCTGGGTGGCTTTTTATCACGGTGTGAAATACTATCAGCTGCTACAGAAGGAACATGAAACGCTGCTGATGGTGGCCGCTGAGAATAAAGAGCAACAGTTGCGCCGCTCCAGGGCTGAGACAATTGCCCATGAAGCCCAACTAAAAATGCTGCGCTATCAGCTCAATCCTCATTTTTTGTTTAACACGCTGAATGCTATATCTGCTCTGGTTCAGATTAAAAAATCATCCACAGCAAACAGTATGATCGTGCAGCTCAGCGACTTCTTGCGCTACTCTCTGGATAATGACCCCATTAAAAGGGTCAGTTTGGAGCAGGAGTTGGATGCGCTAAGGCTGTATCTTAATATTGAGCAAACTCGCTTTGGTGATCGACTGGAGCTGGAGTTTGACATTCAGCCCGAGGCCAGTACTGTTTTGGTGCCAAGTTTAATACTGCAACCCCTGATTGAAAATGCAATCAAGTATGCTATTGCACCTTCAGAGGCTGGTGGTAAGTTAGTTATTGCTGCCAGACTGGATGGGGAGTTTGTAGAGATAGAAGTGACCGACACTGGGCCTGGACTAGAAAATTATCAGATTGAGCCAGATGCAGTGGGGGTCGGACTGAGAAATACTATAGATAGATTGCATGAGTTTTATGGTGACAACTACAAGTTCCGGCTGGAACGCGCCAAACCCTCAGGGCTCAATGTCTACATGCGCATGCCCTTAGACAAGCAGCCCAAGTAACCAACAAAAGACTGATTATGCAGAAATTGAGAACAGTAATAGTTGATGACGAGCCCCTGGCGCGAGAGTTTTTGCGTCTGTTGCTGGCATCTTTTGATGATGTTGAGGTGGTCGCAGAGTGCTCCAATGGTAAAGAGGCTGTGGCTACTACATTAGAGTTGCGGCCCCAGTTATTATTTTTAGATATTCAGATGCCAGGCATGAATGGCTTTGAGGTAGTTAAGACTTTGCAGTCTGACATTATGCCTATGGCGATCTTTGTGACCGCCTTTAATCAGTATGCCGTGGATGCTTTTGATCTTCATGCTGTGGACTATGTATTAAAGCCCTTGGACGAGGAGCGCATTCGACGCTCGGTTGATCGGGCACTGGATCGGCTAAAAAGCCAGTCTGGTACTAACTTTAAAACACCGCTAATCGGCGCCATTGATGCTATCTCTAAGCGCATGGCAGCAGATAAGCCCGGAGATAGCAGAAGTGAAAGTCTGCCCGATGGCATGAAGCGCAAGCTGCTAGTGCGCGACTCTGGTGTGGTTAAGGTCATCCCCTTTGATGATATTGATTGGGTTGATGCTGCTGGAGACTATATGTGTGTTCATGCGGCAGGAGAGACCCACGTCATTAGAAGCACATTGCGAGAGTTGAAGGCCAAGTTGGATGACAAGCTGTTTGTGCAAATACACAGATCTACCATAGTCAATGTGGAGCGAGTGGTCAGCGTAACACCGCTGCAAAAAGGTGGTAGCTTGCTTCATCTCTCGGATGGAGGCTCCTTAAAAGTGAGCCGCAATTATCGCGAGTCTATCCGCAACCTCTTCCAATAAAACGCGGCGGAGTCTAGCTCGGCAAAAATAAGCTGCCAGACCCGCTTTATCGCAATGTACAAGCCGGTTGCCGCAACTGCACTTCCCCTTGCATCCTCTGCATGTCAACCTTTTCTCTAGTCATTAACCTTGATTCTGCGTGCCCTGAAACCAATATCTGGCCATCGGCGTCAATCACCAGATTGGTGGATGAAAGTTGGGTTTTTTCAGGTAATTTTTAAAGAATCAATTTAGAGAGTTGCAACTATGTGGGTGAAATTAAAGTCTGCCAAACTGGTACTTAAGGCTGTGCTGGTATTATTTTTTGGTCTGTCCGCTCCCAGCGCTATGGCCGATAAAGACGTTGAGGCGCAGATTCAGAGCATTTTGCAGGGCATGACTCTAGAGCAGAAAGTGGGCCAGATGATTCAGGGCGAAATCAAATGGGTCACTCCGGAAGATGTCACCAAATACCATCTGGGTTCTGTGCTCAATGGTGGTGGTTCCTTCCCCCACAGAAACAAGGCCTCCAGTGTCGATGACTGGCTGCAGCTAGCCGATAGCTATTATCATGCTTCTCTGGATCGCAGTGGCGGCGGTGCCGGTATCCCACTGGTTTGGGGTACAGATGCGGTTCATGGACACAACAATGTGATCGGAGCCACCCTGTTTCCACATAATATTGGTCTGGGGGTTGCTAATGACCCGGCATTAATGAAGAAAATTGGCGAGATAACCGCACGCGAAGTTGCGGTTACAGGTATCGACTGGATATTCGCTCCTACAGTTGCGGTTGTAAAAGACAATCGCTGGGGACGCACCTATGAAGGTTACAGCAACCAGTCGTCTATTGTGCGCTCTTACGCAGGCGAAATTGTTCTGGGTATGCAGGGTGAGCCTGGCGAGTTGCGCAGCAACACAGAGAAAGTGATTGGTACAGCCAAACACTTTATAGGTGACGGAGGTACCTTCAGAGGTATTGATCAGGGCGATGTAATCATGGATCTGGAGCAGTTGCTCGAGGAACATGGTCAGGGCTACTACAAAGCGCTGGATGCCGGCGTACTGACTGTTATGGCATCGTTCAACAGCTGGAATGGCCTCAAACTACACGGCCACAAGCAACTACTGACCGACGTATTGAAAGGGCGCTTGGGTTTTGATGGGCTGGTAGTCAGCGACTGGAATGGTGTAGGCCAGGTTGAGGGCTGTAACAACGAAAGCTGTGTGGCTTCAATCAATGCTGGCGTGGATATGATTATGGTGCCGGAAGACTGGAAGGCTCTGTTGTTGAATACCATAGATCAGGTTAAGTCTGGTGAAATTGCCATGTCCAGAATTGATGATGCAGTAAGCCGTATTCTGCGCGTTAAAATCCTCGCTGGTCTATTTGAAAAGGGTGCTCCATCCACGCGCAAAGTCGCAGGTAACCAAGCCCTGATAGGTGCTCCTGAGCATCGAGCTGTAGCTCGTGAGGCTGTGCGCAAGTCGCTTGTGTTGCTCAAGAACAAAAATCAGCTACTACCGTTGCAACCCAAGCAGCATGTGTTGGTCACTGGTGATGGCGCTAATAATATTGGCAAGCAGAATGGTGGTTGGACTATCACCTGGCAGGGAACTGAAAATAAGAATAGCGAATTTCCCGGTGCAACCTCTATTTATGCTGGCCTTAACAGTGCCCTGGAAAATATTGGTAGCAGTGCTGAGCTCAGCGCAGACGGCAGCTGGACCAAGAAGCCCGATGTTGCCGTAGTGGTATTTGGCGAGGAGCCCTATGCCGAAGGCGTGGGGGATGTAGATTCGCTGGCCTACAAGGGCAGTGACAGGTCTGACCTCAGGCTTTTGCAGAGTTTTAAAGACAAAAATATTCCCGTAGTAGCCGTATTTTTAACTGGCCGCCCCCTGTGGGTCAATGCTGAGCTCAATAGCTCAGATGCCTTCGTGGTTGCCTGGCTACCAGGCTCTGAGGGCGGCGGTATAGCCGATGTAATGGTGGCCGATGCCAAGGGGCAGCCGCGCTTTGATTTTACCGGCAAGCTATCTTTTGACTGGCCCAATGCGGAACTAAACAAGCAGGATAGGTCTCTGCCAGTTGCCGACCTATTGCTGGCTGGTGGCCAGGGTCTAGCCTACGGCGATAGAGAGCTTGTTGCGGGCAATCTCAATGAAATCTCGCTGGCCAAGTCCGCATCCTCAGCGCAAATTGTGTTCAGCGGCAGTAACCGGCCACCGTTTAAAGCCTATGTAGGCGACAGCAGTGACTGGTCGCGGCTGGTTGAGGGGGCTAACACTCAGTCCGCATTTGGTGATCTCAGTGTGACCACCGTGGATGGTGTGGTGCAGGAAGATTCCCGTCTGGTTAAATGGTCCGGCCGACGCGATGGCCAGTTCTTTTGGCATGTGAATGATGCGCTTAGTCTGTCTGAAATGTCAGATAAAAACGGCGCCGTTATGGTTGAGTTTAAGGTCAATAAACGTCCAAAGGGTAAGGTATTTCAGCGTATGGATTGTGGCTGGCCCTGCACAGGAAGCCAGGATGTAACCAAAATGTTTTCCACTGTCCCAGAGGGTGAGTGGGTAACCCGCGGCATCAGTCTGAAATGCTTCAAGGCAGTGGGTGCCGACCTCGAAAAAGTAACAACGCCATTTCTGCTGACCACAGCCAGGTCTTTTGCGCTGACCATTAGAGACGTGCGCATTATTCCCAATGCTCCCATAGAGCTGGTTGAGTACTGCGACCTTGGCGCCTAAAAAGTTATCAATTCACAGCCTGCTATCTGCCGGATAGCAGGCTTTGTGTATCAAACCGCAGACCATTTTCCGGCGATAGCCAAACAGTCCGAGCCCTGCTAATATCTCCCGCATTAATAACTATAAGAACACAATTGGCAGGGGAATTATGAAAGCATCATTTACCAAAATGTCTGCGAGTACCGCGCAGGACTGGGAGATTATTTTGCCGGAGCAGCTGGCATTCTTTCAGAAACTACCAGATCGCATACTGTCCCATATGGAACTATTAACCGGCGATTACGGGGGCTTTGCTGTGGATCGTTTGCAGCACTCACTGCAGACAGCCCATCGTGCTGCAGAGGCTGGCGAAGATGAAGAATATATAGTTTGCGCACTGTTACATGATATAGGGGACACCCTGGGCAGCGCTAACCATGCCGACCTGGCAGCAGTTATATTGCAGCCATTTGTATCAGAAGAGAATCACTGGATGATCAAGCATCATGCTATTTTCCAGGGCTATAACTTTTTCCACTTCCTGGGTGCCGATCGCAATATGCGCGATCAGTTTGCTGATAACGAAAACTTCAAGCGCACCGCTAGGTTTATTGCTAAATACGACGATCCCTCTTTTGACCCCAGTATGCCAAAGATGGAATTATCTCTGTTCGAGCCCATGGTGCGCTCGGTATTTAGTCAGCCCAAGACCTCAATTTACAAAGACTTGATGGCTAGTTAAAGGCACTGAGTAGCTATGACCACAGCTAAAATCAAAGCAATTTATATTGCCCGCAAAGCGGGTGATAATGTAAGCGGCCATCAAAAGGTCTCGCTCAAAGCTGGTAAGGGCATAGTGGGCGACCGCTACTATTCAGAGTCAGGCGCTAATAGATCGAGTTTCAAAGGCCAGCCTGATTGGGAGATCACTCTGATAGAGTCAGAGGTGATAGAGGCATTTAACCGTGCCACAGGTAATAAGTTTCATGACAGTGATTTTCGCCGCAATCTGGTTACTGAGGGGATTGAACTCAATAATCTGGTGGGCAAAAATTTTACCATTGATGGTGTTCAATGCTATGGGGTGCAGCTTTGCGAGCCCTGTGCAGGGTTGCAAAAGCGACTGGGTGTACGAATTCTTCCGGACCTGGTGGGCAAGGGCGGTCTCAGGGCGCAGATTAAGAGCTCGGGGCTGATTTCCGCAGGTGGCAGTATAGAAGAGGCCTAGTCTGGGCTGGGTAAGTTGAAAAATCTCTGGGCATTGGCGCAGGTGGCGCTGGCTATCTGTTGCTCAGTTTCCCCCCGCACTGCAGCAATACCTGCCAGAACATAGGATAAAAACGCCGGTTCGTTGCGGCGATCTGCAGGCACGGGCTGAATGGAGCGCGGCAGCAAATAGGGTGCATCTGTCTCTATCATCAGCCGCTGCAGAGGGATATTCTTAGCCAGGCTTTGCAGTTCCTGACCTCTGCGCTCATCGCATATCCAGCCGGTTATCCCTATATGCAGGTCCATATCCAGATAGCTAAACAAAGTTTTCCTGTCCCCAGTAAAGCAGTGGATCACTGCCTCATTAAATTCATCGCGATAGCTCTTAAGAATTTCCAGCTGGCGTTTAGCGGCGTCGCGCTCGTGAAGAAATAGTGGCAACTGCAGTTCGGCTGCCAGTTCCAGCTGGGCCTCAAAGCAGGCTTCCTGAGCTGCAGCTGGAGACAGGTTGCGATTAAAGTCTAGGCCGGCTTCACCTATGGCCACCATCTGTGGGTGCTGGGCCAGTTCGCGCAAAGCATCCAGACTCTGAGTGTTGAAGGACAGGGCATCGTGGGGATGGATGCCACAGGTGGCGAACAGCATGGAGGGAAACTGGTCGCTGTACTCTTCACAGATAGACAGCACCGCGCGGCTCTCATCTACCGAAGTGCCGGTGAGTACCATTTGCAGCACATTGGCGTCTACAGCTCTGGTCAGTACATCAGCTACATCCCCTTTAAAACGTTTGCTGGAGAGGTTTACACCAATATCTATCACTCTGACACACCTGGGCCCGAATTGCCCTCAGAGGGGATTCTGTGGGCTAGTATTGCAGTGTAACTTGCCATCATAGCAGCCTATCCAGTTCATGTTGCTGCAGCATAGGTGGTGTCATACCCAGCTTGCGAGAATAAATGGCGGAATACATCATTACATTGCGCACATAGCTGCGCGTCTCTTTAAATGGGATCAGGGTCATCCATACATCGAAAGGGAGCTTGCCATTAGTTTTGCGCAACCACTGGTCCACGCGGGTGGGACCCGCATTATAGGCAGCGGTGGCCAGAATGCGATTGTTGCCAAATCGTTGCAGAAGATCGCTGTAGTACCTCGAGCCTATAGGCAGGTTCACAGAGGCCTTGTGCAGCTGTTTCTTGCTGACATAGGGCAAGCGATGTTTTCTTGCCGTTGATTTTGCTGTGGCCGGCATTACCTGAATCAGACCCATGGCACCGGCTCCGGAAGTTGCCGTCGCATTAAATGCACTTTCCTGGCGCGCCAGAGCGAATAGCAGATAGTTTTGTATCCCTGCATTTTTCGCGGCCTGGTTAATGGGTTGCACGTAGGCTAGGGGAAATCTGATTTCAACATCATCCCAGTATTTGGCACTGCCCATAGCCGCAATAGCTTTGTTGTGCCACTGCCATTGGCTGGCCAGAACGGCGGCGGCAATCCAGTCCTGGCGCTGATAACTTTTACTGGCCGCAGCCCATTCGCGGTTGGCATCCAGACTGTCACCATGGTGGTGCAGTTCTCTGGCGCGCTGCATTGCCGGTATATTGGCTATGGACCTCAGCAGCTGGTCATCAACAATTGCCGGGTTATGATTAATGCTGTAACTCTTATCCAGTTTCTCACTGGCAAGAAAGCCATAAAAATCCCGTTCTCTGGCCAGTGCCCTGGTCAGCTGATTGAGTTCCGGATTCAGGGTGGTTGCAGGATTGCTCTCCATACTGCGAATTGTCCAGTAGCGCCAGACGGTTTTTTGTTGGCTGGCCTTGGGTAGGCGGGCTAGCCACAGAGATGCAGCAGGCCAATCCAGTTCGGCTAGAGCCTGGCGAATGCGCCATTCGGTCTGTTCGCCATCCAGGGTTTGATTCAGTAGCGACAGGTGGTCGATAAAATAACTATCCGCTGCTGTTCTGTGGCCCTTCTGATAGAGACCTTTGATAATAGCACTGACAATTTTGGCCTGGGCCCTATGGTTGAACTCATGACTCAGCTGGTAGCGAGTCCAGTACTTTAGGCTTAGGTTGGGATCCCTGCGGGCCAGATGAATTAGCCCGTGTTCCAGCACCTTGCGCTCTTCCGCACTGTTGCTGTTAAACGCCTTGTGTTGGCTCAGCCGCCGGGGATTGCGATCAATATCATAATAAAGCTGATGGCGTTTAAGATATTCAGGACTTTTCAAAAATCGTTTTAGGTAGCGAGCCAGTTGAAAGTTATGGTTTATTAAAGCAGCATTAAAACGCTGCCAGGCAAGACTCTCGCTAATATGTTTGTACTTGATCAATAGGCCAAAAAGTTTGTCACAGGCCTTGGGTTGAGATTTTCCCTCTGACCAGAGTTTAAGTCCCTCACTGATTGCCAGGGGTTTATTATCCAGCCGGTACTGGGCCAGATAGTAGTTGCACCTGCGACTGACACTGGCTGTCTTCGGGTCATAGTACTCTGTGTAGGTCTGCCAGTAGGCACGGCGAGCCAGGTAATCAAGCCAGCGAGCGCGAAGATGTTGCGCTTTTACTGAGCCCTGATAGCGACGCAAATAATTTCCCACCTCGTGCCTGCGGGCATAACGCAGATCAGCAATCAGATCTGCGTAAATAAGGTAGGGATAGAGAGGGTAGTCGACAAGCTGAGTTCGCTGGCGACGCAGTTTTTGCCAATCCCTGTTGCCAATTAGTTTTAAGCTCTGTCTGTAGAGGTCTCGCTGGGCGGCTAGCTGCCTATCTGTGGCCACTGACTTAGTGGAGCTAGATGTTTGACTGTTGGTATCCACGGCCGTATTGGCTAATGCTGGGGCACAGAACCCGGCCAGGATAAAGAGGCTAAATAAGGCAGGCCCCACCACTGGGCTGCGGAGCACTAACCCATTTCTGAATAGAGCCTGGGGAGGTAGATAGCACTGGGATAATAGGTTGTATGCTATCTGTCTGCTGAACATTAGATCCCTGCTTACGGATTAAAGGGTCTGGAAACCTGGTGTTGCCAGCCAGAAAGTTACCAGTAAAGCAGTGATAATGCGAGCCTAAAAGTAAAACCAAGGCAGCAGTACAGGTATTTTAATTAGGATTCAGAGACTGGAACTAGTCTTGAATTCGCACGGCCAGAACATCGCAGGTGGCTCCATGCAATACCGAGTTACTGGTAGAGCCGAAAATTAACGCCAGACCGTGGCGACCATGGCTGCCAACAACAATCAGGTCAATATCCTGCTCGCTGGCCATACGATGCATCTCCTGAGCCGGATGACCCAGAATAATATGCTGATCATCAGAGTTAATATCCAATTGCTCTCCCAGGAGAGCTATTCTTTCGGTTGCCTGCTGCTGCAACTGGGACTGCACATCGGACAGATCTACTGGTATATCTCCCCCGTAAGTGAAGGCCAAAGGCTCTAAAACATGGCAGAGAGAGACTTTTGTATCCGTGTTAGCGAAAAGATACTTGACGCGATCTATTACTTGCTGGGATTCTGTAGATAGATCCAGACCGACTAAAATATGGTTGTAGCCAGACATAGGTTGCTCTCCTTAGAGTGAGTTACAGTTACAGTTACATTCGCAGTTGCTTTTTCGAGCCATTTGAAGCAACCGGATAAATCGCTTCTTTGTTCGGCCTTTGGGGCTAACAAAAGTTCTGTTAATAAGAGTAGTACGAAATGACCTGGTTGTTAATAGTTTTTGGCACAGCGTTGGTATTGTCACCATTGATGTGGCTCAAGCAGACGCCTCATCAGAGGCGCATTACCGAATTACGTCGCCAGGCCAGTGCAGCCTCACTGCAGGTTAGTTTGCATCGCAGGCCAGATGCGCGAGAGGATGAGCGTCGTCTGGAGGCTGTCTGTTACCGGTTGCCCTGGCAGGATACAGACTGCCGCCAAGACTGGGTGCTGCAACGTCTTAGCGACAGGGGCTGGCCCTCAGAGCATCAGGGCTGGTCCTGGATGGCACAGGACGCGGGCCAGCAGTGGCATGATTTACTGGCGGAAAACATTGCCAATTTACCCTCCGGCGTTGGTGCTATTGTTGCCAGTGGTCAGGGTATTGGGGTGATTTGGGACGAGCGTGGAGACTCCGCTGAGCTAAACCAAATCTGTGATTTTTTGCATAGGCTGAGACAAAAAGCTGAAGAAATTTGCCTCTGAAGCTTGACCAAAGGGCAAGCTAGCACGTATATATGCGACCCTTGGCTTGTATAAATGGTCAGTTAACTCAACTTTTACTGCCAGAAATCTTAACTATTGTGCGGTTTTATTAAGGAACAACTCCTGTTATGGGCAAATCTCTCGTCATTGTGGAATCACCCGCCAAAGCTAAAACAATCAACCGCTATCTTGGTGATGATTTTGTGGTGAAGTCCAGTGTTGGCCATATTCGAGACCTTCCCACAGGTGCTAACCGCACCACCACCGATCCAAAAGAGCGTGCCCGGCTGGCGGCGCTGACTCGCAAGATGTCACCAGAAGACAAGATTATCCACAAAGAGAAAAAAGCCAAAGCTCAACTTATTAATAGTATGGGTATTGATCCAGATAACGACTGGAAGGCCGAATACGCTACCTTGCCAGGCAAGGAAAAAGTCGTTGCCGAGCTTAAGAAGCTGGCCAAAAATGCAGATACGGTTTATCTGGCAACGGATATGGATAGAGAGGGTGAGGCTATTGCCTGGCATCTCACCCAGGTTATTGGTGGTGATGAGAGTCGCTACAAGCGAGTGGTTTTTAATGAGATTACCAAAAAAGCCATACGCACTGCCTTTGAGGACCCAGGTACCCTAAATACTGACCGGGTAGATGCTCAGCAAGCCCGTCGTTTTCTCGACCGCGTAGTGGGTTTTATGGTCTCGCCGCTGCTATGGGAAAAAGTCGGCCGCGGCCTGTCTGCTGGGCGAGTTCAGTCAGTTGCACTGCGTTTAATCGTTGAGCGTGAGCGCGAGATTCGCGCCTTTATTCCCGAAGAATACTGGACAGTTCAGGCTGACCTTGAGAACAGCAAAGATTCAGATAGTCAGGACAGCGACGAAGATATCAAAATTCGCTTTGATATTAAAAAATTCCAGGGCAGCGCCTTTCGCCCAGTAAACAAGGATCAAACTGACACAGCTCTGGCCACTCTGCGCATAGCGGACTACGCAGTGAGCAAGAGGGAAGATAAGCCCACCAAGTCTAAACCCTCGGCGCCCTTTATCACCTCTACATTGCAGCAGGCCGCCAGTACCAGACTGGGTTTTGGCGTGAAGAAAACCATGATGATGGCTCAGCGACTCTATGAAGCTGGCTATATCACCTATATGCGAACCGACTCTACCAATCTGAGCGCAGACGCTGTGGCGGCTTGTCGCGAGTATATCCAACTGCGCCATGGCGCAAAGTACCTACCTGAGCAGCCAAATATTTACAGCAGCAAATCCGGTGCTCAGGACGCCCACGAAGCCATTCGACCTTCCAATATTGATATTGCTCCTGGCAGCCTGGGAGAGATGGAAGTTGATGCGCGACGTCTCTACCAGCTGATCTGGCAACAGTTTGTCGCCTGCCAGATGACGCCAGCAGAATTTACCGCCACTACTATTACCGTGGCCGCAGCTGATTATGAATTGACTACCAAGGGTCGGGTAACGCGTTTTGACGGGTATCTGGCCGTTATGCCAGCCAGAGACGAGGATGACGAGCTTCCGGATCTGCAGCAGGGCGATGAGATGAAAATGCTGACACTGATTCCTCAGCAGCATTTCACCAAACCCACGGCTCGCTATTCAGAAGCGGCCCTGGTTAAAGAGCTGGAGAAGCGAGGTATTGGCCGGCCATCGACCTATGCATCGATTATTTCAACCATTCAAGATCGCGGCTATGTGCGCATTGAAAACAAGCGTCTATTTGCCGAGAAGATTGGCGATATTGTCACAGATCGACTCAGTGAAAGTTTTACCGACCTGATGGACTATGGCTTTACAGCTACCATGGAAGAGCAGTTAGATGAGATTGCCGAGGGCAAGCTCAACTGGAAACAGGTGCTCAATCGCTTCTATCAAGACTTTAGTCAAAAGGTTGGCAGCGCCAAAAACGCTGAAGCCGGCATGCGTCCCAATAATCCCTCAGCAACGGATATTGAGTGTTCTAAGTGCGGTCGCCCAATGATGATTAGAACTGCGGGTACTGGTGTGTTTTTGGGTTGTTCCGGCTATATATTGCCGCCCAAAGAACGCTGCAAGCACACAGTTAACCTGACTGCTGGTGATGAGGCGGTCAATATTGATGAAGATGATGAGGCAGAATCTAAACTGCTGCTACACAAGCATCGCTGCAAGCTTTGCAATACCTCTATGGATAGCTATCTGCTCGATGAGACTCGCAAACTGCACGTCTGTGGCAATAACCCAGACTGTAATGGCTATGAGGTGGAATTTGGTCAGTATGTGATCAAAGGCTACGAGGGGCCAGTGATTGACTGCGACAAATGTGGCAGTGAGATGCAGCTTAAGACTGGCCGCTTTGGCAAGTATTTTGGTTGCACCGGAGAAACTGAACCCGATGTTCCCTGTAAAAATACCCGCAAGCTATTGCGCAATGGTGAGGCCGCACCGCCCAAGGTAGATCCTATTGCCATGCCAGAACTTCGCTGTGTCAAAGTAGAGGACCACTATGTTTTACGCGATGGTGCCTCTGGTATTTTCCTGGCAGCCAGTCAGTTCCCGCGGCACCGCGAAACTCGTGCGCCAACTGTAGAAGAGCTAATGCCCTACAAAGATCGTATTGATGACAAGTACCAGTTCCTGCTCACGGCGCCAGTATCAGATCCAGAGGGCAGGCCCACGGTGATCCGCTACAGTCGCAAAACTAAAGAGCAGTATGTGCGCAGTGAAGATGACGGCAAGCCCACAGGCTGGAGTGCCTTTTACAGCAATGGCAGCTGGAAGCCGGCTGAAAAAGGCAGCAGTTAAAGGACGTGGCACTGTCGAGCTATCTGTCTGCGGTCAATCAGAAATGTCTGTTTGCAACTCAGCTGCTGGCTTCGGCCAACGAGAAAAACAGCCATCAGACAGAGGCTGTGGCTCAGTCGGTGGCGCTGCAGCTCTATCAGGCCTGGCACTGGCATCTCTGTGATATAGCCAGCAGCTACAAAGTCCCAGATGCAGACAGGGTTACAGATGCAGAGAGCCTGATTGAGATGCTCGAGGCTATGGGTAAGTGCCCGGCTGAGGCATTGGAGATGCGCTGTCTGCTGGCAGATAGAGATTCATGGGCAGCCCAGTTATTAACCGCCCATAGCCAGCTGTATCAGTTACCCCATATACGCAAAGCAGAAATGGATGCAGACAGACTGCCCATCATCGCTGTGGATGCTCTGGCAGCTGATGGTGAACAGCGGGTGGAATGGCGATTAGAGAGTGCTAGAGAATGGCTGGAAAGCATGCGAGAGCTTATAGAGCGGCACCGGGATATGATGGTGGAGTTTTAACTATTGGCAGCAATAACTGCTAAACTTAGATATAACAGCCACACAAGAATACATAGATTTAAATACAGATATAACCAGACGGATAGGCTAGGAAGAAACCATGGCTCTTACAGAGTTTGAATTAATTATGCTTGAAGACGGAGAGGTTGCACTGCAGCGCTCCGGGTCCGATCAACCCCTGGTGCGTATCAGCTTTTCGAAAGAGGTGCTGGAGTATTTGGAG
This sequence comes from SAR92 clade bacterium H231, assembly GCA_025153775.1. Classification (GTDB taxonomy): domain Bacteria; phylum Pseudomonadota; class Gammaproteobacteria; order Pseudomonadales; family Porticoccaceae; genus HTCC2207. The sequence continues at coordinate 117,653 of JAOALC010000004.1, read as the reverse complement.
GGCAAGCACCTGGATGTCGCCAAGAGCATGATGGATGCTGGTATTCAGACTGTATTTGACATAAATGAAGAGCGGGCGCCCGTCAATGCAGAGGGCGAAGAAAAACGCCACACTGTCCACTAGGCAAAGTACTTGGCCCTGGGTCGCCTCTCTATGGAAAATACCGATCTACTACAAAAGCTTGCCCAGCAGCGGCAGGTAGCTAACTTTCGTCAACATCTAATGATCTGTACCGCGGGTAAATGCGCTCCGCCGGAACAGGCCGGCGAAGCCTGGGACTATTTAAAGCGACGCATCCGCGAGCTGGGCCTAATGGATGTTGAGTCCGGAGTATACAGGTCCAAGGTAGACTGCCTAAGAATCTGTCGCCAGGGCCCCATTATGCTCAGCTATCCAGATGGAACCTGGTACCATAGCTGCAGCCCAGAGGTGATTGAGAGAATCTTGCAGGAGCACGTGCTTGGAGGCACGCCAGTAGCAGACTACGCCTTCGCCCAAAGTAATCTACAAAAGTAACCTGCAAAAGAATCCTGTCAACAGCTGCAAATCTTAGATAGCAACCCTGACAACACCTACAGCCAGGCCTTCGATGGCAAAGTCTTGAGCGCGCAAATCTACTAGTATAGGGCTGTAATTCTGATTCTCTGGTAGCAGATGAATCTCATGTTTGCTGCGGGTTCTCTTTAGTCGTTTAACCGTAACCTCACCATCGACACGGGCCACTACAATCTGCTGATTTTCAGCTGTAGGTTGCTGGTGAACTGCCAGTAGGTCGCCATCCATAATGCCTACATCGACCATACTCTGGCCCTGCACACGCAGAAAGTAGTCGGCATGAGGGTGGAAACTACCAGCGGGCATCTCTTGGTAGTCCTCAATATTTTGCTCGGCCAGAATAGGCTCGCCGGCGGCCACACGGCCAACAATGGGAATGCCATTAAACTGCTCGACCACTCTAATACCCCTAGAGGCGCCGGGAATCATCTCAATAACCCCTTTGCGGGCCAGGGCGCGCAGATGGTCCTCTGCGGCATTGGCCGAGCGGAAACCCAATTTCTGAGCTATCTCTGCCCTGGTCGGTGGATAGCCAGTCTCATCGAGATTGTCCTTTATCAAGTCAAAGACTTGCTGCTGTCTGGCGGTAAGACGGTCCATAAGCTTTTCCTCTTGTCGTATGCCTGTGATTATATACAGTATCCTAAAAAGCGCAATAGGGTCTATATTTAAAGTAAAACAGAGGTAAAAAATGCTTGAAGCAAAAGTACAAGAAGCTTGGCGCGTTCTGCGTATACAGTCTGAATTAGTCGATGGAACAGATAGACTCCTCAAGTTAGGTGCGGCGGTCACTGTGTTTGGCGGCGCTAGATTTGAGCCCGGGTCGCAACATTATGAGCAGGCACAGATTCTGGGTGATCTGCTGGGCCGGCAGGGAGTGCCAGTGATTACCGGCGGAGGCCCGGGGATTATGGAGGGTGCCAATCGCGGCTGTCATGCCACCGATGCGCCCTCTGTGGGTCTCAATATTGAGCTGCCCTTTGAACAGACCAGCAACCCCTATCAGGATATATCGCTGGATTTCCGCTACTTTTTTGTGCGCAAGTATTTGTTTGTGAAGCATGCGGTGGGCTTTGTAATCTTCCCCGGCGGCTATGGCACTCTAGACGAGTTATTTGAGGCTTTGACCCTGGTGCAAACCGGCAAGGTACGCCCATTCCCCATTATCCTGGTGGGTCGTGACTACTGGGCGGGACTGGTGGATTGGATTGTGCAGCGCATGCTTGATCAGGGTTGTATCTCCGAGGATGAGCTAGATCTATTTAAGTTGGTAGACAACAGCCACCAGGCCGCGGAGCTGATACTCCAGCATATTAGTCGTGAGATCGATGAGGCTGCCGCAAAATCTGAGCCAGGTGCTGAGTCCAGCTAAAACTCATCCCAGCCAAACTGGGAATCCGGTTCCAGACCCGCCAGAACATCGGTACCTGGAGCAGGTGCAATGATATCGTCAGAGAAAAGGCGCTGTTCATCGCTGAGCTCAAAGAGACTGCGCCAATCCTGTGGTGGGTTCGCCAGAACAACTGACATCTGCGCCCAGCACTCCAAATCTATTTGGTCAATCTCCCCGTCCTCATATCTGATATCCAGGGTTGCGCAGTACTGGTCCTGGCCAATAATCTCGAATAGTCGATTCATAGGGATATCCTGAAACCACTGACCTATGGTGGGAAGCTGAGTTGCCATAAGAGTTCTCCTGATCAAGCCGATGGAATCAAAAATTACCATTAAATCCAGGGTCCTGCATGGAAATTATTTTTCCAATTGAGACTTAAGTTGGCGAGGAAACAGGAAGTAGATTTTTACATAGATTATCTAAGCCACTCAAAAATATAATATTATTTTTTCTGGGTTGAAATTTGTTTAATGGTTAAAATAGCCGATAGGAATAGCGCAACTAGCTTAAATAATAAATCCGTCTAAACAGGAAACCCGACAATGGCTTATGGACGTTTAATGCTGGATCTGGCCGGCACCGAGCTGACCGCAGAGGAGCAACAGATACTGCAGAGCCCCCAGGTGGGCGGTGTGATCCTTTTTGCCCGCAATATTCAAAGCCGAGAACAGGTGACTGCCCTCAATGCCCAAATCAGACAGGCATCGGCTAACCTGCTGATTGCTGTGGATCAGGAGGGTGGCCGGGTGCAGCGCCTGCGCGACGGCTTTACTCCATTGCCGCCCATGCAGCTGTTGGCGGACTCGGTGGTTCAGAACCCAGAGGTAGGGGTTCAGCTGGTGCGTGATACCGGTTGGTTGATGGCCTCTGAGGTGCTGGCCTGTGGTTTTGATATTAGTTTTGCCCCTGTATTGGATGTGGATAGAGATACCAGCAGTATTATTGGCGACCGAGCTTTCTCCGACCAGCCCGAAATGGTTATCACCTTGGCACAGGCATTTATTGAAGGTATGAATGAAGCGGGCATGGCCGCCACGGGCAAGCATTTTCCCGGCCATGGAGGTATTGTAGCCGACAGTCATCTGGAGGCGCCCGTTGATCATCGCAGCTGGCAGCAGCTATTGGATCACGACCTCAAGCCCTTTGTGGCCCTGAGCAAACAGTTGGCTGGAGTGATGCCAGCCCATATTACTTTTCCTGCGGTTGACCCAGATTCCGTTGGCTTCTCAGGCTTTTGGCTACAGCAGGTGCTGAGGCAACAGCTGGGCTTTGATGGAGTGATTTTTAGCGATGATCTGAGTATGAAGGGCGCTGATGTGGCCGGGGGTTATATTGATAAAGCACAGCTGGCACTAAATGCTGGTTGCGATATGATTCTGGTATGTAACTGTCCCGAGGGTGCCCGGGAGGTGCTGCAGATGATGGAGCATCGGTCACTGGCAGGTTCTGATAGGATCGCGTCTATGGGCGCCACGAAATCTGTGGACTGGGATAAACTCTGTGCTGACTCTAGACGCACCAGAGTTGTTCAGCAATTAAAAGACATAAGTCGGAGCAAGTAATTATTATGAATGCGATGGAAAATTTGGTTATCAACCTGGCGGGACATGACAACCTATGGATAGTCCAACTGTTTATCATTGTTCTCGCAGCTGTGACCGCGGGCTATATTCTCAACAAAATTATTGATCGACTGGAACTGCATACCGATAAAACAGCGACAGTGTGGGACGATGCTTTTATTGAAGCTTGCCGCAAGCCGGCGATCTGGCTGGTATGGATTCTGGGTATCAACTTTGCTGCCAGTGTAGCGGCGCAAAAAATGGGCTCGCCTCTGCAGGGCCTGATTGACCCGATAAATCGCCTTGCGGTTATCTTTCTTGGCGCGCTGTTTTTAAATAATTTTATCAAGCGTGCCGAACGCAATCTGGTGCACCCGGACTATATAGCCAAACCCATGGATGCGACCACAGTAATTGCCATAGGCAAACTGCTGCGCGCCTCGGTGATTATCACCGCCATACTGGTGGCACTGCAGCTGTTTGGCTACAGCATTTCCGGGCTGCTGGCCTTTGGCGGCATAGGCGGAATAGCAGTGGGCTTTGCAGCCAAAGACCTGCTGGCTAATTTCTTTGGCGGCCTGATGATCTACCTAGATCGGCCCTTTTCTGTGGGAGACTGGGTGCGCTCTCCGGATAAAGAGATAGAGGGAACCGTAGAGGATATAGGCTGGCGCTTGACCAGGATAAGAACCTTTGACAAGCGGCCCCTGTATATTCCCAACTCAGCCTTTGCCAGTATCTCGGTGGAAAACCCCTCTCGTATGAGTAATCGCAGAATTTATGAGACTGTGGGAATTCGCTATGCCGATATCAACGCCATGGGCTCCATAGTGAATCAGGTGACCGCCATGTTGATGGCGCATTCAGAAATAGATACCCAGCAGACCATGATTGTTAACTTCAATCGCTTCTCTGAGAGCTCAGTGGACTTTTTTATCTATACATTTACCAAGACCACAGACTGGATTCAATTCCATAAAATCAAGCAGGAGATATTGCTTGAGGTGGCGGAAATTATTGCAGCTAATAGAGCAGAGATTGCGTTTCCCACATCTACACTGCATATCGAAACCCAGTCTGAAGTGCCGGTTGTGGGCTAGTTTTTTGGGGCAGAAAAGGGTTTAAAAGCATAAAATCGGCTAACAGGCTGGAATTTTGCTCTGCCAGCATCTACATTTCTTCAGTAAGTAGTAACTGTAAGCGGGTAGTGATAGCAACTTCAGAGACTCTCTTTTAGTAACAGGGATGTTAAAAGGGGTGAATACAGATAGCCAGCTGTAAATGGATAGAGGCTGTCTGATGATAGGGATATCGGATCATGGGCTTTTCAAATTGGGCTGGGCATCTTTGCCCGGTAGTCGCAGTTGTCAAACTCCAGTGGGAGACTGGCAAATGCTAGCCGTTGCCCGTCGCTCAGTGGCCTATATTGTCAGCATTGTTTTACTCTGCACTGGCTGGGGTCTATTGGGGATGGCGACCTTTGACTATTTGGCGTCGCAATTTTTCGATGAGATTACCGGCTCGCCCCAGATGCAAATCTGGTTCGGTCTTCTAGGCATGGCTATAACCAGTTATCTGACGTTTTTTGGGCGCAACCAGTTTGTTCAAGAGGTTTTGCCATCACTGGCTACCCGACTGCCGGGCTACAATATAGCCAATGCCTGTTGCTCTGCGCTGGTACTCTGGGTCAAGCGCTTTTACTCCATTCTCTATCAAACCGCGGATGTTATTTTTTGCATAGGTATTCCTATATTACTGCTCACGGCAATGGTGGGCTGGTGGCTTATCGAAGAAATTAGTGGACCTATGCTGCTGTTTTACATGGGACTTATAGGCGTGATTGCTATTGCTGGAATTTACAATAACCCAGTACGTATGCTGGCGCTGGGCTATTTCAATGGCTATTGGATTATTGACGATAATAAGTTGTCCTATCCCTTTGAGGCACCAATGCGGGTGGACGAAACCATTGAGCTAATGCTGGCTCAGCTGGGCGGAGCTCTGTGGCCCATGATGTTAATCGTTGGGCTATTGTTTTATTTTTGCTACTGGCTGATGACCTACAGGCGCTCCGCGGCTGAGGATACCGAACAGTCTTATATAGCGAATTTTGACAGGCTGTTTAAGCAGTCGCTGGTAACCAAGCTATTGGTCATGGCTATTTTTCTGCTTGGGTCAGTAGCCGCCTTTGTGCTGGTCAGCGCAATGCTGGACCTTATTAATATCCACTGTTTTTTTGCCGCCCTGGCCATATTCTGGATGGATGCCCTGTGGCGAGCAGAGTTCGATTTAGAGCCGGCACTCTGTGGCGACTGCAGATATTTACTGTCCGGAAACTGGCGACCCTAAAGGCTGCATTGCTGCGTATAATCTCTGTCGAGTTAATTATTTTGGAAAAGGTTATGCGCCTGCTTACCGTTGTTCTTGCATGTTTTAGTCTCTGGGGCTGCCTGGGTGCACCTGAGGGTGTAGAGCCCGTGAGCAACTTTAAACTGGAGTCCTATTTGGGGCGCTGGTATGAGATTGCCCGCCTAGATCACTCGTTTGAGCGGGGCTTGCAACAGGTCACTGCTGATTATTCCCTGCGTGAAGATGGTGGGATTAGGGTGATCAATAGGGGCGTCTCCATGGAAACAGGAGAGCCCAGCGAGGCAGAGGGCAGGGCTTATTTTATTGAGAGTGAAGATATTGGCCATTTGAAGGTGTCTTTCTTTGGGCCATTTTTTGGGTCTTATATTGTCTTTGATCTGGATACAGAGAATTATCAGTATGCCTTTGTGTCAGGCAACAGCACAGACTACCTGTGGTTGCTGGCACGAACCCCAGAGGTTTCCGATAAGGTTATGGGGCGTTTTATAGCCCAGGCTGAGGCGCTGGGGTTTGACAGTCAAAAACTAATCTATGTAACGCAAAACTCCTCTACTCCCCAGGGCTAGGACAGCAGGATTGCGCTGGGTGGAGCGATTTATTCTGCGACAGGCTCGTCGATCTCGGCAGAGTGCTGTGGGTTAAGCAGCAGCGGTTGATAACTTTTAATACTCACCAAAATACCCATCTTGGGATGGTCTATGTAGTAGACCTCATCTTCGTCTAGCCGCAGGGACTTTTTTAAGGTCCATAACTGGGCCACTGGATACTGTTTGGGTGCAGCTGTTTCTCTATCAGTCAATTCGAGCAATTGCCGGCTGGCTGGGCCTGCTAGGCTAGCAGGGTTATCCAGGTCTTGGAAGCTGTCGAGATCAACAGGACCCAGGTTGGCTAGACTGGAATGAAAGTCTACACTTTGCGAGGCAGAGGCTTGCTCGGGCTCCGGTGCCTTTGGCAGCTCAGGAAGTTCAACTAGCTGGGTACTGTCGAGGCTAAACTGCGACAGCCAGAGATCGGTTTGGAAGTGCAGAAAGCGAGATTTATAGAAGCGCAGCGAGCCTTCAATTTGGTGGCGGTCTTCAAGTTGTTGCCCGGCTCTTATCAGCAGCCATGGGTCAGTCTCTTCCCCTTCGCTGGCAAAGCGCCAGGCACTGTGAAACACCAGGTTATAGCCGCGGCGGTCCAGGGTCATCGCACTTTCATTGAGATCGCGAAATTGGCTATCCAGCATTAGCAGTGGCTGCTCATATCTCGGCTGGTAGGCGCTGGCCTCTGTAAGCTGTTGGTCCATAGCCTGAGCCTCAGCCAAACGCTGGGCTGCCTGGGTTCTGGCATCACTGGGAATCTCTTGGCTAATATCCTGTTGCGGACTGTCCTGATCCTGAAACTGGGAGATGGCAGGGTCCTCCACCTGGGCGCGGGGAATAAATCTTGATAGCGGCTCAACGCCATTTAACCTATCTGCACTTAACAGGGCACCCTCGGCGATGGGCAGGGGGGCTCCATTCTGTTCCAGGCGCGGGTCAATAAGCTCTTGCCAGTTCGGCGGAAAAGCCAACTGATAGTTCAGTGGAGGGGTTTCACTGCCGCTGTCCCCCTGGTGAGTAAATAAAATAACCTCAACCTGGTACCAGTTGTCTGGCGGACTAATCTGCTGTTGATGGTTATCTATATTCTCCTCAGCCACTGCTGCAGCTGATAGACACAAACCCAGAGCCAAGACGATTCTGCTTATTTTCAATGCTGGTGAAGCCTCTGTTTGGGTGCTGCTCTGGTTCATTATCTTTCCCTGTGATGCGCTTAAGCGGCGGTCGATAACAGCAGTTGCTGCAAGATTTCATTGACCTGCACAAAGCGCTCTTGCGGACTGTCCATGGGCATAGTGAAACTCAGTTGGTCATTGTTTTGCAAGCGGAAAATATTGGGCTGAGTCTGCACCATAGTCACAATGGCCATAGGCTCAACCGCGGTGTTTTCGGTAAATTGCACACGACCGCCATTGGGGCCTGCCTCGATCTTTTTAAGTCCCAGGCTCTCACCCAGCTGGCGTAGCTCGGCAAGCTGAAATAGTGCTTTTACCTGATCAGGTAACAGACCAAAACGGTCAATCATCTCCACCTGCAACTCATGTAGTTGCTCTTTGGTCTGGCAATTGGACAGTCTTTTGTAGAGGGTGAGGCGCATATTGACGTCGGGCAGATAGTCATCGGGAATCAGTGCGGGAATATGCAGATTGACCTCAACACCCTGGTTTAAAGCGGCATTAAGATCTGGCTTGGCTCCTTTGCGAAGCGCATTCACCGCGCGCTCTAACATTTCCAGGTAGAGGGTAAAGCCAATAGCCTGGATATGACCACTCTGTTCTTCGCCAAGCAGTTCGCCGGCACCACGAATCTCCAGATCGTTGGTCGCCAGTGTAAACCCTGAACCCAGATGGTCGGCGGCAGAGATGGCTTCAAGTCGCTTGGTGGCATCTGAGGTGAGTTTTTTATCCTGAGGGGTCATCAGGTAGGCATAGGCCTGATGGTGAGATCGGCCCACGCGGCCGCGCAGCTGATGCAGCTGGGCCAAGCCAAATTTATCCGCACGCTCAATCAATATGGTATTGGCGCTGGGTACATCGATACCGGTTTCAATTATTGTGGTACAGACCAGCACATTGAAGCGCTGGTGGTAAAAGTTCGACATCACCTGTTCCAGCTGACGCTCGCGCATCTGACCATGGGCTATCTCTATGCGCGCTTCGGGCACCAGCTCTGCCAGCTCATCTGCAGTTCGCTGAATGCTTTTGACATCATTGTGCAGAAAGTACACCTGGCCGCCGCGCAGTATTTCTCGCAATATGGCTTCCCTGGTAACTCTCGATTCCTGCTTGCGAACAAAGGTTTTAACCGATAGGCGTTTGGCCGGCGGCGTAGCGATTATGGATAGATCGCGGATGCTGTGCATCGACATATTTAAAGTGCGTGGAATAGGGGTAGCAGTCATGGTCAGAATATCTACGGAGCTGCGCAGAGATTTGATTTTTTCTTTCTGGCGCACGCCAAAGCGATGTTCTTCATCAATAATCATCAGGCCAAGCTGACTAAAGTTGATAGCCGCGTGGAGCAGCTTGTGGGTGCTGATTAAGATATCCACCTTGCCGGCCTCGGTGGCGGCAATTATCTGCTCTTGCTCTTTATTGGTTTTAAAGCGCGATAGTTCCTCTATGCGCACCGGCCAGCTGGCGAAGCGATCCTTAAAATTCTGCAGATGCTGATGGGCAAGCAATGTGGTGGGCACCAGAATAACCACCTGTTTACCGCTGGAGACCACCGTAAAGGCCGCGCGCATAGCCACCTCGGTTTTGCCAAAACCCACATCCCCGCACACCAGGCGATCCATTGGTTGAGCGCTCAGCAGATCGCGGCGCACAGCATCTATAGCCTCCTGCTGGTCTGCGGTTTCCTCGAAAGGGAAGTCGCTGCTAAATGTGCGGTAGTCCTCTTCATTTTCGCTGCAGGCAAAGCCACTGCGCGCGGCGCGGCGCGAATAGATATCCAGTAATTCAACCGCAGTATCACGTACCTGCTTGGCGGCTTTTTCTTTGGCCTTATCCCATTTGTCTGTGCCCAGACGATTGAGCGGTGCCGCTACCTGCTCACCGCCACCAAAGCGACTGATGAGATGAAGTGAAGATACTGGCACATAGAGCTTGGCATCATCCGCATAGCTGAGCATTAGAAATTCCTGAACGGCGCGGTCAACCTCAAGGGTGACCAGGCCCTGATAGCGACCTACACCATGCTCTATATGCACCACAGGTGAGCCTACCTTGAGCTCTGCCAGGTTTTTAAATACATAGTCCGGTGACTCAGAGGCCTTGGATCTGCGGCGTCGCTGCATTACCTGCTGGCCAAATAACTCACCCTCGGTAATCAGGCAGAGTTTTTGCTCGGGACAGTAAACCCCCTGATCGATTGCATAGGTAGTTATGCCATAGCTGCAATCAGCATCCACAAACTGCTGCCAGTGATCCATGGACTGAGGTATTAAATCAATGGTTTTTAGCAGATCAGCAAGCACTTCTCTGCGGCCTGGCGACTCCGCACAGAACAGAATTCTGGTATCTGCCGTGCACTGTTTTATAAACGTCTGCAGGTTGGCCAGCGGGTTAATCAACTTGGCGTTAACCGCTACATCTGGCACTGCATGGAGCTGCAGGTTGTTCTTTCCCGGGCCTTTATCCAGCACCTCATGGCTAACAATGGTTCGCGGCAGCTGCTTGAGTTCCTGAAATAGGCTGTCGATGGGGACAAAAATTTCCCCCGGGGGCAGAATGGGTCGCTCCGGATCAACGCCATATTCCTCATGGCGGCTCTTGACGTCCTGCCAAAATTGCTCTGCCGCCTCTTCAATACCGGCCTGGGTAAATAATTGCACCTGGTCTGGCAGATAGTCGAACAATGTAGAGGTGTTGGGGAAAAACAGTGGCAGGTAGTATTCAATGCCCTGGGGAGCAATTCCTTCTTTGATATCTTTGTAGATTGAACAGTTGCTGGGGTCGTGGTCAAAATGGTCATGCCAGCTATTAAGAAACTGGTTGATGGCCTCTGCATCCAGGGGAAACTCCCGGGCGGGCAATAGCATTAACTGGTCAACGGTTTCCTTGGTACGCTGGGTCTCAGGGTCAAACAGCCGCAGCGATTCAATTTCATCGTCTAAAAGGTCTATGCGGAAGGGTGTTTTTTCCCCCATAGGGAAGATATCGATAATGGAACCGCGAAAGGCAAATTCTCCGTGCTCGAAAACCGTGTCTACGCGCTTATAGCCTGCGCGGCCAAGTTGGTCTTGAAGCTGAACTCGGTCTAAATCCTCGCCCAGGTTGTAGCTAAATGTGCGCGAGGCAACAAAATCTACGGGCGCTATACGGTGCATCAAGGTGGAAAGGGGAACCACAATAATCCCGCGCTGGGCAGTCGGCAGATTGGCCAGGGTCTGCAGGCGCGCAGAAACAATATCCTGATGCGGGGAAAAAATATCATAGGGCAGGGTCTCCCAATCCGGAAAGCTAAAGATTGGCAGCTGCTGCTCGGCGGTAAAAAATTGTAGGGCACGTATCTGTTGTGCAGCCTGCCTGGCGGTCTCGGTAACCAGCAGGGTCAGGCCATTGAATTTGAGGGCTGACTCCGCCACTGCCAGAGCGCGACCGGCTGCGCGCAACTCGCCCCAATGCTTTTTGTCACCGGGCTTAGAGGCGGGGTGGTGCTGGATAATACTCATAAATAATAGCTTATCTGTCAGTGAGTGTCGCAAATAGCCAAGCGACAAAACGGATGAAGTCGCTATTCTACTTATCTAGGAGTATTGATTGTAGATATATCGTCTATCATAGTGATTAAATAAATGTTCATTGTCTGAGCTTTCGGACTGCCGGATAATGAAGAGTCTCTTTAATGTGGAAAAGGATCCAAGGCATGACCGAGCAAACAAGACCATTACCAGATGATTTCTTTAAAGATTGGAAGCAACGGGAAGCTCTGGCTGAAAGTATGATACCGGTGATTGGCAAGCTCTACCGCGAGCGCAATGTCAGCACCTATATGTACGGTAATAATATGGTCAACAAGTCGGTAATCGACTTGATGAAGTCTCACCGCTTTGTGCGGCAGGTGGAGATGAACGAACTCAGTGAGTTTGACACTGCGCCCATGTTGGATGCCATAGCGAAGTTACAGCTCGGCCCAGCGCATTTGGACCTGGGAAAAATGGTCGTCAAATTCCAAAAAGGCGGCAATGGTCGCTCCATTCAAGACTTTGTTCACGATGAGCTGGCAGAGATCGTAGGCTCAGATATCAAGCCACTGCCTGAGCCCCAGGATGTGGTGCTCTATGGCTTTGGCCGAATAGGCCGCCTGGTGGCGAGAATATTGATTGATAAGGCGGGCGGCGGCGATGTGCTGCGCCTGCGCGCAATTGTTATTCGCAAGAGCAAGTTGGACAATGATCTGGAAAAACGTGCGGCTCTGCTGCGTCGGGACTCGGTCCACGGGTCCTTTAAGGGCACTATTCGTGTGCTCAATGAAAGCAATACGCTGGTGGTTAACGGCAATCCCATCAAGGTAATCTATGCCAACAACCCAGAGGAAATTGACTATACAGAGTACGGCATTAACAATGCCCTGATTGTCGATAATACCGGGGTTTGGAAAGACAATGCTGGTCTGGGTGGGCATCTGCGGCCGGGCGCTTCCAGGGTGCTGCTAACAGCACCGGCTGGAGATGATATTCCCAACATTGTCTATGGTATCAACCATCATGAGATTACCCCAGAGCGCAAAATTATCTCTGCGGCCTCCTGCACCACCAACGCTATTGTGCCTGTATTAAAGTGTCTGCTCGATGAGTACGGAATTAATAACGGCCATGTGGAGACCGTGCACGCCTACACCAATGACCAAAACCTGATTGATAACTATCATAAAGGTGATCGTCGGGGGCGCAGTGCGGCGCTCAATATGGTGTTGACCTCTACAGGTGCGGCCAAGGCAGTGGCCAAGGCAATTCCAGAGCTCAAAGGCAAATTGACCGGCAATGCGATCAGGGTGCCTACACCCAATGTGTCCATGGCTATCCTTAATTTACAACTGGGTAGGGAGACCAGTGTTGAGGATCTCAATGAGTTTTTGCGGCAAAAGGCCCTGCATTCCAGCCTGCAACAGCAAATCGGCTACACAGTATCTACTGAGGCTGTATCTACAGACTTTGTGGGCTCTCGTCAGGCCTGTGTGCTGGACTCCCAGGCGACCATTGTCGATGGCAATAGCTGCGTGCTGTACTGCTGGTATGACAATGAATTTGGCTACAGCTGTCAGGTAGTGCGCTGTCTCGAGAAGTTTGCTGGTGTGGTATGGCCCAGCTATCCCTTAGAAGGGGAATAAAGTCTTTATAAAAGGATAACCCCATGCTGGTAGAGCAGATATGGACAGATAACCCACTGCGTAATTTTCACTATCTGGTGGCCTGCGCAGAGACCCGCGAGGCTCTGGCTATTGATCCCTTTGATCATCAGCTGGTGCTGAAGCGCGCCGAGGCACTGGGCTGGAAGATTACCCAGATTCTCAATACCCATGAGCACTTTGACCATATTGATGGCAACCAGGCAATGGTTGCCGCCACTGGCGCTGTGGTGCTTGCCCATGCCAATGCCCGTGACAAGATTGCCGGTATGAACACCGGCTTACATGCCGGATCGGTGGTAAGGGTTGGCAGCACGGTAGAGCTAGAGGTGCTGGATACGCCTGGCCATACCATGAGCCATATCTGCCTGCTGTCTAAAACCCAGGTGCCAGCGCTGTTTAGTGGCGATACCATCTTCAATGCGGGGGTGGGTCATTGCCATTACGGGGGTGACCCAGATGTTCTTGCCAATACCGTACTGTCCCAGGTGGCGGCGCTGCCAGACAAAACTCTGCTCTATCCAGGCCATGATTATATTGTCAATAATCTGCGCTTTACCCTGGATCGGGAGCCTAATAATTCGGCCGCAGCGGAATTGCTGCAGCAGGTGGAGTCCCAGGATCCCAATCAGGCGCTGATTACCAATTTGGGTCAGGAGAGGCAGATCAATACCTTTTTCCGCACCCAGAGTCCTGAGATTATCCAAAACTTTGCCCAGCTGTCCCCAGAGGCCAGCCCTACAGAGGTGTTTTTGGCCCTGCGGGACTGTCGCAATAGCTGGTAATTAATACCCCCTGGGCCGGTTTGCCCAGTCATTTCTAATCAAATCTAAAAAAAACCTTTAGATTGGTCTTAAAAGTGCTACAGCGCTGGCATCGCAGCGCCCAGACCTTTATAATCCCGCGCAATCTAATTCGGCCAATTTTGATCATTCTGGAGCGGTCACCGATTGGGCGAAACTACATCGTAATTTGCACAGGTCTCGAGCTTTAATTTGAGTTTGAGCAGCGGCTATTTGATTGGTCGCAAGAGTTTGGCGAGTGCAGCCGGAATTTAAATTAAACTAGTGGTATTTCCTTATGATCAAAGTTCGTCGAGGATTAGATCTGCCCATTGCCGGTGCGCCGGAACAGGTCGTCCAAGATGGTCCCCTGATAAGTCAGGTGGCGGTAATCGGTTCAGATTATCCGGGCATGAAGCCCACCATGGCGGTGCGCGAAGGTGACTCTGTCACCCGGGGTCAGGTACTGTTTTCCGATAAGAAAAATGAAGGCGTTGTATTTACCGCGCCGGCAGCTGGTACTGTGGTTGCCATCAATCGTGGCGAGCGACGAGTGTTTCAGTCGCTGGTCATTGATGTAGATGGCGACAAGGCTGAGAAATTTAAGTCTTACTCTGCCGCCAAATTAGCAGGTCTGGACCGCGCTGAAGTGGTAGACAATCTGGTCAACTCTGGCCAGTGGGTGGCCCTGCGCACCAGACCCTATTCCAAGGTTCCCGCTATTGATTCTGCGCCGGCTTCGATTTTTGTCACTGCCATGGATACCAATCCTCTGGCGGCGGATCCGGCAGTGGTTATTGCCCAACGCAGCGAAGACTTCCTCAATGGTTTGACCCTGTTAACTCGCTTGACCCAGGGTCCGGTTAATCTCTGTGTTGCTCCAGATGTCGATGTGCCTGGTGATGAGGTTGATGGGGTTCGCGTTGTTGGCTTTAGTGGGCCGCACCCAGCTGGTCTGGCTGGAACCCATATCCATCACCTGGATCCAGTAAGTGCAGCTAAGACAGTTTGGACCATTGGCTACCAGGATGTGATCGCGATGGGCGTTCTGTTTACCACAGGCAAACTGGATAACTCTCGAGTGGTTGCTCTGGGTGGACCTCAGGTGGTTAAGCCTCGCCTGCTAACCACGCAGCTCGGCGCTAATCTGAATCAGCTAGTGATTGGGGAGTTGGTCAATGATGAGAACCGGATTATCAGTGGCTCTGTACTCTCAGGTCGCAAAGCGGCTGGTGAGTTTGCTTTTTTGGGCCGCTACCACAGTCAGGTCTCTGTGATTCGCGAAGGCCGCGAGCGTGAGTTCCTGCACTATCTGCGTGCCGGCGTAAACAAGCATTCCGCTCTACCTATATTTTTCTCTTCTTTGACCAGCAAACTCTTTAATATGACCTCCAGCACCAATGGTAGCGAACGCGCCATGGTTCCTGTGGGTGGCTATGAAGATGTGACTGCACTGGATATTTTGCCGGTGCAACTGCTGCGCTCACTGATTGTAGGTGATACAGAAATGGCCCAGAAGCTGGGTTGCCTGGAACTGGATGAAGAAGATGTTGGCCTCTACACCTATGTCTGTGTAGGCAAGCACGAGTACGGCGGCATTTTGCGCGACAACCTAACTAGAATTGAAAAGGAGGGTTAAGCCCATGATGCGTAATCTTCTCGATAAATTAGAGCCAAACTTTCACAAAGGTGGCAAATGGGAAAAGTGGTATGCACTTTTTGAAGCTGTAGACACTGCTCTCTACAAGCCGTCCGATATCACTAAGAACAGCTCCCATGTTCGCGATGGTATTGATCTGAAGCGTGTGATGATCACCGTCTGGCTGGCTACTTTCCCTACTATGTTCTTCGGTATGTGGAATATTGGTTTTCAGGCCAATACCATTATGGCGGACATGGGCATGGTCTCCCAAGAGGGGCTGCGCGGTGTCTTTATTGGCCTGCTGGCTGGCTATGATGCTACCAGTGTCTGGGACAATATGGTCCATGGCGCTGCTTATTTCCTGCCCATTTATATGACTACCTTTATTGTGGGCGGTTTTTGGGAGGTGTTATTTGCCTCGGTGCGCGGCCATGAGGTCAATGAAGGCTTCTTTGTTACATCTATCCTGTTTGCGCTCTGCTGTCCCCCGGATCTGCCGCTGTGGATGGTGGCTGTGGGTATTAGCTTTGGTATTGTGATCGGCAAAGAAGTGTTTGGCGGTACCGGCAAGAACTTCTTGAACCCGGCGCTGACTGGCCGGGCGTTTCTGTACTTTGCCTACCCGGCCTATATGTCTGGCGATGCAGTTTGGTCAGCAGTAGACGGCTACACTGGCGCAACCATGCTGTCTGTGGCTGCCGCTGATGGCATGGTTGCCCTGCAACAGAGTGCGACCTGGATGCAGGCTTTTCTAGGCACTATTCAGGGCTCTATAGGTGAAACATCAACCCTGGCCATTCTGATGGGTGCGGTGTTGCTGCTGGTGATGCGCATTGCCTCCTGGCGAATTATCACCGGTGTGCTGATTGGCTCTGCAGTTCTGTCCCTGCTGTTTAACAATATTGATTCAACCAACCCCATGTTTGCCATGCCATTCTACTGGCACTGGGTGATTGGTGGCTTTGCCTTTGGTGCCATCTTTATGGCCACAGACCCTGTGTCTGCGGCCATGACTAATACAGGCAAGTTCTGGTACGGCATTTTGATCGGTGTGATGGTGATTCTGATTCGTGTGGTTAACCCCGCATTCCCAGAGGGCATGATGCTGGCGATTCTATTTGCCAATCTATTTGCGCCGCTGTTCGACCACTGGGTTGTGCAGGGCAATATTAAAAGGAGACTGGCTCGTGGGTAATGACAGTATTTCTAAGACATTTGGTGTAGCACTGGCACTCTGTGTGGTCTGCGCTGTGGTGGTTTCCAGCGCCGCGGTGATTTTGCGACCCACTCAGGAAGTGAACAAACTGCTGGATCTAAAAGCTAATATTTTGGCCTCGGCGGGTTTGCTCCAGGAGGGAGTATCGATTGAGACTCAGTTCGAGCAGATTAGCACTCGCGTGGTTGATCTGCAGACTGGTGAGTTTACCGACGCAGTGGATGCCGCGACCTATGACCAGCGCAAGGCGTCTAAAGACCCGGCTCTCTCTATGGCTCTGGATCCCAAGCAGGATCCTGCCAAGATTAAGCGCCGCGCCAATTATGCCACTGTGTATATGGTTGAAGGCGAGCAGGGCATTGAGAAAATTATCCTGCCCATCAAAGGCTATGGCCTCTGGTCGACTCTCTATGGGTTTCTGGCACTGGAAGCTGATTTTGAGACAGTGGCAGGTATTGGCTTTTATGAGCATACCGAAACTCCTGGTCTGGGTGGCGAAGTAGATAACCCCAGGTGGAAAGCCAGCTGGGTGGGCAAGCAGGCCTATAACCAGGGTGAGCTGGCCATTACTGTATTAAAAGGCAAGGCTGATATGAGCCGGGCTGGGTCTGAGTCCCAGATCGATGGTCTGGCCGGTGCTACGCTGACCACCAGAGGTGTTGATAATCTGGTGCGCTACTGGCTGGGTGATGAGGGCTTTAGACCTCTGATCAATTCTTTAAAATCTGGGGAGGCCTAACTAATGTCCAAAGTTAAAGACACCTTATTGGAGCCTATTGTTGCCAATAACCCAGTGGCACTGCAGATTCTGGGAATCTGCTCGGCGCTGGCGGTAACCTCAAGCATGAAAGTTGCCTTTGTGATGTGCCTGGCACTGACCATAGTGGCGGCTTTTGCCAATCTGTTTGTTTCGATTATTCGCAACCATATCCCCAGCAGCATCCGCATTATTGTGCAGATGACTATTATTGCCTCTCTGGTAATTGTGGTGGATCAGGTGCTCAAGGCCGTGGCCTACGATATCAGCAAGCAGCTGTCAGTATTTGTGGGTCTGATTATTACCAACTGTATTGTGATGGGTCGCGCTGAAGCATTTGCCATGAAGAACCCGCCAATGGCTAGCTTTTACGATGGTATAGGTAATGGCCTGGGTTACAGCATGGTGCTGATGGTAGTCGCCTTTTTCCGCGAGCTATTTGGTGCCGGCAAGCTGTGGGGCTATGAAGTGCTAAGCCTGACTACCGATGGTGGCTGGTATGTGGCTAATGGAATGATGCTGATGGCACCCAGCGCGTTCTTCCTTATCGGTTTGTTGATCTGGGTAATCCGCATCTACGATAAAAAGCAGGTGGAACAGCCTGACTTTAAAATTACCGCCAATAGTCGTCCGAGCGAGGTGGTCTAATGGAACATTATCTAAGCATCTTAGTCCGCTCAATCTTTATAGATAATATTGCCCTTAGCATGTTTTTGGGCATGTGTACCTTCCTGGCCCTGTCGAAGAAAATCGATGCCGCTATTGGTCTAGGTATAGCCGTTATTGTGGTGCAGACCATTACTGTGCCGGTCAATAATCTACTGCTGAACTATCTGTTGGCCGATGGCGCATTGGCCTGGGCTGGTCTGCCAGATGTAGACCTGAGCTTTTTGATGTATCTGTGTTTTATTGGCGTTATTGCTGCCATGGTGCAGATACTGGAGATGGTCCTGGATAAATATGTGCCAGCTCTCTACAGCGCCCTTGGCGTGTTTTTACCACTGATTACGGTGAACTGTGCAATTCTGGGTGGCTCTCTGCTGATGGCAGAGCGGGGCTTCAACTTTAGCGAGTCTGTGGTTTATGGTCTTGGTTCGGGCACCTCTTGGGCACTGGCAATTGCGGTTCTGGCAGGTATTCGTGAAAAATTAAAATATAGTGATATTCCAGAAGGCCTACAGGGGCTGGGTATCGTATTTATTACTGTGGGTCTTATATCGCTGGGCTTTATGTCCTTCGGCGGCATTGATATCTAAGCAATATCTGTAATAACGGAGACGTAATAAAAGTATGAATACAGAAATTATTCTTGGCGTAGGCATGTTTACCACAGTGATTCTGGCGCTGGTGGCCTTTATTCTGGCTGCACGCAGTAAGTTGGTGTCCTCTGGTGATGTAAATATTGTCATTAATGGTGAGAAAACCATCACTGTACCTGCGGGCGATAAGCTGCTGCAGACATTGTCCAATGCGGGGCTGTTTTTGCCCTCGGCCTGTGGTGGTGGCGGTAGCTGCGCTCAGTGCAAATGTGTGATTACCGAAGGTGGTGGCTCTATGCTGCCCACCGAAGAGAGTCACTTTAATCGTCGTGAAGCTGCTGAAGGCTGGAGACTGTCCTGTCAGGCTCCGGTTAAGCAGGACATGCATGTCCAGGTGCCGGAAGAAGTATTTGGTGTTAAGCGCTGGGAATGTGAGGTTGAGTCCAATCCCAATGTGGCTACCTTTATCAAAGAGCTGACCCTCAAGCTACCCGGAGGTGAGGATGTTAAATTCCGCGCCGGTGGTTATGTGCAGCTGGAATGCCCCCCTCACCATATTAAGTACTCAGATTTTGATATTGAAGAAGAGTATCGCGGTGACTGGGAGCGCTTTGACTTCTTTAAGCATGAGTCGATTGTTGATGAGACGGTGATTCGCGCCTATTCAATGGCTAACTACCCAGACGAGAAGGGCGTAGTTAAGTTTAATATTCGTATTGCCACGCCGCCTCCAGGCTCTACCGGCATTGTGCCCGGACAGATGTCGTCCTATGTTTTCAGCCTTAAGCCTGGGGATAAGATTCAGGTCTATGGCCCCTTTGGTGAGTTCTTTGCCAAGGAGACCGACAATGAGATGGTATTTGTGGGTGGCGGCGCCGGTATGGCTCCTATGCGCTCGCATATTTTTGACCAGCTTAAGCGTATTAAATCTGATCGTAAAATCAGCTTCTGGTATGGCGCCCGCTCACTGCGCGAGTGTTTCTACGACGATGAGTACGATATGCTGGCTGCAGAGAACGACAACTTCGACTGGCATCTGGCACTTTCAGATCCGCAGCCAGAAGATAACTGGGATGGACTGACTGGCTTTATCCACAATGTGCTCTATGAGCAGTACCTAAAGGATCATGAGGCGCCAGAGGACTGTGAGTTCTATATGTGCGGACCCCCTATGATGAATGCTGCAGTGGTTAAGTTGCTGGTCGACCTGGGTGTTGAGCAGGAGAATATTTTCCTCGATGATTTCGGTGGTTAATAACAACAGAGTAAACGCGATAACGGGGCTTTTTGATAGGGCCTCGTTTTTGCTTTATAGCCTATTTTTGGTCGCCCTTACTGGGTTAACTGGCTGTGACTCAAGCCCAGAGATTATTAAAATCTCTGGCACCAAAATGGGTACCAGCTACCATATCACCGTAGTGGCCGACCAGCCTGCGCCTGCGGATTTAGCGCAGCGCATCGAAGCTGCTCTGGACCTGGTCGATCAGTCCATGTCCACCTACAAAAGTAATTCTGAGATCAGTCAGTTCAATGCCCAGCCGGTGGCCGAGCCGCAAATGATCAGCCCACAGTTTGCCGATGTGCTGGATGTTAGCAAGCTGGTCTGGGAGCAGAGCGCCGGCGCTTTTGACCCTACGGTTGGGCCCTTGGTCGACCTTTGGGGTTTTGGCCCTGTGCCTACAGATGATGTGGTTCCTGCCGATGAGCAAATTGCCCAGGCGCTAGAGAATACAGGTTATCAGCATCTGGATATGGATATGCAGATGATCAGCAAATCATCGCCTATTCGCCTTGATCTGTCAGCTGTAGCCAAGGGCTATGCGGTGGATCAGGTTGCTGATCTGCTCGAGATGCTGGCCCTGCCTGACTATCTGGTGGAGATTGGCGGAGAGATGCGTCTCGGTGGATTCAATCCCGACGGACAACCCTGGCGCATAGCGGTTGAAATGCCTGCGGTGATTCCTCAGGTGCAGCGAGTGATTGCCGCTCACAATGTGGCTATTGCCACCTCAGGTGACTATCGCAACTATTTTGAGCAGGATGGCGTGCGCTACTCCCATACCATAGATCCGCGCACCGGCAGGCCTATTCGTCATAACCTAGCCTCGGTAACCGTGGTGGGCGAGACCTGTGCAGAGGCCGATGCCTGGGCTACAGCCCTTATGGTTCTCGGAGAAGAGCAGGGCATGGCACTGGCCGAGCAGCTGGGTCTGGCGATCTATATGCTGGTCAAAGATGGTGAAGAATTTAAAGCGCTGAGCAGTGAAGCTTTCGCGCCCTACTTACTGGCAACAAAATCCACAGAACAAGAGGCCTGAGAGACTAGTTCCTATGGCAGAGATTTTCCTGGCAATTTTAATGTTTGGCCTGCTGATAGCGGCCATGGCGATTGGTGTGCTGATGGGTGGTAAACCTATTTCTGGCTCCTGCGGCGGCGTGGGTGCGGCCCTGGGCGAGGCTAACTACAACTGCGATATCTGTGGCGGCGATCCCAATAAATGTGATGAGCAATCAAATTCTGAGCTTGGCTATGATGCTACCGCTGATGCGACCGCAATCAGCAAGGACAAAGTTTAACAATGGCAGATTTTTCCTATGACCTGGTAGTGATTGGCAGCGGCCCTGCTGGTGAGGGCGCGGCTATGAATGCGGTAAAGCAGGGCTGGCGCGTGGCTGTTATTGATGAGCGTCATCAGGCCGGCGGCAGCTGCACTCACCTGGGAACTATTCCCTCCAAAGCGCTGCGGCAGTCAGTGCGTCGCATGATGCAGTACAACACCATGCCCATGTTCCGGGCAGTGGGTGAGCCGAAATGGTTTTCTTTCCCCGAGGTGATGAAAGCTGCAGAGAGCGTAATCACCAAACAGGTTGAGGGGCGCACCAAAGGCTATGCGCGAAATCGAGTGCAGACCCATATTGGTCGCGCCAGTTTTGTTAACCCCCATGAGGTCTCAGTAACAAGTCGCGATGGCAAGGTGCTGTCGGTTGCAGGTAAACATTTTTTACTGGCTACGGGCTCTAGCCCCTATCGCCCGGATGATATTGATTTTAGCCACTCGGCAATCTTTGATAGCGACAGTATTCTCGGGCTGGATAGCACCCCGCGGAATATTATTATCTATGGTGCCGGAGTTATAGGCTGCGAATATGCCTCGATCTTCTCAGGATTGGATACTCGAGTGGATTTGGTAAATACCAGAGAATGGCTGATGAATTTCCTCGATGATGAAATCTCTGATGCTCTGAGTTACCACCTGCGTGATCTCAATGTCATGGTGCGCCATAACGAAGAGTATGAGCGGGTCACTACCAATGACAACGGTGTGACTCTGGAACTGAAGTCGGGCAAGCGTATCCATGGTGAAGCGTTGCTCTGGTGTAATGGCCGGGCCGGTAATACCAAAGGTCTGGGTCTGGAAAATGCTGGCCTGGAAGCCGATGAGCGCGGGCAGCTCCAGGTAAATAAAGACTATCAGACCTCAGTGTCCCATATCTATGCCGCTGGTGATTTGATTGGCTGGCCCTCTCTGGCGGGGGCAGCCTATGATCAGGGGCGCTTTGCCGCGTCCCATATGTGTGGAACTGATGATCAGTACAGGGTTGAGGATGTGGCCACAGGTATCTGGACCATCCCAGAGATTAGCTTTGTAGGCCAGAATGAGTCTGAGCTTACCGAGCAAAAGATTCCCTACGAGATTGGTCGCGCCTACTTTAAGGACACAGCCCGGGCGCATATCTCGGGTGAGGAAGTGGGTATGCTAAAAATTCTCTTCCACCAGGACAGTCTGGAAATTCTGGGCATTCACTGTTTTGGTGCCGAAGCTGCGGAGATTATCCATATTGGCCAGGCTATTATGAGCCAGAAGGGTGAGGCCAACAGCATCAAGTATTTCCTGCGTACCACCTTCAACTACCCAACCATGGCTGAGGCCTATCGTATTGCCTCTATGAATGGTTTAAACCGGGTTAGTCGCGATCGTAGGTCCTTTGAGGGCAAGCAGTCCTAAGGAGTTTGGTGTTCATCCTCGGGGGTTGGCGATAAATTCGGGTGCCTGACCACAGAGCGCAGCACCAAGTCGTGCTCAAAATAGACTGTAAAATCCTGGTATTCCCAGGCGCTTATAGGTGGTTCTCCCACCGCCAGTTGCACAGTTTCCGGCTCACCTAACTGCTCGGCCACCTGGGCTCTGGTAAGGCCGCGCTGGGGTAGGTCCAGCGCACTGCTATCTGTCTGCTGCCCCAGGGGCAGCTTTATCTGCTCTGCTGTTAGAGTTCCGGCCCAGCCGATGCATAGCAAAGCGGCTAAAACAGATGATAGGGTCCAGTGTTTCATGCTCAACATCCTGTAATCTGATGATTTACTCTGCTAATTGTAGGCAATAGGTCCGAGGAAAACCTGAATTGGTTAGCATTACTGATATGGATGCAATGTTGTTTGTAGCCAGGGTTTCGGGTTTAATCCCTGCATGTTTAAAAACCTCCCTCTCTTTATAGGCTTGCGCTATACCCGCAGTAAACGCCGCGAAGGATTTGTTTCCTTTATCTCTGGCTTTTCGCTATTTGCCATGGCTCTCGGCGTGATGGCTTTAATTGTGGTGCTGTCGGTAATGAATGGCTTTGATCGCGAGATCAAGTCCCGGCTGCTGATGGTGGTTCCCCATATTACTGGCACCTCAGCTCAGGGGGTTTCGGCGGCAGATATTGATGATTTGCGCCACAGTTTACTCGGCGAGCAATCGCCGGTAGTCGAGGTGACCCCATTGGCCCAGAGCTTTGTGATGCTCTCCTATCAGTCACAGCAGCTGGGCCTGATGATGCAGGCCACAGACCCAGACTGGCCCAGCGCAGCGTTGCTGCAACAGCAGATGCTCAGCGGTCATGTGGAGCAGCTGCGCGCTGGTGAGTTTGGCATTATTTTAGGTAGCCAGGTGGCGCGACGGCTGGGGGTTTTTGTTGGCGATAAACTGCAGCTGACCCTACCTAAAGTCAGTGTGACACCTGCTGGTATTTTTCCGCGCATCAAGAGTTTTGTGGTCACAGGAATTTTTCAGGTGGGTGCCCAGGTGGACTCCTCGGTTAGCTTTGTACACCAGAGCGATGCCCGCAAGTTACTGCAGCTCGGTGAGCGCTATCAGGGAGTTCAGCTGAGTCTGGGCGACGCCTATCAGGCTGACAGCTGGCTGGCCAACAACGCCCAGCTTCTAGAGGATATTAATTGGCGTACCTGGACCCAATCCATGGGCACTTTATTTCAGGCGATGCGCATGGAGAAGCTGGTGGTGAGTTTGCTGCTGTCGGTTATTATTGCCGTGGCCGCCTTCAATATTGTTGCCAGCCTGGTGCTGATGGTGGCAGATAAACGCAGTGATATAGCTGTGGTGCGCACCCTGGGTGCATCCGCAGGTCTGGTGATCAAGGTATTTATGGTGCAGGGCTTGGCAGTAGGTTTTATGGGAATTTTTGTGGGCACGGTGCTGGGCTGTCTGCTGGCTGTTTTTATTGGAGATATTGTGAGCTTTATCGAAACCTTTATCGGGGTCTATCTATTTGATCCCTCGGTCTATTTGATTAGCGCTCTGCCATCCAGATTGCTGGCTAGCGATGTGGCCCTGGTGGTGCTCAGTGCTGCTGCTATTAGTTTTCTAGCCACGCTTTATCCAGCCTGGCGAGCGGGGCAGGTTCTTCCGGCGGAGGCACTGCGCTATGACCGATAAATCTGTGTTGCTGGCCTCAGATCTATACCGCAGCTATAAGCAGGCGGGCGGCGATAATGATTTAGCAGTGCTTGAGGGGGCCAACCTAGAGGTACATGCAGGCGAAAAGCTGGCTATTATTGGTGTCTCTGGATCGGGCAAAACCACATTGCTCAATCTGCTGGCTGGGCTGGACGACCCCAATGGGGGCTCAGTAAAGCTGTGCGGTACTGACTGGCAGAATTTAGACGCCTCCCAGAGGGCCAGTTGGCGCAATCAGCACCTGGGCTTTGTGTATCAATTTCATCATCTGCTGGCAGAGTTTTCCGCGCTGGAAAATGTCGCTCTGCCGCTGCTGATTGGAGGTGCATCTGTAGCCCAGGCCAGAGAGCGATCGGAAGAACTTTTGTCTCGAGTGGGCCTGGCTGAGCGCCTGCGGCATCACCCGGCTGAGCTGTCTGGTGGTGAGCGCCAGCGCGTGGCCATAGCCCGGGCTCTGGTCACCCAGCCAGCGGTGGTTTTAATGGATGAGCCCACAGGTAATCTGGACCCCCATACCGCCGCCTCTATGTTAGATCTGCTTATGGAACTCAATGAAACCCTGGGTATTTCCACTGTGATGGTCACCCATGATCCGGCAATAGCCGGGCGTATGGACCGTGCAGTGCGCCTGGTGGAAGGCATTCTGGAGCCTGCACTTGTTTAAGTCGGTACCAGTGTTTGTGGGCCTGCGCTACTTTACCTCGGGCGGGCGGGGCAGTCTGTTGGTTTCATTTATCTCTATGCTGGCCATTGCCGGGCTGGCTCTAGGTGTTGCGCTGCTAGTGGTTGTGCTGTCAGTGATGAATGGTTTTGACCGTGAATTGCGCGAGCGCATTCTCTCCGTGGTGCCCCATATTCAATTGATTCACGGGGTGGGTGTCAGTGATTGGCAGAGCCAAACTCAGTTGATAGCGGAGTTGGATCAGGTGACCGAAGTCACTCCCTACAATGAGGCTGAGGGACTGATACATAGTGGCCAGCAAACTAGGCCAATACAGCTACTTGGGCTCTCTGCCCAGGCCTTGCCCAGGGGCCTTAAAAATGTCATTCAGGAGGCCGGTCTGACCGTCCCCCAATCTGGCCAGCTACTTTTGCCCCAGCCTATGGCCGAAGATTTAAATGTGGTTGTGGGCCAGCGGGTAACTGTGATCATTCCCGCGATCAATGGCAGAGCTACAGCCGCCCATAGTTTTCTGCTAACCGGTATTTTTGCTACCCATACTGAGCTGGACCAGATTCTGGGTCTAGCCTCTCTGCATCAGGTGGGAAATATAGCCGGGGTAGAGGGGCTGGTGCAGGGCTTTAGGCTGCAGGTGGAGGATCAGTTTGATGCCCGTCAGACCGGTTACAGGTTGCTTGAGCAGCTGCCTTTTGGCTACGGCTTTCGCGACTGGTTTCAGACCCATGGCAATCTCTATCAGGCAATCCAACTATCGCGCAATCTAGTGAGTCTGCTAATCTTTTTGATTGTGGCCATTGCGGCATTTAATGTGGTGTCTATGCTAATGATGTCTGTGGTCAATAAGCGCGGCGATATTGCAATTTTGCAGACTCTGGGGCTATCGCGACAGGCCATTGTGCAACTGTTTTTAATTCAGGGGGCTATGATTGGGCTGTTTGGCATAGCCCTAGGGGTACTTCTGGGAGTGATTGGCTGTTACTGGGTCGCAGATTTAGTACTCTGGATTGAGTCCATGGTAGGCAGCAGATTTCTGGATACCGCCGTGTATCCAATTGACTATGTTCCGGTTGACCTGCGCTGGGAGAATGTGGCGCAAATTGCAGCTGTGGCTATAGTGCTAAATATTATTGCCACAATTTACCCGGCGCTGCGAGCCAGTCGCGTGGTGCCGGCGCAAGAGTTGCGCTTTGAGGGCTAAGCCCGCCTGTTGTTCTGGCGCTGATTTTTGCGCTCTTCCCAGTTTTTTACGACCTTCCAGCGCCACAGATAGTGGATAAAGAAATAGCCAATAGAGGCCAGAATAATCCCGCACAGCAGGCTGCCCACCATTAACGGCAACAGCACCCCAGAGCCAAGATTCGAAAACCATTCCCAGGACAGTGTTACGGTGAAGTCTACCGGCTCACTACCCAGCAGAAAGCTCCCCAGCTGATGGGTAAGATAAAACATAGGCGGAATAGTGATTGGATTACTTATCCAGATGGCCATCATACCAATGGGTAGATTTGCTCCCAGCCAAAAACACATAGCCACGGCTATCAGGGTCTGAATAGGCAGTGGTATAAAGGCGCAGAAAATACCCACAAACACGGCCAGAGAGACGGAGTGGCGGTTGAGATGCAGCAGATTTGGGTCATGGGCTAGATTGTCGATCCAGCGCAGCGAGGGACGCTGCAGCAGTTTGCCGATATCCGGGAGAAAGCGATGAATGGTTTTTCGCGGCATAGAGTCTCTTTTACCCATCAAATGCCGGATCATTATGCCCGCAAAATTTGGATGGAACTAGTCTAAACAGGCCTTTAAACCAGACAAAATTTTGCTCTCGGGATACAATGCTCCACAGAATTAAATAACCTATTTGGAAGCATTTACTTGAAACAGCAAAGCGAACCAGCTCTGGCGATCAGTCAGCTTAGCAAAACCTATGAAGATGGCTTTCAGGCCCTGAAGTCGGTTGATCTGGAGGTGGCGCCAGGGGATTTTTTTGCGCTGCTTGGCCCCAATGGCGCAGGTAAGTCCACAACCATAGGTATTATCTGTTCCCTGGTTCGAAAGACCACAGGTTCGATCAAGGTTTTTGGCCATGATATAGATCAGGATTTTAGTACTGCAAAACAGTTTGTGGGCGTGGTGCCCCAGGAATTTAACTTTAATCAATTTGAAAAGCCGATTGATATTCTAATCAATCAGGCGGGCTATTACGGCATCCCCTCTGATGTTGCCTATGAGCGTGCCGAAAAATATTTAAAACAGCTGGCCCTCTGGGATAAGCGCAATACCGCATCGCGGACTCTCTCTGGGGGTATGAAGCGCCGATTGATGATTGCTCGGGCACTGATTCACCAGCCCAAATTATTAGTGCTCGATGAGCCCACTGCCGGTGTGGATATAGAGCTGCGCCGCTCAATGTGGGAGTTTCTTAAGGAGATAAACCGTCAGGGCACCACTATTATACTGACCACCCATTATCTCGAGGAGGCCGAGAGCCTGTGTCGCAATATTGCCATTATCGACCATGGGCAGATTGTCAAAAATACCAGTATTAGAGAGTTATTAAAACAGCTCAATAAAGAGACCTTTGTGCTGGATATTCGCGAGGTACTGGACAGCTGCCCCCAGGTTGAAGGTTATCCCTTATCATTGGTAGACGAGCACAGTCTAGAGGTGGTTATTGATAAGTCCCAGTCAGTCAATAAACTATTTACTGCACTGACAGAGAAGGGTATCCATGTGTTGAGTATGCGCAACAAGACCAACCGACTCGAGGAGTTGTTCTTCGATTTGGTGGAGAAAAACCTGCAGGAGAGCAACCATGAATAATCGCCAGAAGTGGATTTCTTTCAGTACCATTGTGCGTCGCGAGATTCATCGGTTTCTGCGCATTTGGCCCCAGACTCTAGTGCCGCCGATTATTACTATTGTGCTGTACTTTGTGATTTTTGGCCGATTGATTGGCTCGCGTATCGGCGAGATGTCAGAGCTGCCCTATATACAGTTTGTGGCGCCTGGTTTGATTATGATGTCGGTAATTACCAACTCCTACTCCAATGTGGTCTCGTCTTTTTATGGTTCTAAATTCCAGCGCAATATTGAAGAGTTGCTGGTGTCGCCAACTCCCAACTGGATTATTTTGCTGGGCTATGTTGTGGGTGGCATGAGTCGTGGCCTAGGTGTGGGCGCTATGGTGACCTTGCTGTCACTTTATTTTGCCGATTTTAGTCTGCACAGTTTGCCTATCACCATTGGCATAGTATTAATGACTTCATTGATGTTTAGTCTGGCTGGTTTGATCAATGCTATTTTTGCCAGTAGCTTTGACGATATTTCTATTATTCCCACCTTCGTTTTAACACCGCTGATCTATCTGGGTGGAGTATTTTATTCCATAGATATGCTCGGCGATTTCTGGGGTTCAGTGTCCCTGATTAACCCAATACTCTATATGGTCAATGCCTTTCGCTACGGTATGGTGGGGATTACAGATATCAATATTGCCTGGTCATTTATTATGGTTGGCTTATTTTCTGTGGTGTTATTTGGCGTGGCTCTGCGACTGCTGGAGACTGGCTCGAGGCTGCGCAGCTAATGGCGGATTATTCAGATACCGGGCTGGGAAAAGATACAGGCTACAGTGACCAGTACGATGCCTCGCTGCTGTTTCCCATTCCCCGCAGCAAGGCGCGCGGCTCTGATAACAGTGGGGAACTTCCATTTGTGGGTGTGGATCTCTGGACTGCCTTTGAGATCTCCTGGTTAAATTTAGATGGCCTGCCACAGTTGGCTATTGGCGAGTTTTTATTTCCCTGCACCAGCAGTGCTATTGTTGAGTCCAAGTCATTTAAGCTCTATCTCAACTCGTTTATTCAGACACAATTTACCTCCATGGATCAGGTCACTGAGGCATTGGTCGCCGACCTGTCTGGGGCAACTGGGTCTGACGTGGATGTGGTGCTCTATGATATATCGGCTTACAACGGTTTTAAGCCCATATCAGAGCCAGATGGGTTCTGTATCGACAACCAGTCGCTGGCAATAGATACCTATCAGCCAGAACCTAAGTTTCTGTCAGCCGGTAACAGTGGTTCGGTCAGTGAAACTCTCTATTCACATCTGTTAAAGACCAACTGTCCGGTGACCGATCAACCCGACTGGGCCTCTGTATATATCAGTTACAGCGGGCCGGCAATCGATAGGGCGGGGCTACTCAAATATATAGTCTCTTTTCGCCAGCATCAGGATTTTCACGAGCAATGTGTCGAGAAGATTTTTACCGATATTATGCAGCGCTGTGCGCCGACTGAACTGAGTGTATATGCGCGCTACATGAGACGCGGCGGTCTGGATATCAACCCTTTTCGCAGCACGATGCAAAGCTTTCCGCCCAGCTATCGCCAGGTGCGCCAGTAACTGACCGCTAGCAGCAGCTCTAGGTCAGACTGGTTTTTAAAAACTCAGTGAGCAGATGCACTGCCTTGTTATTTGCGCTGCGCTTGGAAGCGAGCAAACTAATACCCACCTTACCCAGGTCTGGAAAGCGTGCCGAGGGTGGCAGTACCCTGAGGTTGCCCGGCACTGTGCTCTTGGCCAGTACAGTGACCCCCAGCCCCTCCTGAATAGCCTGCTGAATGCCACCTAAATCTGGAATGGTATACACGATCTGCCAGGGTTGCTGAATCTGGTCCAGCAGGTTGGTGGCTCGCTGTCTGTAGATGCAGCCCTCTGCCGCGGCAATTAGCGGCACAATAGGGGCTTTCTGAATACTGCGGTCGGCGCTGGTTACCCAGACCAGATCATCGGTTTTCACCAGGTTAGACCAGGTTTTTGATGGGTTGTCCTCCAGTGCAAGAATAAGGTCGTGGCTCTGCTTGCCAGCCTTGGATAACAGGTTTTTACTCAACTCACAGTTTACTTCCAGAGTGATATTGGGATAGGCACTGGCAAAACGACTGACAATTTTTGGCAGGAGCATAGTGGCAAATTCGCTGGGAATACCCAGGCGGATTTTTCCTGAGACGGCACTCTTTGAAAGCTCACTGATAGCCAGATCGTTTAAGGACAGAATTTGATTGGCATAACCATAGAGATTGTTGCCGGCATCGCTCAGTTCCAGGTTTCTACCATTGCGATTCAGTAGAGGTTCATCAACCAGTTCCTCTAGGCGCTGTATCTGCAGACTGACTGCAGGCTGTGATCGGCCAAGTATTTCTCCGGCCTTGGTAAAGCTGCCTAGTTGGGCCACAGAAACAAAGGCTCTGAGCAGCTCCATGGGCAGATTTTTCATAGCTCACCTTAGTATTTAATATATTAATACATGCATTATAGCTATTAATTTAACAAATCACAGGCCAGGCTCTATTATTCACTTCTAATAGAGCTAAAAAGCGTCTAACAATGTCCGACAATACTGAACTCAAGCATACGCAATTTTACGACCACCACAGGGCTGCCGGAGGCAAAATGGTGCCTTTCGCTGGTTATTTGATGCCGGTGCAGTATGCCGAGGGCATTATGCAAGAGCATCTGCACTGCAGAGATAATGCAGGTCTGTTCGATGTCTCCCATATGGGGCAGCTGTTAGTGAGTGGCGATGGCGCTGCACTGGCATTAGAAAAACTTATGCCCGTCGATCTGGAGTCTCTGCAGATTAACCAGCAAACCTATGCCACCTTTACCACCGAGAGCGGTGGAATTTCCGACGATCTGATTGTTACCCGCTGGTCAGAGAATAGTTTTTTTCTGGTGGTGAATGCCGCCTGCAAGGAACAGGACCTAGCCCATTTACGCCACCACCTCAGTGATCTGGATATTGAGTATTTTGCGGATTCCCAGCTGCTAGCACTGCAGGGTGCAGCTGCCAATGAGGTAATGGCCCAACTGGCACCAGAGGCCAATACACTGCTATTTATGAATGGTTGTCCGCTGTCCATTGATGGCATGGACTGCTATGTCACTCGCTCAGGTTACACCGGCGAAGACGGCTTTGAAATTTCTGTGGCCGCCGCAGATGCCCGTGCTCTGGCAGACAGATTACTGGCCCACAGCTCAGTTAAGTGGATTGGGCTGGGTGCCAGAGATTCTTTGCGACTGGAGGCAGGACTCTGTCTCTATGGCCATGATTTAGATACAGAGACCAGCCCTGTAGAAGCCAGTATTGCCTGGAGCATCAGTAAGTCTCGCCGCGCTGATGGAGCCAAGGCCGGAGGCTTTCTGGGTGCCGGCATTATTCTCGATCAGCTAGCCAATGGTGTCACCAAAAAGCGAGTTAGCTTTATTGTCGAAGGCCGCGCGCCGGTGCGCGAAGGTGCGGAGATTATTGATCAGCAGGGCACAGTGGTTGGCCATATCACCAGTGGTGGTTTTGGCCCTACATTGCAGGCACCTGTAGCCATGGGCTATGTGCCCAGCCATTTATCAGCTGTGGGTACTCAACTCAGAGCAATGGTCCGCGGCAAAGAGCGGCCCATTACAGTGGCCAAGATGCCACTGGTGCAGCAACGTTATTTTCGCGGTTAATTACCACTAATTATTGGAGCCTGGTTAATGTTACAAAAGAAACGCACCTTTGCCGATCTGGAAAATTCTGCAGAATTTATGGCCCGTCATATTGGTCCCAATGCAGATGATCAGCAGGCTATGCTGGCAGCTCTGGGCTGCAGTAATCTGACTGAGTTAACCGCTGAGGTAGTACCCAGTGCCATCGCCATGACTGAGGCGCTGGATATAGTTGATGGCTGCACCGAGGTGCAGGCACTGGCCGAGCTGCGGCAGATGGCCGGCCTCAATCAGGTATTTAAGAACTATATAGGGCAGGGCTATTACGGCACCATCACACCCAATGTAATTCAGCGCAATATTTTGGAAAACCCCGCCTGGTACACAGCCTATACCCCCTATCAGCCGGAGATTTCTCAGGGTCGCCTGGAGGCACTAATTAACTTCCAGACCATGATTACTGACCTGACTGGTATGGAAATGGCCAATGCCTCCATGCTCGATGAGGGCACAGCGGCGGCTGAGGCCATGGCCCTCTGTCAGCGCATGTCCAAGTCAAAATCAATGCGCTTTTTGGTAGATGCGGACTGCTTGCCCCAGACCATAGAGATTATTAAAACCCGCGCCGAGCCCATGGCCATAGAGGTAGTGGTGGCTGAGCCTGAGCAATTTGACGGTGAGGCCTTTGGCGCACTGCTGCAATATCCAGGTGCCAGTGGTGAGGTGCGAGACTACCGGCAGATTGCCCAGCGTATCCAGGACAATAAAGGCCTGGTGGTAATGGCGGCGGATATTCTCAGCCTGGTATTACTTGAGTCTCCCGGCTCTCTGGGAGCAGATGTGGCTATTGGTTCAACCCAGCGCTTTGGTGTACCACTGGGTTACGGTGGCCCCCATGCTGGCTATATGGCCACTCGCGAAGCCTTTAAACGCAATCTGCCGGGCCGATTGGTAGGTCTGTCACAGGATGCCAATGGCGAACCAGCGTACCGGTTGGCACTGCAAACTCGCGAACAGCATATACGCCGCGAGAAGGCGACCTCTAATATCTGTACGGCCCAGGTGCTATTGGCGGTTATCGCCAGTATGTATGCTGTGTACCATGGTCCGGACGGGCTTAAGCGCATTGCTCAGCGAGTGCATCTGCTGACCTCTGTGCTGGCCGAGGGCCTGCGACAAAATAACCTGTCACCGGTTAATGATAGCTGGTTTGATACATTGACCCTGAATACAGGGGATAAAACTGCGGCGCTAATTAAAGCCGCTCAGAAGCAAAGAGTTAATCTGCGCCAGATTGACGCCAATACCATTGGTCTGTCGCTGGATGAAACCACTGGTGCTGAGGATGTGGTTGCACTCTGGGATATTTTGCTGGGTAGCCATAGCCTGGATATAGAGGCTCTGTTAGAGGAGGTGTCGGAGGCACTGCCCGGCAACCTGATGCGCAAGGACAGCTTTCTAACTCACCCAACCTTTAGCCGCTACCATTCCGAGACGGAGATGCTGCGTTATCTGCGCAAGCTGTCAGACAAAGATATTGCCCTGGATCGCGCTATGATTCCCCTGGGCTCATGCACCATGAAGCTCAATGCCACCGCAGAGATGCTGCCGATTACCTGGCCTGAATTCGCCAATATACATCCCTTTGCACCAGAGGATCAGACAGCAGGCTATCGGGCTATGATTGATGATCTGGAGGCTATGCTCTGCGCTTCAACTGGCTACGATGCTATGTCACTGCAGCCCAATGCTGGCTCCCAGGGTGAATATGCAGGTCTGCTAGCTATTCGCGGTTACCACGAAAGTCGCGGTGATACTCAGCGTAATATTTGCCTGATACCCAGCTCGGCCCATGGCACCAATCCAGCATCAGCACAGATGTGTGGCATGGCAGTGGTGGTGGTTAAATGTGATGACCAGGGTAATGTGGATGTAGATGACCTCAGCGCCAAGGCTGAGGCCCACGCAGATAGCCTAGCTGCCATTATGGTGACTTACCCATCCACCCATGGGGTGTTTGAAGAGCGCATTAGCGAGATATGTGAGATTGTGCATAACCATGGTGGTCAGGTGTATATAGATGGCGCCAATCTCAATGCCATGGTGGGTGTCTGTCAGCCAGGTAAATTTGGTGGCGATGTCTCACATCTCAATCTGCATAAAACATTCTGTATCCCTCATGGCGGTGGTGGCCCGGGCGTAGGTCCGATTGGCGTTGGCGAGCATCTGGCGCCATTTTTACCCAGAGAATCGGCAGAGGGCAGCCGTCAGGGTGCGCAGGTTTCAGCGGCTCCCTATGGCAGTGCCAGTATTCTGCCTATTACCTGGATGTATATTCGCATGATGGGTCGAGTTGGGCTCAAGCAGGCTACAGAGGTAGCCATACTGAATGCCAACTATATGGCCGATCGTCTGCAGGACCATTACCAGGTGCTGTATACCGGCTCTAACGGTCGAGTTGCCCACGAATGTATTCTGGATGTGCGACCCATAAAAGATGAGATAGGCATCAGTGTTGACGATATAGCCAAGCGATTGATCGACTATGGCTTCCATGCGCCAACCATGTCATTCCCTGTAGCTGGCACATTGATGATCGAGCCCACAGAGAGTGAGTCAAAAGCAGAGCTAGACCGATTCTGTGATGCGATGATTGCTATTAAGCAGGAGATTGATCAGGTTGCCAATGGCGAGTTCACTGTGGATAACAACCCCCTGGCGGGCGCACCTCACACCGCCGCTATGGTCAGTGCCGACCAATGGACGCGGGCCTACAGCCGCAGTCAGGCAGCCTATCCATTGGCTTCATTGCGCGAGGGCAAATACTGGCCGCCGGTGGGGCGTCTCGACCATGTGTTTGGCGACCGCAATCTGGTCTGTTCCTGCCCATCTATAGCAGATTACGAGTAGTCTGCTACTGCTGGGTGGTTGGATGGTTTAACTGTGGCGCTGTCCCTTGGCGGGTAGTCTGAGCTGAGATGTTTGTGCAGATCCACAGCGCTGTAAACCTTGACCGGCTCAGCGAACCCCTTGATAGATATCTGCCCCTTATCTATGCAGTGAATAGAGTCGCCAATTAGCCCGTAGGTATCCTCAGAGAGTAAAATCTCGTTGCTGTCTGCAGAGGACTCCAGGCGGCTGGCCAGATTGACCGCACGGCCCAGCAAGGTGTAGTCGAGGCGGTTCTCGGTGCCAAAGTTGCCCACTTTACAGACTCCGCTGTTGATGCCCATACGCAGGCCAACTGGGTGCTCTATACCCTCAGCCTGCCAGCGCAGCTGCAGCTCCTGCATGGCTTTGCGCATAGCAATGGCCATAGACACACAGCGAACCGCATCAGATCGTACACCGCGACTCTCAGGGTCACCAAAGAACACCATAATCGAGTCGCCAATTACCTTGTCCACTGTGCCCCCAAAGCGAAAGGCGATTTCAGACATCACAGTTAGATAGCTATTTAGCAGAGAGGTCAGCTGCTCAGGATCCAGCTTTTCCGCCAATTGGGTAAAGCCCTCCATATCAGAGAAGAAAATAGTCAGAGCCTTTTCCTGAGTTTCGGCACGCACATCCTTGCCAGTTAAGATAGCTTTGCGCAGCGGTGGTGATAGATATTTAGATAACCTAAAAGTGCGCAGCGTCAGCCATTCATTCTGCCTCAGCACAGAATCATTCTGCTCAGCCAGCATTGAATGGGTATTTCGCGCCATATTAGCCAGCAACAGACAGTAACCAGCCACCAATAGTAGGATCAGTAGCTGTGCCTGCAAACCGGGACTTACGCTTATTGGTAACAGCCAATAGGTGAGCAGAGCGCCAGCAAAGAGCCCAAATAGGTCCAGGGGCGCAGTAGCTTTAAGAGGGCTGATAACAGTCATCAGAAACCCCAGTCCCAGAGCAATAGTCAGCAGCGGATCAAAGCCCACAAAGGCCAATAGCACCCCGGTAAGAACCCCATCGACAAATTCCAGCAACAGAGCGAGGCGCTGCCGCACCTGCTTGTTAGGCGAAGCCATGCTTCTGAAATAACAGCTAAACTGATAGATAAACAGAGCCGGCAGCAAAACCAGCAGGGCAGGGTGATAGCCAATAACTCCCCAGGCTCCCAACAGAATAATAGCCCCACAGAGGCCAAGCACCAACCGATAGAGCTCCTGCAGTTTCGGCGACGGATATACAATCTCTTTCCATGTCATGACTTTAGTCTAGCACCCAGCCCAAAGAAGCGTCAGATTACTGCGGATACGCTC
Source organism: SAR92 clade bacterium H231 (assembly GCA_025153775.1). Lineage (GTDB taxonomy): Bacteria > Pseudomonadota > Gammaproteobacteria > Pseudomonadales > Porticoccaceae > HTCC2207. Next base: position 82,023 of record JAOALC010000004.1, on the reverse strand, counting down.
TGGGTTGATTGCTTTTACCACCCCGTTTGTGTAAAGTTGCTGCGCTTCAAAACAGGCTGCAAGCCCCGAGATTATTGAAGCACGAGCACGCCGTGCTCCTGACTAGTTAATAGAACAGAAAACGGTGACAGTTTACTGTGAGGTGTCCGAGTGGCTGACAAAATGCGAATGCATTTTGGACGCACGAAGGGCGCCCCGAAGGGGTTGTTAAGTCCCTACAGGGCCTTAACAATCAGCAAATGCGAATGGATTTTGGACGCACGAAGGGCGCCCCGAAGGGGTTGTTAAGTCCCTACAGGACCTTAACAATCAGCAAATGCGAATGGATTTTGGACGCACGAAGGGCGCCCCGAAGGGGTTGTTAAGTCCCTACAGGGCCTTAACAATCAGCAAATGCGAATGCATTTTGGGCGCCCGCAGGGCGATCTCGCAGAGACAAGAGGCAAGCTTTAGCTTGTCTCGAAGCAACGAGCACGCCGTGCTCCTGACTAGTTAATAGAACAGAAAACGGTGACAGTTTACGGTGAGGTGTCCGAGTGGCTGCTAAAATGCGAATGTATTTTGGGCGCCCGCAGGGCGATCTCGCAGAGACAAGAGGCAAGCTTTAGCTTGTCTCGAAGCAACGAGCACGCCGTGCTCCTGACTAGTTAATAGAACAGAAAACGGTGACAGTTTACGGTGAGGTGTCCGAGTGGCTGACAAAATGCGAATGCATTTTGGGCGCCCGCAGGGCGATCTCGCAGAGACAAGAGGCAAGCTTTAGTTTGTCTCGAAGCAACGAGCACGCCGTGCTCCTGACTAGTTAATAGAACAGAAAACGGTGACAGTTTACGGTGAGGTGTCCGAGTGGCTGAAGGAGCACGCCTGGAAAGTGTGTAAGCGTTAATAGCGTTTCGAGGGTTCGAATCCCTCTCTCACCGCCACGTATTAAAGCCCCAATAACTACAGTGTTTCTGGGGCTTTTTTGTGCCTGCTTTGTAGCAAATCTTTGTAGCAATAACATCTTCTAATTATTCTGATTCAGTCAATTGAGTCGCTTTCTGTGCTGTTTCAGGGCAGGGGGCTTCTTCACAGGGGGCGGGGGAGCCTGCTGAGTACTTGTGATTGTTACTGTATCTGGGGAGGTACTTTAGGTAGCTCTTTGAGGCTTTGTGGTTACCAGTCAGAACCATTCCGCAAAGAGGCGGTGTGAGGGTTTGCAAGCTTTAATGGGTTGTGAAGGCATAAGGCAGAAGCTTCTCGCTATAAAATTATACGTTATTGCATAGATATATTGTCTTCTATACACTCCAATCTCTTTCATCGTTTGGGTTGAAGCAGGTCATTGTGCGTAATATTTCAGGTTTTATTTTGGTTAGTTTCTTTGCCCTTCTACTCGGTTCCTGTAGCGGCGGCGGAACACCTCCTCCAGTACCAAATCTAAATTTGCAGTCTTCCTCGCTTGAAGAGGAAGTTGGGGAGACAGTAAGTATTAGCTGGACTTCTCTAAATGCAACGTCTTGTATTGCCTCTGGAGACTGGTCTGGAGAGAAAGGTTTGAGTGGCAGCGAGTCAGTACTCATTGGAGATGCTAAGACTTATATTTTTGGGCTAAATTGCTCGGGTAAAGGAGGCTCGTCCTCTAAATCAGTTTCCGTTGATGGGTTTCAAATCACAGTAGGAGTTACTGTTGATGGCTATATAAGGGCTGCTGATATCTTTATTGACCAAAATGAAAATTTCGTCGCAGACTCTGATGAACAAATAGTTATTTCTGATGATAATGGCGGTTTTTCAACTAGATATTCCAAGGGAAATTTAATTAGCCTAGGGGGCTTCGATCTTGACTCAGGAGTTCTCCTCGACAATCTGCTGTTAGTCAACAAACTTGATGAACACATAGATTTTGCTGCTATTACACCGATTACAACCGTGATGGCATTTATGGATATTCCTTCTGATATTCATTCCTCGCTTGGAATAGATTCTAGTATTGCTATAGCCACAACTGACCCGGTAGCAATGATGGGCGATGGTGGAATCTATGACTTTCTATTTGAAAAGGGAAATCAGGTCACTGTCCTTGCTCTGGCTATGCAGAATATTAGCAATGATCTCAATATCAGCATCGATACTTCACAAGATTACTTCAAATCTATTGCAGAGGAGTTGGAGCAGAACTATGCTGATACTCAAGCCAAAGTTGATATCGAAGATAATCTTTTTATCCGTAGTGTGATCAACAATATTGTTTCCTCAAAGTCCTTAGCACTTTCCGAAGAATCTCAAACAGTTTTAGCCGATACATTAGCTTCGGTAATGCCAGTCATTGAGGTTAAGGATGACCTGCCGTTGAACGCCGCGCTTTTTGGCTTTGCTACAAGCACTTTTCAATCAGATATACAATCCGTCGCTAATGGAACAGCCTCAGAGGAGAAATTGAATAGTTACAAGTCAGATATCATTAACTATATAGCGTCTGACCAGAATGTAAGCGCCAATGATTTAACCCCCGAGGTACGGGTATCAGGAGATGTTGTTTCTACTAGTGAGGATCAAGCATTAGACATACTTGTGCTGTCCAATGATTCACTGGTACTTTCCGCGCCTTTTAATATTGTCTTGGAGAGCCCTTCGAATGGGTCAGTTGAGCTTAACAATCAGGTTGTGTCTTATACTCCGAATCCTGATTTTAATGGTATAGATACTTTTAACTATACAGTGGTGCAAGGTGATAAATCCGCATCAGGTTTGGTAACGGTTGATGTGAAGGCTGTAAATGATGCACCTTCCTTTAACAACTTGTTACCTCGTTATATTGTCCCGGAGAATGAGGTTTCGGTGGTAACCGTTTTCGGGATAGATGTGGATGAAGATGCCCTAACATACAGCTTGAGTGGAATTGACTCAGAGAGCTTTAGCTTGGACGATCAGAATAATCTTGTCTTCAAAGCTGCCCCTGACTTCGAAAGAAAAACTCGCTATAGCGTCTCAATATCTGTGAGTGATGGCGTAGAGGTAGTAATCAAAGAGGTAATTGTAGAAATTTCTAACGTCAATGATGTTGCGCCAGTGATAGGTTCTTCAGCAAGTTTTAGTGCAGCAGAGAATCAAACAGGGGTTGGTTCTGTATCAGCATCTGATGCTGAAGGTGATGCTCTCACTTACAGTATTTCTGGTTCAGAGTTAGTGATTAGCGCTTCAGGTGTTCTGAGCTTCGCATCAGCGCCTGATTATGAGACTAAATCTAGCTACAGCGCCACAGTGACTGTTAATGATGGTGTTAATAGCGCCACGCAGGAGGTTACTGTTGCTGTCACTAACGTCAATGATGTTGCGCCAGTGATAGGTTCTTCAGCGAGTTTTAGTGCAGCAGAGAATCAAACAGGGGTTGGTTCTGTATCAGCATCTGATGCTGAAGGTGATGCTCTCACTTACAGTATTTCTGGTTCAGAGTTAGTGATTAGCGCTTCAGGTGTTCTGAGCTTCGCATCAGCGCCTGATTATGAGACTAAATCTAGCTACAGCGCCACAGTGACTGTTAATGATGGTGTTAATAGCGCCACGCAGGAGGTTACTGTTGCTGTGACTAACGTCAATGAAGCGCCAGTTATTTCATCTTCATCTAGCTTTAGTGCGGCAGAGAATCAAACAGGAGTTGGTTCTGTATCAGCGTCTGATGCTGAAGGTGATGCTCTCACTTACAGTGTTTCTGGTTCAGAGTTAGTGATTAGCTCTTCAGGTGTTCTGAGCTTCGCATCAGCGCCTAACTATGAGACTAAATCTAGCTACAGCGCCACAGTGACCGTTAATGATGGTGTTAACGAAATATCTCAGGGTGTTAGTGTTTCTGTATCTGATGTTAATGATCCCCCAATCGCTACTCCCGCGAGTTACTATCTAAACTTACTTCCTCAGCTGCAAACTGCAGGTACAATATCGCTTGCGGGCACTGACGAGGATGGTGATCCGCTCACTTATTCTATAGTGTCAAATGGTTCCTTTGGATCAGCTACTATTAGCGGTTCAACGATCACTTACACTACTTCTTCTGACACTCAGGCCGCGTCATCTGAGAGCTTCACTTTCAAGGTGAACGATGGGAGTGTGGATTCGCCCAGCGCTACAGTGTCTATAAGTTTGAAAACAGATCCTCTTTATCAATACCAGTGGCATTTGAATAACGTGGGTCAAACTAATTTTGCAACAAATCCTGGGACATCAGGGGCTGATCTAAACGTCGATACGGTAATTTCGGGAGGTATAACAGGTTCGGGTGTTACCGTTGCCGTCATAGACGAAGGTCTTGAATTAGGCCATGAGGATTTAGTTGATAATGTTGTCGCAGGTTCATGGGATTTTGTGAATTCTGATAGCGACCCCACTAGTGATAATGTATCCGGTGATCATGGTACGAGTGTTGCTGGAATAATTGCTGCGAAAGGCTGGAATAACATTGGCGTAAGAGGTGTTGCGCCTAATGCATCAATTATTGGGTACAATTTCATTAAATCTCAAGATTTGAGTAATCAGCTACAATCCTGGGGCTCCAGCCCGCCAGTCGCTGTGGACGTTGATATATACAATATGAGTTATGGTTCTGGACCCACCGAGAGTGGCTATGCCTTGCCAAGCTTCATGGGTTCAAGTCAAGAGGCGGCTTTAATAAGTGGGGTTACTAATTTAAGGGCTGGTAAAGGAGCAATCTATATTCAATCTGCAGGAAATGGCTTTGCACAATATCCATCCGCTTCATGTGGCACTTATTTGAGCTGCACAGAGGCAATGATTGATGTAAAGCGAGGATCTCCGTATATCCTCCCTGTTGCTGCTCTCAATGCGGACGGAACTATCAGTAGTTACTCAACGCCTGGATCAGGTTTATGGATTTCTGGCTTTGGTGGTGAGACAGGAAACAATACCGACCACTCTGGTTTGAATCACTCTTCTGGCAATAAACCTGCAATTATGACGGTCGATCAGGCGTCGTGTTCCAAGGGATATACAAGGACAGGAGTTAGCGCTGGATCTGGGCGAAATTATAACACATTCAATAATGGCGATAATTCTGAAAACTCTAGCTGTAATTATGCATCGACTTTTAATGGAACTTCTTCAGCGGCTCCGTCCGTAGCGGGCGTAGTAGCTCTGATGCTAGAGGCTAATCCAGATTTAACCTGGAGAGATGTTAAGCATATTCTTGCTACTACTGCTGACCAAGTTTCGCCATCCCTATCCTACACTTATCAAGGACTTGTTCAGTATGAATGGGAAACAAACAGTGCGGGCTATAAATTTCACAATCGTTTCGGTTTTGGAAAAATCGATGCTGCGGAGGCGGTTACGACAGCGACATCATACACCCCGGACAGTAGAGGAATTTTTGTAAGTACCCCCTATGCAGAGTCAGGAGTTATTAACTCAGGAATTGTCTATCCAAACAACACCACGTCAACCATAACAGTTACAAAGCCAGCAGGATCCAATGACTTTGTTGAATATGTTAGGGTCTCCGTTCAGTTTAGTCACTCAATACCTAACTCTGTTGGATTACGCTTAATGTCGCCCGATGGGACGATTATTAATATTATGCAACCCATGACTAATCTGAGCACCAACCCATCTAGCACTCTTTTCGATATAGGAGTTAGCGGCTTATATGGAGAAAGTATTGAGGGCGTTTGGACTATAGCGGCTAATGACTACCTTAACGATGGCACGACTGGAACACTAATAAAATGGGGAATAAAAGTTTATGGCAACTAATATCTCTAAATTGAAGACTGTTATCGGTGCTTTGATTTGTATCTTATTTTCTTTGGCGGCATATTCACAAAGTACCGCCATTGACCGGAGTATTTACGTACTTCCCAATTTGGAAATCTCGGCTGAAGATATTGTAGTGAAGACTGAAACAGGTTTTCAGCGTATCGAATTGCAAAAAAGCGAAGAGCTTAGCCCAAGGTTGGAGAAGGAGGGTTCAATAAAAAGCCTGCTGCTCAGGGATAATGAGTATATCTCAATAATCGGCACAGACAATCGAGAGATGCTGATCAATGGGTCTATAATTGTAAAATTCGTTGAACTGCCCAATTTCGAGCAGTATGCGGCCGAAAATGCAATAGTTTTTGTAAAACCGCTTGCAACCATACAAAGAGGTGTTTTTAAAGTGCCTAATATTTTAGATTTAGAGGCGGTGATCCTGAAGTTGAGAGCTGATAAGAACGTAGAGGAAGTTGAGCTAGATTCAATTGATCCAACACTCCAGAGTCAATGAGCTATATTTGTTCGCTTGACCGGAGCGCTTCTCCTTAATCATCTTACAATAGGGAAGATGGCTGTGCTGTTACTATGCCTCTATACCGCTATAGCACCTGCACAGTCTATAACGCTTCAGCGTCACTAACATCCTCTTCAGTTGCTTCAATGCTAGGAGGATCATTAACACCTTCTTTAGCGACTAAAGCGTCCCAACTACTAGCAGTTATTCCATCAGTGTCTTGCTCAAAGCACTTGTTGATAGCATCTGTTAGAGGCTCAGAGAACTCTTGCGCTGTGCCTTTTATGCCACGCATTCCCACCTCTCCTACAATAATGCTGTAGTAGTCAGCCATTAGCAGTATTAGCGTCTCAGTATCTCTAACAGAGCAAATAAAGCTATCGTGTATGCAGACAATAGGGCGTTGATGCTTTGTTATAAAGTGATTAACCACAGACAGCGCTATATTGCTGTCTAAGCGCTGAAGCCGAAGCCCTGCGCCAGAGTTAAACTGGCCCGCTATTGGCGCATGCAGCTGCAAGATAGCGTTTTCTAGAGCAGTTGCTTGTAGTAGGTCTACATCCAGCTCTTCGCTAATGGTTCCTGCTGCAGACTTATTATCTTTAGAGCCTCGTCTGTTCAGCATTATGTTGAAAGCTACTTTTACATGATCACGGTCAAAGCCTTCTATGACATAGGGGTCATCACCCTTAAACTCTTGACCTGCTTGGTGGTAGATTAAGTGAGGATGGAAGGCGCTGTAGTCTATCTCTAGCGTTGGCTCATCATCGAAGTAAAGGTACTTCCGAGTGTATTTCTTGTAGTTCTGTACAGCCGAGTACAACCTGCCACCCTGTTTTAGAGAGCCATTACTAAATATCCTCATCATAGAGAGCTGTGCAGGATTTATAGCGCTATGCCCAATACTAGTTACAACATTGACCATGAACTTGTCATAAGCCTCTAGCGCCTGGTCAGTGTCCGCCAGCATTGCTGTGTGTAGCTTCAATTGTCTGTCGCTAGGTGTTACAGCAACTTTAGCGCCATCAATCTTCTTCCTACACTCCCAATAACCAGCTAAAGGATTCCTGCGTATCAGTCTAGGGTCTGATAGAGGTTTGTCTGATATCTCTGACAACCATCTGGCAGTTAGTTTATAGGCTTTGGGTAGCCACTGTCGTTTCTTACTGTTCTTCTTTTTAGGTCTAGTTACGCCAGAGACCTGCTCGAGATAGCCCTTAGCAATTAACCATTTAAGAGCATCAAGAAGGTCTGTTGTGTAGGTGCTGTTGCGCTTAAGGGTTCCACTAAAAAGGTTGTTGTTAGTGGGGATGTAGAGAGACCACCCATCATAGGCTTGGAAGATGTCAATGCTGGTAAGAATTGCGTTGAATGCAGCCTCGAAGTCGCGGTTACTTTGCCGCTGTTGTTGCCTGGAGAGTCTATACAGATCAACCAGCGACTGCGCCTTTGCAATCAGAGCAGGATCATCAGAGATATGGTGGTATTTGATGTAGTGGCTGTTGGATTCTGATGCTGTCATCTGCTTATTGAAGCATGTAATTAAAAAGTGTGCCAAGCGGGATTGGGATTAATTTCAAAGCCACTAAAAAGGTCAAATACAGCCCCGCTTAGAAGGCAATACAGAGCCTCTCAGAGGCATCCTAGGCGCACCCGTCAAGAACCTTAAGGTCAGCAATATCAGGCTTCTCAGGGCAATGTGGTGCGTCCTGTGGCGTGCTGTGAAGCAGGGTTGGCTGGGGAGGCTGAGGAGTGGGTAAATAGTGTTTTTAGCCGCTATATAAATGGAAAATATTTGCGCTAAGATTGCAGAAGATTTTTGTCATAAAGATATGCAAATACACAGAAGAGTATCAGACCGACAATCAAAGCTGCTTCATACGCGTCTATTATTTTTTTGTGAAGCGCTGAACCCAAGAGCACCAAAAAGAGGCTTACTGTAATTACATAGATCGGTATTCCCGTCCCAGGTCCTCCATAGCGAAAAGCTAAAGCAGTATTCGGGAACAGCAGTGCTATCAATGTCAAAGTAGCGAATGATGTGACTGATTGTGTGTGCTTTCTTCTTTCAATCATGGGCATACCCCTATTTATGTAAGCAGTCATGGTACAACAGAAGTCCATAACGATTAAGATGCTACTTCTTAGGTGCTATGTGGTACGTTGGCTGCGGAGGCTTAGTGGGCGTTATATAGTGGTATATAGCACCTATTTAGACTCTCACTCTTGGGGTTTTAGAAGGCCTATTGGAGATATTGTTAAACCAAAATCTAGTGACTCCATAACTCTGGCGCGCTGAGGAATGCTACTGCCACCGCTATAGAGTCCGTAGGTCATCGTCTGTTTTTCGTGTCCTACAATGTCCGCTACAACGCCCTCGGGAGCTTCAGCTTGCTCGCATACTGTAATAAAGGTTTTTCGGAGACTGTGAAAGACTTTAGTGCTTGGAAAGTTAAGTTTCGTCTTCAGTCGACCAAATCGCTTACCAAGGACATCTCCACGTCTGTATGCACCGCCTTTAGATCGCACATTAGGTATCAACCACTGTTCATCGCTCTCATTCAGTAATAGGTGTATAGCAGGTTGTAGTGCATTGTGGATCGGTACGTATCTATTTGAAGCCTTAGTCTTTGTGCCAGCAATGTGAAAGCATGCATAGTTTTCGATGTGGACTACGTCGGATTTTGTAAGTCCCAGTACTTCAGCGAGTCTTGCGCCGCTGTGCAAAGCGATTAACGATGCCAAATAGACCGATCTATCGACCTGTAATGCCTCAAATAGTATAGGAATATCGGCTTCATTGAAGGGCTCACGCTTGCTTTCTGGAGCTTTAAGCGTATCTGGCAGTTTGACGCCCATGAAAGGATAGGCATCATCAGACACGACGCCCACATCTTGGAGATAAGTCCAGTATTTCCTAGCGAAACTTAACGCGCGCTCAATAGTCTTCTTCGATCGTGTCTCAGATTTTAACCACCGTCTAATATTGTTTTTAGTCACATCAGAGACTGAAGGGGCATAAACACAAAAGTTTCGTATTTCGTTAACTGCTATCTGATTGGTTTTAGCATTGGAATAGGCTTTGTCAGCCCACTCCAGTACCCAAGTATGAAGCGGTAGAGTGCGTCTTCCTGTGAGTATGCCATAGAATCTTTGTCTATCAGTTTCGCTCAGTCCTTCAGCATAATGTTCCGCGAAAGCGGAGCTGTTTGTCATGCCTGTGGTGACATCAGCATATTGACCTTCAGATTCCTCCTCTTTTACCCTAACAGCCAACTCGGACGCTAGCACCTCGACAGCATTTGCATCTCCTGCTGCAGCATCAAGTTGTAGCCTCCAAAGTGCCACTTTATCATTTGCCAGTTTCGCAGCTATCGACTTAGATGAAGTTTTCAATGATTGTGTGAATTCTCGACGATTGAATGCAGAGCGCAGATGAGTTGGGATCACCAGCCGAGCATGCCAAGTGTTGCCGCGTAGGATCAGATTGTTAGCCATATTAAGAACATTTGTAGCAAAAATTTGTAGCAAATATAGCTTATTACATGGATTAGTCAACGTTCATATGCTATCGGGGTGAATCCCTCTCTCACCGCCAAATGCAAATATATTCCCATTCAAATCAAAGGGTTAATGGTTTGAGTGGGAATATACCCCCCAAAATTACCCCCAATAATTTTATCTTTACGCAGCGACGCCAGTTGTAACAATTAGGTTTTGGAAATTCCATCACTAGAATCATTTTGCGATCGCGAACTACCCTTGGACTGACCTCTGAAGAGTACCTCGAGCCTTATACAGTCTTTGAAATATCGACCTATTTGTACATTAAATAAAAAATTGGATTCATAGGTTTTAGCATCGCTAAACCGCCATTTATTGGTTGCTGCAAGAGCAGGTGTGTTTGGTAGCGCAAATTAATCCTAAGCTTGGTGTAAACTCCTAGGCTACCAATAGCGATCAGTAGCCGCCTGATATATCAGCCTGTATGTCTGGTCATGTATGGGTCTTTTAGATTCTGTAAAATTCGTTAACATCCGTTTACGGTTACGCAGCTTGATGCTTTTAGTCTTGGTGGGGAGGTCACTGACTAGTGACTACAAGGTAAGCAACTAATTCGCAGTCCCAGCAGTTCTCAATACTGTGGATAAGATCCCCACGAAAATGCGCTGAGTCACCCGTAGTGAGTTTGCGCTACAGGCCTTTGGTCGTGTCAAGCATCAGCTTAAACTATAGGAGCTTTGTCAAGTCTATAAAAAAGCTGCATCTAATTGCATTGCTAGTTCATTGGTGCGGCATTGGATAAGAAGCGATTTAACTCTCTAGAAATTCCCCCGAGCTGATTCTGCCAAGCTTTTGGCCCCCTGCTTGATAAAACTATGGTCTGAGGCCATTAGGAAAAGTGTAACACCTCGACTTCGCCAAAATTCGATACTGTCAATATCAGGCACGAAGATACCGAGTTTCTTATTATTTGCCTTAGCGGCAATACAGATTTGTTCAGCCGCTTCAACGACGATCTTATCAGTCGCAGCCGTCGCGCCAAGAGCAACGGTTAGGTCCATCATGCCGATAAACAGGCAATCAATGCCTTCTTGAGCGGCTATCGCATCAATATTATCGACAGCAGCAATATCTTCAATTTGTGCTATTACAGTGGTCTCTGACTGATTGAGACTGATGTTGTCAGCAACACTGGCTGCGCCATAACCCGCCGAACGAGTAGAACCTGCGTATCCCCGTCCTGTCCTCCCATATCTGGCCGCATTAACACAGGCCAAGGCTTTTTCAGGCGAATCAACATGTGGAATCACCACACCCGTGGCGCCACAATCTAGTGCATTGAGTATTTGATCCGCTGATGACGAGGCTACCCTAACCAACGCGGGTTTCTGCTCTGCGCGAAAAGCCAGCAAACAGCTGTCTATATCGCGACGATCGAATGGGGAGTGTTCGGCATCGAAGCAGGCAACATCTAAATCGGTACTTGCCAATACTTCTGCAACCATCATCGATGGTGTCTTTACAAAGGTGCCGATTAAGCAGTCCCCTGATAACAGTTTCTGTCTAAAGTTATTATGTGGGTTACTAGCAGCCATAATTGATGTTTCTCTTAAGAAAAGGTTACAAATTGAGCCAGTCTTGTAGAGCGCTATTTACCTGTTCGGGCGCATCAAGGGTGCTGAGGTGACCGGCCTCTTGAATAATCTCCAATTTGGCATATTTTATTTCTTCAGCCATATCGCGATGGAGCTTTTCGCTGCACAGTGCATCATGAATACCACACAAAATAAGGGTAGGGCAGCGAATATCTTTTAGCGTGCTCCAGCTATCAGCTCGACTAGCTAATGCACGCCATTGATTGATGAACTCATCAGTACCAACCTCCAAGGCCATTTCCATCACCAAAGGCTCGAGCTTTAAAAGCTGCTCTGAGTCAAAAGCATATTTCGGCATTAGCTGCTGACTCACTAAGGTTGTTAAACTTTCAACACCGCCTCGAGCAATGGTGTTGATCTGCTGTTGACGGACAGGCACATTTTCTGGCAATTCACTCCGTGGATTGGTGTCTAGCAACGCGATTTTTTTAATCCGCTCGGGTGCCTGTCTAAACATTTCAAAGGCCACAATACCGCCCATCGAAAGGCCTGCCAATGCAAACTCTGCCGGTGCTTCCGTGAGTACCTTGGTAGCCATAGTCTCAATCGAATCGCAATTAGAAAAGTCGCCTACTAATACCTCCCTAATGTCTTGAAAAGCCGAGATTTGCGACTGAAAAAGCATACCGGTACAAAGTGAACCAGGTAAAAGTAATAAAGGTAATGGCACTAGGGGTACTCCGATCAAAATTATCCTATTTGAATGCTAATCAAGCTGGGCTGTGGAACCATGTCTGATGCTGCCGGCAAAAAGACGTTTCTCGGAAGGCAGTTCCGGATTCTCAATACGCTCCAAAAGCATATCTACAGCTGCCTCTACCATGCGTTCTAAAGGCTGTAGAACTGTTGTTAAGTCGTAATTGAGCCAAGCAGCGGCATCAACTCCATCAAACCCAACAACAGATATATCTTTAGGGACTTTCGCCCGGTACTCGATACGCAGCGTGTCTAGGCAGCCGAGGGCCATAATATCGTTAGTACAAACAAACGCATCTGGTTTGGGGTTAGCTGAGCCCATAACATCTCGCGTTAAGCTACAGGCTCGCTCATAGCTATAATCACCTTCCAGTTCGACCATATCGACAGGCAGTCCCTTAAGCTGGGCCACTGCTCCCTTAGTTCTTGCCGTGCTAACTGACGAATCTATCGGCCCACTCATTACGACAAATGACTTGCGCCCATTGTTGAGCAGCCCTTCAACGAGTGACCGCTCGCCCTCATAATGATCACAACAAACTGATGAAACAGTATTTTGGGGGTAGAGGCGATTATAAAAAACCAAGGGAATATTGCGGTCTTGGCAGGCACTTATCTGTGTATCGGTGAATTGAGCCGCGGCAATAATTCCATCCACTTGATACTGCCAGACTTTTTCTAAAACTTTGTCCACATCGCTCTCGCTATCAAGCGTAAACAGTAGAATATGAATATTTTTCTCATCAAATTTTCGATTTAACTCAGCCAGAATCTGCGGATAATTCAGGTTGGTAAGTTCAGTAATCAATACGCCAACAATGTTTGATCTACCAGAGATTAATCCACGTGCAATAGCATTAGGTTGATAACCCAGCGCTTTTGCGGCGCTCTCCACTTTTGCGCGCGTTTTTGCGGATACACTCGCTCCAGGCTTGAAGCAGCGTGAGACTGCCGACTGGGAGACTCCTGCAACTCGCGCAACATCATAAGAGGTCGATCGTTTGCCTTCGAATGTAATATTTTGTGGCGTATTGTCTCGTGCTTTTTTATTCATACCTTTTAAATAAATAACCTCGGTTGGCATATGATAAAAATCAGATGCAATGCGTTTAATAATCTTCGGAATACTAACACATTACACAGTATTCGGCGTTACGCAGAGCACCGGGTCGCGCTTTTATCACTCTATCTTCTGACCCGTTTAGGGCTCCTTAGACCAGTCTATTCTCGTTAATTATAAGGTGTATTTTGGCCCTACTCTCCAAACTACAGGCCTTCCAATAGTCCAACTAACCACCATTAGCAAAGCAGTGCACGATCAATCCTACACAAATATTTATCGGATTATAAATATTTGACTTTAATTTTGCATTCGAAGTACATTGCTATGATAATCCTTAACATAACTATTGGAAACATTTAAATGAACAGTATCGTATCAAATAACAAACTTGCCATCGCAAATCTCTTTGAGTTACTCCAGGATCCTCAAAAAGCACAGGCTGCACTGGCCCAGCAGGTCGGTAACCATTTTGCTTGGCACGGCCCCAAGCCTTTTAAATCTTGCTCAAGCACTGAAGAGTGGTGCTCGACGTTTTGGCTGCCCTTTGTTGATGCATTTGAGGGTGTGTCTCGAGAGACGCATATGCTTTTTGGTGGCATAAGCCAAGGTAAAGCCGACAATAGTCTGGATGGCCAATCATGGGTTGGGGCTACTGGTTATTATGAAGGTGTTTTCGCGAAATCCTGGCTTGGTTTTGAACCATCGCATCAGGTGATCAAGTTAAGGTGGGGGGAATTCTTCCGCTTTGAGGATGACAAGATTGTAGAGATGTATACGCTTTTCGATATCATTGACTTTTTACAGCAAATCAACAAAAACCCTCTGCCCCCAAGCCATGGGACGGATTTTGTGTATCCCAGTCCGACAGGTATTAACGGGGTTTTACTTGACGAGAGTAGTGCGTCTGAAACCGCTGAGTCGATGCGATTGATACGAGAGTTTCTTTTTGAAGGGCTCAATAATTTTGATGAAGAAAATCTCACCAGCATGGGTGTTGCTGATTTTTTCCATGACAATGTAAACTGGTATGGGCCTGGCGGAATAGGCGCTTGCCTTAGCTTAAAGGAGTTTCAAGACTACCATCAGCAGCACTGGCTTGCCGCATTTCCTGACCGCAAAGTGCAGGATCTAGACAGTCTATTCGCCGAGGGTAATTTTGTTGGGTCTTCGGGCTGGGCAGGTGTTACATCGCAACATATTGGTAACTATCTCAGCGCAGCAGCTACCGGCAACCGGATCAACTTTAATGGCATGGATTTCTGGCTGCGCCGTGGTGATAAGTTTGTCGAAAACTGGGTCTTTGTTGACATGATTGACCTCTTTGAACAATTTGGCGTTGATTTACTTCAACAAGCACGAGAAGGGTAACCTCGGTGACCGATCTTAACTCTAGTAAGCAACTTATCCTCGATTACTTTGCTGCAGTGGAAAAATCCACTTCGCAGAATATTAACGAGACTATTGGTCAATTTATTGCTGATGATTATCATTGGTATGGCGTATACCCCTTTGAAGAGCAAAGCGACGCTTCTGGAGTAGCTGAGGCATTCTGGAAGCCATTTTTAGATGCTTGGTCACCGGTCAGTCGCCGGCAAGATGTCTTTATGGGGGGCACTAACGAGGTAGACGGAACTCAGTGGGTCACTAGCATGGGTCACTTGCAAGGGCTCTTTGATAATGATTGGTTAGGCATTCCAGCCACTGGCAAGATGGCCTATTTACGCTATGCAGAATTCCACAATGTAAGGAATGGAAAGATCGTTCGCAGTAGTTTTTTCTGTGACATTATTGGCGTTATGCACCAAGCAGGTATAAATCCACTACCAATACAAACCGGTGCCTCTGGCATTGTTCCCGGGCCTAAAACTCACGATGGTATTCAGATAGCCAGCCAACCCGAAAGTGAGTCGCAAAAAACCATGGCGGTGCTCAACCAAATGATCGCTGATCTAGATGAGCTAAATCACTCAGGTGACGACCGCTATCCTCCTGAAGTATTGGAGCGATCATGGCACTCTGATATGAGCTGGTATGGGCCTGCCGGTATTGGATCGACCTATACGATTCGCCGCTATCAGGAACAGCACTCCTACCCCTTTAGAGAAGCTCTTAAAGACAAAGTGTATAACGGTCATATTTGCCGCTATGCCGATGGCGACTACGCCTGCTTTTTTGGTTGGCCCAATTTGACCCATACACCAACCGGTGGATTTTTGGGTCTCCCGGGAAATGACTGCCGAGTCGATATGCGCGTCGTCGATGTATATCGACGGGAAGGTGATAAACTCGCGGAGAACTGGGTCATCATTGATTTGCCCTGGTGGCTTAAGCAGCAGGGCATAGACATCCTTGAGCGCTGTAAAAATATAATTTCTTAACCCTATTCTACGGAGACATACACTATGAAGGGATCTAGACCCTCTCAAGCCCCACTAACGGCCAACAATGACCTCAGTAAAACTGCTGAAACTTTGGCAGTCATTGATTCCATGGTGGACGGTCTCAATGATCACGATATTGACACCATGGATAGATTTTTTAGTCAATCATTTCGCTGGATAGGAAATGCTGGTTGCGGCTATAAAGTCGGCCTCAATGAATTTCAAGAAAATTGGCAGCGCCCATTTCAAGCTGCTTTTTCTGATAAAGTCTGTATCGACGAAGCAAGAGTAACCGAGGGTGAATGGTGCTCGGCATTTGGGCGCCAAGAGGCGGTGCATTCCGGTGACTTTATGGGCATCCCAGCAACTCAGAAAAAGATCGAAATTCGCTATATGGATTTTTGGAAAGTTGTTGATGGAAAAATTGTCGACAACTGGGTCATGGTTGATTTTCCGTCAATATTGCAGCAACTTGGTGTCGACCCATTCGATGGTCATGGGTGGGAAAAGATGGATTCCCAAAGAGCACCTATCCAAAATGGCGAAGAGTCCTAATTCGGTATAGTTCAACATTGATGCTCTGACCAGAAAATGGGCAAAAAGGCTTTTTAAGAGAGCCTTTTTGCCTTATTAAATTCTCGCATTCGCCCCAGCACATCTACGCCCAGTTGGTGATACACATCTAATAGGTCAATAAGCACCCAGTTTTCTCGAATTAGCCCTTTTTCACAGCGCCAAAAATCAAGACTGCGCATAGTAATTTGTTGGCCGGCTGGGGCAATACCCAGCCAGCCATCGCCACTGACAGTCATACGCATACCTGGCCAGGCCGTGAACCCAACGTAGTCGCCATCGGCAAACATATTTCGCTTTTCTGGTATGCCACCACGATCAGGAAAAGTATTTAGAAAGGGAATTTGGTGCCAGTTACGAAAGCCAGACAGGCCTCTACCGGTGCCAATTCCAGAGGGCCCATACCAATTGCATCTGGGATGCCAATATTTTTCCAACTCCATAGCCTCAGCGCCACCGGTGGAGAAATTTGCCAAGCCAGCGCACATATTAGTAACCAGTGCCAAACTATCGTTCGAACGCTTGTCATCTCTGGGACCCAATATAATACCGTCCTGTGTCGCCGGACCAGGCACGTGCCATTCACGACCAAGGCTAGGAACCATAGGCCAGGCCTTAGCCTGCATCATTAACTCAGGAATATCCCAGATAGCCTGCATCTCTACAATTTGGCCTTCCTCGACTCGATAAAACTCATGAAAACGTAGGGAGATTTGATGACCGGTAGGAAAAATATCTAGCCACGGATTGGTAAATGTGCCTGTATAGTGGCCACAACAGCCCACCCAATGTTTTCCGGCATCTGTAGTACCGCTCATCACGATAGTATCTCTTCGCTCAAGGTCAGGCAGGGCCTCGGCAAGTGGGACAAGTACCTCGTTAAGCAGTCCTTTAGGGCCATTACGAAGGGTCTCAAAGGGGAAGCTTAACTGGATCAGCGCCTTAGGATGAAAAACCTTCGCCATTACCTCAGCTACAGTGTTCAGATCAAAGTCATATAGGCTGCTGCGAACAATATTAATTAGCTGTTTGTTGGCTTCACTCATTCGATTATCTCATTTTGATTGTACTGACAAAATAGTTGACTAAAAAAAAGAGACCCGAAGGTCTCTTTCTTTCTTACCTGAACAGCTAATTAGAAATCATAGCTAATGCTCATGCCCCAGGTGCGAGGACGTGACCAGTTAGATTGAACTGAAGCGACAGATGACCCCTCTGCAACTGTCCCTGTAACTCCGGGACCAAATACTACAGCGCGATTCATTACCGCCTCATCTTCAAGATTTAGGATATAGGCTTCAACTCTAACGCTGTCTCCTGAATCCCAAATCAAACGCAGATCAGACTTGGTATGGGCCTTTTGTTCTGCCGGTGCAACATTAATATCGTGCGCGTAGTAATCGCTCGTATAGGTGCCCTGAAGCATAGGTGTAAGAGTACCCATATCGCCTAGATTAATATCATAGCTGACCTGAAAACCAACCGTCAGTTCTGGTGCCAGCGCAGGTGCATAACCTTTCAAGCTTAAACTATCCAATGTCCCATTTGCATCCAAGTCAACTTGACGACCACCAAGAGAACCAAGCCCTGCTAGAGCAGCCATATCATAGGTGCCAAACTCAGCATCTAGGAACGCAACGTTAGCAGTTATATACCATTTGTCGGTGGGCGCCCACTGCATCTCTACCTCAAGACCGCTGGCATCAACCTCACCTCCGTTCATCGTATATTCTGAAGCACCGCCATTTAGAACCACAAACGACTGGGCATGCATATCAGTATATTCATTCATGAATATCGCCGCATTGAGCGTCATGCGCCCATCTTGCAATATTGTCTTAATACCCGCTTCATAAGCTGTGACAAATTCTGGGTCGTAAAGATCTGCGTCAATACCTTCTGCTGCAAGGGTTGCGACAATAGCGGCCCCATTGGCACCACCGGCTCGGAAGCCTGTCGAGACTGACCCATAGACCATCGTGTCTTCGCTGAGATCAACTTCAATAGCGGCCTTCCAAAGAGTGTCATCCCATGTATTAATTGATCCTACGCGACCTTTTTTGTCTTCATTGCTGCGAATACCGGCAATTAGACGAACACTATCAGTCATGGAGTAAGTCGCGTTTCCATAAATTGCAGTAGACTCAGACTCGTACATATTATGACCCCATATATACTTGACATTAGTGCCATTGCCATCGTAATCGGAACCAATCCAACCCCAATCTGATTCCTGTTTAAACTGGTAGTATCCGAGTGTCCATTGCAGCGCGCCATCGCTATTAGAAGTCAGCTGTAATTCCGATGAACTATCTTCCTGGCTAGAATTCCAACCGATGAATTTCCCCGGCTGCTCTGAAACAGAGCCAGCGTCACTGTAATCAGAATCGTAGAACTGCACGCCTTCAAAGTCAGTCTGATTAATAGTTAATTTAGCCGTTGCAAAGGAAAGATCATAGCTGAGTTCAAGTGTAAGGGATTCGTCATCCAAAACCGCAGCCGAGCTTTCATTTCGCGAAACATTCCATGGACCAGCATCCTGCGTTGCTCCTTCAAATTGATAGACGTGCCCGTCCTGATAGTCACCGTCAACATATCCACCAACCTGTTGGTAACCCCAGATAGCAGTGGAATTGGTATCTTTTGATGACTCAGAATAACGAAGGGTGGCCTGAAATTCATCAGTAGGCTGCCAAGCTGCAGTCATTCGAATGTAGGTAGTGTCTTGGTTGTCGAGATCATCATCTGTTCCAGCTGCAAAACTATTAGTGATGTAACCATCATGCTCATCGGTCATACCTACTAGTCGGACCGCGAAAGTGTCGCTAAGAGGAAGATTTAGAACACCCTGCATTTTCCGGCGATTTTTATCTCCAATTAACGTCATTACCGAACCGCTAGTAGCATCGAAGTCTGGGGCTTTACTGATTACGTTGATTGCCCCACCGAAGGTATTACGGCCATACAGAGTACCCTGAGGGCCGCGAAGAACCTCGATTCTTTCAAGATCGACATAAGACCCAAGAGCCTGAGTCGAAGTCGCTACATAAACACCATCTTGAAAGATGCCAACTGTCTGCTCGCCTTCCGTGCCTACATTATTTGATCGAGTCCCGCGTATCGCAATTCGCGCTTCGTTACCTGACATACCCATTCTCATCCCCGGAACTACGTGCTCGAGGCGGGTAACATCGTCGATGCCAGAGCGAGCCATCATTTCGGGGCTTAGTGCGGTGATCGAAGCAGAAACGTCCTGAACGCTCTCAGATCGCTTCTCCGCAGTAACAAGGACCTCCTCCATCAGACTTGAGGTGCCCTCTGCAAATGCGCTGGATCCTGCAAAAGTGGCCATCGCTACTGCCAAGGCCAATACTTCTCGTTGTGTTGTTTTTATCATGTTGCTCTCCCAAATTGTTTTATCAATATTTTGAGTGTCAAAAGTCGGGATTGCGTTCTATCGGCTCCCCCAAACCGCCCAAGAAGCTTAAAAACCTCTTCAGGACTATCTGCTTTGTACTTCGAATGCAAGCCTGAGTCAAGATAATTTGGTCGGTTTTTCCCTAATTTTAGCTATTGATTTTGTGGTTTCTTTGATTTTTTGCCGGTAATGCATTTTTTCTTGGGTTGAAAAGGCAGGGTTCTTGAATGTTTTTGACTTCGAAGCTAGCATACTTTGCTGCATATCGAATTTGGAGGGCTGTGTTCATGGTCTTACTACGGACGTTGGTCGCTAATTCCCTATTTTTTAGTGTTATGCTTTTGAGCAGTATGGCTCAATCTGAGTACATAACTAAGTTACCACCAATTGCCAAAACTGAGTTTATATCTATAAAGAAGAATCCCTTAGCAAGATCTTTGCAAGGGCTTTCTGCTCTCGTGGGAAAGTTCAGTGTTGACGGCTTAATTCAATACACTCTTATATTGCAGCCCGAGGATGGAATGCCAGCGGCCGGCTGGCCAGTGATTATATTTAATCATGGCTTTCATCCTGAGCCCTTCATGAATGGTCGGCGCAGCGAAGACGGCGCTAATGACCGCCCTGGTGATTATTATCGCGAGATACCTCAGGCTTTGGCGCGTCAAGGGTTTTTAGTCATCGCTCCTGATTACCGTGGCCACAATGATTCTGCAGGCGCTGAATTTACACTCCGAGAAGACTCTCCTAACTGGTATGCCCGAGATGTGTTGGGAGTGATAGCCGCCCTTGAAGGCACGGACCTCGGCAATATGCAGGAATTATTTATGCTTGGCCACTCTATGGGAGGGCAGGTAACGCTCCTCGCTGCTGCAGCCCTAGGAGATAGACTGAAAGGAGCCAGTATTTGGTCTACCTATGTTCCGGCAGCGGTCATTGCCGGAGCGCGACAGAGTAAGTCAGACCCGTTCGGCCAGCTCCAACTTCAGCTCGAGCAGATCTATAGCCCCATGAACATTCATCACGCTGAGGGTGACCCAGCAACAGCATACGAAGGTTCTGTGCTAATCGCTCGGCAACTCGAGCAGTTAGAAAATCCTAGCACGCTATATCTATATCAGAGTACAAACCACCTTTTTACGGGCGACAATTTGCAGCGGGCAATAAGAAGAGATATTGAATTATTCCGGCGTGTTATGAGGTCCCAAGACAGGCCGCAAGATTAGTCAATGCTGGATTCGGTGTAAAAAATATGCGTTTATCAATCCATGCCAACCCCCTAAGGGTGGTGCTCCCAAAGCCGGAGGTATATGGGCTATGATCACGATTGAGCTAAACAAATGAGCCAA
Source organism: SAR92 clade bacterium H231 (assembly GCA_025153775.1). Taxonomy (GTDB): domain Bacteria; phylum Pseudomonadota; class Gammaproteobacteria; order Pseudomonadales; family Porticoccaceae; genus HTCC2207. The sequence continues at coordinate 61,128 of JAOALC010000004.1, read as the reverse complement.
TTTCTGCAAGCTACGCAAAGCCTAGATCAGATGTTGCTTTTGCATTCGAAGTACAATACCATCACCACATACCTTTTGAAACTTATGGTTTGCATATTCTAATGACTCAAATTTCTGAAATTGACAGCCTTAAATCTTTTATTTTGCGAGGCAGTGAACTCGTACCCTGTAAGACTGCCTTCATCGATGCTCGCTCGCCCGGAAGCGACCAGAAAGAAAATTTCTGTCTGATTGGTAGTGGCGTAGCAGAAAACCCATCGCAAGTAGTGCATATAAGCACCCCTCATGGCTTTGATGTTGGCGCAGCACGCCAGCCAACAGGCTGCAAAAACTCTCATCATAGTCACGACACAGAGGAGGTGTTTGTTGTTCATAGGGGGCAATGGAAGTTTACCTGGGGCGAGGACGGGGGTGATGGAGAGGTCGTGCTAAACAGTGGTGATACAATTTCTATTCCTATGCAATTGTTTCGCGGTTTTGAAAATGTGGGCGATGATAACGGCTTTTTATTCAGCGTATTGGGCCATCTACCAAACGGCACATCGGGCAGAGTCACCTGGGCACCTTATGTGTTTGAAGAAGCAAGCAAACATGGGTTAGTCTTGCTGCATGATGGTCGGCTAATCGATACTCTTGCAGGGCAATCTGTCCCTGACGATCAACCACTGCACGAACCTGTCAGCGGCGAAGAGCTTAAGGCATTCAAAACGTTGACCATGGAAGATATGGCCAAAAATGTCAGTCGCCATATCGACCTTCGCAGCCATGGTGCTGGAGGTCTTACCAATGACAGTGGAGTAAGAGAGTTTGCTGTTATTGGCGGCTACTCCCATAGTGAGGGTATGCCCGCCGGCAAGATCAGTCGACCACATAACTTTCAACTGCGCCGATTAATGCTTGATCCTGGCGCAACCATTGGCAAGCATAGTCGACAGGAGCCAGAGGTTTTATTTGTCCATCGTGGCAGCCTTAAGGTCAGCACGGAAGAGGGTTCCTTCACGCTAGGTGCTGGCGATTTATTCACCTGCCCAATTGACTTAGTTAGAGGCTTTACCAATGAGGGCAATGAAGCAGCCGACATAATAGTTCTGCGGGGCGGAGATCAGCCAAGCGCCGCAAATTTTTTCTGAAAATGCGGTTTACCTGCACTAGGATTTTAGAGACAAATAATTATGGATAGAATGCAACATCACTTCGATAGCGCTCCAAGTAAGGTTAAATCGCATAAATCTCCTATGGCTGGTTTTGACGATGAATTCACCGATATCGTTGACTATATCCTGCGCATTACCTACCGAATCTGGGAAGGTAAGCAAATAGGGCTTTGCTATGACTATTACTCCGATGACTGTCCAGTCTACACAATGTCTGGTATTACCATTGGTGCCGAAGAAGTAACGCAAAATACACTCTCTACCTTAGCAAGTTTTCCTGATAGAACCCTTCAGGCTGAGAATGTGGTCTGGGGTGGTAACGATATTGATGGGTACCATACGTCCCATCTGATCAAAACATCGATGACCAACCTCGGTGGCAGCGACATGGGCCCCGCAACCAATATGGAAACGACTTTTTTGGTGATTGCTCATTGTATTGTCAAAGATAATAAAATAATCGAAGAATGGCTGGTTCGTGATAACTATGCCCTTGCAGAGGAGCTTGGCTTCGATGTCCATCAGGTCGCTAGGGAAAAAGCGGCGATACCAATACAGCAGCGACTCAAAGATTGGAATCAATCTGAGCTCAATCGAGTGCAACAAAGTGTTACCCATGAACGTCAGCCATTTTTAGGGTGCAGCTCCGATGATTCCGAAGGTTTTATCGAAGCCTTATTGCAAAACATCTGGAATGCTAGATTGCTCGGTGATGTTTTTCAAAGCTATTCAAACGATGCTTTATTGCACTGCTCAAGAAACCAAACATTGAAAGGACGCGAAGAAATTGCAGCCTTTTATGCTCAAATAATAGGCACTGTCACGCAACTTAAATTCTCCCATGATTATTGCTGCTCTAGACCGAATGATAATGGTGGCCAAGATGTCGCGGTTCGTTGGACTATAACGGGGAATCATGGGGGTGCCGGTCTTTATGGTGAGCCAGCAGGAGCTCCTCTACTCATTTTGGGAGAGAGCCAATTCAGGATCATCGATGGGCTCATTGCTGAGGAATGGACTATCTTTGATGAGCTGTCTATCCTAGTTCAAATTTATCGCGCCAGGTTAAACATCGCGGATTAAAAACCTATAAAAAAAGAAGAAAAAATATGGAACTACAAGCATTTGGTTTAATAAATTGGCTGGTCTTGGGAGCCTATCTTTGTGCAAATGTCGTTCTTGGATTTGTACTTAGTAAAAAAGTCACAACTGCAGATGATTTTTTTGTCGGGCAGCGAAATATTCCTTGGTGGGCTATCGGTATTTCAGTTGTCGCTACCTATGTAAGCGCGCTGTCATTTCTTGGTGGGCCTGCCTGGGCCTACACCGAGGGGCTGAGTGTTATTGCCATTCACCTCAACTACCCACTGGTTATTTTCATTGTTATTGCGGTTTTTCTCCCATTCTTTTTCAATAGTGGTGTTGCCTCTATATACGAATATCTAGAGAAGCGTTTTGGTCCCACGTCACGAAGCCTCATTGCTGCTATTTTTCTGGTATCCCAAACGCTTACCTCGGCAGCCGTTCTGTATGCCACAGCACTGGTTCTCGAGTTCATTACAGGAATGCCTGTCGTTTATGCCATTATTATTATCACGCTTATAGCGCTTGTTTATACCATTATGGGTGGTCTGGCAGCAGTAATTTGGACAGACGTTATACAGGCGTTTATATTATTGATCGGTGCGCTCATCATCACGGTATCCCTAATCAATAACCTAAGCCTACCTCTGGGTGAAACCCTGGAGATCTTGAAGACTGAGGGTAAAACGAATCCCCTAAATTTTAGTTTCGATACAACACAGGTCAGCACCGTATGGACCGGTGTTATCGCTATGACGCTTTTTCATATAACCGTCTACGGTGCTAATCAGATGATGGTGCAACGCACTCTAGCATCTAAGAATATTGGGGATGCAAAAAAGTCCTTTTTAATGATGGGCTACCTTGCCATCTTCATATACTTTCTATTTTTCTTGCTCGGTATACTATTTTACAGCTACTACGGTGGCCGCGATTTCGACAATGGCAATACTATTATCCTGGACTTTGCCTCTTCTCTGGCGATTCCAGGACTAATGGGGATTATTGCCGCCGCAGTGATAGCAGCGTCCATGTCTAGTCTTGACTCTGCATTTAATTCAATGTCGACAGTAACCACCATCGATTTTTACCAGAAATATGTCAAAGCTGATTCCACTTCGGCGCATTATCTTGCGGCGTCACGGCTATTTACTATTTTCTGGGCGCTAGCGATTATCATTCCAGCCTTTATGTATACGAAAAGTAACGGCTCGGTTTTAGAGACTCTTAGTAAAGTCGGGTCCTATTTTGTGGGCGCTAAACTGGCTATGTTTGGTCTAGGATTTTTCTCAAAACACACAACTGAGAAAGGTCTAATAACCGGAGTGATCGCTGGCTTTGGTGTACTCTGGTGGGTCGCGTCGAATACAGATATCGCCTGGCCCTGGTATTGCGCAATAGGCGGTATTGTCAATATAAGCGTCTCGATTGGTGCCAGCTTAATAATTGATGGCCGACAAGCTGAATACTCCAGATACAGTGTTCAGGGTCAAAAGCAATATTTTTCCGAGAACCGCCTTCCTGAAAAGGAAAATGGTTGGTACCTAGTGCCTGGTCGCATTGACAAGCAAACCTATTGGTTGCTTGTGTATTTTGTCGGGACAGTTGTCGCTTTGTATTTATTTAATCAGTTGATTTAGCAATAGCACTAAATCTAAGACAGCGTTCTAAGTTGCTGTAGGTTTGGGGCCTTTGCAGATGGTGATCTAGGCGATCATATTTTTTTCAGCATTTATAGAATGAGTTTTAAAACAACAACAAAATAATACTAACCAAACCTGTTGGGGGTATAACATGATATATGTAGCACCTGGGAACCACGAGTCCATATTTTCTTTTAAAAATCGTTATGAAAATTTTATAGGAGGGGAATGGATTGCGCCGACAAAAGGAGAGTATTTCTCTAATCCGTCCCCTGTCAATGGGGAACCCTTTTGCGAGGTGGCCCGGTCATCAGAGGCTGATCTTGAGAAAGCTTTAGACGCTGCCCATGATGCCTTTGTTAGCTGGGGTAAAAGTTCAGCAACTGAGCGCTCTAACATGCTGCTTAAGATTGCTGACCGTATTGAGGCAAATTTAGAGGCCTTGGCCTACGTAGAAACTTGGGATAACGGTAAAAGTATCCGTGAAACTTTGAACGCAGACTTGCCACTGGTAGTGGATCATTTTCGCTATTTTGCGGGCTGTATTAGAGCTCAAGAAGGCAGCGCTGCTGATATTGATGCGGCAACAGTAGCCTATCACTTCAATGAGCCACTGGGTGTGGTTGGACAAATTATTCCCTGGAACTTCCCTCTGTTGATGGCTGCCTGGAAGTTGGCGCCTGCGCTTGCCGCAGGTAACTGCATTATTCTAAAGCCAGCAGAGCAGACGCCAACGTCAATATTGGTGATGATGGAGCTGATTGCTGACCTGATACCGCCAGGAGTATTAAATATACTGAATGGCTACGGTGCTGAAATTGGTAATGCTCTGGCTTGTAGTTCGCGTATTGCAAAAATTGCTTTTACAGGCTCAACGGCTGTAGGTCAGCTTGTACTGGAAAATGCGGCGCGTAGTCTGATTCCTTCAACCGTAGAGCTGGGTGGTAAGTCCCCCAATATCTATTTCGAGGATATTCTGTCTCAGGAAGATGAATATGTAAGCAAGTGCGTTGAAGGGTTATTGTTAGGGTTTTTCAATCAGGGTGAGGTATGCACCTGTCCGTCACGGGCTCTGGTTCAAGAGAGTATTTATGATGACTTTATTGAGCTGGTTTTAGAGCGTGCGCGAAATATTAAACAGGGCAATCCCCTAGACACAGATACCATGGTGGGTGCACAGGCCTCTCAACAGCAAATGGATAAAATACTGAGCTATATGGACATCGCTCGCGAGGAGGGTGCCGAGTTCCTTCTGGGGGGTAAAAGAGCCAATATCGATGGCGATCTAGGCACTGGTTACTATGTTGAGCCGACGTTACTGAAAGGGACTAACGACATGCGTGTTTTCCAGGAAGAGATTTTTGGCCCGACGTTAGGAATTACTACGTTTAAGGATGAAGAGGAGGCACTCGCGATTGCCAATCATACTGAATATGGTCTAGGGGCAGGTGTATGGACCAGAGATATAAATCGAGCATTTCGTATGGGGCGGGGTATACAAGCTGGCCGTGTATGGACAAATTGTTACCATGCGTATCCTGCTCATGCGGCATTTGGTGGTTATAAAAAGTCTGGTATAGGTCGCGAGACACACAAGCTAGCATTAGAGCATTACCAGCAAACCAAAAACCTATTGGTGAGTTATGACATCAACCCGCTTGGCTTCTTTTAGCGGTTATTGAGCAATGGATAATATTGAACGCTGGAAATCTGCGGCGGAGAATATTGCTTGGTACAAAGCACCAGATATTGTGCTTGATGATAGTAATCCACCTTTTTCCCGCTGGTTCCCAGATGGCGTGACTAATGCCTGTTACAACGCTGTAGATATTCATGTTGAGCAAGGGCGCGGTGAGCAATTGGCGGTTATCTTTGACAGCCCTGTCACCGACGTTAAAAGTCAGCTTACGTACGCTGATTTACAAGAGTTAGTGGCAAAGGCTGCGGGTGCTTTTGCAAGGCGTGGTGTCACTAAGGGAGATCGCGTCATTATCTATATGCCTATGGTCCCTGAGGCGTTGATCGCCATGCTGGCCTGTGCTCGCATAGGGGCAATCCACTCTGTCGTTTTTGGGGGCTTCGCTAGTAATGAATTGGCGAAGCGCATTGACGATGCCAAGCCCAAGCTGATTATTTCTGCATCCTGCGGATTGGAGCCTGCACGGATTGTAGAGTACAAGCCATTACTGGATGAGGCGATAGAGCTGGCTTCTTATAAACCTCAGGCCTGCATTATCCTGCAGCGTGCTGAAATGCAGGCTGATCTCAACGAGAACAGGGATTTTGATTGGAATGAAACCATAGCCTCAGCCAGGCCAGTGGACTGCGTGCCAGTCAATGCCAACGATCCTCTGTATATTCTCTATACCTCTGGGACCACAGGGCAGCCCAAAGGTGTTGTTAGAGATACAGGGGGCACTATTGTTTCGCTCAAATGGAGTATGGCTAATATTTACAACGTTAAGCCGGGCGATGTCTATTGGGCTGCATCTGATGTAGGTTGGGTAGTTGGTCATTCTTATATTGTTTACGGACCCTTATTTAACGGCAATACAACAGTTATTTATGAGGGCAAGCCTGTTGGGACTCCTGACCCAGGAGCCTTTTGGCGGGTTGTTTCAGAGTATCAGGTAAAGGTGTTGTTCACTGCACCCACTGCTTTTCGGGCAATAAAGAAGGAAGACCCCACCGGGGAATATTTACAGAGTTACGACTTAACTTGCCTTCAGTCTCTATTTTTGGCGGGTGAGCGTTGCGATCCCAGCACTCTCGAATGGGCAACAGAAAAGTTACAGATTCCGGTGATAGATCATTGGTGGCAAACCGAAACTGGCTGGTCAATTTGTGCAAACTGTTTGGGACTGGAAACGCCCAATATCGTGGTGGGTTCTCCGGGCAAGCCAGTTCCTGGCTATCAGGTTCAGGTACTGTCTGATCATGGGGGCAAGGTAAAAGAAGGTGAAATTGGCTCGCTGGTAGTTAAGCTGCCCCTGCCTCCGGGTACATTTACTACTTTATGGCAAGCAGATGCCCGTTACTGCGAGGCTTATTTTGGCCGCTTTCCCGGTTATTATGAAACTGGTGATGCGGGTTATATAGACGATAATGGCAATGTGTTTGTAATGTCGCGTACCGATGATGTGATTAATGTTGCCGGCCATCGTTTATCGACAGGAGCGTTTGAGGAAGTGCTTGCCACACATCCAGATGTTGCTGAGTGTGCTGTAGTGGGTATAGATGACGCGTTAAAAGGCCAATTGCCACTGGGCTTGCTTGTATTAAATGCAGGGGTTTTAAAACCACACAAGGAAATTGAAGTTGAAGCCATCCAACTTGTGCGGGATGCTATTGGGCCGATTGCAGCTTTCAAATTTTGTATGGTCGTGAATCGCCTACCTAAAACAAGGTCAGGAAAGATTTTGCGGGCTACCATAAAAAAGATTGCAGAGGGAAAGCCCTGGGTAATACCCGCAACAATCGATGATGCCGCAATTCTCGATGAAATAGAGGCGTCAATAAAGAATATTACTTAGGAGCTATATATGACAAGAATACTAACAAGCCATGTAGGCTCATTACCTAGAGCTCAGGAAGTTGTCGATTATATTTTTTCACGAGAAAATCAACAGCACTATGATGAGAGTAAGTTCGATGACTGTATGACGAGAAATGTTCTCGAGACGGTAGTGAAGCAAAAACGTGCAGGTATAGATATTGTCAGTGATGGCGAAACCTCAAAAATATCGTATGCGACATATGTCAAAGATAGATATACTGGATTTTCAGGTGACAGTCCTCGCAATCCCCCCAAAGATTTGACACTTTTCCCGGGGTTTCTAAAAAGACTCGCAGATGAAGGTGGGACTCCACAATATGCGAGGCCAATGTGCACTGGCGAAGTTAAATCAAAAGGTCAGGGTGAACTGCAAAAAGATATCTCTAACCTAAAGGCAGCTATGGCAGCAAACGGGATAGAAAGAGGCTTTATGAATGCCGCGTCACCTGGTGTTATTTCGCTGTTCTTGCAAAATAACCACTACGCAACACGAGACGCTTATCTGGCAGCTCTAGCTGATGCGATGCGTGATGAATACGAGACTATTGTGGCATCAGGATTAGACTTGCAACTGGACTGTCCTGACCTAGCTCTGTCGCGTCACATGCTATTTAATCACTTGTCAGATGCAGAATTTATAAAGATTGCGGAATCACATGTGGAAGCGCTCAATCATGCGCTAAAAAACGTACCTGAGGAAAAGGTCAGAATCCATATTTGTTGGGGAAACTATGAAGGTCCCCACTGTTGTGATATTGATATGGATAAGGTTTTTACTACTTTAATGAAAACCAAAGCGCAATATATTCTATTTGAGACGTCGAACCCACGCCATGCCCATGAATGGACAGTCTTCCGAGATCGAAAAACTGGAATACCAGATAATAAGATCCTGGTCCCCGGTGTGGTGGATACTACAACCAATTTTGTAGAGCACCCCTTATTGGTTGCGGAGCGTATTCAGAGATTTGTTAACATTGTGGGCCCTGAAAGGGTGATAGCCGGTTCTGACTGTGGGTTTGGCACTTTTGCTGGATTTGGTGCAGTAGATCCAGATATCGCATTCGCCAAATTAAAGGCACTATCTGAGGGCGCCGCAATTGTTAGTGATAAAGCCTTTGGTCGTGCCAACGTTTGATAATGACACATTGAGCTATCAGGTGCTGAAGGTTTTATTGAATCCAAGAGGAGCGATTGAGCATGTCGCCCCGGCGGTGCTGTAAAGTGCTAGGTTCGTATTCAAAATAGTGACCGACCCTAGGGTGGAGATTATGACGGCTGGACTGCGATCGCTACATGGATATTTGAGTATGGGCCTGTTGCTGACCAGTTTGGCGTTAGTTAATGGCTGTAAAGGGCAAGCTAGGACTGATGTCAGTGTTGAGGCTGGTGATACTGCGGTTAAACATACCTTTACGCGCTGGTCTGCCCCAGTTCTAGACTCGTTGGATGCTCTATCCATCGAGACCCTGCGCCAGCGCACCTATGCTGCTGAGATTAAAGTGCAGCAATCTCGCACGTTTGCAAGTGCTGCTGGCGATCATCAGTACTACTTTGGTAGTTATCTTTCTGATGGGTTACAGAATTACGTTCGAGTCGACGTGCCATCGACAGCGGCCCCGGTTGGGGGTTATCCAGTGGTGATATTTGTGCATGGATGGGTCGGCGAGCAAGCGGCGCCGGCATATAATTTTGAACTCAATGAGGCCTCTGCGGGCGCCCCTATTATAAAAGCTTACCTAGAAGCAGGCTTCGTGGTTTTGACGCCTGGACTGCGCGGCCATGGAACTGTATCTGGTCGCGCTGCCGACGGATTGGAGTTCTTAAGAGCCTGGGATAATCGCAGTTATCTATCACCTATATTTTATGCCATCGATGTACTCAATCTAGTAGCTGGCCTCGAGTCTCTTGGGCGTATCGACTGGCAGGCATGGGGTCCTGAACCGCGCCTCGATCGTACACGAATTAATATCATGGGCTATTCTCAGGGTGGCGATGTGGCGCTAACAGCGTTGGCGATCGCTGGTGAAAATAGTACTTTGAAGACATCGATTCATGCTGCGTCGATCTGGGCTGGATGCTTCGCCTCGCGCTTAGAACAGGCGGCCGTTTATGGGCCGATGCAAGATACTGCAATGGCCTTTACTGCGGGCGATGGTCGCTGGAATGGCAGTGATAGGGCTGACAATGGCAAACGCAATATGGATTTTGTATTTCCATACCCAGGCGACTGGATCGTCAACCCGTCACCAGCCGATTGGACATGGCAAACAAAAAGTTGGCAGTTGCCCACGGTAGAGGCATCACTGCGTAAAACCTATTCTGCGATGTATGCGCACTTAAGAGCCGGGATTGTCGATCTAAAGGATATTCAATACACCCTAGAGCGGGATGAACAGGGCTTGATTAGGATCCTCCATACACCTGGTTTGGTGGAGCAACTTGAGCGACTTGGCGGTTATCATGCAGCACAATATCTCTCCGAGCCGATCAATCTCCACCATTCCGATAGAGATTTTTATTCGCTGCCAGAGTGGAATGCCGATCTGAAAAAGCGCGTAAATGCCGCTGGCGGCAGGGTGAGTGACTTTGTTTATCCGGGTACTAATCATCGACTTGCAGTTAGTCCACAGGACTGGTTTTCGCCCGCTGGTACAGTTGACGGCCGACCTGCAATGTTAGCTCGGGATATTGCGCTATTTAGCGGGCGGCAGGATTAGAAGTGCCGCTCTAGTGAAACTGATCGTTAATGATTAGACTGCCAAAAAACCAAATACATTAGATTTATACATCTTACGGAGCCGATTATGAGAGAGGTTGCTTAGATAAGACCTGTGATCCGAAGTAGCCTGGTTGCTATACGAAGTTTTAACTTAACGAGGATAAATCACAGATTGGAGAATTAAAAAATCAAACTCAGATATTTGGGCTAAAAGGTGCAGGTTTGATTTATCGTTACGCTATTGAACCCTATCAAAATCGCTCCCACTTATCCGTAACCTGTTTTTTCAATCTTGAGCATGGCTCAATTTCGGTATTTCCAATCGGTATGAGATAGCCAATGCACGCAAGCCAAAACCCGCCACAAAGGAACAGCTCTGAATCACACTTTGATTAAATCCCCACGCATCCATTACAACATAGATAAGTGATGCAAGTAAGGCACAAGTTATATATAGCTCAGGACGCATAAGAGTTAATGTTTTGGCGCAAAGTACGTCCCGCAAAATACCTCCGAAGGTGGCACTCATCACTCCCATAACAATAGCAATCAAAAGATTTTCCTGCTGCTGTAAAGCAATTTCAGTACCCAGAACAGCAAACGCCGACAGCCCAATTGCATCCATCCACAAAATTAGCTTCAATCTTCTTCTATGCAAATCTGCTGTAAAGTAAGTAATGATGCAAGCAGCTAGACAAATGTAGATTGCGAGAGGTTCCTGGATCCAAGATACGGGCGAGATGCCTAAAAGTAGATCTCGCAAAGTTCCACCACCTATACCCGTCGCTGTACCAATCAGCATCACACCAAGAATATCCATATTCTTTTCCGCGGCAAAAAGAGTCCCGGAAATGGCAAAAACTACGAGACCCAATATATTGAGTAGTCCGAGAAATTGGATAATAATTTGTTCTGGCATGATTGCCTTTAATAGTCTTATCTGATTTTCTGTGAATTTATAGACGGGCTTTTTGTGCGAATACGCTCTAAGGGGGGAGATTGAGACATTAATAGTCTCTACGTAGTCCTTTGTTGCCCATCGGGACGACACCTGAGTGCCGTCATGAAACTTAGGTTAGTGGCCGGCCACCATCTACAGGGATAATACAGCCAGTATTAAATGTAACTGTCGTTGACAATGCCACAACAGTGTTCGCTACATCTGATGCGTTTGCGATACGGCCTAGGGGAGTTTTATCTATCTGTTCTTGCATATAGGCTGGATCTACGCGGCTAGCATATTCGCCAGCCACCCAACCCGGAGCAACCGCCACAACACGAATATTAGGGGCTAGGGCGCGACCTAATGACATGGTCATAGAATTGATAGCCGCTTTGGATGCGCAATAGGCGACACTACTCCCAACAGCTGTAGTGCCAGCGATAGACGATATGTTGACGACCAATCCTTCCCCACTTTTAGCCAGTAAATCCTGAAAAGCACGGACACAGGCAAAAGACCCTCGAAAATTCGTTGCTAAAATCCTGTCGATATCCTCGTCTTGCAGACCGTCAAGATCCTGGTGTGGCACAACCTTGGTTACCCCTGCATTGTTGACAAGAATATCTAAGCGGCCCATGTCTTGTTTAATCTCATCAGCCAGAGAACTCAATGCTGCACTATCCAGAACAGGAACATGTTTAGTCACATGGCCATCACCGGGCAGAGACTCACAAAGCTTCTGTGCTTTTTCAAAGTTACTGTTGTACCCAACAATAACTTTTATTCCAACAGCTGCATAAGCCAAAGAGATCGCCGAGCCAATACCGCCTGCAGCTCCTGTGATTAAAACAACCTTGCCAGCTAAATTTGTCATTTTGGAATTCTCAAAACAATTTCTATCTATCGTAACCTAATAAAGCTCAAGTTTTCTGGTATCTTTTTACACGAAGATCCGCCTGCGCTTTATGGCCTGCAAATCCTTCCAGAGCGCAAAGGCGCGAGCAATATTCACCAATTTCTACTGTCGCTTCCGGTGTTACTCGCTGATAGGTGCATGTTTTAATAAACTTACCCACCCAGAGGCCACCGGTGTATCTTGCAGCCTTATTGGTTGGTAGGGTGTGGTTAGTGCCAATCACCTTATCACCATAGGAGACATTGGTTTCAGGCCCAAGAAATAGCGCGCCGAAATTGGTCATATTTTCGAGGAAATAATTTGGGTCTTGGGTCATCACCTGGACATGCTCAAAAGCTAAATCATCGGCAACCTGAACCATCTCTTCATAGGTATCGCAGACAATCACTTGCCCATAATCACACCAGGCTTGCCCAGCAATTTTCGCCGTCTCAAGAGTTTCTAACTGCCGCTCAACCTCTTTAACAGTCGCATTGGCAAAGTCTTTACTATTGGTTAGCAATATCGCGGGTGAATTAACGCCATGTTCCGCCTGACCTAAAAGATCTGTTGCAGCCATTTCAGGGTCACAACCAATCTCATCGGCAATAATAAGTGTTTCGGTTGGACCGGCAAGCAAATCAATACCTACCCGACCAAAAAGTTGCCGTTTTGCCTCTGCTACGTAGGCATTACCAGGACCTACAATCATATCAACTGGCAGGATCGTTTCTGTCCCCAATGCCATGGCGCCAACGGCCTGAACACCGCCAAAGCAATATATTTCATCCGCTCCGGCCAAGGCCATGGTGGCAACAATTGCAGGCATAGGTTTTCCATTAAACGGTGGTGCGCATGCTATCACTCGCTTTACGCCGGCCACCTTGGCTGTAGCTACACTCATATGAGCTGAGGCTACCAAAGGATACTTGCCCCCCGGAATGTAACAGCCAACGCTATTCATAGGTAGATGTTTGTGCCCTAAGATGACACCAGGACGTGTTTCCACCTCTACATTCTTCATGGAGTCGAGTTGAATGCGAGCAAAGTTTTTCACCTGTTCCTGGGCAAATTTAATGTCTCGCAAAGTGTTCTCCGGCAGACTATCAATGCATGCCTGTATTTCCTCGTCAGACAGACGGAAGCTGGTGGGCGACCAATTATCAAATTTTTCTGATAACTCACGCACATGAGCATCACCCTGGTCGGTAATGCCTTGCAATATCCCTTCCACAATCTCCTGAACCTGCTTGCTCGCCTCGCGGCTCTTCTCGTCTGAGATACCTTTTTTTAACACTGTTATCATCGCGAGTTTTTACTCCTTAGTAATGTAGGTTGATCAATGACGGTGATACTATTAATAATTGACTTCGAAGTCAATTATTAATAGTATTGTTTTGAAGCAGAGACAAAACCATGTCCGGGACTTAAAAAAGAGCAATCACAAATACTATTTATTGGACCATAATTTGGAGACGAGCTATGCAATTATCTAGAAGAAGATTTCTCGAGGTGATTGCGGCCTCAGGTGCCAGCGGAGTAGTAAACGCCAAATCTTTATACAAAGAGCCTACTCCTTCAAGTCAACTGAATCAAAATAGCATTGCCGATAAAGGCTGGACTCCAAGAGTTAATATTCGCCAGCCCAATATTGTGATTGCCGTTCTAGACGACGTAGGTTTCGCTGATTTAAGTTGTTTTGGATCCGATTATGAGATGCCATTTTCCGAATCCATGGCAAAAAATGGAACGAGATTCAATAACTTCCATGTTACGGCAGTTTGTGCGCCCACAAGAGCCTGCCTATTTACTGGCAGAAACGCGCACTCTGTAGGCGTTGGTAATATTGCTGAGTGGGCTCAAAAAGATCAACCAGGCTACAATGGCTGGATCAGACAAGATGCGGCAACTATGGCGGAAATATTTGCTCAGCAGGGTTACTACACAAGTGCCTGTGGAAAATGGCATATGACGCCACTGGAAGACCAAAATGGGACTGGCCCTTTTGACCACTGGCCAACGGGTCGGGGATTTGATCATTGGTACGGCTTTCACGGTTCTGCAGTCGACCACTGGCATCCAGAATTATTTGAGAATGTATCACCGACCTATCCCGACAAGGGTAAAGACTATCATCTCAGTGTCGATCTAGTGGACAAGTCAATTAGCTATATCCAAAATCATCTTGCTGCAGCTCCCGAAAAGCCTTTCTTTCATTATATAGGTTTTGGCGCCTGTCACTTTCCATTACATGTACCCGCAGAAGATATTGAACGGCAGAGAGGTAAATTTGATCAGGGCTATGATCTTGCTCGGAAAAAACGTTTCGAGCGGCAAAAAATACTGGGTATCGTGCCTGAGGAGGCGAGCCTTCCAGAAGCCAATGGCAGTCATATTAAATGGGATGATCTCAGTGCTGATGAACGCCGCTATGCCGCACGCACACAAGAAATCTATGCGGCATTTTTAGAACATACTGACGCACAGATGCAGCGTCTTATTCAAGCCCTAAAAGATGAGAATGTGTATGACGACACCATTGTTATATTTACCTCTGACAACGGGGCAACAGCAAGTGCTGGCCGCAATGGGATGCATGACGTTCGACGGGGCAGCTACCTTGGAGAACCCTGGGCAGAGAGACTGGCAAATATTGATTTGCTCGGAAGCGAATTGTCCCAACCAGCCAATGTAGGAGGCTGGGCACAGGCTAGCAATACTCCCTTAAAATGGTACAAGAGTGATACCTATGAAGGGGGCATTAGATCGCCGCTTTTAATTACCTGGCCAAACGGCAATTTGCCCAAAGGACAGATTAATTCTCAGTACCATCATGCGATTGACCTATTGCCCACGCTACTCAATATGGCCAATCTCGAGGTGCCCACTACACACAAAGGCCATCGATCTTTAGAGCTTCATGGCACCAGTTTTGCCTACACTTTCGATAATCCGAATGTAGCGACCCGAAAAGGTCCCCAATACTACGAAACTCTGGGTGACAGGGCGATGTGGAAAGATGGCTGGAAGGCAGTTACCAGACACGTCAAAGGTCAGGATTTCAATAAGGATGTTTGGGAGCTATACAATACCGCAGAAGATTACTCTGAAACGAGAAATCTTGCTGACGCCGAGCCCCAGCGCCTAAGCGAACTTATCGCCTTCTGGCATGCTGATGCGCAGCGGTATGATGTTTTACCCCTAGAAGATGATACTTTAAAGCTCTATAAGGCATCTGTGCCACAGCCTCGCTCTACCCACGTCTTCTACCCTGGTATGACCCGCCTGGACCGGCTGAGTGCTCCAGATATATATAACTATAATTCGCTGATAACCGCCGAAATGACGGTACGCACTCGAGATATAAACGGAGTGATCCTTGCTTCAGGAGATAGTAGCAGTGGTTACGAATTATTTATGCAAAAAGGCTATCTTCACATCGTGTATGTCTACACCAGAGATGCTGTTTATACTTTCAAATCACGTCGAAGAATACCCATAGGCGAGCACAAATTAACAGTCGAGATCAGTAAAGCCGACCTTGATTCTAGGGTTGCCAAAGTAGCTTTAGACGATCAGAGTTTGGGTGTGATGTTGTTGCCAAAACTTTGGCCGATCTATACGCCCAATTCTGGTATTCGCTGTGGTGAAAACCGCCATGCTCCGATTAGTCGCGCGTACACATCACCATTCGTATTCAATCAAACGTTAAAGCGTGTCATTGTTGACGTTGAGACTAGCTGATCAAACACATAGCCGCTATATGAACTTATAAGATCTCGAGGATAAATTATGGATTGGAAAGTTAAAAATCAAAAGAATAAGGCCGTTGTATGGAATTATTGGCAACGAATGAATAGCGCTAAACCTCATGAGGTCAAAGGTATCTGCAAGAAAGCATTCGATCGAAATATTAACTGGAATGGATCGCAACCTTTCAATCACATCCGCGGAATCGATGATCTAGTTACAATTTTTTGGGAGCCATTACTGAATTCATTCCCCGATATTGAACGGGTCCCTCATATTCTTTTGGGTGGCTTGTCTGATGGTGAAGAATGGGTATCTGGCTATGGCTATTTGACAGGAACTTTTGTTCATGATTGGCTCGGCATTCCCGCAACTGGCAAGAAAACTCAGATTAACTTTGGTCAATTTTTTGTTATGCGTGACGAAAAAATAGTTGAGAGCTATGTGATTTTCGATATTCTTGGTGTGATGAAACAGGCGGGATTTCAGGTATTGCCACCTGCGCTTGGCCAAGAGGGAGGGAAGGTTGTAAAGCCTGGTACGAACGGGATTCTTCTAACCGAGCAAGATGAACTAGAGAGCCGTAAAACACTTCAGTTAGTTGATGCAATGGCCAATAGCATGGGCTGGTACAATAGAAGTCGTGATATGGAAAACATGGATACGATGCAGCATCATTATTTTTGGCATCCTGACTTTCATTGGATGGGGCCGACTGGTATCGGCTCTACCCATACCATTGAGGAATTTAAGGACTTCCACCAAAGGCCATGGGTGCTTGGATTTGGTGACCGAGAAATTGATGAAAAGCCTGGTGGACGCTTTATGGGCTATTATGCAGAGGGACACTTCGGCGCACTTGGCATCTGGGATTCAAAGTTTTCTTTGCATCATGGAGAATACCAAGGTGTTGCCGGCACCCAAAAAATGATGACACTCCGTGACTTCGATTGGTATCGGCGCGAAGGAGACTATTTGATACAGAATTGGATACCTATTGATTTGATCGATCTGTTTATGCAGATGGATATCGATCTGTTTGATCGCATGCATCGTCAGCATGAACTCAGAAAACGGGGTATTAATTGGTGGGATCTCCCAGTTAACGGTTTTGATCCCAGTGCCAGCAAATTAAGCGCTCGTAAATTCTAGTAAAAATTTAGACGTGATTTAAATGACTGCAAATTAACAGTACCAAAGATCAGGCAGCATTCAAGGAAAGACAATAAATTAGATAAGCGGCCATTAAAAAGGACAATTAGATGCTGACAAGGCGTCAATTTATGATTAACGGTGGTGCAATCGGTGCATCGCTACTGGCATCTCCTCTGACTGCAGGAGATAGGTTGTTGTCTGAGGACTCTGGTTATCGTGCCTTAGTCTGTATTAACTTGGCTGGTGGTAACGATTCGTTCAATATGCTGGTTCCAAGTGATGAGGTTCAGTATGCAGCTTACGCTAATGCTCGAGGCAATCTGGCATTAGATCGGAGCAATTTAATTGACTTGACTAACCGAGGTGTCACCGCCAGTTCCTTTAGCGTCCATTCAGGCATGCCTGAGATTCAAGAGCTTTATGATAAAGGCGATGTTGCCTTTTTAGCAAATGTTGGTGCTCTCGATAGACCTCTTAGTCGCGCCGAGCTTAAGTCGAGTCTCAATATCGGACCTGAACAGTTATTGTCACATAATGGCCAGATATATGGCTGGCAAGCAGGCTCATCACATCTGCAATCATCATCAGGTTGGGGTGGTCGTGCTGCCGATTTATTACAGCATTTTTTCCCAAGTACCGATAGTCCAATAAGTGTGTCAATGTCTGGTGCTAACCTATTTCAGCTGGGTACCAAGACTCTGCCGTACATCTGCCAATTCTCAAATATGCATTCATCGATCTCAGGGCATTCTGTTGGTGTTGATTTCGATTATGTCATTAGCCAGTTAGCCAAGGAGGGGTATTGCACTGCCCATGGCGCTTCGTCGAGCTGGCCAGAGACTGAGTTAAATATAGATACAAAAACCGGTTTTGGAGCCTATGTCGAGCGAGAAAAGTATTCAGATTCACGGCTAGAATCCGGGCAAGATTATCTTTCTCAGCAGCTTTCAAGGGTGGCACATATCATTTCAGAGCAAGATCCTACAAAACCAGTTCGGCAAATTTTTTATGTGAGTTTTAGTGGGTGGGACCATCATCACCAGTTACTTAAAAATCAGGCCATGATGTTGTCTGTCTTGAGTCAAGGTCTCCTATCTTTTCGCAATGCGCTTAGTGACTTGGGGTTATTTGAGTCTGTTATAACATCTACTGTTTCAGAATTTGGTCGTTCGCTTACATCAAATGGATCTGGTTCAGATCATGGTTGGGGCGGTCATCAAATTGTAATGGGGGGCGGCATACGAGGTGGCCAAGTGTATGGCCGTTATCCTAAATTGTCATCGCTAAACCCACTAAATATCGGCAATGGGGTTTATGCACCGACTACCTCTAACGATCAATACTTCGCCAAGCTTGCGCTTTGGTTGGGAGTACCCTTATCGAAAATTGAGTACGTGCTGCCGAACTTGCGAGCATTTAAACCTTCTTGCAAATTAGCGGACCAATCGTTTGATCTATGATTCGGCCGTTAAAATGGAACTTTGGTTAACCTTGTCATTTAGGAGAATTAAGTGCTAATCGGGATTCCCTCGCAAATTAAAACCGGTGAGAAACGTGTCGTCATGTTCCCTGTCAATATCCAGAGTTTAACGGACAAAAGCTGAGAGGTACTTATTTGGGCAAACGCCGGTAGTGCAGGCTATCCGGATGCAGACTACACCGCCAAGCGTCTCAGTGCCGTATAGGAAGTCTATGATGTGCATCCAGCGGCGTGAGAACAGATATTGTCGGTGGATGCTAAATCTGTCGAACTTGACTTGGATGCCGGCGAATCAGAGGGCGCTGGTGGTTATGCTTGGCCATTGTATTTTAGAGATTTAATCTTGAGTAATCGAGAGCTGTACCTTGAGTGGTGTAATAATTGGCATAGTCTTGAAGACTTCTCGGCTTATTTTTCGTTGCATATAAATTTTGCTCGACAACTTATTATCAGTGAAGGGCTCAATAGATCGTCAATATTGGATAGAGATCACTTATCTCAGAGGGTGTTGGTCAGCGCGCAGCCTATGCCGGAGTTTGTAAGAGAGCCGCTAAAAAAGGACATAACCGTTTTAGCAGAGAGAACTGTTTTAGAAAAAGCAGTATCAGTTGAGCAGGCTTAGTCGCCTGTATCTTTACTCTACATTGACCCTGTAAATGAACTCTCCATAAAGCATTGAAAAAATGTCTTTCCGAATGGCCTTCAGCAAAAGAGTGCGTAGAGAACAGTAATATAAGTAAGATTAGTCGTTTCATGAGTAACTCCCTTTATTAATTACCTAATCATAACTGAATAGCCCATCCAGTCAAATTAGGGCTAGATCGAGGTGAGATATACAGATTGTTTTCGACTCTAGGGGGGTTGAAATTAACTTACATTCCTGTCCACTTCTTCATCTTTTTTACTACCTTGGGATTTTTTAAGAAATATCGATCAAACATGTTTAGCTTATCTTGATAAATGAACGTCCCATTGACCTCGACAGAAAGCTTTGGTTTAAAAGCACCTGCAGCATAAATATTAAGGAATCTAATTTTGTCATTTACTCTAGTTATACTAACAATTGGCTTTTTAGCTTCAGGGATAACCAGCCCCCAACTGCCGACAATTTCATTATCCACTAAGACCTTACCGCCACCTTTAAAAGGCTCCTCTCTAAGGTCATACCAGCAGGTAACTTTTATGTGATGCGACTCATACTCTGTATTCCATTCATAGCTTTTGTTTAACATTACAGCTTTTTATTCCTCATTAATAAGTTTTACCTAATCATATCTGAATACCCCATCCAGTCAAATCAGGGCTAGATCGAGATAAGAGGTATGCTGATTGTGGTTGCACAGACTTAAAATATCTAACTGCTTAATTTAGTCCGATGAAATAGTTTATGCTTGATCATGGGGAGAATCACATGCTTGGGAACATTACTCCAATCCAAAATTCCTCTTTTGAAGGATTCTCTGGCAAATAATTTTTCACAATATTGACCTATGATTGTCTTATTACTCCAAAGTAATGGCTCTAAACCAAGTTTCTGTAGTCGATAAAGAACAACGCCCCATACTATGTCAGCCAAACTGAACTTCTGCGATGCTAGCCAACCATTATTTTTGAAGGGGCCACTCAACAGCTGAGCCTCAAGTTCTGTTAAAGTGGAGTCAGCAGAATCGTATAAGGTATGCATCCGAGAAGGCGTTTGAATTACTTTAAGTGTATTTTCGACAATATTTAACTTACTTCTATATGCGTCATACAACTGCTTTTCATTTTCATGGCGTTTAACTAATTTTCTCAAAAGATTAGCTTTAAATTCATGGCCTTTGCCACCGTCTGCCGCCTTTTTAAATAGAAAAGACTTGTTCGTACCTCGATTATCTCCATAAGTGAACGCTTCGATCGGGAGGCTGTCCGCTTTGTTCAGCCATGAGGCGATAGCCTCAAATTCATGATCAGATGGCTTTTGTGAGATATGAGAGTTCGATAATTTACTGATTATAAGGTTTAGAATATTCAATGAATCTGTCGTAACTTTTCCATCACAAACTAAGGTAGGCACTACGCATCGAGGATTTATACGAACATAATCAGGTTCATATTGTTGATAAGCAGGAAGAAGCACATGGTGGGATGTCCACTGCACAGCGTTCTCTGCTAGGGCTTGGCGAACTTTCATCGAGCAGAGCGATTGGGAAAAATGAAATAGGTGGATGCCTGCTTGCGGCGCCACTTTACACGTGACGTCTGTCAACGGCTTCAAAGCTAGCATATTTTCCGTTGAATAAGCAGAAAGAGTGTCCAAATCTGAAATCATAGGTCCCATCCCTTTATTGACTATCTAATCATATATGAATAGCCGGTTTAGCCAAATGTGGGCTAGATCAATGTAAAAAATTAGCACTTCCTAGTTGAAGGGTTAGTTATCTTCCAAACCCAATGCCCAGAGCCACATGTCCTTCACCAACGGGTAAAACCTGGGGTAATCTTGTTAACATCATGCCTTCAACTTTATATACCGAGATATGGTTTGCTAAAGTCGATCCTACAAATAGCTGCTCACCGCTTTTTGAAAACTCAATACCCTCGGGTAAAGCCTCAATGGGCAGGCTGTAAAGTAACTCTGCAGAGTCGGATAATAGAGAGATTACTGCAAGATGACTGGTAACTGACCAGGGCATGGCATTGAGACCCGAGATCACTGCAAATTCTCCAGACGGATGTATCGCTACGCTCTCAAGCCCATCTGAAACCTGTCCCACACTGTGCACGACTATATTTTCTGTAAGGTCAACCACCACAACATCATCTAACAGGCCATCAGAGAAACCCCCGCTATTCAGCACAAGTGCGGTTTTTCCATTGGGTGCAATGCGGGGCGCGAAGGGCGCATCCACAAAAAATTCATTGGTTGTGGTCTTGCCTTCCAGTACAACAGTATCATCATCAGCTAAAAGGTATTTAGCTAACCACCATTCGCCCGAGTGACCTTGAACTCCCGCTAAAATACTCGTTTGGTCCGAGCTAATATCAAATGACATAATAGTCAGGTCAAATTCGCTGTAGGTTTTTTTGACAATGCCTCCCTCAGTATCAACGGTAATAACAAGCCAGCCATTTGATAGCCCGATAATCGCTCTATTTCCATCGCCAACTGGCTTTGCCAACCACGGGCTTGTATCAAGCTGAAGAGTGTCTGTTACTTCGAGTGTCCTAAGATCCATAATTACAACTTGATTCTTACCTACAGCCGGGCTGTCGACATCTACAAAGCTGAGGTTCTCACTAAGCCTGAGTGTATGGTTAGTAACAACAGCGTAATGGCCGATTATTGTGGCATGAGGTGCTCCCAGTAAGGTGGTTGCAACTGACTCATAGACTGTTTTTATAACAGGCGGCGAATTTGGTGAGAGATTAATGACTGTCAAAGAATCTGCTACCACAGCGCCAGAACCAGCAACCAGAGCACCAGCTTCACCGTCATTGAAACTGACTAAGGTAGTGTTGGTATCTGTTGTTATATACGGTGGCTGCGCTTGAGCTGTTAATGGCATAGCCAATAAAACAGTTGTCGCTAGGCCAATCCAAAAAGCTTTTCTTGACGCCATAACTTGATCCTTTTTTTGTCACCTAAGCATAACTGAATAGCCCAGTTAATCAAACCAGATGAGGGTCAGGAGCTTTTGACTCCACTTGCCGGCTGGTTGTGACTAGCTACAACTATTAGCCTAATCTGGCACTGAGCTGTTAGCCCGCGGCCCAAGCATTTCTATCTGCCGTTTTTAGGATGCATAGTTGCTTGGCCTTAAGCCACTTTTGCCGTCAAAAAACGTTTTGATTTTGACCAAATCGGCGTCGACATCATTGGTTGGCTCCATTAAACCCTCTATACCAATGGTTCTTATGGCACTGTCCACATAGACTATTAGTATGGGCACCTCTGCTGTAGTAGCCACATGATGAAATCCAAGCTTCCAGTTTGGGTTTGCACTGCGAGTGCCCTCTGGAGTAATAATCAGAACGAACTCTTCGCGCTCGGCGTAAATATCAGCGATATAGTTGACCAATGAACTCGCCTGCTTGCGATTGACGGGGATGGCCCCACAGTAGCGTAAAAACCATCCGAGAGGGCCTACAAATAGGGTGCTTTTTATGAGTACGCTGGGTTTTAGGCGCAGTACGGAAACAGCCAAAACAAACAGAATAAAATCCCAGTTTGAGGTATGGGGCGCCACAATCAGCACATACTTTTTGTGCTCCTGGGGCAATGCGCCTATAACTCGCCAGCGAATAATCTTTAATATTAGCTTGGATAAAACACGCAATATTGGAGTTAGTATGGGTGTAGAAAAAAGCGTGTAGCGCACAGCCATCTCCCTAAGCAGTCAGGCCAGAGTGGTTTATATTATATTGCGCACTATAACCACTGTGGATAAACCAATCCACAATGTATTAAAAGCAACCATAGTGGGCAGCAGTTTGCGCTCAGATACCCAGATTAGTAGCGCAGATGTCAACAATGTGACCAGATGCAGTTGCCAAATCTCTTTTTGCCAAACCAGTCCAGGAAGAATTACGGCGGCTTTTGCAATCCAGGCTATGGCCTCCACAACGTTGTAGTTGACCCAGTAGCCCTCTTTAAACCAAAGGCTATAGCTGTTGCTAATGTTGGCAAAACCCACCCGGGAATAAACCAGTGCGGTTATGGATAAAAATATAATTAACGAAATAATAATTTGCAAGCTGTCTCCTAAAGTGCCGAATATCTCAGCGAAAATTAAATTGCACCTGTACTACCAATCTAGTGTTAAAGCCTTACTGTCTGTACCAGCGAATCAGCTATAGGAAAAGGGACATCTGAGTGGAGGGTTTCTCCATCGGCTTGCGGCTCTGGGGTCGGTTTCGACTTCCCAATTTGTTAAAAACCTGGTTTGCCTCAGTTTTATAATCCTGTTGTTTGCGCGCTTGGCTGAGCTTTTCCCGGGCTGATCGGATAGCTCTGGCATGATCGACGATTGGCTCTGGATAGTCTGTTCCAATCATGCATTGTGCCTTAGTTTGCAGTGTTTTACTCATTAACCATGGCTCGTGAATCCAACTATTTGGCACCTGCCGCAGCTCGGGAACCCACCGACGAATAAACTCACCATCTGAATCCTGTTCATGGGACTGTTTAATGGGATTGTAGATTCGCACCGCATTGATACCAGTCACTCCAGACTGCATCTGCAGCTGACTATAGTGAATACCAGGTTCATAGTCGGTAAATAGTCTGGCCAAATGGTAGCCGGTTTGTCGCCAGTCTAGCCATAGATGATAACTAGCAAAGGACACCAGCATGGCGCGCATACGAAAGGTTATCCATCCCCTATGGATGAGGCTGCGCATACAGGCATCTACCAGTGGATAGCCAGTGTTTCCCTCTGCCCAGGCAGTGTAAGCGGATAGGTCCCCCTCTAGAGGGCGAATAGTCTCATAGGCACTATGCATACATTTAAATTCGATTTGCGGCTGATCTTCGAGTTTTTGTATAAAGTGGCAACGCCACGACAGGCGAGAGCTAAATGCAGACAGACTGCGCCTTTGGCTGTGGTGCAGACTAACCTGAGGCGACTGCAGGAAGCTGTTGGTAGCTTTAACAACTTCGCGAACAGACAGAGACCCCCAGGTCAGGTGGGGTGACAGGCGAGAGCAGTATTGGTCTGCTGTGCCAGGCCTGGATATATGCTTCACATAGCCCGCTGAGCGGTCTGTTAGAAAGCTGCGCAGAGCTGCTGTTGCGGCAAACCTGCCACCTTGTTGCACTGTTCCCTGCACAGAGTCTCCGAACATTGGATCGTCTGGCAGTGGTATTTTGCCCTCGGCCAGCCCCGCAACCGGCACAATCTGTTCCGGTGGTGGAATCAGCGGTTGTGACATTGTTGCTTCCCGCAGTTGAGCCCAGTGGTCGCGACTTTTTAGACGCCTAACCACCGCATTGTTCTGGTACTCATAGAAGGGCAGTTTATGCTGCCGACACCAGCTTATAAACGCCTTATCTCGGCTGTAAGTCCATTGATTGCCGCTCTCCTCATGGGCATAAACCCCATTGATACTGTAGGCTTTATGCAGTTCACTAACTATATTTTGAATCTCGCCAACCCTAACCACCAGGGGCTGACCAAGCGCAGCTGTCTGTTGCCTAAGGTCGATTAGGCAGTCATAGATAAAGTGCCAATGGCGCCGCGATGAAAAATTTTGCTGCCAGTATTCGGGCTCCACTACATACAGTGGTATTACAGCAACACCAGAGGCCGCAGCCCTGTGCAGAGCAGCATGGTCATCAACTCTCAGGTCGCGTTTATACCAAACTATGTTGATTGGTTGTTTCATAGCGGGAGGGCAATTACTGTGGCTCTAACTTTTGCAATGCCCAAGGCAAAAGGCGCTCAACAAATTGGCTGTAAGCTACAGCAGATGGATGAAGGTTATCAGTGGCCACCAGGCCAGGGTCGTCTAGCCCCTGTCTGGTTATATCGGTAATGTAGACATAGGTTAGCCCATTGTCTTCGCAATAGTCTCGAGCAAAGTTGTTGTAGAGGTCTATATCTGCACTGATACTCGCGGGGTTTCTAAATTCGCCAAACGGGGTATAGGCATAGTCGGGAATTGACACCACCATCAGTTTTTCAGGGTCCCCACCTACCAGCGAAATAGCCTTGTCTACCAGAGTTACAAACTCGGCCTCATAGAGCTCAAAAGGTCTGTTTTGAAACTGGTTATTCACACCAATCAGCAGAGTTACCAAGTCAAAATCACTGGCAGGGGCTTCGCTCTCTATCGCGGTTAGCAAGTTACTGGTAGTCCAGCCTGTTCTGGCAATCACTTGCAAGCCGACGCTGTCTTGGTCAGAGTATTCAAACACCAGGTTTTGTTTAAGCTGCTGGGGAAAGCTGCAGGTCTCGCAGACCCCTTGCCCTATGGTGTAGCTATCGCCCAGAGATAACAGCTTAAGGTTGAGCGCACTGTCGCGGTCAGTAGATTTAAAGAACGACCATATTAGCTGATAGAGATTAAAGTCCTCCCCAAACTCTATGCTATGCCCGCCGTCTTCAACAATAAAATAGCGCACCTTCTTATTATTGAGGCAGCCGGTGAAGGTAAATTCCTCCACCGACTGCTCACCCCAAACTCTGCTTCGCTTCGATGGGGTCATATTGCAGTTAAAGTTCAATGCCCAGTTTTCGGCGCTGCCCTGGGCAGACATAAAGGTGCTGTTGGCCACTCCGCTACCGCCATTTAGCGGTACTAACTGGTCGCTGGCGGCACTTAGTTGAAACACAGACAGAGCCTGAGGAGGCACCGATTCCCCAACTGAGACTGTCTGCTGACTAATCAGTGGTGCTATGCCTTTAAATATGGCGTCCTGTTTGGCGATTTTATTGACCAGGCCAGCACCATTAGAGACACCTACGCCGTAAACTCTATCAAGATCGAAGCTGTCATCAGCCTCAAGACTATTGATGATCAGAGAGACAAATGCCATATCGTCGGCATTGGTTTCGCCACTTACATTCCACTGCTGCTCATAGCCATCGGGAAAAACACCAATAAACTCCCTGGCATCCACTAGATTGCCAATGCTCGGATTGTCGTTTAAGAAAGCCTCACCATTGCCGCCAGCCCCATGGAAGAAAAAAACCACAGGGTAGCTGTCTTCAGCCGAGTTTTCTGGTGTGCGAATCAGGTAGCTGCGCTCGACAGGCTGGCCATCGATAGTTTGACTGACTGTGTTCTGCCCAGATACAGGCACAGCGGTGGGCTCTGGTGTTGCAGTTATAGCAGCCGGCTGAACTGTTGGGGCAGAGGACCCGCCACCGCCGCAGGCCGTTAATAGAAGGAGTAAAAGCCCGATCGCTAATCTCATGTAAAGCCTCTCAGTTGTCTTTTTTCTTGCGAACAATAGTCGTCTCCACATCACCGTCCAGGAGACGCTTATCAATCTCATCTAGCGACATATAGTCCAGATCCCAGTGGTTACAGATATCGTTTCTGTATCTGGTATGGTTTTTGTCGGTAGACTCTGATTTTTTGCGATTAAAGTATTTCAACAATCGATCGGTAATGGCCATACAGTCTTTACTACGGCTCTCTGTGATTGGATCGCTGCGCTGACCGCTGAGAAATGATCTTCCAGCCTGCTATACAGGGCAATTTTTAGTCAACGGCACTGGTATCAATGCTACTATTTAGTGCTACCAAAATTAAAACGTACCCCAGTCACTTTTTAATGGATAAGAGGGTACCAACCTACAGGCTAATTTAGGTGTACACAATACTATCTATGGCTATTGCCATTACTCTGGGCACTTCGCTATTTATCTGTCTAAGATGGCGAAATCTTGTAGTGACAGGGCCCACGCCACTGCCGCTGCTCGCTTTCTCGGCTATTCTATTCACCTCCGGTTTGGATGTAGGCTTAATTATGTTCCCCCTGGTGGAATTTCCGGTCTATGCGTCTGAAGAGCCCTATAGTTTTACTAACCCACTGGCTATTGAGTTTGGATTTTGGGGCTTTTTGGTCTGGGCCTTTTACTTCTTAACCACCTTCTATTTTTGTATCGTCGAACCCAGAGTAAAGCTCTTTGAAATGCCAGTGATTCGCTGGATTAACAATGCCATTATTATCTCCACCTGTGCCTTTACAGCCTTTTTGTTTTTAAGCTATGTACCCAGCTATATAGAGGATATTTCCGCGCTGCAGCAGTATTTGCTGGTGGGGCTGATTGTTTTGATGGCGGTGTTTTCCAGCACGGATATTCGCTATGTGAAGATTCTCAGCCTGGGCTCCAGTGCGCTGTTTTTGATGCTGATCCTGGCAATGCTCCTGGACTCTGGAGCCTCTATGCAAGGGTATTTGGGTTCTATGGCAAATATTGCGGGTTATTTTTCAAACCTACATCGCTTTGTTAGCCCCATCAGTGACTACCATGGTTGGTATCTGTTCTGGTGGTTTGCCTGGAGTATTATGATTGGCCAGTTTGTATCCAGATTTGTCAGTGGCTTAAAAACCTGGCAGCTGATGATGGCGCTGCTGGTTATACCATCGATTGCCATAGGCCTGTGGTTTTCAGTGCTCTACTATTATTTCTCCAATGAGATAGAAGTGGCCGGTATACTGCGCACCGCTATGGTAGCCCTGGGTACCATCTTTGTAATTAATTCACTGGATTCATTAATACGCCTATATACAGATAATCTGTCGATGACGGTGAACCAACTGGGACGGCGCAAGTATATCCTGGGCAACTGGTTGTTAATGGGTATTCTGGTACTGCTCTATCAGCTTACGCCCCTAAAAATTGAATGGGTGGGACTGTTGGTGATTGGCTTATACGGGGTGATCTATACTCTGCTATTCAGGCGCAGAGAGCTGCTGGGCAAAATTTTTTCTCAGCCTAGTCAGCGAACTTAATTTTGGTGGTTTAAGTGGTTCAACAGACAACAGATTACGACTACATAGTGATAGGTGCTGGTTCAGCCGGCGCTATCGTGGCCTCCAGGCTGTCTGAGGACCCTGACTGCACCGTGCTTTTAGTAGAGTACGGCGGCTCTGACGCCAGTGTGTTTATCCGCATGCCCTCAGCTCTGGGTATTCCAATGAATAGCAGTAAATACAACTGGGGCTTTGAGTCAGCACCGGAACCCTACCTCAACAACCGACGTATGAATTGTCCGAGAGGGAAGGTTATGGGAGGTTCATCATCGATCAATGGCATGGTTTACGTTAGAGGTAATGCCACAGATTACGATGAGTGGGAGTCGCTTGGTGCCGCAGGTTGGAATTATCAAAACTGCCTGCCGTACTTTAAGAAACTGGAAAACCACCAATGCAGAAGCAGCGAATATACTGGCTCTGAGGGCCCGGTGGCTATTTCCTCCGGCAATAATATGCGCAATCCTCTGTATCGAGCGTTTATTGATGCTGGGGTTGAGGCAGGTTATGGCGAGACCAATGACTACAATGGATACAAGCAAGAAGGCTTTGGGCAGAAGTTTATGAATGTAGACGCCGGAGTGCGCGCATCCACCAGCCATGCCTATCTTAAAACCGCAAAGAACCGGTCTAATCTAACGATTCTTAAACGGGCTCTGGTTACCGCTATCCAGTTTGAGGGCAAAACTGCCACGGGCATACAGTATATAAAGAGAGGCAAAATCAGACAGGCCAGAGCCAGCCGAGAGGTTGTGCTCTGTGCTGGGGCCATAGGTTCGCCCCATTTGCTGCAGGTGTCTGGGGTGGGTCCAACAGAGGTATTAGAGAGCGCGGGTATCGAAACTGTCCATCATCTACCTGGAGTGGGTGAGAATCTGCAGGATCACCTCGAATTCAATTTTCAGTATAGCTGCAAGCTGCCAATCAGCCTCAACAGCAAGCTGGGGCTATGGCAAAAAGCCCTAATAGGTGCCCAATGGTTATTGTTCAAGACCGGCCTGGGCCGCACCAATCATTTTGAAGCCTGTGCATTTATACGCTCCAGGGCCGGTGTAAAATCGCCAGATATTCAGTATCACTTTTTGCCCGGTGCAGTCACCTATGATGGTTCAGTAGCTTTTAAAGGCCATGGTTTTCAGGTGCATGTAGGGCATAATAAGCCTACCAGCAGAGGCTATGTGCGAGCTCGGTCAGCTGATATCAACCAGCACCCACAGATCTTGTTCAACTATTTGCAGACTGAGCAAGATAGGCAGGGCTTTCGAGACTGCGTGCGGCTCAGTAGAGAAATTATAAATCAGCCCGCTATGGACCCCTATCGTGGAGAGGCTATTCAACCTGATCCTGAGGTGCAGACCGACAAGCAGATTGACGCCTTTGTGCGCAATGCAGTAGACAGCGCCTATCACCCGGCTGGTACTTGCAAAATAGGCTCTGATTCCATGGCAGTGGTGGATGCAGATCTGCGGGTGAGAGGTATTGCCGGGCTTAGGGTAATTGATTCGTCGGTCTTCCCCTCTGTGCCCAATGGCAATCTAAATGCACCCACTATGATGGTGGCAGAGCGCGGTGCAGACTTAATCAAAGGACAGAGCCTCAAGCTTTCCAAATCGGCACCGACATATACAGATAAGGACTGGAAGCTGAGGCAGAGACAGGGCACTCCTGTGCGCAAAGCTTAGGATTTGATAAATATTTATGCTTACTAAAACTCAATCAACTGCAGATGCATTTAACCAGCACTGGACTGTTGGCAGATACAATAACGACTTTGATTCCTCGCTGCGGCTTGCTGTGGAGCAGGAGTTTGAGCAGGGTTATGTTGATACTGATCTGCTGCGCAGTCTTGGTCTGAGAAACAAGCTTGATGATGCTCACGCTCTAGGGGTCTATCTCCACAGCAGAACCAAGCAGCTTGCAAAGCAAAAAGATTCTATTATTGGGCAAGCTACCAGGATAAAAAGAATTGAAGCTGAGATGTCTTGGGTGCAAGAGACTCTCAGCAATTTAAAGAATAATCCAGGCGTGCTGCACACCGAGCCCTCCCAAGAGTCAATGGAGTTGGCCAGAGACAGCATTGTGTTACAGCAAAAGTCAGAAATGGATGTCGAGGGCAAGCTGGCACAGGCGCTTTCATGGGCCGTGACTCTTGCCGGTATCCTGTTTGTTTTAAGTTTGATTCCGATTCTACTGGTGGTTCCCAGCATGGCATCCCACTCACTGTCTATTTCCATATTGGCCACAGCTGCAGGCACAGTTTTATTTGGTGGGGTAGTTTTTTTTGCTACCCACAGCTCCCATGAAAATTTAAATTTCCATTTGCGATCTCAGCACGATGAAGATTTAAGTAACGGGGCGCTAATTAAAGAATTGGGTCTGCAAATTGATAATGCGCCCTATTATCGCGCAGCTGAAGAGATTGCACAGTTGCAGATTGACATTGCGCGGCTGCGGTATTCCCACAAAGTCAGTGTCGAGCGACTCAATGCGATATTTGAATAATATTATGCCAAAAACAGATTTTACGACCCTAATAATAGGCCTAGTTTTTTGTCTATCACTATCGTCCCAGGCCTATGGGGCCATCAGTATAGATGGTGTGCTCGACGAACCAGAATGGGAGCAGGCGCAGCTCTACAGCGACTTTGTTACCGTAGAGCCTCTGACTGGGGAGCCCGCAAAGTACAGTACTCAGGTGCGGTTATTGACCAACGCCGAGGGTATCTTTATTGGTTTTACCAATTACCAACCGGCAACCACCAGGTCTGTCAACCGTCAGTTCCCGAGGGATGCTGAAATTCAAGCGGATCGCAATGTAGTCAGTATTGATTTCGATGGCACCGCCCAGGCAGGTTATGACTTTACTGTGGGTTCAGCTAATTCGCAGCAGGATGGCATAGTGACTCCCGGCGATTATTCCGCCGACTGGGATGGTATCTGGTACTCCCAGACTTCGGTAGAAGGTGATTACTGGTACAGCGAGATTCATATTCCCTGGACGGTCGCGCCTATGACCAACTCTGCCGATGGACGCAAAAATATAGGTCTGTGGTTTTCTCGGGTGGTATTTGACGAGTCCCTGCGCTTTGCTTTTCCCAATGCCTACTACAGTCGCACAACCTTTATGGAGGACTGGCAGCCCCTGGAAGTTGACCAGGTGACCAGCTCTACCATGGATTGGTTTCCCTATATCAGTTATGCCAGCGACCTCTACGATGGCGCGGCTGCCAACAGCAATAATGACTTTAATGGCGGCCTAGACTTTGTCTGGCGGCCCAACAGCAATACTCAGCTGACTGGTGCCATTAATCCAGATTTTGGTCAGTTGGAAAGTGACGATCTGGTAGTTAACTTTTCGGCCGTCGAAACCTTTGTTACCGAAAAGCGGCCATTTTTCACAGAAAACCAATCACTGTTTAGCGCTAATATCCCTAATGGCGATCAGGCCCTGTATACCAGGCGCATCGGTGCTGGCCCCTCAGGCTATGGCACCAGTATTGTAGATATAGATTTGGCTACCAAGCTTACCTATTTTGGCAAGTCGACAGATCTGGGCCTATTTGTCGTCAGCGAAGACAGTGCGAATGGCGGCCTGGGTGGAGACTTCTTGTCCAGTCGAGTACAGCATAAAACCAGTGACCTGACTTTGGGTCACCGCCTCACCTATGTAGAGCGCTCTGCACTAGACAGAGAAGCCACAGTACAGGTGGCAGATATGATCTGGCGAAAAAGCGAAAATATGGAAATGCGCGGGCAAATTCTACACTCGGATATCAGCCAACTGGCCAACCCTATGAATGCCCAGACTAGAGTCGACAGCCAGGATTTTGCCAGCTGGGTAAACTGGTCCTATGCACCCAATGATAGCTGGTACCACATTCTGTATCTGTCCCATTATGGCGACGACTTTGATATGAATGATATGGGCTACATGCAGCGCAATGATTTTAGAGAGTTTTTTGGCAGCACAAGCTATGACCGTACAGATTTCCCTGACAGCTCGTCATTTCTCTCAAGCTCCACCGTTCTGGAATATGGCTCCACAGAAACTACCGACGGTGATCGTCTCTCTCTATGGGCTGAGCTAGATCACAGCTGGACCTTCAGATCCACTCGCCAGCTCGCCCTGGAGGCGGGGGGCGCAGCTGCCAGCTGGGATGATCAGATTACCAGGGGCAATGGTATGCTCGCCAACTCTTCCCGCTATTGGTTAGAGACCAGATATTCAAGTCCCAGAGGAGATGACTTTACTTACAGTGTTAGAGTTAACCTTGAATATAGCCAAACTGAAAAGCTGGCTCTCAATATTAATTTTAGGCCGCAGCTATACCTCAGTGAAACAGTTACCCTGGGTGGTCGATTTAGCTATAAAAAACTCCAGGAATGGCTGATCTGGGATTTTGCTACAGGGCAGTTGGCTGCCTATGATGCCGATCACTTTAATCTGGATATGCGTTTTGATTGGTACCCCTCGGCCAAGCAGGAAGTGAGGTTGAAGTTCCAGTGGGTGGGTATAGATGCAACTCAGATAAACAGTTATCAGCTTAGTAATACAGGCCGTCTGCTGCCATCGTACAATCAAGCCTCAGACTTTAGTTTGAGCGATACCGCGCTGCAGCTTCGCTACAGATACCAGCTGGCGCCCCTGTCCGATATATTTTTGGTCTACAGTCGCGGTGCCTACTTCGATACCGAGGAGGCTGATCAGGGTCCGCGAGACCTGTTGCAGATGGGATGGGATGGCCTTCAGGTTGAGTCTGTTATTGCCAAAATACGCTATCGTTTTTAGCTTTCTCCCTCCAGCCTTGATACCCATTAAAATTCTGAGTTAGAGTCCAGAGCCACAGTTAAAATACAGTCAAAATAAAAGGTGAATTATGAAACCAGTCTGTTTAGTTATTGGGGCCGGCGCAGGCATTGGCGGTAATGTGGGTATGCGCTTTGCGGCCGAGGGTTACCACTCTGTGCTCTGTCGTCGCAGTGACCAGTATGGGCTAGACAAACTAGTGGCGGATATTCAGACCGAGGGCGGCGAGGCCACTGGGTTTTTACTCAATGCGATACAGCCCGACACCATTGAGAAATTGGTGGAGGCTATAGAGCGGGATACAGGCCCAATAGAAACAGTTATCTACAATCTCGGCGCCCAGATTGGCGACCGGGCGCTGGCAGACACTTCCTACAAAGCCTTTGAGATGGGTTGGCGCATTGCCACTCAGGGTTTATTTCGCCTTGCCTCATCTGTGTGCCCGCTTATGGAAGCCCGGGGTCATGGCTCGATTATAGTAACTTCTGCCACCGCTGCAGTGCGGGGTAATTCCGGGCAACATTCCCATGCATCAGCAATGGGAGGTCGCCGAATGCTCTGCCAGTCGCTAAATGCGGAGATGGGCCCCAAAGGTATTCACATAGCCCATGTGCTTATCGATGGCGCCGTAGATGCGCCAGATACCCTGGGTAAGATGCTGGGGCCAGAACAGTTTCAGGCGCTGCGAGAGAGCAGGGGGCTGGAGCATGATGGCTTAATGCTGCCAGAAAAAATTGCCGAGACCTATTTGCATCTGGCCCAGCAGCACAGGTCCACCTGGACCCATGAAATAGACCTGCGATCATTTACCGATCTGGCCTGGTGGAACCACTAGTACAGCTTATTATCCCCCAGAGGTACTTCAAGGGCATTGGAGGCGGTTTTATCCGGGCCACCTACCATTTCATCGTAGGGGCTGGTATGGCGCAGCACAGTCTCTGTTGCCTTGATCTGGGCCATCATCTTTTGCAGCTCGATTAACTTGCTAGATTTTAGGAAATTACCGCGGTTATCGGCTATATAATGCTCTTCGCCCTCCACCACAGCAGACACCATATACAGGCTTAGATCCACCGAATGGTAGATTAGCTTGTCTACCACAAAATATTTTTTAAGCTTTGCCAGAGGCATTTTCATGCAGTGCTTCCTTATAAGGTATAACGCAAAAAGCCCTCCGAAGAGGGCTTTCACTGAAACCGTAACTTCTGTTTTCTATACTAGCTGCATTGCCATATGGACCATGCAAGCCACTGACGCCATCCAGGAGAGAGAGCGCAGCATACTAATGCCAAACAGATACAGAGGAATATAGATAATACGCAGGCCCAGCCAGTAGGTTGCGCTGGTAGTTATATCAATATCCATTTGCATAGACAGCAGGCAGAGGGCCAAAAACGCTGGCAAGCTAGCTTGCAAATTGGCCGAGGCTCTGGCGGCTCGCTGGTGCATAACCGAGGTATCTACGGCGTCATCGCGGTTAGATAATAACCAGGCAGTATTGTTTAGGTTGAGGAACATAGGCAGCAGCCAAATTTGCGCCAGTGCCAGCGCTAGGCTGTAGATAATAATATCGCTCATCGGGGTATCCTTTTTATTATTGTTAGGGGATCGCCCTAGCTTAACAACAAATTTACCTCTGTCGTACCCTTTTGGCGTATCTTTAAACTATTTATAGCAGTGTTAGACTTCGGCTCAAATAGGACTTAGAGAGATAACCATGACTGATAGAGCAAATACTAATAATCAACCTCTGGGCGGCAACCAGATGCCAAGATTTGCTGGCCAGGCGAGTTTCTTTAGATTGCCTATTCAGCAGGATGCCACAGGTTTGGATGTTGCCCTGCTGGGCATGCCTGTGGATATAGGCACCAGCAACCGCCCGGGCACCAGATTTGGACCCCGAGAGATCAGAACAGAGTCTGTGCTGGTGCGCCCCTACGGCATGGCTACCAGGGCCGCGCCATTCGACTCCTTTCAAGTGGCGGATATTGGCGATGTGGCGGTTAATCCCTACAACCTGTTAAAGACGGTCGATGCTATTGAAGCTGCAGTTGATGCGGTCTTAGCCGCCGGTGCCAAACCCATCTCCGTGGGTGGCGACCATACCTGCAGCCTGCCGGTACTGAGGTCCCTGGCCAAGGTGCATGGCCCAGTGGCACTGGTTCATGTGGATGCCCATGCCGATATCAATGATGAAATGTTCGGTGAAAAAATTGCCCATGGCACAGTGTTTCGCCGTGCCATAGAAGAAGGCCTAATAGAAACTAATAAAATGTTCCAGATTGGACTCAGAGCCACAGGTTATGCGGCTGATGATTTTGATTGGTCCAGAGAGCAGGGCGCCACAGTGATTACCGCCGAGGAATGCTGGTACAGATCACTGGCACCTATGATGGACCAAATTCGCGACACCATAGGGCCAGATACCCCCACTTATTTAACCTTTGATATTGATGGCCTGGACCCCTCAGTGGCACCGGGTACCGGCACACCAGAGCCCGGTGGCTTAAGCGCCTCTCAGGGGTTGGAGATTATCCGTGGTTGCTATGGCCTCAACCTGGTGGGCTGCGACCTGATGGAGGTGTCGCCCCCCTACGATACCACCGGCAATACCTCGCTATTGGCCGCTAATCTACTATTTGAAATGCTCTGCAGCCTGCCCGGCTGTATTCGTCGAAACTAGTCGGTCGACAGCGGTGCAGGCGTGCCTTCAAATACCGTACCCCAGATCTTGATATCTTTAATGCGCTTGGGGGCAACTCGATAAGGGTCCGCTTCCAATATGGTGAAGTCGGCGTTTTTGCCAGCGCGAATCGAACCAATTTTGTCTTCCCAACCCATCACCCAGGCCGCATCAATGGTAATAGCACGCAGGCCAGCCTCCAGGCTCACTCGCTCATTTTTGCCAGTTAGATTGCCATTGATAGTAACGCGGTTAACCGCCGCAGAGACCAGGGTTAAAGGCTCCAGCGGTGCCATTGGGCTGTCGGAGTGAAAGGCAAAGGGCATACCCAGTCGCTCTAATGACCCCAGCCGCACCATCTGATTGCCGCGGTCAGCGCCAAGCCATTGGTCGCTGTAGATATCGCTAAGAATAAAATGGTAATAAGGATTGGCGGAAACCACAGCGCCTAATTCTGCCAGCTGGCGGTTTTGATCTTCAGTGGTGTAGGCAAAATGTTCCAGCGAGAGGCGATGATCGGCGGTGGGTGTATTGCTTTGTAATGTCTTAAGCAGATTAATCAACACCTCGGCACTGCCGTCGCCATTGGTATGGGCATGAATCTGATAGCCTGCGTCCCAGAAAGCCTGAGCCCATTTCTCGGTGACCTTATGGGGGACCATCCATACGCCTTCGTGGCCATCGATATAGCCGGGGAACTTAAATTGCGCCAGCCCACTATAAATAGCGCCATCAATCATTAACTTAAAGCGGCGATCAAACATCACCCGATGACTACTTTCGTCGCGCCATTTATCCACCTGCTGCAACGCCTGCTCGATAGTCTGCTTGCGGGCAATAAAGTCGGTAATAATTGGGGTCAAAATCACTCGCGCCGGGGCTTGGGTGCTCTCGACGGTATGGCGGATAAGTTTAATTTCGGCATCCGGGTTACCAAACACGCCAGTGCCCATATCCAGAGCTGTGGTGACACCACCCTGATGTACCATCTGAATAAAGTTTTGCATACCTTTGCCAAAACGCGCGGGGTCAAACAGAAAGGGCATTTTCGGTATCAGGGCGTACAGGCCGTTTTCATAGAAATGGCCCTTGGCCCAGTTGGTCAGTGGGTGGCCCACTAAGTCAGCCTCGGTAACTCCCAGCAGATTAAGGGCTGCATCATTGGCAATTAATTCATGGAAAGATCTATGCCACAGCATCACCGGCTGGTCGGGAAAGAGCTCTGTTAACTCCTCGCGAAATAGGGTGCCATGCCATAGAGGGTGATAGCCCCAGGCAATAAAGGGGATGGTCTTATCTGTATGCTGATTGGCTAGCTGTTTAAGGCGCTCAATATAGGCCTCTGGGGTTTTGGCTCCGGGGAACTCACCGGTGGGCAATGACCAGTCATCTGGCGCAATAAAGGCAAACTGAGTGAGTACAGCCGGCAGACTGGGATGCACATGGGGATCAATAAACCCAGGCATAATCACTTTGCCTTCAAAGCGACGGTCAATGCGGCTATTAGTTTGTTTTATCCAGCTATCCAGTGACTCAAGGCTACCCACAGCGACAATTTTTCCCTCAGCGACTGCTACTGCGGTGGCTTCGGGCAGAGCGGGTTCCATGGTGATAATTTTTTTCGCGGTGTAGATCACCAGCTTATCAATAGCCTTTGGCGCACCTGGGGGTTCAGAGCTCCAGCCTGTGGGGCTAACTAATAGGCACAAAAGGGCAAGTTTTATTATTGGTCTCATTGGGCGCACCAGCTGTTAAAGTTATTATTATCAGGTCGCTTTCTAATAGCCAAAATAGCCTGTTTTGGCCTAGTATGGCAACCAGCAATCAACTAACTCATAACAATAATCGCCAAGATATTATTTATAAGAGGAATCAGAGTATGAAGACCAGAGCCGCCGTTGCATTTGGAGCAGGAAAGCCCTTAGAAATTGTGGAGGTCGATCTCGATGGCCCAAGAGCTGGAGAAGTCTTGGTAGAGATTAAAGCTACAGGGGTTTGCCATACGGACGCGTTTACCCTGTCTGGTGATGACCCTGAGGGTGCATTCCCGGCGATTCTGGGCCATGAGGGCGCAGGTGTAGTGGTCGATGTAGGGCCGGGCGTTAAAAATCTGAAGCCTGGCGACCATGTAATCCCGCTGTATACAGCGGAATGTCGTGAATGTGATTTCTGCCTCAACCCCAAAACCAACCTCTGTCAGGCAGTTCGCGCCACTCAGGGGCAGGGCGTAATGCCCGACGGCACCAGCAGATTCTCTTTTGAAGGCAAGCCCATACTGCACTATATGGGTTGCTCCACGTTCTCCAACTACACAGTGTTGCCAGAGATCAGTCTGGCCAAGGTGCGCGAAGATGCGCCCTTCGACAAGATTTGCTATATCGGCTGTGGTGTAACCACTGGCATTGGCGCAGTTGCCTTCACCATGAAGGTAGAGGCAGGTTCCACAGTGGCTGTATTTGGTCTGGGTGGTATTGGTCTCAATGTAATTCAGGGCGCTAAAATGGTGGGCGCCACGCGCATTATTGGTATCGACCTCAACCCAGCCCGCGCCGCTCTGGGCAAACAGTTTGGCATGACCGACTTTATCAACCCGCGAGAAGTGGACAATGTGGTCGACCATATTATTCAGATGACCGGCGGCGGTGTGGATTACAGCTTTGAATGCATTGGCAATGTAGATGTTATGCGTCAGGCACTGGAATGCTGTCACAAAGGCTGGGGCGAGAGCTGTATTGTGGGTGTGGCCGGCGCTGGCAAAGAGATTGCCACCAGACCATTCCAGCTAGTGACAGG
Source organism: SAR92 clade bacterium H231 (assembly GCA_025153775.1). GTDB lineage: Bacteria > Pseudomonadota > Gammaproteobacteria > Pseudomonadales > Porticoccaceae > HTCC2207. Next base: position 22,995 of record JAOALC010000004.1, on the reverse strand, counting down.
CCGTTCCTGGCGCGGTACCGCCTTTGGTGGCGCCCGCGGCCGCACCGATGTACCCAAGATTGTTGACTGGTATATGGATGGCAAGATCAATATTGATGACCTAATTACCCATAAGATGCCCCTGGAAGATATCAACAAGGCCTTTGATTTAATGCATGCGGGCGAGAGTATTCGTTCCGTTGTTGAATTTTAAGGGGGAGTTTTAAATGGCCCATCAAGCCCCAGAGCAGATAGGCGCCAACCAGAGTTTTGGTGGCCAACAGCTGCGCTATAAGCATCAGTCTGCGGTGCTTAACTGCGAGATGACATTCTCAATTTACCTGCCACCTCAGGCCAACCAGGGTCCAGTGCCTGTGCTGTACTGGCTATCTGGCCTAACCTGCACCGACGAGAACTTTGTGCAAAAAGCCGGTGCTCAGCAGCATGCCGCTGAGCATGGCATTGCCGTAGTCTGCCCAGATACCAGCCCCAGAGGTGAGGGCGTGGCGGATGACCCGGATGCTGCCTACGATATGGGTCTGGGCGCCGGGTTCTATGTCAATGCCACCCAGCAGCCCTGGGCCGAGCATTATCAGATGTATTCCTATGTGGTGGATGAGTTGCCGGCGTTGATTAATGCCCAGTTCCCCGTGGATGGCCAGCGCGCAGCTGTCTCCGGACACAGCATGGGAGGCCATGGGGCCCTGAGCATTGCTTTAAAAAACCCGGGCCAGTTTAAATCTGTGTCAGCCTTCTCGCCGATCTGTTCGCCATTAAATTGCCCCTGGGGGCATAAAACCCTGGGCAACTATCTGGGTGCAGACAGAGATAGCTGGGCCCAGTACGACACCGTGGCTCTGGTTGCTGAGGCCTCAGAGCATCTGCCGGTGCTGGTAGACCAGGGTGAGGCAGATAACTTTCTTGACGAGCAACTTAAGACCCCGCTGCTAATAGAAGCCGCAAAACACGCCGGCTTCCCCATGGATATTCGTATGCAACCAGAATACGACCACAGTTACTTTTTTATTGCTACGTTTATAGGGGAACATATGGCGTTTCATGCCCGCGCACTGGGGGCTAGCAAGGCATAGAGTAGTGGTCCTTATTAGATAAATAAGAGTCGCTTAGGGCCCGAAATCAGTGGGTTTAAGGTGATAGACTGCGCCGCTACTGGAGTTGGCTTTGCGTCCTTAGGGGTAGGGTAGTAGAGTCGCTCAGCAATAGGAGTTAAATAGACGTGGAAACAAGCGCTCAAAATATCGCTGACATCAGTCATCTTGTGACCCAATATCAAGCCGTGCCCGGCGGACTTTTACCGTTATTGCATGCCATTCAGGGGGAGTTGGGCTATGTTCCAGAGTCCACAGTGCCTGCAATTGCCACTGGCCTGAATCTCTCCCGCGCCGAAGTTCACGGCGTTATCAGTTTTTACCACGATTTTAAAACCCATTCTGTAGGCCGCAATACAGTGCAGATCTGCCGTGCTGAAGCCTGTCAGTCTATGGGGTCGCGCCAGCTTGAAGCCCATGCTAAACAGGCCCTGGGCATCGACTACCACGAGACTACCGCCGATGGCAGCATCACTCTGGAGCCGGTTTACTGTCTGGGCAACTGTGCCTGTTCACCCTCGGTGCGAATCAATGACGATATTGTGGCGCGGGTAGATGCCGCACGCTTTGATGAGCTGGTAGCTAAGCTGGGGGCCTCGCAATGAAATTTTATATTCCCCAAGACACCACTGCACTGGCCTGTGGCGCCGAAGCTGCAGCCCATGCACTGCAGGCCGCTGGCATAGAGCCGGTGCGCAATGGTTCCCGCGGCATGTTCTGGTTGGAGCCGTTGCTGGAAGTGGATACAGATGCAGGCCGTATAGGTTTTGGCCCGGTATCCAGCAAAGATATCCCGAGCATTCTAGATGCCCTCGAGGCCGATGCCAGCAGCCATGATCTGTATCTGGGTCAGGTTGAGCAAATTGACTATCTAGCCAGCCAACAGCGCCTGACCTATGCTCGTGCCGGGCTGGGTGATCCAGTCTGTCTCGATAACTATCAGGCCCTTAATGGCTTTAAAGGCTTAAAAACTGCCCTGGCCATGACCGGTCAGCAGATTGTAGATCAGGTAAAAGACTCTGGCCTGCGCGGCCGCGGTGGCGCAGCCTTTCCCGCCGGTATCAAATGGCAGACTGTGCATGATGCTGGGGGCAGCGCTGCGGCGGATAAAGAGCCCTGTCAAAAATACATTGTCTGCAATGCAGATGAAGGCGATTCCGGCACCTTTGCCGACCGTCTGGTGATGGAATCTGATCCTTACCAGCTGATCGAAGGCATGGCTATCGCTGGTTTGGCCGTGGGTGCCACTCAGGGTTATATCTATCTGCGTTCAGAGTATCCAGTGGCCCATAAGCTGTTAGATATTGCGATTGAACGAGCGGAAGCAGCCAATTTCTTGGGCGACAATATTCAGGGTTCCGGCAAAGCCTTCCATTTGGAAGTGCGCCTAGGTGCCGGTGCCTATATCTGCGGTGAAGAGACCTCATTGCTAGAGAGCCTTGAGGGCAAGCGTGGCATGGTTCGCGCCAAGCCTCCGCTGCCTGCAATCGAAGGCCTCTTTGGCAAGCCCACCGTGGTCAACAATGTACTGACCCTGGCAGCCATCTCAACTATTTTGGAGCAGGGCGCAGAGACCTATCAAAACTTTGGCATGGGTCGCTCTCGCGGCACATTAGCCATTCAGCTGGCGGGCAATATTAAACGTGGCGGCCTAATTGAGTTAGCCTTTGGTGTAACACTGCGCGAAGTGGTGGAAGAGTACGGGCAGGGCACCTACAGCGGTCGTCCCATTCGCGCCATTCAGGTGGGCGGGCCCTTGGGGGCATTCTTGCCTGAATCCCAATGGGATACACCTATGGATTATGAGGCCTTTGCTGCAATAAAAGCCATGATTGGTCATGGCGGTATAGTGGTGTTTGATGACACCGCTGATATGGCTGCCCAGGCCCGCTTTGCCATGGAGTTCTGCGTAGTGGAATCCTGCGGTAAATGCACACCTTGCAGAATCGGCTCGGTGCGCGGCGTTGAAGTGATCGACCGAATTGTCGCCAATGAAAATCGCGAGAATAATTTAATTTTGTTGCATGAGCTTTGCGACACCATGGAAATGGGCTCTCTCTGCGCCATGGGCGGCATGACACCATTCCCAGTGCGCAGTGCACTGGCACATTTTCCGAGTGACTTTACCGGCCAAGGTAGAGGAGATAACTGATATGTTGGAATTCTACGAACCCCAAGCAGATTACGGTACCCCAAAAAGCACCAGCACCGAGCTGGTAACCCTGAGTGTTGATGGCGTTGAAGTCACAGTGCCAGAGGGCACCTCGGTGATGCGCGCCGCCGCCGAGAGCGGTGTCAAAATTCCACGCCTCTGTGCCACAGATCAGCTTAAATCCTTTGGCTCTTGCCGAGTCTGTCTGGTTGAGATTGAAGGCCGTCGCGGTTTCCCCGCCTCCTGCACTACCACCGTAGAAGCGGGCATGGAAGTCAAAACCCAGTCCGATGAAATTGCCAAGCTGCGCCGCAATGTGATGGAGCTGTATATCTCCGATCATCCGCTGGACTGTCTGACCTGCCCAACCAATGGCGACTGCGAACTGCAGGACACCGCCGGTGAACTGGGCCTGCGCTCAGTGCGCTACGGCTTTGAAGGCGAGAACCATCTGGTGGCTGAGAAAGACGAGTCCAACCCCTATTTCACTTTCGATCCATCCAAGTGCATTGTTTGCTCACGCTGCGTGCGCGCCTGTGAAGAAGTGCAGGGCACCTTTGCCCTGACCATTGATGGCCGCGGTTTTGAATCCAAAGTCAGCGCCAGTCAGGCCGAAGACTTTATGGATTCCGAATGTGTCTCCTGTGGTGCCTGTGTCAATGCCTGCCCAACGGCAACCCTCACTGAAAAGAGCATTATCGAAGCTGGTAAACCTGAGCACTCTGTTACCACTACCTGTGCCTACTGTGGTGTTGGCTGTTCATTTAAAGCAGAAATGAAGGGCAACCAGGTAGTGCGCATGACACCTTACAAAGACGGCAAGGCCAACGAAGGCCACGCCTGTGTTAAGGGCCGCTTTGCCTTTGGTTACGCCACTCATAAAGACCGTATTACAGTACCCATGATTCGCGACAGTATCGACGACCCATGGAAAGAAGTGTCCTGGGAAGAGGCGGTGACTTATACCGCTAAACGTTTTAAAGATATTCAAAGCCAGTATGGCCGTACCAGCATAGGTGCTATTTCTTCGTCCAGATGCACCAACGAAGAAGTCTATCTGGTGCAAAAAATGGTGCGTGCTGGCTTTGGCAATAACAACGTAGATACCTGCGCTCGGGTTTGCCATTCCCCCACTGGTTTTGGTTTAAAAACCACCCTGGGTGAATCTGCCGGTACCCAAACCTTTGCCTCAGTGGCCGATGCCGATGTGGTTGTAGTGATGGGGGCCAACCCCACCGAAGCCCACCCGGTATTTGGTTCGCGACTTAAGCGTCGCCTCCGTGAAGGTGCCAAATTAATTGTGATTGATCCGCGCAAAATTGAGCTGGTTAGCTCCCCCCATATTACCGCCGACTATCATCTGCCAGTTCGCCCCGGCACCAATGTCACTGTGCTAAATGCCTTAGCCCATGTTGTTGTAAACGAGGGGCTGGAAGCGCGCGACTATATTGAAGAGCGTTGCGACGTACCCGAATTTGAAAAGTGGTTGGCCTTTATTGGTGACGAGCGTCATTCTCCAGAGAATACCGAGAGCATCACAGGCGTACCTGCTGCAGATCTGCGTGCTGCGGCGCGGCTCTATGCCACAGGCGGCAATGGCGCGATCTTCTATGGCCTGGGTGTAACAGAGCACAGCCAGGGCTCAACCGCTGTAATGGGTATTGCCAACATGGCCATGCTGACCGGCAATATTGGTCGCGACGGCGTGGGCGTAAACCCGCTGCGGGGGCAAAATAATGTGCAGGGCTCCTGTGATATGGGTTCGTTCCCCCATGAGCTGCCCGGCTATCGCCATATCTCCGACAGTGCCACCCGCGAGTTATTTGAAGGAGAGTGGGGCGTTACCCTAGATAGTGAGCCTGGTTTGCGTATTCCCAATATGTTTGATGCGGCACTGGATGGCGACTTTAAGGGCCTCTATTGCCAGGGCGAAGATATAGCCCAGTCCGACCCCAATACACAGCATGTAGAGGCCGCATTGCGCTCAATCGAATGCTTGGTGGTGCAGGATATCTTCCTTAACGAAACCGCCAAATTTGCCCATGTATTTTTGCCCGGTGCCTCTTTCCTAGAAAAAGATGGCACCTTTACCAATGCCGAGCGAAGAATCTCCCGAGTGCGCAAAGCCATGCCACCATTAAGCGGCAAAGCTGATTGGGAAGGCACCATGGCCTTAGCCAATGCTCTAGGCTGCGAGATGGACTACAACCATCCCTCAGAGATTATGGATGAGATTGCGCGCCTAACCCCGACCTTTAATGGGGTGTCTTACGACAAATTAGAACAACTGGGCAGTATCCAGTGGCCCTGCAATGACAACACCCCGGATGGCACGCCGATTATGCATATCGACGAATTTGTGCGCGGTAAAGGCTTCTTTGCCATGACCGAATATGTGCCCACCACCGAGCGCGCCAACCGCAAGTTTCCGCTGTTGCTAACCACTGGTCGTATTCTGTCCCAGTACAACGTAGGCGCCCAAACCAGACGCACAGACAACAGCGAATGGCACGGCGAAGACCTGCTGGAAATCCACCCTCATGATGCTGAAGAGCGCGGTATTAACCATGGCGATTGGGTAGGTATAAACAGCCGAGTAGGGGACACAGTGCTGCGCGCCAATGTTACCGACCGAGTAAAACCTGGGGTTGTGTACACCACCTTCCATCACCCGGTATCCGGTGCCAATGTGATCACTACGGATAACAGTGACTGGGCTACCAACTGCCCAGAGTACAAGGTTACTGCAGTGCAGCTGAGCAAAGTGACCGAGCCCTCCAACTGGCAGGCGCGACAAAAATCCTTTGATAAACAGCAGCTAGGCTTGTTAGAGAAAGCCCAGTTGCAGGAAGCCCAGGGCTAGGCTGATGAGCGGTAACTCTGGCAAAGTCACTCGCACCGTATGGAACGCCGGAGAACTCACTGAGGGCATAGATAATATAGCCACTGAGACCGCCGTAGCCCTGGTATACAACGGCATCTCCCATGTAGTGATGATGGCAACCCCCGCAGACCTAAAAGACTTTGCCCTGGGGTTTAGCCTAAGCGAAGGCATATTAACCTCAGCCAAACAGCTGTTGGATTGCGAGCAGATAGAAACTGATAAAGGTATAGAGCTGGCCCTAACCATAACAGCTGAACCCTTCGCCAAGCTCAAAGAACGCCGCCGCAACCTAGCAGGGCGCACCGGCTGTGGACTGTGCGGAGCCGAATCATTAGAACAAGCCATCACCGCACCCAGCAGCATAAGCGCAGACCTAAGCATCAGTCATAAGGCGCTGCAGCGAGCCATAGCTGCACTGGGCGGTGAGCAACAGCTACAGCAACAAACTGGCGCAGTCCATGGCGCCGCCTGGTGCAGCATAGAGGGCGAAATACGCCTGGTGCGCGAAGATGTAGGCCGTCACAATGCCCTGGATAAATTATTAGGTGCCATTAACAAACAGGAATCCGCCCAGGGTTTTGTGCTGGTAACCAGCAGAGCCAGCTACGAAATGGTAGCCAAAACCGCCAGCGCCAATATCCCCTTATTGGCCGCCTTATCAGCCCCCACATCCCTGGCCATAGAACTAGCCGACACAGCGGGTTTAACCCTGGTAGGCTTTAGCAGAACAGGCCGGCATGTAATCTATGCCCATGGCCAAAGAATTAACTGAGAGAAACAACATGTCAGCATCAAAACTCGACCGCTTAGTAAAAATGGTGAATCAGATTGCTCTAAATATGAGTGCCAATGGCACTGATAAAATGGTGGCCGATCAGGTGGCTCAGCACCTCGAAAAGTTTTGGTCACCGCCAATGAAAAATTTGATTACTGAACAGGCTGCTGGGGCAGATATTGGGCTTACGCCTATTGCGCAGTTGGCGGTTCAGGATCTGTTGGTTATGCAGGAAGCAAAGCAGGGTTAGATATCCCTTCAACCGCCGTTATGCCAGCGTAGGCTGGTATCCATACGCAAATAATCAGGCGCCAGTCTTCACTGGAGTGACGCCGCTATTTGTAGTGTCTACTTTCCTCCACATTTTCCGCAAGCCAAGCTTTAATCAGCGACTGATAGGGCATATCACGCTTGTTGGCTTCAATTTTAATGCGATCAAGTAAACCCTCCGGCAAACGCAGAGATATGGTTTTGGTCGATGGTTTTAAATTAGCAAAGGTTGCCGTTTTGGCTTTGGTCCAATCGACATACTCGCTTGAATCGTTGGTCTCCCAAAAGGCGCGCTCTTCGGCTACCGAATTAAATTTAGGTGTCTCTTTCAGCTTGCTCATAAAATTTCCTCTCTTTTCTGTGCATATCGCGCGCAGAAATAATTCTGATTAGACTCCCAGAGCCGCGGAGGGTGAAGGTGATATGCAGTAGCCTAGCCATGTCTGTTATTCCCAGTGCGTGATAGCGGCTTTCTTTCTGGCTGTGCTTGGGGTCTTCTAGCATCAAAATAGGCTGGTTAAAAAATATCTGTTCAGCCTCTGATCGGCTGACATCATGCTTGGTCTCGTTTTTGCGAGAGTTGCCATGATCCCATTCAAATCCAGTTGTCTGCGTCCAATCAGTCATTCTTGTATATTATCATAATATACATGCTCTGCAAGTTTCGCTTGCGCAACCCTGTGATACTTGCTTGCCCATGGTCTACTCTTAACTGTGAGCCAAACTCAGGCTGCGCCTGAAAAACAACGGAGTTTGTATCAACAGACAGAGGGAGAGAGTATGGCAGAGCCAGCACTATCAGTTTTTGTTAAAGAGGCACTGGCCTCAGGCGCATCGCGTGCCAGCATTCAAGAGCATTTAAAGCAGGCGGGTTGGGCCAACACCCAGATCAAAAATGCTCTTGGCGAGTTCTCTACGGTGGATTTTGTTGTCCCTATTCCAAAGCCAACACCGCAGTTTATGGCTAGAGACACATTTTTATATTTAACCATGTTTACCATGCTTTATATCAGTGCGTGGAATCTTGGCAACCTGTTGTTCCAGTTTATTCATCTGGGTTTGCCTGATGCTAATTACACCCGGAATGAGGATACAGTGCGCAGGGCGATTCGCTTTTCTACTTCTGCGCTGATCATTGCGGTACCTGTATTTCTTTTTATCTGTGCCAAGATTGCTAACCATATTAAGCAGGAGCCAGCGTTACGAGCCTCACCGGTGCGGCAATGGCTTACCTATCTCACGCTGGGCATTGTGGTCTGTATTTTGGTAGGAGATATGATCACGTTGCTCTATACCTTTCTCTCTGGTGAGCTGTCTCTACGATTTGTGCTTAAGACCCTGATTGTGGCTGCTATAGCTGGTGGAGTTTTTTACTATTATTTATACCTGATACGCCAAGATAACGAGGTAGCAGCGGTATGAGTATTAACAAAATTGTCGGCTTATCTTCATTAGTTATTTCTTAAAAAATTCCTCGCGCGGTTTTTGCATCGCTCGCAAGATGTTGACGACGCGGCCCAAGAAGCGTTTTTAAAGGCTTACAAGGCAGAAAAAACCCAGGAAATTCGCTCGCCCAAATCGTTTTTATTTCAGATTGCCAAAAACATCGCCCTGCAAGAACTCACCAAAAAATCAAAAATGATAACTGACTACATAGAGGATTTAAGCGACTCGGCGCAAAAACAATTCTAATTAAGGCCCCTATTTCCGGGAGGTTCAAGGCGATGTGGCGTCGTCTTCCCGGTTTATGTCAAAAGTCTCATCCTCCACCTCAGCCTACCAACCCCAAAATCTTGTCTACACTTAAACCCGAGGGGTAGCTTTTAATCGAGCCGCTAAACGGATTTACAAAGCACTACTGGGTTGTGACTATTCGATGGCCAATGACAAACCAAACAACCGCGCCGGGTTGCAGCAACTGTCCGCGGTGACCCAAGCATTTTTGACCAACCAAGACGGCATTAAGCGCTTTGTGTCGCGGTTTTTATACCGTCAGCAAGATATAGACGACGTTACCCAGGAGGCCTTCCTCAAAGCTTATAACGTGGAGCTTGAACGGGATATAGAGCACCCCAAAGCCTACCTTTTTCAAATTGCCCGCAACGTAGCCCTTGAAGGACTTCGCAAAAAAAGTAGCCAGATCGCCGACCATATAGTGGATTTTGACGAGAACTCCATTACAGGTGTTGAAAGCAGCGTTGAGGCACATATGGAAACCCAAGAATATCTAGGCGCATTTTGCGAAGCCGCAGCGCTGCTAACGCCAAAATGCCGGCGGGTGTTCCTTATGCGCAAGGTGTATGGCTTTAGCTACAAAGAGATCACCGAACGACTGGGTATCTCCATGAGCACAGCAGAAAAGCATATGCGCAACGGCATGTTACAAACCAGCGCCTATATGCGCGAACACAGCGACTTTGACGAGCAGCGCGACGCTCGCAGAGCCACAGAGGCAGCTATTAACAAAGGGGAGGAGGCATAGCATGGACAATGTATTAGAATTCCCCGACAGTAGCGCCATTGAGCGTGAAGCAGCCAGCTGGATGGTCAAGCTAGATGGCGACCAGCCCCTGAGCCCTGCCGAACAGGACGAGCTGCAACGCTGGATGGCCAACAGTCCAGCTCATCGGGACGAACTTGAGCGCCTGGCCGAGCTCTGGGGGCTGCTCAATGTACTCACCGTCCTGGCTGTGCCCCTAGAAAAACAGCATATTAGCCTCAGCCAACGCCTAGTACAGGGGCTGCAAGCCCAGTGGGCAGGGCTGCTACATACAGCAGTCTCAGTGCGCGGGGTCAGTGCCCTGTGCCTGCTCGGCTTAGCTCTGGTGGTGCTATCAATATACCTGCAGCCCACCAGCCCCAGCGCCAGCAACGGCCTCTATCAAACCGCCATAGGCCAGCAGAGCACCACCCGCCTCAGCGACAACTCCAGCATATTGCTCAACACCAACAGCAAGGTGCGGGTGGAGTACAGCGAGCACAGCCGCAAGATCTACCTGCTACAGGGTGAAGCCCATTTCGATGTAGCCCCCAACAAAAAAATACCATTTCAGGTATATGCCGGCGATGGCCTAGTGCAAGCAGTGGGCACCGCCTTTAGCGTGTATCTGCAGCAGGGCGAAGTGGTCAAGGTCACAGTGACCGAAGGTAAAGTAAAGGTTATGGGCGAACCACTAAACAGCCAGCAGCAGACAAACCCGCGCATTGACCTAGCAACCCTCAAAGCAGGGCAGATAGGCACCTTAGAGCGGGTAGACAGCAGCCACAGGGGCAGCAACCAGCCGCCCACCAACAGAGCCAGCTTTTTGCAGACCCTAGAGTCCATCGACCAGCAAGAGCTCGACAGGCAGCTCGCCTGGCACACAGGCCTAGTAATGTTTGCCGGCGAAAGCCTAGAGCAGGTAGTGCACGAAATCAGCCGCTACTCCGAGCTGAATATCCGCATCACCGACCCCAGCCTCAAAACCCTCAAAATTGGCGGCCAGTTTCGCATTGGCGAAACCAACGCCATGTTCGACGTGCTCGAGAGCAACTTTAATATACAGGTAGATCACCTGGCCAACGGCCAGGTAACACTCTCATCCGGCCCCTCATCCTGAACCCCATGCCAAGCCCGCCAGAGGCCATAGTTAGCCCAACAGCCGCAGCTCTCCCCATGGCATCTGTGGCCCACCAATCTCCCCCTGATGAAAAAAAACCAATTATCCATAGCGGGTTTTTCCTTCCAGCGCATTACAAGCACTGCAAGGCAACATCAGGTTACAACCCAGTAAGAAGTCTTGTAGGAACATTAAGCATTGTTTGTTTATTGCTAGGCGCTGTTAACGCACAGAGTAACAGCCTAACCCAGCAACACAGCAACAGCGGTAGCTATGGCTTAACAGCCACAACCCAGGCCAAAGACCAGCAACATCATGTGGACTTAGCCCGGGAAATATTTATTAGCATCCCACCGCTAAATGCCGCCGAAGCCCTAAACCGCTTCGCCAAACAAACCGGCATACAAATGCTCTACTCCTACGAACAGGTCTTCACACGCAAAGCCCGCCCAGTAGTAGGGCAGTACGCAGTGATGGACGCATTAACACTGCTACTCGAGGGTTCAGGACTTGAAGTTAGCCTTTCCAGCAAAGGTGCGATCACCATTTCAGACAGTGAAAAAGTGGCGCAGCATAATCAAAGGGAGAGGATAAATATGAACAGTAAAATGAATACAAAGAAAACATTGCTCGCCACCATGGTAGGGCTATTTGCCGCCGCAGGTGGAGCCAGCTCAGCTATGGCGCAGGGCGATGAGGCTGCCACGGCTCAGGGTAGGATTGATGAGATTATTGTGACGGCGCAAAAGCGGGGCGAGCAAACTCTTGTAGAGACGCCGATATCAATAGCAGTGCTTCAGGGTTCTGACCTTGATAATGCAGGTGCAAGAAGCATCTCTGATGTGTTGAATGGTGTGGGGGGCGTCAATCTTGTTGAAACCCAGCCGGGCCAAAACGTGATCTCAATTCGAGGCTCAGCTGCGCCATTTTTTGCGTCCACGACGGTAGGATATTATCTTGACGAGCTACCGTTTTCTTTTGTTAACTTTAATTTTGTCCCCGATGTCGGTGCATTTGACGTAGAGCGTGTCGAGGTTTTGCGTGGTCCCCAAGGTACCCTTTTTGGGGCTAGTGCGTTAAGTGGTGTTGTCCGAGTGCTAACTCATGATGCAGACTTAGAAAAATTTGAAGTTAAAACACGTGCTCGGTTTGAATCAACTGAAGATGGCGATGGCAGTTACAGTGGTGATGTTGCCGCTAATATGCCGCTGATACCAGGCAAACTAGCGATCCGTGCCGTAGCGAGCTATAGCGATTTAGGAGGATTTATTGACGCACCAAGCAGTGAAGATGTAAATGACAGTGAAATTGGTGCTTATAGGATTAAAGTAAACGCTCAGCCAACAGATGAACTAGCAATAGAATTCGGTGCGTCAGCTTCGCGAATTGAAAACAGTGCCCCATCAAGAGGCGCTGATGACTATACAACAATCTTTGATCTCGATCAGCCAGACATCAGGGATTATGATGTCTTAACTCTAGAGATGGAATATGATTTTCCATCATTTTCTGTACTGAGTGCTACAAGTCAGATGGACTATACAACCAATTCTGAAATTGCAGCATCGTTCGGTGCTCCAGTGATTGTTGGGCAACAATTGGACGCTGAAATATTTAGTCAGGAAGTTCGTGCCGCATCGGCGATCGACGGGCCTTGGCAGTGGTCTGCTGGTGTTTTCTATCGAACGCTTGATCAACTTATCGTTCAATCTTTGTCAGCGTTTTTCGCTGATAACTTTCATGTTGTTGATGAGTCGAAATCCTACGCGGTATTTGGCGAAATAACTCGTAGCTTGCTCGATAACAAACTGGATATCACGATCGGGGCTCGCTACTTTGAAGATACAGTGGATACGTTAAAAGTGAGCAACTTTACAGGGCCTGAGAACTTGGGCTTGGAGAATGACTTTGATGACTTATCTGGTCGCATTGTTTTAACCTACTACCCCAGTGATGATTTGACTGTTTATGGTTCTGTTGCCCGTGGTTTCCGTAGCGGATTTAACCAGCCTCCTTCAATTTTAGTCCCCAATGCGGAGCCAGTTGAACCTGATGCCCTCTTATCTTATGAGTTTGGTGTAAAGGGATTTTTGCTTAATCATCGCTTAACCTATGAAACGGCTATCTATTACACTGATTGGCAAGACGCAGCTCAAACAGTCGATGCTGGCGGCGGTTTTGCTCAGACCGTCAACTCTGAATCTGTTAGCGGTATTGGCTTAGACGCAAATATTTCAATGCAACCCACTGATGGACTGACTCTGGGGTTAAATGTTGGTTGGAATGATCTGACATTTGATGATGATGTAATTTCAGCAGGCAGCGTGCTGTTTAATGAGGGGGACCGTACTAATTTATCCGCAGAATATACCGCAGGATTTAGTGTCGAGTATATTTTCCCTTTGGAAAATGCAATGCAAGCAAGAATCGCTACGAGCGGAAATTACTATTCGGAATTGCTTCAACAGGATACGGGTTTTGCATCGGATGAGATATTTAATGCCCGTTTAAGTTTTGGTATTGAATCTCAGGATAATCAATGGGGTTTGTCGCTCTTCGTCGAAAATTTCACCAATGAAGATGGCAAAGTCGATCCATATGAGGCGGTCTTTGATGGTACGGTTCGTTTAAGACCTCGCACTTATGGCGCTCAATTAATATACAACTACTGATACGCAGTAATCGCTCCCGTTAATCAATGATCGTCTTTCGGGAGCGATTTAGTTGACCAAAAATCACTAATTATCGGTTCCAAATTATTCAATAATTTATATTGGGTTGAATTCTCTGTGTCTTGGGGAGTCGAATTTTGGAATCATATTTTTCGAGTTTCAGTGGTGCTAGTATGATTACAGTGTTTGAAAATTGCCGTGTTTTTGATGGTGTCAACGAGCAGCTGATTGATGGCGCTTCGGTTGTAATCAAGTCTGACCGTATAAAAGAAATCACTAGAGAATCTGTAAAACTTAAAGATGCCAAATACATAGATTGTGCCGGTCGTTTGTTAATGCCGGGCCTCATTGACGCCCACGTGCACGCCAACACACCCACTTACAGCTTCTATACCAATGATCGTATGCCGCCTTCGTTACTGGCCAACCATGCTGCCGGTATTTTAGAAGGCATGTTGCAACGTGGATTCACCACCGTGCGTGATGCCGGTGGAGGCGATCGGGGGCTATGGCAGTCTATCGAAGACGGCCTTATTCAAGGGCCACGTTTTTTCTATGCAGGCAAAGCCATTTCACAAACCGGTGGCCATGGTGATATGCGGCCTGGAGATGTAAGTGAACCCTGTAATTGCGGCCATTATGCAGGTTCTATCTCTAGAGTAGCCGATGGGGTAGATGAAGTCCGTAAGGCGGTCCGCGAAGAGCTGCGAAAGGGCGCCCATCAAATCAAAATATTCGTATCCGGTGGAGTCTCTTCACCAACAGATCCTATCTGGATGCCTCAGTATACTGAAGAAGAGATTCGTGCGGCGGTTTACGAGGCCTCAACTCACCGCACCTATGTGATGGCTCACTGCCATACCGATGACGGCGCCAGACGTTGTGCGGAATTTGGCGTGAGAACCATTGAGCATGGGACTGAAATTCACCGCGATACCGCTGAATTACTCGCTGAAAAAGGCGTCTACGTCGTCCCAACACTATCGACCATGCATGTGATTAGTACTCAAGGTGAAGCTTTGGGTCTGCCGTCCGCAAGCCTAGATAAAATACAGGGCGTTTACGAACGCACCTTAATATCTATAGAAAACTGTCAGCGAGCTGGCGTTAAGTTGGGTCTGGGATCTGATTTGCTCGATGTTAATTATCACCCGTTGCAGGGAAGTGAATTTCGGCATCGCGGGGCAGTGAGTAAACCGATTGACGTGCTGCGCTCAGCTACTTCGATTAATGCCGAGATTTTACAGAGAACTGGAGACTTGGGTTGTATCGCTCCAGGGGCCCTCGCTGACGTGATCGTTCTTAATTTCGACCCGCTTAAGGACTTGTCAGGTTTCGAAAATGCACAACAGAATATTCCGCTGATTCTCCGTGGGGGCCAGTGCATTAAAAATGATCTTGCGTAACGGTAGTTGCAGGCTTTTTGTTTTGATTTACAAATGTTCTAGGATTACATATCAATGACCGAATTAAATTATCCAATGACACGCACTGATCAAACCCAGTGCAGGGTAGCTGGCATAGAATTTCCAGATCCCTATCAGTGGTTGGAGTCAAATACACAAGAAGTGTTGCAATGGCAGGCCGCACAAAACTGTCTGGCCGATGAGTATGTGCAGTCATGGCCGAACTATGGAAGACTAAAAACGAGCGTATCAAATTACTTGGCGGGTCGGACCAATGCGGTTCCACGTTGTGCTGGCGAACGGTGGTTCCGCTTAGGTAGCATCCAAAATAGATCCGGTATTATCATATCGGACACGCCCTATGGCGCAGGCAGGTTGGTGTATAGTATTGAACGTGAGATTATCGACACACCCGCTAGCATTCCCTGGTTTTCGCCTTCTCCGGATGGCCAGTTGCTGGCCGTTGGAATATGTAAAGATGGCAGTGAAAACAATACCATACGGTTAATCAATGTAGAGACCGGTAAAAGTTTGCCACAGCCTCCTGCGCAGACCTTAATGGACGGTTGGATGGGAGGCGCCCGTTGGCTACCTGATAACAGTGGCTTTTATTTTCAGGCATTGGTAGGCGAACCAGAAAAATTCCAACAGCAGATACTGTTTCATTCCATTGCGGATGGAAGTCAAACACAAATTCAATTACCTCAGCAGGACCCAGAAGGGCACGACTATATTCTAATGATGGTCTCTCCTGACGGGAGGTTTCATCTCGCTTATCAGGGCTTGCTGGAGGCACGTCCTATTGCGTTTCGGGACACAGAGCAAGCGGGTTCTCAATGGCAAACCTTTGTTTCAGAACAATGTTCAGTAACAGGTCATGTCATTGGCAATCAGTTAATTGCGATCACAAACTTGAACGCGCCTAGAGGGCGGGTCGTTGCCATTTCTCTGGAAACAGAAACACGAAGTGACCCGAAGACATGGATAGATTTGATTCCTGAATCAAGCTCGGTTATTCGTTCGATAACGCCTGTGGATGACTTGCTCTATATTTCTGAATTCGTTGACACTTATTCACGTGTTCGAATTTTTGATATTCGCGGTCGGTTAGTGGGTGAAGTTCCTCTGCCAGGTAAAGGTGGTATTGCCGATGAAGTATTCTTTTCCATTCAAAACCTAGCGTCAAGTGAACCCCAACAGGAATATATATTTGGTTTTTCAACGCTGTGCGAATCTTGGGGGGTGTATCGTCACCGTCTGGCTTCTGATCGTCTTGAAGTTTTACAGGTACCTCGGATCACCTTAGATAATGTCGTCGTAGAAGATCATTGGGCTATTTCTGAAGACGGCACGCGTATTCCTTACCACAGCCTTCGTCTCGCAAAAACGGACACAAGCAAGCCGCAGCCTACCTTAATCTACGCCTATGGCGGTTATAATTCGGCTCGACCGCCGGAATATCCGGGTGCCATCGCGGCGTTTGTTAAAATGGGTGGCGTTTATATTCTTGGTAATCTGCGAGGTGGTTCTGAGTTTGGTAAGGTCTGGTGGCAGGGTGGTCGCAGACAAAATAAGCAAAATGGCTACAAGGATCTGTACGCCATCGCGGAAGATTTGATTGCGAATAATCGTACAGACCCCAAGAAGCTCGCGCTTACTGGTGCCTCTAATGGCGGGTTAATGGCTGCCGTGGCTATGATACAGCGACCAGATTTATGGCAGGCAATTGTGCCGCAAGTGCCGTTTCTCGACCTGATCGGCGCGCTGCATCATGGTTACGGGCGTTACTGTGTCGAGATTGAACTTGCGGACCCAAATAGTTCGGATGATCTTCAAACGATGGCAGCCTATTCTGCCTATCACCTGCTCTCACATGACGGCGAATATCCAGCGACCTATTTGACGGCTGGTGATACAGATCCACGTTGCCCAGCCTGGCACGCACAAAAATTTGCTGCGCGCTTACAAGCTGCGAATAAAAGCAAGTCCCCGATACTGCTCCGCGTTTGGGAAAACTCAGGCCATGGCCAGGCCACTGGGCGAGATAGTTTGGTGACTCAGTATACCCATTGGTTGGCGTTTGTCATGCGGCAACTTGGCATGGAGGTGTCGGCGCGGTGCGTTGATGATGGTAAAGCTACGGCCCCAAAAATACCGATGGAATCTTAACGTGAAAATCAAATGCGTAGAGATATATAAACTCAATGTGGAATTCACTCATCCGATCAAAACCCCCATTGGACAATTGGATTGCGCGCGCAATGTCGCGGTAAAGATCTCCACCGACAACGACTTGTTTGGGTGGGGCGAGGCCAGTCCCTTTGCCCCCATTACCGGTGACTCACAGGAAAGCAATTACTCAACCGCCCAGCAATTAGCACGCTTGATCGTTGGTAAAGACCCACTGGCCATTGAATCCCGGATGGCCGAGATCAATGCGTTTACGATCTCCGAGCCTTCTATTCGTTCCGCTTTCGACATGGCCCTATATGACTTGTTAGCAAAGGCGGCAGGGTTACCGCTCTACGCATTGCTCGGTGGTGAGGTTTCAAACAACGATCGAACAAGAGAAATCCGTACAGACCTGACCATCGGTATCCAAGACACCGTTGAGCAAACCGTCTCACGTGCCACCTCGGTTATTGAGCAAGGTTTTAACGCCATCAAACTTAAAGTAGGGCGGCCAGGGCTTGAAGATGTGGCTCATGTGAAAGCAATTCGGGAGCAACTTGGCCCGCATGTGGCGATCAAAATTGATGCCAATCAGGGTTGGGACTACCCGACCGCCGTAGCCAATATTCAGGCGATGGAGCCATTCCATCTTCAATACGCAGAACAACCATTGGCCGCTTGGGATATTGATAATTTCCAGAAGCTACGACAGAAGGTGGCTTTGCCGATCTGTGCTGATGAATCGGTATTTGATGATAAAGACGCACTGAAGCTTGTGAAAAACGGCGCGGTAGATTACCTCAATATCAAACTCGGAAAGGCGGGTGGCATTCACACCGCTTTAAAAATTAATGCCATCGCGGAAGCTGCCAACAGCAAGTGCATGATTGGCTGCTTTGCGGAATCTCGCCTGGCCCTGAGTGCCGCCGCTCATTTAGCCGTGGCGAGGCCCAATATTCATTTTATTGATTTAGATTCTGCGTTTGGTTTTAAAGGCGATCCCGTGATTGGAGGGATGAGTTACGACAAAAAAATTGGCGGATTAATTCACTTGGCTGAAACGCCGGGTCATGGAGCCATATTTAAAGAGCATTGCTTGGAAGAAAAAATCACCATTGCCGCGTCTATGTAAGTGGGCGATAGAACACGGAGTAAATTATGCAAACAGCTAGTAACGGTAGCGCACCTACAGCAAGTATTTCGGAGGCCGCTTTAGAAGTGAGACCACTGATTGAGGGTGACCTCAGGGACTCCACCAGTGAGGATTTGTTCGAGGTCGTCTCACCGTCGACAGGCGAATACCTGCTATCCATTCCGACGGGTAGCCAGCAGGATGTTGATCGCGCCGTGGCCTCGGCCCGCACCGCCTTCGATGACGGTCGCTGGTGTGATGCGCCGCCTTCGTTTAAAAAGAAAACCCTACATCGTTTTGCCGATCTGATTGCGGCAGAAGCCCCATCACTTGATGCACTGGATGCTGAAGAAATGGGTAAACCCATCAGTCTGGGTTTTTGTAATGCCGCAGCGGCAGCCAGCTTAGTGCACTTCTATGCCGAAGCGATCGACAAGCTTAGCGGCGATCTGTTTACCAGCGACCTGACAAACTTTGTGACCCAAAGAAGAGTTCCCCATGGCGTTGTTGCGGCAATTGTGCCGTGGAATTTTCCCAGCTTCAATACCGTACTCAAAGTGGCGCCCGCATTGGCGGCGGGTAACTGTGTCGTGCTTAAACCCTCCGAACTGTCATCGCGCTCGGGGCTTCGCATAGCGCAATTAGCATTGGAGGCGGGCTTGCCTCAAGGCGTGTTTAATGTGGTGCCGGGATTAGGCGAAACTGTCGGCCAGGCGCTGGGCTTGCATCACGACGTGGATATGTTGGCGTTTACCGGCTCTTCAATGGTCGGAAAACTGATGTTGCAGTACGCCGGTCAATCCAATATGAAAGTCGTCACGGCGGAGTGCGGCGGAAAATCCCCCCATATTGTGTTTGCTGACGGTGTTGATCTCGACGCGGCGGCAGACGGTATTGCGCAACTACTTCTGCTGAATCAAGGGCAGGTGTGCAGTATTGGCACTCGGTTGTTAGTACAGCATGACATCGAAGCAACACTGATCGAAAAAGTGTCAAGCCGGCTTCATAACATTGTGCCCGGAGATGCACTGGATCCTAAAACTACGTTTGGACCGCTGGTCACTGCTAAACAATGTGCCAAGGTTATGCAGTATATCGACACAGCACCGGAGCAGGGAGCAGAACTTGTGATGGGCGGCGGTCGCTTATTAACCGAAACTGGTGGCTACTTTGTTGCACCTACGGTGTTCCGCAATGTGTCACCGACCGCAGGGATTGCGCAGGAAGAAATTTTTGGCCCAGTGTTATCGGTCACAAGTTTTAAAGATACGGAGGAAGCCATACAGCTAGCCAACAGCACCCAATATGGGCTGGCATCCTACGTCTGGACCGCAAGCCTTGCGACCAGCATGAAAATGGCTAAGGGCATACGTTCCTCGGTGTTTATTAATGCCTGCGCCATGGCAGGCGAGGGCGCGGGACATGCGCTTTCCTCGGAACCTGCGGGTCAATCCGGCCTGGGTACTGAAGGTGGCCTTGCTGGAATGGAAAGCTATATGCGGCGTCAGCTTGTAGGCATTAATCATGGATGATTCTCCGCAAGGGATTCCAAACACCAACAGTGGCGCAAAAGATAAACCCGGTTTTTTGGGTTTGGTCTCCTTTGCAGCGCCCATGACGGCGGCTTATTTTTTAGCAAACCCCATATGGAGTGTATTGCCTGGCGTCTATGCAAAATATTTTGATCTGGAGTTAACGACCATTGCAGCGGTTATATTGCTGTCTCGCATGTTTGATGGGTTTACTGACCCGATGGTGGGTTACCTCTCTGACCGCCATCGTGTAGCAGGTGGTGAGCGTAAGTCATGGGTATTGGTCGGAGGCATACTGGTATTGATCGCTTCCTATTTTCTGTTTGTACCACCTGATGTCATATCTCGTTACTATCTACTTTTCAGTCTTTTTGGATTTTTTCTAGCGCTGACGGTCTATGAAATTCCCTGTAGTGCTTGGGGTGTTGAACTGGCGAGCGACTACACTGAACGCGCTCGGGTTTTTGGCTATCGCACGACCTTTTTCTATATCGGGCAAATAAGCTTTTTCCTGTTTCCGTTTTTGCCGATCTTCGCTACGTCTGAATACACTCCTGAAACCCTGAATGCGGCTTTTTATTTTGGTGCTGTATTAATGCTGATTTCCCTGTGCATTATGTACCTTGCCGCCCCTGCGGGATATTCGATAAAAACCAAAAATAGAGAAACGCTGCGATCTCTGATTGAAACAGTGGTTCAAAACAAGCCTTTGCTGCTCTTTATGCTGTTTTTTTCCTTTGCGGGCACGGGGTTTGGTATGTGGACGGGGCTCCTATTTATCTATTTGGACAGCTATTTAGACCTGGGTGAATCTATCGCGACAATTTTCCTTTTGGGTAATGTGGCCGCTTTGTGTTCTATTCCGCTATGGTTGAGACTGGTTCATAAGACCAATAAAGCGCAATCTTTTGCATTTGGTTTGTTATTGTTCATGCTTTGCCTAGCCGGTTGTCTGTTCCTAAAACCAGGTGTTGCATGGCCAGTAGCATTACTGTTCGCTGGAGGCCCATTTATTGCCGCCTCAGGTTTAACGGTACTTTACCCTTCAATGTTGGGCGATATTGCTGATTACGGTATTTTTAAATTCAAAGAAAATCGAACGGCAACCTATTTCGCTTTATTCACCCTATTTTATAAAATCACTTTAGGTCTTGGTTCTGGCATTTCTTTAGGTATGGTCGGCTACTTTGGCTACGACGCGACGACAACCGCGCAGAGTCAATCAGCGGTTTTAGGACTTTATTTAGGGTTTATGATCATACCGCTTATCTTCCTTTCAATCGCATTGATACTGGTCCTGTTCTCGCCTATCTCAAAGCAACGTCACCATGCGATCCGTCGTCGGATTGCAAGTAGGTCGATTTGTCTTGATGGGGAGGTTTGTCAATGAAAAATTATCAAGTGCGTCTCGATGCCTGGCAAAAAGC
Organism: SAR92 clade bacterium H231; assembly: GCA_025153775.1. GTDB lineage: Bacteria > Pseudomonadota > Gammaproteobacteria > Pseudomonadales > Porticoccaceae > HTCC2207. The sequence continues at coordinate 1,886 of JAOALC010000004.1, read as the reverse complement.
AAAATATGCTCCACCGCCAGAGCAAGACCCAACACCACGCCAACCGTCGATGATTGCAATGGCCCCTATGCGTGACGGAGTGAAGCTCTTTACGGAACTATTTCTGCCAGAGGGCCCCGGAAAATTCCCGGTTATTTTCCATCGCTCACCGTACCCAATGTATCGACCATCAAGGCATGACCAATGGCCGATCGATCGCTATTTAGAGGCAGGTTACGCCTTTGTTTTTCAACTGACTCGAGGGCAGGGGCAGTCCGAAGGCACCTTTCATTTCTTGAAAGACGAAGTGGAAGACGGCTACGACAGTATTAACTGGTTGGCCGAGCAAACCTGGTGCAACGGTAATGTCGGCATGGAAGGCTCATCCTACGCGGGGGGTACTCAACTGTCAGCGGCTAGAGCCAAGCCCGAGGCACTTAAGTGTATTATGCCAACGGCATTTGTTGGCCATTGTGTGTCCGCTTTTCCATTTATTGGTGGCGTACCAGCGCGCGGTATCTTGATGCAGTGGTATCCCGTCGCCAACATTGAAAGCTGGGATGAACTCGATGCACCTTACGGTGATATGAGCGTGCTTAAACACCCGCTGTGGGGAGAAGCTCTGCGTAAACGCCCCCTAGTCGATGCGGCTGAAGCGGTACTAGCCGGTGACAAACTCGCGTCATGGCGGGAGGTGATGTCCCATCCCCTTGACGATGATTACTGGCAGCCGATCCATTTTACCGACGAAGAATTATCGGAACTGGATTTACCGATGTTCATTACGGACGGTTGGTACGATATGACGGTTGGCCCCATCGATTATTTCCAACGACTGGAAAAAGTAGATCCAAACAACGCCAATCGCTATCTACTCGTTGGTCCCTGGGGTCACGCACAAACCTTTCGCAGCCAATTGCACAGCAATAGCCACGGTGAGCATAAGATGCCGGACAATGGCGCTGTAGATTTATTGGCTCAACGCATCGCCTTTTTTGACCGTTATCTTAAAGGGGACAAAAACACGACTGTGCAGGCAGACAGAGTGCGGGTTTATATCACCGGGGCCCCGGGTTCCGATGCGAATCAGTGGCGCAATTTTCCTACCTTCCCAGTGCCGGGAACAAAAGAGCGATGCCTATATCTGCACAGCACCGGTAATGCCCATAACTTTCCACAAGGAGGAGCACTCTCCTGGGACAGGCCCAACCAAGAGCCCACCGACAGCTACGTTTATGACCCCGGTTTGCCCACACCCTGCGAGGCCGAACCCTTCAGGGACAGGCGCGACATTGAAATACGCACGGATGTACTGACCTATACCAGCCCGCCAATGGACGCGCCCTTGACGATTCTGGGTGAAATACGTTTGATATTACACGCCGCCAGCGATGCACCGGATACCGACTGGTTTGCCCTGATGACGGAGGTGTATCCCGACGGAAAATCGGTTGCTTTTCATGGCACATTGCCAGCGCTGCGCAGTCGTTATAGGGAGGGCTTTGACCGAGAAGTTTTTTTAAAGCCGAATGAAGCGACAGAGTTCCGATTGTCGCTTGGGCCTGCGGGACACCAAATTGCAGCGGGGCACTGCATTCGTCTGAGTATATTCAGTGCCAACTTTCCAGCCTGCGATCCAAACACCAATACTGGGAATGTTGTGGCAACGGATACCGAGCAGCGTATAGCAAGGCAAGCGGTGTTTCATGATGCTATGCGGGCATCACATCTAATTATCCCTGTGGTAACACTTAATCTGTGAAATCGGAAGTTTTTCAATTTTTGCAAAATTCACTGTGTGCGAAAAACCTGACGAAAATAGATATTGGATGACCTTTCCCCAAAGATTCGGGCCATGACATAGATGAGATTTCCAACTACTCTAACGAGATGGAGGTCTCACCATG
>JAOALC010000003.1 GCA_025153775.1 SAR92 clade bacterium H231 | reverse complement strand
CATGGTGAGACCTCCATCTCGTTAGAGTAGTTGGAAATCTCATCTATGTCATGGCCCGAATCTTTGGGGAAAGGTCACCAGCAAGTATAAGCACCATATTAAAAGCACTGCAAAAGGACTTGAGGATGGACTCCGATGAACAGCCGCTAAGCGGTCATTCATTTAGAGTGGGGGCAGCACTTGATCTATTAGAACAAGGTGAGCCGCTTGAGAGGATAATGCTCAGAGGGGGCTGGCAGACGGATTCGACTGCCATGAAATATTTACGAAATTGGGGTCACTAAACTAACGTTAGCCTTGCAACCTATCGATCACGGTTTTAATACCCTCTCGCCAACTAGAACGAGTTACGTCAAAACAACTTTCTATCTTACTGCAATCTAATACCGAATAGGCAGGCCGAATTGCGGGAGTCGGATAATCGGACGTCTTAATCGACTTAACGTAGCCAGGTATTTTTAATCCATGTACTTCTGCTTCTACAAAAATAGCGCGCGCAAAGTCGTACCAAGAACAGGGTTCATCACCACAGTAATGGTATATACCTGACGATGAATCTTTTAAATCGAGGCAAGCCAAAATAGACACTATAGACTTGGCAATATCCTGAGCATAAGTAGGACAACCAATTTGATCCCCTACGATACTTAGCTCGCCACGATCAGCGCCCAATCGCAGCATTGTTTTTAAGAAGTTGTTCCCGTATTCACTGTATACCCATGCCGTGCGAATAATCAGATATTTACAACCAGATGCTTCAATCGCCGCCTCGCCTTTCAATTTCGACTCCCCATAAACACCTTGAGGATTGGTTGGATTATCTTCTTTGTAGGGAACTGCCGAATGACCATCAAAAACATAATCAGTTGATACATGAATTAACCAACAATCCAACTGATCGCATATGTTAGAAATATTAGCCACCGCAAGATGGTTTATACGATCGGCAGCTTGACGTTCTTCCTCAGCTTTATCAACTGCAGTATAAGCCGTTGCATTGATTACAATATCCGGTGAGATTTCCAATATCTGAGCCTTAGTTACTTCAAACTTGGCTATATCAATTTGCCCACGCGAGGTATAAACAACATCATGCTCTGTAATAGCTAACTGATCATTGAGACACTGCCCAAGTTGACCTTTACAACCAAGAACCAATATTTTCATAAACGGAGATCAACTAATCGTTTGGCGTTTTCGTCTTTGGTTGACAGGGCTGGATTCGCAATTGGCCAAGGTATATTTAAATCTGGGTCACTCCACAAAATACTACCTTCATCGCTAGGATCATAATAATCGGTGCATTTGTACTCGAAGTCAGCAGTATCAGATAACACTACAAAACCATGAGCAAAACCCGGTGGCACCCAAAACTGCTTTTTATTATCCTCAGACAAAATAACGCCTTCCCATTCACCGAATGTCGCCGATCCTTTACGTATGTCTACGGCGACATCATAAACTTCACCGCGGACAACACGAACCAACTTGCCCTGTGGTTTAGTCTTCTGGAAATGCAAACCTCTAAGAACGCCCCTAGCAGACCTAGAATGATTGTCTTGAACAAATGGCAGGTCAATACCAGCCTCCTGCTCATATCTGACAGCTTGGAACGTTTCTAAGAAAAAACCCCTATCATCACCAAATACGCGCGGCTCTATGATCACACAGCCTTTAAGCTTTGAGTGGCTAATCTTCATTTATAACCACCTGCTACCTCAGAAAGATACTCCCCGTAGCTCGTCTTCTTGAGTTTTTCGGCCTGTAACATTAAATCGGCTTGTGAAATCCAGCCATTATGAAATGCAATCTCCTCCAGGCAAGCCACTTTTAAACCTTGACGATGCTCGACCGTTTGAACGAATTGGCCGGCCTCAAGAAGGGAATCATGAGTGCCAGTATCTAACCAAGCAAAACCTCGACCTAACAACTCGACCTTCAAATCCCCTCTGGCTAGGTAGGCGTTGTTGATATCTGTAATTTCAAGCTCACCCCGCGACGACGGCATAATACTCTTAGCAATCTCCACAACATCATTATCGTAGAAATAAAGCCCGGTTACTGCATAGTTAGATTTAGCAACGCTTGGCTTTTCCTCGATGCTTAAAACATGACCCTGGCTATCGAACTCAACAACTCCAAAGCGTTCAGGATCTTTAACATGATACCCAAAAATAGTCGCCCCAATATCTCGGGTGGTAGCAGTATTTAACTTATCAGTAAAATGCTGACCATGAAAAACATTATCCCCAAGCACCAGAGCAACAGCATGATCGCCAATAAAACTTTCACCTATAATAAAAGCTTGAGCAAGCCCATCGGGGCTCGGCTGAATAGCATAGTCAAGACAAACACCTAAATGGGAGCCATCACCTAACAAGCGCTGGTAGCCTGACATATCTTCAGGCGTTGAAATAATAAGGATATCTTTAATGCCAGCCAACATCAGAACAGATATTGGATAGTAAATCATCGGCTTGTCATATATAGGTAATAGCTGTTTAGATACTCCCATGGTTATGGGGTGGAGCCGACTGCCTGAGCCTCCAGCTAATACAATTCCTTTGTACTTAGATGTCATATATCCGCCCCTATTCTTTCCATTCGATAAGCACCGGAAAGAACTCTCTCCCACCAAGACGTATTGACCAAATACCACTGAACTGTTTTGCGTAATCCAGACTCAAATGTCTCCTCTGGCACCCAGCCAAGTTCACGCTCAATTTTTAAAGCATCAATAGCATAACGAGCATCATGACCTGGACGATCTTTAACAAACGTTATTAAGTCTCGATAGTTAATCACCCCTGAAGGTTTTTGAGGTGAAAGCTCTTCAAGCAAATCACAAATAGTTTCAACCACCTCAAGATTATTTTTTTCGTTGTGACCACCAATATTATAGGTCTCACCGACTTTACCCTCAGTGACGACCTTAATTAAGGCTTTTGCATGGTCTTCAACATACAACCAGTCACGTATTTGTAAGCCATTTCCATAAACAGGCAAAGGCTTACCATGAATAGCATTAAGGATTACATGGGGAATAAGTTTTTCTGGAAAATGGTATGGCCCATAATTATTCGAGCAGTTAGTAATAATAACTGGCAGACCATAGGTACGACCCCAAGCCCTCACTAAATGATCAGAAGCCGCCTTACTTGCAGAGTAAGGTGATGACGGTGAATATGGCGTATTCTCAGTAAACAAATCATTTGTACCAGCTATATCACCAAAGACCTCATCTGTGGATATATGATGGAAACGAAATTTATTTCGATCAGTTTCAGTCAGGCCATCAAAATAACGCCTTGCCTCTTCAAGCAAGTTAAATGTCCCATTTATATTGGTATTTATAAAGTCATCTGGCCCATCGATCGATCGATCAACATGACTCTCAGCTGCGAGGTGCATAACAAGGTTAGGGTTATACTTTTTAAACAAAAAACGTATTTCAGTCTTATCGCAAATATCGACGCATTCAAAGCAATAGCGTTTATTACCAACAATATCGTTCAATGATTGCAAATTGCCGGCGTATGTCAGTTTGTCAACGTTAATAATCTCACACGATGTATTTTTGTAAATCTCTCGAATCAAAGCCGAGCCAATAAAACCTGCACCACCAGTAATCAATATCTTTAAATTCATACATTCTCAGAAATGTTATGGACCAAAAACGACAGTAAATAAAATTCACTCACAGCAGAATTTCTATACCGCCCAGCCGGTTTTAAAAAATGAAACAAGAATCATTAAATACTAATTTTAAAAATTTAAAATGAATGAATCTGTATTCTCACAAAACATATTTACGGGTAAGTACACAAACCCTGCTTTCCGTGCTAGTCATTATCCTACCTAAGTAAATAACGGATACAACTTTTAAGGTGCCAAAAAAAATGAATAGAGAACATCTTTCGGTTCATATTTCGAGCATAGTGCACTGCATAAATATCTTTGAAGAGCACTACTTTTGAATCAAACTCCTGGTGGAACCGCCAACAGATGTCTATATCCTCGCAATACATAAAATACTTTTCATTGAATCCATTTAATTTCTTATAAATTGAAGCACTGAACATCATAAATGATCCAGCAACCCAATCAACACTCGAGACATTATCCAGACGAGCTTTATCAATAATAGAGCCATTCACTCCAAATAAATAACTCGATATGAAATTCCATAAACTAGGAAATTTTCTTGCGCAACTGTCCATTGCGACAAAGTCTTTATCTAAAAATAAGTTAAGCGTCGCTAAACCTAGTTTATTTTCAGTCATTCTGTCAGCCAATTTAACTATATTTTCTTCCGAACACTCGATATCTGGATTAAGTAAGAGAAAATAGTCCCCGTCCGAACAACCATCTAATTGCGCTTGTAAAAAGTTCAGATTGTTATTTTCACCAAACCCACGCTGCTTTTCGTTACAGATGTATGTAAAACCTTGAGAGTCACACCAATTTTTGAACCCTAGCTCACCAACATTATCACGAATAATAATCCTAAGCTTGGTAGACTCTTTAAATTTGATCAAGCACCCAATTTCTTTAATTAGATCAAAATGGGCATGTGAGACAATTGATAAATAAATCATAGGCTATTTGTATTTCCATCACCTACCAAAAAAAATATGCTGTAGTCATACACTAAGACAATAAGCATTCATAGCTGAGCGATTACTAAGATGGTAAAAGGTCTGTGGCAAACAATTTACAACTGCCAGGGCACCGCTGTAAATGTTATAAATGTTCAACATTTTTAATCAAAATTTCGAACGGACTGGAATACCAGCTATTTCCATAGCAACCTTTGCACCAAGGGGAGTCTGCTCCGTATAATGGAAGATACTTGCAGCGGCTACTGCTGATGCCCCTGCCTTAAGTACGGCTTCTACCATATGTTGGTAGCTACCTGCACCTCCAGACGCAATCACTGGAATGTTAACTGCTTCAACTACTTTTTCGATTAAATCTAAATCATAGCCCTGCATCGTTCCATCACGCTCAATTGATGTGATCAGTATTTCGCCCGCCCCTCTGTCTGCCAACTCTTTAACCCAATCAACAACATCTCGCCCGGTGGCTTTATGACCTGCATGACTAAAACATTGCCATTTTTGATGTCCAATACATTTAGCGTCCACACTAGCAACTACACACTGAGTACCATACCGATATGAAATTTCGTTGATTAATTTTGGTGTCGCGTAAGCTGCCGTATTTATACTTATTTTATCCGCTCCAATCTGCAAAAGCCTCTGAACCTGTTCCACTTTAGATATACCACCCCCTACAGTAAAGGGTACAAAACACTCGTGCGCAAAGTCATCAACAGACTCAACATCCAAATCATCGTTAACACCATGCGCTAGAATATCTACTAAAATAAGTTCGTCAACTTCTCGTTGATTATAGACTTTGATAGCAGGCAATACGGGACCAACACGACGCCAACTATCGAAACCAATACCCTTAACAAGACCAAACTGCTTCCATAAAAGTGTAGGGATGACTCTTACTTTTAACATGAAGAGTCCTCGACAAAGTTACGCAACACCTTGAAACCAGCTCGAGAACTTTTTTCAGGATGAAATTGAGTACCCCAAACATTATCCTTCGCTATCGCTGCCGTCACAGAAACATCGTAATTAGTAACGGCAATAGTATCTTTAGGGTTTTCCGTAACAAACGCATAACCATGTACAAAGTAGAAGTCGGTTCCGTTAGGTATATCACTCAATAAGCCTGACGGACTTCCCAAGATAATACTGTTCCAACCCATGTGGGGTATTCGAGATTTACAACCGATGCTGGCTAAACCTACAACTTTTCCTGAAATAAAACCTAAACCAGCCGTACCATTCTCATCTACAGCACCTTCCATGCCAACGTCAGCGAGCAGTTGCATACCTAAACAAATCCCTAATATCGGCTTACTGGAACCAATAACTTCGTCTTTCAGAGCGGAGGTCCATCCACCTTTATCTAGTAAATTTTTACAATCGGTAAAACTACCTACACCCGGCAATATTAAGCGATCAGCTATATGTATATCCGACGCCCTGTCAATGAGAATTGGAGTGACGCATAATTCCTCTAGGGCACGCATAACCGAACCTACATTACCTACACCATAATCAAGCACACCCACTTTCATATTCATTTAAACATTATCATCATTAATTTTAGTGAGATTACCGCTAAGATCCTTTAATAAATTACCATCAGAATTTCGTTTAAAGATTTTTTTGTTAGTAAATTTATCACAGATACGGATGAATTCTTCTACGTTGATATCTAGTGGTCGCAAAGTGTCTTCTAAAGACTTACCCAAATACTCCCACGGAAATTTGCCATCCAGACGTTTGACTATGGATAATCCAAGTTCACGAGTAAGTCGCCCCCTTCTAATATGCAGGCACGCATGATCCGTTGCACGACCAAATCCAAATTTCAAAAATTTAAAATATTCATGAATAGCGACCTGATGGTTATCTAAGTTTTCATAATTAACCATAGATCCTAATGTTGGTAAAGGAGGCACAGCAAAACCAAATGCTTGAGCAACCAAGAAATTCGATAAGCCATCCCAAGGAACATAGTGTCCTAAAAAAATTCCTGTAACACCAATCTTTGTGAGATCCTCATCTTCTGGATAAAAGTAGGGAATTAAATCTTTCTTTTCCAAGCCCTCTAAGCCAATTAGATCTGTAACTCTTAGACCCAAAAGACCTCCAAACTCTTCCAACCATTGCCGGTTTAAAACATTATTTTCTGAAGCCGCGGCAGGGCCCCCAAATTCATTCTGGGAGTTCTCTCCCCAAATAATCAACGGTATATTAAATTGGACTGCAGCCCTCACTGGTAAGGTAAAAATCCCAACATGTTCAGGCCAAGAAATATCCCCTACCTGCATTAATCCTATCTTATTAAGCTTAGCGCGAACTAATGGATTTGGTGACATTTCTACATAATCAACACCTAAGTTTTTTATATTCTCAATATTTTGTCGACCAATTTCCGTAAGATCGCATGTAGTCGCAGTTACGCATAAAGGATTCATGCCAAACTGTAACATTTGCATAACTTGATAAGTACTATCCTTACCGCCACTTACGGGAACGATACAATCCCAATTAGTACCATCCTTATTTCGATATTTTTCTAGAACAGCCTCTAACTCTGAGCGTCTCGCAGACCAATTAATCTCTTTTCTTGCCTCATAACTTCGACACGCATTACATATACCATCTTCATCTAAATAGAGGTCAGGCTTAGTTGACACCATCACACATTTTTTACAGTAGACCAGCATAACTTAATCTCCTTATTTGATTCTTCAATTTATAGCCTCCAGCTCCATCACTGTAAGCAGTCAATATTAAGTATTTTCTATATTCAAACCAAGCAGATTGGCTATAAAATAAATCGATCTGTAGCTCGGAATGATTGTCTTCGTTAACTATGTGTTTTTCTACATCTATAAACTGTTCTGTGTCATGGTAAGCAGGATCAATGTCCTGAGTACGGATTAATTCAAACTGAAGGTGAAAAGGTACTTTTCCAAAGAGCACCTCGGTTATATCGGCACTTTCAGCATGTTATCCAGGTGTTTACATTACCATCCAGTCAGTTTATTTCAGCTATCGAAGCTCGCATTCGAAACCAGATCGCCGTCCTTAATCAACGCCTTGATATAATTACGACAAAAGTATGAATGGAGGAAGCCTGCATCACAAACCCTCTACAAGCAAGCTCCATAGTTCATTCCAGTTTTGTGAAAAGGGCTTTAACGGCTCATCCACTTTAGCACCAGTTGGCTGCCAGCTACGTTCTAAAACTGCCTGCATTAAATTAGCTAATGCATCTGGATCTGTTGGGTGAAAAAAACTTACCCGATCATAATTACCTACAGTCTCATGAGCGTAGGGCACATCGGCCACCAACAAGGATTTATCATAAAGCTTTGCCTCAGAAATTGGCAGGCCCCACGTTTCCAACTTGCTAGGAAAAACCACAACCGTTGCTTCTTGATACTGCGTCATCATCTGTTCATGTTTTTGATGTCCAATAAAGTGCAATTGGGGTATAGAGCTATATTTCGCATAGAGAAATTTGCTATAGCGATTTTCATCACCACTTAAGGTCAACCGAACTTCGAAGCCAGACAGCCCTCGATCATTTAGTATGTTCGCCGCCTCACCAATCACTTCAAAATTCTTAAATACTCGAGGTAATGCTGGGTAAAGAAATATTACGCGTTTCTCGCTCGCCGGCTCATATTTAGCACCCACTGGAAAGCTGACTGAAGGACGCGCTACAACCACCGGAAGTTGTGCATGCAGACGCTTGAATGCATCACGCAACCACTCCTGCTGCACCACCACCCAATAATTTCGATGAATAAACATTCGATAGAGATAGCGGTAAAATCGATTGAATAACCAAAATTTTGGTTCGAGCCAAGCCTCTCGCCATGGCAGTCGATAAAAGGGGGATGGGTTATGGCAGTAAACAGCCTGGCGACGCGCTATCACTCTGGGAGTAATGTCATGTAGCGACAACCATAGATCCGGCTTAAGCTTACGGGATAGACGTCTAAAATTAAACCATTCATGATAGAGGCGGAGCAACCATGAGCGCTTAGCATCTGAGATTTCAATAAGACTTACGCGCTGGATATTAATAAGATTTTTATTATGGACTAACGCTGTTATTTCCCATTCTGGAGGCAAAGACAACGCCGCTGATGTCAAGCAATCACGAAGAACTGTCAGGGGTCCTCCTTCGCTGAAATTGACCGCTGATACCACCAACCGTTTACGCATCAAACCTGCTTCCACTCGCCGATGTTTTCATCAAACATGCGAATTACTTTAGCCGGATTTCCAACCACTATACTGCGCGCTGGTACATCCTTATTAACTATAGAACCAGCACCAATAATAGCTCCGTCTCCTACTGTGACACCCGAGAGAATACACACCTGCTCACCTATCCACACGTTACAACCTATCTTTACGGGTTTGGATACCAAGGGCCTATCAATGGGCGGCATCGCTGGGTTAGATTCATCTGTCCTCCCTGAGTACGAACCATGATTGTGGTCACTAATAAACACTCTACTAGCAATTAATGTGTGATCACCAATTTCGACACTCTCAATTGCACCAATATGTACATAATCATTTAATTGAACATTTTTTCCAAAAATTATAACTGGCATTTCGTTTATCGGAAAAGCGTCAAGTCTAACCCCAATACCCGTGGTAAGATTTTTGCCAAACTTTATACTTCTTTTTCCTCTGATATAGATAGGCATTCGCACAATTCGTGCATCTCTTGAAATAGCTAACTTTGTAAAAAGCACACTACAGCTTAAACGGATAATACCCAGCCATCCGTATTGTCTTATAAAATGGTTAATCTTGAACATTAATTTGCATCCTTATCTAGTCGGGCTGACAGAATTCAATACAGGAGAACGCTACCCCTATGATTTCACGTATTGAAGTTCGGTGTTTAGCGGGCAGGACTGTTGAGGGCTTTTAAAGACACTGCTTAAGTGAAACATCTCGGGGACGCTTGAACTCATTCATCATTGGCGTAGTAAAGCGTATCACCATCAAGACGTTTGATTCTTTTCGGATCTAGCATAGTAGCGAACGTTTTTGATGCCAAAAGACTTTCACTAAATTTAAATGAATTCAACTCATCGGTACCTATCGGTCCGCGCGCCAAGGAATGTTTCTTTGGATTAGAAAATTCCAAGCTGAATATCAATCGACGTGATTCTCCTCCCTCATATCCACCCCGATGCAGGAGTTGCGTATCAAAAACGTAAACATCGCCGTCCTTATGATCACAAATTATAGTGTCGCGGTATGATTGAGATCGCGCGCGACCACCAGCCCACCTGTACAATTCGATGCACGACTGCTTGATCCAAGTGGAAGTCCTCGGGATACGTTTGTGACTTGCAACCACATGTGTGGGTTGACTCCCATCACCCTCCACGCAGCAAAAAACACGTAATCGGTTTCCGACATTATCGGTATGCCAAGATGAAGAAATTGACTCCGAATTCCTGACGCTAAGAAACCAACTCACTCCATCTAAAAAAGACTCCTCACCAAGATAAGCCCGCACATTCGGTGCAATAAAATCAAATAACTCATCAACAATTTTGGAATCCTTCGACTCTAGGACAATACCTTGATCGAGATCGCTAGAGGACGTTTTGCTTTTCAACGCATTCAAGACTTGATCGGACATTCGATAGTGGAAAACCCCGGTGTCCGCAAACAAGCCACGGAAAGGAGCCTGCCTATCGATTGGGGTTAACACCATACGAATCCTTACTGCTCGGATGATGAAATGGGCCGAATAGTATAGACTTTTGACCATCGGAATTTTTTGAAGAAAATATTTAATATCCATGTACCCCCCCTTTAGTAATTAATTTGAGTTTATTCAAGTTAGGAATGTAACATTTCTGCAGTTATGTTATGTGAATTAGACAGATTATGAAACCTTGCTACCACAACAGTCTGCTATAACATCCTATAAGCTCATATATTAGTCATAATCTCTTAAAGAATCGATACACACTGTCTTTTCTCCAGAGGCCATTAAAAAAGAGGTCTTTAAACCAACAATTAACGAAACGCCATATCTTAGCCCTGTAGAGATTACTTTTACTCAGTAAATCGAAATGATGTTTTTCGAACATGAGTTTGCTTTCATTAATTTGCTCAGGCTTGCTCTCTAAGATATGAGAATTGGTTTTCGAATCTCCATGACGGCGAAAACCGATACCGTAGATGGCCAGTTTATGCCATCTGAATCCAGCCTCGACAAAGGTGCGCCATAGATCCACATCCATCGCGTAATGGAACCTCTCATCAAATCCACCCAAACGCTTCATCAAGCTATTATGAAAAATTGTGGTAGGGGATGAGATTTGTGGCCGAAAATTTTTATTGATGCTCTCCATCCAATTTGGCGCACTAAAGAATTCACATATTCGTGACAACTCATCGATAATGACTGTCCCGAAATTCAGCCATAATGCGTCAGGTTGGCGAACTAAAAAATTATGCGCCGACTCCAACAACATAGGGTGCATGATGTCATCCGAATTAAGCCAAAGATAATAATCGCCGGTGGCGGAAGCGAACCCTTTATTGAAAGCATCGCTTTGGCCGGAGTCCGGACCGCTGATCAATACATCGACCAAGTCCCTGTTTGCGTCAATGATTTCAAGCGTGCGGTCCGTGCTCCCGCCATCACAGACAATTAGCTCGAAATTCACATAAGTTTGGTTCCTCAGGGACTCAAGCGCTTCTCCGATATATTTTTCTGAGTTTAGCGCGGGCAAAACTATTGAAAATTTAATAAGCACGTTCTCCCTTTGTGAAAACTTTTAAATTGAGTTTAATGACCTATCTCGATAGAAATTCGTACCACATTAATTTCTTTCCCAATAAAGTCATCTGCACAAAAAGTACGAGCGGTTTGAAATTCCGATTCGTCCAGCTTTTTCAATACGTCAATTTTGTGGTCAATAACCGCGCTTTCGAGTATCGATGAATAGTCATTTAAAGTTAGACGGTTAGTATACATGTACCTATTTCCTGCCAGAATCGCCCAAGTTGCCGAACTGTACCGGTAGAAATTTAACGGGTGAAGTCCCGGGATTGAATGGGAAAGATGATCAGCTAAATCTACATGATGATACTGAATGAAGTCACCAGGATTTATAGCTACCAAATTTTTAAAGATCAAAGTAAGGGTATCGGGCGGGATGTGTTCCAAAACATTACTAGAGAAGGCCACGTCTGTTTTTGCAGGAATCACTCGTTCTACAGCATCTGAATTGCTAAGGTCACATTCAGGATGAAAGTCCACCCCCAAAAGACGGAGCAACTCAAACTTGTCCCCTGTTGCCTCCAGCCGCTTAAATAAATGCAATTTCTCTTCGATGTCTAGACCATAGCCTCGCGCTAAAGCTAAGATCTCTTCACTCGCTGCAATGGACTCCGCCATAAGGACAATCTGAGCTCTTATAAGAATGTCTTCGATATCAGCGGTCACAACCCGACCTACCCCGAACAATCGCAAGATCAATGGCACAGCGAGATGTCGTCCGGTGCCAATCTCGAAAACCACAGAACTTCCTAAGTTTGCACCGTATTTAGCAAATAGATGATCAAGAATAGCTTTAGCTATTGGGATGTAGCCGGTCGGGCTCATTGCCAGCCTACGTACTCTGCTCTCAATGATTTTTATCTCTAGCTTTTTAGTAAACTTAGATGAAAAAACAGCCACGCGAAACCAATTTACTAAGCTGGTTAGGATAATTCGAATCTGAGTATTTTTTTTCATAAAGATAGTTACGCTACGCGCCTAAGGTTATTAGTTGCCTATCAATAAAGGCATGATTTACTGGAGAAAACTTTTATGGGTTGGGCTTTGTTAAAAATGGACTCATCAATTTGGAAAAATGTATATTAACTAACACGTTCTAATTTGATCCAAATATCACGGCTACGCTAGAGACGTTCGGAACCAGTTCATCAGCTGTATGGGAAATCTTATTTGGCGCGTCATGCTTGAAAAAAACTGGTCCGACCCTATCACCAAACAGCTCCAAGATCTGTTCAGATGAATTGACTCGACTTGGTATCCGATCGAATTCCTGTACATTGTACCCGACGAGTTGCTCTTCATCTTTTTCCGTAAGAGTCGAGTACTCAACCGCAACCGCAATAACGCCGCCTCGTTTAGTTAACCTCAACATCTCAAGAGCCGCGAGAGAAGGATTTGTGCTGTAACTAATCGTCCAACCACAAATGACTGCGTCGAATGAATCGTCTTCAAAAGGAGCGGTATGCATATCGCCCAGAGTAATCATACGGGAGTAACTAATTAGGTCGAGTCCCTTGATGTTCTCTTTCTTAAATCCAAGACCGATCAAAGAGTAAATATCATTCTCATTTCGCGGACCAATAACAAGTATCTTTGACTCTCTACTTATAGTTTCAATGACCGACAAAGGAAAGATTAGCAAGTTCATTCGGTTGTCACATCCAAATATTGCTTTGACATTATGCATGTAATTCGACTTTACCGTGTCGTCACCCGACATGGAACGAAGCCGCCGACCTATTATTATGAGAAAAACAGCTCTAGTGACGACCCAGTAGTACCTTATATTAGGCTCGATCAGCAAATTGATCTTCGATATTCTCTTTGGAATTTCTAGAAGCTTTCTAATAATTTTCATACGCGTTATTTACCTATTTTATAATTCTTAATACCCCGGTCGTCGTGAGCAACGGACAAATTTAACGATATAGAATATTAATTTAAAATTAACCAAAAAGGATTATCCTAATCGGTCCCCATCCCGTACTCTTCGCGTCCATTTTCCTGTACGCGAAGCGTCTTAAATATAGCCTTTAATACTTTAGGAACAAGCATATCTAGCTTGTCATCAGATTCAAAAAAATTAAGGATTCCAGCATGGGTATTCATATAGTACGCAGCAATCAAATCCTCATTTACTGATGGATCATTTACTAATGGCTGGTTTATCCAATAAGACAGTAAGGTGTGGTATTCCTGAGGGTCTGATAACCTTATTACGTTGGGGTGAAATTCATATGCATCTGAGCCAAGAAGAAAAACCCGCTTATTCAAAAGAACTCCCTCATAGCCAACAGTGCTGGTGAGGGTAATGATAGCCTCCGAGCGTTTTATTAATAATTTCGTATTTTCAGTGGATGATATGAATTTTACGTTTGGCAAATCGGCAACTTGCCTGTAAAAGTCTATCGTCGGTAATGCGAACGCGCTCGGATGATCTTTTACGTAAAGTCGGTAGCCGAAAGGCAAACTAAATGCCAAATTTCTAATCACTGAAAGTTCATCAATACAAAGTGGAGCCTTGACCGATGTTGACGATTCAGGATGATAATGTAATGGATACAAAAAATATTTTTCGTCCGTCATGGGCTCTTCGAAATATTTTTTACAGCTAGCCATTCGTCGATTTCGTAGAACGGAACGCAGGACCATTTGTAGACTCAAGCTTAGCGGATTACCGACTTGAAACGAAAACTCATGATTATCTTTCCGTCTTCGAAATCCAACAACTAATTTATGAAATCGCTCCATCGTAATGTAACTAGCAATCGAATTAGATTTTTCCAATTGATTGAATTTCATATAGTCCGGTATTACCGACTCTATATTGTCGATATAGCTGCTAGCCCATTCACGCAAATCTGCGGGAACATCAACGTCACCACTGCGAATTGAGTCATACGATGACTTGTAAATTGAGCTTTCATTCAGTGGATCATCGACGATTTCGAACCTACCTGGAAGCCGTGACACATAAAGTCCAACGTAGCGGATACCCATCGATTTCGCCACGAACCATGCTGCGTAAGCGAACGTATTCGAAACATTTTCGTACAAAACTACATCAATATTCTCTTTAACTATCACATGCTCAAAAAAGGTTATAAGCGCCAAAATTAGATCATCATAGTAGCAGTCATGTCTATTGGCGCTAAATTTAAAAACACTCGCTCTCTCGTAGTCTGGAATATGCATTAGGTTTAGAGATGAACCGTGAAAACGCGCAGCGTTTGAATCTATCGCACTACGATCGGAACTTTCCCAAAACTTCGAAAAAAGGTAAGCCTGAAACCGCGTATCGGGTAGTTTATTCAACTCGCTGGAGTAGGCAGAATCAACGGCATAAAAAACTTTGTGTCCCTCGTCACTGATCTTGTCCGCCAGCTTGTTAAAGAAGCGATAGTAATCGGGCGCATTGTTAGACAGAATAAGGAAGTTCATATTATTAACTTTTAACACCTTTAGGTCGAAGCTCCGTTGATAAATGCGCTTTCACTAGACTAATCGACTCAAATGCAGATTTCTTAGATCGCCAGTTTGCATGAATTGCGAAAGCAATAATAAAACAAAATTCACCCCGAAAACCCATCGGGGAGAACAGAAAATTCCAAAAGAACAGCAAAGAATAGGGGATTACGATAGCCGTATAAACATCGTCTTTGGTTCTGAGCAAAAGTCGCCAAACATAAAACGCAGTGATCAACCAAAATGGCAGGGCAAGTATACCTGAGTATACCCACGCTCCAAGTATGTGTGAATGATTCGGCATTCCATCGCGCGCCTCAATAGTAGTCACTCCCAGCAACTTGAACAACTCAACAGTAATCCCATTATTATCGCTAGCAAAACTCCCATACCCTAAGATTGGATTAAGGTATATGGCGTAAAGTCCCTCGATGAAATCGACTCTTCCGGACGCAAGACCTAAAGATTGTATCTGGCTTTGTGTAACGTATTTTTGTTGCGAGTACTCCCCGAGGGCACCTGAGCTTGCCAGAAAGCTGTAAGAATATACCGACACTAGCAACGCTAGCATCAACAAAATCACCAAGCTAGCCAGACTCTTCGTGCTACGCCCTCGTCTAAGCGGTTTTAGTTTTGAAAAAATGGGCTTCCGACGTTTGAGGTGTAGCAGCCAGAATATAGTGACTATACCGATAAGGAAGTAAGCCCGGCTACCCAGCAACAATGTTCCCCCAGAAGCAATCAAAATCAACAGTAGAGAAATATTTTTCCATCCCTTACACCACAAAACAGAGGTAACTGCTAGGCAAGGAATAAAATGAGTTATGGCAACCCAAGTAAGTTTAACGTCTAAATTATCATTAAAATTAGACCCGTATTCACCAGCCATCAATGGAGGTGGAAGCAAATAGAACTGCATTAGATAAGAAATCCCATTCCCCAGGATGAAATAAAATGCAGCGCGTGAACTTTTGGATATTATAAAATAATAGCCTAATATATTTAAAAGAATCAAAACGACCGTGCCTGAAAGTTTAAGCGTGTCAAAGACGTTTACCTCATTTACGAGGTCAGATAAAAATATTCCTGCGAGCCATGCGAGTGACGCCAACATAATTTTAAAATACTGAGCGGAGATCCGTTTTTCTTTCAAAAGCACAACAAGTACATAAATTACTAAAATCGGCTCGGAGTATCCGAATGTCCCAAAAGCCTTAACATATACTGCGCTACCAAGACCAACCAAAAATGGAAAAACATTAGACAGCACAGACCGTGCATCAAATAACTTGTCTAAACTATTTATAGCGGACATTAACCCCTATAGCCCTTGATTTTCGAGCCGTCAACCGGCGAATTGGCACTAACATTGTGTGTAACGGCCTTGCCAACGATGTGGTCAAACATTTTGGGCGGCAGACCAAATCCGGGGCGAACACTCCTTACTGAATCCGCTGTGATGATCTCGCCCGCCTTCAAATTCTTCACAAAATATAAGGACCGACGAAATTGTAAATTGGCCTGTTCACTAGACTTGCGGCCGTAATCGACTTTGCCGAGAGATTCCCATGCAACTCTTGCACCTTGGCATAACGCCTTTAATTCTAGTGGCTCTAAGGAAAAGCTGTCATCAGGCCCACCACCACTCCTATTCAAGGTGAAATGTTTTTCAATTATAGATACACCCATCGCCACGCTAGTAACAGCGGTGGTGTTGTCCAATGTATGATCGGAAAGTCCTGTCACTAAACCAAATCTATTGATCATATTGGAGATGGTCCGTAGATTGTAATCAGAAGCAGGTGCTGGATAACCACTCACGCAGTGCAAAATAGCAAGTTCCTTGCAACCACCTTCACGGGCAGCTTCTATCGCTTCGCTAATTTCTTCAACATCAGCCATACCCGTTGAGATAATAATAGGTTTTCCCGTGCTGGCTACATATTTAATCAGCGGAAGATCTACCGCTTCAAAAGATGCTATTTTATATGCTGGTGTATTAAGGTCTTCTAAAAGGTCAACTGCGGTATTGTCGAACGGTGTGCTGAATATGGTTATACCTAATTTTCTTCCATGCTCAAATAATGGCTTGTGCCATTCCCAGGGCATGTGGGCCTCTTCGTATAGTTCATATAAGGTACGACCATCCCAAAGGCCGCCATGAATTTGAAAATCTTCTGACTCACAGTCAAGTGTCATGGTATCAGGCCGATAGGTTTGCAGCTTGATCGCATCAGCACCAGCCAAACTTGCCTCTTCAATAATCTTATATGCAGTCTCAATACTACCGTTATGATTAGCTGACAACTCGGCGATCACATAGGGTGGTTGATCGGATCCAATTTTTCGATTGTTAATTTTCATATTATGCCCTTAAGTTATTTTCCTGCCCAAAATGAACGCCTCAGCTGCACAAACACCAACGCTAGCGCCACGATATTGCGCCAAGGCCCTTGTGAACACATCTGATCGCGGGTGAGGGAATGGCCTGAGCTCTTCCTGATAAGCAGCCAACGCTTCAAGTTTAAGCTCCAGAGTTGATGTAATGTCAACAAACCAGTTTGGATTAAACATGGCTCCTGAATTTGGCGGTCGCCATTCGGTTGAAGAAGCCACCTCAAAAAACAATAACTCTTTAACTGGGAATCCAGGCTGTGGTCGGCAGGCTGCTATAACGGCATCATGAACAATACGGTGATCGATATTTACATCTCCAGAGTGATGCGTAAATACTGTTGTGGGATCATGCTTTCCAATGAATTTTTCGATAGGCTGGACTATATCTAGCAGCGCAAGAGTATCCATACGATTGTCCGGCAGTGCAAGTTGCTCAACAGAAGTACAACCCAAAATTTCGGCCGCTCGAAGTGCAGCTTGACTTCGAACCAAAATCTTGCCCTGGTTCATATTCTCAGGACACCCTAAACGTGAAGACTCTCCATCAGCCATTAATAATATATGTACCTGATGCCCCTCCTTTACTAGTTTAGCGATGGTGCCGGCACAACCGAGAACCTCGTCATCTGGGTGTGCCGCAATTACGGCAAAGACATCACTCATAATCTTTCCTCCTAAATTTCACAACTGCCGTCAGCTCGTCCTGCTTAAACGAAGCCTCATTAAATTCTAGCTTAAAATTATGAATTTCCAGAAATGCTCTAGGATAACCCTCGCCATCCAACATACGGATATAATTGTAAATTTTTTCCATACTGTCGAGCGCCGCGATATTGCCATCTTCCGACTTCCGGCGCACAAACTCTACTACCTCACCAATTTGCTCTATCGGCTGGAGATGTTGCTCAATGATATTGACAATCATGGGAGCCATTAATCCCGCCGCACGCAGGAATATATCCTCTGCCGTGCCATAAAGATCAAGCGGCATCTTAATGTAGACAGGACCAGCATCAAGTTCGGTAGTACATTTTAATGCACTCAGGCGCGTCTGATTATGGCCACGTACAATCAAGTTTTGCAGCGGGCTTCCGCCTCGCCCGTAAGGCAAATCAGTCATGTGAAAAACAACACAATTAAAGTTTTCATGTATATTACGAGGTATCGTCCATGACCAATGCGGAAAGAATATCCACTCAGGTTCAATGTCGGTCAGGTGTGCATAATCTAATTCTTCTTCTAATCGGATTCTTCTGATTTGGTAATCAGGAAGCAAAGTGATTAATTGTTCAGCAACCACGTCATAGCGAGAGTGTGGACTAGCGATAATAATTAATTTCATTGCGGTACACCTCCAAGTTTGTGTCTATAAATTATGAATTCATTATTTTCATCCTTGTCATGGGAAAACCCTAGCGATTCAAAGATTGCTTGTGACCGTAAATTGACGTGTTTAACGTGGCCAATGACTGCATAGCCAGGGTATTGACCGCCAAGCTTAGCCACAGCGGCAGACAATAGTTTTTTACCCAGACCCTGGCCCCGAAAATCAGGGGCTACAGAGTAGTCTATCACCCAGTCCTGATTCTCATTCAACTCAAATCGTGCTTGCCCTACTGCCGCGCCTGCGTGATTCTCAATAACATACAGCAAATAGTGGTCAGGGTTAGTTAATCGTGTTTCTAGCCATGTTTGGTGCGTTTCCAAAGGAATGACATCGGAATTAAAGGCTTGAGCACGGGTTAGAGGGTCATTAGCCCAGTCAAATAACAAATGCTCATCATCGGCAGTAACCAAACGCGTATAAAGATCATTACCACAATGTGACAATAAGGCCGACAACGCTCGTTCAGTGCCATTACCGTCAACTATATCTTTACAGTCCTGTTGCATCGCCGTTAACACACTCATTTCCATCATGCTCTTAATCGCGTCGCCCAACTCATCATCAATGCTATCTATACTCATTATGACCCGCGCAGCGGCTTTAGATGCTAATGCTATTGCACTCGGACGCTGATTATCAGCAGTTACAACAACAATCGTGGGCAATGCAAGCGTGCAACGTTCCCAGGCAGTCCCCCCAGCCGCGCCAATGGCTAAATCACTATCAGCCATGACCTGCGCCATATTACTGATATTAACTTCAACTTTGGTTTTCCATGGCATGCTCTGCGCTACTTGACGCACCCTATCTAACCAGGGCGCACGAGAACCCATCACCACCGTGATAGCACAATCTTCAGGTAAAGGGCAGCGTTTCAACGTTGTAAGCACCTGCTCTGTTGCGTTGGGTTGGTCGACACCACCCATAGTAATCAGTATTTGTTTTAGCATTGGGGTGTCACGTCGCTTTAAACTGTATTCACGCCAGCTGGCAAACTCAGGTCGCAGTAATGCATACTGAGGCCCTGCCAAAATTGTGCAATGTTTTGGTACGAGAAGAGCATAGTCAGTCACGTGGCGGTCTAGATTCTGATCTAACAAGAGATCACAATTATGCGGACGATCGGCCAGATCATCGATAACCATCACCTTACGGGTATACGATTGAAGCTTATCTTCCCAGTTTTTGTCTAATGCGTAATGGTCGATAATCAACCAATCCAACTGTGTATCTGCAAGTATCTGAATACTCTCCTCAGCATCGGTTACCTGATCAGTACCGAGCCATTCCTTGTACCCACTCAAGTTTTGTTGCTCATCAGATTCACTAGGATTGGGCAATGAATGCATCTTAAATCCTTTCGACTGTATGTACTGATTCATATTACCGGGGTGATCACGAGTAATGAATTCTATGGTTGCGCCCGATTCACGAAGTACGTCGGCTAGAGACAGACAACGCATGACGTGTCCCGTGCCTATCTGAACAGAAGCATCAACTCTAACGGCAATTCTCATTACTCAATTCTCTCTATCAAAAATAACAATATACCTAGATGAGATTCATACCAATATTAGCGTATGACTCAATATGCGGATTCTACTCTCTCGCCAGATTCTGGACCTTAGAAAAGAAGCTCAGGTTCGAGGCAATAAGTGCATCACCTCGATGATGCTTGATGTATTAAGCACCAGCTTCTCCCAACAAGAAACCTTCTTTCTCAGTTTTGAATTTTTCACTAATGACGTAATTTTTCCATTTGAAATACTTTATAAAAAAGTTCCGCACGCTCCCAGTCGTCTGGTGTATCGATATCAACGACTCTCGAGTTGGGAATATTAAGTCCAACGCCACTACGGTGTACCTTTTCATTGGTTAACCATGCTTCTGCTTTCCCCCAATAAAACTGGCCTGCATCATAAAAGCCAGACTCTAAATCTTGAGTTCTAGTTAATTCATATTCAGGGTAAAACGGCTGTATCTTTCCATTCTGTTGTCGCCTGAGAGCTCTTTGGATGGCTGATGGAAATTCGGTTATTGGGAAGCTATAGTCCACACGACTGGTTTGAAGTAACTCAAGTGCGCATGTTATGTCATCTACCTGGATAAATGGCACCCCAGGATAGATGCAACATACGTAATCAATATTCCACCCTAAAGCCTTGCAGGCGGTGATGGCATGTGCGATGACGGGCCCAGTTGGCGTATGGTCATCAGCTAACTTTTCTGGTCGTGCAAAAGGAGTCTCCGCTCCCCATTCACGTGCGATGCTGGAAATTTCCTCATCATCAGTGGTCACGACGATATGTTCGAACAAACCCGATTGTATAGCTGCGGTGATTGCATGAGCTATCATCGGTCTACCGGCAAACTCACGAGTGTTCTTGTGTGGAATTCGCTTACTTCCACCACGGGCGGGAATAATGGCGATCTTCATGCGCCAAGCGCTTCGCGCAAGCAACTGACGACTTCGTCTTGTTGTGCTTCAGACATGGTTGGGTACATGGGGATACTGATTGCCTCCTTATGGTATTGCTCCGCATTTGGGCAATACCCTGACTTAAAGCCCATAGCTTCATAATAGGGCTGACGGTAGACGGGCACGTAATGCAGGTTAGCCAAAATACCAATCGCGTGGAGTGCATCGTAGACTTGGCGCTGAGTTTGTTCGTCTTCGCCCAGCTTTAGTCTAATTGGGTACAGGTGATAACTGGAATAGCTATCGTGGTGCTGCCACGGGGTCTGCAATGGCAAACCGGCCAGCGCGTAGTCATAGCGCTTGGCAATACTCTGACGTTTGCTGACAAATTCATCCAATCGAATCATCTGACTCACGCCTAAAGCCGCCTGGATGTCCGTCATACGGTAGTTAAATCCTAGACTGATCTGCTGGTAGTTCCAAATTTCGTCCGTAGGTCTGGGCTCCATTTTGCCGGCATCGTTGGTGATGCCATGAGAGCGATAGCGCAGCATGCGATCGGCCAATGCGGGGGCATTGGTCAGGGCCATGCCGCCCTCTCCGGTGGTGATGATCTTGACCGGATGAAAACTGAAAACGATGATGTCGCTGTAACGGCAATTTCCGACAGACTCGCCCTGATACTTACCGCCGATGGCATGGGATGCGTCTTCAATGATTTTGAAACCAAAGCGCTGAGCCAGCGCATGAATCGCCTGCATATCACACGGCTGGCCGCAGAGGTGAACAGGTATGACGACTTTTGGCAGACGACCTTCGCATTCTGCAGCAACCAGTTTGCGTTCCAGCGCCTGCGGGCAAAGGTTGTAGGTGCGAGGGTCAATATCAACAAAATCTACTTGAGCGCCACAATACAGGCCGCAGTTTGCTGACGCTACGAAGGTGATGGGGCTGGTCCAGAGCCAGTCGCTGGGGCCCAGGTCAACCGCCAGACAAGCAATGTGCAACGCTGAGGTCGCACTATTAACCGCCACGGCGTGCTCGGCACCGCAATAGGCAGCGACGGTTTTTTCGAACATCGGGACCGCCGGGCCTTGGGTGAGAAAGTCCGAACGCAGGACTTCAACCACTGCGTCAATGTCGGCTTTTATTATGTCTTGTCGGCCGTAGGGGATCATAGGTTCATATCTTCCCGATTTTGTCGCGGTTTTGAGCAATCCAGCTGCTCAGCGTTTCGCTATCCATCCAAGCCAGATTGTTATCCGATGAGTAGGTGAAGTCTGGGTGAACAGGCTTCCCCTTTTTGATGCGTGCTTCGTCTTTGCTCCAGTTGTAGATCGTCGGCAGAATTTTGTAATAGCCTTCGTATTCAAAGGTATGCGGCGCGTCTTCGGCGCTAATCATCTGCTCATGGAGTTTTTCACCGGGTCGAATACCCACAAACTCATGCTGCGCAGTCGGCGCGATGGCATTTGCAACATCGGTGATCATCATCGATGGAATTTTCTTGACATAGATCTCGCCGCCTATCATGTCATCAAAGGCATGCCATACTAAATCAACGCCTTCTTCAAGCGTAATCATAAAACGTGTCATTCGCGCATCGGTAATCGGCAATACGCCCTTGTCAGTCTGGCTTAGAAAAAATGGGATGACCGAACCACGCGAACCCATCACATTACCGTAGCGCACAACAGCAAAACGGGTGTCTTGCGTACCGCTGTAAGAGTTGCCCGCGATAAAGAGTTTGTCCGACGCCAGCTTGGTTGCCCCGTAGAGGTTGGATGGACTACTCGCTTTATCGGTTGAGAGGGCAACTACGCCCTTGACGCCTTGGTCGATGCAGGCATCAATGAGATTCATGGCCCCATTAATATTGGTTTTCACACATTCAAACGGGTTATATTCGGCCGTCGGCACGATCTTGGTAGCGGCGGCATGGACCACAAAATCAATCCCTTTTAGTGCGCGGGCCAGGCGATCTTTGTCGCGTACATCACCAATAAAGAAACGCACCCGGTCATCGTTTTCATAGAGCTTGGCCATCTCCCACTGCTTCATTTCGTCGCGTGAGAAGATTACCAGCCGGCACGGGTTGTACTTTGCCAGGGTCAGAGGAACGAAGGTGTGGCCGAACGACCCGGTGCCACCGGTGATGAGGATAGATGCATTATTTAGCATATAGTTGGACCTTCTTAGTTGTTGGTATGAAAGTGGTAGGAACATGCCTTACATTATTTTCATAATCTTGCAATAGAACGGAACGAATAGTCTGCTGTATAAAAGATTCTTGATTAAGGCTAATTGTGACGACAGAGACTTTTGATTCTAGAATTTTACTCATGAAACTTGGTTTTCTATTTAATTACTTTTCTTAGGCGCCCAGCATGCTTGAAATTTAGACAAAATTCACGGGCAACAAAATAAGGCTATATAACAATCTTTTCTAGCTCGATGATTTGCAAGCTCCTGCATGCCCAATAGTTTCTTGCACCAGATTAGAAGATCGCTGTAAAAAAGTAATTATTCACCTAGGGTAAAAAATTCCGGATGGATAAAGATATCATCCATATTCCAAACCCTAGCGAAGTAAATATAGCCATTGCTAATCATTAAATCTCTAATCTGATTGTTACCCAACTCCAATTCTCCATTATTCTCTATAATGAACACGTACGAAAAAAAATCATTGAAATCGATACCGCGCAGGGCATGGAGCTCATATCCTTCAACATCCATACTGACAATTCCAGCTCGATGAATATCACGCTCAGCAAGAATGTCAGATATGCGACGAACCTTGACTGTCCTGATGGTAGTTGTGGCTGCTATTGAAACCTTTTTCTTTTCTGATGCCCCGCTGACAGACGAAAACATTGAATCAATGCCTTCACCTTCAATTACATCAAAACTCACCTCGCCATCGCTACTTCCTACCGCACATTCCACAAACTCAGCTTCTGGACGATGTGTGCGCCATAGGTTTCCGCTCTCACGGAGCGCGTCAATCGCCAGCACTTTAAAACCCTGATGCATTTCATAGAAATAAGAGTTACTGTGTTTAAATGGATGATTGCACCCAACGTCGATAAATAATTTTGGAAAGTCCTTCGAATCTATACCCTTAAAAAATTCTGTAAAGATTAACTCATCTTGTCCAACCTGCGAATAGAAACCTTTCCGAATTTTACGACGGGAAATCCCAAGAAACCGAACAAATGACGGCGCTCCATAATAGATAACATCTTTAAATTTAAGCCTTAATTGAATTAGGCGAGCAACCTTTCGAATTTTTTTAAGCATAATTATCAATCTCTTTTAAAGTACGAAAGTGTTTTGCTATTTCCATTGAATACATACTTTCTGACGAATTTAATCAACTTAGTTCTATATGAGTGTGACCAAATTGCTGCACTAATAAGCAATAAATACAGACTAATCCCAATCCACCCACCTAGAAAGACATTATCAAAAAACCAATTAGTTTTGTAAGCCCATGCACTAAATATGATGCAAAATACTGCAGGCGGGAATAAAATTAGATGATCTTTGGGGACAAGGTTCCAGAATGATATTTTTTGCTTCTTATGGAAAAAAAATAGAATAAACAAACTTGCAAAAATTAGTGCGATCATTGAGCCGATTACCACTCCCAACGCACCAAACCTTTGGCCGAGGTATGAACCAAGTAACACATTCAATATAGCCATCGAAACATGTGCAACTGAATTCCAACCCAGATCACCCGTGCCAAGATTGAAGAAATAAGCTGGACCCGCCAAAGTATTCATTGCCCAGCCCGCAATGAGCCACATACCAAACAATAAAAACTGACTTTCAAGTTGTCCAATCCACAATACAGAAACCAGCGGTAAAGAAATCAGAATTGCACCATAAAACGGAATGACACAAAAAAATAATATGCTATAAGATTTTAAATAAAGACCTCGATTCTTTTCGGGAGCGATTTCATGTAGATCAGCTACAGCAGGAGTCAATGCCTGACTAGCAGCGATAATCAACGCACGCAACCTGGTTACTAACTGACTCGACATTTCATAGAACCCTGCACTTGAAAGACCACCGTAGCGGCTCATTAATAATTTAATTACTGGCTCAAATAGCAGAATCGCTATCGTATTAATTTGAAAATTTACCGCATAGCTAAACATCTCTTTAAATTTGACTTTTGACCAATGAACTGGCACCCAAGGTAATGAAATTATCTGCCGGCGCAACATCGCCCAGCTAGCCAAGATCAGAAACAGTCCCTGTCCTGCTTGCCCTATAGCCAAACCATCCAAGCCATAGCGGGGTATCAACCATAAAGCTGCGACAAAGAATAATAGATTACCAATAATCATCAAAATATTGCGTATGTCCATACGCTGGCAACCATCTAGTCCGGATTGAAAAACACTGGCTACGCTACCCAACCATAATGACAAAACTGCCCATGGTAGGAGTCTCAATGCTTGCGGCATTGATTCCTCAGGTATAGCTAACGTCAATACATTGTCGAGAAACGGGTACACTGCAAAAATTATCACTGCCATTGCCAATGCGATTGAAATCACGGCAGTCTGAACAACTTCTGCAGCCTGTCCATCATCGTTGCGCGCGCGGTAACGAGCTACAAACTTGAGTACACTGCCCGTCAGACCCATGTCACTAAGTCGTGCGACCGATGTGCTCGCCAACACGACAGACCACAAACCAAGTTTTTCTAAACCCAAATAAGCAATTACGTATCGGTAAAGAAAGAACAGTACCAACCCAGATATGAGTGCTTGAATGACAGAAACAGTAGCATTTCCGATTAGCCGACGTGAATTAAACAAAGCTCAATCTATTTCAAATGAATTAAACTGCAAATTGGGGCAGCCCACCGCGATAACCACCACAGCGCAGTTAGACATCCTTGCATCATCCGGAAAACCCAGCAGATCTCCTGGCTCATACGTCTTAATCAACTCCTTACATCCATGATATTTTTAAGATACCACCCATAGGTTTCAGTGAGCCCTTCTTTGAGGGAGTGTCTTGCTTGCCAACCAAGTTTTTTAAGCCTGTCTATGTTCAAAAGTTTTCTTGGTGCTCCATCTGGCTTACTGATATCAAATTTTAATTCACCTTCGAAGCCAACCACTTCAACAATGGTTTCTGCCAGCTCTCTGATAGTGACATCAACACCAGAACCAACATTGATATGCGATAACATGGGTTCCGTGTGAGCTGCGAATATTTGTTTATCTAGCCCTAGCACATAAAGTGAAGCCTCTGCCATATCGTCAACATAGAGAAACTCACGCATGACCTTCCCTGTACCCCATACTTCCACATTACTGCTTCCCTGAAGTTTTGCTTCGTGAACTTTCCGCATTAAGGCCGGAATTACGTGGCTATTTTCTAAATCGAAATTATCATTTAAACCATAAAGATTAGTGGGCATTACGCTACGGTAGTCTGTCCCATATTGGCGATTATAAGACTCACATAATTTTATCCCGGCGATCTTGGCTAATGCATATGGCTCATTGGTTGGCTCGAGCACACCTGTAAGCATTGCTGACTCCGACATCGGCTGGTTAACCATACGCGGGTATATACAGGAGCTACCAAGAAAAAGAAGTTTTTCTACTTGCGCCAAGTAGGCTTCATGAATGACATTACTTTGTATCATGAGGTTTTGATAAATAAATTCTGCTGGGTAAGTATTATTTGCATTTATACCACCCACTTTTGCGGCAGCAAGAATTACGAAGTCAATTCTTGTACTTTGAAAAAAGTCTTTAACCTCTTGCTGGTTAGTTAAATCTAATTCGCTATGAGTACAAGTGACAATGTTACTTTCACCATAGCCATCAGCCATCAATTTACGGACAATTGCTGAGCCAACTAAGCCTAGATGGCCTGCCACATATATTTTTGATCTTGTATTAAGCATGGCTTTACCCATTACTCGTTATAGTCGCGCACGGCATAGCCGTGCTCTTTGGCCAATGAATCACGTTTGGCAATCATCAGATCATGCTCCATCATTTCGTGAACCATTTCTTCAAAAGTTATTTTGGGTACCCATCCTAATTTTTCTTTTGCTTTGGTCGAGTCGCCTAAGAGTGATTCTACTTCTGCTGGGCGGAAATAACGCTTATCCACTGCGACTATACAATTACCTGTTTCCGTGTCATAACCTTTTTCATTTGCACCCTTGCCTTCCCAACGAATCTTTTTATCGAGATGATCATAGGCAGCATTTACAAAGTCACGAACTGAATATTGCACGCCGGTTGCGATACAAAAATCTTCTGGTTTATCTTGTTGGAGCATGAGCCATTGCATTTCAACATAGTCTTTTGCATGCCCCCAGTCACGCAGTGCATCCATATTGCCAAGGAATAAACAATTTTGCATACCTAGCGCTATGCGTGCTAATGCTCGAGTGATTTTTCGGGTGACGAACGTTTCACCGCGTATTGGTGATTCATGATTAAACAAAATCCCATTGCAGGCATACATGTCATAGGCCTCCCGGTAATTTACGGTGATCCAATAGGCATACAACTTAGCAGTTGCATAGGGTGAACGCGGGTAAAATGGCGTTGTTTCTTTTTGTGGAGTTTCTTGTATCAAGCCGTAGAGCTCTGACGTTGAGGCTTGATAAAATCGGGTTTTCTTTTCTAACCCTAAAAACCTAATAGCCTCTAGTAACCGAAGCGTTCCCATAGCATCCACATCAGCCGTATATTCTGGCACCTCAAAACTTACAGCCACATGCGATTGGGCACCCAGATTGTAAACTTCATCTGGCTGTACTTCGGAGATGATACGGATAAGATTTGAGGAATCGGCAAGATCGCCGTAATGCAGAAAAAAATTCTGCGATTCTAAATGAGGATCTTCGTAAATATGATCAATCCGCTCAGTGTTGAAAGATGATGCACGGCGTTTAATACCATGGACTTCATATCCTTTTCCTAAAAGAAACTCCGCCAGATAGGCCCCATCTTGTCCTGTAATTCCAGTAATCAATGCTTTTTTCATTTTTCAAGTTTCCTTTTTACAATCCATCCCAAAAAATGGAACAAGTCAACGGCCATCTCATTTAGACCAAAATTCATATAACGTTATGCCTCTGATTCCTTATGCCTTGAATAAAAATAGTTTTTATAACCCAACTTATGACTTAAAATTATTTTTAACTTTGCAAACTACATCCCATAGAATTCAATCTACGGTTTACTACCCCACTCAAAATTTCTGGATTTTTTTTGAAAATTTCACCAATTATCAGCACTTACAATAAATATTTTTCGTAGCTGATTAGAATCCGTTCACACAAAGGTTTGGGGAAGCAATTTACCATACACAGATACGCCATAAATCACCCTTCTAAATAGTTCCGTGCTGCAAATCAAAGAGCAACGACATAAATTTTTCGTCATTAAACTTCTTTTAATCCACTTTTATCCTCAAGTTCCAAACCAACATGATCTAGATAATTGACCAAATCCATAGAACTTAAATGTAATAATTCTGACCGTCCTAGAGGCGAAAAACCTGCAAAAACACGCGAAACCAACGGAGAACTTGCAAAAATAAACCCATCTGAACTTGTTGTATGCTCAGAAAATCCTGACGAAATCTCTACCAAATAATCGGCCGCCTCTAATTTAGACAGCACTTCATTATGAAGCTCATCGGAGTGAGTTGAAATAAACAAGTAATCAATTTTCTTAGCTTCCAAAGATTGTCGAGCGCCATCCAACATATCTACCTCAAAACCTTGAATGTCTGAATGCAATATTTCTAGTTTCTTCATCGAGCGCTCGTCTAAAAAATCATCGACCTTAAAGCCACCCTCACCTACTATTTTTTGTATAAATTCACCTTCGTATCCATTCTTTCTGAAATTTCTCTTTCCAGCTTCCAAATTCTTAGCATCGGGCTCCACCATGATGCACTCAGCAGAGAGTTTTTCCTTGGACAGCCACATCGAATAGTGTGACCAGTAGGCCCCTAATTCTATCATTTTGGGGGAGTCAGTTTTCATTTTATTCAAAAGCATTTGAAAACAATATTCCTCCAATGGCTCATGAACACCTCTGTTAATTATCAATATGTCACTAAAAGATCCGTAGTAAGCGTTAGCACCAGAGATTGCAACCGAGTTCCCATTATGAAGAATAACATCGCCATCTTGATCAATATACCCAGCATTGGGTGCGCGATTAATCAAGATATTCAAAGGATCCATTACAATTTCTCGATATCGCTCTAGATAGGTTCTACCTTTTCCCAGCGAGTTTACATCAGCGAACTTGACTTTATGAGGGAGCAAAACATTCTTTACCCATCTTATTGTGCGAAACATTATATTTCCTCTTTTTTATAAAACTTTATTGAAGCCATCTTAACCTGAAACTCCAGCAATCAAGGCCTTTTTCATTTTTCAAAACTCTCCCAGATTCAATTTAAAATAAGTCATAGTCAGTCAAATCTATCGACCATAACGATCTTCAAACCTAACAATATCATCTTCACCAAGGTAACTCCCGGACTGAACCTCTATTAATTCAAGATTAATATTTCCTGGGTTCTCAAGAGCATGCACAACACCGATGGGTATGTAAGTAGACTCATTCACTGAAAGTAAAAACGTTTTACCTCCGCTTGTTACCATTGCAGATCCACCTACCACGACCCAATGTTCCGCTCTATGGTGATGCATTTGTACGCTTAATTTAGCACCCGGCTTAACAGTAATTCGTTTGACCTGATAGCCTTCGCCGCTATCAATAGAATCATACTTTCCCCATGGCCGATAAACTTCACGACTTAACTCCCACTCGCTCCGTGAATTCGCCTTCAACATTTCAGTGATGATTTTTACATCTTGAGCACAATTTTTATGAGCAACCATAAGAGTATCTTTAGTCGCAATTATAACTAATTCGTCCACGCCGATAGCCGTCACCAACTTATCATCCGTTCTTACATAGGAGTTATGCGTATTATGAAGGACTACATCACCATGAATGGAATTACCTTCCCCATCCTTTTCACTAATATCCCAAAGTGATGACCAAGAGCCTATGTCACTCCAACCAGCATCCATCGGCACAACAACTGCGCGTGAGGTTTTCTCCATCACAGCATAATCGACAGATTCAGCAGCGCATGACTCAAACATTTCTCTATTAATTCGCAAAAAATCAAAATCAGCCTTAATCTCCATCACTGATGCCTTACATTGCTCCAGAATGTCGGGACGGAACTTTTTTAGCTCTTCAAGATAGTTGCTTGCCCTGAATAAGAACATACCACTATTCCAGTAGTAGTCCCCTGATGAAAAGTAATCCTGGGCGACATCTGAACTTGGCTTTTCCACAAACGCGTCTACCTCAAAACCTTCACCTAGATCTTTGCCCCGCCTAATGTAGCCATAGCCTGTGTGCGGTTGGGCGGGCACAATCCCAAAAGTTACGAGTTTCCCAGCTTCTGCAAGAGGGGTCGCTCGCATCACAGCCGCATGGAAAGCTGCTTCGTCTTGTATAACATGGTCAGCAGCAAGGACCAGCAGCAATGGATCATCGTTAGCAGTTAACGCAGCCAGCGCAATAGCAGGTGCGGTATTACGGCCAACTGGCTCAAGAATAATGGACCCTTGCTTATCAAGCTCACGAAGCTGCTCTGCAACTAAGAATCTGTGTTCCTCATTACAAATAGTTATTGAGCCTTGAGTATTTAGCCCCGAAAGTCGCTTGACCGTCGCCTGAAGCATAGTGTCTTCACCATGCAACTTAAGAAACTGTTTAGGGTGCGCCGCGCGCGAGAGCGGCCACAGTCGCGTACCAGATCCTCCTGCCATGATGACCGGACAAATGCCCATATGAAACCCCTTTTGTAAGTTAATCAACTCAAACGGAATGCGTTTTAAGCTTCACTGTTCTTTTATAATCGTCAGAAACTTCAAAAATCAAGCTCTCTAGATTCCGATAATAGCCTTTATCAAAGGCTAGATTCCAAACTTCGCCTTGATAGAATCAAACTCTATCGCATCAAGCCTAGGACCAAACTGCCCGACCACCCTCGCCGCGGACTCATTGGCTAATTCTGCCGCCCATTTGAAATCACGGCCCGCAGTCACCGCATACAAAAAGGCGCCCGCAAACATATCACCAGCACCATTGGTATCAACTGCGTCGGCGGCAACACCGGGCGACTTGATCATTGTCTCACCATCAAAGACAAATGCGCCATTGCCGCCATCAGTCACGGCAAAGGTTTTTGTATATCGTTTCAGGGCCTCAAAAGCCTCTTCAATGCTGTCGGTCTCAGTAAAGGCGACCGCCTCATCCTTATTGCAGAAAATATGGTCGACGCCCTCGCCGATCACTGCCCGCAAGTTTTCACCAAACACCTGCGCCACAAAAGGGTCAGACAGGCTGAGGGCCACCTTGACGCCCTTGGTCTTTGCTAGGGCCACCGCCTCCTGAATAACCGACGATCGTGCATCATCCGTCACAAGGTAGCCTTCCACATAGAACCATTCTGAATTGATCAGCGCAGCCTTATCGATCTCTCGCCCAGACAGAGCCTCGCTGGCACCCAGGTAGGTATTCATGGTTCTCTCGGCGTCGCTGGTAACCATAACCAAGCACTTCCCGGTCACACCAGGCTCCGGACCAATCGAGGGAACATCTACGCCGGCCTCACTGAGGTCATGCACAAACAGCTCGCCATCAGCATCATCCGCGACCTTGCCACTAAAAAACGCACTTGCACCAAAACTGCTCGCCGCAACCACTGAGTTGCAGGCAGAGCCGCCACACTTGCGCATCATATGAACATCATGGGTACTCAGGGATACCAAGATATCAGCCTGCCGCGCCTGGTCGACAAGCGTCATAACACCTTTATCTATGCTTGCTTCAGCCAAAAATTCGTCAGACACCACCACCTCAGTATCCACAAGTGCTGCGCCTATGCCATAAATCTGATACTTTTTCAAAATGTTAATGCTTCCGTTTGTTGAATTGATTTAAACCTTCTGCACAAGCTATTATCGGCCATCGGCCCTAGAGGCAACCCCATCCACCTCAGACTTCAGCGACTCAATCTCTTGCTCAAGCCGCTTATACTCGACCTGCTTTCGAGCCAGGAAGCGAACCGTGATAGCTGCCTTTTCCGCCAGACCCTTGGGCGTCAGCAGATAAGCATAGCCCCACTTATTATTTGATCGCTGGAAGTTATCCAGCTTCACCAAGCCAATATCAACCAAGGACTTCAGCAGGTAATGAGTTTTACCTAGGCTCACACCAAGCTCCGCAGCCAGCTCTCTCTGGGTAAGCTCCGGATGCTTCTCAAGTATTTTAAGAACCTTTAGGGTATTTTCGTCGTCAGACATAGATAGTTAGTTCTCGGGCAGGCTACCGCAGGACCCTTACAAGGAAGAATCCATAATCCGTTTAAACCTCCGTCCAGAGCGCTTAGTTCATGCTCTGAACATTATATGCATTTTGCCATAAAATTCGTAAGAGAGTAACAGTTTAGGGATTTAAAATGACAAAAATGGTACAAAAAGTTAATGCAGTCTCAGACCAGCAATCACTATTTCCGCCCTAGGGTCGTAATCACTAAAATAGTGGCCCTTGACCCTAAAAAGACCAGAGCAAACTCGGCTGCGGCACACCTAGAATGGTGCTGTAGAATCAAAGCTCAAACGGCAGGGCTAAGCCCCCACAACATACTGACTCACTCGCTTATCCACTAACCCTAGGGCCCAGTATAGAATCAGCTGCAAGCATGCAATCACCAAGAAAACATAGCCCCATTGACCATCAGTCGCCAAAAGAAGCTCAAAGTAATGTCCAGCAAAGGCAACGCCTGAGGTCATTAGCACAATAAGCAAACCTGTGCCCGAATTGGCTATAACCGGAGAAGTTACACGGAGGGTAACGAAATAGTGCAAGCGATTGTGAAAGTGGTCATTGTCCGGCAAGAGGGCGGACTGACCACCGACAGTGCGTCGAATAAGGCTAATCAACAACTCCAAACAGGGATAGGCGAACAACACGGCCAAAAATGCGGGAGATACCAGGCCCTTATTGACCAAACTAAAGGAGCCTATCACCATCAAGGAACCCAATGCATAGGCGCCACAGTCGCCCAAAAAAAGCCGCCCAGAAACCACATTGAAAATCAAAAAGACACCGACAATATAGCTAACAATGCCCCAGACCCAAGCGTCGGCGCCGGCAATGCCGGCAAAAAGAGTAAAAGCCACAAAGGCTATCCCCGACATAAGCCCATTGGCCCCATCCGCCATATTGACAGCGTTTATAAATCCGACGCACACTAACACAGCTAAAAGCAAACCTATTACAGGCAGAGCCATCAGGCTGGATAGAATAGGCACCCCAAGCTCAACGGGGATTAGCCAGGGCCAGGCGGTAAACAGAACAACGAAAATAGCCGTGAGGCAAACTAGCCGAAACCTGGGGCTGAGTAAATTATTTTTAAAGTCTTCAACCAAACCCAATAGACCGCAGAGAATAATGGCTACCCAGCTCCACAGATAGGTATCCAGCCCCAATGCGCTAAACTGAAACAGCTGAGAGGTGGTTATACCAATAAGAGCCGCAACCATTATCACAGCGCCGCCCAAACGGGACGAGTTCTCGTGCCCAATGCCATGCTTGCTGGCAGAATCCTGAGCATAGCGGCCGCGAGTAATCCACTCCATGCATATCAAGACAGCTAATCCCGCTAGGCCAAACAGATAGCCAGTGCTCAATATAAGCAGCAATAGCCGTCGCAACTCCCTTTCCCTTAAAACCAAATTTGCCAAAATTTACCTCAAAAATATTAAGCCTAGCTGCCTAGGTTAGGCGCTTAAATCATATTATTTGCTATCATTACCATTAAAAGCATAGTGCCGAACCAAGACCAATAATACGGCTAACATGCCACCTAACAGGGTCCCTAGGATACAAATCAGCGCTCTTTTGGGCTGAGACTTCTCCTCAGGCACCATAGCGGGGCTTACGGTCACAAAGGCATATTCTGGGCTGGCCTCTGCTAGCATTTTGCTTTTTATCTGCTCTTCGATAATGGTGTAGAACACTTCTCTCATTTCAGCGATTGAGGTTTTCTGAATCTGGGCTTCAAGATACTGAATATTGATATTGACCTTATCTAGCTTGCGGCTTTGCATATGCTGATTGATTCCAATAATCAGCTGATCAACCCATTGTTTTGCAATTTCGGGTGAAAAGTACTCCACCGAAATGGAAATCATCCCCGTCTTTTTATCTTCAGATACTGAAAACATTTCTGAAAAGCCTTTATAAAGCTCCCAACCGGTGGGCTCAACTGTTTTGCCTGCAGGCGCATCTCGCACCCACTGGGACGAGCCAGCATCATAGAGGTCGCTGTCAATATCAAGCTGATTGCTACCCCTATCCCAGCCTTGAGCAGCAAAAACTTCAACATCTATATTGTTTTCACTAATAAACTCTTCAATAAACCCCCTAGAGCGCATAATTTCTTGAGCAACTTGGGCTTCACTGCTCTCTCCACCCCCTATGCTTACGCCAGCCAGAGAGGCCAAACCACCCAGCTGCCCCAGAGCACCGGACAGACCTCCGCCACTACCCTCAGCAGGCGATACCAGCGCGGTGGCGCGATACTGGTTAGGTATGGAAAGCGCGTAGAAAACAGCCACCAACGCAAAAACTGCAGTAATACCAACAATAAGTTTTTTGCCATCCCAGAGCACCGAAAAAAGCTCTCTAAGGTCAATCTCATCATCATATTGATCAGTTGAATTTAATTCGTTTTGCACAATTATTTCCTTCTGTTAATTTCTTCTCTTATATCCTTGAGTAACCCATGACCCTAACACCCATTACGGATTAAGGGAGTTAATAGCTGCAGCGCCAAGAGACAGCTGATAGATAATTTGGCTGACCTCAGTTAACAAAGAGATGCCACTTAGCTTTTTATCATCTGTATCCAGAGGAACAACAATGGTATCCCCGGGTTCAACAACCGCATTCTTGCTACCAAAGCGGAATAGCGCTCTCTTCGGCATAATAACCTGACCGCTGGCCTTAACTAGGTAAATACCTTTTTCATCAGCAGTCTTGCGCACGCCGCCACTGCGATCAATGTAGTCCTGTACAGATAATCCGCGGCCATACAAATAGGAGGTAGGCTGCTGGACCTCACCAACAATCGAGACTTCCTGGCGGTAGCCCGGTATTATTAAAGCATCACCATCTTCAAGTACCAAATCATCGGCAATGCCGTCTACTATATTTTGCAATGGAATTACGAGTCGCCCGATCGCCTCGGCAGTACTCAGCTTATCTAGAGCCTCCTGGCGAAGCCTATCTGCCTCAGGATCTAGCTTTAAATCCCCATTAGCTGTGCGCAGCTGTTCAGCTTCCATTTCTTCCGTTAGCTTTTCTTCAAGACGCTCCAGTTCCTGCTGCTCTCTGGTTTTTAATGCCTCTCTGGTAAAAATAGCTCCAGCGCTAAAAGCTAAGTCAGTAAAGCCACCGGCGCGAGCAATCACTGAGGTCAAGGTCTCACCTCGAGCAAAGGGGTATTCACCGGGGAACTTTACCTCACCGGTAAGGCTCACTATTGACTGATCTCTATATTCAGGAACTGTTTTGAACAATGCACTGTCTAGAGGCTTAAGCTCAAAATCCGCCCCGGATTCAGAGCCTAAGGCGGCAGATATGGTGAGTGTTGACGCTCTTTCCGGATCCGTAAAATCGGTTCTGGAGATCTCTGAAGAATATATATAAGCCCCCTCAGTAAGCCCTCCAGCCGCAGAAATTAGATCTGCCATTGTCATACCATCAACTAGAGGATAATCTCCGGGAAATCGAACCTCTCCTCTAGCTACCACCACTTTAGCGGAGCCACCCAGTCTGGCCTGCCGCTTTAGCTTCGACAGCACGGGCGCTAGTATTGCCTCCCTGTCTTCAAAGGCTGAGAACACCAAAAGTTTATCTCTGGACAATAACTCTTTGTTGGCTGGGCTATCGGGATCACTAAGTACAGCTCTAATATCTAACTTATAGACCTCTAGCCCCAAACCATCAGCCACCTCTCGCACAATAAGAGCAAACTCAAGATCGACATCGGTTGGAAATTGATCAACGGAGCCAACAATATCGGACACTCGCATTCCTGGGCGCCAGGCAAAATCACCAGGATGATTAACAAAGCCCTCTAAAGAAACAATATCCTTTTTCTGGTCGGTGACAGCAAAGATTTCCACTGAGTCCCCGGCCATCAGGCCTACTGCCCTGTCGGAGGCCTTGGATAGATCTAAATCAACCACGGTCATAAAGCCATTACTATTAATACGAACAATTTTGGCTGATTGACGAAAGGCCTTTGAACTCAGCCCGCCGGCAAGTTGCAACAAATCCCCAGCCGTAGCTTTTCCTTTAAGCTCATAGATTGCCGGCCTTAATACCTCACCCTCAATCGACACAAGATCCCCAACGGGCGGAATAAAGATAACATCAGAGGACTGCAACCGAACATCGCCCCCTGTATCGCCAGAGAGCAGTAATTCATAAAGGTCTAAAGTTGCAATGGTTTTGCCTGCCCGCTTGAGCTGAATATTGCGCAGCGATGCGATATCGCTGACTCCACCGCTGCTCATTAGTGCGTGAGTAATGGTTGCAAGAGACGACACCATATAGGCACCGGGCTTATAGGCTTCGCCCAGCACAAATACCTGAATAGAACGGAGTGCGCCCATGCTGATATTGATCTGGGTACCAATAATCTTTGAAGATACCAGTGAACGCAGCAGTTCTTTGGCCTCACCAAAGGTCAAACCCGCGAGCACAACTGGGCCAAGCTCTGGAAAATCTACCTGCCCATCGCGATTTATCTCTACGCTAAAAGATTGATTTAACTTACCGTAAAAGAAAATCTCTAGCCCATCACCTGGCCCCAATAGATAGTCAGAGGAAACCGGAATATTAGCTGTGGATGCAAAAGTATTGGGAACATTGGCAAATAAGTCATACCCGAAAGGTTTGAGCTCTTCCATTTCTTCCATTTCTTCCATCTCTCGCAACTCTTCCATCTCTAAATCGAGCGAGTCGCGAGATTCAAAGTCGTCAAGACGATCTTCGTCCATGTCGCGAGGAAATTTTGCATCACGGGAAGAGACTGTCCGGCGCGACTTAGCTGGAGCCATCTCCTCTGAGTCCTTATCGCCTATGGATGACCTTTTATTGAGACTACGGCATAACCCGTCAAGATCATATCCAGCAGCCTTAGCCATAGCTCGATTATCCGCACTTAAATCCTTACAAATAGCCTTGGCTTCGGAAAGATCTTGAGCAGATAGCATACCTGACAGAGAGATAGAAGAAACCAGCAAAGCAGCTGGCCAGAGTAGACGGGTTATTCTTAAATGCATAAATAAATCTCAGATTGTTGTTTTATTTTTTACGTAAACTTAGGTACAGGCCACTGCCATCAATATTTTGCATAATCAGGCTGATGCGGCCTTCAGCATCCACCTGAATTGTATTGGTATATTGACTTTGACCCCAACAAAATTCGCTGAAGCGGATCATGCCAGATTGTTGCTCGGACTGCCATTTATCACATTGGTGCTGGGCAACAAATCTGCTGCCATACAGATAGCGGCGAGACGCGCCATCATTAGTAATTCCCAGCTTTAAGCGGTGGCCTAAACCAGTTACCTCACGCACAGTCCACCCATCAAAGAAAATAACGTCTCCGAGCTGATTAGAAAAAACCGTGCCCCTATCAACTGCTACAGGATAGACAGTAGCACTATAATCACCGTACTCAACAACCCAGCTGTTGCTGTCAAACGGGACCTCAGATTTATTAAAAAGCCCCATAACAGCATTTAATTGGCTAGACTGGATTGAGCAGCCAGCTAAAATAGTCGAAACCAACAAAACCCACCAGAAGCGTTTAGACATTATCATGGCACCGCTCTATCTTTATGTTCCTGCAAGGCGTCATAGCCAACACCCCGCAAATCCCACCAAATATTACCACTAAGGTCCTCAAGCCTGGCGCCACCATCTCTTTGAATAGGCCTTACTCTCATACTGTAATTAGCTCTACCACTGCCGCCAAGAACGCCATCCAGTGGAATTTTAAAAAACATTCCTTTATCAAAGCTGCCCTCGCCAAAATCATCAAACGGCACATCAGTGATGGTCGCCCACAGGCCTACCATCCAACCATTGGCAAAGGTTCGCCTGGCCTCCAATGTGGCACCAACATCTTTAGCGAGGTAACGACCGGCATGAACGGCAAAGTCCAAATTATAGAATGGTGACGCCCAGTAGGCACTGGCAAAGGCAGTGGTGGTTTTGTAATCCAAAAGATCTAGATTACGCTCATAACCCCGCTGCTGTACCCAACTGCCACTCAACCCAAACGCCAGTCGCGATTTATGGGGCTGATACAGCATTTCACCACCGGCTCCACTGTACATTTGCTCCAAAATGCCACCAAACACCCGATAATGTAGTTGCGGGACCAGTGTTCCTCGCTTGTCCAGATAGAGCGACTCAAGACCAGTGGCACCTTGCTGCAAATATTGGACAATATCAGAGCGCACATGGGGCAGAATGGAATCTGATGCTCTAGTACTTTCCTCAAAGGTGCTAACTATATCAATGGCATACTCACCGCGGAGCGACCAGTTTTTTGGCAGCGCAGCACTGATTCCGAGCTTGCCATAGAGCTGATAACGGGCTGGATCATCCGGGTCAAATAGCTGCAGGCGGTTGGATAACCCTACATCGATAAACAGCTTTTTCTGATCAAAGCCGGTGCGATACTGGGGTGGATGCGGTGGGTTAGCCCTTAAAAGATCAAAATCCCTCTGCTGATACTGAGATCGGCTTATTGTCTGACGGGACGGCCTGTAGGCCGGCGCAGTAAACACCTGATGTCCCTCTTCCTCCAGCACAAAGCGCATGGATCTAACTTCTGGGGGCAGGTGCAGGTCTGCGAGGGTTGTCATGCGAGCAATGGCATCAGCCCAGATGGGATATTCCTTATTCCCCATAACCAGGGTCGCCATTTGGCCATTTGGATCAATGGTAGCCTCTACAAGAACCAAGCCCGAGCGCTCAACATCATAGAGCAGCATATCGTACCAGCTGGCCTTGTTAAGCATAGGCGGCAAATCTTCGGGCGCGAAGTCTGCACTAGATTTGATTGGCCTAATTGGCCTACGGGCCGGGGCAGCCTTTGAATCTAGCGCAGCTGCAATACTAAATCCCCACTCCTGACCATGCTGATGAGAGAGAGATAGCTTAATACCTGGCATCGCCTCCCAGCTGACTGCGGCACTCCAAGGACTCTTGATTCGAAATGCACTGGCGTTGCTCTTTTCCCAGCTGTACTGGTCAGGGTTATATTCCAGCTGCACCGCCAGAGG
The DNA here is from genome assembly GCA_025153775.1 of SAR92 clade bacterium H231. Lineage (GTDB taxonomy): Bacteria > Pseudomonadota > Gammaproteobacteria > Pseudomonadales > Porticoccaceae > HTCC2207. The sequence continues at coordinate 612,194 of JAOALC010000003.1, read as the reverse complement.
TAAGTGCTCGAGCTGGTAGTTAACACCGCCAAATAAGCCTACCTCACTACCACTAAAAAATGCTCCGGAAGATAACTCTCCTCCCTTTCCGAAATCAGTGTCTCTGACCTCAAAAGAGTCAGAAATTGAGGTAAGCGGATTAGAAAACAGACCATCTCCCGCCAAACGCCCCCAACCCATTCCCAAGGTTATATCAAAGCTTCCAATTTGCTTGGAGGCGACCAAATATTCTGAGCCAAATATTCCCGTGCCCACCATATCTCGAATTCCAATCGCAATCTGAGGGGCCAGGTCCTGCTCCCTCAAAAGCAAAAGCTTTGCCTCATAGTTTCGATCGTAGTGGAAAAAATCATTGAACCCAGTATAACGGAAGGTTCCCTCCAGCCTGGGCAAAACTTGGTAAGTCACTGAATAAGCATTGGTGCTGGACTGGATAGCTGCAGTAGCGGTTAGAACGCCGTCCGAAGCCATCCTGGCAGTTGGAATATCAATTAAACCGGTGGTGCCGTAGTCCGAAGCTTGCAAGCTTGAGCAAAGCAATAGACTAAACCATAGAATCGGCGCTGTTAATCTACTTCTCATCAACCCAGGTTACTCGATATCCCCAAAATAAAAGGGGCGACCGCAGTCACCCCTTGTAAAACAACATTCCACTCAAGCGTGATGCTTAGGTGGATGTAGTTCCAGATGTTGCTGTAGTACCTGTAGTACCTGTAGTACCTGTAGTACCTGTAGTACCTGTAGTACCTGTAGTACCTGTAGTACCTGTAGTACCTGTAGTACCTGTAGTACCTGTAGTACCTGTAGTCCCTGTAGTCCCTGTAGTCCCTGTGGTAGGCGTTGGCGTTGGCGTAGGCGTTGGCGTTGGCGTTGGCGTTGGCGTTGGCGTTGGCGTAGGCGTTGGCGTTGGCGTTGGCGTTGGCGTTGGCGTTGGCGTTGGCGTTGGCGTTGGCGAATCATTATTATCGACGGCGTCGGCTATTACAGCCGCTCCCACAACACCTACAGCAATGGCGGTTGCAATCGAAACACCAGCAATTGTTCCAGCTGCTGCGGCACCTGCAGCAGCTGCGCCTGTACCTGCTGCACCTGCGGATCCAGCTGCGGCAGAGCCAGAAGCTGCAGAGCCAGAAGCTGTAGAGCCAGAAGCTGTAGAGCCAGACGACGCGGGAGCACTGGAACCACTAGCTGAACCTGATTCAGGCGCTGCCTCAGCTTGACCTAGGACCGGCTGCGACACTGCCATAGCTAATGCGACCGCAATAGCGATATCTTTTTTCTTAAACATAAACTTCTTCTCTCCAAGGTACTGAAACAGCGTTTTAATCATAAATGAATAATAAGTCGCAATGATACTTCTCTAATTCTGATGGTGCAACTGCTAATTGCAACTGCTAAACCCATTAGTAACCGCTTTTTCCTGCTCTTGGCTACTAAAGCAAAAAAAGACTTAGACTCTTATTAGCTAGTCTGTGGCCAAACTGTAATAGGTCAAGTTAATATGTGCTTCGTAACCTAACATTGATATTAAGCGACCGTTAACCCAGTATCAGGCGATAACACTTTATAAGTACCATCAATAATTATTACAGATTGATTAACTATGAGCTCTAGATGAAGACTGAATTTAATACAGATTGGCAAAACTGGATTAAGACCAATGTAGACAGCGGCCAGGATAAAAATGGTATCTTTAAAATCCTTTTCGATGAAGGTTATAGCTATCAGGCAATTGTGCGTGAAATGCAGTTTGAGCCCAGTGTACCAGTCGACCAGCTGATCAACCCTTTTGCAACAGCACAAACCGAGCAAAAACAAACGGGCTCTGATAATTACGGTCAGCCAATCGCCACAGATAGCCTTTTTATCCCCAATGGCAAGCCTATAAATTCGGAATCACTTCAACTTTATACTGTCGCAGATTTTTTAAATAGTGATGAATGCGGGCATATTATCGCCGCTATAGAGTCCCAACTCAGACCCTCCGAGCTCAGTAGTTTTGAGCCAGATAACGCATTTCGCACCAGTAAAACCTGCGATTTAGGGACCATAGAGGATTCGCTGATACAGGATGTAGATCAGCGGATTTGTAAACTCCTCGGCATAGATGAATCTTATTCTGAAACCATACAGGGGCAACATTACTCTGTCGGCCAGGAGTTTAAGCCCCATACCGACTATTTTGAACAACATGAGATAGAGGAGCATGGCGCCGAGATGGGGCAGCGCACCTTTACGGTAATGATTTACCTGAACACTGTTGAAGAGGGGGGTATAACCAGCTTTACCAAGATTGGTCAGGATTTTCAGCCCAAACAGGGCCTGGCGGTGGTCTGGTCGAGCCTGAATACAGATGGGTCACCCAACCCCAACACCATGCATCATGCTCAGCCTGTGCTGAAAGGGTATAAGGCAATTATTACCAAATGGTTTCGCAGCAATAGTCGCCTGCCAGAGCAGCCCCCTATGTTTGTTAGAGGGGCCAATGACTTTATTCCCAACTACACCGCAACAGGTTTTGCCAAGGCCCAGCTCCCCGACGGCATGTTGGCAAAAATTCAGGAATTCTATTCAAACCACCAGGAGTCACAAGAAATAGAGATAGTGCCTGGAGACTTTATTTCCAATTCAGGCCATAAAAAAACAAAATCCAGCTCACTGGTTGATTTAAGTACCGACCTGAGAGAAGAAATTCATGGGGCTCTTAAACTGCTGATGGAGCAATGGTGTGGCAAAGAGCTATTGCCTACCTATGTTTATGGTATTCGTGTTTATCACCGCGGCGCGGTGCTTAAATGCCACCAGGACCGTCTGGAGACCCATATTATCAGCGCAATTATCAATATTGACCAGCAGGTAGATCAGGACTGGCCCCTAGTAATCGATGATAATTATTACCGCCGCCACCAGGTCATACTTAAGCCTGGAGAAGTAATTTTTTATGAGGGAGGTAGGCTGACCCATGGGCGCCCCTATCCGCTGGAGGGCGAGTCCTTTGCCAATATATTCTGTCATTTTAAGCCAGCCGACTATATCCCCAGACAACTAACCGATTAACGAACAAACTTTTTAACGGGCTTGCATCATCCAATCTAAGGTTGCAGTTATACCTGTCTGAAAGGTTTGCTGAGGGGACCAGCCCAGTTGCTCGACAAGTTTGCTGGCGTCTATGGCGTAACGCCAATCATGGCCAGGGCGATCTGCTACAAACTGGATTAGTCTGCGGTGGGGCGCATTGCTGGGCAGCTGTTGATCCATCAGATCGCAAATCAACTGGCAGATATGAATATTTGACCACTCATTAAGGCCCCCAATATTGTAGGCCTGGCCAACAATACCTCTGCGCACCAGAGTATCAACGGCAGAGCAGTGGTCCTCTACATACAGCCAGTCGCGAATATTAGTGCCATCTCCATACACAGGAATGTCCGTCTGATTTAAGCAGGCGCGCACCACAGTGGGTATAAATTTTTCACTGTGCTGATAGGGTCCGTAATTATTGGAGCAGTGACTGATAGTCACAGGCAAGCCATAGGTGCGATGCCAGGCTCTTACCAGATAATCAGACCCAGCCTTGGTTGCGGAATAGGGAGAGTTGGGCGCATAGGCCGTGGTCTCGGAAAAAGCAGGGCCATGGTTTTCTAGTGATCCAAACACTTCATCTGTAGATATATGATGAAACCTGCATTTATTACTAACTAGGTTTCTGCTCTGACCCCAATATTCTCTAGCGGCCTCAAGCAGAGTAAAGGTACCTGTAATATTAGTTTGAACAAACTCGCCGGGGCCCTCTATGGATCTATCCACATGACTTTCTGCGGCAAAGTGCACAATGGTATCTATTGAATACTGCTCTAAAATCGAAGCTACCAGACTGCTGTTACAGATATCCCCCTGGATAAAAACATAATCTGCTGTGATCGGCAGACCAACAAGATTGGCCTTAGAACCTGCGTAAGTTAACTTATCCAGATTGATCATCCTGATATCGCTGTACTTTTTTAGCATATAGCGAATAAAGTTGCTGCCAATAAAACCAGCACCACCGGTTACCAGCATATTTTTTGGGTTATATTCGGCCATCAGATTGCAATACTCTTAATGTTTCGCTCAGTGACTGCTGCCAAGGATTTATCTGCACATTAAAAGCCGCCTCAAGCTTTGTGCAGTCTAGTTGAGAGTTTTTAGGGCGAACCGCCGATACCGGATAATCGGCTGAGCCTATGGCAAATAACTCTTCCAGTGCCAATTCAAACCCCTGTCTATTAGCTTCGGCAAAAATCTCTCTGGCAAAGCCGTGCCAGCTAATGGCCTCAGGCTGCGCTAGGTGATACAGGCCCCAGCGTCCATTGACCCTAGGCAATATTTTAAGTACCAAACGCACAATTTCAAAGGTGCAGGTCGGCTTGCCAATCTGGTCATTGACTACAGACAAATCGGTGCGCTGAGCCCCAAGGCGCAGCATGGACTTTACAAAATTGCTGCCAAAGGGAGAAAACAGCCAGCTTGTCCGAAAAATCAGATATTGATCGCAGATGTTCTGAATCTCACGCTCACCAGCCAACTTGCTAGCGCCGTAGAGATTCAGAGGCGATGGGCCGTCAGTCTCTGACCATAGGCTATTTCCAGAGCCATCAAACACATAATCAGTGGAAAAATGAACAATAGGAATATTGTTGGCAGCGCAGGCTTGGGCTAAATTAGCGGTTCCAGTCTGGTTTATTTGCATAGACAGATCTCTTTCTACTTCGGCCTGGTCCACCAGAGTATAGGCTGCGGCATTTAACAAGAAATCTGGGCGATCTTTTATAATTGCAGCCTCAACAGCCCCGGCATCAGTAATATCCAATTCGGCCTTGTTATAAGCACAAGCAATAAAATCTTTGCGGCCATCCAGGGCAGCCTGAAATGACTGACCCAACTGCCCCTCAGTACCAGTTATAAGCAGCTTTATCACAGCAACTCGCCCAAACTAACGCCTCTCTTATCTTTTTCAGAGAGAATCGGATCACTGATAGGCCAGTCGATATTGAGCGCGGGATCATTCCATGCCAAACAGGCTTCATCTTTAGGGTCGTAATAGTCCGTGCACTTGTACTCCAGATCAGCGACCTCCGAGACCACAGCAAAGCCGTGGGCTAGCCCGGGTGGTATCCAGAACTTTCACTGGTAGCCGTCCACTACTTTCTGAAGGTACTGGCCATAGCCGGTTTTACACAGCACTGTGGCCTGCTGTTGCAGGGCATCGTAGGTTATCCAGCCACGGTGAAAGGCTATCTCCTCCAAGCAGGCCACCTTAAGCCCCTGGCGCTGCTCTATGGTTTGCACAAATTGACCCGCCTCTAGCAAAGAGTCATGGGTTCCGGTGTCCAACCAGGCAAAACCGCGCCCAAGCATAATGACATCCAGGTTATTGAGCCTAAGGTAGGTATTATTAATATCAGTAATTTCCAGCTCACCTCTGGGGGAGGGAACAATGGTTTTGGCGATCTCAACCACCCGATTATCGTAAAAATACAGCCCGGTGATTGCATAGTTAGATTTGGGGATACTGGGCTTTTCTGCGATCCCTTTGACGCCCCCTGCCGCATTAAACTCCACCACCCCAAAATCCTGTGGATTTTGCACATGGTAGCCAAATAATGTGCCGCCTTTATTGCGCTGGGTCGCAGCTAAAAGCTTGTCGGTAAAGTGCTGGCCATAAAAAATATTGTCGCCCAGAATTAAACAGACATTGTCCGCACCAATAAAGGCTTCACCAATAGTAAAGGCTTGAGCCAAGCCGTCAGGAGAAGGCTGTTCCCTATAGCTGATCTCAATACCAAACTGCCTTCCATCACCCAGCATACGCTGAAATCCAGGCAAATCTGTGGGCGTGGAAATCACTAATACCTGCCTGATACCTGCCAACATAAGGACGGATAGCGGGTAATAAATCATAGGTTTATCATAGACAGGTAGCAGCTGTTTAGAGGCTGCCAGCGTGATTGGATGAAGGCGAGTACCTGAGCCTCCAGCAAGAATAATTCCCTTGTAAGGTCTATTTTGCGACAACTAACACTTCCTTGTGCAACATCCCTAATATTTTTGGTAACAGCCCTGAGCCCAAATAACAGCCCTGAGCTTAATAACAGCCCTGAGCCAACAATCAAGTTATAGATAAAGCATAGACCAATTATTAATATAAGCCCTACTCAAACAGGTAAGTAAACGAAACACCTATCCTAAAGTGATTATCCTGCCGGCCGAATTCATCCAACAGGCTATCTGTATAGCGCCCCTGCATCTCAGCCTCACCCCAAACAAATGAACGGCTCCATTTTGCAGCTAAAGAGCTAAATTCCCCACCCTGCGTCGCTATGCTGTGCAATGTGGCTGGGCCCGAAATGCTATCTGCATTAATCTCGCCGCGACTGAAACGAGCCTCTACCGCATCACCATTATTCAGATAACCCACAGCCCCAACACTAGTGACCTTGCTGTCATTGTCCCAGGTAGCGCCTATCACTCGACCCTGATAACGGTAGCCCGTTTGATAAATACTGTGGTTGTAGAGAATATTGTAATGATTGGAAAAACTTACGGTAGAGGTATTGTCATGCTCAATAAAAACCTGCCCATTAAAAAACCGGTTATCAATGGTCTTTTTAAAGCCGTACTGCCTTGAACTTCTTGAGGGCAGAGCACCGGACTCATCCTCACCCACAGATTGAACATAAACAGAACCGCCCAGCCAGCTGGGATTCCAGTTAATATCAATAGCACCCAGCTGATTACCCGGCTCATTAACCCTGCATTCAGCGGTTTCGCAGTTATCTGCAATACCAGTTACTAGCTCAAAAAAGCTCTTTAGCCCCTCTGGCCTGCCTTCGCCACCCCACTGGGCAGTGCGCCTTAGATTTATCTCCCATGACTGCAGGGGCCTGAACCCCAGTGTCATACCCACTAACTTAGCGCCGTCAATATGTCGCTCGTCATCGAGCTTGGAGACAAATAAGCTGGCAGTCCAGGGCCCCAGCCATTTCACCACTGGCAGCATTGATTGATCAGAATAGTTGCGCTGTAACATAAATCCTGGCGCTGGACGGGCATTGTTACTGAGTATAAGGCTGCTGTTCCAACCTGGGCCCCACCATTTCTCCACCTTACCCACCAGCCCAATCCAGTTACCCCAAACAAATCCAAAGTAACTATTATCGTAATGGGTTGGGTCTCCATCCCAAGAGTTATGAATCTGGGTTAACTCTAAATTGTAAGCAAAGTGCTTGCTTAGCCCGCTGCGTCGCATACTAAGCGAGCCTTCATCTCTGCTATCAGCGCCAAAATGACGCCATAACCCCGTATCAGAGGCCAGGGATAGCTTTGCTGAAGCCCCCAACGCGGAGGACCTAAGGGCCTTGTTACCCATTGCCATCACCCGCCCATAACTGTCCTGTAGCCTCGGGTGTTTCTGATCGTCAAACATTTCCAGATCGTTGAGAATGCCCGACCACATTAATGGCCATGTGTTAATCGGTGTAGTCAGGGCACCGGCTGCAGATAATCGCTCAATATCGGCCCGTAAACCCGCGTCACGGGTATCTATCCAGGGCTCAGATAAGCAGACCTGGGGGCAGAATATAAGTGCTATCCATAATATGTGGGTGATTTGAATCCTTTTAAACACAACTACCTTCCTGGTAAGCATAATGATTTTGACTGTTACTTCAGATTGCTGACGGCGGCCGCCCCCAGAGCTAATTGGTAGATAATCTGGCTGGCTTCAGCCCAGACCACCATATTGTCTTTGCGGTCTATATCCAGGGGCACCACCAGCGTATCGCCGGGCTCAACGGTCATATGTTTGCGGCTAAGCCAGCCTGTGCGCCTGGGAACAACCACTGAGCCATCTGCCTTAACCAGATAAATGCGCTTTATATCGGCTCGGGAATTGGTGCCTCCGCTCAGGTTGATATAGTCATGAATATCAAATCCGGCCCTAAAAAGATGAGCAGTGGGCTGTTGCACCTCGCCCAGCACAGCCACTTCCTGCCTGTACTCTGGCACCACTAGCACATCCCCATCCTTAAGCTTTACATCATCATGGCTGCCGTCCAGTATGGCTGTTAGGTTAACAACCAATCGGCCTATCGCCTCGCTTGCGGTCAGCTCATCTAGCAGTGTTTTTGTCTCGGCAAGCTCATTGGTTTTACCTTCGTTAAGCCGCTCTACGGATGCTGCTGCAATATCTGCCTGCAGCCTGCCCCTCAGCTCCTCAAGCCGCTCCTGCTCCTGGGTCCGCAGGCTCTCGCGCATAAATACTGCCGCTTTGCTGTGGGCCAGCTGAGTCAAACCACCGGCTCGCTGAATAACACTGGTCAGGGTCTCTCCGCGAGTAAATGTGTAAACCCCAGGGAACTGCACTTCCCCTTCAAGCGTGATTTCTAGAGTTTCTCGAAATTCGGGAATGCTGTGTACAGAGATATTATCGTAGGGACGCAACCTGAGATCTGCCTCTGGATTATCATAGACTTCGACGAGATTAACCGATCTATGGCTTGAAGATGCCTGCTGAGCATCAGCAAAATCATACCGGGATAACTCCACCCGCTGCATATAGGCGTCCTCAGCCAATCCTCCCGCTGCGGCCACCAGCTGGGTTAATGTCATATTTTCAGTCAGAGGATATTCTCCCGGCGACTTAACCCTGCCACTAATAGACACAACCCTGGCCATAGCACCAGATTTGGACTGTGCTTTGAGCTCTTCGACTAGCGGCCTAACTAACAGCTCTCGACCTGACTGATAGGAAAAAATCTGCAGCTGGTCCCGGGGGAAAAGAACCAAATCCGCATCGCTGCCGCTGTGTGCCAGGGCTGCGCCCAAATCTAAAAATACTGTTGTTAACCGCCCCACAGGGGGCTGTTCGCGGCGAATAAGTGCAAAATCCAAGTCTGCGCCAGGCTTTAATTGCTGAATATGTTTGACAATATCGGAGACGCGCAGCCCGGGACGCCACAGAAACTCACCTGGGTGATGGACATGGCCCTGCAAGGTCACCACTAACTCTTTGTGTTCTGCGACTGGAGTGACGGTTAACAGATCGCCATTTTCAATAGCTGTGGCCAGATCCTTGGCCGACTTAAGGTCAATATCTAGCACTGTTCTGAATCCGGACTCAGCAAAGCGATCGATCATTGCGCCACTGGCATAGGCGCCGGGCAACAGCCCTCCCGCTAACTCAAGCAGCTGTTCTACCCTGGTTTCACCTTTTAACTCATAGATAGCTGGTCTTCGTACCTCGCCATTTACCGAGGCGGTGTTTTTTACACTGGGTATATGGATTACATCTCCAGACTGGAGGCGCTTATCGTTTAATGTGTCGCCGTGCAGCAGCAAATCATAGAGGTCCAGTTCAGCGATTAGCTGCCCCGCCCTTTTAAGGCGAATATTGCGCAGTGACGCTATATCATTGAGGCCTCCGCTCACAAATAGCGCATTGGTGATGGTTGAGAGAGATGAAACCGTATAGGAGCCAGGCTTGTAGGCCTCGCCCAGAATAAAAACCTGTATGGAGCGCAGCTCACCCAGGCTAATGCTCACATCCACACCCAATATCTGCTCGGCAATACGCTGATGCAACAGTTGCTTGGCATCGGCAAAGGTAATTCCTGCAACTGCAATAGGTCCCAGCGCCGGAAAATCTATAGTGCCATTGCGCCCTATGGCCAGGGAATAGGATTTATTGTCGCTGCCAAATAATATAACCTCTAATACATCCCCAGGGCCCAACAAATAGTCCGGCGAAACCGGAATACGAGACGCAGGTTCAAAGGTTGTGGGCTCTCCGGCAAACAGCTCATAGCCAAAGGGCTTAAGGCCATCAACCTCAATTTTTTGCAGCCTCTCTCCAGCTGCACGCTGCTCCTCTAGAGCCCGCTTATTTTCCAACTCAGTACTGTCTTTCGGATCGTCGTCAAAATTAGATGTTGGCTGGTTTTTGATCTCTGCCCCCCTGGGCAGCACAAGTAATTCAGTTTGATCAGCGTCTTTATTTGAGCTTGACCCCATAAGGTCGACACTGCGGCACAGTTTGCCGATATCGTAACCGGCCGCTGCGGCCATTGATTTATTTTCTTCGGTCAAGCCATCGCACATGGCTCTGGCCTCATTGAAGCTTGCAGTTGCATCCTGCTGCGCCGATGCCAAAGCAGTCCAGAGGCTCAGAATAAGGGCCGTGAAAAACCAAGAACGCTGGGGAAGTGACCGGTGATATAGAGTTGTGCAGAACTGCCCTGACATTTACGGCTCCTTGTCATTAGCCCCATCGTCCATAGACGGGGCGCGCTTCAATACTTTCGCCAAAGTTTAGCTAAACTTTAGATATACTTTAGCACCTAAAACCAGCTACGTGGTTTTATCTGTGGCTTAAACTGAGAGTATTTTTGCTTTTGTCTGGGTCGCTATGCTGCGGGCACAGAGTCTAACTTCTGGAGGCTGGTAAATGACAACACCGCCTTGACCTTTTGATTGAGTAGGTTAATCAACACAATGGCTCGACTATCGCCATCAGGCTGAGAAAAAACCGCATTGAGACCCCTGAATGGGCCCTCGAGTATCTCCAAGCTGTCACCGGCCTTGAGCGCACCGGCAATTTCAGCCATTTTACTTTGCTCTGCCTCTCGCTGCTTCAAACTCTCTATCAGCTCAAGGGGCACCAATACCGGGGCCCCGGCACAGGAAACAAAATTGCTTACCCCTCTGGTGGAGCGCACCGAGGTAGCTGAGACAGATTGTTGATTAAAGCTGACAAACAGATAACCGGGAAATAGGGCCTCATCTACCACGACACGCCGCCCCCGCAATATTTTCTCTATATTGATGCGCGGACAAAACGAATCAATCCCCTGCCTTTCTAAATTTTCAACAGCGCGACTTTCCTGTCGCGATTTGGTCTGAAGTAAAAACCATCTATCCATAAGTTAGTATCCTGTAAAATTAGGAGGCGTCTGTCGCAGAGCGAAATTATACAGATTCCATCAATGAAAGCAGCTCTGACTGACGCTCAGCCAACAGCTTTTTGTCGCCCCTGGTTTCCAAATTTAATCTCACTACTGGCTCTGTATTGCTCATACGAAGGTTAAAACGCCAGTCGGCAAACTCCATAGAGATACCGTCAGTAGTATCTATCAGTATAGACTCTGACTCATAATGTTGGCGCACTCTTTCAATGGCGGCACCCGGGTCAGCGATTTTGCGGTTGATTTCTCCTGGGGAGGGATAGGCTTCAACCATAGCCTCAACCAGCTGTGAGAGCGGCTTGCCACTGCTGCTTACCAACTCCATCACCAGCAGCCAGGGAATCATGCCGCTATCGCAGTAGAAAAAGTCTCTAAAGTAATGGTGAGCACTCATTTCACCCCCATACACAGCATCTTCTAAACGCATGCGCTCCTTAATAAAAGCATGACCGGTTTTAGACAGAATAGCCTCACCGCCGCCCTGTTCGACCACATCCACTGTATTCCAGGTTAGACGCGGGTCATGGACTATTTTAGCGCCGGGGTTCTTGAGTAAAAAGGCCTCTGCCAACAGGCCGACAATGTAGTAGCCTTCGATAAAGTTACCCAACTCATCCACCAGAAAACAGCGATCAAAATCGCCATCCCAGGCTATGCCCATATCAGCCCCATGCTCCAGAACCGCCTCAATGGTGGGCGCGCGATTTTCATGGAGAATAGGATTGGGGATACCGTTGGGGAAGGTGCCATCGGGCTCATTGTTAATGGCAACGATCTCTATGGGCACATTTAAATGCTGAAATCTCTCTACCAGCGCATCTACCACGTGCCCAGCGGCACCATTACCCGCATTCATTACCAATTTAATCGGTGAAATATTGGCCAGGTCTACATAACCAAACAGATGATCCAGATAGTCATCAAGAATCGACTGCTTGGCATAGCCACCGCGATTCTGTTGATCCACAGCCGCAAAATTATTAGCCTCGGCAAGTTTTTGGATATCCAAAAGCCCGGTGTCCGAGCTAATGGGTCTAGAGCCCTCGCGTATAGGTTTCATGCCGTTATAGTCAATGGGATTATGGCTGGCGGTTACTTCAATGCCTCCATCAGCATTGAGATGGGAGGTAGCAAAGTAAACCTCCTCAGTACCCACCATACCTATGTCAATAACATTGGCGCCAGCATCCCTGATACCCTTGCTCAGCGCCATCTTTAGCGCCTCACTGCTCAGGCGGATATCGCCACCTAAGACCACATTTTTAGGCTGTAAAAACTCCCCATAGGCTCGGCCAATACGATAGGCAATATCTTCATCTAACTCAGTCCCCAGTTGTCCGCGGATATCATAGGCCTTAAAACAGGTGAGTTTGGTCATTGGTGCAACAGCTCCTGGTGGGTAATTAAAATTATATGTAATCGCATATTATCTCATACTTGGCGAGGGTAAATAACAGCAACATGAGCCTAGAATTGAATTCTGTCGCGCATATCTAGCTAAAATTGCCAGACCAGCGGCACAGTACTGACAACAGTGACTCCCACCAAAATACTCAGCAGTATCCCGACCTTAAAAAAGTCACTGAAACGATAACCCCCCGGGCCCTGCACCATCAGGTTAGTCTGATAGCCAACGGGCGTCAGAAAACTGGCCGAGGCACCAAACATGATAGTCATTACAAAGGGTAACAGGCTGACATCCAGTTGCGTGCTCAATACCTGAGCCAGGGGGAACATCAGAACAGCCGCAGCGTTGTTGGTAATAAGCTCCGTCGCCAATACAGTGGCCAAATAGAGTAAGACTAGACTGATAAACGGATTCTCGCCCGCCATGGATATAATGCCCAAAGCGGCAATATCCGCCAGCCCAGTCTTCTGAATAGCTAGTCCCAGGGATAGTGATGCGCCAATAGCCAGCAACACCCGCATATCAATACTGCGCTGGGCAAACTCCAATGAGATACAGCGACTAAAAGCCAGTGCAGCTACAAGCAGCAGAGAGGCCACAACCAGAGGCACAAGCCCGGTTACCACAGCCAGGATAAACAGCCCCAGCAACATCAGAGCAGTGGGTGCCTTATCGAAATTGGGAATAGTCACATCATCCAGGCGACTCAGGAGCAGGAAATCGCGGCTGTAGCGGTGGCGGCTAACAAAGCCCCGCGCCGCCTCCAGCAATAGGGTGTCACCGGCGCGCAGCACAATGCTACCCACCTTTTGATTAATTCTCTGGCCATTGCGCGACACCGACAAAATAGCTGCCCCAAACTGAGTGCGAAATCCCGAGGCTTTGATCGATCTACCTACCATATTGGATACAGGTGCCACCACCGCCTCAAACAGTGCTCTTGAACTGTAGGGTGCATCCAGCTTAAAAACTTCGCCCTCCGCAGCAGCAAGGCCAGGAAACTGTCGCAACTCAGTAACTGCCTCTGGTTGACCCACAAATATCAGTACGTCGTTATCACTGAGAATCTCCTCGGGCCCTACCGCTGGGATAATATGCCCCTCAGACTGAATTTCGGATAGAAAACTATGCTGTAAATGGCGCAGCCCCGCATCGGCGATACTGACACCAGACAGAGCCCCACCTGGCACAACACGCATACCAACTGCGTATTCTCTGGCCTCAGCTCCAGATTCCGCCACACCCATTCGCGAGGGTAATAGGCGATGGCCTATAAATACAAAATAGGCCAGCCCAATAAAAATAAGCGGTACACCTATCAGCGCGGGACTAAACAGATGCAGGCTCTCAGCCTCAGCCGTGCCCTGCAGCATGCCCACCACCAGAATATTGGTGCTAGTGCCAATTAAGGTGCAGGTGCCCCCCAGAATAGAGGCATAACTCAAAGGAATTAGAAACTTGGAGACCGACACATCATGGCGCTTAGCCCAGTCTTGCAGCAGCGGTATAAAAATAGCCACCACAGGCGTATTGCTAATAATCGAACTGATAAATGCCACGGGTAACATAACCCTGGGCAGCGCCCTGCCAGGCTTTGCACTGCGGCCCAGCCATTTCATAATCAACCAGTGCAGCGCACCACTCTCTTTGAGTGCTGCAGACACTATATAAAAACAGGCAATAATGTAGATAGCCGGGTTGGAAAACCCCTGCAAAGCCTCCTCGGGCAACAGCACTCCAAACAACATAAGCGCCGTCATCGCCGCTGCAAGCGCAAAATCGACCGCCAGCCGACCACTGAGCGCGGTGGCTAAAAAAGCCATCAAAATACCTAGGGTGATAATTGCATCTAAGCTCATAGAGATATCACTGCTTGCTGTTATTTGGATAATTGCTGGTCCATAAAAAAACCGGATGCACAGGCAACCGGTTTTTCAGCGCTGTAAGCACTAAGTTTATATTATTCGAGCGCAATTACACGCTCATTTTTACGCAGAGTGGCGACGCCAATGCCCTTCACCTCAGTCAATTCATTGATGGTCTTAAATGGTCCATTAGCCTTGCGATAGGCCACAATAGCTTTGGCGGTTTTTAATCCCACCCCCTTCATTGCAGCAGCAATTCGAGCCGCAGAGGCTTTGTTGACATTCACCGGCTGGTAATCCGCCGTAATCGCCAGCGAACGCGTTTCATCCGCAGGTTCGGCCACCGCCAGGACAATGGTTGAAAAAGCGACAGCTGTAGTAAAAATTAAAACTATTCGTTTCAGTAGAATTCCCATAAGTAATATCCTTATCCGTAGTTTAGTTACAGGTTGTCATAACATCCCAATGCCACTACTGGTTACTCAACTGCTGATTGCTCCCACTGAGTTACTTCGACAAACACACCTATGACCAGATAATACTGGCAAAAATTTTCTCTCAAGGGCTAGATCAGGTCACAAAAACGTTATTTTGATGCCATGTAATTGACAATAAACCCAGCTGTACCTATAGTGCGCTCCCTGTTTCGCAGAGCAACTCGCAACTCAGTAAATCCAAGAAATGCCCAGGTGGTGAAATTGGTAGACACGCCAGCTTCAGGTGCTGGTCCTCGCAAGGGGGTGGAGGTTCAAGTCCTCTCCTGGGCACCATTTATACTTCGAAACAAAGTCGGCTGCACAGGCCATCTATCCCTTTGAATTCCAACCGGGACTTGAACCGAAAAGAGGTTCACAAACCATCCCAAAACCACCCTAGTGCACAAATCAATCCGCGCCTGTATAGTCTAGAAACTAGAGATTCTCGTACCCTTAGCAGGGCTCAAATTTTAATTATAAAAATATTATGAAAAATTTCTCAGACTATCGACTGCTACCCCTTATCTTCAGCTTGGTTTTAACCGCCTGTGGCGGAGGTGGTGGCGGTGGCGGCAATACCTTTAATCCGGTGCCAACCGCACCACCGGCCAACTCTGCTCCCTCAGCCAATGCGGGGGCGGATCAGCAGGTGTTGGCATCAGAAGAGGTCAATCTCAGTGGCTCTGGTAGTGACTCTGATGGCTCTATAGCTTCCTATCTCTGGACTCAGACCAGTGGAGAGACGGTGACCTTAGGCTCGGATGACACTGCCAGTACCTCCTTCACTGCCCCAGCTGTGGAGACCAGGCTAGAATTTGAGCTGAGAGTGACTGACAACGATGGTGCAGAAGCCACCGACTCAGTCTCTGTAAGCGTTAGTCTGCCCGCCAATAATTCGCCAACAGCAGATGCTGGAGTCAATCAGACTGTGGCTATTTCCAGTCAAGTCATTCTCAACGGCACCGCAACTGACAGCGACGGCTCTATTGCAAGCTATAGCTGGGCACAAACCTCTGGTGAAACCGTTAGCTTGACCGACGCTGATACTGCGACAGCAACTTTTACTACGCCGGATATTGGCGGTTTGCTGGAATTTAGTTTAACCGTGGCCGATAACCAGGGCGCCACAGCCACGGATTCTGTGACCATCAATGTCAGCGATGAGAAAGTGTCTGTGAGTGGCATTATTACCTTCGATCTGGTGCCCTTTGCAGCTTCGCGGATTGGTCTGGATTACTCTAATATCCAACAGGCCCCAGCGAGAGGCCTTGTGGTGGAGGCCGTAGATGAGTCGAGCAATGTACTGCTGTCTACTCTCACAGATAGCCAGGGTCGTTATGACCTCAGGGTTGACTCCAACACTTCTATGCGAGTGAGAGTATTGGCCAAGCTATTGCAAACCACAGGTGTTACCTGGGATGTCAAGGTCACTGACAATACCCTATCCAATGCGCTTTACGCTGTGCAGGGCGACCTTTTTAACGCCGGCTCTACAGACAGCAACATCAACTTCAATATGCCCTCCGGCTGGGATGGCAGCAGCTACTCATCCAGCCGCACTGCAGCGCCTTTTGCCATTTTGGATGCACTGTATGACACATTGCAAAAATTCGCGGCCGTAGACTCCAATCTTGATTTCCCAGCGCTAGAGGTTCGCTGGAGCGAGAAAAATAACCCCGCCGATGGCAATCTAACCGACGGAGATATAGGCACCTCTTTTTACTTCGGCGGCAAGATCTATATTCTGGGTGCGGCAGATACCGATAGCGATGAATACGATCGTCATGTGGTGATTCATGAATGGGGTCATTATTTTGAAGACCAGCTATCGCGAGCGGATTCTATTGGCGGCGGCCACAGCCTCTCTGAGCAATTGGATATGCGCGTCGCCTTTGGCGAGGGATGGGGTAATGCGCTATCAGCCATGATCACGGACGACCCCTTTTACCGCGATAGCTCCGGGCTAGATCAGGGCAATGGCTTCGAATTCAGTGTTGAGCGAAATACCTATACGGGGACCGGTTGGTTTAACGAGGGATCGGTGCAGTCGGTGCTATACGATATCTATGACAGCGGCGATGACGGCGCAGACTCGCTGTCCCTGGGCTTGGGACCCATTTACAATACATTGACCGACAGCGTCTACAGCGCCGGCACCTACTTTACCAGCATCTTCTCTTTTACCGATCATTTAAAGACCCTTGAACCCAGTGCCGCAGACCAGTTGGTTTCATTGCTATCAGGTCAAACCATTTCTGGGACTGGCCCCAATGGCCTAAACGAGACCAATGATGGCGATATAGCATCGGCACTGCCTGTCTACAAGGTTGCCAATGTGGGTGGCAGTGCCATTCAACTCTGTTCTGTGGATGATGCGGGCTACTACAATAAACTGGGCACCCAGTCTTTTGTTGAGTTTCAGATACCAGCAGCTGGTACCTATAACTTTAGCGCCACTGAGGTGGGTGGAGCCACTGCCTCTGATCCAGATTTCTATATATATCAGTCAGGCATCCAGCTTCATGTGGCTGAGTCCGGTGTGATAGGCTCAGAAAATGCCAGTCTGAATTTTGAGACCACCGGTACCCATGTACTGGTGTTTAATGATTGGAACAATATAGATGAAACCGACGACGCCGGAGATTACTGCTTCGACTTCCAGATCAGTAACTAGAGATTGGCAGAGATAACTATGAAACAGATTACCCATATAAGCATTTTATTAATTAGCCTGCTGCTTGGCGCCTGCGATAGCGGCACCACTGCTACTGCCGACAGCAACAGTGAAAAGAGCAGCATAGCCAAATATTTAAAGCCTGGCGCCGCCATCGATTTCCAGCATAATTTTAAAGGGCCCCTAGATATAGGTGAGAAACAAACTGTTGATCTGAGTTTTAGGCTGCCCCATGTTTCTGGTCAGCTGGCAATAAAATTGCGCGCAGACAGGGGCCTTATTGCAGAGCCCGCCACCAGAGACTATGAATTCTCTCTGGCTGCCGATCAGAACTACAGCATCCAGCAAACTCTCAGCGCTGAAGACGCGGGTAAATATTACCTCACCGTTTTTGCAGAGGTGCTGGACCCCCAGGGCCAGATAAAGAACCGAGTGTTTGCGATTGCAGTTCAGGTGGGTGAGCCATTGAGCAAACCGAGCAACAGCGATTTGATAATTGAGAGCTCCTCTGGCGAGCGCCTTATTATAATGCCGGCGCAAGAGACAACTCATACTGAGAAATAGCTACTGGCTAACAGAGCCCAGTAACTTTTGACCGGGCGCAGGGCCCTCTACGGGCAGGCCGTTTTGCACCACCAACTCACCTGCTACCAATACATGCAGCATGCCTGTGGGTTTTAGATAGGGGTCACCATAGACTGCATTAGCCGCAATGGTCTGGGCATCAAAGATCACTAAATCTGCGTCGGCACCGCGCTGAATGCGCCCCTTGTTTTTAAATACAGGCGATGCCTGCTCCATCCACTGGGCCTGATAGAGGCTAGATCTGGCCAGCGCGTCGGATAGGCTCAGCACCTCGCGCTCACGCACATAATGGCCCAGTAGCCGAGAGAATGTGCCAGCTATATTGGGGTTGGTGGGAATACTGGTATCTATAGCCGGCAGTGCATCTGTAGAAACCATCATGCCTGGCCATTGCAGAGCAGTTTCAACCCAGTCCTCCTTCACATAATGGTGATTCACCATACCAGTGGGCTGTTCTTTGGCGTATTTATCCCAGGTCTCTTTGGTTAACCACTCACCCGTAGCCACCCACTGCACATCTTGGTAACTGATATCAAAAATAGCCTGCCAGTCGCGGCGGCGGAAAACATCAGCAGAGATACTGGTGCCACCAGCAGCGTAGGACAGGGTCTCGGTGGTGATATTGGCCCCAGCCTGATTGGCCTCATCAATCATAGCTAGCCAGTCGCCAATGCCGCCCATAGCATTGTGAGTAATATGACAGACAAACAGCGGCGCACCGGTTTCCAAGGCCAAATCAATTACCTCAACCAGACCTGCAGGGTCGCCTGTATAGCCCCGGCGCACATGGACAAATAGTGGCACATCCCGCTCGGACGCCACTTCAAATAGCATGCTTAACTCCGCCTCAGAAACCGCCTCGGTCATATAGTCCAGAAGCACACCAATACCCAGACCACCGCTATCCAAACCCTGGTTAAGCAGCAGGCGCATCTGCTCAATTTGCGCCGCTGTGGCGGCTTGCATCCAGGCGGGCCCAGCCATGGTTAAAATCTTATCGCCGGCAAAAATATAGGGCATATCTACGCCCTCAATAACCTTGGTGCGCACTGCCCAGTGGCCCACGGAGGAACCATAATTAATCTGCGCACCATCGCGAAAGTGCTCGCCATAAAAGCTGACCGGGAAAGAGCCTGCCTCCAGTTCCAATTGAGTAGTAATACCATCGAGTAGATTCACCTGCTGGCCCAGCAGAGTTGGCGTATGACTGTGAATATCAATAAAGCCCGGCGCAACCACTAATCCGGAGGCATCTATGGTTTTATTGCCCCGCAAAGGCTGCTGTGAAATTTGGCTAATAGAGCCATCTCTAATACCCAGATGGCGAATAGCATCCAGTTGAGTCTCGGGGTCGATAACCCGCCCATTGGCAATCACCAGATCATATTCAGAGTCCTGACTGCAGGCTGCCAAGCTCATAGATAGAACAGTTAAAATCAGCAGTCCCAGGGGTCTGGGTAGTATTGTTGTCATCGACGCCTCGCTTATTATTATTTTAGGCCACTTAATTTTCGCTGCTGCGCGCTTTAACTCTTCTCTGCACAATAGTCCCGACAGGCATCGCCAAAGGCTGCAAAAATTGCTCTATAGAAATCATTATTGCGCACCTGCCATTCCGGATGCCATTGCACCGCCAGGGCAAATTGCTTGGCCGCTGTGACCGACACGGCTTCAACCAGACCATCCTCTGCCACTGCTTCAATAGTCAGACCCTCAGCCAACTGATCAATACCCTGCCCATGCACCGAGTTAACCATTGGCTTAGTATCACTCGTTATAGAGGCTAACAGCCCATTAGCTTGCACATTAACGGCATGGGCCAGCCCATACTGAACCTCCACCGCAGCAGTTTTATCCTCACGATGATCTAGCATGCCGTCAATTTCATAGACCCGCTGATGCAATGTGCCACCCATGGCCACATTGAGTTCTTGCAGACCGCGGCAAATACCTAATACAGGTATTCCGGCAGCAATAATCTGGGGTATTAATGCCAGATTGGTTTTATCGCGCTGGGCATCCCGGCTATCGTCGCCGGGAGCCGGCCGCTGGCCATAATGGTGGGGCTCAATATTGCTATAGCCGCCGGTTAGTAGCACACCATGGATAGGGTTTAGAATACTGTCGATACTCCCCTGATCACCGAGCGCCGGAAGTATCACAGGCATACAGCCAGCACCCTCGATCACCGCGGTTAAATATTTTTCTCCGGCAGAATGGTACTGATGAGCACCATTTAAGGCGCGATCTGCGGTTACCGCTACCAATGGCATAGCTGCTGAGTGGCTCACAGTTAATCTCTCCTAATGGTCCTTATTAGACCTATCTGTTACTAAAATACAAGCACATCATCGCTGTGCTCTTATAGCCTGGGTATAGCGCAGGCCATGGCGAAATAGGCCCTTAGCTGCCTGCGGTTTTTCTCTACCGAATAGATCAGATAATTTTCAGGCCGAGGGAGCCTCCGATTAATCAAACCCTATTGTGATAAAACTTGTCAGGGTCTATGGTAAGCACCATTATTTAAACGTACAAGTAATTAAACAGGCATTTAAACCAGTTTAAAAACAGGAGCATAACTGCCCCCATGTCGACTACCAATCCAGCTATACATCAAGAGCGACGGCGACTTTTAATTGATGCCACTATTACCGCGATTGCCGAGTTTGGCCTGTCTAAATTAACTCTGGCTAAAATCAGCTCTATTGCCGGATTAACCGCGGGCACGGTAAATTTTTACTTTGATAGCAAAGAGACATTGCTGTTGGAAACTCTTAATTTTGTCTCTGAAGAGTTTGATCGCGGCGTGGCTCAGGCGCTTCAGCAGGCGGGGCCAGACCCAGCCAAACGCCTAGCGGCCATTATTGACGCCTCTCTCGACCCAGAGATTACCGAGCACCGCAAAATGGCTGTATGGCACGCCTTTGACTCAGAGAGTCGCGGCCGCGAGGACTATCAGCGCATCAGGGGCAACCTGGATAAACAAAACTTTAAGTTGATTCTCAATCTCTGTGAGCAGATTATTAATCAAGCCAATAAGCAGGCGCAGATCAATGCGCGGGCCATTGCCAATGCCATCTCAGGAATTACCGATGAAGTGTGGAAAGAAATCCTCTTTGCCGGTGAAGACTATGACCGCGACGATGCGCGCCAGGTATGCCAGAGCTTTCTCGCCAGCATATTTCCCTGGTGCTATCAGATGCCTGAGCAAAATAGTGCCAGCACCGACCCTGAAACCAGTCCAGTGCATATAACTCAAGCCAGCCTGAATGATCTGGAGCAGCTGGCAGTGCTATTCGATCTCTACCGTCAGTTTTATGAAGAAGAAGCTGATCTGAGCCTGGCCCACCAGTATATTAAACAACGCATACAGACCCAGAGCTCGACTATTTTTATCGCCTGGGATAATGAAAGTGCAGATAAAAAGGCCATTGGCTTTACCCAGCTGTACTCAACATTTTGCAGTGTCGAGGCCTCGGCGATCTGGGTGCTCTATGATCTCTTTGTAGACAGCAGCAAGCGCGATCAAGGCGTGGGCAAGGCTCTGATGAATCGGGCCAAAACCATGGCCCTGGAAAGCGGTGCATCGCGTATTGATCTGGAGACCGCCATAGATAATATCAATGCTCAGGGGCTCTATGAGGCTCTTGGCTACAGGCGAGATAGTGAATTCTACAAGTACTCTCTAGCGCTATAGATCTCTACTCCTGCCCAGCGAGGGAGGCCATCAGATAAATCAGCTCCAGACCCAGGGTCGCGGCGGCCAGAGACGTAATTTCGGCATGATCATAGGAGGGCGCCACCTCCACCACATCTGCGCCTACCAGATTTAAGCCCACCAGGCCGCGAATAATTTTTAATGCTTTGTCACTGGTAATACCACCGGCCACCGGGGTTCCAGTACCGGGCGCATAGGCCGGGTCCAGACAGTCAATATCAAAGGTCAGATACACCGGCATATCACCAACTCGCCGCTTAATGGCAGCGACAATATCCGCAGCAGCCATATCATTGACCGCCGCTGCGTCAATCACCTCAAACTGATGATCCTCTGGGTTATATTCGGTACGAATCCCCAGTTGTATAGAATGGGCTGGATCAATCAAACCCTCCTGGGGCGCAAAATAAAACATGCCCCCATGATCAAACTCCGAGCTCTCTTTGTAAGTATCTGTATGGGCATCAAAATGCACCAGAGCTAGAGGGCCACGTTGCTGATGTATCGCCCTGAGCAGAGGCAGAGTGACAAAATGATCACCACCAATACTCAGGGTTTTTTTACCCTTGGCATGAATGCCGCCTACAGTGTTGACCACAGTATCGATCATCGACTGAGACTCACCTGGCGCAAATTCCAGGTCCCCATAGTCAACCACATTTAACCGATCCATAGCGTTAAAGGTCCAGGGCCAGCGCTTCTCTTCCCAGCGCAGATTGCCCGATGCCAGTCGCACACCCTGGGGGCCGTGGCGGGTTCCAGCCCGGCCGGTAGTCGCCAAATCATAGGGAATACCCAGCACCACTAAATCTGCCCTATCTATATCGCGGGATAGAGGCAGGCCCAGGTAACTCTGGACATTGGCAAACATGGAGTAGCTATCAATCGGCTTGTTATCGGACATATCTCATCTCTCTATCACCTGGGCTGACGCCCAGTTTATTTTTTAGTCGACCCAGATACCCTGCTCGCGCAGATCCTCCAGAGTCAGCCGCAAACCCTCGCGCAGAGCCGTCACCAACTCATCCACCTGGGCTCTGGTAATAATTAGCGGCGGTGAAATAATACAGATATTGATAAAGGGCCGCACCAGCAGCCCCAGTCGCTGACAGTGGCTATCTACCATCTCGCCGATCGCGTAGTCTTTTTCCAGCAGGTCCTCTTCATCTAGGCCCTGTATAGTCATCTCCACTGCAGCCATTAACCCTGTGCCGCGCACATTGCCCACCAGTGGGTTTTCTGCCAGGGTTCGCAATTGCTCTTGAAAATAGGGCCCCACTTCCAGCACATTCTGCAGCAGATTTTCCTTTTCCAGAATATCCCAGCTGGCCAGAGCGGCAGCGCAGGCCACCGGATTACCAGACCAGGTATAGCCATTGGAGTACAGACAGCCATCGGCATTGTCGCCACTGATCTCTGCCATAAACTGATCTGACACCGCATAGCCACCCATGGGGATATAACCTGAGGTCACGCCTTTGGCGAAGATAATAATATCCGGCACTATGCCAAATACCTTTTCCGAAGCAAACCAGTGGCCCAGACGACCAAACCCGGTGACCACCTCATCGGCTATATAGGTAATGCCATAGCCTTTGACCATCTGCCAGCAGCGCTGATGATAGTCTGCCGGGGGCACAATCACCCCGCCACTGGCCAGAATTGGCTCGGCGATAAAGCACATAATATTTTCCGCGCCTATCTCAAGAATTTTCTCCTCAAGCTCAGCAATCAGAAAATCACAGAATGCTGCTTCGGTCTCAAACTGAGGATAGTAGTAATGGCAGGGAGCTGATAAAAAATGCACACCTTCGCGAATCGTATCCATAGCGGTTTTATCCCGCTCTTTGCCGGTGACTGAGGCGGAGAGATAGGTACTGCCATGGTAGGCTTTTTCTCGGGTAAGAATCTGTTTGCGCTGAGGCGCACCCTGGATATTGCTAGCCAACTGGCAGAGGCGCAGGGCCGCGTCTACAGCAGTGGAGCCACCAGTGGTAAAGTAAATACGATTGAGGTCACCTGGGGTCTGGGCAGCAATGCGCTGAGCCAGCTCCACCTCGCGATTATTAATCAATGAGAAGGTAGTGGCATAGCTTAGGGTCATCATCTGCTCGGCCACTGCATCGGCAATCTCACGACGACCATAGCCTGCCTGCATGCACCACATGCCTGCTGGACCGTCCAATAGTCGATTACCCTCGGCATCGAAGATATAGGCGCCCTCGCCCCTTACAATTACCGAGCTGGAGTCATCTTCGCCCAGTGCCGACAGATCACCCCAGGGGTGCAGGAGGTGCTGATTGTACTTATCTCTGTAGCTATCACTTTTCACTTTATTTGCCTTTATAGCTTAAAAGGAGATCTCTCTATAGAAAAAGCGGTCTATTCCAGGGCTGCATACTGGGCGCTGGCTCAAACTAAAACCGGTCGAGGGTTTTATAGTACATCATGCCAATGGCCATAGCGGGCCTGCGCAGTAATTTGCCTCCGGGCCAGGGCAGATGGAACATTTTATTCATAATATCCAAGCGCTGGGTATTTCCATCCACCGCCTCGGCAAGAATACGTCCCGTCATATGGGTGGGCGCCACCCCATGACCAGAATAGCCACTGATATACAGCACATTGCTATCTTTGATACGGCCAATTTGGGGCATACGACGCAGGCTAATACCCATTCGGCCAGACCAGCTGTAGTCGATCTTTACCTCTTTGAGGCTGGGGAATACCTTGAGCATTTTTGCGCGCATAATCTCTGTGGCATTGGTGGGGTCGAGGCCAGAATAATTGGAGAGCCCCCCAAATAGCAGTCTTTTATCCGCTGAAAGCCGATAGTAATCCAACGCCGTTCGCGAGTCACAAACAGCTACATCGCGCACCATAGTTTGCTGTAGCTGCTCTTCAGTTAATGGTTCTGTGCCTATAACACAGCTGGTGGCAGGCAGTACTCGAGCATCCAGATAGGGCACCAGATTGCCCATATAGGCATTGCCGCAGAGGATCACATGATTGGCACGCACTGAGCCTTTTTCGGTCTGTACGGCGGGATTTTCGCCATAGGTAATACCGGTGACCCTGGTCTGTTCAAAAATCAACGCACCCAGAGACTCTGCCACCTTGGCTTCGCCAATACAGAGATTAAGCGGCTGAATATGGCCCCAATCTTCCCGGTAATAGCCGCCCAGATAAACATCTGAATTTATATACTGTTTAAGCTCATCGCGATCGAGCAGTTGAATCTTCGGGTCTTTGTCTGCCCATTCCCTATAGTCCTTTAAGTGGCGCTTTCTTAGTCCCACTTCGCAGTAACCCCATTTTAGGTCGCAGTCGATCTTATATTTCTCGATGCGCTGCTTGATAATTTCAACGCACTCCACTCCCATATTTTCCACGACCTCAACACCTTCGCTGCCGATATTGGCTTTAAATGCACTGGGGTTTTGGCCATAGCCTCCAATAATCTGCCCACCATTGCGGCCAGAGGCGCCCCAGCCAATGCGATTGGCCTCTAACAGGGCCACCTTGTAGCCTAGCTCCCCCAACTCTAGGGCGGTGGCAACACCACTAAAGCCGCCACCCACAATTACCACATCAACCTCTATATCCCCTTCCAGCTCAGGATAGTCAGTCTGCCAATTGGCGGATGCAGCGTAATAGGACTTTGCGTGCTCTCTGGTATCTGCTGTGGCTTTTAAAAACATAGTTTCTCTCTACCTGTGGTTTAGACTGACAGGTTAAGCTGATGACAGCGCTTTCAGGTACCAGCTGATAAATTCCATCAATGTAGCTTCGTATTCCGGATGATAGGGCCCTGGCTCAAAGAACCTGGAGTTCACCCCCTCATTGTTACGCAGAATAATATATTCATCCTCAAGGCTGGTGTGGTGCCAGAGCCAGGTGACTTTTTCCACCTCATAATCCACGCCCTCAACTGCATCTCCATTGACATACCAGACTACTTCCATATCGGTTTCAGTCAGATTTCGAGGAATAAAGCGATAGAGCACACAGTGATCTGGGTAGTTGAGCATAAAGGTTAGAGGACCCATCTGAAAATCACCGGCGCCCCCATCATAGCCTTGCATATTGCCCATTAATGGCGCGACGGGCTGGCCATCGCGACTACCTGTTTTAAAGCCTTCGTAGAGTGCGTAGCGACTGGTATAGGAACAGGCACCAAAGGCGGTGGCATCGTTGTAGTAGCCATAGTATTCCTCAGCAATACCCGCCACACCGGTAAGCTCCTCAGCTCTGGCCCACATGGCTTGATTGATCGGTTTTACTTTTTCGGAGGGCGCTTCCAGAGTATGCAGCTTGGCGTACTGGCGATGGGAACTGGAGCAGTGATAGCACTCCAGATAGTTCTCCAGCACCAGCTTCCAGTTGGCATTAATTCTGTAGGTCTTGCGCTCAGCCACCTTGGCATTCTCGAGATCGTAGGCGCCCAGCTGTCTGCTGATATTCTCCAGCGGCGCTATAAAGTCCGGAGCATTCGGGTCGCAGTTAATAAAAATCATGCCCTGAAAGACTACAAAGCGCACTTTCTTAAGGGCATAGTCCTCGCACTTAAAGCCCTCCAGTTGGTCCATTTCCCGGGCAGATTTTAGATGGCCATCATTGCCATAGGCCCAGCCGTGATAGGGGCAGATAAAGGCTTTGCGATTACCGCTGGGCTCTTCGCAAACCCTGGCTCCGCGGTGGCGACAGATATTGTGCATAGCACCGATCTGGCCCTTATTGTCGCGGCTGATAATGATCGAGTCCTCGCCTACATCGAACAAGAAGTAGTCACCATTTTTAGCGACCTGACTGATATGCCCGGCATACAGCCAGCTCTTAAAAACAATATGCTCTAGCTCCGCTTCATAGGTGACATGGGAGCGGTAAAAATAGGGGTTTATGGCAAAGCCCGGCTTTTCTAGCTGGGCACTGGCCATTGCCGTCATTTTCTCTCTATTATCAAGGATATCGGTAGCAATAATTTTCATGGGGAAACCTTATTAACCAGCCACTTTTATAAGCTTTATTATGATTTCTCAGCACTATACCCCAGTTGCTTAAATCATTATATAGCCAACTAAATAGCCATATAGTTGAGTGCTAAACTGAGGCTAACTACATTGATCGCAGATACCAGTTGTAGTCTATATTAGAAACCTGGGCAGAAAACTGCTCGCATTCCCCGCGCTTAACCGTGCCGTACATACGGCAGTACTTGGCCCCTAAATAGTTAGGCAACACTGCAGCCATATCAAACTTATCCAGAGCCTGAGGCCAAAGTCGCGGCAGAATAATCTCCTCGATCATCTCCTCACCCTCTTCAATCATCTCGTCTGGGTCGCACTGATGGGTCAATCCATGGTGAATACCTGCGGCCAAGGCGGCCATTACCAGGTAGGGATTGGCGTCAGCGCCGGCAACCCGATGCTCAACCCGGCGGTCCCTGTGCTCGGAAACCGGTATACGCAGAGAGACATCTCTATGGTTGTAGCCCCAGTTGGGAGCCAGCGGCGCAAAATTGCCGGGAATAAGCCGCCTGTAGGAATTGGCATTAGGAGCAAAAATAGCCATGGATTCAGCCATGGTCTCGGCCAGGCCACCAATCGCATAGCGCAGATTATCCGAGATAGCCGGCGTCTGATCAGAATCTAGATCAGCGAAGATATTTTCTCCCTGGGCATTGTAAAGGCTGCAATGGATATGCAGGCCACTGCCAGTAAGTTCGGTAAAGGGCTTGGCCATAAAGGTGGCCGCCAAACCATGCTGGCGAGCAACGCCTTTGACAATCCGCTTTAACAGAATGCCGTGATCACAGGCGGCAACCGGATCATCCACATGGTGCAGATTGATCTCATACTGCCCCGGAGAAAATTCCGAGTGCACTGTGGTCATAGGTACGTTCTGAGCCTCGCAGGCCCGCCGCACATCTTCAAGAAAGTCGTCCTGATCCCAGAGATCTTCGGGCATAGCGTACTGAGTACCCACCTGATCCGTGCTGGTACCAGGTACCTTGCCTAACTTTGGCTTGGGCAGCCCATCAGGGCCTGCCTCCACCAGATAAAACTCAAGCTCAGTAGCGACCACTGGCTTTAAGCCCATAGAGTAGAGCGGCTTAAGAGCATTAATCAGCGCATTGCGACAGTCATACTCTGACGGATCACCATCCAATTGGGCGAAAGTAGCCAGTATCTGGGCTGTATCAGACTTTAGCCAGGTAATAGGCGCCAGACTGTTGGCCACGGGCAAGATTAGCTTGTCCGGGTCACCCTCGGCCATCACAAAATCCAGCTCTTGGCAGAACTCCCCCAATACATTGAGCAGAACTGTGGATTCCGGCCCCTTAACTCCATGATTTAAAAAGCTATCAAACTCGCTTGCCGGAATACGCTTGCAGCGCAAAATACCATTTAAATCGGGCATCAGCAGTTCAAGCATGGTGATCTCAGGATACTGTTTTAAGAATGCTTGCAGTTCCTTATGGCTGGCAATACTCATGGTTCCCCTCAGTTTCTTATTATTTGTTTTTTAATCTGACTCTAGTGTCAGCCCGGCTGGTGCTTCACCAGCAGAGCATCCAAACCAAGGCAGCCATTGGCCAAAACTTTGACAGGATTAATATCAATCTCGGCAATTAAATCGGCAAACTCCACCGCCAGTACCGACAGCCGCGCTGCGGCTTCAGCATAGGCCTGCACATCCACTGAGGACGAGCCTCTTACACCTGCCAGCATAGGGCTCATTTTCAGCCTGCCAATCGCCTCAACTGCAGAGGCGCTATCAAAGGGCGGCAATAGCACTGTGGTATCTTTGAGCATCTCAGCATAGAGTCCGCCAAAGCCAAGTACCACAACAGGACCAAACTGCTTATCTGTGCTGATACCCAAAATCATTTCAACACCCTGAATCTCAACCATAGGCGCCACCATGGCAGCACTGCCCAGTCGATGGCTTAAATCCTGATAGGCCTCTAGCAATTCTGCCTGAGAAATAATATTTAATATTACCCCGCCCTGATCGGACTTATGGGCAATACCGGACGCCGCAGTTTTTAGCACCAGGGGATAACTTAGCAGGCCTGCAGCTTTAACTAACTGGCTCTCAGTTGCAACCTCAGTGCCCACTACCATGGGGATATCAAAGTCCGCCAAAAATTGGCTGGCCAGCGCTTCGGATACCTGCTGCTGCGACTGCAGATGCTGGCGCCAATGGGCGAGCTTCTCGGCGTCCAAAACTGGTAAGCGCTGGGCCGGCTGCTGCTGAAAGTCTCTGTAATCTAACAGACAGCGGGCACCCACCAAAAACTGACTCACCCCATCAATGACCGGAAATCCCCCCTGAGTCGACGTTATGGCCAAACTGTCGCTGCCACTCCCCTGCCTATTGGCCACTAGAAAAACCGGCTTGCCTGTCGCCCCCTGAGCCTGATGCAAATACTCCATATAGGAAGGGTAAACCTCACTGTTCGGGCCCCGGTCATGAACCACAGCACCCAGAGCTGTATCAGTACTCTCCAGCAATGCAGTAAAACAGGCGGCCATATTGGCAGGTGCGTCGCCACCCCCGGCGCCCCAGCCATCCAGCGGATTTACCGCAGGCAGGCCTGGGTCGAGCAACCCTTTCAGACGATCCAAGATTGGAGCATCCAGCCGAGCCAATGGCACTGAATACTGGTCCGCAAGATCGATCAACAGTTGACGCTCACCCCCAGAGTCATGCAGACAGGCAATGCCACCAGCCGCTGGGGCCTGAGGCTGAGCAAACATAATTAATGCAGTGGCCAGCTGATCCATATCCTCGACTCGCTGAACGCCATAGCGATCAAATACTGCTGAATAGCTTTTATCCGTGCCCGCCAAGGCACCGGAATGAGACAGGGCCATTTCCGCTGCCAGCGCAGTGCGCCCAACTTTTAACACCACAATGGGAATATTGCGGGCAATGGCTTTTTTAAAGGCTGCAATTAGCTTCTGGGGATAACGACTGGTCTCAAGGAATAAGCCTACAACCCTAGTCTCAGGAAGATCCAGGACATAGTCCAGGTAGTCCTCCATGGCTACCGTTAGCTCATAGCCACTGGACAGAGCAAAATTAAAATCAATACGCTGCTCACAATCCACAATGCCTGACATACCGGCACCGGACTGACTAATCAGCGCAACATTGCCGGGATAGCGGTGTTCTCTGGTATCAAAACCCCCAGCCAGCACCTGATCGCGCACATTGTAAAAACCCATAGCATTGGCGCCAGCCACCAGCAGGCCCGCCTTTTCAGCCTTTGTCTGGATACGCTGTTTTAGCAGCGGAGCAGTGTCCTCTTTAAGAATAAGGGAAGAAAAAATAGTGCAGGCTTTAATACCCAGGGCAATCAATTCATCCAGGGCGGCCTCAATGCGCTGATCGCCAATGGCAAAAATTACATGCTCGGGCAACTCAGGCAGATCGGAGAGGGAGGCATAGCAGGGCACTCCTGCAACCTCTGAGTAGTTGGGGTTCACGGCCAGCAGGGTACCAGTGAACCCTCCTTTGCGCAGATTGACAAACACTTCATTACCCACTGAGCCTGCCCGATTGGAGGCTCCCAGCACAGCAATAGAAGCTGGCTTAAGCAGTGGCCGCAACCTGTGCTCGGTCATTAGAAGTCCGGAGCTGGAGTCTGTCTTTTGCGCGGTGGGTTAAATACAGCACCTTCAATTACGGTGCACTTGGCCATTACTCGCGTCCACTTCAGTTCGCGCTCATAGTAGATTTCAGCCACTAGCTCCTGCCCCACCTTGCCGTATTGAGCGTCCACCTGGGCAAAGGCCACATTGGTTTTGGCCGTAGGGCACCAGGCCGCAGTGGTCACAGTACCTACCTCTTTGCTGCCGGCATATATAAAGGCGTGCTCCGCAGGCTTATTACCCTCAACATCCAGATAGACAAAGGCGTAGCGAGAACCCTCTTTCTTTTCTTTAAGCAGCGCTTTACGCCCGTTAAATACAGGCTTGTCGAAAGACACTAACCAGCCCAGCCCCAGTTCAAAGGGAGAGCGAGAACGGCCAGTGCGAATGGCTTCTTCGGCGGGAATAAAGTCTACACCAGCCTGCAAAAAGCCGGTCTCGGTGCGCAACATATCCAGTGCTGCGCTGCCGATGGCGCGAATACCCCAGAGCTTACCGGCCTCAAACAGCCTGTCCCAGAAGGTTTCTGCCAGCGCAGGGTCAACCCAGATCTCATAGCCCAGATCGCCAGTAAACCCGGTACGACTGATCATTACCTCTGAACCCTCAAAGGGATAGCGGTTGATACCAAAGGGCTTAAGGTTTTCTATACCAGTAAAACCCATATTCTTAAATACGGAGCAGGAGGTAGGCCCCTGCACTGCCAGTGCGGCAATCTCGGCGGTCTCGTCGACAATGGTTACATCAAAGCCTTCAGCCGACCACATCAGCCAGTCGAGACAGCGAGCATAGGCGCAGAGTCGATAGTCATTTTCACCCAGATGGAAAATAGTACCATCGTCCATCACCTGGCCATTGTCATCACACCAGACTGTATAGGCCACGCGATCAATACCTAGTTTACTGATATCTCTGGTCACCAGACGATTGAGATAGGCCTCGGCATCGGGCCCAGTAAAGCGATACTTGATCATAGGCGATATATCAAATACGCCTGTATTACTGCGCACAGCAAAATACTCCTGCTCAACACTGGTATAGGCTGCAGCGCTTCTGTAGCCCTTCCAGTCTTCCCAGAGATTGATTTCACAGGCAGCCAGGCACCGGGAATAAAACGGCGTTTCCAGAATCATTGTTTCATCATGGGGAATCATGCTGATTGACCTCGCTTAATAATTTCTTTCGCAGCGTTGTGACCTGCCAGGCCCATCACACCTCCACCCGGGTGGTTGCCCGCCCCGCAGAGATACAGACCATCCACTGAGGTGCCATATTGAGAGGCTCCGGGGAATGGGCGCATCATCAGTATCTGATCGAGGCTGATCTCGCCGTGATGCCAGTGACCACCATGAATATGGAATCGCTCTTCCAGATCAACAGGGGTCAATAATTCACTGGCAATAATGCTATCTCTCAGGCCCGGTGCGAAATCGGCAATTCGATCAAGCACTAGGTTTTTAAATGCTTCTTTGCTCTTATCACTCCAGCCCTCTTTCAGTTCATAGGGCGCGTACTGCACAATCACTGACATCACATGTTTGCCATCGGGAGCAAGGCTGGGGTCATGAATGGTTGGAATACTGATATCCATAGCTGGCGCCTGCGAATACTCACCGTACTTGGAAGCATTAAAAGCAGCCTCTATATAATTCATGCTGGGAGCAATCACCAGGCGCTGGCCCATCTGCTGCTCAGTCAAACCCTTGAAGGCTGGCAGGCTATCCAATGCTATATGCAGCTTGGCCGCATCTCCTTTCATGCGCAGGGTTTTTACCCGACGGGCAACACCGGTCTCGATATTGCTCAATCCCACCAGCTTATTAAAGGTGGTTTTGGGATCGGCATTGGAAACCACCAACCCGGCATTGACTACCCGACCATCGGCCAGAGTGACGCCGGTGGCGCGATCCACATCAATATTAATTTTGCTGACCGCTGCACCTACTTCGATATCTACACCTTTGGCACGAGCAGCATCGGCCATGGCTTGGCCCACAGCGCCCATGCCGCCCTTCACTACCGCTGGGCCTTTGAAGCCAAAGATATCGCCCATGCGACGGTAAAGGTAGCCGTACACCGTGTTGGGTGAGCGCGGGCCCATATGGGAGCCGAGCAATGAATCCAGACTAATGGCGCCCTTGAGCAGCTCATTATCAAAATTCTCTTCCATCACATCATAGATATTGATCAGTGCCAGACGCATCAGATCACTCATATCCTCTTTGCCGAGCATTTTCATGCCCAGACCCAGCTTGGCTAGCGTAAGCCTGTCGGTCAGATTGCCTTCCACCAACTTGGGAGCCCGGCGATTAAAAGCACCGGCCAAAAGTTGGCAAAATTTTAGTATCTTCTTATTAAAGGCAACAAAGGCTTGGCGATCTTCTTCTGAGATATCTCCACCCTCAAGATTATTGCCATTAATCGTTAGATGGTTGCCATCTTCGGCCAGAGCAATAGTACTTAGGTCCCGGGCAGCAAGCTGCATACCCTGATTATTTAACCCCATAGCAGAGGCAATATCCGGATTTAACTGAAATAGCCAATGGGCACAGGAGGAGACTGAGAATTGATCGGCAAACTCGCTGGTCGCAGATGCACCACCCAGGCAGTCATTAGCCTCCACTACCAGAACACTGCGGCCATCTTTTGCCAGATAGGTCGCGCAAACCAAACCATTGTGTCCGCCGCCAACGACAATAACATCATACTTCTTATCAACATTAATCATCGTCATAACCTCCAGGTACAGTGTTATTGAGCTTTAAGTCCATCAGTATTTCTCGCGCTGCGTTGGCACCTGGTGCAGCCATAACACCACCGCCCGGGTGGCTGCCCGAGCTACACATATACATGCCTTTTACCGGGCCACGATACTGAGCATATCCAGGGAATGGGCGGTTAAACAGCAGCTGGTCAAAGGTCAGCTCGCCCATAAAGATATTACCCTCGGTAAGGCCTACTTCATCCTCAATATCCTTGGGT
This sequence comes from SAR92 clade bacterium H231, assembly GCA_025153775.1. Classification (GTDB taxonomy): domain Bacteria; phylum Pseudomonadota; class Gammaproteobacteria; order Pseudomonadales; family Porticoccaceae; genus HTCC2207. Next base: position 578,826 of record JAOALC010000003.1, on the reverse strand, counting down.
GTTCTGGTTTCACAGTGCAGAATTAAATCTTTAAAGTCGGGACTGTAGTTACTGATTTGATCGATAACGGTCTTTTCAAAGCCCGCCTTGTCTTCCGCAGTCCAGTCTTCACCATTGACCTTAGGCGGCGCGTACTGCACAAATACCGACATCATATGCTTGCCCGGAGGCGCCATGGTGGGGTCGATCTGGGTGGGAATTAACATGTCCACATAGGGGTCCTTGGACCAGGTACCCGCCTTCCAGTCATCGTAGGCGCGCTCCATTCGAGGCAGGGAATCAATAAAGTGTTTCTCACCCAGGCAGAGCGGGCTATCTTTGGGCAGGCCGGTAAAGGTTGGCAGGCCGTCCAGGGCAATATTGAGCTTGCCGGAGGAACCGCGAATTTTAAAATTCTTGGCCTTGGTCACTACATCACTGGGCAGGTCTCCCTCGTCCATAATCTTTAGGAAGGTGCGTTTGGGATCCAGGTTTGAGACTACAATATCAGCGTAAAGCTCATTGCCATTGGCCAGAGCAACGCCTTTGGCTTTGCCGTTCTTAATAATAATCTGATCTACCTCAGCATCGCACTGGATAGTGCCGCCAAAGGACTGAAATGACGCAGACAGTGCCGCTGCCACAGAGCCCATGCCGCCGCGGGCAAATCCCCAGGCACCCACAGAACCGTCCACATCACCCATATAATGGTGCAATAGAACATAGGCGGTGCCCGGCGAGTAAACACCCAGAGCCGTGCCAATAATGCCACTGCCGGCCAAATGAGACTTGATAACATCGGACTCAAAGTATTCGTCAAGAAAGTCACCAATACTCATGGTCCAGAAGCGTATGGTATCGGCCAATCCCTCTTCTCCCATGCTGCCAAAAGACTTGGCCAGCACCGCCAGCTCCTTTAAATCTCTGGGCTTTAGGGAGGTGGGATCTGGAGGGGTACGCATTAAAAACGGACGAATCAATCTAGTTTGCTTCATCACATCGGCTTCGTAGCGCTCATAGGCACTGGCATCGCGCTTGGAGTGACGGGCCACTTCTCTCAGCAGGCGCTCATGATCTGCATGGTTGCCAAAATAATCGCCGTTTTCCTTAAAGGTCACACCGCCACCGTAGGGCACCACCTGCAATCCATGGCGAGGTAATTCCAGATCGCGGATAATTTCTGGTCGCAACAGGCTGCAGACATAGGAGCAGTTGGAGTACTTCCAATCCGTGTAAAGCTCACGGCTGACCGTGGCTCCACCTATATAGGAGTTTTTCTCCAGCACCAGTACATTGAGGCCCGCCTTAGCCAGATAGGCCCCGTTGGTCAGGCCATTATGTCCCGCGCCGATAATAATAGCGTCGTATTTGTTGGTCACTTTGCTCGCTCCGCATAATCTGGCAGCGCTGGGCTGCGCCAGTCAGGTCGACTGTGATTTCTAATTGTTGTCAATTTTCAGGATGCCCAAAGTCCCAACTTGTGTCAAATAGTAAATGAATGGTTATTCATTTTTCGACCGCAAATCATGGATTCTTTATAGCCATCAATAGGAGTTTTTGTTACTGTTAATTGGGATTAGCAGTGGCGCAATCAAGCCTCAAATCACAGAGAAACCCCTGAATGGCAGCAGCAAAACACTCAGCTTCAAAGCGCTCAGTATCGGCCCAGGCCCGGCGGAAGCAGTTGATTATGGCGACCATTAAGTGCATAGCCCAAAAGGGTTTATCCGCGGTGACCATGGCCGACATCACCACAGAGGCAGGTCTTAGCCAGGGCATTGTAAACCTGCATTTTCAAAGCAAAGAAAAACTACTTATCGAGACTCTGCGTTATATTTCCGACGAATACCGCAGCGGGCTGGACAACATATTCCATGACCCCAAAAAAACCACTGCTGAAAAAATAACGGCCCATATCCGCTATGATTTCAGCCGCACAATTATTGACCGCAACAAACTGGCTGTGTGGTTTGCCTTTTGGGGTGAAACCAAATCACGCCCCACCTATCTGTCAATTTGCGCCGACTATATCGCCGATATCGCCAGCAACCTGACCCAGCTATTTGCCCAGTTAAAGACCGAGGGCAACTATGCTAATGTAGACCCGGAACTCACTTGCGTCTGCTATACCGCACTGGCCGATGGTCTGTGGCTGGACTTACTGGTCACCCCCAAGGGCTTAAAACCCAAGCAGGCATACAATGTGGCCATGCATTATCTGGCTACCCAGTTCCCGGATCATTTTCAGGCTTAAAATAATAATAGGAAACAGCCATGGATATTCAGCACAGCCAGAGCACCAGAAAGTGGCAACAGCAAGTTAGACAGTTTGTTGAGCAGGATCTGATTCCCTGGGAAGTGGAGGCTGAACTGAACAACGGCGTTATCCCGCAAGAAGTCAGCGAAAAAATGCAGCGTAATGCGATTGCTCTGGGTCTATCAAAAATGGATGCCCCAACTGAACATGGCGGCCTAGGTATGAGCATGGTGGATCAGTTGGCTGCCTGGGAAGAGCTGGGGCGAGTCACCAATGCCCTGTGCTGGTGTTTTCCGGAAGCCCAGCACTGGATGTTTGAGGCCTGCGCCCATAGCGAATACCAAATTAACAGATTTCTGCAGCCCCTAATGGAGGGCAGCCTGCGAGAGTGCTACGCCATTACAGAAGCTGAGTCTGGCTCCCATGAAGTGGTCAATACCAAGGCCTCTGCCTGTGAGGGTGGTTATAGTATCAGTGGCGAAAAATGGTTTGTAACCACAGCTAATCTGGCAGATTTCTTTTTCCTGCAGGCCAAAACCGACAATGGCGAAGACGCATTGTTCTTTGTCGACATTGATGCCCAGGGGGTTAGCATGATTGAAAATCCTGCATTCTCCCACACCTTCCCCTCCCATCACCCCACCTATAAATTCGACAATGTATTTGTCCCAGAGAAAAACCGCATAGGGGATGAGGGTGCAGGTATGGACTACAGCCGCAGTTGGTTTCGCCATGAGCGACTGACCATAGCGGCTCGCATGTTGGGCGCAGCCTCGCGCATGATTGAAGAAGCCACAGAATGGGCCAGCCAGCGGAAGATTCAGGGGGACTACCTGATCGACAAGCAGGCGACCCAATTTAGTCTGGCCGACAGTGTGACCGAACTCTGGGCTGCTAAGTTAATGGTATACGAGGCCGCTGCTGCCCATGATCGCGGCGATGATCTTAAATCTCAGCACGCTCAGTGCTCTATGGTAAAACTCTATGCCACCGAGATGGCCAACCGGGTAGCCGATCGCTGTCTGCAGCTATGGGGTGGTCGCGGCTACCGCCGAGACAATGCAGTGGAGCGTTTTTATCGCGAGGTGCGAGTAGACAGAATCTGGGAGGGCAGCAGTGAAATTCAGCGAATGGTAATTGCCAACGCACTGCGTAAGCGCGGACTTAAGGAAATGTAACCTCTCTATGGGCAATAGTCGCCGCCATTCCGCCCGCGTTTTTCTGCCTGTTATATTCAGCGCAGCGGCACTGGGATTTTTCCTGTGGAATGGGCAGGCTAATGATCAAGACAGCGCAATCCAATTAAATAATGATATCGAAAAGCGCCTCAATATCTATAACTGGGCTGACTATATAGACCCCCAGACGCTAGTCGACTTTGAGCAGGAATATGGCATAGAGGTCAATTACGATATCTATGATTCCAGTGAAATGGTCGATGCCAAATTGCTGACCGGTCGCAGCGGCTACGATATTGTGGTGCACGCAGCCTCATTTACCGCCCGCTTTAAAGGTATTAATATCCTTCATCCGCTGGATACCAGTCGCCTATCTAACTGGCACCATTTAGAACCAACCCTGCTGCAAACTCTAGATCGTCAATACAGCAGCGGGCTAATGGGCAGCCCGTTTTTCTGGGGCACCACTGGCTTTACCTATAATGTCGACGAAATAAAAGCCCGTATGCCGGATGCCCCTCTAGATAGCATTCGCATGTTCTTCGACCCTGAAGTGGTCTCCAAATTTGCAGACTGTGGCGTCTCTATGCTGGATGATCCATTAACGGTAATCCCTCTGGCCATGATGTACCTGGGCTACCCAGCCAATAGCGTTGATCTCGACCAGTTGGCAGAAGTAGAACAGCTGGTGAAATCCATTCGCCCCTACATCAAATACTTTAGCTCCACCAAGATGCTGCTCGACCTGCCCAGTAAAGAGGTGTGTATGGCCATGAGTTGGTCTGGAGACTACGGAGTGGCAGCGGGCAGAGCCGCAGAGGCAGGCATAGATATCAATCTGGCTTACACCATTCCCAAAGAGGGCTCAGTTATCTGGTTTGATAATATTTATATCCCCAGTGATGCACCCCACAGGAACAATGCCTATCTGTTTTTAAACTATATGCTGCGCCCTGAAGTGATTGCCAGGTCCACCAACTATATTGGTTACGCCAATGCCAACAAAGATGCCATCAATTTTGTGGAACCATCCATAGCGAAGGACACTGCAATCTATCCAGATCAGCAAGTGTTACAGAGAATGCAGACCACTGAAGTACTGACGCCTAAAATGGAGCGCAGACGCTCGCGAACCTGGACGAAAATAAAAACTGGCCTATAACAAAACAAGCGACCCAACCCATGACAGCAGCAACTGATAAAGAAGCGCCAAAACTGCCTGAAACGGATTTTACAGAGACCCCCTGGCTGGACCCTCAGGCTGCCCCCTTTATACAGATTAAATCTCTGAGTAAGGAATTTGACGACTTCACCGCCGTAGACAGTATCAGTCTGGATATTTATCAGGGCGAGCTGTTCACTATTCTCGGTGGCTCCGGCTGCGGCAAATCAACATTGCTACGCATGCTGGCTGGCTTTGAAAATCCCAGCGCCGGGCAAATTATTATCGATGGCGTGGATATCAGTGACCTGCCTGCCTACGATCGCCCGGTCAATATGATGTTCCAGTCCTATGCGGTTTTCCCCCATATGACAGTGGCGCAAAACATTGCCTATGGCCTAAAAAAGGATCGCCTGCCCAACGCTGAAATCAATAGCAGAGTCCAGGAGATGCTTGAGCTGGTGCAACTGCAAGATCTGGCCGCGCGCAAACCAAAGCAACTGTCCGGTGGCCAGTGTCAGCGAGTCGCGCTGGCCCGGGCGCTGATAAAGCGACCCAAGGTTTTACTGCTGGATGAACCTCTGGCAGCACTGGATAAGAAGCTCCGCGAGCAGACTCAGTTTGAACTGATCAATCTCCAGCACAAACTGGGCACCACATTTATTGTGGTTACCCATGATCAAGAGGAAGCCATGACACTGTCCTCCCGTGTGGCAGTTATGGATGCGGGACGCTTTGTGCAGATAGGCACACCACTGGAAGTCTACGAATTTCCGCTCAATCGCTTTGTGGCTGATTTCTTTGGCACCATCAATCTCTTTGATGCCACAGTGACCAGCAGCGTGCAAGTGGACAGTTGCACCCATACTATAGAGGCGGCACTCGACAAGACCGGCACCCTGGTAAAAGCAGACTGCAGCCATCAGCTTAACCAGGGGGATATTATTTCCATTGGTGTGAGACCAGAAAAGCTCAGTATCAGCCAGAAAAAACCCAGGGGTAAAAATCTCACCATTACCAACGGTATAGTTGAGGATTTAGCCTACTATGGCAATCGTTCTATCTACAGAGTGCGCAGCCACTCTGGTCGTATGATTCAGGTCAGTGCACAAAATTTTCAGCGCACCAAAGAGCTGGTTCTGGAATGGGACGATCAGGTCTATCTATCCTGGGATTCCAGTTGCTCTGTGGTGCTACCGGAATGAGCCAGGCCAATCACAGTATCCCACTGGGAGATAAATTATGGCGCTGGCTGGTGATATCCCTGCCCTACTGGTGGCTAGCTATTTTCTTTCTGGCCCCCTTTGCCATTGTATTTAAAATTAGTTTTGCCGACCCGGTTGTAGCCCAGCCGCCGTTCTCCAATTTTTTTGACTTTAGCCCAGGTGCCGAGAGCTGGCTGCTGGCCACTCTGGATAACTATCGCTTTATCACCGAGGACAATCTCTACTGGATCAGCTATTTTAAGTCATTAAAAATCGCCACTATTTCCACAGTGCTCTGTCTGTTATTGGGTTACCCCATGGCCTACGGCATTGCCAAGTGCCAACCTGGAACGCGAAATATACTGCTTATGCTGGTTATTCTGCCCTTCTGGACTTCCTTTCTACTGCGGGTCTATGCCTGGATTGTAATGCTGGGTAAAACCGGTGCGATAAATTCGCTGCTATTGAAAATGGGCTTAATCACCACCCCCATTGAAATGCTCTATACCGATGGCGCTGTGTATCTGGGCATTGTCTACACCTATATCCCGTTTATGGTTTTGCCTCTCTACAGCGTGCTGGAAAAAATGGATACCAATCTGCAGGATGCCGCCGCTGATTTGGGCGCCCGACGCTGGCAGGTGTTTTTTAATATTATACTGCCCCTATCCATGCCCGGGGTGATAGCTGGCAGCATGCTGGTGTTTATTCCCGCCCTGGGAGAATTTGTTATCCCCTCGCTGCTCGGCGGCATAGACTCATTGATGATAGGACGCACTCTCTACGATGAATTCTTTATTAACCGCGACTGGCCGCTGGCCTCGGCAGTGGCCACAGTGCTGCTGTTTATTATTGTGGTTCCCATTATGTTGCTGCAGAGCAGCCAGAAGGAGCGCTCATAATGAGCAGCCATAGAGGCCCCTCAACCTTTATTCTGTCAGTACTCTGCTTTGGGTTTGCCTTTTTATATGTGCCTATTCTGGTAATGATGGCCTATTCATTTAATGACTCGGCACTGGCTACAGTTTGGGGTGGCTTTTCTACTCGCTGGTACAGTGCCCTGCTGAACAATGAGCAGATTATTAACGCTGCCCTACTCAGTCTTAAAATCGCTGCCGTCAGCGCCACATTCGCCACTATTCTCGGCACATTGGCAGGGCTGGCACTGACCAGAATGCGTAGGTTTAGGGGTCGGTTTTTATTTACCGGCCTGATAGCTGCTCCCCTGGTAATGCCAGAGGTGATTACCGGCCTGTCTCTGCTGCTGTTATTTGTGAGTCTGCAGCAACTGATTGGCTGGCCTGTCAGTCGCGGAGCAACCACCATTACCATCGCCCATATTACCTTTGCTATGGCCTACATTGCGGTGATTGTGCAGGCGCGGCTGGCCAGTATGGATGAGTCCCTTGAAGAGGCGGCCATGGATCTTGGCGGCCGACCCATGCAGGTAACCTTTGATATTACTCTGCCGCTGATTGCACCTTCAATGATCTCGGGCTGGCTGTTGGCTTTTACACTATCTCTGGATGATCTGGTAATCGCCAGCTTTACCTCTGGCGCTGGGGCCAGCACCTTGCCCATGGTGATATTTTCGAAAATTAAACTGGGGGTCACCCCAGACATCAATGCCTTGGCCACAATTATTATTGGTACCCTGAGCCTGGGTATCCTGATTGCCAGCTGGATAATACTGCGCAGCCAGAGAAAAACCTCAGCACAGAGACAGTCAGGCTAGAGAACCGTCAGTGGATAAACTCTAGGCAGCCTGTATATGATCGGCAGGCACATAGTCAAAGATAAAGGTAATTCGGTCGTCCTTACCTTTATTCATCACGCTGTGCTGTTTCTGATTATTGATCTCGTAAGCCTTGCCCACTTCAAAGCGATAGGGTTTGCCATCAATCATAAAGCGCACTCTGGGGTTGGTGGTAATGGGAATATGGATGCGATGCCCGGCATGAAACGAGGGATGCTTATCAAAATGCGGGGTAATAAGACCACCGGATACTAGCTTGGCTGCCATAGCACGAATAATAGTGCCACCCGGGGGATAAAACTCGCGCAGAATGGATTCCATTAATGGCATTGCCGTCTCGGCCAGCAAATCCCAACCGGACTCCCGCGACACCTCAATGTCCGGCCAGCGCTCAGTATCAACAAACAGCATCATCAGTGACTGGGTTTGGGCATGCACATCAAAGGCTTTCTGGCGGTAGCTGTTTTCCAGCCAATACTGCTCGTCGACAGAAAGAATAACATCCCGCAGCGCCGAACTATCGACCTGACCCAGATCCCGCAATGGAATACCTATATCCATCCCCTACCCCAATATTGTTGTTCTAGCGAAAAACCATTATCAAGTTCGTCTGGCAAGCGTCTCTGGTTGTTGCTGTGCCGCCCACCTCAAATTGTAAGTCAGGTGCTGCAGCAATGTCACCCCCAGGCCACTTATAGCTGATTGGTCGCCAATTTGGCGTGACAAACTCCTTAATGAACCGGATAATCGAGAGCAAGTTTAGCGTCAACAATAGGCCGCTCAGAGATAAATCTCTAGGCTTGCATTAACGTAGAATTCCCGCTCAAAAGCAGACCAGCCCACTAGAAATTAGCACAACCAGAAAGAAGAAGGATAAATATGAATATCGATGGCAAAGCCCTAGCCCAAGAACTCCGCGACAGCTTAGCAGTTGAGGTAAAACAGTTGCAGGACGAGCGCGGTATTACCCCGGGCTTAACGGTCATTTTGGTGGGCGAAGACCCTGCGAGTCAGGTCTATGTCCGCAACAAGGTACGCCAGACCAAAGAAGTCGGCATGATCAGCAACGAGATCAGAATGCCCGCAGAGACTTCTCAGCAAGCTCTCCTGGATGAGCTGGACAAACTGAATACTGATCCCGCGGTGCACGGTATCCTGGTGCAACTGCCCCTGCCAAAGCATATTGATGAAGCTCTGATTATAGATACCATTTTGCCTGAGAAAGATGTGGATGGTTTTCATCCGATGAATTCTGGCCGACTGTGCAATGGCGATGATGCCGCACTGGTCCCCTGCACACCCCAGGGATGTGTATTGCTAGCCAAAAAACATCTGGGCGACAACCTATCCGGCAAGCATGCCGTGGTTATTGGCCGCTCCAATATTGTTGGCAAGCCGGTGTCTCTATTACTGCTGCAAGAGAGCTGCACAGTGACCATTGCCCATTCTCGCACCAAAGACCTGCCCGCACTCTGCGCGACCGCCGATATCCTGGTGGCTGCGGTTGGGCGCCCCGAAATGGTCAAGGCGGACTGGGTTAAACCAGGTGCTACGGTGATTGATGTGGGCATTAACCGCATTGATACTGAAGATGGCAAAGGCCGTCTGGTGGGCGACGTAGATTATGCTGATGTTGAGCCCGTGGCCGATGCTATTACTCCGGTTCCCGGTGGTGTGGGCCCTATGACCATCGCCTGCCTATTAAAAAATACCGTAGAAGCCGCCCGCCGCTTTGGCTAGCCTGGGTAAACTGCTCACACAGCAGCTATAAAGGCGGGGGCTGTGAATAGAGGCGGTAGATTTACCCCACAGCTGTGAGGTACTATTTTGGCAACTTCAGACTCCAAAATAGCATAATAATTGAGGTGTACCATCAGCCAAGCCAAGGGTCCACAGTCAGTATTTAATCAGGCATTGCAGCATCTCAGGCAGGGCGAGCCACAGCTCGCCAACAATCTGTGCGATCAGGGTCTGATCCAGTATCCCAACGACGCCAATATCCTCTGCCTAAACGCTCAGGCGCACATCGCGGCCAAAAATCTGGAGGCCGCCCATGCCAATGTGTCCAAAGCCCTCAAGACGCACCCGGATTTTGCCACTGCCCATGAAGTCTATTCCGACTTGCTGCTGATCGAAGGCAAATTTGAACAGGCGATTGGCGGCTACCAACATGCTTTAAAACTGGCCCCAGACCGCAGCCGCATCAACAGCAAAATCGAGCGTGGAAAACAGCTATTACAGTCGCTTGACTCGGACTCTCAGGAACCTTTGAATGACTTGGCATTTAATAAAGAGCTCGCCCAGGCCAGGCAGCACAAAGCAGATGAAGAGCCAGAAAAAGCTGAGGAAATCTATCGCACCATACTTCGCAAGAACCCCAATCATGCAGAGGCTATGCGCCTGCTGGCAGCTGTAGCCACGGTGCACCGGAAACATGAAGATGCGGAACTGCTGTTATCAAGAGCCGTCTCCGTGGCACCAAAATTTTCCCGTGGCTGGCTAGACTTGGCCAAGACTCAGCTTGAACTGGGCAAGCATCCGGAAGCCATAATAAGTGCTGAGACCCTGGTTAGCCTCTCACCAGATATCGCCGAGTCCCATGTCGCCCTGGCAAATACTCAGGCCCAGTCCAATCTGACAGAGCAGTCTATTACTAGTTACCAACGGGCCCTCGAGATCAACCCGGCTCATCCAGGTGCATTTTCTGGTTTGGCTCATCAGCTTAAAACCATAGGTCGGCAGCAGGAAGCCATTGCGACTCACCGACAGAATATTGCCCTCAATCCCACCAATTCAGAACCCTATTGGAATCTCGCCAATTTAAAAACCTTTAGATTTGAGGAGAGTGAAGTTTCCGATATGGAGACTCTGCTGGAAGACCACAGTCTTGAAGACCTGTCCTATGTTCAGCTCTGCAACAGCCTGGGCCTAGAGTACGAGGGACGCAGGGACTATGATCGGGCATTTAGCTATTTTCAGCGCTGCAACGATCGCCATCGACAATCCGAAAAATATGATCCGATTGGCCATGAGGTACTGATTGGCATGATCACAAAGATTTTTAGCCCTGAGTTTCTAAACCAGCATCATGGCCTTGGCCTGGAGGATCAGTCCCCTATTTTAATTGTTGGGCTACCAAGATCAGGATCTACCCTGATAGAGCAAATTCTGGCCAGCCATTCTCAGGTTGAGGGAACCCATGAGCTGAGTGATCTCGCCCAGGTAGTGCAGGACATTAAGAAAATCGGACCCAAGGGGTCGCATTTTCCAGAGAACCTAACCACATTGCCCGCAAATGCCTGGGCTGATATTGGCCAGCAATATATTGATCGAACCCTCAAGTACAGAACAGGCAGTCCCAGATTTATAGACAAAAACCCCAATAATTTTATCTATGCCGGGCTTTTAAAGCTGGTGCTACCCAAGGCTAAAATTATTAATGCCCGCCGCCACCCACTGGATAGTTGCTTTGGCAGCTACAAGCAACTTTTCGCCAGCGGCCAGCCCTTTAGCTATGACCTCACCGAACTGGGTGAGTACTATCTTCAGTACCAGGCATTGATGGAGCACTGGCATCAGGTGATGCCAGGGACGGTTCTGGATGTAGACTATGAAATGGTGGTCGCTGATCTGGATACCCAGGTGCGTCGCATACTCGACTACTGCGAATTGCCCTTTGAAGAGTCCTGTCTGCGCTTTCATGAAACAGACCGAGCCGTCAAAACCGCTAGCTCAGAACAGGTGCGGCAGCCTATCTATGCGAGCTCTGTCAATCTTTGGAAAAATTATGAGCCTCACCTGGAAGAGTTGATTGAGATTCTGGAGCCATTATTGCAGGCCCGGGGCGGTTGAAGTTCGCAGTATAAATGGCCACGCAGCCCACCCCATTGGGTAGACAGCAAAGCTTGACTTACTGCAAAATTTAGAGGTATGTTAAAGCCACTATAAAAAGAACAAAAAAGCCTAGAAAAGAACAAATTGATACGGGGAGTGTTAAAAATGAGTCGAGAAACCAAGCACCTCAAGCTCACACCGCTTGCGGCGGCCGTTGCAACGGCGCTGGCAACATCGCCATTGGTTGTAGCCCAAGAAAAGAGCGTTACCCTGGAAGAAATCGTAGTTACGTCGCGCAAACGCGCGGAATCTGTGATGGATATTCCTGCAGCAGTTCAGGCCCTCTCTGGGGAAGACCTCAAGGATATGGGTGCCCGCGGCATGTCTGACTACGCGCGGTTTATCCCGGCGGTCAATATTGTTGATTATGGATCCGGCTTAGCCAACTTCGTGTTCCGAGGAGCCACCAGCGACCCCGGTTACGTGACTCAGTCAACATCCTCCCTCTATATGGACGAGATATCTCTGACCACTCAGGGGCAGCAGCCATCCATACGCATGGTCGATATAGAGCGTGTTGAAGCACTCTCTGGGCCCCAGGGCACTCTTTATGGTTCTGATTCCCAGGCTGGTACATTGCGTCTGATATCAAACAAGGCGCAGATGAATGAGACCAGCTTTACTGTCGACGGCAGTATTCGCAATGGCTCCGAAGGTGAAGGCAGCTACGATGGCTCTGTAGTCGCCAATTTCCCTCTGGTAGAAGATAAATTGGCCCTCAGGGTTGTTGGCTACAAAGCCAAAGACGGCGGCTATATTGACAATGTCTACGGCAAAACCATTACCAATGACCTGAAGGCTGACGATCTGTACGGCCGCTCTCCTTCGGGCTGGGGAACACTAGATAATGCTGACATAGTTGAAGATGATATCAATGACTATGAAGCTGAGGGTTGGCGAGCAGCTGTTCGCTGGGACATCAACCAAGACTGGAGCGCTACATTATCCACGATCCAGCAAAAGTCTGAGGCCGGATCTTTCAATGGCTTTGATCCCAATGTGGGCGATCTGCAAATTATTCGCTACAACGAAGAGTACATGGATGTCGACCTGGACATCAGCTCTCTGACCGTAGAGGGTGACCTGGGCTTCGCCCAGCTAGTTGCTGCCACCTCCTACTACAATTCTGAGACCGTCAGGGATCAGGATATTACTAATTATCACAAGTCTTACTCAGCCTACTATTGCATTCATTATGCCGGTGATGCTGCGGCCTATGCTCCCTACTACTTTGCGGTAGAAGATGGCTATATGTATGCCAGCGGTCTTTACTGTAGCTCTCCCACAGTGGAGGGCGACTTTTTCTCTAAATGGTACGAGGAATCTGGCAGCGACCGATTTAGTACCGAGGTGCGACTGTCCAGCCAGGGTGATACCTTTGACTGGCTGGTGGGCGCCTTCTACGAGGAGAGCAACTATTGGTACGAGGAACACTGGGGCTATCCAACAGGCAGTGTTAACGGCCGTGGAGAGCTGGAAGATAAGCTTTACCAGAATACTGTCAGCTATGCGTATAACGAGTGGCAGTACGGTGAAAGCTTCCCCGATGCCTCTGAAAACTGGTATGCCAAGAGTAGCGCAGATGCTGAGCAGACCGCAGTGTTCGGTGAAGTGGTTTGGCATATGAATGACCGCATGGATCTTACCGCAGGTCTGCGCTGGTTCGACCGGGAAAATGTGACCACCTACTACGAGGAACACCCGACCGGCAGGCTAGATGATGCTGGTGTCGAGGTTCTGCCAGGTGAAGATTCAGAAGTGATACCAAAGATATCACTTAGCTACAGGCTAGATAGCGACAATCTGGTCTATGCTCTCTGGACCGAAGGCTACAGGCCTGGAGGCACCAATCGGCAACGGGGCAACCCCTCCATCGGCAAGGAGTTCTTTGCCGATAAAATGACTAACTTTGAGGCAGGCTACAAAGGGACCTTCGCCGATGGCGCGGCCACCCTGAATGTTACCGCCTACCAAATGGACTGGTCAGACTATCAGTTTGAGTTAATCGACCCCAGTTATCAGGCATGTGAAGGGGGCGGCGATCCAGTTGCAGGTCTCTGTGGTCAGCCCTATCAGGTACTGGTATCCAACGCCGGTGATGCTCATATTGACGGTCTGTCAATGGAGCTAAACTGGGCGCTGACATCTAATCTAGTGGTTGGCATGAACGGCGAGTGGCTAGAGGCCGAGACGGATACAGATATAGATCTATCGACCATCTTTATCCCCAGCGGCTCGCAGCTACCCACAACGCCAGACTTTACGGGCGGCGCCTGGGCCACCTATAGCTGGGATGTCCCGCAATATAATGCCAATGCCTATGTGCGGCTGCAGTGGTCCTACAGCGGTTCAAGACTGGGTAATCTGGAACCTGTAGAGGGTGGCTCAAATCCTCAGTGGAACGAGCCCTCATACAGTTTGGGAGATCTCAGCATAGGTATGCGCAACGACTCATGGGAGGCCTCCATATTCCTGAACAATATTACCGATGAACGGGTGAATTACACCCACGCAGTTCAGGGTGGATATACGCAGCAGAATGTGGACGAAGGCCGTATGCGCGTAGAAACTGTTTACACCAATCGACCCAGAGAGTTTGGTGTTCGATTTATCAGGCATTTCGGAGACTAAAATCTCCTCAGATAGACTGCCTCTCTGTGCAGACAAAAAAGGCCGGGTAATCCCCGGCCTTTTTTATTGATAAAAACTATTTGCTAGAACGGCCAATGGGCGAGACCGTGAATGGCATTGCGGATATCCATGGTGATATTGACCGACCCCACCAGCTGACTGCTGTGCAGATCATAGAGACTAATGGTAGAGGGGGATGAGCCTCCAGCTACAAAGCGATCATCTATTACACAGAGCCCACGACCAAATCCCTGACGGGCGATTTTTGAATCATCAATGCCGGCAAATAAAATATCAGCCGGATTATAGGTGCGAATTTTAAATACCTGCTGAGCATCATCCCTGGGTACCACTCGCAGACAATCACTAGCGGTGTCATTAAAGATAATACCGCCTTTGTAGGGCCGCGCATTATGGGTTCCCCTGGGCAGGTTACAGACCTCTGTCACCTGATTGTTGGTATTGATATGTAACAGCGCCTCGGTCTTCAGGCCACTGACAAAAATACCATTGCCATCCACATGCACCATATTGATATGCTGCTGATTACTGGGTCGAGGCCCATCCCCAGAGCGCGGATCAAAGTTAAAACCAGTCCACTGCCCCTCCTGCTTCTGCAACTGAAAACCCCAGATAAAAGCCTTCTGATTTAAATCAAAAGCCAGCAAGCTGTCATACCCTGTGGAGGTTAAAAATAATAAATGATCCCATCGACAGATTTCATGGCAGTGATTGAGGTAAGGATTGCGCCAGGATTCCTGAATCTCAAAGTTCTGGTTATAGCTAAACAACTCATCCGAGGCTGCGATTAAAATACGATCCTCGTGAAAGCTAATACCTCGCAAACCCCTATCGGCACCGCGACCGTCGAAATTAATCGCACTGGTATTCCAGTCTACCCGCTGCTCAACGATCTGACGTTCAAAATCCAGCGTAAATACACCTCCATGGCTCTCGCCCTGCTGGCTGCCGCGCACCACCGAAGTAGCGACAAGTTTTGGAAGTTTTATACTCATAGTAACTAACCGATTCGGCTCAGAGTTTGGTTGTTATTTACTCCTGAGTATAACCCAGTCAATGTGGGCGCGGGCAACAAAAATATCGCTTGAGACAGGCTTAAAAAGGCATTGGTGAAAAGGCTGAAAACTCTTACAATTGCGCGCCCAAAACACAATCATAAAACCGAGAACTCTATGTCATCCAACAACTATGACGCCGTTATTATTGGCGGTGGCCACAATGGCCTTGTCTGTGCCTACTACCTAGCTAAAGCGGGACTGAATGTTCGTGTTTGCGAGCGCAGATCCGTTGTTGGTGGTGCCGCAGTCACTGAAGAGTTTCACCCCGGCTTTAGAAACTCTGTCGCCAGTTACACCGTGAGCCTGCTCAATCCAGTGGTTATTGCCGATATGCGTCTCAAAGACTATGGGCTTAAAGTGGTCAAGCGCCCAATCTCAAACTTTTTGCCCATCGACAATAGCAACTATTTAAAACTGGGTGGTGGACTGGAGCGAACCCAGAAAGAGTTCCGCAAGTTTTCCGCACGGGATGCCGAGCGCCTGCCTGAATACTACCAGCGCATAGAAGCTGTAGCCGATGTGCTGCGCGATATCAGCACCAAAACTCCACCCAACCCACAGAACCCGATTCGCGCTGCATTAACCGCGGCAGTGCAGCTCTGGCCTGTCGCCAGAGGCAGCAATCAACTACAGCGCGATGTCTATGACCTGTTTACCAAGAGTGCGCGCAGTTTTCTCGATGGCTGGTTTGAAAATGAACATATTAAAGCCGCCTTTGGCTTTGATGCCATTGTTGGTAACTACGCCAGCCCGGACACCCCGGGCTCCGCCTATGTGCTACTGCACCATGTGTTTGGAGAAGTGGACGGTGAAAAAGGTGCCTGGGGGCACGCCATTGGCGGCATGGGTGCAATTACTCAGGCCATGGGCCAGGCCTGTGAATCGGTGGGTGTTGAAATAAGCACAGATTCACCAGTAGACAGGGTGGTCGTAGCCAATGGTTCGGCCACAGGTGTGACCTTAACCAGCGGTGAAGTGATTGCCGCCAAACGTGTTATTGCCAATGTTAACCCCAAGATGCTCTATGGCCAGATGTTTAATGAGGGTGATCTGGATGCAGAATTTGCCCGCCGCATGGACGGCTATAAAAATGGCTCAGGCACCTTCCGCATGAATGTAGCCCTATCAGAGCTGCCAGATTTTACGGCCCTGCCGGGTAAAGATAATGCAGAGCATCATCAGTGCGGCATTGTTATTGCTCCCACATTGGATTATATGGATCGCGCCTATGTGGATGCCAAAGCCAATGGCTGGTCAAAGCAGCCTATAGTAGAGATGCTGATCCCCTCGACTCTAGATGATTCTCTGGCGCCCAAAGGTCAGCATGTGGCCTCATTATTCTGTCAGCAGTTTTCACCAGAATTGCCCCACGGCCAATCCTGGCATGATGCCCGCGAAGCCGCGGCGGAAACCATTATTGATACAGTGACCGCCCATGCTCCTAACTTCAGAGACGCTGTGGTTGGCAAAATGATTTTATCGCCCCTGGATCTGGAAGAAAAACTGGGGTTGATTGGTGGAGACATTATGCATGGGGTTATGACTCTGGATCAGATGTGGGCTGCCCGTCCATTGATGAACCACGGTGACTATCGCGGCCCCCTGAAAGGGCTGTATATGTGCGGCGCTGGCAGCCACCCTGGTGGCGGTGTTACAGGGTTACCTGGGCGCAATGCCGCCCGCGAAATACTTGCCGACGGCAAATAGTTTGTACGGCCCGCGCCCTGAATAGAATCATTGCTTGATTTAACGCAAGGCGCGGCGGCGGCTACCTGCCAGACTATCCTGTGCAACACTTGGTTTATCAACCCTACACAGGAGGCATCAAATGAATCTTATTCCCCGCAATTCGCTGTTTGATTTTGACAATCTATTCAATGGTTTTTGGTCTCCGTCCCGAGAAATCAGTGAGAATACCCATGTGGCGTTCTCTCCCAGAGTGGATATTGAACAGAAAAAAGACAGCTACAAAATCACTGCTGAACTACCAGGCGTCGACAAGGACGATGTTCATGTCAGCTTGGAAAATGGTGTACTCAGTATAGAAGCTGAAAGCCACCAGGAAGAGACTGAAGAGGAAGATGGCCGCGTCATCCGCCAAGAGCGGCGTTACGGCAAGTTTATGCGCAGCTTTAATCTGGGCAACAATGCCAGCGAAAAGGATATCAAAGCTAAGTTTAAAAACGGTATTCTGACCATTAAAGCGCCCTGTTCAAAACCTCTTACCCCAGAAAGCCATCGTATCAGTATCGACTAACAAGCCTGTGGCACCCAGGACTCTGCCTCTGCACAAGACAGAGTGCAGAGTCCCAGTTAAGCCTTCTATTCTAAGCTGCCTGTAATTTAGACGCTCTCTGCCGTTCCCTTGATATGCATCAAGGTACCCGCACAGCAAATTGATTATCTTAGATTAGCTGTTAGGACAGGGAGCCCAGAATGTATTCACAGAAGCAAAAACAATGGTCGGTACTGTCTGCTAACACCGTTGCCTTCGCTGCTAATTTCGCCGTCTGGACATTATTTTCAATTCTTGGAATCAAAATCAAACAGGATCTTGGGTTAACTGAAACCCAGTTCGGCGTGCTGATTGCCACCCCCATATTAACCGGCTCCATCTCGAGGCTACCCCTGGGCATACTCACAGATTTATTCGGTGGACGCAGAGTATTTACCCTTTTAATGATCTGCATTGTACCGGCAATTTATTCCATCACTCTGGCCACAGCCTACTGGCACTATTTGCTGATAGGCCTATTTGTTGGGCTGGCCGGTGGCTCCTTTGCAGTGGGTATTGCCTACACCAGCGCCTGGTTTGAAAAGGAGCGACAGGGTACCGCCATGGGTATCTTTGGCGCCGGCAATGCCGGAGCGGCAATTACCAACCTGGCGGCACCAATATTAATTTTGTCTTATGGCTGGGACTCGGTACCCCTTATCTACGCTGTCTGCATGCTGGTTATTATTGTTCTCTTCTGGCTCTTTACCTTCGAAGACCCGGCCCATGGGGATAAAAGCGCAGCGCGAAAGACCCTGTGCCTAAAAACCCAGCTGGCTCCGTTAAAAGAGATGCGGGTGTGGCGCTTTGGCCTCTATTATTATTTTGTCTTTGGCGGCTTTGTGGCCCTGGCCCTATGGCTGCCCAAATACTATATAGGCCAGTTTGGGGTAGATCTAAAAACTGCCTCCTTCCTAACATTATTATTTACCCTACCCAGCGGATTAATCCGCGCACTGGGGGGCTGGTTCTCCGATAAATATGGCGGGCGCACTATTAACTGGTGGGTGTTTTGGATCTGCCTGGTGTGCTTGTTTTTTCTCTCCTATCCGCCCACCACCATGATTATTCATGGCATTGAAAAAGATATCTCCATAGGTATTCAGCTGAAGGTGGTGCCCTTCACGGTATTGGTTTTTATCGTCGGCATCGCCATGGGTTTCGGCAAAGCCAGTGTCTACAAAGTGATTCATGATTATTACCCCAGCCAGATGGGCTCCGTGGGGGGTATGGTCGGAGTGCTAGGCGGCCTGGGTGGTTTCACATTGCCTATATTATTTGGTGCCGCAGCAGACTTTACCCAGGTGCGCAGCTCCTGCTTTATGTTGCTCTACGCCGTGTTAATTGCCTGCATGATTCTTATGCACTACGCCATCAAAGCAGAAAAACTCAAACTAAAACGTTTGAGTAAACATCAGATTCCAGTCACATAATAACAGGGAAGTCTCTATGTCAGATATTAAACAATGGGATATTGAAGACCAGCAATTCTGGGATCAGTCCGGACTGAAAACTGCTCGTCGCAATCTATGGATTTCCATTCCCAGTCTACTCTGCGGTTTTGCTGTCTGGCTGTACTGGGGAGTGATCACAGTACAGATGCTCAATCTGGGTTTTCCCTTTGCCAAGTCCGAACTATTTACTCTGATGTCCATTGCCGGCCTAACCGGCGCCACATTGCGTATTCCCAGTAGTTTCTTTATTCGCCTGTGCGGCGGCCGCAATACCATAGTCTTTACCACCGCCCTGCTAATGATCCCAGCACTGGGCGCCGGCATAGCACTACAGAACCCCCAGACACCACTGTGGGTATTCCAGGCGCTGGCACTGTTATCTGGTTTAGGGGGAGGCAACTTTGCCTCATCTATGTCCAATATCAGCTTTTTCTACCCGAAAAAAGTACAGGGCCTGGCACTGGGCCTCAATGCCGGGCTGGGTAACTTTGGCGTCACCAGCATGCAAATTCTTGTGCCTTTAGCTATGACCTTTGGCCTGTTTGGCGCAATGGGTGGCGAGCCCATGATTTTGCAGAGCACCAGCGGCACCCTAATTGGCAAGATTCCCGCAGGCTCTGAAACCTATATTCAAAATGCTGGCTTTATTTGGTTGGTATTTTTAATCCCCTTAGCCGTGCTGGGATGGTGGGGCATGAACAATATTCGCACCCAGGAAGTCTCGCCCAATATAGGCAGTCCAATGGGCGCATTCTCAATTATTAGCGGTATGCTACTGGTTGGCTTTGCCACCGCCATCTTCGGCCTCTGGTTACTGCTTCCCAGTAGTGCCAATGGTTCCGGGCTGGGTGTACCCAAAGAAATAGTGTTACTGATTGTGATAGCCCTGACCGTTTTTCTAATGCGCTTTGTATTACCAGATGCCGCCAAAGCCAACTTGAACCACCAGTACAAAATATTTGGCAATAAACACACCTGGGTAATGAGCGTTATTTACACCATGACCTTTGGCTCATTTATTGGTTACGCCGCCGCATTCCCTCTGGCTATCAAGGTTATCTTTGGCTACCAGCACATAATGGTAGATGGCACATTGACCCATAACACCCTCAATAATAATGGCCCCAGCGCACTGATGTATGCCTGGATGGGACCTTTTATAGGGGCGCTGATCCGCCCTCTGGGGGGCTGGATATCCGATAAGCTGGGTGGCGCGCTGGTGACCCAGGTCTGCTCAGTAGTAATGGTTATAAGTGCTCTGGGCGTGGCTTATTTTATGAAGGCTGCCTATGCCTCAGCCACACCAGAAGAGTTCTTCCTGCCCTTCTTTTTACTCTTTTTGGTGCTGTTTGCTGCCACAGGTATTGGCAATGGCTCTACCTTCCGCACCATTCCCAATGTCTTTAGCAAAGAACAGTCTGGGCCAGTATTAGGATGGACCTCTGCTATAGCTGCCTATGGGGCTTTCTATATTCCAAAAGTGTTTGGTGAGCAGATAAAAGCCACTACCCCAGAAGTCGCCCTCTATGGATTCGCGGCCTTTTATGGGGTCTGTATTGTTATTAACTGGTGGTTCTATTTGCGGCCTAAGGCGGAGTTTCATAATCCTTAGGGAGTGCTGGCCGGGCTTTAAATGCGGGAAGGGGCTTTCAAGACACGCCATGAACCCATCCCTGGGGGCTTCGCGACAGCATCCATGCTGTCGAGAGTCTTGAAAGCCCCTTCCCGCATTTAAAACCAAATCGAGCGGTGTCTGAACTTATCGGATGTTCGTTTTAGGAACTTTTAACTACAAGGGATTGGTAACTATGAGCCACTTTCTAGACCGGCTACAATTTTTTAAGAAGAAACAGAGTGAATTTTCTAATGGACATGGGCAGGTTAATCAGGAGTCTCGCAGTTGGGAGGATGGTTATCGTCAGCGATGGCAACATGACAAAATTGTGCGCTCTACTCATGGGGTTAACTGCACGGGTTCCTGTAGCTGGAAAATTTATGTAAAGAATGGACTGGTGACCTGGGAGACTCAGCAAACCGACTACCCTCGCACCAGACCAGACCTACCCAATCATGAACCTCGCGGCTGTCCTCGGGGTGCCAGCTACTCCTGGTATCTGTACAGCGCTAACCGGCTTAAATATCCCAAGGTACGCAAACCATTATTAAAACTATGGCGGGAAATGCGTCAGCGATTTGATAATCCAGTCGAAGCCTGGGGCGCTATTGTGGAAGATCCAAAACATAGCCAAAGCTATAAATCCCAGCGCGGCATGGGCGGCTTTGTGCGCTCCTCCTGGGACGAAGTCAATGAAATAATTGCTGCCGCCAATGTCTACACCGCCAAAACCCATGGCCCAGATAGAGTGATAGGCTTCTCCCCAATTCCCGCTATGTCTATGGCGTCCTATGCCGCCGGCTCTAGGTATCTGTCATTAATTGGTGGGGTCTGTATGAGCTTCTATGACTGGTACTGTGACCTGCCCCCCGCCTCACCTATGACCTGGGGCGAACAGACCGACGTGCCAGAATCCGCCGACTGGTACAACTCCAGTTACCTAATTCTATGGGGATCCAATGTACCCCAGACCAGAACCCCAGATGCCCACTTCTTTACCGAAGTGCGCTACAAAGGCGCCAAAGGTGTGGTGATCACCCCAGACTTCAGTGAGGCTGCAAAACTAGCCGACCTCTGGCTAAATCCTAAACAGGGAACCGATGCCGCGCTGGGCATGGCCTTTGGTCATGTCATTCTCAAGGAATTCCATCTGGATAACCCCAGTGCCTACTTTACCGACTATGTGCGCCGCTACTCTGATATGCCCATGCTGGTGATGTTGGAACCCCAGTCCGGCGACAACCTAAAACCCGGCAGATTTTTGCGCGCCTCTGACCTTGTGGACAACCTTGGGCAAGATAATAACCCCGACTGGAAAACCATCGCCTTCAATGAAAAAACTGGCCAGCTAGTGTCCCCTCAAGGCTCTATCGGCTATCGCTGGGGCGAGATGGGCAAATGGAATATCGAAGCCAAAGAAGGCAACGAAAGCTCAGAAGTGCAGCTACAACTATCATTGATTGGCGAACAGTCCGCCTCAGTCGCCTTTCCTTATTTTGCCGCGCAACAACATGAGCATTGGAACCATCAGGACGGTGAGGATATCCAGCTGCGCCAAGTGCCCGTGCGCACCATCAAACTGGCCGATGGCACTGACGCGAGAGTCGCTACGGTCTTCGATCTGATGATCGCTAACTATGGTATCGACCGGGGCTTGGGTGGAGACAATGTCGCTGCCGACTACAATGATGAGTCCGTCGCCTACACCCCAGCCTGGCAAGAAAAGATCACCGGCGTATCTCGGGAGAAAGTCATTCAGGTAGCGCGGGAATTTGCCGACAATGCCGACAAGACTAAAGGTAAATCCATGGTGATTGTCGGTGCCGCCATGAACCATTGGTACCATATGGATATGAACTACCGCGGCCTAATCAATATGCTGATTATGTGTGGTTGCGTAGGTCAGAGCGGCGGTGGCTGGGCCCATTATGTAGGCCAGGAAAAACTCCGCCCCCAAACTGGCTGGCTACCTCTGGCCTTTGGGCTGGACTGGAGCCGCCCACCGCGGCAGATGAATTCCACCTCTTTCTTTTATAACCACAGCTCCCAGTGGCGCCATGAAAAGGTCAATATTCACGAAGTACTTTCACCCCTGGCTAACAAAGGTGAAATGCCTGAAGCCATGCTGGATTACAATATTCAGGCCGAGCGCATGGGCTGGTTGCCCAGCGCCCCCCAGCTAAACCAAAACCCACTGCAGATTTGCCGCGATGCCGAAGCTGCGGGCATGGATCCCAAAGACTATTTAGTACAGCAGTTAAAAAGCGGTGATATACGCTTTGCCTGCGAGCAGCCGGATAACCCCGCCAACTTCCCCCGCAATCTATTTATCTGGCGCTCCAACTTACTGGGCTCTTCCGGCAAAGGCCATGAATATATGCTCAAGTATTTGTTGGGCACTAAAAATGGCGTGATGAACGACGACAATGGCGCTCGCGACGGTATTATTCCCAAGGAGGCAGAATGGGTAGAAGATGCCCCGGAAGGCAAGTTAGATCTGGTGACCACATTGGATTTCAGAATGTCCTCCACCGCCCTGTACTCCGATATAGTGCTGCCCACCGCCTGCTGGTATGAGAAAGACGATCTCAACACCTCAGATATGCATCCCTTTATTCACCCCCTTTCCGCAGCCACAGACCCGGCCTGGGAAGCGCGCAGTGATTGGGATATCTACAAAGGTATTGCCAAAGAATTCTCCAGAGTCGCCGAAGGCAATCTGGGCGTGGAAAAAGATTTGGTTACAGTGCCACTGCTGCATGATACCCCCGGAGAGCTAGCCCAACCCTTCGACGTTAATGACTGGAAGAAAGGCGAGTGCGAGCTAATCCCCGGTAAAACCGCCCCCAATATGGTGGTGGTTGAACGAGACTATCCCAACACCTATAAAAAGTTTACTGCCTTGGGGCCGCTTCTCAATCAGCTGGGCAATGGTGGCAAAGGCATTAACTGGAATACAGATAATGAAGTGGAATTGCTCGGCGACCTTAATCACAGGGTCACCGAGGAAGGCATTAGTCAGGGCATGCCGCGTATTGAATCAGCTATTGACGCCTGTGAAGTGATTCTAAGTCTGGCCCCGGAAACCAATGGCGCAGTGGCGGTAAAAGCCTGGGATGCCCTGGGTCAGCATACAGGCCGTGACCATAGCCATTTAGCCAAACCCAAACAGGAAGAAAAAATTCGTTTCCGCGATGTGCAGGCCCAGCCGCGCAAGATTATCTCTTCACCCACCTGGTCTGGCCTTGAAGACGAGCATGTGAGTTATAACGCCGGTTACACCAATGTCCATGAATATATTCCCTGGCGCACCCTTACCGGACGGCAGCAGTTCTATCAGGACCATCGCTGGATGCAGGCCTTTGGTGAGCAGTTAATTTCCTATCGCCCACCGATTCATACCAAAACCACCGATCTGGTAAAAGACAGCAAGCCCAATGGCCACCCGGAAATAGTGCTCAACTGGATTACTCCCCACCAAAAATGGGGTATTCACAGCACCTACTCCGACAATCTGCTAATGCTGACCCTCAATCGTGGCGGGCCCATTATTTGGCTTTCAGAAACCGATGCTAAGTCTGTGGGTATTGCCGATAACGACTGGGTGGAGGTATTTAACGCCAATGGCGCCATTGCCTGCCGCGCCGTAGTCAGTCAGAGGGTGAAAGACGGCATGGTAATGATGTACCACGCCCAGGAGCGGATTATTAATGTACCTGGTTCAGAGATGACCGGCACCCGCGGCGGGCACCATAACTCGGTGACTAGAGCCGTGCTTAAACCCACCCATATGATTGGCGGCTACGCCCAGCAGTCCTATGGCTTTAACTATTACGGCACCGTGGGCTGCAACCGCGATGAAATGGTAGTGGTGCGCAAAATGAACAAAGTGGACTGGCTGGATGGATCCAATAGCGATGATCTGCCAACCCCACTGCCGCAAACAATATAAGGAGTCAGACTAATGTTAATAAGATCTCAAGTTGGCATGGTGCTGAATCTGGATAAATGCATCGGCTGCCACACCTGTTCCGTGACCTGCAAAAATGTCTGGACCTCTCGGGAAGGCGCTGAATACGCCTGGTTTAATAATGTTGAAACCAAACCAGGCACCGGCTACCCAGATGACTGGGAAGACCAGGCTAAATGGAATGGCGGCTGGGTGCGCAATGAGGACGGCTCCATCACCCCAAAGATAGGCGGCAAAGCCAAGGTGCTAAGTAAGATTTTTGCCAATCCGGATATGCCCCAGATTGACGATTATTACGAGCCCTATGATATGGACTATCAGCATCTCCACACTGCCCCCAGCTCAAAACACCAACCGGTGGCGCGACCGCGATCAGTGATTTCAGGCAAGCGTATGGAGAAAATTAATAAAGGCCCTAACTGGGAAGAGTTGCTGGGCTCAGAATTTGAAAAACGCAGCGCCGATAAAAATTTCGACAATATGCAGAAGGCCATGTACGGGGAATATGAAAATACCTTTATGATGTATCTGCCGCGCCTCTGCGAGCACTGCCTCAACCCCTCCTGTGTTGCCTCCTGCCCTTCCGGTGCAATCTATAAACGCGAAGAAGATGGCATAGTGCTCATCGACCAGGAGAAATGTCGCGGCTGGCGAATGTGTGTATCAGCCTGCCCCTACAAGAAAATCTATTACAACTGGAAGTCTGGAAAATCAGAAAAATGTATTTTCTGCTATCCACGCATTGAGTCCGGGCAGCCTACAGTCTGCTCGGAAACCTGTGTAGGGCGCATCCGCTATTTAGGTGTGCTGCTCTATGATGCCGACCGCATAGAAGAAGTCGCCAGCACCGAATCTGAACAGGGCCTGTATGAAAAACAGCTGGAGATATTTCTCGACCCCAACAATCCAGAGGTCATTGCCCAGGCGCGCAAAGATGGTATCGCCGACTCAGTCATTACAGCGGCACAACAGTCACCGGTCTATAAAATGGCCGTCGACTGGAAGCTGGCCCTGCCACTGCATCCGGAATACCGCACCATGCCCATGGTCTGGTATGTGCCGCCCCTATCCCCTATTCAGTCTGCCGCCAATGCCGGCCATATGGGTATGAATGGCATTATTCCCGATGTCGAGAGCCTGCGTATTCCAGTGCAGTATCTGGCCAATATGCTAACCGCCGGTGATACCCAACCTGTGGTTCTAGCGCTAAAACGATTGCTGGCCATGCGCGCCTTTAAGCGTGCCCAAACCGTGGAAGGCGTTGAAGACATGGCCGTGCTTGAAGATGTGGGACTCTCGGTCGCGCAAATTGAAGAGATGTATCGCTACCTGGCCATTGCCAACTATGAAGATCGCTATGTGATTCCAACCGCCCACAGAGAAGATGCGCTAGTGGATGCCTATGCCGAGCGCGGTGGTTGCGGCTTTAGCTGGGGCAATGGCTGCTCTACTGGTTCCAGTGATATCAATATGTTTGGAGGGATCAAAAATAATACCAGGGATGTGATTAGCGCGGTGCAGGTATGGGATAACCCCGCGGACGGATCTGGAGATAAGCCCCATGGATAGTTTAAAACTGATAGCACGGTTATTGGATTATCCCGATGCTCAGGTGCAGGCTCATATTAAGGAACTCTGCGAGGTGGTCGCCGCAGCCACAGAGTTACCTGCGGATACTAAAGATCAGCTGCTGGCCCTGATCCACGAGCTTTATGGTGCCGATCTTCTCGATGTCCAAGAAAACTATACCCATGTATTTGATTATGGCCGGGCACTGTCCCTGCTGCTATTTGAGCATGTGCATGGGGAATCTCGAGATCGCGGCCAGGCCATGGTGGATTTGATGGCGCTTTATGAGGCCAACGGCTTTGCCATTAATGTTCGGGAATTACCGGACTATATTCCCCTGTATCTGGAGTACCTGTCCCACAGGCCGCCGGCGGAAGCCAAAGAAGGGCTGGCAGATATTGCCCATATACTTGGCCTACTCTGTGCGCGCCTGCGACAAAGGGGCAGCAACTATGCAGTGCTGTTTGAGGCTTTGATTGTACTGAGCGGCCACCAGGTTGCATTGGCAGAGTTAGAGAAACTGGCCGCCACAGAAAAACCCGATAACACCGCCGAAGCTCTGGATAAAATCTGGGAGGAAGAGCAGGTCACTTTTGGGGTTGGTGATGCCCATGACAGCTGCGATACCCCGAAGACTACCAGTCACCCACCTGAACCCCACAATCCCAGCACACCATTGCACTGGGTACAGACCCCATAAGGATTTTGACTATGTCTACCCCACTAAATACATTTCTGTTCGGCCTCTATCCCTATATTGCTCTGGCAATCTGTCTGGTGGTGAGTTGGATAAGATTTGACCGCGACCAGTACAGCTGGAAGGCCGACTCCAGCCAAATACTGCGCAATAACGCTATGCGCATTGGTAGTAATCTTTTTCATATTGGGATTATTTTTATTCTGGCAGGGCATTTTATTGGTTTGCTCACCCCAGAATCTATTTATCATCATGTGATTTCCACCCCTAACAAGCAGCTCTTGGCTATGATTTCTGGGGGGCTATTTGGCGTGCTCTGCTTGGTTGGATTATTGATACTGTTATACCGTCGATTGTTTGACCCCAGGGTTCGAGCTAATAGTCGCTGGTCTGATATAGCAGTGCTGGTGATTTTGTTAGTACAGCTGTTATTGGGGTTTGGGACTATCTTTGCTTCCACTCATCATATGGATGGGTCGGTGATGGTGCTACTTGGGAACTGGGCCCAGAGTATTGTGACTTTGCAGCCGTTTAAGGCGGCGGCGGCTATTGCACCTGTAAGTCTGGTGTATAAGCTTCATGTGTTTTTGGGGATAAGTATTGTTTTAATCTTTCCGTTTACTCGGTTGGTGCATGTGATTAGTGCACCGGTTTGGTATTTTGGGCGGAATTATCAGGTGGTGCGGGGGCGGAAGCATTAGGGAGTGGATGGTTATACAGTTAGGTGTGAACTGGCCGGTACAGAAGAGTCAGGGAGTTTGCCACCTGCTGCTTGCAGGGATCAGTGGTTTCTGGAACTGCTTACTGCTAAGGATTTGATCTCTGCTATAACTGAAATGCTTGGTGTCAAACCCCCTGACCCCTCTATACCTAGAATTACGCTCGGTATAGGACTTGGGGGGTTGGGTGTGTTTTCGCCCCAATCTGTAATCTACTGCCAGAAGAAATAGGTAATAGTAAGCACCCCCAGAAACTCCTGTTCCCAATAGCGGCAGGCGAAAATATACCCAACTGCCCGAGGCCGGCGAAATATATCTAAAACCCCCAGACAGAGTTTATCTCTATATAGGATTGGGATTGAGTAGTTAAATAATAGGGTGCGAGCTGGCCGGTACAGACGAGTCAGGGAGTTTGCCACCTGCTGCTTGCAGAGATCAGTGGTTTCTGGAACTGCTTACTGCTAAGGATTTGATCTCTGCTATAACTGAAATGCTTGGTGTCAAACCCCCTGACCCCTCTATACCTAGAATTACGCTCGGTATAGGACTTGGGGGGTTGGGTGTGTTTTCGCCCCAATCTGTAATCTACTGCCAGAAGAAATAGGTAATAGTAAGCACCCCCAGAAACTCCTGTTCCCAATAGCGGCAGGCGAAAATATACCCAACTGCCCGAGGCCGGCGAAATATATCTAAAACCCCCAGACAGAGTTTATCTCTATATAGGATTGGGATTGAGTAGTTAAATAATAGGGTGCGAGCTGGCCGGTACAGACGAGTCAGGGAGTTTGCCACCTGCTGCTTGCAGAGATCAGTGGTTTCTGGAACTGCTTACTGCTAAGGATTTGATCTCTGCTATAACTGAAATGCTTGGTGTCAAACCCCCTGACCCCTCTATACCTAGAATTACGCTCGGTATAGGACTTGGGGGGTTGGGTGTGTTTTTGCCCCAATCTGAAATCTACTGCCAGAAGAAATAGGTAATAGTACGCCCCCTCAGAAACTCCTGCTCTCACTAGCGGCAGGCGAAAATATACCCAACTGCCCGAGGCCGGCAAAATATATCTAAAACCCCCTGACCCCTCTATACCTAGAATTACGCTCGGTATAGGACTTGGGGGGTTGGGTGTGTTTTTGCCCCAATCTGAAATCTACTGCCAGAAGAAATTGGTAATAGTAAGCACCCCCAGAAACTCCTATTCCCAATAGCGGCAGGCGAAAATATACCCAACTGCCCGAGGCCGGCAAAAAAACACAAAATCCTCACCCAGAATTTAAGCCCCTAAAAACTAACCTCCCACTGCAACCATAACTTCCGCTTATCAACACCAAAATCCTCCGCATTATAATCAGCATACTTCAGCAAAACCTTAGTGCTCTCACCAATCTTTTTAGCCGCAGAGAAGTTCCACTCAGCCCCATAGTCACCCCCACCATCCTGGGCATCAAATTGATGGTAAACCGTCACAAGGGCTATATCAGAAACCTTACCGCTAACCTGAATGTAGCGATCTTTAAGACCAGCGTCGGGAGTATTTAAAAACTGATCAGCCCAACCATTAAACTTATGTAGCGTTGCCAATGGTGTACGGAAAGACTGACCGGCCAGAGCAGAGTCACCCTCCAGCACTTCCAATCCAACCTTGGCCCTAAGACCATTGACCGCCAAACCTAATTCAAGCAAATAATAATCCGCATCAAAGTCGGTGGTGTTATTACCATAGTCTGACTGGTGAGCATATTCGGCACTGTAGTTATAGGTTAACCGATTCGCGCCAGTCTTACCGCTCAAGCGCAGACCGGAAGTATGGGTCGAAGCTGTTGGAGCATCTTTAATATTTAGCCAGTAGCTATAGGCGCTCAATGCACCAATAGGTAATCCATTATGGTTGATATTAAGAGTATGACTCTTTGAATCTAGATCAGCAGGCTGAACGCCATCATCCGGACCAAAGATTCGGTTAACATTATTAATATAGCCGTAGCTTAGATGGGTATTCTCAAACCACTGATTATTAATAGTGAGACCATCAAAGGTCTGTTCATTCTGGCGCCAACCTACACCGCCTATAATACGCTGGTTATTATAATTGATTCGCTGACGGCCGTATTTAATCTGAGTCTTCTCAATACCGCTGTAGGCCAGCCAAATCTGATTGAGCTCAGTACCCTCAGGGTCAGCGACCACCGGATGATCAATTAAGCCATTGTGAGTGCTGTTGTGATTATCAGCGCCCAGTACTGTTACATTATCAATTTCAATCTGAGCCTGAAGGCCAGACTGCACTGCAGTGGTGTAATTAAATCTGGACCTTAATGTGGAGGCATGGGCAGTGTTGGCAATATTGTCTTGATCTACGGTTTCATAGCGATAGCGAAAATCCATATCGGCAGTGCCGTTTTCTATTGCATTCATAGCAGAGCCGAGCGGACTTAAAAATAGAATCAGTAAGCTGGAATAATAAGGTTTAAAACGTTTGCACATGCTGCATCTTCTCCCTGGAAATAAGTGTTAAATCTAGAGAGATTAGTCTAGCGATTTAGTCTGACTAGGCGGTTGATGCCTATCAATTAGAACTGTTATTTCAGATTATAACTCCAGCATAGCCAACAACATGGTCTGGGGCTGTTCCAAGTATTGCTTCCACAGTTTATTGAACCGGGCAATGGTGCCGCCATCGATAACCCGATGATCTCCAGACCAGCTGACAGTGAGTATACTGCGCGACACAACGTTATTATTGGCGTCAAATCTGGGTAGCTTCTGAATTTTCCCCAGAGCCACAATTGCCACTTCTGGTTTATTGATAATAGGCATAGCCGCAGTGCCACCTATCACACCAATATTAGAAATAGTGATACTGCCCCCAGCAAGATCCGCTGGATTAATAACACCACTGCGAGCCGCCTCTGTAAGCCGATTTACTTCCCGGGCTACGTCAAGCAACCCCAGCTGCTGGACATTTTTAATATTAGGTACCAACAAGCCGGTTTTGCCATCCACGGCCATGCCAATATTATGGCTAGCCAGATAGGTGAGTTCGGTAAACTCGCTATTGGCGCGACTATTAAGAATAGGGAATTCATTGATCGCCAATGACAAGGCTTTGATAAATAATGGCATTAGAGTGATTTTGAATTCCTCTGAGCCATGGTTTTTAATCAGGTCGGCACGTAAGCTGATCAACTCGGTGATATCTAGTTCATCAATAAAGGTAAAGTGAGGAATGGTAGCCACGGAGTCTGCCATGCGCTCGGCCATTATTTTGCGCACCCCTTTTATGGGTTCGCGACGGTCCTCAATACTATTGAGCTGTGCTGTCGGCGTTTGCTTATGCACCTTCTGATTCAGGTAGGCCAACACATCTTCTTTTAGTACTCGCCCCTGTTTGCCAGTACCTGGTATGGTCGCCAAATTCAGGCTGTGCTCTCGAGCCATCTTTCGCACCGCCGGGGTAGTTAATACCTTGTCTGTGATTATCACGGGGGCAGCGGCCGAAACTTCTGCTGCACTTTCTATTTTAGACTCAGCTTTACTACTCTCCTCTGGGGGCTGTTTAGAATGCCCTTCACCTTCTACTTCAATAGCAAATAATGGCTTATGCACCTCAGCTATATCCGACTGCTCATAATAGAGCTTAGTCACGCGACCGTTATACATTGAGGGAATTTCTACGATAGCTTTGTCGGTGCTTACATCCACCACAATCTGATCTTCTTCGATCAGATCGCCCTCCTTAACCTTCCACTCAATCACTTCGCATTCCACTATACCTTCGCCAATATCCGGCAATATAAAATCTTTATTCATAATAGTCTCCGGCTAGTAGTTGCAGGTCGCAACAATGGCTTCATAAATTTTAAGATGGTCGGGCAGATACTGCTTTTCATGGATCAGCGGAAATGGAGTGTCCAACCCAGTCACTCTGCTGATCGGTGCCTCTAGGCTAAGGAAACAATGCTGCTGAATACTGGCTGCAATTTCGCCAGCATAGCCGCCGGTGCGGGGTGCCTCATGGCTGATCAGCAGGCGTCCAGTTTTGGTTACCGACTGAGCAACGCAGTCTCGATCCCAGGGCAACAGGCTGCGCAAATCAATAATTTCACAGGAAATACCATCGGCTGCAGCCAGTTCGGCCGCTTTTATTATCTGCACCATCTGCGCACCCCAGCCCAGCAGTGTGATATCTGTGCCCTGCTGAACCACCTCGGCAATCCCCAGAGGAATTTCATAATCCCCCTCTGGCACCTGTCCCACGGAGGCCCGGTAGATGGCTTTGGGTTCAAAAAAGATAACCGGATCCGGGTCGCGGATGGCCGCCAACAACAGACCTTTGGCTTGATAGGCATTACTGGGCATAACAACCTTTAGGCCCGGGGTATGGCAGAAGTAGGCCTCAGGAGACTGGGAGTGATAGAGCCCGCCATCAATACCGCCACCATAGGGCGTGCGGATGGTGAGACCTCCGCAGTTAAATTCATCACCACTGCGATAGCGATACTTGGCAGCTTCATTAACAATTTGATCAAAGGCAGGGAAAATATAATCGGCAAACTGGATTTCGGCGACGGGTACAGAACCCTGTGCGGCCAGACCAATGGCAAAACCAACAATACCCTGTTCGGTGATAGGGGTGTTAAAGCAACGCTGGTTACCGTATTTTTTTTGCAGATTACTGGTCGCTCTAAACACGCCACCAAACTGACCTATATCTTCACCCAGACAGATTACTCGCTGATCCGTAGCCATGGCTATATCCAGCCCACTGTTAATAGCCTGCAACAGATTCATCTTGCTGGTTTTAGGCTCGTTGCCAATTTCTCGCACTGTTGAGTTAGCCATCCTTACAGCTCCAATTAGACTGAATAGTGATCCGGATACTTGGCGATATGGGTCTCTAACTCTTGAAACTGCTCAAGCAAATGGGTGGGAACTGACTTGTAGACATCAGTGATCAAATCGCCCAGTGGCGGCTTGTCACGCTGTTCAGCCAGCTTAAGTTCGGCCAGAATCTCAGTGCGATAGGATTTCTGCAGATCGGTGTCAGACTCCTCAGTCCACCAGCACTGAGCAATCAGCCAGTTTTTCATACGCTGGATTGGGTCTTTATCCCGCCAAATTTGCTCTTCTTGTTTACTGCGATAACCGCTGGGATCATCGGAGGTGGAATGGGCGCCCAGGCGGTAGCTCATGGTTTCGATAAGTACCGGACGCTGCTCTTGGGTAGCAATTCTGCGCGCTTCCACCGAGGCAGCGTAGACAGCCAGAATATCGTTGCCATCCACTCTTATAGTTTTAATGCCATAGCCAGGGCCACGGGGGGCGATCCCATCAGTGGCAAACTGTTCAGCGCAGGAAGTGGAAATAGCATAGCCATTATTGCGCACCACAAACACCACCGGGCAGTTAAGCACTGCTGCCATATTTAGCCCGGCATGGAAGTCTCCCTCGGAGGCGGCCCCTTCACCGAAATAGCACAGAGTGCAGGCATCTTTACCTTTGAGCTTCTGACCATAGGCATAGCCAGAGGCCTGGGGTATCTGGGTAGCCAGTGGAGAGCTAATGGTCATTATGTTGAGTTCACGGGATCCATAGTGAACAGGCATTTGGCGACCCTTGCCTAGGTCATCTAGGTTACCAAACAACTGATTCATAAATTGCGCTGTGGTGAAACCACGGTAGCGCAATACCAGATGTTCGCGATACTGGGCCATAGCCATATCCTGAGGCTGAAACGCCGCTATGGTGCCAGCCACTGAAGCCTCTTCACCTGTGCAGGTCATATAAAAACTTAGCCTACCCTGTCTTTGGGCACTTTGCATACGCTCATCGAGCATTCGGATATAGAGCATATCGCTGTAAATCTTTGTGGCTTGAGCCCGAGATAGATCGGGCACTGTGGCACCGGCAATAACTGAACCATCCTGATTGAGAATTTGTAAGCTGGGAATCCTGAGAGAGGATCCGTCCTCAAATTTAGGTGCCTTTTTCGCAGGGCTTAGATTTGGAGCAATTTTCATAGTCACAGAACACCTCAAGTAAATCCATTTTTGGGGCCTGATTATTTTTATTGAATGGCCCTTGTATTGAGACCTTAAATTAGCATGTAAATCCCGGGCGAATCCTGCCAATCTGCCCAAAATACATCCGTAGATATAAGCATTTATTGCGTAATATGCTAATTTATTAAGTTTTAATTGCGCAAAATGGCCTACAATATTATTAACAGCCAATATAGTGCCGCTGTATAGCATTGTGACACCCCGCTCAGCTATGCTGTATCAGGGCTTTAATGGCTCTCTGTGTTCTTATTATAGATGGCTAATTGCCGCGCACAGCGGATATCAACATCAGTACAGGCTGAGATAAAATGACCGACTACAACCTGGATAATATTGACTGGAAAATCCTCAATATTCTGCAATCCGATGCAGGGATCTCTAATATTGAGTTGGCAGATCAGGTCTGCCTGTCACCCTCACCCTGCTCGCGGCGAGTCAAAAATCTTGAGCAACTGGGCTATATCAGTCGCCGTGTCACATTGATTGATCCGCAGAAGGCTGGTCTTCCAGTGACCGTGTTTGTGCAGGTCACATTGCAC
The DNA here is from genome assembly GCA_025153775.1 of SAR92 clade bacterium H231. Classification (GTDB taxonomy): domain Bacteria; phylum Pseudomonadota; class Gammaproteobacteria; order Pseudomonadales; family Porticoccaceae; genus HTCC2207. The sequence continues at coordinate 544,787 of JAOALC010000003.1, read as the reverse complement.
CATCAGGTTAAGAAAGATCTGGATCGCTTTGCCCAGCAGGTGCTGGACTGGCCTGAGGTAATGGAGTGCTATCTAATGACCGGGGACTTTGACTACCTGATGAGAGTGGTTATTCCAGATCTGCAGGCCTACCAGACCTTTCTCGACGAGAAACTCACCGCCGTAGATGGTGTTGAGCATATTAAGAGTAGTTTTTCCCTAAAGCCTATTTGTTATAAAACTGAATTGCCCCTGGGACATATTATCTAACGGGATTGCTTGCAACAGCCTAGTTGATAACAAGGTCCAGTTGGCCCGCAGGCTCGCGAGTAAACTGCTCACAGGCCCATTGTATTTTCTCAGCCTGATCTGTGGTGCGGTCGGCAATTTCTGCTGCGGCAGCAAGTCGCCATCTGAGTCCCGCCTGGTTGGCAACCTGTATTGCCAACCCGGGTCGCGCATTTAACTCCAGCAACATGGGCCCACCCTGTAGATCCAAAACAATATCGGCACCCAGATAACCCAACCCAGTCATACTGGCACAACTGGCAGCCAGGTCCAGCACCTGGTGCCAATGGGGAATGGCTAAATCAGCGAAACCTTTGCCGCTGTCCGGGTGCTGATTAATAATTCTGTTGTACTGCACTGCATGCAAACTTTGCCCAGTGCCTATATCCAGGCCCACTCCCACAGCTCCCTGGTGCAGATTGGCTTTGCCATCCGAAGCATGGGTAGCACAGCGCATCATCGCCATCACTGGTACACCGCGGAAAACAATAATGCGAATATCAGGCACACCCTCTACGCTATAGTCCTGCAACCTGGGGTCAAAATCGATCAGAGCCTCAACCATGGCGCTATCGTTGCGACCTCCCAGGCTATAGAGTCCAGCGAGAATATTGGATGTATGCTTTTGGATTTCACGCTCATCTATGACTAGCCCACTGGACTTTACAAACAGCCCATCGGCGCGCCCGGTAACTACCAGAATGCCTTTGCCGCCACTACCCTGCGCAGGCTTGATAACAAAACTGGGTTTGTCTGCCAACTGAGCAGCCATGGACTTTATCTGCGACTGGGACTCAATAGTGCCATAGAGTTTTGGCACTGGCAGGCCGCGACTGAGGGCAGCACTTTTTGTCGCCAGCTTATTGTCCGCCAGGCGATAATTTTTGCGCCTGTTATGGGTACCTATAAAACTAATATTGCGGCGATTCATACCCAGAATACCAAGCTCGCGCAGTCTGGCTGGAGATACCAGACGGATCACTTCAGGCGACCCATATCGCGAAAGCGATATAACTCGGAGAGTCGGAAGCCAGTGTATTTACCCAGCAGCAAAATAACCCCCAGCAGACTCAGCATTAACTCGGGGAAATTGAATGTTAGATGAGCCACTACAGCATTGGACATAGTTAAATAGGCCATCACCGCCACAATCAGGCTGCCACTACCCTGCACCAAGACCTCATAACCGCCCTCTTCCTCCCAAAGGATAGACATGCGCTCAATGGTCCAGGCAACAATAACTGTAGGAAAAAAGGTCACCGTTAGAGCCTGATCCAAACCCAGTTTGTAACTGATCACCGCCAGTATCGCCATTAACAGAATCACTACAATGATCACTGCAGCCACTCGCGACACAAGCAGTAGATTGAGATGACTTAAATAGGACCGAATCCACAGGCCAATACCCAGCAGGGCAATAAATATCATTAGGCCAACCACCAGGGTGGTTTGAATAAATGCCAGGGCCAGCAATACCGGCATAAAGGTACCGGAGGTGCGCACCCCCACCAGTATTCTCATTAACACTACAATCAGTGCCGCCACAGGTATTAGCAGCAGCCCCTTAAAAATACCCTGCTGCTCAACGGGCAATGCGTAGATAGAGAAATCCAAAAAGTCTATCTCCGGGGAAGCCTGACCCATGCCAATCAATGTCTTGGCCGGCAATCTGTTGCTGACCAAAGCAAATTCCAGACTAGAATTACGCCCGCCCATAACATTGAGAATAGCGCTGTCACCGCGCTGCCAAACAAAGAAATTATCTGGCAATCCAGTAGCTGCAGTTTTCGGGTTAAAAACAATAGAGCTCTCAGCTCCATGAATTTCAATAAGGGAGCTCAGAGTCTGGCGACGACGGCCATCCTCCAGCACAATGCCGCGCACTCTGATGGCGGAAATCCCTCTATATGCCAGCACATCCAATATCACCACTGCAGAGTCTTCTCTGTAGGAACTGAGCAGAAATAGCGTGTCCTGATCCGGTGACTGGCTGTTAATTTCCTGTATTAAAAGGCCAGTAAAACTCTCTGGGCCAGATGATACTGAGTCCAGTTTGGCTACTAGCCGCTCCATTGCCGCTAACTGGTCCTCTTCTAAGAGGGGCGGCGGCACTATTGGGGGGACAATAGCAGGTAGGGGCTGAGGCTCGACCGAGCGATAAATCTGTAACTTGTAATAGAGGGTTGTTGGGCGCTCCAATTGCTGTCTAGTCCAGCGGGCACGACGATCGGTCTCAGTCAGTTTTTGCCCTGAACTCTCAGCAATCTCAGCATTCTCGGCACCTGCCATCGTCTCTGCAGGCCCATCAATCACCGCAAAGCCGAAACCAGAGGAGGCAAAGTGCTCATCAGCAGCGGTCCATCCCGTCAGCATCTCAGGCAGCCGCAACTCAATCTCTACTGGGCCCTTTGCTGAGGGTTCAAAGTTAATCTTGGACTCCAGAGTCCAGACGTCGCGATATTCTCCCGGCAGCAGGGGAAAACCCAAGCTAATTGCTTTGTAGAGAGTGAGTCCTAGACCCAGCCCGATCAACATGGAGGCTACAAGAATCGCCTGAACTCTGGTGGAAAACATGCTGATTCCCGCTAATTTATGATCGTATGATGTCTGCTGACATCAACAATGAGGCTATCGGTTAGAAAATTGCGCCCGATCAGCAGTGGATACTGAAAATTGGTACGATCTGACAGATTGACATCAACCCTTGAGCGAGTATTACCCAGGGTCAGCCACATGCGCACCACATAGCGTCTTTCATCGGGCCCGTAGCTCTGTTTGATAAGCACTCGTCTGCGCAGCCGCAACTCTTGCTGTACCCGCTCTCCCCTGGCTGGATCAATCAGCACAAAACGCACATATCTGCGGCCATCTTTCTCGATTAGCTGAATATCTTCGGCATGAATAGACGTGGTTTCAGCACCTGTATCTATTCGCGCTTCTAGTTTTATATCAGCGGACTCAATATGTACCAGCTCAACCGCCCCCACAATAGGCAGATGCAGCTTACCGGCTGTAGTCGCCATAGGTGGCAGCTCGGGAGCAACAATTTTAGTCACTAGCTTCTCAATCACCCGAGGCTCGGGGCACTGGAGTTGCTCAGGGGGTATTTTGGCAGGTAAATCAACAATCTCGGGCGCTGTGCATGAGTCGCTGCCCTGTTGCTGGGGCAATAGCAAAGAGCAGCCCGACAGAAATACAGACGACAGCAGGAGGCTAGCGGGCAAAAGTTGCCTAGCCAGGTGTTTAAGGGGTGTGATCATAGGTTCATCGTACGTGACATTTATGCAATCTTCCATAACTAGCTATTTGACTGAGCCTATCAATAAATAGGCTCAGGGCGGGATAATTGGTCTTCTCGTGGTCAGCCAATGCCCCTATTCCCCCTGTTGTGACAACCAAATACCAAGTATAAAGGTAGCACAAAACCCTCTATCTGAGCTTTACCCTCTGGATGGCCGCCACAGGCTATTGGCCCAGTGAAGCGGCCAATTGCCGGGCTGCATTTAGCTTGACGCGAAAATCGGGGTTATTGGCTGCAGAGGCGCCGGGCTGACTGGAGAACCAGGCCATCACCGTATCTGCCTTGCGATTGATATAAATCACCTGCCCATGAATGCCCACCGCACAGTACTCTCCCGCCTCTGCATCTAAAATCCACCACATATTATGGTAGGCCTGCCAGGCGTCAGCTTGATATTTGCTGTTATTGCGCATATTGGTCTCCAGCCGCTCACTGACCTGCAGAGTTTGGTCAATCCAGCTTGCTGGGATAACTTTTTGGCCATTAAAAACTCCGCGGTCTTTAATCATGATTCCAAAGCGCAGCGCGTCTCTCAGCGTGCTATTCATACCTCCGGTCACGGCTGGCATATAGGCCCGATCTACCGCTATATAGGCATCGTGCTCTGCGCCTAATTTTGCCCAGATATTCTGCTGTATATAATCCTGAAATGGCTGGCCGCTAATTCTGGCAATCAGCCAGCCCAGCAGGTCTGCATTACTGGAGTTGTAATCAAAGTTGTCCCCTGGGCTGCGTGCAGGGTCGGCTTTAATAAAGCGACCTAAAAAGTCATGCACACCATAAATTTCTGCGGCTTCCGGCTGCAGATCAGCAGACCCGGGCAGCCACCCCAAATTCAAAGCTGGAGCATAGTAGCGGAAAAAGTCGGAATCCGGATTGGTGTAGGTTTCGTGGAAGTCCAGCGAGGTGGCATGATCCAAAACCTGCTGTATGGTTACAGGCTCAAATCCGCTGCCGGCAAGTTCAGGGATATAGTCTGCGGGAGAGGCCTGCAAATCAACCCTGTCCTCAGCCACCAACAGCCCAAAGGCCGCACTGGCCAGAGACTTACTCATAGAAAACCAAATATGCTGCGCATGCTGGGAAAAGTCACCAAAATAAGTTTCATGCAATAGAGTACTGCCCTGCACCACTGCTACTCCATCCGCATAGCTGCTCTCAAAGGCCGCATCAAACTCCAGCTGATTACCCGCCAGGTCAGTTATCTCAAACTGGCCAAGCTGAGGCGCTGTTGGCCCTGGCAAAGGCACAATCTGACCCTCTCGGGGAATCATGACCACATTGAGTGGCGCCCCTGCATTGCGAAACGCCCAGCGATTGGCCGGATAGTCACGGTAGTTTTTCATGGTTACCTGGGAGTCTCGCGTTGGGGGCACCCCCTGCATCGGCTTATTATTTTTGGCCTCTGCCGCAATGGTGTTGCCACTGACTAGCGCCCAGATAATCACTGGTAAACAGCGTTGAAATACTCTCATATGTAACCCCAATTATTATTGTTATCAATCTGTTATTTAAATTACTTTGGGAACAGCATACTCAAAAAAAAGAGCCCTTGGGTAGGACTCTTTTATATCACTTATCACTTATTGGACTTGCCTAGGGCAGGTCATCAACCAGCTCACCTTCTACGGGCTCCAGCAGATCCTCACGATCAACGTCCATAGCAAGCATTACAGTGGCAGCCACATAGATAGAGGAGTAAGTACCTATGCCAACACCAATCATCAGAGCTATGGCAAAGTTATGAATAAGCTCTCCTCCGATAAAAAACAGCGCCAAAAGTACCAGCAGGGTGGTGACCGAAGTATTGATAGTTCGCCACAATGTCTGAGACAGGGACTCGTTAATCACTTCAACAGGCGTTGCCTTGCGTATTTTGCGGAAATTTTCGCGAATGCGGTCCGAGACAACGATGGTATCATTGAGGGAATAACCCACCACCGCCAAAATGGCTGCCAACACAGTTAGGTCAAACTCTAAGCGCGCCAATGAGAATACCCCCAGGGTAATAATCACATCGTGGCCAAGGGCCAACACGGCGCCAATCGAGAACTTAAGCTGGAACCTAATGGCCACATAGAGCATCACCAGAGCCAGTGCTGTTAACATTCCCAGACCACCGTCGTCCCGCAGCTCCTCACCGATTTGAGGGCCGACAAAATCTACCCGGCGCAACTCGACTTTTTCACCATCGACCTGCAGTACATTGTAAACACGCTCAGCCAAGCCTTGATCTGGCTCCCCTTGCATGCGAATCAGCACATCAGTCTCGGCGCCAAAATGAATCACCACTGGGCTGTCAAAACCCGCTGTCTCAAGCTTAGTACGCAGCTCAGCTACATTTGCTGGCTGCTCATAACCCACTTCAATCTGAGTGCCACCAGAAAAGTCCAGCCCCAAAACCAGCCCCTGGGTATAGAGCGACAGCGAGGAAACTATCAGCATCAACGCTGAAAAAACCACCGCATATCGGCGGATACCCATAAAGTTATACACTTTTAGTTGGCTCATGATGCTCTCCTTAAATCCAAAGCTTTTCGATTTTGCGACCACCGATAATCAGGTTAACAAACCCGCGAGTCATCACAATGGAGGTGAACATGGATGTCAAAATACCAATCGACAGAGTCACCGCAAAACCCTGAACTGGGCCAGAGCCAATCAGGAACAAAATAAGCGCCACAATCAATGTAGTGATATTGGCATCCAGAATAGAGACAAAGGCACGATCATAGCCTGAACTTATGGCTCCCTGGATTGATGAGCCAGAGGCCAGCTCCTCGCGAATTCGCGAGAAAATCAACACATTGGCATCTACAGCCATACCTACAGTCAACACTATGCCTGCAATACCTGGCAGTGTCAGGGTGGCGCCCAGCAGAGACATAAAGGCCACCAACAGCACCAGATTCATTGCTAGAGCTATATTGGCGAAGACACCAAAGCCTTTGTAGACCGCCAACATAAACAACAGCACCATCATCATACCCAGGGTGACCGACTTAACGCCCAGCTCAATATTGTCTGCACCCAGCGATGGACCAATGGTGCGCTCTTCTACAATATACATAGGAGCAGCCAATGCGCCAGCACGCAGCAGCAGCGCCAGCTCGGAGGACTCTCGCTGGCCGTCTAGACCAGTGATACGGAACTGTTTACCCAGCTGAGCCTGGATAGTGGCCAGACTGATAATATTCTTCTCTACAAAGGGAACAGCGGTAATCACTACTTCGCCATTCTCATCCACCGACTTGTCCAGCCGAGTTTTGTATTCAATAAACAGCACTCCCAGACGACGACCAATATTGTCCCGGGTTGCATAACCCATCTGCCAGCCACCTTTAGCATCCAGAGTAATATTTACCTGGGGACGACCATTCTCATCAAAGCTGGCACGGGCGTCAGTCACGTTCTCACCGCTGATAACGGCTTTATTTTGCAATCTGGCATCCGGGCCCTGGCCCGATGGATTGCGGAATTTAAATTTTTCACCGGCTTTATCCAGTGATTCCAGACGAAATTCTAGATTGGCAGTTTTGCCGATAATACGCTTAGCCTCTGCAGTGTCCTGCACACCGGGAAGCTCCACCACAATGCGATTTTTACCCTGGCGAGAAACCAGAGGCTCGGAGACACCTAACTCATTGACCCTGTTACGCAGAGAGGTGAGGTTTTGCTTGATAGCATTGTCTTCAATATCACCCGCTGCTATATCGCTGAGCTTCAGTACCAGAGACAGGGGGTTCTGACCCTGAATAAACTGGGGCTGCAGATCGCGGTAATTGGCGCGAATCAACGCGGTGGCTCTATCAACCTCCTCAGCTTCCCGAAACTGACCAATCAGCTGCTGACCCTTTAATTCGAAGGTGCGATAGCGAATACGCTCCTCGCGCAGCGCCGATTTAACATCTTGCAGGTCACTCTCAAGCCGAGTAGCAAGGGCGGCATTTAAATCAACTTCCAGCAAAAAGTGCACACCGCCACTGAGGTCAAGGCCGAGCTTCATGGGCTGACCGCCCAGATCACTCAACCATTCAGGGGTGGTGGGCGCCAGGTTGAGAGCAACAATATAGTTACCCCCCATCTCCGCCTGAATAATCTCTTTAGCCCGCAGTTGCAGGTCTATATCCCGCAGTCGAATCAGTGCGCTCTCGCCATCTGCTTCGCCAGCAAAATATTCGATACCGGCCTCATCCAGAGCGCCCTCTACCTTTTGCAGTACCACCTCATCGATAACCATGGCGCCACTCTGACCAGACAGCTGAATCGCTGGGTCCGGTGGGTACAGATTGGGCGCGGCGTAGATAAAGCCGAAGCTGATAACCAGAAGAACTAGCAGATTCTTCCATAGGGGAAACTTGTTTGGCATGACTTGGGTGGTCCTTTAATTATTCGCCAACTCTCTAGGCAAAAGGTTAGCCGCGCATTATAGCGGGATTAGTTGTTAAATAGGGGCAGAATTAGCGATTTAAACCCCGGCCAACTAATCAGCTCTGGCGGGCGCCTGTTTGGCATAGAACTCATCGGCAAAAGCGTCCAGACGACCATGGGTAATAGCCTCTCTAAGGCCCGCCATCAATGTCTGATAATAGCGAAGATTGTGGATAGTATTTAGCTGGGCGCCCAACATCTCGCCGCACTTTTCCAGATGATGCAGATAGCCGCGACTAAAGTGGGTACAGGTATAGCAGTCACATTCAGGGTCCAGTGTGCCTGTATCATGGCGATGCACCGCGTTACGAATTTTAATCACACCGCTGCTGGTAAACAGGTGGCCATTGCGAGCATTTCTGGTGGGCATTACACAGTCAAACATATCAATGCCCCGGCGCACCCCCTCCACCAGATCCGCTGGTTTGCCCACACCCATCAGATAGCGCGGCTTCTCCGCAGGCATATTATCGGCTAGATGATCGAGAACCCGCACCATATCCTCCTTGGGCTCGCCCACCGACAGTCCACCAATGGCATAACCATCAAAACCAATGGCCTCGAGACCAGCCAGAGATTTATCGCGCAGATGCTCATACATGCCCCCCTGAACAATACCAAACAGTGCCGAGGGGTTATTGCCATGGGCATTTTTGCTTCGCTCCGCCCAGCGCAGCGAAAGCTGCATAGATTTGTCCGCCTCTTGTTCAGTCGCAGGGTAAGGAGTGCACTCATCAAAAATCATCACCACATCACTGCCCAGGTCATGCTGCACCTGAATCGATGTCTCCGGGTCAATAAACACCGGGCTGCCATCAATTGGCGATTTAAACCGCACACCCTCTTCGCTAATTCTGCGCATATCCCCTAGGCTAAAAACCTGAAAGCCACCGGAGTCAGTCAATATAGGCCCCTGCCACTGAGTAAAGTCATGGAGATCGCCATGCTCTTTAATCACCTCAGTACCTGGGCGCAACATGAGATGGAAGGTATTGCCGAGGATAATTTCAGCACCAATTTCCTCTATATCCCGGGGCAACATCCCTTTGACCGTTCCATAGGTACCCACGGGCATAAATGCCGGAGTCTGCACTGTGCCCCGGGGAAAGCTCAGCTCACCATGGCGCGCCTTGCCATCTGTGGCAGAGACATTAAATTGCATAAAACAGTCGCGAGAGCTGGACTCAGTCATGATCCGGTAATTCCTGTGCAGCACTGGGGTTGTGAATTAAAAACATAGCATCGCCATAGCTAAAAAAGCGATAGCACTCGGCCACCGCTTCTCTGTAAGCCGTCATTATAGGTTGGTAGCCAGAAAATGCGCTGACCAGCATAAGCAGGGTGGACTCGGAGAGATGGAAATTAGTGAGCAGCGCATCCACCACCTTAAATGAGTAACCTGGGTAGATAAAAATATTGGTATCCCCCTCAAAAGGCGCAATCTCACCGGAACTGGCTGCAGTTTCCAGACAGCGCACGCTAGTAGTCCCCACAGCAATTACACGCCCGCCACGCGCTCTGGTATCTGCTACCTGCTGACAGACTTGCTCAGTTACCTGTAGCCATTCTGAATGCATCTGGTGGTCCTGAATATGATCTGCCCGCACCGGCTGAAAAGTGCCGGCACCCACATGCAAGGTTACAAAGGCAATGCTCGCACCTTTTGCCGTAATGTCGTTCAGTAGCTGCTTATCAAAATGCAGGCCTGCCGTGGGCGCCGCAACCGCACCTAGCTTATCTCCATAAACCGTTTGGTAACGAGACCTGTCCTCATCAGTATCAGAGCGATCAATATAGGGAGGCAGCGGCATATGGCCAATCTGATCCAGCACATCCAGCACAGGTTCGGCAAATTTCAACTCAAAGAGATCATCAACCCTGCTCAACATTTCAGCACGCTGGTCATTATCAAAAACCAACTGATTGCCCGGCTTGGGAGACTTGCTAGCACGAATATGAGCCAGCACAGAATAAGGCCCCAACACTCGCTCCACCAGCACCTCGATTTTTCCGCCCGTTTCTTTTTGGCCGAAAAGTCGCGCGGGAATAACCTTGGTGTTGTTAAAAACTAACAGATCACCGGCCTTAATATGAGACAGGAAGTCAGTAAACTGCTGATGTTGCAGAGTATCTGCAGCTGAGTCGAGGAACAGCAAGCGACTCCCGCGGCGCTCTGCAGTGGGCTGCCGAGCAATTAACTCGTCGGGAAGATCAAACTGAAAATGGTCGCGGCGCATAGCTAAAAATCTGGTTGACTACCGTTTATTTATCCGAGGTCGCAAGGGTATAGAAATTGAGCCCAAACACCAAACCATTTAACACCAAAACCCACCAAGATCAGTTGACCCATCATTGATCACTGCTATAATCCCCGCCCTGCCCGCTCCAGAGCAGGCAATGCCAGTGTGGTGGAATTGGTAGACACAGGGGATTCAAAATCCCCCGCCCTTAAAAGCGTGTCGGTTCGAGTCCGACCACTGGTACCAAACAACAAAACCCTGCCGTTAGGCGGGGTTTTTTGTTTGTATCTGATGGCCGGCGAGAACCGACAGTCTCGGTTCGACCAATTGCGCCAGCAATTAGGACGCCGCAGGCGCTTGCGCAGCAAGTGATAGCAGCCTAAAGGCTGGTATCATCTGTCCGACCACTGGTACCAAATACTCTTTAAAGCCCTTGTAAGCACTAGCCTACAGGAGCTTTTTAGTTCTCATCTAGTCATTTGTAGTCACGCTGAGGAGTTCTTAGGGCGCGGGGGAGCCTGCTGATGTCTTGTGATTGTTACTGTATCTGGGAAGATACTTTAGAGGTACTCTTCACTGGATATGGCCCACGCTAGGCCCACGCTAGGGGTCGGACCCAACCAACCACCTGATTTCATTTAGTTTTTATCCAAAAATAGACGCCTATGGCTGCTTAAACGACTGTTTTTGGCATCAAAATCACAGGTATAAAAGGCTCTTGGCTCTCTCACCCTATACAGCCCCTCATGGCCTTCAATCTGTCTCGCTTTTGCGCTCACGTCCAATGCCTCTTTAACGCCTTGAACATACGCCTGACTCACGACAGCCAAGCTCTCTGACCATAATTGCTTCCTGGCCGCGCTGTCTTTTTTCAACTCAGCTTCGACCCAAAGTCGATGTTCCGATTGCAATTGTGTCAGGTTATTAATACCCAATAGCTCCATCTGAGAAACTACACCTGCCCTCACCCTATTCATGTCGATATACACCAGACACTGAGCAAGACAACCCTCTTTATCAATCGCGGTTGCGTGGTAACGATCCTCCCAAAACACGCCCTTTCGATTTTTCCGCTGGTTGTATTCCTGGGCGGTTCGCCCCGCTATAAGCTGCATGCTTTTAGGGATAACCTCTTGACCAGTATCCCTTACCAAACCGTTTTTTTGCTTCAAACAACCAGTGCCGCCAACGCTTGCGATCACGCGCAAACTTCAACAAGAACTCGCTGCGATGGCAACGATGGGTGATGTGCCATACATGGCCAGGAATAAAGTATCTGTTTGCACGTGGCATTTAGCTTTCTCCTTAAAGCCTGTATTTCTGCCTAAAAATAAGCACTATAAGTACTAACAAAGTGCGATTACTGTGTGCTTTTACATACACTTCAATTACTTACGCAGGTCCGACCCCGTTCACCTTTACGTGGCTGCACGGACTGCACCCTTGTCTAATATTCTTGTTGTCGGCATTATTTTCTCACCTCTTGGCCATAAATATCCCGCACAAACTGATCCAGTAACCGAACCCCATACCCACTGGCGCCCTTCTCCGCTAAGTCGCCATCTTCTTTGCGCCAGACTGTGCCAACAATATCAATATGAATCCAGGGCACCTCATTGACAAAGCGCTGTAGAAATTGCGCGGCAGTGATTGAGCTGGCTGGAATGCCAGCATGATTTTTCATATCCGCGATATCGGAATCCACCAGTCTGTCGTAGATTTTTGTCAAGGGCAGGCGCCAGACGGGTTCACCGGCGGTGGTACCCGCCGCGATTAATTGTTCGGCCAGGGTATCGTTATTAGAAAAGATGCCGGCCATTTCATGGGCCAATGAGGTGACGATGCCACCCGTGAGCGTCGCTATATCAACGATGCAGCGAGGCTTAAAAGTCGCCTGGGTGTACCAAAGTGCATCGGCCAATACTAAGCGCCCCTCCGCATCGGTGTTTATAATCTCGATGGTTTGGCCGCTCATGCTGGTGACAATATCACCGGGGCGACTGGCGTTATTGGATGGCATATTTTCCACTAGGCCTACAACGCCTACTACATTCACGGCGGCCTTGCGCTTTGCCAGGGATTGAATCAAACCCGCCACCGTAGCCGAACCGGCCATATCATATTTCATATCTTGCATGCCGGCGGCGGGTTTTATTGAGATACCGCCAGAGTCAAAGGTGACGCCTTTGCCCACAAAGGCGATGGGTGGCTGATCCGCAGTGTCGCCCTGCCAGCGCATCACCACCAGTTTTGACTGGCGTGCACTGCCCCGGCCCACACTGAGTAAGGCACCCATGCCTAATGCTTCCATGGAAGCTTCGTCAAGAATCTCGACCTCCACACCGTCTTTAGTGAATTCATTTAGCTGGTCGGCGTAGCTTTCTGGGTGGAGAATATTGCCAGGCTCGCTCACCCAGTCGCGCACTTGGCACACACTGTCTGCCAACGATTGTAGAGGGGCGCAGGCGTCTTCAATCTGTTGTGGGTCATCACAAAGCACCGTTAATGCATTGAGACGCCCGGGTTTTCCCTCTCGGGGTTTGGTGTGGTATTTATCAAATCTATAATCACGCAGCTGGGCGCCCAAAACCAAGTTGGCGGTAAGTTCAGCGCTTGTCGATGGGCAATTATTCAGGCCATCGGTACTGATGGTGGCGCTGCTGTCGTCGAGGGATTGCAGGGTGACAATAATCTTTCCGCCCAGCTTTTGCGCGCCTAATGCATCGAATTCATTGCGATCACCTAGCCCTAATAAAACAATGCGTTTTAGGCTGAGTTCAGCGGGTGCGGTGAGTATTAGCTGGTCGTGTTTTTTGCCTTTAAATTGTTCGGCGGTTATTGCGCGGGTGAGTTGGCCGTTGGTGGCGGCGTCGATGGTTTGTGCGAAGTCGCTGAGTGTCTCTCCTTCACCGCAGAAAAGTATAAGGATTCCCTCTGAGGGAAGATTTGAAAAGACAAAATTTAGCTGCATGGGAATAGCTCCTGAGAAATATGAAAGGATTGAGTCACGTAAGGTTGTATTAAAAAATCTAGCTGTCTGCACCTTGAAAGACAGCTTAAGGGCGAGTGGATGTATCGGGTTTGGGTGTTTGCGCCGAGTATGGTTTTGCACTTGTAACAGCGCGGGCTGCCCTAGCGTCGAGACTCTGCCGAATAATTCGATGGCGACGCGCGTTGATGGGAATCCGTGCGATCAAACCTATGGCCACTAAAAGAAAAGGAATCGGTAGCCAGACCATGGCCAGTCTCAGCCCCGAGATGGCCTCTTTACTGTGCACGCTGCTTGCGGGGTCAAAGCCATAGCCACCGGCAATTGCCAAACTCAGTGCCCCGCCAATAGCCACACTGATTTTTGACGACACACTGTAGGCGGAAAAATAGATAGCGGCCTGATCACTGCCGAATTTCCAGGTATCGTAGTCGATAATGTCGGACAATAAAGATGGCGCCACCGTATAAATGGCATGGATGCCAATATAGGTTATTACCATAAAGGCCAATAATAATAGCCAAGACATTTCAGGGGACAATAAACCGGTACCCAGAAGGCCGACTAGGGACAACAATACCCCCACAACCCAGGTCAATTTCTTACCCAGACGATTGGCAAATCGATACCACAGCCACACGGACAAAGCACCGATGCCGTAGCTTAATCCGTACGCTAGCGCGATCTGGGAACCCCAGCCCAGGTAGCTGTCGACAAAAATAAATAGCAGCGTAGCCCACATGCCGAAACCGACATGAAAAAGGAAAAAAGCGGTGATAAATAGTAGAAAAGGCTGATTGCTAGCAAGGCATAACAGGTTTTTTTTCAATCCTGGACTGTGCTTTTCCTGTCCCTGACTCTGCCGTTGAGGGCAGTGACTGTTAGGGACTTTTTTTAGGCAAATCACCAGTGTCGGCAGGACCAACAAGCCGACCGCGAACACTGACCATTCCAGTATCTGCGGTGTAAATTCACTGCTCTCAAATATCCCTAGCAGTGGTACAGAAAAAAACAGCACTTGGCCAAGGGTGACGGCAACGATGGCAAAACCAAAGAGCTTGTTGCGTTCCTGGGCAGTGGAGGTTATTTCGCTGCCCCAGGTTTGATGTGGGATGAAAAACAGGGTTAACGACAAATAAAAAGCGAACATCCAGACTAAAAAATACGTTTCACTAACCTGGGTGGTGGCCGTCAGTGCGTCGGTATCAACAGGCACATATAGAAAATAACTGCTCACCACAAATAATACACCGCCGATAAGAACAAACGGTTTACGAGTTCCCTTTCGGGCGTAATAGTTATCAGAGCAATAACCTATGAGTAGGTCAGTGACGGTATCAAACACCCGCGCCAGTACGATTATTGTGGCAACGGAGGCTAGGCTAACACCAAAATATTTGGCGTAAATGCCGGGTAAAATAACTATCGGACCCAGTAATAAATACAAGGGCACTAAGGGTAAAACATAGGCCAAGAGTTGGCGTGTACTGAGTGAGCTGGTTTCTTTGTAGGTAGGGCGGGAGAGCGATTTTGCATTCATAACAGCGACCCTTCATCAGTGGTTTTTTTGTCATAATGGAATCCAATACGATGGCGTAACTTTTTGGTCTGTTTTCATCGGCCATGCCCCCTCCGATGAACGATGGAGGCATAGCGGTAAGCGCCGTTTTAGTGCTCAAATTCTGAGCCTACTAGGAATTGTTTTGTGACGAGGTTAAACTCTTTTGGCGGCTCAGCCTTCAGCAAATGTCTCACCAGATAATCCCAGCTACGACGGATAACATAGCCGGGCAGATCATGCCCCACATCGGGTATCACTAACATATCAAAGTCCTTGTTGGCTTTGTATAATGCCTTCACCAACCGAAACGTCGCGGCCGGTGTATTACACACATCGAGCAGGCCATGCATCAGCAGTAGCTTGCCTTGCAAATTGTCGACTAGATCTTCCGGGTAACGGTGTTTTTTGTCCGGGCCGGAGAGTCCTTCGTATTTTTCCGACCATACGGCAGCGCCCATCAGTCGGCTATCCTGAGGACAATAGACTGCCCCCACTTTATAAAAATCGGGGCATTCCAGCAGGTTATGTAACGCACCTGTAGGTCCATAGGGAGCGATAACCCCGACATTATTGAGATCCATATAAGGGTAACGCTCTGCCAACTGACGAATTCCCCCGACATGATCACCCGTATGGGCGGAGTTCGGAAGCCAGCCACAACTTTCGTCCACAAAGGCTTTATTACGAAAAGACGTACCACGGCTATCAATTATCACCACAATAAAGCCTAATTCGGCCAAAGCCGCGGAAGCCAGATTGCTTAAACCTCCATGGCTTTGGCTATTGATAAAACTGCCCTTGGTGACGGACGGAACATCCGGGCCATTCCACATTGAATTAATCACCGGGTATTGCTTGTCGGCAGAAAAGTTTGAGGGTCGATACACGACGCCATAAATATCGGTCTTGCCATCGGCGGCCAGTAACTTGACCGGTTCAGGCCATTGCCACCCGGTGGGTAAGGCACTGATGTCGGCGGTCTCCAGTTCACACACCACGGCCCCCTCCCGGTCTAGCAGTAAGCTCACGGGCACTTGATCAACACGCGAACGGGTGGTAACAATATAGTCGCCACAGGGAGACACACCGGCTGTTTGTTTACCTATATCCCAACCGATAGCACCTTCTGCGTTCTGAAAAAGCAGGCTTTTTTGTGTGTGCACCACATACTCATCATCGGTGGACAGCACCGTGGTTAATTCACCGGTATCGACGTGCACTCGGCAAATATCGCGATAGTAGGGATCTCGCCCTTCTACTCTGCCGGCTGTCTGTATAAACACTTCACGGCGTTTGGCATCAAAACGACAGACATCGCGCACCAGCCAATCGCCCTGAGTAATTGTGTTTTTCAGCTCACCGGTATCCAGGTCATAAAGATAGATATGTGCCCAGCCACTGCGCTCTGACCACCAAATCAGCTCATTGCTGTCGGGCAAGGGCATATGGGAGGGATAGCTCTCCGAGTCGGCACTGAGGTTAATATGGGTCTCGGAGGTTTCTTCAAACAGAATCCGGGTCGCACCGGTGTGAGTATCAAATTCCACCAGGCGTAGCACTTTGTCACCCCGTGTTTGATCAATAAAATAAGCACGGCGACTGTCATTGGACCACCAGCCTATTTGCGCATTGAAAAAGCCCCAGGCATTGCGAACGGAAGGGATACGTCGGTAGTGGGCATCTTGTATTTGGCCGGTGCTGACATCAATAGCCAGCAAGCGATACTCTTCCACATGCTCATCACCGGGAAGGGCCATGCGATTTTCGATGATTTTAGGTCGCAGGCTACCGTCTTCAGGTACATGTTCTAGAAGCGGAAAATTTTTAACCTGGCGGGTGTCCCGCTGTACGGTAAAGAGTTGTTTGGAATCCGGTGACCATATGGCTTGTACGCCATCACCCATCGTGCCGCCCCAAGCTGCGCCCATTGCCGCATAAACAAAGAATTCTTCTCCATCTTCAGTCAGGGCGTGTTCTTCATCACTGGCCAAATCTCGAACCCACAGATTGTAATCCCGGGTAAAGGCCACCTGTTTGCCATCGGGTGAAACCACCCAGTCATCGGAGAGCAGGTCCTGTGCTTTACATGTGTTATTGTCGCCATCGAATTGCCAGTGTTTGCCAAAGGCGGTAAAACGCACGGTTAATGGTGACAAGGTAATATCTACATTATCAATCGGTAACGCTTCGGCCTGGACGGCTTGCCCTGCGGCTGTTGAAAGCACATCGGCCAGTGCAGCCTGATCAAACGCGGCCTCGTTACGGCCGGTGCTGGCATCGACGACACGATACTGTTGACCGATGGCGCCATTCGCCAATTTATCGTTATGTTCATACCAAAAGCATGGGGTATTGTCGATCCACTGGGGGAAGACGGTGTCATTTTGCACAAGGTTTTTTGACGAGGCACCTTGTATTAGAGTGGCAGCACGCTGGTAGCGGGCTTCCATCTCCTCGATAGTCGGTTGGGTGGTTGTGTTCGCGCGTTTTGTCATAGCTTACTCCTTTTAAGATAGCTAATTGATGTAATAAGGGGCCAAAAAAGGCATTTACAGAGTAGCTACCACCATAAGCACTGAGATTAAGCCGGTAACTACAGAATGTTTAAGGCCCAAATTACAACGCAAGACACATCAATGCTTGGCGTTTTTTGACTTTTTAAATGCAGCGGGAGAAACCTTGTTTATTTGTTTAAAGTTTTTGTTGAATCGACTCAGGTCGGTAAAACCCACCTCCTCGGATGCTGCACCCACAGAGCAACCTTTTAGTAAGTGCCATACACTCTCAGCGATACGCAGTTCGGTGCGATATTCAACGGGTGTCATTAAATAGGTCTGTTTAAAGTGTCGGCTCATCTGCGCTGGACTGGTATGAATGAGTTGTGCAATATCCCCAAGGCTCATTGTTTTTCTGAAGTGCTGACCAATCGCCATTTTGGCTCGCTCAGCAATAATATGTTCTGATGGTTTCGATACTAGACCGGGCTTACTATAGGCTTGTTCAATCACCTCAGATAAGTCATGCCGGTTTTGGGGGAGTTTATCCATCTCCGTGTTATTGATCAGCACTGATGGCAGGAAAAAATGATCATAGGGTCTCTGGAAAATGATCGCTTGCATCTGCATTAAGGCTTTGCTGACCTTCCATTTAAAGCCACTAAAAGCAGGGACCACCATAAGATATTTACCGGGTTTAAGTAGCAACCACTGGCTCCCGGACTGAAGCTGTATTTCACCGTCACGCAAATCCAAAATTTCACAGACCCAATGGGCCGCTGATATACCGCCGAGCCACTGCTCCTGTTCAAACACCATGGTCCGTCTGAAAGACAACATCTGCGAGTCAATCATTTGATAGTTACAATTCGAGTGAAAAGCCATTGCTATTCTGGCTCCCGACTAATAATCACCCGCGCCGCCAACGCTGATTCATCAAAACTGGCACCATGCCCTGGCGTTTCCGGCAGATGAATAACACCGCCCTGCTGCTCGTCATAACGAATACCACCCATCACCGGGTCAAAGCAAAAATCAAAGGCCGAATCCAAATCCAAAAAACAAATATTGGGTCGCGCATGAGCCATATGCGCGGCGGCTGATAGCGCCAAACGAGATTCACCAAAACAGCCAATCATGCACTTGCAGCCCGCGGCTTCGGCAATGGTATTGATTTTCAAACCGGTATAAATCCCCCCCGCTTTGCCAAGTTTGATATTGAAATAATCCGCAGCACCTTGCTTGACGAGGGTTAAGGCATCTTTATCATCAAATTTATCGTTATGCTCATACCAAAAGCACGGGGTATTGTCGATCCACTGAGGAAAGACCGTATCGTTTTGCACAAGGCTTTTTGACAGCATTCCTAGTTCCAAAGTGGCAGCACGCTGATAGCGGCTTCCATTTCCTGGATGGTCGGTTGAGTGACTGTGTTTGATGTTTTCGTCACTGAGTTACTCCTCTAAATAGGTAAAGCATGAAGTTGTGGCTGTTGTCTGTGTTAGCGCTACAGGTGGCAGTCGTTGCCAACAAAATCCTTGCAACGCTCTAATCAGCCACTAATAATTGGCAGCAAAAAACCCCACCAGACTCAACGTCTGGCGGCGTGATAAAGGGATTGCAGAAAAACAAAAAGCACTAAGGGGCCTGCAGGTTTGGCGCGAATCAACCTTCTACATTATTAGACACCGCAGAGGTGAAAACCCCCTATTTGGACGTCGATATTAGCCTGACGATTAATAGATTTCGCTCAGGAAGCAAACGAGATTTTTATCCCCGCATGATTGCTGGGCAGGATCAATTGTCTATGATAGAGCTACAAGTGTTAGTCGCAGCCAACAAGATCTTCGCACAGTTCTCACTAGCCACTATTGGCTGCAAATACAAAAGGTTTACGGCTATGTGTGTATTAGACACAAACGAGGGGAAATACCCCCATTGTGAGGACAGGTTTTTGTCTTCACCAGTTTTACAGCACTGAACGTCCATAACGTTCTATCAACGCCATCATCGCCTCACAGTCCATCGCTTTGACCGCCAAACCCTTTGGCCTATACGCCACCGAACTCTGCCCCGCGACCAGCGCGTTGATGATCGATTCTTCCACCGCATCACGGGCGGCGCGGTAAAAGACATCGAGGTAATAGTCGTCCAATACCGCCATATTGATCGTCGCCGCTGACTGCGCGTTTGTCTCTCTGGCATTGGCGGTGGTAAAGGCTAAATAGATATCGCCGGAACTGTGCCCGCCGATGGTACCGGTGCGCGCCAAACCCAAGGTGGCGCGCTTGGCAATACGAGTCAGTTGACTGGGGATCAGCGGCGCGTCAGTGGCGATGATCACGATAATGGAACCCTGCTCTACCTGCTGAACTTTTTCGTGGAGAATATCGTTGGTCAGGTGCTGCCCCACGGGTACGCCTAGAATACTGAGATCATTTCTGTGGCCAAAGTTGGACTGGACTAAGACACCCAGGGTGTAGTCTTGTTGGTCACAGGCAACGGTGCGGGATGCGCTGCCTGTGCCGGCTGCAAATTCATAGGTAATCATGCCATTGCCGCCGCCGACATTGCCCTCGGCGATGGCGCCGGAACCAGCCGTATTCAGCGCTTCAAAAACGTGCGTCTCTTTGAGGTGCAAGCCATTGATGTCGCTGAGTATGCCGTCGTAGGTTTCGGCGATCACCGGCATCACAAACTGGTGTCGCGATTGAAAAAAATCGGGGTATTGCTGGATCATCCATTTGACGGTTGCGTGATGCGCCATGCCCACGGCGTGGGTATTGGTGATACACACCGGCCCGGCAAAATAACCGGCATCGTGAATCCACTGGCAGCCGGTCATTTCACCGTTGCCGTTCAGCGTATGTTGACCGGCCCACAGGTAAGCCAGCGATGCATCGGCGCCTCGTGGATGAATGGCGGTGACGCCAGTTTGAATATGATCGCCCTCCGTGAGGGTGGAGTAGCCAACGGTAAGGCCAGGCACGTCGGTAATGGCATTGTAGCGGCCGGTCGTTCCTGAAAAGTGTAGGCCAAGGTCTCTTGCACGAGCGGGCATTTTTTATCTCCTAGTTGAGTGTATTGACGGGGCCATTGCATTAGTCCAGCAATTCGGGGGAACGCTGGTAATACAATCGACGCAAGGCGCCGTGGATATTAATATTGGAGCGTTCAATCTCACCCTTGCCTCGCAATACATTGCCGTCGAGGTCGACTACGATAAAATCTGACGCGGTGACTTCTGACCAGTGCAGCCCATAGGGCAAGGCTAAAAAGTGATTCTGGCTATTGGGTAATAGGCAGGTTAGATGATTGACCACGCCCTCGTGCCAGTGATGATCCACTAGATAGCGATGCACCAACGCAAGGTCGTATCTCAGTTGATGTTCGGCGCTGAGTGCGGTGTAGATTGTATTGAACTCTGAAGGGTTGGGCATCGGTTTTTACTCGCTGAATTTAGATGTGGTATGGCGCGATCTTGAACGTTATTAGACACAGCCGAGGTGAAAAACCCCTATTTGGACGTCGATATTAGCCTGAGGATTAATAGATTCCGCTAAAGAAGGTGCAATGACATATAGAGCCGACGTACCGCTATAGAACAGTGTCATTGATAGCAGTAGCCCTAACCAATTCGACTCAGCAGACAACAGGCCGGTGGTAAAAATACCGATCAGGCACATCAATGCCGATACGCCTAAAGTGACATTTTTACCAAGACAATTGGCCAACTTATACCACGCCCACAGTGACAAGGCGCCGATACAAAAGCTCAAGCTGTACGCCAAAGCAATCTGATGGCCCCAGCCTAAATAACTATCTGCATAAATAAATAGCAACGCAACCCACATGCCCATACCGATAAATAGAAAGAGGAAGGCGAGGAGAAACAATAAAAAAGGCTGATTGCCCGCAAGGCATAATAAGCTTAGCTTCAAACTTGATCTATCTTTATCAAAACCCGAAATCTGCGCCGTTGAGTAGTGACCATTGGGGACGGTTCTTAGGCAAACAGTCAGTGAAGGCAACAGCAGGAAACCTGCCACTAACACCGACCATTGTAATGTCTGCGGGGTAAATTCACTGCTCTCAAATATCCCCCACAGTGGCAATGAAAAAAACAACGCTTGCGTAAATGTTACTTCAAAACTGGTAAAACCATAAAGTTTATTTCGTTCCTGAGCATTGATCGCAATTTCACTACCCCAAGCCTGACGAGGAATGTCAAAAAAAGTTAACGCCAAATAAAAGGTGAACATCCATAATAGAAAATACGTTTCGCTAACTTTGGTGGTGGCCGTCAGCGCGTCAGTATCAACAGGCACATATAAAAAATAACTGCTAATGACGAACAGTACCCCTCCCATAAAAACAAAAGGCTTACGACTACCTCTGCGGGCATAATACTTATCAGACCAATACCCAATCAGAGGATCCGTGATAGTATCAAATACCCTGGCCAACACTATTATTGCGGCAATGGTAGTTAAGCCAAGGCCAAAATATTTAGCGTAGATACCGGGTAAAATGGCAAAGGGACCCAACAAGAAAAACACTGGCGCTTTTGGCAGTGCATAGGCCATCATTTGAGCACTGCTTAATGGCTCAGTTTTGTTAGTGGTCTGTTCACACTGGGGGGTGACTTTAATAATCATTGATTTCTGCCTTTACACTACGAAGGTTTATTGATATTCACTTTGATACTCAGTCGAGCGTTCCAAAAAACATATTGGGATCGCTCCTTACCCCCTTCAGCGATGTCTTTCGTATCCAAAAAAACTAAATTTCTCTGTCGCGACCCCAGCTGTGTTTTACCGGTGTGGGTGGCGAAGCAATGTTTTTTAATTGGTGTGAGGTAGAGTGTTATCGGTGGAAAAGGATCTAGCAGATAGGTCAGCACCGCCACCAGTTGATCGCCCTCTAGGCTGATATCGAAGTAGTGATCAGGGCATTCAAAGCGGCCGGTATAGGACGCTAGTGCTAAGGTATCCAGTGCATATAGGCTAAGATCGCCAAGCTGCTCTGGCTCCTGACAATCTACGCCGAGCAGTGATGCCATCAATTCATTCACGATCGCATCCAAAACCCCCGGCTTGGAGGCATTCATTAGAACAGCCACCACCACACCGTGTTCGGGAATACATTGCAACATAGCCATATAGCCTTCGGTTGCACCGGGGTGACCCATCATCAAGGTGCCGGAGTTTGTCACGACGGATTTGAGCCAGCCGATTCCGGCTTGCATTTCTACAGCGCTAGACAGCGGTGGCAAGGTGATTTGTGTCTGCTGCATCTGTTGAGCGGCCTCTGCCGATAACCAAATATCACCGGATGCTGTGCAACCTTGATGAAGATGAGGTTTGGCAAATTGAATCAGATCCGCCGCTGTCATGGTCAACACAGTGCCTGCGGGTGCCAGACCCAAGGTCCAATAACTGGCCTCCGCCAGCTTCCAATTTTCTGGACTTTCTTTTTGCAGATCCATCACATGCCCAGCCGCTGCTCTATAGCGTACTACTTGTGCGGGGCGAGCGACGGCATGGGTCATAGCCAGCGGTTTAAAAATACGTTCTTCCACCGCCTGTGACCAGGACATGCCCAATACTACTTCCACTAAGCGGCCGGCAATCGCAAAGGCGGCATTGGAGTAACAAAAGAATTCGCCGGGTGGGTGAATCTGAGGCAACAGATTGCAGCGATCAACATAACGAGCAATTAGGTTGCCTTGGTCATGACTGTCATCAAGGAAGAAATCGCCCATTAGGCCACTGGTGTGGTTGAGTAACTGACGTACGGTAACTGTCGCGGTGGCCTGTGGATCAGCCACTCGAAAGTCCCTTAAATAATCTTTTACCGGGCGGTCCAAGGCGACTTGCCCTGCATCGACTAACTGCATTACTAAGCTGGCGGTAAAGACTTTGGTTATTGACCCTATTTGAAAAATAGAGTCTGGAGTAGCTGTTACGCCGGTTTCAATATTGAGGCAACCGGATGCAGCCTTGTGCAGTTGATTATCTTTTAAAACGGCTAAAGAGATTGCCGGCACTTGATGTTTTTCTACCAGGCTATCTACATATTTTTGTAGGTTGCTTAGTAGATTTTCTTTTAATTCAGTAGTCATACTTAAGCACCAATTCAATCAATGAGAAGTTTAATTTCCATTACTTCGGTCATGGGTGCTCAGTTTGTAATATGACCGGAAAATATAGGACACGGCTTAGTTTAGAGGGTGGGTTAGAGGCGCCCTCCCTTAACACGACATCCAGATAAGCGCCAACCGAGCACACTGAACGTGTACCCGGCTGGCCTTTAGCTAAAGATGCAGCGGTTGAGGAAAGTTAAAATTGATAGCGAGCATTAAACCCGAATTGTGCAGGTGCTACGCGAGTAGACCGAATGCCAAAAACCAGCGTGGTAATTTCATCTGAATTAGTCAAATTATTGCCGTAAAACTCAACATCCCAGTTGTCTATATTGATTCCAGCTCGTAAACCGAGCTTGTCATAGTCACCCAATTGCAATGAGGTTTCTTTAAAATCATTATAGTAAGAACCCACGTAGGCATAATCAGCTCGAATAAAGCTATCATAACCGGCTAATTGAAAACTGTATTCAATACCCATATTGGCATTGGCACGAGGGGACAAGGGCAGACGATCACCTTTCGAGCCCAATGAATTATCCTCGGCTAATTCTCCCTCATTATAAGAGGCGCCAAAATCCACCTTGAGTGCTTCCGACACCGCGTAGTCTACTTCTATTTCCACGCCTTCTGTTTCCGCGTCACCGCCATTGATAAGGCCTTGGACGCCACAAGTTGCGTTGACTGTAACGGGCAGGCCTTCCCATTTTATATGATAGAGAGCGGCACTCACTACGAGTCTATTATCCATCAGCTCAAACTTGCCACCTAGCTCGTAGCTGTCCAAGGTGTCGGCATCCAATGAACCGCCCTCAATACGGACAGGGGTTCCATCCAGAATGCCATCATTATCAAGATCACAACGGGATGCTGTGACCGGCGGTAGCGGCCGCCCTAAGCGAAAACCTTGTGACCATTGTGCATACAGTAAAGCGTCATCATTGGGCGTGTAGGCAATATTAACCTTTTTAGTGTTACCCGTCTCATTTGAAACATCATCTTTTGTTGGTTGCGCGAAAGTCCCAGTCGCTGCATCAATCAGTCGTCTATCATAGTCAAACTGGCGCCCCCCCAGTGTAATATTAAGTTGATCAGAAAGCTGGTAGGACAGCTCACCAAAAAAGGCCGTCTGCTGTACATGATTTTCAAGCGTGGAATGTTGAATATTATCTGGGTCTGAACCGTAACCACTAGGTATTAGCGCATGATCTCCTATCCAAACCCAATCCTGAGTGAATACATCCTCACGATTTTCATAATAAACGCCACCTACAAACTGCAGCGGCCCATCAAGCTCAGTGGCGACACGAATCTCTTGGAACACACTCTTCGCCTCAGTTTCACCCGCCTGCGCAGTACCCTCAAGCCCGAAGCCCCCGAATCTGCCGAGATCCCTGACTCGATCAATGGTACTTTTACTGATGGTTGAGGTTGACAATAAGCTGCCCCAACTCAGGTCATACTCAAGCACCAGATTGGTAATATCAGCTTGATCCCCCAGGAATTCGGAACCCCCCAAATGGCCGTTTAAGCTAAACGCTGCACTCTCATACGTGTCGTACGTGTACGTGCCTTTAGTAATTTCAACATCGTTGTACCCATCTTGCTCAAGCTTTTGAGAAAGATGCATTAAGGTAGCGGTCAATTCTTCCGTTGGTCGCCATAACAGACTAAGGCGACCCCCTGTATACTCAGTGCCCCCCTCACCTTTTGCGTCCGACAGTACACTGCCTGTCGCCACCGCAAAAGCCACCTTGTCTGGATCTCTGGAGCTAACAAGGTCAATATATCCTTGATTTTCAAATCGGTAGGCAACAAAACGCATGGCTAATTGGTTATCGATTAATGGAGCGTTCACCACTGCCGTGGTTTTATTATTAAACCCGCCAGCCCCCTTTGTGCTAGACAACCCGGCTTCAAGAGTCAGCTCAAATTCATCCAATTTGGGGGCATTGGGAATGTTGCGAATCGTCCCGCCCAGACTGCCTGAGCCATAGAGCGTACCTTGTGGGCCTCGCAAGACCTCTACACGCTCTATATCAACCAACTTAATATCTGTTGTACTACCTGCTATATCAATTTGGTTCAGTGGCACTTCACCAAAATAGCTGCTAACGGTCGACTCCTCCAGCGCTGATCCAACAACCCCCCTCATGCTGACCCTGTTGCGGCCCACACCAAAATCGGCTTGGGCGACACCTGGAATGGTGGCCAGATAGTCACCCATACCCACCAAGCCTTGCTTGGCAATAGTGTCGCCGCTTAAGGCTGAAATAGACATGGCTGTATCTTGTAAGCTTTGCGAACGCTTATTCGCAGTAACAATAATCTCATCCAAATGAGCCTCTTGCGCCTCTGCCCCAACAACCTCTGCAGCCCCAACACCTCCGGCCATAAAATACCCAATCGTAGCCGCCAAAATACTTTTCTTTGTATTCATCTCATTCCCCTTAGTCTTATCATAAATCACCTTTGACTTCGTCAACGAAATCATCAGCACCCCTTTTTTGGTAAGACCTCCGGAGAAACCCGTTCCTCGCAGCATAATCTCCAATGCCTGTGGAACGGTAAACTTTCCCACCACTGAATTCGCTTTTAGCTTGTCAGCAACATCGTGAGAAAACAGTAACATCTGATCCGTTTGAATGGATAAATCAGACAGTGACTCTGCAACACTTTGTGCCGGTATATTAAGGCGGTAAACCTTTTGCTGTTCGGCACTCACTTCGGCGCTTGCACATATACTGATAACCGCAAGCACTAATACAAACACTGCATACTCTCTTCAGTGGTCTTACAGAGGGTATGACACAGCGAAGTACAATATCCTTTACTCTTATATTTATTTTTTTTAAGCGCCCTATTCATTGGTCGCCAGTCTCAACTGAACATGGCCCTCATTAAGATAATCCACCTGAACACCAAAGCCGATTTCCAACACTTCAAATAAAGCGCCAACCTCACCCACCTGAAACCGCCCCCCCATCACCATATCGCCCAAAGCAGGGTCAACAATTTCAATGGTCACGTGGGTGTAACGGCCCACTTCAGAGATCACCTTACTTAAAGGGTCGCGCACAAAAACCAGCACACCTTTTCGCCAGGCCAATTCTTTAGCCAGCTCTTTTTCGCTTAACTGCGTTAACACCTGCTGAGCGCGATTAAACTGCGCACCCTGCCCTCGGTCCAGGGACAAAAAGACTTTGCCCGCCGGCGCGCGAGCGGCGGGAAGCGCGTCAATGAGCGCAGGCGCATCAGGGCTGCTTGAGGGAGCCGCGGCACTGGGTGCCACCGACGGCAGATCAACCCGTGCTAAATCCACACGCCCTTCATCCACCAGCACCTCTATATCGCGACCGGCCAGATACACAGAAAAAGCCGTGCCCACCGCCCTCACCAAACCTTCATGGGCATACACTTCAAAGGGCCTGTCGGGATTTTTGGCCACATCAAAATGCGCTTTGCCCTGCAGTAAATGAATCACCCTGGCGCCGTCTTCGTAGGCAATCTGCACCTGGCTGTGGGTGTCGAGCTGCACTTGGCTCGCATCACTCAGTGTTAAGGTTTTTTGCTCACCAATGGCGGTGCTATAAACCCCATTCCTCACCGAATTATTCAATGGCAGTAAGGATGACAGCAAGACCACACCCAAGCCCAAACAGAACACGGCGGCAAAGACCTGCGAACGCCCCATAACCAGCCCACCACCATCACCCAAAAAAGAGGCAAAGCCCCTCAGCCCACTAAAAAAACGCCCCAGCCCCTCTGGTTTGGGCTGGGCTACCGGCACGGCGAGTTGCGATAGCATTTCCGCTTCGCACCAAAAATCTTCCGCCTCCTTTAAAGCCTGACGATGGGCCGGACTGCGTGCAGACCAGACTTTAAGCGCAGCAATATCTTGGTCCGTTGCGGGCGTGTCGGCGTTGAACTTCAACACCCACCCATAGGCCTCTTCCATAATGTCCTCGTGACATTGGAACGTATGTATATTGTTTACCATTACAGCCTTCCCTCCTTTGATTGCCGCACTGATTCGGGCTGAGAATCCCCGAAGCGCGCCTTCACATGCAAATGGCATTCTTTAAAGGCTTTGGCCAGGTGCGCTTCTACCGTACTCACCGTGATGCCCAAGCTCTCGGCAATACTTTTCTGACTCATTCCGTACACCTTACGCATTAAATACACTTTGCGACGCCTGGGTGGCAAGGCCGCAACGGCCATGCAGTGAATGCCCAGCCTTTCCTGTGCCAATACTTCATCTTCCATCGTCCACGACTCCACCAGCACACTGGCAGGGTCGCAATCCTCCAAGAAATCGGTGGGGCGATTGACTTTTTGCCGAATCTGATTGAGGGCGACGTGCTTGGCCACACGAAAAAGGTAGGACTTGGGCTGGCGAATATCGCCTTCGATCTCACTTTTATAGGCGCGCATAAACGCCTCTTGCACCACGTCTTCCACGTCGTTTTCGGCGTGGATAATGCGCATCACATAGCGCTTGAGAGCATTTAAATGCTGCTCATAAGCGGCCAGTAGAGGCGTTGATTTTTTGTCGGCAGACTTATCCGCCTTGGCTTTTGTTATCAAAATAGTCTCGTAAATTCAGGCGCTCGCGATCAATACACGCCCATCTGAGGGCGACCCTTTATACTACGACACTAAAAGCCTACAAAACCTTTAAGCGTTATATGATAATTTTTTGGTATTTAAAAGTTGTTTGATATAACTTTTATGATGACTGGCGGGATGGCAGATCTACCATTCGCCCATCCATGAGTGTCAGCCAGTCATGGATGGGCGAATGGCTATGTGTCATTAAGTGTGGATTTCTCCATACACCCGAGGCAAAAGAACAAACCCATGAATAAAACCGCTCTTTCTATCGCACTAATGCCAAAAAACACACCACAAACCCCACCTTAGTAGACACAAAAAGGGTGGAAAGCCGGACGCGCGGTGTTATTAAGGGGTCCTTTTTTGTCGTAGATCAATGGCACCTAGGGTGATAGCGGAAAGCACGTTATGACGTACCGTGCTCCCTATTAAGACACTTCAGACGGAAAAACCCCCACCTGGCAAGCAATAAAAGTCACCATTGAGGGGCTTACGGTCTGTTGATCAAGTAACTAGCCGCTAGAAACAATACTGTCTGGCAGAATGTTACTACCCCACACACTTGCTGCCAGGGCATTCAGCGTGGCCAGGCCCTGATCGAAATCAGGTTTTTCCTTGGCGTAAACTAACGGACCCAGAAAACGATCATACTGTTGGCGATACTCCGCACTATTATTTATCGCAGCCAATGCAGATCTCAGCTCCCCTTGGGGGTCGTTTAAAAACTCTTTATGTTTATTAGCAAACCGCTTTCCATCACTCGTTACGGTTTGATGTACCAAGCAAACAAACTCTGGCCCTAAAACTGTCTCATTACTGATAATGTGTAAATCATATAGGTGACGAATAAGCGCATCATCCGCCCATTCATTGATACCACGTAAACTGGCGGATGTGCGACGCAGAAGAGACACCAGTTTTTCAGCTGATGTGTGTATAACATCAACACAAGAGAAGGCCCCTATCTCGGGGGAATTACCCATGACTTGGCCAATCAAAGATGTGGCCGTCTTATCCTCTCGACCACAGCCATATTCGCAGAATGTCAGTTCAATTTTAATATTGGGACGCAGTGCATCGATAGCATCAAAAGTCGCAGGATAGATAAGCTCAAACTGAATAAAATGATTTTCGTTGAGGGCCGATTCACAACTAATGGTAAATCCACTCTCTGCAAATAAGTCTCGGATGGCCTGCTTAAGAGAACTTAACTCACCACGGAGTGCGTTTCTGCTTAGCAGCTGTCATTGCTGGGTCAATAATACTTTGAGATCAACGTCTTCCGACATTCGTTGCAAACTGAACAATGTTTTAGACAGGCAGGTGCCACCGGCAAAGACGAGTTCAAAATTGAGGGAATGATGAGCGGCTAACAGCGAGAGTGCTTGAACTACATGAAAGTCTTTCTCTACCAGTGAAGGTTCGTTAATACCTAGTACAGCAGCAACATCCTCTACTAGCTCTCTTGTCAGCTCCAATGTAGCCTCCTGTTGCTCCTGACGGTTCATTCCCAATGGCTTTGCCCGCATTAACCAATGTAATCCCTGGTGGAGACATAAATGCAAGAGATGGATTGTTAGCTCATGCCGATGCCATTATCACTCTAATATGTGATTCATAAAAATCCAATGTGATTAAGAACACAGTTGGTGCAGCTCAAAAAGAGGCTGGCTTACTATAGTTAACAAAGAGGTTTAAATCAGTATGGATATGTTAGTAAGCTTGTATATAACAGGTTGTTGGTTAATATGTAATTAAGTCGGCCGTGTGCGGGAGGATTTCAGTTGAGTCCTTGGCAATACGTGTTTCCCTTTAAACTCGAACATCATTAGTCTAAAGCAGATTAGGCATAACGATTGGAGGCCCCCGTGGCAATCAAAATTGAAAAAAACCAATTCGTCTGGACAATTATCCATAACCGGCCGGAGGCCAGAAATGCCATGGACCCTGATTCGGCTGATAGCTTGGTTGAGGCTTTTGAGGCATTCGAAAAAAGCGATGCTCGGGTTGCTGTACTCTGGGGTGCCGGCGGTAGTTTCTGCGCTGGATGGGACCTAAAGTATGCCGCATCCCTGACACAGGAAGAACAACGCACCGAAATAAACAACTTGAACTTTCCGATCGGTTCGGCGCCAGCGCCACGGGGCTCTATTGGGCCAACGCGGATGGAATTAAGCAAGCCGGTGATTGCTGCGGTGGAGGGCCCGGCTGTTGCCGGAGGTATGGAGCTTGCGATGTGGTGTGATATTCGGGTTATGGCTGAGAATGCCTATTTTGGCGTATTTTGCCGCCGCTGGGGAATTCCTCTTTCGGACGGTGGGGCTGTGCGCCTGCCCCGTTTGGTCGGCGAGGGAAAAGCGCTAGAGATTACGATGACAGGACGAAAAGTGTCTGCTCAAGAATCCTATCAGATTGGCCTTTGTGAGAAAGTAGTCCCCGTCAGCGACGCAAGATCTTCTGCTGAGGCTATGGCCCATGAGATTGCCAACTTTCCTCAGCAAGCGATGTTGGCTGATCGTCGCTCGATCTATGAAACCCATGGATTGACTGTTCGAGAGGCGCTTAAAATCGAGTGGGCAAATGGTTTGACTGCGGTTCGAAATGAGGGTTTCGATGGGGCTAAAAGGTTCGCAGGGGGCTTAGGGCGTCATGGCGACTTTGACCATACCTGAGGTTTCGCACCTTCGACCGCTCGGTTCGTAGCGGGGGCTATTCCGCAGGGGGGATAGGAAGATATGGTGCTGGTAGTCATCCTCTGGGATACCTAGGCTGAGAAGTTGATATTTAAGAATGGTATCCATAGGGCTGGGCGGTGGCCTGAGATTTTTACGTACCTGCCCACACCCACAAAAGAACCGCATTGCAAAAAATGCTACTCATTGGGAAGTATTCATTCGTATTTGAATAATTACATCTGCTCTATATAGTGGATCGATTAATTAATAAGAGTTAACGCTATATGAGACTAATTCTAATTCTTACTTGTTTACTGGCTTTTCAGAGTGCTGCTGCATCTGAGTTTGATGAGGCTTTTCAACTTGCTAATAAAGGCAGCACAGCAGGCACTCAGACCCAGCCCCAAACTTATGTCCTGGTCCATGGCGCCAGCGGTGGAGCATGGGATTGGAAATTAATGGATCTGCTGTTGACCAACAGAGGTCATAAGGTCTACCGAACAACATTAACCGGACTTGGGGAAAGAGCACACCTAGCGAGTAAGGAAATTAACTTAACCACTCACATCACTGATGTGGTGAATACCATTACATATGAGCAGTTGGACCAGATCATTTTAGTCGGCCATAGCTACGGCGGAATGGTGATCACTGGAGTGATGAATCAGGTTCCTGAAAAAATCAAACATGCTATTTTCCTAGATGCTGCCATCCCTAACCACGGTATGTCTGCAATGGATTTGTGGCCAGCCATGGCAGAACATCCAGTAGTCGACGGGCAAGTGTTCTTTTCATGGCTGATAAAAGACTCTGAGGCTCCTCATGACGTGCCCCAATCATTGGCGACGCTCACCGAACCTGTCGCGTTCGACAACCCAGATGCTCACGAGTTGCCTGCTACCTTTATACCCTTTATCAAGGACGAAACTGCAGCAGTGATGCGATCAGTCACTAACCCCTCATGGAAAAACGCCCTCTCACGAAACTGGCCTGTGCACAGTCTTGTTAGTGATCACAATGCCCAGCGCTCCCACCGAAGAGAACTTGCTGATTTGCTTGAGTTAGTCATTCAACCAGCGAGTAAGTAGCATTTAACTATTGGCCCATATCACTACTCCCAAACAATAAAACCCCATCTCTGCAAAGAGGCGGGGTTTTTTGTTTGGTATAAGTTGTCGGCGAGATCGACCTTACTTATCCCAATTGAGAATATCCATAACCATCTTTGCCTGCTGATTGGCTTGAGCCAGCATAGCTGTAGCTGCTTGCTGAATAATCTGAGTTCGCGCCAGTTCTGTGGTTTCCTTGGCGTAGTCAGCATCTTGTATTCTGCTCAACGATACTCTGACGTTAATCGCCATAGTAGTGAGATTATCAATGGCATATTCAAGGCGGTTCATTGCTGCTCCATAGGCTCCCATTTGACTATTTATCTGCGTCATGGCCCTGTCGATCGCGGTCAGAGAGCTTGTGGCAAGGACAGCGGTAGTTATATTTGTGGGTGACAATGAGTCAGCATAGTTATTAGCGTCTTTTTCTAGAGTCACGGTGAGTCCTGAGACAGGGTTACCATCTGCCAGACCAGTTACATTGATTACGCCAGAGCTTGCTGATGCGCTCCCATATAGACCTGTTTGGGCAGCTATTTGCGAAGCCATAGAAGTTAGAAGAGCATCCAAGCCATCTGCCCCAATGATTCCTTGAACCTGCGCACCTCCGATGACATCGATGGTAATTCGGTCGCCTGTTATAAGATTGAGATTATTGAAGTCAATCGTACTTATAGCGGCAGTGTAAGTAGAAGTAGTGGGCCAGTCATAAACTCTCACATGACCAGCATCACTGCCATTGCTGTTGTCATTATAGAGAGCACCGACCGCTAGTGTGATGCCGTCCCCACTGACTTTCAAAGACTGGGCTGACCCGTCGCCTGAGGACTCGCCATCAATGTCTGAGCCACGTTGAACCCAGGCGCTCCCGTCCCAGTTATAAACTCTCGCTTGTCCTGCGCCGCTGCCACCATCATCATTGCCCCGAGCTCCAATAGCGATACTGTTTCCATCATCAGTTATCGAGACAGATATGCCGCTATAATCTCCACTGCGCTCCCCATCGATATCAGTACCACGCTGAACCCAGTCACTGCCATTCCAGTCAAATACTTGGGCATGACCAGAATTAGAGCCACCTCCGTCATTGAATTGAGCACCCATCACAATGGAGTTGCCGTCGGCAGTAAGCGCGATGGACTGACCTATTTCATCGCCTGCAGTTTCCCCATCTATATCAGCGCCCAACTGAACCCAGGCACTTCCGTCCCATGAGTAAATGCGCACATGGCCCGCATTACCATTATTTTTTACTGCTCCCATAGCGATAATAGATCCATTGGCACTTATGGATACAGACTGGCCATTATAGTTATTCGAGGATTCTCCATCGATATCAGTGCCCCGTTGATTCCAAGCGGTTCCATTCCAGTCATAGACTCGCACGCTGCCGGAATTAGCACCAGCACCATCGTTCCAGGGCGATCCCACTACAAGGGTGTTAGTATCTGAGCTCAGAGCAACTGACTGTCCCATTTCGTCGCCTGATGATTCCCCATCTATATCCGTGCCACGTTGTGTCCAAGCGCCTCCACTCCAGTCATAAATACGAACATGGCCTGCATTAGACCCTCCACCATCATTGTATCTAGCACCGATTGCTATGGTATTTCCGTCAGTGCTAAGACTTATAGACCAACCTGCTTTATCTCCAGCGGCCTCGCCATTGATGTCTGAACCCCGCTGAATCCAAGCACTACCATTCCAGTCAAACATGCGTACCTGTCCGGTGTTTATTCCGCCGGTGCTCCGATGTACTGCAGACATTGCAATGGTGTTTTTATCTGCACTCATACTCACAGAAAATCCTCCATAATCGCCGGCATTAGCACCGTCAATATCAGCGCCTCGCTGAGCCCAAGTTCCACTGGCACTAGGGGTTTCGCTGGAGACTGGTGCTGTGGTCTGTATCAGAGTAGGTGCAGCAGATGCATGAGCCATATAACCTGTCTGTACCGAAGTTCCTCCAAGACGGTTGATAGATAGATTACCCAGGGAAACATCAATTTTTTGGGAGGAATTAGCGCCTATCTGGAATGATGTGGTACTGCCAAAATGGGAGCCGTCTAGGAGATTTTCACCATTCCACTGGGTGTTGCTAAAGACTCGTTCTATCTCTGCCTTAAGTGCCTGATACTCTAAATCCAGTGATGATCTATCCTTGCTGGTATTAGTGTCATTCGCAGCCTGAACAGACAGCTCTCGCATTCTCTGCAACATAGCTGTCACGCTGGCAACTGCACCGTCCGCTGTCTGAATCATACCTATCGCATCATTGGCATTCTGGACAGCCTGATCTAGTCCTCTGGCCTGACTTGTCATTCTTGAGGCGATAGCCAGCCCAGCGGCATCATCAGCAGCTGAGTTGATTCTCAGCCCTGTGGACAGTCGCTGCATAGATTGCGCCATGGCTCGCTCGTTCTTAGCGAGGCTGTTGGCGGCAATGCTTGCCGTTATGTTGGTGCCTATCTTCAAGTCTTAATCCAATATCCAAAAAAATGGTTATCAGAGAGGCGGACTTATTTCCGCGATCTCGCTAGGCGAGATCGACAGTGAAAATGACATCTTTAAGCAAGTGGCAATTTGTCGCCGGCATTAGCCGAATAAACCTGAGTTTGGCAAGGCATTGCCACTTTATAACTGGAGAATTATGGGGTGACGTTTATTATCGTCTGATGACTAAGAATTATAATCTAGCCCCGCAGAGTAACTATACTATGGCAAATCCACCTTCAGCTTGGTCATCACACCACCTAAATGCTCCTACCAAGTCTCTAGCATAACTTCCTTGCCTTATGCTGCCTCTGGGTTATTTGACCTCATCTGCTATTGAGCCTGTCATATTCCCAACCAAGCAAGCACGGCAGTGCTGCCCATTAAATAGGCACCTGGCATTCTCAATAAAAACCTATGTCTTCCTAAGCCAAGCATGACAAATAAAAGTGAGCTTAAAAGATTAACACCAATGACTGGATAAGCGGCTATGTAAAATGTTGGGTTATAAGCTATATAGATCAAGGTGGAACCGCTTATAAAAAGAAAGATGGTGAATACATGCCAAGAAACAAGGCTTAACGATTTCGTTAATGTCTCCATGCTGCTTTCATTGACATTCTTCATATAGATTTTCCCGCCAATAAACCCATGAAATACCATTCCTGCTAATGAAATAATTGCACCAGCCATTAAAAACCAATAATGCATTGGTCACTCCTTTTCAATATGAATCTCTGCGTTGATAAATTCTTTTAAATCTTTGTAGTTAACAATGATCTAAAGCCCCGGTTAGTAGCAGTTCAGCTAGATTGAGCCACGTTTTTTTAGAGCTATAAAAGGGCTAACCACAATCTCGCTCAGAACCTATTATAGAGCCTCTCACTCTAGTCATTTTAAGCTAGGTCTAAAGGCGCCGGCAGGATGATTTGCGTCGTTTAAAGGAGTATCCTGCATAACGGAAGTCCATTAAAATAAATCCGGTTTGCCATCTGGTTGGGGGAAATGATGCAAGAAAACACACATGTATCAGAAGAGGAAATGAAGGCTTTATTTCCTTATCGGGAAGTGTCCAAAACCTACCTGGAATCGATTCGACCAAAGATACTAAAAAGATGCGTTCTTATAGTGCTCCTCTGGGCTTTTAGGGCCGTCATGGTGACTCAGTTCCCGGAATACCATCTCGCCTCCGATTTAAACCAGAGGCTACTGGATGCAGCGTCAGTCGAGAACATGGTTAATATCAGGCTATCGATGGTTCTTTTGGGCAGCGCGGTCTATCTGTATTCATGTTACAAGAACCTCTACTTTAGGTCAGTCAATGTGGCTGCTCTGATCATAGTCTGCTGCTTGATTTGGAGCGATATGGAACTGTATCTGTTGTCCTCTTTGAGCGATCTCAGTAAGCCGTCTTTGGCCATGGTTGCCTTTCGTCTAATCCCTCTAACTTTATTGATACAGAATTATCGAGATATTCGCAGGTAACCAAACTCCATAGCTAGGTCACGGCACCTGGTTACTGTGAAATATTCTCTTGAAATTGGGGAATCTATGAATTTTGTGCCTTACGCAGTACCGATTTTCTTGCTACTAATTCTGGTTGAACTCTGTTGGGGCTGGCTAAAAGGCAAAAATACCTACAGGGTTAACGACAGTATTAATAGCCTGAGCATGGGCCTGCTGAGCACGGTGACCAAATTTGTATTCCTCAATATCGGCCTCCTAGTATTTTCCCGAATTGAGCAAAATCATGCAGTCTGGTCATTTGAGATGGCATCCATCAGCCATTGGTTGCTGGGCATTCTGCTGTATGATTTTCTCTACTATTGGTACCACCGCATCAGTCATGAGCGTCAGCTATTTTGGGCCTCCCATGTGGTTCATCATCAGAGTGAAGACTACAATCTGAGCACTGCCCTGCGTCAAACCAGTACCAGCTTTATGACCACCTGGGTGTTTTTTATACCCTGCTTTTTTCTTGGCATGCCGATCTATATGTATGTCAGCATCGCCTCAGCCCATCTGATCTATCAGTTCTGGGTTCATACACAGCATATTTCGACTTTGGGATGGCTCGAATGGTTTATGGTCACCCCGTCGAACCACAGAGTGCACCATGCCCAGAACCCTGAATATATAGATACAAATTACGGAGGTCTGCTGATTATTTGGGACCGATTGTTTGGTACCTTTAAAGCAGAGAGCCCTCAGATTGAGCCCATCTACGGCATCCGTTCACCTCTGGCTAGCTGGAACCCAATCTGGGCCAATCTGCATATTTTTGTCGGCATGGCTAAAGATGCCTGGCGCACGCAGGTCTGGCAGGACAAATTCAGCGTTCTCTGGTCGCGCACCGGTTGGCAGCCCAAAGATGTTGCCGCCCAGTATCCCCAGTCTAAATCTGACCTGACCCAGTTTGAAAAATATAACCCCAGCCTCAGCTCTCGTGTCCATGGGGCTATTATCGCCCAGTACGCTGTGCTGTCGATTTTCCATCTCTGGAGTGCAGCTCAGGCAGCGCAACTGCCCCTGCCAATGCTATGGATGATAGTGCTGGCTCAGACTTATATCTTGGTGGTTGTAGGCGCAATACTCGATGGAAAGCGCTACGTGCGCCCACTGGAATATTCTCGCCTGCTGGTGCTCACAGCCATGCTCTATAGCAGCTTCACTGCTGATCTAATCGGCATTACCGGTCTCTATTATGGCGTCGCCTATCTGGTTATCAGCTCAGGCTTAACCTGGATCTGTATCAGGTCAGAGCCTGCGGCCGAGATTATCTGCGGCTCAGATTTAGCCTAGCAGAGCAGACTATTTATTCCAGTTTAAAATATCCATCACATTCCTAGCCTGCTGATTAGCCTGAGCTACCATGGCTGTCGACGCCTGCTGAATAATCTGAGTTCTGGCTAATTCAGCGCTCTCTTTGGCGTAATCTGCATCCTGAATGCGGCTGCGCGATGCCTGAGTATTGGCCGCCATATCCGCGAGATTATCTATGGCATATTCAAGGCGATTCATTACCGCACCATAGGTAGCACGCTGCAAGTTAACTTGAGTTAGCGCGTTATCAATCACCTGCAGTGAGATAGTAGCTTTTGATGCAGTGGTTATAGCTGTGGTAACCACAGCCTCAAACTGCTCTAGGCTAACGATAATCGCAGCGGGTGAAGAGCCATCGGTGAGACCGGAGAATGTCAGCACTCCAGCCGCCGCAGAGGCTGCCGTAAACAGGCCTGACTGGGCCTCTATCTGTGCGGCCATCTCTGTCAGCAATGCATCCAGACCCTCAGTGCCAATTACTCCTTGTATCTCTGTACCTCCAGTAATGGTCAGAGTAATGCGATCTCCCTGGACTAAATCGCGGTTATTAAAGTCTATCTCATCTACTCCAGCTGTATGGACTAAGGTAGTGGTAGTCGGCCAGTCGTAGACTCTGCTATGACCCGAGTCGGCGCCATTGCCATTATTCCCCGTAGCTCCAATAACTACTGTAGACCCTATAGAGTTGATGCTGACAGAGGATCCACTGAGATCATCACTGGTCTCCCCGTCAAGATCAGCTCCGCGCTGTACCCAGGCAGTGCCATTCCAATCATAGAGGCGCACATGACCTGAGTTGGAACCATTGCCATCATTTTCTGGCGCTCCAATAGCCACAGTGTCACCAGCATCGCTGAGGGCGACCGAATAGCCGCTCATATCACCTGCCGCTTCACCGTCGATATCAGCACCTTGTTGGACCCAGGCCGTGCCATTCCATGTGTAGATTCGAACATGACCAGAATTAGCACCATTGCCATCATTGCCGGTAGCGCCTACAGCAATAGTCTCGCCATCTGTGCTGATAGAGACATTGTTAATCTTATCTTCAGCCGACTCGCCTACAATGGGATTGCCTACAGCCGTCCATGCAGTCCCGCTCCAGGTGAAGATACGCACATGGCCCGAGTCGTTGCCATTGCTGTTATTGCCCGGTGAAGACAGAGCCATGGTATTGCCATCATCGCTAATACTCACCGACTGTCCGCTGTAATCTGCCGCGCTCTGACCATCGATATCATTGCTGCGCTGAATCCAGCTGCTGCCATTCCAGTCATAGATTCTTGCATGGCCTGCATCTGTACCATTACCATCGTTGTAAGATGCACCCACAACAATGGTATCGCCATCACCGCTCATACTGATACTGCTAACAGCGTCTCCAGGAGACTCACCCACCAGATCTACACCCTTCTGAATCCAGGCACTGCCATTCCAACTGTAAACTCGCACCTGCCCTGCTGTGCTCTCGGCGCCGAAGTCTGCTATTGAAACCGTATCGCCATCCTCGCTCATAGCTATACTGGTCAGGGCACCTGCTTCCGTTAAGTTAGCCAGCAACTGGCTGTAGCTCAGCGCCCCGGGAGCAGCGCCTACATTGACATTATCTATATAGAGTGAGGCTCCTGCGGCAGTTCCAAAGGTTTCATCAAAGGTGCCGGACACAAAGACGAACTTATAGTTGCCTGTTGTAGGTATCTCTGCATTGACCGTCTGCCAACCACTGTCATTAGTACCACTGCCTGTCTGATTTAACAGATTAATCGTCTCACCAGTATCCGTGTTCAGAGCATAGGCATAGACATCGAAGGCGTCGCTGCCACCCTGAGCTCGCCACTCAAAGCTTAGGTCAGATCCGGCGGCTACATAGACGGGCTCCTTTGACACCACATAGGGCCCATGGAGTACGTCGCCCCCATAAACCCTAGCGTTGGAGTACATCTGTAGCGTACTGCCATTAACAGAGTAATTATAACTAGCTGTATTGGGCACATTTTGGTCGCCTCGGCTAGTTCTGCCTCCATAGGTAGGGTTCGGTGCGCTGTCTGAAGGTGTGGCATAGCCAGCAACATTGGAGGGGCCTGTAGCTCCTAAACTACCCAGCTTTAACTGCTCTAGATAAATATCCCAGCCATCTATCGAGGCCACATTGCCATTGACGCTAACAGTTGAAGATGAAAAGTCGCCATTGGTAAATGTCTTTGCCTCACCATCAATATCCTGGCCACGCTGCACCCAGTTCGAGCCACTCCAGTCAAAGATGCGAATATGACCGGAGTCTGCGCCAGCACCATCATTTCGCGGCGCACTTATAGTAATGGTGTTGCCATCATTGCTCATAACCGTCGACCAACCGCTCTCATCCCCGGCAGCTTCTCCATCAATATCTGAGCCGCGCTGTGTCCAGGTGCCCGTTGTATCATTGGTGGTCACATAGCTCGAGGTAGGTTGAGATACCTGAGCACTGGTGGGGGCCGTTGAGAGATGACTGCCGTATTGGGTTGTTCTACCCAGAGTAGCCGTTGAGAATGCACCCAGAGACATTTCAATAGTCTGTGAGACATTGGCACCCACCTGGAAAGAGGTGGTAGCGCCAAAATGAGACCCATCCAAGAGATTCTCACCATTCCACTGAGTCTGGCTGAAGATTCTGGTTAATTCTGACTTTAATGCCTGGTATTCAAGATCCAAAGCTTGACGATCGCTGGCTGTATTGGTGTCACTAACAGCCTGTACCGAGAGTTCACGCATACGCTGCAGCATATCTGTTACACCATTGATCGCGCCGTCGGCAGTCTGGATCATACCTATGGCGTCATTGGCATTCTGCACGGCCTGGCTCAGCCCTTTTGATTGGGCTGTCATTCGGTCAACCATAGCCAGCCCAGCGACATCATCAGCAGCTGAATTAATTTTCAGCCCCGTTGAAAGTCGCTGCATCGACTGCGCCATAGCTCGCTCGTTCTTAGCGAGGCTAGTGGCCGCAGTAGTTGCTGTTATGTTAGTACCAATCTTCAAGTCGTTTTAATCCAATAGCTCAAAAATAATTTTTGAAATGCAGACTTATTTCCGCGATCTCGCTTAGCGAGATCGGCAGAAAAAAAAGCTTCTTGAAGAGAGTGGCAACAGGTGGCAGACAATGACCGAACAAAACTCAAAGCGGCAAGCTATTGCCGCTGTTATTGCCGAAAATATGATCGCAGAAAGGACTAAATAGAGGTTCGTCAGCGGAAACATATGTTGGACTACAGGTATAAAAAAACCCGCTGAGTAGCGGGCTTTTTAGACTTCTAGAAAATAACCAGGTTTTGATGATTACATTCTCATATAGGTCTGAGTAACGGTTTCACCATTGTAGACAAATGACTGGGTAAAGTGATTTTTGTCGAGCAACTCCATTTTGACTGCACTTACAGTGCCCTCATAATCTGGCATTGAGCTTGTCATGGCAGTCTCAATAGCATCGCCGTTAGCGTCAACTTCAAAGGTGCCAAAGCCAAACTCCTTGACAGGCTCGCCCTCAAAAACAGCATTCTGTAACCAGATATAATGGCCACCGCCAATCATCTTGGTTTCAGCGAACTCACTAATATTTGGCTCATTGGATTCACGGGTTTGTAGCTGCCAAAGGCCATCAAAAGCCGAGGTGGCGGTTGAGGCCTTATCCCATACCTCAACCATATCCAGCAGGCGACCGCCCTCGTATTCCATACCAATAACTGTTTGCTCAAAACCAGTTTCTGTCTGGTCTATGGCAACATCAAAGCTGTAACCTGAAACTGGGCCATGGTGATTCACTCTGGGCACCTCAACCATTACACCATTTGACCAACTAGCATCGCCCGCACCCACATCAATGCTTTCAATTACAGCATTGTTAAAGGCATACATAAAACGCCCCTGGGTATAAATTTTTATCTGGTCGCGGCTGTACTGGGTCACTTCGCCATTTTCAGTTACCGTGACACCGGCAATAAGATAGGCGCCATCCGGCAGCCCATCGACAGTAGCTTCGCTTTCAACAGGCTGCTGATCAGCAGAGCAGTCTGCCAAAACGGTATTAGAGGCAGGTGCAGATAAGGGCTTCAGACTCATGGGGACAACTCTTTAGATTGACTAGTGATGGGGAGAACCATACTCAGTGGGCCATTCTAAGTACATGGCCAATGAGACTATTCATCTCAGATTAGAGGCAGTTCTGTCGCATCCAGAACAAAACTGACCCGCCAGGC
This sequence comes from SAR92 clade bacterium H231, assembly GCA_025153775.1. GTDB lineage: Bacteria > Pseudomonadota > Gammaproteobacteria > Pseudomonadales > Porticoccaceae > HTCC2207. Next base: position 503,412 of record JAOALC010000003.1, on the reverse strand, counting down.
TAGATTACTCTGCCAGGGTTAAGAATGCCTTTGGGGTCCATGGCTTTTTTAATGGTCTTCATTAGAGCAATCTCTTCAGGGGTGCGAGAGAGTTCGAGATAATCCCGCTTCAAAACCCCCACCCCGTGTTCAGCGGTGATGGCACCTGAGTATTCGCCAATCATAGACATAATATCTTCAGTGATCAGCAACTTGTCCTCCTCGCGGCCAGTGTAGGCGCAGACATGCAGATTGTTATCGCCTATATGGCCGAACAACAACACACCAATATCAGGGTATTTAGCTTTTAGCCTTGTTTCTAGATGGGTCGAAAAGACGCCAATATCCGCGATTGGCAGACTGACATCCTGATTAGAGACTGGCCCCAGAGCCTTTAACAGCTCACCAATACCATCTCTGATACGCCAGAATTCCTCAGCATCCTGGTGGGACTGAGCCACCACAGCATCGGACAGAAGCTCCGCCTCCAAATGGCCGAAAAGCTCTGCCTCAAACCGCTCTGCACCCAGGGCAGTTTCATTATCTTTGTACTCAACGAGCAGGTAAAAATGGTGCTCCTCACCAAATGGATTCTGCAAATCTGAATCCACTTCCAATACCTTGTTATAGTAGTTATCCCACATCAGCTCAAAGCCAGTCAGGCCAGAGCCCAGGCTGCGCTTAAGCTCAGTTAACAGTTTAGTCACTGAATCATAGTCTTCGAGGGCGCAGAGTGCTGTATGGCAAACCAGAGGCTTGGGCTGCAGCTGAACCACCACTCTGGTCACAATGCCCAATGTGCCCTCAGAACCAATAAAAAGATGCTTTAGATCATAGCCGGAATTATTTTTAACCATTTTATTCATGGCATTAATCACTGTGCCATCGGCCAGCACCACCTCCAACCCCAGCACCAGTGATCTGGTCATACCATAGCGAATCACCTCAGTGCCGCCGGCATTGGTAGCTACATTGCCACCAATATTGCAACTGCCGCGGGCACCCAGATCCAGGGGCATAAATAAATCATGCTCCTCTGCCGCCTCCTGCAATACCTGTAGGGGCGTTCCGGCCAGTACGGTCGCGGTCATGCCTCTGGCATCGATTTCTTCGACAGCATTCATGCGCTCCAGAGATATGGCAAACTCGCCACTTAAGGGTGTTGCACCACCGGCCAATCCAGTTAACCCGCCCTGCACCACAACAGGCTGATTCTGTTCATAGCAGAGCGCCATAATTTGCGAGAGCTGTTCAGTGGTTTTTGGCTTGAGCAGGGCTGCGGGCGCGCAGGCCGATGCACCGCTCCAGTCCGCATGGTATTTTTCGCTGATATCGTCGCCCAGAAACAGGGCCGAGGGTTCTAAAATATGTGTCAGTTGTTCGATTAAAGTTTGCATTGAGGCTGCACTGATAATGTTTAGGTTATTTAGTCAGCCACACTATACCCGACAACTCTCACCTGCTACCACTTATCCTCGAGGGTCTCCACTCGATCAAAGGATTCACCAATCAGCACACCCAACTCTCTCTGCTCACCCTCTTTAAGGTGAACCGCAGGGCGACCATGGGCAAAGCGATAGTTGCATATTAGGGCGACATCGCCCACTTCCCAGGCAATGGGAATACCGTAGTCATCATAAATCTTGATAAACAGCTGCTTTTCCTCAGCAGTCATTTCACTGCCATCGCCAAAGGTTAACTTCAGTGGACGTTCATCGGCAGGCAGATGCTGAACCAGAGGCCAGGTATCAAACCAGGTGCTGTCGTCGGCCATGCTGCTGTACAGCAAATTGCGATCTAATTGCGGGAAATACTCAAATGCAGAGATGTAAAACCTAGTTTTTAAAAGTCTGTTTGGACCCCACTCAACCTCCAGACCACGGCTTATGGCTTCAGCCGCAGCCTCCTCAGGATCCTCTGTGAGCATAGACTGCTGCCAGTGGTTGTAGACACCCTCATCTAGGCGATCAACAAAGGACTCTCGGTCGGAAAGATTGCGATGATAACAGAGGCCCAACTCTTTAAGCTTCTGACCAAAGGGAGTTGCCATCAGCGCATCGGTAGCCTGACAGTTATCTGAAACGAAGGTATAACCCCCCTCGCTTGGCATCTTGTGAGCCATAAAGCTGACCATCTTGGTGCTGGACCCAATATAGGCCATCTCATGATGGTAGTGCAGCCAGGCTTGCAGTGGTGCACCTACTTCATAGACATTTTTTTCAATAATCTTGCGGGGGTTAGCTCCGCCTTCATACTGGCGCTCATTCTTTAATACCTGAGTGGCAATAAGACGCATAGCCTGCAGATTATCTAGGCCTGTATTGACCACATGCACCAGGCCCACATCGTCAAATGTTCTCTGCATATGGGCAGCGAGTTCCGGGCTTGCAACCAGAGGCTCACCATTGACCCGGTACTGATTACCATCAATAACAAACCGATCTGGGGAAATAGCAGGCGTACCTGTCCACCACTTGGGTTCAGTGATGTTATTTAAAGGTGCAAAAGCTTCTGCAGTGGCGACGGACATTATTTTTTCTCAAGGGTAAATTTAAAAAAAGCCCGGTAGTTTAGTCCCCAAATCTTTTCAGGACAATCATAAAAAACGACTTTTTTATACATTTTTAACTGCGACCTATTCTCTACGGAGATAAGGCGGAATGGGCTCATCAGCGCATAAAATAAAGTAGAGTGCAGTGAAGTCCTGAGATGAGCCTGCAAAAATGATGGCGGCGCTGGCTTCAGGTGCGAATAGACCGGTTAATTTGAACTAGCGTCTCCAGAGGATTGGCCGATTGCGTAATAGGTCGGCCAATCACCAGATAGTCACTGCCCATCGCTATAGCCTGCGGGGGGCTAACCACACGGCGCTGATCGTCAGCGACACTGTCAGGCAAGCGTATACCAGGGGTAATCAATTTAAAATCCGCACCTAGCTCAGCCTTTAAAGAGCTGGCCTCCTGAGCCGAACAGACCACACCATTCAAACCAGACTGCTGGGCCAGACGCGCTAAACCCACAACCTGTTCCGCGGGGCTGCAGGCAATGCCCAGCTCCCTCAGGTCGGTTTCGTCCATGCTGGTGAGCACAGTCACAGCAATCAACAACATAGCACTGCCCTGCTGATCCAAAACCTGCTTGGCCGCTGACATCATACGACTGCCACCAGAGGCGTGCACATTGGCCATCCAGACGCCCAGATCGGCGGCAGCGCTGACCGCCTTAGCCGTGGTATTGGGAATATCGTGAAATTTTAGGTCGAGAAAAATATCAAACTCCATAGCCACCAACGTTTTGACCAGATCGGGCCCGGCGCGAGTGAACAGTTCTTTGCCTACCTTTAACCGACATTGAGTGGGATCCAGCTGCTGAGCCAGAGCCAGGGCTGCGGCGGGGTTATCGAAATCAAGGGCGACAATCACCGGAGATTGGGAATTGCTCATAAATAGATTAATCCTTTTTGAGCGCGCGATTTAGCTTGCGACGGTAATTGGCGATAATAACTGAGCTGGCAAAGATACCAAGCAGGGTTCCGGAGGCAACAAATATCAAAAGCCACAGACCCAGACTAATTGTCGGGGTGCTAAACAGAATAAAATTAACACTGATTAACTGGCTGTTCTCCATAGCGAACAGGGCACCCACCAGAGCGATGGCAGCCACGACAATAAATTGAACAAACAACCAGAGTGCGCGCACAAAAAGCCTCCTGCAGGCCTGAGAGATAGTTTCGCCCGCCATTGTAACCGCTGATGACAGCCTCGACAAAAAGCCCAGCAAAAATAAGTATTCTACAAGACAAAAAAAATGCGCCGTGGACAGTATCCGCGGCGCACTTTTATATTTTGTCTAGCTGTCTGCTAATTACTTCTTAGCAGCACCAAAACGCTTGTTGAAGCGATCGATTCGACCACCAGTATCAACAATTTTCTGCTTGCCAGTGTAGAACGGATGACAGGCAGAGCAAACATCTAGATAGATGCCTTCAGCGCGTGTTGAACCGACTTTAATAACGTTGCCACAGCTGCAGGTTGCAACTAATTCGTTATAGGCTGGGTGAATCTCAGTTTTCATCATATACTCCAATTCGCGAGCCGCCACCCCATCGTGAAACTGTTAAACTGGGGTTCACTGTAATGTGAAACCTAGCTCAGTTCCCGCAAGGCACGGTAGGCCATTTCTAAAGAGCGCGGATTCTAGCAGAAATAAACCAGGTTACAAAAGGAATTCTCAATTTTTTATGGCCCATTTAGAGCCTTTAATTATTCGTGTTGCAGTGCCCTCACCCCTGCGCCGGCTATTCGACTACCTAGCCCCAGCTAATATTGATAAAAATCAAGCGGAGCAGGAGCTGCAGCCCGGCTGTCGCGTGCTGGTGCCCTTTGGCCGTCGCCAGGTAACCGGACTGATTATTGAAACCAGCCAACAGACTGAATTTGATCTCAACAAGCTCAAACCTATAGACCAGCTGATCGATGCCGAACCCCTGCTGCCAGCCTCATTATTTAAGCTGTTTATCTGGGCAGCCAGCTACTATCAACAGCCCATTGGCGATGCGCTATTTTCCACATTACCTGTGCTGCTGCGCCGCGGTGAACTGCCACCAGAGCCCGGCCAGCCCGGCTGGAAGCTGAGTACACTGGGGATGGGGCTGGGGCCTGAGTCACTTAAACAGGCACGCAAACAGCGGGCTCTAGTAGAGTTGCTGCAGGATCAGCAGACAGGGCTAGCAGAATCTATTATTTTGCAGTCATTCTCTCGCACCATTATCAAACAGCTTGAGCACAGAGGTTTGATTGAAGCTGTGGTGATTCCTCCTGGCATCAGGCCTGTGGAAAATCTACTTAAGCAGGATCCTCTGCGCCTGTATAGCTCACAGCAAACTGCTGTGGATGCAATCCAAAGCCATGGTTTTAATAGCTATTTGCTGGACGGTGTTACCGGCAGCGGCAAAACCGAAGTCTATCTGCAGTGCATAGATAAAGTGTTGCGCTACGGTCGGCAGGCACTGGTGTTGATTCCCGAGATCAGCCTGACACCACAGACAGAGAAGCGCTTTCGCGACCGCTTTAACCAGCCTGTAGTCACATTGCATTCTGGACTCAGTGACAAGCAGCGACTGGCAGCCTGGATGCAAGCCAAAACCGGGGAAGCAAAGATTATTCTGGGCACCAGATCGGCGATATTTACGCCATTGGCAGCCCCGGGGTTAATTATTCTCGATGAGGAGCACGACCAGTCCTACAAGCAGCAGGATGGCTTTCGCTACTCGGCCCGAGATCTAGCGGTAATTCGTGCTCAGCAGGAGAGTATCCCTATTATTCTGGGCTCCGCCACCCCCTCATTGGAATCTCTCAATAACTGTGCCAATGGTCGCTATCAGCATCTGATACTAAACAACAGAGCCGGCGATGCAGTACAACCAGACTGGCAGATAATCGATCTAAAAACTGAGCGCGTCGAATCCGGTATAGCAGCTTCAACATTGGCAGCCATAGGTACAACCCTCAACAGGCAACAGCAGGTGCTGGTGTTTCTCAACCGGCGTGGCTATGCCCCTGCGCTACTCTGCCATCAGTGCGGCTGGACCGCAGATTGCAATCAGTGCGATTCGCGACTCACAGTGCACAGAGCCCGCGGTCGCCTCATCTGTCACCACTGCGATCATCAACGGCGTATTCCCCAGCAATGTCCAGGCTGTCAGGGCCAGCAACTGATCGCCGCCGGTGAGGGCACCGAACGCAGCGAAGCCTATCTGCAGCAATGTTTTCCCGACAGCAAAGTGCTGCGAGTAGATCGCGACAGTACCAGGCGCAAAGGAGCCATGCAGCAGGTGTTTGATACTGCAGACAGTGGCGAACCCTGTATTTTGATAGGCACTCAGATGCTAGCCAAGGGACATCACTTTGCCAATGTCACACTGGTCGCGGTTTTGGATGCAGACAGTGGACTGTTTAGCCCAGACTTTCGCGGCCATGAGCGCACAGGCCAACTGCTAACTCAGGTGGCTGGCCGCAGTGGCCGCGGCAAAGCCCGGGGACAGGTGTTGATTCAGACCCATCAGCCAGAGCATCCACTATTGGAGCTATTGATGACTCAGGGCTATGGCCAGTTTGCCAGAGAATTACTGACCCAGCGTCAATTTAGTCAGCTGCCTCCCTTCCGGCATATGGCAGTTATCCGCGCCGAAGCCCAGCAGGCTAGCGACGCAGACGATTTTTTACAGCTAGTCCGTCAGCTTGCAGAAAATATTGCACCTCCCAGCCCAGACCTTTCCTATCTGGGGCCCCTGCCAGCAATGATGGAAAAGCGCGCAGGACGCTTTCGCTATCTGCTTCAGCTAGAGGCAAAGCAGCGCTCTGCTCTGCAGGCACTGCTGTCTCAGTTGGCACCCCAGCTAGAATCTCACCGGGACAGCCGCCGGGTGCGCTGGTCTATTGATGTAGATCCCCAAGAGCTATAAAAAAACGTTTATTGATAAGGATATTGTTTGGTAACAGCAGGTTCCTTAACCTACAATTGTCTGCTACCGGAATAGGCTCAACCCATGGCTCGTAATTACCCAAGAAAATCTGCTACACGCTCAACGCAGAATAAGTCTGCAGGCTCGTCCTCTGCACCAGCATTTTTTGCCGGTATGCTGGTTGGTGTGCTGGGCATGTATCTTATGCCCATGGTTTTTGATGGCAAAATACCTGACACCAAAGCCATTACCAAAGCTGCGGAAAAGGTCGAAATACCGGATGTTAAATTTAGCTTTCACGATATGCTGAAAGAGTCAGAAATTGTGATTCCGGAAGATCAGCAGTCAAAAGACCAGGCTGCGGATCGAAAAAATTATGTCTATTCCCTGCAGGTGGGATCATTCAGAAATAAAGCCGATGCCGAGGGTTTGCGCGTTAAACTGCTGCTGCTCAACCTGACCGCCAGTGTTGAAACATCTGAAGCTGTCGCAGGTGATGTATGGCACAGGGTACTGGTAGGCCCCTTTGCCAATACCTCCAAAACTGCAGCGGCGCGAGCCAAACTCTCGCAAAATGATATAGATAGCCTGCTGGTTAAACGCAAGCTCTAGAGGTAGGCGTCGTACTCCATCAGCGTGACTCTGCTGTCAAACTCCTGTTTTTCCATACGCTTGCTCTGGGCATAGTTTCTCTGCATCTCAGAGCCCAGTGCATCGCGAATAAAGTCTGACTGTTCAAATGCTTTAATGGCATCATTCCAAAAATGCGGCAGCTCAGGTTCAACCTCTCCGGCATCGCCCTCTACCGCGGCTGGTGCCACCAGCTTATTCTCAATGCCGTAAAGAGCCCCTGCCAACATAGTAGCAACCGTAAGATAAATATTGGCATCTGCGCCCGCGACTCTATGCTCAATGCGGATGGCCCGCTGATCACCGCCGGGAATACGAATCGCCGTGGTGCGGTTTTCATAGCCCCAGTTGGGTGCCAGCGGCGCATAGCAGCCAGGCACCATACGTCGGAATGAATTTATATTGGGGGCAAAGATGGCCATGCTGTCGGCCATAGTTGCCAGAGAGCCGGCAACCGCCTGATTGAGCAGTTCCGACCCAGAGTCAGTGCCGTTGTTAAAGACATTGTTGCCATCGGTATCGATCAGGCTGAAATGAATATGCATGCCATTGCCCACCTGATCGGCGAAGGGCTTAGCCATAAATGAGGCCACCCGATCATGGCTGCGGGCAACCTGACGAATCGCACGTTTGAGCATGCTGCCCTGGTCACAGGCTCGCAGAGCACAGTCTTGATGATCGAGATTGATCTCAAACTGGGAGGGACCAAACTCAGTGATCAATGTATCAACTGGCAGGTTCTGAATCACTGCGGCCCGATTAATAGCATCCATTAGCGGTGCAGTATCGCGCATTGCGTCCAGACCATAGGTCTGACCGCCCAGGGCTGGACTGCCATCCAATGCCTTTTGACTGTGCTGGGGAGCACCAAACTGGTCGCGGTCCAGTTCAAATAGATGAAACTCCATCTCACTGGCCACCACAGGAGTTAAACCCAGCTTGGCGAAACGTTTGAGGATATTTCCCAGGGCAACCCGGCAGTCGCCCTCGTAAGGCGTCTCACCAGTAAAGTCACCCATAGAGACTATAATCTGGCCCGTGGGTCGATCGGCCCAGGGCACAGGTGCCAGGGTGCCGGCATGGGGTCTGCAAACACCATCTTTATCCCCGGTTGCGGTAACCAGCTCCTCTAGATCACGACCCCAGCTATCCAGAGAACAGCTGGTCTGGGGCATTTTATAGCCCCCCTTAAACAGCTTGTCTATCTGTTCCCGCGGCAACCATTTGCCCCGCTGAGTTCCATTGAGGTCGTGCAGCAGTACCTCAAATATCTCTATGTCCGGGTGCAGTTGCAAAAACTGCTCTAGCTGCTGATCTGGGTTATCCATTTTAAATCCGCTATTTGTCTGCTATTTATCTGTCTGCTTGTTGGCTCAGGGAGCTAGTATGCCACTTTGCTCTATATAAAAAATCTGCCAGATGCACCATCTACCCCTAGAGGGTATTCGGCGACCACCCTGGTGCATTAGTATGGAGCAAAGTATTACCTCAGAGTCAAAAACCAACAACAGGGGGTTAGTCATGCTCAGTAGAGCCTTAGGTCCCATCTTGCTAGTCACTATCAGTCTTGCCGGCTGTCAGGAACCAACAGTCAGTATGGCCGAAAAAGTATTTACCGGGGGCACTATCTATACCGCAGATAGCAGCCAGTCCGTAGTTTCAGCTATGGCCATATCTGGTGATCAGATACTTGCTACAGGCAGCGACAGCAGTATGGCAGCCTTGATAGGCGAGCATACCCAGGTGATTGATCTGCAGGGCAAAATGATTATTCCCGGCCTGCATGATGTGCATATCCACCTGCCCGGTATAGTGGAATCTGACAGCTGCGATCTCGCCAGCACCCCCTATTCCCTGGAAGATCTGGTACCCAGATTAAAGCCCTGTCTGCAGGGGTTGGACGCCGGCGAATGGCTCAGCGTAGATCAGTGGTCCTACACTGCGGGCAACGAGCCCTCAGAGAGGCTGCCCACAGTGCGCGCAGCGCTGGATGCAGTGTCGACCGAACACCCTATTATGCTGCTGGGCAATGACGGCCACCATGGCGCAGTCAACAGCTATGCCCTGGCTCTGGCAACCGACAAATACGGCAACCAGGTAGGCCTTAGCGCTGAGACTCTAGCCGCTGAATTTGTCGACTTTATCGCCACAGTAGGAGTAGATGCCAGTGGAGAGCCCAATGGCGCTCTCAACGAGGATGCCCGCAAGCTGGTCAATATACCTAATCTCTGGGGCTACCCCGCCGTAGATAACCAGTTGGTAAGCAGAATCAGTGACAAGCTGGCAGCCAATGGAATTACCTCGGTTCTAGACGCAGCGCTCACCAGCAAAGATATCGCCGGATTTGCCAGTGCCGCAAAAGACAGTTCACTGACCTACCGTATGTCCGTCGCCTTTTATGCTGACTTTGAAGATTACCGACCTCAGCCGGATGCGGCCATTGATGTAGATGCTGTGGTTGCTGATATGCAGAATCTGCAGGCAGCCCACAGGGGAATTGCCAATTTTAAACTGGACACCGCAAAAATATTTATTGATGGGGTTACCGAGGGCAATCCCCATTCCCACCCCCCCACCTTGCCCAATGCGGCCTCCCTGAAAAACTATTTGCAGCCTGTTTTCAGTGCAGACGCTGAAACCGGCGCTATCTCAGTGCAGTCCTATGTGGATACAGATTCTGCTGCCTGCATTCAGGGGCGCAGATTGAGCTCTGCGGCAGATAAAAAAGCCTTTTATCGAGAGCATGGTTTTCTGGTCGCCCAATGCACCCAAAGCAATGGCCTGTTAGAAAAAGAAGCTGAATTTTTATACAACTACACCCTGGCGCTATTTAGTGCAGGTATCAATGTGCACAGCCATGCCATTGGTGACAGAGCGGTGCGTTTTGCTCTGGATGCCTTTGAGGCGGCCCGCAAAGCCAGCCCAAATTCACCAGCTAACCTGTCTATGGCCCATGCGCAGTTGATTGACCCTGAGGATATAGGCCGGTTTGCTGAACTGAATGTCTACCCCACATTTACCTATGGCTGGATCGAACCAGATGTGGGCTATCTGATGACTGTGTCTCCCTTTCTCGACCAGATTAAATCGGTGGAAGATTTATTTGACCCCAGTGACTATGGCTTCAGTAATTCCTATCCCGCGGGCTCTATAGCGGCTGCTGGCGGAGTCTTAACTGCAGGCAGCGATGCCCCTGTAGATACCAGAGAACCCAGACCCTTCTTCAACCTGGAAAAGGCGGTTACCAGACAACAGGATGAGACCGGCAGAGTGTACAACCCAGCCGAAAAAATCTCTCTGGCCGATGCTCTGGATGCCTATACAATCAACGGTGCCAAAATGCTGCAAAATGATCAGATCAGCGGATCATTGGAGGCGGGCAAAAAGGCAGACTTCGTTATTCTGGATACCGACCTGCTAGCATTGGAGGCCGCGGGCAATGCCCATCAGATATCCGCTACCCAGGTGCTCTCAACCTGGTTCGACGGACGTAAAATCTATGGGGCTGACTAGAGTCAACTGAGGTGGAACAGGGCTCGCCCACCCCTTTGGGTACATGACTGCGGGCCTTCTCTGGTGTCTAATAACAGCAGTGAACCACAACCTTTTCCCTGCTGTAGTATTCAGTTTCAACCCCAGCGCAGCAGCCGATTAATTAAGCAATCCGAGAGACCAGCTATGACCAAGATGCTAACGACTGAACAGTGGCAGCAATTAGATGCGCGTCGTCATCTGCATCCCTTCACCGACTTTGGCGACTATGCAAAAAAGCCCGGCAGAATTATCAACCGCGCAGAGCATATTTACATCTATGACACAGATGGCAATAAACTGCTCGACGCCATGTCTGGACTCTGGTGCTGCAGTCTGGGTTATAGCCAACCCAAAATTGCTGAAGCGGTAAGCAAACAGTTTCAGGAACTGCCCTACTACAATAATTTTTTCCAGTGCAGCAATGCACCGGCAGTAGAGCTGGCCGATCGCCTAGTAAACATGACCCCAGATCAGTTTACCCATGTGTTTTTTACCGGCTCCGGATCAGAGGCCAATGACACCAATATCCGCCTGGTGCGCCGCTACTGGGATCTTAAAGATCAGCCCAACAAGCGCATTATTCTATCTCGCACCAATGCCTACCACGGCAGCACCATTGCCTCAGCCAGCCTGGGTGGCTTTGAGTTTGTCCATAATCAGTTTGAAACCCTGCCCTATGTTCAGCATATAGCCGACCCCAACTGGTACTGCAGCGGCGGTGAGCTCAGCGCCCATGAATTCGGACTGCAGGCGGCCCGTGAATTAGAAAAACGTATTGATGAGCTGGGGGCTGAAAATGTCGCCGCCTTTATTGCCGAGCCCATCCAGGGAGCCGGTGGCGTAATAGTGCCACCAGACAGCTACTGGCCGGAGGTCAGCCGCATCCTTAAAGAGCGCGACATTCTGTTTATCAGCGACGAGGTGATCTGCGGATTTGGCCGCACAGGTAACATGTTTGGTTGCCAGACATATGGTACAGAACCAGATCTGATGACCTTTGCCAAAGCGGTTACCAATGGCTTTCAGCCTCTGGGTGGTGTTATGGTCAGCGAGAAAGTGGCCAGTGTGATCACAGGTTCCGGTGGTGAGTTTGGCCATGGCTTTACCTACTCCGGCCATCCGATTGCCTGCTCTGCAGCGCTGGCGACCCTAGAAATTATTGAAAGTGAAAATATGGTAGACCTGGTAGCCAACGATGTGGGCCCCTATTTACAGAGCAAATGGCAGGCTCTGGCAGAGCATCCGATTGTGGGCCATGTGCGCGGTATTGGCATGCTGGGTTCCATCGAGCTGGTGCGCAACAAAGCAACTAAAGAGCGCCTGGAGCCAGAACAAAAATCTGGCGGTATCTGCCGTGAGTTCTGCATCAGCAATAATTTAGTCATGCGCGCAGTGGGCGATTCAATGATTATTTCACCGCCATTTGTCAGCAGCCATGAAGAAATTGATCTATTAATCGAACGTGCAACCAGTGCGCTAGACGCCACGGCGCACCATTATCAAGTGAAGGGTTAGCAACATGGCTGGTGATTGGGGAAAATTTAATTGGCAAGATCCATTTAATCTGGATGATCAGTTAACGGATGAAGAGCGGCTGGTGCGCGACACTGCGGCCAACTATGCTCAGGAAAAACTCGCACCCAGAGTGCGTCAAGCCTTTAGCAACGAAGCCACTGACCGAGCTATCTTTAACGAGATGGGCGAATTGGGCCTGCTGGGCGCCACTATTGATGGCTACGGATGCTCCGGCGTCAACTATGTCTGCTACGGGCTGGTGGCCAGAGAAATTGAACGGGTGGACTCCGGTTATCGTTCAATGATGAGTGTGCAATCCAGTCTGGTGATGTACCCCATCTATACCTACGGCACAGAGCAGCAGCGCGAGAAATATCTGCCAAAGCTCGCCACTGGCGAGTGGGTGGGCTGTTTCGGCCTGACCGAGCCAGATGCTGGCTCAGACCCAGGTGGTATGAAAACCCGCGCCAAAACCGTCGATGGCGGCTACCTGTTATCCGGCAGCAAAATGTGGATCAGCAACTCGCCTATTGCCGATGTCTTTGTGGTCTGGGCCAAAACTGACGACGGCATTATCCGTGGGTTTATTCTGGATAAAGACATGAAAGGTTTATCCGCCCCCAAAATTGAAGGCAAGCTGGCACTGCGCGCCTCAATCACTGGCGAGATTGTGATGGATGAGGTGTTTGTGCCAGAAGATCAACTAATGCCTAATGTGCAGGGCCTGAAAGGTCCATTTGGCTGCCTCAACTCAGCCCGTTACGGTATCAGCTGGGGCGTTATGGGCGCCGCCGAAGACTGCTGGCATGGGGCACGTCAATACTGCATGGACCGCGTGCAGTTTAACCGGCCTCTGGCTGCTACTCAGCTGATTCAGATGAAGCTGGCCAATATGCAGACTGAAATTAGCCTGGGCCTGCAGGGTTCCCTGCGCGCCGGTCGCCTGAAAGATCGCGGCGAACTGGCTCCCGAACTTATTTCATTAATGAAACGCAATAACTGCAGCAAAGCCTTGGATATAGCTCGTATGGCCAGAGATATGCACGGCGGCAACGGTATCTCCGATGAGTATTCAGTGATGCGCCATATGCTCAACCTCGAGGTGGTCAACACCTACGAGGGCACCGCCGATGTGCATGCGCTAATTCTGGGTCGCGCTCAGACCGGTATTCCGGCCTTCGGGTAAGCCTTATGGCAGGACCACTGGCTGGATATAAAGTACTGGATATGAGCCGCGTTCTGGCTGGCCCCTGGGCCGGTCAGATGCTCGCCGATCTGGGTGCTGAAGTAATAAAAATAGAGCGCCCGGAAGTGGGTGACGACACCCGCCACTGGGGGCCTCCCTACCTTAAAGATAGAGCCGGTAATAATACCGAAGACGCCGCCTATTTCTTCTGCACCAACCGCGGTAAACAGTCGGTGACTGTGGATATCACCCAGCCCGAAGGGCAGGAGATTATCCGCCAACTGGCACTGCAAGCTGATGTGCTGATCGAAAACTACAAGGTGGATGGGCTGAAAAAATATGGCCTGGACTATGCCTCCATGGCTGAGATAAACCCCGGCTTAGTCTACTGCTCAATTACCGGTTTCGGCCAAACCGGCCCCTATGCCGAACGTCCAGGCTATGACTTTTTAATTCAGGGTATGGGCGGACTAATGAGTATCACCGGCGATCCGGACCATGAAAACGGCGGCCCGGTAAAAGTGGGGGTTGCAGTAACCGACCTGTTTACCGGACTCTATGCCGCCAATGCAATTCAGGGCGCTCTGCTGGAGCGTCACAGGTCTGGTCTTGGTCAGTATATAGATCTGGCACTGCTGGATGTACAGGCTGCTGTGCTAGCTAATCAGGCCAGCAACTATCTAACCGGTGGCACTGTTCCTGGCCGCCTGGGCAATGCACACCCCAATATAGTCCCCTATCAGGCCTTTGCCACCGCCGATGGCCATCTTATTTTAGCTGTAGGTAATGACAGTCAATTCAGACGCCTTTGCTCAGTGCTGGATATGCCTGACTGGGCAGATAATAGCGACTATGCCACCAACTCAGCGCGGGTCAGCAACCGTCAGTCACTCTGCACAGAGATTAGTCTGCGCCTCGCCCAGCGCGGCAGTGAGCAATGGTTGCAGCTGCTGGAACAGCATCAGGTACCCTGTGGCCCAATCAATACCATAGATCAGGTTTTTCAGAACCCCCAGATACTGGCTCGCAAAATGTTGGTAACCATGGAAGATAAACGTGCTGGAGAGGTGCAACTGGTGGGCAATCCAATCAACTACAGTCGCACCGCTATAGAATATGCAGTGCCACCTCCATCCCTTGGAGATGACACTGCTTCCGTACTAGGGGAGTACCTCGAGTACACAGAGTTACAAATCGAAACTCTGCGCAATAAGTCGGTTATTTAGCTTTCTGCTGAGCGATCCACTGGTCTATATTCCACTCTAGAATCGCCAGAGGCATAGCGCCGCTGGACAAAAGCGCCTCATGGAACAGTCTGCTGTCAAACTGTTCACCCAGGGCCAGTTCAGCCTTAGCCCGCACTGCCAAAATAGCCTGCTGCCCCACTTTGTAGGAGGTAGCCTGGCCAGGCCAGACCACATAGCGCTCAATCTCTCGAGTAACCTCAGCCTGAGTAAGCCCGGTTTTTACCCTCATATAGTCAATGGCTTTTTCCCGACTCCATCGCTTGGCGTGCATACCTGTATCCACCACCAGCCGCACAGCCCGAAACATCTCGTCCTGCAGACGGCCCAGATTGCCCAGAGGGTCTTGGTCGTAGACAGCCATATCAGCAAAGGCAATGCGCTCCGCATACAGGGCCCAGCCCTCAGTATAGGCACTAAATGGGCTCAGCTTTCGCAGCAGTGGGACATCCTCAATTAGCTGGGCCGCGGAAATCTGAAAATGGTGGCCAGGCGCCCCCTCGTGGTACATAAAGGTGGGTAGTTTCCAGCGCGGATTGTCACTGGTATCTTTTTGGTTGATATAAAAACGTCCTGGTGTAGAACCATCCAGCGCCGGCGGCTGATAGTAACCCCCGGGGGAGGAATCCTGAGCATAAAGAGGTACCCGCAGTATTTCCAGAGGCTGCGGAGGAATGGTGACAAAGTGCTGGTCAGCCATAGCCATCAGCTGATCATTCACCTGGTTTAAGTAGGCAATCTGTTCAGCGCGCCCCTCGTCAGTGTTGGGAAAGTTGTGTTCCGGCAGCTCCATAAGAGTCTGAATTCGCTCAAATATACTGCCTTCGGTCATACCCAGCTCGGTCAAAATTTGAGCCATTTCAAGCTCAATGCGGGCTACCTCAGAAAGACCTAACTGATGTATCTGTTCAGCACTCATATCAGTGGTAGTGTTGGACTTTAGAGCCTGTGTGTAGATTGCCTCGCCCTGGGGCAGGCGCCAGATACCAGCATCATGATTAGTCTCGCTCAAAAGCGTCTCAAACAGGGCTATCATCTCCAGATACTGGGGAACAATCTGATTGTCGACTATATCTACCGCCTGCTCACTGAGCAGCAGCTTGCGCTCTGGACTTATATTGTCGAGTTTCTCCAGCTTGGCTGGCAGGTTGGCAATCAGTACATTGTCGTTGCCCGAGGCCTCGGAAAATGCGCGCATACCCACCAACACTTTTTCAATAATAAAATCCGGTGGCACCGTGCCATTGTCTCTGGCGTCCATCACCCGCAGTTTGACCTCCCCTATAACTCTGCCAAATTCCTCTAGGCGCGAAATATAGCGGGTCAGGCTTTTATCATTAATAATTTGGTGTCGGTCGGTCAAAAACTGTGGCAAGTTCACCATAGGACCAGAAATCTGATTGACCATATAGCCGCCATAGGGGTGCTCTGCGGAGCGAATTAGATCCTCAAAAAACCACGCCGCTATCTGCCAGCTGAGAAGCTCCTGCCCCTCAAGCCCCTCGGGGCCGTAATTATCAAGGCCGGCGCGAGCAGTCCGCAACCTGGCCAGGGACTCCTCCTCCGCCTCCAGGGTATAGGAGGCCAGTTTGCCACTGTGAAAATCCAGAGGCGTATTATCAATAATACCCAGAGCAGTAATCAGTTCAGGAGAATCAATGGCCAGCTGAAAACTCACTTTGTTGATGTAGTTGTTGATGCCGACAGGGGTGGCCCAGAACCAAAAATAGGCTCCCAGCACAGCCACCAATAGTAGGCCGACAAGATATTTAAATATTTTTATTGCTGCAGACATTTATTGAGCCCCCTAAAAAAACCATATCTGGCCCTGAGAGCAGGGCCAGATGCGCTATAGCTTTAACAGTACTAGATTTACAGATTAGACGCGATCAAAGCGCCATTTGGATGCACCAGTTAGACAATATTTCTCTACCCTAGTCCACCATGCGCAAAACAGGTACGGGGAAACCGTTGAAGTCGCAGGCACAGGTGGTGCAGTAGGCGCCCAGATTGGGCATATAGATAAAATCCTCAGCCTGGGTATTGTCTGGCAATGTGTGGCGACCCATAACATCGATGGAATCACAGGTTGGCCCAGCCATGGTCCAGGTACCGGGCTCACCGGTGCGCTCGCTGATAAGATTGACAGGAAAGTCTCCGGTAATCTCCAGTAGGCCTCCGTAGAAACCAGTATCCAGATAGACCCAACGCACATCATCGCGGGTGGCCACACCCACTACCTGAGTCAACAGACAGCCGGCAGATCCTACCAAAAACCGTCCGGGCTCAGCCATTACCTGAATCTGCTCAGGGATAGACTCCAGCGCTTTATTGATCTCAGCACCAATCTCTTCAATGCTGGGCTCATCACCGCTAAATTGCAGCGGATAGCCGCCACCTAGGTTGAGTAGTTCAGGTGCAAATCCATGGTCAGACAGCTTGGCGAACAGCGCTTTTGCTGCCTTGATTCCCTCCACCCAGTTACTGATATTGCCGCACTGGGAACCCACATGAAAGGTAACACCGCAGATCTGCATATTCAGACGTTTAGCGGTTTCAATAATCATTTCTACACCGGAGGGGCTAGCGCCAAACTTTCCGGCCAGAGGCCAGTTAGAGCCTTCATTGCTGACTTCAATACGCAGATAGAGCTTGGCATCAGGCTTGATGGCGGCAATTTTAGTCACCTCTTCTGGCGTATCCACAGAGTACCAGAGCATGCCAGCTCGAGCGGCATGGGCAATAGAGACCGGGGATTTTATCGGGTTGGAGTAGAACACTGTCTCCATATCCACATCCAGCTTCACCATGGCATCTATCTCTGCAATAGAGGCAACTTCGAAGCAGGTACCCTCCTGTTTAAAAATCTGCAGAATTTCAGGATCGGGATTAGCTTTCACCGCAAAATGCGCTCGTACTCTTGGCATAGCTGCCATAAACCGTCGGGCATTGTCGCGCAGTCGCTGTCTGGACATTGCCAGCACAGGCTCCAGATAGTTTTGGGTATGGGGCGCGGTAAAGGCGATCTGCTGACGGCAGTCTTCCTCCACCATCAATCGCTGTTGAGTTTTAATATTGTTATTTAGTTGAACCGCTGCCGCCTGACTCATTTCACACCTAATATAAGTACCTAAGATGGAATTATTGTAGGGCTTTAAATTGTCATTTTGTATTGCCATTCTTATCATTTTGTATATTATTAATTATCAAAATGATTTATAAATTGGCATATTGACATGAAAAATGAACAGCAACTGCTGCGTTTGCTCCAGGAAAATAGCCGTCGTACAGTTTCAGACCTGGCCAATGAGCTGGGTTTAAGTCGGGCTACAGTGCAGCAGACCATGGAGAGACTTGAGCGCAGCGGTGTAATCCAGGGTTACACCATCAAAATTAACCCCCATTACCAACAGCAGCAGGTCAGCGCCTATATTATGATTTCGGTGATTCCCAGAAAGACGGCCGATATTGTTCGCCAGATCCATAAAGTGCCTCAGCTGGATATGCTTTGCACCATTAGCGGTCAATACGATTTAATCGCCAAGGTCACTGAGGCCACCACCGAGGCCCTGGACAATAGCATCGACCGCATAGCTACCCTGGATGGAGTAGAAAAAACTCTCAGCCATATTGTATTGTCCAGAAAGGTAGATAGATAGCGGGCAGACTGGTAACTTAGCGGCTCCAAAAATAAATTATTAGCAGATACTGATCCCCCTATGAGCAAAATAATAACAAAACCCAGCTTACTGGATGCCATCACTCCGGTGGTTATTTTAATTACCATGCTGGCCGGCACTGTGTATGTGTTTGGGCTGGATTCCTTTGGCCCCAATCAGGTGGCACTGATTATGGCCGCAGCTGTAGCCGCCATGATCGGTATTAAAAATGGTCACAGCTGGAAAGAGATTGAGCAGGGCATGATAGATACCATAGCGGTATCGCTGCAGTCACTGCTTATACTGCTGATGGTCGGTGCACTGATCGGCAGCTGGATACTCTCGGGCACTGTGCCCAGCATGATCTACTATGGGGTTCAGCTGATGTCGCCAGATTATTTTTATCTGACTGCCTGTCTGGTCTGCGCCCTGCTGGGCTTTAGCATTGGTAGCTCCTGGACAGTGGCCGGCACCCTGGGCATAGGCCTGATGGGTATTGCCGCAGCACTGGATCTATCCCTGGCTGCCAGCGCCGGAGCTATTATTTCCGGTGCCTATTTTGGCGACAAACTCTCGCCACTGTCAGAGACTACCAACCTGGCGGCCGCAGTAACCAGCAACAATCTGTTTGACCATATTCAACATATGCTGTGGACCACTATTCCCGGCTTTCTGATCACTCTGGTGCTGTTCTTTATCCTGGGCATTGGCAGCGGTACCAATCTGGTGATCGATGATATCGAGACTTTGCAGGCCGCCATGCAAGAGACTTTTAAGATTAGCCCGCTAATGCTAATCCCTATGATCCTGCTGTTGACCATGGCAGTGAAAAAGCTCCCTGCCCTGTCAACATTGATTTGTGGCACCTTGGCAGGCTGCTTATTTGCTGCAGTTTTCCAGTGGGACACAGTGATTGCCCTAGCCAATGACAGCAGCCTGAATGAAGGTGCCGCGGTATTTAAAGGATTATTTAGCTCCATGTTTCTGGGTTACAGTTCCGATACAGGCAATGCATCTCTGGATGCCCTGCTATCCAAGGGGGGCATGAGCAGCATGCTCACCACCATAGGTCTGGTTATCAATGCCATGGCCTTTGGGGGCGCCATGCGCCGCACAGGTCTGCTCGAGCGTCTAGTGGAGGCAGCTCTGAGCCGAGTTAAGTCCGCAGGTGATTTAATTGTTGCCACCGTAGGCACCTGTATAGGCACCAATCTTCTGGCTGCCGACCAGTATCTGTCCATTGTTATCCCAGGGCAGATGTTTGTTAAATCCTATGAAGAGCGCCAGCTCAGCACAATTAATCTGGCTCGTACCCTAGAGGATTCTGGCACATTGACCTCGGCACTAGTGCCCTGGAATACTTGCGGCGCCTATATGTCAGCTACCCTGGGGGTTAGCACCTTTATGTATGCCCCCTTTGCCTTCTTCAATATTCTCTGTCCTATTATTGCCGTGATCTATGGTTATTCTCAGATTGCACTGCAAGAGCACAGGCCCGCCACCGACAAGCAGGCTTAATTTATAGGGGTGGTTATGGGGTATCTAAACAGACTGCTACTCATAGCCCTGTTGGCAGCCACATCTGCGGCAGCTGACACCACTTCTTTCGATGGCCAGCTGGCCATGGAGCATATTGCCCAGCAGATGGCCTTTGGCCCCAGAGAACCAGACAACCAGCAAGCTAAACAGCGCACTCTGGAGTATATAGAGCGCAGTCTACAGCCCCTAAATGCCAGACTCAGCAGACAGCACTTTGCCGCCTATGATCTGCAGGGCACCAACCTCTGGGCCAGTTTTCCGGTCGCCGGTAGCAATACAGCGACCAGTGAGCGAATTATGCTCGGAGCCCACTGGGACACTAGACCCCATGCCGACAGAGACAGGGATAAAACCCGGCGCCTAATGGCCGTTCCCGGAGCCAATGACGGCGCATCCGGCGTAGCTGTGTTACTAGAGATCGCGCGGCTTTTGGCCTCTAAGCCCGCCCCAATCACTGTGGACCTGATATTTTTTGACCTAGAAGACATGGGCCAGATTAATAATCGGCCCTTCTCTATTGGGGCACGCCAATTTATAGCCGCCAACCCTCAATACAGACCTAGCGCCGGCATTATTGTCGATATGGTCTGCGACAAAAATCTATCTATTCCCCGCGAGCTATTCTCTCAGACCAGAGCTCGGCCGCTGATGGATCAACTCTGGGCCATAGCCACACGTCAGGGAGCCAGCGCCTTTAAAAATAGTCGCGGGCACTATATTAGCGACGACCATCTACCCTTTTTAGAGGCAGGCATACCAGTGGTAGACCTAATTCACTACCCTTTCCCCACTTACTGGCACACCACTGAGGACAGCATTGATAAATGCAGCGGCCACAGCCTTAAGCAGGTGGGCAATGTATTGAGTGACTTTATCTACACATATGGGCAAAATCAGGCGAGATAAAGCAGTAACCGCAGAAAATTAATTGAGGCCACAGATGACCAGATATAACCTAAAATTATTTGTCAGCGCTGCACTATTAACTAGCCTGCTATCAGTTTCAGCCAACGCAGAGCAGCTTTTGCAGTCTATACAGGCAGACTATAAACAGCGCCTTGGCGATCTGTTTGTCGACTTTCATCGCAACCCAGAACTCAGTACCGCTGAGGTGCGCACCGCCAACAAACTGGCGGCAGAACTGCGAGGCAGTGGCTTCGAAGTCAGCGAAGGCATAGGTGGTACGGGCATTGTCGCCCTGTTAGAAAATGGCCCTGGGCCACTGGTAATGCTGCGCGCAGATATGGATGGCCTGCCCCTTGAGGAGAAGTCAGGCTTAGCCTATGCCTCCAAAGCCAAGCAGCTGGATCCTATTACCGGCAAAGTTTTCCCGGTAATGCATGCCTGCGGTCACGATGTGCATATCACCAGCCTGGCGGGGACGGCCAAGCAGATGGCTGAGCGCCGCGACAGCTGGTCAGGTACATTGATGCTGATCGGCCAACCTGCGGAAGAGCGTGTGATAGGTGCGGCGACCATGATGCGGGATAATCTCTGGCAGCGCTTTGGCACCCCAGACTATGCCCTGGCCTTCCATGTTTCTGCAGGGTTGAGCGCCGGATTAATCAATGTGCAAGAGGGTGCGCCATTTGCCGGAGCCGACACAGTGGATATTATTGTCCATGGTATTGGCGCCCATGGCGCCTCACCCCATGCAGGCAAGGACCCAGTATTGCTCGGCAGCCAGATAGTGGTTGCACTACAGTCACTGGTTTCCCGGGAACTGCCCCCCAGAGAAGCTGGTGTAGTGACCGTGGGCGCCTTTCACAGTGGCACCAAGCACAATATTATTTCCGATCGCGCCGAACTGCAGCTGACAGTGCGCAATACCAATCTGCAAACCAGGGATACATTGTTAGAGGGCATTGAGCGTATTGCGGTGAATATGGGACGCGTGGCTGGTCTCCCCGAAGACAAGCTGCCAGAGGTGATTATCCTGGACGAATCCACCCCGCCCACCATCAATAACGATGCACTAGTCAGGCGGCTGAGAGCGGTTTGGCAGACAAATCTAGGCAGTGATAGGGTCACCAATATAGCCTCTCAAGGCATGGGGGCAGAGGACTTCCCCTCATTTACCACTGAGCCAGAGATACCCAGTGTGTATTTTTCGGTGGGAGGTACCAGCGAGGAAGACTTGAAAGCCGCTATCAGTGGCACTGGGCCAAAAATAGCCTCTCACCACAGCCCATTATTTAAAATTGAACCCAAGCCAGCCATCATTGCTGGCGTGCAGGCCAGTGTTTTAGCACTGATGGAGTTAATGCCAGTCGAGTAATGACGCCTAGGAATCCAGCACCGACTGCAGCGATCTGAGGCAGTAGTCGACATTTTTCTGATGGCTGGCATGGCCCATCAAGCCAATGCGCCATACTTTGCCAGCCAGCGCACCCAGACCAGCACCAATCTCCAGGTCAAATTCATTGAGCAGTGCTGTGCGCACTGCCGCATCGTCTGCCCCCTCCGGAATATACACTGTATTTAACTGGGGCAGTCGATCCTGCTCTGGCACCAAAAAGCCAATCCCCATAGTTTCCAGGCCAGCGCGCAGGGCCAGATGATTCTGCTGATGGCGAGCCCAAGAATTCTCAAGTCCCTCCTCCTGCACTATCACCAGAGACTCGTGCAAACCATACAGACAGTTAACTGGCGCCGTGTGGTGATAGGCGCGCTTGCCCTCACCGCCCCAGTAACCCATTACCAGATTAAGATCTAAAAACCAGCTCTGGACGCGGCTGCCGCGACTGCGAATTTTCTCTGCAGCACGCTGATTAAAGCTTACCGGCGACAGTCCCGGAGGTGCAGACAGGCACTTCTGCGAGCCCGAGTAAATGGCATCTATATTCCATTCGTCCACCTTGAGTGGCGAGCCCGCCAGACTGGTCACAGCATCAACAATTGTCAGGCAATCATACTTATGGGCCAGTTCGACCAGAGTTTTGGCGTCCGACTGAGCGCCGGTGGAGGTCTCCGCATGTACAAAGGCCACCAGCACAGCATCCGGATGAGCTTTGAGCGCGTCCTCCAGTTTTTGCGGATCAACCGCTGTACCCCAGTCATCCTGAACCATAATGGCAGTGCCGCCACAGCGCTCTACATTCTCTTTCATGCGCCCGCCGAACACGCCGTTCTGGCAGATAATTACCTTGTCACCGCACTCCACCAGATTGGCAAAACAGCACTCCATACCAGCAGAGCCAGGAGCAGAGACAGCAAAGGTCAGTTCATTTTTAGTCTGGAAGACAGCCTGCAGCAACAGTTTTACTTCATCCATCATGCCTACAAAGGCAGGGTCTAGGTGCCCCACAGTGGGCCTGGCCATGGCCTGAAGTACGCGCTCACTTACATCTGAAGGGCCAGGGCCCATCAGGGTGCGCTTTGGTGGCATAAATGAAGTAATCGTCATAGGGTTCTCTCTCAATTAGCTGTGTGCGTCAGCCACAATACCGCTTGTTTTTAAGTCGGCAATGCGAGCCTTGTCCAGACCCAAGCTCTGCAGCACTTCATCCGTGTGGGACCCTACTTCTGGGCCCGGCCATTCTGTGCCGCCGGGAGTGCTCTGCAACTTGGGTAACAGGGCGGGAATTTTGAGGGATTCACCGTTAATTTCAACCGCTTCAAATAATTCCCGGTATTTGAAATGCTCATCTTCCATCATATCTGCGGCGTTATACACAGGCCCGCAGGGTACCCGATGTTCCTCAAGCACCGCCATGGCTTGAGCCAAACTATTTGCCGCACACCAGTTGGCCAGCACCAGATCTATGTCAGCTTCGTGAATCACCCGCTCAGCATTGCTGGCATATTTTCGATCTGTAGACATATCCTCGCGACCTACGGCCACCATCAACCGTGAGAAAATAGAATCGCCATTGCCCCCGATCACCAAAAATTTATCGTCGGCACATTTGTAGGTATTGGTGGGCACAATCCCCGTGACAGTAGTACCAGAGGGCTGACGAATCACTCCGGCGCCATCGTATTCCGGAATCACCGCCTCCAGCAGATTAAACATTGACTCATAGAGGGCCACATCGACCACCTGCCCGCCATCCCGACCACTGGCATTGGCCTGATCTCTGGAGCGCAGAGCCATCAGAATACCCATCACTGCATGCAACCCGGATACTGTGTCGCCAATGCTGAGATTCGGGCGCACCGGGGCCTCTCCCGGATAGCCATTCACAAAGCGGAAGCCACTGATGGCCTCACAGGCTGAGGCAAACCCAGGCTTTTTGGCATAGGGGCCGGTCTGACCATAGCCCGAGATACGGGCATAGATAAGGTCCGGGTTGTCTGCCCGCAGGCTCTCCGGATCCAGGTTCCACTCCTCGAGCACCCCAGGGCGAAAATTCTCTACCACTATATCTGCAGTTTTGAGCAGTTCGCGCACCAGGTCGCGGCCCTGCTCAGTTTTTAAATCCAGGGAAATACATTTTTTATTGCGCCCCAGACTGCGCCACCACAGCGATGTCCCATCTTTAACCTCGCGCCAGTTGCGGATTGGGTCACCGCCCGGGGGCTCTACCTTGATAACTTCGGCACCAAAGTAACCCAGCATGCAGCCAGCGAATGGCCCAGCCAGCAGTTGGCCCAATTCAATTACCTTCAGACCCTCAAGTGGTTTGCTCGTCATTGTGCTAAATCCCTAACTCTCAATTGTGTGTCTTATGATTTTGTGCGTCATATTTCTAGTTCCTGCGTATAAAAATTTGCTGGCAGAGCAAATAGTTAAAATTTATTGTTTTGCAGCCTAAAACCCACAAGATTCTAGCAGCCAAAAGTGTAAACTGTGTCTAGAAAATAAATATTTAATCGCTGCTATCGTGCTAACCCCATGATTTTGCAGTCAAAGAATTCAATGGCAATGGATAAAGCTAGAAAACTTGCCATTCATTGGTCTCGCCACGGAACCGGCCTTTAAGTCAAGACTCTAATTTTTTAGTCTATTTAGGAGCTGGTAATGTCCACACACGAATTTACGACGAAAATTCTCATAAGCTATAAATACAGTCTATTTACCATTTTTGTTATCTCTGCGCTCACAGTTGCAAGTACGGTTGGGTACGCCCAAAAGATTGACGAGCAACAGCCCATCTCTGATCCGGTAGAAGACTATATAGATGCAATCAACAATGTCGAAGCCGAGTACAGCGCCTATTCAACCGAGCTATCCGATCTCTATCTGGGCCTGGGTAAATCGCTCTATTCAAAGCAATCCTATGCAGATGCCCGTCAGGCCTTCCAGCGCGGCATGCAAATTGAGCGGGTTAATTATGGCCTGGATAGTCTGACCCAGGCCCCCTACCTGCTATCTATTGCTGATACCGAAAGCTATATGGGCAACTGGGATAAGTCCCAGAAGGCATTGGAAAATCTATACAGCATCAATACCAAAGCCTATGGTGAAAATGATGTACGCATGTTGCCTGTACTCGACCAGATGCTCGACTGGTATCTAAACAGCTACGATGATCGCTCTTCCAATGGCGGCTATGCCAATCTGGTCGTCTCTGAACGCATTGCCATGCGCATGCACCATATTCTCGAGACCGATGTGTCCCTGGATGATCCTGAAGCCCCGGATCGCTACCGGCGCCTTGGCTATCTGCAGTACTTTATTGCCAACCATATCAAGGAGTATGGCGAACCAAGCCAGTCAGGTATGACATTTTCCACTGGCAGCGCAAGTACCCGCGCCTCCTCAAGCACCTCCCACAAACACTTTCACCGTGGCAAAGTCGCTCTGGAGAGGGTGGTAGAGTCACTGGTGCAACAGGAAGATAGCAGCGAAGTCGATCAGGCCCTGGCCATTGCCGAACTGGGCGACTGGTACCTGGTATTTGGCCAAAGATTCTCTGCCACCGAGGCCTATCAACTGGCCTATGATGTGCTTGAAGACAATGAACAGGCAGAACAGCTGCGCGAAGAGCTGTTTAGCAAGCCTCGCATGATCAGCTTTAGCTTAAACAAAGGCCCAGAGTCAGATATGGTTGCGGGCCCCAGCGAAACTCAGCTGCAAGTCAACATGATGGTATCTGAGTTTGGCGTGCCCCAGGATATAGCTGTGCAGGACCCCGCCGCAGACCTATCCAGCGAGCAGCTGCAGGCCCTGCGCAAAGAAATTAACAATCAGCGCTTTAGACCGCGACTTATCGCCGGCCAGACCGAACCGGCGGAGCATATTATTTTTTATGACAAACCGGCTCCCCAGAGCTAGACAATCGACGAGCTGTTTATGACTTATACCAAAGCAACTACCGCCAGCTTCAGCCAAAGAATCGCAGGGCTGCTCAGTGCTCTGATTATTGGGCTGCTGTTAAGCGCCTGCCAAATGCCCTCCTACAGCCCTCCCGGAGGTTCCTCTGGACCCTCGGGCTCCAGCGGCGGTGGCGGCGGTGCAAGTGGTGGCGGTGGCTCAAGCGGCGGCGGTTCCAGTGGTGGAGGTTCCAGTGGTGGAGGTTCCAGTGGTGGCGGCGCTAGCGGTGGTGGCGCTAGCGGTGGTGGCGCTAGCGGTGGTGGCGCTAGCGGCGGTGGAATGCCCGGCGGTGGAATGCCCGGCGGTGGAATGCCCGGTGGTGAAATGCCTGGCGGTGGAATGCCCGGCGGCAGTCAGCCCGGAGAACAGTCCGGCGGGCAATCTGGAGAACCTCAGGGAGCAGATGGCAGTGGCTCAGCGGGAAGCGCCGGAGACGGACAGTCTGTTGAAGATCTGGATAAGGCTCTGGATGACTCACTCGACGGCTTTGATGATGCTGTGGGTGGCTCCGGCAAAAGTACCAGCGAAATAGATATCCTCAGCCCTAGCGGCAGCACCGGTATGGAAAACAATAGCGATGAACCCCTGTTTGAAGAGGGCTCTGAGGGAGGTATGGCCGAAGCCAATGCCGAACTCGAGAAACGCGCCGCCGAAGGCAGTGGCGAGGGCTCGGATGGCGCTGAGGGCTCAGATGGCGCTGAAGGCGCTGAGGGCTCTCAATCAGAGGGCGGCAAAACCCAGGGTCAAGACAGTGGGGGTTCAGCAGGCGCTGAGGGGTCACAGGGCGAAGCTCTGCCAATCCCCGAGGATATAGATGATGGTCAGGGTGATGATATAGTCGAACGACAGATACGGGATGCCGCCATGAAAGAGACAGATCCAGTGCTGCGCGAGCGACTATGGGACGAATATAGGCGTATCAAAAACCAGTAATCTAAACTAACCAGCAAATTAGATAACTAAATTTAGACCCAGATGGACAGGATTATGAAAACCAGCATTGCAGAGACTAATCGAGCCAATCAGATTCAGCGCAAACTGATTGCGGCAACTCTGTTTGCCTGTGTCGCTGTACTGGCAATCACTGCACCTCCGGCTGTAGCTGCCACAGATAAGATTACCTCGTCCACCGCTCTCACCCTGCGCACCCCCAGCCAGCAGATTTCCGATGCTGCACTGTTAGATGTAGGCATTCCCACCCTCAACGATGGACTGTACCTCACCGACGAAAGTGACACTGTATTTCCCGAGGTGCGCTACGCCGAGGCCATTTATTTCTCCAATCAGCTGGCCAAAGTTATGGAGAAAAGCGGTGCCTGGGGCGCTATTCGCGTCACTCCCACCGACAGCGTGATTATGGATCTGTATATCACCGGGACCATACTGCAGTCCGATGGCGAAACCATGGATCTAGATATACAGGTCAGAGACAGTAGCGGCAAACAGTGGTTCGCCAAGAACTACAAACAGACCACAGGCAAATACGCCTACGACCGCCGCCTGAAAAGACTGGGCGATCCATTCCAGAACCTGTTTATTCGCATCGCCAACGATCTGCTGGCCTACCGCGAAAAACTCAGCGAGCAGCAGGCCATAGAGCTGCGCACCATCTCAGAGCTGCGCTTTGCCAAGTCCTTTTCGCCTGAAGCCTTTGATAGCTATGTGAGCGAACGCCGCGATGGCACCTTAAAAATAGATCGCCTGCCGGCAGAGAACGACAGCATTCTGATGCGGGTGCGCAAAATCCGCGATCGCGACTATCTATACATAGACACCATGCAGGATTACTACGATGGTTTTTCCCAGCAGATGCATATGGCCTACCAAGATTTTCGCCGCTCTTCCTACGACTCGGTAGTCAAGGCCAGACAGCTGGAAAAGCAGGGTAACCGTCGTATTGTTGCCGGCATAGGAGCTATTCTTGCCGGCATCTACGGCCGCTCCCAGGCCGAGACCAGAATGGTTAATGATGCCAGCACCGCCACTGCCGCAGTGGGTGGCTTTGTATTGAAATCTGGTCTGGAGAAAAAACAGGAAGCCGCGGCGTACAACGAATCCGTGGCCGAAATGGGTTCCTCACTGGAGGCAGAAATTGCCCCCCAGGTTATCGAACTGGAGGACCGCACTGTCACCCTCACCGGCACAGTGCAAGCACAGTATCAACAGTGGCAGGAGCTGCTGCATAAAATCTACAAGCAAGAGCGCGGGACATTGTAATGACCAGCAGACCAGGCCAACAGGAAGGCAGACAAAAATTGATTATCGGCGGCTTACTGCTACTGGTAGTCGCTGTGGTCTTGCTGCTGCCCAATATGGTCTCCGACCCCTGGATTGCAACCGCCGATGAATCCGCCACCCCAGTCCCGGCAAAAACTGCCGTCAGCCCATCCACAGCTGCAGAAAAAACCAAGTACCGCCAAGATTCACAGAAGGTGCTAGCCCAGATTATCGCCGTCCGCGACAGTCTCAAACAGCAGAATGTCGAGTACTGGGGCGATTTTGAATTCCGTCAGGCCCTGGCACTAATCGACCAGGGTGATGAACAATATGGCTATGGGGATTACCGAGATGCCCAGGCCAGCTACCAGAGTTCGCTAAAACAGCTACAGGCCCTTGAGATCAGCGGCCAGACAACCCTGGAGACCGCCCTTCGCGATGGTATCAATGCCATAGAAAATGCCGAGCTGGCAGATATTGCCCCAGCCACAGAAGCCGCCGCTACCGCAATGGCCATAGCCCCAGAAGACCGCAGGTCTCAGCAACTGGCCCAGCGCGCCGGGCAGCTGGAGACTCTGATCGCAGCTCTGAACAATGGCCGGCAACGGCTGCAAACCAACGAGCTGGCCGCAGCCAAAGCCTATTTTGAGCAGGCAGTTAGTATCGACGGTCTACATATTAAGGCTGCAGCAGAGCTGCAGTCTGCAAATCAGGCCATTACTGAGCAGCGTTTTCGCGGCCATATGAGCGACGGCTTTGCCGCTCTCGACAGCAATCAATTTGCAGCGGCCACCAACGCCTTTAATCGCGCAGCAAAAATCTACAGCAACCACCCAGCCGTGGCTCAGGCCCTATCGCAGGTAGCCACCAAACAGTCACAGATACTGGTCAGTCGTCAGATGTTGCAGGCCGCCGAGTTCGAAGACCGCGAGCAATGGCAGCAGGCACTCGAGCTCTACCAGTCGCTGCTGCAAACCGATCCCTCATTGACAGAGGCCAGAGTAAAAACCATTCCAGTAGCTGTCAGAGCCAAATTAGATAATCAGATTCAAGCCGTGCTGGCCGACCCCTTAAAACTGTCTTCCTCCAGCCAGTACAACAGCGCCCAGCGGCTATTAGCAGATGCCTCAGGCATCGCCAACCCAGGGCCTCTACTAACGCAGCAAATCGCCGACCTGAATAAAGCACTGCAACAGTCCACCACAGCAGTCGATGTGGTGCTGCAATCCAATAACCAAACCCAGGTTACATTATTCCGTATCGCCAAGCTGGGAGCCTTTGAGCAGACATCTCTGCAGTTAAAGCCGGGTCGTTACATAGCGGCTGGTACACGCATGGGTTACCGAGATGTGCGTGTTGAATTCACCATTACTGGTGCCCCTATCAAAGGGCCAATCAGAGTAAGCTGCGACGAGATGATTTAAGCCATTATGCCCGATAAAAATAATAACCAACCCCTATCAGCCACCGACTTCCAGCCCATAGATGCGGCAGGCACAGAGCGCAGCCTGCCCATATCCCCAGGGGTATTGGCGCTGGCACTGCTGGCCACCAGTGCGGTGATTATTCTGCTCTATCTGTTTGTGGCCCGCGCGGTGATCTTCCAGACCGAGCCAGAGAATGCCGAGATCGAGATCGGCGGCCTATCATTTAATATAGGCGACAACTATCTGCTGCTCAGCGGCGACTACAGCATCCAGGCCAGTGCCCAGGGCTACTATCCCCTCAATCAAACCATCAGCGTAAGCGACGAGGCCACCCAGGAATTAAAGCTGGTGCTGCAACCTCTGCCCGGCAATCTTATGGTCAGCTCTGAAATAAACGGCATAGCGAGCTCTGTAGATGGCGAGCCCAGAGGAGAGGTGCCAGGCACTATCGAGGGCATTAGCCGCGGTCTTCACCAGATTGAATTCAGTAAATACCGCTACTTCCCCCTGCAACAGGAGATTGATATCGCAGGCCTGGGTACCACCCAGTCAATCAATATTTCCCTGCTGCCGGCCTGGGGTGAAAAGCAATTTAATTCTCAGCCCCAGGGTGCAGACCTGTATATAGATGACCGCCTGATCGGCCAGACACCGCTAACCACAGAGGTGCTGGAAACTGGTAGTGATCTGCGCCTGGAGCTCAGTGGTTACAAAACCTTTAACCAGCAGGTTACAGTTAACGCCGGAACCAGCGACGAGCACCCAACCATAAAGCTGATCCTATCCGACGGCACACTGCAGGTTAACAGCACACCCTCAGGGGCCAATGTGACCATAGACAATCAGTTTCTCGGCACCACTCCCCTGGAGTTGGCCATGGCGCCATTTAAAAAATACCGCGTAGAACTGTTTCTCGAAGGTTATCTCAAGGCCACCAGATCCGCTAGCCTGGAGCCCGAGGCCACCACCCAGATGGAGGTCAGTCTCAAGCCCAATATTGGCAGCATAGCCCTAACTGTCAGCCCAGGGGATGCCCAGATACTGGTAGATAATCAGCCCAGAGGCACCGGCAGCCGGACCCTGTCGCTCAATGCCAAACCCCATACATTGACTATCCAAAAAGCCGGTTATGAACCCAAGTCTCTTACCGTCACTCCGAGGCCAGGTCATCAACAGGCGCTGAGCATTGCACTGCTGACCCTAGAAGATGCCTACTGGGCCTCCCGGCCACCGCGTATTAAAAGTACTCTAGGCTCAGAACTAAAACTGTTCCGACCCAAACAGACCTTCACCCTGGGTGCCCCCCGTCGTCAGCCTGGGCGTCGCGCCAATGAAGCAGAGCGTAAAGTGGGATTAGAGCGACCTTTTTATCTAGGGGTTAAAGAAATCAGTAATATGCAGTTTCGTCGCTGGCAGGAGCACAGTTCCACCGCCATCAAGGGCCAGTCTCTGGATATGAACAGCCAACCAGTGGCCAAAATCTCCTGGGAACAGGCCGCCCTCTACTGCAACTGGCTAAGCCGTCAGGAAGGGCTGCCGCCTTTCTATCAGGTGGCCGACGGTGTAGTAAGCGGCTTCGACTGGGACTCCCATGGCTATCGCCTGCCCACAGAGGCGGAGTGGGCCTGGGCAGCCAAAATCGACAGCGCGGGCAATGCCATGGTTTTCCCCTGGAACAGCAACCTGTATCCGCCGCTGGAGGTTGAGGACAATTATGCCGACCAGAGTGCCTCCAGGTTTCTTAACTTCACCATTGCCAATTACAGCGACAACTTTCCGGTATCCGCAGATATTGGCAGCTTTAAACCCAACGCCAAAGGCCTCTTTAATATGAGCGGCAATGTGGCCGAATGGGTTAATGACTACTACGATATCAGGCCCCATCGCGGCGAACCCATAATGGATCCCCGCGGCCCCAAGAGCGGCAATCGCCATGTTATTCGCGGTGCCAGCTGGGCCCTGGGTTCACGCACCGAGCTGCGCCTCAGCTATCGCGATGCTGGCACTGATGGACGACTGGATGTAGGCTTCAGAATCGCCCGCTATGTAGATAGGGCCGGAGTTCAGCCATGAATAGCAAACAGATACTCAGAACCACAGCTATGCTGCTAGTATTGGCCCCAACCCTAGCCGCAGCACAGCAGCCCGAACAGAACACTGCAGCCACCGAAACTGACACGACTCAGACTGCCGAGGCAGATAGCAGCACTAAAGCCAGGTCCGAAGAGACTAAAACTGACCAGAACAGCGGTCCCAAAGACGGCGACTTTAAACCCAGCGAAGAGATTTCCGAAGATTTTCCAGTCCCTCTTCCCTCAGATATTTAAGCGACCAAGACACAGGAATAGCACCATGAATAGTCCAACCCACCGCGCGACCAACGAGATGTTTTTCCAGCTAGTAGCCCTGCTGCTATCGGTAATTATTATCCACACTATTTACGTTACAGTGGTGCGCCCCAATGCCGACAGCACCATTCGCCGCCATGCCGAGATGGCCGCAGCAGGTGAAGAATATGTGGTGCCGCGGTCATTCTTTATTGTGGTTAAAGATATAGAGCAGGAGTCCTGTTTTATTCTGATGTTCTGGGCGCTGGCCATTATGGGCTACAAAACCCGCACCAGCATGCGCGAGAAACATATGCTCGAACTGCCGCTGATGTCCATAGCCGAGGGCTCGCGAGTACTGCCAGACGATGCCAGCCAGCTGGCTCGGCCACTGCAGGCGCTGCCCGATGAACAGCGCAGCTATCTACTGCCCCGCGCCCTGCAGACGGCCCTGACCAGATTTCAGGTGACCGACAGTGTGCAATTCGCCACCGAGGCCGTAACCAATGTCTGCGATACAGAAAATGATCGCCTAGATTCAGAGCTCTCCATGGTGCGCTATATCACCTGGGCCATTCCCTCCATAGGTTTTATAGGCACAGTGCGGGGTATTGGCGCCGCCCTGGGTCAGGCCCATGAGGCCATGGAAGGCAATATTGCCGGTGTCACCAGCAGCCTGGGTGTCGCCTTTAACTCCACCTTTATCGCCCTGCTTATCAGTATGGTGGTGATGTTCTTTATGCACCAGCTGCAGCTGATTCAAGAGCGGCTGGTACTGGACTCACAGGCCTACTGTGAAAATAAGCTGCTGCGATTCCTCAAGGCCGCTAAATAATTATGACTGTTGCCGTACTCGAACTGAACGACCAGAATCTGATTATCCAGACAGAGGACGGCACCCTGCACTCAGAGCCGGGGTTTGCGCAGTTAACCGCCACTGGTATCGAAACGGGAGACAGCGCCCGAGCCGTCGCCTGGCAACAGCCCCAGCACAGTTACAACCAGTACTGGCGACAATTCAATCAGCTAGCACTGCCCAGCAAACAGCGCTGGGCGCGACATCATGCGGATATCGCCTTTGCCCAGCTAAAACAGCTGGTCCAGGCGGCAGGCTCTCCAGAAAGTCTGATCCTCAGTGTGCCCGGCAGTTTTTCCGACCAGCAGCTGTCATTATTACTGGGCCTAGCCAGTGCTGTGCCCGTGCAGATTGTTGCCGTAATCGACAGCGCCCTAGCCAGCTGTGCAGACCAGCAGACCCAGTCATTGCTAATTGAACTGCAACTTCAGCAGGCGGTGGTCACCAGGGTTGCCAAAACCGATGGTCAGCTGCAGATTGCAGACCAGGAAGTTATCCCCGACCTGGGCGTAATGCAGCTCTACAATGCTGCCGCCCGCCATATCAGCGACCAGCTAATTACTGACTATCGCTACGACCCACTGCATACCTCCGATGGCGAGCAGCTGATCTACAACCAGCTGCCCCAGTGGCTAATGCAACTGGGCTGGGAAGATGAGATATCAGTCACCCTGCCCTCGGCCCAGGGTGAGCTTAATCTGGTACTACGCAAACAGCAGATTGCCCAGCTGTTCGAGCAGCGACTCAACGGGCTGCATACCATTATTGCAAAATACCCAAAGGCCGAGCTTTGCTTCTCCCACAGTGCCAGCCTACTGCCCACATTGCTGTCTCAGTTTGCCGAGGCCAGACTGTGCAATCAAAATACTGGCATAGACAACTGCTTTAATCTGCAGGACAAACTGGCAGGCAAAGAACTGCACCGTATTTCTGAATTAGAGGCCCCCGGCAAATCCAAAGCAGGGGCCAGCAAAAAGGTTCATCAGGCCACACATCTGCTGTATCAGAACCATGGCTATCCACTGGATCATCCCGTCAGCATACATATTAAAGACAATCAGCTGAGCCTAGTCACCGGCATAGATAATCGCGCCGCCCTGGTATTTGTGGTCACCAATCACCAGCTTAAGGTTCAACACCAGCAGGATAATCTGCAGGTGCAGCTACCCAAAACCTGCCAGGCAGGGAGCAGCCTGACAGTGGCCGGCCACAAACTGCGGCTGATAGAGGTCAGCAATGCCTAAAAAGCGTCGCAATATAGCTGTCAGTCTGTCCTTTCTGGATATTATGGCCTGCGGCTTTGGTGCAGTGACACTGCTGTTTTTAATTCTGCGCCACAATGCAACAGAGGTCATTACCCCAGATATTCGCATCTCCGCCGAAGTGGATATGCTGCAGATGGACATCCGCGATGCAGAAGAGGAAAAAGTTCAGCTGCTAAACAGTCTGGAAAAAATCAAACTCGAATTGGTCGAAGCCCAGGGGCTCTCGAAGCGGGTGATTACCGATTTAGAAGAACAGGAAAAAAGCATTCAGAACGATCCCAACGACCTGGATAAGCTGCGCAGGCAGGTGGAGCAGCTTGAAGATGAAACCGCACAGATGGAAGAGGTAGAGTTTGGCGACAAGGTGCGAGAGTTTCAGGGAGATGGCAACCGCCAGTATCTAACCGGCTTAAAACTGGGTGGCGAGCGAGTACTTATTTTAGTGGATGGCTCCGCCAGCATGCTTGCCGACACAGTGGTCAATGCGGTGCGCCGACGCAATATGGACGACGAGCAGAAAAAACAGTCGCCCAAATGGCAGTGGACATTGCGCACATTGGAATGGCTGCTGGCCCAGCTGCCTCCCAGCAGCCGCTTTCAGCTGTATATTTTTAATACTGATATTCAGACTGCAGTTCCAGGCACTAGGGGCGAATGGCTGGACGCGGCAGACGATCTGGCCCTGGAGAGCGCTGTTACCGGTATTAGAGACTACTCACCAGGCGCCGGCACCAGTCTGATCAATGCCTTTGGCGCCATTGCCGACTTTGAAGACCGGCCCGATAACGTCTTTCTGCTTACCGACGGATTGCCCACTCAAGGCAAGACCCCGCCCAGCAAATATATGGTCTCCGGGCAGCAGCGGCGCAAGCACTTTAATGCCGCCATGGACGAATTCCCCAAAGGTGTGCCAATCAACACCATTCTGTTCCCCATGGAGGGTGACCCCGAAGCCGCCGCCCTATTCTGGCAGACTGCCCTGGATACCAAAGGCGCCTTTATAGCCCCATCGAGGGACTGGCCATGAAAAAACAACGCCGCGACTTACCAGAGGCCAGCCTGTCTTTTTTGGATGTTATTAGCTGTGGCTTTGGCGCAATAGTTCTGCTGCTGGTGATTGCCAAGGTGGGAGACCCCTCAGCTCTGGAAGAGGCAGAGCGACAATTGCTGGGGTCTGTAAAAGAGTATCAGGAGCGGCTGTTCGATATCCGCGGTGAGGCGGTGCAGCTGGATGAGCGACTTAAATCTCGCAAACAGCAGCTATCCGATCTGCAAGAACGCATAGCGCGACTCAAAGCCAAGCTGGCCAGCGTGGCCAAGCAGTCCAATCAGCTGTCCCAGTCCCAGTCCCGAGAGAAAGAACAGCTACAGCTGGTGCTGCAGGTACTGACCGAGGAGATGGAACGCTTGCTGGGGCCAGAGTTTAAACAGCAAAATCAGCTGATTGGCGGCATTCCAGCCGACAGCGACTATATTATTTTTGTTATCGACACCTCCGGCAGCATGCAGGTGGCGGCCTGGGAAAAAGTTAAAAAAGAGATGATCAATATTCTCGATATCTACCCAGAGGTCAAAGGTATTCAGGTACTCAACGATATGGGCCAGTATATGTTCTCCGGCAATAAAGGCAGCTGGATAACCGACAGTCCCAAAACCAGAGAAAATATTATCAATCGCCTGTCCGACTGGGCGCCCTTTAGTAACTCCAGCCCTGTGGAAGGCATCAATGCTGCCATTCGCACCTTCTATCGTCCCGGGCGCAAAATCAGTATCTACACTCTGGGCGATGACTTTCAGGGCCGTTCAATCCGTCGGGTGGTACAGGTAGTAGATAAACTTAACAGGGCCAATCGTGGCAGTGATCGCCTGGTTCGCGTTCACGCCATTGGTTTTCCGGTGCATTTCCCCCCGGGAGGCACCCCCAGCGCATCAGCGATTAAATTTGCCAACCTGATGCGCGAACTGAGTTACAACAATGGAGGAACCTTTATCGGCTTAAACAGCCTTAATTAAGGGAATTAAAATTATGTTAAAAAAATTATTTAATAAAACAGCAATAAAACCCATAGCCGCGCTGCTGCTAGTGGGTATTCTCAGTGGTTGTAGTTCCTCAGCCTCAGTGCAGGTTACCAGCGATTTTCCCACTGTGCTGTCAGAGCCGAAACCGGTGTCCGCCAGCATAGTATTCGATGAGAGCTTCTCCAACTATATCGCCCAGCCCAACAAAAAAACTGTTATCGACCTGGGTACTGCCCAGGTCAAACTGCTGAGCAATGCCTTTAATGGCCTGTTTGACGACGTGGAATTTGTCAGCGACCCAGAGGCGGTCAGTGGTGACCATAAGCTGGTTATTATTCCGTCCATCCGCGAGGTACAGGTGTCCACCCCCTCCGACAACTATCTCAATGTGTTCGAAGTCTGGATTAAATATAATCTGGAGATAAAGAGCGTCGACGGCGAAACTATCGACAGCTGGTTTATGCCCGCCTATGGCAAAACGCCAGACGCCTTTATGGCCTCCAAATCCAGTGCTATAGAAGAGGCCGCTGTTATTGCCCTGCGCGATGCCGGGGCCAAACTTATGCTCGACTTCTACCGCATCCCCGCCATCTATGGCTGGATGATGGAACAGCAGATATTGGAGGAGTCAAAATGAAACCTACCATTAAACCCAGCCTTAACCCTATATCCAAACTGAGCTCAGTATTGGTGCTAGCTAGTATTCTAGCTGGCTGCAGTGCAACCACTACCATTGATGAGTACCGTCCCAGCGGCGAAGCCATTGACCTCAATGCCGACGAGCGGGTCGTGGTGCTGGGCCGCCGCGATGCAGGCCATTATGAGACCGACCGGGAATTTATAAACTGCGTGGCCAAGCGCATGCAAGGTGCAGATATTGGCGTGGTGCCAGAGCAGCAGTTTATAGACTCCATCTATCCCTGGTTTGAGCCGCGCACCGCACCCAAAGGCTTGCCGCGTCTAAAAAGACTTATGCAAGACCCATTGATTAAGGGCCAGGTGGACCAGCAGTCTGTGCGCTATCTGGTATGGCTCGATGGCTCAACAGAAACTCTTGACCAGGGCGGCTCCATTAGCTGTGCCATAGGCCCAGGCGGCGGTGGCTGCTTTGGTTTTGCCCAGTGGGACAAACTCTCTGTCTACGAAGCCATAGTCTGGGATATGACCAACCTTCAGGAAATGGGCCGTCTGCGGGTAGACTCCGAGGGCACTTCCTATTTAATCGGTGCCGTGGCACCCATACCATTGCTGACCCCGGTAAAAAATGATGCCTGCACCAGCCTGGGCAACCAGCTCAAATCCTTTTTCTCATCTCCAGAGAACCCCTGATACCTAGGCCCTATGCGAAAATTCAATGCGCCACTGTCCACCTTGCTTCTGGCAGCCCTGATCGGGCTGTTGCCAGCCAGTGCCTATGGGGCGGTGACCGGCGAGGAAATTTATAAAGAAGTGCTTGAGAGCACAGATATTTATGAAGATGAAAAACTCCAGGCCTATATAGTTAAACTAGGCGAAGAGGTGGTGGCCCAGTCAGAGATGGCCGGCGAAAAATTTATCTTTACTCTGCTGGACTCACCAGATCTCAATGCGTTCGCCACCAGAGATAACTACATCTATGTCAACCGCGGCCTACTTAACTATGTAAGCAACGAAGCTCAGCTGGTCTCGGTGCTGGCCCACGAGGTAGGCCATATTACCCGCAACCATGTTCGCGGCCAGGAGGGCCAGGCCACAGGAGCCAAGATTCTATCCACCATAGCCGCGGTGCTGTCGGGCAGCAATGAAG
This sequence comes from SAR92 clade bacterium H231, assembly GCA_025153775.1. Lineage (GTDB taxonomy): Bacteria > Pseudomonadota > Gammaproteobacteria > Pseudomonadales > Porticoccaceae > HTCC2207. The sequence continues at coordinate 465,507 of JAOALC010000003.1, read as the reverse complement.
TCTATGAGGCCGGCATGGCCTACGCCAACTCATTGATCAAAGGCCATGGCCGACGCAACGAACTAGAGGCCGACGAAGCCGGCGCCGAATATATGGCCAAGCTGGGTTATGCCCCCAGTGAAATGATCAGCATGCTATCTATAATGAAAGACTACGAGTCACTGCAAAAACAGCGGGCAAAATCTCGCGGAGCCTCCAAGCAGACCTACCATGGTATTTTCGCCAGCCACCCACGCAATGATAGCCGCCTGCGCACCGTGGTGACCAAAGCCAATGCCTTTAAGGCCGAAGTTAGCAGAGACAGTGGCGCAGAGCGATATCGCGAGCTGACCAATGGTCTGGTATGGGGAGAAAACTTTCTCGCCAAAGAACAAAAGCCCGAGCGCTTCTCAGATATGCAGCGCCGGGTGCGCATCGACTTCCCCACTGACTGGGTGCAGGACAGTGCAGATCCCCAGTCTCTGATTAGTGCCTCACCGGAAGATAAAAGCGCCATACTGCGAGTTCAGCCCATAGCCCGAACCGCCCAGAGCCCAGAAGAATATCTGTACAACTATCTAAAAGTGTCGCAACTTAGAGAGGGCAAAGTCATAGCACCGGCGCGCCTCAAAGGCTTTACCGGCATTTTGCCCGGCACCCAGGGCTCCTCCGATAGCAGAATCGCCGTAATCTACTACAAACTCAATGCCTACCTATTTAGCGGCGAAGTGAAAGACCCAGCAAACTTTGTGGAAACCGATAAATCATTTCTCGCCTCCATCAATACCTTTCGCCCTATCTCCAGCCGCGAGATTCAGGGTCAGCGACCCCAGCGCGTTCAATATGTCCGGGCTACCAGCGCCACCACCTTTGCCGGTCTGGCCAAAGCCCTTAAGTTAAGCGCCACAGATATCGAAGACCTGCGTATAATTAATGGTCTGTATCCCAGTGGTGAGCCCGTAGCTGGCCAATGGATTAAAATTTTTAAGCGCTAGGTTGCCATAGCCCCATGACAAAACCCTTTGCAAAGCCCTCATTTAAACAGCTGCTGGTTATAGCCCTGATAATAGTGATCGGCTTAACCATAAGCTGGCAGCTCCCCCTAAACAATGGCCCCAGCCAAAAAGACTGGGATGCCAACCGACAGAATCTGCCTGAGATAGCAGCATTGGAAGAGCGTATCCAACTCAATCTATTCGGCGAACAGGCGCCAGCCACCGAAGGTATGGGCCCAGATATTGATCAGCCAATAGATATTGAAGCCATGGAAGCCAAGCTCGCCGGCCTAACTAAAAATGTCACCACATTGCGCCAACCCACAGAGCAGGAACTGACAGAATTTTATCAGGCCCATCAGGCAGACTATCGCCAAGCCTCAAAATTCAGCTTTAGCCAAATACTATTTAGCCGCACAAAGCATGGCGGTCAGGCCTATCAAAAAGCCGAGCAGGCACTGCTGGCAATTGCCCAGGGTCAAATGCCAAGCGGCGATAGCAGTGATCTGCAGCGCAGCTACGGTCTAAAGTCAGCAGATAAGATTGATCAGGAATTTGGCAGCAACTTCTCAGAAAAGCTGCTGGCGCAGGTGCTAGACAACCCCCAGAGCCTGCCCTGCTGGACAGATCCCATAGCCTCAATCCATGGCGTGCACCTGGTTTGCATAGACAATGCGGTGCTGGGCGATATCCCAGATTTAGACTCAGTGCGATCTCAGGTTATCAATGACTGGCGCTATACTGTTGCCGACCAAACTAGAGCAAAACTGCTTAAAGATTCTTAACTGGGCTCAGAATGACAGGGCGCGGGGCGCTAGGCGAGCAAATCTGCAAAGAAAGCTTTCAACCCCTCAGCCCCGGAATCCTCCCAGGTCTGCAGGGCCGCTGTACCCACAATGGCCAGATCGGCAGAACCGCGCAAAAAGTCCATATCCGCCTTGCTGGTAATGCCAAAACCAACACCAATGGGCACATTGGTGTGCTGGCGGCAGCGATCAATTAGAGCAATCACATCATCACCCATATTGGTCTTGGAACCGGTCACGCCCTTGCGGGCCACGGCATAAACCATGCCGCGGCTGGCGGCACCCAACTGGGCCAGGCGCTTATCGCTGCTGGTGGGGGTCATAAGAATAATTGGTTCAATGCCAGCATCAGCAGATAGCTGGTGCAGGTTGGCCGACTCTTCCACCGGCAGATCCGGCAAAATATAGCCTACGCCACCGGCCTCTCTAAGGCGCTGCACAAACAGCTCTTCGCCCATTTTAAAGACTGTGTTGTAGTAACCCATCATCAATACCTTAAATGGGAAACGGGCACTGACCTTGGCCATAAACTCAAAGCACTGGTCCACCGTGGTGCCGGCCTTTAATGACTGCTCGTTGGCGCGCACAAACAGCGGGCCATCGGCGCTGGGCTCAGAGAAGGGAAACTGCAGTTCAACCAGATCCACACCGGCCTCGGCCATAATCTCCAGCTCCTGCATATTGTCTTCGAAGGAGGGGTAGCCACAGACCACATGGGCCATGACCAGCAAATCTTTGTCCTGCTTGCGCTCTGCTATAAAAGCTTCCAAGCCCATTATTTTTTCTCCGCGCGGTACTGGTCCGCTTTGCCGCAAATAAATGACTTCCACTTGGCGTCGTCCAGTGCATCGGCAATGGTAAAGATATCCTTATCGCCTCGACCGGACATATTGACCAGCACAATCTCATCCTTGGCCATGGTGGCTGCTTCTTTTAGTGCCACCACAAAACCATGGGTACTCTCCAGCGCCGGAATCAGGCCCTCAGTACGCATGGTCAACTTTAAGGTCTCTTTGACTTCCGCATCAGTGGCCGCTTCAAAACGCACCTTGCCCTGATCGTGGAGATAAGAAAAAATCGGGTTCACACCAATATAGTCCAGACCAGCAGCAACAGAGTGGGTCTCGCTCATATTGCCTTCATCATTCTGTAGGAAATAGGTTTTATAACCCTGAGCCACACCCACACTGGCGTCATCGTAGGCCAGACGCGCCGAGTGCATATAGGAGCCCACACCCTCACCGCCGGCTTCACAGCCAATCAGTTCCACATTGGGTTCATCGAAGAACCCCTGGAACAGGCCCATGGCATTAGAGCCACCGCCCACACAGGCATAGACTCTATTGGGCAGACGCCCGGTCTGGGCCACGATTTGCTCACGGGCCTCCATACCAATAATGGATTGGAACCAGCTAACCATTTCCGGAAACGGGTGCGGGCCACAGGCAGTACCCAGAATATAATGAGTGTCGGCCATATTGGTGACCCAGTCACGCATGCATTCATTCACCGCATCTTTTAACGTCTTCTGGCCATCTTCAACCGCAATAACCTCGGCTCCCAGATTCTCCATCCAGAACACATTGGGGCGCTGTCGGGCCACATCTACTGCACCCATATAAATCTTGCAGTCAAAGCCAAATTTGGCCGCCATGGTGGCGGTGGCAAAACCATGCTGTCCAGCACCTGTCTCGGCGATCACACGCTTCTTGCCCAGTCGCTGTGTCAGCAGGCCCTGACCCATCACATTGTTTACCTTGTGGGAGCCAGTGTGGTTGAGGTCATCGCGCTTTACATAGATCTGAGCACCACCCAGCTCACGGCTGAGATTCTCAAGGTAGGTAACCGGCGTAGGGCGGCCAGAGTAGTTCTGCAACAGGGACACATAGTCCTGCCAAAATTTGGGGTCTGCTTTACATTCGCGGAAGCACTCGAGCAGCTCCTCAATAGTGGCATGTAAAATCTCAGGCAGAAAAACACCGCCATATTCCCCATAGTAGCCCTCGCGGCCATCGGAGAAATCAAAAATATCCATTAATTGCCTCAGCAGATCGCAGATTTCTCCATCTTAGGGAGTCCTCATGCAGGTGGTCTTAGAAAGGCGACCATTTTAGCCAAGTCACCCTACAGGTACAACAATCATCCCTTAACCCAGCACCTAAATGTCAATTTTCAGGCGCAAAAAACGCACCAAAATGGTGAGTTAAAAAATGTTTCTTTTTAGCTGTACGGAGGAAAACTATGACCGGTTTAAACCCAGTGGTCAGTTTTTAGCTGCACCTCAATAACCACCTAGAGTACAGGGATTTATCCACAAGTTTTGCAATGGCTTGACAGCAGCTTTTTAGGGCTAATTTGGGAAAAACCACTATATATAGTGGATTAATGCTTGCATGACACAAAATGTAGGATACACTCTTCTGCGTTTTCCTCTGAAAATAATAACAAAAAGTTGAGGCCGCCAGACTGTAGTCTTGTGCATCAGGGCAAAACCTCAACCAGAAACTAAACGAATTGTTTTAAACGACTAAAATTAAGATAGAACGAACTAAAGGTCATGTAATGAGTGCAACCAGACTAAAAACCGTAAAGCCAACCAAAGCTACCCAAGAAATCGAGATGCAAGATGCCTCTCTGGATATCTGGGATAAAAAATATCGCCTCAAAGACAAGAACGAGCAGCCAGTTGATAAAGATATCAACGCCACCTATATGCGTGTGGCCAAGGCTCTCTCCGATGTCGAGAGCAAAGAAAAGCGCAAAGAATGGCAGGAAAAATTTGTCTGGGCTCTTCAGCATGGCGCTATTCCGGCGGGACGTATTATCTCCAACGCTGGCGCTCAGGCATACAAGCCTGCCACCTCTACTATTAACTGCACAGTGTCCGGCATAGTGCCAGATTCCATGCAGGGCATTCTGGAACGCAATCTGGAAGCTGGCCTAACACTCAAGGCTGGCTGTGGTATTGGTTACGAATTCTCCACACTGCGCCCCAAAGGTGCCTATGTGTCTGGTGCCGGTGCCTATACCTCTGGCCCCCTGTCCTTTATGGATATCTACGACAAGATGTGTTTCACCGTGTCATCTGCCGGTGGCCGTCGTGGCGCTCAGATGGCTACCTTTGACGTAAGCCACCCAGATGTCTTTGATTTTGTGCGCGCCAAGCGTGAAGACGGTCGCCTGCGTCAGTTCAATCTGTCACTACTGATCACCGAAGAATTTATTGAAGCTGTGCGCTCCGATAGCGACTGGGATCTGACCTTCCCAATCAGCAGCAAAGAAATCGAAGGTGGCCTCGACCTTAAGGGCGACAATGTAGTCTGGAAGCCATTCCCCACTACTGACGGCTACACCAGCAACGAAGAAGGCCTAGTGGCCTGTCGTATCTACGAGACTATTCGTGCACAGAAACTGTGGAACGCCATTATGTCGTCCACCTACGACTATGCAGAGCCCGGTTTTATTCTGATCGACCAGGTCAACAAAAATAACAACAACTGGTTCTGCGAAGATATTCGAGCCACCAACCCCTGTGGCGAGCAGCCACTGCCTCCTTACGGCAGCTGCCTGCTGGGTTCAGTTAACCTGACCAAATTTGTGCGCAACCCGTTCACCGAAGACGCTTACTTCGACTGGGACGAGTACGCCGAAGTGGTTGAAGTATTTACCCGTATGCTGGACAACGTAGTTGAGATCAATGGCCTGCCTCTGGATGGCCAGCGCAAAGAGATCGAATACAAGCGCCGTCACGGCATGGGCTTCCTGGGTCTGGGCTCCACCATCACCATGCTGCGCATGAAGTATGGCGAGCAGGATTCACTGGAGTTTACCGAGCGCGTGGCTCGCGATATGGCGGTATCCGGCCTTAAAGCTGGCCTGCACCTGTCTCGCGAGAAGGGCCCGGCGCCAATTATGGAAGACGAGTTTGAAGTCACAGCCGCCATGCTGTTCAAGCAGCCAGAGATGGCCCAAGACGGCATCAAAGTCGGCGACAAACTTAAAGGCAAGGTACTGATGGCCAAGTACAGCCGCTATATGCAGAACGTTGCCTCTGTAGCCCCAGAGCTGGTTGAGTCACTGGTCGAAGAGGGCTGTCGTTTTAGCCACCACTCTTCCATTGCGCCCACAGGCACCATCTCTCTGTCTCTGGCCAATAACGTGAGTAACGGTATTGAGCCAAGCTTTGCGCACCACTACTCGCGCAATGTAATTCGCGAAGGCAAGAAGTCCAAAGAGAAAGTCGATGTGTTCTCCTATGAGCTGCTGGCCTATCGCACTCTTATTAATGAGAAAGCTATGCCCTACGGCACCAGCGAAGAAGAGGCACTGCCCGACTACTTTATGAGCTCTGAGAATATTGTGCCCAGAGCCCATGTGGATATTCAGGCAGCAGCACAGAAGTGGGTAGATTCTTCAATCTCCAAAACCATCAATGTCCCAACCGACTGCGATTACGAAGACTTTAAAGATATCTATCTCTACGCCGCCGAAAAAGGTCTTAAAGGATGTACCACTTTCCGCTTTAACCCAGAGGCCTTCCAGGGCGTACTGGTCACCGAGAAAGATTTGGAAAACACCACCTACAGCTTCAACTTGGAAGACGGCTCAACCGTTGAATTCAAGGGCAACGAAGAAGTTGAATACGATGGCGAAACCCACACAGCGGCCAACCTGTTCGACGCGCTTAAAGAAGGTTACTACGGTAAGTTCTAAGCCCACAGGTTCACTAGCAAGAAGCATGGAATAGTACGAGGAATACAATGAGCAATAAAATTTCACAAAAAATCGTAGGCTACAAAGTAGCCACCGAAGAGCAGGTCAAAGAGGCCGCCGCCAAAGAGACTGAAAGCAATATTATTCAGATGCACGAGAAAGTCTCGCGCCCTGAAGAGCTGGCTGGCAGCACCTACAAGATCAAGACGCCAATGTCTGATCACGCCCTGTACCTGACAATCAACGATATTATTTTGAACCAGGGTACAGACCACGAGCTGCGCCGTCCCTTCGAAGTCTTTATCAACTCCAAAAACATGGATCACTTCCAGTGGATTGTAGCCCTGACCAGAGTACTGTCAGCCGTATTCCGCAAAGGCGGCGACTGCACCTTCCTGGTAGAAGAGATGAAGGCAGTATTCGACCCCCAGGGCGGCTACTTTAAGCCAGGCGGCAAGTTTATGCCCTCACTGGTTGCAGAGATTGGCTGGGCCATCGAAGATCATTTGCAGAAGATTGGCATGCTGAAAAAGCCTGAGATCCCCGAGCATCAGCAGCAGATTATGAATGAGAAGCGCGCTGAATTTGAAGGCGCTGCAGCTAGCCCAGCGGCAGAGGCCAACGATTTTCCGCCCACGGCTGAAGTCTGTAAAAAGTGCAGCGTTAAAGCCAGCATCCTGATGGATGGTTGCATGACCTGCCTAAACTGCGGCGACTCTAAATGCGGTTAAGCTGAGTTTCAGCAATAAAAAAAGCGGCTTTTTAGCCGCTTTTTTTATGGGGGAGCGATACTTGGTCGCTGCGCTCCTCAGAATGATAGCCTATACCCAAAACGCTTCGCGAAGCATGCTAAACGCAGCGAAGAATCTCAATCCTACACAAACAGCCTAACTATATTCCACAGCCCCAAGCCAGTTACCGCAGTGACTACGGCCACTCCAAAGATATTTGTCAGCAACCTATTGCGGTACTCACCCAGCAGCTCAGTCCGGTTCATAATAATAATCAAAAAGATCGCCGTCACCGGCAGCAGTATGCCGTTGGCCGCCTGGGCAAATAAAATAGCCGCAATAGGCTTGGTGCCCAGGGCCGCAAACAGAGTGCCCAGCGCCAGCACCAGCATCCAGATAGCCTTAAAGCGCCGATCATGGAAATGGGTTGGCCAGCCCATGGCACCGCTTACCGCATAGGCAGCCGCCAGTGGAGCTGTAATGGCGCTAGTTAAACCCGCAGCCATTAAACCAAAGGCAAAAAAGCTATTAGCTGCCCTGCCCAAAGTGGGTTCCAACTGAGTAGCCAGGCTGGCCGCGGAAAACTCAGCGCCTGTATTAAAAAATGCCACCGCACTGGTGCTCATTACCGCCAATGTAATCAGGCCGCCCAGCCCTATAGAGATTACTGTATCCCCGCGGGATTCCTTAATGGCCTGAGCCGTATCAACCCCCCGCCATTTTTCCTGCACAATATTGGCGTGCAAAAATAAATTGTAGGGCACCACAGTGGTGCCAATAAGAGCTATCACAGTTAAGGCTGAGCCACTGGGCATACTGGGTGCAAATAAACCACTGAACATGGCGCCCAGATCAAGATCGATCATCAGCATGGTCACCACAAACACCGTGCTCATTGTCAGCACCAGTACAATAAGAATAGGCTCGAGCAACCTATAGCCACCCCCGCCCAGCAGCAGAGCAGCTAAACCGCCAATCAACAGCGCACAGACTGCACTGGAAAAAGGTAACAGTGATTGCAACCCCAGAGCCGCGCCAGAGATATTGCCCGCCTCATAGGCAGCATTACCCACCCCAATAGCGGCCACCACCAGTATCACTGCGGCGCGGCTAAGGGCGGCATTACTAAAGGTAGTGCGCAGTGCCTGAGACAGGCCCTCCCCGGTTACCAGCCCCAGACGCGCAGCCATTTCTTGCAGCACCATGGTGGCAAGCAGAGAGAAAAGCAGCGCCCAAAGCAGCACAAAGCCAAAGTTAGCACCGGCAGCACTGGCCGTAGCTATGCTGCCAGGGCCTATAAATGCAGCGGTTACCAGCAAACCTGGTCCAAATCTTTTCATATTGTTAGGACCTTTTTATTGGTTGGGGGGTTATGCAGAGACGCGACTAAGCAGGCCAGTCTGCACATCATAGATAAGCCCAGTCACAGTAATATGGCTGGGTACCAATGGATGGTTGGCGATTAACTCCACATCCTGCAACACCGACTGGTGCAGATCACCGATCGTATGCCAGCAGATAGACTCAGCCAGATCAGAGCCCGGTTTGTGGTTGTCGCTGCTCTCTCGCTGAGGGTTTAACCAGCATTCACCATTGTGCTCAGCGGTCTCCAGGTCGTCCCGGAGCAGCTCGGCAATCTGCTGATCAGTCACAGTGGCCATACCACAGCCAGTGTGCTGAATCACAAACCAATCCGTGGTGCCCAAAAACTTGTGGGAAATAATCAGTGAGCGAATAGCATCGTCTGAGGCGCGGCCCCCAGCATTGCGAATCACATGGGCATCGCCCTGGCTCAGCCCAGCAAATTTGGCCGGGTCCATACGGGCATCCATACAGGTAAGTACTGCAAAACGCTTGGCGGGAGGAGAAGGCAGATCGCCCTTGTTAAAGGTCTCAGCGTAGGCGCTGTTAGCTGCCATAATTGCGGTTAGGTTTTTACTGCCGGTACTGGCCATGGATTAGCTTTCCTTCTGTGATTCTGTAACTCTGTGATTCTGGCAACTGCTGTAGCTTCAATTAAAGTGCAATTATAGACTTACTGGCCGGTCTTGTAAGTCTCAATAAGTCGCTGAGCCGCAACAATGGCTGGCAGCTCACCGGCCAATACAGCGGCCTCTAATTCTGGAACCAGCGAGCTAACAGCCGGGTGATTGCGCAGATCCGCCAACAGTTCTGCAGCAGTCTCAGCCCACATCCAGGCCTTGGCCTGCCGAGCTCGCAGCCCCTCCAACTCACCGGACTCAGTCAGCACAGCACGAAAGTCTTCCACCACAGCCCAGGCCTGCGCTATGCCCTGGCCCTCTAAAGCCGAACAGCTATTGACCTTAGGTGTCCAGCCAGGCGTGCGCGCCTGCATAAACTGCAGAGCCCCGCGATAATCAGAGACAGTTTGGTTGGCAATACTGGCCTGATCACCATCAGCTTTATTGACCAGCACCAGATCCGCCAACTCCATAATGCCCCGCTTTATACCCTGCAAGTCATCACCACCGCCGGGCGACAGCAACAGTAAAAACATATCAGTCATATCGGAGACAGCAGTCTCCGACTGCCCCACCCCCACAGTCTCAACAATAATCACATCATAGCCAGCAGCTTCGCAGAGCAGCAGTGATTCACGGGTGCGGCGGGTCACACCGCCGAGAGTAGTGCCCGCAGGGGAAGGTCGCACAAAGGCCTTAGGATTAACCGATAGCGCCTCCATTCTGGTTTTATCCCCCAGAATAGAACCGCCACTCACAGCAGAGGTAGGATCAACCGCCAGCACCGCCACCTGATGGCCCTGCCCAGTTAAATAATTACCCAGAGATTCAATAAAAGTCGACTTGCCCACCCCCGGCGCACCGGAGACACCAATGCGAATAGACTTGCCCGTATGGGGCATTAGCTCCGCCAGCAACTGCACCGCCTGCTCACCGTGATCAGCGCGGGTAGATTCCACCAGAGTAATCGCCTTGGCCAGAGCCCGGCGATCTCCCTCGATAATTTGCTGTGCTAATGGCTGAATCATAATTTAATCGTTATTCAAATTCTAAAATAGCCTGATCCACCATCAAACTATCACCGACATCCGCCGATATTTTGGCCACAATACCATCATTGGTAGCGCGCAGACTATTCTCCATTTTCATGGCTTCCACCACTGCCAGCTCCTCCCCGGTCTTAACCTGATCACCCACCTTAACCACCAGCTTAACCAGCAGCCCAGGCATAGGCGACAGCAAATACTTGGACAGGTCCGCTGGAACCTTTTCCAGCATCAGCTTATTGAGCTCCGCCGCCTTGGGTGACAGCACCAGCGCATTAATCTCCGCGCCACGATAAAACAGCTTGTAGCCAGAACCGGAGCGCTCAACCTGCACAGTAACCTGCTGGCCATTAATCTGGGCCTCAAACAAAGGCTCACCCAGAGCCCAGTCAGTGACCACCGAATAGTCATCATTGCCAATAGACACCAAAAAGCCAGACAGGGTTAGAGTCATGGACACCGGAGTTTCTTCAGCCCCAGTAATCACCACCCATTGATCAGGCACCTGATATTCATGTCCCTCCGACTGGCCAGAGATCTGCGACGAGCGCTCGCGGTATTCCTGGTGCACAGCGGCAGCCACTACCACCGCAATATGAGGGTTATTTTGCGGCACTAAATCCGCATTAAAACCATCGGGAAACTCTTCCTCAATAAAGTTAGTGGTCAACTCACCGGCGACAAATCTAGGGTGCACCATCAGTGCATTAAGAAAACTAATATTGTGGTTCACACCGCGAATATAATAGGCATCCAGCGCATCCACCATAAGGTCAATAGCTGCTTCACGATTATCACCATAGGTAATCAGCTTAGAAATCATAGGGTCATAGTGCATGGAAACCTCACCGCCCTCATAGACCCCGCTATCTACGCGAACGCCATCACCTTGTGGTTCTCTATAACCAGACAGCCGGCCAATAGAAGGCATAAAGTTACGGAATGGATCCTCGGCATAAACGCGAGACTCCATAGCCCAACCGGTCAATGTGACCTGCTCCTGAGTGAGCGAAAGCTTCTCACCCGCCGCCACGCGAATCATCATCTCGACTAAATCTTGGCCCGTGACCAATTCAGTCACCGGGTGCTCAACCTGCAATCTGGTATTCATCTCCAAAAAATAAAAATTCATATCCGCATCAGCAATAAACTCCACCGTGCCCGCCGATTGATAATCCACCGCCTTGGCCAATGCACAGCTCTGCTCACCCATCTTCTGGCGAGTGGCTTCATCCAAAAACGGTGAGGGCGCCTCTTCAATCACCTTCTGGTGACGGCGCTGAATCGAGCACTCTCGCTCACCCAGATAAATCACATTGCCATGACCATCGGCCATTATCTGAATTTCGATATGCCGTGGCTGCTGGATATATTTTTCAATAAAGATGCGCGTATCGCCAAAGCTAGAGCGGGCTTCGTTAGTGGCTCGCTCAAACCCATCACGACAGTCGGCCTCATCCCAGGCCACACGCATACCCTTACCACCGCCACCAGCAGACGCTTTGAGCATGACCGGGTAACCCACACCAGCGCTGATCTCCACCGCATGATCTGCGTCACGCACCACATCGGTGTAACCGGGAATACAGTTAACCCCCGCCTTTTCAGCAATTAGCTTAGAGGTAATTTTATCCCCCATAGACTCAATCGCTTTTTTACCCGGGCCAATAAAGGCAATATTAGCGGCATCTAAGGCATCACGAAATTTACTGTTCTCCGAGAGAAAGCCATAACCCGGATGAACTGCATCGGCGCCAGTAACCACACAGGCCTGAATAATCTTATCGATCACCAGATAACTTTCAGACGACGCAGCAGGTCCAATATTGACCGCTTCATCGGCCATTTGAACATGCAGTGCGTCAGCGTCAGCGTCGGAATAAACCGCCACATTGGCAATACCCATTTTCTTAGCGGTGGCAAAAACACGACAGGCAATTTCACCACGGTTGGCCACTAATATTTTCTTCAACATAAACCCTTTACCCTTAAAAACTATTCGCTTTTGTTTTTGCTTATTTGCAAATCAACATCACACAGTTTCTTTTTTAAAACTCTGAGTATTCTGCCCAACTTTGAATGCTTGAGTTGCTGGCTAACCGCTGTGACCTTCGACAGCAGGGATGCTGTCGCAGAGCCTACAAGGACGTACTCGCGGCGTGTCACAGCGATTAGCCAGTAATTCAAGCCCGCTGCAACTCCTCAGGATGACAAAATAAAGCCCTACAGCGGAATATTGCCATGCTTGCGCCAGGGGTTTTCTATGCTCTTGTTTTTGAGCATAGCCAGAGACCGCGCCACCCGCTTGCGAGTACTGTGGGGCATAATCACATCATCTATATAGCCGCGCTTGCCGGCGATAAAGGGATTGGCAAACTTCTGCCGGTACTCCTCAGTACGGGCATCAATCTTTTCCTGGTCGCCAATATCCTTGCGGAAAATAATCTCCACCGCGCCCTTGGGGCCCATCACCGCAATCTCTGCCGTGGGCCAGGCCAGATTTACATCACCACGCAAATGCTTAGATGCCATCACATCATAGGCACCGCCATAGGCCTTGCGAGTAATCAAAGTCACCTTGGGCACTGTGCACTCCGCATAGGCATAGAGCAGCTTGGCACCATGTTTAATAATGCCGCCATACTCCTGACTGGTGCCCGGCATAAAGCCTGGTACATCCACCAGAGTCAGCACAGGAATATTAAAAGCATCGCAGAAGCGGATAAACCGCGCCGCCTTGCGGGAGGCATCAATATCCAGACAGCCCGCCATTACCATTGGCTGATTGGCCACCACGCCAACCGTAGAACCCTCAATGCGAATAAAGCCGGTAATAATATTTTTGGCGTAACTCACCTGCAGCTCAAAAAACTCAGATTCATCAGCCACTTTTAGAATCAGCTCTTTCATATCGTAGGGCTTGTTGGGGTCGCTGGGCACCAGAGTATCCAGCGACATATCAATGCGGTCAGCACTGTCTTCTGTTGGCCATACTGGCGGCTTCTCGCGGTTATTGGCGGGCAGATAATTCATAAAACGACGTAATTTATGCAGCGCATCCACATCATTGTCAAAAGCCAGGTCCGCAACACCAGACTTGGTGCTGTGGGTATGGGCGCCCCCCAACTCTTCCGCGGTCACAGTTTCATGGGTCACGGTTTTAACCACATCTGGCCCAGTAACAAACATATAGCTGCTGTCCTGCACCATAAAAATAAAGTCGGTAATCGCCGGCGAGTACACTGCACCCCCAGCACAGGGGCCCATCACCATGCTGATTTGCGGAATCACACCACTGGCCATCACATTGCGCTGGAACACCTCGGCATAGCCACCCAGCGAAGCAACGCCCTCCTGAATACGGGCACCACCAGAGTCGTTAAGACCAATCACCGGCGCACCCACTTTCATGGCCTGATCCATCAGCTTGCAGATTTTCTCGGCATGGGCCTCAGAGAGCGCACCACCGAAAACAGTAAAGTCCTGACTAAAAACAAAGACCAAACGGCCATTAATGGTGCCATAGCCAATCACCACACCATCGCCGGGCACATGCTGCTGATCCATACCAAAATCCGTGCAGCGATGCTCGACAAACATATCCCATTCTTCAAAGCTGCCCTCATCTAGCAGGAGATCAAGGCGCTCCCGGGCCGTCAGCTTGCCCTTGGCATGCTGAGCATCAATGCGTTTTTGTCCGCCACCCAATCTGGCACGGCTGCGTTTTTCTTCTAACTGCTCCAGTATGTCTTTCATGGTTATTCCTTAATCAACTCAAGTACAGCCTCAGCCGCCTGGGGAATATTAGTGCCAGGACCAAAGATAGCTGCCACCCCGTCTGCGCGGAGTTGGTCGTAATCTTTGGGTGGAATCACACCGCCACAGATCACAATAATATCTTCCGCACCCTGCTCTCTCAGGCTGGCAATTAACTGCGGCACTAGCGTCTTGTGGCCAGCGGCCTGAGAAGACACACCCACAATATGCACATCATTTTCAATCGCCTGCTGGGCCGCCTCTTCTGGGGTTTGGAACATGGGCCCCACATCCACATCAAAGCCCAGGTCGGCAAAGGCCGTGGCAATAACCTTGGCACCGCGGTCATGGCCGTCCTGACCCATTTTTACCACCAGCATGCGCGGGCGGCGGCCATGGTTTTCGGCAAAGGCTTCAACCTTATTTTTAATACTCATAAAACCCTCATCATCTTGATAAGCAGAGCCGTAAACTCCGCTGATGGAACGCTGCTGGGCCTTGTGGCGGCCCCATTCCGACTCCAGCGCATCCGAAATCTCACCCACGGTAGCCCGGGCCCGGGCCGCATCCACAGCCAGTGCCAGCAGATTACCCTCACCGGTTTTAGCAGCTTCAGTGAGCGCGGCCAATGCCCGCTCGCAGGCAGCTGTATCCCGCGAACTGCGCACCTGCGCCAAGCGCGCCACCTGAGATTCCCGCACTGCGCTGTTATCAATATCCAGCACATCCACCTCAGGCTCTACCTCAAGCTGGTATTTATTGACGCCAACAATCACCTCTTCACCGCGATCAATACGCGCCTGGCGCAATGCCGCCGCCTCTTCAATACGCAGCTTGGGCATGCCGGTCTCAACCGCCTTGGTCATACCGCCCATGGCTTCTACTTCGTCTATCATCTCCCGGGCCGCTTTAACCAGCTCATCCGTCAGGGATTCCACATAATAGGAACCAGCCAGTGGGTCCACCACATTAGTAATGCCGGTCTCTTCCTGAATCACTAGCTGAGTGTTGCGGGCAATGCGGGCAGAGAACTCGGTGGGTAGTGCCAGAGCTTCATCAAAAGAATTGGTATGCAGCGACTGAGTGCCACCAAGAACCGCCGACATAGCTTCAATAGTCGTGCGCATCACGTTGTTGTAAGGGTCTTTACTGGTCAGGCTCACACCAGAGGTCTGGCAATGGGTTCGCAGAACCAGTGAACGGCCATCTTTAGGGGCAAACTTCTCTTCCATTAGAGTCGCCCACAAAATACGCGCTGCCCTAAGCTTGGCGATCTCCATAAAAAAGTTCATACCAATAGCAAAAAAGAACGACAGTCGCGGGGCAAACTTATCCACATCCATACCGCTATCAATCGCGGTGCGCACATATTCAATACCATCGGCAATGGTGTACGCCAGCTCCTGCACATTAGTCGCACCGGCTTCCTGCATATGGTAGCCACTGATGGAGACAGAGTTGAACTTGGGCATATGCTCAGCGGTGTAACCAATAATATCCGACACCACCCGCATAGACGGCGCCGGTGGGTAGATATAGGTATTGCGCACCATAAACTCTTTTAAAATATCGTTTTGCAAAGTGCCCGCCAGCTGCTCCGGCGCTACGCCCTGCTCTTCCGCTGCCACTATATAGCTGGCCATTACCGGCAGCACTGCGCCGTTCATGGTCATGGATACAGAGACCTTATCCAATGGAATACCATCAAATAAAATTTTCATATCCTCCACAGAATCAATGGCTACACCGGCCTTGCCCACATCGCCAACCACCCGAGGATGGTCCGAGTCATAGCCCCGGTGAGTGGGTAGATCAAAGGCCACTGAAAGGCCCTGCTGACCCGCAGCCAGGTTTTTACGATAGAACTGGTTGGAGGCTTCTGCGGTAGAAAAACCCGCATACTGGCGCACCGTCCAGGCTCGCCCCGCATACATGGTGGCCTTGGGCCCACGCTTGTAGGGCGCAAACCCAGGTAGGTTGTCCATATGCTCAAGGCCCGCAGTATCTTCAGCGGTATATAGCGGCTTAACCTCAATACCCTCGGGGGTTTGCCACAGCAAATCATCTGGCCCAGCGCCTTTGCGCTCTTTGGTGGCCAGCTTCTGCCAATCAGCAATTGTTTTATTATCTGCCATCTCAACTCCGGCGTGATTTTCAATAGATGCAATATAGGCTGCACTATGCAGCACTGCTGTTATTAATAGTAGGTCTATTTCTAACAGGCAAACTCACATTTATTGCCATTTAATTTCCCAATAAAAGCCATTAAATGCTATAAATACGGCATTAACTCACAAATTATGTCTTTTAGAGGCAGCCAATGGCAACTATCTGCAACCACCATGTGATTAGCTGCATGCATGGGCTAAGACAAAGCAACCAACCACAGCAGCAAGCTCTAGAGCGCGCCGGCATTAACCCAGCAGTGATGGGCCAACCCAACCAACGCGTGCACACCGACCAGGTAGCGCGGCTGTTTAAGACAGTGCAAGAAACCCTCAACGATGAGTTTATGGGCTTTACCCAAAGCCAGTGCAAAGTGGGCCTATTTGCCACCATGGCCGAGCTCGTCAGCCATTGCAGCACCCTGGGGGAGCTATTAGATAAGGCAGTGAACTTTTATAACCTGGTGAGCAATGATATCCCCATGAAGCTAGCCCGCTCCAAAGGCAATGCAGTGCTCAGCTTCCAAATGACCCAACCCCAGCTCGACCCAGAGCACTTTATGGCCGAATTCTGGCTGGTGATCTGGCACCGCTTTCCCAGCTGGTATATAGGTCAACCCATACGCCTGCAAGAGACCCACTTTACCTTTGGCGCACCAGCCCACCGCGACGAGCTACAAATTATGTTCCCCAGCCAACTGCAGTTTAACCGCAGCGCCAACCGGCTTATTTTTGATGCCCAGTACCTAGATAAACCACTGGTGCGCTCAGACCAAGAACTGCAAACCTATGTACAAAACGCCCCCGCAGATGTGATGACCATTCCAGGCTCAGACAGCACCTTAGAGGCCCAGGTAGAGCGCATAATCAGCCAACAAAACCCAGACAGACTGGTATTTGCACCCATCCATCAAATGGCAAAAGAGTTAGGTATAAGCAGCCAGACCTTGCACAGGCGGCTAAAAGAGAGCGCAACCAGCTATCAAAAAATTAAAGATAACCTGCGCAGGGAAGTGGCCATACAGAAACTAGTCAACGAAAAACTCAGCGTTGAGCAGGTGGCAGATATTGTGGGGTTTACAGAATCGCGCTCATTTACGCGAGCGTTTAAACACTGGACTGGATTGACGCCGAGGGCATACTGTAAAAGGGAGGGCTGATAACCCGTTATTAAGTCATTTAGAGGGCTGTTGGGACTCAGCCTTTTGCCAAGGTAAACGTCTACCACCATCTTTCATCTTCTTTAGGGCTATCGTCAACGACTCCTTCGTAACCAAACCATGGTTTTCCATCTCGACAAACAGCCACAACGACCCCATAACTGTTACACCCTCACGTTTTGTCGCCGATCTAAGATGCTTATCACCGGTCAGCAGAGGCAAAGATAAATTTGCCGCTAACGCCAAGGCAAGACAATCATTGCGGCTAGGCCGGGGATATTTGGCCATCAACTGCTGAGCATACTGCAATATATCGCCTGATAGCGGCGCCTTAATTAAACCCATCTCCAGCAGATAAGCGTGCTGTTCGTCCAGCTCTTCCTCGAAAAGAATATCGGGAGTATGAAATTTGTAGGGCAGTTGAAACATAGGCTGAATCAACCCGCCCACCTCCATATCTATAAGAACATTGGCATCACTAATCAGTACTTTCACCCATGGCTCCCAGCATACGTTCCTTGTACAGGCTAGACAGCGACAAGCTCAATAATTCAGCCGCTTTTGACTCACCGATATAGCCCTCTCCCAGGGCACGATAAATCAACTGCTTAAACAGTATAGTTTCCTCTTGTGGATAGGGTTCACCTGGCTCCGATTTCTTATAACCTTTTTTACTAAAATCCACACACCAGCGCTTGTGTAAATCGTTACCAATAACAGCACATTGATGGGCTCGCATTACAACACCCAACATGCTGAGACCAAACTCATGCTTTAATAAATATAATTCTTGGAGCTCTAGGTGGCGGCGAAAGGTTCCCAAATGTTGCAAAACACCAGACTTAGGCAGCAAAAATGCGCCTGCAAACCGATTGCAGGCTTTTTCTTCATCCAAACCCTCCGCCAATCGCCCATGCAGCACTAAATGCCCCAATTCATGAGCAAGAGTGAAACGCTGGCGATCCCCAGAGGAATGCGTAGAAACCACCACCACAGGGGTTTTACCAATACTGCCAGCCAAACCATCGACTTTGTGCCCTGACTCCACCGCCGTGCGAATAATCAACACGCCTTTAGACTCAAGCGTGTCGATCATTTCAGAAATAGGATTTAGGCCCAGCTCCCACTTGAGACGCACAAATTCAGCAACCTCTTCAACCTCCGTTAACGAGGAAATCACCTCAGGCAACCCGACGGGCAGCGCGAATTCTGGGATTGGCTTAATAGAATCTGGATAAAGGTCAAGTAACTCAACCCAGCGCTCGGCCTGCTCAGTGACATCGCCATGAACCATAGCTAATAACTTTTTGGGCGTGCTTGCACGCTTGCGGAACTCAATCTGCTCCAACTGCACCTTAGACTCACGGAAGAAATACTCCACGCGCACACCTAGGGCCTTTGAAAGCTTTAACAGATTGTCTGAGCCGGGCATATTCTCACCGTGCTCATACTTTTTAATTGCATTTGCAGACAGGCCAACCAAAGCCCCCAACTTACTCATTGAAAGCCCGGTTGCAGTTCGCGCTCGGCGCAATCGCTCACCAAACATTAGTCGGCTCCTTCCAGCTTAAGGTTTATACTTTCTCCAATATTGGAGAAAGTATAAACCTTAAGCTCCCGCCCGTCTACCACAAATAATAGAGCTTTGAGCCTTACTACCTTGAAGCCAAACCATACAGAAAGCGAGTGCCAAAAAATAAACTTGCTTAACAACCCCATCCATACTAAAAATTTATTCTCGACCCACATTAATCGAGACGCAAACCCACACAAATCAACAGCACAAGCCCTGACACATGGATGTTGTTTAGGATGTTAACGCCCATGAGCCACAGCAAACAGGTTAAAAGGAGTTAACAATGCCACAGCAATTCAGCCCTGCCGAATGGCAGAAAATCAATGCACAACTCAACACATCCGCCGCCACCTATGGCCTGCCCGCCCGCCGCAGTGACTCAGTCATAATGGGCAGCTTTAATATTCGCAAACTTGGAGATATCAACAAACGAACAAGCGAGAGCTGGCAGCTATTCAAAAAAACGATTGAACGCTTCGACCTTATCGCCATTCAAGAAGTCATGGACAACTCAGAGGGCCTATACCACCTCAAAGAACTATTGGGAGAGCACTACAGGATAGCCGTATCTGACACCACAGGCGCAGCACCTGGCAGACGTGGCAATGGTGAATTGCTGGCATTTTTATACAACAGCAAACGGATAGAGCAAACAGAAGTAGCCAGTGACCTGACATTTGACCGCACAGAAATCACCAAAATAATTCATGAGAATATTGATGGTATTGATCAGAGTTGCAAAGCCTATGAGCAAGAGACCGAGCAGTGGGCGATAAAGAGCGCAGCGAATAAAGCCCTCGGCAAAAGAAGCCCTAGAAAGCCAACACGCACACTCCCTGTGTTTGTATCATTTATCCGCCAACCCCATTGCGTATCATTCCGGATCAAAGGTGCCGCAGGAACAAAGCCCTATGCCTTTATCGCAGTCAACGCCCACCTGCTATACGGGACAGATAAATCCGAACGAGAGCGCGAATTTAAAGCACTAACCGGCTGGCTAACGCTCCGTTCAAAAGGAATAAGGAAACATAGATATTCAGACATGATATTACTGGGTGATTGCAACCTAGACTTTGGCACAAGCGAAGTGATGCGCAAGGATATTGATGCACACCTAAAGAGCCTAAATAAAACCTACCTAAAAAGTAAAAAAGCCGCCGACGCCAACTTCCCACTACTGAGCGAACATCCTAAACAGGGCTACCTAAAAACCTCATTACGGCAAAAAGCCACCTACGACCAAATAGGTATTTTCTCAACAGACGACCGACTACCCAAACCAGACGACAATAAAACCGCAGGAACCACAGCCGGCGGCTACGACTATGGCGTGTTTGATATGGGCAATCTAATTAGCCACGCCCTCCACGGCAAAGCGATCAACGAAATCACCACAAAAGAAAGAAAAACCATCTACAAAAAAGCCGAATTTGATATCACCGACCACCTACCCATATGGTTCCGACAACCACTCCCCACGTAAACAGAACCCAGCAACCCAAACAGTCCCCCCGCCGCCCCAGCGAGGGAACGTCACCTCAGCGAAGGCTGGGGCCAAGGCCAGGATCTCCTAAACATCCTCCACTCGCCTATTCCAAGCCTCCAGCGTCCCATCCTTATCCCGCACATGAGGCCCACGGGCCAAACAATTGGGGCATGCAGTGAAGTAGAGGGTGCCCTCGTTACCAGGCTCATTACCCAGCCCATTATTACCCTCAACCACCTCCTCCCAGGCACAGTAGGGACAGGCCTTGGCAAGCGCATCATCCCCAGCTGGGTGCTCAGCCCCAAAGCGGAGTGTCCATTGCGCAATAGCATCAGCAAAATCAGGGCCCTGGGGACCTTTTGCCAAGCAGCTGGGGCAAAACACAATGTGGGTTAAATAAGGCCATTGGGCCGGGCTAGCTAGCGTGGCTTCGCCGCCGCAGTGCGGACAGGCTTTGAGTGCAATTTCCTGTTGCATAGTTTCCTCCTTGGAAATTATTTAGAGATTAATAAAACCGAGATATGTATTTTTTTAGGGGGACAACTCAACCCACTTCCCCCAAACTTATGAGCCCTTGCGATAGATACGCCGCAAAATCCCCCAACTAGCCAGCAGCACAATAGGAATCAAAACACCTCTAGTTGCGGAGGGATCCGGTATCCATTGCAGCTGGTATAAACTGTCCAATTCTGCATTGATCAGAGCCAGCACATGGTAACTAATCACCACCACTGAGACGCTCTCTACCAGGCGCTGCATCTTGACCTGCAGCGCCACGCGCTGATCCATGGATGACAGTAAATCTCTCGACTGTTTGGCCGTGGCGGTGCTGGTTTTAATCTGCAACAGGGAATACAGCCGCTCGAGGCGACGGCACAGGTCTCGGTGACGCTCACTCACTGCTTCGCAGGTACGGTATGAGGGTTTTAATCGCCTAGCAGTGAAATCGGCTAGGGTCATTTCACTGTCGACTCGCTCTTCTCGCAGCTCTCGCAAGCGGTCACAGGTTAGCTGATAATACGCCTTGGTGGCGGCCAGGCGGCTGTCGATCATTGAGGAGATTAGTTCTGACTCGACGGTGATGCTTACTAGCTTTTTTAAGGCATCCTCATCGCCAATCTGATTACTTTTGAGATGCTGAACAACCAGAGTCAGTTTGCACTCCACATCGTCCATCAGTTCCCGTGCCCGGTGAGCTACAGGTACGCCCAGCAGGGTGAGCTTGCGATAGTGACCCATTTCTAACAGCTGCTGCACAAGACGGCCTGTACTGCCCCGGCTGGCCCCCTTCATTAAAATCAGCATATGACCGTAGTTGTCTTCATGGATAGTGAAGTTAGTCCAGATCTGCGCATCGCCTCCCTGCACTATCGAGCTGATCCGATTGACTGGCGTAAAGTGCCGATCAACCGCCCGCAAAGCCTGAGTGCTTTGGTCCTGTGGATAGATTGCTAGTTTTACTCTGCGTAATACCTGACCAGGTATAGCAAACAACCAGGTTTCGGCGATACGATTGCAAAACAGATCATCGAAAGGTTCGTTAAATGCACCAGGGGCAAACAGCGTATACGTTGAAAACTCCGAATGGCGCTGCCAAATAAAGCGGGCCCCATTAATTGAGAGGGCATAATTGGTTTGCGCCTCTGAGGATATAGGCTGACGGCTATCGCAACAGAGCTTGGCCCAATGGGCTTGCTCTTTCTCTCGTTCGACTGACTCCACCATCACCACCAGGCTCAAAATGCGTATGGGTGCAGACAGCATTGAGGAGTGATGTTGGTGTAGTTCTCTTGCCAATTGATGGCGGAGAGGGTGATCTAAGTTGGGGTTGCTCAAGGGTATTGGCTCGTTATCGTAATAATAATGATAGGCTCAATCATGAGCTAATAACTGGAGCGATTTAGTTTTATGAAGTCTGATATTATATAAAATTGTAGTTGAAGGTTAGGACACAATCTTAATAGAACCTCAGACTTCATAGGTACCAGCAAAAGACGTCAGACAAAAATTTTCTGGAGGTTCTAAACCTAATAAGTGCTTAACAAGATAATCCCACACGCGGCGTGTCAAATAATTGGGACAAACTGCATGCCCCATCTTCGCAAGGATAAGCATATCGAAATCTTTATTGGCTTTTTGTAGTGCTTCAACAACTCGAAATGTAGCGGCTGGCGGAGTACTCCAATCAAGCAGACCATGAAGTAATAGTAGTTTACCCCGCAAGTTTTCCACTTGGTCTTCTATAGGGGGATAGCTTGGCGCCCCCATCCCTTCATATTTTTCCGCAACCATCGACGCTGATTCTAATCTAGGATCATGTAAACACCCATTCACACCAACCTTGTAGAAATCAGGGTGCTGCACCAAGCCTTGCACACCACTCAACCCTCCACCGGTATGGCAGGTAATCCCTACTCTGTTTAGATCGATGTAGGAATAGCGTTTTGCTAGCTGACGAATACCAGCAACATGATCATCAAGAATTCCAGCCATTGGATAGTTTCCATAGCTATGGTCCTGAAAGGCTTTATGACGACAAGCTGTACCCCTAGCATCAATCTGTACCACAATAAAACCTAGCTCTGCCAATGAAGCAGCATCTAAATAAGACCATCCTAAGCATATCCCGGTCCCAAAGGAACCCTTAGCTACCCAAGTAGACTCTGGAATGTTCATTACATGGGATACCACAGGGTAGGAACGATCCGGAGAAAAATCGCTTGGCCGAAACATCAACCCATAAATGTCAGTTTTATTGTCGGCAGCGATTAGCTTGACCGGCTCGGGCCATTGCCAGCCGTCTGGCAAACCAGATGTGTCCGCTATTTCTAGCAAAAGAACTTCATCTCCATTTCTATCCAACAATAAACTTACCGAGCCCTCATCTGCGCGAGATCTCGTGACTACGACAAAGTTATAATCTGGCGAAACACCCCTGGAAAGACAAGTATCTAATCCCATGATATTCGCCATATGAAAGTTACCATTGTTCTTAGAGACTACTCCATAGTCGTATTCACCAGCAATCAATGTTGTTATTTCGCCTGTGTCAATATTGATACGTGCAACATCACGATAATAAGGGTCTCGGTCCAGATTAAAGTCAGCTTTATCGTCAGTAATACCACGTCCGGTAGTTTGCACAAACAGCTCTCGCCGCCCCGCGTCATATGCAACTATATACCTTGCCAACCAAGGCCCCCAGGTTACGGGGTGTTTTAGCTTGCCAGTTGTCAAATCATAAAGATAGAGGTGTGCCCAACCATCTCGTTCCGAAAACCAAATTAACTCATTAGTATCTGGCAAAGGCAACAAAGAGGGACTTTCATCATTGTCCTGACTTAAATTGATCTGAGTCTCGGAACTTTCCTCAAATAAAACATGAGTCGCCCCATTTTCAGGATCAAATTTCACTACACGCGCCGTTTTATAATCTCGCTCTACATCGACAAAATAAATAATTTGACTATCTGGACCCCACCAGCCTAAACCTTCCGTGAAAAACCCGAAGCCATTACTCGTCACCGGAATTTGACGATAATTAGCTGCTTTCACACTCCCCGTTTCAATGTTGATTGCCACTAGCCTTAAAGTTTCAATATGCTCATCCCCAGGCATCGACAACTTAACTTCTTCCAGTTGGGGTCGCAGACTCCCGTCACTCGGCACGTGATGCACAAACGGGAGCTCCTTAACCTGCCTTGTGTCCCTTTGCACAGTAAAGAGCCATTTTGAATCCGGAGACCAAAGTGCTTGCGGTTGAGCTGAATAGTCATAAACTCCTCCCCATGCTGTGCCTACCACACCGTACACATAGTCCTTGTCACCATCACTAGTCAATACACGTTCTTCACCGGTGTTTAGGTCCCGCAGGCACAAATTATAACCCACATTAAACACAGCATTTTGGCCGTCAGGGGAAAGCAACCAATTGTCTGGAATTGATTCGAGAGCCTTGCAAGCTCCAGTCAGAGCATTAAATTCCCAGCGTTTATCAAAGGCTGTAAACTTTATGACTAGTGGAGCAAGATCGATTTCAACTTGGTTTATTGGCAGATTGGAACAATCGATTACTTCCAGTGAAGAACCGGCCAGTGCTTCCGCCAGCGCCTCGTGATCAAACGCAAGGATATTCGTTGCAGCCTTGGCGTCTACTAAGCGGTATTCCTTGCCAAACCTGACCGAACCACCCTCTTCCGTTTTAGTGGTCCGCAAGTACCAGAAACAACTACTACTTCTTATCCAGATAGGATACACAGTTTCATTAAACGCAATGTTATCCGTCCAAATGCCTTGTAGAAGAAGTTGAGCACGCTGATACCGCTCAACCGTTTTGTCGATGTTTGGGATTGTGGGTGCTACGGGTGTACTGAGCATATAAATCTCCTAGTTTGTTAATAAGATCAATCTAAATATTTAGCTAAATTTAGGGAGTGCCCATAGACATGCCACTCCTATTTGACTGCCTTTTGATAACGTGGTGGTTGCTTCTTGAAGTCTATGCTCTTCTTTCCAAACGTCGTCGAACAATGGTATGGCGGCGAGTATTCATGGGGTTTAGCACAAACAAAGCAACAGCAATCAAACCAAAAATTGTAGGAATAACGCTGACAGCGATTTTCATGCCGATAATGTTGTCCTCACTATGAATTTTTGTTTGGGGATCAAAACCATAGAACCCAGCAACTGCTAACCCGAGCGCACCGCCTCCGGCGATAGCAAACTTTGCCGTTATGGTATTGAGAGAAAAATAGGTCGCACTACGATGAATCCCAAACTTATATTGGCTGTAATCGACAATCTGGGCCAATAGTGATGGTAATAAATTCATCGAAGAGCCTCCTACACCAAAACAAAGAAATAGCACCGCTGCCAAAGAATAAATTCCGCTATTTTCAGCTGATAAAAATGAGGTGCCCAGAGCACCAAAAGCGTTTATCAAAAGTCCCAACACCAAAACACTCTTTACGCCAAAACACGATGCAAGACGATACCAAACTCCAATCATCAAGAACCCTGCACTCAATGCGGCAAGACTCATCAAAGGGAAATATTCTGCCATACCGAGATAACTATCGATATAAATGTAGATCAAGGTGTACCACATGCCAGTAAGGCCACCATAGGCAAAAATAGCGCTGGTAAAAAATAGCAAGGCCAGTTTGTTATCACGAAACTCTTTGAGTAACTGTATAAAATCAGTGCCCTTGTACTTAGCTTCCAATTGAGATGCTACCGTTGATGGAACTCCATTTGGTGTATATGTAACACAGATTATTACCAGCGGTAACATCACTAATCCCGCAGCAAGGGCGGACCAGCGTAAGGTTTCTGGTGTGAAACCCTCACTGTCAAACATAGGCATAAGGGGTACGCAGTAAAACAGTAAAATACCTAACCAGCCGGTGGCACTGCGTAGGCTAAAGATACGGATTTTATCGTTTGCGTCTGTGCTGATGTCCCCCGCCCAAGCCAAATGAGGGATTTCAAAAAGTGTCCATGCGAGATAGAAAGCCATAAACCAAAAAAGAAAATACTCATAACTCACATTGCCATCTACGCGAGTCAATAGACCGTAATTCCATAGCGCCGATATGTCCGTGGGTACATATAAAAAATAGCCAGTTACCACCATAGTGAGGCCCCCAATAACTACAAAGGGTTTTCGTGTGCCATGGCGATAATAATAGCGATCAGTGTAATACCCAATAATGGGATCAGTAATACCATCAAACAAATTCGAAACTAACAACACAAACGAAATCGAACCTAGTGATAAACCGAACTCTGTAGCATATATTCCATGAATAATGCCCAATGGCCCAATCAAGAAAGTGACGGCAAGACTGGGTAAGGCATAGGTGTGTTGCTGGGGGAGACTACTAGGATTTTTCGCCATGTTCATGAAGATGTCTTCCATTTACTTTGACTTACCTAATTGATCAAAATATAGATACTTATCTATCGGACCTACTTTACCGAGTGATTTTTATATCAACATGCTTTTTTACGAACGAGAAACGAGGTAATTTTTACTGATACCCCCTCGGAATTTAGACGTGTTCTCATAATTACGATATATGAGCGGTACGCTATTTTCTATTGGCAGAAAAACCTAGAGAACGACGAGGTTAAATATTTGAATTAGGTATGTCATGCATCCGAGTGTGTCTATTACCACTATTTTCTGGAAATACTTTTCTTTTCCATTACTGGATTTCGGGCAATTTCAGTTTAACTTAGAAAGAATTCTAGTTACTTAGTAAGGGCCAATTAACAAATAGCTAAGATATTTTGGTTTATCAGCACCCTGATAGCACAATGGAAGAGTTCGGTAAAGCTTCGCAGCAACCGGTTTCCCCTGGCCCTTTTATCAATGATTTTGAGCATAAATACGGTCATAAATCAGCTCTCTATTTAGATAATATGTCCGATCAATTAATAGTTTTTTGACAACTACAATAAAATCCTGCTTCAAATTAACTATACGCTGCCATTGCATCACTACAATCTATAAGACCATAAGTGAATCCGCCCTACTCTGCTAAGAAGAGAGTCATTGCGTCAATAAATTTGAGGACAACTTTATAGCGGCCAATAGCAATTTAGCGTGCCATATCTTTTCGACAAATGGCACACCTGATTTTTGGTCAGGTGTGCTTTATTGGAGAAAAAATGAAAAATATAATTTAGAAAGAATAACTGAGATCTAATCCAACCATGCGTGGAGTTAGACGGCGGCCCGTAGTAGGCAAAAAACCAACAGTAATGGCATCACGATTTGTTAGATTATTCCCATAAATCCCAAATGACCATTGATTTACGTCCATTTGTACACGCATATTCCACTTACCATAACTTTCTGAATCAGGTGCCCAACCTGCAGAATCAGACATAAAATCACCTAAGTAAGTATAATCGGTGTGTAAAAAGGCAGAATAACCACTTACATCAAAGTTATATTGCATACCAACTGATCCATTAACACGCGGGGCTAATGGAAGCCGATTCCCTTTGTTACCACCAAGATCATCTGTAAGAAACTCTGTTTCCATGTAGGAAACAGATAATGATAGCTGAAATTGTTCAATCGGATGAAATATGGCTTCGACTTCAACACCTTCGGAGCGAGCGGCTCCCGCATTGGTATCAACAGCCAACTCTCCAGGACAAATGGCCGAGTTATCAAACACGGTAACTGGGATGTCCTTCCAATCGACGCGATAGGCAGCAGTATTAATAGTCAAGCGTCTATCCATCAGAGTGAACTTTCCACCCAACTCATAATTAGTAGTTCTGTCTGAATCAACCGATGGATCAAGATTCGCATTTGTAAAATCTAATTTTCCATCATTATCAATATCGCATAATGACGCCGGGGGGAGCGACTGACCTCGCCCTACACGAAAACCCTCTGCCCATTGTAGATAAATCAGTGCATCCTCAGTGGCCGTATAGCTTAGGTGGGCCTTATAGTTACTATCTCGCTCGGAGGTGCTGAAATCGCCGTCACCAAAAAAACCAAAAAAGTAATTACCGAGATTATTGTCCCTACGATCGTAATCAAACCACCGAGCACCAACTGTTACCGCTAGCTGATCGGTCAATTCATATTTTAGCTCACCAAATAGAGCCTTGTGATTTAAGTCTTGGGTCAGAGAAATAGGAAATAGGTAGGTGATAGGTAATCCATTCGGGCCTGAAGTACCTGCGAGATCAGCGGGAGGTGATGGTGCGGGAATGGATGCAATGGAACCCTGCCACTCTCCAATTTGGTTACCTTGGCGTGAAAAGTCTTCGTAATAATATCCTGCAATAAACTGAAATGATCCGTCCAATTGAGAGTTTAGCCGCAGCTCAACAATATCACCTTCTTTATTATCTGAAAAACTAATAATTGTCCCGCCTAGAAAATCATCTCCAGCCACATTCTGTCGATCACTTTCACCCTCGAAATGCGAATATGTGCCAGTAAAAGTCGCCCACCCTGCATCATATTCTAACGTCAAATTACTAATATCAATTTTTTCTTGGTTGAATTCCGGGCCAGTAAAGTTGACGCTTCGACGACCGCCTTCTGCGACATCAATAAACGAACCGCCTTCTTCATCCAGCTCTTGCGTAGCTAGCATCAATGTGATTTTTAAGTCGCTGTTGGCTTGCCATAAAAGTGAGGCTCTACCACCAGTATATGTGTGGCCTGCGAGGTCTTTACTACTATCTACCGTAAGACCTCGACTGGCGGCAAAATCTTCAATCACAGATGTACTAACTCGATCAATGTAACCTGCAGTATCAAAACGATATGCCGCGATCCTAAGAGCTAAAGCATCATCAACCAGCGGTAAATTGGCCACAGCAACCAGCCTATTATTGGTATCATCGGATCCAGATGATATACCGTAACCCACATCTATCTTACCCTCTACTTGATTTAGTTGGGGCGTATTAGGAATATTGCGAATGGTGCCTCCCATCGCTCCACTGCCATACAAGGTACCTTGTGGCCCCTTGAGTACTTCAACTCGTGCCAAATCTACCAACTTCATGTCAGTTGATGATCCACCCCCAACCGAATAAGTTAGAGGCACCTCACCAAGATAACTACTGACTGTTGCCTGTTCGAACTGACTCAATCCAATTCCCCGAATAATCGCCTGATTTTCTCCCGGTCCAGAGTCTATAAAAGTGACACCTGGAACGGAATTAAGATAATCACCCATACTAACCAAGTTTCTGCCACGAATGTTGTTATCAGAAATCACCGAAATACTCATCGCCGTATCCTGCAAACTCTGCTCCCGCTTATTCGCCGTCACAATAATCTCATCAATCCTACCCTGCGCCGTAGCAGCCTCATCACCCTGCCCCAACGCGGAACCCACTCCACCAGCAGTGGCAAATAGCCCTACCATGGTGGCTAAAACATTTTTCCTTTTGCTTGTATTCATGCTCTTCCCCTTTCCATTATTTGCTGTTGCGCTGGCATTGGTGCCAGCTCGTGAAATCGCTAAGACTCCACCCTGGGTAAGGTCACCGTTGAGGCCGGTGTTTTTGAGCAGTAGGTCAAGTGCCTGTTGAACGCTGTAAACACCTACTACTGGGTTGGCGTTTACTTCTATCACTTGGTCGTAGGGGAAAAGAAGGAATACATTGGCTTGGGTGGCGAGGCTGTTTAATGCGCTTTTTACAGACTGCTGAGGGATGTTGAAGTCCTGCTCCCTGGGCTGATCTGCTGAACTCAGGCTCACCGGTAGTATTGAGAATGCTACCGCCAAGGCAATGCGAGCTACTGCTTTGCCGATCTTTTCCTTGTCAAATAACCTGCTCACAAACAACGGCTTGCTCTGTTGTTGTGGCCTTACGAAAAAGATGACTAGCCAGCGAAAAAAATCCTCAGGAATTTGCATAAAAACTTGGGGTCCCTCCCTGGGTGCTGCTCGGTGATGGAGCGCATATTGTTTTGTTGTTGTGGGGTTGGTGGGTTTTGGGGTTGTGTATTAATGAGTTTAGACTATTTGGTTGGGGTGGGTGAGATGGCTGGGCGTTTTATGCCCCCGCCTCAATTAAGCCCATATGCTTTACAAAGGGCTTGAAGTCTCTGTCGGTGGATAACAGCGGTATTTTGTGTTCTATGCAGAAGGTGGCAATGATGACGTCGGCGGTTTTGCGCACGGTGATGCCTCGCTTGCGCAACCACCTAAAGTTGTTGGCGCTTTGGTGGGCCATTTTTGTGCCTAGTAGGTCATAGCTGGGCAGTGCAGACAACAGGCTTTTCGCTTGTTTGAAGTGTTTGTCTTGACGAAACCCCTGCAGCACCTCGGTAAGTATTAAGTCACCAATGCACAGGCGCTGTTTACCAAGGGCACTGTCGAGGTAATCGGTCTGCAGGTTTTGAGTACCGGTAAAGTAATCAATCCATACGCTGGAATCGACCAGCATCATGAGGCTTCGCGCATGTCATCAAGATCACCCTGCCAGTCTAATTTGCCCCGGTAGGCTTTTATTTGCTCTTGTTTTTTGAGCTGTATTAGGGTCTTTAGCGCCAGCTCTACAGTGTGTTTTTTGGTGGTGAGCCCTGCAGCCTTTATGGCCGCATTCATTAATTTGTCATCAATATCGATATTGGTTCGCATAGCTTAGTTGCCTCGGTTTCTGCTATCAGCAATGTGTATAGTATTTAATTATTATACACATTATTGGCTCGGTGTGATTTGTGGCTATTGTAAGGCAGACTCGGGTGGCCTTTCTGTGAGCTGGGTTGAAATCATGGGAGGCTGAGGCTGTGAATAGTGTTTTGGAGATCCTTCGTCGCTGCGCTCTGTCAGGATGACAGAAGACGGAGTGTCAGGATGACGGTACCTTTTGTCATCTTGAGCACAGCGAAAGATCTCAGGGGCTGGCGGCGGTTAGGTGTACTGTGCTATTGCCCATGCGTTTTACGTCGATGCCGAAGCTGGTTTCTAGGGCTTCGAGCATTTTTTCGGTTTCGCCGACTTTGAAAAAGCCGCCGATGCGCAGGTCGCGTATTTGTGGGTCTAGTATGACTATTTTGAGGTCGGTGTAGCGGCTTATTTCTGCTACTACTTCTTGCAGTGGGTCACCTGAGAATTGCAGCAGGCCCTGGTGCCAGGCGAGTTTTTGCATGATGGCGGTGGCGTCTACGCTCTCTAGTTGGTCTATGCGGTTATTGCGCTGGTCTATGCGGGCGTTTTGGCCGGCATCCAGCAAGCTGAGTTTGGTGACTGTGGCCTGGGCAACTAGGCTGCTGTTGGTCTGGTTAGCTGCTGGGGCTGGTTGCTGTAGGGCGTTGAGCTCAACTCTGCCTTCGGTGACTGTAACTTCCAGTATCTCTGGCTGCAGATACACCGAGAAGGCGGTACCCAGGGCGCGCACCAGCCCTTTGCCGGCGTATACGTTAAAAGGCTGGTTGGGATTGGGCATTACATCAAAGTGTGCCTGGCCTTTGACTAGGATGATATTGCGCGTCTGGTCGCTGTATTCCACTCTGATTTGGCTATTGGTGTTGAGCAGTGCGGTGGAGCCGTCTTGCAGGGTCACTAGCTGCTGCTCGCCTACCCCTGTGCTGTATTGGTTGCGATCTAGGCTGAGTATGGCGCTCAGGGTGACCGCTAGTACCAGTGCCAGTGCGGCGGCGGGCTTTGCGGGGGCTTTAAACAGCTGGTAGATGCTGTTGCTGACGCGCTGGCGAAGGTTAGCTGCGAGGCTGGGTTGGGGCAGGTTTACTACCGCTAGTTCGGTGAGTATATCCAGTTCGCCCCAGAGTTTGGCTAGGTCGCGTATCTGGCTTCTGTGGGCGGGGTTGGCTGCCATCCAGGCGCGAAACTGCTGCAGGTCTTGGCTGCTGGGTTCGCCATTGAGTTTGGCTATCCAGGCGCAGGCCTGTTGTTGGATGGTCTCTGCTGTGTCGCTCATCGGTTGCGACCTCCCGCTGGGTTGGTTAGCGTCCCTAGCTGCGGCTGCCCGTTGCTATGGGTGCTGGGTTCTTGCTCTGTCATGCGCTGCATATAGCTGTGACAAATTTCTAGTCCTTTGGCCACATGTTTTTCTACTGCGCTTATGCCTATGCCTACTTCGGCGCTTATCTCTCTGTGAGACATGCCATAGACCTTGGCCATTAAAAATACTCGCCGGCATCTGGGTGGCATTTCCAGTGCCGACTGGCAGAACATGCCGAGTTTTTCCTGGGCTAGCACCCGATTTTCTACGGTGACTTCATCATTGATGATCTCTAAGCCGTCATAATCCTCAACATAGCTGATTACCTGGCGCGACTTTTTTGTTAATTGTGTTAACGCTGCATTTTTTGCCACCCGAAATAAAAAGGCTTTGGGCTGCTGAATGGTTTGCTTTTTTTCGGCGGCAAAGGCTTTGAGATAGGTGTCTTGGACCACGTCTTCGATATCCTGCGGGCGAGGCAGAAAGCGGGATATAAACCTTTTAAGAAAGGTTTCATGCTTTAAAAAGGCCTCGGTAATCGTCCGCGACCTATCCTTAGACTGGTGTTTTTTGGGCTCGTCCATAAAGCGTCCGCACTGCGCCACTAAAACGTGGACTTATAGAATTTTTGATACTCCTGTCACATAAGTGTAGACGATGGCGTGGGGAATGATGTGTCAGCTAAGTACAAAGCGGGCTTGGAGCTCTTTGAGTAAGCTGAAGGTGTCCATAAAGGCAATATTAAAGTCTCGACAGATATTTGGAATTTTGACTTTGCGGCTTTCGTTAGGCACCGGAACTTCTTGGGTCACAATTGTGGCTCCACTAAGCGCCGCAGTGGCTACTAGCCATGGGTCTGCACCACTCAAAAACGCGTTAACGCTGAGTTGGCTTTTGTTTGGGAGAGCTACAATGTGCTGAACCACTTCTTTGAACTTCTGCTGAATTGGACCAGTTCCTGTAGGGTAAAAATGTGGTCTGCGCTGTTTTGCCCAGTCTGCCAGCTCATCTCCAGCAGGACCAATTTCGTCATAGACATTTTCAATGCTAGCTAAAATACCTGTCTTAAATTGCTGATCTAAGAAGTGCCAATAGGCGGGACAAAAGTCCAATTGGTAATAAATATTTTTGGCTTGAATATAGGTATTTGCATCGAGCAAGTACATGTTTCCTGATCCCTGGTAGCTAACTTTCCTGTGGCTTTTCCCTAAATGCCTAATTCTTGCGCATACTTCATAACATGAGGTGGGCGCATATCAAGTAATTGCCCGGCTTCCCGCAATAACAATTTTCCACTTAGAGCTTCAGACACAATAGCTATGGAGAATGGCTGGCTAATTTGGCTCTTTTTGGTGATATAAAAATCGCCACCGTCATTTCTATTTTTATCTCTTTCCACATACTCAGCCCGCAGCTCAGCTGTATATTCCCTGTATTGTGGCAAGGTTATTTTCCCGAGAGACTCTGCCCGTCGGGCAATTACCCATCGACTTGTACGAAACTGACGTCGCAGTTGGAGGATATTTTCCATCCAACTTCTTTCATTTTGCCAGCTACTCAAAAACTGGTCTTCAGGAACCAAAAACTGCGCTGCTATTGCATTGCATTTAATCTCTATGGCTTTGTCAGTATCTGGGTGAGCATCAGAGATGCCGCTCTGGCCCAGCCAAATATGGGCTAGTTCGTGGATCAGAGTGAATAAGCGGGCGCAGGAAACGTCAGCAAAATTAATAAAAATTAGTGGCGCAACAGGGTCACTGATTGCAAAGCCTCGAAATTCAGAGACGGACAAATGCCGGTGATTACGAATGGTCGCCTGCTTCATTACCAGTATACCGGCCTGTTCAATTTTCTTAATTAACAGCCTCAAATACTTATCTTGGTCTGCTGAGTAGTCACCTTCAGATATGGCTAGGGTTCGACGAATATCATTTACGATTTGATTGACATCCTCTGTAGAGGAACGCCTGCCCACACAGTTGTTACTGGTTAGACCCTGGTCTCTAAGATATTCCGCGTACCAACTGACACGCTCTCGCATAAGGGCGGCTAACTCGAGTAATTCGGAGCTGGGAGAGTTTGGCTGGATACCATTGACTGTTCTTAGATCAGGTAGATCTAGCCGCTCTATTGGAGGCTCATTTAGATATAGATAACCCAGTGGGATATGAGTTTTTGCGGCAATAGCCTGGGCCTGTCGAATCGTCGGCGCCTTTTGGCCCATCTCCCACTTATTGAGAGTTTCTGCGGAAGTGCTCAATTTTTTGGCTAGCACAGACTGACTTAACTGGGACCGTCGCCGCGCCCAAATTAGGATATCTGGATTGATAAACGCATAGTTCCTAGCCATATTTAACTCAACTATATTTACCGGTTAACAAGCTCTATCAGCCTAAAGGATGACATTTTGCGAGTCTAACCACAAATCAGAGAGATATCAGGACTTGGCCCGCAACAACGGACATCAAGAACCATGTGGGTGCACTGCACCCCCCAACCTCAAACATAATCCAGCTGGGGTGTATTTTCTCTCAGATAGCTGCGAACACGGGCCTGGTGCGCCAATAGTTCTGGGGCGTGGGCTGCCACTATGGTGGTTGGAATATAATCCAAATGACCGTTGGTTAAATCATTGACCATCACATAGACTTTTAGGTCGGCGATGCTCAGGTGGTCGTCGGCAAAGTAGATGCCGCCCTGTTCCAGCAAGCTTTGGTTTAGGCCAGATAGAAACAGTGGCAATGTGGTCTGCACCAACTCTTCCCGTACAGCTTTTTTCTGGTCCTCGGGCATTGAGAATGTATCCACTAGTCGCTTCATGCTGTCATCGACTGTGTCCACAACGGCGTCGCAGAGCGCCGCCTCCCAGAGGTCTTCTGGGTAGTACCCGGTGAGCTGACCGATGTATCTAGCTATAGCATTGGATTGATTGAGCCACTTGCCGTCTACTTCAAACTCCGGTAACTGACGATAGCGAAACTGGTCTCTGTGCTGGTCCCAGTCGGGAATCGGGATTCGGATATCCTCAAATCGAAGACCACCTAGTTTGAGAGCCAACCGAGCGGGTTCTGCCCGTCCCCCGTCAAAATCAAAATAGGTGAGTTTGAACTGTGCCATTGTCTGCCTCCTAAAGACGATTAGCCGAGTTATTAAAAGTTATTGCATAAGTGTAGACGATGGTTGGCCGTTGTGTGGGCGATTACAGAATACTGCTGTACTAAAATATTATTCGATACTGACTAGCTCTCACTGCACATGCAAAGCAGCCCCAAAACAAGTACCCTAAGGCTCTAAATAGTTAGCCTGCAGAAAAGCCCATGTCCGACAATAGAATTAGACTGACCCAATACAGCCACGGCGCCGGTTGCGGCTGCAAAATTGCCCCTGGGGTACTGGAGAATATTCTTAAAACTGACTTTGTGGCACCCCATGACGCCAGATTGCTGGTGGGCAACAGCACCAAGGATGATGCCGCGGTCTATGACTTGGGGGATGGCACTGGGGTTATCAGTACTACTGATTTCTTTATGCCCATTGTGGATGATCCCTTTGAGTTTGGGCGTGTGGCTGCCGCCAATGCGATTAGCGATATCTATGCCATGGGCGGCACGCCGATGATGGCCATAGCTATTTTGGGCTGGCCGATTAATAAACTGCCCGCCGAGGTGGCGCAGCAGGTAATTGACGGTGGGCGTCACGCCTGTGCTGAGGCGGGAATTCATTTGGCGGGCGGCCATTCTATTGATTCGCCGGAGCCTATTTTTGGACTGGCGGTGACTGGCCGAGTAGATTTAAAACACCTAAAGCAAAACAGCACTGCTAAAGCGGGCAACCAGTTATTTTTAACCAAGCCCATTGGCGTGGGTATTCTCACTACTGCTGAGAAGCAGGGTAAGTTGCAGCCTGAGCACGCCCGTCTGGCAGTAGACAATATGATGAAGCTAAACAGTATTGGAGCTGAGCTGGCCAAGATTGAAGGGGTAACGGCCATTACAGATGTCACTGGTTTTGGGTTGCTGGGCCATTTGCTGGAGATCTGTCAGGGCAGTGGTGTATCGGCTTCAGTGCAGCTCAGTGCCGTGCCTCTGCTTGACCCGGCTATTATTGATTACCTTAATCTAGGCTGTGTGCCAAGCGGCAGCGGCCGCAACTGGGAGAGCATTGGCGGCTCAGTGACCGGCACTGACTTACAGAGTCAGACCCTACTCTGTGACCCCCAGACCAGTGGCGGGCTGCTATTGGCGGTGGAGCCTGAGTCTGCTCAGCTGGTAACTGATCTATTGCGAGACGCTGGCTGTTGTGACCAACCTATAGGTGAACTCAGCCAGGCGCTTGGCAACTCGACCATTCAGGTAATTACATGAGTCTGCCGCTGATTAACAATTATAAGCAACTGCTGCTGGACTATACCCCAATGATTGATGTGCGAGCGCCGGTGGAGTTTGCGACCGGTGCTCTACCAGCTTCGATTAACCTGCCACTTATGACAGATGATGAGCGTCACCAGGTGGGTCTGCGCTATAAAAACAACGGTCAGGACTCCGCTATAGCCATGGGCCATCAGTTAGTCCATGGAGAGATAAAACAGCAGCGCGTGCAGGCCTGGCAGGATTTTATGCAGGCCAATCCCAGCGCTGTGCTCTACTGTGCTCGGGGCGGTTTACGCTCGCAGCTAACCCAACAATGGCTGGCAGAGGCTGGCATTGACTGCCCTAGGGTTGAGGGTGGCTACAAATCTCTGCGTGGGTTTTTATATCAGTATCTGATGGATTACTGCACAGACAATATGTTTACCATTGTGTCTGGTATGACCGGCACAGGTAAGACCGAGATTATTCAGGCGCTGCCAACCGGGTTGGACCTTGAGGGCGCAGCTAATCACAAGGGCTCAAGCTTTGGGCGGCCGCTGGATGAGCAGCCGGCGCAGATTGATTTTGAAAACCGTATTGCCATTGATCTGCTAAAGATCCAGGATCAACACCCCCAGTCTATGGTGGTGCTCGAAGATGAGAGCCGCAATATTGGCGCGAGGCATATTCCCCATTATTTTTCTGACCGCATGGCCCAGAGCCAATTTGTGGTGATTGATATGGATTTTGAGGAGCGGCTGGAGCGGCTGTGGCAGGAATATGTAGTGGAGCGCTATTTAAAAACCCTGGCGTTTTTTGGGGCTACTGGTGAGCAGGAGTTTGCCCGCTATTTGCGTGAGAGTTTGCTGCGGGTACAAAAGCGGCTGGGCGGCCAGCGCACCAAGGAGCTGCTGGCCTCTATGGACAATGCGATTGCGATACAGCACAGGGATAACTTTGCTAGCCATCGCCATTGGTTGGCGCTGATTACTCAGGATTATTACGACCCTATGTATAGCTATCAGTTGGAGAAGAAAAAAGAGTTGGTGGTGTTTAGAGGGTCTCGGGAGGCGGTTGTTGAGTGGTTGGAGCGGGGTTAGACAGATTTAGCCAGCCACTTATACATCACCATTGCATCCACATAACCCTGCACCGGATGATTAAACGCCTTAGGCAGGCACCCCACAGTCTCAAAACCCAACTTCTCCCACAGCCGCACTGCCCCCACATTAGTCGAAGCCACAAAATTAAACTGCATAGCTGTATAACCAAGTTCAGTAGCTATCTGTTGAGAGTGCTCACACATAGCAGTGGCCAACCCAATACCCCGAGCCTCTGCCGACACCATATAGCCGCAGTTGCACACATGGGCACCGGGGCCAGCTTGATTGGTTTTTATATAGTAGGTACCCAGAATCTGGCCATGATGCTCAGCCACATAGGTTTTGGCGGGCAGCTCCATCCAAACTCGCCTTGCTTCCTGCTTATTGATATCAGGACTGTAGGCATAGGTATCTCCCGCCGCTGCTATCTGGTGAAAAATGGGCCAGATAGCATCGAAGTCGGCCTCAGTTGCCTGGCGGATAATCACTAGCGGGGCTGCATTCTCACTGCGCCATCCAGGCGGATAGTCTCGCCATTGAGATAGCTGTTTTCCACTATATGGGCCACTAGCTGGCCAAACTCTGAGGGTTCGCCCAGACGCTTGGGGAAAGGAATGCCAGAGACAATACCATCCTGCACCTGCTGAGGTGCGCCGAGCATTAATGGTGTGGCCATTACGCCGGGAGCAATGGTGTTAATGCGAATACCCACGGCAGCCAGGTCGCGAGCCATGGGCAAGGTCATACCCACAATACCGCCCTTGGTTGCTGAGTAAGCTACCTGACCCATCTGGCCATCAAAGGCTGCTATGGATGCAGTGTGCACAATAACGCCACGCTCGGTTTTCTCGTCGGGCTCATTGCGAGCCATGGCAGCGGCGGCACAGCGGGAAATATTAAAGGTACCAATAAGGTTAACTTCGATTACCTTGCGGTAATGGTCTAGATTGTGAGGGTTGCCCTCACGATCGATGGTCTTAGCCGCTATACCAATACCTGCGCAGTTTACGCAGACATCTACACGACCCAGGTCAGCGGTGATTTTATCGAAGGCGGCTTCAACATCTGGACCATTGGATACATCCAATGAGATAAAGTGAGTTTTGTCCGCACCCAACTCGGTGACTGCTTTGGCGCCTGCTTCGGCATTCATATCAATAATGACCAGGGTGGCACCGCGATCGGATAATTCTTGTGCGGCTGCGCGACCCAAGCCTGATGCACCACCGGTGACTACTGCAACTTTATTGTTTAAATCCACGTTACACCTCTTCCTATTTTTTTATTTTGTTTGCTGAGTTATTTCCGTTTCCTGCACTAGCACAAAGGGCGGAATTACCAGTGCCCAGAGTAGCTTATTTTTATCGTACCAGACTAAGGCCTGCTGGTCGCTAACCTCAGCCAGCAAACCATCGGCTAACCATGCCTGCACCTCGGCAGTGTTATCTAGATGCAAGGCAATCGCCACTTTAATCAGATCGGCGCCCGGTCTTACCACTAGGACATTGCCGGAAGCGTAGTGCTTTTGGAGTTCGAGCCAGCTGATTTTGGCCGTTTCGCTATTGAGCCGGGCAATCAGGGCTTGTTGGTCTGTGGTTTCAGTCATTTTTTTGCCTGGGGTTTGGTTGGGCGCAGCGAAGGATTTATCCCATCCAGTTACAAAAATTGCGCAACAGTTGCAGCCCGGCATCGGCACTTTTTTCTGGGTGAAACTGCACCGCAAACAGGTTCTTGTGACTGAGTGCTGCAGCAAAGTCGGCGCCATAATCGCAGGTGCCAGATACATTGGGGTTGTTGTGGCCATCCACAAAGTAACTGTGTACAAAGTAAAAGCGACTATCCTGCTCTATGCCCTGCCACAGAGGATGGTCTAGAGTTTGGTGAACATTATTCCAGCCCATATGGGGTACTTTGAGTTTGCCACCCTGGCTGTCCTGCAGATGATCGCCAAAAAATTTAACCCTACCGGGCAGCAGGCCGAGACAGTCGACACCGCCATTTTCTTCGCTGTGCTCCATCAGCGCCTGCATGCCCACACAGATAGCCAGTACTGGCTTTTTCTTTAGGGCATTACTCACCACGTCACCTATATTGAGCCGCTGAATTTCGCCCATGCAGTCGCGGATAGCGCCCACGCCCGGAAACACCACTCGATCGGCATCTTCGACTAGGGCTGGATCTGAGGTAATGGATATTTTGGCGCCCGGGCACACAGCCTCTAGAGCTTTGCCCACAGAATGGAGGTTGCCCATTCCATAATCAATTACCGCAATATGGCTTCGAAAGTCACTCATAAACTGATATCACATACCGACAGAGAATATAGGGTGGTAAAAGGTACTCTGCTTACAGGGTACCTTTGGTGGAAGGCATTACGCCGGCCATGCGCTCATCGGCAGTGGCTGCCATACGCAGTGCGCGACCAAATGCTTTAAAAATGGTCTCCACCTGGTGGTGGGCATTGGCGCCGCGCAAATTATCTATATGCAGACTAACCAGTGCGTGATTGACAAAACCCTGGAAGAACTCACGGGTTAGGTCCAGGTCAAAGGTACCCACATGGCTGCGTACAAAGTCGGCTTTCATAATGAGGCCGGGACGCCCGGAAAAATCCATTACGACGCGAGATAATGCTTCATCCAGGGGCACATAGGCGTGGCCGTAGCGAGTGAGGCCTTTTTTATCGCCAATAGCTTCGGCAATGGCCATACCCAGCGTAATGCCTATGTCTTCAACCGTGTGGTGATCATCTATCTCGGTATCGCCGGCAGCCTGAATATCCAGATCCACGAGGCCATGGCGGGCAATTTGATCCAGCATATGGTTTAGAAATGGTACCGGAGTCTGCAGGTTTGCCTGCCCGGTGCCATCCAAATTTACTGTGACAGTAATTTGAGATTCTAGGGTATTGCGTGTCACTGTGGCTGTACGATCGGCCATGGGGTTCTCCAAGCTATCCATTTTCTGGCGGCATTATACTGTAAATTTTAGGTTGCTACATGGCAAAAAAAGGTTAAGATTCCCCTCCTAGGTACTAACTCAAGCTTGCTGGACTGCAGATATCCAATGAAACGGTTTAACTCAATATTCGCCATAGCGCTATCCCTGATTATCGGGTTTGGCTCAATGACGGCTGTTGCCCATAGCCATGCTGATCATCTGGACTCTAGCTGCTCTGTCTCTGTATTACAGAACTCCTCAGCAGCAGTTGCTGCTGAAACTAGCAAGATTTTTGTTACCCAGGCCACTGCGCCTGCTACCACTGATGTCAACGAAACTGTAAGCAACCGCACTAGAGGTTGCCAGCTTGCCCGCGCACCCCCCCTATAACCTTTAAATAATCTGAACTCCCTCATTGAGGCTAAGTGTGCCGCTTATTCGGCGCATTGTTTATTTTTTAAAGGAATCTATTATGAAAAACCTAGTAACTGGCAAGTTGCCCCTGGCAGCTGCCATTGTATCTATGTCCTGCACTGCTCTCAGCCAGGAAATGGAAGAAGTAATTATTACATCTTCGCTGATTGACGCCTCTTCTGAGGAAATCTCAAACCCACTGCATGTTATTGATGGCGGGGCTCTAGCCACTGACGCAAGCCAGAGCCTTGGCGCCAGCATAGATGGTCTGGTGGGCATTTCCTCCAGCGATTATGGTGCCGCCGTTGGCCAACCTATTATAAGAGGGATGTCGGGATCCAGAGTTAAGGTTCTCAATAATGGCATGGTTATCAGAGACGTCTCAGGTTTGGGGCCGGATCATGGCAACGACACTGATTTAAACAATATTCAGCAGATCGAAATTGTTAGGGGGCCCTCCTCTCTGCTCTATTCCAATGGCACCATAGGTGGCATAGTGAATATTGTTGATAACAGTATTGCCAGAAAAGACTTTGCAGACTCAGCCTTTACACTGGGCCTGGAGGCTCAGTCGGTGAATAATGGCGACTCCCTCGATTTCTCTTACCAAAACAATATCGGCGGCCTGAATATCAGCGCTGCCTATAAAGACTCTCAGTTTGATGACTATGAGATTCCGGATGGTGCGGTTATGCATCATCAGGAAGAGCACGAGACTGAAGAGCATGAGGGTGAAGAGCACGAGGCAGAGGAACATGAAGAGGGCCTAGTGCATCTGCCCAACTCTGATGCAGATTCCACCTCGCAAAGAATAGGTATCTCGAAGACCGGCGACTGGGGCTTTTTTGGGCTGTCGTTTAGCGACAACCAAAATCTGTACGGTATTCCTTATCATGGTGATGATCATGACGAGGATCACGCGGATGAAGACGACCATGACGAAGACCATGCAGATGAAGAGGACCATGATAGCCATGCGGGCGAAAGAATTTTTTCCACCACTGAATCTAGCGTCGTCAATCTAGAGGGCTCCTATAACCTGGATAACAGCCTGTTAAGCAAAATTGATTACCATTTCAGAGACTCAGATTACTCTCTCACCGAGCAACATGCAGAAGAGGAACATGAGGGTGAGCACGAAGCTGGGCATGATGAAGAGGGCCCAACAACCTTTAGCAATGAGGCCAGGGAATATGGTGCAATCTTTGATTTGGGTGGTAATTCTCTAACCCAGAAAATTGCTGTTAATTATGTAGTTGAGGACGTGTCTGTTATAGGTAGTGAAGCCTTTATTAATCCAACGGAAAGCAAAGAATTAGCCCTGGGTTATTATCTGAGTAAAGAGCTTGCTCCCTTTCATATAGACTTTGGTATTAGACATGATCAAATCTCTAGAAAAGGTTCTGTCAGCCATAAAGAACATGAAGATGAGCATGAGGGCGAGCATGGAGATGAGCACGAAGCAGAACTTGAGTATTTTGAGCGGGATATAAACACCACCAGTTACGCCTTGACCCTGAGCCGGGATATCAATGAGTCTCTAGCGGTGAATTTAGGCTTTTCCTTTGTGGAAAGAGCCCCTTCAGCAGTAGAGCTTTTGATGAATGGCCCGCACCTGGCAACAGGTAGAAATGAAGTGGGTAATTTCAATCTGACGCCTGAAGTCTCAAACAATATAGACCTGAGCTTCAACTATCAAAATGATGGCTTTTTTGCCAACCTCAACCTCTTCCAAAATGATATGGATAACTACATCTACCTGCTGGATGAGACTGAAGAAGAGCATGAGGAACATGAAGAGCATGAGGGTGGTTTGATTCTTGCCAATTATCTTCAGCAAGATGCCCAGTTTGATGGCTATGAGCTAGAAATAGGCAAGACATTTGATCTTGCTCGTGGCTCAGTCACTCTGGTCTACGGGAGAGATTCTGTTTCCGGGGAGTTTAACGACGGCTCTAATATCCCCCGCGTGACCCCGGAGAGAGACCTGTATAAGCTGTTCTACGTCGAAGATGGGCTCAGGTTTGTGCTGTCTCTCAAGGATGTATCAGCCCAGACGGATACGGCTGTAGATGAAACTGGCACCGATGGATTTCAAATGTTAAGCCTGAACCTGTCAAAAACCATTGAGACTAGCCCGGGACAGAAGCTAACAGTATCAGTGTTTGGCAAGAATCTACTGGATGAAGCCGCTAGAAATCACAGCTCGTTTGTTAAAGATGAGGTGCCACTGGCCGGCCGAAATCTGGGTATAAGGGCTAGCTACACTTTCTAGAGGCTCGGCTCTCTGCCATTGTTTAAGGGTTGCTGGCTTTGATGTAATATGAGCCGCATTAAGCAACCCCTAAACCGTTGGTGAATGTGAAAAACTTAATTAAATGGCTGACCACTTGCCTAATCGCAGTGGTCACTTTGATGTCGGCCGCAATACTCTACCTCTCATTTGCTGTGGATCTAAACAGCTACAAGACGGACATTGAGTCTGTAGCCCGTCAGCAGGGTTGGGATATCTCTATTGAGGGTGACCTGGCCTGGCAGTTTTTTCCCAAGCCCGGCTTATCTATAGCTGATATTACTGCCAGCGATCAAACTGCCCTCTCGGGGTCTGCCGACCAACTTATACTTGCCACATATTGGACACAGCTGCTCAGTCTCAGCGGAGGCATAGAGCAACTGCAACTGGACTCTCTGCATATTGAGGGGGGCAGCCTGCAGTGGTCTCCCGCCAATAGCCTCGGGCTGCAGTTCGACAACATTCAACTATCTACTAAAAACCTGTCTGTGCAGGGCAAGAGTTTCCCGTTATCTGTATCGGCCAAGATATTAGGCGGGCGCAATCTGTCGGTGGAAACAGAGGTTGCGGTAAAACTAGACGGCCAGAATATGCGCCAGCTCAACCTTGTTGACCTGGAACTCAATCTCGATAGTCTCCGGCTGTCCGGCGAGTTGAGGACCAGCGATAATGGGTCCTTTATGCAGGGCAATTTAAAGACTAATAGCTTTGATTTAAAGCAGCTTATGGCGTCTTTACAGGCTGAAATACCGCTGCTGACTGCACCCAAAACTGTACTGCAAAGTGCGCTTACCCAGTTGAGTCTGACCACTAGCTTTAGTGTGGATACCCAGGCTGCATCAAAGTTTACTGGCGAGATAAATCTCGATGGCCAGATTTTTGATCTGGATGTAACCTTAGATCACCCAACCAACAACCTAACTACATTGGTGTCAGGTGATATTTTGCGCGCCGGCCACTATTTGCCCGCGGCCAATAGCGGTGGCAATAAGACTGGACTGTTTGCGCCACTAGCCATTCCATTTGCTCTCTGGCAGG
Source organism: SAR92 clade bacterium H231 (assembly GCA_025153775.1). GTDB lineage: Bacteria > Pseudomonadota > Gammaproteobacteria > Pseudomonadales > Porticoccaceae > HTCC2207. Next base: position 421,515 of record JAOALC010000003.1, on the reverse strand, counting down.
GCAGCAGCCAGGTCGAGGTCAATCTAAACAGGGTTGAGTTTAAAGACTTTAATATAGAGAATTTCTACAGCAATGTGTTTGGCAATCAGCGGGTGCTGCGCATGACCTCTCTGAATGCCGACCTGTTTGCCGGGCAGATCAATGCGATTGCCAAACTGGATATGCGCTCTGCCAAGCCTAGCTTTAATCTGCAACCCAGTCTGTACAACATAGATTTAGATCAGGCCCTTTCGGCATTGGGAGACGAGAGCACAGTGGCTGGCCGGCTTAATCTGGATGCCAATATTCAGGGTGTGGGCGCAAATTTAGGAGAGATAATCAGGTCTCTGTCTGGTGCAGGCAAATTCCAGGTCATTGAGCCCATCTACAAAGGGCTCAATATAGAGCAGAGCTTTTGTAATGCAGCCGCACTTTTATCAGCCAGAGCTCAGGCTGCGCAGAACTGGCCCCAGGGCACAGAGTTCAATAACCTACAGGGCAGCTTTCAGCTCAGTGGCGGCAAGTTGCTGCTCAATGACTACAGCACTGGTACGGGCAATTTGGAGATTATGGGGCGGGGCTCGGTCAACCTAGTGAAACGGCAGTACCAGATCAATGCCAGCGCCAGAGTAGATCAGGCAGTGACCAGCCCGACCGGCTGCAGCGTTAACCAGCGTTTGCAGAATCGCCAGATACCCTTTATCTGCAAGGGTGCATTTGGCCAGAGCAACCCCGGCGGTCTGTCCTGTAATCCAGATGAGCGGCTACTGAGAGATTTACTTAAAAACACTGCCCTGGAAAAACTCTTCGGCAATTCGGGACTGCAGCAACAGGATGCAACAGATTCGGTGAAAGGCTTTATCTCTGAGTTGCTCAAGCGTTGACCATGTCGGCTAAACAGTTTCAACAGGCAGTGTTGACCTGGTTTGATGTGCATGGGCGCACTAATTTGCCCTGGCAGACCAGCATAAGCCCCTACTCCGTCTGGGTGTCGGAAATTATGCTGCAGCAGACTCAGGTAAATACAGTGATCCCATACTTTGAGCGCTTTATGCAAAGTTTTCCCACAGTGGAGGCCCTAGCTGCCGCCTCTGGGGATGAGGTGCTGCACCATTGGACTGGGCTGGGATACTATGCCCGGGCCCGCAACCTGCATAAAACCGCACAGATTATCTGCTCTGACCTTGGTGCCGAGTTTCCAGATAGCGTAGAACAGCTTTGTGAACTGCCGGGTATTGGCCGCTCTACCGCTGGGGCTATCTGCTCCATCGCCTTTAAAAAGCCGGCGGCGATCTTGGATGGCAATGTGAAGCGCGTCTTAGCAAGGTACGCTGCCATAGAGGGCTGGCCAGGACAGACCTCAGTGCACAATAAACTCTGGCTGCAAGCAGAGCTCTACAGCCCTGTGCAGCGGGTGGCCGATTACACCCAGGCCATGATGGATCTGGGCGCTACCCTGTGCACCAGATCATCGCCCAACTGCGAACACTGCCCTCTGTCGGCCGACTGTATTGCCTACAGCCAGGGCAATCAGACCGACTATCCGGGTAAAAAGCCCAAGAAAAAGCTGCCCGTAAGAACCACCTGCTTTCTGTTGATTAGCAATCCCCAGGGCGAGCTATTGCTGCAAAAGAACCCTCCAGCCGGGCTCTGGGGTGGGCTCTGGGTTTTGCCCCAGGTAGATTTGGTGGAGCAGACTGAGGATCACTGCGCCAATCTCGGGCTGCAGCTGACTGACCGGCAGCCACAACCAGTAAAGCGCCATACCTTTAGCCATTTCCATCTGGATTATCAGCCCATTTTGGTGCAGGCCCTAGATCGCGGCTGCACTGTGGCTGAAGGCGACAATCAACTCTGGTATAACCCGCAGAATCCACTATCATTGGGTATGCCCGCGCCTATTGTTGCGCTGATACACCCTAAGTAAATAATCTGGAGACCAGATATGGTGCGCACCGTTTTTTGTCGCAAACTCAAGCAAGAATTACCCGGACTGGACACTGCTCCGTTCCCCGGCCCCAAAGGTGAGGAAATCTATAATCATATTTCTAAACAGGCCTGGGCTGACTGGATGACTCACCAGACCACTCTCATCAATGAAATGCGTCTAAATATGATGGATTTGACCGCCCGAACCTACCTCTCTGAGCAGCGCGAAAAATTCTTTGCCGGTGAAGAGGTCGATCAGGCTGAAGGATACGTCCCGCCTGCCGAATAACCCTTGACGAACTGCTATTCAAACGCTTTAATACGCGCCTCTTTCGAGATGCGCAAAAGTAGTTTGCGAAGCCCGGTTAGCTCAGTTGGTAGAGCAGAGGATTGAAAATCCTCGTGTCCTTGGTTCGATTCCGAGACCGGGCACCATAATTTAAAAAGCCTCAGCGTAAGCTGGGGTTTTTTTTCGTTTGTAAGAAAGTCATCGAACGGTTCGATGGATTCGCGCTTTGCGCTCAGGGCTCCGCCCCGCCCTCGCTGGCGAGTGCGTCCAAAACGCTGCGCGTTTAGTCCGAGACCGGGCATTTATGCCCTTTGGGTACCATAATTTAAAAAGCCTCAGCGTAAGTTGGGGTTTTTTTTCGTTTGTAAGAAAGTCATCGAAGGTTCGATGGGTTCTTGCTTTGCGCTCAGGGCTCCGCCGCGCCTTTGTGTGTTTGGTTATCTGGGTTATGCTGCTGTTATTAGATTAATTATAAGCGTTTTTCTGGAGGGTTTTATGGGGCTGGTTGGTCGAGGCTTGATGCTGCTGTTGGTGGCTTTGGTGATGGTGGGTTGTGACGGTGGATCGGTGGGTGCGGATTCTTCATCTGTGGCTGATTCTCAGGCGGGCTTGGATCGGCCAGCGGGTATTGACTGGTTTGAGGGCTCTGTTGAGGGGGCTTTTGCGGAGGCTGCTGCGCAGGATAAACCTCTTTTTCTGTACTGGGGTGCTGTTTGGTGCCCCCCTTGCCATGAGCTGAAAGGCACCATTTTTAAGCAACAGGCGTTTATAGACCAGTCAAAATGGTTTATTCCTGTCTATCTGGATGGGGACACTGAGCAGGCTCAGCTGTGCGGCGAGACGTTTTCTGTCTATGGCTATCCCACAGTTATTGTATTCTCACCCCAGGGTACCGAGATCACCCGAATTCCTGGCGGTATGGATATTCAGCGCTACATGGGGATTCTCGAGCTCGCTATTAATGCTATTACTCCAGTGGCTGACTTGGTGGCGGCGGTTAAAGCCGACCAGCCTATAAGTTCTGCCGACTGGGAGCTGCTGGCCTATTACTCATGGGGGCAAGATCGAGGCAAGGTTCTAGCTGAGAATAGTACCACTCAGGAGCGATACGATCTGTTTCAACTGCTGGCAGCCAATTGTCCTGAGGATTTAACTCTGGTTAAAAGTCGCTTGCAGCTATTGGCAATTGAACAATGGGTGGGGCTAGAATCAGAGGACCTAGCTCTGAGAGATAACTACCTTAATCAACTCAAAACTATTTTGGCCGACGCTAAACTTCGCAGTGCTAATAGAGACAGCCTAATGTATGGCGGCGCTGCTCTATCGGCGGCGCTCGCTCAGGGTCCAGAGCTGGCCAGCCTGCGCCAGCAGCTGGTTGATAACCTGCGGGGGATATTAGCCAATACTGAGCTCAATCTGTTGATGCGTCTGCGAGCACTGTCCGGCTGGGTGCTGTTGCAGAATGCTTCTCTGGCTGAAGACCAGGACTTGGGCACTGAACAATTAGCCTGGATTAAGGAACAGGTTGCCTGGGGCCTGGCTGCCGCAGACCAATACCAATACCACAGTGCCGTGAATAGCCTCTCTCAGGCTCTGCTTGATGCAAACCTGATTGATGATGCCCGTCAGATGCTGGTAAGTAGCCTGAGGGTAACCAAGCACCCCTACTATCTGATGTCTGATCTGGGTTATCTGGAGGCGCAGCTGGGCAATAACCAAGAGGCGCTTGGCTGGTACAAGCAGGCTTGGGATACCTCTAAAGGGCCGGCAACTAGAATTCAGTGGGGGGTTAACTATGTGGTGAATCTAATTGAGCTGGCACCCCAGAATATTGGTGGCATTAAGCTGGCCAGTAGTGCGGTTCTCCAAGAGCTCTCAGGGCAGAATAATGGCTTTTATCAACGCACTGCAACGCGCATAGGTGAACTGGATAGGAAGTTGGAGTCCTGGGCAGACAGCCCTGAAAAACTGGGTGTTTTAGAGAAGTTTAGAGAGGGCACAAGTCAACTCTAGGAGATTAGTGCGGTGGTAGCCCATAGGCTGTGTGCAGAAAGCCCCGGATATTTCCGGGGCTTTTTGATTCTACCTGGCTGCTGTCTGGGCGCTAGTTTTTGACGGCATAGCGTCGCAGCGCTCAAGAAACTTCTTAACCTTAGCAAAGCGATCTAACCTGTTTGGCTTAAACCACAAACCATGTCCCTCTTTGGCATAGGCATAGTATTCATAGTCCAGATCGGTTTTTTTAAGCGCTTTAATAAACTGCTTGGCGCCGGCAATGGGCGTGCGCCTATCAACCTTGCCATGGGTAATCAGCATAGGCGCCCGAATACGATCGATATTTTGGAGCGGCGACATAGCCTTTAACTGTTCGGGATCGCGCCCCATAGCATTGTCAGTAAAGGCGTCTGTGGTAAATCCCTCTCGGCCGTCCCAGGTATCCTTTAACTCTTCAAAATTAAAGAACCCGGCATCGATAATACTGCAGTCGTAGTAGTCATTGTGACGCACCACATTTTGCGCACTGGAGTAACCACCGTAACTTGCACCTGCAGTGTAAACCTTGTCGCCTACATCATAGTTTGCCTGAACATACTCGGCACCATCACGCATATCATCGAGCATACGGGTGCCCCACAATGTGTAGCCAGCCTTTTCAAAATTATAGCCATAGCCACCTGAGCCTCTAAAATTGGGGGCAAACACGGCGTAACCTAGCTCTGCATAGATATGCATATATGTATTAAAACCATAGGAGATATAGGGGCCATGGGGTCCACCATGGATATAATTAACTAGGCCCTTGGGCTTGCCAGATTTTGGCATCAACAACCAGCCCTGCATCTTTACGCCATCACTGGCTTCATAGTCGACGGCTGTAAATGAGTTGAGTTCTAGATTATTGATCTTCTCGCTGTGGCTAAATAAATAACGAGCCTTTCCTTTAGATTTTTCCCAGATATAGTACTCGCCACTGACACCAGGAGAGCCTACATGAAAAACCATGTTCTCTTCGCTGTCATCGACACTGGTAAGACTGACATTAAAGCCCTTAAAGCTTTTCATAAATCCTGCTACCACAGTGGAAACAAGGTCTTTCTCGAATATCCGAATCTTTGGTTCATCGGCAATCCAGGTGGCATAGCTGGGGTGGCCGCCCTCGCCAAACTCCACTGAGATCTCGGCGACGAAACCGAAGTCGTGAACAGTTTCCATAACACCGGAATCTAGAGCGATGCTAACCAGTAAGCGAGGTGCATTGGGCCCCTCCTCTACCTGAGTCAGGCCATAGACCAACTGGCCATCGTCGCTCACGTTAAGCCCGGTAAAACGACCAGGCAAATTGATGTCTATGTCAGTCCACTCTGTATCACCAGTTCTGCGGAAGAAAAACTCAGTGGTGAAATCTTCAGTCGGCGCTGAGGCCACTATGGTTCCCGCAGTCTCATTGGTAAGCATAGATGCACCACGTGCAGGACCATTCATAACCCGCGCAAGATCACCCGTAGACAGTTCGAGCTTATAAACCATGGGCCGAACTCCACCATCTCGCTTAAAGGGGGAAACCGCCACTAAAATATTGCTGTCGTCCTCTGGCAGGTAGGACAGAATATCCAGACGGCCATAAATTTTCTTGCCGCTGCGCAGGGCCTTATTGAGATATGTTCCCCTGTAGTTCCAGATTCTGGTATTTTTTCTTGTTTCCATATTAAAGATAAACTGGTCGCCGAAGTCACCAGGGCGGCGACCCTCTGAATATTCAGTCAGTACCCGATACTTGTACAGATTTTCTGATACCCAGCTGCCACCACTGACTTCAATATTATCGTCATCTTCATAGCGAATACTTTCCTCAACCTGCATGGTGCTGCGATTGAGGATAACCAATGTGCCGCGCTCATCTTCTTTCATTATCAGGCTAATATATTTCCCTGAGGGCGACACGCTGACATTACGGAACTCATAACCGTTCAACAGGGTTTTAACTGATTCAGGCAGGTTGGCCACAGCATTTGAGGCTGCAAATATAGCTGTAAACAGCACCAAGCCCAATGGTTTGACTAATGATTTTAAGTTCTGCATCTATTTTATCTCCTTCACTTTTATTCTTAGCCCGTCCTGATTTACCAGAAATATTGACCTGAGAACACCAGGTTGCAACTCAACCTGGTCATCAACCCTGAAAGCGATATTGCGATCAGTCACCTTCTTAAAGGTGCGGCCGGTATTGGTGGTAAAATAGACCCCCTGACGCTTGGTCTTGTTCACTTTGGTTACCAACATGGTGATAGAGTCGGCAACTACCTGATCATAGGCTTCCTGTGCTCGAATTAGCACCGGCGAATCAGGAGCTTCGGCAGGCTGCTGTTTGCTGTCCAAGACAACTGGGCTGATAGATTTAGTTTGCTCCACAACCTGAGGTCTCTCTGGCAAGCTGCCTTTAAAGCCCAACGCCCTGTCATAGCAGGCTAATCTAGCCTTGTTATCCTGTATTTTAAGGCACTCAGATGCCTCTCTTGCCTGCACTGACCCAATCAGAAATACACTGATCAATAATATTATTTTGCTTTTATGTTCCATGCTACTGGTGCCCCATCTTTTAGCAGTGGTTTGGCAGTAATGCTGTTGAACCCAGCTGCAGCCAGCTGTTGTTCGAACGCTTTAATTTCTTGTTCGCTACGCGCCACATCGACCATCTGGCGAAATCGCTCTTTCGAGGCGTGGAAGTCTACTAATATACCACTGATATAGTCTTTCCGATCAGCCTCTGGAAGCCTGAGCTTCTTGAAGTATGTTAACACTGCTCTGGCAAAATCTACCAGAATGGGATTCCTCTCTGAGGGTTCCATATTCATGATCGACGAAACAAACTCATTGACCGAATCTCTGGATTGATGGGCGATTGCAGACTGCTGTAGTTTACCCGGATCACCAGTCATTTTATTTAGCTCGGTATCAATTTCGTTGAGCCTGGCAACAACGGATTCCATTAAGTCAAAATCAAACTCAGCCAGCGCCTTATCCGACATGTGGGTAATCACAGAACCGGCATGGTGCATTAAAAAATTGGCCTCTCCCTTTGGAGCTAGCATAGATTTCAATAATGGCAGTGATTGGTCTAAAGGTGAATACTCGAGTCCATAAACTGAAGCAATAAGATCAAACTGCTGTTTTGACTCGAAGTTTTCAATACCAAGGCCGCCTTGCAGACTGATCTTCAGCTCGGCGTTGGCTCGCTTTTTAACGGCCTCAGACAGAATAACCTCGGCGGCATCTACTCCTGTATAAGAGCCTTTAACCCGCTGATCCAGCAGACAGGGTAAAAGAGAGGCATTGCCACAGCCCACCTCTAAAATATGCAGTTTTTGCGTGTCCCTCGAATTGAGAATAGCTGTCCACCAATGGGCGATATAGCCTTTGGTGTAGCCGTCGGCATAGTACTCCCCAAAGGTTGTGCTATGACCTTTTTCCCAAAAATTTCCCCATGCATCCATTTTCTTGTCCTAAAAAAAAAGAGCCCGCAAAAGCGGGCTCTAATCTTAACGCATTTAGAATACAGCTTACATCTCGATTGAGTATTCTAAGAAGATAACACGACCAGTCAGCGAGTACATATACTCGTCAACCTGAGATCCGAACTTATCAAGTAGGGGATCTTTGTTACCTACGTTGTTGGCACCAACACGTACAGTACCTAAATCACTCATGTCATAGGTTACAGCAACATTGTGAGTGGTATAGCCTTTGTACTTAACATCACCAGTAGTGTTTTCTGACTCACCGATGTAATCAGCTGACCAAGAGGCGCTCCAGTCGCCCATAGTCCACTGGATTGCACCGTTGGTACGCCACTCGGGGAAACCGAGAACACCAACCAGGTCGGCCATTTCGCCAGACCCGAATACAGTCTCAGACTCGTACTTCATGTACTTGGTAGAAGAACCAGACATGTAGAAAGAACCGAAGTCATCTGTATCGAAGCTACCGTTCAAGGCGAAGTCGAGCGATGCTCTTTCAACATCGTTAACTGCGTTCTGGTAACCGGCTGAAATCACAGTACGAGTACCTGAACGGTCAACTGCTGGGTTGTTACCGCCAGTGTTGTAGTCAACGTTCAGCATATCCTGAGCAGAAACATACTCAACAGCGTTCTCCAGAGTCATAGTGAAGTAGTTAGCGGTAAAGAACCAACCATCCATAAACTCGTAAGTACCGCCAAATGACAGAGTTTCAGACTCTTCTGCACCCAGATTTGGGTTAGAACCGATGTAAGTATCGAACTGACGTTTACCACAGTCGTCTGCAGAAGTACCTACCTGCTCACAACCCCAGTAATCGATAGCTTCTTCAGCTGAGAATGAAGTCGCACCATAAAGGTCTGACAGATCAGGAGCACGGAAGCCCTGGCCGTAAGACGCTTTAACAGTCAACTTAGGAATCATAGTAAAGATCGCGCCCACACGAGGTGAGGTTGCATTACCAAAGTCATCGTAGTCGTCAAAACGGATAGCAGTATCAATTTCTAACCAGTCATTTACTGGGAAGATAGCTTCTGCAGACAGAGCGCTTACGCTTCGTGCGCCAGTTGCAGAGTTACCAGCTGAACCACCAACCAGACCAGCTTCAGACTGAGCATCTACCAGAGCAGCGTACTTAACGTCCCAGCTTTCCATGGCAAAGTAAGAAGATGCAGTACCGCCATCCATCTCAAACATATCCCACTGCACGCCCACAAAAAGCTTCTGGATGTTCATGCGGTCATCATTCAGCGTAGTAGACTTCAGGTTTGCAACATACTGATCGTAATCAGTGATTTCTTCAGCAACGTTCTCAGCAAAACCACCGTAGCTCAGGTAGTACATACCAATAGAAGACGAGCGGTAGTCTGAGTAGGTGTAGTAAGCCTCATAGCTCAAAGAATCGTTGAGAGTTGCGCGCATACCCAGGTTGATATCGGTCAATGTGTCGTTAACAATGTTGTCACGAGTACCAATATCCACCCAGCGGAAGTAGCCTGAAACGGCCTCGCCATACGGGTTGCGTGGATCTGAAGCTAGGGCGGTACCTGATGCTGCAGGAGGTGCGTAGCGACCAAAAGATTCGTTGTTTGACAGTACTGCGTCGGCAAACAGCTCAATGTCGTCGTTCAGCTCAAAAGTAGAGCTGATCCATGCATTGGTTCGCTCCATAGAAGCACGGTTAGCCGATACGTTGGCATAGGCATAACCACAGTAGAAACCAATATCTGGCACACCAAATGCGGAGTCTGCTTTCATTTCACCGGTAAATGAACCATCGTCTACACAGTTCTCACCTGGAGTCACTTGCCAGGTAGAACGATCATTGGGATCAAAGTCTGCACCAGTGTACTCTGGGTTGATCAGAGTGTAACCGTAGACAGAAACACCTTCAGTTTCTGCATAGCCTTCGATTACTCCGTCACCATTTAGGTCACTGTAGCGAGCAGCAGTGTAAGACCGATCCTTATCAAAGATTGGGTCACGGCTATCGTGCTCCAAACCGAAAGTAACAGAAGAACGGTCACCGCTTGAACCTACCATAAAGGAGAAGCTCTGCTCAGAACCATCATCTTTAGAGCGGTCACCCTGACGAGCAGTGAAGCTCATACCGTCATAGCCAGACTTGAGGATAACGTTAACAACACCAGCAATCGCGTCAGAACCATAAACCGCAGAAGCACCATCAGCGATGATTTCCAGACGATCTACGAAAGAGAACGGGATCAGGTTAAGGTTAACTGTACCGCCACCACCAAGTGATGGGGAACCAACAGTACGGCGACCGTTGATCAGTACCAGCGTACGTCCCTGACCAGCACCGCGAAGGTTAATGGTTGCGTTGGACTGAGCGCTGCTACCAGAGGACTCTCGAAATGAACCCAGTGAGTTCAGTGTAGAAGAACGCAGTGCGTCAGCTACAGAAACGTCACCTGAGATTTTCATATCTTCGGCGCTGATAGTAATAATTTCTTGAGATTCAGTGTTCGTGCTGCGCTTGATTCTAGAACCAGTAACGATTACCTCGTCAACATCGGCACTATTGTCTTGAGCATAGGCTGAACCAGCAAAAGGCATAATTGCGGCAAACGCGCCTACGCCCATGGCGAGTTTAATCGCCGTGGATAGTTGTTTCTTTTTCATAATACTCCCCGAATGCCTAAAAAAACCCTATATATAAAGGACGAATTAGACATGTGTTTGTGTTTTTGTATGAGCCGTATCCCTACAGTTGTCTTATAACCCCCATACGACTTCACGAATATATCTGACATATTTTTGTAACGCAATAGTCTAAGCAGGGAAATGTTTGAGCATTAAGCCTCTCTAAAAGCCTTTATTTGTCCGGGATTTGTCTAGAAATTGAATTATCTTAGGTGCTGTCTTCAGCACAAAGCCGGTTGAGTAGATGCTTTATAGGTAGTCTTATTGCGAATCAGTAACATTTTTAGGCAGCTTAAGTCACGGCCCATATACATTTGTGCGAAGTTTTGGGTAGATCGACTCCCTTCGCTTCCATGACCCATGGGCCACAAACAGCTGCGCTCGGGGGGGGCAAACTATTTGCGCCGACTGCTTAGCTACTTGACTGAAAGCCCGGCTAGTATTGAGCCCAGCTAGCCTCGCCAGAACCGATGGTCCCATTGTTATTGCTGTCCCAAGCCTTGGCGAAGGTGTTGGTGATCTCCAAAAACCCATCACCAGCCTGCATGTTTTTGGGCGTTGCTCGGAGTGTAAAGCTGGAGGCCGTGGACGCCTGAACCACTATATCGTAGGCCTTGGTGCCTGTATCTCGTGGAGATTCGGCAAGCTGCGCCGGAAGTGCAACCGCAGTGCCACCAGTATCTTGGTCATAGCGGTTGTTTTCCGTGTAGAAGCGCTCCATAAATGCAGCTGCCTCGATCAGCACGGCCTGAGCATCGGCTCGTCTGGCCCCTGCCATATGACTCTGATAGCTTGGATAGGCCACTGAGGAGATAATAGCGATAATGACTAGGGCCACCATTAGTTCAATCAAACTCATGCCCTGGGGTAACGGTGAATATAGTTTGCGCTGTTTACTCATTGTTTGATCCGCTCTATACGCTTGGCCTGTGCAGGGCCCTTGTGGATAACTGAGTTATCCAGATATAACCAAACTCTGTCACCCGGATGAAGGTTGGCAATGGCAATAGCCTGACCTGCACTATTGAAAATTGGGCTGCTATAGGGAACTGATAGCTCGCGGTCGCCAGCCACCACCAGGCGCGCTTTGGGGTCGACAAAACTCAGGGCGACTTTATATCTCTGCCAATCTGGGTCTATTTCGGGTTGCGCGGCATTGCCGTTTATCGCGAGCAGAGCAAGCAGCAGTATAAGGGCCACTGAGTTCTGCACTGGGCTCAGCATGGTTATTTGGCGCTTTAGGTTCATTGGGCTATTCCTCGCAATCTATCCATTAATTAGCGTATTTCCCGCCAGGGCGTCTGGCGATTGCGGCCAGAGTCCTCAAGAATGGACTCGACCTTACCTTTTGAGGTGGTGACATATTTTGATTCAGTGCGCCCATCCGGGTGATTGATAATGCCGGGGCGAGAGAGAATACCTGCATTAATCCGCTGGATACCTGAGCCATGGAGCATATCGTCCTCTCCGTCGCCATCTATATCGCCCACATTAATAAGGTCTCCATCATCGAAGGAGCGGTCTTTGTTAAAATCAAACACCGATTCGTTCAGACGGCCACCGTTGGTGCCATCAACTTCCATTAGCCAGCTGGTGCCCTCGCCAGCGCAGGGGTCACTGGCCGGCGTGACGGTAACAAAAATAACCCGCCCATCGCGCAGTGTGGGTGCCTGGTGCACTCGCTCACCAGACTCTGGCAAATCTATATACCAGCCCAGTTTTTCCTCTGCTTTTACAGGGTTGCTGCCGTCGTCCCAGACAATGGGAGTTTCACTGACTACCCGCGCTCGCAGATCAGAGGCCGGTGCGGCATGGGTGGTGATGGTTTGCTCCTGCAACCTGTCGCGGTTGAAGCCATTGGCACCATTGGTTGCCCGATCCCAAATAGCATAAAAAGTCTGTTGGCTAAGGTCGTTGAGGTCGCTTTTACCCAGATACTTGCCAGTGCCAAAATAGATTAAATAACCGGCAGCAGAAGGATGGCTCTTAACCTTTAGGTCGGAGGTGATTGGCTGGCGAACGCCAGAGACCTCGGCCACAAATAATGGTTGGGGATTACTGGACGAACCGTAGTCACTGCCCCAGGAACCGGTGTTGCTGCTGGACAGATCGAAGGACCAGATATTGCCAAATAAATCTCCGGCATAGACCCGGTCGACAATAAAGTCACCATTCTGATCTACCACCGCCGTGCCTATAATGCCGTTGGGGCGACCCAGCCCTAGGGGGTCATCAGCTGTGCCCTGTTTGGTATCCAATTTCTTAATTACAGCGCCGGTTTCCGCATCCAGAATAAAGATGACTGCATTGCCGGTGCTGCTAGCACTGCCATCTGGCTCGGTTGAGTTTATGCCATTGCCTACAATGACGCCCCATTTGCCATTGGCAAGACGCACCAGACTAGGCTCTGAAAAGGTATAGCCCAAATCTGAGTCATCACTGTGACTAAACTCCCAGCGAGCAATGGAACCTGCATTGGCCTCGGCAAAGGCGCTGGGATCTGTGATATCCAGGGCCAGATAGGCCTGACCGCCAGTACCAAGACCAGAGACTAACAAGCTGTGCCAGGCGCCGCCGTAATAGACATCGTTCTCCGCAATGGGCCCATCGACAAAGTTTCTATGGCTGTAGTCTGGAAGCGACAGTTCCCATAGATTATCGAATATGGCCAGGGGCACATAGGCCAGTTTTTCCCGGCCATTGGAGGTCTGAAAGCCATGGATCATGCCGCCATTGGAGCCCACATAGACCATAGGTACTCGACTTTGATAACTGGTTTTAAAGGCTGCGTAGCTATCTCCCTCAGCAAAATCACTGGTAGAAAAATAGAACCGTTCTGGCGGCCCTACATAGGTGGGCACAGAGGAGATAATATCCCCCAGCACCGACTTGCGATTGCGGAAGATACCACCATTGCCCTTAGCGATTTCCTTGCCGCGGGCACCGCGCAGATAATTCAGCCGCGCACTACCCAAACTGTTAAATGGCTGCTTCAAGGAAGCCCTCTGAGTTCCCCCGACCTTAAGGGATGCCCAGCGGAATGCAATGGGGTTGTTGTCCTCGTCTCTGGAAATAATAACTCGGTCGCCGGGCTTGGTTTTGCCGACCTTTTTGCCCAGTTCCGAACAGAAGCCACCGGTTAGTGTACAGGCGGCATCCCAGGCCGATGGACAGATATTACCTAGAGCCACGGGACCACAGTTAGTGCCATCGGAAATAGGCTGGGCAATCAGATTGCCAATCCAATCATTGGTGGTAAAGCGCGCAAAAAATAATGCCGTATCCGAGGAGATAGTTCCCGAGTTAAGGGCAGCGGTAGCAAAGGAGCCGGTGCGGTCCAGCACAGAGTTGATCACATCGGTAAAGGCGCTGACCAGTTGCTCTGGGTCCTGGGCTGAGAGATAGGCTCCCCTGGAGTTAATTGACGCATGCCACAGATCATCTATCTTGGCTGTGCCGCCCCCAGTGGGCCAGGATAATGTGCCATCGAGCAGATCATCGTAGTCATCGGGAAACTCGCGCTGTCCAGACACCCCCAGACCAATCATAAAATTGACCATATGCTGCCAGTCGGCCGGGTCATTTTTGGGATTCCAGAAAATATCACTGTTGTCTGCGTCCCCGTCGCCATCTATATCCGACGACAGATCACTGATATTGACCGGCACATTATTAGTTTGACCCGGACGCAGGTCCTTGTGCCAGTATCTAAAGGCAATATCAGCCAGATAAGTAGAGTTATTATCTTTAAAAGGCGCTCTGGGCACATAGCCCGAGACCCCATAATCATTGCTAGGGATAGTCTGGCTACTGTTATCCACATTGCCAAAACCCGAGGGTGAGCCGCTATTCCACTCACCATCAGTCATCATAATATGGAAATTCTGACGGCAGGAGCGCTCGGTAGAGGAGCTGTCGGTGGGGTCATCACGGTAGGGACTGGCACCTTCGAAATAGTCACCTGCCTTATCCATAGCGCTGAGTAATGGCGTGCCGCCGCTGGCGGGCAGCCCGTGTAGCCAGTCAAAAAAGTTCTCTCTAGTGGTGCCAGAAAATTTTCGCACACCATTAAATGTGCTGTTATTAATACGCTGATAACCCACACGAATATTAGAGTTAAACCGCTCAAATGCCAGAGTGGCTGCAGTTTTTGTCACATAGACACGCTTGCGGTAATAGGAGTACCAATTGGCAAAATTTTGCCTCTCGTCCACCGTCTCTCCCTGGCCCGATGTAGAGCTGACCACCACCTTGCTGTAGCAGTCATCATCAGTTACCGAGCCATTGCAGCCGCTGCGGCTATTATCAAACACATAATAATAGGCAGGTTCTGAAGATGAACTGGCGTAGCGATTGTAAAAGCCGTCCGAATAATTACTGGAACCACAGTGGTTCTGATTAATACCGCCCCAGCTTGGTCTGAAGTCGCTGGACAGATCTCTGGTGCAGCTGCCACTGCCAGTCTTTTTAAACCCATTGTCCCAGGCCGCGGTAAAAGCCGAGTGCCCCAGACTGACGCCGTCTTCATCCACTGGCGGGTCATAGACCACTTCCGGGTTGTAGTAGATTTTATTGTAGGCCGCCGACTTGGCCCGTTTGCTCGAGGGGTAGTTACCCACGCTGGTGGGCATAAATGACCAGGCCATGCTGCCTGAGTCGTCCATGGTTAATACAATATTGGGGTCTACACCAGCTAGGGTGAATAGCGGCGTATCACTTAAATCATACTCGGCACCATAGGCTGTTAAGCTGGTCAGAGCCCACAGCAGTGCCCCGGCAACAATATTGAAAACATCAATAAATCGATTATTCATGACTTCCCTGCCTCAATTGTTGTGCTTCTTTAATGTGGTTTGCACGATCGACCTTGATCCCTCAGAGCGGCCATAGCCTATGGCCGATACACTGTAATAAAACACGCCAGTTTTTTTCGCCAAGGTGTCCGGGTCATTGTCGGAAGGCTCAAAACCAGCTTCCTCAATAACATATCTAGGTGGCTGATAAAGGTCGCCAAACAGCGCCGAGCTATTGCCCGAACTAGCGCCATAGACTATTCCCTCAGTCGACCAGTCAAAAGTCGAGTTCACTACCCTTTGAGCCGCTGAGCCTGAGGCCCAGACTCCAGTTGAGCCATCACTGCTGGAATCTATCAGGTCGGGCTGAAACAGGAACCACTGCCCTGCATCCAGCAGTACCGACTCAGCCGCTTGAAAGGCTCGGGAATGCTCCCAGCTATTGGAGGCCATACGCTCTTCCATAGCTGTGCCGCGCATCGACGAGATACCCAGCATAGAGAGCACCAAAAGATATATAAGTGCAGTTACCAACACGGCTCCAAGCTGATTAGATTGAATATACTGCCTGGATTTCATCTTCAGCCCCTTAAATCCTGTTGCGCAGGGCGGCATAACTCCAAAACGCCTTGCGCAATCTCTGGTCACTGCTGGTATTGGCTTCGCTGCCATCGAAACTATAATTTCGCGCCTCAGTAGCGGCGCGATCCGCTGATCTCATCAGCAGCCCTACACGCACACCAATCACTGCCTCCCAGTCGGTGACGGCAGTTGCATTGACATAGGTATCTGGCTCACCATCGCCACCCAGATCCTCAGCCAGCATAAGCTGCATGTCTTCCACGCCCTGAGCCAGCAACACAGCGCTGCTATTGTTAAATGAATACTGATAAAACCCAGTCTCTCCATTGCTATCTGTGCCTATAAAGTAGGTATGGGCATCAAAGGACATAATCTGAGCATCGCTCTGATAGGCTTTCGAGAGACGGTTGCTGATATTGGTGCTGTTGGCGTGGGTAATAGTCACAGTGCCGCTGGACTCAGAGACTCCGGTGGCACGAAATAAGTCGGCTTTGGAACAGTCAGAAATAAGCACTAAATCGTTGGCCTCGAGGCCGTCTGGATTGCTTGCCACCTGAATATTGGCATTGTCAGCAGCCATATTGCCGGTCAGTTGCATGCCTGCGCCCTGTGTGGACTGCAGGGTAATCACGTCGCTGCCCGCTACCCGGGCGATCGCCGTTGGGTTGGTCCAACCGGCGCCATTTTCAAAGACAGTTAAACTATCGGTGAGTACGCTAAATACAGGTGGCGAATTGGCGATAATATTGGGTTCGATATCGCCGATATTGCGGCAACCGGCAAACCCGGCCATGCGGATATCATAGAGCAGCATATCTGTGGCGTAGCGGCCATTTTCCTGCACCCGCGACAGCTCCTGGTTAACGGTAAACATTGCCCTGCTGCCGCCATACACATAGACCATGCCAGCTAGCAAGATCATCTGAATGGCCATGGCCACCATAAACTCCACCAGGCTCAGCCCGGCTTGAAAGTTGTGGTTTGCCAACCTGGTCATCAGGGCAACCTCAGGGTCAGACTGAATTGTTCTGCACTCTGACCCTCCAGACCGCGGCTATCATCCCACTGCACTACCAGGTTACAGATACGGGTCGCTGCCACACAGGCAACAGAGCTGGTTGCACCGGGCATAGCAGTCGCAAGATCTGCTCGCCACTGTGCCAGATCTGTAGCCTCAACACTGGAACCAGAGGGCGCTGAACCACTGAGACTAATATTATAATTGCCCGCTAAGGCACCAGTTGGATTGGCTCGCATCTGGTCGACCAATCCATTGGTAAGTACCGCAGCCTGACTGCGGAAGTAGGAGCTATGGGTGTTAGTAACTGCCGTAAGCTGCAGCTGCATAGCGCTAAACAGGCCTATAACCGAGACTAAAATAGTAATCAGCACCTCGATCATGCTGACGCCAGATTGATTAGCCGGCTGTGTCTGGTGTTTTATCAACTGCAGTCTCCTCTGGCTATTTGTGGCCGGCCTGAGGGCTGAATCGAGATAATTCGCGACTCTGTGTTATCGCAGTCCGCTGGCGTCAAAGTAAGCACAAACGAGGCATTTCTTGGCACTACAGAACCGCGAGAACTAAAGCTAATAACGCTATTACTGGGAGCGTTGGTGGCCACCGCAGCCAATGTACTGCCTCCGGCAAGAGGCTCCCAATGCAGAAGAATATCTGCAACATCCAGATAGTCTCCATCATCATTGGTGTCGGCCTGAACGCGCCAGCCATTGCTCCAGCTGCCGTTAACTGCCGCAACCTGTGTCCGTGCGCCACGTTTAATCGCCTCGCTGCGAGCCATATGAAGGCTGTAGACCAAATCGTTGGCCTGGGTGGTGATTCGATTATTATTAATAAAGGTGACTAGCGAGGGCAGGCCTATGCTTAGCAGCACTGCCAATATTGATATAGTTACCAACAGTTCTATTAAGGAAAAACCGTTGCAAACTCTGATTCTGAGACAGGAATCCATTGCTGTAACCTTACATCCTATGTATGTACTCACCGATTCCACTGGCCGCCAAGCCAGAGGTCGCAGAATAGTAGCAATAGGGGTAGTTACAAACTGTGATATTAATCACAGCCTAAAAGGAGCTGGTCGGCTGTGGAGTCTTAGAAAATAGGTTACAGCGGGGCTCGGATCAGTGTTTATCCTGGGTGGGGCTGTCAGCTGCGCCCAGCATAATACTGATCCAGCGAGTCTCATCCTGACTCTCAAGAGCAATCTTGATCATAATGGTCAGGGGAATCGACAGCAGCATGCCCACAGGGCCAAGCACCCAGCCCCAGAGTACCAATGAGACAAATACCACCAGTGGCGACAGGTTGAGCCCGCGGCCCATCCAGCGGGGTTCAATCATATTGCCCATCACCAGATTTACCACCACAAAACCCGCCAGGGTAAGGCCGGCATGCAATGGACCCAGCTGCACCACAGCCAGCAGCACCGCGGGCACAGCGGCAATAAACGAACCCACTGTGGGGACAAAATTCAATAGAAAGGCCAGCAGCCCCCAGAGCACGGCGTAATCCACACCTAGGATACTCAACCAGATAAAGATTAATAAGCCAGTTACCAGGCTTATTCCAGCCTTGATGCCAAGATAGCTGTGCACGCTATTGGAAAACTGAACCAGCCACTCCTGAGAGGTCTCAGCACCGCGGGCCAGCCGCAGCTTCTCGCCAAAGCCCATATTCTCCGCAAGAATAAAAATTACCGTCAGCAGAATCATCACCGCATTGGTCATTACATTGCCAAATGAGGCCAGGGTACTGCCGACCATTTTCATTACCGCGCCGGGATCAAAACTGCTCTGCCACTGCTCGGCATCAATTTGTACACCGCGCTGACTCAGCCATTGCTGCACAGAGGTGCTCATTGCCGACAGCTTGTCTGAGTACAGCGGAATATCCTGACGGAAACTGTCCAGAGATGAGCCAATTAGAGCCGCCAGCAACAGCCCCACCAGCAACACCAGCACTATCACCAGCATAATAGCTAGACCACCGGGAACCCGACGATTTTTCAGCCAGGCCAGCAATGGAGAAACTATCATGGCAATAAACACGGCCAGCAAAAAAGGGACTAGCAGCGGGCCCGCCATTTTCAACCCTGAGACCACCACCACAAAGGCAGCAGAAACCACCAAAAATCTAGCTATGGGGGACGTTTTCTCAATCATTGCTGCGCTCCGCTGTCTGTTTGTTCGCTCAGGCTGGCCAATATCTCTCTGAGCTGGGTGAGACCCCTTTCGGAAAATACCAACTTGCCATTGCGTTCGATCATTTCAGTTTCCGCTAACATAGCACATTGCTGTCTAATTTCATCCAGTTCAGGGCTCTGGTGAATACGCATACCTATAAACACATCCCAGTCGGCGGTGGTTGCAGTATTGTTGAGCACAGACTCTAGCAGTATCTGAATGTTAATGGCCTCCACTCTGTAGATAGGCATTCCCACATAGCGAAATACCAGCAGCGCCAGCACAATAAGGCCAAAACTCAACGCCACTGTGATCAGGAAATCCACTATGGAAACCACAAAAGCTTGATGGCCATTAACAGTGTAACTCCAGTAATAATAGGCTGAACAAAGCCTGAGCCGCGCTTCATAACTAAATTAGAGCCCATTCGAGCACCAAATACTTGGGCGACAGACATGGCAATAGCGAGGGACCAGACAACATAACCGCTAAACACAAAGATCAGTGCCGAGGTACCATTGACCGCCAGTATCATCAACTTGGTTTCTGCGGTCGCTTTGACCAGATTATGACCCAGTAACCAGACAAACAGAAAGGGCATAATTGAGCCCATCCCGGGACCAAAAAATCCTCCATAAAATCCCATACCTAGCGCGGCAGTGCAGGCAAACAAGCGCTGGCTGATTCTCTCAGGATGATCGCTATCATTGATTTTGGGTGACAGCAAAAAATATAGGGCTATAGCTAGCAATAGAAACGGAATCAGTCTGGTCAGCAGCTCAGCGTTAAGGCTCTGTACCACCAATGTGCCAATCACAGACCCAGCAATGGCCATTGCCACCGATAATCTAAGGGGTTTGATATCCAGATGACCTTTACGAAAGAAATTCCAGGCAGATGACAATGTGCCCAGGGAACTCTGTACCTTATTGGTGGCCAATGCATTAAGGGGCGGTAGGCCAGCCCAGAGCAGAGCTGGCAGGGTTAAAATGCCACCAGAGCCGGCAATAGAGGAAATAAGCCCAGCAAAATAAGCCACGAAAACTAAAGAAAAATAAGTATTTGTAGTAACTTCCATAATAGTAAGCGCTAACTTATATAACTGCTTTTACTAGGTTTCCCGATCGGGAAATTTGCCATTGTAGCGCTTGTAGTGCTCCATAATTGTAGCAAGATCGGCCTCGTGATCACCTGTGGGTTCAAAGGTCTCACCCAGCACAACTCGCTTGCCCACAAAATCCAGGCCAATCATAAATATTGTGCAATCAGTGGCCTCGGCCATACGCAGAAAACCATTTTTCCACTTATCGACTCTTTTGCGAGTGCCCTCTGGCGCCAGAGCTATCACTATGCCTCTCTCTCGCTCAACGTAGCGCGCCACATTAGCAACCACATCCTCGGGCTTGGAACGGTTGATAGGAATACCGCCCAGCCATTCCATAAACCAGCGCACACCAGGCTTAAAGATAGTATGTTTGGCCAACCAGCGCAGGCGAATATTGAGACCTAAGATAGTGGCCATAGCATAGACAAAATCCCAGTTGGAGGTGTGGGGCGCGCCAATAATCAGCAGCCGCTCCACATTGGGGATGCGACCCTCAACTCGCCAACCAAACAGTTTGAGCACAGAGCGCCCAAACCATTGCGCGAGAGCACTGCGATTGGCTCGCAGATGCTCTGGACATTGCTGCTCGGACACAACTCTGGGTTTATCGCTCATGCTTTACTTCCCTATATGCTGGCTATTAACCTTAAAATTGGTCGGGGTATTTACCTGAGAACTGCTGATAGTACTCAATAATGGCAGCAATATCGGCTTGATTGTCACCTGTGGGCGTAAAAATAGGGCCCAGTACAATGCGCTTATTGGGGAAATCCAAAGCGCCCAACTGAATGACACAGTTATTTTTCTTGGCGATACGCAGGAACCCGCTCTTCCATTTTTCGGTTTTCTTGCGCGTTCCCTCTGGCGCCACTACCAGAATAAGGCCATTGTCTTTTGCTACCGCCTCATCCACATAGCCCATTACCGAGTCGGGCTGGGCCCGGTTGACAGGGATACCCCCAAGCCAGCGGAAAAACCAGGTAACACCAAACTTAAAAACTGTATGTTTGCCCAGCCAGCGCACACGCGCATTGATACCCAGAATAACGCTTATACCAAACACAAAATCCCAGTTAGACGTGTGAGGGGCAGCCACTATCATCACGCGCTCAGCATCGGCAATATTGCCCTCTAAATTCCAACCAATGGCGCGATAAAAAGTACGCCCAAACCAGCGCGTAAAGACACTGCGGTTAGTGCGCAAATGCTCAGGAACCTGTTCCTGAGAGACTGGAATCACTTGTCTACTCATAGTTGTAGCTACTTTTTGTTATTGTTTTGTGTGTTTCTGTTATTCCAGAGAACCAGCCAAATGGCCGTTAATGCTCTCTGGTTGCTCGAAAATCTATGTCCGGGTTTCGCTCTTGAGCCAGAGATAAGTTCACCCTGGTAGGCGCCAGATAAGTGAGATGACCACCCCCATCCATAGCCAGATTCTCTTCGGCTTTTATGCGAAAAGCCTCGAGAATTTTTGGATCCTCGCTCTCGGTCCAGCGCGCTGTATGCACATTGACCGGCTCATAAATCGCTTCGACACCATATTCTTCTTTGAGCCTGTAAGCCACCACATCGAACTGCAGCTGGCCCACAGCGCCAACAATAATATCGTTATTGCGGAATGGGAAGAAGACCTGAGTGCTGCCCTCCTCTGAGAGCTGACGGATGCCATTTTGCAGCTGCTTGGCTCTCAGTGGATCCTTGAGACGAATCCGTTTAAACAGTTCTGGCGCAAAGTGAGGAATGCCGCTGAACTTCAGCGCCTCCCCCTCGGTAAAGGTGTCACCAATTTGAATGGAGCCATGGTTGTGCAGGCCAATTATATCCCCAGCCACCGCCTCTTCTACCGAAATGCGCTCACCGGCCTTAAAACTAAAGGCGTCGGACACCCGCACATCTTTGCCGGTGCGCACATGTTTCATTTTCATGCCTTTGCTGTACTTGCCTGAGCAGATACGCATAAAGGCAATGCGGTCCCTATGCTTGGGGTCCATATTGGCCTGAATCTTAAATACAAAGCCGCTAAATTTATCTTCCGAGGCCACCACCTCTCTATCCATCGTCTGGCGTGGCTGTGGGGCCGGCGCCCAGCGCACAAAATCATTCAACATTTCGCGGATACCAAAGTTACCCAGCGCAGTGCCAAAAAATACCGGTGCTAAACGGCCCGAGAGAAATTCATCCATATCAAATAGATGGGTCGCCCCTTTGACCAGCTCCAGCTCCTCTAGCACATCGTCGGCATAGGCGCCCAAAGCTTCGCGAGCTTCTTCAGAATCGAGCCCTTTGATCTGAATATCATCGGCTAAGGTGTGACCCTTACCCTGGGTATAGACATGGATAGTATCTGTATAGAAGTTGTAAACCCCGCGGAATTCACGACCCATACCTATGGGCCAGTTAACCGGTGCCGCTTTGATTTTTAGTACTTCTTCAATTTCATCGAGCAGGTCAATCGGGTCGCGAATGTCCCGATCCATCTTGTTAACGAAGGTCAAAATGGGCGTATCGCGCAGGCGACAAACATCCATTAACTTAATGGTGCGATCTTCCACGCCCTTGGCGCCATCGATCACCATTAGCGAGGAATCCACAGCGGTTAGAGTGCGATAGGTATCCTCGGAAAAGTCCTCGTGGCCTGGAGTATCCAGCAAATTAACCATGCAATCGTTATAGGGAAACTGCATCACAGAGGAGGTCACCGAGATGCCCCGCTCTTTCTCCATAGCCATCCAGTCTGAAGTCGCGTGGCGATCACTTTTGCGGCCCTTTACTGTGCCAGCCACCTGAATCAGATTGCCGAGCAGCAATAGCTTTTCAGTGATAGTGGTCTTACCCGCATCCGGGTGGGAGATAATGGCAAAGGTGCGGCGATCTGAGGCTGATTGACTCATGGTTTTTCTGGCTACTGTTAAAAGTCGCGCATTATAGCCTCGCCAAGGTTAGGGGTCAGCTTTTATCGCAGTTCTATCTGGGTGCCCGAGCTCAGCGCATCTATGGCGGCTCTAGCAAAATGATGAAAGAGGTTATTGCTCAGTCGCTTTAATAGCAATCTCTGCAAAGTAGCACAGCAGCAGGGTCAGGTCTCTGCTGCAGCTCCAATCCAGCCGTCTGCCTGTACGCGTATAGCATTGCAGGCGTGGAGGCTTTAATAGAACCCTGTTTCAGTGCAATAACAGTTGGTGATTGCTGCCAGTTGCAGTATTGTCTCCGCCTAGCAAACTACCGGGTTTAGGAGCACTACAATGAAGTATCGCGGCCAGACAGATTACGACCATAAAGGCCCCTCGCCTCGCTCTGGTGTGCTGCTGTGCAATCTAGGGACTCCAGACGCGCCCAAAACTGCAGAGCTGCGCCGTTACCTAAAAGAGTTTTTAAGCGACCCTAGAGTGGTTGAAGTGCCCCGCCTGCTTTGGTGGATGATTCTTAATCTGATTATTTTGCGTATTCGCCCGCGCCGCTCGGCCAAGCTGTATCAGACTGTCTGGTCTGATGAAGGCTCGCCTCTAATGGTTCACAGCCGAGCTCAGGCGGCCGGTGTTAAGGCGCTGCTGGATAAGAAATTTAATAGGGATATCCCAGTGGTATTGGGGATGCGCTATGGCAATCCCTCTATGGAATCTGCCCTCCAGCAACTGACTGATATGAATGTGCGGGATATCACCGTGCTACCTCTCTACCCCCAGTACTCGGGCGCAACCACCGGCTCTACCTTTGATGCTGTGGCTCGGGTATTTACCAAAACTCGCTGGGTGCCGGAACTGCATTTTGTCGGCAGCTATCACCAGTCGCCGCTCTATATCCAAGCCCTGTGCGACAGTATTCAGGCCCATATTGATCAGCATGGTATGCCGGATAAGTTAATGTTCTCGTACCATGGCACCCCCGAGCGCTACCTAAAAAAAGGCGATCCCTACCATTGCCTATGTCATCAGACTACCCGACTGGTGCGGGAGCATATGGGCCTCGACGAAGACCGCATTATGACTACCTTTCAATCGCGCTTTGGCCGCGAGCCCTGGCTGCAGCCCTATACAGATAAAACGCTGGAAGCCATGCCTGGGGAGGGTACTAAGCATGTGGCAGTTATCTGTCCTGGGTTCTCGTCGGACTGCCTGGAGACCATTGAAGAGATTGACGGCGAGGGGCGCGAGATTTTTATCGAGCACGGCGGTGAAACCTTTCACTATATTCCCTGCTTAAATGCCCAGCCTGGGCACCTTGAGGCTCTAGCTGAAATTGCCGGCCGGCATCTCTAGGCTCAGCAACTGAGCAACCATTTCTGAAGAATACTGGCACAGGGGCTGTCTACCTTGAGACTGGCTATTGGGTCGGCCCTGGTTGCACCCTGGTTTAGAATCACTATGGGCTTGCCCTCAGCCTGAGCCCAGAGACAAAAACGGTACCCGGAATAAACGGCTAGAGATGAGCCCACAACTAATAGGCCCTGCGCCGAAGTTAGCTGTTGCCGAGCCTGGTCGAGGCGAGTTTTGGGTATAGAATCACCAAAAAATACTGCATCAGGTTTTAAGATACCGCCACAGTGCTCGCAGTCAGGAATCTGCATACTAGAATAATCCAGCTTATCAATATGAGCATCACCATCTGGGCCTATCACACCGGCTAATTGGCTAAATTCAGGGTTGAGTTGCTCCAACCAGTTCTGGAGAGTTCCACGGTGGTGTCTCAGCCCACAGCCCATACAGGACACAGTATCCACCCGCCCATGAAGATCTATTACCCTGCGACTGCCCGCACGCTGATGCAGGCCGTCGACATTTTGCGTCACCAAATGGGACACAGCGGTGGTTTTTTCGAGGGCGGCCAGTGCCAGATGGGCCACGTTGGGTTGCGCCTCAAGCATAAAACGCCAGCCCACCATATTGCGCGCCCAAAATCGCTGTCGGGCGCTCTGTTTCGCCATAAACTGCTGATGGGTCACCGGAGGCAACCGCTGCCAGGCACCCTCTTTGTCCCTGTAGGTGGGCACCCCTGAGTCTGCACTGACACCTGCACCTGTGAGTACCAGCCAATTTTGGCCGCTGGCGAGTGTTGAAATTACCTGTTGCAACCCATTGTCCCCTGTCAACCGCGATGACTTTTATACGCAGAGCACCTAGAAATTGACTGTAGACAGCAAAAATAGGGAATTCTGGCTGTGCTACCCGTATAATGGCGCGTTCCATCAAAGTCGATTGTAACTGATTAAACACCATGAACATTAAAGGCTATATGCAGTCTGTGGGTATCGCCGCTCGAGAGTCATCTCGGGTGCTTGCCCGTGCCGGCTCGGTTATTAAAAACAATGCGCTGTTGGCAATAGCCGGTATGGTTGATAGCAACCGATCTGAGCTCTTAGCAGCCAATGCCACAGATATGGAGAATGGTCGCAACAAAGGTCTGGATGCCGCACTGCTGGATCGCCTGGAGCTCAACGATGAGCGCATAGACGCCATGATTCAAGGGCTGCACCAGGTTGCTGCCCTGCAGGATCCCGTAGGCGAAATAACCGATATGGGCTACAGGCCCAGCGGTATTCAGCTGGGTCAGATGCGTGTACCTCTGGGTGTGGTGGGCATTATCTATGAGTCTCGCCCCAATGTGACTATTGATGCGGCCAGCCTGTGCTTAAAATCTGGCAATGCCACCATTTTGCGGGGCGGTAGCGAGGCGATCTATTCCAACCGAGCTATTGCTGATTGTATCTCTGCAGGTTTGACCTCTGCTGGGCTGCCTGAGACTGCAGTACAGGTGGTTAACACCACTGACCGAGATGCTGTGGGCGAACTGATTACCATGACGGACTATGTGGATGTGATTGTGCCCCGGGGCGGCAAGAGTCTTATAGAGCGCGTCAGCGCAGATGCACGCGTGCCTGTGATTAAGCACCTGGATGGCAACTGCCATGTCTATATAGACGATCGCGCCGATCTCAAGAAAGCCGTAGCCATTGCCGACAATGCCAAGACCCATCGCTATGGGGTGTGCAACGCGATGGAATCTCTGTTGATCGCCGAGCCTGTGGCAGCAACTGTGCTGCCAGAGCTGAGCAAAATTTACAGTGAAAAAGGCGTTGAAATGCGCGGCTGTGAAAAATCACGAGCCATTATTAGCACCATGACAGCAGCTACTGAGGCAGACTGGGCGCAAGAGTACCTGGCGCCAATTCTGTCGATTAAGATAGTGGCCGGAATCGATGCAGCCATTGAGCATATTAATCACTATAGCTCCCAGCATACCGAGTCCATTGTCACCGAAGACTTTAATCGTGGCCGACGCTTTATTGCCGAGGTGGATTCCAGTTCAGTGATGATTAATGCATCGACCCGCTTTGCCGATGGCTTTGAATATGGTCTGGGCGCCGAAATAGGTATCTCTACCGATAAAATACATGCTCGCGGCCCAGTGGGTCTCGAAGGCCTGACCAGCCAGAAATGGGTGGTTTTTGGCGACGGGCAGATCCGTCAATAATATGGCGGTCGCGCTGTTTGGTGGCACCTTTAATCCGGTGCATATAGGTCATCTGAGGATTGCCACAGAGCTCGCTGAGCTGTTGCAAGTACCATGCATGCGCATGCTGCCCTGCGCGTTCCCACCCCATCGCGGCGAACCTCGGGCCAGCGCTCAACAGCGCTTGGAAATGCTAGTTGCTGCGATCAGCAACCAGTCATTACTGGTGGCAGATGATCTAGAACTTCAGCGGTCTGAGGCCAGCTACAGCATTGATACGCTCGAGTTGGTGCGTCGACAAATCGGCCCAGATCAGCCACTGTTTTTCTGTATAGGCATGGATGCACTGGCAAAGATAGATACCTGGCAACGCTGGCAGGAGCTTCTGGACCACTGCCATATTGTGGTGTCCTCAAGACCGGACTGGGAACTCCCTCAATCATGTACAGTAGCAGACTGGATCGATACCCATCGCTGTGACGACTTGGATCTGCTGCAACAGTCACCGGCGGGTTCTGTGCATTTTTGTGAGCTCACCATGCTGGACCTGTCATCCACCGAGATTCGCCGCAAAGTAGCAGAGGGCGAAAATATACAGTTTATGACCCCTGATGCAGTGGTCGATTATATTCAACAACATCATTTATACGAGTAAATAATTGCTATGACGCAAGCCCTGAAAGACATTGTTATCAACGCCCTTGAAGAAATTAAGGCCACTAATATCAACAGTATCGATGTGCGCGAACTGACGGGCATGATGGACACTATGGTGGTTGCCACAGGTAACTCCAACCGCCAGGTAAAGTCCCTGGCAACCAGTGTGGTAGTTGATGCCAAAAAAGCCGGCTTCGAGCTTATTGGCGTCGAGGGTGACGATACCTCTGAGTGGATTCTGGTGGACTTTGGCGATGTGATTGTCCATATCATGCTGCCAGCTACTAGAGAATTCTATGATCTAGAGCGCCTCTGGACTCTGCGCCCTGGAGATCTTCCCGAAGATGGCTCCGGCAACGATGAAGTCATTCTCGGCGCCCCAGATAATCAACAGTAATAAAGCCCTGTGAAACTGAAACTGCTGGCCGTTGGTACCCGCATGCCCGACTGGGTAGAAGCTGGCTGTCAGGAATATGGCAAACGCATGCCACCGGAGCTGCGCATCCAGACTATCGATGTACCACTGGGCGCCAGAGGCAAAAATCAGCCAACTGAAAAGGCTATTGAAAGCGAGAGCCAGGGGCTTCTAAAAGCCATTGGCGAGCGGGACTTTGTGGTGGCTCTGGATGTATTGGGCAAGCCTATGAGTACAGAGAAGCTGGCGCAAAATCTGAGTCAATGGCAGATGAATGGACAGGATATATGCCTCATAATTGGTGGCCCGGACGGGTTGTCAAAGCGCTGTCTGCAGAGGGCTAATATGCGCTGGTCGCTGTCCGATCTGACACTGCCCCATCCGCTGGTACGAATTGTGCTGATGGAACAGCTCTACAGGGCATGGACTATCACAGCCAATCACCCGTATCATCGCAGCTAGACCATGGATAACGAATAATGATACATGACGCCGCTTTTACAGACCCAGCTCGGGAGCGAAGAATCTTCGCCGGCAGACTGTTTGTAACAGCATTAGTGGTTGCTGTTATGGCCGTGATCATTATTGCACGCTATGTTGATCTGCAGATTAACCGCCACCAGAATTTCGCTACCCATTCCGACAACAATCGCGTCCATGTAAGGCCATCTGTGCCCTCCCGCGGCCTGATTTATGATCGCAACGGCGAACTGCTGGCAGACAATAGACCGACCTACAACCTGACCATAGTGCGCGAAAGATCCGAAAGCCTGGATAATCTGCTGGCCAATGTGTCTGAACTTATAGCTATCACCGATGAAGACACCAAGCGATTTCGCAAACGACTAAAACGCCGCAAACCCTTTGAGCAAACTCCTCTCAAGTACAATTTAACGGAGGAGGAGCGAGGTATTCTGGCGGTCAATGCATTTAGGCTGCAGGGTGCTGAGATCACCGCCCGCCTCACCCGCTTTTATCCCAACCGTGAGCTTTTCGCCCACGTAATAGGCTATGTGGGGCGTATTAATGAGCGCGAGAGTCAGAGCATAGACTCAATCGCCTACAGTGGCACAGATTCTATTGGCAAGATTGGTATAGAGAAATACTACGAGGACCAGCTACTGGGAACCGTTGGCAGCGAAAATGTAGAGACCAATGCCCGCGGACGGGTTATGCGTATTCTCGACAGTGTCGACGCTACCCCAGGAGACAGCCTGACCCTGCACCTGGACAGCCGCCTGCAAAAAGTAGCCTATGATGCATTTGCTGGTGAGCGCGGCGCACTAGTAGCCATAGATGTTAAAACTGGCGGTATTTTAAGTATTGTCAGTGCCCCCAGCTATGATCCCAATCTGTTTGTCTCTGGCATCAGTCAGAAGAACTACAACCAGCTAATTAATTCTCCTGATCGGCCCATGTTTGATCGCGCTATTCGCGGCCAATACCCCCCAGGCTCAACCATAAAACCGCTTTTTGGCTTGATCGGCCTGCACAACAACAGCATCACCATGGATTACACCATCAATGATCCAGGCTACTTTTTTATGGAGGGCATAGAACGCCCCTGGCGGGACCATAACTCCAAGCGCGGCGGCCACGGCAAGGGAGTAGATCTGGCCGAGGCTATAATTGAATCCTGTGATGTGTACTTCTACAAAATGAGCGTTAAAACCGGCATAGATATGCTGTCCAACTACAGCAAAGTATTTGGACTGGGCGATATTACCGGCATTGATTTGCCCGGCGAGCGCCCGGGTATTATGCCCTCGAGAGACTGGAAGCAGCAGGCGCGGCAAGAGGCCTGGTTTAATGGTGACACCATCAATGTCAGTATAGGCCAGGGGTTTATGCTGGCGACACCATTGCAACTGGCGGTAATGTCGGCACGCATTGCCTCGAGAGGCAAAATGATTAAACCTGTGTTAGTGCAGTCGATTAACGCTGCCCCAGTAGAAACTGAGATTACCGATATCCCAGACCTAGAGGTAGATAACCAATACTGGGACTATGTACACAGAGCCATGCGCGATGTGGTGCACTCACCAAAGGGTACCGCCAAAGGTATTAGCAAGGGTTTGGATTATGAAATTGCTGGCAAAACTGGCACAGCGCAGGTGATCAGTATTGATGCCGAAGAAGAGTATGACAGCTCAAAAATAGAGAAAAATAAATGGGACCATGCGCTATTTGTCGCCTTTGCGCCGGTCGATGATCCGCAGATTGCTGTGGGCCTGATCGTTGAAAATGGCGAGCACGGCAGCTCGGCCGCTGCGCCCATTGCGCGACAGGTAATCGAAACCTATATGAAATCCCGGCCACCAGGAGACGGCCAGCTTATGGCTGCCGAGTCTCCCCTCCAGGGAGAGCTAAGATAGATGTATAGAGACGACTTTGTCAGACGCATACAGAGCCCCGGAGGAGATCGCCGCAGCGCTCGCTCCATGCATTTAGATATTACTCTGTTGCTGACGCTGGTGGCTCTCTGTATGGGCGGGCTGTTTGTTCTCTACAGTGCCAGCGGGCAAAACCTGTATTTTGTTAAGCGTCAGGCGGTATTTATGCTGTTTGGCTTTGTGGCCATGATTGCTGTGGCGCAGTTCCCCGTGCGCTTTTGGGAGCGCTGGGCCATTGTCTTTTACATTATTGGTCTGCTATCTCTGCTGGCTGTGATGTTTTTTGGGGTGGGCGCAAAAGGAGCTCAGCGCTGGCTGGATTTAGGAGTCACTAGGTTCCAGCCCTCGGAGTTAATGAAAGTTGCTGTACCCATGACTATTTCGGCATTTTTGGGCAAACGTTTTATACCCCCCTCCTTTCAACATGTCTTTATCTCCCTGAGCCTGATACTTTTACCGGTGTTGTTGATTATGAATCAACCTGATCTGGGCACGGCCATTCTAGTATTTACCTCAGGCTTCTTTGTGCTGTTTTTAGCTGGCCTGGGCAAGCGCTATCTGCTGTCTGCATTTTTGCTGCTGATGGCTGCCATACCTTCATTCTGGATTTTTGTAATGCGCGACTATCAAAAGCAGCGCGTGCTGACGCTGCTGTCGCCAGAAGACGACAAGCTGGGGGCCGGCTGGAATATTATCCAGTCCACCACTGCTATAGGCTCAGGTGGCTTGGCCGGCAAAGGCTGGATGCAGGGCACCCAATCGCAACTAAACTTTCTACCCGAGAGTCATACAGACTTCATTATTGCAGTGCTGGCGGAAGAATTCGGTCTGATCGGCATACTCAGCCTCTGTGCGGTTTACTTTGTCTTTATAGGTCGCTGCCTGTTTATTGCCCTAAACTCACAGTCTCAGTTTGGCCGACTGGTTGCCGGCAGTCTGGGACTGACATTTTTTATCTATGTCTTCGTTAATATGAGTATGGTGTCAGGAATTTTGCCTGTAGTTGGTGTGCCACTGCCATTAATTAGCTATGGCGGCACTTCCGTGGTCGCACTATTTTTAGGATTTGGTATCCTGATGGCTATCAGCACGGAACCCAAAAGAATTAGGATGGAGCTTTGAAAAAATTAACTAGAACATTATTTATAGCCTGCATTAGTCTGTGTGCGCCACTGGCACTTGCCGACTACTCAGAGCACCCTGAAGCTGCAGCCTTTGTGGATACCATGGTGTCCAAACACAGTTTCGAGCGAGAGGAAATTGTCGGCTGGCTGTCCTACGCCAAACATCAGAGCTCAATTGTTAAAGCTATGAGTCGCCCCGCCGAGAAGGTAAAGCCCTGGTTCGAATACAGAAAGCACTTTATCTCGGATCTGCGCATAGATCGCGGGCTGCAATTCTGGCGGGAAAACCGAGAGACATTGGAGCGCGCAGAGCAGGAGTTTGGTGTAGACCCGGCAATTATCGTCAGCATTATTGGTGTTGAGACCAACTATGGCCGCAATACAGGTAGCTACAAGGTGATTGATGCGCTGACCACTCTGGCCTTTGATTACTACACCTACACTGAGAAACGGGAGTCGCGCAAAAAATTCTTTACCATCCAGTTGGAGCACCTGTTTTTACTGGCAAGGGAGCAGAATCAGGACCCCCTAGAACTAAAAGGCTCCTATGCAGGTGCCATGGGCTGGGGGCAATTTATGCCCAATAGCTACCGCAACTATGCTGTGGATTTTGATGGCGATGGCTTTGCAGATATCTGGTCTAACCCCACAGATGCTATAGGCAGTGTGGCCAACTACTTCACCAAGCACGGCTGGAAAAAAGATCAGCCCGTAGCTACCAGAGCTCATATCAGCGGCTCAGTCAGTGAAGAGGGCCTCAATAAAATGAAGCGCCCCACCCTGACCATCGCAGAACTCGAAGCCATGGGTTATAAACCCGTGGAAAAGTTTGCGGGCGACAGCACAGCTTTCCCTATGAAATTTAAGGCGAAATACGGCGAAGAGTATTGGCTTGGCCTGCATAATTTCTATGTTATTGGCCGGTATAACCCGCGCACCAAGTACGCCATGGCGGTTTACCAACTCAGTGAAATTATTCGGACAAGGCGCTGTGTCTCGACACAAACCTGCTAATTATTCAATCCCGTTTCTAGCGGTTAATCTTGTCACCTGTCTTATTCTGGCAGGCTGCGCCACTGTGCCACTGGTGCTGCCAGAACCCAAAGATGGGCCAGGTGCGCCAGTGGATACCGGCAGTATCCCAGATGCTATTCCCAAGGTGGAACCCATTACCAGAATTGGTAATAAAAGCCCCTACACCGTTTTTGGTAAAACCTATTTTGTGCTTCCCAGTAGTAAAGACTATCGCGAGCAGGGTGTGGCCTCCTGGTACGGCAAAAAATTTCACGGTCGCAAAACTTCCAACGGCGAAGTTTACGACATGTATGCTATGACGGCAGCCCATAAAACCCTGCCTATACCCACCTATGTCAGGGTTACCCACACAGGCAATAAGCGCTCGATTATTGTACGCATCAATGACCGCGGCCCCTTTCATGGCCCCCGCATTATTGATCTGTCCTATGTGGCTGCCTTAAAACTGGGATTTGCCGACAATGGCACTGCCGATGTGCTGGTCGAAACCATAGATCTCTCTGGCAGCCTGGACAGGCCTGTGGCTGCGGCCAAACCTGAAACTGTAGCCAAAGACCAACCAGAGACAGGCCCGATAATACCGCCACTTAACCAGGGTCGCTATCTGCAGGTGGGGGCCTTTGATCAATTACAGCAGGCGCAGCTGCTGCAGAAAAAAATTCGTGGCTACACCAGCCACCCTATTCTGGTGCAACAGCGAGATCTGCTGTACAAAGTCTGGATTGGGCCCATCAGCGACCAGCTGGAGTTGCAGTTAATCAAGCAGGTACTTAAAAAATCAGTCGATATCTCTGGCTTTATGGTTGATCACTAAACAGCATCTCTGTTTCAGCCTCCATAGGACGCGCATAAGCCTGGCTGTGGTGGTAAACTACGCGGCAAATTCTATTCTGACTTTGTGGTGACACCAATATGCTTAAACAACGGATGCTGTACTCTTTAGTATTCTGTCTCTGCCTGCTCAATATCTCTGTTGCTCAGGCGCAAAAATTGATTCCCGCGCAGCCTGAGTTGGCAGCCAAAGCCTGGATATTGGTGGATGCGCAGACTGGTCGGGTATTGGCAGAAAAAAATGCCGATGACCAGCTACCGCCTGCAAGTTTAGCCAAGATGATGACCACCTATATAGTCTCCAATGAGATTGAAGCCGGGCGTATTGAGGAACAGAGCCTGGTGCGCATCAGCGATAATGCCTGGGAGCTTGGGGGAGCAAAAACCGATGGCTCCACTATGTTTTTAAGCCCTCGCTCTGAGGTCTCTGTGCTAGACCTTATGCATGGCGTTATTATTCAGTCTGGCAACGACGCCGCTATTGCTCTGGCTGAATATATCAGCGGTGATGAAGTGTCTTTTTCAGACACTATGAATCGTCAGGCAGAGCTATTGGGTATGAACAATACCAGCTATCTGAATTCCACCGGGCTGCCGGCTGAGGGCATGGTGACAACAGCCCGGGATTTATCCCTGTTAGCCAGCGCGATTATTCGCGAGCATCCTGAACACTACAGCATCTATGCAAAGAAATATTTTGAGCACAACAATATCAACCAGCCCAACCGCAACCGTCTGCTGTGGCGAGATACCAGTGTCGATGGCTTAAAGACTGGTTACACCAAGGCTGCTGGTTACTGCATGGTTGCCTCTGCCCAGCGCCGCGATATGCGTCTAATCTCTGTGGTACTGGGTGCCAATAATGATGCATCCAGAGCTAAAGAATCACAGAAATTACTCTCCTATGGTTTCCGCAACTTCGATACCAAGGTAATTTACTCCGCGGGCGACCTGATCAAAGAAAATACCAAACTGTGGTATGGGCAGCAGGAATTTTTGAACCTGACCATCGTTGATGACGTACTACTGACCTTCCCAAAGGGCTCACAGAAAAAACTGGCTGCCAATATTCTGGTCGATGAGCAGATCGAAGCACCTGTTTATCAGGGCCAAGAGTTAGGGCGACTGCAGGTAACTCTGGATAGTGAAATCCTGATAGATGTGCCCCTAGTAGCCCAGACCGATATTGCAGAATCCGGTATTTTAGCCAGATTCTTTGACTGGATTATTTTGTTTTTCACTAACCTAATGTCTTGAGCGTTGAATTTTGACTGAGCAAGAAGCACCAAAGATAGAGTTTCCCTGCGACTATCCTATCAAGGTTATGGGTGAGGCCCAACCGGCGTTTCATGAACATGTACTGCAGGTTATGGATACCCATGCGCCTGGTTTTGACCGCAGAAAAATTACCGTCCGTGACAGTAGCAAAGGTCGCTGGCAAGCTATCACCCTGGTGATCACAGCCACAGGCAAACCCCAGTTAGAAGCTATTTTTGAAGATTTAAAAACCAGTGGTTTGGTCAAGATGGTACTGTAACCATGACTGAGCCTATGCAGTCCTCACTGATTATTCGCCATCTGGGTGTCTGCGAGTACAGCCGTTGTTTCGCAGCCATGAAGGCTTTTAATGAGCAGCGGGATGAAACCAGTGCAGATGAGATTTGGCTTCTTGAACACCAGCCGGTTTTTACTCAGGGTCAGGCGGGCAAGGACGAATATATTCTTAATCCCGGGGATATCCCCGTGGTGCAAAGTGATCGCGGCGGCCATGTGACCTATCATGGCCCCGGTCAGATTACCGCTTATATTTTGGTGGACCTGAAACGCCTTAAAATTGGCGTGCGCGATCTGGTCAGCCTTATAGAACAGGCGCTGGTGGATACGCTTGCACACTGGAATATCAGTGCTAGCCCGCGCCGAGAAGCACCTGGCGTCTATATAGATAGCGGCGAAAAAATAGCCTCTCTGGGACTGCGTATTCGCAAGGGGCGCAGTTACCACGGTCTCAACTTTAATGTGGCCATGGATATGACTCCCTGGAGCTATATCAACCCCTGCGGACTGGGCGTTGCCATGACTCAGCTGCAGGACCTGGTGGAAAAGCCACCCGGCATGGCGGAGGTCACCGAACAATTAGCCCAATGTCTCACCACCAGGCTCGGCTATAATAAATATTGTATTGGCAGTGGCGACACTGTAATAACAGATCTAGCTGAAAGAGAAGATTATGAGCACTGAATCCGTTACACCACCGAAGCGAACCCGCAGGCTGCAGCAGGGCGAAAAACTGCGCAGTGCCGACAAGGTAGAACGTATTCCGGTCAAGGTAATTCCCACCCAGACTATTCAGCGCAAGCCAGAGTGGATGCGTATCCGTCTATCAGCTTCGCCCAAGGTGCAGCAGATCAAAAATATTCTCCGCGAGCACAAGATGGCCACTGTCTGTGAAGAGGCCGCCTGCCCTAATCTTCACGAGTGCTTTAGCCATGGCACGGCCACTTTTATGATTATGGGCGAGATATGCACCAGACGCTGCCCGTTCTGCGATGTAGGCCATGGCAAACCCAACCCACTGGATGTGGGCGAGCCCAGCAATCTGGCCCGAGCTATTCAGCAAATGGGACTCAGCTATGTGGTAATTACCTCGGTTGATAGGGACGATCTGCGCGACGGCGGTGCCCAGCATTTCGCCGACTGCATTCGCGAGGCCCGCCTACTGTCACCGGATCTTAGAGTCGAGGTACTGGTACCTGATTTTCGCGGTCGCATGGCGCCTGCACTGGAGATTCTGACAACCACTGCTCCGGATGTATTCAATCACAATATGGAAACTGTCCCCAGACTCTACCGCGAGGCTAGGCCCGGAGCCAACTATCAGTGGTCGCTAAAGCTGCTCAAAGAGTACAAAGCACTGAACCCTAATGTTCCAACCAAATCAGGCTTGATGGTGGGTCTGGGTGAGACCAAGGACGAGCTGCTGCGCACCCTGGATGATTTACGTGAACATGATGTAGATATGCTGACCGTGGGCCAGTACCTGCAGCCCTCCACCAATCACCTGCCAGTGGAGCGTTTTGTACACCCGGACGAATTTGCCGAGTACACAGCCTATGCAGAGAGCATAGGTTTTACCCAGGCCGCCTGCGGGCCACTGGTGCGCTCTAGTTATCATGCGGATAAGCAGGCTCGAGGTGAGGATATTACTTAAAAGCCTGCGGCTAGATACTGCGGCATTACTTATTCCTTGGTCCACACCTCACGCAGCGGTTCGCCAAAATCATCGTAGATTATTTTTTTCTTTGGCCGCTTGCTGGGTTTCTTAGTGGGTTCAGGCCTCTTGCTCTTTTTGCGATTATCCAAAGCACTCACGGCTTCATTGACATAGGTTCTGGTCTGACGAGGCTGAGCAGTGACAAAAACTGACCTGGCCCTAGGCCTGTCTGCCGGCTCGCCAGTTTCACCCGCATTGTGTTTTTTTATTTCACCACCACGGGACAGAAACTCCTCCGTTTTCCGGCGAAGCTCTCTGCGTAAGGAGTGTTTAGAAATAGTCATCTCAGTAATTTTTTAATCTCAGTGCTAACAGATTAGTCTATCAAAGCCATATGGATAAGCAAATACAGCCCATTTTGCTGTCAGGGAAACAGCTCCAGCTGCATAGCGCGCTGCTGCTCTCTGGTGTCTACAAAGCGCACACCTATGCCCAACAGTCGCACTGGGCGCCCCCCTCTCTCCCAGGCTTGATCACAGAGCTGGGCAAAACTATCGGCTGGCAGGCCTGGGACCACTTGCCGCTCTACCGTGGTGGTGGTGAAATCGTTAAATTTCATTTTAATAAATTGCTTGGTTACCAGATAGTCAGTATCTATACGGCGCAAACGGCTGCGCAACTCAACCAATAGGTCAGCTAGCTTGCCTTTACAGGCGGCTATATCCTGCAAGTCGTCAGAGTAGGTGTGTTCTACGCTCAATGACTTGCGGCGGCTATCGGCATTGACCTCGCGCTCATCGCGCCCAAAGCTCAGATCGTGGAGCCGCTTGCCAAAGACACCAAATTTATCAACCAGCTCTATCAGTGTGCGCTGCTGCAGATCGCCACAGGTGACTATACCCAGACGCCGCAGCTTTTCATTGGTGACCTTGCCGACGCCGAAAATACGCTTGACCTCAAGTTTCTCCACAAAGCTCTCGACATTATCTGGAGTAATCACAAACTGACCATCTGGTTTATTCAGATCACTGGCAACCTTGGCCAAAAACTTGTTCGGTGCTATGCCAGCTGACGCCGTAACGCCCACCTCCTTAGAGATCACCTGGCGAATTTCCTTGGCAATTAACGTAGCGCTACCCTGACACTCGGTGCAATCGGTAACATCCAGATAGGCTTCATCTAGAGATAGGGGTTCCACCTTATCGGTGTAGCGATAGAAAATTTGGCGAATTTGCTGAGCAGCCTCGCGGTACTTGGCCATGGTGCCAGGTATCACCACAAGATCAGGGCACAGCTTTAGTGCTTGCCCAGTGGGCATAGCTGAGCGCACACCAAACTCTCGCGCCTTGTAGTTGCAGGTAGCTATAACACCGCGGCGATCAGATTTTCCACCTATGGCAACAGGCAGATCAGCCAGCCTGGGGTCATCGCGCATTTCCACTGCGGCATAGAAGCAATCACAGTCGCAGTGAATAATCTTTCTCAAGGCCGTGCCTCTTGCCAGCCCGCTGCTCTAGCGCCGGACTCTCCTAATCTCTGGCTGAGCTGATCAAGCCTCTTCATCTGCAAACTGATGGTCTGCGACTCTAAAACCAAAGCGCTTGGAAATAATGCCGGGGAGCAATAGCATGGCGGGCGTCAACAACAGGGTGAGCACAGTGGAAACCACCAGGCCATTGACAATAGCACTGGCCAGCGGCTGCCACCAGGAGGCAACCATGCCACCTAGTGTGTAGCTGCGATTAACCAGATCAATACTCAGACCATTAGCCAGGGGTAACAGACCGACAATGGTGGTGACACTGGTCAGCATTACCGGCCTAAAGCGCGATCTCGCAGCATTGTAAACCGCCTCTGCAGCAGACAGCTGGCTATTGCTGCGCCGCAAATAATTATAGGTATCGATCAAAACAATATTGTTGTTCACCACAATACCGGCCAGCGCCACAATACCCACGCCGGTCAAAATAGTGCTAAAGGTCGCCTGTGCTATAAGCAGTCCGAGCAGCACTCCGGCTGTAGACATAACCACCGAGAACAGAATAAGTGCCGCCTGGTAGAAGCTATTAAATTGCATCACCAGCATAATCAGCATCACCGACATCGCCAGGGTAAAGGCTGTGGACAGAAACTCTGCCGCCTTAGCCTGCTCTTCATTGGCTCCACGGAAAGCAATATTGACCGATGAATCAAATTTCTGGGTTGCCAGCCATTCAGCAATCTGGCGAGTTTGATCATCTGGTAGATAACCAGCTTCAGAGTTAGCCAAAACAAATACTGTTTCTGCCATATCGATTCGCTGAATCGCATCGACTCTAGGCTTGGCGACACGCTGGCTAAAACTGCCTATTGGCACTGCACCGCTGGGCGTATTAACGCGCAAACTGTCAATGGAAGCCAGCTGTCTATCCTGCTCTGGGTAGCGCAGGCGAATTTCAATTTCATCATCTGCATCATCGGGACGGAATTCACCAATCATCACTCCACCAGTGATCATCTGAACCATATTGCCCACGTCAGCTACATTGACTCCCAGCATAGCTGCGCGGGAACGATCCACATCGATCTCCCACTGGATGCCAGCCAGAGGCAAGGTGTCCTGCAAATCTCGGACTCCCTCAACATTATCGGCAATCCACTGTCGAATCTGACCAGCTACCCTATACATGGCCTGACGGTCAGAGGAAGAGAGCTGAATCTGAATATCTTTGCCTACAGGGGGCCCAGTTTCCATTTCCATGGCACCCACATAGACGCCTGGCAGGGATTTGGTACGCTGACGAATTTCCTCAAAAATCTCGGCACTGCCCCGAGTGCGTTCTTCGCGAGGATAAAGTTCGACCAAAAATGAACTGATTTCATCGCGACTTACATCAGAGCCAAACAGCACCATGCTGCCGCCCTTGGCATAGCCATAGAGCTGATCGACGCCATCCACGTCGGCGACAATATCCTGCACCTGAAAGGTAATTTTTCTCTGCTCTTCTATGGACAGATTGCCCTGTGCGCGCACACTGGCCATGCCATACTGGCTCTCAATCGGAGCAAAAAACTCCTGGCCTGCATTAAATTTTCCATAGAGATTAAAGATACCCACTAGCAGCATCAGAGCGATAATAGCGGATATAGCTGGAGCGCGAATAACTGGCCGCAAAATACTCAGATAGGCATTTTCAAGTGGCTGGAAAAAAGTCGTGGCTGACTCCTCTGAGCGGTGATCCTCGGGGAGCTGTTTGCGCTGCCCACGCCTGCGCGCCAGAACAATACCTAGGGTAGGCGCAAAAATCAGTGCGTAGGTAAGTGACCAGGCCAGTACCGCAAACACGGTAATCGGCAGGTAGGACATAAAGTCACCAGACACTCCCGGCCAAAACAATAGCGGCAAAAAGGCTGCCAATGTGGTTCCTGTGGAGGCAATTACTGGTATCGCCATACGCCTGACCGCAGC
This sequence comes from SAR92 clade bacterium H231, assembly GCA_025153775.1. Lineage (GTDB taxonomy): Bacteria > Pseudomonadota > Gammaproteobacteria > Pseudomonadales > Porticoccaceae > HTCC2207. The sequence continues at coordinate 381,896 of JAOALC010000003.1, read as the reverse complement.
AATATAGGCCTCGCGGGTGGGCAGCCCAGCAGCAGCCTGAGTGTTGGCAAACTCCACCACCACAATGGCGCCATCAATCAACATGCCCAGCGACAGTAGCAGCCCAAACATAACCATAAAGTTAAAGCTGTAACCCAGCATATTAATAAAAATAAGCGAACCCAAAAGACAGAAGGGTATGCCGAAGCCAACCAACAGCCCAGATTTCACTCCCAGTGTAGCCACCACTAGCATCAGCACCAGACACATGGCGGTAATAATATTTCCCTGCAACTCCTCTACCATCTGGTTGGTGAATACCGAGGAATCAAACACATAGCCTATATCCATATCAGCACTGAATTTGTCTCGAGACTCGCCTATCACAGCGCGAGAGGCTTCTACGGTTTTGATCAGATTGGCGTTGAGACGCTTGCGCACCTCAATGGCAATAGCCTTTTTACCATTGATAAAACTGTAACCTGTAGCATCTTTAAAGGTACGTTTTATCGAAGCTACATCGCCCAGGGTAATAGAACCCTCTGCACTGTGACGCACAGGCAGGGCTCGAATATCCTCAGCGGTTTCAATTAATGCCGGGACCTTGATGCCAAAACGACCCTGGGCCGCGTCCATCTCTCCAGCGGGAATCAACAGATTATTGACTGTGACCGCGCGAATCAGCTCGTCTACGCGCAAGCCGTACTGCTCCAGTCGAGCCGGGTCCACCACAACATCTACCACCTCATCTCTGTGGCCGGATACATCTGCCTCGAGCACGTCGGGAAGCATTTCCAGTTCCCGCTGATAGTATTTAGCTGCCGCATAGAGCTCTCGCTCAGCCACATTGTCCCCGGAAAAGGTGATAACAATAGTGGGTTCTGGGCTCGGGCTCAGCTCATTAACTATGGGTTCTTTGGTGTCCTGGGGGAATTCCGCCTTGGCGCGATCCACGGCTTCACGCACCTCGGCCACTATCTCTTTGATATTGTCCGCCACCTCAAACTCAGCGGTTACAACAACCATACTCTCCTGGGCTGTCGCCTGGACTTCTTCCAGACCATCCAGAGTTTTCAATTCTTTTTCTATTGGGCGGATCAGCAGGCGAGCCCCATCTTCAGGGGAAATGCCATCATGCCGCACCATAATCATCACTACAGGGAGAGTGACATTGGGGTTCATCTCCACCGGCATGGACAGTCTTGACCCAGCACCCGCAAACAGGATCAGCAACATAATAGACAGTGTTGCTCTGGAGTGATCTACGACAAAACCAAGAAATTTCATAAGCGATTAGGGCCCGGATGGCAACGTTGGGTTAATTTAAAGGACTGACCTGATAGGAAGGATTGACCAGCTCACCTTCAATAATGTAGTTCTGACCCACTACCACCAGAATCACCTCAGCGTCCAGCCCGGTCACCCAAATACCAGTCGGGGCCTCACCTACAGCTGTAACCCTCACCGATTCAACCAGACTTTCCTGGCTCAGTATCCGTACCGCTGTCTCGCCTTCATCATCCAGCAGTACACTGCTGGCGGGAATCAGATGGGCCGGTATGGCCTGAGCTAATATATTTAATCGTGCGGAGATGCCCGCTCTGACTGCCTGATTTGGATTGGGCATGGTGGCTTCCACTCTATAGCCCTTGGTTGCCCGATCCGCCTGATAGGCCAGATATGAGATCACGGCTCCCTGATAGTCTTGCCCTGCAATATTGACCAGGGCACTGTCACCCAGCGTCAGACGGCCTATCTCAGTTTCAGCTACTAGGGCCTCAACTTTCAGGGGACTCAGTTCAACCACCCGGGCACAGAGCTGGCCGGGCATTATAAGGTCGCCTATCTCAACGGGCCTTGACTCAACAATGCCATCAAATGGAGCCTTTATCTGCAGGTGCTGAACGTCGAGACGGGCGCGTTCCAAGTTAGTCCTGGCGGTAGCCTGAGTGGCTTTAGCTTGGGAGATAGCCAATTCAGACTGATAGCCTGCACTTTTTAACCTGAGTGCGCCGCGATAGGCTATATTTGCATTCTCCAGAGAGGCCTCGGCCTGAGCCAGGCGCAGATGGCGGTCCTCTGCATCAATCTGACAGATTCCCTGTCCGGCGGTGACATAACTGCCCTCTTCGGCCAATGTGGCGGAAATCTTACCAGAGACCTGAGCTAGCACCTGAACATCTCTATTGGCCTTGGTTTTGGCGCGCAGAGAAATAATGGGCCTGAACACCTGCTCAACAGAGTTTACCACCTGCACCTTGGTCAATGTGCTCGCCACCTCCGAGGACAAAGTCCCCGATGGCTCAGTAGTGCGCAGCAGACCGCTAAAAAACCATACTAATAGGGCCAGAGCGAAGATAAGCGCAAGACGGAGATTATTGTTCACAGCTAGCTGCCTTTGGTAAGTAGTTAAAGTTTTTCAGCCTGTTTTACGGGTCGGCTAGGCTAGTAGTTTACTTGGTTTTGAGCCCTTCTGTTACGAAAAATGCGGATGTCTGGTATTGCTGAACCAAGATATTTTGGCATTTATAACGCCAATCGAATGGGGTTTCTCACTCTAAGCAATTAACAAATCTATACTGTAAATGTGATGGTGCGCACAAAGGGCGCAATCGACTGGGTATAGAGTCGATATTTTTTTCAATCGGCGCTTGCACAGAGGTTAAGCCAGCCCAAAATAGCTTGCGAAAGTTAGGAAAAGGACTGTTTCAGCAACTCTTTTACCCCTCGACCTGAGTGCTGGAATATTTAGTAACCAGGAAAGGAACTATCCTAATGAACATTTATAGTCATGCTCAATTGAATCGGTCTACTGGAGCAGTTGGTCTCAGACAGCTTTTCGGCACTATAGCTGGGTTGATGTTGTCTTTGCTAGTAATCTTCTCCAGTGGCGCACAGGCTGAGCTAAAACTTAACGGCAGTGCTATTTACCAGGATCTTGGCAAGCAGCAGTTTGTAGCTGCACTTTTTGTTGATGATCTGAGTAACAATGCCAATAGCATCCAACTGCAACAGAGCCCCAAGCGCATGGAGGTTAGGATTATCAATGACTACTCCAAGCGCCGCTGGCTCAACCTGTGGATGCAGAGTATCTCTATCAACAATGACCGCGAGAGCTTTTCGGGCTCGGCACAGGAGGTCATTGATATTATGCGCGCTCCCAAGTCTGCACCAAAAAGAGGCGATGTGATCGAGTACCTATTCGACCCCGAGCTTGGCACCTCGGTGCGCTTTAATGGCACAGAACTGATCGCCAATTACCCTCCGGAAGTCTTTAATATTCTATTGCGCACCTGGATTGGCCCCATACCCCCTTCAACCGCGTTTAAGGCCCAGCTTTTAGGTGACAGCATAGATATGGATGCTGATGAGCTACTCAATGATATTCAGCCCCAGAGCAGCAGAATAGCACTGGCAGCTTCATGGATGGCACCTGCTCCAGAGGTTGCTTCTTCGCAGCCTGAAGCTGAGTTAGCCCCAGAGTTAGCCCTAGAGGTGCCCAAAGAGAACCCAGAGGCAGAAGCTGAGATGGCAGCAGCTGAGACCACAGAGACTGACGCCGCCAACCAGCTAGAGACTGAGAAAACAGACTTGGCAAGCAGCGTACAGGCAACAGCCCAGGCAAAAGCCGAGCCACTAACCGACAGCCCAGGGGCAGAACAGGAAGAGGAGATTGCAGACTTTAATCTGTCAGAAGCCCTGGCCCAGCGAGACTACACCCCACTGGTGGTGGCACAGATTTACAAGGCTATCAGGTACCCCAATCGCGCCGCAGATAAGAATCAGCAAGGCACTGTGCGTATTGGAGTCACTATTAATCGCTCAGGCAAATTGGTCAGCGCCATAACTACCCAGGAATCCAAATATCGACTGCTCAATCAGGCTGCACTGAAGGCTGTCAAGAAAGCCGCGCCATTTCCAGAGTTACCAGAAGAAATGAAGGCTGATAGCTTTGAGGTAAATTTGCCGATCACCTTTAGATTGCAGTAACAGTTTACAACCTGCTGCCAATAGACAGAGGATAGCGGATTTTAGTCATTCAGACTGGTCAAGTTTTGATCAACTGGCTATAATCCGCCACCTCCAACAGCCACGCAATCTAATGGAATCTTTGAAATGAGCTACAACGACATACCGGCCGGTAAAGACCTGCCAAACGATATCAATGTTATTATTGAAATTCCCGCCAATCACGACCCGATCAAATATGAGGTAGACAAAGACAGCGATGCTATATTTGTAGATCGTTTTGTGGCCACGCCTATGTTTTACCCAGCCAACTACGGCTATGTGCCCCAGACTCTGTCTGAAGATGGCGATCCTCTCGATGTTCTGGTAGTTACCCCTTACCCAGTCATGCCCGGCGCAGTGATTCGCAGCCGTGTAGTGGGCGTTCTCAATATGAGCGACGAATCTGGTGTTGACGCTAAACTGCTGGCCGTCCCCCACAGCAAGCTGACTAAAATCTATGACCATGTTCAGGAAGCCACTGATCTTCCAGAACTGCTGATTGCTCAGATCGGTCACTACTTTGAGAACTACAAAGCGCTAGAGCCCGGCAAATGGGTAAAAGTGGAAGGCTGGGACAATGCAGATGCAGCCCGTGCCGAAGTTATGGCCTCCAGAGAGCGCTATCTGGCTGAATAATTCAGATCTTGCGAGATAATATAAAAAACCCAGCATTGGCTGGGTTTTTTATTGTTCCCTATATGCTCCTCAATAGCTCGAAAGCTCGAAAGCTCCGAGAGCCTGTTAGCTGTCCTGGAGATCCGCAAATAATAGATTGCTGTTCAGACCATGCTTGCGCAGCACATCCCCCAGTCGACGCAGAGCATCCACCTGGATTTGCCGCACACGCTCGCGGGTGAGACCAATCTCGCGTCCCACCTGCTCCAGAGTCTCCTCCTGGTGGTTTTGCAGGCCAAAGCGCCTGATCAATACCTCGCGCTGTTTCTCCGGTAGCTGCTCCAGCCATTCATTGAGAGCAGTGGTTAGGTTCTCACCCTCAATTTGATTTTCCGGGCTAAACCCATGGTCGTCGGCAATGGTCTCAACCAGAGTTTTCTCTTTGTCTGCCACAGGCACATCTATTGATGAGATACGCTCGCTCAAACTAAGAATTTTAAGCACATCGGCCACTGGTTTACCCACTTCCTCGGCAATTTCCTCCGGCGTCGGCACATGATCGAGGCGCTGGGCCAGTGTCCTTGAGGCGCGCAGATAGACATTGAGCTCTTTGACCACATGAACTGGCAGGCGAATGGTTCTAGTTTGATTCATAAGTGCCCGCTCAATGGTCTGACGGATCCACCAGGTGGCGTAGGTCGAAAAGCGATAACCCAGTTCCGGGTCAAATTTTTCCACCGCCCTCATTAGCCCTAGATTGCCCTCCTCGATAAGATCGAGAAGCTCAAGGCCCCGATTGACATAGCGTCTAGAGATTTTCACCACCAGCCGCAAATTGCTCTCAATCATCCTGTGTCGCGAAGCTTCACAGCCTTTTTGAAACTTGCGGGCGTAGTAAACCTCTTCGTCGGCCGTCAGCAACGGCGCAAAGCCAATTTCTTTTAAATAAAGACTTGTTGCATCAATGACTTGATGACTTATCTCAGGTGTGTCTTCCTTGTTATCAGTAGCTTGAGCTGACTGATCTAAAATAAACGCTTCATCCATCACGTTCGCATCCCTTTTGCACGATCTTCCAAATATTTAGCAGCTAATCCCGCCGCTAACCCAGAACCTTAGTTCACAAACTTATCTCTCTCCCCCAATTTCAATCTTCAGTTTTTATTTTTTACTGTTAATTTTTATCTGGATTTACTCTTATTGAGCTTCCGACTAATTCAGTTTTACTCTATATAGCTAGATGGATTTACCGGATACCCATCTTTTCTAATTTCAAAGTATAACGTTTCCTTAGACCCCAATTTTGAGATTGTTTCCGTACTTTTTACAGATTGTCCCTCTTTTACCAATATTTTGTCATTGTGCGCATAGGCGCTAAGAAGGATTTCACTGTGCTTAATGATAACCAGCTTACCATATCCACGCAAACCGTCACCTGCATAGACCACAGTTCCAGGCGCTGCAGGGCGGACATCTGGGCCCATATTAGACTTAATGCTCAGGCCTTTGCGCAGATCTTTGGGGCTGTACCCCTCAACAACACTGCCTTTAACCGGCCACTGCCAAACCAGATTTTTGCTGAAAACCATGGGCTTGGTCGCCGATGTTGGCTCCGCAGCGGGCCTAGAACTGCTGACCCTGCTCGGAGTCGACGAACTAGCAGGCCGCGAATTTAATTTTACACCTTTGGTATTGAGCGATAGAACCTGACCTTTGCGAATTCTATAGGGCTGACTGATACCATTTGCCCTGGCTAATAGGCGAACATCTTTATCATAGCGCCAGGCAATTGAATACAGAGTATCGCCGGTGGTCACCTGATGCTTAGAAATACGAGTGCTTGGAGGTTGTTCGCGGCTGACTATAGGTGCTGAATAGTTAGAACAGCCCGCAACTAGCAGGGCGAATATCAGCAGTAGAATTTGAGTCGGTCGCATTAAATTAGTCTCCCCCTGGAGCCTGTTGCCTATATTTGACGCCAATATACTCCAGCCCTAAAACCAGAACCAGCCCCAAACTCAAGGCAATAACACAGAGAAGCGTTAAGGGGTCCTGACCCACAGCGCGACTAAACTCCCCGGGCAGTAGGTTTTCTGATGCCAACACAATAACCTTGCCTGACTGACTAATTACTGACTCAGTGACCAGTTTCCAGGGCCAGATAACATTGAGGCTACCCACTAAAAATCCACACATGGTAGCTATCACCATGGTATGGAAGCGGCTCAATAGCCAGGTTAAAAAGCGGCTGAACAGCATTAGCCCCAGCACTCCGCCAGAGGCGAATACCAGCAGTATATCCAGCTGGAAATTTGCGATCGCAGTTATAAATACAGGGTATAAACCCAGCAGCACAAGAATAAAAGAACCTGATATACCGGGCAAAATCATGGCGCAGAGAGCAATGCTGCCGGCAAAAAACATGGTGATATGGTTGCCCTCGAGAGCTACTGCAGGCGCGATAGAGATGCCATAGGCAATAACCACCCCCAGCGCAAACATCAGCTGGTCTATTTTGCGTCTGGGCGGGTTCTGGCGCAGCAGGTAAATCACCGAGCCTATAATCAGGCCCGTAAAAAAAGACCAGAGCGGCAGTGGATGCTCCGCCAACAGAAACTGCATCACCCTAGCCAAAGAAAACAGGCTGGTCAGAATACCGGCGATAAGAACCGCGAGAAAACTACCGTTAATATGGACCCAGGCGGCAGCAACACCCTCAGATCTCAGTAATTTTAAAGCCTGAAGATTAACCGAGGTGATACTTCTGAGTAGTTCGGCGTAAATACCGCTGACAAAGGCGATTGTGCCTCCGGATACACCTGGCACTACATCGGCGGCGCCCATGGCTAGACCTTTTAAAAACAGCAGTGCCTGCTGTGCAAAATTTCTCATGCTAATACCCTGAACCCTTCCATAAAACCAACCAGCCTCAGTGAAAAACTAGCGAGAGAGCCCGCCCAATAGCGGTACAAATTTAACCTGCTCGACAATCTCTTCATCAAATTCAGAGGAATCCCCCAGTCGGCGGAGTACACGAAGATCCTGAGAGACACCATTGCCCACCGGAATCACCAGAATACCCTCTGGAGCCATCTGGTGAAGCAGCTCCTCGGGCACGGTCTGCGGGGCCGCCGTAGTAATAATACCATCGTAGGGCGCATGCCTGTCCCAGCCGAAGCTGCCATCGGACAACTCTGCCTTGATATTGCTCAGGCCCAGCTTGCGAAAACGCTCTTTAGCCTTTTTAAGCAATGGTTCAATACGCTCGACCGTACATACCTCAGTGACTAATTGCGACAGAATAGTGGTCTGATATCCAGAGCCTGTGCCTATTTCCAACACCTTTTTAAGGGGGCCACCACTGAGTAGAATCTCAGTCATGCGCGCTACTATATAGGGCTGGGAGAGAGTTTGGGAGAAGCCTATGGGCAGTGCGGTGTCCTCGTAGGCGCGGTGAGATAGAGCCTCATCGAGGAAAATATGACGCGGGGTCATGCGAATAACATCCAGCACTGGTTGACTACTGATGCCCTGATCCACAAGACGCTGAATCAGCCTCTCTCTGGTTCGCTGGGAGGTCATGCCAATACCAGCCAGTTCGATCGAGTTCACCCAATGCTCCTGTGTTGAGTTCTGCCTGTAAAGACCGAGAAATTAAGCGCCCTGGAGTGGCCTGTAGCCACTGCATCAAGACTGCCATAATATATCACAGGGCGTTAAATTCGGGGCGGAATAATTCAGCTATTTCTCTGAGTAATGCAGTGGCATAGGCGCCGGCAGGCAGGCTGAAGGAAAGCTGCAACTGGCCCTGCTGCAGCCATGTCCAGTGTAAGTTTTCCGGCCTGAGTATCAGATTGCGGCGCTCCTGTTTTAAACCCGCGTGCTCAAGGGCATAGCACCAGCTCTGCCAGTCGGCTAAAACAGCTGTTTCAATCTCAACAACCGCAGCACTGGTGTTTGAGCGGCCACGGCCCCAGAGAGCAGCAGTCTCGTCCCCCTCAATAGAGGCAGACAGGTTGTTTATTTCGATTCGCCGCTCCACTAAAAGGTTAAACAGCCATGATCTGGCTGCGGACAGATAGATACCGGTTCCACGCCTATTACCTTTGAGTCGATCCGCCTCTATTAGTCTCTGTGCCTCATGCAGATTATTACCGCTGTGACCAAAACGCTGTTCTGCAAAGTAATTGGGCACACCCAGTTGCTGGATAAGGCTAAGCCGCTCCTCCAGTAAGTCAGGGGAGGGGCTAAAGTCGCGCAGCACAATATTAAACTGATTGCCCGAATGCATACCCCGGCGCAGTTTCTTGTGGTGCCTATGGGCTGAAATAATCTCAAAATCACTATGGGCCAACTCTGAGAGCTGCAGTTCGCGACCGGGCAGATGCAGGCTAAACCATTGGGTGGTGACCGCAAACCGATCTTTGAGCCCACAGAAACCAATATCACTGCGCTTAAGACCAGCAAGCTGGGCTAAAAGCCCCGCCACCCATTGGCTATTCTGGTCACGTTTGCGAACATGCAGTAGTAGATGCTCGCCCTGGCCACTGGGCTGCCAGCCTGATATTTCATCAACCTGAAAGTCTTCTGGGCAGCTGCGAAATAATGCCGACCCCAGGGGCGCACCGTGCAGACGCGGCATTTGATGGAAGTCGAAATGGTCTGATTTAATGGACCTAGGCTCCCTGAGCAGAGGCGACAGGCTGCAGCAGAACCACCGCATGACAGGCGATACCCTCCTCGCGGCCGGTAAAACCCAATTTTTCTGTGGTGGTGGCTTTTATATTTATATGGTCGACTGCACAGCTGAGATCAGCGGCCAAATTGAGGCGCATATTATGCAGATGGGGTGCCATTTTTGGGCTCTGGGCAACAATGGTTATATCTGCATTAGCCAGTGCATAGCCCTTTGCAGTCATCATAGCCACAACAGTGGCCAGCAAATTGCGACTGTTGCTATTTTTGTAGGCCGGGTCGGTGTCGGGAAAGTGCTGACCAATATCACCCAGGGCAAGGGCACCCAGCAGGCCATCAATCAGGGCGTGAATAAGTACATCCCCATCGGAATGAGCAATAAAAGCCCGCTGATAGGGAATACTGACTCCCCCCAGTATAAGAGCACTGCCCTCGCCAAAAGCGTGGACATCGTAACCATGACCTATGCGCATTGATTATTCTCCGCTATCAGTCTGTGACAATAAATCATGCCTCGGCCTCCTGATTTTTCATGATGGCCTCCGCAATCGCCAAATCTTCTCGCCTGGTAATTTTAATATTGTCCTGACGACCCTCGACAACCTGGGCAGAGAAACCTGCAAATTCGATGGCAGAGGCTTCGTCAGTAGGTAATTTTTGTTGATCGAGCATAGCCTGTATAGAGGACTTTAGCAGCCCAAAACGGAACATCTGAGGCGTCTGGGCCGCCCTGTACTCGGCTCGATTCACTGTGCTGAGAATGCGCCTATCTGCAGCCACAATTTTTAAGGTGTCATTAATTGGTGCCGCCAGAATACCGCCCACACTGTGGCCGTCCAACTCGGAGATCAGTCTGGCTATATTGGCTGGAGTAACACAGGGCCGCGCCATATCATGCACCAGCACCCAATCATTATCTGCAGCAGTTTCCTGCAGTGCCACCAGGCCATTCATCACCGAATCAGCGCGCTGTTTGCCTCCAGCAACCAGTCGCACTCGGGGGTTAGCTGCGGCTGGCACCTTAGACCAGTAGCCAGAGCCCACTTCGCAGGGAGCCACAATGGTTTCAATAATAGACAGACTGAGCAGTCGGCTCAGCGTATGCTGGGCTACCAGCGCACCATTGAGCTGATGGAACTGTTTGGGAATATCAGCGGCAAACCTCTGCCCCACGCCAGCCGCAGGCACAATAGCCCAGTATTTAGCTGCTCTGTCGGTCATTGGGCATCAGCCTCTGAAATGGCGTCGGACTGACTGCCCAGCACCTTGTCGTCCCTGTCGATCACCAGATAGAAAATCTCACCCTGCTTGATCATGCCGAGATCTTTGCGCGCTTTCTCTTCGATCGAGTCGAGATTATTCTTTAAGCTTTCAACTTCCTGGGCAATAAGATCATTGCGCTGCTTAAGCTGGCTATTTTTTTCGGTCTGGAGCTCAAGCTGCCGTCCCAGTTCCGCTCTGTGGGCGAGACTGCCCTCGCCGACCCACAGACGACTCTGCAGGCCTATCAAGAGTACAACCAGTAATATCAGCAACCATCGCATACTGTTATTCTATTCTCTTTGGCGAAGTTTTTGCCAATCAGGCAGACAGTTTAGGCCTTAAATTCGGCTCGGCCTCTATAGGGTGCAACTGTATTGCCCAGTTCAGCCTCAATGCGCAGCAAGCGATTGTATTTAGCAACACGATCAGAGCGACATAGGGAGCCAGTTTTAATCTGCCCCGCTGCAGTTGCCACAGCCAGATCGGCAATGGTTGTATCTTCGGTTTCGCCAGAGCGATGAGATATGACCACAGTGTAGCCGGCATCTTTGGCCATATTGATGGCGTCCAGAGTTTCTGACAATGTACCAATCTGGTTAAATTTGATCAGGATTGAGTTGCCCACACCCATTTCAATACCTCGGCTGAGAATGCTGGTATTGGTAACAAACAGATCATCACCCACCAGCTGGCAGCGGTGGCCCAGCTTTTCAGTCTGGTATTTCCAGCCATCCCAATCCGACTCATCGAGACCATCTTCGATGGAAATAATCGGATACTGATCACAGAGCTCAGCCAAAAAGTCACTGAAGCCCTCTGAGCTGTATACCTTGCCTTCACCTGACAGATCGTACTGTCCATCTTTGTAGAACTCAGAGGCCGCACAGTCCAGCGCCAGAGTCACATCCTCACCCAGTTTATAACCGGCCGCTTCTGTGGCCTCTTGAATAACCGCCAGCGCCTCAGCGTTGGATGTCAGATTAGGTGCAAAGCCGCCCTCATCGCCCACTGCGGTATTCAGGCCTTTGTTGCCAAGGACCTTTTTCAAGGCATGAAAAATCTCAGCACCCACTTGCAGCGCCTGTGAAAAACTTTTCGCCCCCACCGGCTGCACCATAAACTCCTGGATATCCACATTGTTATCTGCGTGCTCACCACCGTTAATAATATTCATCATGGGTACAGGCATGCTGTACTGACCGGCGGTACCATTGAGTTCCGCTATATGCGCGTAGAGAGCCAAGCCTCTGTCCTGAGCAGCAGCTTTGGCAGCAGCCAGAGAGACCGCCAAAATCGCATTGGCGCCCAGTACGGCTTTGTTTTCTGTGCCATCTGTATCAATCATGGCCTGGTCAAGCCCGCGCTGATCAGCCGCATCAGTACCTACCAGCAGAGCCTTAATAGTGCTGTTAATGTTATCTACAGCCTTGAGAACACCTTTGCCCAGATAGCGGCTCTTGTCGCCATCTCGCAGTTCGAGCGCTTCTCTTGATCCGGTTGAGGCACCAGAGGGAGCACAGGCTGTGCCTACAATGCCATTATCTAAAATAACATCGGCCTGTACTGTGGGGTTGCCTCTTGAATCAAGAACTTCAAAAGCTCGAATATCTGCAATATTACTCATGGTTTAGGTGCTCCCTTAAAGGTGTTTGCGAACTGAGTTCGGATTGGAAAAGAATATTCTGTTGCGCGCGCCGGCTAATTACGAAATATCTAAGTCCGGCTGCGATTTAATCAAATCATCAAATGCTTTCATCTGCGCCAGGAAAGGCTTTAGACGATCCAGCGGCAGAGCGCTTGGGCCATCACACCTAGCCTGGTCTGGGTTTGGATGGGCCTCCAGGAACAAGCCGGCGATACCCACCGCAATACCGGCGCGGCCCAATTCGGCAACCTGGTGACGGCGGCCACCTGAGGCCGACCCCATGGGATCACGACACTGCAGCGCATGGGTGACATCAAAAATAAGTGGCAGGCCACCGCTGACATCTTTCATGGTTCTAAAGCCAAGCATATCCACAACCAGATTGTCGTAGCCCATGCAGGCGCCGCGCTCGCAGAGCATTATTTTGTCATTGCCACATTCGCGGAATTTATCAACTATGTTGCCCATCTGTCCGGGGCTGAGAAACTGGGGTTTTTTAACATTGATTACTGCGCCAGTCCTGGCCATAGCTTCAACCAGGTCTGTCTGGCGCGCCAGAAAAGCCGGTAGCTGAATTACATCGCAGACTTCAGCCACTGGGGCTGCCTGGTCAATTTCATGTACATCGGTAATCACAGGTACATTGAAGGTACTTTTAATTTCTTGAAATATTTTTAGCCCTTCATCTACACCAGGCCCCCTAAAAGAATGAATCGACGACCGGTTGGCCTTGTCAAAGGAGGCTTTAAATATATAGGGAATACCCAGCTTTTCAGTAACCTGCACATAGGCCTCAGCAATCTGCATGGCCATATCTCTGGATTCAAGAACATTCATACCGCCAAACAGGGCCATAGGGGCATCATTGCTAACCGCTATATCTGCAATCTCTATGGGGACTGAAATCATCTCAATACTTCCTTACTTTTGCTCTTGAAATGCCGTGGCTGCAGCGACAAAACCCTGGAACAGCGGATGACCGTCTCTGGGCGTAGAGGTAAATTCTGGGTGGAACTGACTGGCAAAGAACCAGGGGTGATCTGGCAGTTCCACAGTTTCTACCAATGTTTTATCAGACGACAGGCCGCCAATGACCAGCCCGGCCTCTTTGATCTGTGGCAACAGGTTGTTGTTGACCTCATAGCGGTGACGATGGCGCTCTTCAATCTGCTCACTGCCGTAGATTTCGTGAGCTTTTGAGCCAGGGTGCAGATGGCAAACCTGTGACCCCAGACGCATGGTGCCGCCCATATCACTGTCTTCAGTGCGCTGCTCTTTATTGCCTTGGCTATCGGTCCATTCTGCGATCAGGCCAACCACAGGGAAAGCGGTGTCCGGATCAAACTCGGTACTATTAGCCCCATTCATGCCGCAGACATTACGCGCATATTCAATTACAGCAATTTGCATGCCCAGACAGATACCCAGATAGGGAATATTGTTCTCCCGGGCAGTTTTAACCGCGTAGATCTTACCTTCGGTCCCTCTGGTGCCAAAACCGCCTGGCACCAGTATGGCGTCGGCGTCATCGATCAATGTGGGATCAGATTCCAATAGCTCGGAGTCAATATAGCGAATTTTAACCTTGGTTTTATTGTGAATGCCGGCGTGAATCAATGCTTCGGTCAAAGACTTATAGGCGTCCAGCAGCTCCATATACTTGCCGACCATGGCTATAACCACTTCACCCTCAGAATTCAGCTGATTATCAACCACCGCATCCCATTCACTCAGGTTGGCCAGTGGCTTATCCAGATTAAAGCGCTCTACCACATATTGATCCAGACCCCATTCATGCAGCATGCGCGGCACCTGATAGATAGTCTGAGCATCGATCACAGGTATCACGGCGCGCTCTTCTACATTGGTAAATAGTGAAATCTTTTTGCGCTGCACTTCCTCGAGCTCTACTTCGGAACGACATAGCAACACATCTGGCTGCAGCCCCAGCGAGCGCATTTCTTTAACCGAGTGTTGGGTAGGCTTGGTTTTGGTTTCACCTGCTGAAGCAATGTAGGGCACCAGCGTCAGATGCAACAGCAATGCTCTCTGGTGGCCCAGCTCACCTTTTAACTGGCGCACGGCCTCAAGAAAGGGCTGGGACTCAATGTCGCCCACAGTACCGCCAATCTCGACCACTGCAATATCGTGGTCGCCAGCGCCGGCATAAACCCTGCGTTTGATTTCGTCGGTCACATGGGGGATCACCTGCACTGTGCCGCCCAAATAATCACCGCGGCGTTCACGGCGCAAAATCGTCTCGTAAACCTGACCGCTGGTGAAGTTGTTGTTCTGTGTCATCTTTGAGCGCAGAAAACGCTCGTAGTGGCCGAGATCGAGATCTGTCTCGGCACCATCCTGGGTTACATAGACCTCACCGTGCTGATAGGGGCTCATGGTGCCGGGGTCAACATTGAGATAGGGGTCAAGCTTAAGGATGGTGACACTCAGGCCTCTCGCCTCAAGTACAGCACCCAGCGAAGCCGCCGCAATACCCTTACCCAAAGAGGAGACAACACCGCCAGTTACAAAAATAAAACGCGTCATAGAGGCCCTGCAACGATCGCAAAAAAATGGAAAAATTTATCTTTGAAAGAGGTGTTGGCCAATATTTTGGTCTAATTTTGGCCGGCTGCCATCCCACTCAAGATGGGGTAGCAGATTACCAGAAAGCAGGTTGGTATTCTACAAACATCTACAAAGAGTTGTGCCGCCAGAAGATTTTTTTACCCGGCTCACCCGGCTGTGCCTGCCAGCCCTCACAAACCCAGTAATCAGCCACAGCGACCAAAGTTTTATCCACATATAGCAACGGCGTTCGATCTCGCCACCAGGGCTCAACTCCATATTCAAGAAACAGTTTTTTAAGGCTGCTGGAGTGCCTGCGACCCACTGGCTTACAGCGCTCGCCCCCCTGCCTATAACTCAGAGTCAAGCTTTGACCTGCAGCTAGCGCCAGGCCATCGCCAACTGCCTCTTGTGCAATAATCTGGCTGTCGTCAGCTAGCGGCAATACCTGATCTGCTGTCTGATGATCCAAGGCCCACTGATATTGCTGCTGACTATCAAAATCAGCGCCACTGCACACCAGCAGATAGAGGCGGCCCTGAAAGCGTCGCCACTGCATGCCCTGCCACTCTAACAATGGCTCTGCATCCTCTCGCACAGAGATAACTGAGCTGTTGATCTCGGCAATAATTTTTTTATTGGGCCTGGGCAGTTGGTAGAGAGTCGGCCAGTGTCGCTGAATATTGCGCTGCCGCAAATCATTGAGCCTGAGCAGCGGCTCAATACAGATTGACCAGCCGGCACGCTCTTCGCGCAAATCCAGCCCGGCCAGATCTTCAAGAGCCAGAGCCTCGGCCAGTTGATCGGCCTCAGTGCTGTGCTCTGCTGAAAGCTGCAAAGACTGCCGATAATTCGGCCAGCGCTGGGCAATGGCTGGAACCACATGCTTGCGCAAATAGTTGCGGTCAAATTTATCCTGGGTATTGCTCTCATCCTCAACCCAATCCAACTTTTGCGCCCTGGCGTAGACCTCCAGCTGATCGCGACCCGCCCACAGCAGTGGCCGAATCAGATGTCCGCAACCCAGGGGTCTCTGCACCGGCATACCAGAAAGGCCCCTGGCACCAGAACCCCGCAGTAACTGATAGAGCAGAGTTTCCACCTGATCATCAGCATGATGGCCAAGCATTAACAGGCCACCTTGCTGCAGCAGCTCTTCGAATATCTGGTATCTGGCGCTGCGGGCTGCAGCTTCAACGCCCTCCCCTGTGGCTGTTACCTCAACGGCTGCACTGTGCAACCTCACCCCCAGAGACTGGCAATAGTCTTCAACGCTGGCTTGCCAGCAATCCGCATTGGCCGATAGGCCGTGATGTACATGAACTGCACAGAGACGCTCTGCAGGCACTGCAGTAGCCAATAGATGCAGCAGCGCCGTTGAATCCAGGCCACCGCTCATGGCCACCAGTATCTGGGGCGCTGCACTCAACTGCTGTTGCCAGGGTGCAAATACTGCCGCGGCTTCAAGCTCTTGCTTCATCGACTGGGATCTAGTCAACGCCCTGGCCTGCATCTTGAGAATAGTCTTCGTAGGCAGCTGCATTAGCCTGAGTGCCACTAGCCTCAGAACCATTGCCCCCATTGTCCTGCTGGGCAGACTCAGCGCTAAAGCGATTAAATTGATGCCTGGTCAGCAGGGTGCAATTTTCTGTGGCTGGATCAAAGGTTATGAGTACATCGCCTCGCGCTAGCTGCCGGCGTACCTGAGCTATTTTATTGTCCATGCCGGCTTCCTGGGCCCCATAATCCGTGCCTTCGCGAAGAATAAATTCTTCGATAACAGCGGTGAGAATCTCAGTGCTGAGCCTGTCGACCGGAATTTCAATCACTGGGCGGGTTTCCTGAAGCGCAGAGTCATGCGATCACTCTCGCCAATAGCTCTGTACCTGTCGCGATCCACATCACCCATGGCCAAATTAGGCAGCAGTGTCCAAACACCTTTGGGGTGATCAGCGGTGTCAGCGGGGTTAGCATTGATTTCCGAACTGGCTTCCAATACAAAGCCGGCTTGCCTGGCGATCTCGACCACATAATCCTGGGTCACGTAGCCACTATCAATCATGGCTTTGCGCTCTGTTCCCGGCTTGGCTCTATGCTCCACCACCCCCAGTACACCCCCGGGTTTTAGGGTTTTGAAAAACAAGTCGAATGCTGTCCTCTCATTGTTTGAGTTCATCCAGTTATGGACATTTCTAAAGGTGACAACTGCATCTGCACTGTTATCTGCTGTAGTCAGCAACTGAGCCCCAACATCAAAAACATGCAATTCAACATTGTTGTAGAACTCTGGACTGGCAGCCAGCTTGTCTTTGTATCTACTGAGAGATTTTCGGTAGTAGGCGCTTTTGCTCTCCGGGTTGGCATGGGCCGCATACAGGGTTCCACTGAGCCGACCTGCCAGAACCTCTGTATACCAACCGCCACCTGGGCTTATCTCAACCACTGCCATATCCTCAGTGATAGTAAAAAAATCCAGAGTTTCAGCCGGATGGCGATACTGGTCTCGCACCATATTGTCCGGGCTGCGCTCAGCGCTTACCTGTACAGATTGGACAAATAACATACCTACAAGCACTGCTAGTTTGATCACTGACTTCATCTCTTCTACCCCATTAAATCCCGTAATTATTAGAAAATAGCTCGATGGGACAATACCTCTGTTCCACCTGTGTAAGAGCTACCAATTAATGCGATAATACAGGTCTCGACGTGCAAACAAAAAATTATGCTTAACATAGTGCTCTATCAGCCCGAAATCCCCCCCAATACGGGCAATATTATTCGCCTCTGCGCCAATACCGGCTTTCGACTCCATTTGATAGAGCCCCTGGGTTTTGATCTGGATGATAAAAAATTGCGCCGCGCCGGCCTGGACTACCGCGAGTTTCAGTCGCTGCAGGTGCACCGCAGCTGGCCCGATTATTTGCGAGCCACTGAATCCAGTCGGGTTTATGCCCTGAGCACCAAGGGTTCAAAATGCTATTCCAAGGTGCAGTACCAGGTGGGCGACAGCCTGCTATTTGGCCCGGAAACTCGTGGCCTGCCCGAGGATTTGCGCCGGGAGATTGGTGTTGAACATGTTTTGCGCCTGCCTATGCAGGCTGATAGCCGCAGTCTTAATCTGTCCAATACAGTGTCTATTGTTGCCTATGAAGCCTGGCGCCAACTGGACTTTGCAGGCAGCCTTCAAGTACAGGACAACCCATGAGCACCAAGATTGGATTATTTTATGGCAGCTCGACCTGCTACACCGAAATGGCAGCAGAAAAAATAGTCGAAGCCATCAACAGACTCAGCGGTACAGAGTTGATCAGCCTGCACAATATAGCCTCGGAACCCATAGAGCTGATGACCGAGTACCAGTATCTGGTGCTGGGTATCCCCACCTGGGATTATGGCGAACTGCAAGAGGACTGGGAGTCCAACTGGGATGCTATAGACAGCCTAGATTTTACTGGCAAGCAGGTCGCTATCTATGGCCTAGGCGACCAGATTGGTTATCCGGAATGGTTTCAGGATGCTCTGGGCTACCTGTGGGTCAAAATGGTCAACCTAGGTGCCAGCACCGTGGGTAACTGGCCCAACCAGGGCTACAGTTTTGAGCAGTCGAAGGCCTTAACTGAGGACGGTCAGTTTTTTGTCGGCCTGCCCCTGGACGATGAAAACCAGTTTGAGCTAACCGATGACTATATCGCCCAATGGTCCCAGCAGATCCTGACGGAGTTTGGACTCGCCTAGCATGAACAGCAGCAGTGGCCGAAAAAGGCAACCCAGTCAACCCTGGCACCTGAATCAATCTGCAGCCCCAAGGCTTTCAAAAAAAGTCACAGTACTAGGCGCTGGCATTGCTGGCTGCACTGTCGCCGCAGCACTGACTAGGCGCGGATTTGAGGTGACAGTTATTGACCGCCACCAGGCAGCCGGCCGCGGTGGCTCCGGCAATAGTCAAGCCATTATCTATCCCAAGCTATCACCGCGAGACGAGGCCCTGCCGCGAATTAATCTGGCCGCCATAATATTTGCCAGCCAGTACTATCAGCCTTTTTGGCAACAGGGGCTGGGGAAGCAGTGCGGTGTATTGGTGCTGCCAGAAAGCACTAAGGTTGCGGCCGACTTTAGGCTTATAGCTGAGCGCTTTAATAGCCAGCCAGATCTGGTACAGCTGTGCAATAACTCTAAACTCAGTGCTATTGCAGGCATGGACCTGCAGGCGGAGCTGGGGCTGTATTTCCCCAATCTGGGCTGGTTGCAACCGCAGGCTATTTGCCGACAGCTGTTGGCGCAATATCAGATACCTCTGATAGGCGCAGATATACAAAAGATTACTCACTCAGAGGGTCAGTGGCATTTGACCTGCAGTGATGAAAATTTGCACCCGCCCAATAACAGCCTAGCTAGCGAGAGCCTGATTATTGCCAATGCCTATGATTGCCTGGCTCTGCAACAGACCAGCTTTCTGCCGGTAACCCAGCTGCGAGGGCAAATAACCGATATACCTAGCAACCAGCAGATTGGCACGCTTAACACAGTGATTTGCGGTGAGGGCTATATCACGCCTCAACATCAGGGCTCGCACAGCTGTGGCGCAACCTATAACAAAGGGCTGTTTACTACCCAGGTGAGGGAGGCTGATCATCAGGCCAACCTACTGCAGATGGCCGCCACCGACCAGGGGCTGGCAGAGGCTATAGGGGCCCAAGACCCCGGCAGTCTGTCTGGCCGCGCCAACTATCGCTGCACCACCAGAGATTATCTGCCTATTGTGGGCCCGGTCCCCGATGTGCCGCAGCTATTGGAGGATTATGGACCACTGCGCACAGATGCGCGGGCTGATATCTCCAAGTCGGGCAGCTATCTGCCCAATCTGTTTATCCATTGCGGAATGGGTTCCAGAGGTATGGGCTATGCGCCTCTGACCGCTGAAATTCTAGCTGGGGAAATTGCCGGAGAAGACAGGCTAATCGAACCAGAGTTGCGCCTAGCATTGCATCCCACCAGGTTTTTGATTCAGGATTTAAAAAAGAAACGTATTTAGAGAAGCCGCCTAATCCTCAGTTTTAAAGCTGGCCTGTAGGCCCTGGCGATAGATTTTAGCGCTGGCTTTATGCTCTCCCATAGCGGTGAGCACCTCAGCTAATTCGAGGTAGCACTGGGGGCTGGGCTCGGCCGCCAAGGCACTGGTCAAATAATCTTTGGCCTTGCCCAGCAAATCCAGTCTTCGACAGATTCGCCCCAGCGCCAGCAATAGATTGCCGTCGTCAGCATGGCTGGATAACCACTTCTCTGCAGTCGCCAATTGCTTTTCAGGTTTTGCAGTCTGCACAGTACCCAAGCGATCAACAATATCTGGGTGCCAGTGATTATTGAGGGCTTTGGTTAACAGGGGCTGCAGCCTGTCTTTTGCATTCACCCTAACCAGAGCATCTGCATATTGCACAATAATCTCGGACTCCTTGCGCAACCACTTGGGCAGCAGCTCCCAGAGCTCATCCAACTGGGCCTGTTGCTCCTGCTCGGTAAATTCCGGATCAGCGACAAACTCCTCTAGCAGGTTGCCGTAAATATCTTGCTCCAGCAGCTGGATAGCAGCCTTGCTGATTGCCTCGTAATGCTTAATATCCCCCAGCAGTCTCTGAGCCTGCTGCCAGTCACCGAGCAGAAAATAGGTGTCCACCAAAAGGCGCAAAATACCTCTGTCACTGGGATTTTCCCTATGCAGTGATTCCAGCACCGCCGCAGCCTCATCCAGCTTCTCGTCCAGTATCAATAATTCTGCCAGTAATTTATCCGCTAACAGGCGAGATTTGGGGTGAGTCATCTTTAGTCGCTGCAATAGCTGACGGGCTTTATTGGGTTCATTGCTATCTGCCGCCGCTCGGGCGGCGAACAGTAAATTAACCACCGGCATTGTCGACCTGTCTGCAGACTGTGACAGCAGCAGGCTGGCCTTTTGCCAGTCTTGATCTGCGTAGAGCAACAGACCCTGAGCCGTCTTGCTGCGCTGCTTGGCACTGCGACGAGAGTTCCACCACAGACGAATACCTCCTGCCGAGGTGAGCCATCTGATCGCCAGCAGCAACCACAGCAAAAATCCGGTGAGCACAAGATAGAGCGCAGCGGCAACCAGTGCGCTCATTTCAATGCTGGTATCGCCCAGACTAATTAGCACATAGCCACTGCCCTGCTGCAGTAACCAGATAATGCTGGCACCAGCCACAAGCGCCAGCACAGAGATAACCAGCAGCTTCCTCACTCTTGATTCTCCAGCTCAGTTTTGTCCATCAGGCGGCTATGACGCAGAACAATCGCGGTCTCTATGGCTTCAAGGGACGTATTAATTTCTGGTAACTGCTGAACTACCTGCGCCTTGGCCAGCTCTGACAGCCGATCGGATAGCACCTGGGCACTGGGGTTGAGCTGGAAATACTGCACCAGCCAGGACTGGGCCTTGCCAATACTCCGGCTAAAAATCACCTGCTGCTCGCGCAACAGAGCACTTTGCGCCTGCTCGAGCATTAGGCGGATATTTTGCCTGACAAGGGTCGCCTCCTCAGGCTGCAACATAGGTTCTATAGGCTGACTGCGCTGCCTCACTCTAATCAACTGCGCCAGTTGTTGGCTAAACCCCTCCAGTACAGATTCAGGGGTGGGGGATTCCTCAATACTCTCCGCGGCGCTCTGCTGCTCTGCCTCCGACTGAGCTGGTGCACTGAGTATGCTCAGCTGGTCTATGCTGTCGACTAATGAGTTGAGCTCTAGGTAAATTCCCTCAACATCCACCTCTCCGGCTAGCCGCAATGCAGTAATATCCGCGGCCATAGCACTGCGGGCAGGGGTGAGATCCGGGTCATCCAGCTCCTGCAGTATCTGATCTGCATTGCTGAGCAAAGCCAGGGAGTTTTTGGTACGGCGCTCGGTTTGCAGACGTTGAGCTGCCAGCCTGGTCAGATAGACCGCCTCGGCCAGCAACCAGTCGCTGCGAGTGGTCGAACCCAGCTCGGCAAGGCGCCGGCCCTGGGAATTGGAGCGCAGCTGCAGATCGGTGAGAGCCTGCTGAAACTGCTTAGACTGTATCGCTTGGCGCTCTTGATCCAGTCTGTATTGCTGCTCAATACTATCCATAGAATCGCGCAGGCTGGTCAGCTGTATCTCAGATCTGTCGGTCTCTAAGGTCCATAGTTGCC
Organism: SAR92 clade bacterium H231; assembly: GCA_025153775.1. Taxonomy (GTDB): domain Bacteria; phylum Pseudomonadota; class Gammaproteobacteria; order Pseudomonadales; family Porticoccaceae; genus HTCC2207. Next base: position 359,936 of record JAOALC010000003.1, on the reverse strand, counting down.
ACTGGGACCAACCCAGCCAGCTGCCGGCCAAAACCGCGGCGATTAGACCCAGGATCAGTATGATTTTCAGCACATGGAAAATGCTAGCTGCTAGGGCATTGGGCTGTTTATTAGGCTCAGGCTGTTTATTGGGCTCAGGCTGTTTATTGGGCTCAGGCTGTTTACTAAGCTCAGGCTGTTTTTCAGGGGTTTTATCGGTTGCCGGCTTGCTGTCTTCAGTCACTGCATGTCCTCTATTACTGTTTTACTCACCGCTGCTTAGCTTATTATGATCCTGGCTTAAAAAACAGGCTATTTCAGTGCCGCTTTTACCATTTCAAACATAGAGTCTGGCAGGGCATTGTTGGCCACCAGGATATTACTATAGCCCAGCTTGCGGGATATCTCAGCTACTCGCTCGCTCGGCACAACCACAGGGATATTGCTGGTCTCGGCCGCCGCTGGGCCCATTGCCTGAACAAGTTCTCCACTGTGGGCAACCAGACAGCTGCAGTCTGACAATAGAGTCTGGGCTTCAGCCAGGCTATCTGGCATCAGGACGCGCCTATACAATTCACAGTAGGTCACTGTCGCCCCTCGACTCTGCAATCTATCCCCCAATGTGGTGCGGCCACCGCCGCCCCGGAAAATAATCACCGCTTTATTTTGCAGCTGTTGTAGTGACGGCATCTCATCCAGCAGGCCCTCGGTATTCTGCTGCTTGCGGGGCGAGGAAACTCTGCAGCCGTAGGCACTGAGAATCGACTCAGTCTGCTGACCCACGGCAAATAGTTGCTGGCCGGTTGGCAGCATAGGCCAGTATTGGTCTAGCCACTTGATCCCCAACTCCGCCGCATTGGCGCTGATAAATATAGCGCAGTCAAACTCGGCAAACCCGAGGATGCAATTTTTAATTGACTCAGCCTCAGGCTCAGATTCAGCAATGGCCTCGATGCGCATAATAGGTTTGTATTGGTAGTCTACAGCTGCCTGTTCCAGCAACTGTAAAAAGGCATCCTGCTGACGCAGAGGGCGCACCACCAACACCGGCTTGCTAGCCGCTGAACTAGAGCTCATAGACCTCGGCCAGAATATCTCCAGCGCCAGCGGCGAGCAATTGCTCGGCCAACTGCACGCCCAGCGCCTCTGCATTTTCCCGGGCACCCTCAATATTGGCGCGCAGTATAGTGGCGCCATCAACACTGCCAACCAGGCCGCGCAGAGCTATGGTTTGCCCATGGCTATCAAGCTCAGCAAAGCAGGCAATAGGTACCTGACAGCCGCCTTGCAGATGGCGATTGACTGCTCGCTCAGCCAACACACAGCTAGCTGTGTCCCGATGGTGTAACTGTGCCAGCAGACTCTGAATAGCCTGGTCATCAACGCGGCATTCAATGCCTACGGCACCCTGCCCACCCGCAGGCAGTGACTGCTGAGAATCTAGTTTGCTGGTAATTCGATGGGCCATCTCCAGGCGGATAAGCCCGGCGCTGGCCAAAATAATTGCGTCATATTCGCCGCTGTCCAACTTGCCCAGCCTGGTATTGACGTTGCCACGCAATTCCTTGATTTGCAGATTGGGAAAATTTGCCCGCACCTGGCATTGACGGCGCAGGCTGGAGGTACCCACCACAGACCCATCAGGTAGCTGGTCCAGATTTTGATAATGATTGGAAACAAAGGCATCAAGGGGGTCCTCACGCTCGCAGATCACTGCCAGTTCAAGGCCCTCAGGAAATTCCATAGGCACATCTTTCATGGAGTGAACAGCAATATCCGCCCTGCCCTCAAGCATGGCCAACTCCAGCTCTTTGACAAACAACCCTTTGCCCCCCACTTTTGCCAGAGGAGTGTCCAAAAGCTTGTCGCCTCTGGTACTCATAGCCACCAACTCCACCTGCAGGCCCGGATTATGGTGCTGCAGCCGAGCTTTTACATACTCGGCCTGCCAGAGGGCCAGAGGGCTTTTTCTTGTCGCAATGCGCACTGTCTTAGTCAAGTTACAAACCTGCTTGATAATTAATGCCCCATTATCGACGATTTACAGGCCGTTGTCAGAGAAGAGGCAATAATTGACGCAGATAAGATGCTCTGCGACGACTTACCGTTGGCCGCTCAGACAGATTTTTAATCTTAATAACTACACGATTATCAATTTTTATCAGCCCCTCTATGGCGTCCATGGCAACCAGTGCATTGCGGTGGATTCTGACAAACAGCTCTTTAAACTCCACTTCCAGAGCTACAAGACTGTCATTGATAGTCACTACAGAATCTGCCATATGGGCTTTGACATATTTTTGGTCCGCCTGCAGTAACAAAACTTTATTTACCGGAATCTTATCAATGCCCAGATAGCTATAGACATATAGATGAGTTCTGGGCTCGGCTCTGTTTTCTCTCTGCCGCTCAAGAATCTGCTTGCTGGCTTTTGACACTGCGGCGACCAAATCATCTTGGCTCAGCTGTGGCGCACTGCAAGCTGCTGCTGGCTCAATAGCAGTTGGGATGGGATTAAAATCGACACAGGAGGGAAAATATATAACCGCTGGCAACAGATCAAGCTGCTGTAGCAACTTATCTGTAGGAATCTCTGCACTGACAGCCATTGGTAATTTTATCAACAGGATGTCCGGATTGTGCTTATCCGCCAGCTGCAATGCTGCAGGGCCATTGTCCGCAACCCCTACTATTTGAATGTTTTTCATTTGCGCTAGCAAACTTTGGGCTCCGCCACCCATTAATAACTCATCATCAACGATCAACACCTTGATCATAGCTTCCCTCCCTGGGAATGAACCGAGCGTTCATTTGATATCTGTTTTGGACAAGAATTATTGCCATTTAAGCGCTGCGATTCGCTATAATTCCTGTCGCATTTAACTATAGAGCATGCAGGTCAATGAGCAAGTCTGATATCCCAGAGTCTGAAAAGGACGACAACCCAACAACCAATCAATCCTGGGGTGGCCGCTTTAACGAGCCGGTCGATGCATTTGTCGCCCGCTTTACGGCCTCGGTCCTTTTCGACCAGCGACTAGCTCAACAGGATATTCAGGGCTCCATTGCCCATGCCAAAATGCTTGAACAGGCTGGCGTGCTATCCAGCAGCGAGCTGGCTGCAATCTGTGATGGCCTGCAACAGATAGCTGCGGAAATTGCCGGAGGCAGTTTTGACTGGTCTGTTGCACTTGAAGATGTGCATATGAATATTGAAGCAGCGCTGACCGATCGCATCGGCGTTGTCGGCAAAAAGTTGCATACCGGGCGCTCGAGAAATGACCAGGTAGCCACTGATATCCGTCTCTGGCTAAGGGATCAGATCGACTCGATCCAGCCCCTTTTAACCAAACTGCAACAGGGAATCATTGAACTGGCGGCCTCTGAAGCTGAGACCATTATGCCTGGCTTTACCCACTTGCAGACTGCTCAGCCGGTGACCTTTGGCCATCACCTTCTGGCCTGGAACGAGATGCTGGAACGAGATTTCGGTCGTCTTTTGGATTGTCGCAAACGCTTAAATCAGAGCCCACTGGGTGCTGCTGCGCTAGCGGGCACCACCTATCCAATCAATCGCGAGTTTACAGCTGCACAGCTGAACTTTGATAAGCCCACAGAGAATTCTCTGGACTCGGTCAGCGATCGCGACTTCGCCATAGAGTTTTGCGCCTTCGCCAGCATGCTGATGACCCATATGTCGCGTATGTCTGAAGAGCTAGTGCTGTGGACATCTGCTCAGTTTCAGTTTATCGATCTGCCCGATCGCTTCTGCACTGGGTCCTCAATTATGCCCCAAAAGAAAAACCCTGATGTGCCCGAGCTGGTGCGCGGCAAAACCGGGCGTGTCAACGGCCATTTAATAGCACTGCTGACTCTAATGAAGTCTCAGCCGCTCGCCTACAACAAGGACAATCAAGAAGATAAAGAACCTCTATTTGATGCAGTGGATACCGTAGCCGACTGCCTCAGAGCCTTTGGAGATATGATCCCCGCCATTCGAGCTAACAGCGAATCCATGTTTGAAGCAGCTCGCAGAGGCTTTTCCACAGCTACAGATCTGGCAGATTATCTGGTGGGCAAAGGTATTCCATTCCGTGATTCCCATGAAATCGTCGGCAAGTCTGTCGCCTATGGTGTTGACCAAGGCAAAGACCTCTCGGAAATGAGCCTTGCAGAGTTACAGCAGTTCTCTGACCAGATTGAAGAGGATGTGTTTGAGATACTTAGCCTGGAGGGCTCTGTTGCCGCGCGCAATCATATTGGCGGCACAGCTCCGCAACAGGTAAGAGCCGCGGCGCAGCGCGCTCTGGCCCTACTTAAAACAAGAAACTAATAGCTTCCCCGGACTGGGCAAGGCAGGCATCACCGAGCATAGCTGACAACAGCTCGTCGGTCTGGGTGTTGCGCCAGCGTTGCTCTGCGCCCTCGCCCAGCAATTTAAAGTGAAATCCGCCTGAGCGAGCGGCGAGCCAGATTTCTCCCATGGCCGGCTGGCGGGAGAGGATAATCTGTGAACCATTAGCCTCACAGGTGATGGTTAGCATGCCGGCACTATTTTCATAATCAATATCAGCACCGCTGTTATCAATGCTCTCTTCGATAGAAAACATAAGATCATCGACAATTTGGTTAAATTCGGCTTCGTTCATGGTCAGGCTTCTCAATAGTAGCTGTGCAGTATAATTGTTTGGTTGTGATCTGCCAGTACCGCTATAATTAACGTTTTGCTCTGGTGGTCCCAATGCTTCACCGAATTTCTGCGCTTTTGTTAACCCTGCTGTTGCTCAGTGGCCCGACTGGTTGCGGTAATACTGGAGCCCTGTATCTTCCTGAGGATGCAGGTACTAACCCCAACCCAGAAACCACAGAATCCTAGGGCGCTATGCACAATACAGCTTACTATCAAAACCAGAGACTCCAGCTTGAAAACGTTGCTCTGGACGATATTGCCGCGCACTTTGGTACGCCCTGCTTTGTCTATAGCAAAAATGCTCTGGAGCAGAGTTTTCTGGCCTATAAAAATGCCCTGGGTGATCGCAGCCACCTGATCTGCTATGCAGTTAAGTCCAATTCCAATCTCGCCGTGCTGCAGACCCTAGCCAATCTAGGTGCTGGTTTCGATATAGTATCCCTGGGAGAACTAGAGCGAGTGCTGCTGGCTGGCGGCGACCCCAACAAAATTGTATTTTCCGGGGTTGCCAAGAATGCAGCAGAGATGCAGCGTGCACTGGAAGTGGGTATTCACTGCTTTAACGTTGAGTCTGAAGCCGAGCTAGAGTTGCTCAATACAACTGCTGCTGAGCAAAACAAAATTGCTGCAGTCTCCCTGCGCGTGAATCCCGATGTGGATGCCAAGACCCACCCCTATATTTCTACCGGTTTAAAAGAGAATAAATTTGGTATCGATATTAATCTGGCTCCTCAGATATACCAGCGCGCCGCAGCGATGGACAATATAGCTGTGGTTGGTGTGGACTGTCACATAGGCTCACAGATTACTGAGATCAAACCATTTATCGACGCAATGGATCGCCTGTTGGCTCTGGTAGATCAGCTGGAAGCCCTGGGCATCAGTTTGAAGCACATAGATATAGGTGGCGGCCTGGGAGTCCCCTATCAGAATGAGAGCACCCCCTCGGTGGCAGATTATATGTCTGAGCTTCTGCCGAAACTGGCGGGACGTCCTCAGACTCTGGTTATGGAGCCCGGCCGTTCCATAACAGCCAATGCTGGCGTGCTGTTGATGAAAGTGGAATTTATTAAAAGCAATGGTGAGAAAAATTTTGCCATTGTGGATGCAGCTATGAATGATATGTTGCGCCCCGCACTCTATGAGGCCTGGATGGATATTCAGCCAACCAGCCTCAATAGCTCTGCAACAGCCGGCCTCTACGATGTTGTGGGCCCAGTCTGTGAGACTGGCGACTTTTTGGGCAAAGACCGCTCTCTGGCGATTAGCCAGGGGGACAATCTGTGCCTGTTTTCCGCTGGCGCCTACGGATTTGTAATGAGCTCCAATTACAACAGCAGACCTAGAGTGGCAGAGGTTATAGTAGATAATAACCTGGCCTATCTGGTGCGTGCCCGTGAAACTATCGCCGATCTGGTGCGCGGCGAGCAGCTGTTGCCAGAGACAGATCAGGGTTAATAGCATGCAGATGAAATTCACTAAAATGCAGGGCCTGGGCAATGACTTTGTAGTGATTGATGCCGTGACTCAAAATGTCCGGATATCTGCCTCTATGGTCAGGCGGCTATCCAATCGCACTCTGGGTATCGGCTGCGATCAGGTGCTGGTGATAGAGCCACCCTCAGAGCCCAATATAGACTTTAATTACCGCATTTTTAATCAAAGCGGCGATGAGGTCGAACAGTGCGGCAATGGCGCGCGCTGCCTGGCTCGCTATGTCTCTGATCGGCAGCTGACAGGCAAAAACCCTATTCGGGTTAAGACCATGAATCGAGTCATGGATCTGGAGCTGACAGAGAATAATCTGGTCAGGGTAGATATGGGGGTTCCGGAGTTAGAGCCGGCAAAAATACCCTTTGTCGCAGAGCAGAGAGCAAATCTCTATCCAATCGAGGTGGATGGCGTCCAGTACGATATAGCCGCAGTCTCAATGGGTAACCCCCATGCCGTACTCAGGGTAGATGAGGTTGAAACCGCTCCGGTGGCCAACCTTGGAGCCCAGTTGGAGACCCACAGTAGGTTTCCCAACCGGGTAAATGTGGGCTTTATGCAGATCGTAGACCGAAACCAGATTAACCTGCGCGTTTTTGAGCGTGGCGTTGGTGAAACCCAGGCCTGTGGCTCTGGTGCCTGTGCCGCTGCAGTGGCGGCCCTGCAGCAGGGACTGGTAGACTCTCCGGTAACCGTGCATCTCAATGGCGGTGATCTAACAATTGATTGGCAGGGTGAAACCGAGCCTCTATTAATGACTGGCGCTGCTGCCAGTGTTTTCCACGGACGAATACGAATATGAGCGAAGAACAACAGATCGATTCTACAGAGGACATAGTGCGGCAGTTTCTGCGCGATAATCCGGCTTTTTTGGACGATAACCCTGATATTCTCGAAAGCCTCAGCCTGCCCCACAATAGTGGTAAAGCGGTGTCTCTTGTGGAGCGCCAGGTGGGCGTTATGCGCGATCGCAACAAAGAGATGCGCAACCGTCTGGACAATATGCTGGCGACAGCCCATGACAATGACCTGTTATTTGAGAAGACCAAACGCCTGGTTCTCAACCTGCTAGACGCCAAAAATCTACCGGCCATGGTGGAAACCATTTATGACAGCCTGGGCAAAGATTTTGAAATTGATTTCTACAGCCTGACCCTGCTGGGTGATGAAAAATCATTGCCGCGCACCATGGCCCGAGTTGCCAGCGTTGAAAAGGCCGGCGAGCAGGTGGGCACATTAATTGGCTCTAACCGTGCGGTCTGTGGTGTGTTGCGCGAGGAAGAAATGACCTTCCTGTTTGGAGAAAAAGGCCTGCAAGTGGGCTCTGTAGCCGCAGTACCCCTGCGCTACAACAACCTCTATGGGATTTTGGCTATAGGCAATGCTGACCCCAACTTCTATAAAAGCAGTATGGGAACATTGTTTCTCAGCTATATAGCAGAGGTGTTAAACCGCATTCTGCCCAAGCATCTGAGCTAGAACTGGGGCTAGAGCCAAGCGCCAGCCCTGCTCCATGAGCCCCGTTAGCTGCGGGGCTTTTTCTTGCCCCTGGCTTTTGTTGCCCCAGGCTTGCCGCCCGGCCCCTTTGCCACAGTAGATTTGCGGCGTTTGGCGCCGGTTTTCTTTTTCGCCGCAGCACCGGTTTTCTTTTTGCCGCGGCTTTTGCGTTTCTTCTCGTATTCATCCGCCATAGCTGCCGCTTTTGACGACAATCTGGTCTTTTTACCAGATGTTTGATCTGGTTTTTCTCCGGCGCCTCGCCCACTGGTCCCTGCACTGGCGGGGTCTACTAACTCGAAATCAATTTTGCGCTCCTCCAGATTAACTCGTGTTAATCTGACCTGAAGTTTCTGTCCCAGGCGGAAAATCCGCCCGGTGCGCTCACCCACCATGCGATGATGAGACGCCTCATGATAGTAGTAGTCCTTGGGTAACCCGGTGACATGGATCAGACCCTCGACATAGAGGTCATCGAGCATCACAAACAGTCCAAAACCAGTTACTGCACTGACGACACCAGCATACTGCTCGCCCACATGGTCCATGAGATATTCGCACTTAAGCCAGTTAACCACATCTCTGGTCGCCTCATCGGCGCGCCGTTCGGTCACGGACAGATGCTCGCCAGTCTCAGCTAAGCGGCCAAGCTCGTAGGGATAGATGCTTTGCTGGTCTAGTACGGATGCACCTGGTACGCGCTGCACAGCAGAGAGTTTTTTCTTGCTGCGAATCAGGCTGCGAATAGCCCTGTGCACCAGCAGGTCAGCGTAGCGACGAATCGGCGAAGTGAAGTGGGTATAGGCATCAAAGGCAAGACCAAAATGACCAAAATTCTCTGGCTGATACATGGCCTGACTCATTGATCGCAACATGACCGACTGTATAACAGCGGCATCATCTCTGCCTTTCACCGATCTGAGTACCCGCTGGTAGTCTTCCGGCTGGGGGTCATCGCCGCCCCCTAGGCCAATACCCAGTTCACCGAGAAAATCTCGCACCGAGGCCAGGCGCTCATCACTGGGACCCTCGTGAACCCTGTAGAGTGCGGGGATCTTAACCTTATCCAAAAACTGTGCAGAACAGACATTGGCGCACAGCATGCACTCTTCAATTAGCCGGTGAGCCTCTGTGCGGTCAACGGGAATAATCTGGCTTATCTTGCGCTGGCTATCGAAGAGAATTCTGGTTTCCTGGCTATCAAAGTCGATGGCCCCGCGCTTTGCTCGACGGCGATGAAGTACTTTGTACAGATCGTGGAGTGCGTCAACCTGGGGCAGAATAGCCGCAAACTGTTTGCGTATGCCAGAGCTGTTGTCCTGATCTCTCTCGGCCAGAATATGTGCCACCTGGGTGTAGGTCATACGCGCATGGGAGTGCATCACGGCTTCATAAAACTGGTAGCGACTAACCTCACCCTCTGCGCTTATCTGCATCTCACAGACCATACACAGGCGGTCCTCCGCCGGATTTAGCGAGCACAGGCCATTGGATAGCTTTTCAGGAAGCATGGGTACTACATGATTGGGGAAGTACACTGAGTTGCCGCGCTCATAAGCCTCCCGGTCCAGAGCAGAGCCCACTGTCACATAATGAGACACGTCTGCTATGGCCACAATTAGGGTCCAGCCACCACGAGCCTTGGGCTGACAGTAGACTGCATCATCAAAATCTCGCGCGTCTTCCCCATCAATGGTGATTAGCGGCGTATTTCTTAAATCTACCCGCAGCTCTTTATCCTGTACCTCATCTGGAATAGCCGCGGTCTCTGCAAGCAGCTCGTCACTCCAAAGGTAGGGGATACCATAGTTGCGAATCGACATATCGATTTCCAGACCAGGGTCCAGGTGCTCACCCAGGACTTCGCCAATATGGCCGACCGGCAGGCTGTTTCTGGACGGTGGCTCAACTATATTGACCAACACTATTTGACCGGGATCTGCATTTAGAGATTTATCGCCGGGAATAAGAATATCCTGGCTGATTCGGGGATTGTCCGGGCGCACAAAACTGATGCCACTCTCGCGAAAATAGCGACCTACCAGCTGGGTAGTTTTGCGCTCAACCACATCTACCAGGCTGCCATCTGGCCGCCCGCGGCGATCCCAGCCAGCAATTCTCACCAGCACTATATCGCCATCAAAAACTCGGCGCATCTGGGCACTGGAAAGATAAATATCCTGGCCATCGCCCTGCACTGGCGAGACAAAACCATAGCCCTCCGGGTGACCAATCACCCTGCCCTTCACCAGATTAAGCTTATCCAGGGTGCCGTAGCCTCCCCGTCGATTGCGCGCTACCTGGCCATCTCGCTCCATTGCTCGCAGACGCCGACGCATGGCTTCAATCTGTTCATCCTCAGTAAGAGTTAAGGCGGCGCAAATTTCCTCATGGGTGAGTGGGCCAATACTTTCACGGAGATAATCGAGAACAAACTCGCGACTGGGAATGGGTCGGTCGTATTTGGCCGCCTCTCTGGTCGCAAATGGATCTGGCTGTTTGGTTTTTTTAGGCATAGGGTCTCTGACCGGTGATTTGTCACAGTCTATGGCCTAATGCTCTGGGAGTAAAAGTAATTATTACTAGGGTTTATAATTAGCAGTGCAGTCCGAGGCCAATGAAAAACCCCTGGGTTTTGCAACCTAGGGGTCAAAGTAGCTTTTGTACCAAAAAATCTAGCTATGCTAATAATACTAGTTATAAATAAGGGAAAACCTGTATCCACCATGCTTTGCTTTAAAGATTGACTCGCGCCACTCCATGGCGCACGACTTCCTAGTCGTCTATACCGCACAACTGGTAGCAAACGAAAATTAACAACTGAGCGAGCTTCTGTCCCTAAAGTTAACTCCCTGTCAACTTAGCTCTAAAACGTCCTGTTTACAGTGTTACCCTTCTTACAGCAGTGTAGGTCTGTGTATTTTTACCAGTAAAGTCCCTGTCAAAGCTTCATGCCAAGGAGTCAATGCTAGCTACTAAGTTAACGGATTGAGACAAGGAATAAAATTACACTGACGGATTAATACAAAAGTACTAGTTAACCAGCAGGTGGCTGGCTAGCTTTTGAGGATAAGAAATCTTCAATATGCTGGCGTATCTCATGAACTTTTCTTAGGTTGTCAGGCATGTTCAGGGTGCCATAGGTGGCCCTAAACTCAAGCACCAGCTCACGCAGTTGAGACATACCATAGAGCCCACACAGCCCCATAAGATCGTGAATAATTTGCCTCAGGCTGCTTTTCTCACCAGCGCTTAGTTGAGTTTCAAGCTTATCTAAATTATCGAACAGGGCCGCTTTCAGTTCATCTACAGGCATCACCGATGCCAGCAACCCACCTTCGAAGCCCTCGGATACCTGTCGCTGGTCGCTGAGCGAGCTGAGCATGGCATTGACTAACTTTACTTCATCCAGTGGCTTGGACTGCACACAGATAGCCCCCGCCGAGAGCATTCTCTGATGCTCAGCCTGGGTGATATCTGCGGTAAGGCCAATAATAGGTGGGCTATCGCCAGATTGCTGCATAATACTCTCGCAGGCAGCTACACCGTCAACCACCGGCATATGCAGGTCCATTAGAATAATATCTGCATGTAACTCATCGGCCAGCTCCACAGCTTCCAACCCATTATTAGCCACCATGCAGGTAGCGCCATAGCCCTCTAACAGCTTAACAATTAGCTTTTGATTAAAGGGATTGTCCTCGGCGACCAGCACTATCACCCCTTTAAGTAGCTGTTCCGCTGGAGCTAGAGTGCTCGCGGCATCGGACTCAGATTTCTCTGACCGAGCAACAGAAAGGCGGCAGCTAAAGCTAATATTCGAACCTTGGCCCACGGTGCTCTCTATGGTCACATCACCACCCATTGCCTGAGCCAAACGCTGACAGATCGAAAGCCCCAAACCAGTGCCGCCAAACCGGCGATTAATCGAGGTATCTTCCTGGGAAAATGGGTCGAACAGACTGGGAATCTTTTCTGCAGCTATACCTTTACCCGAATCAGCAACGGTACATTCAAGGGTGACAATATCATCCTCAATGGATTGGCAGCGCAGCTTGAGGGCCACAAAACCCTTGTCGGTAAACTTAATCGCATTGTTGATCAGGTTGGCTAATATTTGGGTCAATCGCACTGGGTCGCCGCACAGCTGTGAGGGCACATCCTCGCCTAGATCCAGGGTGAACTCTAGCCCCTTTTCATCGGCGCGCTGTTGGTGGATTGCCATGGTATCCCGCAGCCACTGGTTTATATCAAAGTTGATCTCTTCAAGGGTAAACCCTCCCAGATGGGCCTTGGAGAATTCTAAAATATCATCAATCATGGTCAGCAACATAGTCGATGAGCGCTCAATAACCCTCAGGTGTTCATCGCGCTTGCGATCATCCAGCTCCGTCGACAGTAATTTTGAAAACCCAATCACTGCAGTCAATGGCGTTCTCAGTTCATGACTCATGCGCGCAAGAAACTGATCCTGGGCTTCCATCGCGTCCTCGAGTTCGATAAGAGTGATCTGCAACTGGGCCGTAGCCCGGGCAATTTCGCTCTGCATACGCACATTGGACTGTTTTACACTGGTCGCCAACTGATTGATGCCATAGGACAGTTTGCGCAGCTCAAGGGGCCCCTCTTCACTGGCCAGGGATTCGAGGCCACCGGCCTCCATAACCTCAACCACCTGGGTAAGACCCTCTAGAGGCCGTGAAATACTGCGCCCGATTCTCATAGATATCCAAGCTGCAACCAGAAGCCCAAGGGTAATAACTATAAGTGCGCCAAAGATAGCGCGGCGCTGTTTGTACAGTAGAATTTCGTTAGTGAGAGACACCAGTACCCAGCCAAGCTTTTCGGAGACCGGCTCTCCCAATTCATCATAATCTTCCACTGATCTATGTTGCAGTGTGATTGTCGAATAAAAATACCAGCGATCATCTATAAAAAAAGGTTTCCCCGAGTCAAAATCGGCTGGCATTTGCTCGATGGAAATATCTATATCGCCAATCCTTACTGTTTGTCGATCGGCCGAATTGTAAAATAGCATGCCCGAAACCGACGGAATATCGAGAACAGAATCACCCAGTGTTCTGAGCATTTCCTGATTGCCCGAATAGAGCGCAAATTCAGCGCTCGATGCCATCTGATTGGATGCCACACGGCCGGTGTCATGCATATTGGAGAGCAGTTCCTTGCTCTGGGAAGAAATCATGTACCAACCCAGCACCAGACTTAACATAGCCAATGGAATCAAGCCTGTGATCAACAGTCGAGCATGGATACTATTAAGTCGGTTCTGGAATCCCATCTTAGTCATTCAACCGTTCGAGATAAAACTCTGTATCCTTTAGATCAATACCCAGATGCTCAGCCACATTGGTATTAAACTCAACGGAAAAATAGGCTGGCATATGAGCCAAACCTATACCTTCTTCGGAATTGACCACCTCGGCCACCAGCTCAGATACCTGCTGAGCCACATTCTCAGGTGAGGTGTAAACAGCGGCCAACGCACCTGCTTTAAGGTAGGCCCGAGAATAGGCAACTACTGGTACCTTGTATCTGTAACTCAGCTGAAGTATCCACTTGGCCGTAGATATATTTATCAGTCGACTGTCTGGCACTGGAATAAACACATCAGCGCGTTTGATGGCCGGCTCTAGTACTTTAATAGGGTTATCTCTGGCATTAACCGCGACCAGAATAGGATTCATACCCGCATTGCTAACATGGCTGCCAAACTCCTCGAGTCTAGGCAGTGACGCAGGGCCAAGCATCAGACCCACATTTGATGCTGAAGGCATAAGCATCTTGGATAGTTCAATACTGCGTTTTACTGGCTGATCTAGACAGATAACTGACAAACCAGAATCCAGCGCCTGCTGTCTGGAAGCATAATATTTTTCAGCTATTGCCGAGAAAGCGCTATCGGTAATTAACGCTGCAATAACAGGCTGTGAGGGACCTTTGCTGACTACAGCTTCTGTTGCACCAGCACCCACAGTCACAATAATATCGGCAGTCTCTATAGCCTGATCAATTTTTCTGTCAGCTCCTTGCAGCATGCCGTCAAAGGAATAGACACTAGACTGTCCCAATAATTTTTCTTCAGCACCAGTAACCACCTGCTGATAAGCTGGGGACGCTTTACTGATAACAAATGCTATTTTTCTAGGTGTTTCAGAGCTGGCTGCCAACAGCGGATTACTAAATATAATACACAGCAGAACCCAGGCACCTAGATACCTAGTTGAGATAAAGCGGAATGGCCATTTATAAAAAATATTCATTGCTTTTGGGTATATCTCATCTCATCAAATAGTCGAATAGATACTTAAAGTAAGCCAATTTTTAAACTCAGCACATAACGAGTGGAAAACTGGTTATAGAAATAATTTTCACGATAATCACTGCCAAGATTTTGAATGGTTAGCGCGACTTCAGCATCCTTGCCAGCTAACTGCCAGCTCTTAGCGGCCTTTACATCAAGACGAGTAAAGCCCTCATCATCGTTTCCTGAAAAATGTCTGATCCTTGACTGGTGACTCAGCATGGCACTCAGGCTTAACTCTCGTTTGGTTAAATAGTTAACCAATAGGGAACCTAGATGTTTTGGGTTGACTCCGCTTAAATCACGAATTTCCTCTACTGGTGTAGATCGATAAAAAGCACTGTGAGTTAGATCAACAAAACTATAGTTAGCATGAATCAAGAACTGAGAGCTAGGCCGATACTGAGCCTGCCATTCCAGACCTCGAGCCGTTACAGAATCTGTGTTATCACGAATATTGAGCTGCCCATCAAAATCGGGGTACTGTTCTCGGCGCTCTGCAATAACATCTGACATTTTTTCTGAGAACAGGCGCATATCCAAATGAAGGTGATCATTGAACAGAGAACCTGCATAGCCCAGCTCTGAGCTAATCAGTTTTTCCGCATGAATATCTGAGTCAGAGACAACAACGCCATCCAGAATCAGATTTTCATCATAGCGAACAAAAGTAGACTGATTACTCTCGAGAAGTGTGGGAGCGCGATGACCACGATTGAATGCCAGTCTAAGAGTATGGTTATTGGCCAGCTGGTAATTGAACGCCATTCGATAAGAGCCAACCCGCAACCCACCATCCTTTGATTCGGACATAAAACCAGTATTGGCGATTAATTTATCACTCATCTGCCATTCAAAATGAGCAAAGACTCGAGAGGAGTTCTCAGCTGATACATCAGACATATCAAATAGCATATTACTTTTTACTTTATCACGCCTTAAGGCAGCGCCATAGGCAGCACGAACATTGTGCCTATGATCAAAGGTAGCTCTAAACTCAGAATCCCAGCGCTCCGAAATAGCTTTGTGGGATGGTTCAATAATTAGCTTATCCGGCAGCTGTGCCAGCGACTCTTTGAGGGGGCCTTCTGGGAAAAAATTAAGTGCCTGGTAAAATGTGAGGGCATCTTGTTGATCAGAAATATCAAATTTATTGTGATAGGAGGTAAATTCAAAAGTACTTCCGTCACTGTTAATTCTCGACCAGTTAAGATGCTGATACTGATAATCAATTTGCCTGAGAATGTAGTTTCTCTCGCCTATCCCCACCTCACTATCGTTAAAACCGAATTGCAACTCGATACTGTCTTTGGCGCTAGGGGTCCAGAGACCCCTAAAACCAAAGGTGGTGGTATCCGCGCCGTCATCCAGAGCGATTTGCGTAAACTGACCAGCATAGTTGCCAGCAAAATCCTCAAAACCATCATTACTGCTATGACGTAGCACTGTGCGGTGCTGTACAGCCCCCAGCTGTCCTGAGTAACTGATCGCATTATTACGAATATTGTGATTGCCAATCTGACTGTGAACTTTCCAGCCCGCTTCCTGCAGCGGTGACCGCGTCACTATATTAATAGAGGCTAAAAATGCATTGCTGCCATCTGCCGGGGCGTTGCCCCCTCGCACTACTTCAATATAGTCAATATCATCCAACTCAACGCCCAGAGTGGTCCATTCCACTGAGGAGAAAATGGACTCATAAACAGAGCGGCCATCTATTTTTACTTCCAGTCGGCGAGGGTTGTCGTCACCCAGGGCGTGGTAGGTCACTCCCGGGAAATTGGCATTGACATAATAGGCGCGAAACCCTGGAACTAGCCGAAATAAATCCAGCACATCCACAGCTGCCGAAGCTTTGATGGTTCTGCGATCAATAATAGTAACTGCCGCAGGGGTTTGATCCAGAGTTTGATTCATATGGGTAACGCTGGACACCAGATGAATGTCGGCGAGGAGATCATCCTCAGTTACCATATCTGCCCGGGCAGACGAGAACACAAAAAGAATGCAGCAGCATAGCAACATCAAATTTGCGGCAGGATTATAAGTCATTAATAACCTCTTAATATTTTTTACTGTTTTTAAGGATATTTGTTGGTATCTGAAGGCTCGGCGAGGCCAAGTTTCTGGCCCAGTATCCCTGCCTGGGTTCTATTGCTAAGCCCCAGAGCCCTGAGCATAGCGCTGACATGCACCTTAACAGTGTTTTCTGACAGGTCCAGTTCTCGGGCAATCTGCTTATTTGAGCGGCCCTGAGTAATCCGCAGCAGAATATCCATTTGTCGGTCGGTCACCAGCGCTGAAATTATGTCTATATCGGCACCTGAATCCACCTCGTCAATTACTCGAGCCACTTCCGGCATAGATTCAATTAATGAGTCAGGCACATAGCGCTCACCAGATAATGCCTTAGCTATAGCTTCAAAAAGCGCATCTTTAGGTGCAGATTTAGTAACAAAGCCGGCGGCACCAAAATCGAGACATTTGCGGATATGAGTTGGATTTTCAGAGGCGGACAACACAATCAGTGGGAGCTTGGGATAACTCTCACAGAGCATTTCAATAAAGTTAAACCCACCGGCACCGCCGGGCATAAATAGGTCTACTATCGCCAGATCAATGCTTTCTTTCGCCAGAATCGTTAGAGCAGTATCACCATGATCTGTGGTGGTTACCTGTATATCATCAAATTCTTCGCTTAAAGTCGCCTTGAGGCCAACACAGACGAAAGCATGATCATCAACAATAAGAACGTGCATAATTTCATTCCTTGATTTCACTTCCGTTGTGCGGTTCGACCCAGCCATCCAATCCCAAATTATTGTGCGCTTTTATAAAACAACACACAATAGGCTGAAATGGCGCAATGCGCCTCAGCATAGCAAAAAATAAGCGGATTTGGTCGAAGTATTTAGGGGCTGCTTTAAACAGCTATCCCAGCCCTATGACGGGCTGGCTAGTCTGCTGATCGGGCTGTTTAGAGGCTGGTGAGCTCAGACTCAATAACCTGTCTCAATGGGTCTTGCTCAGAAACCTTACTCTGGGCCAAAATTAATGCCTGCCTGGCCTCCTCAAGCCGCCCTAAGCGCTTAAAACCAATGGCTCGATGATAGTGGAAAACCGCTATATTTGGGGCCAGCTTGGTGGCCTTGGCAAACAGTGGCTCGGCCACCTGTGGCAGACCAGATTTCACCAGTGCCCAGGCGTAGGTATCTATAAAAAATGGTTGGTCAGAGTCGGCAAATCGCTCAGTCAGGCTAACAGCTCGACTGATATTTTCCTTGGATTCAAATTGATCAGTCAGCAGACTGGCTAGATTGTTAATCACCGCATGGTGATCAGGGTTTGATGCCAATACAGACTCATACAGGCTTTTGGCCTCTGCAAATGCCTGAGTTCTCTCATACAGAGACGCCAGCAGCATTTTTAAGACATTGCTGTTGGGAACCGCAGCTAAACCCCGCTTATAGGTGTCAATAGCGGCCTCCCTGTGGCCCATTGACAGCTGATTGACCGCCAGTGCGCTGTAGCCGCCCACCCACTTATCCTGCCGCTGCAGTCCCTGCTCTAAAGCGGCAATGGCCGCTGTGTAGTTTTTAAGCTGCCGCTGGATTGCCGCCCTAATTGAGAAGGCCGACAAATTGTCGGGGTGACCATCACTGAAGGCCTGCAGATAATCTAAAAGACTAACCTGCTGATCTAGGCGACCATAGCAATGGGCCAGATTTTCAAGGGCTCGGGTCAGGCCCGGATTTATCTCCAGTGCCTGCTTATAGCTATCAATCGCCTGCCTATACTTGCCCTGGGACTGCAGTGCCCGACCAGACAGATAGAGCCCAAAGGCGGGGTTTTGGCCAGTAGCTTGGATTTTGGAGATGACCTTCTGCCCACCCTCAATATCCTGGTTGGAGAGTTTTATCTGCGCCAGAATAGACAGTAGAATCTCATTGTCGGGGGAATAGGCCAGGGCATTTTCAATCACTTGCTCGGATCGGTCAGAATCCTGCTTTTCCAGCAGTCCTTTTATTACCGGCACAGCTGCCTGGATATTACCTGGGTTTATATCTAACACCTGGCGGAAAGTATCATCGGCCAACTGTTGAGAACCGGAGGTCACATAGGCATTGGCCAGCATAACCAGGGCTCGCTCGGAACCTGGGTTATTGCGCAGTATCACCCGCAGATCTGTAACCGCAGCATCGACATCTTCGCTGATCAGGTAATAGCG
This sequence comes from SAR92 clade bacterium H231, assembly GCA_025153775.1. Classification (GTDB taxonomy): domain Bacteria; phylum Pseudomonadota; class Gammaproteobacteria; order Pseudomonadales; family Porticoccaceae; genus HTCC2207. The sequence continues at coordinate 341,729 of JAOALC010000003.1, read as the reverse complement.
CGCTCGGCATAATAGGGCATCTTCAAAATGACCGTCCTTCTCCAATACCTGATTGGCCATAGCAAGAGCTTCTTCCGCCTGCCCTGCTGATAACTTAATTTCAGCCTGCATGGACAGGGCACGAAAAACCTGCTGACTCTCGAAATCTGATTCGCTGATTGACTGCAGCTCTTCCATTGCCTGCTGCTCTGACCCCCGAGACAGCAGCCTATTGATACGGAAAAAACGCAGCTCAGCACTGTCTGGCTGCTCGGCAATATAGCTGTCTAGTAATTTATCGGCACGCTGTTGATTATTAGTTGATACCAACTGAACCAGGGCCATACGCACCTCAGAGTCCTCCGGATAGCGGCGTAAATAGGTCTCCAAATTGGCCTGGGCTTCAACAACTCTGCCGCTGTCGCGCAATAGACTTACCAGCTTAAAATAAAACGCCCGCTCCTCGGGAAAATCCTTGATAAGGGTGCGGTAATCCGCCTCCATGGCTTTGAGATCATTGCGCTCTTCATTGATTTCTGTGCGCAGAAGCAGCAGGTGCAGATTATCCTCCTGCTCATCAATTATCCTACCGAGAATATCCAGAGCCTGATCTGATTGGCCCTGCTTGTGTAATATAGAGGCCTGGAGAGAGGTCGCCTCAACCTGGTCTGCGCCAAACTTAAAAGCCTTGGCGACATAGCCCTCAGCCACATCGAAAAGCTCTTTACCCAAAAATGCAGAGGCCTTGATCAAATAGGCGTCCGCACTATCTTTCTCAAGCAACAGTACAGCGTCTGCCTTTTCAATCGCGGCATCAAATTGCTTAGCCAGCAGCAATAGATAACCCAACTTAACCTTGGCATCAACTCTGGTGTTATCCAACTGCTCTACCTTAGAGAGATGTTTAAAAAGCGATTTCCAATTCTGCTCCTGCTCAGCGATCAGCGCCAGATAAAAATAGGCTGAGGCCAGTTTCGGATCAATCTGTAAGGCATTGCGCAATTCGACACTGGCCTTGGCGAGCTTTTCCTCTTCATACAGGGCAATACCATTGTTGAGATACTTGTTAGCGGCCTCTTCCTTGGAACCGCTACAGGCGGATACCGCAAATAGACAGAGAACAAGTGTGAGGGTTTTAAACAATGTCAGTAATCTGCTTCCGTTCATTTTAAATCCTCCAAGTGATGACTTGGTAAAAATTGCGATAATTGCTGGCGAGCAATAAGAATAAAACTGCGGGCTCGCTGGTCAGCCTGTTCCATTGACTCGCCACCCAGTACAGGCGTGGTAACGCGCACCAGTGACCCGTCGGTGCGATTTAACAAAAGCGCGTCTTTAAATAGCATCCACTTTTTCAAATATTCATTGGCCACTGCCAGTCCCCGCTCTTCAAACCAATAATAGACAATCTGGTCCTGAGTGCCTTTGCGAATTAGCGCCCTGTTAACAGGTATAGAATCTATATGGGTACGACTAAAGTCGGCTATTTCCCAACCGCCGCCCGGTATACAAACCTTGGGCGAATGGGGTGACACCCCTTTGCGCTGGGAGGCGTAATAGGCCACGTAAAAGTTAATTGGTAGTTTGTCGCTATTCAGATAGTTAAGCATTACATATTCGGTGAAACCCAGCTTCTCGGCCACCAACTCATCAATGCGGTCATGCACCCCTGACCAGCCCCCTAATTGAGTGGGGTAGTCGACCAGAGAGGCTTTGGTCGACAGGGTGATTTCCTGCCTGGTTTTAATGGACTGTAAAAATACAATCGACAGTATCAAAACCGGTATTACGGCTAATAATGGCTTGGACCACTGAGGTTTAGCCTGTTGTTCGCCAGCCGCTGGCGGCTCCGACATCTGCACCGGAACAGCAAAAACCTGGCTCAGCTTTTGGCGACTGGTAAAGCGTTCCATAAGCAGAATCTCCAGAAGCATTAAAAAGCCACAGGCCATAAAAATCAGCCAGCCCTCAAAGTCATGCAAAAACCCCTCTGCCATCTGAGCACCCCAGTTATCGACCAAAAGGCCAGTCACTGCAATGCGAAAACTATTCATCAAAATGGTAATAGGGATGGTCGAGAAAAAAAGAATACCCCGTTTCCACCAGGCGGCCTGATACAAATAGGCGGCAATAAAGCCGAGACTCATCAGCGGAAAAAGATAGCGCAGACCACTGCAAGCTTCGACCACCTGCAACTGATAATTTCCAAGGTCAATAATGTTGCCGCTCAGAAACACAGGAATGCGACAGAGACGAATCATCTCAACACCCAGTTGCGAGGAAACCAGCTGCAGCTTGGCGGTAAGTATGACTTCCAGAAAATACGGCAGGGGAACAGCAAACCCCAGCAACAGAATAGCCACCCAGGTATGTCTGGCGGCTGAACCCAGCAGTGCGAGAGAAAGCCCAAAAAGCAGCGCAATAAAAGAATAGTGGATCAGCATATACAGGGCACTGATTTCGCCAATCACCAATACCACCAGAGCTACCACAATAACCGGTAGACCCCACCAGCTACCCTGCTGATAGTCGTTTATAATCTGGAACCGCTTTTCCCAGAGAATAAACAGTGATACCAGCGGGATAAGGTAGCCATGGCTGTATTCAGCTTGCAGCTCCCAGCGCAGCACGGCTTCCGTCAAGCCATCCCAGTACAGCCACAGCCCCAATGCTAGGGTGCACAGAAACAGCAGTGCCCCTTGAACTGTCATCAGGTTGCTCGACCCATAGGCAGCATTTGCCTTTGGTTTTTTGGCAATCCATTTACCTTTTAAATCCATTTACTACTACAGCTCCCTTTTCGACACTACGACCTGTTATCCAGCAGGTAGTGCGCAACACCGTGCAGATTCATCAATGTCACAATACGTGGACTCAGATTAAAAAAACTCAGACTCTGTCCTCGGTGAGACAGGCTGATTTTAAATACCAGCAGCAAAGCCAGCGAAGCACTGTCGATATAACTCAGCTCTGCACAATCCACTCGCACATGCTTGAGTATAGTACATGGTTGCTGAAGTGCCCTGTCGCAGCAATCTTTGGTGGACCAGCAGTTGGCAGCTGTAGCAGCGCCAGAGAGATGCACCTCCAGACAGTTGTCTATTTTCTCTGTGGTAATCTTTAATGGACGGTTGGCTGCAGACCCTATACGCAGCAACTGCTGGTAGATGGTGAGGGGCAGTATCTTGGCAAACAGCAGATGGCACAGCTGCAGGCCATCATAAAAATATCGCCTCAATAGCTGGGGTTCCTGATAGATGCGCCACAGCCACTCCAGACCTAAACTCTGCCATTTTGTTGGGGCACGGCGCACACCACCGGCAACAAAATTAATTACTGCACCCAGATGACTTAGCACAGGCACGTGCAGCCTGTGCCTGTTATGCATAATCCAACGCTGGCCCTTTTCTGCGCCCAGAGCAACAACCAGAAAATCTGGCTCTGCGGTATTAATTTGTTCTATGGTCTCAATATCACTCATAGACTCAACCGAGCCCATGCCCGGATTCAGATAGCCGCAGGACTCCATGCCTGGAGATAGATCCCCCAGATTAGCCGCCGCTTTTTGAGCGGCATCTCCTTGACCACCAAAGAAAAAAACACGGATAGGCCGTGTTCTAGGTTTATTGGCCAGGGCCTCAAATAAGCTTGAGCCAGCTACTCTCTCGGGCAATGGCAAATTGAGCAGTCGCGCTACAAGAATAATTGGCATGCCATCGGCTATCACCAAGTCACTCTCTAGCACTGATTCATAGAAAGCTCTGTTTAAATGTGACTGCACAATAAAATTTAGATTGGGCGTGGACAGAAAGCAACGCCGATGATTTTCAATACAGGACTCCACCAGCGACACTGCCTTTGTAAGATTGACGCTATCAAAGGGCAAGCCTAAAACTGTACATAGATTGCGATTATCTGTTAGCAGATTCCCTTGCATAATAGTTTCCTTCTATTATTTGAATTACTGATAATCCTTAAATGTTTCAGATAACTGGGGCTCATAGCTCTGAGCTTTTATTAAATTCTGATGGGTGCCAATATCAATTAGTAAATCGATCGGATAATTGCGCATTTTGCCAATCAGGTGCGGAATAATATCGAAGCCAATATCTAACGAAGCCTGTTTTTCAGGGTTGGGGAAATAATCAAAAATACTGGGCTCTGCAATGTAAATACCGGCGGCAGCACAGTTGGATACTGGACTATCTGGCTTTTCCATAAAGCCCTTTACAATACCTTCGGAATCAATCTCGGCAATACCACATTTTTGCGGGCAGTCGCTGGCAAAGGTGCCCAGAGTTAACAGGGGCTGGTACCTTCTGTGGCACTGATACATCTGGGCTAAATTAACATCGGACAGATTGTCACCATAGATAATAAAAAAAGGCCCATCGGCAAAAAACTCCCGGTTGGCTAGTAATGTCCCGGCACTGCCCAGCAGCCGTGGTTCATGGAATAAATGGACCTTTAATCCCCGGGGAGTATTGGTCTCCAAATAGTCCATTACAGTCTCAGCCAGCCAGTGGGTATTGATTAATACCTGGGTAACACCAGCATTCACCAGCTTCTCCAGCCAGATTGCTAATAGGGGCCTGCCATTAATGGGCACCAGGCACTTGGGCGTATGCTCTGTGATAGGACGCAATCTGGTCCCCAACCCGGCAACTAAAAGAGCGGCTTTCACAGGCAGGGTTCCCAGTAGGGTTGAGATTGCAGAGTGACAGGAAATAATTCGCAATTATCCACAGCCACAGTTTTGTAATCAGACAGAGGTCGGTTCTGAGCCTGAAGTAATACCACTCTGATAATGGATACATGGGTTATCACCAAAACAGTCTTTTCCGGCTCTTTTGCGGCGATTTTGTGCATGCGCCTGAGTACACGATTTTGTAATTCGAGAAGGGTTTCGCGGCGGGGAAGCTGCAACTGGTGAGGGGCGCGATTCCACAGCGCCCACTCAATCGGGTAGTGCTGCTTAATCCAAAATTCAGACTTTCCCTCCCAGGGGCCAAAGGCCATTTCTATAAAGGCGTTGTCGGTCTGATAATGCAGATTATTGGCAATAGCAATAATATTTGCGGTCTGGGTTGTCCTCACCAGCGGGCTACATATAATATGGTCAATCTGCACAGAACCTAGCTGCTCGGCAGCCTCGTGAGCCTGCGCTAAACCGCATGAGTTGAGTGCCTCATCGCTGCGACCGGAATAGACATGATTAAGATTAGAGTTAATCTGCCCGTGACGCATAAAGTACCAGTTCATTTCAACATTCCCTCGTTGACTGAATTAAGTTAGGCCGTCTGCCTTACCACATTGAGTTTTTTCATTGTCTGCTCTGCGTAATTAAGAATATCTTCCACATTGTCCTGGGCATAGAGCCAGTCAACGTACTCTGCCACTGAGTCTGATGCAGAATATTTTGGTGTCCAGCCCATAGATTTTAATCTGTCGATTTTGGAGCAGGCATTGCGCGTATCACCAAATCTGTAGGCGCCAGGTATTACCGGCTCTGGCAGAGGCTGCTGATGGTGCCTCTGTACCTCAGCGCGAACCGTCTCGGCAAATTCAGCAATGGTGTAGGCCCTGCCTCCACCCACATTAAACGTCTGGTAATCCATAGCCGGGGTATTTAGGGCGAGAATATTAGCCTCTACTACATCATGAATATTGACAAAGTCACGACACTGGCCACCGTCTTCATACAGAGTTGGCGCTTTGGCAAAATAGTAGTTGAGGCAGAAAATACGGCAGGCCCCACTGTAGGCATTGTAAAAAGACTGTCTGGCACCCTGAACTATCGAGTAGCGCAGAGCCACAGAGGGAATCTGATAGCGCTGACCAAAGATCATAGCCTGCTGCTCCTGAGATTTTTTGGACAGTGCATAGGCATTGGGCGGCGCACTGTGGTCCTCCCCGGTCCACAACCAATCCATGGTATGGCCACAGTCTGGACAGCGGTGCTGCCAGCGGCGATTGAGCAAATCCTCCTCTGCTCGCATTACAGGGGTAACTGCAGAACTGCATGGTGCGCAGCTATAGAGACCTTCGCCCTGGACAAACTGGCTGCTGGCGACAACCACTTTTTTAATATCCAGATTCTGCTCGAGAATAATTTCGTAAATCAGTGCAGTGCTCACCCCATTGGTATGTATAAAGTTTGACAGATCGGGAAGGTAATCTTGGTAAGCCGCAAGATGATAGACGACATCTACAGCTGTCATAGCCTTCTGCAGATCAGCCTTGTTGCGCACATCCCCCAAAATAAATTCGGCCTGGGGATTGACCCAGGGAGGCATGCCCTTTAGATGCACGGGCTTTTTTAAGCAGTCCAGAATACGCACCTGGTGGCCGTCTGCAACAAGACGATCCACTGTGTGAGAGCCTATAAATCCGGCGCCACCTGTGACCAGTATTTTCATCCCTGCTCCCTATTTCCTATGGTCGCTCGCCATATCCCTGGGGCTTTAATTTATGCCAGGTCCATGAGGTGCGCACAATATCGTTGATATGAGTATATTTGGGCTGCCAGCCTAGCTCAGTCCGCAGTTTCTGGGGGTTTGCAACTAACTCTGGAGCATCGCCTGGGCGACGCCCGACTATTTTATAGTTCACCCGGTGCCCCGAAACCGTCTCACAGGCAGCAATAATATCCAGTACCGACTGGCCATGGCCTGTACCTATATTGAATACTGCCTGGCTGCTGTCCTCGATGGCCTCCATAGCGAGCAAATGGGCACTGGCCAGGTCATCAATATGCACATAGTCACGAATACAGGTGCCATCTCTGGTGTCGTAGTCGCTACCGAACACCTTAAGCTGAGCCTCTCCCTGCAAAATATTTTCCAGCACCAGAGGAATAAGATGGGTCTCGGGATGGTGGTATTCACCAAATGCACCATCTTCAGAGGCCCCGGCTGCATTAAAGTAACGCAGCAGGGTAAAGCCTATATTGTAGGTTTCGGCAAAGTCTCTAATCATCCATTCCACTGCCAGCTTGGTTCGCGCATAGGGGCTGCAGGGATCCTGCTCTGCATTCTCGGCCATGGGGCTAACAGGGTTTAAGCCATAGGTGGCACAGGTACTGGAAAAGAGTAATTTGTTGACCCCGGTACTCACCATGGCATTGAGTAGCGACAGAGTGCCCCCAATATTATTGTCGTAGTGATAGCCCGGATTGCTCACCGACTCACCTACGTTGGTGGCTGCAGCAAAATGCATTACCGCATCAATCTGGTGATCAGATAATGTCCGCTCTAGTAAATCTGCATTGCGTATATCACCAATCACTAATGGGGCCCCATTTACAGCTTCAGGATGACCCTCTACCAGATTGTCATAGGCAACAACCTGATGACCACTGGCCATAACATGTCGCAAACAGGCGCTGCCCACATAGCCTGCCCCACCTGTAAATAGAATTTTCACACAACGCTCCTTGTCACTTTTAATCCTGTTGTTGGTTCCAGTGTCTGTTGCGGGCCATTATTTATACCTGTCACTAATAAAAATAATTCTGCTGCCACGACAATCTATTTCGAAAGGCAATTCCCTGGGGTTACCCAGAGCATTGCGAATTGCCTGATGTTTTTCCGGCGGCGCCACCAGCAATAAAAAGCCACCGCCCCCAGCACCCAATAACTTGCCACCCTGAGCCCCCGCAGCAATGGCTGCCTGGTACCATTGGTCAATTCTGCTATTGGAGATGCCAAAGCCAAGACTCTTCTTTAACAGCCAGCCCTGGTGCAAAAGATCAGCAAACTCATCGATACTGGATCCGCTGGCACTGGAAATTACTGATTTCATCTCAGTGGCAAGATCGCGCATCTGACACAGAATATTAAATTTGTCTCTCTGCTGGGTACCGGCGCTCTGTTTGATCAAAATATCATCGGCGCTGCGCTGCTGCGCTGTATAAAGCAGCAATGTGCGAGATTCTAATTCCCGAAGAGTTTCTGGCTTGTAAGGCACCGGCTCAACATGCACTGAGCCATCTGGATTGAAGACTATAAAGTTTAGGGAGCCATAGGCCGCGGCGTATTGATCCTGCTTGCCTATAGGTTTTTTTAGCCTGTCTATCTCAACTTCACAGGCCTGTTCGGCTAGCTGCTGTGGGCTGGTGATCTGCCCCCTGTAGGCATATAGGGCATTGAGCATACCAACTGCCAGGCTGCTACTGGAACCAAGGCCGGTGCCAGAGGGCACATCGCCAATGGTAGTAATCTCCAGGTGCTTACCCAGTTCGGTGATGCGCAGCACTTCTCGAGCAATAGTATGCTGAATATCATCTATAGAATCGGCAATCTCAGTTTTGGTATAGGCAATTCGAGTCGAGGCTTTAAAGCGTGGACTGACAGTGACATACATATGCTGATTCAGGCCCACAGACAATACGGCGCCAGCCTCTCTCTCATAGAAGGATGGCAGGTCGGTGCCGCCGCCAGCAAAACTGACTCTGTAGGGGGTCTGGGAAATAATCATTGAGCCGACCCCCGGGCTATAGCTTGCCTGTATTTCTCGAAAAGGGGCTCCAGACAATGGGCAATATCAAAGCTGTTTAACACCTTCTCTCTACCCTGGGCCGCCAGCTGCTCGCGCAGCCCCCTGTCGTCAGCTAGGCGCGTAATGGCTTGGGCCAGAGACGTGGCATTACTGGGTTCTACCAATAACCCGCTGCGCTCATGTTCAATAAGATCGGGAATGCCCGCCAGCTGGGTGGAGATAACAGGAACACCACAGGCCATAGCCTCCATAAGCATCTGGGGTACACCGTCAACATCGCCATCATCGGCCCAGACACAGGGCAGGCAATAGATATCGCCAGAGGCCATAAACTCCGGAATCTCTTCCTGCAGAATAGGTTTGCCGGTCAGAAACACCAGCTCCGAGAGCCCCAGTTTATCTATATGCTCGCGCAACTCAGACAGCAACGGGCCACTGCCTGCAATGGTGCAGGTAAATGTTTCATGGCCAACCAGCTGTTGGCAGGCATCGATTAAATAGCCGAGCCCTTTTTTTTCAACCAGCCGAGCCGATGAAATTATCCGCACTGGGCCCTCGCTAGTCTCTGAAGTTGGAGGCTTAAATAGCGAGGTATCTATGCCGCAGTAGGCGATAATTAATTTGTCCGGGTCGGCCCCCTCTTCAATATAAAAGTCGCGGTGAAAACTTGAGATACAGACAATAAAATCAGCGCGGACTATTTTATCTTTAAGGGCGCAGCGCTCACGAAAAAGATCTGCGGCATGACCAGTAAAGCTAAATGGCTTATCTAATAACCAGGCCCCATACATTGCCACGGTGCCACAGGAATTAACCCACTGGGAATGGATAAGAGACACAGGCTTGCCTTTTAGTGACTTGGCCCAGACGCAGGCCACCGCAAAATGCAAAATGGACTTAAGGCGCACAGAGAAGGATTCTTTGCGACCAAAAAAACTGTTCAGCAGTGCAAACCAAAAATGCTGGCCAAACACAAAGGGGCCAGAGCAAACAGCGGCCATTAACTTCACTGGCGAGATTGGATAAATAAATTTGGTTTTTTGATTAATCTCATTTACTGCAGGCGACTTAAAATAGGTTTGCTGGGGCCCATGCAGTGAATGCAGAACAAATGGAATATTGCGCTGAGATAGTTGGCTCAGCTCATTGCCCACCCAGGCATTGCCGACACCGTTACTGGTAATGTAGTGAATCATGCTAATCCTTTAGCCATTGCATCTGTTAACTCTGCCTGTACTCAATAATTTGAGCAGTCTTGCCAAATAATTTATTTTTATAATATTTTAAAATGCCCTGGGCCTCAGGAAATTTGGCCAGAGCCACAAAATAGGCATAGAGGAAACACTGTTTTGCCGAGTTGCCCAGGGGCATCTTTCCGCAGGCAGTTTTTTGAATTACCCGGACATAGAGAGACAGTAAAAACAGCATCGCCGAGTAGACAAAGATAATAGATGTGGCAGGCAGGTTAAGAGTTATCAGCATAAGGCTACAGAGCAAAAACAACGCAGGTACGCCAATGCCATAAAACAGGCTACTGAGCACCTGACGACGCCTGTAGCAAGCTCTGCCCGCAATTCGATTGCGGCGCTGCAGATCATAGCCCTGGGCATAGGCATGGCCGCAGCGGATTGAGCGCAACCACCATTGGGACAGCCGCTGCATATTGGCATCATGGGTAGTCATGGGCTCATCGAGACGCATAATGGACAGCCCGGTGGCGGTTAAACGCCGCCCCAGCTCTGCCTCTTCTCCAGCGATCATGGAGCTGTTAAAGCCGTCCACCATCAGTAGGGGATCGATGCGGTACATGGCATCACCACCGCAGGCCTCAACCTCTCCGGCCAATGCCTGCCATTCCATATCTATAAGCTGGTTATAAACCGTGGCCCCCGGAAAGCGCTCCACCCGATTACCGCAGACTGCGACCACCTGTGGATGCTGAGCCAGGTATTCGCTGGCGGTGATTAGCCAGCCCTGGGCAACCTCACAGTCGCCATCCACAAATTGCACCAGGCTGCAGTCTGGATAATGGTCCGACAGATATATAAGGCCAGCATTTCTGGCTCGCGCCATGGTGAATGGTTGATCCATAGGCAACTCAATCAGCTGCACCCCAATCTGCAGGGCATGGGCTGTGCTGCCATCGGTAGAGCCAGAATCCACATAGATAATTGGCCCTGAGTGCTGAGCCTGCAGAGACGCGAAACAGCGCTTAAGCCGCTCGCCCTCGTTGCGACCAATCACCACTACAGCAACTTGATGGTTGTCTGTCATTAGCAAGAAATCTCGGAGGCTATTGCGCTGTGCAGCCGATGACCGACGCAGCTAGCAATATACTGAGTAGTCACATGCATCAGACTCTGGTGAGCATCTTCAGCCATGCCGTAGTTCTCTACCGGAATCCAGACACAGTGGCGGGCAATCTCTTTAAGCTTGCCCCCCTTAAAGCCAACAAAGGCAATGGTAGGTACGCCTCTCTGGTTGGCATACTCACAGGCTGCAACCACATTGGGGGAGTTACCGCTGGAGCTCACCAACAGCAGCGCATCATGGTGCCCCAGATAATACTTTAACTGCTCACTAAACACCGCCTCATAGGCAATATCATTGCCCAGAGCCGTCAGCATGGCGGTATTGGATGATAGAGATATGGATTTAATACTGGGCTGGTCGGGTTGGTAAGTGCCCTTGGTCACATCGCAGACAGTATGATCACCAATGGCAGCACTGCCGCCATTGCCAGCCACCCAGAGCGTACCCTGGTTTTTCGCCACCGCTAAAAACACCTCCAGTACAGGCTCCAGGCTAGACTTATCAAAGTCTTTAATAACCTGAATATATCGCTGATAGTAATCTTCTACAAAGTCTGCAAAATCCATTTGGTATCCTTGGTTCCCTAATCCTTTTAGAGCCAGGTCACTGGTATCTCAACCAGTTTAGGCTGTGGGTGCGGCCCTCTTCCTATGTCGATATTTTTTCCATATGGGCTGCTGCTGTTCGTCCAGTTGTCTGGTTGCCTGGCGTTTGCCAAGAAACAGACATCTCCACTGGTAGGAGCGCACAAATTGACTTAACTCAGCATCTTGGTACTGGGGAGCATTGGCAATCATACTGCGCAGGTAGCCCCAGAACATTGCGGCTCCACCCAGCACATAGGGAGCCTCGAGCATGCGATACACTGAGGTAGCCAGCATGTAGATCAACCCGGTACCCATAAAGTACTGGCCATAGCCATGGCGCATCTTGCCCTGATAGATGCCATTCTGGCTGGATCCCATGGCACGCAGGTGCACGAAGCGCAACTCCGGCTCGTCCCAGCTGCAGGCAATCCAGCCAAGCTGGCGACAGCGATGGCAATCAATGGCATCCCACATAACTTCAGAGACAAAGCCACCTATCTGCTTAAAACAGCTAACGCGATAAAACTTAGTCATGCCCACGGACATTTCGTCACCGCGCTTTTCGCTGCGCAACCATCTGCCAGACCTGCTGTAAGGCTTGCCACTGCAGGTACCAATACGCGGGTTTTGGTGCATTTTCTGCATCAGGGTTTCAAAATAATGTTGAGGTAAATCCAGGTCTAGGTCCAATTTGCATATAAACCTATAGTCATCAAGATTAACTCGACTCAGACCCTGATTAAAGGCCTCAACCACGCCGGGCCCCACGCTCCGGTGACCGCGATCTGGCACATTCACAACCTCAATAAAATCGAATAGATTGGCGTACTGTTTGATAATGCTGGCGCTAGCGTCAGTGGAACCATCGTTGACAATAATCCATTTGGCCGGCTTCACAGACTGACTGACAACCGAATCTATGGTGATACGCATAAATTCAGCTTCGTTGCGACAGGGCGAAATAAGTAGATAAGAACTGTTCATATAATCTCTGGCCGTAATGCTCACACAGATTTCCGAGCTAGAATTCCCAAAAGGAATCAGTAGCTCTAACCTTACTTAAGGGTCCGAGATAATGAAATATTGAAACCAAATTGAGACCCTCTTTTATTCCAAAAAGCCAACTGGTTCACAGTTTGACCCCCATACATAAAAGATAGTCTATTTCTTCTTGTCTCGCCTGACTTTAAGGCTGGTAACCATAGGCTAACTAAACTAATCGTAGATGGAATCCAACTAAAGCCAAGCACAAACAGTGGCCACGTGATGATTAAATATTTTCCTTAATTTCTAATGCTAAATATGATCATTTAAGATAGATATCAACTAAGTTTAGATAATTGCAAATGGATTTATTGGCCGTCACATTTCTAACGGACCAAAACCATTACCAGTGCAGTTAACTATAATCATGAAAAGAATTTGTACTCCCGAAGTTTATTTTCAAATACTGATTACATATAGAGAAGCAACAACAATCGAATTATTGTCTATTATAAATACATCTAATTCATGACCCTCTGGACAAAAGTAAAGGCATTCTTCTCACATGATCACCACGTTTACTTATGCAATCGAAAAAGCGCCATTATCATGGAAGTCGCGGCATGTAGAATTGATGAAACGTTAAAGGATAGAGGCACGCAGGCGGCATTAAGAGATAGTTAAATTAACGGATAGTGCGTGTTAGCCCGCATCTTATAAATATAGGGAAAATCCTAGATATGGAAAAAAACATTACTCTTAATAGAAATACTAGGAAGCTGACGTATAGAGAGAAAGCTTTATCCTTATTTTTAAGGGCACTACCAATTAAAAACGGGAAGCACCGCATTTTAGATTATATTCGCAATGTGCCTTGGGGACTGTCAACATGTCCCAATGTCGAGTTTCGATACAAAAATACTGACTTAGTTATAAATATCGATGATCTGGTGGGATGGCACTTTTCAATACTGAGATCTTTTGACCCTGAGGTCGTGGACGTACTTACTAAATTGGCCAGTCCTGATACAGAACATGTATATTGGGATATAGGGTTTAATAAGGGTGTATGCTCTTTTGCTATCGCTAAGGCAATGCCAAATTCGAAAATTGTTGCCATTGAACCTCAAGCTGAGCTCAAGGAGTTAAATGAAGTAAATTTAAAAAGAATTTGCCCTGATCGATTTGAATACTATCAATTAGCGATAGGGCTTACAAATGAAATATTGTCACTTGTAATTCCAGAGAAAAACAAAGGCAAAGCAACATTACACTGCTCAACTATCACCGAAGATAGTATTACCGAAGATATCCAGATAGTGACCCCACAAACCATAGTGGCGCAAAGTGACTTCGGCTGGCCAACTCTTGTAAAGATTGATGTTGAAGGGCATGAGCCTCATGTAATACGCTCACTACTTCCAGCACTTAAAGATCATCACTGTGATGTAATTGTTTTTGAAAATCATTTTCATGAGATTGAAAATCTTAACATCATAAAAGATATCTCCAAAGATCGTGGGTATTCCTTATTTGGCATTTCAAAGACTATTTTTACAACAAAGCTTATGCCAGTAAAATCAGTTGCTGAGAATATAACAGACTATGCGCTTGTGTCTCAGAAAGTGATTGCTAATAAAAGGATATTTCAACCGATGCTCAAATGAGTCATTGAAAATACATAAAGAAATCTAGGCAGCGTAAAAATCTATTAGAATCCTTCACTGACGGATAACCGAATCTATGGTGATACGCATAAATTCAGCTTCGTTGCGACAGGGCGAAATAAGTAGATAAGAACTGTTCATATAATCTCTGGCCGTAATGCTCACACAGATTTCCAGGCTAGAATTCCCAAAAAAAGTAAGCAGCTTTACCCCCATACATAAAAGATAGCGTATTTTTTAAGGTGCAGACTGATTTTCAAGGCCCTCAGCTGGGGGCGGATAAAATTGCTTGCAGGTAGGAGCAAAGCCTAACCAACTGCCCAGTGCTGCCAAATCCTGATCAAAAATTTCCTCCAATTTTTGCCGCTGATGACAGTCGATCAGTGGCCGCTCCTGCATACGCAACCTGCCCTTCACCCCATCGCGCCAATTTTGTGGCACCAGCCGTCGGCGCAGGCGCGTCATTAGAGCGGATTCTACTAACAGCCTGTACCCCGGAAACTTGCGAATTCGCGCTTGGGACACATTATCTGCCAACAGGCGATCGTCCCAGATTAGTGGAACCGGAGCCCCAATAAACTCACCCACACGCTCAAGGGTTTGGGCCGGCTGATACTTTAATGCCTGAAAAAAAACCGGTAGCACTGAGGCCGCACCAAAGGTCTCTAGGTAGGGAGCCAGCTGTCGCCCGTAACAACTGTAGTTAATCAGCTCTGGATTGCTATCAATGGCCTGGTTGATATCACAGGAAACCACAGATTCAGACCAGAGATGAATATAGTGGGACACCAGACGCTCAATGGGATGGCGCATTACATAGATAAACTTTGGCTGAGGAATTAGCAGCTTTAGCCGGGCAATGGTCTTGGGGTAGTCGGGCAACTTACTATAATGGGTGCTAGATTCGCCGCAGATATCAGTCGCTTTGGCCGTACCAAAAAGCGCCTGGTACCAATCTATGCCCTGGGCATACATGGCGTCGTCACTAAAGAAATTGGGCTCCTTAGGCGTAGACATAAAAATATTGGGCTGCACCGCCAGCTGGTTGTGCAATGTGCTGGTGGCGCTTTTCATGGCGCCGATAATAAAGAAACTGGGTAATCTAGGCGCCATAGCTAATAGTCGTCCGGATGAATATAGGGTGCATCGGGATGAACAAAATTAGTCCAGATATCCCGCCACTGGGCCTCGCAAATATTGGGCTGATAACTCCCATTAACAAGCTTCCGCACCCTGCCAACAACAGCCCCAAGGTGCCAGCACAGATTTGCCATCAATAACCCAGACCTGCCAAAGTGCTTGTAGTAATACCTAGTGCGGGACTCATAAAAATACCGCGGCAAGCGCTTCTTTTTAGCAGCTTGGCTCTTTACCGGCGAACTACCACCGCGCAGATGCACCACCCGGGCCTGAGGATTATTGATGATAGGCCAACCGGCACTGCGGGCCCGCCGGCAAAAGTCTACGTCTTCAAAGTACATAAAGAATTTATCATCCAATAAGCCCACCTGCTCAAATACCTGGCGGCGGATCAATACACAGGCAAAGCTAGTCCACTCCGGATAGGAAATTTCATCACAGACCGCCAGAGGCACCTCATAGCCTTTGAAAAGCTTAGTGATTGGACCAGTACAGGCTGAGCGAATAAGCTCATTAATAGGCCGATGGAACCGGAAGCAGCTCTCTTGAGGCTTGCCGTCAGGCCACTCCAGCCTAGGGCTGGCCATACCCATCTGGGGGTTATCCTGCAGGGTTTTAACCAATGTTTCGATTGCCCCAGGGCGAACTATGGTGTCGCTATTTAGTAGAACAACAAATTCGCTAGAAGTGGCATTGATACCTATATTGTTGCCGGCAGAAAACCCAAGATTATCTGTCGAATATATCGTTCTGACTTTGTCCCAAGAGTTTTCTGCAATTGCATGCTCTATATGTTCTGCCGACCCATCATTCGAAGCATTGTCGATAACTATAGTTTCGTGGCTTATGTTATTGATAGTTTCTAAAGAGCCCAATGAACCAATACATAATTGAGCTGTTCTGTAATTAACAATGACTGTCGATACTAGCTTCATTTCGTGTTAGACCAGATTTCATTAAAATTTTCAGGCAGCCAATTGACTAGACCATAACGACATTGTGTGCTTCATGATAATATCCGCCAGCATCGAGTATGAATTATTTATCATCAAGTAAGCACTCATCTTTTTTATATGGTTTTTCAGATTAGTTAAGAACACAGTCAAGCTTATTGCGTATGTACCTAGATTCATTTCGACAGGGTGAAATAACAATATAACAATGATCCAGATATTCTCTTTCTTAACGCTAGTGGGCACCACCACATATACAAAGTATCAACCCTATTATGGTTCTATATAAATATTCATAAGCGTAATTTAGTAAAAATAGAGTGAGCCTCTATTTGGTTGAAAAATCGTATTCTAAAAGTTGTACGCTTGTCATAAAAAGATAGCCTATTTTTAACATTGGTACCGGATTTTAACTATTATAAAATTACTGGCTCTAGCTACTACCTTTTGGCGATCTATGGCTTTAGTTAATGAAGCTAAGCCTCATACATATTTATTGCCTACTATTATAAGTATGCGATTGATCATATTTGCGAGCTGCGCTAAGGGCTTACTAATATTTTGCAAGTTTAAATAAATTAGAATGGTTTATAGGAATATGTGTTTATCTGACTCAGCTCCCAGAATATTTTTTGCACATGGACCAGGTGATGCTGCAGGTACCTTAAAGAAATGGGCATTCAATATTGAAGATGATTCAATAATTGCCAATACTTACTCAGGGCAAATATTTGACTTGGCCAAACAGTTAAATTCAGAACTTCTGGTGATTGCAGATAATCGGAATAGCTATAGGCTTTCAGGTAAAAATATTACAGTAGAGTCGTTTGTTCGCAAGGATATGGGGAGTGGATGGAGATACTGGCTCAATATGAAGAAGCATACAGAGCTAGTCGCCCGCAGAGCACGAGATTTTAGAGCAGACGTAGCTATAGTATCACTTCATTACGGCCTCTTATCTCTAGCGGCCTTTAAAAGATACCAAATCCCGGTAATTCTCGATATGCACAATACGCTTTGGCCTATGGGGAACGAGCCTAATTTCTTTAAGCGTTTATTACTTAAAACTATTGCCATAGGGGGGCAAGAGGGCTTAGCAGCCGTGATAGCTGTATCACCAGAATGTGGGCGCCAGATAAATAGATTAATTACAGGAAAGCCGATATTCGAGCATATTCCTCAATACCCAAATAGCCTCCAAAATATTAACATTAATAATAAGCCTGTATCCCCTTCTGAAGATTTTAGAATTCTATTTTCCGGACGTATAGAAGAGGCAAAGGGCGTCTTTGATCTAATAGATGCAGCGGAAATATTGATTCGTGATGGCTACTCGCAGCTGAAGTGGATAATTGCTGGATCAGGTAGCGCTGAACCTCGATTAAAAGTAGAAATTGAACGACGTAGCCTTTCACCCTACTTTGAATTGAAGGGGCAGCTCTGTCGATCTGAATTAACATTGGAGTTAGCCAAAGCAAATACGACTATTACTCCAACTCGTGCGGTATTCCCTGAGGGCTTAGCAAAAGCACCGCTAGAATCCCTTATCGTGGGTATTCCAGCACTTCTGAGCTCCGTTGTTCCTGCTGCTGATGTGGTAGCCAATGCTGCACTTATATTTGAGCCCGCCTCACCGAATGGCATTGCTAGGACCATTAAAAAAATAGTCGGGAATCCACTTTATTATGATTCACTTTGTAAAAATTCCCGAGAGCTAAGACATCTGTTGTTCAGTAGTCAATATTCATTTGGAAATGCTGTTTTAGAAGCATTAGAAAATACATTGGCAAATACGAAGAACTAACGTTATAGAAAGCCCATTACCTGGACTCATAAACCTCCTAACCCTCTGATCTGTCTGTATTTTATGGCCATATTTATAGCGTGCATGTCATGTTGCCATAACCTTGCCTAATGTAATCAAGTACGGCCTGCGCAGTAAAATCCCTATTCCAATTTATCCTTGTTTGGCGGGCTGCCAGCTGGGAAAACTCATCGATGGACTGTGAAAGCCCAACAGATGCAAGATAAGTCTCAAATGTTCTCTTTGGCTCGAGAAATGAAGCCTGCCCCACCATAGAATTATTATCGCTCGCAATGGATCGCCATTGATCAATACCGTAGCTTACATCTTGGGAACGAAACCATTCATCACCATCTAAATCGGAAAAATAGTGGTTTTCCTCGAATACAATCGAATCAACGTTCTCGGTAAGTAAAACACGCATGTTGCTATCGACGAGTTGTATATTATTGCCTGAAACACGAATATTCTCCTTAGGACCTGAATTAACAGTTATTGCTCCGGTTTTGGAACTTGGATTAGGCGCAATAAGCCCATGAATGGTGTTTTCAGCGATAATAACATTACTGCTATGTCCATTGAGCCTAATACCAACAAGGTTCTTTACCAGAAGATTGTCTGTGTGCAATATATAGTTACCACAGACTAGCCCACCCTCCCAATCAGTGGCATCAATGTTCCACCCCAGGGTTCTGTTTGTTGGCCTGTCACGACCAATAGCTAACATAACATTGTTTATTATCGTGATGTTTTTCCAGCGTGGGCCAGTATCGTGATCAGTATTACCCCCCGCACTAATCCCAATTTCTCCACCTACATAGACATTATCTTCCATCCATAAGTCATGCGATTTAATTGAGTCAACATTGCTATGTGAATCAGAACTTGCAGTCCATTTATTTTGAATACTAGACGAACGAAGGAATATATTTCGAATAAACTTCGAATGAAAAGACTTAGCAAAATAGGTGTTGTGATTGAACATATTTGCCTGACCTTCGGCCTTCTCATTACCCGTATCCACCTGTTGTTTATACCAACCATTGTGGTCAAATATATTTTCTTCCAAAAGAGCCGATGTATGGGTGGCATAAATTCCCTGAGAATGATCACGTTCACTATATGAGTTTCGAATGGTGTTCCTTCGGACCACTACATCCAGAACGTCACCCCCTCCATTAATACTGATACCCTTGCTAAAAAAATTAAAGTCATTGCCTTCAACCAACAATGTGCCCATAACAGATCCCTTAGGGGAGTATATTCTGATTGCTGTTGACTCATCTACTAGCCCCCACCCAGAAAAGTCAGAGGACTCCGGGTCACGCTTATAGCCATATAAAGCTAGATCAGTGATTGCTATGTATTTCTTATAAGACCAAATTCTAAAGGTTTCACCGGCATCGCTTTTGATTATAGGGCGCTGCTCACCAGACCCATAAGATGTAATCACGGAACGTTCAGTTATTGACCGGCCCGAATTTAGCTGGATACTCTCATGGACCTCCCAAGTATCACCACCATGAAGAAGAATCCAATCTGGGTAGCCTGCACGACTGTTAGCATATGCTGCTTCAATACTTCTAAAAGGCTTAATTGCACCCGGATTTTCAATATCGCCTATATCTCTTGGAGCGTAAAACTCTGCAGTTGCATCATCACCAAGAGAGGAACTTACATAAATTAGTCTTGAATCTTCAGATGGAGTAAGAATGGACCAGCCTGTTTCGTCCCAGCCGTTAGTCTCTCGCGGATAGAAATTAAATTCACCTGGTTGAACGTTATACTCACTTACCTCAATATCTGAATAGGGGCCGGTGTCAGCAGTACTTATTACCTCAGTATCAAATTCACTGCCAGTGGATGCCCCAGTGCCACTAGCGGTTATATTGGGGATATCTTCGTCTACCGACGGGCTAGTCTTACAAGCAGTCAAAATCAATAAGAAAAACGTTAATACCAAGTTCTTAACTACCCGCATCCTCACCACTCCGAACCAGAAAACAATAATAGTAACTTTAAGTGTATCAACTGTCTCCAGAAGCAGCCCAGATGCGTGATCTGCGTTTAATTATCCCTTTGGTATCGGACATAGTTCACATTTACCAATTCCAGATCAACGAATAAAACGGACTTGCCATACTTTTTCCATAAGCTATTCTTAGGTTACCAATATATGGAAATATTTTTTATGACACCATCTGTCAAACGGAGGATTTTTCTAAGATCCTTGACCTTTGTTGCGCTAAGCCCTTTAGCAATATCGTGCGAGACCTTTCCTCAGCATGCTATTTCCGCATCTAAAAAATTCCGTTTACTTCGAAAATCGATCCAACCCATCGATGATGATTACCTAGCTGTTGATGGTTGGATAGTATCTAAAAAACAGCTGACCCATTGCGACCTTTGATATGCTTCGGGACTTCAGCATACATACAACTATAGATAAAAAATATGATACCTGTATTGCCGGGACTGGCCCGGCGGGCATAACGCTGGCAAGAAAGCTTGCGTCCTCAGGCCAATCCGTAATCCTACTAGAAGCCGGAGGGTTGGAATATTCAGACCAATCTCAGGGATTTTATGAGTGTGAATCTGTGGGACATAACGGTTGGCCGCAGTTCACGAGGCTGCGATACTTTGGGGGCACCTCCAATCATTGGTCAGGGCGATGTCGACCCTTTGATAAATCAGATTTCTCCGCCTCATCGGTTTACGATTTACCGGGCTGGCCAATAGATTACGATGATATCGAGCCGTTTCTTAAAGAAGCCATGGAGATTATTGATTTAGATTTTACCAAAGGCTTCCAAACCCTGCATGGTAACTTGATATCGAAGGATTTTCAGGCAGATGCCTTTGCTCATAGCCCACCTACACGTTTTAAAGATAAGTACCTGCACCAAATAACTGCTAACAAAAATATAGACTGCTTTTACAACGCTACTGCAGTTGATATGCAGTTAGACTCAGGTCATCAGAATATCGTGAGCATGGCTATTGGTAACTACAAAAATCAATACTCCAAAATTTCTGCCGATCGCTTCATTCTTTGTTTAGGTGGCATAGAAAACCCTAGATTTCTCCTTAATTGTAATAACCAGATGAAAACTGGTATCGGTAATATCAATGATATGGTGGGGCGCTGTTTTATGGAGCATCTAAACGTACCCATGGGCTCCTTTATCTATAAAGATTTAACACAACCTAGGAAACTACAGTTTTACACCACAGACGATTTCTGCAATACAAAAAATGTGGGTAAATCTAATATTACCCTCAGTATCGTGAACCAGATTCGCTCTTACGGTCGAACAAAACAGATTAAAAATTTTTTTAAGACCATTGCCTGCCATATGGATATAGAAGATAAAGTACAGTTTATTTCTGATTTTAAATGTCCTGGCATGGGATCTATTGGCACCTTAATTGAGCAGTCTCCCTATTTAAAAAGCAGAATTAGTCTCAGCAATAGAGTTGATGGTATGGGTATTAAAAGAGCTAAATTTGACTGGCAAATCAATGACTATGATAAAAAAACGATACGAGAAGCCGCCTTGGGTATGGCCAAAAGCTTTAATGATGCAGGTCTCGGAACTGTTCGACTAGCTGATTTTATTCTGGATCCAAACCTGGATATACCATTTGGGCATCACAGTCACCACATGGGGACGACTCGCATGTCTGATTCGCCAAACTATGGCGTAGTTGATAGTAACTGTAAGGTATTTGGTATTGATAATCTCTATATAGCTGGTAGTAGTGTGTTTTCCACTGGCGGCGCCTGTAACCCAACCATGCCAATTATTCAGTTAAGCCTGCGCCTTGCAGAGCATCTAGCCAAACACTAAAACGTAAGATACCACCACCCACCAAGGACCAATAAGGAGCTAGTAAAGGCTAGGCTATCTAGCTGAGGAAACCATATGTTATGCCGACGCATTAACAGAGCCATCACCGGATAAGATGCAAACTTTGCAACCGCTACTCCACCAATAATACCAACCACACCGAACGTAGCTCCGCCAACTAACATGCAGGCGACCAATATTAGTCCGGCAGAAGTCTGGAATACCATGTAGCCAAAAGAGTCGCTAAATGACAGTAGAGCATTTCCAGATGTTAATGTGATGGCCGCGCCTATCGAGCCTACTGCAAGAACTTGTAACATCCACCCTGCCTGCACATACCTATGGTCGTAAAGAAACTCTATAAGCCCAGGGGCAATTATTATCACTAACCAAATTGCTGGTAGGGTCATGAATAGCAAGATAGCTCGTGTCTTTTTGATTTTAGCTTTGGCACTATATCGACTTTCTCTAAACGATGCTGCGTAGAGGGGTGTCATCACCTCCTGATTCACTTTAACTAGTAACTCTAAAACTAATCTCGACCAGATAGCTGCGATGCTGAAGACGCCTAAATCGGCTTTACTTAAGAAGACGCCTAAAATAAAAATATCCCCTTTACTGATAATGAACGAAATAAAAGAGCTAACAAAAATCCACTTTCCGAAATTGATTATTTCCGCTACTGCCGCCAAATCAAGTTTTAAAGACATCCTAGTCCTTGTACCTAGCCGATATGACAATACACAGGTCATAGCCGCACCCAAGAGTCCTCCTAATGCGATACCCCATATAGATCGAAGGTGCCAAGCAGCAAATAAAGTGATTACCGTTGTTAAAAACTGGGTAGATATTTGCCAAGACAATAATTTTTTAATCTCTATTTTTCGCTTGAGAGTCAACACGGCTGGTGATGTAAAACCCTGAAATATTGCAGAAAAACCTACCACAGGAATTAATAGTAATAAATCAGGGGCGTCGTAAATCATCGCCATCGGATAGGCCACGATGCAACTGAGGCCCCAGATCAGAACACCCCTTATGACCTGGATAGTCCATGCTGAATTAAGGTACTCGGGATCATCACCTCGTTGGCCAACCATTACTGCCGTGGAAATACCAACGTCTGACATCATTTTGAGTCCTTGGAGCGCCACCTGCACAAGCGCCATTACACCGAAAATTTCTGGGGCCAGTAATCGTGTGATTAAAAGGTTACTAGCCAAGCGAATAAACTGGCTGCCACCAAATCCAACGGTCGACCAAAATGACCCCCTAACCGCTATGCTTTCACCTAGAGCTGCAATCTGTAGGTATTTTTTGATCAATTAACCTGCTCCCCAAAGCTTCGCGCTAGTCATGCTCTATGGGGCCCCGGCTACATTAGACTGCTTATCAGATGCTTGCGGGGCTTTATTTAGTTCCCGCCTAATATGACCCTGCCGACCAGATAGGGCTCCAATAAGCACCCAGAATAAAGGGTTCTCAGAATGATTAGGTATCTGGTCAATCATTATCAAAGCAACCATTAGACAATGACCAGAAAGCAATATTTTTTCGTTCTCATCAACTAGTAGCTTCAGACCCGAACCAGCCTTCCATATCGTCGTAAACATCAGACCAAAAATTGTAGTAAAACCTACAACACCATAGCTTCCGAGCAGTCCTATCCAATATCCATCGACTATCGAGTCAACTAAACGATTTCGGCTCCAAGCACCCCAGCCGAATAGTATTTTTTCAGATGCTCGCTCCAACAATATTAACTCATGATTAAACCGGAACTGCAGGGAGCCTGCCTGTGCCGCATTGATGAGCTCAATCTGCTCAATAATATATCGGTGGGGGAAAATTTCTAATATACAAAGAAATGGATAGGTAATGGCCAGCAGGCCAATGCCCAATGCAGCCATATAAACGGCGCGCACTTGCAAGAAATAAATCGTCGACAGCGTTACCATTCCTAAGATAAGTGACCCAAACCCTTTAGAGAGCACCAGTAGTAAGACTAGATAACCAATCACTAAGGCATCTGGGAATCTAGTGAGTTTAATTTTTATTTTGGATAATGCGACAGAGGAACCAATAACCATAACCAAAAATATTGAAACCCATAACCCGTGACCTAGAAATACAACAGGCCTAAACCCACCATATCTAACCTGCTGCCCCCAGCTGTGAGGGAAAAATCCATATAGCCATTTGTGCAGCTGAGGACTCATTCGAATCTCAAACATAATCAAAACCGAATATAACAGCCCGGCAACTACTAAAAGCTTTAGCAGCTGAATTTGATCTTCGTAAGTCTTAACTAACTGCAGTGTCAAGATGAATGGCAATAAAAGAAGATACTTGCCCGCGGCAATAGAAAAAATATCTTTAAAACTTAACCCAGGAAGAAACCTGTCTATCTCAGTTATAGGTTCACTATTGCTAAGGACAGTGATAATAGATCCAAAGAAAAAGATCAGGATAAGAGTTCGATCAAGACTTTTGCTTGGCAGTAACTTTATATCCTCGCGAGCAATATATTTGCAACCAATAAAAGCCATAATTGCTGGAATCGTCTCTTTGTTTAAAGCCGGCACAAGCGGAAAATCGAAAGATACGCCTACAGGCAACATTAGGTACCCACCAGCAATAGTCCAGAATGTAGCCGGAATAATATCCATTCTTCGATACAGCCACCACGCGACAAAGGGCCACAATATAAGTGTTAGATAAGCAAAGCTATTTGCCATTACGTTCTCGTAAATAGTGGGGATTCCGCATGGGATTTACCAATACCCCAGGCCAGATTCTGTAGCAAGCCGACGTTCTATTTTTTTAAGCAAGAAGTACTTGACCACGGATGCTATGCTAAGGACAGGCAATGCAGTAACTCGATTAAACCCAGATAGAGACTTCCACTGCACCCAGTATTTGAAGTAAAAATGACGTGGTATTAGGTGTTTATTATCCTCGCGGTGTTGTTTAATTAGGTTCTCAACCCAATTCGGATTTTGGTCGTTATTTTCTACAATCAACTGGCCAGCATCTTTGTCAGTTCGATTCACTTCAGCCCATAGGTATTTATAAATCACAGAGTTGATAAATGTGCCTATTAACAATCTCTCTTCGTGACGCAGAAGGCCCTTTAATGTAGCTTCTGGCGTAAAGTAATGGCACACATCATCAACGACAAGGACTCGTTGATTATTGTCTTGCTTAGTAAATAAATCGGTCACTAGCATGGCACGAAGAAACCCATCCTCCACAGGTAGGCCCTTGGGCATCGTTACCTTCCGTAGGCGTGCAGCTTTGGCGCAGTACAGTGAGCCAGCCACTGCAGTGCTACCCTGTTTCATTAGCTGTGAAAAAAATAAAGATAGGTATTCATAGGGACTTTTTTGCTTTTTGAGATAGGTGTCTTTGAGAGCTAGATCAACAGCTAGATAGGCGGTTGGAGAATTAGCTAATGAAACAAGAAGAGATGAGAGTACAGTGTTAGATCCGAATCTAATATCGGAGTCCATACAAAAAAAATAATCCGCATTGGAATTAATATCATCATGGATAAATTTATTCCAAGCATTGCTTTTTCCTGACTCTGCAATATCAACAACCTGCCCATCAAAAATGTGACTATTACCCAGATACTCCCTAGCTATGGCTACAGTGTTATCAGTGCAGCCGTTCGCCACGACGGTTAAAGCTATCGATAGCCCGGAGTGGCTTGTATCCTCAAAGATATTTTGAGTGGCTAGGCTCTCTAGAGTGTTTAATATGTTGTCCTGTTCATTGTGTGCGAACAACCCTATCGCGACCTTGATTGTCTCCATGGGATTAATTATCCATCTCCGGAATCATATCCATAATATCAATCCCCTTAGCTTGCTTAAGCCACTTCGCTACCTCCTTTACTTCTTTGGCATGGGTGGCAGTTGGCCGGATAACAGCAGAGGTGTTTCGGTCTTTAACCAGCGAGATAATCAGATTCGCGTTAACACTTTTGCGCTCATCGGCGAAGGCATAGACCATGGCCATATCGCAGAGGGTATTAATGCGGCGTGGTACTCCCTCTGAGAAGCAAAACACTGCGGCTATGGCATCGGTGGTGAAAATAGATTTGCTGGAGCCTGCGGTCTTTAGGCGATGGAGTATATATTTTCCTGTGTCCACATAGTCCATCGGGCGCAGGTTGAAGTCCACGCCTATGCGCTGGGCAAACTGGGTGAGGCGCGGGTCGTTAAGTTTTTCAATAAGCTCTGGCTGGCCTACTAATATGAGCTGTAAAAAGATATCTGTGGTGATATTAATGTTGGAGATTAGCCGCAGCTCTTCCAGGGTATCCTCGGAGAGGTTCTGCGCCTCGTCAATCACTAATAGTACCCGCTTGCCCTCGGAGTACTGGTCCATCACAAATTCGGAGAAGGTGCGGAGCCTCTTGGCGTTCTCTGAGCTTGGATCGTCGAGATCAAAGGCATCGAGCACCCAGGTCATCAGGTTGCCGAAAGAGGCATGGGTGTTGTTAATCACACCTACCACCACATCGTCTCCCTCTTGGCTGAGCAGATAGTTAACCAGAGTTGTCTTGCCTGCACCTATGTCGCCAGTAATCACCGTAAAGCCAGCCTGGCTGTGAAAGCCATATTCCAGCATAGTCTGGGCCCTTATATGATTTTTACTCAGGTATAAAAACTCCGGGTCTGGGTTTAGACTAAATGGCTTTTCCTTAAGCCCAAAAAACTCTTTGTACATAGCGGATTAATCTCTTTATAGGTTAGGCAAAAACTGGCGCTTTCAGTGCCAGTTCGTCGGCCATAGATTTGTTGATAACTGTTCCCACCAGGTTAGAGTTTTCCATTGCCTGCATAGCCTTTCTAATTTGCACCTCTGAGTTTTTACCCTCTTCTATAACCATTAGAAAACAGTCGACATGATTGGCGCAGGTCATCACATCATCTCTTGGTAATATAGGCGGAAGGTCGTAGATCACTATCCGCGACTTGTATCTCTGGGTAACTTCTTTAAACAGAGATACCATTTTGGGTGTGGATAACCATTCTGCCGAATTCTGTGCCTCGCCAACCCCAGGCAGTAGCATCAGGCGCTCCACACCTGGGTTAACCAGTAGATCGCTAATCTCGGCTTCGCCTTTTAAATAATCCAGCAGGCCCTGCTCTGGCTGAATGGAGAAGAAATCTTTGACCCGAGGCGCGCGTAGGTCCATATCTATAAGCAGTGCAGTATGGTTTACCTCCATGGCAATGGCCGCCGCCAGATTACTGGCTATCAGTGATTTGCCTTCGCCATAGGACGGCGATGTAATACCTATGCTGCGCCATTTGTTAGCGCGCATTTTTTTTACCACATCGGTGCGCAATGTTCTGAAAATCTGCGATCTGGGATCACTGGCCGACCTAGAGACCACATGGTTGCGCTCTAGATCTTCGGTTTTTATGGGTGTCACCTTGCTGATGGAATAAACGATTTTTTCTAAAGGCGAGCTGTTGCCGTCAGAGACCTGTTGCTCCTGCCGTTTCTCCCGGGCTTTTTGTAGTGCTTTATGTATTCTTGACATGAATTTTACCTACAGCATATTGATCTTGGTCAGCAGCTTGAACCACAGAATGTCTAGGCTCATAAAAAAATAATGGACTATAAAGATCGCGATAATGCAGAGCACCACCGTGGCACTAATAAAACTCTTGCGAGCCTTGTTGCGCTTTTTATGGTCTTCGTCGGTCAGCATAAGAGGTACTACGGCCAGTGGCTCAAAGCCGATAATGCGGGTAATATCTTTGATACTTCGTACCTTGGGATCTAGCATATCTACCAACATGGCAAGGCCTATACTGGCTGCTGCCGATAAAAATAGGCCCATCATCATTAACTTGGGGCGGTTGGGCTTGACTGCTTCGGTGGGTTTGAGCGGTGGCTCAATCAGCGTAAAGCTCTCAGCCTTGTTCTCAGACTCTAGGTTCTGTGCCACATCGGCCTCTAGCTGTTTGGCGCGCAGTTCCTGATATTTCCTTTTCTTGTTTTCATAGTCTCGGGTTAAGTCGTCGTAGCTGCGTTTTACCTCATGGGTGCGCAGTACACGGGCATGGTATTCGTCTACCTCCCGCTGCATTGCTTTGCGCTCTTTGACTAGGCGGGCTAATTCTTTTTCAGAGAGGTCAATTTTGATTTTGATTTGTCGATACAGGGGGTTGGAAATTTCATCTAGGTCCTGTTCAGTTTGAAATAGGGCGTCTGTAGCCACTTCTTTTTCCAGAGCCTGTATTTCTCTAGTCATACGTTTTATATCTGGGTGGCTCTCAGAGTATTTGTTGCGCATGGAGCTCAGTTCGTTTTTAAGCTGCGCCAGTCGCACTGGGGCACTGAGCGTATTAACCCCTTCATTACTGGCCACATAGGGGTCCATGCTGGCCAACTCTAGGCTCAAATAATGTATCTGGTCACTGAGGCGCACTGACTCGGTCTGGTGGGCGCGAATTTTTTCCTCGAGGTTTTCTATCATTGACAGATTAAACTGCAACAGCTCAGGCAAACTATCGCCGTACTCCAGTTTAAAGCCGGCAATTTTCTCTTCTAGCACCTGCACAGTTTTTTGGATTTTATCGGCCTCATCGGTGAGAAATGATAGAGTTTCAGCCGCCTTGTTGGTTCTGGTTTTAACGTTTTCATCGAGGAACATGGTGACTAGCTCATTGGCCACCTGCTGGGCTATGCCTGGGTTCTCATCCATAAATGAGACCTTAAAGGCAATACTGGCTCGCTGTGCCCTACCCCTAGTTGGATCTATGACATTGGCATTGATCATATCCACCTGCACATTGCTGCGAAATTTCTCTACCAGCAGTGAGACCGTACTGGAGTCGCGCTCGTCGGCATAGACATCAAATTTATCTAAGGTTTCAAAGATTCTCGAGGTGGTCAGTATGCGCTGCTTAATTACCTGAATCTGTTGCTCTGCATAGCTAGTGACAGTTGAGCGCACCAGGTCGCGGGGTATCTCCTGGCTCTCGATCAGAATCACCCCCTCAGACTGATAAATGGGCGGCAGTACAAAGGTTATGGCTGCGCTCAGCGCAAGCAATAAAGGAAAGGTAACTATGATGTAGAGCTTGCGCCTGCGCAGAATTTCCAGGTAATCCAGCAGCGACTTTTCTCCGTCATCCATAACTGTCATATTATCTAACCCAATTCTTTAGTGAGCTGTGCCCTGCCTGAGGCTAGAAGCTATACCTTAGGCCAGCTTTTATTCTATTTGACTCTACATCTCCGGTAGCTCGGTCAAAGTTGCGGAAGTGATATGAGGTCTCAAGTTTTAGCTTTGGTGTCAGGCGGTAGTGATAATAGGGGGACAGGCTGGTATTTTCTCTGGGGTTAATATCAGACTCAGTGTCGGCCCACTCGGCTCTCAAACCAGCGGAACTGCGCTCGGATAACTGGCGCTCATAGGACAGATTCACTGAGTCCCGCTCCTCGACCTCCCCTTGACTGGAGGGATACAGGCCCCGGGAGAAACTGATTGACCAGTCGTTAATTTGCTCATCGCTGCTTATGCCCAAATTAGCCAAGGTGCCAGAGTTTTCCTCATCAGTGATTATGGGTCCCAGCAATTGAACCCTGTGCTGGTCGCTGTTGAAATAACCCACACTGAAATTGATAACCAATGACTCTGTGGCCTGGTAAACCACACCTGCGGTCAGGTTTTCATAGTCGGTTTCGGTAAGGTTAATGCCTGGTCGCATTGCTTCATACTGAGAGGCGGTGCCGCTGATATCTGTGCTCCAGCGCTGGTTGATCTGATGCTGCCAGGCCAGGGTTGCGCTTCTGTTTTCGTTATCAGCAAAATCGGGCTGATCATAGTTGCGCTCTATATAGGACAAACTCAGGGCAACCGTATCTTTTTCACTAAGCTGATAAGACAGGCCCGGCTCCACATTGAGCGTCTCTACTACTGTGTTGGAATTAAACTGACCGGTGTCGAGCTCAGCAAAGTCTCGCTGAGAATTTTCCTGATAGCCAAAATTTAAGGTCCAGACAGAGCGCTGGCCAGAAATACTGTTGTCCCATTGAATCGAGGGATCTGTGGTATCAAACTCCTCAAACTCAGAATAACGGCGCGCCGCCAGACTGGCATTTAAAGAGGATTCAACCGCCGGTGTCAGGTAGCGCAACGAGAGTTCAGGCTTGATGCTATAGCGCCAGGTATCCTGCTCTGTGTCATCCATAAAAAAGTTGTCGTCATAGCTGGCACTGGTGTCCAGACCCCAGTCGGGAACCCAGGTGCCCGCATAAGAGGCAACTGCGGGAACCAATATTGATGCGGCCACCACCGCTGCATATTTTGCTGTTTTTTTCATATTGCCCTCCATGGACTAGGGTACGACTATCACGTCTCCGGCCTGTAGTCTGTGATTGCTAGATAGGTCGCTGCCCTTCTCTAAATCTGAATAACGCACCTTGAGAATAATTGGCTCCTCTCCATTGCTGCGGATTATTTTAATGGCGTTACCTGAGGCAAATTCATTGATACCCCCAGCAATAGCCAACGCCTGCATCACATTGGTGTTCTGCACCATCACAATGGGGCCGGGCTTAAGCACCTTGCCCACCACATAGGTCACATTGCCCCTGGTGCTGGTGACTGTGACATTGACCTCGGGTTCAGCTATAAAGGAGTCGAGCTTGTCAGAGATGGCTTTTTCCACTGCTGCGGCGCTGCGCCCGGCAGCCCTAAGATGGCCTACCAGTGGAAATGAGATCATGCCATCGGGCAGCACAATAATGGTTTTTTGTAGTGCTTCTTCATTCCAAACAGAGATATCGAGCTGATCTCCGGGGTTTAATAAATAGGTGTCTGCTTTCGCAGCATTGGCCAATCCCGCCAATAATATCCCTGCCAATGCGATTAAAGTGCACAGTCTGCTGCTTTGCCATTTGCTGTTCATGATTACCGTTCCTGTGGTATTAGTTATATCCATTCCAGTTAATTGTAGACCTGAATTTCATGTTGCGACGCTTAACTGCCCTCCAGTTTGGTTTTCAGTAGGCGTTCTTGTTGGTAAAGCCCACAAACACTGTGACCACAATAAGCTTGAGGTCTAACCAGAGGGACCAGTTGCGTATATATTCCAGGTCGTATTTTATGCGCCCTTCCATTTTTTCCAGCTCTTCGGTCTGGCCGCGGTAACCTTTTACCTGGGCCAGCCCAGTGATGCCCGGTTTGACTTTATGCCTGAGCATATAGCCGTGAATAGCGGTGCGATAAAATTCATTGTGGGTCACTGCATGGGGCCTGGGGCCCACTATGGACATGGTGCCAGCGATCACATTAAAAAACTGTGGCAACTCATCCAGTGAGGTTCTGCGCAAGAAGCGCCCAAAGGGGGTAATTCTTTGGTCGGTTTTGCTGGCTTGAATCACCTCGCCATTCTCAGAGCCTGTGCATATCATGGTGCGAAATTTCCAGACACTGATAGGCTCGCCGCCTATGCCATAGCGCTGCTGGCGGAAGATTACCGGGCCCTTAGAGGTAAGCTTGATACCAGTGGCAATCATCAGCATAGGCACAGCGATTAATATAAGAATTAATATACTGCAAACCACATCGAATATGCGTTTGCTGATGCTATCCAGCCCTCTGTGGGGTGACTCAAAAATACTCACCGCAGGCATGCCCTGAATATCCAACCAACTGGCGTTGAGTAGGTCAAAGCTAAATAGGTCCAGCATCATATAGGCGGATACTGTGGTATCTGACAATTGGTTTAACAGGCTTTTGATGCGAGCTTCGGCGGCCAGGGGCAGAGTAATAAAAATAGTGTTTATTTCCCCTTTGCGGGCCTGCTCAATCAGATCCTGAGAGCTACCTTTTATAAGAGTTGGATCTGAAATAAAGCGGCGGTTGCCATTGGTGCGGCGATCGTCAAAGTAGCCAATAAAATGGTAGCCGGCCCAGGGCATTGATTGAATGCGCTTTTCCAGGCCCACGCCCAGTTCTGTGGCACCGTAGATCGCAACCTTTTTAGCACTGACCACTGTGCTGCGAAATGCCCGCAGTAGCATGCGCATAATGGAATGCCAGGAGATCAACTCGATAGGGGTCAGCACAAACCAGTAGAGCACCATCTCGCGATTGTAGAGGTCGACCGGGTGAAAAATAAATTCGATGGCAACAAAAATCGCCACAATAATGCCCCAGTTGCTGGTCACTGCTATAAGTTCGGCACTTATGCTTATGTCTCGCCAGGCTTTGTAGGTGCGGCTGCACTCGGTAAAGAAACTAAATAGCAGTATGGCAATCAGCAGCAACCAGTTGTAGGAGGGCAACCATTCAAGTTGAAGTATAGAGACCAGGGCCACTAGGGTGCTGCAAATAATCCCTGCATCGATCAGACGAGAGAGCGCGTTAATTTTTGCGTCCTGGGGACGTACCATCCTTGATAAATCTTTCATATACCGAAATAACTGCCGAGTTTTGAGTTCTCAGCGAAAAGTGTATCTATAAATAATTATTGTGCGAATCTCTTATCAGCAGAAATGAGACGCAGTTATCACTTTAATCTGGTGTTACACCGCATCTCCGCCCGCGAAGGCCAAATAGTCCAACTAGGCCGGTGATAAAGAACCACACAGCCGCAGGTATGGGTATCTCGGCAACACCCCATTCAGAATAGTGGGAAATATCGTGTAACTTGCCGTCGAGCGCTTGACCTATGGTGATCTCAACTCCGTTGCTGTCCATATCCTCAACCAGATAAAGCCAAACAGAGCCAGAGGCTTTAACTGTGATATAACCGGAGAAATCTATACTGGAAAGCAGACTCTTTGTGCTCGCAGGTTCTACCTCTAGAGTTTTAGAGAGACTGCCCAGGCTGAAACCCTCAAAAGCCAACATATTTTGCATATCTGGGTTGGGGTGGTCATTGGCGCTACTGCCCTGCCAGAACTCATCAGAGGTAATTTTGCTTAAATCCCCTGTATTGACCTCACAGTTGGGAACAATGCAGGAGCCATAGCCTTGATCAATAGAACCATCGCCATCTTCGTCGACACCGCCCGAAGCATTTGGCTTGTCTGCTGCCCAGATACTGAGCAGCTCAACGGTGTCTGCCTGCGCTGGTAACAATATGAAAGGCCAGAGAGCAATAACAGCTACCAGAAATAACTTTTTCATAATCAATCCCTAATTCAGTCTTTGCTTCCCTGTGGCGGTTCCAGACGCCAGCGTCCGGGAATAACAGTGTAACGGCCATTTTGTGACTTAGATCACATTTCATCTGTGAGCAATATTAAGCGTAGACCATGGGCATGGCCTGTCAAGGTATGGAATTATTTGCAGGCAATAAAAAAGGCGATCTTTAAGATCGCCTTTTTCGCTGCTGGATAAGCTGGAAGCTTAGCCCAACTTTTCCTTGATACGTGCAGATCGACCTGAACGCTCGCGCAGGTAGTACAGCTTGGCGCGACGAACCGCACCGCGGCGCTTGACTTCAATGCTATCAACCAGTGGGCTGTAAGTCTGGAAGGTACGCTCTACGCCAATACCATTTGAGATTTTGCGTACAGTAAATGCGGAGTTTAGCTGGCGGTTTTTCTTAGCCAGTACCACACCTTCAAAGGCCTGAAGACGCTCACGAGTGCCCTCCTTTACCTTTACCTGAACAACCACGGTATCACCTGGGCTGAAATCTGGAATTTCTTTGGTCATCTGCTCTTTTTCTAGGGCAGCGATAATATTGGTCTTGCTAGTCATTTCTTGCTCCTCAATTTTCATTGGTTGGTGGCTGTGCCACCTGATTTAGAGCTCTGTACAGAGAGGATGAACATTATCCGTTGTCATCGTCCGCCAGCGCAGCACTCACTTCCTTGAGTAGGGCCTGTTGCTCAGCATTGAGCCGCAGGCTGTCCAATAAGTCTGGTCTTCTTTGCTGGGTTCGCACTAATGACTGCTGCAAACGCCAACGTCTAATCTTTTCGTGGTTGCCAGAGAGTAGTACTTCTGGAACCTCTAGGCCCTGGTAATGCTCTGGCCTGGTGTAGTGCGGACAGTCCAGCAGACCGTCCGCAAAGGAGTCCTGGTCGGCGGAATCCTTGTGCCCCAGCGCACCGGGGAGTTGGCGAATCAGGGCATCCATTAGCACCATAGCCGGCAGCTCTCCGCCGCTGAGCACATAGTCACCAATGGACCATTCCTCATCAACTTCCAACTGTATCAATCTCTCGTCGATACCTTCGTAGCGACCAGCCACCAGTATCAGTGACTGCTGTTTGGCGAAACCATTGACTGCACTCTGGTTTAACACCGAGCCCTGGGGGGAAAGATACACCACCAGCGCTTTGTTATCTGTCCATTCTCTGGCAGCTGATATGGCCCTTCGCAACGGCTCTATCATCATTACCATACCTGGCCCGCCCCCGTAGGGTCGGTCGTCGACCGTCTCATGGCGGTCTTCGGTAAAATCTCTCGGGTTGTAGCTGGTTATCTCCAGCAACCCCTGTTTGACGGCCCGACCGCTGATACCATGGTCGGTCAATGCTGCAAACATCTCTGGGAACAGGGTAATCAATGCAATTTTCATTCATCTGACCTCTGCGCCCAATACTTCCTGAACCCTAGAACTCGGGGTCCCAAACTACGTCGATGGTGCCATTCTCAATGTCTATCCTGGTGACAAACTGCTCTGCGTAGGGGATTAATCGCTCTTCACGATCGACACTCTGCACGTCTCCCACAACTACTAGCACATCATTGGCGCCGGTCTCTAGCAGAGACTTCACCAGTCCCAGGCGGATCTCTTGTCCCTCAAAGAAGCTTGTGACTGCAAGCCCTTCAAGTTGATGCCAGTAGAACTCCTGGTTACTGAGGACGGGCAGCAGGGACTTATCCACTAAAATATCTTGCTGACACCAGGCGCGGGCGATATCTCTATCGTCAACACCTTTAATATGCACTACCAGCCCATCACCCTGACGCTTCCAGTCGTCCACCAGTACCTGCTGTCGACCGTCCGGCGTATCAATCCACCAGGGTTGGTAGTCAAAAACCGCTTCTAACTGTTGGGTGTAGGAGTGGACTTTGACCCATCCCCGCACACCAAATACTGCTGTAATCCGCCCAACTACAAGTGTTTCCAATGGAAGACTCCCGGGCTGCAGTACCAATTAAGCTGCTGCTTTGGCAGCCTCTTTAACCAGTGCAGTCACGCGCTCGCTGATCTGTGCTCCCTGGCCCTGCCAGTAGGCAACGCGCTCAAGATCAACACGCAGACGCTCTTCACCGCCACGGGCAATCGGGTTAAAGAAGCCAATACGCTCAATGTAACGAGCATCGCGCGCATTGCGCGAATCAGAAACTGTGAGGTGGTAAAACGGGCGTTTTTTGGAGCCGCCACGAGCCAATCTAATTGTTACCATTTACTAAAATCCTGTGTTCAAGCGGCATAATCACCTACTTGATGCTGTATATTTTACTGTCACTTCAGGCCCTGAATGCGCTGTTGCTCGGTCTGTTTTAACCGATCCACGCAGCCATAGCAGGACCCCCACGAAAGGCGCGGTATATTACGTCAAAAGAAGATGAAAGGAAACTACTTTTAGCGCTAATTAAAAGCCTTTGGAATAGACTGCAAAATAGCCCGCAAGCCCCGCCGCACTGAGGTTAGAACTTTGGAAACCCACCTGGGGGCAAACCGCCACCCGGAGGCGCCATACCGCCCATACCACGCATCATGTTCTGCATACCCTTGCCCTTCATTTTTTTCATCATCTTACCCATTTGCTTGTGCTGTTTAAGCAATCGGTTGAGATCTTGAATGCTGGTACCTGAACCACTGGTGATACGTCTTTTGCGGGAGCCATTTAGAATATCCGGATTGGCGCGCTCTTTGGGCGTCATGGAGTCAATAATGCACTCCATGCGACCAAACTGGCTGGTAACGTCGTTTTGCTGAGCCATTTGCGCCATATTGCCCATGCCCGGTAGTTTGTCCATCAAACCGGCCATGCCCCCCATATTTTTCATCTGCTGAAGCTGTTCGCGGAGATCTTCAAGGTCAAAACCCTTGCCTTTTAAGACTTTTTTGGCCAGTTTCTCGGCTTTTACCTTATCTACTTTGCGCTCAACCTCTTCGATCAGGCTGAGCACATCGCCCATTCCCAGTATGCGCGAGGCAATACGCTCGGGATGGAAAGGCTCCAGAGCGTCTACTTTCTCTCCCACACCCAGGAATTTAATCGGTTTACCAGTGACCTGACGGACAGAGAGCGCAGCACCACCGCGGGCGTCGCCATCCACCTTAGTCAGGATAACGCCAGACAGGGGAAGAGCTTCATTAAAGGCTTTGGCCGTATTGACGGCGTCCTGACCTATCATCGCATCTATCACAAAGAGTGTTTCAATGGGGTTGGCCGCGGCGTGAACCTGTTTGATCTCGGCCATCATCTCTTCATCAATCGCCAGCCGACCTGCGGTATCAATAATTAGCACATCGGCAAATTTGGTCTTGGCCGCGGCAATGGCGCTGTTAACAATATCTACGGGTTTTTGGCTGGCTTCGCTGGGGAAGAATTCAGCGCCAACCTCTGAGGCCAGCGTCTTCAGCTGCTGTATAGCGGCGGGACGATAGACATCCGCTGATACCACCATCACTTTTTTCTTCTCTCTGTCCTGCAGATAACGGGACAGCTTGGCTACCGAGGTAGTTTTACCTGCGCCCTGCAGACCTGCCATCAGAATAATTGCCGGTGGTTGGGCTGCCAGGTTAAGGGACTCGTTCTTCTCCCCCATTACCGCTTCGAGCTCAGCCTGGACGATTTTCAGAAATTGCTGGCCCGGGTTTAGGCTGCTGCTCACTTCGGTGCCAACGGCGCGCTGTTTTACCTGCTCGACAAACTCTTTTACTACGGGCAGCGCCACATCTGCTTCAAGAAGCGCCATACGCACTTCGCGCAGGGTTTCCTGGATATTTTTCTCACTGAGACTGGCTTTCCCGGATATCTTTTTAAGACTTTGGGAAAGGCGATCACTCAAACTTTCGAACATGGCCATGCAATTTGCTTCCAACTCACGAATTAAGGCAGGCATTATAGCAATAATTTTGTCCTGCTCTTCACCCTGTGTGCTGAATATGCCACACTTCGTTAGGCTATTTTAAGAATTGATATGATGACAGGCTCAATACTGGGGTTCGCTGCCATTGCCACCTATCTGGCAGGATGGTTCTTCCATCAGCGGCAACTGCGTCTCGACAAGCAAACTCAGCCATTGGCACTGCAGCTGGTTGCTGCTGGTGCTATTGTTCTGCATGGTTTGGCTATTGCCGCTATGTTGTTTGTAGACGGTGGCCTGGATTTAAGCCTACTTAAAATTATTGCCCTGCTGGCTCTGGTGATCAATATTCTGGTGTGGATTAGCGGCTTGAAAAAGCCCCTGCAAAGCCTGAATTTATTTTTATTCCCCATCTCTGCGCTGAGTTTGCTGATTGCGCTGCTCAGTCCCAGCACCAAGCCTGCGCTGACAATGTCTGCCGATATGCAGGCCCATGTTCTGATTT
This sequence comes from SAR92 clade bacterium H231, assembly GCA_025153775.1. Lineage (GTDB taxonomy): Bacteria > Pseudomonadota > Gammaproteobacteria > Pseudomonadales > Porticoccaceae > HTCC2207. The sequence continues at coordinate 304,404 of JAOALC010000003.1, read as the reverse complement.
CACTCCTTGCCTACAGCCTTTTGGCCATAGCTGCGCTGCAGGCGCTGCTGGCGGGCTATCAGGATTGGCAGCTCAAACACAAGCATCAGAATCTGCTTATGCGCACCTTTCCTCCGGTCCAGACTATGGAAGCCCTGCTGTTTGAGCTGATCTGGGCTGGGGAAATACTGCTGACACTGTCGCTGCTCAGCGGCTTTTTGTTCTACGATGATTTGTTCGCCCAGAAGCTGGTACACAAGGTGGTGTTTAGCCTGGTGGCCTGGGCCGTCTATGCCATACTGCTCTGGGGTCGTCATTACCGTGGCTGGCGCGGCAACAAGGCTATTCGCTGGACCTGGGCTGGCTTCAGCGCTATTTTGCTGGGCTTTATTGGCAGTAAATTTGTGGTTGAGTTTATCCTCTCGTGAGGATTTTTTCAGTGCAAAAAGCCTGTTGCTAAAAACGGTAAACTAATCCAACATAATCGCCCTTAAATTCAGAGGTCCTCATTCATTGGACGGTTCACACCCCCTGGTGTTGTGGTTAACACTTGTAGTTCTTCTAATCGTATCCGCTTTTTTCTCGGGCTCAGAAACCGGCATGATGTCGCTGAATCGCTATCGGCTGCGCCATCAAAGGAAAAAGAGCTCTGGCGCTAGGCGCGCCGCTAAGCTACTGGCCAAACCGGACAGGCTGATTGGCCTTATTCTGATTGGCAACAATGCGGTCAATATTCTGGCGGCAATTATCGCCAATATGCTGGCTATCCTTTATGTGGGCGAAGCGGCTGCACCCTGGGTGGCCACTGCATCCCTGACCATTACTGTGCTGGTCTTTTCAGAGGTTACACCTAAGACTATCGCTGCCCAAAACCCCGAGTGGTTTGCCTTTAGAGCCAGCCATATTCTCAAACCCCTGTTGCAGCTTTTGACCCCATTGGTGTGGCTGGTCAATAAACTCACCAATGCGGTGATCTCTCTGCTCGGCTTTGACCCCAATAAAGACCGCGATGATGGTTTGGATACCGAGGAGCTCAAGTCTCTGGTGGATGTCTCTGGCCACAAGCTCTCAGACAGTAACCAGGGCATGCTGAAGGGTATTCTCGATCTGGAGAATGTGACCGTGGAGGATATTATGATCCCCCGCAACGAGATCAAGGGCCTGGACCTTGAAGACAGTATCGAAGAGCTAATGAATACTATTGTGTCTTCCGAATACACCAGGCAGCCGCTGTATGAGGGTGATATCAATAATATTGTGGGTATCTTCCATGTGCGCAAGGCCAATCATTTGTTGCGCTCTGAGCAGGTGACCCATAAAGCCCTGATGCGCTTTGCCGAAGATGTTTACTTTATTCCGGAGAGCACCACCTTAACCCAACAGCTGCTTAACTTTAAAAAGAACCGCAACCGCTTTGCGGTGGTGGTAGATGAATACGGCGAGGTGCAGGGGCTGGTGACGCTGGAGGATATTCTGGAAGAGATTGTTGGCGATTTCACCACCAATACCGCCGATGAGGTTGAAGAGGTTATTCCCCGCGGCGATGGTAGTTACGAGATATATGCCGTGGCCACAATTCGTGAGATCAACAAGGCTACCGGCTGGGCCCTGCCAACAGATGGCCCTAAAACGCTGAATGGTTTGGCTCTAGAACAACTGGAGAGCATTCCCGACGGCAATGTCAGCTTTATAATTGATGGTTTCAAATTTGAGACAGAGCAGATTAACGAGACTATGATCAAAACACTGATAGTCACCTGCCTTGAGCCCAAGAAAGTTCAGGAAGAGTAATCAGCCGTGGGCGGCAATCAATAGAATGGGTTGTTCTTCTGGTTGCGTTCACCACAGAGCACCAATACATCCAGGCGCTGGTGGTTGTCCAGATAGCTCCACTCACGTATCTCTTTACTGGTGCGGTAGCAACCTATACAGATATCCTGGTCGTTAAGCGAGCAGATAGATGTGCAGGGAGAGGCAACTGGTTTGTCTAACATTAGCGCTTTACCTCAACCAGATCAGTGACCATTTTTAGCCCCTTCTCTACATAATGGGCGGCTGAGCCCAATAAAAACTGTCGAGTCTGTTCATCATTCTCGCGCACGACCTTTCCCGGAGAACCTATAACCAGCGAGCCGTCGGGGATAACTGCGCCAGCTTTAACCAATGTGTTAGCGCCGATAATGCAGTCGCTGCCCACTTTGGCACCGTCGAGAATAACTGCATTAATACCCACCAGAGTGCGGTCGCCCACCTCCAGCCCATGAATCATAGCGTTGTGACCCACAGTCACATCCTCACCAATAATCAGCGGCTGGCCCGGATCGCAGTGCAGTACAGCACCGTCTTGAATATTGCTGCGCTCGCCCACCTCAATCAGGTCACAGTCGCCACGAATAACGGCATTAAACCAGACGCTGGAGCCTTTCTTGAGCACCACTTTACCCATCACATCAGCACTCTCAGCCACAAATACCGACTCGTGAATCTCTGGAATATCGCTGCCAATACGGTAAATCATTGCTGACCTCTCTCGCGTAATTCTTGAATTAACTCTTCGCTGGGGTATTCTAATTCAACAGCAGCATCCAGGGTACTATTAAACAGGTCTACCAGCACGTTGAGGGTAAAGCCCCAAATTTTATAACCCTTATACGGCAGACAGGGAAAACTGAGAGCACCGTGCTTATTTTTTAAGTCAAAATATTGGTAGTTATTAATATCGGTAAACAAACTGACAGGCGCATCAAATATAGAGGCTATCTCTGATGGCTCGGAGCGCAGCTTGAGTGGCCCCTGAGCCAGCCCCACAAAGGGTGTTACACGAAGTCTGCGCCTCTTTGGTGAGGCCGCTGGCAACATGGCAATAGGCTCTACCAGAGTCGGTGCCAATCCAATTTCTTCCTCTGTTTCCCGCAGCGCTGTATGGAGCAGATCCCTGTCTGTTCGGTCCCACATGCCGCCCGGAAAGGCAACTTCGCCAGCGTGATTATTCAGATGCATTGCCCGCTGAGTTAACACCACCTGGGGATTATCCTGATCACCGTGCAACAGAACCATCACCGCAGCTAAAGAGCCTGAATCTTGTCGGCTAGGCTGTGCGGGGTTGAGTGGAAATTTTTTTAATTGATTTTTGATCGTTTCAAGCATTTGTGCATTATACTCGGCTGACTATATTTTCTGAGCTTTTCATGAATTTTTGTTCCGCTTGCGGCAATGCCGTTATAAAAAAGATACCTGAGGGTGACAATCGGGAACGTCATGTCTGTGTGACCTGTGAGATTATCCATTATCAGAATCCCAAGGTTATTGCCGGCGTATTGCCCATCTACGGGGATCAGGTGTTGCTGTGCAAACGCTCTATTGAACCTCGCCATGGTTTTTGGACTCTGCCAGCGGGTTTTTTGGAGAACGGAGAATCCTCTCTGGATGGTGCACTGCGGGAATGTGTTGAAGAAGCCAATGCTCAGGTTATCAACCCCTCTTTATATGGGCTGTTTGATATTCCTCAGATCAACCAGGTCTATGTGTTCTACAGGGCAGAATTGGCTGAGCCAGTTTTCGGCCCCAGCTCAGAATCCTCAGAGGTAGCCCTGTTTGATGAGGCTGATATTCCCTGGTCTGAACTGGCCTTTCCCGTTGTGGAGCTGGCTCTTGACCATTACCTTAGGGATCGTCAAACCGGAGAATATGAGGTCAAACATGAGCAGATAGCCCGGCCCTGGCGCAGCAGACGAGCTTAGAGCCCGGCTAATTAAAAATGCAGTTGCAAAGCTAAAAAGTAGCCTTCAAATTTGGCGTCTGACTGCAACTCATCGAGATCATCCAACTCAATCAACTGAGATCTGTAACCCAGAATAATGCCCGCATCCATGGCTGGCAGTACATCGAACTCATAATTTAGCTGAGCAGACCAGTCCACCAATCTAAATTCGTCCACATTAATCCAGTTCGCTGAAAGCTCGGCGACTAATCCAGTGGTAGGTACAGCTACCCCCAATTTGCCATATAGCATTGGCACCACAGCCTCTAACTCAATAGTCTCCTGTTGGGTTGAGCCGACCAGACTGGCCTCACCATCAAATAGCCTGGCAGTTACTCCCAGATCTAAATCGATAATGTTGTCCAGCAGCTCATAGTAGAAAGTTGCGTCTGTGTGGGTGAGATCTAGGCTAATATCGGCCTGCTGACTGGTGGTAAATGGATTGCCGTTTAAATCTGTGCCAGCAGTGATAAGGGCGCTGCCAGTCCAATTCATCTCGCTGTGTTGGAGTCGCAGATTGGGCAGCAGGGGAAGTGGGTGTTCGATGGCCATATAGGCAAATCCGTTGCTCTCTTCCTCAAGATTCAGTGTGGACTCCAGATCTATATCGGTGCGACCAATACCGCCTGCGGGAGCGCTCTGCCAGGAGCCCGCTCCCAGATAGAGGCCCATAAAATCTGCGGCGGCGGTCAGAGGGGTAAGTGCTATCGCAGCACTGAGTAATTGAGATACAGGTTTCATGATGGGTCCTTGGAGACTGATAAAATTTAGCAGCTATGTTAGCCAACCCTGCACAGCCAATATGTGATCCACTTCGCCAACAGGTAAATCAAAAAACCCCGCGAGGTTAGACGCGGGGTTTTTATTTTGCCTGTGGCTACTGCCCAATATTACAGAGCGTCGGCGTTCTCCGACAGATACTCGGCCACACCTGCAGTGGTATCTTTCATGCCTTTGTCGCCGCGGTTCCAGCCTGCGGGGCAAACTTCACCGTGCTCTTCGTGGAAGCTCAGTGCATCAACCATACGCAGCATTTCATCTACATTGCGACCCAGAGGCAAATCGTTGACTACCTGATGACGAACCATACCCTGCTCATCGATCAAGAAAGAACCGCGGAAAGCAACTCCGTCAGCAGGATGCTCAACATCATAGGCCTGGCAGATCTCGTGCTTTACATCTGCAACCAATGTGTAGCGAACTGCACCAATGCCACCGTCATTAATAGCGGTATTGCGCCATGCGTTGTGAGAGAACTGGGAGTCGATAGACACACCTATTACCTCTACACCACGCTTTTGGAATTCTTCGTAGCGATGATCAAAAGCGATCAACTCAGAGGGGCAGACAAAGGTAAAGTCTAGCGGGTAAAAGAAAACTACGGCCTTCTTGCCCTTGATGGCTTCGCTGAGGTTAAAGTTATCGAGGATTTCTCCGCTTCCAGTAACTGCTGCTGCGGTAAAATCAGGTGCTGATCGTCCAACTAAAACACCCATAAAGTGCTCCTTTAATAAAAAAATAAAATTGAAATTCAAAGAATAGATTGTACGGAGATAATGGCACTGGGGATGGCCATCAGCCAATTGAAATTGGCTATTGTTTTGATAGAACAGCTGGGGACCCTAAACGGTTGACATCGAGATGATAGACGGCAAAAAGCCTGGATGGGGATCCAGGCTTTTTAATTGAGCTGAGGGCTCTTTACTCCGCTGAGGGCTCTCTATTCCGCTGAGGGCTCTTTATTCCGCTGAGGGCTCTCTATTCCGCCGAGGGCTCTCTATTCCGCCGAGGGCTCTCTATTCCGCCGAGGGCTCTTTATTCGGCTGAGGGCTCTTTATTCCGCTGAGGGCTCTTCACCTATAGCTTCATCAATCAAAGGTTTGAGTTCACCTTTCTCCTGCATTTCCGTCACTATGTCGCAGCCGCCGATTAACTCTCCGGCAACCCAGAGCTGAGGGAAGGTAGGCCAGTTGCCGAAGGCTGGCAGATTACTGCGGATTTCCGGGTTAGACAGAATATCCACATAGGCAAAGCGCTGGCCGCAGGCCATAAGGGCCTGCACTGTGCGTGCAGAAAAACCACATTGAGGCTGATTGGGAGACCCTTTCATGTAGAGAAGTACTGAGTTGTTTTCCACCTGATCGCGGATCGTTTCCATAATGTCCATTAAGACAAACCTCTAAAGATAATAGCTAGTTGTGTATGGCTGGAATGGTACCAATTTCAACGACGCTGATACAGGGCTTCAGGTTAATAATTTTTAGTTGTCGATAAATCCATAGGGACTCGCGGGATAAATGCTATTTTTTGATAATGCAAATGAGAACGATTTGCATTTGCGTTTAATCAGAGCTATAGTCTCGTCTTAAATAACTTATCCCATTAAATTTAATTCTTTTTAGGAGTTCACTGATGTACAAAAAGATTCTTGCCCTAGCAATTGGCTTGAACCTAACTGCAACAGCACAGGCAGAGACGCCAACACTAGAGCAGATGTGGCAGATGATTCAGAATCAGCAGGCTGAAATTGCCGAGCTTAAAAGCCAGCTAAAAGAAACTGAAGTTATAACAGAAGCTACTATTACCGCCGTAGAGCAGATCGCACTTGCACCTGCTGCTGCCAGTAAAACCACTTTCGGTGGATATGGCGAGGTACATTACAACAGTCTTGAAAAAGATGATGCCTCTGCCACCAAGGATGAGGTAGATTTTCACCGCTATGTGATGTTTACCGGTCATCAGTTTAGCGACAAAATTCGCTTCTTCTCTGAGCTGGAGCTGGAACATAGCATTGCCGGCGAAGGCAAAGCGGGTGAGATAGAGCTAGAGCAAGCCTATATCGAATGGGATGCAACAGACAGCCTGTCTGCAAAGGCTGGACTATTTTTGATGCCTATAGGCCTGCTCAATGAAACCCACGAGCCCAATACTTTTTATGGTACCGAGCGCAATAATGTTGAGAAAAATATTATCCCAGCGACTTGGTGGGAAGCCGGCGCTGCTTTAAACGGCGAACTGAGCCCTGGACTGAGCTACGACATTGCTGCCCACTCTGGATTGTATATTGCTGAAGGCAAGCACAAACCCCGCGATGGTCGCCAAAAAGTAGGCAAGGCTAAGGCCGACAATATGGCCTTTACCGGACGTCTAAAATACACCGCGATTCCCGGACTGGAAGTCGCTGCATCTCTGCAGTACCAGGCTGACGTGCGACAGGGTGAGGGGGCTGCCATTGATGGCACCCTATTTGAAACCCATGTCGCCTGGCAGAGAGACGATTTTCAGTTGCGCGCGCTCTATGCCCAGTGGGATTTTGATAATGTGATTAATGCCACTATGGATGGGGCCAGTGAGCAGACTGGTCTGTATATTGAGCCATCCTACAGACTGAACGAAAAACTGGGTTTATTTGCCCGTTATAGCCAGTGGGACAACAGTGCCGCCAGTGCTACAGATTCTGAAATCACTCAGATCGATCTGGGCCTCAACTACTGGCTACATCCCAATGTGGTATTCAAGCTTGACTACCAGAATCAGGATGCGCCAGGTGAAAAAGGCTATGACGGTATTAATATGGGCGTCGGCTATTCTTTCTAAATGCACAGACTTAATTTCAAAGCCCTGATGCTGGTGGGTGCCATGCTACTAACCCCTTTGGTCTCACCCCTGGTGATGGCCAAAGGGGTTTATCAGTCTGGTCCAGATTTTATCGCCCAGACATTTGCCCCTGAAACGCCCAAACCTGGAGTTCTCTGGTTGACTGCAGAGATTCGACAGCAGGCCCAAAATATTCTCGACCGGCCTGTAGCTGGGTTGCGTGTACGCTATCATATGGCGGGCAGCAAAACTGCCTGGATACTGGAAGAGATTGGCAAAGAAATGCCAATCACCATTGGTATAGTCATCCATCAGGATAAAATCGAACAGATAAAAATTCTGGCTTACAGGGAGAGCCGCGGTGGCGAGGTGCGCTACCCAGCTTACACTGCTCAGTATCGTGGCGCATCACTGACCCAGGACATGAAGCTGAATCAAAATATAGACGGTATTACTGGCGCTACATTATCTATGTGGGCGGTAAATAAGGTAGCAGCTCTCGCTTTGTATTATCATAGCCAAACCAAGAAAACAGACTAGTACTAACCTGATTGATAAGGCTCGCCGTGGATATTAAGAAGTCAATTATTCTGAACCTGCGCTGGCATCGACGTATAGGTCTGTCGGTGTTTGTGGTGATGATTTTCTTGGCTATTACCGGCTTTGCTCTCAACCACTCCCCTGCCCTCAGTCTAAGTAAAATCAATTTAACTAGCGACTGGCTGCTGTCCTGGTACGGTGTAGCACCCCAGAGAGCGGAGGCATATGCTGTTGCGGATAACTGGGTTTATGGCACTGGCTCAGAGCAGCTGTATTTTAACCACCAGCCCCTGGGTTATTGCCCGCCGCCACTAGCTGCTGTGGCCACGACTGATCAATTAATTGTCGCCCTGTGCAAGGGCTCTATGGCTCTGCTAACTCCCCAAGGATTATTACTGGAAACCTTTAATCAGGTACAGGGCCTGCCTGCCAATAGCACTGGTCTGGCCTCCATTGACCAGAGAATTATTGTTCTAGGTGAGGCTATGGCCTGGGAATTTGATCCCGAACTGTTAAATCTCAGCGCTGTCGATGATCTGTCAATAATAAACCAGGCGAGTATTTTGCAGCCCGCTACTCTGCCCCCAGCCTTTAATAGCGGAGACAATAGCCAGGGGATTTCACTGGAAACCCTGATTGTCGATCTACACAGTGGCCGCTTTTTTGGCGATGCCGGCGTACTGTTCGTGGACATTGTTGGGCTGCTGATCTGCTTTTTGGCTTTTACCGGCCTCTGGGCCTGGGTTAACCACCAGCGGTTGCGCAAACAGTAACAGCTAAATCCTCGGTTGCCAGCATAAAAAAACCGCTATATCATCGGCCAATACTATAAAAATAATCATAAAGGGCAGCACTGCTGCCTTTTTTTATTGTAATAAATAGGGATTAACCTCCCGAAGTAGGACTGCTATGACTACAGAAGCTCTAATGAATACTTACGGCCCAAGAGCTGCCACTCTGGTTAAGGGAGAAGGCGCCTGGCTGTGGGACGATAGGGGAAATAGGTATCTCGATGGGCTATCAGGTATTGCTGTCTGTGGTCTGGGCCATTCTCACCCGGCCATAGCTGCTGCTGTTACCCAGCAGGCCTCTGAACTGACCCATTGTTCCAATTTTTTCGCCATTCCCAATCAACAGGCTCTGGCCGATAAGCTCTGTGATGTCAGCGGCATGAGCAACGTGTTTTTTGGCAACTCAGGTGCCGAGGCCAACGAAGCTGCAATAAAAATGGCACGGCTCTACGGCAATAAACTAGGCATCAAGCTGCCTACTATTTTGGTGATGGATAATGCCTTCCATGGTCGCACCCTGGCCACATTGACCGCCTCTGGAAGCCGCAAGGTACAGGCTGGCTTCGAACCCCTGGTGCGCGGCTTTGCCCGGGGCCCGTTTAATGATATTCAAGCGCTAAAGACCATAGGCGACAACAACCCTGATATCTGTGCTGTATTTGTCGAGCCTATTCAGGGTGAAGGGGGCATCAGAGTTGCCGACAACAACTATCTGTCGCAACTCAGAGAGCTCTGTGATCAACGTGGCTGGCTGCTGATGCTGGACGAGGTTCAGACCGGCAATGGCCGCACAGGTAAATATTTTTGCTACCAACACAGCGGTATTGTGCCCGATGTGGTGACCACCTCAAAAGGGCTGGGCAATGGTGTACCCATTGGTGCCATTTTGGCCTCCGGCAAGGCCGCAGGGCTAATGCAGCCGGGTAATCATGGCTCAACCTTTGGTGGCAACCCCCTCTCCTGCGCTGCTGCCCTGGCAGCGGTTACTGAAATTGTCGATGGCGGGCTGGATAAGCGAGCGGCGGAACTGGGTGACAGAATTATTAATAATCTACAGACAGAGCTGGCAGATACCGACCATGTGTTGGAGATTCGTGGCCGCGGCTGCATGATTGGCATAGAGTTGGACAAACCCTGTAAATCACTGTTTATGGCGGCGATGGAAAAAGGCCTGATTATTAATGTCACCGCTGACTCGGTAATCAGACTGCTGCCGCCCTTTGTCATGACCTCTAACCAGGCAGATCAGCTAGTAGATATTCTGGTGCCACTTATTAAAGACTTTGATAAGGACTAATGCATTATGGCTATTAGACATTTTCTCTCGCTGCGCGATCTGAGCCCTGCCGAATTAGAGCAGGTGATTAATCTAGCTATTGAAATGAAAGCTGCCAAGCTGGAAGACCGTCAAGAACCAGTGTTTGCCGGCAAGGTGCTGGGTATGATTTTTGAAAAATCGTCTACCAGAACTCGCGTATCTTTTGAGGCCGGCATGGCTCAATTGGGGGGCCATGCCCTGTTTCTGTCACCAAATGACACCCAGCTGGGACGCGGTGAACCCATTGAGGATTCCGCCCGAGTAATATCCCGCATGGTGGATATGGTGATGATTCGCACCCATGGTCAGGAAATTGCAGAGCGTTTTGCAGCCTATTCCAGAGTACCTGTGATCAATGCGCTCACCGACAAATATCACCCCTGCCAACTACTGGCGGATATACAGACCTTTACCGAGCACCGCGGATCCATCAAAGGCAAAACTGTCGCCTGGATTGGCGATGGCAATAATATGTGCAACTCTTGGATCAATGCGGCTATACAGTTTGACTTTAATCTGCAGATTGCCTGCCCTGCGGGCTATGAACCCTGCGCAGATCTGTTGGCAGAGGCCAGTAATTTAGTCAGCCTCAGCCATAACCCAGTTGAGGCTGCAACAGGGGCGCACCTGGTCACTACAGATGTATTTGCCTCTATGGGGCAGGAACAGGAACAGCAAGAGAGACTGCAGAAATTTGCCGGCTTTCAGGTCAACCACGAACTGATGTCCCATGCTGCAGATAGGGCGCTATTTATGCACTGTCTGCCCGCTCACCGCGAGGAAGAGGTGTCTGCGGCGTTGTTGGAAGATACTGAAATTTCAGTGGTCTGGGATGAAGCGGAGAACCGTCTGCATGCGCAAAAGGCATTGATGCTGTTTCTTATGCAAGCCAGCAGCTAGCTGGCTTAGGTATCAGGCAACTGTTTTTAGACAGTGTAGACTACATCGTCAATTTCAAATTCAACGTCGCCGCCCGGAGTCTTTACCACTACAACATCGCCTACTTCCTTGCTGATAAGACCGCGAGCTATAGGTGACTGGTAGGAGATTTTTCCCTCTTTAACATTGGCTTCATCGTCACCCACTATGCGGTAGGTCACCTGTTCGTCAGTCTCAACGTTAAGAATGGTCACCTTAGAGCCAAAAATCACCCGATCGCCCTGGGGCATGGCTGATATATCAATCACCTGGGCCGTGGAGAGTTTGCCTTCAATATCCTGAATACGACCTTCAATAAAGCCCTGCTGCTCTCGCGCTGCATGGTATTCGGCATTCTCTTTGAGGTCGCCATGCTCCCGCGCCTCGGCAATAGCCTGAATTACCACAGGGCGATCCTGCTTCTTAAGGCGGTCTAGCTCGGCTCTCAGAGCAGCCTCACCCTCGACTGTCATAGGATTTTTTTGCATTAGATAATACCCTCGTGCAGAGCCTGCAGGTTGCGCACCTTGATGTCGCCGCCAAACTGCAGTGCTTCACAGACTGCGCTGCCACCAGCCATGGTGGTAGTGTAATAAACCCTGTGCTGCTCAGCACTGGATCTGATGGTTGAGGAATCAGTAATTGCCTGGCGCCCCTCGGTGGTGTTGATAATTAGATTAATCTTATCACTCTTAATCATATCCACAATATGGGGCCGGCCCTCTTTTACCTTTTTAACCCTCTCCACTTCGACACCAGAAGCTTCAATAACAGCCGCAGTGCCCTCGGTGGCAATCAGATTAAAGCCCAGTTCTTTGAGTTTTCCGGCCAGAGCGGGCAACTGATGTTTATCCCGCTCGCGCACACTGATAAAGGCATTGCCCTGGGAGGGTATCTCATCGCTGGCGCCAAGTTCCGCTTTACCATAGGCCTCAGCAAAGGTTTCGCCCACACCCATCACTTCGCCCGTAGACTTCATTTCTGGCCCAAGAATCGGATCAATGCCAGGGAATTTATTAAAGGGGAACACAGCTTCTTTAACACTGAAGTATGGGGGGATAATTTCCTTGGTAAAGCCCTGGGACTCCAGGCTCTGGCCCACCATGCAGCGGGCGGCAATCTTGGCCAGGGAGGTGCCTATGCACTTGGATACAAAGGGCACGGTACGAGATGCTCGAGGATTGACCTCAATCACATAAATTTTGCCGTCCTGCAGGGCCAGCTGAACATTCATCAATCCACGAACGCCCAACTCGCGAGCCATCTTCTTGCAGACTTCGCGCATTTCATCCTGAATCTCTTCGCCGAGGCTGTAGGGAGGCAGAGAACAGGCGGAGTCACCGGAGTGAATGCCGGCCTGTTCAATATGCTGCATAATCGCGCCAATCACTACCTGCTCGCCATCACTGACAGCATCCACATCCATTTCAATAGCATTGGGTAGGAAGAAGTCCAGCAGTACAGGAGAGTCTTCAGAGACCTCCACAGCAGTTTTCATATAGTGTCGCAGTTCATCTTCTTTGTAGACAATTTCCATCGCCCGGCCACCCAGTACATAGGAGGGGCGCACTACCAATGGATAGCCAATCTGTTTGGCCAGCTCCACTGCATCTGCGGCGCTGCGCGCAGTGCTGTTGGAAGGCTGCAAGAGGCCCAGCTTCTCAATCATCTGCTGGAAGCGCTCTCGATCTTCAGCGCGATCAATAGCGTCTGGCGTTGTACCCACAATTGGCACACCCTGGGCTTCAAGGGCGCGAGCCAATTTTAATGGCGTCTGACCGCCGAACTGAACTATCACCCCCTTGGGTTTTTCGACGCGCACAATTTCCAGCACATCTTCCAAGGTCACTGGCTCAAAAAATAGCCTGTCGGAGGTGTCGTAATCGGTTGACACTGTCTCTGGGTTACAGTTGACCATAATGGTCTCGTAACCATCTTCACGCATAGCCAGCGCCGCATGGACACAGCAGTAATCAAACTCAATACCCTGACCAATTCTGTTGGGACCGCCACCCAGAACCAGGATTTTCTCTCTGTCGCTGGGGTTGGCCTCGCACTCTTCCTCATAGGTTGAATACATATAGGCGGTTTCTGTACTGAACTCGGCGGCACAGGTATCCACTCGCTTATACACTGGGTGCAATTCGTGCTTGTAGCGCAGCTCACGCACATCGGCTTCGGCACAGCCTAAAATATCGGCGAGACGGCGATCGGCAAAACCTTTGCGCTTGAGCCTATACAGGCTCTGCTTGTCTAAATCTGCCAGTTGGCTGCCAGCCAAACTCTGTTCTTCTTTGATCAAATCTTCAATCTGTACCAGAAACCAGGGATCAACCTTGGTCATGGCAAAAATTTCTTCGATGCTCATACCTCGGCGGAAGCCATCGGCCAGATACCAGATGCGGTCTGGGCCAGCTTCTGCCAACTGGTTATTGAGGATAGCGGTGGATCCTTCATCGCTGAGATCAAGTTGCGGATCAAAGCCTGCCACACCCACTTCCAGACCACGCAGTGCTTTTTGCATGGACTCCTGGAAAGTGCGACCTATGGCCATAACCTCGCCCACAGACTTCATCTGAGTAGTCAGTGAGGCGTCGGCCTGATTAAATTTCTCGAAAGCAAAGCGCGGTATTTTTGTTACCACATAGTCAATGCTGGGCTCGAACGATGCCGGAGTAGCACCACCGGTGATTTCATTCTGCAACTCGTCGAGGGTATAGCCCACAGCCAGTTTTGCTGCGATCTTGGCTATAGGGAAGCCTGTGGCCTTGGATGCCAGAGCCGATGAACGAGATACTCTGGGATTCATCTCAATCACAATTAGGCGGCCATCTTCCGGATTTACCGCAAACTGCACATTGGAGCCGCCAGTCTCCACACCAATCTCGCGCAGCACCTTAATCGAGGCATTGCGCATAATTTGATATTCTTTGTCGGTCAGTGTCTGGGCCGGGGCTACAGTGATTGAGTCGCCAGTGTGAATACCCATAGGGTCGAGGTTTTCAATGGAGCAGACAATAATGCAGTTGTCCTTGCGGTCACGCACCACTTCCATTTCGAACTCTTTCCAGCCAATTAACGACTCATCGATAAGCAGTTCATTGGTGGGCGAAAGATCCAGACCACGACGACAGATAGTTTCAAATTCTTCGCGGTTGTAGGCAATACCACCGCCGGAGCCACCCATGGTAAATGAGGGGCGAATAATGCAGGGGAAGCCAAAGCGATCGGCAACCTGGTAGGCCTCTTCCAGACTGTGGGCTATTCCTGAATTGGGAGTGTCCAGATCAATGGCTTTCATGGCCTTGTCGAAGCGCTCGCGATCTTCTGCCTTGTCGATAGCATCGGCATTGGCGCCAATCATCTCAACGCCAAATTTATCCAGCACTCCGTGCTTGGCCAGATCTAGGGCACAGTTCAGCGCAGTTTGACCGCCCATGGTGGGCAGCAGAGCATCTGGGCGTTCGTCTTCAATAATTTTAGCAACGGTGCGCCACTCCACGGGCTCTATGTAGGTGGCATCGGCCATCGCCGGGTCGGTCATAATGGTGGCTGGATTGGAGTTGACCAGAATAACTCTAAAGCCCTCTTCGCGCAGCGCCTTACAGGCCTGAGCACCAGAGTAATCAAATTCACAGGCCTGGCCGATAATAATAGGTCCAGCGCCGAGGATTAGAATGCTTTTTATATCAGTTCTTTTTGGCATAGGGGATTAACCGCGCTGTTCCATTAATTCAATAAAGTGATCAAACAATGATGCTGCATCATGGGGGCCTGGACTGGCTTCAGGGTGCCCCTGAAAACTAAAGGCAGCCTTGTCAGTGCGATGAATACCCTGCAGCGAGCCATCAAATAATGAGCGATGGGTGGCCCGCAGACAGTCTGGCAGGCTCTTTTCTTCCACCGCAAAGCCATGGTTCTGGCTAGTAATCATGACAATATTTTTGTCTATATCTTCTACAGGATGATTCGCACCATGGTGACCGAACTTCATCTTCTCGGTCTGTGCTCCAGAGGCCAGAGCCAGAAGCTGGTGACCCAGGCAGATGCCAAATACCGGGATATCTGTTTCAAGAATTTCGCCTATGGCCTGAATCGCATAGTCGCAGGGCTCGGGATCGCCCGGACCATTGGATAGAAAAATACCATCAGGGTTCATGGCCAACACTTCGCTGGCTGGAGTCTGAGCAGGCACCACGGTCAGGTCGCAGTCGCGATCAACCAGCATGCGCAGAATATTGCGTTTAACACCGTAGTCGTAGGCCACGACTTTATATTTACCGCCGCTAGACTGCCTGTGACCAACACCCAGTTCCCAGCTGTGTTCGTTCCAGGAATAGCTGCTGCTGGTTGTCACCTCTTTGGCAAGATCCATACCTTTGAGGCCAGCAAAGCCTCGAGCTGCTGAGAGTGCAGCCTGGTCATCAATATCGCCGGCCATAATACAGCCACTCTGGGCACCGGTTTCACGCAGTATCCGGGTCAATTTGCGGGTATCTATATCGGCGATACCAAGAATATTTTTCTCTTTGAGATAGTCATCGAGATTCTGCTCGCTGCGGAAATTAGAGGCCAGCAGAGGCAAGTCGCGAATCACCAAGCCAGCGGCCCAGATTTGATCGGACTCTTCGTCTTCTTTGTTGACACCTGTGTTACCTATATGGGGATAGGTGAGAGTCACAATCTGACGAGCGTATGAGGGATCAGTAAGAATCTCCTGATACCCTGTGAGAGCTGTGTTAAAGACTACTTCACCAACAGAGGATCCATCTGCACCTATGGCAGTTCCTCTGAAAATTGTTCCGTCTGCGAGCGCGAGTACGGCTTCCCGGTGAGTATGGGAATTCACACAACCTCCTAATTAGTCACATGGACCTGGAATCAGATAAATCCGAAATGCACATCAGACATTTGCAAAAAAACGAGATGAAACTCGGCGTCTCATCTCGTTTAATTAAATAATATTCTGTGGCCTAACCTCTCGGAACGAGACCGCTTTTAATGTCGCGGTGTTAGAACGGCATTGTATTGAAAGAGGCAGTTTTTGTCTATCACTGTTATCTATAAATTCGCCCGTTTAGGCGCTATTTTGACAGTGCTTCTACCTGAGCCCCAAAACATCCTGCATATCAAACAGGCCGGGCTCCTGAGTCGCCAGCCATTTGGCGGCTCGCACAGCGCCTCGAGCAAAGGCCATGCGGCTCGAGGCTTTATGGGTAATCTCTATGCGCTCACCCTCCCCGGCAAACAGTACAGTGTGGTCGCCAACAATATCCCCAGCGCGCACCGTGGCAAAGCCAATGGTCTCAGGATTGCGGGCTCCGGTTTGCCCCTCGCGGCCATAGACAGCCACCTGCTTTAGATCGCGCCCCAGAGCACCTGCCACTGACTCTCCCAGAGAGAGCGCTGTTCCTGAGGGAGCATCAATTTTATGACGATGATGAGCTTCGCTGATTTCGATATCCACCTCGTCGCCCAGCACAGAAGCGGCCAGTTCGGCGAGCTTAAAGCAGAGATTGACTCCGGTGGCATAATTGGAGGCCATGCATACAGCGTTGCTGTGACTTGCCTGCATCACAGATTGCAGCTGCGCCTGGTCGAGACCGGTGGTACCAATAACCATTTTCTTGCCATGGGCGGCGCAGAATGCGGCATTGGCTGCGGTCACAGCGGGAATGCTAAAGTCGATAAGTATATCGAAGTCGCCGACAATCTCTTGCAGAGAAGCCACCAGCGCAATATTGTTGCGGCCTATGCCCGCAAGTTCACCGGCGTCTACACCGATCAATGAGCTCTGCGGGTTCTCAAGAGCACCTTTGAGCTGCACGCCGTCGGTGGCAGCAATGGTTTCAATCAGAGCTTTTCCCATGCGACCGCCAGCACCAATTACGGCAATATTAGTCATGGTTTTTGCTCCTGTGATTAGTAAATATAATTTAACTGTAACCTTAACCGGTCAGATTATCGAAGAATTTCTTAACCCCATCAAACCAGTTATTGGTGCGCGGGGAGTGCTTGCTATTGCCCGCTAGGCTCTTGTCAAACTGCTGCAGTATCTCTCGCTGCTCGCTATTCAGATTGACCGGCGTCTCCAGAACCACTCGACAGAGCAAATCGCCCGTTGCGCCACCGCGAACTGGGGCTACACCTTTGCCTCGCAATCGGAACAGCTTGCCGCTCTGGGTTTCTGCTGGGACTTTTAATTTGACCTTGCCAGACAATGTGGGGACTTCAATCTCTCCGCCCAAGGCTGCCTGAGCAAAGCTAATGGGCACTTCACAGTGAAGGTTTGCATCGTCGCGCACAAAGATCTCATGATCGCGCACATGCATCTGCACATAGAGATCACCAGTTGGGCCACCCTGGGGGCCAGCTTCACCTTTGCCTGCCAGACGAATGCGGTCGCCGGTATCTACACCTGCCGGAATCTTAACCGACAAAGTTTTGCGCTCTTCTTTGACGCCCTGTCCATGACACTCGCCACAGGGGTCAGAGATCATCTGACCACGGCCACGACACTGCGGGCAGGCTTGCTGCACAGAAAAGAAGCCCTGGGACATGCGCACCTGACCAGCGCCACCGCAGGTATCGCAGGTCACTGGGGATGAACCTTTGCGCGCACCCGAGCCATCGCAGGGTTCGCAGTGGCTCATGGTAGGCACATCTATCTGTACTGTCTTGCCCTTTACTGCATCTTCCAGATCCAGCTGCAGGTCATAGCGCAGGTCTGAGCCCCGAGCTGGGCCACCGCGGCCACGGCCGCCACCTCCACCAAAGATATCGCCAAATACATCGCCAAACACATCGCTAAAACCTGCTCCGCCAGCGCCGCCGAAGCCACCTGCGCCGCCATTGCCGTCGACACCAGCATGACCAAAGCGGTCATAGGCCGATTTCTTTTCCTCGTCTCCGAGAATTTCGTAGGCCTCCTGGGCTTCCTTGAACTTTTCTTCGGCGTCTTTGCTGTCTGGGTTGCGATCCGGGTGATATTTCATCGCAATGCGACGAAATGCCTTTTTGATCTCTGGATCAGAGGCTCCTTTCTTTACACCCAGTACTTCGTAGTAATCGCGCTTGGCCATAAGTTGATTCTTTATTCCTAAATATCGCTGATAATATTAGGCGCGGAACTCAGCCCGCGCCTAATAAACGTAGAGAAAACGACCGAAGACTTACTTGTCTTCTTTTACCTCTTCCTCTGCATTGTCTTTCACTTCTTCAAACTCGGCGTCCATAGCCTCATCACCAGCGGGCTGCTCTCCACCTTCAGCTTGGCCAGCCTCTGCCTGTTCGGCATACATCTTCTGAGCTAGACCAGATGAAGCTTCCGAGAGAACCTTGGCTGCTTCGTCTATGGCTTCTTTGTCGTCGCCCTGAACTGCTTCTTCTGCCTGCTTGATAGCCGCTTCAATCGCTGTCTTCTCTTCGTCGGTGGCTTTGTCACCAGCCTCTTCAAGAGTTTTCTTGGCTGCATGGGCCAGGCCATCAACTGTGTTGCGCGCCTGAACCAACTCTTCAAACTTTTTATCTTCAGCGGCATTGGCCTCAGCGTCTTTAACCATCGCATCAATTTCATCATCTGACAGGCCTGAGGAGGCTTTAATAATAATCGACTGCTCTTTGCCAGTGGCCTTGTCTTTAGCGCCAACATTCAAAATACCGTTGGCATCAATGTCAAAAGTCACTTCAATCTGAGGCATGCCGCGCGGCGCAGGAGGAATATCAGCCAGGTCAAAGCGACCCAACGATTTGTTACCTGTAGCCTGTTTGCGCTCACCCTGAACCACGTGAATAGTTACTGCTGTCTGGTTGTCTTCAGCTGTAGAGAAAATCTGCGATTTCTTGGTAGGAATCGTGGTGTTTTTCTCAATCACCGGAGTAGCAACGCCGCCCATGGTCTCAATGCCTAGGCTCAGCGGAGTTACGTCGAGCAAAAGTACGTCGGTTACATCACCGGCCAGTACAGCGCCCTGCAAGCCAGCACCCACAGCAACAGCTTCGTCTGGGTTAACGTCTTTGCGCGGCTCTTTGCCAAAGAATGCGGTTACTTTTTCCTGGACCAACGGCATGCGAGTCTGACCGCCTACCAGGATAATCTCGTCGATTTCAGACGTAGACTTACCTGCATCTTTAAGGGCCATTTTCAATGGTGCCAGCGAACGCTCTACCAGATCTTCAACCAGTGACTCAAGCTTGGCGCGAGTTAACTTAACCACCAAATGCTTGGGACCAGTTGCGTCTGCAGTGATGTAGGGCAGATTAACTTCGGTCTGTGAGCTGGAAGACAATTCGATCTTGGCTTTTTCTGCCGCTTCTTTAAGACGCTGCATAGCCAGTGGATCACCGTGAATATCTATGCCACTGTCAGCTTTGAATTCCTCGGATAAATATTCGATCAAGCGCATATCAAAGTCTTCACCACCAAGGAATGTGTCACCGTTGGTTGCCAGTACTTCAAACTGCTTCTCGCCATCCACATCGGCAATTTCAATAATCGAAATATCGAAAGTACCACCACCCAGATCGTACACAGCAACCACGCTGTCACCAGAGGTTTTATCTATACCGTAGGCCAGCGCCGCAGCAGTGGGCTCGTTGATAATACGCTTAACATCTAAGCCGGCAATGCGACCTGCGTCTTTGGTGGCCTGACGCTGGGAGTCGTTAAAGTAGGCAGGCACAGTAATTACTGCTTCTGATACGGTCTCACCCAGATAGTCTTCGGCGGTTTTCTTCATTTTCTTTAGAACTTCAGCGGAAATCTGTGGCGCTGCTTTGCTCTCGCCTTTGATCTCTACCCAGGCATCGCCATTGTCTGCTTTAACGATTTTGTAGGGCACCATTTTGATATCTTTCTGCACTACATCGTCTTCAAAGCGACGACCTATAAGACGCTTGACCGCATACACTGTATTGTGAGGATTAGTTACCGCTTGGCGCTTGGCTGACTGGCCTACTAAAATTTCCCCTTCATCAGTGAAAGCCACTACTGAGGGAGTAGTTCTCGCCCCCTCGGCATTTTCAATCACCTTGGGCTTATCGCCTTCGAGAACCGACACACAAGAGTTGGTGGTTCCCAAATCAATTCCGATAATCTTTCCCATTTTCTGTTTCTCCGTTACTTATTTGTAAATATTTAACTGCTTGTTGGGTATTTGGGTGCGATTTATAAAAATTCAAGGGTCGCAGCCAGTATTGAGTGTTTTTTTATGCTTGGGAAACCACCACCATGGCAGGCCTTACCAGCCGACCATTGAGGCTGTAGCCTTTCTGGAACACATCCATCACAGTGTTATGCTCCAAATCGGGATTGGGCACCATGCTTACCGCCTGATGTAGCTCGGCGTCAAAGGGCTGGCCAGCTGGGTCTATAGCTTCAATTTTGTACCTGGTGAGCACGTCCATAAAGGACTTTAAGGTCAGCTCCAGCCCCTCGGCGACGGCTTTCTGCCCCTCATCGGCACTATCTATAGCGGCCAGCGCTCGCTCAAGATTGTCGACTACTGGCAGCAGATCTGCGGCAAACTTGTCCAGCGCATACTTGTGGGCATTTTCAACGTCTCGCTCGGCGCGACGACGCACATTCTGCATCTCCGCCTGTACCCTGAGTACCTGATCATTGGCTGTGGCTACCTGAGCCTTTAACTGTTCTGTTTCCGACTGCTGCTCCTGCTGAGCTGCCTCGGCATCCATTTCGTCCACAAGCTCAGCTTCAATCTCGGCATTAACCTCATCTAAGGTTGCCTTGATGTTTTCTTCTGTCGAAGAGGTCTGTGGTTCATCATTTGCTGCGGTTTTTTCATCATTGTTGGTTTCTTCTGACACGCCAACTCCTCACTTTCTGTTCATTGGGTTGATCCTGCGGATCCTTATATTCACTCTGTTTCTAGATATGGGGACAAACTATTGAGTTTCAAGCGATTGCTTAACATCAATCTGTTCTGTATAAACCTAAATTGACTTTTAGCTGATTAAAATACCTTGCTGCTATCGATAAATATCAATAATTACACTCTGGTAGAGTCTCTGGAAATAGAATTTTCCGCGGGCACTACGGCCATAACAGGTGAAACTGGTGCCGGTAAGTCTCTGGTGCTGGATGCTCTGGGTATGGCGCTGGGTGACCGCGCAGATACTGGCACTATTCGTCATGGTAAAGATCGCGCCGAAATCACTGCAACCTTTGATATAAAAGGCCTCGAGGAGGCTAACAGCTGGCTGGATGCGCATGATTTTAGTGTAGATGAGCAGTGCATTCTGCGCCGCATCTATACTACAGAGGGGCGCTCCAGAGGCTATATCAATGGCCAGAGCTGCACCATGCAGCAACTGCAACAGCTCGGCGAAATGCTGACTGACATTCACAGCCAGCACGAACATCAATCGCTGCTGCGTCGAGAAACCCATCGCAAACTTCTAGATGACTATGCCAGCGCCTCAGATTTAGCCGCTCAGGTCGCTGCGGACTACCGCCAGTGGCATGCTGCGGATAAAAAGCTACGCAGCCTGATGGAACGCTCGGATGAGTTGATTGCCCGCAAGGATTTATTGAGCTTTCAGGTCAATGAGCTACAGCAGCTGGATCTGCAACCAGAGTCACTGAATAAGTTGGAGACTGAGCAGCAAACATTGGCCAATGCCGAGCAAATTTTGCAGGAGAGCCAGAGCGTGCTGGCAATCTGTGATCAAAATGAAGGTTTTAATGTGCGCGACGGTCTCAACCGTGCGCTGTCTACCCTGGCTGGGCTTAAACACAAGCCTGAAGCTCTGTCTAACGCTGAAGAACTGCTGCAGAGCGGTCTTATTCAGATTGAGGAAGCCACTCGGGAAATCGAGAGCCATGTGGATCGCTTTGAAGCTGACCCCCAGCGCTTGCAGCAGGTAGAGGAGCAGCTGGCGGTGATTTTCCAGCTGGCGCGCAAGCATAGGGTCAATGCGGATCAGTTGGCGGAGACTCTAACGGAGCTGGAGGCAGAGTTGCAGAGCCTACAGGATGGCGGTGAGAGTATCGATGCTCTGCAACAGCAGTTGACCAAGCTAGCATCTGCCTATGAGGCTTCGGCGCAAAAGTTAAGCGCTGTTCGCCAGCAAGCCGCCCAAACCATGGCGGCAGAAATCAATCAGCAGCTGCAGAAGCTCTCTATGGAGGGTGCTGAGCTGTTGGTGCAACTCAAATCTGTATCTGAGGGCGAATTCCGCGCCAGTGGTCTTGAGGAAGTGGAGTTTGTGATTGCCACTAATCCAGGCCAGCCTCATAAGCCATTGGCCAAGATTGCCTCAGGTGGTGAACTCTCTCGGGTAAGCCTAGCCATTCAGGTGGTGGCGGCCGGGCACTCTAAGATTCCTACGCTAGTTTTTGATGAGGTAGATGTGGGCATTGGTGGCAGTACGGCGGATATTGTTGGGCAGTTGCTGAAGACACTGGGTGATCGGGGCCAGGTGATTAGCGTGACTCACCAGCCTCAGGTGGCGGCCCATGCCCATCATCATTATCGGGCCAGCAAGGTGATTGAGGCGAATAATGCCGAGTCATTGATGGTTGCGCTGGATCGTCAGCAGCGAGTGGATGAGTTGGCTCGTATGTTGGGTGGTGCTCAGGTGACAGATCAGACGCTTTCTCATGCTTCGGAATTGCTTTCATTGGCATCTAACTAAAGTTATCTCGCCTTAAACTCCTTCTCTAAGCGTCCCGAACGTCCTGCTATAGTAGACGTAATTACCAGTTCAGATCAGTGGCATGGAAGTCATTACCTATGGATAATTTTTTAGAATTTTACGATATAGAACCCAACGCAAAACGCGCAGCCTGGGCAGTTGATCGATGTATTGGCCCCAAGCACACACTGCACACCATTGTGCCATCGGGATTTGCAAGCTATGTGCGCATTTGCCACCCTGGTTGGTCTTTTGACGCTTTAGACCCAAACGATAAAGAAGGCTGGGCGGCGCTTCGCGCTGGCTGGGTCGATAAGGAAAAGTTAACTCCTGTTCGATGGGATGACGTCGAAATCGCCAACAACCGACGCCCCCACCGGCTGATGCAATTTCTTCAAACCTTTCCATTCATTACCCAAGAACCTGGTACGGCGGGCATCGATAGGCCCTTAGAGGGTGAATTAACCGTAGATATGATGGACAGCCTGTTTGCGATCCTTGCTGAAATAGGTGGCCCTAATCAGGAAGTCTTGTGTGGTATCTGGGAAGGGTTCAATCTTCCTATATACCACCAGGCAAAAGCAAAGTTTGAGACCTACACCGGACAACAAAGCTATTTACTCTTCAGCTCTACATTATCTAGGCTTAGAGACTGCTGGCTGGCAGCCTATGAACAGGCAGTTAATCGTCACGGTATTGAAGTAGCTGGCCTGGTTCCCAATGCGATATGGCCAACAACCTGCGATTGGTTCTTGGCCAGCCCCTACAACAGACCATCATCCTACTTTGGTGGATCAACAACTATTATTAATAAAATATTGCATTCTGAGGTTCTCGAAACCTATAAGGCCTTGCCTGGTGACGATATTTATAAGTAGTCACATAGGCAAATGCCTTTCTCCAAAATAAGTCGCACTGCTAGCAATTACTTACAACCGCTGTTGCCGGATTTGGAATGGTTATGGGCTGGGGTCCCGTGTATACCCACCCAGGAGGATCGACAAAATTTAGAACAAAAAAAATCCCCGGCTGCAGTGCAGGCGGGGATTTTTTATTGCGACTGAGAATTAGGCTTCTGGAGCTTCTTCTTCAGTCGACTCAGCGGCAGCTGGTGCTTCTGGGACTGTGCCCTCTTCCAGCTGAGCTTCTTTGATGGACAGCTTAACGCGGCCGCGGTTGTCGATTTCGAGAACCTTAACGCGAACGTCCTGACCTTCGCTCAGGTAATCGGTTACCTTGGCAACACGCTCCTGGGCGATCTGGCTGATATGTACCAGTCCGTCTGTACCCGGCATAAAGTTAACGAAGGCACCGAAGTCTACGATGCGAACCACTTTACCCTCGTAGATGGTACCTGGCTCTGGGTCGGCGACGATTGCATTGATCGCTTCCATCGCTGAGTTCAGGCCATCTGTGTCTTCGGAGTAGATCTTAACTGCGCCATCGTCTGTGATGTCGATGGTTGAGTTGTGCTCGTCACAGAGTGAACGGATGGTTGCGCCGCCCTTACCAATAACGTCGCGGATCTTGTCTGGGTCGATTTGCATCAGGCCCATGCGAGGTGCGGTTTCAGCAACTTCGTCACGGCCTGCGGCTATGACTTTGTTCATTTCGTCGAGGATATGCAGACGAGCTTCCATGGCTTGCTCTAGGGCAATTTCCATAATCTCTTCGGTAATACCTTCGATTTTGATATCCATCTGCAGTGCAGTGATACCTGCAGCTGTACCAGCCACTTTAAAGTCCATGTCGCCCAGGTGATCTTCGTCGCCCAGAATATCGGTCAGTACTGCGTAGCCTTCGTCTTCTTTAACCAGACCCATGGCAATACCGGCAACTGGTGCTTTCAGAGGTACACCAGCATCCATCAGTGCCAGGCTTGAGCCACAAACTGAGGCCATTGAGCTTGAACCGTTAGATTCGGTGATCTCTGATACTACGCGCATGGCGTATGGGAACTCTTCCTGTGAAGGCAGTACGGCGTTGATACCGCGACGAGCCAAACGACCGTGGCCTACTTCACGACGGCTGGTGAAGCCGATACGGCCACATTCGCCTACTGAGTAGGGAGGGAAGTTGTAGTGCAGCATGAAGGGGTCGTCACGGCGGCCTTCCAGAGCATCGATCATCTGTGCATCACGGGTTGAACCCAGTGTTGCAGCAACTATGGCCTGAGTTTCACCACGGGTAAACAATGATGAACCATGAACCTTGTCCAGGATGCCTACTTCTACGTTGATAGCACGAACTTTCTTGGTGTCACGGCCATCAATGCGCGGCTCACCGCGGATGATACGACCACGAACAATGGTTTTCTCAAGCTTTTTGAAGGCATCTTTCATGTCTTCTTCTGAGTGACCATCTTCGCTTGCCAGTTCTGCAATAGCGCGATCGCGAAGACCGTTAATTGAGGCAACACGAGCCTGCTTGTCTACCACCTGGTAGGCTGCGTCCAGTTCGGCGCCAACTGCTGCTTTAAGGGCGTCTTTCAGTTCAATGTTTTCTTCTTCTGCCTGCCAGTCCCAGCGAGGCTTGCCCGCTTCAGCGGCCAGTTCTTCAATCACGCTGATAACAGCTTGCATCTCCTGGTGAGCGAACAGTACGCCACCCAGCATAATATCTTCTGACAGTTCGCTGGCTTCTGATTCAACCATCAATACTGCGTCTTTAGTACCGGCAACAACCATATCCAGTGATGAGCCTTCCAGCTCTGAGTAGGTTGGGTTCAGCAGGTAGCCTTGCTCTTCGGTGTAACCTACACGAGCGCCGCCAACTGGGCCGTTAAAGGGGATACCTGAAATAGACAGTGCTGCAGAGGTACCGATCATTGCGGCGATATCTGGATCAATGTTTTTCTCGGCTGACATAACAGTACAAACAACCTGTACTTCGTTTTTAAAGCCGTTGGGGAAAAGAGGACGGATCGGGCGGTCGATCAGGCGCGATGTCAGTGTCTCTTTTTCGTTGGGGCGACCTTCACGCTTGAAGAAGCCACCGGGGATTTTGCCCGCTGCGTAAGCTTTCTCAATGTAATGAACGCCCAGTGGGAAGAAATCCATTCCCGGCTTGGCTTCACGTGCGCCAACTACAGTACAGAGTACTGAGGTGTTATCGATTGAACATAAAACTGCACCAGTTGCCTGACGGGCAATACGGCCAGTTTCTAGAGTTACGGTATGGTTGCCGTATTGAAACTTCTTAATTAAAGGAGTCATATTTTTACCTTTGTATTTTTACCAATTAGCGCCTTTCTGCATGCCCTGTGCGCTGCTCGGGTTACTTATGGCTGCCAGCATTGACAGCCATAAGTAACTCGATCAGCAAAGATAGGGACATAGCATTGGGGCGATTAAATTATGTGCTCTTAGAAATGAATGCGGCCCCTAGTTTAACAGGAGCCGCACCGAGAACACTTATCGACGTAAACCAAGCTTTTTGATCAACGCGGAATAACGCTCTGCATCTTTGCTCTTTAAGTAGTCGAGCAACTTGCGACGCTGGTTAACCATGCGAATCAGACCACGACGTGAGTGGTGATCTTTTTTGTGATCTCCAAAGTGACCCTGTAGCTTGTTGATGTTTACGGTTAGCAGTGCAACCTGTACTTCGGGTGAACCTGTGTCATTTTCGCAGGTTGCGTGTTCAGTAACGATTGCTGCTTTTTCTTCTGCACTCAGTGCCATGATACTTTCTCCAATATGCGGGTTAGTTAAATTCAGGTTGCCCGCGCATATTTACAGACAACCTATTACAAATTTTTGGGAAGTTAGCTCTCAACTACCAATCTTTTCGGGGCTACTTTACCGTCTTCGGTAACTGTTCCAACACCTAAAAAAGTGCCACCCTCGCGAAAGACGCGCACTATATCGCCTTCTTGTCCATTGCGAAAGGCCTGAGTCGACATTACTTCCTGGCCCAGCTGGAAATATCCGGCCACAATTTCACTCAATTCCACGGCCATTCTGTCGGCAACTGCTATATCCATGGGCTTGAGCAGATAGTCTAGGTCCGCCGGCTGTTCGCAACCTTCACGGATTTTTTCTAGCTCTGGCAGCGTCAAGGTCTCTTCATGGGTAAAAGGCCCGGCGATATGGCGGTGCAACGCACTGACATGAGCGCCACAGCCTAGTGCCACTCCCAGATCCTCTGCCAGGCTGCGCACATAGGTGCCTTTGCTGACATGAACCTCTACATCCAACTCAGCCTGGGGGCCGGGGCGGAAATCGAGAATTTGGTACTTATAAACAGTAATATCTCTGGCTTCGCGCTCTACTTCAATGCCCTGGCGCGCCAGCTTATAGAGGGGCTGACCATTGTGCTTCAGTGCTGAATACATGGATGGCACCTGCTGGATATCACCGCGAAAGGCGTCTATAGCCGTTTCGATTTGATCCTGGGTTAGACCTGAGGCATCTGCCTCTGCAACAATATCGCCATCGCAATCACCGGTTTCTGTGGCTACGCCCAGAGTAAAGGTACTGCGATAATGCTTGTCGGAGTCCAACAGAAACTGGCTAAATTTGGTCGCTTCGCCCAAGCAGATCGGCAATACTCCGGTAGCCAGTGGATCCAGCGCACCTGTATGCCCTGCCTTGTTGGCATCAAATAGGTTCTTCACCCGCTGTAATGCCTGATTGGACGAGAGGCTCAGAGGTTTGTTGAGCAGGAATATACCGTTGATCGAACGACCGCGATTGCGTCTGCGAGCCAAGTCTAGCTTTCCTCGCTGTCAGTCTCTTCTGCCACAGGGCTCTCTTTAGAGACAGCCAAATCAATTAGGGCAGACAGATGCTGACCACGGCGGCCAGACTCGTCAAAAAAGAAGGTTAACTTAGGCGTGATTCGCAGCTTGATACTTGAGGCCAGCAGTTTACGCAAATAGCCAGAGGCGCCATTGAGCGCGCCAATACCCTGATCAATTTCATCTTGACTGCGCTCACCCACAAAGCTGATATGAATCTTTGCGTAGGCCAGATCTCGACTAATATCCACATCTGTCACGCTGAGCATACCCACTCTGGGATCCCGCACATTGTCGCGTATCAGCACTGCCAACTCCTGTTGGACAGCATCTGATACTCGCTCAGCTCTGGTAAATTCTCTTGGCATCTATATCCTGACCGCTGTTACAGCGAGCGCTCTACCTGAGTGACGTCGTAGACTTCAATCAGATCGCCCGCTTTAACATCGTTGTAATCCTTAACGCCGATACCACATTCCATACCGTTGCGAACATCCGCGGCCTCATCTTTAAAGCGGCGCAGAGATTCCAGCTCGCCCTGATAGATAACCACATCGTCGCGCAGTACACGGATTGGTTTGTTGCGATACACAGTACCTTCAATAACCATACAGCCGGCAATTGCACCAAACTTGGGTGAACGGAACACGTCGCGCACTTCGGCGATACCCACAATTTCTTCGCGGGTTTCAGGGGCCAACATACCAGACAGCGCCTGTTTAACTTCGTCGAGAAGGTTGTAGATTACGCTGTAGTAGCGTACTTCAACCTCTTCTTTCTCAGCCAGGGCACGGGCAGATCCGCCAGCACGCACATTAAAGCCCAGCACAATAGCGCCAGTTGTCAGCGCCAGGTTGATATCGGATTCGGTAATGCCACCCACACCGGAAGCAACAATATCTACAGCAACCTCGTCGGTAGCAAAATCGTGCAGTGCACTATTAATAGCTTCAAGAGAGCCGCGCACATCGGTCTTAACAATAAGGTTGAGCTTGTTGACCTGCTCTACACCCATATCGGTAAACATATTTTCTAGCTTGGCGGCCTGCTGACGCGACATGCGCTCATGACGTGCTTTATTGGTGCGCAACTCGGCAATTTCTTTGGCCTTGCGCTCATCGGCAACCACAAAAAACTCATCGCCCGCATTGGGGGTCTCATCCAGTCCCAGTATCTCTACAGGAATGGACGGACCAGCTTCGGTAGTCGGCTTCTTGGCTTCGTCGGTCATAGCGCGAATTTTACCCACGCTCTCACCGGCTAGCATAAAGTCGCCTTTGCGCAATGTTCCCTGCTGAACCAGTGCTGTGGCCACAACACCACGACCTTTATCAACGCGAGATTCTACAATGACACCGCGAGCTGGGACATCAACCGGTGCTGTAAGCTCAAGTAGCTCAGACTGCAGCAACACAGCTTCTAACAGATCGTCAATGCCTTCACCAGTTTGGGCGGATACTTTAATAAACTGAGTATCGCCGCCCCATTCTTCTGGAATAACATCTTTAGCTGCTAATTCGGTGGTGACACGCTCTGGGTCAGCACCCTCTTTATCCATTTTGTTAATGGCAATAACAATGGGCACACCAGCAGCGCGCGCGTGTTGAATCGCCTCTTCAGTCTGCGGCATCACGCCATCATCGGCGGCGACCACCAGAATCACCACATCGGTACTCTGGGCACCACGGGCACGCATTGCGGTAAAGGCGGCGTGTCCGGGAGTATCCAGGAATGTGACCATGCCTTTGGGCGTGTCCACATGGTAGGCACCAATATGCTGGGTAATACCACCGGCTTCGCCAGAGGCAACCCTTGACTCTCTAATATAGTCCAGCAGTGAAGTCTTACCATGGTCTACATGGCCCATCACTGTGACAATAGGAGCTCGAGGAGCTTCATCACCCTCAGACTTAATGTTTTCAAATTCTTTGGCTAGCTCGTCTTCTACGGTTTCATCCTGAGCGGCAACTCCAGTGTGTCCAAGCTCTTCAATTACCAGGAAGGCGGTCTCTTGGTCAATAACCTGATTGATGTTGGCCATTACGCCCAGTTTCATCAGCTCTTTGACCACAGCACCAGATTTAATGGCCATGCTCTGCGCTAGTTGGCCCACGGTGAGTTCATCGGGAACTGCGACTTCCAGCACTTTCTTCTCTACTGGTTTCTGGAAGGTATGCTTGTTATCGACTTTAAGAACCACAGA
The DNA here is from genome assembly GCA_025153775.1 of SAR92 clade bacterium H231. Classification (GTDB taxonomy): domain Bacteria; phylum Pseudomonadota; class Gammaproteobacteria; order Pseudomonadales; family Porticoccaceae; genus HTCC2207. The sequence continues at coordinate 274,902 of JAOALC010000003.1, read as the reverse complement.
GCTGGTGCGCAGGCGACCTTTTCTGCCGCGCTCATCTAAGCCATCGTCCAGCTGCAGGCGACCTTTCTTTTTGCCACCTTTGCCTAGAGTCTTTTTAATTGTTTTCTTGCCCGGCTTATCGTCATCATCATCGACGGGCTTACCATGGCGGCGACCCTTATCGTGCACGGGCTCGGAGGCTGGCATGGTCTTGGTAGGCTTAGCGGCTTTTTTGGCTTCACCTGTCTCAAGGGCAGAGGCTGCCTCTGCTGCTTTGCGGACCTCTTCTTCCAGCTTGGCCTTGGCTGCTTCCTCAGCCGCAGCCTTGGCTTCAACCTCTGCCTTGCGGCGATTTTGAATAGCGGTCTGACGTCTCTCTTCTATATCGTCAATACCTGAGCTTTTGACTAGCTTGCGCTCAGGGCTGGCCTCTTCTGCTGGGGCTTCCTGTTCTGTGGGCTCGGCTGCTTCGGCGGCCTCAGCTGCTTCAGCTGCTGCCAGTGCCGCGGCTGCGGCCTCTTCTTCAAGGCGCGTTTTTTCTTCGGCTTCCGCTGCAGCCTGAGTCTCTAACTCCTCGTCGCTGCGCTTGATATAGGTGCGCTTTTTACGCACTTCAATATTAACGGTTTTGCGATTGCCAGATTTCAATGTACTGACAGTCTTGCGCCGCAATGTGATTTTCTTTGGCTCTGCAGAGCTTGCTCCGTGGAGGCTCTTCAGATAGGCCAGCAGTGTTTGCTTTTCTTCATCGGAGACGGTCGCATCGGCGGAGCCGTGGCTCAGCCCAGCCTCTTTCATTTGCATTAGCAAACGATCGACAGATGCGCCTACGGTTTTTGCCAGTTCACTTACTGTAACTTCAGCCATTATTTTTCCTCTAGTACCGCTCGACTAATTACTCGCCTTGCTCTTCTGCAAACCAAGGTGCACGAGCAGTCATGATCAATGCTGCTGCTTTCTCTTCATCCATACCATCTACATCCATCAGATCATCTACAGCCTGCTCAGCCAGATCTTCCATGGTAATAATGTTCTTTGCGGTCAGCTTGTATGCCAGTTCCGAATCCATACCTTCCATAGTCAGAAGGTCCTCGGCGGGCTGCACATTGGATAGCTGCTCTTCGCTGGCCAGGGCCATGGTTAAAAGAGCATCTTTAGCTCGAGCGCGCAGCTCTTCAGCAATATCCTCATCAAAGCCTTCGATTGCACTCATCTCCTCTAGGGGAACATAGGCAACTTCTTCAATGCTGGTAAAACCTTCTTCAACCAGAACAACAGCAACATCTTCATCTACGTCCAGTGCGGTCATCAGACTCTCAACAAAGTTTGATGATTCATCATCATGCTTCTGCTGGGCATCTTCAATGGTCATAACATTGATATTCCAGCCGGTCAGCTCAGAGGCCAGACGTACATTCTGTCCGCCTTTGCCAATTGCCTGGGCCAGGTTTTCATCATTGACGGCTACATCCATGGTGTTGCTGTCTTCATCGACAACAATGGACTCAACCTCTGCGGGCGCCATGGCATTGATTACCAGCTGGGCCGGGTTATCGTCCCAGAGCACAATATCAACACGCTCATCATCCAGGTCGTTAGAGACTGCCTGAACTCGCGCTCCGCGCATACCCACACAGGCTCCAACCGGGTCGATACGGGCGTCTTTACTCTTTACTGCGATTTTGGCGCGCTGCCCCGGATCGCGGGCGGCACCTTTAATTTCGATAATTCCTTCAGCAATTTCCGGCACTTCGATCTGGAATAACTGAATCAGCATCTCTGGCGCTGCACGGGAAACCAGCAGCTGTGGACCGCGAGTCTCTTCGCGGATAGCTGTCAATATCACCCTGGTGCGATCATTGATGCGGAAGATTTCACGGCCCACTAACTCTTCACGGGGCAGCATACCCTCAGCGTTTTCGCCAAAGTCTACAACTATGTGGTCGCGGGTCACTTTTTTGACGGTGCCGCTGAGCAGCTCGCCAACACGGTGACGGAAACGATTAATAATCAGTTCCCGTTCAGCATCTTTAACCCGCTGCACAATCACCTGCTTGGCGGTTTGCGCTGCAATGCGGCCAAAGGCAATATTCTCAACGGTCTCTTCGTAGGTGTCACCAACCACTAGCGTCGGGTCCTGCTCAATTGCTTCTTCAGTGGTGAACTGGGTGCCCAGCTCGGCCATCTGGTCGTCGGCGACCACATCCCACCAGCGGAATGACTGATAGTCACCTGTCTCGCGATCAATCACCACGCGAATATTAGCGCCCTCTTCGTAGCGCTTCTTGGTGGCCATAGCCAGTGCCTGCTCAATTGCTTCAAAAATAATACCCTGATCCACGCCTTTCTCGTTGGATACAGCTTCAGCAACCATTAAAATTTCTTTACTCATTGTTCAAACTCCACATGCCTCAGAAGCGAGGAACCACGTTAGCCTTCTCTATGCCTTCAACCGGAAACAGAAACTCATGATCTGTTGCCACCACTATAATTTCGTCACCGTCGACTCCTGTAAGCCGACCTTTAAAATTACGCCTTCCCTCATAGGGAAACCTTAGACGCAACGAAATATCTTCGCCTATGTACTGCTCATACTGACTGAGCTCGTACAGAGGCCTATCCATACCTGGCGAGGACACTTCTAATATGTACTCACCATTAATAACATCCTCTACATCCAGCACCGCACTCGACTGACGACTCACTCGCTCACAGTCTTCGATACCTACACCCTCTTCTGCGCGATCTATAAAAATGCGCAGCAGCTTAGTCTTGCCACCAGCCTGCAACTCCAGGCCCCAGAGCTCGCAACCCAAAGCTTCGACTACTGGCTGTAACAGCTGTTTTAATTTTATATCGGCAACAGCCATGGGTAACTCCTACAAACAAAAAATGGGCCAAGGGCCCATTTTTTCAACTGCTAAAGAAAAGCCCCAAAATGGGGCTCCTCGATTTGCGCCGGACCCGACGCGAATTTTCATAGTAGAAACCTGAATCAAAACAAGCTTATCAGGGGCTCCTTTTTCTACTTAGTAATGCAAGCATAGACAAAAAATACTGCAAGTACATCACCTTTAGTGTCAGAAGTTTTCACATCAAGTTGAACTGTGAAAATTGGTAGCGGGAGCTGGATTTGAACCAACGACCTTCGGGTTATGAGCCCGACGAGCTACCAGACTGCTCCATCCCGCACCGACACAGCGATTTAAACCTTAAAACCGCCCTCTTTGAGAGGACGCGCATTATAGGTAGAGGGCCCTGCAAGGTCAACAACACAGTGACAAACAAACGATTTTTATTTTCGGTGAGCAACCACACAGTCATAGGCGGTTTGAATTTTCTGGGTGCGCTCGGTTGCCAACTTGACCATATCCTCAGGCATACCCTGGCCAATCAATTTATCTGGATGGTTTTCACTGATTAATTTTCGGTAGGCCTTTTTGATTTGCCCATCTGTATTGGACGCCTTAACTCCCAGAGCAGTGTAGGCAGCATCCAGTTGGCCCTGAGTATTGGGACCCTGGGGCTGGTAGCCCGAGTCCCTAAACTGGGACTGGGCCTTAACCATTTCAATAAACTTTTTAAACAGAGACGCGGAAAAACCCAGGTGTTTGGCCACGATTTGCAGCACATCCTGCTCTGCCGGGTGCAGCTCACCATCAGCCATGGCCAACGCCAGCAGATAATTCAGTAGAGAGCGCTTGAGATTATTCTGACGGCCACAGACCCTATTAAATGTGGCCATGGTCTGATCAATGGAAAACTCAGCTTTACTACCCTGCTGAAATAGCTCAATAGCAGCGCGGCGGCTACTGGTATCCAGCCCCATATTGCCCATCAGAGACTCGGCTTGGGCAATCTCAACCTTAGATATAAGGCCATCGGATTTGGCTAAATGACCAAGCAGGCTAAATAATGTCTCGAAATATGTGGTGCGAACAAGCTCCTGCTCTTGGGCAGACATGGGTCTGAGCGCGCCACCCAGGCCTTTATCGAATTGATGACCTATAAACAGGCCCAACAGCGCTGTGAAGGGGCCCGCCACCATAAATCCCACCAGCCCACCAATAATTTTGCCTGTATTCAAAAATTCTGCTCCCCAGCTAATTTTTCTGCCTGCTGGCGAAGTATAAACTTCTGTACCTTACCTGTAGAGGTTTTAACTATATTCTCAAACACAAATTGGCGGGGCACCTTAAAACTGGCCAGATGCTGTTTACACCACTGGGTCAAATCGTCTGCCGTCGCCTCTGTTCCAGCCACCAATTCAATAAAGGCACAGGGGGTTTCACCCCATTTAACATGGGGCATGGCCACCACAGCGGCGGCGGCGACCTGAGGATGCTTGTGCAGCACCTCCTCAATTTCAATAGAGGAAATATTCTCGCCCCCGGAAATAATAATATCTTTGGAGCGATCCTTTAGCTGTATATAGCCATCGGGATAGACCACAGCCAGATCTCCAGAGTGGAACCAGCCCCCGGCAAATGCCTTGTCTGTAGCCTGCTTATTCTTAAGGTAGCCCTTCATCACCACATTGCCGCGGAACATTACCTCGCCCAATGTTTCCCCATCCCTGGGCACGGGAATCATGGTTTCTGGGTCGAGCACATCCAGCGCTTCGAGAGCCTGATAGCGCACCCCCTGGCGAGCTTTTAATGCCGCCTGCTCTGGGGCAGGCAACAGATCCCAGTCGGCATGCCAATCATTGACCACAGCAGGGCCATAGACTTCGGTCAAGCCATAGAGATGAGTGACATTAAATCCGGCCTCACGCATATCTGAGAGCACAGATTCTGGTGGCGGCGCGGCAGCAGTGAAGAACTCCACAGGCTGGGGCAGTGGTCGCTTTTGTGCTGCTTCAGCAGTCAGAATAGTCGACATAACCACTGGCGCACCGCAGAGATGGGTAACCTGATGGTCTGCCAGCGCCGCCCAGATAGCATCAGCGCGAACCTCGCGCAGACAGATATGGGTGCCATTGACCGCGGATAGGGTCCAGGGGAAACACCAGCCATTGCAGTGGAACATAGGCAGGGTCCAGAGATAGACCGCATGTTTGGGTATGCAGGCTGTGATCGCATTACCCTGGGCCAGTAGGCAGGCGCCACGATGGTGATACACCACGCCTTTGGGATCGCCTGTGGTGCCCGAGGTATAATTTAGGGCAATAGCATCCCACTCAGACTCAGGCATCAACCAGGCAAAGTCTGCATCACCTGCAGCCAGTAAAGTTTCGTAGTCATGGCTACCCAGCCGTTCGCCGGTCTGCGGAAAAACTGCATCCTGATAATCGATAACCAGAGGCTCAACACTGGCCAGCCTCAGGGCTTCTTCCATGGTCGCGGAAAATCCGGTATCTGTAATCAATACCTGCGACTCTGCATGGTCCAACTGGAAGGCAATCACCCCAGCATCCAGCCTGGTGTTCATGCTGTGCAATACAGCACCGCACATAGGGATCGCATAATGGGCTTCCAGCATGGCCGGAGTATTGGCCAGCATCACTGATACTGTGTCGCCACGGCCAATTCCACGGGCCGCTAAAACCGAGGCAAACTGTCGGCAGCGACGATAAAAATCCCGGTAGTTTATTTGCAGCTCACCATAAATCACTGCTGTGTGGTCGGGGAACACCGCGGCGGCGCGCTCTAAAAATGCCAGCGGCGTCAGGGGCTGATAATTAGCCTGCTGTTGGTCGAGGTCAAGATCATAGATGCTGGGCATAGCCTGTACTATCTATCTTGCCATTCTGGTGAACGCTTTCCGATAAAGGCGCCTATGCCCTCTTCAGCATCATGCTTAAGCATATTATCCACCATCACCTGAGAAGCATAGTTATAGGCGTCTTCCAATGGCATCTCTGCCTGCTCATAAAATGCTCGCTTGCCCATAGCAATGGTCATGGTCGACTTGGCAGCAATTTTGGTTGCCATAGCCATGGTTTGTTCAGTTAACTCCTCAGGGCTGATAGCCTGATTAATTAAACCAATTTGCTGCGCTTTTTGTGCACTGATCATATCTCCGGTCAATAACATTTCCATAGCCTGCTTATTGGCGACATTGCGTGACAGGGCCACCATAGGAGTTGAACAGAAGAGGCCTATATTGACCCCGGGCGTAGCAAACAGCGCTGAGTCTGCAGCCATAGCCAGATCACAGCTGGCGACTAACTGACAGCCCGCCGCCGTGGCCACACCGGTCACCTCTGCAATCACCGGCTTGGGATTGCGCACAATAAGTTGCATTAGAGAGGCACAGGTAGCAAACAGCGCTTCAAAATAAGCCTTGCCGTTATCTTTTCCAGACCTGGCTGCAGTAATTTCTTTGAGATCGTGGCCTGCACAGAAGGCGGGGCCATTAGCGGCTAACACTATTACCCGCACTGCGGGGTCGAGAGCCGCCTGGGCAAAGGTGTCAGACAGCTGCGCCAACATAGTTTCAGAGAGTGCATTGCGACGCTTCTGGTCATTTAATGTCAGCCTTAGAATACCCTCTGATGTTTCACTGAGTAAAATATCACTGTCTACCTGATCTGCCATAACCGCCTCTCAGCCCCTGCCTTGGGGTTTATTATTTTTTGAATTTGAACTAAGCCTCTACTCCAGTCCAATAGGGTTTGGTCAATTCTATCTTTGGGCAGCGATCCATAACAACCTTGATACCGGCGGCCTCAGCCAACTCGGCGGCCTGTTGATTGCGCACCTCAAGCTGCATCCACACCACCTTTGCACCTATAGAGATCGCCTCCTCAGTGACAGCCAATGCCGCCTCTGATGAGCGAAAAATCTCTACCATATCTATGGGCTGCTCTATGGCAGCGAGACAATCATAGCAGCGCTGACCCAGGATGCTATTGCCCGCCTCACGAGGATTTACCGGAATTATATTGTAACCAGCGTCGAGCAGCGCTGCCATGCACCTGTAGCTATCGCGCTCTGGCCTTGGACTGGCTCCCACCAGCGCTATGGTTTTGACCTCGCTGAGTATCTGCTTGAGGTAGGCGTCTGAGTAGTTATTGTGATTGATTGCAATACCCATGGATTATTTTTATTCGGCCTTGGCCGCTATTGCTTTTCTGGGATCGTAAAATGGCTTGGGCACAACTTTAACAGAGCGACGGCCTGATGAGGTGACTATCTCGGCCTCAGTATCCAGCGCGCTAAAGTCTATACTCACAATCGCCAGGGCAATATTTGCCTGCAGTCGCGGCGAGTAGATCGCCGACGTGACACAGCCAATCTGCTCTGAACCTACAATAATTGGCCAGAAGTCGTTATTGGCGCCCACCAGAGGTTCGCCGTCGATCTCTAATCCCACCTGCTTGCGGCTAACGCCCTGCTCGGCGATTTTTTTAAGCGCGGCCTTGCCAATAAAGTCAGCGTCCATTTCCAGATCAACGAGGCGGTCGAGCCCCAACTCAAAGGGGTTGGTGTGGCTGTCCATATCCGCATGATAGGACAGCATGCCCCCCTCAATACGACGTATGGCTGAGGTATGGCCAGGCTGCAAACCAAAGGGCTGGCCTGCCTGCATAAGACGCTCCCACAACTCATCACCGCGACTGCCGTCACGCAGATAAATCTCGTATCCCAGCTCGCTGGACCAACCTGTGCGAGAGATAATTAGCGGCATACCATCCAGTTCAAAATCTGCAAACCAGTAGTAACGCAAATCATTGATTCGGTCGCCAAACAAGCTGTGCATAATCTCACCAGATTTGGGACCCTGCAGCTGCAGAGGAGACACATCGGGCTCGCAAATTTCAACATCTAACCCAGAGGTCACAGCCAGACCCTGGGCCCAGAGTAAAATATCACTGTCTGCCAGGGATAGCCAAAAGTGGTTTTCACCCAAGCGCAGCAGAATGGGATCATTGAGAATGCCACCCTGAGCATTGGTGATCAGCACATATTTGCACTGGCCTACAGCGCAGTTAGACAGGTTGCGTGGAGTCAACATCTGTACAAATGTGGCCGCATCTGACCCAGTGATCTCAACCTGTCTCTCAACCGCTACATCACTGAGGGTGGCGCTGTTAATCAGGTTCCAAAAATTTTGCTCTGGATCGCCAAAATCTCTGGGGATATACATATGATTGTAAACAGAAAATCCGGCTGCACCCCAGCGCAACGTGGCATCAAAATAGGGAGACTTGCGAATCTGTGTACCAAAGCCAAAGGGCTTGGTCTCGGTTATTTTTGAGGTTGTTGTCATTGCCGCATCTCTAATCATTCATAAGTGGAATTTGCGGCATTTTGTTCCTAAGTTTGCATCGATGCTTTTGAACTTGCGACAAAGACGTACAGCACTGCGACAGCGGCAAAATTGCATAAAAAGACGATTTATAGCTAAAAAAAAAGCCCCATTAAATGGAGCTTTTTTACCAACCTGCAATTTAGTGGTGCGGACGGGGGGACTTGAACCCCCACAACCGAAGTTACCAGCCCCTCAAGCTGGCGCGTCTACCAATTCCGCCACGTCCGCATAACTAAATTTAAATTGCTGCTAACCTCTATATTGAGAGGCTGCTATTCCGCCGGTATTTCCGGGATGTCTCCTGAAGACAGATCATCAACCGAATTAATTACAGGGAGATCGGTTTCAAGAACAGATTGAGTGGGAATTGACTGCAGTTCAGGCAGTAATTCTTCATCAACTACGGTCTTATTCTTGGCTATCAGAGCCAGGCTGACACTGGTGACAAAAAAGATAGTCGACAAAATAGCTGTCGTCTTGCTGAAGAAATTCCAGCCGCCGCCACTGCCAAATACTGTCTGTGAAGCGCCTGAACCAAATGAGGCTCCAGCTTCAGCACCTTTGCCCTGTTGCAGCAAAATTAGACCTATCAGGCCAACGGCTACCACAAAGTGAAAAATTAAAATAATCTGTTCCATTACTGTTGCTCGATCAGTTGTTGTGCAATATTTAAAAAACTATCCGCCTCTAATGAGGCTCCGCCAACCAGCCCACCATTAATATCTGGCTGGCCAAATAATTGACGCGCATTGTCGCCATTAACGCTGCCGCCGTAAAGCAGACTGGTATCAATACCGGCATCACCAAGCTGGGCTCGGATGCCTTGGTGAACCTGCTGAGCCTGTTGCGGGCTGGCTGTTTCACCTGTGCCTATGGCCCATACTGGTTCATAGGCAATAACTCCATCGCAAACCCTGTCCAGGCCTGCCTGCTCAACCACAGCAGCAATCTGGTCTGCAACCACAGTCATGGTCTGACCCTGCTGGCGCTGCTGTAAGGTCTCACCGACACAGAGTATGGGTATTAAGCCCGCTGCCTGTGCCGCGACAAACTTTTCTGCTACACAGTGGCTGCTTTCGCCAAACACTGTGCGCCGCTCTGAATGACCCACTAGTACATACTTACAACCCAGATCAACCAGCATGGCGGCGGAAATCTCGCCGGTAAAGGCTCCGCTTTCAAACTGCGACAGGTTTTGTGCGCCTATGGCTACACTGCTCTCTACCAGAACTGAAGCTACTGTGGCTATATGCACAGCCGGTGGAAAAACAATCACTTCCGCTGCGTCTGCATCAGCCCACTGCCGGGCCAACTGACTGGCTAATTGGGCCGCCGATGCAGCTGTGCCGTGCATTTTCCAGTTACCCGCAACTAGCGCATTTGGCATCCTAGTCATTCCTCTTGAAGGGGCCTTTGAAACGGGCGAGAATCCTACCCGACAAAGGGCTAAGTTACAACCGGGAATACCGGTTTCGGCATCCAGTCAAAAGCTTATCCTACCTGCTGTTCTACAGTTTCTGCCAGGCTGGCAACCAGCTTGTTGACCAAGGCCTGATCTTCTCCCTCTACCATCACCCTGATTAGGGGTTCTGTGCCTGAGGGTCTCAGCAAAACGCGACCCCGGCCTGCCAGCTCAGTCTCAGCGGCGGTCACTGCGTCATTAATCACCTGATTATTGCTGATATCGACTTTTGCCGATAGCCGCACATTGATCATGGTCTGTGGGAACTTACTCATGCCTGTTTTTAGCTCGGCCAGTGTGCGGCCACTTTCAGCAAGCGCTAATACCACCTGCAACGCAGCCACTATGCCATCGCCAGTGCTATTGAGGTCGCTGCACAAAACATGACCCGAGGCCTCACCTCCCAGCTCCCAGTTGTTAGCTTTTAGGGCTTCAACCACATAGCGGTCACCGACTTTGGTTCTCTCAAAGGGGATACCCAAATCTTTAAGGGCCAATTCCAGACCCAGGTTACTCATCTGTGTACCAGCAACACCTCTGCAGTTGCCACTGGCCCTGCGGTGCTGAGCAATGATATAAATCAGCTCATCGCCATCTACAACTTCGCCGTTGCCATCAACAAACAACACGCGATCGCCATCACCGTCGAAGGCAATACCAAAATCTGCCTGCTGTTCTATAACTGCCTGTTGCAGGCCATCCATATGGGTCGAGCCGCACTGCTCGTTAATATTAAAACCATTGGGAGTATTTCCCATAGCTATAGTCTTGGCGCCCAGCTCTTTAAACACTCTGGGGCCAGCGTGGTAGGTAGCGCCATTGGCGCAGTCGACCACAATTTTTAAACCGGTTAGATCAAAACCTGCAGGCAATGTGCCTTTACAGAATTCAATATAACGCCCGGTAGCGTCATTCAGACGGCGGGCCTTACCCAGATGGTGGGAGCTATTAGTAATCAGAGGCTCATCCATCAGTGCTTCAATTTCAAGTTCGACTTGGTCCGGTAATTTATAACCGTCAGCGGCAAAGAATTTGATGCCATTGTCCTCGACAGGGTTGTGGGACGCACTGATCACAATACCGGCCGCAGCCCGAAAGGTTCTGGTGAGATAGGCAATAGCCGGAGTCGGCATGGGGCCTAGCATATCCACATCAACACCGGCGGCTACTAGGCCTGCCTCTAGCGCTGACTCGAACATATAGCCAGATACCCTGGTGTCCTTGCCAATCAGCACGCGCTTTTTACCCTCAGTGTGACGGGTTAATACGGTGCCTGCCGCCCAGCCAAGCTTAAGCATAAAGTCTGCAGTGACCGGGTACTCACCAACTCTGCCGCGAATACCATCGGTACCAAAATATTTTCTCACCATTATTTCCCAAATTCCTTATTGCTGCTCTGTTGCCAGACGTCCAGGGCCTGAACAGTTTCGTTGACATCATGCACCCGGAGTATCAATGAACCCCGAGCCTCAGTTACCCGCTGGGCGGCTAACAGCGCCATGGTAACACTTCCGATCAGTCGATTATCCACTTGTGAATTTAATAGCTGCCCAATCATGGATTTTCGCGACACCCCCACCAGCACTGGGTGACCCTCAGCAGCCAATTGGCCTAGCCCATTAAATAGGGTCAGATTATGCTCCAGGGTTTTGCCAAAGCCAAACCCTGGGTCTAGTAGCAGTTGCTCTGGGCCAATTCCCGCAGCCAGGCAAGTCTGTTTGCGTTGCCGCAAAAAGTCTACAACCTCTGCAACCACATCCTGGTAATGGGGGTTTGCCTGCATGCTGTCTGGCTGGTTTTGCATATGCATCAGACAGACGGGCAAGCCAGAGTCGACCGCAGCCTGCAGTGCACCCTCTCGCTGCAGAGCCCGCACATCGTTGATTAGACTGGCTCCGGCAGCGGCGGCCTGATTGATCACCTGAGCTGTGCTGGTATCCACCGAGATAATAGTATCAAAGCGACTGGTTACTGCCTCGACAATGGGAATTACCCGCGCCAGTTCCTGATCCACAGACACCGGTTTGGCCCCGGGGCGAGTAGACTCACCCCCGATATCAATGATATCTGCACCATCCGCCAGCATGGTTTCGATGGCCTGCAGGGTTTTACTTAGATCTATACTGCCATTGGAATACAGCTGGCCGCCATCGGAGAAGGAATCTGGGGTGGCATTGAGAATACCCATCACGGCGGGTCGAGATAGATCCAGGGTTCTGCTGCCGAACTTGAATGCTTTCATAAAAATTGTGCCGTAAAATCAAAAAAACCCCGACGCCCAGAGAGCATCGAGGTTTACTGTTGAGACTGGGATTAAATGTCCTCTACCGGGCCACCAATTGGGTCTCCATCTTTGGTATCAGTCTGATCTGCATCTGACTCTTTATTCGCCTGACCATTGCCGCCGGATTTATTATCAAAATCATTGTCGTCCCACTGCTTGGGCGGACGCACCTCAATCCTATTCATCAGATCATCCACCTGATCTGCGTCAATGGTTTCATATTCCATCAAGGCATCTTTCATGGCCTCAAGAATATCGCGATTGTCCTCCAGCAACTTTTTAGCCGTGCTGTAGGCATCGTTCAAGATAGTGCGCACCTCCTGATCGATCTCGCGAGAGGTGTCTTCCGAATAATGGGTGTTGCCACCGCCAGGCGCCTGGGATTCATCTTCGCCATAGAGCACCGGGCCCATTTTTTCGTTGAGGCCCCATTTGGTCACCATATTGCGCGCCATCTGAGTCGCCCGCTCAATATCATTGGAAGCACCAGTGGTTACGCCATCGATACCGCCGATCAACTCTTCGGCAATACGGCCGCCAAATAGGCTGCACAGCTGACTATTAAGTTGTCGCCGATTCATGCTGTAGCGATCTTCTTCGGGCAGATACTGGGTGACACCCAGAGCTCGCCCACGGGGAATAATAGTGACCTTGTGCACCGGGTCATGCTCGGGCACCAGCCGCCCAATAATGGCGTGGCCTGCCTCGTGGTAGGCAGTGTTAGTTTTTTCTTTCTCCGACATCACCATAGAGCGTCTCTCGGCGCCCATCATAATTTTGTCCCGCGCTTTCTCAAACTCTTCCATACCCACCACACGGCGGTTGGCTCGGGCGGAGAACAGTGCAGCTTCGTTGACCAGATTAGCCAGATCTGCACCTGAGAACCCGGGGGTACCTCGGGCCAGAATACTTAGCTCAATGGACTCATCTAATGGCACTTTGCGAGCATGTACCTTGAGAATCTGTTCGCGGCCGCGAATATCTGGCAGGCCCACATAGACCTGGCGATCGAATCTACCCGGGCGCAGCAGCGCTTTATCAAGCACATCTGGTCGGTTGGTGGCAGCAATCACAATTACGCCTTCATTGCCCTCAAAACCATCCATCTCTACCAGCAGCTGGTTTAATGTCTGCTCGCGCTCATCGTTGCCACCGCCGTAACCACCGCCACGATGTCGGCCTACGGCGTCGATTTCATCAATAAAGATAATACAGGGCGCCTGTTTTTTGGCTTGCTCAAACATATCGCGCACCCGAGAGGCACCTACGCCCACAAACATCTCAACAAAGTCAGAACCTGAGATTGAGAAAAATGGCACCTTGGCTTCACCTGCAATAGCCTTGGCTAGAAGGGTTTTACCTGTACCTGGGGGGCCGACCATCAGCACACCTTTGGGGATGCGACCGCCGAGGCGCTGGAACTTGCTGGGGTCGCTGAGAAATTCAACCAGCTCACCCACATCTTCTTTGGCTTCATCAACTCCAGCTACATCGGCAAATGTGGTGTTGATCTGATCGCCGGTAAGCAGCTTGGCCTTGCTCTTACCAAAGCTCATGGGGCCACCTTTGCCACCACCACCGCCCTGCATCTGGCGCATAAAAAACACAAAAATCGCCAGTATCAGCAAAATAGGGAACGCAGCTACAAGCAACTGGGATATAAGACTGGGAGTCTCTGGCTCTTTACCCACCACCTTGACATTGTGGTTGAGCAAATCGTCCATCAGACCAGGGTCCTGAACATTGGGGCGCACAGTTCTAAACTTGCTGCCATCGCGACGCTCGCCTTCGATAATAAGCCCATCAATGGAGATACTGGATACTCGCTCATTCTGCACTTCTTGTACAAAATCTGAGTAATCCAGGCTGTTATCGACTGGTTGCGGAGTAAAGCTGTTAAACACCGACATTAAAATCGCAGCTAATATCACCCACACAATCAAATTCTTTGCCAAATCGTTCAAAACATTTTCCTCTTTAGTTGGCCTTTAGGCCCTTGGCAACCAGATACACCTCTCGAGACTTGGCCCGCGACGCGTCTGGTTTTTTTAAACTTACCGTATTAAACACAGTTCTAACATGGCGCACAAACTGATCGAAGCCCTCGCCCTGAAATAGTTTGGCAATAAATACACCTTCGGGTTTCATTATCTGTACCGTTAGGTCGATCGCCAGTTCTGCCAGATACATCATCGCCGGCTGATCAACGGCCTTGGCTCCTGTTAAATTGGGGGCCATATCCGAAATTACAAGGTCTACGGGACGATTTCCGATAACAGATAGCAGTTCATCAAAAATTTCCTGTTCAGTAAAATCTCCCTGAATAAAATCCACACCAGCTATGGGATCCATAGGCAAGATATCCAAGGCATGTACGCGGCCCTCATGGCCCACTATCCTGGCCGCCACCTGGGACCAGCCCCCGGGGGTTGAGCCCAGGTCTACCACGGTCATGCCGGGGCGAATCAAACGGTTCTTTTCAACAATCTCCAGCAGTTTATAACTGGCGCGAGATCTATAACCATCCCTCTGTGACTGCAGGACATAGGGATCCTTGACATGCTGTTGTATCCAACTACGATTTTTAGATTTCGCCATGGGGTTGTTTTCGCTAGAATGCGCAGCTTATTAACTACGGCCGACCATTATGACAAGTATCAACGCAGATAAGAAACATTTACGACGCCTGGGTCATAATCTTAAGCCAGTGGTCACCATAGCCGGAAAAGGCCTCTCCGAAAATGTGGCTGCTGAGATAGAGCGCGCCCTGGCAGATCATGAACTTATCAAGGTAAAGCTGTCGGTGGGTGATCGCGATGCTAAAAAGGCAATCATCGAGCAGATATGCCAGCAGTTCGACGCCCTGCTGGTGCAGTCGATTGGTCATATAATCCTGCTCTATCGCACCGCCAAGAAACCTAACCCAAAATTATCCAACCTGCTGCGCCCCTAACTGATGCAATTGAGGACGCGGGGACCCCTGTGTCATAATCAGTAGCTCAAACGGGGATTTCACTGTGCTGCGCAAACAAACTACAGACTGGATATTTAACTTTATCGGCAAGCCGGTGCTGGTGGGGTTATTTACAGCCTTTATGCTGATGCTGGTATTCCCAGAGTTTCGCAACCAGCCTGGCGCTGAGATAGCGGCCGAGGACAGCGGCCAGGATGCTCAGCCTGGCCACTGGTCTGGCCCGGTATCTTATTCCGCTGCAGTCAGCCGCGCCGCACCCTCGGTAGTCAATATCTACACTCGCAAGGTGGCTCGCGCAGCCTCTCACCCATTGCTAAACGATCCGTTTTTTAGGCGACTGTACAATCTTCAACAGCAGCGCATGCAGTCCTCTTTGGGGTCTGGAGTCATTATGCAGGACGATGGCTTTGTGGTGACTAACTTCCATGTGGTCGACGATGTGGATGAGATTCTGATGCTGCTCTACGATGGCCGCGAAGTGCCAGCCACAGTTGTGGGCACAGATCCAGATACGGATCTGGCGGTGCTCAAAATCGAGGCCACCGGACTGCAACCCATTTCTGTAGGCGAGCCAGCCCAGGCCAAAATTGGCGATGTGGTGCTGGCCATAGGCAATCCCTATGGTGTTGGCCAGACTGTGACTCAGGGCATTGTCAGCGCCACAGGTCGCAATGGGCTGGGGCTGAATACCTTTGAAAACTTTATTCAAACCGACGCAGATATTAACCCGGGCAATTCTGGTGGTGCATTGGTGGATGCCTATGGCAATCTACTGGGTATCAATACCGCCAAGATTAATCGCAACGGTTCCGCCGGCATCAGCTTTGCCATTCCTGCGGATGCAGTGGAAAAGGTGCTTAAGGATATTATTCAATACGGTCGCGTGGTCCGCGGCTGGCTGGGCATGGAAGCTCTACCACTGACGCCACAGTTTGCCAAACAGCTAAACCTGCGTATCACCAGTGGTCTGCTGGTACAGTCTATTGTTAATGGCGGACCGGCCTACAGCGCCAATATTCGCCCAGGAGACATAGTGGTTTCAATTAATGGAATATCCGTAACTGATCGTCACAGCAGCATTAGCCAGATTGCCGAGGTAATGCCCGGCAAGCCTATTCAGCTGGGAATTCTGCGCAGTGGGCAGACCTTTGAAGTCACTGCTGTAGCCGGGTCACGCCCCTCCATCCCGCAATAACTGAGCGGGCGCAGGCTACATCAAGTTTTAGTTTAAAATCTCAGTCAGTGCCTCTATCAGCAGTTGATTCTGCTGCTCTGAACCCAGGGTAATGCGCAAAAATTGATCGATTCTATCCTGCTTAAAATGCCGCACAATAATACCTCTGCTGCGCAGTTCACTGGCTAGCTGTTCAGCGTTTCTGTGGTCGTGCCGGGCAAAGACAAAGTTAGCTGTCGACGGCAACACTTCGAAATTCAATCCCTGAAGCTGTTTAGTCAGCTGTTCGCGACTGTCAATCACTTTGGCTGTGGTCTGCTCAAAATAGCTCTGATCATTAAACGAAGCCACTGCAGCTGCAATCTGCAAATGCCCCAGTGGGTAAGAGTTAAAGCTATTTTTAACCCTCTCCAGACCTTCAATTAATTCGCCATTACCCATGGCATAGCCGATTCGCATACCGGCTAGAGAGCGGGACTTGGACATTGTGTGCACAACCAGCAGATTGTTATATTTGGCGATTAACGACACCGCACTGACTCCACCAAAATCTATATAGGCCTCATCCACAACCACCACAGAGTCAGAATTAGCCTGCAATAACTGCTCTATGGCCTGCAAGCCCAGCAGCCTACCTGTGGGCGCATTGGGGTTGGGGAAAATAATGCCGCCATTGGGGCGCTGGTAGTCCCTGACGTCTATGGAGAAATCATCTGCCAGCGGGATTTTGCTGAACTGAATATCATAGAGCTGACAAAACACCGGATAAAAACTGTAGCTGATATCGGGAAATAATAATGGCTGATCCTGTTTGAGCAATCCGTTAAACACATGGGCCAGAACCTCGTCAGAACCATTGCCTACAAAAATCTGCTTGGACTCTAGACCATAGTAATTGGCAATACAGTCTTTGAGGTCATCGGCATTGGGCGGCGGGTAGAGCCTCAGGTCGTCATTGAGCAGGCGCTGCATAGCCGCCAGTGCATCTGGTGAAGGACCGTAGGGGTTCTCATTGGTATTGAGTTTGGTGAGATTGCTGATTTTTGGCTGCTCACCCGGCGTATAGGGTTGCAGCTGTTTAACAAAATCACTCCAGTACCTGCTCATAATCAACCTTGCTCCGAAGAGCCAATCTTTATGTAACTAATCTTTAATGCGGTATTCCGCCGAGCGCGCGTGGGCGGTCAATGACTCACCGCGACCCAGTACTGAGGCTACTCTGCCAAGATCAGAGGCACCCTGCTCGGAACAAAAAATCAGCGAACTGCGCTTCTGGAAATCATAGACCCCCAGAGGCGATGAAAACCTTGAGGTCGCAGAGGTGGGCAGCACATGATTGGGCCCGGCACAGTAATCGCCCAGCGCCTCTGCGCTGTGTCGACCCATAAAAATAGCACCCGCATGACGAATTTTAGGCAGCCAGGCCTGTGGGTCTGCCACAGACAGCTCCAGATGTTCCGGCGCAATATGATTACAGACGCTGACAGCCTGGCTCTGGTCGGCAACTTTAATCAGTGCCCCGCGATTAGCCAGAGACTCGGAAATAATAGCCCTGCGCTCCATCTCTGGCAGCAGCTTCTCAATGCTCTGGTAGACCGCATCCAGATAGCTGGCATCCCAGGCTATAAGAATCGACTGGGCATTTTCATCGTGCTCAGCCTGAGAAAATAGATCCATGGCAATCCAGTCGGGATCGGTCTCACCATCGCAGACAATTAGAATTTCGCTGGGCCCTGCCACCATATCCAGGCCCACTCTGCCAAATACCATGCGCTTTGCCGTGGCCACATAGATATTGCCTGGGCCGACGATCTTATCCACTCTGGGCACTGTCTGGGTTCCAAAGGCCAGTGCCGCAATAGCCTGGGCTCCGCCGATGGTAAATACCTTATCCACACCGGCAATGGCAGCCGCAGCCAGGACAATAGGACTGAGCTCATTGTCCGGTGCTGGCACCATCATAATAACCTCTTCGACACCGGCGACCCGCGCGGGAATACAATTCATCAGCACCGATGAGGGATAGCTGGCTTTGCCTCCGGGTACATAGATACCCACTCGCTCAAGTGCGGTAAGCTGCTGACCCAACATAGTGCCGTCAGCTTCCTGATACTGCCAGGATTGCTGCAGCTGATGGCTGTGGTAGTCACGGATGCGCTCGGCTGCAATCTCCAGCGCCGAGCGAGTCTCAGAATCTATAGATTGAAGAGCCTGCTGTAACTGGTCGGCCTGCAGGCAGAAGTCGTCAATGCTGCTGCAGTCACGGCGGTCGAAGCGATTACTGTACTCCACCAGAGCAGCATCACCGCGGCTGCGCACCTGCTGCAGAATCTCTGTCACAGTGCTTTCCACAGCACTGTCGGAGACCATATCCCAGGCGATTAGCTGGTCCAGTGCGGGCAAAAACCCTGCTTCGCTTGCGTCTAGGCGTTTGATACTAAAGTTGCTCATGCTTTTGCCACTGACCCTTTATCCGCCACGGCGCTTCCAATAGCACTGACTATGCGTTGGATCTCAGCATGTTTGGTTTTCATGGCCGCTTTATTAACAATTAGCCGCGAGCTGATGTCAGCAATTTCTTCTCTGGGCTCCAGACCGTTGGCTTTTAACGTGTTGCCTGTGTCCACAATATCGACAATCTCATGGGCCAGATCCAATATGGGCGCTAGCTCCATGGCACCATAGAGCTTGATCAGGTCGGCCTGGCGGCCCTGCTCGGCATAAAACTGCCGGGCTACATTGATATATTTTGTCGCCACCCGCAGACGACCCTGCTGTGGCTTGGCGCCCACAGGGACGGCGGTCATTAATTTGCAGCGAGCAATACCCAGATCCAGTGGCTCGTAATAACCGTCACCCTGGTGCTCCAATAGGCCATCCTTGCCTGCCACGCCCAAATCAGCGGCGCCAAATTGAACATAGGTAGGCACATCTGAGCCCCGCAAAATCAGCAGTCGCAGCCCCTGATGGTTGGTCGCAAATACCAGCTTGCGGCTGGTGAAAATATCTTCCGCAGGCTCTATTCCCGCAGCAGCTAGCAGCGGTAAGGTTTCTTTCAATATGCGACCCTTGGTCAGGGCCAGAGTAATCTGGGTCATAACAGTCTGGTAATCTCGTTCAATTTAACCTGGTACGCGTTTAATCTTGCAGCCCAGTTGCTGCAATTTCTCGTCAATACATTCATAGCCACGATCAATATGATAGATGCGATCGACTACAGTTTCACCCTCAGCCACCATACCTGCAATCACCAGCGCCGCCGATGCGCGCAAATCTGAAGCCATTACCGGTGCACCTTTAAGTTTCTCAACCCCGGTGACAACTGCAGTGTTGCCCTCAACGCTGATATTGGCACCCATACGATTGAGCTCCTGAACCTGCATTAACCGGTTCTCAAAAATGGTTTCGGTAATTATTCCTGTTCCCTCTGCCACTGCATTAACAGCAGTCAGTTGGGCCTGCATATCGGTTGGAAATGCTGGATAGGGGGCGGTTTTAATATTCACTGCCAGTGGTCTTTTGCCCTGCATATCTAGCTCGATCCAGTCCTCTCCCTGGGTGATTACCGCGCCGGTTTCTTCCAGCTTGAGCAGTACCGCCTCAAGAATTGAGGGATCGGTTTGTCGAACCCTAACCCTGCCTCGCGTGGCAGCTGCAGCTGCCAGATAGGTGCCGGTCTCGATACGGTCTGGCATAACCTTGAAAGAACCGCCGGTTAATTTTTCAACCCCATTGATGGTTATGGTATTGGAGCCAGCGCCCTGCACATCTGCACCCCAGGCATTCATGCAGTTAGCCAGATCAACTATCTCCGGCTCTCGGGCCGCGTTTTCAATTATTGTGGTGCCTTCAGCCAGTGCCGCTGCCATCATTAAATTTTCAGTAGCTCCCACGGAAACCATATCCATTAAAATATGGGCGCCCTTAAGCCGACCATCGCTGCGGGCACAAATATACCCCTCATTAATTTCTATGCTCGCGCCCATAGCCTCCAGACCCCGCAAATGCAGATCTACAGGTCGGCTGCCAATAGCGCAGCCGCCAGGGAATGACACATTGGCCTCACCATAGCGAGCCAGCATAGGCCCCAAAACCAGAATAGAAGCGCGCATGGTCTTGACCAGATCATAGGGTGCAGTCAGGCTGTTTAGGCTGGAGGTATCCACTTCCAGACGCATTTTTTCATCCATACTGACAGTCACACCCAGAGCTCCAAGCAGCTCAATTGTGGTTGTGACATCCTGCAGATGGGGCAGATTTGCTATGGTAACCAGACCCTCTGACAGCAGAGAGGCCGACAGTATGGGCAGGGCCGCATTTTTGGATCCGGAAATCCAAATTTCCCCTCGGAGCACTTTGCCCCCTTGAATAATCAGTTTATCCATTAGATAACCCCAACCTTAGAAATACCATTGTGAGCAGAACTGAGCCTCTAAGGCCAGCTCTGGAGACTGGCTCAGCCGCGCCGCTGCCACTCTTGATGAGTGAAAATCTTCATATTGACGGCATGAATCGCGCCAGAGGAAATTTGCTCATTGAGAGCCCCATAGATTATCTGCTGGCGCTGCACAGCCCGCTTGCCTTCAAATATATCGCCGATGGCAATAATATTGAAGTGACTACCTTCGCTCTCTACTTGGATCTGACAGTCGGCCAGGGCAGCTTCCAGCAGTGTTTTTACATCTTCAGGATTCATTTAATTAACTCTTTATTAGTGTTGGTGCGACTCAGGATTCAGCAGACCATCCAGCGATCACCCTGTCTAGATCGCCACCGGACTTCTGTGCCGCGTTAACAAACTGGCTGCGGAAAATATTGCGCATATTAATGCCATTGATAATTACATTAATCGCCTTCCATTTGCCCGTTCTCTTGCTCAGCGCCATAGAGTATTCCATGGGATAAACCACACCATCGCTGCGAATTTCCTGCTTGACCGACACCTTGCGCTGACCAGCTTTCAAATCGGACCTGTTAACCAGCACAATCTCTTCATCCCCATAGCCAATCAATCCTCGGCCATAGGTTTCTATTAATCCATCGCGAAATACACTCTCAAATAACTGGCGCTGCTGAGCAGTTGCCTGAGCCTTGTAGGGGCCCATAACCTGCCGGGCAATATAGTCAAAGTCCACATGCTCCTGCATCAGCTCCGCAAGAGCGAGAAAATAGGCCTGTTCATTCTCTGGATAACCCTCGCTGTAGCTGCTTATCACAGTCAGCAGATCACCGGTTACCTGTTCGATTTGTGTATAGGGGTCGTCCATGGCATTTTCAGCCGAAACCATTGGCGCCAGACTAGTCAATATCCCCGCTAATAGCAGAGCCAGACTCAGTTTCACTCTTTTCATAGTACCAGTTCCTAATTAATTCCTTGTTTTTGACAGCAGCTTAAAAATCTAGTGCATCATTACTGACAACGGCGGCCGCGCACTATACCATTCCCGCTTTGTTGATTAAACCAACTCAGGCCATGACCGGAGACTCTATGTCCGCAATTTATCTACCCATACTTGCCTTGATCGCGGGAATATTAGGGCTTCTTTGGGGCGCAGACAGATTTGTCACTGGCAGTGCGGGCGCGGCCCGCAACTTTGGGGTCTCGCCTATGGTGATTGGCCTGACCCTGGTGTCTGTAGGCACCTCAGCACCAGAAATAATCGTGTCCATTAATGCCGCTCTCAGCAATGTGGGAGAGATGGCCGTGGGCAATGCGCTGGGATCAAATCTGGCCAATATAGGGCTGGTGCTTGGTATTACAGCCCTGATTGCGCCTCTGCCGGTGCAAAAACATCTTCTGAAAGAAGAGAGCCCGGTGCTTTTACTGATTACAGCCCTGGCTGGATTATGCCTCTACAACGGATTTTTAGGCCGCGGTGAAAGTATCTCTCTGGCCCTGCTGGTGATCCCACTGCTGGTGCTGATTGTAAAATATAAAAAGAGCAATCCCAACCCAGAGGCCTTGGAAGAAGCTGAGGATATTCCGGAGCTAACTATGGCGACCGCTGGCCTGTGGTTCGTTATTGGCCTAGCTGTACTATTGATCAGCGCCAGAGTTACAGTCTGGGGAGCTCAGTCCATAGCTGTCTATATGGGCATCAGCGAGCTGGTTATTGGGCTCACCGTCGTTGCCATAGGTACCAGCCTGCCAGAACTGGCTGCCTCGGTAATCAGCGCGATGCGCGGCCATCATGATATTGCCCTTGGCAATGTATTTGGTTCCAATCTATTTAATCTGATGCTGGTTATGACCTCAGCTGGGGCCATATCTCCCATGGCTCTCAACGCCCAGGTGTTCTCCAGAGACTTTGCCGCCATGTGTTTTATGACTCTGCTAATGATTGCTCTGGTAGCACTGGCCCTGCGTCAAAACCCCCAGAGAGCTCGCCTGTCCAGAACCATGGGGCTGTTGCTGCTGGCGGGCTATGGCTTTTATTATGTATTGCTATGGCCCGCTATAGCTGCGGGCTAAGGGGCCACACCAGCCTGTGGTTTTGCCCTATAATGGGGCATTGATCTGCAGCCTATCATGGGTAACTAAAAAATTATGGCATCACAAGACTTTGTTAAATCAGGCCTGCGCACCGTAGAGATGGAAGCTCTGGCGGTCAGTCAGCTGGCACCTTTTATCGACAGTAATTTTGAGACAGCCTGTAAAACCATCCTCGCCTGCGAGGGCCGCGTGGTGGTTACCGGCATGGGCAAGTCTGGCCATATAGGTAATAAAATTGCCGCTACTCTGGCCAGTACTGGGACCCCTTCCTTTTTTGTTCACCCGGGCGAAGCTAGTCACGGAGATCTGGGTATGATCACAAAGAACGATGTGGTGATCGCTATATCCAACTCTGGCAGCACGGCAGAGGTCATTACCATACTGCCCCTGATTAAGCGCCTGGGCATTCCTCTAATTAGTATGACCGGCGATCCGGAATCAGTGCTCGCCCAGTCAGCCTGCGCCAACCTAAATGTGAGTGTCACAGCTGAAGCCTGCCCATTAAATCTGGCACCAACCACCAGCACCACAGTCACATTGGTTATGGGTGATGCCTTGGCGATTGCGCTATTGGAATCCCGCGGTTTTAGTGCTGAAGACTTTGCTTTCTCTCATCCCGGCGGAGCTCTGGGGCGCCAACTGCTGCTGCGAGTCAGCGATATTATGCACAGTGACAGCGAAGTCCCAAGAGTCGGGGCCGAACAACCGCTGCAAGATGCTCTCTTGGAAATGACCGAAAAGGGTTTCGGCATGACCACCATAGTCGATGCCGACAATACATTGCTGGGTGTGTTTACAGATGGTGATTTGCGGCGGGTCATTGATCAAAAAGTGGATATAAGTGTTACCAGCATGCAAGAGGTAATGTCGGCCAATCCAAAAACAATCAGTGGTGACATACTTGCCGCCGAGGCCCTCACTATCATGGAAGCCTCCAGCATCACTGCACTGATTGTTGAAGATCAACATAGTCACCCTGTGGGCGTCTTACATATGCACGATATTCTGCGCGCAGGAGTTGTGTAATGACTGTCCCAGCTAATGTGATCGAAGCCGCCAAGAAAATAAAGCTACTGCTGCTCGATGTGGACGGCGTGTTGACCGATGGCCGCCTCTATTACGGCAATAGCGGCGAAGAGATGAAAGCCTTTAATATTCAGGACGGCCTGGGTATCAAGCTGCTACAAAAGGGCGATATACAGGTGGGAATTATTACTGGCCGAGTCTCTGCGCTACTCCAACGGCGAGCTGATGAGCTTTCAATAAACCCTGTTGTGCAGGGCCGAGAAGATAAATTAACTGCTCTCAATGAATTGCTTCTGACCCTGGATGTGCAGATGGATGAGATTGCCTTTATGGGCGATGATCTCCCCGATCTTGCCGTTATCCGACGAGTTGGCCTGGGGATTACTCCCGCCAACGGCTCTGCCACTCTGGCCGAGCAGGCCCATTGGCAGACATCTAAACAGGGCGGTCAGGGCGCTGTGCGCGAGGCTGCTGAGATGATCCTTGAGGCTCAGGGCAAACTGCAGCCCATACTGGCAAGCTTTCAATGATAAAGCAGTTCTCCCTTGTGTTTAGTTTGCTATTGCTGATTGGCGGGTTTCTGCTGGTCTGGGACAGCCCGCCGGAATCCTTTATGCGCAGCCAGGTCGGCCAGATTGAACAGACGCCCAGCGCCGACAGCTACATGACATCTGTGGTGAGCCGACGCTTTAGTGCCGACGGCACTGAACAATATATTCTCTCCTCCCCGAAGATAGATTTCTTTAATGAAAATTCTAAACTGCAACTCAGCGACCCACAGCTGCTAGCCAGGCAGGGACAGGAAGAGGTGCTTACCAAAATTAATGCCCGCACTGGCATACTGACTGACAATGGCAAAACACTGTATCTGGTGGGTAATGTAGTTGCTGTTGTCGATAAGCCGACGGGAATCACTGAATTGACTGCAGCCACTGTCAGCTATAGGCCGGCCAGTCATATAGCCTCCACCGCAGGCCGCTTTAAACTGCGCACACCGCAGGTTACACTCTCCGGGACAGGTCTAAAGGCTAATCTCGCCAATGAAGTTTTTACCATCAAATCCAAGGTCCGAGCTGTGCATGAACCGCTTTAATGTTTTAACCACAGGTATATTGCTGCTGTGTTCAGTCTCAGCGCAGGCGCTTCCGGATGATCGCCAGCAACCTATTACTATCGAATCGGACTCTGCCGAGCGCAACGAGCAATCTGGGTTAACCCAGTATCTAGGCAATGTGGTCATCCGTCAGGGCTCAGTATTGATTGATGCGGACAGAGTGACCATTCACTACAAAGACAATAAGGTCAGTCGTATAGTGTCTCTGGGCTCGCCCGCCAGTTATCAGCAGCAGCCACAGGCTGAGGGCGGCATGGTGATAGCTCGAGGTGAGGTGATTGAATATCGGCTTGCCGACGATCAGATCAACCTCAAAAACAATGCTTCTCTGTCGCGCAATGGCACCCTGATTAAAGGTGAGCATATTACCTATGATTTAAAAAATGAAACCTGGAAGGCCAAGGGCGGAGACCGAGCTAACCAAAAACGCATTCAACTTGTGATACCTCCCTCTACCCAAGAGAATTCTGCAACTGACAGTCAACAGGAGACCAGTCCCTGATGGCAATTTTAGAAGCGCGCAACCTGGCCAAATCCTATGGTAAAAGACCAGTGGTCAAAGATGTGTCCCTGTCGGTAAAACAGGGAGAGATAGTCGGCCTGCTGGGTCCCAATGGGGCGGGCAAAACGACCTGTTTCTATATGATTATTGGCCTGGTTGCTCAGGATGGTGGCGCAGTGACGGTCGACGGGCAGGATATCACCGCCCTTCCCATGCATGGCCGCGCTCGGCGTGGCCTGGGCTACCTGCCTCAGGAACCCTCAATCTTCAGAAAGCTCAGTGTGGAGGACAATATTCTCGCTATTTTGGAGACTAACGCTGAACTCAGCCGCCAGCAGCGACGTGGGCGACTGGAAGATCTGCTCCATGAGTTTCATATTTCCCATCTGGCCAAAAATACCGGCATGAGCCTGTCTGGTGGCGAGCGACGGCGGGTAGAAATTGCCCGAGCTCTGGCGGCAAATCCACAGTTTATTTTACTGGATGAGCCCTTCGCCGGAGTCGACCCTATTTCGGTCAATGATATTAAGAATATTATTCGCCATCTGCGCGATAGTGGCATTGGCGTTCTGATCACCGACCACAATGTCAGGGAAACCTTAGATATCTGTGAGCACGCTTACATAATAGGTGAGGGTCATGTAATCGCCGAAGGCACCACAGAACATATTCTAAATGACGCAAAAGTTCGAAAAACCTACCTCGGAGAGCATTTTACTCTCTAATAATGGCCTAATTCACAAATGGATGATTGCCAGACAGTATAAATCGGCACTAAAATTGCATCTGTCTTTATAAATCGATTTTTATCTATGCGCCCAGGCTTACAGCTCAAGATCAGCCAGCAGCTTACGATGACGCCGCAGTTACAGCAGGCCATCAAACTGCTCCAGCTGTCGACTCTCGAGCTGCGGCAAGAGGTGATAGAACAGCTCTATAGCAACCCGTTGCTGGAAATGGATGAAGACCAGGGTCAACCTGATTCCCAGGAGCAAAACAGCGAGCAACAGGACGCAGAAAAACCCAGCACAGAGGACCAGGACGTCAACTTTGATACCGACGACCCCAGCCTCCACAGCACCGCAGCAGATGCCACCGAATTAACAGTCACTGAATCCGAGGCCTCGAGCGACTGGGACAAGGACAGTTTTCAGGACTTGCCCGTAGATGCTAACTGGGATGAGGTCTACAGTAGTCCCGCACCTGCAAGTAGCGGCGGTGGCGAGATAAATCTGGAGCAGGTGTATCAGGTGACAGAGTCACTGCAAGACCACCTGCACTGGCAGCTCAACCTGACCCCCTTCTCCGATCGCGACCGCGAGATAGCCCAAGCTTTTATAGATGCCATCAATGACAATGGATTTATCAATAGCAATCTTGAGGATATTACCCATCATATAGATTACCAGGATCCTGAAGATGCCCTGGAAGAGGACGAACTGGTCGCTGTGCTCAAACGCCTGCAGCAGTTCGATCCCCCTGGAGTATTTGCCCGTGACATCCGCGAGAGCCTGCTAATTCAGTTAAATCAGCTGAGCCTAGACACTCCCTATATAGACCAAGCCAAGCGCCTGACCTCAGAATTTATCGCCGATATAGCCTCGGTCGAACTCAGCCGGCTAAGTAAAAAAACCGGTTACAGTGACCAAGAGACTCAAGAGGCTCTGTCGCTGATTCGCAGCCTTAACCCGCGGCCCGGGGAGGCACTGGCTGTCAACGATGCTGAATATATAGTGCCAGATGTTTACGTAGAAAAAATTGCCGGGCGCTGGCGTGTTCAGCTCAATGACAGCAATATGCCGAAATTGCGAATCAATGACACCTACAGCAATTTGATCAAACGCTCAGACAATAGCGACCAAAATCAATTTTTGAAAAACAATCTCGCTGAGGCGCGCTGGTTCCTGCGTAGCCTAGAGAGCCGCAACGAAACCCTGATGCGCGTGGCTATGACCATTATCGATTTGCAGCAAGGCTTTTTAGATCACGGCCCTGTGGCCATGAAACCCATGGTGCTGTCTGATATCGCCAGCAAACTGGATCTCCATGAATCCACTATTTCCCGTGTGACCACCAGTAAATATATGGCCACACCCCAGGGTATTTACGAACTCAAGTACTTTTTTTCCAGCCATGTTGGAACATCCGGTGGCGGAGAGTGTTCATCCACAGCAGTTTGCGCTATCCTAAAAACAATGATCAGTGCGGAGCAACCAGCCAAACCATTGAGCGACAACAGGTTGACCTCATTATTAGAGGAACAGGGAATACAGGTGGCTCGACGCACTGTGGCCAAGTACCGTGAGAGTATGGGAATCCCCTCCTCAAGCCAGAGAAAAAGATTTGAAAATGCAAAGTAAAAGGAGAACTGCATGCAAATGACAATCAGTGGACACCATTTAGATATTACCGACCCCATCCGCGACTATGTCACCAATAAACTTTCCAAACTGGAAAGACACTCCGAACAAATCACCAGCACATCCGTTATTTTAACCGTCGATAAGCTAGCTCAGAAAGCTGAGGCTACGGTGCATGTTACTGGCGGTGATCTGTTCGCCAACGCCGAGCATGAAGATCTTTATGCGGCAATTGATGCGCTGACAGATAAACTGGATCGGCAGCTAATCAAACATAAAGAGAAGCACAGGGGCCATTAGTCTCAGCAATGAAAATCACCGATGTCCTGACCCCAACAATGACCAAATGTGATCTGGCTGGTGGTAGCAAAAAGCGTGTTCTGGAAAATCTGTCAGTGTTTATTACCCAGCAGCTGGGTGGAGACTCAGAACAGAGCGACGGGCTATTCCACAATTTGGTCGCCCGGGAGCGACTGGGCAGCACAGGTATTGGCGAAGGTGTGGCTATACCCCATTGTCGCGCCTCCGGCTTCAACCGCATCCATGGCTGCCTGATAAAACTGCAGAAGCCTGTGGATTTTGATGCCCCGGATGATCAGCCAGTAGACCTTATCTTTGCACTGGTGGTGCCGGAAGAAAAGAACGATGAACATCTGGCGACACTGGCCAGAATAGCGAAGCTAATGCAGACTGAATCATCGAGAGAAACGCTGCGCCAGTGCGGCAGCAGCGAAGAGCTATTCACCACCGCTATTCAGCTAGAGCGGGGGAGCTAGCCATGCGCCTTGTTGTAATCAGCGGTAGATCAGGGTCCGGCAAGAGCTCGGCCCTCAATATTCTTGAGGACGTGGGCTTCACCTGCATTGACAACCTGCCCGCTGGCCTGTTGCCCGAGTTGATTGCCCAGCTTAAATCCGAAAGCAATAGCATGACCGATTTAAAAATTGCCGTGGGTATCGATGCCCGCAATCTGGTCGGCGACTTAAATAAAATACCCCAGATACTCCAGCAGATTGCTGGTACTGGTGTAGACGTCAGCGTTATCTTTTTAGCTGCCCACAGTGCAGATCTGCTGCGTCGTTACAGCGAAACCAGGCGCAAGCATCCACTGAGTTCGGATCATATCAATCTCAAGGAAGCTATTAACCTCGAAAAAGACATGCTGGCGCCCATCTCAGATATTGCAGATCGCGTTTTAGACACCTCTGGGCTGTCGCTTCATCAGCTGAGAGATCTGGTCAAAAATACCGTGGTTCCCCACAGCGTGCAGCATATGTCTATACTGTTTCAGAGCTTCGGGTTTAAGCGCGGCACCCCCGAGGATGCCGACTTTATTTTCGATGTGCGCTGTCTGCCCAACCCCCATTGGAAGCGTGAACTGCGTGCCAAAACAGGTCGCGACCCAGAGGTAATTGAGTTTCTGGAAGCACAGGTTGACGTGGCCTCCATGCTCGCCGATATTATTGGCTACCTGACCAGATGGATTCCTAAATTTCAGTCCAATAACCGCAGCTATCTCACCGTGGCCATTGGCTGTACCGGTGGACAGCACAGATCAGTCTATATGGCCAACCGCCTCTGCGAACATTTCTCCAAGGAGCAGCCCTATGTTCAGGTTGTGCACAAGGAGCTAGCACAGTGATTCGCCGTCAGCTGCCTGTGATCAATAAACTGGGGCTGCACGCCCGGGCTGCGACCAAGCTGGCCAGTGCAGCAGCCCATCATCAGTGCGCAGTGCGCACCGGCAAGCAAGAACCTCTGGTGGACGCAAAAAGTATTATGTCTCTGATGTTGTTGGCCGCCAACCGGGGCACAGAACTTATTTTTGAGTTCGACGGCCCAGATGAACAGGTCGCCTGTGATGAAATCACTGCACTGCTTGCAAATTACTTTGGTGAGGGAGAATAGTCTTAATAAACAGCACTGATTTCAGTAAACAGTATCAGTGAACTCTTTTGCCCGCTAAAATGGCGGCTTCTCAGGCCCGATAACCGCTGTCACGCGGTTTTTTTAGGGAACAGCTATGAGCAATATCGCAGAAAATAACTTGCTGGCCAAATTAGGCACCACCATTGATTCAGCCACGCTGAATCAGGTAAGCCATACACTGAATAATTTAGCGCCCCCAGATGTTGCTCATCAATTAGAGACCGCTCCCCCCAAATTCCGCCGTATTCTTTGGGAACTAGTGGATCCAGAAATCTCCGGTGAGGTGATTCAAGAGCTGTCCGATGAAATTCAGATTGAGTTTCTCAACGAGATGGACGGTGCCGAAGTTGCCTCGCTGACTGAGGGTCTGGATGTAGACGATATAGTTGATATCCTTCAGCAGTTGCCAGACAGGGTAATTCCCGAAGTGCTACAGGCTATGTCCGTGCAAGATAGGCACCGGGTTGAGTCAGTGCTTACTTACAAGGAAGACACAGCTGGTGGCCTGATGGACACCGAGGTAATCACTGTGCGCCCGGATATCTCTGTAGATGTAGTGCTTCGTTATCTGCGCCGCTTCGAAGAGATACCAGATACTACCGATAATCTATTTGTGGTCAGTCGCAGAGACGTCTTTCTCGGCAACCTATCCCTGGGTAAATTGCTGACCTCCAGCCCAACCACCACAGTGCGCGAAGTCATGAATACCGAGGTTCAGGCAATTCACGTCAATCTTACCGACTCAGATGTGGCCCAGCTGTTCCAGCGCTATGATCTGGTGTCAGCACCAGTAGTTGACGATCAAAATCATCTGCTTGGTCGCATCACCATCGATGATGTTGTCGATGTTATCGTAGAGGATGCCGACCACTCATTATTGGCAATGGCTGGCTTGAGTGATACAGAGGACACCTTCTCACCCATTGCGCGCACTGCGCCGCGACGGGCTCTCTGGCTGGGCGTCAACCTGATCACCGCCATATTAGCTTCCACGGCGATCAGCATGTTTGAAGAGACTCTGGACAAAGTGGTGGCTCTGGCCATCCTTATGCCTATTGTCGCCAGCATGGGTGGTGTAGCTGGCAGCCAGACCCTGACTGTGATGATTCGCGGCATGGCTCTCGGCCAGGTAGAACGCGGCAATCTGTCCTGGTTGTTAAGCAAAGAATTTACCGTGGGCGCAGTCAACGGATTGCTGTATGCGCTAATAGTGGGCGCTGTGGTCTCCCTGTGGTTTCAGGATATCACCATGGCCCTGATTATTGGCGCAGCAATGGCCATTAACCTGATGGCTGCTGCTCTGACCGGTACATTGCTGCCGGTGCTGCTGCGTTCTATCAAAATAGATCCTGCACTGGCGGGCTCAGTGATTCTAACTACGGTCACCGATATAGTGGGCTTTGTATCTTTCCTTGGGCTAGCAGCGGCGTTTTTATCATGACAGAACTTCCAGATCAGTCAGACCTAGCTGAGAATTCAGGACCCCAGGAGTATGACGGGCCCAGCAAATCCCAGCTTAAGCGAGATAGCCAGGCCCTGCAGAATATGGGCAAAAAGCTGGTGGAAATGCCCAGCGGCCAGCTGGAAAAATTTAACCTGCCCGAAGCTCTCGAACAGGCCATCCAAGAAGCGCGACGGCTCAAAAGTCGCGAGGCCAAGCGCCGCCATCTGCAATATATAGGCAAGCTGATGCGTACCCTAGATATCAGTACTATCCAAGAGACACTGGAACGTATGGATCATCAGTCCCAGACCTACAGGCAGCACTTTGCTCAACTGGAACAGTGGCGCGATCGCATTATCAATGAGGGCCACAGAGCTATAGAGGACTTTATTGAGCTTCACCCAGAGAGCGATCGACAACAGTTGCGCAATCTGCAGCGCACGGCCAGCAGAGAAATGGAAAAAAACAAACCTCCAGCCGCTGCTCGCAAACTGTTTGCCTATCTCAGAGAACTTTCAGAATAATTTAACTGCTTACTAAATAAGCTTGCGATGCTGAGCTGTGGGCATCTTACTTCTGTGCTGCCCGATAAGATCTAGATCGATCTCAGCTACTGCAATACCAGGCTGATCGTCCAGTGAAGCCAAGACATTGCCCCAGGGATCTATAATTGCACTGCCGCCCCACAGGCCGCGAGTCTCGTGACACCGATCTACCATATTGGCACCCAGCACAAATAGCTGATTCTCAATAGCGCGAGCTCGCAACAGCACCTGCCAATGAGCCTCGCCAGTGATCGCGGTAAAGGCCGAGGGCACAGTGATAATCTCGGCCCCTAAGTTGGCCAATCTGCGGAAAAGCTCGGCAAATCTAAGGTCGTAACAAACCGTTAGTCCGAGCACTCCCAGTTCTGTAGGCACTGTTTTAACCAGCTCTCCGGCACTAAAATCATCTGACTCGCGATAGGCACTCTTGCCCTCCTGGGAAGCCACATCGGCGTCAAACAGATGGATTTTATCGTAGTGACCCACAGCCTCTGCCTGGGGACTAAAAACATAGCAACGAGCAAAAGATCGCGGCTTGGACTCAGCCACAGGAAGAGTTCCCCCCACCAGCCAGAGCCCATGCTGTTTAGCCTGCCGGGCCAAAAACTGACGCACTGGCCCCGAATCATCAGACTCAGCGCGTCCCGCAGCAAGAAAATCTGCTTGGCCATAGTAGGCGAAATTTTCTGGCAGCACAGCTAGCTGGGCACCGGCTTCAGCTGCTTCATGTAGCAGACTCTGCGCATGCAGCAAATTTTCAGCCACCGAGCCCTGGGGTTTTAGCTGTAAAACGGCGGCGATAGTTTTCATTGGGGCTGTTGACCCCCAGCCTCTGGTGAGGCTCTGTCTGCGGGATCCACAGCACCGGACTCTTTAGCCTCAGTATTTTTCAGCTCAGCGGCAAAAATTCTATCCACAGCCACTTCCACATCATCCCAGGGTCCAGACACTTTGTAGCTAATACTAGACAGTCTGTCGACCTGCTTCTCCACTAATTTACTGGTCACATAGACGCCGGCAGCCGCAGGCAATCCACCCAATAGCGCCACGACCCAGGGCAGATTAGTAGCTACAGGAAGTGTGGCTACCAACTGGGCATCTACGGTTTCCCTGCTCAGATCAAAGGCTCCCCCCATACTCATGCGACCAGAGGGCATCTTCATTTTTAAGGGATCCGTCAGTTTGGCTACACCATTATCAAACTGAATATTTCCTGTGAGGTTGTTGTAGGCCAGGTTCTGCCCTACAACATCGGAGAAATCTAACTGTAGACGTCGCAACCAGTTGGCAAAATTTAACAGACTGATCAGCTTTAGTGCCGCATCGGCACCACCGGGTGACTTATAAAAACTGCCATCCTCTAACCTAAGCCGAAATTCACCGCTGATATTTTCTCGAGAAATATTCCAGGGCTTGTCGTTCCAGGCTAAATCAACCGTCATTTTGCCTGAGCTGCTGTCCACCACCTTGGCAATATCAAAGGCGGTAAACATATCGCCAATATTGCCAACGCCTATGGGGCCCACCAGACGGCTACCATGATTGCTGCCATCAAAACTCCAGAAAAATTCCGTGGCTGGTTCATCGGCAAAGAGCCCAGGCTGAATACCAAACAGGTTGCCATTAATATTGTTAACTGCAGCTCCAGAAATCTCAGGACGCAACTCAAAGCCCAGCGAACCCCAGTGCACATCGCCCACTGACAGCTGATCAATGGATATATCTGCGGCCAGGAAGGTTCGGGGATCTAGCGCCTGCTGGCCAATTTTTTCCTGCAGCAGGGCGCTGGGTAGAGACAGGCGACTCAATTCAACCTTGGGCACAGACTGTTTGTCCGCCGGCAAACTGACTACAGCATCAGCCAATTGGCTGGTGAATTGAATTCGGGTGCCCTCATCGTTAAAACTGATCTCAGAGTTAATATTATCCAGCTTGAAGGTCGCCAACTCGAGCTGATCAAACTGCAGATCAAGCAGCGGTTGCCACAGCCTTGGACTATCCTCAGAGGCTGGCTTTATATTGCGGGCAAATAGCTCAATAACCGGTTGCCAGACAGCCAGATCAGTAGTGGGCAGGTAACCGGCCAGTATCAGTTGATTGGGGCCTGAGGTCACCTGGGGTCGATCATAGTTCACCAGCCCCCCAGTCAATTGCCCCCCGGCAAAACTCAGCTGACCGCTTAATTTGTCGCCAAACTGGGCCTCAAGTCGCCGCAACTCGCGATCAAAAAATAATGTTAGGTCCAGGGCTCTGGGTTGGTCGGCCGCCTTGCCCAGTGGCACGGGCAAATCCACCTGCACCCCCTGCATCTGACTGAGCATTTGTACGCGCAGCGGTTTGTTCTCAGCAAGTTTGGGCAGGCTTATTAAACCGTCGATAGAGATAGTGCCGCTGAGCACCTCTGGCCAGGGGAAGTCTACCAACTGACTCAGACTCTGGGGCCTGACCCCGGTACTAAAGCCAATCTTCTGCTCTCCATTGGCGCTGTATAATTTTGTGGTTAATGGCTGCCCCCAAAACAAGCCTGATATATTTTCTGCCTGCAGGCCATCGGCCACAGAGAACTGTATGGCACCAGAGAGTTTTTGCGCGGCAATAGGGGAATTGGGGATAGCAATTTCTGCGTTATCTAGCACCGTACTGATCTGATAATCACCTTTGATGCCCTGCTTGCGCATAGCTGCGCTGACTAGAGGAATTTTTAGGTCCAGACTAATGTCCGTCTCACCGGCAAAGCTCCACTCTCCCAGCGGGCCTATATTTTTATTTAGGGGAGACTTAGCAAGAATTTCTACGGCGGCTGACAACTGGCTGCTGACAGCAGCATTGACTCTGAGTCTGCGCTGCTCCACCGGCAACTCAGCATCATAGACAGCAGTGGCAGATAAAATATTGGCATCGCCAATTTTGCCACTGGTGACAATGCTCTCGGCAAGACCATCATCCACCAACACCAGAGTCTCCAGGTCGCGCATACCCAGCCAGTCGGGGTGATAGTTAATATCTGCATTTTCCATATCAAACAGTATCTGGGTGGTTTTCGCGGCGCGATCTACCCTGGGTGGCCCTCCGCGAAACAGCAGCCCGAATTCTTTAATATTGCCTCCAAGCAGTGCTGTTTGCAGCCAGTTGGAAAGGGTTTTTGGCAGTTTAGAGGGCAAGTATTTACTGCCATAGGCCGCATCTAAATCGCGGCCGCCAATCACTAGATTGAGCTCCGGCGCCACGCCCCCTGATGGCAGTTGCGTCTTTATGGAATACATAATCTGGCTGGTTCCTAGGTCCATCTTAGCCAGCACGGGCTCACTGCGCAGTATCAGAGTCTTAGTCTCGGCCTGCCAATCCATAAAGGTGGTACCAACGGCAGAATCTACCCTGAGGTAATCTGGGTATAGCTTGGGAAAGAACACCTCAAAGCCATCATTGTCAGCTACATGAAACAGCCCGCCTTGCTCACTGACCTCTACATAACCACTGAGACCTTTGACGCCGGGCACACCTCTATAGGGCTGCACATCCACAGCATTGAGATTCATCGAAGCGAAGTAGCCCTGCTCATTGCGACCCAGTGTCAGGGCGTCCAGCTCTCCCTGTGGACGCATCTGGTCGATAATACTGAGAATTTGCTCGGAGGGAATGCGTGACTGGCCGAGCAAATCGGTGAGCACCGTCAAATCAAGGTGGTTGAATGACACATCAAAATCCTGCCATCTAGAGCCCAGACGCTGATTAAACACCAGATCTAAAGGCTCAATTTCGGCATCAGACCAGCTAAAATCAAAGCCCTGCAGTCTGGCTCCCCAATCGGACCCGGGCGTGTACCAGCCCGTCAGTTCAGTGCGGATATTCTGCACCGGGGGCACATCGGCCAGCCAGTCTAGGGGGATTTCGCTAACTGCCAGACTGCCCTCAAAATCCAGAGCACTGCCCGGATGAAAATCGATCCATATTTCGCCACTGGCGTTGGCCTGGAACTCCGATAAATTGGCAAATAGCGCTGGCAGCAGGGGCTTAATAATCCGCACCAGTGGTTTGGAAATATTAAAATTATCTAACTGTAAATAACCATCTGCATGAAATGATGCTAAGTCGCCAGGATCGCCCTGACCCTCGATCAGAACATAGGCTGGCGTATCCTGATCAGAGAGCCGCAGCGACAACTCTGCGCGATGGAAATCTGTATCATTTTCCAGCTGCACATCGTCGCCATGAACCTGTATCAGCTTTCCAGAAAAGAATTGCAGATCCACAGTCACCTGTTCCAGTAGGATAAGACGACTATAGAAAATAGGGTCGGTAATAAATCTTAGATCCGTCTCTGTCTCTGTGGTCAGCCCCTTGAGACCCCAGCGACCAGAGCTATCTTCAACCAGCGTTAGGGCCAGCTTTTCTACACTGAGCTCGCGCCAGATGGGCACGCCATATCTAAGCGTAGAAAAAACATCCAGATTGGCACGGCCGCGATCCAGAACCATTGCACTGCTGCTGTCTTTGGCAACCAGCTCAACCTTCTCAATCTCAATAATAGGTTTTAGGTGGGGCCATTCACCTTTAAGTTCGCCGAGATTGACCTGCATACCTATGCTATCGGCGATCGCCTGCTGCAGTGTAGGCCGCAGCTGGTCAATACTAGTAATCGACTGGCGACCAATAACAATAAAGATAACCGTGCCAATAATAAGCAGGGCGCCAGTCAGCCAGAACCACCGGTTCAGTCGCTGTAATACTGTGCTTAGCTTACTGTTCATCAGTTATTCTCAAACCGGGATAATATCGAACTGCTCGCGGGCAAACTGTGCCTCGGAGCGAAATTGGATAGTGCGGCCTATAAACTCTTCAAGATCGGCAACCTGAGCGGAATCCTCATCCAGTAACCGCTCTATCACCGCAGTCGAGGCCAGCACGCGAAGCTGGTCGCACTCGTAGGCTCGGGCTACGCGCAGAATCTCTCGCAGCACTTCATAACTCACAGTCTCGGCCGACTTGATTGAACCGCGCCCCTCACAGGTTGGACAGCTGTGACAGAGCACATGTTCAAGACTATCGCTAGTGCGCTTGCGAGTAACCTGCACCAGACCCAGCTCGGTGACACCGGAAATTTTGTTCTTGGCACGATCGCGATCCAGGGCCTTCTCAAAGGTTCGCAGCACCTGACGGCGATGCTCTGCGCTTTGCATATCGATAAAATCGACAATAATAATGCCACCCAAATTGCGCATCCGTACCTGTCGCGCCGCTGCCGCAGCGGCTTCAAGATTGGTTTTGTAAATGGTCTCTTCAAGATTGCGATGGCCTACAAATGCGCCAGTATTCACATCTATGGTGGTCATGGCTTCGGTCTGATCTATCACCAGATGACCACCAGACTTCAGAGGCACATCGCGCTGCAGGGCCTTACTAATTTCATCCTCGATCCCATGCAGATAAAACAGCGGGCGCTCACCGGGATAATGCTCAACCAGACTGGCAATTTCCGGGCTGAATTTATTGCCAAAGTTGACCAGTTCAGTGAGCACCTCCCTGGAGTCGACCCGTATTTTTTCAACATCCTCAGAGGCCATATCCCTGAGCACCCGCTTATAGAGGGGCAACTCCTCGTAGAGACAACTGGGCGTCGCCGCCTCGGTTTTGGCCTGTTCAATATGCCGCCACAGGCGCTGCAAGAACCGGATATCCGATGCCAGTTCATTGCCACTGACGCCATCTGCCGCAGTGCGCACAATATAGCCACCTGTGCCCTGCTCATCCTCTGCCAGAATTGAGCTGATAACTTCTTTTAATCGCTCTCGCTCAGTTTCATCTTCAATGCGCTGGGAGATGCCTGTGTGTGTACTCCTGTCCATATACACCAGGTAGCGCGCAGCAACAGAAAGCTGGGCAGTGAGGCGAGCGCCCTTGGTATTGATAGGGTCTTTAATAACCTGCACCAATATTTTCTGCCCCTCGTGGAGCAACGTTTTAATATCTGGAGAGCCTGTCTCCTTATCGGAGCCACTGTCACCCCTATTAAAATACAGGTCGTCCACATGCAGAAAAGCAGTTCGCTCAACCCCTATATCAACAAATGCGGCCTGCATGCCGGGCAGCACACGAACCACTTTGCCTTTATAAATATTACCCACCAGACCGCGCTTCTGATTGCGCTCTATAGAAATTTCTTGCGGCACGCCGTTTTCTACCAAGGCTACGCGAGTTTCCATCGGCGTAATATTGATAAGAATTTCTCGACTCATACTCTGTTCCGCAAAGATTAAAAGGTTTTAACTATTATTTTTATCTGACTGCCTCTAGGGCTCTAGGGTCTGCCAGACAGGTATCTTAAATAAGTTTAGTAGCTCTGCTGTCTGGGCAAGAGGCAATCCCACCACTCCACTATAACTGCCTTCTATGTCAGCAACAAAGACTGCGCCCATTCCCTGAATTCCATAGGCCCCAGCTTTGTCTATGGGCTCTCCAGTTTGCCAGTAGCTAAGGCATTCTGCAGAAGAAATTGATCGGAAACGCACTGAGGTTTTTGACAGCCTAAAAGCCAATTCATCCCCTCGACAAATGGCCACCGCCGAGAGAACCTGATGAGTAGCTCCCGAAAGCCGGGACAGCATATTGAGTGCATCCTGTTGGTCTACTGGTTTACCAAAAATCTGCTCGCCGCAGACTACTGTGGTGTCGGCCCCCAGGGCAGGTAATAGACCGGTCTGCCTGGCCCAACCGCTCTGAGCTTTTTCCACAGCCATGCGGCTGACATAGTCAACCGGGGATTCACCGGGGTTTTGGCTCTCGTCTATATCCACAGGCAGCTGAGCAAACCGCACTCCGATCTGTGTGAGCAGCTCAGAGCGCCGGGGCGAGGCAGAGGCCAATAGAATATGGGGATCTAGCAACAGATGTCCTCGCAATAACAATGCGTCAAAATTAACGGTGATGCAGTTGAATTCTGGCGACAAACCTGTCGACTAGAACCCAGGTTATAGCCGAGGTAAAACCCAGAATATGTAAATGACTGAGGTTTTTGGGAATATCCCATATGGAAAATAATGCCGCTCCCACCAGCTCACCAAATATCACCAGCACAAAAACCAGAAACGCTCGATGAAACATAGAGAAATAGGTCAGCCAACGACTCAGCAGATAGGCAATAGCGCCGCAGAGGGCAAATACCAGTACATAGTGGCCCAGGGGGGTCCGGAACAGGGCGTCAGCAAAAAGTCCCACCACAGAGGCAAAGCCAATGCCGTATTGATTGGGTATATACAGAATCCAGGCAATCACCATCAGCAGCAGAAAGTTGGGCTTCCACAGTAACCAGCTGCCAGTCGAGGGCATAAGTTGCAAAAATACCGCAACCATCAGGGAGAAAATCACTGGGATAATATAATTGACCGGATTCAACGCAGGGCTCCATTTGAATCAGTCTCGCCCACGGTAAATACCAGCAGCAGGTGGCGACTGCGGTCGAGCTCAGCGGATGGGTCCACCTCAACATCAACAAATCTCTCACCAGGTTTCTGAGTAATGCTGGTCACAGTACCCACCGGATAGCCCACCGGGAAGCGCCCGCCAAGCCCAGAGCTCACCATCTGGTCACCCTCGCGAATATCTGAGGTGGGTGACACAAATCGCAGCCTCATCAGATTGTAGTCAGAGGTACCCTCGGCAATTGATCGCACACCATTGCGCAGCACCTGCACAGGAAGTGCGTGGCTGCTGTCGGTAATCAGCAGAGCCACACTGTGACTGTCATAAACAGAGACAATCTGCCCCATCAGCCCCTCGGCATCCAGTATAGGCTGGCCCACATAGACGCCGTCATCGCTGCCGCGATCAATGGTCACAGTATGGCTTTGGGGATTGGGAGAAACACCTATGACCTCGGTCACCAGCACACTGTCCATCAGTAGTTCAGTGGCATTGAGCAGCTGGCGCAGGCGCAAATTTTCTGCGGCTAATTCCGACATGCGCTGCAACTGGCCGCGATGAATCAGGCTCTCTTGTTTTAGACGGGCATTTTCTTTCTGAATATCGGAGCGCGGCTCGGTATTGACCTCACCCCATTCCAGTACGCGATCGGGAATATTGGAAAGCCAGTGAAAGGGTCTCACCAGATGATCTACAACATTGTGAATGGGAGATAGCCAGGTGGTGTAGGCGTCCAGGGTCATCAGACCAAACGCCATCAACCCAACGATAAGAACTTTTCGCACTGGTGAGCCGGACTTTGAGAATACGCTTTTAATAAGTCCGCTCCTAAAAAGACTACCTAATGGCCACTAACCTGGCGCCCAACCCTATTAGTGGGTCAGGGTATCCAGTCGTCTGTTATCCATCATTTCAAGTGCCTCACCACCGCCTCGAGCAACACAGGTCAGCGGCTCTTCGGCAAGAATCACTGGCAGGCCAGTTTCATGGGTCAGCAATCTATCCAAATCTCGCAGCAGTGCACCACCACCGGTTAATACAATACCAGTCTCGGCAATATCAGAGGCCAGCTCTGGAGGAGACTGCTCCAGCACACGCTTTACCGCCTGCACAATACCGGCTAGAGGCTCCTGCAGCGCTTCCAGAATCTCATCGCTGGTCAGAGTAAACCTCTTGGGCACACCCTCGGCCAGGTTGCGTCCACGCACATCAATCTCGCGCACCTCTTTGGCCAGATAGGCTGCACCAATTTCCATCTTGATACGCTCAGCCGTGGTATCACCCACCACACTGCCGTATTTGCGGCGCACAAAGTTCACAATTGCCTCATCGAAGCGGTCGCCACCAATGCGCACAGAGTCACTGAACACCACACCATTGAGGGAGAGAATGGCGATTTCTGTAGTACCGCCACCAATATCCACCACCATGGAGCCCACAGCTTCCTCAACAGGCAGACCAGCACCAATAGCCGCGGCCATAGGCTCTTCGATCAAAAATACCTCTCGGGCACCGGCACTGTAAGCCGATTCTTTAATCGCCCGCTTCTCAACTTCCGTTGCCATACAGGGCACACAGATCAGCACGCGGGGGCTAGGTGGCACCAGACTTTTGGCATGCACCTTTTTGATAAAGTGCTGGAGCATTTTTTCAGTGACCTGAAAATCCGCTATCACGCCGTCTTTCAGCGGTCGAATAGCTGTAATATTGCCCGGGGTACGTCCCAGCATACGCTTGGCATCCACGCCCACAGCCTCTACAATTTTCTGTCCCAAATGCTGGCGAATCGCTACCACCGAAGGCTCATTCAGAACAATGCCTTTTTCGCGAACATAAATCAGGGTATTGGCCGTACCCAAATCGATCGAGAGATCGCTGGAAAAGAAGCCACGGATTTTTTTAAATATCATCGATACCTAGTCCTTAATAACCGCCTGTGTAATCGGACCACAACCGGTTTGAATTTTGTATAATTATTTAACAGCCTGCAGCGAACAAATCAGCTTCTGCCGCGCCACTTTGTGCACATTGAACGGAATTCTAGCCGATCTTGGACAAAACTTCCTACTACTCTTTTAAAAGATCGGCAAAAGAAAGCAAAAACCATGAAAATAGCCGATTTTAGCGGTTTTTCCCCTTAATCTAAGCCCTGTAATTGAGTTAAACTGCCTGCCACTGGAATAGACTCCAGCTCAGACAACCCAGAGACCAAAATAATGAACATTAAGCGGCAAGAAATTGAAAAGCTGGCCACCCTGGCGCGCATTGCTATTGATGAGAGCACCATTGCCGAGGTGACTGAGCGTCTGGGCAGTGTTTTAGAGCTTGTAGATCAGCTGCAAGCTGCAGATACCAGTGGTGTTGAGGCCATATCTCACCCTATGCAGGGAACCCAACGTCTGCGCGAAGATGAGGTGACCGAGCTCAATCAGCGCCAAGCACTGCAAGCTATTGCACCAGATACCGAAGAGGGCCTGTTTCTAGTGCCCAAAGTCATCGAGTAGAGACCAGCATGTATAACCTAACCATTGCCGAGCTTGTCAGAGGGCTACAGAGTAAAGCCTTCTCCAGTGTTGAGCTGACCCAGCACTTTTTAGACCGTATAGCCGCCTTAAACCCAGATTATAACGCCGTGATTACAGTGACCGCAGACCAGGCCTTAAAAGCCGCCATCGCGGCCGACAAACGCCTGGCCGCAGGTGGCGCCCCCGCCCTCTGTGGGGTACCTATTTTGCATAAAGATATCTTCTGCACCAAAGGTGTGCGCACCAGCTGCGGCTCCAAGATGCTGGACAACTTTATCCCACCCTACAATGCCACAGTGGTCGAAAACTTCGAGCAGGCCGGGGCCGTGGTGCTGGGCAAAACCAATATGGACGAGTTCGCCATGGGCTCCTCCAACGAAACTAGCTTTTATGGCCCGGTGAAAAATCCCTGGTCCACCGACTGCGTACCCGGCGGCTCGTCCGGGGGTTCAGCGGCCGCAGTCGCAGCCCGCCTGGCACCAGCAGCCACAGCCACAGATACCGGGGGTTCCATACGCCAACCCGCAGCTCTGTGCGGCATCACCGGCTTAAAGCCCACCTATGGCCGAGTATCCCGTTGGGGCATGATCGCCTTTGCCTCAAGTCTGGATCAGGCCGGCCCCATGGCACGCACCGCAGAAGACTGCGCACTGCTACTAAGCTGTATGGCCAGCCTAGATGACAAGGACTCCACCAGCATTGACCATAAAATTGATGATTACAGCGCCTCTCTCAACAATTCCATTAAGGGCTTAAAGATTGGGGTCCCCAGCGAATACTTTTCTGAGGGGCTGGACAAAGGCACTGAACAGGCTGTGCGTCAGGCCCTCTCTGACCTGGAAGCCCAGGGTGCAGAGCTGGTTGATATCAGCCTGC
Organism: SAR92 clade bacterium H231; assembly: GCA_025153775.1. Taxonomy (GTDB): domain Bacteria; phylum Pseudomonadota; class Gammaproteobacteria; order Pseudomonadales; family Porticoccaceae; genus HTCC2207. The sequence continues at coordinate 232,540 of JAOALC010000003.1, read as the reverse complement.
CCAACTCAGGCCTATCTGTGCCAGCCTACTATGTAATAGCCCCAGCCGAAGCCTCGGCCAACCTGTCGCGCTTTGACGGTGTTAAATATGGCTATCGCTGCGAAGACCCAAAAGATTTGCAAGATTTGTACAGCAGAACCAGAGCCGAGGGCTTTGGCGAAGAGGTGCAGCGCCGCATATTAATTGGCACCTACTGCCTGTCGGCAGGCTATTACCAGGCCTATTATGGCAAGGCTCAGCAGGTACGCCAGCTGATACGGCAGGATTTTACCCAGGCCTTCGAGCAAGTGGATGTTATTTTAGGGCCCACCTGCCCCTCGCCTGCGTTTAAGTTTGGCTCTAAAGGCGACGACCCAGTGGCCATGTATCTGGAAGATATTTACACCATTGCCACTAATCTGGCTGGTCTGCCCGGCATGTCTGTGCCCTGCGGTATGGTAGACAACAAGCCAGTTGGCCTGCAGATTATTGGCAACTACTTCGACGAGGCATTGATGCTCAATGTAGCTCACCAGTATCAGCAGGTAACCCACTGGCACAATCTGGCACCGGAGGGCATTGCATAATGCAAAGTATAAGCGGCTGGGATACCGTCATTGGCCTAGAAGTGCATGTGCAGCTGGCCACCAAAACCAAAATCTTTTCAGGCGCCAGCACCGCATTCGGTGCAGAGCCCAACACTCAGGCCTGTGCCATAGACCTGGCCATGCCCGGTACCTTACCCGTGCTCAATAAACAGGCCGTGCACTACGCGGTGATGTTTGGCCTGGCAGTAGATGCCGAGATTGGCAAAGAGTCAGCATTTGAGCGCAAAAATTATTTCTACCCCGACCTGCCCAAAGGCTACCAGACTACCCAGCTGGAAAAGCCCATAGTAGGGCGCGGTAATGTTGAAATACAGCTGGCCGATGGCAGCACCAAGAACATCCGTATTCATCATGCGCACCTAGAAGAGGATGCGGGTAAATCATTGCATGAGGGCGACTTTCGCAGCGGTACCTCCGGTATCGACTTAAATCGCGCCGGTACCCCGCTGATTGAAATTGTCTCTGAACCAGATATGACCAGCGCCGAAGAGGCCGTGGCCTTCGCAAAAAAACTGCACAGCATTGTCACCAGCATCGGCATCTGCGACGGCGAAATGTCCCAGGGCAGCATGCGCTTTGACGTGAATATCTCAGTCAAGCCAAGTGGCAGCGACAAACTAGGCACCAGAACCGAAACCAAAAACCTAAACTCCTTTAAGTTTATGGAAGAATGTATCGCCCAGGAAGTTGACCGGCAGATCGACCTGCTCGAAGACGGCGGCAGCATCACTCAAGAAACGCGCCTTTACAACGGCGAGACTAAGACCGCTCGCTCCATGCGCAGTAAAGAAGAAGCCAACGACTACCGCTACTTCCCCTGCCCCGACCTACTGCCGGTAGTAGTGACAGATGAAACCATCGAAACACTGCGCCGCAACCTGCCCGAACTGCCCGACGCCCGGCAGGCGCGCTTTGTCAAACAGTACGGTCTGTCAGATTATGATGCGGATATACTGGGTAGCGACGCTGGTATGTCAGTGTATTTCGAAACTGCTACAGAAAAATCCGGCAACGCCAAACTGACTGCCAACTGGACCATGGGCGAACTAGCTGCAAGACTTAATAGCGAGGCTATCAGCATAGCCAATAGTCCTGTCAGCGCAGAACAACTGGGTGGTTTGATCGCCAGAATTGCCGATAACAGCATCAGTGGTAAAATGGCTAAAGAAGTGTTTGAAGGTATATGGACCGGTGAAGGCAGTGCCGATGAGATTATTGAAGCACGGGGCCTCAAGCAGGTCTCTGACAGCGGTGCGTTAGAACAGATGGTCGCTGATGTACTGGCCGCTAATCAGGCTATGGTGGATGACTATATCAACACCGACCAAGCCAAGCGCAAGAAAAAGCTCGGCGGGTTTATGGGCCAAATTATGAAAGCGTCCAAAGGCCAGGCTAACCCACAGCAGGTCAATCAAATATTAGCCAAAAAGCTCAACGAACTACTGTAAAAATATTAAGGAAGATCATGCTTAAAAAAGATAAAGAAAAGGTTCTAGGTGAAGTTTTTGATGACGCAAGGGTAAAAAGTTTCTTGGATTACCAGGCGCCCGCAGGTGTAAGTACAGATTTTCACCTGCTGGAAAAAGCCTACCGCGGCATGAATATTGATAATTTCACCACCTTTTTAAGCTTCTTTACCCAGGCCGGTCACGACTTGAATGCCACCAATCCGGACGGCAATACATTGGCCCAAATCGCCAGCCACCACGGTCACGGCAGCGACTATGTGATCGCCCTAAAATCCGCCGGCGCCAACTGAGCGCAAAACTGGCTCTAAAAAATCTGGCGGCCATGGCCCCATGGGCACAACTGATAAATTAATGACACAACCCCTAAAATGCTGCTATAAATCCATCGGTAAATTCGATAAAACAAAAACTAGGGGTACAAAAATGAAGTTTCTAGATAACCTGCTAGAGGGTCGCGAAGATCAGGCCTATGCACTGCTCAGAATTGTCACCGGATTTTTATTTATCTGGCACGGTGCACAAAAACTGTTTAACTATCCAAAGGACTTTCCCTATCCGCTGAACCCGCTAATGTATTCAGCTGGCACCATTGAGCTGGTGGGTGGCCTATTAGTTATGATTGGTTTATTCACCAGACCCGCAGCCTTTATTTGTAGCGGCACCATGGCAGTGGCTTACTGGATGGTTCATGGCTTAAACAATATTCACCCTATGTTAAATGGCGGTGAACTTGCAGCACTGTACTGCTTTGCATTTTTATTTATTGCAGCGCGCGGCCCCGGTATATGGAGCCTAGATAAGTAAATAATCTATGGGCAGGGACGCCGCATAGTTAGGTTAAGATTGATCACTGACAACGCAACTGCGCCTGCTAGTGGTAGACATTTCGCGCCATTAATAATTAATAGATATAAATCAAAGAAACATTCCGGTAGCTGACATAACCTCTGCCTCTTGCTTAGATCAACAGGAGGTAACTGGGATGATGGTAAAACTGGATCGTCATGTCATTATATTTGTATCGGCGCTACTGGCTATTCCCCCGGTACTTTGCCTGATCATTATTGTTTTGCTGTCGATGGTGCCATAGCAAGACGGCGATAACCAAAGTTTCCATATCAAAGAGCACTGTCGCAATCACATGCCTAAGACCTCTGGTAAGCCAAACAGATAGTTTAGCTGGACAGGGTTCGCGGCCTGAAATTGGGTGCGACCCATGTCTGCTTAGATCCTTCGCTTCGCTTAGGATGACAGCCGCCCCATAAAGTGCTCCAATAACCCCCTATAAAAACAATAAGAGATCGCCATGCGAGTATCCCCTTTCGAAAACTGCGGCGCTGTTGTAAGCGACTTCCAGCTAGCTACCATGACCGACATAGAGCTAACTGAACTGCGCAGCGCATTCACCGAACATGGCCTACTTTTTTTCCGCGACCAACAACTGCCTCCTGAAGAACACCTGCGCTTTGCCCGTCGCTTTGGCACCATTGTGGTGAACAAATTTTTTAAAACTACAGAAGAGCACCCAGAGATTGCCGAAGTGCGCAAAGAAAAAACTCAGCAAACCAATATTGGTAGTGGCTGGCACACAGATCATTCCTACGACTATGAGCCTGCACTGGGCAGTATTCTGGTGGCCCGCACATTGCCAGCAACCGGCGGTAATACCCATTTTGCCAACCTTGCAGCAGCCTATGATGCCCTGCCAGAGACCTTAAAAAAGCGCATCGAAAACCTGCGCGCCGTGCACTCCAACACCCATCTTTATGGGGAAAATGGTCTCTACCGTATGACCGATCTGGCCGACCAACTGGGGGGTATGGATCGGGTGGGAGATGCCACTCACCCAGTGGTGATTCGGCACCCCCAGAGTGGCCGCAAAGTCCTTTACGTAAACCCTGGTCACACTATTCAGTTCGAAGGCTGGGAGTTTGCCGAGAGCCGCGAGTTGCTGGACGAGCTATATGGCCATGTTAGTCAGCCACAATTTACCTGCAGCTTTAACTGGCAGCCAGGCTCTGTCACCTTCTGGGACAACCGCTGCACCTGGCATATGGCCGACAATGACTATCAGGGCCAGATGCGACTAATGCATCGCATCACCCTGGCAGGAACAGCCCTAGCTGCCGCTTAACCTGAGGCCGGCAAAACCTGTCATAATCCAGCCATGGCAAAAATGCGTAAAAAAACTGACTTGCCCAGCAAAGTCTGCCCCATGTGCGAGCGCCCGTTTACCTGGCGCAAAAAATGGCAAAAAGTCTGGGATGAGGTGCGCTACTGCTCAGTGCGCTGCAAGACAGAGGCCCGCAAACAACCCACTCACAAAGACCAATAATTATGCCCCACTCCACAACTGATATTTTAATTATTGGTGCCGGCTTGGCTGGCCTCAGTGCCGCTAACGACCTTCAGCAAGCAGGTCATCAGGTGTTATTAGTAGATAAGGGCCGAGGCCTGGGCGGCCGGCTGGCGGGACGACGTATCGGCGATGCCAGCTTCGATCATGGCGCTCAGTTTATGACCGCTAGAGAACCCAGATTTAAAGCAGCTATTGCCAGCTGGATAAAAGCCGGTGTTGCAGAGGAATGGTATAGCAGCTACCCGGGACAGCCCAATGGCCATCCCAGATATCGCGGCGTACCCAGTATGACGGCGGTGGCCAAGTATCTGGCTGTTGGGTTAGATGTGCTGCGCACCACCAGAGTAGATTCCATAGCGCAACAGCAGGCCAGCTGGCTTGTGTCTCTGGATAATGGCGATAGCCTATCCGCCAAGCAACTCATTATTACCTCACCCGTACCCCAGACTCTAGAGCTACTGGCAGATATTGCACTGCCGGCAGACAAGTTAGCTCGCTTAGAAAATATCGCCTATGAAAGCTGCATAGCAGTGATGGCAGTACTCGACGGGCCTACCGCCCTGCCCGCCCCGGGCGCTATAGCTCTGGAAGAGGGCCCTATAGCCTGGATCAGCGATAATCTGCAAAAAGGCGTCTCACAGGTTCCGGCGGTAACTATTCATGGCAGCGCTACATTTAGCGCTGAGAATCTGAACGGCGAGCGAATGCACATTGGGCAGCAACTAATTGATGCGGCGGCGCCTTATCTTGGCAGCGCCCAGGTTACCGAATACCAGGTTCATGGCTGGCGTTACAGTAAACCCACAGTTGTAGATGACGCCCCCTGCATGCTGGTCAGCGAGTCCACCGACCTGCCACCATTGGTATTGGCCGGCGATGCCTTTGCCGGTCCAAGATTTGAAGGTGCAGTTCAATCAGGCTGGGCTGCGGCCAAACAGTTGATCGGTGCTGCCAGGTAATTTAGGGCTATAATGGCTGATAAATAAAAGCTTCATCATAATACGGCTGACAGAGCGCAGCACAGGGAGAACATCCATGGCACAGACAGAACAAGAACTGCGAGTACAGCTGGCAGCCTGCTACAGAATCTTCGACCATATGGGTTGGAGCGAGATGATCTACAACCATATCACCGCCAAGGTTCCAGGCCCAGAACACCATTTCCTAATCAACCCCTATGGTCTGCATTACAGAGAAGTCACTGCTTCTAATCTGGTAAAAGTCGATATAGACGGCAATATTGTTGAACATACAGACTATGCAGTAAATCCAGCGGGCATTGTTATCCATACCGCTATCCATGCCGCGCGGCCAGATATACAATGTATTGCCCACACCCATACCAATGCAGGTATGGCAGTAGCCTGCACCCAAGAGGGGCTGCGTACCGACAATTTTTACTCAGCACTGCTGCACAACCAAATTGCCTACCATGACTTTGAGGGCATTACCGTCAATGATGAAGAGAAGCCCCGTCTGATTGCCAACCTGGGTGACAAAAGCCTGATGATTCTGCGCAATCATGGCCTGCTGGCTGGTGGCCGAACCATTCCTGAAGCTTTCCAAAACCTATGGGCCATGGAGCGCGCCTGTCAGGTCCAGGTAACCACAGACTCAACCGGACGACCCAATATTCCCGTCGGGCCAGAGATCCTAGCCAAGTCAGAGCAACTGATGGCTATGCAAGCCATGGGCGGCCCAAGCGGAGAATTGGAGTTTAAAGCCCTTACCCGCCTAATTGAAAAGATCGACCCTTCCTATAAAGACTAATTGCCAATCAAAAAAAACGCCCCTTTAAAGGGGCGTTTCTGTCTAACCACAATGCTACTGAAGTTTTTACTTCATCAATTCTCGCGAGATAATTAACTTCATAATCTCATTGGTGCCGCCATAAATACGCTGAATTCTAGAGTCGGCAAAGGCGCGACAGACTGGGTATTCCCACATATAACCCCAGCCCCCAAACAGCTGCAAGCATTCATCAGCCACTTTACACTGCAGATCTGTAGTCAGTAACTTGGCTTTTGAGGCCGTCACCGTATCGAGCTTATCGTCTAGCAACAACTCGGTGCAGCGGTCCGTATACACTTCTGCGCAGTCTATCTCTGCCGACAATTCTGCCAGCTTGAACTGTGTGTTCTGGAATGAGGCCACTGTGGTACCAAAAGCTTTACGCTCTTTAGTGTAATCAATAGTCGCCTCCAAAATAGCCTTGGCGTTGGCCACAGCACCCACTGCAATGGACAGGCGCTCTTGAGGCAGGTCTTGCATCAGATAGATAAATCCGCGGCCCTCTTCACCCAGTAGATTTTCTTTGGGGACTCTTACATCCTGAAAAAAGAGCTCTGAGGTATCCTGAGCTTTTAAGCCCAGCTTGTTGAGGTTTTTACCTTTGCTAAACCCTGGCAAGTCTGCCTCTACAAGGAATAGGCTAATGCCTTTTGACCCTGCGGAGCTATCTGTTTTCGCCACTACAATCACCAGCCCAGCTTTTTGGCCGTTGGTGATAAAGGTTTTGGAACCATTAAGTATGTAGTGGTCGCCATCCAGTACTGCCGTGGTTTTGGTGCCCTGCAAGTCTGACCCTGCGCCGGGCTCGGTCATGGCAATTGCTGTAATCAGCTCACCAGTGATAAAACGCGGCAGGTATTTTTTCTTCTGCTCTTCACTGCCGTAGCGAACAATATAGGGCACGGTAATATCATTGTGCAATGTCCAGCCTAGGCCGGTGCAACCAGAGCGGCCAATCTCTTCGTTGACGATGCAGTTATAGCGAAAATCTGTTGCCAAGCCACCGTATTCTTCCGGGATCATGGGGCATAAAAAACCCTGCTCACCGGCCTTGAGCCAAATCTCATCGCTGACCATGCCGTCTTTTTCCCACTGTTCGTGGTGGGGCATGGCTTCTACTTCAAGAAACTTGCGCAGGCTGTCGCGGAACATTTCGTGGTCGGAGTCATAGAGGTTTCTTGGAATCATAATTAATTGCTCTGTTCACTTTTATTTAGGATTAAATAATATCAACGATGCTACTGTGCCGCAGTTCCCTCTACGCCAAACCAAGCTGTTTTGGTGACCTCTGGGTACTCCGTAATCAGGGCTGTTTAGAGCCCCTGGCTAGTAGGCCACCAATATATAGACCAGCATACCCAGGCCTATGGTCCAGTAGACGCTGCGGGTTTTATAGGCAGCCAGTATGGCCACCGCTGCGCCCCACAGGTAGGGATTATCGGCCGCTGTGTCCAACTGCTGATTATGAACAAACAGTATAGGTGCTGTAATGGCGGTTAATACTGCCGGACCACTATAGCTTAGCAAATGTTTTAGGTTTGGCCCGAGTCGGATAGGCAGTCGACCCTCGAGAAACAGATAGCGAGTGCCAAAAGTAATACAGGCCAACAGTATGATGGTCAGTAATATCATCCTGGTCTGCCCCTGATGATCTCAGTAAAGTAACCGGCGAACATAGCTAGCACCGCCGCACAGACTAGCCCCAGTTCGAACTGCCAAAGACTAAAGACTACTGCAGATAGGGCTGCTACCAGCACCGACACCAGACTCGCCAGTGACTTAATTTCGGGGACCACCAGTGCTATAAATGTTGCGGCTATTGCGAAATCTAGACCCAGCTCTGTGAGGTCTGGCAATGAGGCTCCGGCGACAATACCAATCAGTGTCCAAAGATTCCAAGCAAGATAAAAACTGCCCCCGGCACCCAGGGCATAATAGAGCCGAAAGCGAGTTTTATAGGCTCGTCGATCACCGGATACCGCAAACAGTTCATCAGTTAACAGGAAGCCCAGACTCAGCCTCCATCGCAATGGCTTGGGACTGAGCCGCTCGCGCAGTGTCAGGCCATAGAGAAAGTGTCTAGAGCTAATAACAAGGGCACTGAACAGCACAGTCACCAGTGAGGCATTGTTAGCGATCAATTCAACAGTAACAATTTGCACTGCGCCGCCAAAAATAACCGCCGAAAAAAGCTGCGCCTCAAGCCAGCTAAAACCCCGCTGCACCGCCAGAGAACCAAATAGAATTCCCCAGGGAAGCACGGCCAGACTTAGAGGCAGCATATCCAATGTGCCTTTTTTGACTGCCGCTAGCAGTCCGCGGCGGCTATGATTCACTGCTGTCCACAGAGCTGACTCTTATTTCACTCATGGTTATTTGACCGGTTACATAAATTTTCGAATCAGTGCGTTGGGCATAATATCCAGTAGCAGCGCCACATAGCGCCAGCGCTTGGTAATGAAAACATGATTCTTTCGCTTATTAATTGCCCTGACCATTTGGGTCACACTTTTCTCCAGCGGAGCCAGCCACATAGGACGGCCCTCAACCATGGCGGTCTCTACATAGCCAGGCTCGACGGTGGTGACGCTAATCGGCATCTTTGAACGAGCGGCTCGCGAACGCAGCCCATTTAAGTAGTTAGAGGCAAAGGCTTTGGTCGCGTTGTAAGTGGGTGTCAGGCCTCCTGAAAAATGCGCAGCAGCAGAGGAGATACCCACCAGATGGCCGCCGCCACGTTGTACAAAATAATTCATAGCCGTGAGGGACATAGCGGCAAAGCCACGCACATTGACATCGATCATTTGGCGCTGCACTTCCCAGTCTAATAAGCGTTCTTTGCTGCCCACTCCTGAGTTCACAATAATCAAATCTACATCGCCCATTTTGTCTAAAAGGCTAGTCAATTCTTTTACTGCTTGCTCGGCATTGGCCACATCAGTTTTTTGCACAAAATGCTCTCCAGGCAAACTATCCGCCAGCTTGTTCAGACAACCGTCACGGCGGGCCATCAATCCCAGTTGATATCCCTGAGCCGCCAACTGCACAGCCAACTCCCAGCCAATGCCTGAACTGGCGCCTACAATAATCCCCTGCTTCATATTTTCCCCTAAGACCATTTATGGTTATTAACATATCAAGATAGGGAGTTTAGCCCCACTCAGTGATACATAGAAGCGGTTTATCCGATCTGATGGTTTAAAAGATCACAGGCTTAGACTGTCTTGGTAGTACATTTTTGGCCAATAGATATTCAACGCGACCATCGGGCATCAGGCGACTTTTATCTACTTCAAAATCACTGAGCAGCTCACTCAAGTCTCGCTGAGTATGGGTGTATAGCTGTGACCTATGCCCTGCCAGTGGTATCTGACTCAGGGAAGCTCGGCTATCTATGCCATATTGGCAATAGGGAAGTTGGTTGCGCGCGCTTAGCACACCCAGGCAGTAACCTCTGGACTGGGAGTTAATATGGGGAGCCAGGGCCTGCATAAATGCGCTCAGAGATCTGCGATCAAGGTAATTAAAGAAGTCCCAAAATAGACAGATATCAATAATCACTTCCGGCTGAATATCTAAGCCCGCACGGAAATAGTCCACTAGCACTGAGTGGCCCGCTTCTGTCGGGCATGCGGACAAAAACTCTGGGTTAATAAGGTCGAGAAAATTTAGCCGACATTTGTACTGATTAAAAAATTTTACTGTTGTGGGCGAGGGGTAACCCATATCTAAAACCAGCAGCCGATGTTGAGAGCTGGTCTGCTCAAAAAGCTCCCCAATCAGGTTGCTGGCTAAAGTAGGGCTGGATAGCAAAATTTAAAAAACTAGATTTTAGGAGATCTGAGCACCAGCTTTATTGCCAGCGCGATGAGCTTTGAGTTCAGCGGGAGACCCGAGTGGCAGGTCCGTCACTGTGCTCTCATCCGGATCCATTGTTATGCTGCCTTTAAACTTGGCACCATCTTCTAGGCTAACCCGCGGCGAATCTATATTACCAAGCACATTGCCCGTATTGGCAATAATTACATTTTCGCTACCGCAAATATCCCCTGTTACTGTACCTTCAATGCGCACAACTTTGGCAGAAATATTGGCTGTTAGCGAGCCAGTTTTTCCAACTAACACCTCAGCCTTTTTAGCGGTAATACTGCCTTTAACTGCACCCTCAATAACGAGATTTTGTTCACTGACAATTTTGCCATCGATTTTGACATCTACACCAATCATGCTGGAAGCTCCTGGTAGTAATTTAAGGTTTTGACTCCCCGATTGACTGTCAGCCATGGCAATTTTCTCCACAGCTGAATGATATTTTTCTATGACTTTCGATTTATTAAACATAACACCACCATCCCTTTTGGTAACCACCTAGTAAAACATCCCCTATTTGATAGCCTGATAGCCTGACCAGGATTTGAATCTAGCTCTGAGCTAAATTCACATAGGTCTGTTTAACATAATTGATTATGCTCTTCTGTATTTTATAAAATTATTGCTCCGTCATATTTTCAATCTGCTCTTGAGTTTCTAGCCAGCTCTCCTCCCATGCCGCTAATGTCTTTTTTATTGCAGCCTGTTCAGATAGGCATTTTTTAAGCTCCTGCCTATGGTTGTCGTCATATATTTCTGCATCGGCCAAGCGGGCCTCTACTTTTGCAAGCTCCCGTTGGCTGCTCTCTATTTTCGCCTCTAGTTTTTTGCTCTGTTTATTTAGAGGTGCCAGTTTTTTGCGGCTCTCCGCCGATTGCTGGCGGGCTAGTTTTTTATCTACAGCAGCCTCAACAACAACGGGTTCAGTCTGCTTTATATCTCTGGAAAAGTTTTTAAGCCAGTCCTGATAATCTTTTAAATCGCCATCAAATTCTGCCACTCGACCATCGGCCACCAGATAAAAATCATCTACGGTATTGCGCAGCAAATGCCGATCGTGAGAGATCACCACCAAGGCTCCTTCATAATCTTGCAGAGCCATTGTCAACGCATGGCGCATCTCGAGATCAAGGTGGTTAGTGGGCTCATCTAATAGCAGTAAATTTGGCTTTTGCCATACAATTAGCGCCAGAGCTAAACGAGCTTTTTCGCCTCCGGAAAAATCGCCAATCGGATCCAGAGCTTTATCATTATGAAAATCAAACCCACCTAAAAAATTCCTTATCTCCTGATCTGTGGCCTTGGGTGTTATGCGCTGTAAATGTAAAAATGGGCTGGCCTGCAAGTCTAAAACTTCAAGTTGATGCTGAGCAAAATAACCAATCTTAATATTTTCACCATAGACTCGCTGCCCGGACAATAAATCCAGATCACCAGTCAGGCTATTAATTAAAGTGGATTTACCTGCACCATTGGGCCCCAACAAACCAATTCTGGTGCCCGGCTGCAAATCAAAATTTACCTGGGATAATATTTCGGTTTCACCGTAGCCTAATACTGACTGACTAATATTCACTAGTGCACTGTGAGCTTTTTTGGGTTCGGGAAATTTAAAATAAAAGGGCGAATCAATATGAGCCGGAGCAATATCTTCCATTCGCTCCAACTCTTTGATGCGGCTCTGAGCCTGCTTCGCTTTTGAGGCTTTGTAGCGAAAGCGCGCAACAAAGGCTTCTACATCTTTGCGGCGTTTCTGTTGTTTTTCAAAACTGGCTTGCTGTAACGCCAGTCGCTCGGCACGCACGCGCTCAAAGGCTGAGTAATTACCCTTATAGCTTATGGATTTGGCATGCTCAATATGCACAATGCGCTCGACAACATTGTCAATGAAATCACGGTCGTGGGAAATAATTAGCAGAGTGCCAGGGTAAGCTTTTAACCATTGCTCAAGCCATAGGGTGGCGTCCAGATCCAGGTGGTTGGTAGGCTCATCCAGCATCAATAGATCAGATGGGCTCATCAGCGCCTGGGCGAGATTTAACCTGATACGCCAGCCACCAGAGAAGCTGCTTACCGGACGATTAACCTCAGTCTGATGAAACCCTAAACCATGGAGTAATTGCTCGGCCCGATAATGAGCGTCAAAGCCATTGATCCCGTCCATTTTTTCATATTCCACAGCCAGGCGATTATTGTCCTCAAGCTGCAGCGCCTGCTCAATAGCAGCTTCCGCGCGACGCAACTCAGGATCACCATCCAATACATAGTCTAAGACGCTGCGTTCAGAGCTCGCCAGCTCCTGAGCCATATGGGCAATGCGCCAGTCACTGGGAATAAATAAATTGCCCGCATCGGGCACTAATTGCCCTAAAAGCAATTTAAACAGGCTCGACTTGCCGCAGCCATTGGCGCCAATAATGCCTATATGCTGACCCGGGTGAATCACTAACTCCGCATCACTGAGAAGCACCTTAGTGCCACGGCGCAGCTCTATCTCTGTCATTGAAATCATAGATGGTCTATTGATTGTTGGTTTTATTGGTTATTCCGGGCCTTATAGACAGACGGATATTTTGTTGCACAGAACAAATAGCGCGGGTCATAATCCTTGTTGATAATTATAACAGAACCCCAGTCAGGAGACTCAAATGCGCCTTAATGTCGCCACTAAATTATTACTGTCCACCGGCATTTTGCTGCTTTCTTGCCTGGCTGTGGCCATTGACCTGGAAGCAGAGAGGCTGATCGATAATCTAGCTAGCCAGCAATTTGACAAGCTGGGCCACCCGCAGATCAAAACCGACTCTATAAAACCGGTGCTGGCGACCGCGAAGCGGCCTCATCAACTACTGGTAATCAGTGTGGCTTTTCCCGATCTCGACTATGACCGCTTTGCCGGAGATAAAAAGCAAAACAAGAAGAATCGCCAGTACTTTGAAAAGCTCCTCTTCGATGGCTCCATTAACAGGCCCGCTGAAGGCACCCTATCCCATTACTACCGCCACCAATCCAAGGGCCAATATAATGTCACAGGCAAGGTTCTGCCGACGGTGCGAGTTGAGAAGCCACTGTCGTATTACGGGCGCCCGCTGCAAAACAGTGACGGCAGCTGGCGCAACGATGCCATGACCGACAAGTTAGTGTCGGACGTTTTAACAGCTGCCTATGCTGACAATCCCGGTTTTCCCTGGACTGACTATGATATTTGGGACCCCATGGACTTCGACGGCGATGGGGCCCGCAATGAAGCCGATGGCTATCTAGATCATCTGGTAATTATTTATGCAGGCAAGGGACAGGCGTCCTGTCAGGGCCTGTACAAACTCAGCGAAAAACTCAATGCCAATGCCACCGCCGAGACTCTGGAGACACTGCCACTGGAAGAGCGTCAATGTGCCGATCGAATCTGGCCGCACCGTGGCTCACTGAGCACAGATATCGGCAATGGGCCTAGGGTTGAGGGTCTGATAAACGGGCGCGGCGGCAGCAAAATTACAGAGGGACTCTGGGTCTATGACTACAACATGCAGTCTGAGTACACCGAGGTGGCAACCTTTATCCATGAGTTTGGCCACAGCCTGGGCCTGCCGGATATCTATGCGAGGCAGACCAATAATTCCACCGCTTCCTGGGATTCAATGTCATCGACAGCCTCTCCTCAACCTCAGGAGATGAGTGCCTGGTCGCGCATGGTGCTGGGGTGGCTACAGCCCTGCGTGGTTAGACCCCAGGATTTTGGCGGCGATAAGCGTCAGTCGTTTTATCTAAAGACCATGAATGAATGGTCCAATAAATTGGGCGATACAGTGCAAGCCGGCGTTTGCGATGCCGCCATGGTAGTTCTGCCACCTAAGTTCCGTGACCTGAATCTCGGCCCCCTGGAGAAAGATCAGGGTCAACAGGCCATTTATACAGGTCAGGGCAATGATATGAATCGCTACCTGAGCAGAAGCTTCGACCTCAGTACAGTGGCTGAGGATCAGCCTCTAATACTGAGCCTTGATGCCTGGTTTAAAATCGAGGCCGACTGGGATTATTTATATATTGAAGCCAGGGCCGGCGAGGACGACTATCAGCGCCTTATGCCAAACGACAAGGACAGTGCCGCCGATAAACTGAGCGTAATGCCCTCACAAAAAGGCCATGAGGGCGCAGGCTCTCTTCCCGGCCTGACCGGTCGCTCTGGAGATCTCGATGGTGACGGCAAAGTGGAGACAGCGCCAGGCTGCAACCCGGATGCAGATAAGGCGCTGGCAGAAGATCGTGTCGGCCAGCAAGTCGTAGACCCCTGCGAAACAGCTAACTGGGTTAAGGTGGAATTTGATCTGGAGCCCTACCGCGGCCAAATTATGGATTTCCGCCTGCATTACTTTGCCGATGGCGCTGCAGTAGAAGATGGCGCACTGGTGGATAATATTCGTCTTGATGCTATTGGTTATCTGGAAGACTTTGAGAGCAATAAACTGGCAGGCTGGAGTAATGAGGGCTTTACCCTGTCGAGCGGGAAACATCATCTGCCCGTACCACATTTTTACTTGCTGGAATATCGTGACCCCTACGCCTCTTTCGATAAGGTCACCAACTATGATGCCAATATAGCCAAACCAGGCTTTTCATTTTTCCCCGACAAAAACGGCGATCTCAAAGCATTTAATGTCAACTACCGCCCCGGGGTTCTCGCCTGGTACTACAATGGCGAATATCTGTGGAGCCAAAACGAACCCGCTCAATTTGGTCCTGGCCGCGGTTTCCTTCTGCTAGTTGATGCCAACCCTCAAGAATTTGATCTACCCAGCGTGCCACCGGAATATAAAAAAGAAATCGACGGCTGGCGTTTCTATCAGTTTGATAAAACAGCTCAACCCTGGCTGCACGAAAGCTTTGTGGATGTTATGTGTCACCAGCGACGGCCTGCATTCTACTCCAGTGATGTAACAGCCGCAGATCGCCAGCAATGCTCTGAGTCTCTAGTCAATGGGTTGCCACCGGTAGAATCTATCAGCTGGAATGGTCGCCAGCTGATGTATGGCTACACATTAATCAATAGCGTATTGCCCGGTAAGGACAGACTCAAATACAAGGGGGTATCTACTTTGTTTGATCTGCGTATTCGCAATGGTCAGACCCAGTATCGGCTCTATGATCGCGCACTGCGCAATCGCCACTCTGCAGACGCACCCTTTGCGCTCGAGCCTTTTAATAACGGCCTGGTCATCTGGGGCATCCAAGATGGCAAGATGGTGGCGGAATCCGCAGAGAGCTTTCCCGCGGTGAGTTCGTTTACCGATGCACGACCCAATCGCTATCAAAACCCTAGGCTACCGTTTGGCGGCGCTGACATTCCGGAGGCAGGGTTAAACTTCAGATTGCTACAGCCCGGCCCCAATGCACCGGATAGCGCTAAGGCCAAGGTTGTTATTGACTGGGCCTACTAGGTATCGTCCTCCACCAGCTAGGGGAATAGCTTCGGCTTATCCCCTGGCTGCCAGGCTGGTGATTTATCCATAATGGCTGTAAACAGGCGTGAATTTAGAAAGTAATCCAACCATCTCTGCAAATGACCATAGGGCGCCTGATCAAACCAATGTTTATCCACAAAGGCGAACTGGCGGATAAAAGGAAAAATAGCAATATCCGCCACTGTCGGTGCATCGGTCAGCAGAAAAGAGTTGGTTTCCAAAAGTCCCTCTAGCCTACCCAGAAATTGCTCGGCCTGCTGGCGATAAAAGGCCTGGGGCTCAGCTGGGTATCTGTCCCAGTATTTGTAGTGATCAAGGTGCGTTTTAAAGGAGCCGTCATTCTCTTCGATTAATGATAGGGTCTGCTGTTGTAGCTCCTGCCGCAGCCAGTCATCCGGGTCCGATTGACTTAATGCCCAATACATCAGATCAATGCTCTCATCTAAAACCTGATCTGCCAGCTGAAGTACAGGCACAGTTCCCTTGCTCGATAGGGCCAACATGGCCTCTGGTTTGTCAGCGAGAAAGACTTCCCGCAGTTCTACAGTTATACTCGCGTAATGCAGGCAGATACGCGCCCTTATAGCATAGGGGCAGCGGCGAAAAGAGTAGAGAACTGGCGGCATTTTAATGGGCTCACTCGAACCAATAACAGAATAATAACCAACACTATAAATCAGCATTTCAGGAAAAAATACTACCAATGGCTACTAAGAAATTTGACCTTGTTATTTTTGGCGCCACCAGTTTTGTCGGCCAAATACTCACCGAATACCTATTTACCCATATAGGGCTGAGCCGAAAAATTAAATGGGCTATCGCTGGCCGCTCAGAAGCTAAGCTCAATGAGCTGCGCAGCTCCCTGGGTGAAGGTGCAGCCAAGCTGCCTATTATTGTTGCAGACTCTATGGACCAACCGGCCCTAGAAGATATGTGCAAAAAATCTAGAGTCATTGTTAGCACAGTGGGGCCCTATGTCCTCTATGGCGAAACCCTGGTTAAGGTCTGTGCTGAAAATGGCAATGATTACTGCGACTTAACCGGTGAAGCCTACTGGATCAAGCAGATGATCCTCAAGTATGAAAAAACTGCTAAAAAGTCTGGCGCACGAATCGTCAACTGCTGTGGTTTTGATTCTATTCCCTCTGATCTGGGTAATCACTTTTTGCAGCGCGAAGGCAAAAAGCAATTTGGCAAATATTTCAATCAGGTGAGACTGCGTGTCAAAGCTATGAAGGGCGGTGCCTCCGGCGGCACTATTGCCAGCATGGCGGAGATGATTGTCGCAGCCAAGGCTGATCCTCAGGTGCGCAGAGAGATGGCCAACCCCTATATTCTGTGCCCAGAGAAGCACAGCTACAGCATTAAACAGACCAGTGTTAAGGGCCCGACCTACGATTCTGACTTTGGTAGCTGGTCCGCGCCTTTTATTATGGAAGCCATTAATGCCCGGGTGGTTCTGCGCTCTAATACATTGCGCCGCATGGCCTTCGGAAAAGATTTTAGCTACGGGGAAGCCATGCTAACTGGCGCAGGCAATGGCGGTAGAATAAAAGCCATAGCCCTGACAGCTGGCCTAGCTGCCTTTGCTGGCAGTATGATTCTTGATCCAATCCGTAATCTAATGAATAAATTTGTACTTCCCAAACCAGGCGAAGGGCCCAGCCTGCAGGACCAGCTCAACGGCTTCTTTGATATTGAGTTAATGGGCAAAAATGATAAAGGTGACAAACTGACAGCCAAGGTGACTGGCGATCGCGACCCAGGCTATGGCTGCACAGCAAAAATGCTTGCTCAGGCAGGGCTCTGCTTGGCCTTTGACCTAGACAAGGAAGATAAAGCCGGTGGTTTCTGGACACCCTCCACCGCCATGGGCGACCTGCTAATCGACCGCCTCAATAACCATGCAGGTATGAGTTTTACTCTGCTGGACTAAATCGATGATTGTGGTGCTGGGTCCAGACTTAATTGCTCACCTGTGCCCAGCAGTGACCATGACCTCAGTCTAAAAGGAGCTGCCGCCAACTTCTGTGGCGGGCTCTTTTATCAACTGCCCAGCAATCAATCCAGCCAGTGCTATTTTGACAAAATTGACCAGGCACCAGGCTAGGGCGAGATAAAGGGGTATCGGCATATAGGCAAAGGACCCCAGACCGGTCAGCGCACCCACGCCAATACCAAGGACAACGCCGAACCCAAGGCCTGTTGCCAATGACTTGGGAACCACATAGTAGCCGTAGGTAACTATCAGCGTAAAACCAAAGAACAATGTCACGGCGGACATCAGTAATGCATGCATCTGGTCTTCGGGCCTCCACAGATGCAGCGTCTCTTGGTAGGCGGAGTGAAGCAATACGCCATGCACTAAAAAATCTATGACAGACCACAGAACAAATACTGCCACCGTGGCCAACAAGGTTTGCTTAAACATCCACTGTCTCCTAAGTTTATTTATTGAGTTTTAAACATAGAGGGCAAACTGAGGCTATTCAAGAATCTTCCGGGTATAAAAAAGCCCGGGCACTGACACCCGGGCTTTCCCCACAATGGCTGTTACTCCATTACACGCTCTTTGATGGCGTTTAGAATAATGCCCAGAGCTGCGGCATTCATAATGGTACTGAGATTACCCATAATATCGCTGATTGGACCGCCTATTACTGGCAGAGGTCCGGCAGCGCCGGAAACCGTTGCCAGAGTGACAACAAATACCAGCATATAGGTTCTGTTACTACTATCGGCCAGATCACCCATCACGCCCATAACCAAACCCAGAACCGCCATAATTAAAGCAGCCTCAGGAATAGCTACAAACGCGCCTACAACCGCAACGGCCAGAACTATCAGACGTATGATTTTTAAAGCATTCATGTTGAAACCCCATATTTGTGAAATTTACTTTCGTTGATTTGTTGCTCGCTCATGAATAAAGCGGTCTGACCCTAACATGTTATTTCTACGAATAAAACCACCTAACCTGTTGATTTATATCCACTTTTGAATAATTTAGGCGTATTAAATCTATTGTTTTTATCCCAGCTGATTCTTTATCCCACCGCTTTCAGCTAGAATGGCGTACGTTTTAGCAACAGCTTCAAAACATAGGCTTTGCACTTAATTCACTTCTTAATAACCTATAGTTATCTCCATGGCACAATACGTATACACGATGAACCGGGTGAGCAAAATTGTTCCCCCAAAGCGCGAAATTCTCAAAGATGTCTCTCTGTCATTTTTCCCCGGTGCAAAGATTGGTGTGCTGGGTCTGAACGGTGCCGGTAAATCCACTTTGTTGAAAATTATGGCCGCACTGGACACTGATATTCAGGGTGAGGCGCGACCTATGCCCGGCATTAAGATCGGCTATCTGGCGCAGGAACCTCAGCTGGATGCCGAAAAAGATGTGCGTGGCAATGTTGAAGACGGCATGCGCGAAGCTGTGGATGCACTGCGGGGTCTGGATCAGGTTTATTTGGACTATGCAGAGCCCGACGCAGATTTTGATGCCCTGGCTAAAAAACAGGGTGAGCTGGAGGCTATTATTGAGGCCTGGGATGCTCATAATCTGGATCATGCGCTAGACGTGGCCGCAGATGCACTGCGCCTGCCACCCTGGGATGCCAATGTGACCTCCCTGTCCGGTGGTGAAAAACGCCGTGTTGCACTCTGTCGCCTGCTGCTTTCGCGCCCGGATATGCTATTGCTCGACGAGCCTACCAACCACCTGGATGCAGAATCCGTATTCTGGCTGGAAAAATTCCTAGAAGAGTTTTCCGGTACGGTTGTGGCTGTGACTCACGATCGCTATTTTCTCGACAATGTGGCCGGCTGGATTCTCGAACTGGACCGGGGTCGCGGTATTCCCTATGAGGGCAATTACTCCACATGGCTAGAGGCCAAGGGTAAGCGTCTTGAAACCGAATCCAAGCAGGAGGTCTCCCGTCAGCGAGCCATCAGACAGGAACTGGAGTGGGTGCGTCAAAATCCCAAGGGCCGACAGGCCAAGAACAAAGCCCGTCTGGCCCGTTTTGATGAGCTGAATTCCCAAGAGTTTCAGGCGCGTAACGAAACCAATGAAATCTATATTGCTCCTGGTGAGCGCCTGGGTGACAAGGTGATCGTACTGGATAAAGTCAGCAAGGGCTTTGGCAATGAGTTGCTGATTGAAGACCTGTCGCTGTCTATTCCCAAAGCTTCCGTAGTAGGTATTATCGGTGGCAACGGGGCTGGTAAATCTACTCTGTTCCGCATGATCGCCGGCACTGAGCAGCCAGACAGCGGAACTATCAGCCTGGGTGAGTCAGTAAAGGTGGCCTATGTTGAACAGAGTCGAGATGCTCTGGATGATAGCCACAGCGTTTGGGAAGCAATCTCTGGAGGCCATGATATTCTCAAGATTGGCAACTATGAGGTGTCTTCACGCGCCTATGCCGGTCGCTTTAATTTTAAGGGCAATGATCAGCAGAAGCGGGTTGGTGAGCTGTCCGGTGGTGAGCGAGGTCGTTTGCATCTGGCCAATACGCTCAAGCAGGGAGCCAATGTTCTGCTGCTCGATGAACCCTCCAATGATCTGGATATTGAAACCCTGCGCGCTCTGGAAGAAGCGGTCCTTTCTTTCCCTGGCTGCGTATTAGTTATATCCCACGACCGCTGGTTCCTGGATCGAATTGCCACTCATATTTTGGCCTACGAGGACAATAGCGAAGTGGTGTTCTTCGAGGGTAATTACAGTGAATATCACGAGGACTTTATTGCCCGCAAAGGTGAGGATGCTCAGCCAAAACGAGTGAAGCACAAGCGACTAAAATCCTGACCAACCGCCGGGACAGAGAGCCCAATAAAAAGGAAAGACTATGAGCAGCATCTGGCACCGCGTCCCCGATATGGAGCAGATCAATGGCCCAATGAACTCGGGCACCATTGGCGAGCATCTGGATATTAATATCATTGAAGTGGGCGACGATTTCTTGCGTGGCACCATGCCCGCTGATCACCGCACCTTTCAACCCTACAAGGTAGTGCACGGCGGTGCCAATGTGGTGCTTGCAGAGACTCTGGGTAGCGTCGCCGGTGCCCATGTCATTGATATGGCTAAATTCAAATGTCTGGGGCAGGAAGTCAGTGCAACCCATTTGCGCCCAGTAACCTCTGGTCTAGTAGTGGGCACAGCGCGCCCTGTTCACCTGGGGAGGCGCTCACATGTCTGGGAGATTCGCCTAGAGAATGAAGAGGGCAAACTAACCTGCCTGGCCAAGCTTATTCTGGCAATTATTCCTATGTAGGCACAGAGGCTTCCGCCTCTGTCTCTGCCTGCCACTGAAATAGGTTTAGCTCAATAAAGAAGAAGGCCACAATCCATAAAAAGCTGTCCCAGAAATCAAGAAAATCCCCCAGCAGCCACCAGTAGGCCGCGGCGGCAAGCAAAATACTGTAGAGAACCATTTTAAAATACTTGCTGACAGCCATCACCAAACCTGAAAAACGCCCACGCAGCTGGAGCCAGACATCCACTTCCAAAACAACCACCACTATAATCCAGGTGACAGAGTTAATCACATCCACCCAGGCCAGCCACTGAATCGCCCGCCAGTCTGAGGCAGAGCCAATCAGCTGCTGCCCATTTAACTTGTAGAGCCCAGCCTCTGCCAATCTGCTACAGCTCTGCGCATCTAGAGGCGGGTACTCATCTAGGGTGTGGATACTGGCAAACCCCTGACCTACAAGAGAGCAGACATCTGCAACCTCAAAGGGAGATATATTGTAAGTCAGCAGTATTTTGCTCAGGTAGCCGTAACAGGCGTAGAGAATAAAGCCATAGGAAAAGGCGCGAATAGCCAAAAAGGCGGTCTGCACCCCAGGCCTGCGCAAAACTCGGTCATCCAAGAGAGAGGTTTCCAGTTCAAAAACCAACAGCAACAGAACCCAGGCTGCAGTATCAATGGTTGCGGCAAAGCCTTGGATAATATTTTGCAGACTAATACCCTGGCTAAAAGTCTGAGCTGTGGCCAGGCTCTCCTCTTGGTAAAACAGAAAGATATTTAGAGTCAATAATGTATAGACAGTGTATTTAAAAGCTTTAAACACTAAGGGCGCAGGCAGTAGTTTGGCATATTCCATGGTGTTCCCCCGAATACTTCGGCTTACATTTGTTGTTTTAGGTTTTACAGCTGAGGAATTAAGACCTGCAGCAAATTTTCAAGCCCCTGCTGATCGAGGTGATCAAAACGATCCACGCTGGGGCTATCTATATCAAGTACGCCGATTAGCTGGCCATCTTTTATCATGGGCACAACAATCTCCGACTTGGAGGCTGCATCGCAGGCAATATGTCCAGGGAACTGATGAACATCGGCAACAATCACGGTTTTACCCATAGTCGCTGCTGTACCACAGACGCCAGAACCCATGTTAATTCTGGTACATGCCGGCTTGCCCTGAAATGGGCCCAGAATCAGTCTATTGCGCTTAAGTAGATAGAAACCCACCCAATTGATGCCAGACAACTCCTGCCACAGCAGTGCCGAGCAGTTGGCCAGATTGGCTATACGGTCGCTCTCGCCATCAATTAACCCCGCCAGCTGCTTGCTTATCAGCCCGTAATCGGTCTCTGCACTTTTGCTTGGAGTTCCAGGTTTAGAATCAGCAAATGCCTTTAGTCTTGAACTAACGGATCTGTCACTGGGCTGCTGCATCGGCGAGAGACCTCATTGAGCGTACCCAGTAGTTAATGCCTAGAGTCTCAGCCACTGCATTGGCCTGGCTGCGGCTGGAGTAATGACCCATTAGAATCACGGAAAAGGTTGTGCCTCTGGAAAGGATTTCTCTGATCTTTATATCACCCTCTAATCCGAGGCCAGCGACAACAGTTTGGGCCTGTTCCGGGCTGTCGAAAGCGCCTAGCTGAATAGTATATCCAGAAGTTGGATCAGTGGAGTCCTGCACTTCCAGCGCAGAGCTCTGAGGCTCTGGATCAACCGCATCCGCAGTTGGGCCTGGGGTGGCAGCTACTGGGGTGGTCTCAGATGCAACGGGGCTGGCAGGCTCAGACGCTGACTCAACTACCGCCTCAACAGCAGTGGCCGTGGTGACTAGCAAACCCTCTTTGAGGGTCTTTTTGTCACAGCGCCAGTGCTCATCAGAGCTGATATCACCTTCGCAATACCAGCCTATATATTCGCCATTGGGAGCGACTTTACTTGGGGTTGGCCCAGAGGTACAGCCACTGAGCCCAGTTATCAACAAAGTTACAGCTAAGAGTCTATGCAAGGTCGTACACCGGAATATCTATGTTTTTGTGAATTATATCGCAGCGGCCATTAAATCCCCATTTTAGCCAACATGTCCAGCACTTGACGCACCATATAGGCGATTTCCGGATGATCCACCTCATAGGCAGAACTCTTTTGCTCCCACAGCTCTCTTAAACTCCTGTGAGCGGAATTATTTGCAGGCTTTTTTGCTTCGCTAATGGCAATAATCTCCTTCATTAAGCTGGTCCACAGATCCCTCTCGGAAGGGCTCACGCCAGTCGCATTCTCAAGCCTGGCTCTCAGTATCCGCAGCCTGGCCTTTAAATCGTCGCTATCAACCATAATTGCCTCCAATATACCTCTGATATACCTCTGATATACATCTAGTATAGACAGAGCTAGACAGCAGAGAGCCCAATAATAGGGCACCCCCAAGCACCCATCTGGTGCTCGCCGCTAAAAATGGTTCATATCAGTGCATGCTTTGCCTGGTCTGGCATAGATTTTGCTATTTTTACTCCTAAGGTCTGGATTTCAGGCCTTAAGACAATTTTTCGATCTATAGTGGTGCATATTTTGCTGCTGGATCATTATTTGTGCACACTTTTAGTGCGTTTCTTAGGGGAAACATCATGCTAGCCAACAATAAATACCTCAGCCGAGGCATTCTTGCGATTATTTTAAGCGCCCTGTCTACTCAGGTTTTTGCCGATGATTTAAACGGCGCCAATACAGCCTGGATTCTGACATCTACAGCTCTGGTGCTATTTATGACCATACCTGGTTTATCGCTGTTCTATGGCGGCCTGGTTCGCTCTAAGAATGCCCTGTCCGTATTGATGCAGTGTTTTGCCATTACCTGTATGGCTTCTCTGATCTGGTTTGCCTTTGGCTATAGTCTGGCCTTTGGCGACGGCGGCTCCATGAATGCCTGGATTGGTAACCTAGATAATTTACTGATGGGCAATATCAAAGAAGAGTCTATGGCTGGCGATATTCCCGAGTCTGTATTCGCTATGTTTCAGATGACCTTCGCAGTGATTACCCCTGCGTTGATTGTAGGTGCCTTCGCCGAGCGCATGCGTTTTAGTGCCATGCTGCTGTTCAGCGCCCTCTGGCTGGTTGTGGTTTACGCGCCTATTACTCACTGGGTTTGGGGTGGTGGCTGGCTCGGTGAGATGGGCCTGCTGGACTTTGCCGGTGGTACAGTTGTGCATATCACTGCAGGTGTTGGCGCTCTGGTTGCCGCACTGGTGCTGGGCAACCGCAGAGGCTTCCCCACCCAGGCAATGCCTCCTCACAATCTGACTATGACGGTGACCGGTGCCGGTATGCTCTGGGTTGGCTGGTTTGGCTTTAATGCCGGCTCTGCTTTGGCGGCCAATGGTGATGCAGGTATGGCCATGCTGGTTACCCATATCTCAGCGGCTTCGGGATCACTGGCCTGGATGATGATGGAGTGGGTCAAATATGGTAAGCCTTCGGTACTGGGTATTGTTACCGGCATGGTTGCTGGTCTGGGTACCATTACACCTGCCTCTGGCTTTGTTGGCCCAGCTGGCGCTCTAATTATCGGCTTTAGCGCCGGCATTATCTGCTACTACGCCACTCAGGCAATCAAGCAGCGCTTTAAAATTGATGATTCTCTGGATGTATTCCCGGTACACGGTGTTGGCGGTATCCTGGGTACATTCTATGCAGGTATTTTTGCCTCTGATGCGCTGGGCGTATTCAGCGGACAGGGTTATAACGAAGGAATGAACATGGCCTCTCAGACCTATGTTCAACTTGTGGGTATTGCCTCGACGTTCGTCTACACAGGTATAGCAACATTTATACTGTTGAAACTGGTTGATAAGCTGTTAGTATTACGTGTCAGCGAAGAAGATGAAACAAATGGTCTCGATCTCACAGAGCATAACGAGAGGGGGTATGACCTATAATAAGAAAATCAGGGGAACAATATATAACAGTCCGAACACTATCGTTTTATTCAGATTTGACGAAGTGAAAAAAAGGGACATTCGAAGCCGCTAACATTGTTAGCGGCTTTTTTATTGGCCGCGGGCGCTTTATATGTATGGCCGCAGGCGCTTTATATGTGTGGCCGCGGGCGCTTTCCTTATCTTGCCGCGGGCGCTGTCCATATAGTCACACATTATTTCAGCGCCCTCTAGAATACGCGCTGAATGGCGCTGCATTAGATCTGAAGGCACCAGATAAATCTGTTTGTTGATTACCGCTGATATGCCCTGCCACTGCTGCCAACTGCTGTACCAGCGGGGCTGCTCTTGTTGACTGCCTCCGGCAATAATCATCTGCGGGTCTGCAGCTACAACCGACTCAATATTGACATAGGGCACCAGAGGCGCGGCGTCGGCAAAAATATTTTCGCCTCCGCAGAGAGATATCACATCGCTGACCATATGTTTGCCATTTAGAGTGATCAGAGGCTCGTCCCATATCTGGTAGAACGTTCTCACCGGCGGCTTATTACTTTGCGCAGCGCGCAGTGCCTCTAATCTCTGACTAAATTCATTAGCTCGCTGCTCTGCGCTATCCTGATTTCCGGTAAGCTGACCAAAACGCCGCAGCAGGTTGGGAATAGCCTCCATCTTGCGCGTTTCCACCACAAATACCGGAATACCCAGTTTGCGCAGCGGATTTATAATCTTATCGCCGTTGCCAGACTGCCAGGCAATCACCAGATCTGGCTTCAGGGACAGTATCAATTCATAGTTTGCCGCTGCATGGTTACTGACCCGTAAAATACTTTTTGCGGCTTGTGGATAATTACTGTATTCGTCGGCGCCCACAATTTGCTCGCCTGCCCCAATATAAAACAGTACCTCAGTAATATTGGGCGCCAGACTGACAATGCGCTGAGTAGGTTGCTCGAGCCGAACCTCCTGTCCATTGTCATCCATCACAACAATAGCCCCTGCCGCTGACCAGGAAAAACATAGCATTGACAGAAGCAAGCTGCGCATTAAGTGATCACCAGTGGTCTTTTGGTCTCTGGATGCTGGGCAATAATTGACTTCACCCCGAATACTTTGTCGATTAGAGCCTCCGTTAGAACAGCTTCCGGGCTACCCTGAGCGGCGATCACACCGGCATCAATAACCACAAGATTATCGGCACAGCGAGCTGCCAGATTTAGGTCATGGACAACCATTACCACTCCCACAGATTTATCAGCCAGTTGACGCACAATATCCAGAGTGAGTTTCTGATGGGACAGATCAAAGGCCGAGGTGGGCTCGTCGAGCACTAAAAACTGGTCCCCCAGATGACTGGCCTGCCAGATTTGCGCCAGCACTCGCGCCAACTGGACCCGCTGTCTTTCCCCGCCAGACATCTGGGTATACAGGCGCTTTTGCAAATAACTTGCATCTACCAGATCCAGAGCCTCAGTAATAATCTCCCTATCTTTGCTCAGTCCGGTGTTGTGAGGAATTCGCCCCAGGCCGACCACCTCATCTGCAGTAAAGGGGAAGTTCAACATTGTGTGTTGCGGCAGAACTGCCAGCAGTTGCGCTTTATCCAACAGTGGCCAGTGCTGCAACAGCCGATTGTTGAGATACACCTGGCCTTTGGTGGCTGCCATCTCCCCCGTCAGCACCTTGAGCAAACTGGATTTGCCCGCACCATTGGGACCCACTATGGCTGTCACCTTGCCAGTCTCAACCTCAAGACTAATATTGCGCAGCAGGTCAAAGCCCGCCAGATGCAGTGAAATATTGTCGGCCACCAGGCTCACAGGTCACACATCCCTGCGCTGTTGCAGCAACAGCGCGACAAAAAAAGGCGCTCCCAGCAGCGCGGTTAAAATGCCTGTGGGCAGCTCGGCTGGAATCACAACAATGCGCGCTAGGCTATCGGCAATCACCAGTAATGTGGCGCCCGCAAGGGCTGAGGCCGGCACTAACCAGCGATGATCTGGACCAATGGCCAGGCGCACAATATGGGGCATAATCAAACCAACAAAACCCACCAGCCCTGCCAGGGCCACAGAGACACCCACCCCTAGAGCCGTGAGTACAATCAGGCGACGTTTTACTCGCTGCACATCAATACCCAGGTGACGAGCTTCAGACTCTCCCAGCAATAATGCGTTGAGCGCCTTGCTCTCGCGGGGGAACAGGCCCATCAACAACAGGGCAACCGCGCCCATAACAATGACCTTTGTCCAGCTGGCACCGCTGAGATTGCCCATTTGCCAGAGACTAATCTGACGCAACATATCATTATCAGAAAAATAACTGAGTAAACTATTTAGTGCGCCCGCCAGTGCGCCTATGGCTATGCCCGCTAATAGCATGGTGGTCACTGAGGTACCAATACCGGAGGTTGCCAAACGGTAAACCAGCAATGTGGCCGCAAAGCCGCCCACAAAGGCGCCCACTGCCACCAGAGATAGGCCCAGTAATGCTCCCGACTTAATAAAGCCGCCAGCGGTAACAATCATCAGACTGGCACCCACAGAGGCTCCGCTGGACACTCCGATTAGAGAGGGATCGGCCAGGGGATTGCGAAACAGCCCCTGCATAACTGCACCTGTACTGGCCAGCACAGCGCCTACAGTAATAGCCAACAGAATACGGGGCAGGCGAATATCGATAAGAATGGTATGGGTTTGAGAGTTAATCGAGCCGCCAGTCAGCGCAGCTAATCCATCTAACAGGGATATATCCACGGTGCCCACAGTGATAGACACCAGTGCGGCCACTGGCAACAGTATTGCCAGCGCCCAGATTAAACTTGGTGCGGAGAAGTGGCGCAATTAATAGTCCACGCCCTTACGAGCCATTACACCAGAGTTATAGGCATGTTTTACTTCTTTGATTTCAGAGACTGTATCTGCCATATCGGCCAGTACTGAGCCGCCACCGCGGCCTGTCACCACCACAGATTGATTCTGGGGGCGATTTTTAAGCGCTTTGAAAATCATCTCCTGATCCAGGTATTTAAAGCTCAGCATGTAGGTTAGCTCGTCGAGCACCACCAGGTGATAGCTTTTATCGCTAAGCATTTTTTCAGCCACTGCCCAGCTCTTTTCCGCTGCAGCTATATCTGCAGAGCGATCCTGAGTGTCCCAGGTAAAGCCCGTGCCCATCTGCTGAAACGTCACCTGGGGACAGTGATCGCGCACATACAGCTCTTCGCCGGACAACTGGGCGCCCTTAATAAACTGCACCACACCGACTTTGTAGCCATAACCCAGGGCGCGCATCACCATGCCAAAGGCAGAGCTAGACTTGCCCTTGCCATTGCCGGTGAGCAGGATAAATACCCCGCGCTCAGTATCCGCAGCAGCAATTGAAGAATCTACATTCTCTTTTAGCTTTTGCATTTTGGTTTTATGGCTGCTGTCTTTTTTTGCCTGTTCGTCTGTCATTGGGCTGTAACCTTATTCAATGATTTTGGTCGCCTCGGGTAAACCCGCTGGCAACAAATGGATACTGGGATGCAATGCATTAGCCATAATTTCTAGCGCATCCACCAGCCTAGGGCCGGGGCGACTAAAGTAGGCATTGCCATCCACCAGAAAAATTTTGGTGTGAGACACAGCCTGCAGCGCAGCAAAGCCGTCGCAGGCAAGAAATTGCTCCACATCCTGCATAGAACGCTCCATGTTGAAGCCGCACAGAGCAATAAAAATCACCTCCGGATTGGCGTTGATTAACTGCTCCCAGTCGCGGCGCTGCGAGGGTTCTTGCTTGGCACCAAAACAGGGCTCACCGCCAGCCAGATCAATAATTTCCGGGCTCCAGTGACCGCCATCAAACAGTGGGTCCAGCCAGTCCAGCAGCGCAACTCTGGGTTTATCTGCAATCTTTTCTGAGCGAGCTGCCACAGTATCAATGCGCCCCTGCAATTCTGCTCTGTAGCGCTTGCCCTGTTCTATACAGCCGGCAGCTTCGGCGAGCAGATCTACTGTATCCAACACATCATTTAGGCAGATGGGCTCAAGATTCACCACCCTGGGTTCACCAGGCAAACTGCCGATAGCTCGGGCCACATCGTTGCCAGACACTGCACAGACATCGCACAGGGCCTGAGTCACGATTAGATCGGGCTCAAGCTCGATCAGCGGCTCCATCACCAAATCATAGAGCGCCTCGTCGTTCTTGAGCTGATCCGTTACCAGGCGGTCTATTTCACCGCTATCCAACCCCTCGGGAATCCGCGAGCTGGTGAGCACCGGCAAACCAACCACAGAGGCGGGATAATCGCATTCATGGGATACACCCACCAACTGATCGCGCAGGCCTAAGCCGCAGACTAGTTCTGTAGCACTGGGCAACAACGAAACTATTTTCACAGGGTTTCCTCCTACGGCAAATCAGCATAGACAAAACCGTCTCTACTGACTACCCAGCCCGCCACCACTGCAACGGGCTGTAATCATCTGCCAATGTTAACCGACAGCCTTTAAAGGCTAAAGCGCAACCCTAGGCTGGCGCCGAAGCCCAGTGTCTGGTAGCCAAACACTTCTTCATAGTCATCATCCAGAAGGTTATCCAGACGCAGGTAGATATCTAGCTGATCTGATGCGCTGTAATTGGCATTGATATTGATCAGCCTGTAATCGTCCATGGTCACTGTTTGAGACGGTGCTGGCCATGGTGGGAAGTACACATCAGTCTGACTACCGTTGTACTGGGCATTGGTATTAATTTGCAGATTATCCATTGCCTGCCAGGCCAGATTCAGACTGCCAGTATGGCGAGCCCGACGTATCTCATCTCTATAGCCACCTGCACCATCGGCCTCAACTGAATCTGTGTAAGTATAGGCTGCATTGATAACCAGCCTATCGCTCATAGCCACAGAGGCCGTTAGCTCAACACCCTGGCGCTGACTTGTGCCCTCTTTGTTGCCAGAGGTATAGGCAAAGGTTGCCGGGTCATAGACAAAACCATCAATCTCATTTTCCAATTCGGCATCGAACAATGTGGCTGACAGGTCTAACTCTCCCATCTGCTTGTCTATACCTAGCTCCCAGCTGGAAGACTCCTCAGGCTCAAGGTTAGGATTGCCGATAAAGTTAGTGTAAAAGCCAAACCGCTCAGTAAATGTGGGGTTTTTAACTGCTGTGCCATAGGCAGAGCGCAGGCGGAGGCTATTATTGAGCTGGTATATGGCTTCAACTCTGAAGGTGCTGGCGCTGTCGAACTCTGAATTATCATCATAGCGACCACTGGCCGCAACCGTTAGATCATCGGAAATTTCGGTGCGCAGCTCTAGGGCATAGCTGTCTGTATCCCGTTCGCGATCCTGGTTGGGATCAAGACCCCAACTCAATGGACCACGCTGCTGGAAATCCTCTTCTTCGCGCTCGGCGAGCACAGAGAGTCGCTGCGCGCCATTGTTCCAAAACAGGGAACCAATATACTGAACTTGATCTTTGGTTGAGGCAGTTACATTGCCCAGAGTACCGTTGGCAAAGGCTTCGTTATCATTATTGGACTGAGCAACCATCAACTTATGCTGCCAGCGTCCATCCGCAGAACTGTAATCACCCTGCACACGCATGGTGCTATTGCGGAATTCCGAAACACTGTCCTGGTCTTCGACAAAACCATCGAAATCATTATCCGCATCAAATTCATTCATGCCGTCTGAGTGACGGGCAGCCACTGAAATTCGCAGTTCATCGCTGACCTGTAGTCCAGCCTTAAAGTTAAGGCTGCTGTTTTCATAGCCATCCTTCTCGTCACCGGTACGAGAGATATTTTCTCCGTCGGTCTGCATATTGCTGTAGCCCAGACGAGCATCAACCCTGCCCTGCTTGGCGCCAACATTAAAGCCACTGCGCTGTGTCGAGAAGCTACCAGCCTCTGTAAATGCCGCGGCACTAAAAGGCTCGCTGGCACTGCGGGTAATAATATTAACCACTCCAGCCATGGCGTCACTGCCGCGCATAGAACTCTGCGGGCCGCGAATTACTTCGATACGTTCAATATCATCAGCGGCCATCACTCCCCAGTTAAGTTCGTCGCTCTGGGACGGGTCATTGGCTTCAACGCCATCGATTAGCACTAACAGATGATTAGCCTCGGCACCGCGAGCACGGATCTGAGTCTGAGAACCCTGCACACCACTGCGGCTCACAGCCAGCCCAGGCACGTCGCGCAAAAGATCACTGACACTCAGGGCTGCACGGTTTTTTAGCTGTTCTCTATCAATTACCGTAATAGCATTGGCTGATTTATTGGCCGCAATAGGCACCAGAGAAGCGCTGACCAGAACTTCCTGAATATCTGCTTCAGCCGCGATAACTGCTGGAATAAAAAAGGATGATGCTGACAGCGTTATTGCCGTCGCAAGAATAGATGATTTTTTCATGATTTCCTCTAACGCTCACACCCGAGCGAATAATAAATATAAACAGGGGCGTACAGGCAGAGGGACAGAGACTGTCAATCAGCGCAAGACCGCACCCCGCGGTTTGTCTGCATAGCGATAGGCCGGTCTCCGGACTCATAAGTGAGATGCTAGCGTCGAACTAGTCTCTCTATTTGATTACCTTCCCATGCCTTGGTGCACAGTGGTCATACAATCAAATATTCTTATTTACCGTTGCGGGGGCAGTATCGGCATTGCCATAAGACCAATCTATGGTCAGGCGCACCGATTTCCCGTTTCACTCCTGTTTAGCCCAAACTTATGTTCGCTAAGCAGGAGAACCTATTGCCGAAGCAAGAGTGGGCAATCTACTCTTGCGCTGATTTATTGTCAATCAGCTGAATTAATAAATTGCTGGTCAAATAGTTTTAGTCGCTTACAGAGCCTCCAGAGCCTCAGTAACACGGCGCACTGGAATAACTTTCATACCTTTAATAGGCTGCTTGGGAGCATTGCCTGCAGGCACAATGGCGCGCGTAAAGCCATGCTTGGCTGCCTCGCGCAAACGCTCCTGACCATTGGCCACAGGGCGAATCTCACCGGCCAACCCCACTTCGCCAAATACCACCAGGTCCTGGGGCAGTGAATTGTCACGGAAGCTGGAAATCACTGACAGGATCAAGGCTAGATCTGCGCTGGTCTCTAATACCTTGACCCCGCCCACCACATTGACAAAGACATCCTGATCGCCCACAGATATACCACCGTGACGATGTAACACCGCCAGCAACATCGACAGTCGATTGTGGTCCAGACCCACAGTCACTCGCCGCGGGTTGCCCAGATGGCTATCGTCTACCAACGCCTGCAGTTCCACTAAAAGGGGCCTGGTGCCTTCCCAGACCACCATCACCACAGAGCCAGAGGACACCTCCTCTCCACGCTGCAGGAATATCGCTGAGGGATTGGCCACTTCTTTTAGACCCTTGTCGGTCATGGCAAAAACACCCAGTTCATTGACCGCGCCAAAACGGTTTTTATTACTGCGCAATGTGCGAAAGTGGGAGTCGCTGGAACCCTCCAGCATCAGCGAACAGTCAATCATATGCTCTAATACTTTAGGGCCAGCCAAAGAGCCGTCTTTGGTGACATGGCCCACTAGAATTAATACAGTTCCGGTCTGCTTGGCAAAGCGCACCAGCATAGAGGCGCTCTCGCGCACCTGGGACACACTGCCGGGGGCCGAGGACACCTCTTCTATATGCATCACCTGTATAGAGTCCACCACCAGAATTTTGGGGCGCTTCTGTTCAGCTATAGCACAGACAGTTTCCACCGAGGTCTCGGCCATAATTTCCAGCTTGTCCGCTGGTAAATCTAGGCGCCGGGCACGCATGGCCACCTGCTGGGGAGATTCCTCACCAGTCACATAGAGCGCGGTATTATTTTCTGCCAGCTTGCATAGAGTCTGCAGCAACAATGTACTCTTGCCGGCGCCAGGCTCACCGCCCACCAAAATAGCCGAACCTGGAACCAGGCCTCCGCCCAGCACCAGATCTAGCTCGCCGGTGCCTGTGCTGATGCGGGGAATTTCATCCAGCGCAATTTCCGCCAAGGTTTTTACCGCACCATCTACAGCGCCAGCGAACCCCGGACGCAAAATCTTGCCGCTGCGGGCCGCAGGCCCTAGACGCACTTCAGACAGGGTATTCCAGGCGCTACACTCACCACACTGGCCCTGCCATTTGCGATAGTCGGCGCCACAGTCATTACACACATAGGCTGATTTGGATTTTGTCGCCAAGGTACTCTCCCATTATTAAGTCTTATTTAAGCCTATTACTGTTATTATGTACAGTAATAAAAGTCCTGCTTGAACGATAAGATATGGGACACAAAAACTAACATCAATAGCTGACTCCCTATGTCATTATCTATACGTCAGGCCAATATCCAAGACTGCCCATTAATTCTTAAATTTATTAGGGAGCTGGCCGACTATGAAAAACTGCTTCATGAAGTGGTGGCCGATGTGGCTGCACTGGAGTCGTCTCTATTTGGCGACAAACCTCATGCCGAGGTGGTGATTGCCGAGCATCAGGGGCAACCCCTGGGCTTTGCACTATTCTTTCACAACTATTCCACTTTTCTGGGTCGGCCTGGCCTGTATCTGGAAGATCTCTATATTCAGCCAGAGATGCGCGGCAGAGGCTTTGGCAAAACATTGCTGGCCTATCTGGCTAATCTGGCACTGGAGCGCAACTGCGGCAGGCTGGAGTGGTGGGTGCTAGACTGGAATCAGCCAGCTATAGATTTCTACCGGTCTCTGGGCGCCGAGCCAATGGATGACTGGACCGTCAATCGTGTAACCGGCGATGCCCTAAACACACTTGCCAGCCACTTTTCAGCGGAAGACCAATTATGATTACCAATGATCTAAAGGGTAAACGAATTTTAGTCACTCAGGCCGATACCTTTATGGGCCCAAAGCTCTGCGAAGTTTTTGCCGAGATGGGCGCCGAGGTAATCACCGACAATCAGCTTCTGACCGATCCTGCACTGCCCGGCGAGATTATTGCAGCCGCCGGCACCATAGATGTGCTGGTAATTAATTTGGCGGTGCCCGCCCCCTTCACCAAGCTGGACAGGGTTGAGTCACAGGAGTGGCAATCAGTTTTTGCTGCTCTGGTTGACCCCTTGCCACGACTGGTCACCGCAGTGCTGCCCCAGATGATGGCACGTCAGTCTGGCAAGATTTTGCTGATGGGCAGCGCCTCGGCCCTGCGCGGTATGAAGCGCGCCTCCACCTACAGTGCTGCCCGCGGCGCACAGCTAGCTTATGTGCAGGCCGCGGGAGTTGAGATGGCCCCTCAGGGCATTCAGATCAATGCCATTGCTCAAAACTTTGTCGACAACCCCACTTACTTCTCCGCTGAGACCAAGGCCAACCCGGCTTTTCAGGAACGGCTGGCGAGAGAAGTCCCACTGGGGCGACTGGTGTCCATGGACGAAGATGCCCAGTTTGCCGCTTATCTCTGTTCCGATGCCGCCGACTGCTTTGTGGGTCAGGTGTTTCCGGTAAGCGGCGGCTGGGCCAGCTAAAAAATGTTCCCGGCCTCAGGATTCTCTCGTTCATAAGCTGGCTTTCTGATAGAGTATTCCGATGTCGCTAATTCCCGAAAAACCTATTGTAATCTCACCCAGTCTGGCGGCCACGCTGGGTCTTGAGGAAGCGGTGCTATTGCAGCTGCTGCAGGAATGTATTGCCCATGGCGATACACTGAGCAGCAGCGGGTTTAACTGGGTCACTATCTCAGGGCAAAAGCTGCTGAGTCTGACACCATTTTGGCGTGAAGAAGATATTCGGCGCCTGTCGGCGAGCCTCCATGAGAAAGGCTTGTTACTGATAGGCGGCGCTTTTTCTGCGCACCAGGACTTTCGTTTTGCTTTTAATGAAGTATCAGCAACTCAGGCCTCAACCCAACAGACTAGCCCGCGACAGACAGGGGGCCCCAGAGCCCAACCCAACCCAGCCAGCAATATCCCCCACGGAGCGCAAACCATTGGCGGTAGCTGGCAGCCGAGCGATGATGCTCTCAGACAGCTGGCTCAGCTGGGTGTAACCCGCGAGTTTGCCCAACAACAGATTCCCCAGTTTGTGGCTTACTGGCGAGAGCGCAACGTGCCTCGTCATAGTTGGGAGTCAAAATATATCAAAGAGGTATGGCGTCAGTGGCAGCAGGCGGCAAGCAAACATCACCAGCGCAGCCGTGAAATCTCTGTCACCAGTGAATGGCGACCCTCGGCAGATGCCCTGGATATTCTGATTAAACAGGGTGGCATCAATCCCAACTTTATTGAGGATGCGGTGCCGGAGTTTATTCTCTACTGGCGCGATCGTGGCGATGTCTCCAGCACCTGGGATTCAAAATTTATTCATCATGTGCGCCGTCAATGGCAGTTTTACACTGGTATGATGGATCAGGACAGCATGCCCAGAGCTATTCCCGATCAGTGGCAGCCGAAAGAAACCGTTTATGATGTTCTGCAGATGGCCAATATTGATCGTCAATTTGCGCAGCAGATTATTCCCGAGTTTGTTCTCTACTGGCAGGAAAATGGCACGCCACATGGTTCCTGGAGTACCAAATTTTTGCAATATGTAAAGCGTCAGTGGGCGCGACACAACCAATCTCAGTCAGCGAGTGTTAGTCATGGCAACCAAGGATCTAATTCAGAAGGTCGCATCCGGGATCGCAGCATCATCGACGCGCTCTCAGACCGCAGCTGGGCAAGCTAAAGCCCCACCAGCTAGCCCTGAACTGATTGATGCTATCAATCAGATTTTTGCCCTGTTTCAGGTTAATTATCACAATCAGTACTATGCAGCCTTTGGCGACAATACCAAGTCAGAAAACCTGGCCAAAAAACTCTGGCTGTCCAAACTCAGCGACTTTGGCCCAGAGGTGATTCTTGCCGCGGCAGAGAGAATTATTGCCGACAGCGAGTACCTGCCTACATTGCATAAAATGCTCAATGCCTGTCGCTCTGCCGGCATGCCCTCAAATCTGCCCAGTGTCCGCAGAGCCTATGAAGAAGCCTGCAATAAGCCCAGCCCAAAAGCTGAACAGAAATGGTCTCACCCAGCGGTCTATCTGGCGGCCAGAGACTGTGGCTGGCATTTGCTGGCCAATGAAGTGGAGTCCAAAGCTCTGCCCGCTTTTACTCAGGTCTACAACCAGTACTGTGATCTGGTTGTGGCTGGTGAAGAATTTATTATCGAGCCTCCCCAGGCTCTGCCGGAAACATCTCAGGTAATGGCCAGTAAAAAACACAATCGCCAACAGCTTGATCAACTTAAGCGGTTATTAAACTAGGCCCAGCCTATGGCAGGACAGCTACTTACTCACAACTCCACCGCGCGGCGTATGGCCAAAACCATTCTCAATGGTTTTCGCAGCTATTTTGCCGACTATCTAAACTCTACCCTCAGTGCCAAGGCTCGATTTGAAAAAGCAGACTGGCATGGGGTGCAGCAGGCCAATGTGGATCGCCTGGAGCTCTACAAAACCAAAGTAGCTCAGACTGTTCAGTATCTGGAAATGGTGACCAACAAAGATATTGCCAATCTTCATCTGTGGAGCGAAGCCAAACTGGCCTACACTCAGCTAGTATTTAATTTCCCCAACTTTGAAATTGCCGAGACTTTCTTTAACTCGGTATTTAGTGATATCCATGATCATGACAAGATTAGCGACGATATTATCTATGTACTCTCATCACAACTGATTGAGGCGCCAGAAGCCGAGTACAGTATCTTTGTGCGCTATGAGGGCGAGGGTCTTCGAGATACCTTTAGACGTATCCTTAAAGAATCTGAGTTTAGCCTGCCGGGCGAAGATATAGAGCTGGATCTTGACTGTATTACCGAGGTCTTTAATCAGGAAGTAGCACCACAACTTCTGGGTACGCCAGAGCAGCTAAAGTTTGATATTTTGGAATCTACCTTTTACCGCAGCAAGGCAGCCTATATGGTGGGTCGGGTGGTCGATGGCGATCAGACTTTTCCCATGGCACTGGTTTTTCTCAACACCGAGAAAGGACAGCTCTATGTGGATACAGCGCTGTTTAATGACGATGATCTCAGTGTTGTATTCAGTTTTACCCGCAACCACTTTATGGTGGATGCGCCTCTGCCCTACCAGTATGCGCACTTTCTAAAAACATTAATGCCCCGCAAGCTGGACTATGAGGTCTATAACAGCCTGGGTTTTCCCAAGCATGCAAAAACTGAATTCTACCGACAGCTGGTAGGTCATCTGGAAAACTCTAGCGACAAGTTTATTGTGGCGCCAGGTATCAAAGGCATGGTGATGACTGTGTTTACCCTGCCCTCCTACAATATTGTATTTAAGATTATTAAAGACAGGTTCGCACCCCCCAAGGAAGTCACTCATCAAACGGTGCGGGAAAAATACCGCCTGGTATCTCGCCACGACCGCATTGGCCGCATGGCTGATACCCAGGAATTTGACAACCTGGTTTTTCCTCTGGATCGCTTCTCTGACGAGCTGATCGAAGAACTGCATAAAGTGGCCAGCTCCTCAATCGAAATACGCGGCGATAAACTGGTTATCAAGCACCTCTATACCGAGCGTTACATGACCCCGCTCAATATCTATCTGGAGACAGCCGACGATGATCAGATTCGCAACGCCATGGAGGAATACGGCAACTGCATCAAGCAGCTGGCGGCAGCTAATATCTTCCCCGGTGATATGCCATTAAAGAATTTCGGTGTCACCCGCCATGGCCGTGTGGTTTTCTATGATTACGATGAGATTGCTACATTGACTGACTGTAATTTCCGCGAGATTCCGCAGCCCCGCACTGAACAGGAAGAGATGCAATCTGGCACCTGGTATACAGTGGGGCCGGATGATATTTTTCCCGAGGAGTTTCGTTTATTTTTCTCGGGCAATATTAAAGCGAGAAAAATGTTTGAAGAAATTCACGGCGAACTTTATCAGGTTAGTTTTTGGACCGGGCTGCAAGAGCAGATTCGCAATGGCTATGTGGTCGATGTCTTTCCCTACCGTCGCGCCAAGCGCTTTGATCGCGGCAAAGACTCTATACTGGAAGTGTTTTCCGACTAGCCCTTACCTATAGGGCACAAACTCTCTGCGCTGACCGGCACTGATTTCAATACCGTCGATACCCACGGCAATCAGAGTCCAATGATTATCCAGCTTATCACCCTGGCGAAAACTTCCACCGTTGGCAAACAGCCGATTGGAAGCCGAGCCCTCTGCCATATACATATGCCCCGAAATTTGCAGCTCTGGCAGTGCCAGAGATTTTGGCTCCGGCTGACTTACATTAACAGGTGCTGGTGCTAGAGACTGCCTAATAGGTTGGGGCGCAGGGGCCTGCTTGGTGATCTCTGCGGCTGGCGGTTGCGGCTGTATCTGAGGCCTGGTTAATAACTCGGAATAAATCACTAGGCCAATCACCGCAACAATAATACAGAGCAGCAGAATTATATATTTCAGTACATCAGATTTAGGTTCTTGCTGATAGGGATCCCAGTTAGAGCTAGCAAAATCATCCAGCTCTTTAGGGTCTTCGCGCAAGCGATCTCGCTCGGCTTTTTTTAGAGCATCGAGAATATAGGACATCAGTTGCTACCCTCGGTCAGCAGCGGAATATCGGCTCTGGTTAATTGATTGAGTCGCAGCAGGGTCTCCCTTCCAACCACTCCGTCAGCGGTAATATTCTGTTCGCGCTGAAATTTCAGTACCTGGTTGGCAATAGCCTGGGTGTAGCGGCCGCCGCTAATAATTGCTTCTGCGCTTTGATCTACCTGCTGCAGCTGGGATTGCAGCCAGCTTACAGCCTGCGCATCTGTGTCCCCCAGCGCTAGGCGCTCAACCTCGATAGGGGGTCGCCAGAGATAGATAAAACTGCGCGACCAGATATCGCGAAATGCCTGGGCATCCAATAGTTGGCTGTCGGAGCCGCTGGTAACCGTAAATCCTGAGGAGTCGATCTGAGTTAGCAGGTAGCTCTTTAGATAGCCGGCTTGGGTCTGCAGTCGCACAATACCGGGACGATTAATTATCTCTAGATCAATCACCTCGGCGTCAGAGATTTGATGGGATTGCAGACCCTGAAATTCGGCCAGCGCAATAAAGTCTTCCTGGGAGTAGACCTCTGTGCCCGTCACTGACCAGAGACCCAGTAATTCGGCAAATGGGTTTAGGTTTGGGGTTTGGGCTGTTGGAACTGGTGCGGTGGGTAGTGATATTGGCTCTTTATCCGCTGAGGGCTCTTGATAAGCTGAGGGCTCTTTATTAGCTGAGGGCTCTTTTTCCGCTGAGGGCTCTTGATAAGCTGAGGGCTCCTTACCCGCTGAGGGCTCTTTATTAGCTGAGGGCTCTTTTTCCGCTGAGGGCTCTTGATAAGCTGAGGGCTCTTGATTCTCGATCCCAGATCCGGCGGCGATAAGCCAGACGACTATTGCAAGCAGTGCAGCTGCCAGCCCATGGGGCCAGTACTTTACCAGAGGCTGGGATGACTTTTGTTCGCCAAGTATTTCTACGGAAGCCTGTTTAATCAATTTTGGGGTGATGATTCTGGCTTCGGTGGAATAGGCGGCCAGCAGAGAATGTTGGCAGACCAGATTAATTAATCTGGGTACTCCTTTGGTTAGTCTGTAAAGCATCGACATACAGGCACTGTCGAAGATCGGTTGTTTTGCACCGGCACGGTGCAGGCGATGATTGACATAGTTGGCCAGGTCATCTTTGTCCAAGGGCAATAAATGAAATCTAGAGACCACCCGCTGATTAAGCTGACGCAACTCTTTCTGGGCCAATATTTCCAGCAACTCCGGCTGCCCCACCAGTAAAATATGCAGCAGCTTATGGGTATGGGTCTCCAGATTACTCAACAACCGCAGTGTCTCCAAAACCTCGGAGGTAAGGTTTTGCGCCTCTTCAATTACAATCAATGTTTTCTTGCCCTGGGCATGGGCCTGGAGTAAATCCTGGTTGAGCGCGTCGGTGCAGAGTTTTGTAAATGACAGGCTACTGTTGCCAGGCAACTCTATAGATAGCTCAGTACAGATACTTGCCAGTGCGTCACTGACTTCAAGCTTACTATTGAGAACATAGGCCACCCGCACATGGGCTGGCAGGCGTTTGAGCATGGTGCGGGTCAATGTGGTTTTGCCTGTGCCCACTTCTCCCGTCAGCAGAATAAAACCACCTTCCCTATCCAGGCCATACTTTAGATGGGCAACGGCCTGGCGGTGGTGATTACTGGGGTAGAGAAAGCCAGGATCGGGCACAATCGAGAAAGGTTCTCGAACCAGGCCAAAATGCTTGAGATAAATACTCATAGCGCAAAATTACTCGGTTGACTTGTCTGCCTCTTGGTTGTCCATAAACTCTTCCAGCTGCTTGGTGAGCGGGCCTTCTTTTTTACCGTTTAAATCTCTGGTGATCAGATGCTCAAACTTATTTTTGGATAGCTTGCGGGCATCTTCTGCGGTGCGAATAATGGTCGGACGGATAAACATCATCAACACCTTCTTGGTATCCCCTTTAACTGAGGAGCGGAACAGTCGGCCCAGTAGAGGAATATCTCCCAGCAGCGGAACCTTTGAGGCATTGCCTGAAGTCTGATCTTCAATCAGGCCACCCAGTACCAGCAGTTCTCCATCCTGAATCATCACATTGGTCTGCATAGTGCTTTTGGATGTGGTCTGCAAACCGGGCTCACCACTCTTAACCTTAGAGGACTCCTGCTCAATTTCCAGCCGCACACCATTGCCTTTGCTGATCTGGGGCTTAACCTTCAACATCACGCCCACTTCTTCCCGATTAACTGTAGTAAATGGATTGCCATTGGATGTGTTACTGCTAATACTGGAGAAGCTGCCGGTGACAAAGGGTACCTCTTCACCCACGGTTAAAACGGCTTCTTCATTGTCCAATGTCACCACCGAGGGTGTGGAGAGAATATTGGTGGCGCCGTCGGTTTTCAAAGCCTGAATCAAAATACCCATGCCTTTGCCAGTCTCTTGATCAAAGTCGCCAGCCACGCCCAGTGCCGACTGGGGCAGGCTGCCAATCGCGGATGCTAATGTGCTCGAGTCTGTTTGACCGCTGACTCCCAGTCCAAGCAGTGAGCCGAGCAGCTGATCGAAATTAGTCAGGTAGCCGCCACGGCGCTTGCTGGCATAGGCCAGTTCAGTGCTCAGGGTTTTCGCCTGGGACTCCGACAGCTCTGCAATCACCGCCTCGATTAATACCTGGGGCCGGGACAGGTCCAGCTTGCTAACCACATTTTTAATCTCGCGGATCACTGCAGAGGGTGCGGCTACCACCAGAGCATTATTGAGTTCATCGATTTCAATTTTGTAAGCAGCTTTAGCCTTATCTTTGGCGCCAGCTTCACCGGCCAGACGCAAAAAGATATCCGACTGCAACATGCCCTCAACTATGGGTTTCATTTCTGAGGCGCGGGAATAATCCAGATAAATCACTTCGACGCTGCCTTTTTTGGTCGAGGGCAAATCCAGAGACTTAAGCATGGTTTTAAATGAAGTTCGGGCAATGCTTGGGCCGCTGACAATCACGCGGTTATTTAACCCGTCTTCAACCAGCGACAGATCCTGTTTTTGCAGCTGCTTTAACTGACCCGCAATATGCACGGCTTCGGCTGCCGAAATATGTTCCAGATTAATTACCTCAACGGCACTGTGATCCGGGTCATCCATCTGCGCGATCAGGCGCTTGACCTGGTCGACATTGGTGCGAATATCAGAGATAACCAGATAGTTACTTTC
This sequence comes from SAR92 clade bacterium H231, assembly GCA_025153775.1. GTDB lineage: Bacteria > Pseudomonadota > Gammaproteobacteria > Pseudomonadales > Porticoccaceae > HTCC2207. The sequence goes on along the minus strand of JAOALC010000003.1, from coordinate 191,046 downwards.
GTTAAAGGCCTGCAGTCGTGCACCGCTACTCATCATGGGCTTGAGTACTGGCACCATAGTGGCGGCCTGCACATATTTAATTTTCAGCACTTCAGTTTGCAGCTGGTTGTTACCTGTGCCACCGGCAAAATTAAATGCCTGATTAAAGGGCACAACACGAATCACAGCGCCGTCTTCTATGGCCTGAAATCCCTGCACCTGAATGGCGGACAGCACCGCTGGATACAGCAGAGCTGAATCTATGGGATCTGGGGCGATAATAGTGACTTTGCCTTTGACGCGGGGATCCAGCACAAAAGACTTGCCAGTGATCTCGGCAACACTCTCAATCACACTGCGAATATCCGCATCGCGAAAATTAATGCGCACCTGTTCCTCGGCGCTGGCCTCTACAACAAGGCAGAGGGTAAAAATCAGGGAGCCTAGCCATGCAATAAGACTGCGCCCTTTACGCTGAGAACCGGCTGCCATAATGTTTGTCCGCTTAGTTATTTTCGTTGTCATTTTATCGGGTTAATCCAAGATTCGGTAATATTTTCGCTGACAGGCTGGCAGCATTGACATAGATAATCTCTTCCTGGCCCTGCCGCATAACGGTAACGGGCAGGCTGTTGTTACTACTGTAGCTGACCCACTGAGCTGGATTGGCCATCAGCTCCTGCACTGACTTGCCATCTACCTGAACCACTACGTCGCCCTCTTGCAAGTCGGCTAAAGATGTTAACTCTGCTGAGAGGTTATTTAATTTAAGCCCCGCACCATTGCCAGCCATTACAGGTACGGCGCCAAACATATTGGCCAGAGCAAAACCCTCCTCGGGCTGGCTGGAGGATTCAGTAGAGTTTTCTGCTGGCGATACCTGTTGAGTTTCGATAATGCCCTTAGGCTTTTTCATCAGCACCTGTTGGTTGATACCATTCTTGCGCACCACAATTCTGAAGGACTCTATATCCACCAAACTAAAGCCGGAACTTAGGTCGTCACCAACGCGATATACCGCCTCTGGCTTGCCATTAAACTTTAGTGTCGCCAGAGAATCTTCGCCGCCCATCATAACCCCCAGAAGTACGGCGTTAATATTGGCCTCTGGCAGCTCGCCATGTTTTTCTACCCTGTTGGTCTCGGCAACCAGGGAGTTGCTGCTAAACCAGTTCCAGTAAAGGGCTTTTGCCGAGGGAGCCCGGGCGATATCTCTCAACTCTCTGTCAGCAGAGGGGATAAATTGCAACAGTATGGAGACAGCCAAATACAGACAGGCAACCAGCAGCGCAGCCACCAGGGCAAGACGGGCAAGTTGGCTGGAGGGGCGATCCAGAAGCCTGCGACTAATTGACATAGCTAACCTCCATACTCACATCCCAGAGATTGGGTTGGTTGGCTCCCTCAGTCACCTGGATACTGTCGACCACAAACCCCTGACAGGCAATCTGATGTGCAATGCGCACTGTGCGGTTGGCATCGCTGGAGCTAAAGCTCAGCACCAGGCCATCGCCGACTTCGCGCAAATTTTTCAGTCGCAGTTGGTTGCGGCGAATCAGTTTAGTCAACAGGTCTCTAGCAGATTCTACTGAGGCTGTTGAGGATGAACAGCTATTGGTTAGCCGAGAAACCACCGCTTGCTGTTGCTGCAGCCAGAGTATATCGGCCTGAAGTTGTTTTTGCTGGTGGGCTAAATCAGTATTTCGGTCCAGCTGGGGTATCAGTGCTGTGTACAGCAGAGCCAGTAAAACTACAGCTGCTCCGCCACAGACAAACAGCTTTTCCCGCTGTTGCAGACTGGCAAATTTATCCTGCACCCTGGCTAGTAAAGCTTTCATCGCCCACCTCCTGCGCTCGAGATCAGGGTCAGCACAATAGACTCTGCCCCCCTGTTGGGCTGCAGGGTAATTGAGGTTTGGTAACCCGGAATATTCAGCGCCTTGGCCTTTAGTTTGCCGCCATTATCAATCACCAGCGACAGCTTGTCGGCATCTGCTGTCATAGATACTAAATTACAGCCACAGTCAGTCATCAGGCCATCCAGAGCAGTTAATCCGGCAAGGGCGCCAGTACTCAAACTCTGTTGTTGCGCAAACAGATAGCTCAGGCGCTGCTCGGCCAGGTCTCTGGCACCTGCCGCTTTGATATTGCCAGTGCCAAATAATTTTGAGCTGCCAGATACCAGCTGCTGCTCTAGTTGCTGCACCTGCTTGCTGAGCTGGCTATTGGCAATCTGCAGATAGGCAAACAGCAAAACCAGAGCTAAAACAGCCAGCCCAGCTATGGGCAGCCAACTAGTCTGACTGCTATGCCGACTGCGGGGCCTAAACTCCCCCTGCAATAAATTAGGTGCTGCGGGAATATCGGCAAATTCCCAGTCGATAATGGAGTCATTAATATCCGCCATCTGCACAAGATGCTCAGGCACCAGACTCTGATCTGGTATAGAGATAGACAACCTGGGCTCAATGTCGGCGCCTTGAATCAGGCGATCAATCATTGCCCAGGCCATATCTGGGCTAGCGGCAAAACCCTGATCTGTGCCACTGCGCACCAGAATGGTTCCCTCGCGCCAACCCACATTGATGCGACCGGCTTCCCAGGGCAGCGCCAAGTAATCTGGCACCATGCTGCTGGCCGCCACTGCAGAATTTTCAGCGACCCGGCACCAGTGCCGCATATCTTCACGACTCACCGCCAATACTTGCAGCTGGTTGTCAGGGGAACGGCCGGTGATAATAAAGTGCATCTCTTCGACCGGCTGCAGTATGCGGTCTTCCAGCAGCCAGGGTATTAGTTGGGACCATTTGCGCTCGGGGGCCGTAGGCACATCCACCTGATGAAAACCAATGCGCTCGGTCGGCACCCACAGCTGCATAGGGCTGGCATTGAGCACATCAATAGAGCCCAGTGCATCGCCCTGATTGGTGATGCGGCGGTCTAGACTGTGGATATGATCAACTGATGGATGCATCAGTAGGCTTCCCCGATCATTGTACAGGCTGATTGCACGTTATTAGTCTCCGTAGACTGGTCTTCATCTGGGTTTTCACTCGGCTCTGGGTCAGAGCTGTCGTCAAACAGTTCATCCAGTGCTGAGGAAGCCGGTTTCGGTAATCTCGCCGGCACCATGGTAATTTCCCGGGCCAGTATCACTGGCTCTGTGAGCCCGGCTCTGTCCATTATACTTTTTACTTCGATGCGTGCCTCCCCCAATGTCACTTCTAAATAAAGTTCAAAGTAATTGGAGTTCACCCCGACAACAGTGACGGGCCAACGGGTTTTTACCAGGGGCAGAGCCAACTGGGTGCGCTCAGCTATAAATTGATGAAATGCATCCACAGAGCTAAACGGCCGCTGCTCACTAACCATCTGCTCAAACTCAAGACCCATACTGCCTCCCAGAGCTGTCAGTAGCTGGGTGGAGGCGGTGTTGATATTGATTGGGGTAACGCGCGGCAGTGCACTTATCCAGGGTAAAAGACGCTGTACCTCCGCCACCTGATAGCTACCTATGGCCGCCAACTCTGTGGTATCGGTAATTAGCCCGTTAGCCGGCACCCGCGGCGGCGTATAGCCGTCGTAATCAATCTGCTCCGCGCCCCAGCTATTAATTAATTCTGAGTCTGGGTCCAGCCAGTCGATAATGGTCGCCGAGCGGGACGGGTCTGCGACAATCTCCAACGAGACCAGCAATGCCTCCCAAACCCTGGCATAGCCGCTGGTATCTGCACCCATCTCTGCTTTTAGTGTCTGGCTGGTGTAGCCACTAAAGTTATTGAGATTAATTCGACCCTGCAAATCTGACAGACAGCCTGTCAGGGTGCCGCCCTCCACGGGTAGCATTGGCATGGCCTGGGCCCAGTCTTCCTCAAAATGATCGACACCGCGGTCGTCACTGCTGTCGCTCAGCAGCTGCTTTGCCCAGTTTTCCCCACTGATAGCCAGAAGAATAGCCTGATCCGTATGCCGAGCACCTGTAGCCTGAGAGACATCAATCTGATGGCGATAAAAAATATTACCCATGGTGATCACCAGAGCTAACATCAAAATAAGCGCGGCCAGCAGAGCAACGCCTGTCTGACGCCCGGGATACCGACCGCTCTGGAGCCTGCTCATTGGGCTACCAGGCCGGGAAACAGTCGCGAACTCTCACCCAGCCCGTCGACTGTGATAGTCACGCGAATCATTTTTGGCAGACTGCTCAGGCTGTGAGTTTCATTGATTGGCGGCCAGTCGGGGCTGTAGAAAAAATCCTTGGTGAGATGTTCGAAAACCACCTCATCCACATTGTCCATAAGGATTAATATGCTGCCCTCAGACTGCCGGGGAGACTGGGTTATTGCCCAGGACTGGCGCTGCAACTGTTGCTCGCGGTTGATGCTGTATTCGACCCGGCGCAGCCCGCTGGGGTTGGACTTAACCATGGGTCCGCCGCCACGGCTAAAGCGCACACCAAATTCACTTCTATCCGTGACATAGGCTGGTTCGCGCATGCCCAGGCCATCGACAAAAGGCCGTGCTCGCAGATGCATAATATCCCTACCTATAATTTGCCAGGCTCGCTGCAGGCTCGCCTCTTCGGCCAGGCCCTGACGGCTGCGCTCATTGGTGGCCAGCACCGCATCCACGGCCTGATAGGAAAGCACTGACATCACCGCTAGCAACAGCATTGAAACCACTGTTTCAATCAGGGTAAAACCGCCCTCGCTATGCCTGCTCATGAGCTCGGCTTGCCGACAAGATAGAGCGCCAGAGAGCCTGAGAACCTAGCGCTACCCTCTGGTCCAGCCTTGACCTCATAGCGATAGAGGTCCTCACCCATGGCCGACTCAACCTTCATCTCCCAGCGCCAGGACTGGTCAATTTGATCCTCGATACCCTTGGTTTGTCTGCTGCTGCGGTCTGAATCTGGCACCCAGCCCTGAGAGTCCTGGTAGCGTTCCAGCAATCGGTTCCAGGAGACCTGAGTGGCAAAAAAACCCTGGCGCAACTTTAACCGCTCGTCAGCATATTGCTGCACCAGATACAGGGCACCTCCCAGCACCCAGCTCAGGATGGCCAGTGCCACCACAACCTCAATTAAAGTAAATCCTGCGGCTGACCTAGTTTTGGGGTAATAACTCATGGCTGCAAGCGCTCCATCGAGAGTCTGGCTCCAGCCTCTCCCCAGTAATAGTTAAACTCCAAATCCGTAGAGCTGAAACTCAGACGCATATCACCCTGGGGCTCAATATAGCCATCGGGCAAAAACGCCATATATGGCAGCAGCAGTTTTTCCGGCTCCGTATCCATTGTGCCCAGACCCACCAGATCTCTGCTCTGCTGCTCTTGCTGGGGCAATAACTGATCCTCTTCGTCCAGTTCTATCTGCCATTCCACGCGGGCATCATCGGACAGTTCAAATGGCTGAGGTGCTGTTACAGCCACCCAGCGCTTGCGATAGTAGATAACAGCGCGCAGCTGTGCTAGATCAGATGCTTCCGGGGTCTCGGTAATCACTCCGTAGGCGGCGCCCTGCAGCGCCGAATACTCAGCCAGCTGCTCCAGCCACACCAGCAGCCTGTCAGCCTCACTGGAGTAGCGGCGATCAAAGGCCTGATTGATGGCCAATACACTCATGGCGGCCATGGTAGCCACAATCATGACCACTACAGACAGCTCGATAAGGGTAAAGCCCCGCTGGCGCTTACCGGCAACCATACTCAGACCAATAGAGACTGAAAATCGAAGTGATTACTCACTTGATATTCCAGTTTCCCCAGTCTTTATTAGAACCTTCACCACCCTGCTGACCGTCCACTCCCAGGGTAAAGATCTCCACGTCTTTGCCGTGGGTGCCAGGGTTTTGATAACCGTAGGCAACACCCCAGGGGTCCTCTGGCAGTTTCTCCAAATAGGGGCCATTCCATTTGTCAGCGCCGGTAGCCGGTGGTTTGACTAGAGACTCCAGCCCCTGGGCCTGGGTGGGATAGCGATAATTATCCAGGCGATAAAATTTGAGGGCGCTCTCGATCACTCTGATATCCTGGGCCACTCGGGTTTCTTCTGCCTGCTGCACCTTACTAAACAGAGTGGGTCCGATCATGGCACCCAACAGTGCGATCACCACCACTACAACCATCATTTCAATCAGGGTAAAACCCCGGTTTGTTTTACTATTCACCATTTTTTACACCTAAATGTTATCTATCTGTTCGGCCTTTTCTGCAGTGCTTTTTACAGCAGAACACACTAGACCATATTGTTCATATCCATAATGGGCAGCATCACTGCTGCAACCACTGACAGAATTATCATTCCCATAAAAATAATCAGAATTGGATTGATCAGCTTTAAGAATACCTCTATCGCGTTGGCTAGTCTCAGGGAGTAGTAATCAGCCACCCGCATCAACATTTTGTCCAGCTCGCTAGAGGCTTCACCGCTGCCAACCATATGAATCAAAAAGCCACTGCCCACCTGTTGCTCTTCGAGTGCTTTTTGCAGACTGCTGCCGCGACGCATACTCTCGGTTACAGCTTCCATTTTGCTGCGCAGATGTAGGTTGCTGACCACCGCAGAGGAAATTTTCAGCGCAGCAAGTGCGGGCACACCATTGTTGAGCAATACGCCCAAACTGCGCGACCAATCAGCAATGTTGGCCATGCGTGTCCAGCGCCCCAGGCCAGGCATATTTAAAATTATCTCATGCCAGCGCTGACGGCGAATCTGGTCGCGCATCAGTCGAGCAAACACTAAAAAGCCAGCAATAACGGCCGCTAGCAGATAGAGCCCATACTGCTGGGTAAAATTACTGAGACCAATTACCACCTGAGTGATAAAGGGCAATTCCCTGTTGGAGCTATCAAAGATAGCGGTGATTTTGGGCACCACCCAAACCATCATAATGGCCACTACAATAATGGAGGTGCCCACCAATGTGGCTGGATATATAAGAGCCCTGGTGACAGTTTTGCGGTTTTCGGCACTGGTTTCCAGATCCTCAGCCAGGCGTAACATAACCCGATCTAGATGTCCGCTCTCTTCGCCCACCCCAATGCCGGCAATCACCGCCAGTGGGATTTTATAGGGCGAGCGTCGCAGGGCTTCAGAGAAGCTCCGACCCTCAACGATCTCACTGCGCCAGCTCTCTACCATGCGCCGCTGTTTGTCAGTCTCTGCCTGCTCAATGGTCATACGCAGGGCATCTTCAAGGGGCAGCCCCGACTGAATCAGGATCGCCAGCTGCTGCAAAAGCAGAGATAAATCAAAGTTATTAACCCGCGCCCCTCGACTGCGGCCAATACCTGAGCGCACGGCCTGACTGGCTTCAGCCACTGTAGACGGCAAGAGGTTTTTATCTTTTAGCAGACGCCGCGCATGGCGCTCAGACTCAGCTGTAACCACCCCGTCAACCAGTTTGCCGGCGGAGTTGTAGGCGGAATAATCAAAGACTGGCATAGCAGTTAGACGCTGGTAACGCGAAGCACTTCTTCGACAGTGGTGACGCCCTGGCGCACCAACTCGAAGCCAGCATCACGAATACTGGGAACACGCTGGCGAATAGACTCTTCAATCTCAATTTCACCCGCATTTTCGTGGATTAAAGATTGCAGCGACGGATCCACTGTCACCAGCTCGAACATAGCCTGACGACCAGAGAAGCCTGTATTGTTGCACTCTGCGCAGCCTTTAGACTGATAGATGCTAGCGCCAGGTTCAAGTTTTAAAAGGTTGCGATTAAATTCATCGGCCTGCACCTCTTGCCTACAGTGGCCGCAGAGTTTGCGCATCAGTCGCTGGGACAGAATACCGCGCACAGTGGATGCCAGCAGAAAACTATCAACCCCTAAATCCTGAAGCCTGGTAATGGCTCCGGCGGCTGTATTAGTGTGCAGGGTCGACAACACCAGATGGCCGGTCAAACTGGCTTGGGTCGCAATTTCCGCGGTCTCACCGTCGCGAATCTCGCCGATCAGGATCACATCAGGATCCTGACGCAAAATGGCCCGCAGCCCACGCGCAAAGGTCATGCCGGCGCGCAGGTTGATCTGAGTCTGGCTGATACCGGGCAGATCGTATTCCACCGGGTCTTCGACCGTCATAATATTGCGTTCCTGGCGATCCATCTGCTGCAGAGCCGCATACAGAGTTGTGGTTTTACCTGAGCCTGTGGGGCCAGTGACCAGAATAATGCCGTGGGGACGAGAGACCAGCTCTTCCAGTTCGGCCCTGGTGCTGGCAGCCATGCCCAGGTCGTCTGTCTGTAGCTTACCTGCATCCTTGTCCAGCAGGCGCATTACCACCCGTTCACCATGGCTGGAGGGCATGGTAGAGATTCGCAGATCAATGCTTCGACCACCCAGGCGCACGCTCATGCGGCCATCCTGGGGCAGGCGTCGCTCGGCAATATCTAGCTTGGACATCACTTTGATGCGCGAGATAAGCAGTGGCGCAATCTGAATTGAGGGGCTGAGTACAGTTCTCAGCACGCCATCCAGACGGAAGCGCACCAGGGCTTCTTTTTCATAGGGTTCAATATGAATATCAGAGGCATTTTCTTTGAGCGACTCGGCCAGGATGGCATTGAGCAGTCGCACTATAGGGGCATCATTTTCAGCGTCGAGAAGATCACCCACTTCCTCCAGCTCGGCAGCGGCCGACTCCAGATCCACAAAGTCTTTGATATCTTCCATTACCGACTCAGAGGAGCCCTGCTTGCCTGCATAGACCTGACTGAGCACCGCATCAAATTCCTCATCAGCCACAGCACTGACCGACAGATTGCCACCAGCGGCACGGCTGACCTCAGCCACTGCCCAGTCAGGCGCATCTGGCGCCAGCAGCAGATTTCCCTTATCGCTCTGCAGCAACAGGCGATTGACGCGAGCAAACTCGTAGGGCAGCAGCTCCATGGTATTCTGAGTCATTCACAACCTCTGGTTAACAAACCACTTAATCGGGCAAAACAGATGCGCTAAAACAGGGTTCGACTTTACCACAGTCAGACATTGGTCTTACATTGTTTCGGCTTTATTACAGCGCAGATTAGGGTTCTTTTGACTCAGCTTAAAATCCCAGCAAGCGAGGACCAGACCAGGATGAATGCAATCTAGTCTTTGGCGGGTTTGCCGCCGGCCATATTTGGAAACGGGAATGCACTGACATTGCCGCCAGTAGGGGCTTCGGTAATCTTGCAGGTACCCTCTTTTTCCACTTCATCTATGCGCACAACCGACTGCATGGGAATAAAGCTGCGCTTGATATCAGAAAACTCATTTTTCAGCTTCTCTTCTGCAGGGTCTACAATCATCTGCGAGCGCTCACCAAAGATAAACTCTTCGACCTCGAGAAAGCCCCAGAGATCGCTCTGAAACACATGTCGGGCATAGATCTCGTAAACCTGCCCCTGATTGAAAAAAGTGATGCGGTAAATAGGTTCGCTGGTCATTAATATTCTTCACAATAGACTGTTAAATTGGCGGCGGCATCATACCACAGGGCGATTTTAGATCACCGCATAAATGTTGCGAATCAGCAGCGCACCGCTATAATGCCAGCCCTCGGTAATTGATCAAAGAATAACCATTTTAATGACTGAAAAAGCGGTTAAAAAGCTCCATATCGTAACTCATGGCTGCCAGATGAATGAGTACGATTCTGCGCGTATGCAGGATCTACTAGGCGACAGCCACGCTATGGTAGCCACAGACAATGCGGCTGACGCTGATGTTATTCTGCTCAATACCTGCTCGATCCGCGAAAAAGCCCAGGAAAAAGTCTTTCACCAGCTGGGCCGCTGGAAACATCTTAAACAGGCAAACCCAAATCTTGTAATAGGTGTGGGCGGCTGTGTAGCCAGCCAGGAGGGCGAGGCTATCGCCAAGCGCGCGCCCTTTGTCGACGTTATTTTTGGGCCCCAAACATTGCATCGCTTGCCAGAAATGATGGAAACCAGCAAAACCGATGGCACAGTGGTTGTGGATATCAGCTTTCCTGAGATTGAGAAATTTGACCGCCTGCCCACCCCAGAGGCTGACGGTGCCAGCGCCTTTGTGTCAATTATGGAGGGCTGCTCTAAGTACTGCACCTTCTGCGTGGTGCCCTACACCAGGGGAGAAGAAGTCAGCCGGCCCATGCCAGATGTACTGACGGAAATTGCCGAACTGGCCGCCCAGGGGGTTCGCGAAGTCAACCTGCTGGGTCAGAACGTCAATGCCTACCGCGGTGAGATGCCTGACGGGTCGATCTGCGACTTTGCCGAGCTAATTCCCTATGTGGCAGATATTGAGGGCATTGATCGCATCCGCTATACCACCAGTCATCCGGTGGAATTTTCTGATGCTCTGATCGCTGTTTACGATCAGGTACCTGAGCTGGTCAGCCATCTACACCTGCCGGTGCAAAGTGGTTCCGATCGAATACTTATGGCCATGAAACGAGGCCATACGGCAATTGAGTACAAATCAAAAATTCGCCGTCTGCGTGCGCTGCGCCCGGATATCAGCATCTCTTCAGACTTTATTATCGGATTTCCCGGTGAAACAGAGGATGATTTTGCAGCGACCATGAAATTGATTGAGGAAATCGGTTTCGACACCTCATTCAGCTTTATTTACAGCGCCCGTCCCGGCACCCCCGCCGCAGACCTGCCCGATAACACCAGCGAAGAAACCAAGAAGCAGCGACTGAAGATTCTCCAGGGCCGCATTAGCCAAAATGCCGCCGAAATCAGCCGCCGTATGGTCGGAACCACAGCGAAATTACTGGTGACAGGGATCAGCAAAAAGGATCCGGGGCAGCTGCAGGGCCGCACTGAGAACAACCGTGTGGTGAACTTCCGCAGCGACGACCACAGCCTGATTGGCCAGTTTGCCGAGGCCGAGATTACCGAGGCCCTGCCAAACAGCCTGCGCGGCAACCTTATTTCCGCCTAATTCTGCGTATAAAAGCGCCCCTTTTTATGCTTTTTGTATCATAAAAAAAGTTTACGCTCGTCTTGAGTTCGCGCTATGCTACAAACATGACTTATTCAAAAAGGCCTTAAAGCAACTATTGAAACGATTGGATACTCAGCCATCAGCCTACAGCATTACTCTCGAGCCCAACGACGCCCGTCGTCTCGCCTCACTCTGCGGTCAATTTGATGAAAACCTTCGCCTAATCGAACAGCGTTTAAACGTGGAAATTCGCTCGCGAGATAATTTTTTTGCTGTCTATGGCGATACTCAAGCATCCCAAGCTGCCGCCGACATAATTTATAACCTCTATCAGGAGACCGCCCACTACTCAGAGCTGTCACCAGAGGAGGTTCACCTGCATCTTCGCCAACAGGAAAGAGAGACGCCTATGACTCAAACTGCCAGTAATCTGCAAGCCACCGACAATGTTGAAAATTTTTCGGTGATCCGCACTAAAAAAGGCAATATCAAACCCAGGGGGCTCAATCAGCAGCGCTATGTGCGCTCCATTCAAACCCATGATATTAATTTTGGTATAGGCCCGGCCGGCACAGGCAAGACCTACCTGGCGGTTGCCTGCGCTGTAGAGGCGTTGCTGCGCGACGAAGTTGAGCGTATTTTACTGGTAAGGCCCGCAGTTGAAGCAGGCGAGAGACTGGGCTTTCTGCCTGGAGATTTGGCTCAAAAAGTAGACCCCTATCTGCGCCCTCTGTACGACGCCTTGCACGAGATGCTGGGCTTTGAAACCGTCGCCAAACTGCAGGAGCGCAATGTAATAGAAATTGCTCCACTGGCCTACATGCGCGGACGCACTCTCAATGGTGCCTATATTATTCTCGACGAGAGTCAAAACACCACTCGCGAGCAAATGAAGATGTTTCTGACTCGTATTGGTTTTGGCTCCACCGCTGTGATTACCGGTGATATGTCGCAGATTGACCTGCCTCGCGGTGTCAGCTCTGGCCTGGTGCACGCCTGTGAGGTGCTGCAGCATGTTGAGGAAATCAGCTTTACCCACTTCGAATCACGGGATGTAGTGCGTCACCCCATAGTACAGAGCGTAGTAGATGCCTACGATCTGTATGAAAAAGGCGCAGAGCAGTAACCCATGAGTATTTCGCTGGATATTCAGATGGCCTGCCCATCAGAGGAGGCTCCTGAGGAAGACAGTATGCAGCGCTGGGCCAGCGCAGCGCTTCGCGACGAGCGAGACAATGCCGAGCTCAGTGTGCGAATTGTCGATGAACAAGAGAGTGCGACACTCAATCAGCAGTATCGCGGCAAAGCCGGCTCCACCAATATCCTTTCCTTTCCCTTTGATGCAGTTACCCCCGAGCCTCTTCCGATACTGGGGGATCTAGTTATCTGTGCGCCTGTAGTTGTCCGCGAAGCCGCTGAACAAAATAAGTCTCTGGAGGCCCACTGGGCCCATATGTGCGTACATGGAGTACTGCACCTGCTGGGTTATGACCATGTGGGCGACCGAGATGCTGAAGTGATGGAAGCATTAGAAACCGATATTTTACTGGGCCTGGGTTATCCCGCGCCCTACTCCTTTTCCGATAGTAGCGAACAATAATAATGAATGACGAGACATCAAATACTAGCCAGGACAACTCCTTTCTCAAGAAAATCGGCAAGGCGTTTTCCGGCAGCCCCAGCAACAGCGATGAAGTGGCAGATATGCTGCGCAGTGCCGAAAATGAAGCCATCATTGATGCCAGTGCCCTGCAAATTATGGAGGGGGCCTTAAAGGTCTCTGATCTGCAGGCTCGGGAAATTATGATTCCCAGATCACAGATGAAAGTGATTGAAGAAGACTTTAGCCTAGAGCAGATATTAGAACTGGTTATTCAGTCTCAGCACTCTCGCTTTCCAGTGGTGGGTGAATCATCTGACGATGTGTTGGGTATTCTATTGGCCAAGGAGCTGCTGCCCCTGGTGCTTTCGGGCAAAGAGTCCTTCGACCTCAAGAGCCTATTGCGCCCAGCTACTATTATCCCCGAGAGCAAGCGCCTAAATATACTGCTGCAGGAATTTCGCGAGCAGCGCTACCATATGGCCATAGTGGTTGATGAATATGGCGGAGTCTCTGGCCTGCTGACTATTGAGGATGTTCTGGAAGAGATTGTCGGTGAAATTGAAGACGAAACCGACGAGCATGAGGCTGAGCAGATTCGCAATATAGGTGACAACCTCTTCAGCGTCGAAGCCATTACCGAAATCGACGATTTTAATGAATTCTTTGATATTGGCTTTTCTGACGACGAGTTTGATACAGTCGGCGGCCTGGTGGTTCACGCCTTTGGGCATCTGCCAAAAATAGGCGAATCTGTCAGCATTGAGAACTTTAACTTTAAAGTGATTGATGGCGATAACCGCAAAGTCAATAGTCTCGAAGTTAGCAAATGCTCCCCGTGACCGGGCTCTAATTATGCGCCTGAGCCGAGGACAAAACTTTCTGGCCCTGTTTGCCTCAGGTGCGCTACTGCCGCTGGCTCTGGCGCCAGCCTCGATCTGGCCCATAGCCATTGTCAGTATTGCGGTTCTCTTTTGGGCTCTGGAAAACCAAACCCTAAAACAGGCATTTATCAAAGCCAGTATCTTTGGCTTTGGTTTGTTTTTTGCCGGCGTTAGCTGGGTCTATGTGAGCATTCATGATCACGGCTATATAGCCGCTCCTCTAGCTTTGCTTGGCACCAGCCTGTTCTGTTTGTTTATCGCCCTGATATTTGCCGCCCCCTTTGCGCTCAGCGCCCTGATACCGCAGTCTCCATGGGCTATGACCCTAGGCTTGCCCGCCCTCTGGGTGCTCAGTGAATGGTTGCGCGGCTGGCTGTTGACCGGCTTTCCCTGGCTCTATGCCGGATACAGCCACACAGATACCTGGCTCAATGGCTGGGCGCCCCTGGGCGGCGTGTTGCTGCTGAGTTATTTCACTGCATTGGCAGCTGCAGTTGTCAGCCAAGTACTGTTCAGAGGCCAGCGAGGACCCACTGTAGTAACTGCCGGCAGTTTGGTCGCAGTGATAGCTTTAGCTGGCTATGGCTTACAAAAAATTGACTGGACCCAGGCCACAGGCACTGAGCTCTCTGTGGTGCTGATACAGCCCAATGTAGAGCAGGAAGATCGATGGTCTCTGGCAGAGCAGGACGGTATTCTGGATCGGCTGGTTGCCCAGACAGAGCCCTATTGGGGTGCTGATCTGATTATCTGGCCAGAGGGTGCAATTCCAGCATTGCCGAGACAGGTGATGGACTACCTACTAGAGGTGGATGCCAGGGCAAAAGTGAACCAAACAGCGCTGCTGACCGGTATACCTACTCAGGATGCACGCAATCGCCGCTACTATAATTCAATGCTGGCGCTGGGTGATTCCAGAGGCCAGTATGATAAAACCAGACTGGTTCCCTTCGGCGAATATGTGCCGCTGGAGGGTTTGCTGCGGGGTGTAAATCGTTTTTTCGATTTGCCAATGTCGTCATTTTCACTGGGTGCCGCTGATCAGCCGTTATTGACCGCCAAAGGGCAGCAAATCGCCACAGCTATCTGCTATGAAATTGCCTACCCAAATCTGGTAGCCAAAACAGCAGCCACAGCGTCCATGATATTAACCGTCAGCAATGACGCGTGGTTTGGTCGGTCTATGGCGCCGCAGCAACATATGCAAATGGCGCGCATGCGTGCCATTGAAAATGCCAAACCATTAGTACGTGGCACCAATAACGGCGTCACCGCAATGGTCAATTACCGCGGTGAAGTGGAACAGCAACTCGACCAATTTAGCACCGCAGAACTAAGCGGCACTGTAAAACCAAGAACAGGGCAAACAGTATTTACTCAACTCGGCAGTTGGCCCATTGTAATATTTGCCGCACTGATTTGTGGCGGTCTGGTAATCTGCCGTCGACGCAATAAAAACTAATAGGGGAAACTAAAATGACAGCAATCAAAACATTATTTAGTACAGTTCTTATCTCGCTAGCCCTGCTGCTATCTGCAACAGCCAGCGCACTGGAAGTTGGCGATCAGGCTCCAGGGTTCTCACTGCAGGCAACCGATGGTAAAACCTACAGCCTGGAACAGTTCCACAATAAGCAAGCCATTGTCATTGCCTGGTATCCCAAGGCTTTTACCAGCGGCTGCACTATTGAGTGCAAATCTCTGGCCCAAAATGGTCATCTTTTGAAGCGCCTGGACGTCACCTATTTTATGGCCAGCGTGGATGCCCTGGAAGATAATCAGGCCTTTGCTGAGGAAAACGACGCAGATTTCCCGCTGCTTAGCGACCCCAGCAAGAAAGTAGCCAAGGCCTATGATGTACTAGCCCTGTACGGCTTGCCCAAGCGTCACACCATCTATATTGGCAAGGATGGCAAAGTATTGTTTATTGACCGTGCCATAAACGCCGCCACCTCGGCTGAAGATATGGCGGCCAAGCTCGAAGAGCTGGGTATTCCTGCGCGTCAAACGAGCTAAAGCCAACAGCCAGGCCCGCTAATACAATCTGTCTATTCTGGCCAGTCTAACTGCTGTTAGACTGGCTCCACTTCCCCTATAATTCGCGGCTAATAGACCAACCCTATAAGCAGTGAGTTTCATGACCATCGAACAGCATTATGATCCCGCCAGTATTGAACGGGATGCCCAACAATATTGGACCACACACCAGACCTTTGAAGTCAGTGAAGACCAGAGCAAAGAAAAGTTTTACTGTCTGGCTATGTTCCCCTATCCCAGTGGCAAACTGCATATGGGCCATGTGCGCAACTACACTATCACTGATGTCATAGCTCGCTATCAGCGTATGCAGGGCAAAAATGTGTTGCACCCCATGGGCTGGGATGCCTTTGGTCTGCCAGCGGAAAATGCCGCGATTCAGAATAAAACTGCCCCGGCAAAATGGACTCAGGAAAATATTGCCTACATGAAGGCCCAGTTACAGTCTCTGGGCTTTGGCATTGACTGGACCAGAGAGCTGGCCACCTGCGAGCCAAGCTACTACAAATGGGAACAGTGGTTTTTTACCAAGCTTTACGAAAAGGGCCTGGTCTACAAAAAAACCAGCGCGGTTAACTGGTGCCCCAATGATGCCACTGTACTGGCCAATGAGCAGGTTATCGATGGCTGTTGCTGGCGCTGTGACAGCCCGGTAGAGCGCAAAGAGATTCCCCAGTGGTTTATCCGCATTACCGACTATGCCGAGCAGTTGCTCGACGATCTGGATGATCTTGAGCACTGGCCTGAGCAAGTCAAAACCATGCAGCGCAACTGGATTGGTAAAAGCCGCGGCGTCAATATGACCTTTGATCTGGCCGCACCAGTTGGCGAGCATGCAAGCTTTGATGTCTATACCACCAGACCAGATACATTGATGGGTGTGACCTATCTCAGCCTAGCCACCCAGCACCCCATAGCGCTGCAAGTTGCGGAATCGAATGCGCAGCTGGCTCAGTTTATTCAGCAGTGCCAGACCCAGCAGGTCTCTGAGGCCGAAATGGCCACCATGGAAAAACTGGGCATGGATACTGGCATCAGCGCAGTGCACCCGCTGACTGGGGAGTCTGTACCCGTCTGGGTGGGTAACTATGTATTGATGGACTATGGCTCAGGCGCAGTAATGGCCGTGCCTGGCCACGATCAGCGCGACCATGAGTTTGCCCGCAAATACCAGCTGCCCATCAAACAGGTGGTTGCCCCCGCAGACGACGAACAGTGCGATATTGAACATGAAGCCTTTGTCGCCAAAGGTATTCTGGTTAACTCCGGCAAGTACGATGGCTTGGACTTCGCCTCTGCCTTCGACGCTATTGCCGGTGCCCTGGAAGCCATAGGTCGGGGCTCTGTTACT
Organism: SAR92 clade bacterium H231; assembly: GCA_025153775.1. GTDB lineage: Bacteria > Pseudomonadota > Gammaproteobacteria > Pseudomonadales > Porticoccaceae > HTCC2207. The sequence goes on along the minus strand of JAOALC010000003.1, from coordinate 174,273 downwards.
ACCAACTATCGCCTCCGCGACTGGGGTGTCAGTCGCCAGCGCTACTGGGGCTCGCCAATACCTATGTATAACCTGGCCGAAGGCGGTGAAATTCCCGTACCCCTTGAGAAACTGCCGGTGCTGCTGCCTACAGATGTAGAAATGGACGGCATTCAGTCGCCAATCAAAGCTGACCTGGAATGGAAAAAAGCCGAATTCAATGGTCAGGCTGTGGAGCATGAGACAGACACCTTCGATACCTTTATGGAATCGTCCTGGTATCACGCACGCTTTACCTGCGCCGATTTAGATAGCGCCATGCTGGACCCGAAACGCGCCAATTACTGGCTGCCAGTGGATCAGTACGTGGGTGGTATTGAGCACGCGATACTGCATCTGCTCTACGCACGCTTCTATCACAAGCTGCTGCGGGACGAAGGCCTGGTTGAAAGCAGTGAGCCATTTAAGAGCCTGCTCTGTCAGGGTATGGTGCTAGCCGAGAGTTTTTATATTAACAGCGATGGGCGCAAACGCTGGCTGGCTCCCTCTGAGGTGAGTGTGGAGCGGGATGACAAAGGTCGCACCATTAGAGCTACAGAAACTGCCACTGGTGAGACAGTTCACAGCGGCGGTATCACCAAGATGTCCAAGTCGAAAAACAATGGCGTTGACCCCCAGACTGCAATTGATAAACATGGTGCAGATACGGTGCGCCTGTTTACCATGTTCGCCGCACCTCCGGAGCAAACTCTGGAGTGGAGCAACGAAGGTGTTGCCGGCGCCCACAGGTTCCTGCGCAAGCTCTGGACCATGGTCCAGACCCATATTGCGGAGGATTCTAATGTTCAGCTGGATGCCGCCAATCACAGTCAGGCCCAGAGAGATCTGCGCCGCAAAACCCACGAAACCATAGCCAAGGTCAATGATGATTACGGTCGGCGCAATACCTTTAACACCGCTATCGCAGCGGTGATGGAGCTGCTCAATGAGGTGGGCAAACTCAGCGGCACTGAGCCCCAGACTCTGGCTGTTCGTCATGAGGCGCTCAACAGTGCGGTATTATTACTGTCACCCATAGCGCCCCATATCTGTCACAGCCTTTGGAATCTGCTGGGCCACAGCGATGCTGTAGCCGATGCCCGCTGGCCCAGTGTGGACGAGTCGGCACTGGTGCGCAGCTCTATTGAGATGGTGGTTCAGGTCAATGGCAAGGTTCGGGGCAAAATTCAGTTAGCTGCGGATGCATCCAAACAGACTGCGGAAGCTATGGCCCTTGAAGACAGCAACGTACAGAGATTCATTGATGGCGTTACTATTCGAAAAATTATTGTGGTTCCCGGGCGATTGGTTAACATAGTAGCTAACTAGCCAGAGCCAGCAGAGAGGATTCATTGCGATGATCAAGAACCTACTATTAGCCCTTGCCGCGCTGTTGATATCCTCCTGCGGCTGGCAACTCCGCGACGCTCAGATAGTACCGGAAAACTTAGGAAGCCTGCACCTGTCTGCAAAAGACCCCCACAGTGCGCTGATCAGAGAGCTGACCCGCTCGCTCAACCTCTATGGTGTTGAGGTTGTGGCCAGTGCCGCTGATGCCCGCTACTCGGTAGTGATTGTCGACTTTAGGCGCACCAGACGCACCAGTACCATTAATTCCAGCGCCCGGGTTGCAGAATATCAACTCAATGAAGATGTCGACTTTCTTATTGTCAGTGCCGATGGCTCACAGCTGATTCCCCTATCCACGGCCTCTGTGGAGCGCGTCTATGAATTTAATGAGCAGGACGTCCTGTCGTCAGACAACGAGGAGCGTCTGGTCAAAAATGCTATGCGCGAAGAAATCGTCCGTCAGATTCTCAATCGTCTGAGACTGTTACCCCCAGAGGCTGAGCCCCTATCTAACGACCAGGCTGCGGCAGCTCAGACTGTCCAGACCCTGCAGTGAAAATAAAACCAGAGCAGCTTCAAAGCCATCTGCAAAAGCAGCTGCTGCCGGTTTATATTATTAGCGGGGACGAGCCTCTGCTGGCACAGGAGGCCACAGACAGCGTGCGCACTGCAGCCCGAGCAGCAGGCTACACAGAGCGAGAGCTATTCTATGTTGAGGGCAACTATGACTGGAATCAGCTGCTTAATGAGGCCAATTCTCTGTCCCTGTTTGCCGATAAAAAGATTTTAGAAATTCGCATTACCAATGGAAAGCCCGGTGACAAGGGCAGCAAGGCTCTGTGTGAAATGTGCGCCAATCTCAACCCGGACAATATGTTGCTGATTCTGCTGCCCAAACTTGAGCGCGCTACGCAAAACAGCAAGTGGATTAAAACCCTGGAATCCATTGGCGCCCATATTCAGGTGTGGCCGGTTAGCGGTGCGCAGCTGCCCCGCTGGATTCAGCAGCGCCTGCAGCAGGCGGATATTCAGGCCAATGCAGAGGCAGTGCAGATACTGGCCGACCGGGTTGAGGGAAATCTGTTGGCGGCGGTACAGGAAATAGAAAAGCTCAAACTGCTGGCCCTGGATGGCAGAGTAGATGCCAGCCGCATGTCTTCAGTGGTAGCCGACAGCGCCAGATACAACCTATTCGAATTTATCGATAGAGTCTTGTCAGGGGATGCCCAGAGCGCAGCCCGCTCATTGCGTGGCCTGCAAAATGAGGGCATAGAGCCGGTTCCCCTGCTCTGGGCCATCACCAGAGAACTGCGTATTTTGACCAAGGCTAGCGAGCAGGTCAGTCAGGGAGTCCACAGTGACTCGGCACTGAAATCCGCCGGCGTCTGGGATAAGCGTATCCCTCTGTTTCGCGGCGCCCTGAGACGCCTGAGCCCAGCCCATTTGCGCATGCTGGTACATCAGGCCGGCGCTATTGATCGCGGCATCAAAGGCCAGCGCAGAGCCGATATCTGGGATGAACTGACCACATTGGTGTTATCTCTGGCGGGCAGTCAAACACTGCAACCCAGCAATATTAAAGTTTTGCTGGATAACTGAGCCTCTAGGCCAGCCATATATAGACCACAGCAGTAATCACTGCTGCACCTATTAAATTAAGAGCAAAGCCTTCCCTCACCATCTGCTGTACCCCGATCTTTCCGGTACCAAAGACAATGGCATTGGGCGCTGTGGCCACAGGCAACATAAAGGCACAGCTGGCCGACAGCGCGGCGGGCAGCATAAGCAGGGCCGGCTCAATGCCAGCCCCCAGGGATGCGGCGGCCAGAATGGGCATCAATAATGTGGTAGTGGCTGTATTGCTGGTTATCTCGGTAAGAAAAGTCACAGACAGAGCCACAATAGCAATAATCGCAATAATACTTAGCCTGGTGACGCCGGACAGGGACTGGCCAATGGCCTCACTGATACCTGTGACTGCAAAGGCTTTGGCAATGGCGATGCCACCGGCAAATAACAGCAGAACCCCCCAGTGAATAGTGGATGCGGACTCCCAATCCAATAGTTTGCCACCATGGCCATTGGGCAACACAAACATCAGTACCACAGAGGTCAGCGCCACAGCAGCATAGTTGGCGCTGGGCAGATCGAACAGCAGGCTCCAGCCCCCAAAGGGCTCGCGCAAAGTAATCCAGGCCAGTGCTGTAAGGCCAAAGATTATCAGCACTCGGACTTCCTCAGTGCGCCATTGACCTACACCGGGAATGGACAGAGGCTCGCCTCTATCGAGATTGCGAGTCATCCATAGGCCGGCCGCCGGAATCATAATCAGTACCACTGGCAGAGCCCACAGCATCCACTGACCAAAGCCAATATCAATGCCCCTGGCCTCAGCATAGATTTTAAGAAACACCACATTGGGTGGTGACCCAATGGGAGTGCCCAGCCCACCTATGCTGGCCGAATAAGCAATCCCCAGAAACAGGGGCACAGCCAACTTACTAGCCGCCGCTGGAGACTCGGCACTTTCCAGTACAGCATAGGCCACCGGCAGTAACATCAAAGTGGTAGCAGTATTTGAAACCCACATACTTAAAAGTGCCGAGGCCACCATAAAGCCAAAAATCAGCCGCCTCTGATCATGGCTGCCAAACAGGTTCACCATAGACAGGGCGAGACGCCTGTGGGCACCACTTTTTTCCATAGCCTTGGAGAGCATGGCGCCCCCCATAAGCAGCAGAATTAATGGGTCGCCATAGGCCTGAGCAACCTGCTTGCCATCGAGAATACCCAGCAGTGGAAAAACGCCCAGCGGAATCATGGACGTGGCCGGAATGGGAATAGGTTCAAATACCCACCAGAGGGCGCAGAGCAGAGTCAGGCCAGCGGCCATAGCCCCCTCTTTGGCCCAGCCAAGCTGCATCATTGCAAGACTGACCAAAACTGCGGCCAATGGGGCCAGCCACAGGGAGAGACTTTTTAATCTAGGTGTCATTGATTTGCCCGCTGTTTTTTATCAAAGTTTAATCCCCGTCATCCAGGCTATAGTCCCCGGCTTCATAGGCAGCGATAATTTCCTCTGCCCGCTGTTGATCCGCATCATTGACTGTTATGGATAGATGTCCCAGAGCAGGTAAATCGCCCATACCACCTTGCAGCGCGGCCCCCTGCAAAAACACCTGTAGCCCCTGCTGTTCCATTAAGCCTTTGAGGAGCTGAGCCTCGAAATAATCGCTGCCGCGATAGACAGAAATCATTGAGCTCTGTACCTGCGGATCAAAATAACCAACAGCCACATAATCGCAATACCTGTGCCATTGGCCACCATATCCATAGGCTCGGCATAGCGGTAACCTGTGAGGGACTGAGCCCACTCCATGGAAACACCAAAGACCATTGTGGCTACTGCTAGGGCCCAGAGGGGAAGCCGTGCATTATAGGCTTTGACGGCCAGTGCAAATAGCAGGCCATAGGCTCCGACATGAACCATTTTGTCGATATTCTGGATGCTCGGAGTCACTGCAGGAACCGGCGATAGCGACATATACAGCAGAGCGGCGAGAAATAACCAGAAGAAAACTTTAAAATACTGTTTGGCAATCATACTGATGCAGACCCTGAATAGTTTGTTATTTTAACTGGTTATCAATCTGTCTATAGCGTTCAACTGTGCCCACATCGCACCACTGACCATTATAGACCTCGCCGCAAATACGGTTGCCATCAATTGCCGGCAGCAATAGTTCCCGCAGTGGAAAACAGGGGCTGGCGGTCACAGCGGCCGAAAAAAGCTCGGGGCGCAATAGGCTAATGCCACTAAAGGTATATTTTTCACTGGCCTGGGACAACAGTTGACCGTTTAAGAGCCCAAAATCGCCCTGAGGATTATGCTCTGGATTTTCAACCAGCAATAACCAGCCATCAAGGTGACAGGATAAATGTTTCTTGGCGGCGGAGTGCAGAGGAAAATCAGTCCAGATATCCCCGTTAATCAATAAAAAAGGCTGGTCGCCAAGTAATGGCAGTGCATTGGCTATGCCACCGCCGGTTTCCAGGGGCTGCTGCTCTCGCGACCAGCGAATAGAGACGCCATAATCACTGCCATCACCAAAATAGTCCTCAATCTGCTCGGCCAGCCAACTGGTGTTAATCACCAATTCAGTAATGCCTGCGGCAGCCAGACCTTCGATATGGTGCTGCAATAATGGCTTTCCGCCCACTGGCAGCATTGGTTTGGCTGTGGTTTCAGTGAGTGGCCGCAAGCGCTTGCCAAACCCGGCTGCCAAAATCATAGCCTTCATAGCTCTAGCCTCTCAGGCTCTGAATACCAGCTCTGATTAGCTAGAAGCGGGCTGACACGGCGCTTAAACCATTGGCAAAAGGTCTGGCATTCAGCATATTGTTCGGCGGCTTCAAGACTGTATTCAATAACCATAGGTAGGCTTTTAAGATAGTCCCGCTTGTTATCTCGCAGAGCCAAACGAGCGAAGATACCCATCACCTTGATGTGCCGTTGCAGACCCATCAAATCAAACCAGCGCAGAAACTGCTGGTCATCAACCGACAGCCCCAGTCGCTGCTTAAAGGCCAGAGCCCGCTGTCGAGTCTGTTGGACTGGCCAGCGGATATAGCAGTCTTTTAATAGCGACACCAGATCGTAGGTGATGGGCCCCCAGACTGCATCCTGAAAATCTATAACCCCGAGACTGTTATTGGCTAAAAGCATCAAATTACGTGAATGATAGTCGCGGTGTACCAAGACCTGGGGCTGCTCTTGGGCACTCTGGATCAACTGGCCAAATAGGTTGTCCAGCATAGTCGACTCGTCTGCCTGCAGTTCAATACCCAGTAAATCGGTTACAAACCACTGCTTAAACAGAGCCATTTCATCACCCAGCAGTTGGGCGTCGTAGCGGGGGAAAAGTGCTTTACTGTCGGGCAACTGCTGCAGTTTTAACAGCGCTGTCTCCGCAAGACCATATAACTCAGCGATGGTCTGGTCATTGAGCAGTGGCTGCAATAACTGATCGCCAAAGTCTTCTAACAACAGGTAACCCTGAGCAAAATCCACCGCATGTATAACTGGTGTGCGCAGCCCTGCCGACTGCAGCGCCATAGCAATATTCACATAGGCCGGGTTATTTTCTTTAGCTGGGGGCGAGTCCACTGCAATAAGGCTGGGGGCTGTGTTGGTGCGGTAGTAGCGGCGAAAGCCAGCATCTCCTGTGAGCCCCTGGGCCTCAAGAGCGCCCGACAACATCACTTCGGCGGGGAGGGAGGCTTCAATCCAGCTATAGAACTGTGGCTTTTGATGATTGTTTGGCAATGCATAAACCCTGTGTTCAATGCCAATTATTATCCAACAGTTGGCGATGTATGCCAGCTCAAATTTGAGCTGGGGTAAAAAAACTTCATTCTAGCCTATTTCCCGCAATTAGAGGTCTCTACTCGAGGCATATATCAGGTAAAATGTGGGGACTTTAAAGATTTTCTGGATGGTAGTTTTGCAGCTAGCCGTTTTTAAACGCTTCCCGGCGATATACAGCAGATTGTGCAGCTTAGCGCTACTTGCACTGGTGTCTGTGCCTGCTGTGTCTGTGGCCCAGGATCAGTTGCAACCCCAGTGGAGCTGCGCAGCAAATGCCAGTGGTGACTGGCTCTGTATTGAGCAGGCTCCAGACCCTGAAGCGACAACCGCAAGACCGGCCCGCAGCTTTAAACCAGCGCCACCCAATCCTGAAGAACCCAGATTAGCCAGGGTTCAAAATTTAGATTGGGTTGAGGTGACTGCTATGACGCAGGAACAAAAAACTGCGGTCGACGAAAACTGCTGCGGCGCCTATATTGAACCCTCCAGAGATTACCCAGACGCAAATATAGAACCGGACCAGGCATCGCTGCGAGTGAATGCCAATAGCACCGAAGCTCTGCAGGAGGGCATTGCCCTGTTGGAGGGGGACGTGCAAATATCTCAGGGCTACCGTCAGGTGCGCAGTGATACTGCTGTAGTCAATCAGGTCAATCGCCAGGTGGTCTTAGAGGGCAATGTGCGTTTTCGCGAGCCAGGCATGCTGTTGCTCGGAGACAGCGCCAAGGTGGATATCGACAGCAAAGAAGTACAGATTGATAACGCCACCTATGTGCTCCACGAAGCTTCAGTGCGCGGCAATGCCAAGACATTGTCGCGTAACCAGGAGGGCATTATTGTTATTGATGAGGCGACCTACTCTGCCTGCGAGCCCGGTGACAACACCTGGCAGATGGTGACCAAAGAGATTGATATAGATCAGAACACCGGTTTTGCAACAGTTAAAAATGCGCGCCTGGAAGTCAAAGATGTACCGGTCTTTTATATTCCCTATATTAAATTTCCTGTGGATGATCGCCGCTCGTCGGGGCTGCTGTTCCCCACCATAGGTGCAGATAAAGAAAATGGTCTGGACTTCGCCCAGCCTATCTACTGGAATATAGCCCCCAACTATGACGCCACCATTACGCCCCGCTATATTCAAGAGCGCGGAACTGGGCTCGAGCTGGACTTCCGGCACTTAAACAGCTGGTCAGAAAACCAGATTATCGCCAGCTATCTGGGAAGTGACAAAGGTGGCGCGGATGACGATAAAATTGACCTGCTGACTGGCCTCAGACCTAACCAGGGAGAAGATCGCTATCTTGCTGGTATCAACCACAGCGGTGGCCTAGGGCGAGCCTGGTCGACGCATCTGGATATCAATCATGTCAGCGATGTAGATTACTTTCGTGATCTGGGCAACCTGACCCTGGACGATAATAGCCTGACTCATCTGCAGCGAAGAGCCTCGGCAGGCTACAAAACCAGGCACTGGAATTACTCCGTGGCAGCTCAGGATTATCAGGTGATTACCCAGGGGCTCGACGAGCAGTACTGGCTACTGCCGCAAATTTCCGCCGATGGTTATTATCGATGGTCCAACTCTCTGGTGGTAGATTTAAAAAATCGTCATTCAGTGTTTAATCACAGTGATAAGCGTTTTGTAACCGGCAGTCGCAGCAGTATTGATTATGGTATCAGCTGGGATAAGCGCTGGTCCTGGGGTTACTTTAAACCCCAGTTTAGAGCCAGGCATCTCTCCTACAGCTTAGATGCGGGGCAACAGTCGAGGTTACTTGATAGCGATCCCTCGGTGTCTGTGCCTGTATATTCCATCGACACTGGCATATTCCTCGAGCGCAACTCTGGCTGGCTTAATAATTACAAACAGTATTTTGCCCCACGACTGTTTTATGTAAGAGCAGACTACAAAGATCAGTCCAATCTACCTGACTTTGACACCAGGGAATTCACTCCCTCCTACGACCTACTGTTCCGCGAAAACCGCTTTAACGGTGGCGACAGAATTTCTGATGAAAATCGTCTAACCCTAGCCTTTACCACCCTCTATATTGACCAAAGTACCGGCCAAGAGAGATTTCGCGCCCGTGTGGCCCAGTCAATTTACTATGATGATCGTCGAGTCACTCTGGCCGCTGATCCAAGTATGGAAGAACTTGATGAGCTGAGCCGCAACCAATCCCCCCTATCTATTGAATGGGCCGCGCGCATCTCAAAGGACTGGCGAATCACCAGCGATGTTATCTACGACAATCACGACAATGAGCTGGAGAAAAGCAGCTTTGGCGTGCGCTACAACAATGGTCAAAATCAGCTGCTTAACTTCACCTACAGATATACGCGCAGACCACCGCGCCTGTTCTCTGGCATGGATGTAGACCAGGATATTGAACAGGCGGATATCTCCGCCTTTGTTCCCGCCTGGGGTAATTTTAACTGGGTCGGTCGATGGAATCATGACTTTACCAACAAGAGGGAACTGGAACTGTTTGCCGGTTTCGAATACAACAGCTGCTGCTGGCGTGCTAGTCTAGTCGCCCGGCGATGGCTGGATCGCGAAGACGAAATATTATTCCCGGAAGAAGAACTCAAAGCCAGAAATGGCATCTTTTTCCAAATTCAATTTAAAGGTCTGGCTGGCACTGGTAGCCGGGTAGATACAATGCTCAACAACGGTATTTATGGTTATGAACCTCAGGAAAACTTCTAAATTTTTATCCGCTGCAACTCTTGCCTGCGCCCTGCTTGTTTCACTTTCGGCCACAGCTCAGATACAGATGCTAGACAAGGTTATTGCCATTGTCGACGACGATGTGGTTCTGCAATCGGAACTGGACCAACGTTTAGTCAGTGTCTTGGCGCAAATTCAGCAGTCCGGCACTCAGGCACCGCCCGAGGAAGTTCTAGTGCAGCAGGTATTGGATCGACTGATCTCTGAGCGACTGCAACTGAATATTGCCTACAGTGCTGGCGTGCGCATTCCAGACGAAGAGCTCAACTCAGCCATGGCTCGGATAGCCGCAGGCAACCAGCTAACCATGGAGCAATATATAGAGAATATTCATTCTCAGGGGCAGACAGTAGCCACTGTGCGCGAGGAAATTCGCAATGAGCTGACCCTTATGCGCGTGCAACAGGGAAGAGTCATGCGTCGCATCCGTATCAGCCAGCAGGAGCTGGATAATTTTCTCAACTCTGAGGAAGGTCGATTTTTGACTTCTCCAGATGTCAATATTGGTCAGATTTTGCTCAGTGTACCCAGCAATGTCAGCACAGCAGAAGCCGATCAGATTTTAGCCAAGGCCAAAGACCTGCAGGCTCAAATAGCCGCTGGCGTGGATTTCCGCCAGCTAGCCATAGCGAACTCCGCTGATCAGTCAGCCCTGCAGGGCGGCGATCTGGGCTGGCGCAAGATGGCCCAGCTGCCCAGCGTATTTATCGATGCAGTTGAGGTTCTGGCCGTCGAAGAGGTTTCGCAGCCTATTCGCAGTGGCGCCGGCTACCATCTGCTCAAACTCTATGAGCGCCGCGGCGGAGGCGAGCAACTGATAGAGCAGCATTTTGCCCGTCATATTCTGATTAAGCCCAACCAGATTCGCGATCAGGAAACCACAGTCAACCAGCTCAATAAGCTGCGTGAACGGGTGCTTGCAGGAGAGGACTTTGCCGAGTTGGCAAAGGAGTTTTCTGAAGATCCTGGCTCTGGCCTAAAAGGTGGTGAACTGGGCTGGTCAACCCCTGGCATGTTTGTGCCAGAGTTTGAACAGACCATGAACAGCATTGCTGTCGATGAGATCAGCGCGCCCTTTAGCTCTCAGTTTGGCTGGCACATATTGCAGGTAACTGAGCGTCGAAAACAGGATTTCAGCGGTGATATTTTGCGCAATCGCGCCGAAAATATGTTGCGCCAGCGCAAGTATGAGGAAGAGCTGCAGGTGTGGCTGCAAGAGATTCGCGACGAGGCCTTTATTGAAATAAAAGGGTCGCCAGCCTCATGATCCCTAGACTGGCACTGACACCGGGAGAACCTGCCGGTGTGGGTCCCGACCTGTTAATTCAAACCGTACAGCAGCAACAGCAAGCGCAGCTGATCGCCTTTGCCGATCCCCACATGCTGGCGGAGCGCGCTCAACAACTGGGGCTGCCACTGCAAATTCTACCCTTGGATCTGAATGCTGAGCCAGTGCCCACTGCAGCAGGTACTATTACGGTGGCTGCAGTGCCAACAGCTGAAACTGTGGTAGCCGGTCAGCTAAACCAAAACAATGCCTCCTATGTACTGCAGACATTGGATGCCGCTATTGCCAGCTGTCAATCTGGCCACTGTCAGGCCATGGTGACAGGCCCAGTGCAAAAATCTATTATCAATCAGGCGGGTATCAACTTTTCCGGACACACAGAATATCTGGCGGACAAAACTAACAGTGGCACTGTGGTAATGATGCTGGCCACCAAGGAACTGCGGGTAGCTCTGGCCACTACTCACCTGCCCCTGAGAGAGGTGGCAGATGCCATAAGTGCTGAGTTGCTGATCCAGGTACTCGGAGTTCTGCATAGCGATCTACAGAAAAAATTTAATATTGCCGATCCGGTGATTCTAGTCTGCGGGCTGAACCCCCATGCGGGCGAGGACGGCCATCTGGGTCGGGAAGAAATCGACCTGATAGAGCCTGTTTTGCAACAGCTGCGGGCTCAGTCTATGAAGATTATTGGTCCACTGCCAGCGGACAGCCTGTTTACTGACAAGTATCTGCAAGGCGCCGATGCGGTGCTGGCCATGTATCATGATCAGGGTTTACCCGTATTGAAATACCAGGGGTTTGGTCGAGCAGCGAATATTACACTGGGCCTGCCCATTGTGCGTACCTCAGTGGACCATGGCACAGCACTTGATCTTGCCGGCACAGCTGGCGCCAGCAATGGCAGCATGGTCGCGGCTATAGAGGTGGCACTGCAGATGACTGCGGCCAGCAAAGGTGCCCATTGAGTATTAACCATCAGGCGCGCAAACGCTTTGGCCAGAACTTCCTGGTAGATCAGCAGATTATTGCGCAGATCGTCTCGGCGGTAGCCCCCAAACCGGATCAGAATCTGGTCGAGATTGGCCCAGGTATGGCCGCTATTACCGAGCATCTGGTAAAACTCTGTCCCAACATGTCAGTGCTGGAGCTGGATAAGGATCTGGTGGAGTTTCTCGGCGAAAAATTTGTCGATTACCCAGATTTCAGCATCCACAGCGGCGATGCACTGAAAATGGACTATGCCAAGCTGCACAACGGCAGAGATCTGCGACTGGTGGGTAATTTGCCCTATAATATTTCGACACCGCTGCTTTTTCACCTGCTGAAAGTGCGCCACCTAATTACGGATATGCATTTTATGCTGCAGCGGGAGGTGGTCGACCGCCTGGGGGCAGTGCCCAGTACCAAAGCCTATGGCAGACTATCGGTGATGATTCAGTATCACTGCCGGGTGATGCCCCTTATTCCAGTTCCTCCTGAGTCCTTTAGGCCAGCGCCCAAGGTTCAGTCTGCTGTGGTGCGTCTTAAACCCCATAAAACCATGCCCTGGGTTGCCGATGATGAAGCACTGCTCAGTCAGGTGGTCAGCCTCTGTTTCCAGCAGCGGCGCAAAACCTTGCGCAACTGCTTGCGCCCCTATCTGCAGCATCTGGAGGGCGGGACTGATAGTGGCCAGAGCTTTGATCTCTCTCGTCGCCCAGAACAATTACCGGTCAGCGAATTTGTGGCCCTGTCCAATTGCATCAGCAGGAGTGTCAAGACCAACCAATGACAGCATTAGAGCCAAGTATCCAGGTCAGCGTGACCAGCGAATATCTTCCCTCCCATTCCCAGCCAGAGGACAGTCGCTTTGCCTTTGCCTATCATATTCGTATTGAAAATCGAGGCTCGGCAGCAGCCCAATTGCTGAGCAGACACTGGGTTATTACAGATGCCAACCAGGAGCGACAGGAAGTCCGTGGCGATGGGGTTATTGGCGAACAGCCCATTATTGAGCCCGGTACAGACTATGAGTACAGCAGTGGCGTAGTGCTTGAAACCACAGTGGGAACCATGCAGGGTTCCTATTACCTGGTTGATGGCAATGGCGATCCATTTGAGGCACCCATAGCGCCATTTTTGCTCTCCATGCCCAATGCAGTGCACTAGATGACCCAGTACGCTGTAGGTGATATTCAGGGCTGTTTAGAGCCGTTGCAGAGGCTGTTGGAACAGGTGGCCTTTGACCCTCAGCACGATCAGCTGATTTCCGTCGGCGACCTAATTAACCGCGGCCCCGAGTCGCTAGGGACCCTGCGTTTTTGCAAGAATCTGGGCCCGGCATTTAATATGGTGCTGGGCAATCATGACCTGCACCTACTGGCAGTGGCCCAGGGAGTTAGAGACCCCACTAACAAAGATACCTTTGGGGATATTCTAGCGGCACCAGATCGCGATGAACTCCTAAACTGGCTACGGGCCAAGCCATTGTTGTTGGAAGTCGCTGGCTACCATCTGGTTCATGCAGGCATACCACCTATCTGGGATATGCCCACAGCCTATAATCTGGCCGGCGAAGTAAGCGCCGTGTTGCAATCGGATCTCTGCAGCCATTACTTTCACAATATGTACGGCAATCAACCAGATCAGTGGTCGGACAGCTTAGAAGGGCCGGAGCGCTGGCGGGTAATTACCAACTATCTAACCAGAATGCGCTTCTGCACTGCCGAGGGGCGTCTTGAGTTAGAGTCAAAAGATCAGGTGGAGATGGCTTTGCCCTTTAAGCCCTGGTTCGCTCACCAAAACCGCAAGGCAGCTGCAGACAAAATAGTGTTTGGTCACTGGGCGGCGCTGCAGGGCCGGGACTGCGGCCAATATGTGTATGCCCTTGATACAGGCTGTGTCTGGGGTGGGCCCATGCGGCTGATGAATCTGCAAAGCGGAGAGTACTTTCACCAGCCCGCTTCAATATAACGCCAGCATAGTCTCAGCTGGTCGGTTTTGTAGCAGGCACAAAAAAGCCGAGCTAGGCTCGGCTTTTTAAGTCGAAGTGGGCTTATTCAGCAACCACCTCTAAGGCTTCACTGTCTTCATCTTCAGCAACCACCCGATCAACCAGCTCAACATAGGCCATAGGGGCATTGTCACCAGTGCGCGGGGCACATTTGAGAATGCGCATATAACCACCGGGACGCTCCTGATAACGGGGACCCAGATCGGTAAATAACTTACCTACTGTCTCCTTGTTACGCAGGCGATCAAAAGCCAGTCGACGGTTAGCTACACTGTCCTGCTTGGCCAGAGTGATTAAAGGCTCTGCAAAACGACGCAACTCTTTGGCCTTGGGTAGAGTGGTTCTAATCAACTCGTGCTCAACCAGAGACGCAGTCATATTGCGAAACATGGCTCTGCGGTGAGGGCCAGATTTATTCAGTTTGCGGCCACTATAGCGATGACGCATGATTTTTATTCCTTAATTCGTTGCTGTCTCAGCAATGATATCTATACGACCAAGCCTCAGGCGAGTTCGCGTTCACTTTTCAAGCTAGCTGGTGGCCAGTTCTCAAGACGCATGCCCAGAGACAGCCCGCGAGAAGCCAGTACATCCTTAATTTCGGTAAGCGACTTCTTACCCAGATTGGGAGTCTTCAGCAATTCAACTTCGGTGCGCTGGATCAGGTCACCAATGTAGTAGATGCTCTCTGCTTTTAAGCAGTTAGCAGAGCGAACAGTTAGCTCTAAATCGTCAACTGGACGCAATAAGATCGGATCGATCTCGTCTTCTTTCTCTTCTGGCTCAGCGGCAGTTTCACCTTCAAGCTCAACAAACACAGCCATCTGCTGCTGCAGGATGGTTGCTGAACGGCGAATCGCCTCTTCGGGATCTACAGTTCCGTTAGTCTCCAGCTCAAGTACTAGCTTGTCGAGGTCTGTGCGATTCTCAACACGGGCACTCTCAACGCTGTAGGACACCTTGAAAATGGGGCTAAAGGTTGCATCTAGCTGCAGGCGACCTATAGAGCGAGTTTCTTCGTCACTCACACGGGCATCTGACGGCTGGTAGCCACGTCCGCGCACGATGCGCAGCTGCATATTTAAGTTGGTCTTACCAGAGATGTTAGCAATAACATGGTCTGGGTTGATTACTTCAATATGGCCATCACTTTCAATATCGCCAGCTGTAACTGGACCTGGGCCCTGCACATTGAGAGATACAGTGGTGTCGTCGCGGCCTTCCATAACAACAGCCACGCCTTTGAGGTTGAGGAGGATTTCCATCACATCCTCTTGAACACCCTCAATTGAAGAGTACTCATGCTCAACACCGTCAATCTCAACTTCAATCACGGCACAGCCGGACATAGAAGACAGCAGAATACGACGCAGTGCATTACCCAGAGTATGACCAAAGCCACGCTCTAGAGGCTCTAGAACCACCTTGGCATGGTTTGCATCATAAGACGTTACATCAATGTTACGTGGTGTTAGAAATTCAGTAGCAGAATTTTGCATAGTATTACCTGTAAGAGCTATAAAGCGATTACTTGGAGTAAAGTTCGACGATCAGATTTTCATTGATCTCGGCCGGTAAGTCAGAGCGATCTGGATTGCGCGTAAACGTGCCTTCCATCTTGTTGCTATCAACAGTTAACCACTCTACTTCACCGCGTTGTGCTGCGAGCTGCAGGGCAGTTTGCACGCGAAGCTGCTTCTTAGACTTCTCGCGAAGACCAACAACATCACCTTCCTGAACTCTAAACGAGGCGATATTGACCTTCTGGCCATTTACCAGAATAGAATTATGAGCTACCAACTGACGCGATTCAGCGCGAGTGGCACCAAAGCCCATACGGTAGACAACATTATCGAGGCGCTTCTCTAAAAGAGTCAGCAGATTTTCGCCAGTGTTACCTTTTAAGCGAGCCGCATCTTTATAATAGTTGCGGAATTGCTTCTCAAGGATGCCGTAAATACGACGTACCTTTTGCTTTTCACGAAGCTGAACCCCGTAGTCAGACAGTCGACCACGACGCTGGCCGTGCTGGCCCGGCGCACTTTCGTGACGGCATTTGGATTCTAAGGGTCGAACGCCACTCTTCAGGAACAGATCAGTCCCTTCACGGCGCGACAGTTTACAAGTTGGTCCGAGATACCTAGCCATTTTCTATTTCCCTTACACGCGACGTTTTTTCGGTGGACGACAGCCATTGTGGGGCACAGGCGTCACATCGGTGATATTAGTTATTTTGTAACCAGCATTGTTGAGTGCGCGAACCGCAGACTCACGACCGGGACCTGGGCCTTTGACCTGAACGTCAAGATTCTTTAGACCGTAGTCCTTCGCTGCTTCACCAGCTCGCTCTGCAGCCACCTGGGCGGCGAACGGGGTACTCTTGCGAGAACCGCGGAAACCAGATCCACCGGAGGTTGCCCAGGAGAGTGTATTCCCCTGACGGTCAGTGATAGTAACAATCGTATTGTTAAAAGAAGCATAGATATGGGCTACGCCATCTATAACTGTCTTTTTGACCTTTTTACGGGTCGTTTTAGCTGCTGCTTTTGCCATTAGAAATGATCCTAATTATCTTTTTATGGGACGACGCGGCCCTTTACGGGTGCGCGCATTCGTCTTAGTACGTTGTCCACGTACGGGCAAACTACGACGATGGCGGAGGCCGCGATAGCAACCTAGGTCCATCAGACGCTTGATACTCATGCTGTTCTCTCTACGGAGATCACCTTCAACGTCGTTTTGCCCTACGGCAGCACGCAACGCGTCCAATTGACCTTCGTCCAGCGCAGAAATTTTTGTGTCCTCTGCAATGCCCGTGTCTGCACAAATCTTCTGGGCAGTTGGGCGACCAATACCAAACACATAGGTCAGTGAAATCACTGTGTGCTTGTTATCTGGAATGTTGACACCGGCAATACGGGCCATTCACATTACTCCACTATTACTATGGGTTTAATCAGCTCTTCCGACCCGCTTAACAGTCTTTCAGACCTGCTAAAAAGGCGCGGTAGAATACCGATAGATCTATCAAAAATCAACCAGTTATCCCTGGCGCTGCTTATGACGTGGCTCAACACTACAGATAACACGAACCACACCTTTGCGGCGGACAACCTTACAATTACGACAAATCTTTTTAACCGATGCGCGTACTTTCACAGCATCACCTCTTTATTTACGGCCAACATTTTTAAGGTTGGCCTTCTTCATTAGCGAATCATATTGTTGCGACATTAGATGTGACTGCACCTGAGCCATAAAATCCATTGTTACAACAACCGCAATCAACAGTGATGTACCACCTAGGTAGAACGGCACATTAAAGTACACATTCAAGAACTGGGGCATCAGACAGATCAGAGTGATATAAATACCACCAATCAGAGTCAAACGCGTGGTCACACTATCAATGTATTTGGCAGTCTGATCTCCCGGACGTATACCGGGCAGATAAGCACCACCTTTTTTCAGGTTATCGGCCACTTCTTTGGGGTTGTACATCAACGCCGTATAGAAGAAGCTGAAGAAAATAATTAATGCGCTAAACATCAACACATACAATGGCTGCCCAGGGCCAATCAGTAGCGACACGTCTTGCAACCAAGCCGGCGCGTTTACCCCAGAGCCAAACCACTGACTGATTGAGGCGGGAAACAACAGTAAACTGCTGGCAAAAATTGCCGGAATCACGCCGGCCATATTCACTTTAAGTGGCAGATGTGAAGTTTGCGCGTTGTAAGCCTTGCGGCCCTGGCGCTGAGCATAGTTAACCGTCAAACGGCGCTGACCACGCTCAATAAACACCACAAAGTAAACTACAGCCACTGCAATAATAAGTACAACCACCAGCATCAGAGGATTGAGGTCACCCTGACGCGCTGACTCCAAGGCCTGACCAATGGCTCCAGGAATACCAGCCACAATACCGGCAAAAATCAGCATGGAAATACCGTTGCCTATACCACGCTCGGTAATCTGTTCACCCAGCCACATCAGAAAAACTGCGCCGGCCACTAGTGATGCCACTGCCACGGGCAGGAAGAATTCAAACCCCTCGTAAGCCATACCCTGAGCTCTAAAGCCCACCGCCATAGCCATACCCTGAATCAGGGCCAGAATCACCGTACCATATCTGGTGTACTGGTTTATCTTGCGGCGACCACTGTCACCTTCTTTCTTTAACTGCTCTAGCGCAGGTACTGTAGCCGACAGCAACTGCATAATAATCGAGGCCGAGATATAGGGCATCACGCCCAGAGCCAAAATACTCATTCGCTCCAGTGCACCACCGGAGAACATATTGAACAGTCCTAGATAGGTGCCCTGATTCTGTGAAAACATATCTGCCAGACGATCTGGGTCAAAGCCCGGAACTGGAATATGGGTGCCAATGCGATAAATGATAATGGCCATAAACAAAAAGCGAAGGCGAGCCCAAAGCTCGCCCAATCCTTTCTGGTTACCCACCGGCATAGCACCTGGATTCGCCATTAGGCTTTCTCTTCAACCTTGCCGCCAGCGGCAACAATTGCTTCCGCAGCACCTTTGGTCGCACCAATACCCTGCAGAGTGACTGCTTTAGTCACCGCGCCAGAGTTAAATACCTTGGCTCGGGAAATACTGTTATTAATGATGCCAGCTGCGCGCAGGGAATCTATGGTTATGATTCCGCCTTCAACTTTATCCAGCTCTGACAGACGGATCTCTGCAGTCACTGCCGCCAGACGCGAAGTAAAACCAAACTTCGGGAGACGCTTCTGCAGTGGCATCTGACCACCTTCAAAACCTGGACGAACTGAACCGCCAGAGCGTGACTTTTGACCTTTGTGACCACGGCCGCCAGTCTTACCAATACCGCTGCCGATACCACGACCACAGCGCTTGCCTTCTTTAATTCGACCCGGAGCCGGGCTAAGGGTGTTTAGACGCATCTTATGCTTCCTCAACCTGCAACATATAGTTAACTTTATTGATCATGCCGCGAACCGATGGAGTATCTTCTACTTCTACGGTGTGGCCGATACGACGCAAACCCAAGCCAGTAAGACAGGCTTTATGGTTTTGCAACCGTCCAATTGAACTCTTAGTTTGAGTTACTTTAACTTTTTTAATCTTCGCTTTTGCCATGATCCACTTCCAATAACTGACGCGCGTTATGCCGTCACTTAGTTCAGAATTTCTTCTACAGATTTACCACGTTTCGCCGCAACATCTTCCGGAGACTTCATATCACGCAGTGCCTTAAAGGTAGCGCGAACTACGTTTACCGGGTTAGTTGAGCCGTAGCATTTTGCCAGTACATCCTGCACACCAGCTAATTCAAGCACTGAGCGCATTGCACCACCGGCAATAACACCAGTACCCTCTGAGGCTGGCTGCATATAAATCTTTGATGCAGCATGGATGCCCTTGGTTGGGTACTGAATAGTGGTACCGTCCAGGGATACGTCGATCATATTGCGACGCGCTGCTTCCATTGCCTTCTGAATAGCCATTGGCACTTCGCGAGCCTTGCCACGACCGAAGCCAACTTTACCGTTGCCGTCACCCACGACTGTCAGGGCAGTAAAGGCGAAAATACGTCCGCCTTTAACCGTCTTAGCCACACGGTTAACCTGAACCAGCTTCTCCATCATGCCTTCAGCTGCAGAATCTTTCTGATCTGTAAGAGCCATATTTTCTACCTATTAAAATTCTAGGCCGGCTTCACGCGCGGCATCAGCCAGTGCTTTTACACGGCCGTGATATTTAAAACCGCTGCGGTCAAAGGCAACTGCCTTAACACCAGCAGCTACTGCGCGCTCGGCGACTAATTTGCCCACAGCTGCTGCAGCATCGACATTGCCGGTACTGCCACTGCGTAAATCTTTCTCTAGCGTCGATGCGCTAGCCAGAACCCGGTCACCCTCTGCGGCGATAATCTGCGCGTAGATATGACGTGGAGTACGGTTGATACACAGTCGTGTAACACCCTGCTCGCGGATTTTCATACGTACGCGTTTTGCTCGGCGCTGACGTGAAACTTTTTTATCGCTCATCGTATTACCCTGTTACTTCTTCTTGGCTTCTTTACGTCTTACATATTCACCAGTGATGCGAACACCCTTACCTTTGTAGGGCTCTGGCGGACGGTAAGCGCGAATCTCAGCTGCGGCCTGGCCCAGCTTCTGCTTGTCCGAAGACTTTAATACCACTTCAGTCTGACTAGGAGTCTCAGCACTAACACCCTCTGGCAACTCATAGACCACTGGATGAGAGAATCCCAGTGTTAGATTGATTTTGTTACCCTGTACCTGCGCTCTGTAACCAACACCCACAAGTTCAAGTTTTTTCTCGAACCCTTCAGATACACCGGTCACCATATTGTTGACCAATGCTCTTGTGGTACCGGACATAGCGCGCGCAAACTGATCTCCACTGCGGGCGGCAAACGTCAGAACATTGTCTTCCTGTTTGATTTCCACTTGGGGATTGATCGGCATGGCCAATGTACCCTTTGAGCCCTTAACAGAGATCTCTTCGCCACCAAGCTTTACTTCAACACCTTTGGGCAGTTCTACTGGGCTATTTGCAACTCTAGACATTTTTCTTTCCTATCAGAATACGGTGCACAGCACTTCACCACCGATACCGGCAGCTCTGGCAGCGCGATCAGTCATCACACCTTTACTGGTGGAGATGACGGCAATGCCGAGACCACTGCGTACCTTGGGCAAGTCATTAGTACTTACATACTGACGTAAGCTGGGCTTGCTGATGCGCGCAATCTCTTCAATAACTGGACGGCCTTCAAAATACTTCAGCTCAATAGTTAGGCTGGGCTTTACTTCTTCACTGACACTGAAGCTTGCAATGTAACCTTCGTCCTGCAACACCTTGGCAACTGAAGCCTTGAGCTTCGAAGCTGGCATAGTCACTTCTGGGTGACTGCGGTGATGCGCATTACGAATGCGTGTCAACATGTCTGAAACTGGATCTTGCATACTCATATCGTTTGGCTCCTCAACTTACCAACTGGCTTTAACCAGCCCCGGAACTTCACCGCGCATCGCTGATTCGCGCAGTTTGTTTCGGCACAGGCCAAACTTGCTGTAAACACCGTGAGGGCGGCCAGTTACTCGACAGCGGTTGCGCTGACGGCTGGGGCTCGCATCACGAGGTAATTTCTGTAACTTCTGCTGTGCTTCCCAACGATCTTCGTCAGAGGCCTCAACATTGTGAATAATTGCTTTAAGCTCTGCGCGTTTAGCGGCGAACTTAGCGACTGTCTTGGCGCGCTTTGCTTCGCGCTGGACCATGGATACCTTTGCCATCTATCTACTACCTCAACCTTTCAGCGGAAAGTTAAAGGCACGCAATAAAGCTCGGCCTTCGTCGTCATTGCGCGCAGTGGTGGTAATAGTGATATCCAAACCGCGCAACTTATCAATTTTTTCGTAGTCAATCTCAGGGAAGATGATCTGCTCATTTACACCCATTGAGAAATTGCCACGACCATCAAACTGCTTGGGGCTAATGCCACGGAAGTCGCGAATACGTGGGATAGCTATACCTACCAGGCGCTCCAGGAATTCGTACATACGGTCAGCGCGCAGAGTCACCTTGGTGCCAATCGGCCATCCCTGACGAACTTTAAAGCCAGCGATAGACTTGCGTGCATTGTTGATCACTGGTTTCTGCCCTGCAATCAGAGTCAGGTCAGCCACTGCATTTTCCAGAGACTTCTTGTCACCAATCGCCTCGCCCACGCCCATATTCAGAGTAATCTTAGTAATGCGAGGGACTTCCATCACATTAGCCAGACCCAGCTCTTCTTTCAGCTTGGGAGCCAATTCGTTTTTATATACTTCTTTCAGCCTTGCCATTTCGGTTACCTGTTTACTTAAGCGTCTACGGCTTCGCCGTTGGACTTAAAGATACGAATCTTTTTGTTGTCTTCTTGAACCTTAAAGCCCACTCGGTCTGCTTTATTGGTCGCGCTATTAAAGATAGCCACATTAGAGACCTGAATAGGTGCTTCCTTCTCGATAATCCCACCTGGAATACCAGCCTGAGGATTGGGCTTCTGATGCTTTTTAATCATCTGAATACCAGACACCAGCAGACGGTCATTTTCAAGGACCTTAATTACCTTGCCGCGCTTGCCTTTGTCTTTACCGGCGATAACAACAACTTCGTCGTCACGCTTAATTTTCAGCATTGCCATTTCTTAATCCTCGCTTACAGCACTTCAGGTGCTAGGGAGATAATACGCATAAACTTCTCTGTGCGAAGCTCGCGGGTTACCGGCCCAAAAATACGTGTGCCAATAGGTGCATTGTTGGCGTTGAGCAATACTGCAGCATTGTCATCAAACTTGATCAAGCTGCCGTCCTGACGACGCAAACCTTTCTTAGTGCGAACCACTACTGCACTCATCACCTGGCCTTTCTTTACCTTGCCGCGGGGAATCGCTTCTTTAACGGTAACCTTAATAATGTCACCAACCCGAGCATAGCGACGGTGAGAACCGCCCAACACTTTAATACACATCACCCGACGTGCACCGCTGTTGTCTGCTACATCAAGATAACTTTCTGTTTGAATCATTTTCTACTCCGAAACCTTCGCTTTACGCAGACTTATTCTGCAGCAGCGCGCTCGTCAATATTCACCAGTTTCCACGACTTGTCCTTAGAGACAGGCCGGCACTCTGCGATCGTTACCAGATCGCCTGTATTCGCATCATTTGTTTCATCATGCGCTTTAATTTTGGACGACTTGGTCAAGATTTTCCCGTACACCGGGTGCTTAACACGTCGCTCAATCATCACGGTGATGGTTTTATCCATCTTGTCGCTGACAATACGACCGGTCAGCGTTCGTGAACTTGTTTGTAGTTCAGACATAATTATTCCCCTGCCTTCTGGTTAATAACAGTCTTGAGACGCGCAATATTACGGCGCGTTTCTTTAACCTTGTGGCTTTCGTTCAACTGGCCAGTGGCGTGCTGCATACGCAGCTTGAACTGAGCTTTTTGCTCTTCGCCCAGAGCTGCCTTCAACTCATCTACTGACTTTTCACGCAATTCGCTAGATTTCATCTTTACATCACCGTGCGTTTAACGAAGGTAGTTGCAATCGGAAGCTTGGCCGCGGCCAAAGCAAATGCTTCGCGAGCCAACTCTTCACTAACACCTTCCATTTCATAAAGTACTTTGCCTGGCTGAATTAACGCCACCCAGTACTCAACATTACCCTTACCTTTACCCATACGCACTTCAAGTGGCTTGTTAGTAATCGGCTTATCTGGAAATACTCGGATCCAGATTTTACCACCACGCTTAATGTGTCGAGTCATGGCACGACGAGCGGCTTCGATCTGACGAGCAGTCAGACGACCGCGCCCAGATGCTTTGAGGCCAAACTCACCAAAGCTGACTTTGCTGCCGCGCTGAGCCAGACCACGGTTGCGGCCCTTGTGCATCTTGCGGAATTTTGTACGTTTCGGTTGCAGCATTTCGCTTTACCCTTATCGCTTGTTTCTTGTGTCTTGTGTCTTGGCGGGAGCTGTTCCAGCTTCCTCACCACCCAGAACTTCACCTTTGAAGATCCAGACCTTTACGCCGATAATTCCGTATGTGGTATTACCTTCGGCAGTTGCATAGTCAATATCGGCACGCAATGTGTGCAGAGGTACACGACCTTCTCTGTACCATTCTGAACGAGCAATCTCTGCACCGCCCAGACGACCACCAACTTGAATTTTCACACCCAGAGCACCGCCGCGCATGGCATTCTGAACTGCGCGCTTCATAGCGCGACGGAACATTACACGGCGCTCCAACTGCTGTGCTACGTTCTGCGCAACCAGGTTGGCATCCAGATCAGGCTTGCGTATCTCTTCGATGTTGATATGCACCGAACAACCCATCATCTTGGCGATTTCATTGCGCAGCTTCTCAACATCCTCACCCTTCTTGCCAATAACAATACCTGGGCGGGCTGTGTGAATGGTGATGCGCGCGCTGTCTGAAGGGCGCTCGATATCAACGCGACTTACTGACGCATGATCGAGTTTCTTCTTAACAAATGCTCGAACCTTAAGGTCCTGATTGAGCTTGTCCGCATAGTCCTTTTTACCGGCATACCAGGTCGAGGTATGCTTTTTAACAATACCAAGACGGATGCCAGTTGGATGTACTTTTTGACCCATTGAATGGTCTCCCGAACCTAATTCTACTTTTCAGAAACTTTTACAGTGATGTGACAGCTGCGCTTAAAAATTCTATCCGCACGGCCCTTTGCTCTTGGCTTGATTCTTTTCATCGTCATGCCTTCATCAACAAAGATCGTTGACACTTTGAGCTCATCTACATCAGCACCATCGTTGTGCTCTGCGTTGGCAATTGCCGACTCGAGCACCTTTTTAATAATGTCCGCACCTTTCCTGCCGCTGAACTGCAGAATTTCTAATGCCGACTCAACTGACTTACCGCGAATTTGATCTGCTACCAGGCGCGCTTTCTGCGCTGACATTCTGGCACCTTTTAATTTTGCTGCTACTTCCACAATCAAAACCCTCTTTTAGCGCTTGGCTTTCTTGTCTGCCACGTGGCCTTTATAGGTACGTGTCGGAGCAAATTCACCCAGCTTGTGGCCAACCATTTCTTCGTTGACCAAAACAGGAACATGTTGACGACCATTGTGGATAGCGATTGTCAATCCAACCATATCTGGCAGGATCATAGAACGACGCGACCAGGTTTTGATGGGTCGACGCTCGTTAGCGGCTACCGCTGCCTCTACCTTTTTAGCCAGGTGGAGGTCAATGAATGGTCCTTTTTTTAGAGAGCGTGGCACGTTTGCTATCCTCTTTTAATAATCTAATCGGCGCTTATTTGCGACGACGAACAATGTATTTATCAGTGCGCTTATTCTTGCGCGTCTTATAACCCTTGGTAGGCATTCCCCAGGGAGATACCGGGTGACGACCACCAGATGTGCGGCCTTCACCACCACCATGAGGGTGATCTACCGGGTTCATTGCCACACCGCGAACGGTTGGACGAACACCGCGCCAGCGCGAAGCACCAGCCTTACCCAATGAGCGCAAGCTGTGCTCAGAGTTACAAACTTCACCGAGCGTGGCTCGACAATCAACTGGAATCTTACGCATCTCGCCACTGCGCAGTCGCAGAGTGGCATAGGCACCTTCACGGGCAACCAGCTGAACCGAAGCGGCGGCACTACGAGCGATTTGCGCGCCCTTGCCAGGCTTCATCTCAACACAGTGGATAGTTGAACCCACAGGGATATTGCGCAGAGGCAAGCTGTTACCTACCTTGATAGGTGAGTCTTCACCAGATACCAGAGTGTCTCCAGCTGAAACACCTTTGGGAGCGATAATGTATCGACGCTCGCCGTCGGCATAACAGAGCAAAGCAATATGTGCAGTGCGGTTGGGATCGTATTCCAGGCGCTCAACCTTGGCCGGGATACCATCTTTGTTGCGCTTAAAATCAACAATGCGGTAATGCTGCTTGTGGCCACCACCAATGTGACGCACGGTAATGCGACCAGCACTATTACGACCACCAGTTCGTTTCTTAGGCGCTAACAGCGGCGCATAGGGGGCACCTTTATGTAGATCAGGAGTAACTACACTGACTACAAAGCGACGGCCCGGGGAGGTTGGTTTTCTCTTGATAACTGCCATGATTAACCCCTTACTCCGCTACCGAAAAGTCAATATCCTGACCTTCCGCCAATCGTACATAGGCTTTCTTCCAATCGCTGCGCTGGCCCATGCCAGTGCGGGTGCGACGAGTCTTGCCCTTTACATTAACTACACGAACAGCCTCAACCTTGACTTCGAAAAGCTGCTGCACAGCTTTCTTTACTTCAAGCTTGCTGGCATCTGTAGCCACCTTGAATACTACCTGGGTTGCTGCACCAGACGACATCGCTGATTTTTCAGTGATATGTGGACCTAGCAACACTTTGAAGAGTCTCTCTTGGTTCATGCCAAAATCTCCTCAAGTTTTTTCAGCGCTGCGACGGTCACCAGCACCTTATCGAAATTAATTAGACTCACTGGATCAACTGCCGCTGCGTCGCGGACATCAACCTTGTGTAGGTTGCGCGAGGACAAATACAGATTTTGGCTGACTTCTTCAGTGATAATAAGCGCTTCAGTCAAGTTGAACTCTGCCAGCTTGGCAATCAGACCCTTGGTCTTTGGCTCTTCAACATCAAAGCTCTCAACCACGATCAGTCGCTCCTGACGCGCCAGCTCTGAAACAATAGAGCGCATTGCAGAGCGATACATTTTGCGGTTTAACTTTTGGCTGTGATCCTGGGGCTGAGCAGCGAAGGTTACGCCGCCGCCACGCCAGATTGGCCCGCGGATAGTACCGGCACGCGCTCGGCCTGTACCCTTCTGACGGAATGGCTTGCGACCACCGCCGGACACTGCTGAGCGGTTCTTCTGAGCGCGAGTACCCTGGCGGGCACCGGCAAGAAATGCCACAACGGTCTGATGAATCAGATCCTGGTTAAATTCTATGCCAAAAGCAGCTTCTGAAACCTCGACGGTTCCTTTGTTGCCTTTGGGTGTCGCTATAGCTAGTTCCACGGACACTCCCCTTAAACCTTAACTGCCGGACGAACAACAACATCACCACCAGGAGCACCGGGAACGGCACCTTTGATCAGTAATAAATTGCGTTCGGCATCGACGCGTACAATTTCTAGATTCTGTGTAGTAACCTGCTCTGCACCCATGTGGCCTGCCATCTTCTTGCCTTTAAATACACGGCCAGGAGTCTGGTTTTGACCAATCGAGCCAGGAGCTCGGTGAGAGATTGAGTTACCGTGAGTCGCGTCCTGCATGGTAAAGTTCCAGCGCTTGACGCCACCTTGGAAGCCTTTACCTTTTGAAGTTCCGGTAACGTCTACTTTCTGACCCTGCTCGAAACGCTCTACAGTTAGCGCACTGCCAACCTCGAATGCCTCATCGGAACCTTCTGAACGGAATTCCCACTGACCACGACCAGCTTCAACACCCGCCTTGGCGAAGTGTCCTGCTTGGGACTTAGTTACTCGGGAAGCTTTGCGTGATCCAGTAGTGACCTGAATAGCTGAATAGCCATCGGTCTCTGCGGATTTAATCTGGGTAATCTGATTAGGCGTCGCTTCTACCACTGTCACAGGGATAGATGCACCGTCTTCGGTAAACACACGAGTCATTCCGCATTTGCGGCCGACAATACCTATACTCATTTTTTTAACCTCTTAAGCGTACGGGGCTCTTACCCGCTACGGCTGCCTATTTCAAGGCATTACACTTTAGTGTTTTGCCCGGCATCATTGCCGGACCGCTACAGTCGTTATCAGCTCAGGCTGATTTGTACTTCAACGCCAGCAGCAAGATTCAATTTCATAAGCGCGTCAACAGTCTTTTCTGTTGGCTCGACAATATCGATCAAGCGCTTGTGGGTGCGAATTTCATACTGATCACGCGCATCTTTGTTCACGTGGGGAGATACCAAAATGGTGAATCTCTCTTTACGTGTGGGCAACGGTATTGGCCCGCGTATCTGCGACCCTGTACGTCTTGCAGTCTCGACAATCTCTTGGGTCGAGGTATCGATCAGCTTGTGATCGAAGGCTTTAAGACGAATCCTAATGCTTTGGTTTTGCATCTTAGCGAAACTCCGCTATATCTACTTTAAATTTCATGGCTCCACTGGCTCTCGCTGGTCAGCCCCGAAAAAGGAGCGCGAATATTAGTTCCGCACCCGGGGACTGTCAAGCAGTTTCAAGCCTACAGCCGTTATTTTTTCTTACTTCAGCCAAAATAGCGGCTGACAATCTTCAGAGGTCAAAAAAGGGGCTCTTGGAGCCCCTTTTTATAACGTCGTTTAGATCATTCGATGATTTTGGCTACAACACCAGCGCCTACAGTACGACCGCCTTCACGGATCGCAAAGCGCAGACCTTCTTCCATCGCAATCGGATGAATCAAAGTCACTTCCATCTGTACGTTGTCACCCGGCATTACCATCTCTGTTCCCTCTGGCAATTCACAGGCACCGGTTACGTCTGTAGTACGGAAGTAGAACTGTGGACGATAGCCTTTAAAGAATGGCGTGTGACGACCACCTTCATCTTTCGACAATACATACACTTCTGAGGTGAACTTGGTGTGCGGCTTAACTGTGCCCACATGGGCCAGTACCTGACCACGCTGTACTTCTTCACGCTTGGTACCACGCAACAGAATACCGCAGTTCTCGCCCGCACGACCTTCGTCAAGCAGCTTGCGGAACATCTCAACACCTGTACAGGTAGTCTTTGCAGTATCAGTGATACCAATCACTTCAATCTCTTCGCCTACCTTGATAATGCCACGCTCTACTCGACCGGTTACAACAGTACCGCGACCAGCGATGGAGAATACATCTTCAATTGGCATCAGGAACGGCTGGTCAATTGCGCGGACTGGCTCAGGGATATAAGTATCCAGAGCTTCTACCAGCTTCTTAACCGCTGTAGTGCCCAGCTCGTTGTCGTCTCTGCCTTCCAGAGCCATCAACGCTGAACCCACAATAATAGGTGTGTCGTCGCCTGGGAACTCGTAGGTATCGAGCAGCTCGCGCAGCTCCATCTCTACTAACTCAAGCATCTCGGCGTATTCTTCTGAATCAACGCCACCACAGTCTTCTGCAAGCAGGTCGGCTTTGTTTAGGAATACTAGAACATAGGGTACACCTACCTGACGTGACAGCAGGATGTGCTCGCGAGTCTGGGGCATTGGGCCATCAGTCGCGCCACATACCAAGATAGCTCCGTCCATCTGCGCAGCACCGGTGATCATGTTTTTAACATAGTCAGCGTGACCTGGGCAGTCTACGTGGGCGTAGTGACGAATCGGCGAATCGTACTCAACGTGAGCCGTTGAAATCGTGATGCCGCGCTCGCGCTCTTCAGGAGCGTTATCAATCTGATCAAACGCTTTCATCTCGCCACCGTACACTTCTGCACATACGCGAGTCATCGCAGCAGTCAAAGTAGTTTTACCATGGTCAACGTGGCCAATGGTGCCTACGTTCACATGCGGCTTATTTCTTTCAAACTTTTCTTTTGCCATCTCAGTGTCTCCTCAGCAGGCGTTTACTTTTATCTTTTAATTGGGTAGCAGAACTGCGCAAATTCAGCTGCAGTACGCAAGGGACGCCATCTTATACTGCGTTGACTGAGAGTCAACGGTATTTGCGTTTAAATTCGCCTTTTTTAGGGGTTTTTACAGTTTTTTATCGGTAAAACCCTGCAGTTTTGGCTTAAAGCCTATGGCTTGACCCCAATTTGGCAAAAAAGCCACTATATAAGCGCATTTTTACTCTGAACTGGACAGAATATCCTGTATACTCGCGCGCGTTTTCAGTACCTGCGTTCGATCATTTTAGTTATCGCAGTCAATACAGAATTTTATAACCGAATTTATAAACGAGCAGACCAATGACCGATTTATCACATTACAGAAATATTGGTATCTTCGCCCACGTTGATGCGGGCAAGACCACCACTACAGAACGAATTCTCAAGCTTACTGGTAAAATTCATAAAACCGGTGAAGTGCACGATGGAGCCGCAACTACGGACTTTATGGAACAGGAGCAGGAGCGCGGCATTACTATTCAGTCTGCAGCAACTACTTGCTACTGGAGAGACCACCGCTTCAATATTATCGACACCCCTGGGCACGTTGACTTCACCGTTGAAGTTTACCGTTCATTGAAAGTTCTCGATGGTGGTGTTGGTGTATTCTGTGGTTCCGGTGGTGTGGAGCCTCAGTCAGAGACTAACTGGCGCTATGCCAACGAATCTGAAGTTGCTCGCGTGATCTTCGTTAACAAACTCGACCGTATGGGCGCTGACTTTTTGCGCGTTGTGGGTCAGGTTAAAGATGTGCTGGGCGCCAACCCGCTGGTTATGTGCCTGCCAATCGGCATTGAAGAAGACTTCGTCGGTCTGGTTGATCTGCTGGAACGCAAGGCTTACGTGTGGGATGACTCTGGGCTGCCAGAGAATTTTGAAATCGTTGATATCCCTGCGGATATGGTGGATAAGGTTGAACAGTACCGCGAGCAGATGATTGAAACGGCCCTAGAGCAAGACGACGATCTGCTGATGGCCTATATGGAAGGCGAAGAACCCTCGATCGAAGATGTTAAGCGCTGCATCCGCAAAGGCACTATCGCACTGGACTTCTTCCCAACTTACTGTGGGTCTGCGTTTAAGAACAAAGGCGTGCAGATGGTTCTGGATGCTGTTGTTGACTATCTGCCCTGTCCAACTGATGTTAAGCCGCAGCCTCTGACTGATGAGAACGGCGACGAGACTGGTGATCACGCCATAGTGTCTACAGAAGAATCCCTGAAAGCTCTGGCATTTAAAATTATGGATGACCGCTTCGGCGCTCTGACATTTGTGCGCATCTACTCTGGTGTTCTGGAGAAGGGTACTACTATTCTTAACTCCTTCACTGGCAAGACTGAGCGTATCGGCCGAATGGTTGAGATGCACGCCGATGACCGCAATGAAATCGATCGCGCTCAGGCCGGCGACATTATTGCTATCGTGGGCATGAAGAACGTTCAGACCGGTCACACCCTCTGTGATGTTAAGAACCCAGTGACTCTCGAACCAATGATCTTCCCTGAGCCAGTAATTTCGATTGCTGTTAAGCCTAAGGATAAAGGCGGTTCCGAGAAGATGGGCGTAGCTATAGGCAAGATGATTGCTGAAGATCCATCATTCCGCGTTGAAACTGACGAAGACAGTGGCGAGACCATCCTTAAGGGAATGGGCGAATTGCACCTGGATATTAAAGTAGACATCCTCAACCGCACTTACGGTGTTGACCTGATTGTTGGTCAGCCTCAGGTTGCTTACCGCGAAACAATTACCACTCCTTGTGAAGATAGTTATACCCACAAGAAGCAGTCTGGTGGTTCCGGTCAGTTTGGTAAGATTGACTACCGCATCAAACCAGGTGAGCCGGGTTCAGGTTTTGTGTTCACATCGAGCGTTGTGGGCGGTAATGTACCTAAGGAATTCTTCCCTGCTATTGAGAAGGGCTTCAAAGGCATGATGGATGAGGGCCCACTGGCTGGCTACCCTGTTCTGGATGTTGAAGTTGAGCTTTACGATGGTGGCTTCCACGCGGTTGATTCCTCGGCTGTGGCTTTCGAAATCGCTGCTAAAGGCGCTTTCCGCCAGTCCATGCCTAAAGCTGGACCTCAGATTATTGAGCCGATCATGAAGGTAGATGTGTACACGCCTGAAGATCATGTTGGTGATGTTATTGGTGACCTGAACCGTCGCCGTGGCATGATCAAGGATCAGGAAGCTGGTGTAACCGGTGTGCGCATTAAAGCTGATGTGCCACTGTCGGAGATGTTCGGCT
The DNA here is from genome assembly GCA_025153775.1 of SAR92 clade bacterium H231. Classification (GTDB taxonomy): domain Bacteria; phylum Pseudomonadota; class Gammaproteobacteria; order Pseudomonadales; family Porticoccaceae; genus HTCC2207. The sequence goes on along the minus strand of JAOALC010000003.1, from coordinate 143,069 downwards.
ATATCGGGCACCTGCGCACCATGACTTCTGGTCGCGGTCAGTTCTCTATGGAATTCGCCCATTACATGCCTTGCCCACAAAACATTGCAACTGATGTTATTGCTGCGGCCAAGGAGCTTAAAGAAGCTAAGTAAGCCGCTTCTTCAAGCCACAAAAAACCCCACTGGTGTAAACCAGCGGGGTTTTTTATTGTGCGGACTTTTCACAGCGGTTGACTACGAAGCTACTCGCGTAAAAAGAGCATCCTAGCCCATATTTTTAGCCATCACCGCTTCAGTCACATTCTTGGGCGCTTCGGCATATTTCTCAAACTCCATGGTGAAGGTCGCTCGACCCTGGGTAGCGGAACGCAGATCTGTCGCATAGCCAAACATTTCAGCCAGGGGCACCTCAGCATCAACCACCTTACCCATTGGGCTGTCGGCCATACCCAGAATCATACCGCGACGGCGATTCAGGTCACCTACAACATCTCCCATATTATCTTCTGGAGTCACCACCTCTACTTTCATCATGGGCTCTAGCAATACTGCACCCCCATGATCTTTAAGGTCTCTGGTAGCCAGTGAGCCAGCAATCTTAAATGCCATCTCAGATGAATCTACATCGTGGAATGAACCATCGTAGAGAGTTGCCTTAATGCCCAACAGCGGGTATCCGGCCAAAATGCCGTTTTGCATCTGCTCTTCGATACCTTTGGATACCGCTGGAATATATTCCCTGGGCACAGAACCACCGACGACCTCGTTAATAAACTCTAGCCCTTCGGCACCAGCGTCTTCTGCGGGCTCGAACTTAATCCATACATGGCCATATTGACCTCGGCCACCAGACTGGCGAACAAACTTGCCTTCAATCTCGCAAGCGTTCTGAATGGTTTCGCGATAGGCCACTTGAGGCTTACCTATATTGGCTTCCACATCAAACTCACGTCGCATACGGTCAACTAGGATATCCAGGTGCAATTCGCCCATGCCGGAGATGATGGTTTGTCCACTCTCTTCGTCGGTCTTTACCCGGAATGAGGGGTCTTCCTGGGCTAACTTACCCAGCGCCACGCCCATTTTTTCCTGGTCTGCCTGAGATCTTGGCTCCACAGCCACGGAGATAACTGGCTCGGGAAATTCCATGCGCTCTAGAACAATTTTATCGCTCTCGGCACAGAGCGTGTCACCCGTAGTGGTATCTTTGAGGCCGATGGCTGCAGCAATATCTCCAGCCAAAACCTGTTTGATCTCTTCGCGGCTATTAGAGTGCATCTGCACCATACGACCAACGCGCTCGCGCTTTTGCTTGACTGAGTTATACACTGCTGTGCCACTCTCAAGGGTGCCAGAGTACACTCGCATAAAGGTTAGCGTACCCACAAAGGGATCGGTGGCGATCTTGAAAGCCAGCGCTGCAAATGGCGCGGCATCATCAGCACTGCGAGTGGCGCGCTCACCATTATCCAAATCCCCTTCAATGGCTTTTACCTCGGTTGGTGAGGGCAAATATTCAACCACCGCATCGAGCATGGCCTGGACACCTTTATTCTTAAAAGCCGAGCCCCCCAACACTGGGACAATCTCATTAGCTAGGGTGCGAATACGCAAACCCTGCTTTATCTCTTCTTCGCTCAGGCTCTCGGTCTCGAGGTACTTCTCCATCAATTCGTCATTAGCTTCGGCGGCCGACTCTACCAAATGCTCGTGCATCTGGGCGCATTCATCGGCAATATCAGCAGGAATCTCAGCATAGTCAAAAGTCATGCCCTGATCTGCTTCATTCCAGAGAATAGCTTTCATTTTGACCAGGTCTACCAGGCCTTTGAAGTTTTCCTCAGCGCCAATGGTCATTTGCAATGGCACAGGAACTGCACCCAGGCGCTCTTTTAGCTGCTCAACCACCATCATATAGTCGGCGCCAGCGCGGTCCATCTTGTTGACGAATACCATACGTGGCACTTCGTATTTGTTGGCCTGACGCCAAACGGTTTCGGTCTGCGGCTGCACGCCTGAGGACCCGCAGAGAACCACCACGGCACCGTCCAGCACGCGCAATGAACGCTCTACTTCAATAGTAAAATCGACGTGCCCGGGAGTATCGATAATATTGATTCGGTGATCTTCAAACTGCGCATCCATTCCTTTCCAAAAGCAGGTTGTGGCAGCCGAAGTGATGGTAATGCCACGCTCCTGCTCCTGCTCCATCCAGTCCATAGTGGCGGCACCATCATGTACCTCACCAATCTTATGGGACATGCCTGTATAGAACAGAACACGCTCTGTAGTGGTGGTTTTGCCTGCATCTACATGAGCGCAGATGCCTATATTGCGATAGCGACTGATTGGAGTCTTGCGAGCCAATGTATTTTTCCTTTTGTTTAAAGCGAAAAAAGGCGGCTATTAAAGCCACCTTTTCGCGATAGGATCAAATAAAACTTTTTCCTATTAGAAGCGGAAGTGCGAGAACGCCTTGTTGGCTTCAGCCATGCGATGCACGTCTTCACGTTTCTTAACAGCTCCACCTTTGCTTTGAACTGCATCGATCAGTTCGCCAGCCAGGCGCTGAGCCATGGACTTCTCTCCGCGAGCACGTGCGTAATCCACGAGCCAGCGCATTGCCAGTGCTGTGCGTCGCGATGGACGTACTTCAACTGGTACCTGATAAGTGGCACCACCAACACGGCGAGACTTAACCTCGACCAGTGGAGCTACGTTATCTAAAGCTTCTTCAAATACTTCCACGGGACTCTTTTTTAGGCGCTCTTCAACTATATCCAGTGCACCGTAAACAATCCGCTCAGCAACTGACTTCTTGCCGCTGACCATAACGTGGTTCATAAACTTAGCTAGCGTGATATTGCCAAACTTGGGGTCTGGCAGAATTTCACGCTTCGCTGCTACTCTTCTTCTTGGCATCGTATTGCCCTTCTCTTCAGGTTTGTTCTAGGGATAGGCCCTAGCCTTACTTGGTTGTATTACCGATTGTTACGCAACTGCTCGATCTAAACTACTAAAGCCCTTATTTAGGACGCTTAGTACCATACTTAGAACGACGCTTAGTACGACCGTTTACACCCGCTGTATCCAAAGTACCGCGTACCGTATGGTAGCGAACACCTGGAAGATCTTTTACACGACCGCCACGAATCAAAACAACGCTGTGCTCTTGCAGGTTGTGACCCTCACCACCAATGTATGAAGTAACTTCAAAACCACTGGTGAGACGAACACGACATACTTTACGCAATGCAGAGTTTGGCTTCTTGGGAGTAGTTGTGTAAACGCGGGTACATACACCACGACGCTGCGGACAGGCCTGCAGTGCTGGTACGTCACTTTTACTGACTTTGCGCTTTCTCGGCTTACGAACCAACTGGTTGATCGTTGCCATGCAATTTTTCTCCAAAAATAAAAATTACCTTCCTGGGAAGGCCATACATTCCTTGAATCTTTCAGCTATACCAGCCTTGAGATCCAAAAGGGAGCGGCATTCTAAGTACCGCACATCCGGGAGTCAAGCCGGCATTGCCATTACCCAGTAGGTAACTGGCAAAATACCGGCAATCTGCCCTTATTCTTCAGTGAGATCGGCGCTTAAGGCCTCGCTCAGTGCCGCTTCAACATCAGCCGCAGTCATTGCCATATCTTCCTTGGTCGCACGCTCTTGCTTGCGCTGAGCATGGTAGGCCAGACCTGTACCAGCTGGGATCAAACGACCCACAACAACATTTTCTTTCAGGCCGCGCAGCGGATCGGCTTTGCCAGTAACCGCAGCTTCGGTGAGCACTCGCGTGGTCTCCTGGAAAGAAGCTGCCGAGATAAAGCTGTCGGTAACCAGTGAGGCTTTGGTAATACCCAGCAACTGTCGCTCAAACTTCGCGGGCTGCAAGCCTTCTTGACGCAGGCGCTCGTTCTCTTCCAGCAGACGTCGGTAGTCTACCTGCTCGCCACGGATCAATGAGGAGTCACCCATATCGGTGATCTCTACTTTGCGCAGCATCTGACGGGTGATAACTTCAATGTGTTTATCATTGATTTTTACACCCTGCAGACGGTAGACGTCCTGGATCTCGTTAACTATATACTTGGCCAGCTCGCTGATACCCTTGAGTCGCAAAATATCGTGTGGAGTAGGAGGTCCATCAGAGATAACCTCGCCTTTCTCAACGTGCTCACCTTCGAACACGCCCAGAGTACGCCACTTGGGAATCAGCTCTTCATAGTGCAGCTTGCCGTTTGGCAGTGGCTGACCATCGTCTGGAGTAATAACCAGTCTCAACTTGCCCTTGGTCTCTTTACCCAGAGTCACTGTACCTGTGATCTCAGCCAGAATCGCAGGATCCTTTGGCTTGCGAGCTTCAAACAGATCGGCAACTCGCGGCAGACCACCAGTAATATCTTTGGTACCACCAGACTCTTGCGGTATACGAGCAATAATCTGACCAATATCAATAGTATCGCCATCCACTACGTTAATACTTGCGTTAGCAGGCAGTGGGTAGTGAGCAGGAACTGTTGAGTTGGGGAAAATTAATTCCTTACCCTTCTTATCGGTCAATGTGATCATTGGCTTCAGGTCTTTACCTGCGGCCGGACGCTCGTTTGGATCTATGATCGAAATGCTGGTCAGACCGGTCATATCATCAGTCTGCTGACGGATGCTAAGCCCCTCTTCCATTCCTGAGAAGGCAACCTTACCGGCCACTTCTGTCACGATTGGGTGAGTGTGCGGATCCCAGTTGGCAATCACGTCACCAGCGGCAACCTTAGAGCCATCTTTAACTTTAATCACGGCACCGTAGGGCAACTTGTAACGCTCGCGCTCGCGACCGTTTTCATCGGCAATTGCCAACTCGCCTGAACGAGATACAGCAACCAGATTCTTAGCCTTGTTCTGCACTGTCTTGAGGTTAATCAGACGCACAACACCGTCCTGCTTAACTTTTACACTGTCTACCGCAGAGGCACGAGATGCAGCACCACCAATGTGGAAGGTACGCATAGTCAGCTGGGTACCTGGCTCACCAATGGACTGAGCAGCGATAACACCCACTGCTTCACCCTGGTTCACTCTGTGTCCACGAGCCAGGTCACGACCGTAACAGGCGGAACAGATACCGTGAGTTACTTCACAGGTAATTGGTGAGCGCACCACAACTTCGTCGATGCTCATCATCTCAATGCGCACAACCCATTGCTCGTCAATCATGGTGCCGGCGGGAACAGCAATTTCATCGCTACCTGGCTTGAGCACGTCCTGAGCAACAATACGACCCAGGATACGATCACCCAGAGAGGAGATAATATCGCCACCCTCAATAACAGGTGCCATCAGCAGGCCTTCTGTAGTGCCACAGTCTACTTCTGTTACCACTACGTCCTGAGATACATCCACCAGACGACGGGTCAGATAACCGGAGTTAGCTGTTTTCAGTGCAGTATCCGCCAGACCCTTACGAGCACCGTGGGTGGAGATAAAGTACTGAAGTACACTCAGCCCCTCACGGAAGTTGGCGGTAATGGGCGTTTCAATAATCGAGCCATCTGGTCGAGCCATCAGGCCACGCATACCAGCCAGCTGTCTAATCTGAGCAGGGGAACCACGAGCACCAGAGTCGGCCATGATAAAGACGGAGTTAAAGGAATCCTGTTGCTCTTCCTCACCCTCTTTATTGATAACACTCTCTGTGCTGATACCTTGCATCATAGACTTGGCAACCCGATCATTAGCCTGGGACCAGATATCGATTACCTTGTTGTATTTTTCGCCCTGGGTCACAAGACCAGAGGCGAACTGGCTTTCGATCTCACGAACCTGTTCGTCAGCGCCGGCAATAATGTCGTGCTTGTCATCTGGGATAACAAAATCGTTAACACCAATGGATGCGCCAGAGCGGGTTGAGAAATCGAAACCGGTGTACATCAACTGGTCGGCAAAGATCACTGTGTCTTTAAGACCGACACGGCGGTAGCACTCGTTGATTACCGTCGAAATAGCTTTCTTGACCATGGGCTTGTTGACCAGCTCAAAGGGCAGGCCAGCAGGAACAATTTCCCACAGCAGGGCGCGACCTATAGTGGTCTCTACCAGACTGGTAGTCTCAGTGCGCTCTTCAGTGACTTCATCAACCAGGATTTCCTTGATGCGAACCTTTACCCGGGCTTGCAGTTCTGCAGCACCACTGTAGTAGGCGCGAGATACCTCACGGCCATCGGCAAATACCATACCTTCGCCACGGGCGTTCACTTTGTGGCGAGTCATATAGTACAGACCCAAGACCACGTCTTGCGAAGGCACAATAATCGGCTCACCGGAAGCGGGCGACAAAATATTGTTGGTCGACATCATCAGGGCGCGAGATTCCATCTGCGCTTCGATGGTCAGAGGCACGTGAACGGCCATCTGATCGCCATCGAAGTCAGCGTTGTAGGCGGCACAAACCAATGGGTGCAGCTGAATCGCTTTGCCTTCGATAAGTACCGGCTCAAACGCCTGAATACCCAGACGGTGAAGTGTAGGTGCACGGTTAAGTAACACTGGGTGCTCGCGAATCACTTCGTCGAGAATATCCCAAACCACGGCTTCTTCACGCTCAACCATCTTCTTGGCAGCTTTAATGGTAGTCGCAAGACCACGCAGTTCCAGCTTACTAAAGATAAATGGCTTGAACAGCTCCAGAGCCATACGCTTGGGCAGACCACATTGATGAAGACGCAGAGTTGGACCAACCACAATTACAGATCGGCCAGAGTAGTCAACTCGCTTGCCCAGTAGATTCTGACGGAAACGACCCTGCTTGCCTTTAATCATATCGGCGAGAGATTTCAGAGGACGCTTGTTGGAACCAGTGATGGCGCGACCACGACGACCGTTATCCAGCAGCGCATCCACAGATTCCTGCAGCATACGCTTTTCGTTGCGCACAATAATATCTGGTGCGCTGAGCTCTAATAGACGCTTCAAACGGTTATTACGGTTGATTACGCGACGATACAGATCGTTCAGATCTGAGGTTGCGAACCGACCACCGTCCAGTGGTACCAGCGGGCGCAGATCTGGCGGCAGAACCGGCAGAGCTTCGAGCACCATCCACTCAGGCTTATTGCCAGACCCATGAAAGGCTTCCAGCAGCTTGAGTCGCTTGGAGAATTTCTTAATTTTGGTCTCTGACTTAGTATTGGGGATCTCCTCGCGAATATCCGCAATCTCGTCTTCCAGACTGATCTCTTTGAGCAGCGCCTGAATCGCTTCGGCGCCCATAGTCGCCTTAAATTCATCGCCGAATTCTTCCAGAGATTCAAAGTATTCTTCGTCGGTTAACAGCTGGCCTTTTTCCAGCGTGGTAAGACCTGGGTCTGTTACCACATAGGATTCAAAATACAGCACGCGCTCAATTTCGCGCAATGTCATGTCCAGCATCAAACCAATGCGCGAAGGCAGTGATTTCAAAAACCAGATATGAGCAACCGGGCAGGCAAGTTCAATATGGCCCATGCGCTCACGACGAACTTTTGTGAGTGTCACTTCAACGCCACATTTCTCACAGACTATACCTCTGTGCTTCATGCGCTTGTACTTGCCACAGAGACATTCGTAGTCTTTTACAGGTCCAAAAATTTTGGCACAGAAAAGGCCTTCGCGCTCTGGCTTAAAGGTACGGTAGTTTATGGTCTCGGGCTTTTTAACCTCACCAAATGACCAGGATCGGATCATTTCAGGTGATGCGAGACTAATTCGAATATTATCGAATTCAGTGTTTTGCTCTTGCTGCTTGAGTAGGTTGACTAAATCCTTCAAGGCTTTTCCTCCAGTAACTGGGTTTGCCGAGGCTGTTTAAGGCCCCGGCCATCAGTAAGCAATACCGCGCTTATTCGTTTTCCAATTCCATGTTGATACCAAGAGAGCGAACCTCTTTAACCAACACGTTGAATGATTCTGGCATGCCAGGCTCCATTCGGTGATCGCCGTCCACGATGTTTTTATACATCTTAGTACGGCCTGCAACGTCATCGGATTTGACGGTAAGCATTTCCTGCAGGGTGTAAGCGGCACCATATGCCTCCAACGCCCAGACTTCCATCTCACCAAATCGCTGACCACCAAACTGCGCCTTACCACCCAGCGGCTGCTGAGTAACCAGGCTGTAGGAACCAGTTGAACGAGCGTGCATCTTGTCGTCCACCAGGTGATTCAGTTTGAGCATGTACATGTAACCGACGGTTACTGGACGGTCAAACTTGTCGCCAGTGCGCCCATCATATAACTCGGTCTGACCAGTATCGGACAGCCCAGCCAGAGTCAGCATTTTCTTCAGCTCAACTTCGTTAGCGCCGTCAAATACCGGAGTCGCAATTGGAACACCTTTGCGCAGATTAGCCGCCAGTTCCAACACCTCAGCATCACTAAGTTCTTTGAGGTCGGTACCATAGACAGTATCGCCAACATCGTAGACTTCCTGCAGGAACTTGCGAATCTCTGCGGCTTTAGACTGAGCCTTGATCATGGCGTCAATCTTAACGCCCAGACCCTTAGCTGCCATACCCATATGAGTCTCAAGAACCTGACCCACGTTCATTCGCGATGGAACGCCCAATGGATTTAGAACTATGTCTACAGTGTCACCATTCTCGTCGTAGGGCATATCTTCTACAGGCTTGATAACAGAGATAACACCTTTGTTACCGTGACGACCAGCCATCTTGTCACCAGGCTGGATACGACGCTTAACTGCCAGATAAACCTTAACGGTTTTCAGAACACCAGGAGCCAGATCGTCTCCGCTCTGCAACTTGCCTCGCTTCTCTTCGAAACGCTCATCAAGGTTGACGCGGCGATCAGCTAACTGAGCCTGAGCCGCAGCTATCTGATCATTCAGCTCAGCCTTGTCCATACGAATAGCAAACCAGTCATCAGCACTGTAGTCGGCAACCGCATCAGCGGTCAGCTCAGCACCTTTCTTCAGGCCCTCTGCTTTGACAACCTTGCCGCCAACCAGCGCACTGAATAGACGTCCGAGAGTGGCATTTTCAACAATGCGGTACTCGTCGTTGAGATCTTTGCGATATTGGTCCAGCTCGGCGCGCTCTATATCTAGTGAACGCTGATCCTTGTCCAGTCCGTCGCGGGTGAACACCTGAACGTTAATAACAGTACCTTTGATGCTGCTTGGAACGCGCAGCGAGGTATCTTTAACATCAGATGCTTTCTCACCAAAGATGGCTCGCAAGAGTTTTTCTTCCGGAGTCAGCTGGGTCTCACCTTTAGGCGTTACCTTGCCCACAAGGATATCTCCAGCAGAAACCTCAGCACCTATGTGAACTATGCCAGACTCATCGAGTCGAGCCAGTGCCACTTCACCCACATTGGGAATATCTGCAGTGATTTCTTCAGAGCCCAACTTGGTGTCGCGAGCAACACAGGTTAGCTCCTGGATATGAATGGTTGTAAAGCGATCTTCCTGAACAACACGCTCAGAAATCAGAATCGAATCTTCGAAGTTGTAACCATTCCAAGGCATAAACGCGATGCGCATATTTTGCCCCAGAGCCAGCTCACCCAGATCTACAGACGGACCATCGGCCAGTACATCGCCGCGCAGTACCTGGTCGCCCTGTTTGACTATAGGACGCTGGTTGATGCAGGTGTTCTGATTTGATCTGGTGTACTTGGTGAGGTTATAGATATCTACACCAGCTTCACCGGTTTCAATTTCTGAGTCATTGACTCGAACCACGATACGACCAGCATCGACGCTTTCAATAACACCGCCGCGCTTGGCAACTTCACAGACACCTGAGTCACTGGCTACAGTGCGCTCAATACCAGTACCTACCAGAGGCGCCTCGGCGCGCAATGTGGGTACAGCTTGACGCTGCATGTTGGAACCCATCAGAGCTCGGTTAGCATCATCGTGCTCTAGGAACGGAATCAGAGAGGCAGCCACCGATACAACCTGACGTGGCGACACATCCATATAGTCAATTTCTTCTGGCGACTTAACAGTGAATTCATTGAGGTGACGCACTGCCACCATATCTTCAACAAACTCACCCTTCTTGTTAATTTCTGCAGATGCCTGAGCAATCACATACTGTGACTCATTGATCGCCGACAGATACTCTATATCTGAACTGACTTTGCCTTTGCTTACTTTGCGGTAAGGCGTTTCAATAAAGCCGTAGTTGTTGGTGCGCGCATAGGTTGCCAGGGAGTTGATCAGACCAATGTTTGGCCCTTCCGGCGTTTCAATAGGACAGACGCGACCATAGTGAGTCGGGTGTACATCGCGAACTTCAAAGCCTGCGCGCTCACGGGTCAGACCACCGGGCCCCAGAGCAGAGACTCGACGCTTGTGAGTCACTTCCGACAGCGGGTTGTTCTGATCCATAAACTGCGACAGCTGGCTTGAGCCAAAGAACTCTTTCATGGCGGCAGCAACGGGCTTGGCATTGACCAGATCCTGAGGCATCAGGCCTTCGGATTCAGCAACACCCAGACGCTCTTTTACAGCGCGCTCAACACGCACCAGGCCTACACGGAACTGGTTTTCTGCCATTTCGCCCACGGAGCGAATACGGCGGTTACCCAGGTGGTCTATATCGTCGACTGAACCTTTACCGTTTCGGATATTGATCAGGGTCTTCATTACATCAGAGATATCAGAGGCATCGCCAAACTGCTCGAGCAGCTCTTTGGCCTCGTCGGTCTTCTGCATAGAGAAGTAACGCTCGTCATAGAGTACGCCCGCACCCTGCTCCGCATCTCGATCCAGACGACGGTTGAACTTCATGCGACCTACAGATGATAGATCATAACGCTCTAAATTAAAGAACAGGTTGTAGAACAGGTTCTCTGCAGACTCTTTAGTCGGCGGCTCACCCGGACGCATCATTCGATAGATCTCTACCAGTGCTTCCAGCTGAGTGCGAGAGGGATCGGCACGCAATGTATCAGAGATAAATGGACCGCAATCCAAGTCATTGGTGTACAGGGTTTCGATATCAGTGATGCCGGCTTCAATAATTAGAGCCAGATTTTCTTCAGTGATCTCGGTATTACACTCAATCAGCATTTCGCCAGTTTTTGGATCAGCAATATCCTTGGCCAAGGCACGACCCAGCATATACTCCTCAGTAACCTGCAGGCTGGTAACCTTCCCTTTCTCTAGCTCGCGAATATGACGAGCGGTGATACGACGGCCTTTCTCTACAACCACGCCACCTTTTTTGTCGACAATATCAAACGCGGCAATTTCACCACGCAGACGCTCTGGATCCAGCTCCAGAGTAAATGTCTCTTTTTTGTAATGGAAAATACTGGTGTCGAAGAACTTCTCAAGAATTTCTTCTGAGTTATAGCCCAGGGCGCGCAGCAAAATAGTCGCTGGCAACTTGCGGCGACGGTCGATGCGCACATAGAGCAGATCCTTGGGATCAAACTCGAAGTCCAGCCAGGAGCCGCGGTAGGGAATAACACGGGCCGTATACAGCAACTTGCCAGAGGAATGGGTCTTGCCTTTGTCGTGGTCGAAGATAACACCGGGCGATCTATGGAGCTGAGAGACAATAACTCGCTCAGTACCATTGATAATAAAGGTGCCATTGTCTGTCATCAGCGGAATCTCGCCGAGGTAGACTTCCTGCTCACGGATATCTTTGATGGCCTTGTTAGTCGATTCTTTATCGTAAATAACCAGACGTACTCGAACCCGCAGCGGGACCGAGAAAGTTACGCCGCGGAGTTTACACTCCTCTACGTCAAAGGCGGGCTTGCCCAGAACATAGTCGACGTACTCAAGGGCGGCGTGACCTGAATAGCCTACAATCGGAAAGATCGAGTTCAGGGCCGCGTGCAAACCAGTGTTCATGCGGTCTTCGACCGACACACCTGTCTGCGTAAAATTTTTATAGGAATCAAGTTGAATTGCCAACAAGTAGGGCAAATCCATGACATCTGGCAGCTTGCCAAAATTCTTGCGGATACGTTTCTTCTCAGTGAAGGAGTAAGCCATCTGTATTCCTCGGGATTATCTTATTTGGGAGTTAACAACTTTGAGTCCATTCTCAAAATCGTTCTGCTTGTAAATTCCCATGCCTACAAGCAGGAAAGGGCCGAAGGGTTTTACCCCTTCAGCCCAGCCTGAAAATTCAGGCAGCTTGCACATCGATCTTACTTGAGCTCGACAGTTGCGCCAGCTTCTTCCAATTGCTTCTTAGCTTCTTCAGCATCGTCTTTAGAAGCAGCTTCTTTAATAGTAGAAGGCGCTCCGTCAACCATGTCTTTAGCTTCTTTCAGGCCAAGACCGGTGATGCCGCGAACAGCTTTAATTACATTTACTTTCTTGTCGCCAATTGCAGACAGAACAACGTCAAATTCAGTCTTCTCGGCAGCAGCTTCACCGCCACCAGCGGCAGCAGCAGCAGGAGCAGCAGCAACTGCAGCAGCTGCAGATACGCCAAACTTCTCTTCCATTGCGCTAACTAATTCAACAACGTCCATTACGCTCATTTCAGCGATTGCATTCAAAATATCTTCGTTTGATAGGGCCATTTTGGGCCTCCTAAGTTTATCTGTTTACCATGAAGTCGCTTACGCGGCTTCCTGTTTTGCATCACGAACTGCAGCCACTGCACGGGTTGTCTTAGTTGGGATCTCATTAAGAGTACGTACCAACTTAGTAACCGGAGCCAATGTAACGCTAGCCAACATACCGAGAGCCTGATGAAGGGTCGGCAGGGTAGCAAGAACGTCCAATTGCTCTTTACCTAGCAGTTGACCACTGACTGACAGCGCCTTTACTTCAAATTCTTCGTTTTCTTTCGCGAAGTCTTTGAACAAACGAGCTGCTGCACCCGGGTCTTCCATAGAGAAGGCGAACAATGACGGACCGACCAAAACTTCTTCTACGCAAGCGTAGTCAGTTTCAGCGAATGCGCGCTTTGCTAAGGTATTGCGGACAACGCGCAATTGCACGTTCTCAGCGCGAGCCTTGGCACGCAGAGCATTCATATCGGTTACGTCAACGCCGCGGGCGTCAGCGATCACCAGGCTCAATGCCTGGGCGGCTGTCTCGTTTACTTCAGCAACAATTGCTTTCTTGTCATCGAGATTCAATGCCACGATAAATCTCCTCGATTTACCTGAGTTACAGTCGAAAAACTACTTCGACCACTTAGGTGAATAATTACCAGTTCAAAATTCTGTACCGGGTTCACCGCCTGCGTAGGAAACTTCCAGCAATACCACCACTGTTCATTATTAACCCCTCTCGGGAACCTACGGTCTTTAACGACCCAAGCTGACATTTTGCCGCCAGCTCGGACCCCAAAGCCTTTTATTGGCAGCCTGAGCTGCCGGTTGATTAGGCGCTCAGAGAGCCCTGATCAATCAGTAATCCTGGGCCCATAGTAGAAGATACAGTGATCTTCTTGATATAGACGCCCTTCGCAGAGGCGGGCTTAGCTTTCGCCAAGTCAGCCATCAACGCTTCAAGATTTTGCTGTAGTGCCGCTGCTTCAAAAGTGATTACACCTATGCCGCCGTGAACTATGCCGTTTTTGTCAGCACGGAAACGAACCTGACCTGCTTTAGCGTTTTTAACTGCTGTAGCAACGTCTGGAGTCACTGTGCCAGATTTAGGGTTAGGCATCAGGCCGCGAGGACCGAGAACCTTACCCAACAAACCTACTACACGCATAGCATCTGGAGCAGCGATAACCACATCAAAGTCCATCATACCGCCTTTGATTTCTTCCGCTAATTCGTCCATACCAACCAGCTCAGCACCTGCAGCTTTCGCTGCATCAGCTGCGTCACCCTGAGCAAATACACAGACACGAACATCTTTGCCTGAGCCATTGGGCAGGGTAGTAGCACCACGAACGATCTGGTCAGACTTACGCGGGTCAATACCCAGGTTAATCGCCACATCCACAGTTTCATTAAATTTAACAGCAGACAGCTCTTTCAGTAGACCAAATGCTTCGGCCACTGAATACAGCTTACCTTCTTCAACTTTTTCATTGATCGCACGACGGCGTTTCGATAACTTGGCCACTTACACGCCCTCCGTTTCAATACCCATTGACCGAGCTGAGCCGGCAATGGTTCGAACTGCAGCGTCCATATCGGCGGCTGTCAGATCTGGTTCTTTAGTTTTAACGATTTCTTCTAACTGGGCGCGAGTCACACTGCCCACTTTGTCAGTATTAGGACGACCAGAGCCGCTCTTCAAACCTGCTGCTTTTTTCAGCAAATAAGAGGCTGGTGGCGTCTTCATATCAAAGGTAAAGCTGCGGTCACCGTAAACAGTAATCACTACTGGTACTGGAGCACCCTGCTCAATACCCTGAGTCTGCGCGTTAAAACCTTTACAAAATTCCATGATATTCACACCGTGCTGGCCCAGAGCTGGACCTACGGGTGGACTTGGGTTGGCCTGACCTGCAGGCACTTGCAGCTTAATATAAGCTGATACTTTCTTAGCCATCTTTCTTCTCCACTAATGGGTATTATCGCCTCCAGATTATTGCCAGCTTGTTATTTACTAACAAACAGCTCAATCCTTCAATGGCTCCCCGACAGACCGGCGGAATTGCCGACCTACCAAATTTTTGTCAGGCTTTTTCTACCTGGGTAAACTCAAGCTCAACCGGCGTTGATCGACCAAAGATCGATACAGCCACTCGCAGTCGGCTCTTCTCATAATTAACTTCTTCAACTGTGCCGTTGAAATCATTAAATGGACCATCGGTAACCCGAACCATTTCACCTGGCTCAAACATGGTCTTGGGACGCGGCGCCTCCTCTGAGTCATGGACTCGCTGCAGAATCAAATCCGCTTCTTTATCAGTGATCGGAGCAGGCTTGTCTGCCTTGCCACCGATAAAGCCCATTACTCGAGGTGTCTCTTTGATTAGGTGCCAAGTATCATCACCCAGATCCATCTGTACCAAAACATAACCCGGGAAGAACATACGCTCGCTGGTACGCTTCTGCCCAGATTTCATTTCAACAACTTCTTCAGTGGGAACTAATATCTCGCCAAAGCGATCTTCCAGACCGTGCATCTGCGCACGATCCTGGATTGCCAGAGCAACCTTTTTCTCGTATCCCGAGTAAGCATGTACCACATACCAACGCATCGACATGCCCTTCTCCTAACCCATTATCATAGAGGCAATCCAACTCAGCAGGGAATCAATGCCCCACAGAATCAGCGCCATCAATAAAATAACCGCAACCACAATCAATGTTGTCTGGTTGCGCTCCTGTTTGGTTGGCCATACAACCTTGCGCCACTCAGTGCGCGCACCGACAGACAACTCAATCACTGTTTTACCCTTGGCTGTCTGGGCTGCGATCAAAGCTGCAAGACCAGCAGCAGCGACAAGACCCAGCACTCTATAGAGCACTGACTCCGCTGAAAAATACCAGTTGGCGTAGATAGCCCCACCCACTATTAGCAGCACAACCAGCCACTTTAGCCAGTCAAGACGAAATTGCTTTTCTTCTGCAACAGCACTCATGGATATTTCCCAAACTTGTAAGTGGCAGGCCAGGAGGGACTCGAACCCCCAACAGCCGGTTTTGGAGACCGGTGCTCTACCAATTGAACTACTGGCCTACAGATAACTTATTACTTTCCCTATCTGACAGCTAAGCCGAGACATCAAGATGCCTCGGCTTTGCGCTTCAGACTCTGTGCAGCTCTTATTCGATAATCTTTGCTACAACACCAGCGCCTACAGTACGACCGCCTTCACGGATCGCAAAGCGCAGACCTTCTTCCATCGCAATCGGATGAATCAAAGTCACTTCCATCTGAACGTTGTCACCTGGCATTACCATCTCTGTTCCCTCAGGCAATTCACAGGCACCGGTTACGTCTGTAGTACGGAAGTAGAACTGTGGACGATAGCCTTTAAAGAATGGCGTGTGACGACCACCTTCATCTTTCGACAATACATACACTTCTGAGGTGAACTTGGTGTGCGGCTTAACTGTACCCACATGGGCCAGTACCTGACCACGCTGTACTTCTTCACGCTTGGTACCACGCAACAGAATACCGCAGTTCTCGCCCGCACGACCTTCGTCAAGCAGCTTGCGGAACATCTCGACACCTGTACAGGTAGTCTTTGCAGTATCAGTGATACCAATCACTTCAATCTCTTCGCCTACCTTGATAATGCCACGCTCTACTCGACCGGTTACAACAGTACCGCGACCAGCGATGGAGAATACATCTTCAATTGGCATCAGGAACGGCTGGTCAATTGCGCGGACTGGCTCAGGGATATAAGTATCCAGAGCTTCTACCAGCTTCTTAACCGCTGTAGTGCCCAGCTCGTTGTCGTCTCTGCCTTCCAGAGCCATCAACGCTGAACCTACAATAATAGGTGTGTCGTCGCCTGGGAACTCGTAGGTATCGAGCAGCTCGCGCAGCTCCATCTCTACTAGCTCAAGCATCTCGGCGTATTCTTCTGAATCAACGCCTCCACAGTCTTCTGCAAGCAGGTCGGCTTTGTTTAGGAATACTAGAACATAGGGTACACCTACCTGACGTGACAGCAGGATGTGCTCGCGAGTCTGGGGCATTGGGCCATCAGTCGCGCCACATACCAAGATAGCTCCGTCCATCTGCGCAGCACCGGTGATCATGTTTTTAACATAGTCAGCGTGACCTGGGCAGTCTACGTGGGCGTAGTGACGAATCGGCGAATCGTACTCAACGTGAGCCGTTGAAATCGTGATGCCGCGCTCGCGCTCTTCAGGAGCGTTATCAATCTGATCAAACGCTTTCATCTCGCCACCGTACACTTCTGCACATACGCGAGTCATCGCAGCGGTCAAAGTAGTTTTACCATGGTCAACGTGACCAATGGTGCCTACGTTCACATGCGGCTTATTTCTTTCAAACTTTTCTTTTGCCATCTCAGCATCTCCTAAACGGGACATTAGCGGGCTATTAACTCTCTAATGCCCTGAACTTTAAACTAATTAAACACTACTACTTCTTATTACAGAGAGAGAACCAACGCCCTCCCTCAAAAATTTGGAGCTCATAACCGGATTTGAACCGGTGACCTCTTCCTTACCAAGGAAGTGCTCTACCGACTGAGCTATATGAGCACAAACCTCTTATACAACCTGTCTTACTTGGAGCGGGCAGCGGGAATCGAACCCGCATCATCAGCTTGGAAGGCTGAGGTTCTACCATTAAACTATGCCCGCTAAACAATCCCTCTTATACAGCGCCTGTCCAACAGTACCCTAAGCAGCATTACCTACTGCTTCCCACTTAAGGTACTAAACGCACCTTTTTCAAACTTGGTGGCGGGAGGTGGATTATTCGGCTTTACAAGCCTCACCCTCCGGGTCGTCACTTGCGTGACGATCAAACAGCTAAAGCTGTTTGTCGAACCAAGGTGGCTCTTCTCCACCTCCACATTGCTTACTACTTCCCACTTAAGGTACTAAACGCACCTTTTTCAAACTTGGTGGCGGGAGGTGGATTCGAACCACCGAAGCTTTCGCGTCAGATTTACAGTCTGATCCCTTTGGCCGCTCGGGAATCCCGCCTACACATTGTTCCGTTTAAATCTTGTCGAACTTTGTTATTGCCTATAAAAGCCAATAAAATCAGCAAGTTCACCCAAAATTGGAGCTGGCGAGAGGAGTCGAACCCCCGACCGGCTGATTACAAGTCAGCTGCTCTACCAACTGAGCTACGCCAGCATCTCTACAAACGGTGCGCGATTTTAGTGAAACTAGAGACTATTAGCAACCTTATCTGGGGGTTCTTTCAATTTTTTTACGGGATTATCGCCTAATAGGCTTAGCTGAGGAAAATCAGGGCCTAAGGATCAGCCTAAGACCGCAAATAGCCCTGGCTCAGTGGCCCTAGGAAATTAAGGTCTGAGTAAATTCTACTCCGGCTATAGCTAAACCATCCAGCACCAAACCCGGCACATGGTCTGCCGCCAGTGAGAGAGCCGAGGCTATAACGGGCCCATCGCCGCCGGTTATTACAATGGAGGCCGGATATTGGCTGGCCAATTTCTCTATAGTGGCCACTGCCGCAAGCAAGCAGCCTCGGTTGACTGCATCCTGGGTGCTGGCCCCTGGAACCAGCATATTTAAGGGTTCCACCTCATCCACCTGAACCCTATCAGTGCCCTGCCACAGGGCTTCACGCATTAGCCTGAGGCCCGGAGAGATATAGCCTCCCAGATGCTGCCCCTGGGGACCCACCAGATCTATAGTGATGGCGCTTCCGGCATCAACAACCAGCACAGCGCCGGCATTTCTCTGGTAGGCGGCAACGGCAGCCAGCCAGCGATCAATGCCCAGGGTCTCTGGCTCGTTGTAGCCACAGCTAACTCCGGCAACAAGGGGTGATACTCTGGCTATTTGCAGCTCTAGATTAAATTGTCGCTGCATCTGATCTCGGACTGTCTCAGTTACAGCCGGATCTGCAACTGAGGCTATTCGAGCCTGGGTCAGACGCTGGGTGTTTCCTAGGTTTAGACCGGCCTTTACAACCTGCCCGGTAGCCTCAGAGCCTTCAGCTATAACTTGACAGCCTTCAGCTATAACTTTGGGGCCGTCAGTTATACATTGAGAGCCTTCAGCTATAACTTGAGAGCCCTCAGCTATATCCACAGAGCCATCTTTAATTCGCCATTTAACAAAACTGTTACCCGCATCTATATCTAAAATCACTTTGCCAACCTCAAACTGAGTTCGCCACCGATAAATCTCTGTATCTCACCACTGGCAAGTTTCATTTCCAGAGCTCCCCCACTGTCCACACCAACCACAGTGCCACTGATAGCATCACGAACTGTGGTGACTGTCGCCAGTTGCCCAGCAAATGCATCTGCCGACTGCCATTCGTCTCTGTAGGGCCCAAAGCCACTAGCCTGAAAGCTGTCCAGCAGGCACAGAATATGACTGATCAGGGCCGCTGCTAAGCGATTTCTAGAAATAGGCTGGGCCAATTGACTGTTAATATCTGTCCAGTCCTGATCGATTGCCGCCGCAGCCTGTGACGGCATTGAAACATTGATACCTATGCCAACCACTACCGAGCAATATCCGGCTGGATCACCCAGCATCTCCAACAGAATACCCCCCAATTTTTTGCGACCTATATAGATATCATTGGGCCATTTGAGCTGTACATCACTTAGACCAACCTCCAGCAGAGCCCGCCGTACGGCAACACCAACGGCCAAACTCAGGCCCTCGAGTGCCTCGGCGCCGCGCTCAAAGTCCCAGAGGGCAGACAGATATATATTGGCGGCAAACGGGCTCACCCAGGTCTTACCTCGCCTGCCCCGCCCGCCAGACTGGCTTTCCGAAAGCACCAAAGAACGCGCATACTGGGGATTATCCACTCGGTCTCGAAGGTATTTATTCGTCGAATCTATATTTTGAAAAATCTCCAGCCGAGCGGGCATCAGCTGCGCTGGAACCTTAATCTGATCGCGAATCTGCTGTTGGTCCAGCAGCTCGAAGCCAGCTGGGACCCTATAACCAGTGCCTTTTACCGATTCCAGCTGCAGACCAATGGCCTCAAGTTTTTGCAGCTGCTTCCATACTGCGGTGCGACTGACACCCAGACGCTCGCCAAGGCTCTCGCCAGAGTGAAACTGACCATCTTCAAGTAGCTTTAGAATTTTGCTTTGTAGTTCAGACACATTAGTCGCCTGTTAAATTAATCCAAATTAGTCTTGCGGCCATGGCGATCAACAGAAAGCCAAACAGTCGCTTTAAGCGCAGCTCATTTAATCTGTATGCCAGCAGGGCCCCCAGTCGAGCGCAGGGTACGCTGGCAATCACAATGCCCAGCCAGGCGGGTATAAATATATAACCCAGAGTTCCCTCAGGCAAATTGCCAGACTGAGCCTCTGCACCAGCATAAATCAATGTTGAGAAGAGCGCGATCGGCAGCCCGCAGGCCGCTGCAGTGCCCACCGCATGGTGCATTGGAACCCCAAAATAGGTCAAAAATGGAATGGTGAGAGACCCGCCTCCTATGCCAAATAAAGAGGAAATACCGCCAATCCCGCTGCCCCCTACCAGCAGCAAAGGCTGGCCTGGCCCTGCCCTGGAGGCAGCCTGAGGCTTATAAAATAGCATTTGCAGAGCCACCAGCATAAAAAACCCACCCAGCAACAGCTGTAGACTGCTGCCAGTCAGAGATAGCGCAAACAGCCCGCCGCCTAGGGCGCCTAGCACTATGCCAGGGCTGATCCAGGTGACCAGGCTCCAGCGCACCGAGCCCTTTTTAGCATGGGTGTAAATTGAGGGGATGGAGGTAAAAATTATACTGGCCAGTGAGGTACTGACGGCCATGTGGGTGGCGACATTATGGGATATCCCCTGCAGTTCAAAGGCGATAATCAGAATAGGGACTATTACTACACCGCCCCCTAAGCCAAATAGGCCGCCAACTAATCCAGCCATGGCGCCGAGAGCGAGATACAGGATATATTCCATGGACTTTGCCCCCTCTGATGGGCAGTGATTGCGAGGCATTGTGCCTAGGGTGCCTATTATGCCTCAGCCACTGCAGCGATGCTGCATAAGCCTTACAGTACAAAAACACTGATAGGTGCTGGGACCTACAATGGATTGCGAACGCTGTTCGCAACCGCTGCGCGGCGCCTGCGGCGTCCGACCCTCGTACCTGCGGTACAGAAGGTCTCACATGAACCCGAGAGCGGTGACTGAAAATCCTTGTTTTCCAAACAATAAAAAACCCCTGCAGCGATGCTGCATAAGCCTTACAGTACAAAAACACTGATAGGTGCTGGGACCTACAATGGATTGCGAACGCTGTTCGCAACCGCTGCGCGGCGCCTGCGGCGTCCGACCCTCGTACCTGCGGTACAGAAGGTCTCACATGAACCCGAGAGCGGTGACTGAAAATCCTTGTTTCCCAAACAATAAAAAACCCCTGCAGCGATGCTGCAGGGGTTTTTTATTGTTTAGAAGCCTGGCAATGACCTACTCTCACATGGGGAAACCCCACACTACCATCGGCGATGAACCATTTCACTACTGAGTTCGGTATGGGATCAGGTGGTTCTAGTTCTCTATGGTTACCAGGCAAACTGGTATGAGCAAACTGATAAGTATCAGCATACTCAAATTAGGTCGGTAATTATTGAATACAATTTTTTCTCGGCCTGCGTGTACTTCAGACAATCTGTCCGTCGTCTCGCTTGCATTATATAGTCAAGCCTCACGGGCAATTAGTATTGGTTAGCTCAACGCCTCACAGCGCTTCCACACCCAACCTATCAACGTCCTAGTCTTGAACGGCCCTTCAGGGGGGTTAAACCCCCAGGGAAAATTAATCTTGGAAGAGGCTTCCCGCTTAGATGCTTTCAGCGGTTATCCCGTCCGAACGTAGCTACTGGGCAATGCCATTGGCATGACAACCCAAACACCAGGGGTTCGTCCACTCCGGTCCTCTCGTACTAGGAGCAGCTTTCCTCAATTTTCCAACGCCCACGGCAGATAGGGACCGAACTGTCTCACGACGTTCTGAACCCAGCTCGCGTACCACTTTAAATGGCGAACAGCCATACCCTTGGGACCAGCTCCAGCCCCAGGATGTGATGAGCCGACATCGAGGTGCCAAACACCGCCGTCGATATGAACTCTTGGGCGGTATCAGCCTGTTATCCCCGGAGTACCTTTTATCCGTTGAGCGATGGCCCTTCCATACAGAACCACCGGATCACTAAGACCTACTTTCGTACCTGCTCGACGTGTCAGTCTCGCAGTCAAGCACACTTCTACCTTTGCGCTCATAGCATGATTTCCGACCATGCTGAGTGTACCTTCGCGCTCCTCCGTTACTCTTTGGGAGGAGACCGCCCCAGTCAAACTACCCACCAGACACTGTCCGCGACCCAGATAATGGGTCTACGTTAGAACCTCAAACATACCAGGGTGGTATTTCAAGGATGGCTCCACGCAATCTAGCGATCACGCTTCAAAGCCTCCCACCTATCCTACACAGATAGGTTCAAAGTTCAGTGCCAAGCTATAGTAAAGGTTCACGGGGTCTTTCCGTCTAGCCGCGGGAACACGGCATCTTCACCGCGATTTCGATTTCACTGAGTCTATGGTGGAGACAGCGCCCCCATCGTTACGCCATTCGTGCAGGTCGGAACTTACCCGACAAGGAATTTCGCTACCTTAGGACCGTTATAGTTACGGCCGCCGTTTACCGGGGCTTCGATCAAGAGCTTCGCCGAAGCTAACCCCATCAATTAACCTTCCGGCACCGGGCAGGCGTCACACCCTATACTTCCTCTTACGAGTTTGCAGAGTGCTGTGTTTTAGATAAACAGTCGCAGGGGCCTGGTCTCTGCGGCCAACCTCAGCTTAGGGAGTAAATCCCATCACCAAAATCGGCGTGCCTTCTCCCGAAGTTACGGCACCATTTTGCCTAGTTCCTTCACCATAGTTCTCTCAAGCGCCTTGGTATTCTCTACCTGATCACCTGTGTCGGTTTAGAGTACGGTCTCTATATACCTGAAGCTTAGAGGCTTTTCTTGGAAGCATGGCATCAATGACTTCGCTCGCAATTGAGCTCGATATCGCGTCTCAGGATAGTGATTCCCCGGATTTACCTAAGGAATCTCCCTACATGCTTATACAGGGACAACCAACGCCCTGATCACCTAGCCTTCTCCGTCCCCCCATCGCAGTATATAGCGGTACAGGAATATTAACCTGTTTTCCATCGACTACGCCTTTCGGCCTCGCCTTAGGTACCGACTAACCCTGTCCCGATTAGCGTTGGACAGGAAACCTTGATCTTCCGGCGAGCGGGTTTTTCACCCGCTTTATCGTTACTCACGTCAGCATTCGCACTTCTGATACCTCCAGCACACCTTACGATGCACCTTCAACGGCTTACAGAACGCTCCTCTACCATGCATGTAAACATGCATCCGCAGCTTCGGTTATCAGTTTAGCCCCGTTAAATCTTCCGCGCAGGCCGACTCGACTAGTGAGCTATTACGCTTTCTTTAAAGGATGGCTGCTTCTAAGCCAACCTCCTAGCTGTCTGAGCCTTCCCACATCGTTTCCCACTTAACTGATATTTGGGACCTTAGCTGGCGGTCTGGGTTGTTTCCCTCTCCACGACGAACGTTAGCACCCGCCGTGTGTCTCCCATGATTGCACTCACTGGTATTCGGAGTTTGCATCGGGTTGGTAAGTCGGTATGACCCCCTAGCCGAAACAGTGCTCTACCCCCAGTGGTGAGACATGAGGCGCTACCTAAATAGCTTTCGAGGAGAACCAGCTATCTCCGGGCTTGATTAGCCTTTCACTCCGATCCACAGCTCATCCCCTAATTTTTCAACATTAGTGGGTTCGGTCCTCCAGTGCCTGTTACGGCACCTTCAACCTGGCCATGGATAGATCGCCCGGTTTCGGGTCTATTCCCAGCGACTAAGACGCCCTATTAAGACTCGGTTTCCCTACGGCTCCCCTATACGGTTAACCTTGCCACTGAAAATAAGTCGCTGACCCATTATACAAAAGGTACGCAGTCACAGAACAAGTCTGCTCCTACTGCTTGTACGCATACGGTTTCAGGATCTATTTCACTCCCCTCTCCGGGGTTCTTTTAACCTTTCCCTCACGGTACTAGTTCACTATCGGTCAGTTGGTAGTATTTAGCCTTGGAGGATGGTCCCCCCATGTTCAGTCAAGATAACTCGTGTCCCGACCTACTTTTCGCAAGCTTAGTACCATAGATGAGTTTTCGTGTACGGGGCTATCACCCTTTATTGCCAGACTTTCCAGACTGTTCCACTAACACTTCTACTATCACTTGCAGGCTGCTCCCCGTTCGCTCGCCGCTACTAAGGGAATCTCGGTTGATTTCTTTTCCTCCGGGTACTTAGATGTTTCAGTTCTCCGGGTTCGCTTCGTACACCTATGTATTCAGTGTACGATACCTGGCTTATGCCAGGTGGGTTTCCCCATTCGGAAATCTTCGGATCAAAGGGTGTTTGCCACCTCCCCGAAGCTTATCGCAGGCTCCTACGTCCTTCATCGCCTCCAACTGCCAAGGCATCCACCGTATGCGCTTACTCGCTTGACTATATAGTACAAGCTAGCAAGATTTTTTTGCGACTTACTATTTTCATAGTAGTTTAAGTAACAAAAATTTCGCCGGACAGATGTGTAAAAAATACACACTGGCCTTGAAAAAATTTTCAGTATTCAATAATTACCTTTTTAAAGAGCATCTGGCATAAAAAAAGCCAGTGATAAACGCGGTGCGCTTATCGCTAACTTCTCGTGCAGTAAAGTGGTGGAGCTAAGCGGGATCGAACCGCTGACCTCCTGCGTGCAAGGCAGGCGCTCTCCCAGCTGAGCTATAGCCCCGTTTCGGGCAAATTGGTGGGTCTGGGTGGATTTGAACCACCGACCTCACCCTTATCAGGGGTGCGCTCTAACCAACTGAGCTACAGACCCAATTCTAATGCGACGGGTCATAGCAGCCCGGTCGACATACCGTACTTTACTGCTAACCAATAATAATCAAGCAATGCGTGTGAGCACTTACTAACGAAAAGGATATTCGTTTAAGGAGGTGATCCAGCCCCAGGTTCCCCTAGGGCTACCTTGTTACGACTTCACCCCAGTCATGAATCACAAAGTGGTAACCGGCCTCCCGAAGGTTAGCCTAGCTACTTCTTTTGCAACCCACTCCCATGGTGTGACGGGCGGTGTGTACAAGGCCCGGGAACGTATTCACCGTGACATTCTGATTCACGATTACTAGCGATTCCAACTTCACGCAGTCGAGTTGCAGACTGCGATCCGGACTACGACCAGCTTTGTGAGATTGGCTCCCCCTCGCGGGTTTGCAGCCCTCTGTACTGGCCATTGTAGCACGTGTGTAGCCCAGGTCGTAAGGGCCATGATGACTTGACGTCGTCCCCACCTTCCTCCGGTTTGTCACCGGCAGTCTCCTTAGAGTTCCCACCATTACGTGCTGGCAACTAAGGACAAGGGTTGCGCTCGTTACGGGACTTAACCCAACATCTCACGACACGAGCTGACGACAGCCATGCAGCACCTGTCACTAGATTCCCGAAGGCACCAAAGCATCTCTGCTAAGTTTCTAGGATGTCAAGACCTGGTAAGGTTCTTCGCGTTGCGTCGAATTAAACCACATGCTCCACCGCTTGTGCGGGCCCCCGTCAATTCATTTGAGTTTTAACCTTGCGGCCGTACTCCCCAGGCGGTCTACTTATCGCGTTAACTGCGCCACTAAGAGATCAAGTCTCCCAACGGCTAGTAGACATCGTTTACGGCGTGGACTACCAGGGTATCTAATCCTGTTTGCTCCCCACGCTTTCGCACCTCAGTGTCAGTATCAGTCCAGGTGGCCGCCTTCGCCACTGATGTTCCTTCCTATATCTACGCATTTCACCGCTACACAGGAAATTCCGCCACCCTCTACTGTACTCTAGTCAGACAGTTCTAACTGCAGTTCCCAGGTTGAGCCCGGGGCTTTCACAGCTAGCTTATCAAACCACCTACGCGCGCTTTACGCCCAGTAATTCCGATTAACGCTCGCACCCTCCGTATTACCGCGGCTGCTGGCACGGAGTTTGCCGGTGCTTCTTCTGTAGGTAACGTCAGGGCTCAAGGTTATTAACCTTAAGCTTTTCCTCCCTACTGAAAGTGCTTTACAACCCTAGAGCCTTCTTCACACACGCGGCATGGCTGCATCAGGCTTTCGCCCATTGTGCAATATTCCCCACTGCTGCCTCCCGTAGGAGTCTGGGCCGTGTCTCAGTCCCAGTGTGGCTGATCATCCTCTCAGACCAGCTACGGATCGTCGCCTTGGTAGGCCATTACCCCACCAACTAGCTAATCCGACTTGGGCTCATCCAATAGCGCAAGGTCCGAAGATCCCCTGCTTTCTCCCGTAGGACGTATGCGGTATTAGCGTGCGTTTCCACACGTTATCCCCCACTACTGGGCAGATTCCCAAGCATTACTCACCCGTCCGCCGCTCTACTCACACCGAAGTGTTTTCGCGCTCGACTTGCATGTGTTAGGCCTGCCGCCAGCGTTCAATCTGAGCCATGATCAAACTCTTCAGTTTAATCGTTTAACCTCTCCAATTAAGTCGAGGAAATGGTTACGCAAAACTTGCTTTACCATTCAAAATCTCAGTTTCATAAGTTTGCACTTATCACATTCATAAATGAATCGATGAGTCACTTGCCTATGATATATATTTATCCAATATCAATTAGCAAGTGCCCACACGCATTGCTTGATTATATTTTTAAAGAACGATTCGCTCATCTGAGCGGGGGGCGTATTCTATAGAACGCCGACCCTTTGTCAACAGTGCGAAGTGAATTATTTGACTTTAATTTCACTCTCAAATCGCGACACTAATTTTGCTTCTCAACATTGCTGTTGGGAGCGCGCATTCTAGCGTCGCAATTGAACATGTCAACAGTAGAAATCAAATAAATAACTAGCCATTTAAATTCTGCTTCTTGCCGCTGTTTTCAGGGCGGCTCACCCGGTTGGGAGCGCGCATTCTACAGATGGGCACTAGACTGTCAACAAGTATTTGGTTTTATTTTCAGGCTGGCCAAAAACTGATCAAAAAAGCGCCTAAACCCGTTCAAAGAGATGGTATTTCTTCTTGCCTAACCGCACTAAAAAGAAACGCCGATAAAGAGCGTGCTCAACAGAGAAGCTATCCTGGGTGGACATATTATCTGCGGCGCCCTTGGCAACCCCATTTATAAACACGGAATTGCGGCCCAAGGCATCCTTTACTTCACGCCCGGCTTTCGCCATACCGCAATCCGTCAGCAGGTTAGTCAATGGTTTTTCGACCAAATCTGCATCGGACAGTTGCGAACATGGCAGGCCATCCTGACCCAGTTGCTCGAAATCCTGTTCCGAAAGTTGATTGGGGTCACCACTAAACAGCGCCTGGGTAATACGCAGTGCTGCATTGAGACCCTGCTCGCCATGAACCAATGCAGTGGCTTCGCGAGCTAGTATCCCCTGAGCCTGAGGGCGACCCTCAGCCGCGTTATCCGCAGCTTCAATCGCTTCAATCTCCTTCAGAGGAAGAAAGGTAAAGTAACTGAGAAATTTATACACATCAGCATCGGCAACATTGAGCCAAAACTGATAGAAGCTATAAGGAGAGGTTTTTTTGGCATCTAGCCACACAGCGCCAGCCTCAGTCTTGCCAAACTTGGTGCCATCGGCCTTGGTGATAAGAGGTACTGTAAGACCGAAACACTGAGCTTGATTCTGACGGCGAGCCAGATCTATACCGCTGACTATGTTGCCCCACTGATCACTTCCGCCCACCTGGAGCGTACAGTTATAGCGCCGATTGAGCTCAGCGAAGTCTAAACCCTGTAAAAGAGAGTAGGAGAACTCAGTAAAGGATATACCAGATCCCTCGCGGTCAATACGCTGCTTGACCGACTCTTTGGCAATCATGCTATTCACGGAAAAGTGCTTGCCGACATCGCGCAGGAAGTCCAGCGCTGTCATCTCTGCCGTCCAATCCAGATTATTGGCCACTATGCCCGCGTTGTCCGCACAGTCAAAATCGATAAACTGGCTAACCTGAGCCTTTATCTTATCAGCCCAGCCGGCAATAACATCTGGCGTATTCAATTTGCGCTCATCAGCCTTAAAGCTGGGGTCGCCAATCATACCAGTGGCGCCGCCAACTAGGGCTATGGGTGTATGCCCAGCTTGCTGAAAGCGCTTAAGCACCAATAGGGGCACCAGATGGCCAAGATGCAAACTATCCGCTGTGGGGTCAAAGCCACAGTAAACCGCCTGCGGCTTATCCAAATGCCCTTCGAGCTGTTCATCGCCTGATACCTGCGCGACCAGACCACGGCTGCGTAATTGCTCGATTAACTGCTGACCATTCTGCTTCATTACTATTGATTTCGCTGCTGAATTACAAGGATCGACAACTCTACAGATTGGCGCGCCAAATACAAGAATTTATAGCATCCCAACTCAAACCCGCCAATTTATAGCTCGTTGCGAGACTTATTTATCAAAAAGCACGAGGTTATCGTTGTAACCTGTTAATAAATCGAGCTAAAATCTCCCGAATTAAAAATATTGGCGTTTCTCGACAATGAGTATCCTGCAAAAATTCAGCGGTTTTTTGCTTTCAATATTTCGTGAGTTTCCGCGGCGCCACCTGATCGTCTCGGCGGCTCTGGCTGGCTGCTTGCTGGCTCTCACGGCCTACCCCGGCAAATATACCGAAGTAAAGCGCCAAATAGCTGAGCCCATAGCCATTGTTATTGAGGAGCCAGCACCTGAAGCTGAGGAGCCCAGCTATCTTGAACTAGACTGGAAAGAGCAGCGTGTCGCCAGCGGTGACAACCTATCCACTTTATTCCAGCGCGCTAAACTAAGCCCTTTGGATGTCTATAAAGTCTCGTCCTCCAAGTCAGGCAGAGCTTTGCGCAACCTCTATCCGGGCGAGACTTTCCGCTTTGGCGTCAATAACGATGGCATTTTGGCTGAACTGCAGTATATAAAGTCGCCTCTTGAGAGCCATATATTCACCTATAAGAACGGCAGCTATATTGCAGAGAAACAACTGCGTCAGCCGGAGGTGCTAGTAAGTTACAGAGAGGGCGTTATTAAAGATTCTCTCTATATGGCCGGAAAAGAAGCCAATCTACCCGACAAGCTTATTATGGAGCTCGCCAACATATTTGGCTGGGATATTGATTTTGTGTTTGATATTCGCCGCGGAGATTCTTTTTCTCTTACCTATGAAGACAGGTACCTGGAGGGAGAGAAACTTGGGACAGGCAATATTATCGCCGCCTCTTTTACCAACCGCGGGAAAACTTACCAGGCAGTGCGCTACACCAACAGCAAAGGGCGCAGTAACTACTATACGCCAGAGGGTCGCAGCATGCGCAAAGCCTTTCTGCGCACGCCATTGGATATATTTCGCATCAGTTCAGGGTTTAACTTGCGGCGCAAGCATCCGATTCATAAAAAGATCAAAGCCCATCGCGGAGTGGACTATGCAGCACCTCGAGGCACACCTGTCTATGCGGCTGGCGATGGCAAGGTTATAGCCACTGGATATAGCAAGCCAAATGGCAACTATGTATTTGTTCAGCACGGCCAGACCTACACCACCAAATATCTGCACCTCAATCGCAAGAAGGTGCGCAAAGGGCAAACTGTGCGACAGCGGCAGCTAATAGGCACAGTGGGCTCCACCGGCTATGCCACGGGACCCCATCTGCACTATGAGTTCCTAGTGAACGGGGTACATCGAAACCCCCGTACCGTTAAGTTGCCCCAGTCGCAGCCAATTGCTAAGGCAGAAAAAGCTGCTTTTCTTAAAGCTACTAAATCTAGCCTGGCTCAGCTTGCTGAATATCAGCGGCCAACTCAGCTCGCGTCGGCGCAGCGCAATAATTCCAGTGCTAACTAACAGTTTCAAATGACCAACCTCTATATTGGCCTTATGTCAGGCACAAGTATTGACGGGATTGATGCTGTTGCAGCTAGCTTTGATCAGGGTCAATTCAAGCTGGTTGGCAGCTATAGCCAAACTATTCCAGAGCAGCTAAAACAAGATATCCAGAACCTTTGCCAACCCGGCATAGATAGGGTGCAACTCTATGCCGAGACCGACCAGCTTATGGGCGAGTTATTTGCCGAGGCCTGTCTGGGTTTAATGGCTGAACTTGGCTTGGCTGCAGATCAGATTGTCGCTATCGGCAGCCATGGCCAGACCGTACGCCACTCGGCGCCAGGCCAAGGCAATATTAGCTTTAGCCAGCAAATTGGCGACCCCAATATTATTGCTGCGCGCACTGGCTGCGCAGTGGTAGCCGACTTTCGACGCAAGGATATGGCGCTGGGTGGCCACGGCGCTCCGCTGGTGCCGGCCTTTCATCGCCAACTATTTTCAGATGCTCGGCTCAATCGGGTGATCGTCAATATTGGCGGCATAGCCAATATCACTGTTTTACCTGCTCAGGGGCATTGCAGTGGATTTGATACCGGCCCCGGTAATCTTCTACTCGACAGCTGGTGCAAAAAACATTTAGCTAGTGACTACGACTCCAATGGTCAGTGGGCCGCGGGAGGCGCTTGCAATACCAACCTGTTATCACAGCTTAAAAGCCACTCTTATTTTGACCTGCCAGCGCCAAAAAGCACTGGTCGCGAGGCATTTCATCAACAGTGGCTGGAACAGCAGCTTAGTTTTCTGCCACCTATTGCAGCACAGGATGTTCAGGCCAGCTTGCTGCAATTTACCGCTGAGACCATTGCCGATGAAATAAATGGCCTGGGCCTTTCCGTGGATGAAGTCTATGTCTGTGGAGGCGGAGCGTTTAATGGAGCACTGATGAATAGCCTTAACTTGGCACTCACCGCTAAGGTAGATTCGACCATTGCTCTGGGGCTGGATCCTAGTTGGGTGGAAGCCAGCGCCTTTGCCTGGCTGGCTAAACGGCGCCTAGAGGCTGGCAGCGGCAATCTGCCTGCTGTGACTGGCGCAGAGCGAGAAACTGTTCTCGGCGGACTATATTTACCCTAACTCTGCAGTGTCTAAAAGTAGTTGTAGCGCTCTTCTTCCACTAATCTGGTGACCTCGTCGGGCCCAAAGGGCACGGTGCTTACAAAGGGTAGAAGGTTTTTGCTATCCAGACCCTCGGCCTGATAGCTAAACTCGCAGACTTTGACATCAATGACTTTTAATGCCGTTAGTCGAGCAGCAAGATCGACAATCTGTTTGTTTTCGCTGTAGTTATTCTTAAAGAAAATAGCCACTGGCGGGCCAAAGATAACAAAGGCCACAGGTGGATGGCTCTCGGCAAAGCCCTGCTGTTCGTAATAGGCCTCTACTCGCAACAGTGCCTCAACAATCTGATCGGCCTGCTCGAAATCAAGCCTGGCAATCAACCCGTTTGTGGAATCATATTCATTGGTGATGGGGCTGACTGGCTCTGTGGGCATGGCATAAGCCAGCAGGGGTGAAAGCAGTAGTATGAAAATCATTTTCATAGGGAATATCCTTATTAAATCGAGAAAGAGGCGCCACAACCGCAAGTTGTGGAAGCATTAGGATTGGTGATAGTAAAGCGCGAGCCCATCAAACCCTCTTCATAGTCGACTGTAGAGCCGGCGAGATATTGAAAGCTCAGCGAATCAATAAGCACTGTAACCCCATCCCGGGACACAGGTGTGTCATCCTCAGCCATATTGTCTTCAAAAGAAAAACCATACTGAAAGCCCGAGCAGCCTCCACCGGTGACATAGACTCTCAATTTGAGATCGTCGTTGTCCTCTTCAGTTTTAAGACTCTGTACTTTGGCAACGGCGCGCTCAGTAACTTCCAGCGCTGTTGGTGTAAATGTTTGGATACCTGACATTTTTACTTCCTGTCCTCCGACCATTCAATCTGATCAGTTCGTATTACTTATATCGACTGCTTGTCGGCCTTCTTGTTCGATTCTGCAGACTCTTCAGCGCGTCCCTCTTTGGGAAAAGCTGTGACATTGGTTTGCGGCTGCTCGTGAACAAAACTGCCCACTACTTCTGCACCGCGCTCAATCTCAATCAGGTTGTAATGGATATTGCCCTCAACCACGGCCTTAGAAGCTAGTTTGACCTGTTTGCTGGCAAAGATATCGCCTTTGACATTGCCGTTGACCACAACATGAGAAACCCATACTTCTCCCTGAATGGAGCCTCCCTGAAGAATACGGACTCGAGCACCTTCATCATCCGACAGTATATTGCCGGTGACTGAACCCTGAATCTCCAAATTGCCTTTGAAATTAAGATCTCCCTCCACTTCTGTACCCTCAGCTATTAAAGTCGTAGCTGAGGAAGAAAATGGGTTTGCGCTTTCACTGTCTTTCATTCCAAACATCTTTTATTCCTCAATTTTCCAATCAAATTTTTGATCAGATTGAAATTTATCCATCCAAGTGTATCTCAAAGCTACCCTTACCTTCTCAGGTTCAAAGTCTTCAGGCAACTTTAAAATGCCCTGAATAATCGAAAAGTACTTAAATTCACGTTTTAAAGGCAATCGTTTCACCTCATCATCAATATCGGCAAGAGACAGGGTTACCTCTTCTTCACCCTGTCGCCCAATCACCCACATATCTGCATAGACACTCAGTGTTTTCATCTTGGCGGTCTTCTGCCTGGCCACCCAGCGATAGCGAATTCGGCCATCCTCAAGTACGCTGAGATTAAGGTCACTCACTGACAGCCCATTGGGCTGATTATTGTCCTGCAGCAGTTCTCTATAGAGCTCAAGCTCTTCATCCCGCTGGTAGATTTGCTGTTGCAGCCCAATCATCTCCTGGCGGCTTTTTTCCAGTGCTGCCATATCCACTTCGGCACTGAGAGCAACGCGACTCAACTCAGCAGATTTATCGTCTAACTGAGCCTGCAATTCGACGGTCTTTTCCTCGAGACGCAGCATCTCGGCTAACTGCTGATTGGACAGCGCGGTTCCCCAGAGTTTGCCCACAACAAGCAGCGCCGCCACAGCTGCCAGCACCAGAGCGAGCAGTACATATTTCTGCCCAGGCCGGTAAGTAATGACTATGGGCTTACCTTCAATCATCAGGGCACCATCCCGGGCATGCTCAAGCCATTATTCTCTGGTAGGCCAAACATTATATTCATACATTGCACCGCCTGGCCCGAGGCGCCTTTAGTCAAGTTATCTTCAACGACCAGCACAACGACTTTTTTACCATTGCCTGGACGGTGTACCGAGATGCGACAATAGTTGGAGCCACGCACCGATCTGGTCTCCGGGTGACTGCCCGCTGGCAGCACATCCACAAAGGGTTCGCTGGCATAGCACTGGTCATACAGCGCCTGCACATCCACTTCTGTATCCGTTAAATTGGCATACAGCGTGGTATGTATGCCGCGATTAATTGGTAGCAGGTGCGGCACAAAGGTTAAGCCCACAGCTGAGCCTGCCATATCTGCCAGACCCTGCTCAATTTCAGGCAGATGCCTGTGCCCGGAAGCAGCATAGGCCTTAAAGCTGTCACTGACCTCTGGATACAGGTTGGCCACACTGGCCTGCCTGCCAGCGCCACTGACTCCTGAGGCTGCATTGGCAATCAGATCTGCGGTATCTACACAGCCAGCCAGCAGCAGCGGCATTAAACCTAGTTGCACACTAGTGGGGTAACAGCCAGGGCAGGCAATCAGATCGGCAGTCTGAATCGCACTGCGATTATATTCAGGCAAGCCGTAGACGGCCTTTGGTACCAAATCAGCTGCAGCATGGGGCTGACCATACCAGTGCTCCCACAGGGGTATATCTCTAATTCTAAAGTCGGCAGATAGATCTATAACTTTGGTACCGGTGGCCAAAATAGCGGGCACAGTGTTTTGCGCCACACCATGGGGCGTGGCAAAAAATACCAGATCACAGCTGGCAAGGCTCTCTATGTCTGGCTCAGAAAAACACAGATCCACCACGCCTCTAAGATTGGGGTACGGATCTGCCACTGGCACACCAGCCTCAGTGCGCGAGGTAATCACAGTGACCTTAGCATTGGGGTGCCCAGCCAATAGGCGCAGTAATTCTGCTCCTGTATAGCCTGTTCCGCCTACAATACCCACTTTAACCACCTGTTTGCCTCGCTTTTAAATATCCAGATTCATTTCGGCCGCCTATAATACCCCAAAACAGGTGATCCAGATATTTCAATACGGCCACAATTGGCCAAAGAGGCTATATATGTACAAATGGGTGTTAGCATTTCATATTATCGCAGTGATCTGCTGGTTTGCGGCGCTGTTTTATCTGCCGCGCCTGTTTGTCTATCATGCCATGTCTGAGGACAGGCCAAGTATCGAGCGCTTTAAGTTGATGGAGCGCAAGCTCTACAATGGAATTGCCAATCCATCCATGTTTGCAACTGTGCTGCTGGGACTGTGGATTGTTTTTATGGCGCCAGAGGCCTACCTAAACCAAACCTGGTTCCAGCTAAAAGCTCTTTTGGTGGTCCTATTGATTGGCTATCAGCATCTCTGTCTGCGCCATATGAAACAGCTGGCTGAAGATCGCAGCGAAAAGAGCCATGTCTACTTCCGCGTCTTTAATGAGGTGCCTGTGCTATTTCTGGTAGCTATTGTGATTCTGGTAGTGGTGCAGCCTTTTTAGATGCCTGCAATCTGGGTGCTCAGTGCCCTGAATGATTAAAAACCACTGCCCGGTGTGTCTAGATACTGCTGCTCCAATGCAGTGCTGGCTCTGCCCAGTATCTTGTTGCGATGAGGGAAACGACCAAACTGCTGAATCACCTCCCTGTGGCGCTCAGCGTAACGACTAAAATCCTCGTAGGTACCCCTAGCCTGAGCAGTTTGAGTACTGCTACTACACTTCAATAATTCCGCAAATTTGCGGCAAGAGAGGACCTGCATCTGTAAATCTTCAGAGTGCTCCAGAGGCAGATAGAAGAAAACTCTCTCAATAGGTTCAAGCTGCAGATCAATATTGTCCTCTAGACCCTCCAGGCACCAGCCCAAGGCTAGCTTATCCTGAGCAAAAGCTTCTGGTCTGTCGCGGTACATATTTCTCGAGAACTGGTCCAGCACAATAATGGCCGCCAACCTGCCCCTGGCACTGTGCAGCCAATCCCTATACTTACCCTCAGCCAGATCGCGCAATCCGTCTGCAAAATCCTCACGTATCTGCTGGTCTACCTCCGGTTGCTTTCGCCACCATAGGTTGGCCTGGGCCGAGGGCGTGGCGCTGTTTATGCGCTCGCCAAACCAGAATTGTAAAACCTGCTCAATGTCCATGGTTGCTCCCTGCATCGGTGGCGCTTGTGAAGTCATTTATGGGCTTCAATAGCTTCCGCCCGCTTATTTAAGGATAATACAGGTTTTGAATTCAGCAATATCCGTTTACTTTTCAGGAATAGTTTAATGTCCGATACAGCACCAGATTTAACCCCCCGCTCAACGCAACTTTTTGACGCTGCCAAGCGGCATATTCCCGGCGGCGTCAATTCGCCAGTGCGCGCATTTAAAGCTGTGGGTGGTACGCCAAGGTTTTTTGACCGAGCCAGCGGTGCCTACATGTTTGATGCCGACGGCAGACGCTATATCGACTATGTGCTGTCCTGGGGGCCTATGCTGCTCGGCCATGGTCATGAGGATGTACTGAATGCAATTCGTACCCAGCTGGAAAAAGCCATGACCTTTGGCACCCCCACCGAGTTGGAAATTAAACTGGCCGACAAAATTTGCTCCATTGTTCCAGGTATGGAAATGATTCGCATGGTCAACTCGGGGACCGAGGCGACCATGAGTGCCATCCGTCTGGCTCGCGGATACACTGGCCGCGATAAAATTATTAAATTTGAAGGCTGCTATCACGGCCATTCAGACTCTCTGCTGGTCAAGGCCGGATCCGGTGCTCTAACCCTGGGCGTGCCCAGCTCTCCCGGAGTACCAGAATGTCTGGCCGATCACACTGTCACCCTGTCTTACAACAATATAGAGCAACTCAAACAAGCCTTTGCCGAAATTGGTGATCAGGTTGCCTGCGTAATTGTTGAGCCCGTGGTTGGCAATATGAACTGTGTACCCCCTATCCCTGGCTTTTTGGAGGCTATGCGCGAGTGCTGTACTGCCCATGGAGCCCTGCTTATTATCGATGAAGTAATGACTGGCTTCCGTATCAGCCAGCAGGGTGCCATAGGTCATTACGGCATAGATGCAGATCTTATCTGCCTGGGTAAGGTTATTGGTGGTGGCATGCCCGTCGGTGCCTTTGGCGGCAAGCGGGAAATTATGCATCAGATAGCCCCACTGGGCCCCGTGTATCAAGCTGGCACTCTATCGGGCAACCCTGTCGCTATGGCGGCCGGTCTGGCTACTCTTGAATTAATTTCGGCACCAGGTTTTCTCGAGCCGGTGATCGAGCGTACAGACAGATTGGTGAAAGGTCTGGTCGAGCGAGCCACAGCCGCCGGTATCCCAATGACCAGCAACCATGTGGGTACCATGTGGGGCGTTTTCTTCTCCGAGGAAGAAAAAATTATTAACTATGATCAGGTGATGCGCTGTGACACTGAGCGCTTTGCCAAGTTTTTCCATGGCATGTTGCAAGAGGGCATCTATCTGGCGCCAGCTTCCTACGAGGCGGGCTTTATGTCGGCAGCCCACACAGATCAGGATATTGAAGATACTTTAAATGCGGCGGAGCGTGTTTTCGCGCGCATTTAATGCTGGGGGGCGTTAACATACCGCACAGCGCTAAAATTACCGTCCAGTCAAAGTCGGGCTGGCAGCACAGTCACTTGGGTAAATATTTCTCTGGGAGATACCATGAGTTTTAAAAGTAGTCGCGGGCCCTATCCCTACAGCCGTATGCGTCGCAATCGCGCCACGGACTTTTCGCGGCGCCTGACCAGTGAAACGACAATTTCTGCCAATGATTTAATTCTGCCTATATTTGTTATCGAGGGCACAGCCACATCAGAGGCCGTGGCTTCCATGCCGGGCGTCAACAGGCTATCCATAGATATGCTGGTTGCCGAGGCCAAAGAAATTGCCGCCCTGGGCATTCCCGCGGTCGCTCTGTTTCCAGTGGTCAATCAAGATAAGAAATCACTGCTGGCCGAGGAGGCCTACAATCCCGAGGGTCTAGCTCAGCGTGCTGTGCGCGCGCTCAAACAGGCGGTCCCGGAGTTGGGTGTAATAACAGATGTTGCACTGGACCCTTTTACCAGCCATGGCCAGGATGGCATTATCGATCAAGAGTCTGGCTATGTTATCAATGATATTACCAATGAAACCCTGGTAAAGCAGGCCCTGTCTCATGCTCAGGCTGGCGCAGATATTGTCGCTCCCTCGGATATGATGGACGGCCGCATAGGCGATATTCGCGAAGAATTGGAAGACCAAGGCTTCGTCAATACACAGATTATGGCCTACGCGGCCAAGTATGCCTCGTCCTACTATGGCCCGTTTAGAGACGCCGTGGGCTCGGCAGGCAATATTAAGGGTGGCGACAAAAAGACCTATCAGATGGATCCGGGTAATTCTGACGAGGCACTACACGAATGTGCTCTAGATCTGGATGAGGGCGCCGATATGATTATGGTGAAACCAGGCATGCCCTATCTGGATGTGGTGCGCCGAGTAAAAGATCAACTGAAAGCGCCCACCTTCGCCTATCAGGTTAGCGGTGAATATGCCATGCACTGCGCTGCCTTTGACAATGGCTGGCTCAATCGCGAACAGGTGATTATGGAATCACTGCTGGCGTTTAAGCGCGCCGGCGCCGATGGTATTTTGACTTACTTTGCCAAAGAAGCCGCACAGCTCTTGGCCAACAAAGGTTAACCCAAGTCTTGCGCCTAGATAAATATATTAGCAATGCCACGGATCTATCCCGCACTGAAGCCAAACGGCTAATCAAAACTGGTGAGGTCACCTTGGACGATAGAGCCGTGGTCAACCCCGCACAAAAAGTTCGCCCAGATCAGACTGTAGCTATCGAGGGCTCAACCATTACGCTGGCCCAGCATCGCTACTTTATGATGAACAAGCCCGCCGGCATTGTGTCAGTGACCAAAGATCACAATAACCCCACCGCCATAGGCCTGATGTACGAGCACCGCAGTGAAGAGCTGCAGATCGCCGGGCGCCTGGATATAGATACCACGGGATTGCTGCTAATTACCGACGATGGCCAGTGGAACCATCGACTTACCTCACCCAGATCCGACTGCGCCAAAATCTACCAAGTGGGGCTGGCGGAAGCTATAGGCAATGATTATCAGGCTGCCCTGGCAGCTGGTGTGTTGCTGGAAGGCGAAAAACACCGCTGTATGCCCGCCCATATGGAACAGATTGATCAGCACCATCTGAGACTCAGCATTGCCGAGGGTAAGTATCATCAGGTCAAGCGTATGTTCGCGGCCCTGGGCAATCATGTGGTAAGCCTGCACCGCTCTCAGGTGGGAGATATTATTCTCGACCCAGAGCTTGAACCAGGGGACTATCGACCACTGACCGAACTCGAAGTCTCCTCTATCCAATGAATAACCTAGCCGCTGAAAACCACAGCGCTGGCGATAAAAGTGTAGCTCTGCTGGTACAGCAGTTAGCTTTTATTCAGGGTACCTGCCTGATAGTTGCCGATGAGAACTGGTCCCAGGCAAACTGGGCTAGCCTGGCCAGCAACAAGCAATGCTCAATCAGTCTGGTCAGCAATCGCTTTGATATAGCCCGCAGTGCCAACCAGGCCGGTCTCAACTGCCTGTTTAATGATTTTGATTTTTCCGAATTGACCGCCAATAGCTTTGACACAGTACTTTATCGGCTGTCCAAAGAGCGAGCCAGCAGCCACCATATTATCAATCAGGCCGGACAGCTGCTAAAGCCTGGCGGTAAGTTATGGCTCAGCGGCGAAAAGAATGAGGGCATTAAGACCTCTGTCAAACAGGCCTGCGCATTGTTTGGCGACCGTACCAATGCCGAAAAACATGGCGTCTGCTATCGAGCTTCAATACAGCTAATTAATCTGCAGCCCAAGCCCCTGGATGACAAACAGTATCAGGCCATAAGATTAATTGAACCTGGCCAGGGCAGAAGCTTTTTCAGCAAACCAGGTATTTTTGGCTGGGATAAAATCGATCGTGGCAGTGCATTTTTGGTCGAGTATCTGCCCCAGTTTGTGGCGCGCTTTGCCAAACAACCCCAGTCATTGTTAGATCTAGGCTGTGGCTATGGCTACCTGGCCTGTGAAGGCTACCGCCAGGGTATTACTCAGCTAACTGCTACAGATAACAATGCCGCGGCGCTGGATGCCGTAGAGAAAAACCTCTCGCAAATCGAGAATATTCAGTATGAGGTTGTGGCTGGAGATGCTGGGGATCAGGTCAATGGTCGTTTCGATGTGCTGCTGTGTAACCCTCCTTTCCACCAGGGTTTTTCTGTGGATGGGACTCTCGGCAATAAGTTTCTCAGCAGTGCAAAGAGACTGCTTGCCTCGGGCGGCCAGGCTCTTTTTGTAGTCAATACCTTTATCCTACTGGAGCACAGGGCCAAGCAATACTTTCACCGAGTGGAGGTGCTAGCTAACAACGGCTCGTTTAAGCTGGTCGCCATGGGCAATAATTAGAGCCCCATCGCCAGTTTAATTAGCTGATTTTTCACCATGGCTACCTGGTTTAACCTCGACATACCCATATTACGCAACAGCCGCACGGCCAGGGGTTGCGCAGCAAATAACCGCTTAAACCCTTCCATGGCGGCCATGGCGGCGAGGTTTTCCGGCTTGCGACGACGCTGGTAGCGCTTTAGCACACTGAGATCGCCCAGATCTAAGCCGCGCTTAACGGCGCGATCAATTTCTTCCGCCAATACCAGCACATCGGCAAATCCCAGGTTGACCCCCTGCCCGGCGAGGGGGTGAATACTGTGAGCGGAATCACCTATCAGCGCCAGGCGGTGCATCACATAGTCTTTGGCATGGCGCTGGCGCAGCGGAATAGCAAAACGCTTATCTACCCTGAGCACCTGCCCCAGGCAGTACTCACTGGCCAGGGATAGCTCTGCACAAAACTGATCCTCATCGAGACCCATTAACCGCTCGGCCTCGGAGGTTTCCTGGGACCAGACAATAGAGCAATGCTGAAGGTCACCTTCATTATTTAGGGGTAACAGCGCCAGGGGCCCAGTGGGCATAAAACGCTGTCGCGCGATCTTTTGATTGGCCTGCTCTGTTGTAATGGTACTGACAATGGCTTGATGGCCGTAATCCCATTCAACTGTGTCGAAATCGAAGTGCTGGCGGATGGCCGAGTTGGCCCCGTCTGCAGCCAGCAATAGGTTCGCTGACAGTGGCGTGCCATCCTCCAACTGAATACTGATGCCCTGTTTATCATTTTGATAGTCGACGATTACCGCCGGGCAGTACAGGTCGATATTGTCCAGCTCTGCAATCTCTGTCATCAGGCTTTCAACCAGCACCGCATTTTCAACAATATGGCCGAGACTGGGTTGATGAATATCATGGCAGTTAAATTGGATTCGCCCCGTGCCCTCCGCATCCCAGACTTCCATCGCCTCATAGGGGCTGGCCCGCTTGGCAGCCACCCCATCCCAAACTCCGCAGCGCACTAACAGCTGGCGAGATTTTTCGGTGATGGCGGCCACTCTAGGATCAAACTGATGTGGATTAAACTCAGGTGTTGGCCTAGCTTCTACCAGAGCTATCTGCAGAGGTCCCGTCTGATAATCACGGCTCTGTCTAGCCAGCAGGCAGGCCATGGCGGCACCCACCATACCTGCGCCAACCACAATAATATCGTATTGATTCTGCCCCTCAGAGCGCTTATCCATTGCCTGGCTCCCTGGTGGCCATACCCATGCCAAACTGGGCAAAGCTATTACGCAGCGAGGGAATTAAATCCATAGCCAGCAAACCTGAGTTGCGCCCCAAGGCTACAATCGACGATGACAGACCAAATAGCTTGGGCAGGCTGTCACTGAACAGCACAGTATTGCGCTGGTCTATGGCCTGCTGCTGCTGATAGTTTTGCAGCACCGCCAGGTCACCTATTCT
The DNA here is from genome assembly GCA_025153775.1 of SAR92 clade bacterium H231. GTDB lineage: Bacteria > Pseudomonadota > Gammaproteobacteria > Pseudomonadales > Porticoccaceae > HTCC2207. Next base: position 102,391 of record JAOALC010000003.1, on the reverse strand, counting down.
GTCACCGGCCTCAGCCAGGCTGTTAGCCAGGGCAGCTGCATCGCGAAGGGAGAGATTAAAACCCTGCCCTGCCACTGGGTGCAGACTGTGAGCAGCATTGCCCATAACTACCAGATGGCGACGCACCTGTTCAGTTGCGGTGGTCAGTGCCAATGGATAAGCAACCCGCTTACCCAGCTGTTTGAAATGCCCCAATCGGTAACCAAAACGCAGCTGTAGTTGCTCGAGAAAAGCTTGCTCGTCAGCTGCCATCAGGGTCTCGGCCATTGCTCTGGGCTGCGTCCAGACTAGGGCGCTGCGCGGGCGACCTTTAAAGTCAGCAAGTGGCAATAGCGCCATGGGGCCCTGGTCAGTAAATCGCTCATAGGCCACGCCACCATGGGGCTTTTCAAGGCTAACATTGGCGATGATGCCAGTCTGATCATAGGGGGTCGACTGAGATTGAATGCCCAGTTGCTGTGCCGTGGTGGAGCCGGCGCCATCAGCAATCACTAGCAGCTTTGTCTCTATGGTTTGCAGATCTTTATCTGCCTGCTGCAATTGCAGGCGCATTCCGCTGGCAAGGGGCTCAATGGTTTCTAATTTACAGGAGCCAAGCAATTGGATATCGGTTTTGGTTAGCTGATTCAGCAGCACTGAACCCAGCCACTGATTTTCAACCACATAGCCCAGGGCATCGACATTGGCATCTCCGGCATCAATTCGGGTCATGCCTACATGGCCCCGATCACTGACATGAATCTGCGCTATAGCCGACAGATGCTTTTTAAGCTGCGGCCAAAGGCCTATAGACTGATATATGTTTTTGCTGCTCCAGGACAGAGCAGTGGAGCGCGCGTCGAAGCTGGAGCTGTAAGCGCCGGATACTGGGCCATCACTGGAAGCCAGCTCCTGAGCCTCAATCAGCAGAATATTCCAGGGCTGTTGAGCGCGGAGCAGCAGCGCCAGACTAATGCCCACCATGCCACCGCCCACGATCACAATATCGTAGTGGGAGTTTGCGCCGGTATTAGCTGCAGCTACCATTTAATTCGCCATTAACTGTTCAATTTGATCCCGCGCCTTGGGTACCCCAGAGGTCAGGGTTTCGTTGCCGGTTTTGGTCACCAACACATCGTCTTCAATACGCACCGCGATACCACGCCATTTTTTCTCCACTCTGGTATTGTCTGGAGAAATATAAATACCTGGCTCAACAGTGACCACCATGCCTGGCTCATAGATACGCCAGTGATTATCGATTTTATAATCACCTACATCATGTACGTCCATGCCCAGCCAGTGGCCCGCATTGTGCATATAGAAATCGCGATGGGCGCCCTGCTCAATCAGCTGCTCCAGGTCACCTTCTAGAATTTTTAAATCTACCAGGCCCTGGGTAATAACCCGCACCGTAGCTTCATTGGCGAGGTGATACTCCAGACCGGGGGCAATCAGCTCTATGGCCGCTGCCTGTGCCGCCAACACAATATCGTAGATCGCAGCCTGGGAGGCTGTGAAGCGGCCATTGACAGGGAAGGTTCTGGTGATATCAGCCGCATAGTCCTGATACTCGCAACCCGCATCTATAAGCACCATGTCCCCGGATTTTAGTTTGTCGCGGTTATCAATATAATGCAGCACACAGCCATTTTTGCCGCCGCCCACTATGCTGGTATAGGCGGGTCCTGCAGCACCAGAGGCCATAAATTCATGCTCAATCTCTGCCTGCAAATGATATTCAAATAATCCTGGCTTGCTGATCTGCATGGCACGGCAGTGGGCTCTGGCAGAAATCTCTCCCGCTTTGCGCATCAGTTTTATCTCGGCAGCCGATTTAATTAGGCGCATCTCGTTGATCAAATGATCAAGGTCAACGAACTCTCCCGGCGGGCTGGCATCGCTGCCGCGCTTTTCACGAACATCATTTACCCAGACCATAAGGTGCTTATCAAACTCTGGGTCTTTGCCAATGGCAAAGTAGACTCGGTCCTTATCTTCCAACATGCCGGGCAAAATATCGTCTATATCATCAATGGGGAAGGCGTCATCGGCATGGTAATTTTTTACAATACCGGCAGGGCCCTCGCGATAACCATCCCAGGTTTCGCGCAGCGGATCTTTGTCGCGACAGAAAAATACCACCTCTCCCTGTTCCCGCCCAGGAATCAAAAGCATCACAGACTCGGGCTCGGGGAAGCCAGACAAATAGCTTAGATTAGTACACTGCTTGTAGGGGAAATGGGTATCATTGGAACGAATTTTTTCCGGTGCCGCAGCAATTACGGCGATGCTGTTGCTCTGCATCATCGCCATCAGGTCTCTGCGCCGCGAGGCATATTCTTTTTGTGAAATCTTCAATAACCTAGCCCAATAGATCAAATCACAGTCTTAAATGGAAACTTCAGTGGATGGTTGGCTCTGCGTCGGTATCCAGCTCGGGATGTAAGTCGGCAAATATAAGCTGCACTGCAATACGAATATATTCAACCAATTCAGTGTAATCCCTCTCACCCTCACCCTCAGATTCAAGGTCGACGGAGATCTGGCCTATGGCTGCAATATCTTCCAGCGCCTCTTTGCCATCTACAGACACTTCAAATTCAGTTCCCATACCATCACCCAGGCCGGAAATATAGTTACTGCACCAATCGCCTATGGCAACCAACCGCTCATTTAGCGGCAGCTCATCGTCTGGCAGCAGGGGCTGGAAAAGAAAACTCAGGTCCTGCAGGTTGCTCAGCGACGACTCATAGAAGTCATGCAATGCATTTTCAGCAGATTCAGTTTGCTCTTCAGCAAGCGCCAGCCACTTGGTCGATGCCGCCACTAACTCCTGCATTTCTGCAGCACCACAGCTGAGTCGACCACAGAGAAAGCCATGGAACCCGGATGGATTTGCATTGATTTGTAGCGCGTAAAAAAGATCTTCGAGTTGTTCGAATGTCACAGCATCACCTCGTGAATTTACCCTGCATCCTAACACCCTTGGTGAGGTGCTGCATCCTGATTGAGGGCTGCAGGGAGTAAATTGAAGAGGCTCTTAGGTTGTAATTGACCAGACCCCGGACAATGCCTATAGTTATGCCGTTAAGCCTCTTTCCAACTGACTGTAACCTGACCCCATGACTGATTCATACAAGTTTGAAGAAAAGCTGGACCGTCTGATTGAGCTGTGCCAGCAACTTAAGCAAGAGAATCAAGCGCTGCGCGAACGCGAGGCGGGACTTGTGGGTGAGCGCAGCCAATTAATAGAGAAGAATGAAATGGCGCGACAGAAGATTGAGACCATGATCAACCGCCTGCGCAACCTGAGTGCGGAGCAGTAATCATGGCGGCTATTTCTCTAAAAATACAGATTCTCGACAAAGAGTATCAGGTTAACTGCCAACCGGAAGAGCGCGAGGCGCTTGAGTACTCAGCCCAGCTGCTAAATGAAAAAATGGATGAAATTCGTCAGGGCTCACATATTATTGGTCTGGAGCGCATTGCTGTTATGGCCGCTCTTAATCTGGCCCATGATTTGATTCGCAGCCAGACATCGAGCCAACAGGATGCCCAGGCATCGAATATTCTGCAGTCCATGGATAGTAAACTGGATTCAGTGCTCTCGGATCTGGCCAACTAGGCTGTAAACAATACCTTTAAATTTGCTGGCTCGCAGGGTCTTTTTTAATTCCCCTCTGCTATAATGCAGTTCCTGGGGTGTTTGCCAGCCATGAAGTCCCTGAGCCGATAATTTACATCCGGCCGTTCTCCGCCAGCAATGTTGTGCACTTCCGTGCGTCGGAAAGCCTGATTTGTTGCGAGGATAGCCACCTTGAACTCTTCGGTTCAAGGCCACGTTGGCAGCGGCACTCTGGGATTTATTGATAATTGGTTTAAAACCATGACCTCTGGTGACACTCGACAGCAACTCCGGGCAAAGCGACGGGCACTAAGCGTTGAACAGCAGCGACTGTGCGGTGAACAACTGGCGTCTATACTCTGTAGTCAAAGCTTTTTTCTGCGCGCCAAGCGCATTGGTATCTACCTTGCCAATGATGGCGAGATAGACCCCGGCGTAATTTTGGCTACCGCCCTCCGAGCGGGTAAAACATGCTTTCTACCCATACTGCATCCGCTTAAAAAAAATAAGCTGTACTTTGGGCAGTACGATGCGGCTACCAAACTGGTGAATAATCGCTTTGGTATTCCTGAACCGGCACTCAACAGTACCCAGACCGCACCCCCCTGGAGCCTGGATATTATTTTTATGCCCCTGGTCGCCTTTGACCGTCAGGGTAACCGCATGGGTATGGGCGGCGGCTTCTACGACCGCACACTGGCTTTTATGGCCAATAGTAACCGCCTTAAACCCAAACTGGTTGGCCTAGCCCACGGCTGCCAAGAAATTGAAACGCTGTCTCAGCAGAGCTGGGATATACCCCTACATTTAATTGCTACCGACCAAGAGATAATATGCGCCAAACAAAGATAATCTGCACCATAGGCCCAGCCACTGATTCCATTGATATGCTGGAAAAACTTGCCAATGCGGGCATGAATGTAGCTCGACTCAATATGTCTCACGGTGACCATGAGTCCCACGCCAATATTATTCAGTCCATCCATAAGCTCAATAAAAAACTCAATCACCCCATAGCTATTATGCTGGATACTCAGGGGCCTGAAATTCGCACCGGAGATATGGTCAATGATCTGCATCTTGAAGAGGGCGACACTATTTCCATAGTGGCCCGGGGTGCCGAGGATGTTGAATCCTCCTCTATTCATATTAACTACGACGATCTGATCAATGATGTAGATGTGGGCGACACCATCACAGTGGACAATGGTCTGATTAATCTTGAAGTGCTAAATAAGCAGGAGCGGGTTTTACAGGTCAAGGTGATAGATGGCGGTCTGCTAAAAAGCAAGCGTCACGTCAACCTGCCCGGTATTCGCGTCAACCTGCCTGCTATCACTGATAAAGATCGTCGGGATATTGCCTTTGGTATGGAGCAGGGAGTGGATTTTATTGCCCTGTCTTTTGTCCGTCAGGCAGATGATATCCACGAGCTGCGTGAATTGTTGGGAGATAAGGCTGAGCAAATTAAGGTGATAGCTAAACTCGAGGATCAGGAAGCCATTACCAATATGGTGGACATTATTGCCGTCGCCGACGGCATTATGGTGGCCCGCGGCGATCTGGGTGTAGAGGTGCCCCTGGAAGTATTGCCGCGCATTCAGCGGCGAATTATTCGCACCTGCGCCCAGATGGGCACCAGGGTTATTGTGGCCACCCATATGCTGGAATCCATGATCGAAAACCCAATCCCAACTCGGGCCGAGGTGACCGATGTAGCCAATGCGGTCTACGAAGAAGCTGATGCCATTATGCTTTCAGGTGAGACCACCGTGGGCAAGTACCCTGTTAAATGCGTAGAAATCCTCGACCGCATAGCTCGCTCAACGGAGAGCAGCCGGGGCCTTCGCTTTACCGACAATCTGGCTCTGGAAGATGATAAGCAACAGATCGCCAAGGCAGCTGTAGATCTGGCTACCTCGATTTCAGCCAAAGCGATTATTGTTCCCACCAGGCGTGGGCGCATGGCCAATCGCATTACCAACTGTCATCCGGAGTCTATTATCTGTGCCTTTACCAACAACAGTAGCACCCGTCGGCAGCTGGTGATCAACCGCAATGTGCTGAGCTATCAGATAGAAATTGGCGATGACTCAGAGCAAACACTGGCTGCGGCTGCGGCAATTATGGTTAAGCGGGATGAATTTTCGCCCGATGATCAGGTGGTAGTTATTTCCGATGCCCTGGCAGGCTCTGGTTTTGAAGCGCTGCAAATCCGCAAGATATCAGACCTGCTTTAAGCCGGCTTACTGATTGCCCAGAAAGAACCGATAAGCTTCGTTATTGGTTTCATCTGTATAGTGGTAACCCAGGTTATCCAGAAACTTTTTCATCTCACGGGCATCCTTTTTGGATGCCTGTAAACCGACCAGCACTCGACCAAAAGCAGAGCCATGGTTGCGGTAGTGGAACATAGAGATATTAAAGCGGCCACCCAGCTGCACCAGGAAGTTCAACAGAGCACCAGGGCGCTCGGGGAATTCAAACCGAAATACCTGCTCGTCGACCACCTGAGGAGCATGCCCCCCTACCATGTGTCGAATATGTAACTTGGCCATTTCATTGTCGGTCATATCTGATACTGCATAGCCCTTTTGACTCAACTCCTGCACCAGCTCAATGCGGTCTTCATCTGAAGTGACTTTCATACCTACGAATATCTGTGCCTTATTAGCATCGTTATAGCGGTAATTAAATTCGGAGATATTGCGTCTGCGCAGGGCCTTGCAAAATTTTTCAAAACTGCCTGGCTTTTCGTCGATGGTCACCGCCAATACAGCTTCGCGCTTTTCGCCCGTCTCGGTGCGCTCAGAAATATAGCGCAGACGATCAAAATCTATATTGGCACCACACTGGATTGCCATCAATGTCTGGCCTTCAACAGCATGGGCTTCAACATATTTCTTTAGCCCCGCAATCCCAAGGGCGCCGGAGGGCTCGCAGATAGCACGAGTATCATTGTAGACATCTTTGATGGCGGCACAGATTTCATCGGTGCTGACAGTAATAACTTCATCGACAAGATTTTTGAGTAGCCGGAAGGTCTCCTTGCCAATCTGCGCCACGGCAGTGCCATCCGCAAAGATACCCACTTCTTTAAGTCGCACGCGTCGCCCAGCTTTCATGGCAGCATCCAGACAGGCAGCATCGTCGGACTCCACAGCTATAATTTTAATATCGGGTCGCAGATTTTTAACATAGGCTGCAACCCCAGCACAGAGCCCACCACCGCCTACAGCAATAAAGATAGCGTCCAGATCACCAGGTACCTGGCGCAGAATTTCCATGCCAATAGTGCCCTGGCCAGCAATGATATCCGGATCATCAAAGGGGTGAATATAGGTCAGGCCCTGCTCTTCAACCAGCTTGTTTGCATGGGCCGCCGCCGCATCGTAGCTGTCACCAATCAACACCACCTTGGCGCCTCTGGCGCGCACCGCATCCACCTTAATCTGTGGGGTAGTCTGGGGCATAACAATGGTGGCCTTTACTCCCATCTTTTTTGCAGCCAGGGCCAGTCCCTGAGCATGATTGCCAGCGGAGGCAGCAACAACACCGGCTGCCAACTGCTCTTTGGAAAGATGGCGAAGCTTGTTGTAGGCGCCGCGCAGTTTAAATGAAAATACCGGCTGCAAGTCCTCGCGCTTAAGCAGCACATTATTGTTTAACCTGTGGGAAAGCAGTGGCGCTTCATCCACTGGCGTTTCAATCGCCAGGTCGTAGATGCGAGCATCGAGAATTTTTTTGACATACTTTTGCGGCATGGGGCTTTCCGGGTTAATCAGCTGTGGACCAATGGTAATTTGATCGGCTCATTTAAGCCAGCCTCAGTTGGCACTATTCCTCGCCCTAGGCTTTTTTAGTAGCCCTTTTTCACCCTGATTATCTTATAATCGCAGCTGGCGGATTCGAACAATAATCAGAGGGGTAATCAGTGGACCAAAATCAACTAAAACAGGCGGTGGCGCAAGCAGCTGTAGATTACACCCTGGGGCGTATAGATGATGACAGCGTTGTCGGCATTGGCACAGGCTCAACCGCCAACTGTTTTATAGACTTAATCGCGGCCCATAAGCACAGATTTCAGGGCACAGTGGCCAGCTCTGAGGCCTCTGCCGAGCGACTTCGCAGCCATGGCATTGCGGTATTCGAGCTTAATTCGGTCGCGGAAGTCAGCATCTATATTGATGGTGCAGATGAAGCTAATCCAAGGCTGGAATTAATTAAAGGTGGCGGCGCCGCACTTACCAGAGAAAAAATTGTTACTGCAGTGGCCAAAGAATTTGTCTGTATTGCGGATGAGAGCAAGTGGGTAGATTATCTGGGCACCTTCCCATTGCCCGTCGAAGTGATTCCTATGGCCCGCAGCCATGTCGCGCGGGAATTAGTTAAGCTGGGTGGCGACCCGGTGTGGCGCGAAAGCATTGTGACAGACAATGGCAACCTGATTCTGGATGTGCACCATCTCCACCCCATAGGCTCAGCCTGCGAGCTGGAGGAAAAGATCAATCAAATTACTGGTGTGGTGACCAATGGTCTTTTTGCCCTTAAGCCTGCAGATATTTTATTTTTGGCTACCCAGCAGGGCATAGTGACTCACAGAGCTCAGCCCTAGAATTCTCAGATCGGATCAATTATTTTATCCAGCAGCTGGGGATGTTTGACCAGAAAGCCCTGGATATAGTCGACGCCGATTTTCTTTAGTAGCTGATGCTGGCTTTTGCTCTCCACGCCCTCGGCTACGGTTGATACGCCCATAATATGGCCCAGGTGATTGATGGTGCTGACCACGGAATAGTCCACGTCACTATTGTCCATGGTTTTGATAAAGCTCGCGTCAATTTTCAGACAGTCGATGGGCAGCTCTTTTAGATAGGCAAATGACGAGAGTCCACTGCCGAAATCATCCAGGGCAAAGGACACCCCCACCGAGCGCAATGTAGCTATCAGGCGCTTGGCCTCTGGTAAATGTTTGACCGCCGCAGTCTCAGTGATTTCAAATTGAATATGCTTGGGTGGAATACCGCTATCGCTGAAGCCTGCAAGAATATAGTCAATTGCATTTTCATCCCCCACTGTGGTGCCCGAGAGGTTGACCGCCAATGTGGGTAGCAACTCACCTCGCTTCTGTCGCTTTTGCAGAAACTTTAGCGCATTGGTAAATACCCATTTATCTAAATCATCTATTAGAGAAAAATGTTCTGCCACTGGGATAAATTCTGAGGGCGGCACAATGGTGCCATCGCTATCGCGCATGCGCACCAGAATCTCATAGTATTTGGGCAGTGCAACATTGGGATTTAACGAGACTATAGGCTGGGCAAACAGCGTAAACCTGTTTTCATCCAATGCTGAGACAATCTTGGGCATGCTGGTAGCCAATCGGCGACGCTTGGTGACCTCTTCATTAAAGGACTGAAAATGAATTTTATTGCGGCCCTTGTCACGAGCAGCGGCACAGGAAGAGCCGGCACTGATCATAAGATCAATATCCGAAAGCGCTTCCGAATCAATCATAATGCCCCCAATACTGGCACCCACACGCAGAGTTTCGCCCTCCCAGGGAATACTGAAGTCTTTGATCACCTCCAGTACCTGCTCGGCCATAGCCATGGCCTTGTCATAGTTTATACAGTGCAATAGAAGCGCAAACTCATCATTGCCAATACGCGCAGCAATATCACTGGGCCCGGTTATCTCCATTAACAGGCGGGCAAACTGTACTAACAATTCATCGCCTGCCATATGCCCACTGGTGTCATTGATTACCGAAAAGTTATACAGATCAATATAGAGCAACGCATGAATGGAGCCCTCTAGCTTGGCACTTTCTATAGAGCGCTGAAGCCGCTCCGCCAGCGATTTTCTGTTGGGCAAGCCGGTGAGTGTATCGTGCATAGACTGCCAGCGCAGGCGGCTGGATACTCGCCGCGCTTCACTCAGAGGGCGCAATATGACCAGGCACTTTTGCATGCGGTTCATGGCATCGCGCATGGGGAACGCCGACACGGCCACGGGCATGGGCTCAGCACCGCGAATCTTTAATAGCAGAGACTCGGTCTCCTGAATATTGGTTGCCTGAGTCAGGGCATCATGAACTGGCGTCACTCTGACCCCAGTCTCCTCATTAGCCAGAGGCATCACGGCTTCGATCTGCATTGTCTTCGAAGTATCTAGCTCGAATCCCAGCAACTGCTCGGCCATAGGGTTCATCTCTGTAACAAAGCCCTCGGCATCAACCACCAGCACAGCATCTGCGACACTTTTGGCCGCGCAGTCGAACAGGCGACCGCGATTGGCTAACTCCTCTGCTACCAAACTGCTATGGGTGCGGTCGCGGCAGAGTAAAATTAACTCTTCAGAGGGATCGGCGCAGGAAAAAATCTGTATATCCAGTCGCCGGGAATCCCCTTCTGAGGTGGCGGCAAGAATATAACCCTGGGGGTTTTGCTCTGCCAGAGTAGTCAGGGTCTGGCAGATATCCGGGCCATCCTGATCACTGAGGTCGGGGAACAACAGCCGCACCGAACTGCCGCACAACAACTCTTTGCTATAGCCAAACAATGTTGCTGCAGACGGACTCAGCGTTGAGATATAACCATGGCAATCCACCACCAGAAGAACGCTGTCAGGATCAAAGCGAATATTGCGATTGATAGCCACTGCCTGAGAACATTCGCTATCAGCGGCTTGGCCCTGGTGGCCGGGAGTTGCAGGACTGGGCGCTGAACTGTCTGTTTGGGCATTAAAGTGAATGCGAATCAGACCATAGATATTACTGCCATCGCGATAGGCGCGCATGGAGATTGCCAGTATGGGCTCCCTCGACTCAGGGCCGGCACCAAAGGCATTGACGAACTGATCCAGAAGCCGGTTGTGGCTAGGCCTGGCACAGCGTTTTTCGCCTATGGCAATAATGACTTCATGGAGCTCAGAGGCAAATAGGCTGCCGTTAAGGCCGGGAAATAACGAGTAAAACCCCTTGCCCTGTGACTGCCCAGAGGAGACACCGAAAAATTTGGCGGCTCTGCGGTCTATCATTACGATTTTAAAATTTTCATCGACGACCATAACGCCGCCTTTCAGGCGGGCCGTCAGAAGATCTCTACTGAGAGCCTGTTCCACTCCAAGGCCAAGCTCATTGTCTGCTGGTCTTTGCAGCCTGTTCTCTAATTCTGTCCCAGAAACAATTCCATCTGCATTCAAGACATCTGTCATTGGCATTTAACCTTGGGAGAGCAGCTCCCTTAAATCAATAATCGCCGCATTGGCGCGGCTGATATAAGACGCCATCACCAGTGAGTGATTGGCAAGTAAACCAAAGCCCTCACCATTAACAATAATCGGGGCATTAACAGGCTGCTGAGTCATTTCCAGCTCCCGCACAATTTGTCGCACACTGGCACGGGCGTTTTTCTTTTCTAGAACATCAGCAAAATCAATTTCGATCGCCTGTAGAAAATGTAGCAGTGCCCAGGCGGTTCCGCGAGCTTCGTAGAAAACATTATCAATCTGCATCCAGTCGGTTTTCACCACAAGCTCTCTGGGGGAAGCTGTGGATTGGCGCGCATCTGCGGCTCCAGCCAGATCTGTATTGATGCGCCTCTGTCCCACACTGGCAGAAAGTCTCTGTGACAGGCTGCCCAATCTGGTTTCAACCGTACCCAGCCAGTAGCGCAGGTTGTCGGCCCGAGCATAGAACTGGGCATCGAATTCCTGCTCGTCGCCCAGACGTTGCTGGTAGCTTTTCAAGTAATCGCGACCATCGGCATATTCACTCTCTGGCCAGGGCACGGCCCAGCTCTGGTGGTCAACATTAAATCTGGGCTCGGCCAGGGCCAGGTCGCGATCTTCCGTAGACTGAGATTGAGAGCGACTAAAGGATTCCCGCAAGGCTTTACTGAGGTCGCGCACCTGAACCAGCACACCAAATTCCCAACTTGGCAGGTTATCCAGCCACAGGCCTGGAGGTATAACATCATTGGCCATATAACCGCCGGGCTTATTGAGCATGGTATCGACCACATAAACCAATGTGCCAGTAGTGGCGGTGCCAACGATCGCCTGCTCCGCCTGGTTATTAATTGATGTTACCTTGAATAGATCGGGCTCATCACTCCAGTACCAACCCAGCAGTATCACCAGCAGCAACAGTAACAGCGCAGTGAAAAGACTGTAACGCAAGCCTTTGGGAGCCCGCTCGCCCACATAGTCTTCGGACAGTGTTTCACTCATACTATTGAAGGAGCGACTCCACCGCGATCTCAGTCCCCTAAAGAATTTCATCAATGGTGCATCCCACCCATAGGCTTGGCAACCAGACTGCGAATTTCGGCGTTAACCTGAAGGCTTCCGCATTGATCTGTATTAAGTAGCAGTGGCGTATTCTCTCCTGTAACCAGTGGCTGCTGAATATTAAACAGCATAATATGCAGCCCACCGGGCTGGAATACCAATGTATCGCCCGCCTCTATAAGTAGGCCGCCGGAAACCGGTCGCATGCGCATCATGCCATCACTGTGCAGGTGCTCATGGAACTCGAGGCGGTCAGATAGAGGGGATTCGGCACTGAGAATCTGACAGGCCTGATTGCCGCTGTTGGTAATGCTAAGAAAGCCCGCAGTCACAGTGCGCCCCGGAGGCATGGTGCGAATATAGGCATCAGTGACTGTGAGAGCCCCAGATTCAGGTGCGGAGCCATGGGCATGACCGACCGAGTGAGCGCCCGAGTGAATAGCCGATTGGGAATAGCTGTATGGGGCTAGCAGCGCAAACTGCGCAGCTAGAATAAGTGCAACGATTTTTTTCATACTGGTCCTCTCGAAAACTATAGCACGGGGCTAGCGAGGTTGGCTGGTTTGAGGTTTATTACCCTCTGTATGCTACCAAAATGTTAAACTGAGGGTCAGAGTATTTTGAACTGTTTACAGATTTTATCTCTGCACCCTATTTATTAAGCCTGAACGGCAACGGAATAGCGACATGAAGAAATTTTTAAAACTGAGCCTGGGGCTCGTGGCTCTCTCGTTGAGCCTAGCCTGTTTTGCTCAGCTGTCCCTGTCGCAAGCCTCTGGTGCTGGGGATAATAAGCTGGCGCTAGGCGACAACAGTTTTATCCCTGTCGAGCAGGCCTACCAGGTGGATGTTTCGGTGGAGGGCAGCCAGCTGCGCTTTGACTGGACCATTACCCAGGGTTATTACCTGTACAGAGATCGCTTTAAATTCAATGCCGTGGATCCCAGCAGTCAGCTGCAGCCACCGATTTTTCAGACGGGCAAGATAAAGTGGGACGATTACTTTGAGGCCGAACTGGAGGTTTACTATAAAAGTACCACTGTAGTCCTGCCCTTCAGCACAGATGCCCAGCAAATAGAAATTCAGATAGAGTCCCAGGGCTGTGCCGACGCGGGCCTCTGCTATCCACCCTATAAACAGTGGGTGACCGTTGATCTGCTGTCGGGCAATGTAGATATTAGCAATCAACCCTCAGCGTCAGCGCAGCGAGGTAATAGCGCTACCTCGTCGACAGATACGCCACTATCTCTGGGCTGGGTGCTTATCTTTGCTCTCGCCGGGGGCATGATTTTAAATCTGATGCCCTGCGTTTTCCCTGTGCTCTCAATCAAGGCACTCAGCTTCGCTCGAGCTCATCAGTCTAACCGCAGCAAACAGATACATGGTTTGGCTTACACGGCCGGCGTGGTACTGAGCTTTGTTGCCATAGCTGTGGTTATGCTGGCGCTGCGCTCAGCGGGAGAGGCCGTGGGCTGGGGTTTTCAGCTGCAATCTCCAGGCTTTATTATTGGTTTGATCTATCTGTTTTTTGTTATGGGACTGGCGTTTTCTGGCTACTTAGAGATCGGTACCGGGCTTATGTCCATGGGTCAGTTGGCAGACAGCAACCAGGAGAGTCTCGGCTCGTCCTTCTTGACTGGGGTTTTAGCTACCACTGTTGCCAGTCCCTGCACCGCCCCTTTTATGGGTCCTGCGCTGGGCTTTGCCGTCTCGCAAAGCTCCGCTGTTGCCCTGCTGGTATTCGCGTTTCTCGGCCTGGGTATGGCCCTGCCCTTTATCCTACTTACTTTGATCCCAGGGCTTAGTCAGCGCCTACCAAAAGCTGGCCAGTGGATGGATACCTTTAAGCAGTTTTTGGCTTTCCCGCTCTATCTAACCGCTGCCTGGCTGGTTTGGGTAGCCGGCCGACAAACCAGTGTGGATGTGGTAGCCGCGGTGATTGTGGGGCTAACACTGATTGCTATGGCGATTTGGCTGTGGAAGCTGAATCAGGCCGCTGGCGTAAAAACTTGGCAACCCAGCGTCAGTAAACTGCTGGCTGCACTCTGTCTGGCGGGCGCTGTGGCCATACCAGCCGCAGGCCTCTCAGATGACGGAAAAGAGGTAGGCTGGGAAACTTACTCTCCCCAGCGTCTCAGTCAGCTGCGCAGCACCGGCAAGCCTGTATTGGTCAATCTAACCGCAGACTGGTGTATTACCTGTCTGGCCAATGAAAAGGTTGCATTGAGCTCAGAAGCTTTTTATCAGGCTCTGACAGATAACAATATCACCTATATGAAGGGCGACTGGACCCATGCTGACCCTGAGATTACCGAACTGCTCAATCAGTATCAGCGCAGCGGTGTACCTTTGTATCTGCTTTATCCCAAAGGCGATGGGCAGGCACAGATTTTACCGCAAATTCTTCTGCAAGACGTGGTTTTGAATGCCCTAAATAGCGTCAACTAGGCTTTTCGCCGAACTTATGCGCATTTAATTACCAAATAAACGAACTTAAGTGAAGTTCGCTCTACATGCCTTATTTTGGTGCGATTATGGGGCTAAAACTCAGTATCTAGCTGCTAAACCAGCCCGGGAACAGAATAACCCCGTGGAAAATGCGGTAAAAATTCGTTTAAATGTAGCTAATTTCGTCGAAAATCAGTTTTTTCTGCTAATTCTGGACAGGGTCTAACTTTTAGGGCAGACTGCTTCAATACTTGGCAGACCTGTGATTAATATTATGGCGACCATACTTCTTCTCCACGGCCCCAATCTGAACCTGCTCGGCACTCGCGAGCCAGAGCTCTATGGCAGTGAGTCTCTGGATCAGATCAACCGGCATCTAATGGATACTGCAGCCAGTGCAGGCCATCAGTTACAGGCACTGCAAAGCAATGCGGAGTACGAACTGATTCAGCGAATCCACGATGCCCGGCAGGAAGAGGTTGACTATATTATCTTCAATCCTGGTGCCTTCACCCACACCAGCGTGGCACTGCGCGACGCCCTGCTAGGTGTGGAGATTCCCTTTATTGAGGTGCATCTCTCCAATGTTCACGGACGTGAAGAGTTTCGACGCCACTCCTATTTTTCTGATATTGCTGAGGGCGTTATTTGCGGCTTCGGCGCTAAAAGCTACGATCTTGCGCTGCACGCGGTGCTTAGCAAGCTTGACCAATAACGAGAGACTAGAATGGACATTCGCAAAGTTAAGAAACTGATAGAACTGCTGGAAGAATCCAATATTAACGAGCTGGAGATCACTGAGGGCGAAGAGTCTGTGCGTATTAGTCGCGGCGCTCCAGTAACCTATTCTGCACCCCCAGCCCCGGCACCAGTGGCTGCGCCTGCAGCGCCAGCTGTTATTGCTCCAGCTGCTGCACAGGCACCAGCACCTGCAGCGGACGAGCTGAGTGGTCATGTGGTGCGCTCGCCCATGGTGGGTAGCTTCTACAGCTCGCCTGCACCTGGCTCCCCTGCCTTTGTTCAGGTCGGCCAGGCTGTGGCCCCCGGCGATGTGCTGTGCATTATCGAAGCCATGAAAATGATGAATCAGATTGAAGCCGACAAAGCGGGCACCATAGGGGCCATATTGCTTGAAGACGGTGAGCCGGTTGAATTCGATCAACCTATGTTTACCATTGTTTAAAGCCTGCTAGGAACCTGATCATGCTGCATAAAGTGCTTATCGCCAATCGCGGCGAAATTGCCCTAAGAATTCTTCGCGCCTGCAAAGAGTTAGATATTAAAACTGTTGCAGTGCACTCAAAAGTGGACGCCGACCTAAAACATGTGAAGCTGGCGGACGAAGCTATCTGCATTGGACCCAACCCCTCGCCTCAGAGTTACCTCAATGTGCCTGCAATCATCAGTGCTATGGAGATTACTGGCGCTCAGGGTGTTCACCCAGGTTATGGATTTTTAGCCGAGAATGCAGACTTTGCCGAGCAGGTAGAGAACAGTGGCTTTGTATTTATAGGTCCAACGGCCGATGTAATCCGGGTTATGGGAGATAAGGTAGCCGCCATTAAGGCAATGAAAGAAGCTGGCGTGCCCACAGTGCCAGGCTCAGACGGCCCGCTGCCCAATGACCCTGCCTTTCTTAAAGCTACGGCCCTGCGTATAGGCTATCCGGTGATCATCAAAGCAGCTGCTGGTGGCGGTGGCCGCGGCATGCGCGTCGTTGAAAACGAGCAAACCCTGCTAAATGCAGTGAGCATCACCAAGACAGAGGCCGCAGCCGCCTTTGGCGACGGTACTGTCTATATGGAGAAATTTCTGCAAAACCCGCGCCATGTAGAGGTACAGATACTCTCAGATGGTCAGGGCAGTGCTATACATCTGGGTGACCGAGACTGTTCCCTGCAGCGGCGTCATCAGAAGGTAATTGAAGAGGCGCCGGCTCCGGGTATTCCTGAAGAAGCCCGCCAGGCGGTTTTTGAAAGCTGCGTCAACGCCTGTATTCAAATTAACTACCGCGGCGCTGGCACTTTTGAATTTCTCTACGAAGATGGCAACTACTACTTTATTGAGATGAATACTCGTATTCAGGTTGAACATCCGGTCTCTGAGATGATTACAGGTGTAGACATTGTTAAAGAGCAGCTATTGATCGCCAGCGGCAGACCGCTGAGCTTTAAGCAGGAAAATATTATCTTCCGCGGCCACAGCTTTGAATGTCGCATAAATGCTGAAGATCCGGTGAGCTTCTTGCCCCAACCTGGCACCATCAATGCCTACCATGCACCGGGCGGCAATGGTGTGCGTGTGGATTCTCATATTTACAATGGCTATAGGGTGCCACCCAACTACGACAGTCTGATCGGCAAAATAATAACCTATGGCCGCGACAGAAATTCGGCGCTGTCGAGAATGCGCAATGCGTTGGACGAAATGGTTATTGATGGTATAAAAACCAATATAGAACTGCATGAGGAACTGGTTCGCGACACCGAGTTTAAAAAAGGTGGGGTAAATATTCACTACCTCGAAAAAAAGCTCGGCCTCTAAAGCCATGTCAGCCAACAGATGGATTCAGCTACAGACTGAAGTGCCCCGCCAACAGACCCAATCTGCTGAGGATGCAATGCTGGATGTGGGCGCTGTCTCAGTCACCCTTCAAGACGCTGCGGACCAGCCAATACTGGAACCCGCAGTGGGCGAAACTCCCCTCTGGGACAGCTGTATCCTCAAGGCACTATTTCCATCGACTATAGATACAGAGGCTGTATCCCTGCAGCTACAGCCTCAGCTGCAAACCCAGCTTAATCAAGAACTGCGCTGGGAGCTGCTTGAGGATAAAGACTGGTCTCAGGAGTGGAAAAAATATTTTAAGCCCCTTAAATGTGGCGATCGTCTGTGGATCTGCCCTAGCTGGACTGATGCACCGGACCCCCAGGCTATCAATCTGCTTCTCGACCCCGGCCTGGCCTTTGGCACCGGTAGCCATCCGACTACTCATCTCTGTCTGCGCTGGCTAGACCAGCAAAATCTGAATGGCAAAACTGTTATTGATTACGGCTGTGGTTCGGGAATACTGGGTATCGCCGCCCTATTGTTAGGCGCGGAAAAAGTGATTGCCATAGATAATGACCCCCAGGCGTTACTGGCCAGTCGCGACAATGCCCAGCGCAATAATATTGCTGACCAGCGCCTGATTACCTGCCTGCCCCATGCTATCCCAGACAACAGTCTAGCCGACATTATGCTGGCCAATATTCTGGCCGCACCACTGATTCAGCTGGCCGACAATATTACTCAGCTCACTGCTGGCGATGGCCTGCTCTGCCTGTCCGGCCTGCTAGAGACTCAGATTACTGAGGTGTCTGCGTCCTATCTGCCAAGTTTTAATTTCGATGTCGCTGGTATAGAAGACGAATGGGCTCGGCTCTCAGCCACAAAACTGATCTGATTGCGCGGCCAATTTGCCTAGGCTCTGGATAGGGCCTAAAGTTTTTTTAGATCTTCAACCGTATCTATATCTAAGGCAGCTTCGGGCATTGGCACTGTGATTTTATCTGTGACGGACTGCAGCATTGCCCTGGCACCACTGTCTCCATCCAGGGTTATCAACCTGGAAAACAATGAGCGGGGAAATAGTGCCGGCACCCCTACCTGGCCAGCATAAAAAGCGCAGATAGCTCTGTCGCCATCAAATAATTCCAGCATCTCTGTCAGCGCAGTGTTTTTTAATAGCGGCTGGTCACCGAGCATCAGCAACAGGCCATCATAAGCTACAGGCGCTGCAGCCAGATGCTTTACGGCACAGGCAATAGAGCTACCCAGTCCGCGCTGCCAATCTGGATTAATAATCGTCTCGCAGCCAACCAGCTGTTTTTCTATGTTTTGCCACTGACTGCCCAGCAGACTGTGCACCTTGCCAGGCAACAATGTATTGGCCTGGTTAACTACCTGCTGCAGCATAGGTAAGCCATGGATAGAAACTAATTGCTTGGGCCCAGTGCCCCCAGAATTGGTGAATCTTGACCCGGCACCAGCCGCTAAAACAACAGCGCCTATATTCATGGTCATCGAGATTGGTCCAATACTGGCAATGCCTGACAGAGTGACCCTGCATCCGCACTGTGCAAGACGGCATGGCACTGGGACAAAATTGACAGCGCCAGAGACTCTGGCAATTCGCCACCAAGATTAATGCCCGCTGGCCCGGCCACAGGAATAGGTAACTTAGAATCCTCCAAGCCGGCCAATTCTATTACCGTTGCTCGCCGGGAAGCCGGCCCCAGCAGCGCCAGATAATCTATCTGGGAGCCCTGCAGAACAATCAGAGCCTCAGCGTCCATCTGCAAATTGTGGCTCATCACAACCGCGGCATCGAAGGTATAAAAAAGCCTGTGTTCAGATAGCTGGGAGATAGAACAGTCGAGAATATTGTCAGCCTCCATAAAATGTTCACGACGAGCATTGGCGGGTCGAGGATCGCACAGTGAGACTTCCCAACCCAGAATACTGGCCATGCTGACTAGCGGCCTGGCATCCACACCACCGCCTACAACCAACAGGTGAATTGGCGGGGCAATTCTGGTGGCTAAGTATTCCTGGCTGCCGGAATCGGTTTGCAAATGGACCAGCTGAGCTTTGTTATCCCCCAGTTCCGCGGCAATCTGCAAATACAGGCTATTATTCTGATCTGCCTCTGTAAGCACCTGGGCCTCGGCGCTGTCACCCATCAGCTTCTGCAGATAGATACAGGATTCGCGGCTGGCCAGATTTTCAGCCAGGACATCTAGGGACAGGTAGTTATTATCTTCCGTTATAGGCTGCAAAAGAATATGCACTGTGCCGCCACAGCCTATGCCAAACTGGAACGAAATATCATCCTCATCAGAACCGTCGTAACAGATGGTCGTTGGCTTGCCGCTCGCCATCACCTCTTTGGCATAACGCTGAATATCGGACTCCAGGCAGCCGCCACTTAACAGACCAAACTGCTGGCCCAGGCTGTTGAAAAGCATAGAGGCACCGGCCTTTCGATAACAGGGCCCGGTAGTTTTATAGACTGTACCCAGCACCCAACTCTCAGCATGCTGGTCGGCGGACCATAGCTTTAATAGCTGGGGGAAGTCATTGTTGACGTTCATAGGCGGCGAGCCATTATTCTGTTATTAGTGGTTTATTATAGGTTTAGGCCGATCTATTTACAGCACTGGTGCAAAAATAGGGCTTTTTTTAATTGATCACTTTTTAATCAGTTGGTCAGAGGGTAGAATGAGCTTCCGTTTTTTCACTGACCTGTGGATGTGTTTTGTTCAGCATTGGCCCCTACCAGATTGACCGCAAAACTATCCTGGCCCCCATGGCCGGCGTAACTGATTTGCCCTTCCGTCAACTCTGTCGCGAGATGGGTGCTGGGCTAGTGGTATCAGAGATGGTGGCTGCGGACCCAAGCACCTGGGATACCAGAAAGTCTCGCCTGCGTATCCAGTTTGGGGATGAGCCCGCACCTAGATCGGTGCAGATTGCAGGTTATGATCCACAGATGATGGCTGCCGCCGCGCAATTTAATATTGCCCAGGGCGCTGAGATCATAGATATCAATATGGGCTGTCCCGCAAAAAAAGTCTGCAAGCGGGCTGCGGGATCAGCACTGTTGCAAGATCCCCAGCTGGTTGCCAATATTTTACAGGCTGTTGTCGAGGCCGTGGATGTGCCAGTGACCCTAAAGATTCGCACCGGCTGGGACCGGCAAAATCGCAATGCCGTAAGCATTGCAAAAATTGCCGAAGAGGCTGGCGTTGCCGCACTCGCTGTTCATGGTCGCACCCGCGCCTGCCGTTTTGTGGGCGAGGTCGAGTACGATACTATCGCCGCCGTAGTGGAGGCCGTGTCTATGCCAGTTATAGCCAATGGCGATATCACCAGCCCGGAAAAAGCTGTCCAGGTACTAGAGCACACTGGGGCTGCCGCCGTTATGATCGGCCGCGGAGCCCAGGGCAATCCGTGGATTTTTTCGCAGATTAATCAGTATCTCGAAAAGGGCGAGCGCCTGGCGCCCCCAAACTTTGAGGAGCTGGGCCAAATGATGACTCGCCATTTACTGGCGCTGCATAAGTTCTATGGCGAAGTGGGTGGCGTGCGCATTTCCCGAAAACATATTGGCTGGTACAGCAGCGAGCTGGCTGGCGGCAGAGAGTTTACCCAGCAATTTAATAAGCTGGAAAGTACGGCTCATCAGCAACAGTTTCTCCAGCAATTTTTTAACGACCCAGTTAACCAGGAACAGGCCGCATGAGTTCTGCAACAGAAACACCAGTCATCGCCGCAGAGGATAGCTCTGCAACCAGTGAAAATCACAGCAGCCAGTCCCTTAGATACAGTGTGGCCGAAGCCATGCAGCGTTACTTTGCCGACCTAGATGGTCAGGACACCAGGGATCTCTATGAGCTGGTTATGGCTGAAGTAGAGCCTCCCCTGCTGAGCGCAGCAATGAATTACACGCGCCAGAATCAGAGCCGAACTGCCGAAATTCTTGGCCTAAATCGCGGCACACTGCGCAAAAAATTAAAACAGTACGACCTTCTGTAACAGTTACTAATTACCTATTGCACTCTTTGAACTATCAGCTTTTTAACCCGAGGACTCCATGAGCGACTTACGAAAAATTTCCCGCGCACTGATCAGTGTTTCCGATAAAACCGGCATTGTTGAATTTGCCCAGGCTCTCGCCGAGCAGGGTGTAGAAATACTCTCTACTGGGGGCACCTTTCGCCTGCTGAGTGAAAATTCGATCGCAGTCACTGAGGTGTCTGACTACACCGGCTTTCCCGAGATGATGGATGGCCGGGTCAAAACCCTGCACCCGAAAGTGCATGGCGGAATCCTCGGCCGTCGCGGCAAAGATGACAGCATAATGGCCGAGCACGGAATTCAGCCCATAGATATGGTAGTAGTAAACCTGTATCCCTTTGCCGCCACTGTGGCCGACCCCAACTGTGAGCTGCCCACAGCGATCGAGAATATTGATATTGGTGGCCCAACCATGGTGCGATCTGCGGCCAAGAACCACAAAGATGTTGCCATAGTAGTCAACGCTGGCGACTATAAAACTGTGGTTGAGGAACTGCGCGCCAATAAGGGCCAGTTGGACTACAGCACCAGATACCAGCTAATGGTCAAAGCCTTTGAGCATACCGCTGGATATGATGGCATGATCGCCAATCATTTTGGCGCCAGAAATATCGCCAATGAAAAGCGTGATTTCTCCGATACCTACAATGTGCAGTATTTTAAAACCCAAGAGATGCGCTACGGCGAAAACCCCCATCAAAAGGCGGCTTTTTATACCGAAGCCAACCCAACAGAAGCCAGTGTGGCAACCGCAGTTCAGTTGCAGGGTAAAGAATTGTCCTTTAACAATATTGCAGATACAGATGCCGCTCTGGAATGCGTTAAGCAATTCGATCAGCCAGCCTGTGTGATTGTGAAGCACGCTAACCCCTGCGGCGTAGCTGTGGCTGTGGATATCAACACTGCCTATGATCTGGCTTTTGCCACAGACCCGGAATCTGCCTTTGGCGGCATTATCGCCTTTAATCGCGAACTGGATGCAGCAACCGCAGAGAAAATCTGCGAAAAGCAATTTGTAGAGGTGATTATTGCCCCCTCTGTATCTGCAGATGCTGTTGCCGCTGTGGCTGCCAAGAAAAATGTGCGGTTACTGGAATGTGGCGCCTGGGGAACTGAGCGACCTCAGGACTTTGACTACAAACGGGTTAATGGCGGTCTGCTTATTCAGGACAGAGATAATGGCATGGTTGCAGAGCAGGACCTTAAAGTGGTTACCGATCGTCAACCCACAGAAGTCGAATTGAGCGATATGATGTTTGCCTGGAAAGTGGCCAAAATGGTGAAGTCCAATGCCATTATCTATGCCAAAAATAATCACACCATAGGTGTTGGTGCCGGACAGATGAGCCGCATTAACTCGGCGCGAATTGCCGGCATTAAAGCCGAGCATGCGGGGCTGGAAGTTGTGGGCGCTGTTATGGCGTCAGATGCCTTCTTCCCGTTCCGCGATGGCATAGATAACGCAGCCCAGGCTGGTATCAGCTGCATTATTCAGCCCGGCGGATCAATGCGCGATGACGAAGTAATTGGCGCAGCCAATGAACATGGTATGGCCATGGTGTTTACCGGCATGCGTCACTTTAGACATTAAACGCCAGCCTCTAATCTTTTGCTCTGAACAAAAACCCGCTTGATGCGGGTTTTTTATTGTCTGCCTCAGACAGTATTCTTGGTTAGTGCAAAAGCGGCCAGGGCCCGCTCTCTAGATTCTTTGATGTCCATAATAGGCGCTGGATAGTCAGTGCCAATTTCCACGCCAGCTGCGACCAGAACTTCTGCCGGAGCCAGCCAGGGGGCATGGATATATTTGGCTGGCATATCTGCTAATTCAGGCACATAGCGGCGAATATAGTCGCCCTGCTTATCAAACTTTTCGCTCTGGGTAACAGGGTTAAAGATTCTAAAGAAAGGAGCCGCATCTGCGCCACAGCCGGCAATCCACTGCCAGCTGGCGCTATTGGCTGCCAGATCTGCATCCACCAGACAGTCCCAAAACCACTCTTCTCCGCGGTGCCAGTGAATAAGCAAATTTTTCACCAGAAATGAGCCCACCACCATGCGCACACGATTGTGCATATAGCCTGTACTGTAAAGCTCCCGCATACCAGCATCCACCAGTGGATAGCCAGTTCGGCCCCGCTGCCAGGCCCTGAGATCGGCATCAGTATTGGCGGCCCAGGGAAAGATATCAAACCTAGACTGCAAATTATCTTTTGGCAACTGAGGAAAATGGTAGAGCAAATAATGGGAGAATTCCCGCCAGCCCAGTTCACTTAAAAAGGTATCTATGCTGGATTCATTATCGATCAGTGCTGCTGCATCCGAGGCGCGATGCCAGGCAGTATTGGTGGAGATCTGACCGAAGTGCAAATAGGCGGATAGGCGCGAGACATTGGCTTTGTTCGGGAAATTGCGGCCCTCGCGATAATCCTCAAGCTCATCCATCACAAACTCGTCTAGGCGATCCTGAGCCGCGGTTTCACTGATATCCCAGCGCGCTTTCATCTGGGTATCCCAGGGAATGGTCGGCATTAACTGCAGGTCATCCAGGACCATGCTGTCTGCGCACAGTGGTAGCGACTTAATATGATCGGGCATAGCCAGTGGCTTTCTGGGTTGCACTGCCGAGAGACAGCCGCGACGATAATAGGGTGTAAAAACCTTGTAGGGCGTACCGTCTTTTTTAAGCACCTGCCAGGGCTCCCAGAGCAGCGAGCCATTGTAGCTCTCAACCTCTGTGCCCTGATCTTTAAGGACCGCTTTAAGCTTGCCATCACGCGCTATGCGCCAGGGCTCGTAGCAGCGGTTCCAGACAACGGAGCTAGCTGAGTTCTGTTGGGCCAGTTGCGGCAGAATAAGCAGTGGGTCGCCACTAAATATATTGAGCTTGCCCTGCAGTGATAGGTTCAGAGACTCCAGGGCCTGATGCAGCCACCAGCGACTGGCGCCACCCATGGCCCATTCTCCAGAGTTGTGGTCGTCGAGAATATAGACGGGAATAATGTCGCCCTTTGCGCAGGCCGCGCTGAGCGCAGGATTATCCGCAAGGCGAAGGTCCTGGCGAAACCAGACAATAACGGGATTTTGATAAGAATCAGAGATAGCAGCAGACCTTTTATTATGTTTCACTTTAGAATTACGGCACAGGCATTTTTTTAGATGTTATAACCGCGACATTGGGACCTGTATAAATACCTATCAACTTCAGTCTGATACAATTGCGTCCTTTGAATAACAGCTGGAATGCAATTGATGAATGTACTGGTTATTGGCTCAGGTGGACGTGAACATGCACTGGCATGGAAAGCCGCTCAGAGCGCAGATGTAGACAAAGTATTTGTTGCCCCGGGCAATGCAGGCACTGCTGCGGAGGCCAATATCGAGAATATTGACGTCAAAGTAAACGACTTTCAGGGGCTGGCAGATTTTGCCGCTACCAATCAAGTTGGACTTACTATAGTAGGACCAGAGCAACCTCTGGTCGATGGCATTGTTGATTTTTTCCAGGCTCGTGAACTGCCTATTTTTGGACCATCCAAAGGCGCTGCTCAACTTGAGGGCTCTAAGGCCTTCACCAAAGATTTTCTGGAGCGCCATCAGATTCCCACCGCCAGCTATGGCAACTTTACGGACATAGATAAGGCTCTGGCCTATCTGCATAAAGTGGGTGCACCTATTGTTATCAAAGCCGATGGTCTGGCCGCAGGCAAAGGCGTTATTGTGGCTATGACCATGGCCGAAGCTGAGGATGCGGTTCGCGACATGCTGGCGGGTAATGCCTTTGGGGAAGCTGGCCACCTGGTGGTTATTGAGGAATTTTTGGACGGCGAAGAAGCCAGCTTTATTGTTATGGTGGATGGTAGCAACGTGCTGCCCATGGCCACTAGCCAGGACCACAAGCGCGCAGCCAATGGCGACACCGGACCCAATACCGGCGGCATGGGCGCCTATTCCCCCGCACCGGTGGTGGACCAGGCAATCTATCAGCGGGTAATGGATGAGGTAATCTATCCAACAGTGCGAGGGATGGCCGCTGAAGGCAATGATTACACTGGCTTTCTCTACGCGGGCCTGATGATTATGGCCGATGGCACCCCCAAGGTGATCGAATACAACTGCCGCTTTGGTGATCCGGAGACACAGCCTATTTTATTGCGCCTGCAGTCCGATCTGGTCGCTCATTGTCTGGCAGCCATTGAGGGCAATCTGGACAACCAGATTGCGCAGTGGGACTCGCGCCCTGCTGTGGGAGTCGTGCTAGCAGCTGGTGGCTATCCTGGTGCCTACAAAAGCGGCGATATTATCTCTGGACTGCAATCAGCAGCCACAGGGAGCACAGACGCCAAACTGTTTCATGCAGGCACGGCTCAAGACGGCGATGCCGTGGTGACCAGCGGTGGTAGAGTACTCTGTGCCACAGCAATGGGGGATTCAGTTTCCCAAGCCCAGCGCAGCGCCTATCAGTTAGCTTCAGTAATTCATTGGGATGACATCTACTTTAGAGAGGATATTGCCTGGCGAGCCATTGAGCGCGAAAATGCTGACTAGGGCACTGGGTTAACGCCGCTAATAACAACATAAACGGGGCACAAGATGGATCATCTGTTTTTTAGTTTTGATATTCCCTTTGCGTCTTTTAGTTCGTCACACTGGTGGACTCTGGTTGTGTTTACCGGAATCCTGGCCCTGACTATAAAAATTGGCGGCAGACTTGGCGCTGAACAAAATCTATGGCTGGGTCGGCTGCTAGCCCTGTTTCTGTCGGTGACTGTGGTAATTTTCTCCTGGATACATTCCTATAATGGCCTGTTCAATTATAAGGTCGACCTGCCTCTGTCCATTTGTAATCTCTTCGCATTGCTGGCGCCGCTGCTATTTTGGCAACCCAACTTCAAGCGTTTTGAAGTTATCTATTTTTTGGTGCTCTGCGGCACATTTCAAGCAATGTTAACGCCCGATCTCTACGCCGGCTTTCCAAGTTATGGCTTTTTTAAATACTGGATAGTGCACGGTGGCCTGGTTATTTTGGTGATTCATCATTTGCTTGCCTTTAGGCTTATTCCTCAGGCCAAAAGCATGTTGCGAACCTTTGTCTGGCTGAATATTTACCTGCTGCTTCTGATTCCAGTTAACCTGGGGCTGGATGCCAATTACTTCTATTTAATGGAGAAGCCCCTCAACCCGTCCCTTTTGGATTATTTAGGCCCCTGGCCATTTTATATCCTGGTTTGTGAAATACTGGCTATGGGCTTTTTTGCCATAGCCTACGTACCCATCTATATAAGTAAGAAATACTTTTCCGCAGGGGCTACAATTGACCTCCCAGACTAAATAGTTAACCAGCTCTCACAGATTATCAATATGGCAAATCGGCAACTTACAGCAATAGACCAAATTATTACCCAACTGGATCAGGGGTTGCGCACTGTGCTGGGCAATGCACCCACACCAAAGCGCCCTTCACCAGCGGCAGAGGTTACAGAGACCGAGTTGACCGATCAGCAACGCCAACATGCCATAGGCTTAATGCGAGTGAACCATGCGGGAGAAATCTGCGCCCAGGCTCTGTATCAGGGGCAGGCTCTGACAGCCAAGTTGCCAGAAGTGGGTGAACAGATGGAACATGCAGCCGCTGAGGAAATTGACCATCTGGCGTGGTGTGAACAGCGCATTGGCGAATTGGGTGGTCGCACCAGTGCTCTCAATCCGGTTTGGTATGCCATGTCCTTTGGCATTGGCGCTGGCGCTGGGTTAATCAGTGACAAACTTAGCCTGGGCTTTGTGGCCGCTACCGAGGACCAGGTATGCGATCATTTGCAGAAACATCTCGACGACCTCCCCGAGGGCGATCGCAAGAGTCGCGCTATTGTTGAACAGATGCTTGATGACGAAGAGCGTCACGCCCAGAGCGCCCTGGATGCTGGGGGCCATCGCTTCCCGGCGCCGGTAAAAAAACTAATGACCTTGGTTTCCTCTGCTATGACGGGCAGTAGCTACCGCATCTAGTCAAAGGTTTCGGCCGCAGAGTCTCTCTCTCGATTCTGAATCAAGCCAACAATCTTATCTGATAGCCAGCGGTGAATCCCAGATCCCGAGGTGCGTTTATGCTGCAATAGCACCAGAGAAATGGTGCCCTCATGGGGCAGTTCTGCCGGATAGCGCTTGCGCACAATACGATACATCTCTCGCTCCATGGTCAGGCCATACTTGGCCGCCACCATCAAACAGTCGGTGTCGCAGACAGTTTCCATGGCTGTCATCAGCTGGTTGGTCACCAGAGCCTTTTTGCGCTTGCGGCCCATATCTCTCAATACACGATCAAATCTTGCATCTGTGCGAGCACTGACGCGCTTGTAGATAAGTAAATAGTACTGAACAAAGGGGTACTCTAAAATTTCGTCCAAGGTCACTCTAGCTCTGTCAGCCAGAGGATGGCCCTCTCTCATCCAGATTGAGGGGGTGAAGATAGCCAGGCTTCTTGAGCTGATATCCTCAGTAATGGTCTTCTCAATATCAATAGCAAAGTCCAACCCGCCCTCAGCCAGCTCACCTTCCACTGAATCGGTTTCGCTGGAGATTGACAAAATAACGCCGGGCGCCTGCTGTGTAACCAGTTTGGTTAACTCAGAGATCAGGGAAATAGCCACAAATTCCGGTACCGCAATGGTGATCTCTCCCTCGTAGGTTGCCGGATCAAAATCGCCTCCACTGACAATTTCTAAAATATTATCGAGCAGTGCCGGCAGTCGAGCCTGTAGCTCCCTGGCCTTTGGAGTAGGCACCAATTCATTACCAGTGCGGGTAAATAGGGGGTCATCCAACTGATGTCTCAGCCGCTGCAACACCCGACTCATAGCTGGCTGAGTAATAAATAATCGCTCCGCTGCCCTGGTGACGCTTTTTTCTTCCAATAATGCCTGCAGGGAAACCAGCAGATTCAAATCCAGTCGGGACAGTTTTTGAAGGTTCATTTTAAGGAATTCCTATGTCATTACCAAAACGCATATAGTAAATGCAAACAATGCATTTGGATTATGTCATGGTTGCAACTATATTGTCACCCATGGAGCGATGAAGCTCTTAACTCACAAAGGACACAGACATGACACTCGTATATTTAATGATCGGTTTTACCGGCCTTACGGGTGCTGCAATTGCGAAAGACAGTTTCGTTAAGTTGGAAGCACCAAAGATTGAGGCTTCTGAGAAGTAGAGCTCAGCCGCAGTACAGAGCTTTTATTTACAGATTTACCAAATTCGATGTAGTACAGATTTACCCCTCTTAATCCTCGCTATAGGATTTTTTACAGGGACCCACCAGGGTCCCTTTTTTTTGCCTGCAGCTTTAAGAGCGACACAGGTCATTACCAAAACGCATATACTAAATGCAAATAATGCATTTGAAGTAAGGTGCTGGGCTTCTTATTATGCGCGCCAGTCGAGGAATGATTGTCAGGAAGCTGGTAACAGCAACTCTCCAGGCAGATTCCAACCCCTACCCCTCTTTGTGATTCATCCAAAGATTTTTTTAGGAGTCCTCCCCGGACTCCTTTTTTTTTGCCTGGCAAATGGTTTTACGGCGCTTCTATTCTATAACTGTGGCTGATTTCAACACCAGCGGCTTCCAGCATGATAGAGGCTGAGCAGTATTTCTCAGCAGAGAGTTCAACAGCACGCTTGACCTGAGACTCCTTTAGATTAGAACCGCTGAGAACAAATTCAAGATGAATGCTGCTAAATACAGCAGGCACAGCATCGACACGCTGGGCGGATATCTCGACTCTGCAATCTGATACCTGCTGACGACCCTTCTGTAGCATAGTCATCACATCGAATGAGGCGCAGCCTCCAAGGCCAAGTAAAATCATTTCCATAGGCCGGGCACCCATATTTCGACCGCCCTGATCCGGCGCCCCGTCCATCACCACTGAGTGGCCCGAGCCGGACTCACCCAAAAACATAACACCATCCACCCACTTTACTGTTGTTTGCATATCTTACCTGTTACCTGTTCCACTAGCCGATTAGCTCGCAAAGATAGCACAGACCAGGGTTTAAATTTGTCGCGCACAGAAAATATTTTGACTACTATTAATCACAGGGGTCGCAAATAACTGTTATATGTAGTGGTAACCAACCGCGGCTTAAAAAAAACCCTATAAGGAGATACACATTGGCGCCTGCACCTCTTACCCCGCACATAGACAATGTCGAAGAATTTTTGTCCCACTGTCACCGCCGCAGATATCCTGCGAAAAGTACTATTATTTATGCCGGAGATCAGGGTGACACTCTGTATTACATTATTAAAGGTTCCGTGACCGTAGTTATTGAAGACGATAGTGATGGCAAGGAAATGATTTTGGCCTACCTGAACCCGGGCGATTTTGTCGGAGAAATGGGGCTATTTGATCAGGAGCATCGCAGTGCCTGGATTCGCACCAAAACTGAATGTGAGGTGGGCGAAATCAGCTACGGCAAATTTATTGAGCTCAGTCACAAGCATCCGGAATTTCTATTTGCTATTAGCAAGCAGATCGCCCAGCGCCTCAGAGATACCACGCGCAAAGTCAGTGATCTAGCATTTTTGGATGTTACCGGCCGAGTGGCTCGTACATTATTAGATCTATGCAAAGAACCAGACGCCATGACTCATCCGGACGGTATGCAGATTAAGATTACCCGGCAGGAAATCGGCAGAATTGTTGGCTGCTCAAGAGAGATGGTGGGCCGTGTATTAAAAGACCTTGAAGAGCGGGAACTGGTTTCCGTAGCGGGCAAAACCATGGTGGTGTTTGGCACTCGCTAGAAATACCTTAGCCAGAGTTTTAGTTAGGGTTTAGCTAAACATCTCGCTCAGTCTGTCCCCTGGCTCTTCGCTGCGCATAAAGGCTTCGCCCACTAAAAAAGCATTGACCTTCTGCTGGCGCATGGCGGCCACATCTTCTCTGCTGTGAATACCACTTTCAGTAATCACAATCCTATTGTCTGGGATTTTCTCCAGCAGCTGATAGGTATTATCTAGGCTGACTTCAAAGCTATGCAAGTTGCGGTTATTGATACCCACCATTGGGTTGTCCAGTTTTAATGCTATGGATAACTCAGCGGCATCATGGACCTCAATTAATACATCCATACCCAATGAAATGGCCAGATCATGAAGATCAGCCAGCTGTTTTTCAGCTAAGGCTGACACAATTAATAGAATACAGTCGGCGCCCATGGCGCGCGCCTCGTAAATTTGATACTGATCAATAATAAAATCTTTGCGAATTACCGGGAGATGACAGGCATCTCTGGCCTGCTGCAAATATTTATCTGCACCCTGAAAAAAGTCCACATCAGTCAACACCGAAAGGCAGGCTGCGCCGCCGTCCGCATAGCTTGCTGCAATAGCTGCGGGATCAAAGTTTTCACGAATCACGCCTTTGCTGGGCGAGGCTTTTTTTATCTCTGCAATTACCGCAGATTCACCCGCGGCTATTTTAGCTGTCATGGCCGCAGCAAAACCTCGGGGTGCCGATGCCAGTGCCGCCTGCTGTTTAAGTTGTTCAAGTGACACAGTTGCGCTGCGCTCGGCAATCTCTTCTCTCTTGCGATCGAGAATTTTTTTTAATATTGTCGGGGTCTCTAAACTCATTGGGAAATCTCTTGGGGTTTAACCATCTTGCTGAACCTGGGTAAAGGTCGCCAAGTCATTAATTTTTGCTTTTGCCAAACCTGAACCAATAGCATCCAGAGCCATTTCTACGCCCTGGTGCATATCTGCGGCGCAGCCCGCCACATAGAGCGCGGCACCAGCATTGATAGCAATAAGCTGAGCTGCCTTGGCGCCATTGGCATTGGTCTGTTTGCCCAGGGCATCGATAATCAGCGCCAATGACTCTGTAGCGTTTTCTACTGCCAAACCCTCTAAGCTTTGGCGCTCAGAGAAATAATTTTCCGGTTGTAATTTGTATTCACTGAGTGCGCCATCGCGATACTCAGCTACATGGGTTTCGGTGGCAATACTAATTTCATCCAGGCCGTCATCTGAATGCACAACCATTATATGTTCCGCGCCCAGACGACCCAGTACTTCAGCCATAGGTTTGCACAGTTCTTTTTTATACACACCGATCAACTGTCGGGTGACGCCAGCTGGATTTGTCATGGGGCCGAGAATATTAAATATTGTTCGCAAGCCCAATTCTTTTCGCGGACCAATAGCATGCTTCATGGCGCTGTGATGGGCCGGGGCAAACATAAAGCCGAGGCCCAGCTCTTCAACACAGAGCGCAACCTGTGCCGAATTAAGATTTAAATTAACCCCTGCAGCTTCCAGTAAATCGGCCGCGCCGCTATTGCTGCTAACCGAGCGATTGCCATGTTTGGCCACCCGGCCACCGGCAGCGGCAACTACAAAGGTCGCTGCGGTGGATACATTAAATAGATTGGATTCGTCACCGCCAGTGCCGACAATATCTACTAAATAATCGCCAGAGACCTCAACAGCTGTGGCCAGCTCGCGCATCACTTCTACAGCACCAGCGATCTCGTCGATGGTTTCCCCTTTGATGCGCAGAGCCACCAAAAAGGCGCCGATCTGAGCCTCTGTGGCATGACCAGTCATTATCTGGCGCATCAGATCGCGCATCTCCGCTGAACTGAGATGCTGGCCACTGACCAGGGCCTCTAGTGCTGTCTTGATATCCACGGCTTAGCTCTCCAAAAAATTATTCAGCAGATCATGGCCATGCTGAGTGAGAATGGACTCCGGGTGAAACTGCACGCCTTCGATGGCATGTTGTTGATGGCGGACGCCCATAATTTCATCCATTGAACCATCTTCATTTTGAGTCCAGGCATTCACTTGCAGAGAGTCGGGCAGCGAGCTTTGCTCTATAACCAGTGAATGATAGCGAGTTGCCTCAAAGGGATTACTCAGATCTTTAAACACACCAGTGTTGTCGTGGTAAATCATTGAAGTCTTGCCATGCATAACCTGTTTGGCGCGAATAATTTTGCCGCCAAAAGCCTGACCAATACTTTGGTGCCCTAAGCAGATGCCCAATATTGGAATTCTACCGGCGAAGGTTTCAATGCATTCAACACTGACACCAGCCTCATTCGGCGTACAGGGGCCAGGAGAAATAACAATTTTTTCTGGCGCTAGTTTTTCAATCTCGGCTATGGTGATTTCATCGTTTCTAAACACCTTAACATCGGCCTTAAGCTCAGCCAGATACTGCACCACGTTGTAGGTGAACGAATCATAGTTATCGATCATTAGTATCATTGGGGCTCTCCCTCAGGTGCCGGACATACCATAGCGGCCGCACGCATCAGTGCCCTAGCCTTGTTCATGGTCTCTTCCCATTCCAGTTCAGGAACCGAATCGGCCACTACGCCTGCACCAGCCTGCACATGCAACATGCCGTCTTTAATCACAGCGGTACGAATGGCAATCGCGGTATCCATATTGCCACTCCAGCCGATATAGCCAACAGCTCCGCCATAGATTCCGCGCTTAACCGGTTCTAGTTCGTCGATAATTTCCATGGCACGAATTTTAGGAGCGCCGCTGAGGGTGCCCGCGGGCAAGGTGGCCTTTAAAACTTCAAGTGCACCCATGCCATCTGTGACATCACCCACTACATTGGAGGTGATATGCATAACATGGGAATAGCGCTCAACCACCATTTTCTCGGTGACTTCTACTGTGCCTGTCTGACTAATACGGCCGACATCATTGCGGCCTAAATCAATCAACATTAGATGCTCGGCAATCTCTTTTGGATCTGCGAGCATTTCGTTTTCTAGGGCCTGATCCTCTTCTTCCGTCTGACCGCGACGCCTAGTGCCAGCGATAGGTCTAACTGTCACCTGGCCATCTTCTAATCGCGCCAGGACCTCTGGTGATGAGCCGACAATATGAATATCGTCTAGATCCAGAAAATACATATAGGGCGAGGGATTTAATCGGCGCAGCGCGCGGTAAAGATTAATAGGCTCCGCATCAAAGGGAGCTGATAGTCGCTGGGACGGGACTACCTGCATCACATCTCCAGCGAGCACATAGTCTTTCACTTTATCTACCGCTGCCATGTAATCCTGCTGCCCAAAGCTAGAGATAAACGCCTGCTCCGATAGGCCATCGCCCTCTAGATTCATCGGCGGCAATTCTGGTGCTGGCTGTGCCAGCTTATTCTCAAGTTCGTCCAGTCGTGCCTCAGCTTTTTCAAGCGCCCTGGCCTCGGCAGCATCAACATGGACTACCAGCATGATGGTGCCGGAAAGATTGTCAAAAATGGCAACTTCATCAGAGGCAAGTAATAAAATATCTGGCGCCTGTAAATCATCCTTCGGAGCGCTTTTGGCCAGACGCGGTTCGACAAAGCGCACAGTGTCATAACCGAAATAGCCTACCAGTCCGCCAGTAAATCTGGGTAATTCTGGCAGGTTGGGCATGCTAAATAATTGCCTGAATCGCTCTACCTCTGCCAGTGGGTCGGCAGTTGAGCGATTGACCATGGGCTTGCCGTCGCGAATGATCTCCAGACGGTTGCCAAACACTTTTAATACGGTGGAAGTCTGCAGACCAATCAGTGAGTAACGACCCCATTTCTCACCACCTTGCACAGACTCAAACAGGTATGAGTTGGCGCCCTGGGCCAATTTAAGATAGACGCTGAGGGGAGTTTCAAGATCGGCTAAAACTTCTCGGGTGACCGGGATACGGTTGAAGTTCTGGCTTGCCAGCTGGGCAAATTTTTCAGGGGTCATGCTAGTTTCCTTGTACAGTTTGATTTAGACAGGCGCACAGTGCGCCGAGGCGATACTAGTTGCGCCATCGCCACCGCTGGTGACTGCTATCAATCTGTACCAAACTACTTGTTTTCAAAACCCATCTCCCTGGATGAAGGCGGCTATTGTAATCAAATAACGGCCTCCAGTAAATTAGCCGGCTGTGGCTAACTGTTCGCGCATTTTTGTAATCACGGTTGCATAATCCGGCTGACTGAAGATAGCAGAGCCGGCTACAAAGGTATCAGCACCGGCAGCAGCCACTTCGGCAATATTATTCACGCCAACACCGCCATCAACTTCTAAGCGAATATCATAGCCGCTGGCATCAATTAGTTTTCGCGCCTGCTTTAATTTATCCAGAGTAGAGGGGATAAATTTCTGCCCGCCAAACCCGGGATTCACCGACATCAGCAGTAACATATCCATTTTGTCCATCACCCAGTCGGTAACATCCAGGCCAGTGCCAGGATTCAATACCAGACCTGCCTTACAGCCCAGATCGCGAACCAGCTGCAGGGAGCGGTCAATATGATTAGATGCCTCTGGGTGGAAGGTAATGTAGGTGGCGCCAGCGTCGGCAAACATGCGAATCAGATCATCGACAGGCTGCACCATCAGGTGCACATCTATGGGTGCGGTCACACCGTGATCTCTCAGGGCCTTGCACACCATGGGGCCAATGGTGAGATTGGGCACATAATGGTTGTCCATAACATCAAAATGAACAATATCGGCACCAGCCTCAAGCACATTGTCTACCTCTTCACCCAGGCGGGCGAAATCAGCGGCGAGGATGGAGGGAGCAATCAGAAAGTCAGTCATAACACACCATAAGTCAGTTGAGCGGCAATGATGCGGCAGAACAGTTTTAGGTGCAAATACTTTGCCTCGATTAGGCAATCTGGCCGTTTTATCAGGCATAAAAAAACGGCCACTCCCTAGGAGTAGCCGCCTTAGATTTTACCCTAGGCCTAGTCTACAGCCCTGTCGACTGGTCTATGGCCCTCTTTTCTCTGCAGCCTTGCAGCGGCGACCTCTTTTTTGGAGACTAAATTATCACCGTTAGCATCCATAGTCTTAAATCGCTGACGCCGCTCTTCAACCATTTTGGCAATTGCTGCTTCATGCTCTTCACTGGAAATGGAACCATCTCCATCATGGTCAAGCTGTTTAAACATACCGGCTTTTCGACCCTTATCCTTGCCCTTATCTGAGCCTCCATGATGCTCTGCAACAGCCCCAATTGAGACTGAGGCCATTAGGGCCATAACAACTAAGCTTTTCATCCACCACTCCTCATCGGTTTTTGTCCAGGTTAAAACGCTAGTCTGCGCGTTTGGTTGACCTGAGAGGCTTAGGAGTACTCATAGTCAGAGAACTGTTCCCGCAGGTCCTTTTTGCTCACCTTACCCGTGGCTGTATGGGGGATCTCTGCGACAAATACACAGTCCTCTGGTATCCACCAGCTGGCGATCTGACCTTTTAGGGAAGCCAAAATGTCTTCTTTGCTGGGAGAGGTGCCGGCAACCGGAATAACAATCAACAGTGGACGCTCGGTCCACTTGGGATGGGGCACCCCAATCACCGCAGCCTCCTGAACTTCGGCATGGGCCATAGCTGCGTTTTCTACATCTATAGAGCTGATCCACTCACCACCGGACTTAATCACATCTTTGACACGATCTGTAATGGTTACATAGCCATATTCATCGATAGAGGCCATATCGCCGGTATCAAACCAACCCTCGGCATCCAGCGCAGGCTTGTCTTCTAGGCGGTAGTAACCTTCGCAGACCCAGGGGCCTTTCACCAGCAGCAAGCCTGAGGCAATACCATCCCAGGGCAAGTCATTGTGCTCTGAATCGACAATTTTCATCTCCACGCCATAGACAATTCGGCC
The DNA here is from genome assembly GCA_025153775.1 of SAR92 clade bacterium H231. Lineage (GTDB taxonomy): Bacteria > Pseudomonadota > Gammaproteobacteria > Pseudomonadales > Porticoccaceae > HTCC2207. The sequence continues at coordinate 66,731 of JAOALC010000003.1, read as the reverse complement.
AGCGCGAACACGGTAGGCATTTTTTTCTTCCTCAGAGCACTGGTCCATCCATGCCAGGGGCTTGTTGTAGGAGCCCAGGGGACTCATCTCTGTCATACCCCAGCCAACATGCATATAGATGCCGTATTTATCCATAGCCTGCATTAGCGACAGCGGGCAGGCAGATCCTCCAGCAACCACCTTCTTCAGGGTCTCCACAGTTTTGCCCGTAGCATTGAGATAGTCGATCAGAGCCAGCCAGACTGTGGGCACGCCCAGTGAATAGTTAACCTTTTCTTCGTTAATAAGATGGGTCAAAGTTTCACCATCGGCCATTTTCGGGCCGGGGAAAACCAATTTGGCGCCCACCATGGGCCCGTTGTAAGCAGTGCCCCAGGCATTGACATGGAACATGGGAACTATGGGCATAATCACATCGGAGTTGGACAGATTCATCACATCGGGCAATGAGCCCACAATAGAGTGCAACACTGTGCTGCGATGGCTGTAGACCACACCCTTGGGGTTGCCTGTGGTACCAGAGGTATAGCACATTGAGCTGGCGGTATTTTCTTCGAGCTCTGGCCAGTCGTAGGTATCGGGCTGCCCCTCAATAAAGGTCTCGTAGCAATGAGCGTTGTTTAGCGATGTCTCCGGCATATGCTCTGCGCTGGTCATAATCACATAGCCGCGAACCGTAGGCAGCTTATCTTTAAGCGCTTCCAGTAGAGGGACAAACATGGGGTCAGCAAATACCCACTGATCTTCCGCATGGTTGATAATAAATTCTATCTGCTCGGGAAATAATCTGGGGTTGATGGTGTGACAGATATGTCCAGCACAGGAAATGGCGTAGTACAGTTCGAAATGTCGGTAGTCATTCCACGCCAGAGTGGCAATTCGATCCCCTTGCTTGAAGCCAACCTGATCCAGAGCATTGGCCATCTGGCGAACTCTGCGGAAGGCGTCCTTGTATCTGTATCTATGGTGGGGGTTATCACCTGTAAATGAAACAATTTCACTGGCGCCGTTTATACGATCCGCATGCCTCATTATCGATGTAATTGTCAGCTGCGAGTCCATCATCAAACCGTTCATACCTACCCCTGTTATTTTTTTTGATTAATGGATTAGGTTAACATTTGTTAACCGCCAAATAAAATAACAAACCGCGGCCTATCGGTCACAGCATGGCAGAGCGGCAGACCGCTGTGGCTAGCGATAGACTGCCTAGAAATACAGAGGGATTTTAGCCAGGTAGGTTTCTATGGCCTCAAAGTCCGGCAGCAGGAATGTTTTGCCTTCCAGCACCAGATCTATTTTGATGCAGGGCTCAGCACCTTCCATACCTTTGCTCGACAGATCGCCGTCCGCTTCGACTTGCAGAGTATGGGGGAAGCCCTTGCTTATAATGGCGTAGTACTTGTGACTGTGACCTTCACAGAAACTGTTCAATACCAGTATTCTTGTGCTAGAACCAAAATTGCTCGCAGCCCTGTTCTGCTGCATGGCAGAGAAATCTATCAGGGGAATATTGAGATGACGCCACTGAATCCATCCGGCAACCCACTGTGGCAATTTCTCTCCAGTGAGGGCAGGCTGGTTATGAATAATTTCGGCCACAGCCGGTATGGGAAACAGTAACTCTGACTGACCTGTGTTAACCACCAGGCAGTCAATTTGTTCTGTTGGTTTCTGCTGGTCTAAAAAAAATAAACTCATTGGCTACAAGCCTCCATTTGTAGTGTTTCCGTTTTTATCTTATCGGCAAGCTGAGCAACAGTGCCGACAAAATCGACCTTGCTGGAACTGAGTACTGCCGTCGGCATTGCTGGTGCAGTGCAGCCCTCAGGTTTCTGAACCCAGACCAAGCCACCGCGATCCTTGATACTTTGACAGCCCTTACTGCCGTCGTCTCCCATACCAGTGAAAATTATTGCGCCGCAATTCCGCCTATATAGCAGCGCAATACCAGAGGCCAGTCGATCAATGGATGGCCCGTACTGGCCCTGCCAGGGAGAATCAAAACAGAGTAGCCAACCACTTTTGCACAGCCTGGTATCGAACCTGGGCGATACCAGGGTGACAGTTCCCCCAGCAATAGTCTGCCCAGTTGCCGCCAAGCGCACTGGCCAGTTAGTTTGATTGGCTAAAATTCGCTGCAGAGTTTCAATCTGCTGCTCGTCAATATGCTGGGCATAGATAAATGCGATTTCATTGTTTGCCGGAACCTGAGACAAAAACTTTACCACCACCTCCAGGCCGCCAGTGGAAGCTCCCAATAGCCATACTCTCTTGGCCCTCTGTGGCGACTGGCGCATCTCTATTTACCCATGCTCTGATACCAGCAAGGCATCGATGGCTTCCAGCAGCTGCTCTTCTTGATAGGGTTTGCCCATATACTGATTGACACCCAGCTCCATGGCTCGCTGCCGATGCTTGTCACCTGTTCTGGAGGTGATCATAATAATGGGAATATCCTCCAGGGCGGCACTGGCTCTAACCCTAGTAGCCACTTCAAAGCCATCCATACGCGGCATTTCAATATCCAGTAACATCACCGATGGAGTCTCCTCCTGAAGCATCTTCATGGCTTCAACTCCATCTTTAGCCGTGCTCACTGTATATCCCTGCCTGTTGAGAATACGACTGGTGACCTTGCGCACGGTGACTGAATCATCCACTACCAGAATATGGTGGGCCTGTGTATTTTCTGCGACTGCTGGAGAATCTCCCTTTTGGGCAATAGCTGATTGCTTTGCAGTATCAGTCTCTGGACCGACGGCCAAGAGTTCTCCATCGCCAATGGCTACTCTTGCCAACTCGTTGAGATCAATAATAACTACCACCCGGCCGTCGCTAAGTATGGTTGCGCCGCCCAGTCCAGGCACCGTAGAAAATTGAGCGCCAAGGCTTTTAACCACTATCTCCTGAGTACCAATAATCTCATCGACCTGAGCCGCAAAATATCGATTGTCGGAGTGAAACAAAACCAAACCAATGGAATCTGTCAGTCCATCCACCCTGGGCTCAACATCTTTATTTAGTAGCGAGCCCAAATACTGCAACTCATAATCTTTGCCGCCATAGCTAATCTTGCCATTTGAGCCTATGGCTGCCGCCAGCTTTTCGGGGCTGACAAAATAAACGCCATCTATACTATTGAGTGACAGGGCGTAATGGTCGCCGGTTACATTGATCATCAGTGCCCGGTTGACCGCTAGAGTAAATGGCAGCACCACGGTAAATTGGGTGCCCTTGCCGGCGGAGGATTCTATATCCACAGACCCTCCGAGCTGTCGCACCTCGCTGCTAACCACATCCATGCCAACACCGCGGCCAGAAATCTCAGACACTGAATCCAATGTGGTAAATCCTGGATGGAAAATAAACTGGCCGATCTCATGGTCCGACAACAGGGCATTTTCGTGCATCAGTTGTTTCTCAATCGCCAGAGATTTAATGCGAGAAATATCTAGCCCAGCTCCATCGTCGGCCAGGTGCATAATAATATCGCCACCTTTGCGATAGGTGGTGATAGCTATGGTGCCCACAGCTGGTTTGCCTGCGGCTTTGCGCTGTTTTTCGCTCTCTATGCCATGGTCTATCGCATTGCGAATCATATGCTCCAGAGGCGCTACCATTCGATCCAGTACAGTTCGATCCATTTCACCCTGCACATTATCCAGTCTCAGCTGTACCTCTTTGCCCAGCTCCAAACCTACTTGGCGAACTATGCGACGCAGCCGTGGGAGAATTCTGGAAAAAGGCACCATTCTTGTTTGCATTAATCCCTCTTGCAAATCCACATTGATTCGCGACTGGTGAATTAACAGGCTTTCTGTGTCCACCATTTTATCGACCAGTGTTTCTTTGAGATCAGAGAGATCGGAGGCGGACTCTGCCAGGGAACCCGAAAGCTGTTGCAGGTGGGAGTAGCGGTCCATTTCTAGAGGGTCAAAGTTCTCAGACTCGCCAGAGGCTTCAATCTGCTCGCGGCGATAATCGATCTGCGCCTCGGTTTCGGTACCCAGTCTGCGCACCTGTTCCTGAAGACGCAGAATGGTGGCATCCATTTCATCCAGAGACTGGTTAAACTCACTAACCTGCTCTTCCACGCGGCCACGGAAAATAATATTCTCCCCGGACAGATTGACCAATGTATCCAGGGTTTCTGACCCTATGCGCACCACCTCTTTTACCTGAGTGTTAATGTCTGATGGATTGGTAAGCTTAGATTTTTGATCTGTCTCAGATAGATTTTCCCTAGCGACTGCTGTCTTAGCCTCAGCTGATGCTGGAGGCTCTGGTAAATTCTTGAGCTCTGCTTTCTGTGTTTGCTCTGCTGGCTGTGCTTGCTTCTTGGGCTGAGCTGAGTTCACCCCTTTGTCGGCCTGCTCGCCCGGCGCGGCAATATCCGGAAACTGATCCAATAGGGCGCGTATCTGCTGATGAGTCTGGGCTGCATCACTGCCTGCGGCCACCGCCCGAGCAATATCATAGCTTCCAATTATAAGCTCCAGATATTCAGCCAGCTTGGCAAAAAAAGCTTTATCAGCTTTTGAGTTCAGATCAATAAATGATTCGAACTCATGGGTGTACTGGCCCAGGGCATTAAAGCCAGCCATTCTGGCACCACCCTTTAAAGTATGTAAATCCCGTTTTAATCGATCGGCAAATTCTGGCGCCTGAGGCTGTTTTTGCCAGCCGTGCAACGTTTCCTCCAGATGGCTGACAATGTCCTCGGCCTCCTCTACAAAGACTCCGGCTATCTCTTTATCTAAATCATCTTCTAACCAAGAGGGACTGGATATTGCTGTGCTTCGCTTATTTTTGTTCTGCTCAGGCACGGCTGATAATTGCTCGTCTACCTTTTTTGTGGCTATGGGTTTAGTCACAGCATTGGGCTGGGGTTTCTCAATAGTTGGTTCTATGGGTTTAGGGATATGGGCGACAACCTCTGCCAGTAGTTTTTTATCCTGGTCCGGCAACTGGGGAATATCCTGATCAGCTGCCAACATATCAAAGAAACTGAGTAGCTGCTCATGACTCTTCTGTAGCTGCTCCAGCGCTGTTTTAACTATTGGCAGGCCCGCAGAGAGATAACCTTTATAGATAGCTAATAATAATTCGGACAGATCTATAATAGGTTTAATATCTGCTATCTCAACAATGGATTCTAAGTCAGCAATTAACCTTTTATAGTCTGAATGAAAGTCTTGTAAGTCTGTCTTTACAGGCAGCAATATTTGCTCATAATCCTGCAGGGCGAACAGGCCATAGGCCATAAGTTTTTTTACTGCCAACAGTTCTGCAGAATATTCACTCTCGCCATTGGCTCGCAGCAGGGCTCCCACAAATTTTTCGCGCAGCTCTTTGATGCGCTGATAGAACAGTACAGTTCCATCTGGCATCTGCAGGGGCATGGCCGGGTTCATCTCGGTCTCTAACTGGCCCAGTAGATCTCTGAAAAAACACACGCCATCATTGATCAGAAAGATAATGTCCTCATCCACGGCAATACGGTGATTGAGTAACTCTTTAATAAAATCATCCAGAGGTGTAACCAATTGGCTTAACTTATCTAAGCCGGCCATATCCGAGGTGCCCCGCAATGTATGTAGCGAACGCTGCAGCACAGAGGTGGGTGGCTGTAACTGCTGACCTGAAGCCCTGGCCTTAATTAAATAATGATCTATATTTCGAAGATGGGTTTTCGCCTCATTGACAAATATCTCTAATATAATCTGTTCTTCGCTGGGGGACTCTACCTCTACTGCGGGAATATTTTCTGCTGGCTCTGTATCTGTAGTTTCCTCAACTTGCTCAGATTCCTCAAGCTGCTCAGATTGCGCAGACTGCTCAAGCTGCTCGGACTGCTCAGGGCTGTTTAACGGCAGATCGGTCAGCTCTTCTCCTCTCGCCAACTGCTCCGCATGGTGGATGATCTGTAAGCTTTGCTGGGGATTGGATGCAGGTTTTCCCTGAGCAAAGGCGGCTATCAACAGAGGCAGATATTCAAGAGCCTGCTGCACCAGTGCAACAATTAACTTGCTGGTGGCAATTCGTCCATCCAGAACCCGGTTAAGCATATTTTCTACGGCCCAGGAGAGCTCGCCTATATCCTCTGCGCCAACCATTCGGCCGCTGCCTTTTAAAGTATGGAAGGAGCGACGAATTACCGTCAGTGGCTCGCTGGCCTCTGGTCTATCTTCCCAACTGGGGAATTTGCTTTGCAGTACAGCTAGAACCTCTTCTGCCTCCTCCAGAAATATATCAATAATTTCCTGGTCGACTGCCTCCGTAGGCTGATAGTTTGTCCGGGCTGGAGGATCGGCTGGAGTGGTTTGCACTGGCTCAGATTGAGCTTGACCCTGTTCTATGGCTAGCTCTAAAAGAGCATCAATTTTATCTTCAGCGTCCTCCAGTATTTGATGCTGATCTTCTTGGGTCCCAGAAGAGAGCTGTTCCAGATAGTATTCTACTATGGTGATGGTATCTGCGAAGTTATCTAATAATTGCCATTGATCAGTGACACTGCTATTGATTAGGTGCTGTTGTACATAGATGCCACAGCCATCAAGAATTGCCGCCGAGCGATCCAATTCGATTATTTTTAATGCGCCAGATAGTTGATAGAAGTCTCCTGGCAATGATTTGATTATTTCCCGATCCCATTGGGAGTTTATAAAATCTACCACGGATTCTTTGATATGCTCTATGTCAGTCCTTGCCTCAGCCAACAGGGCTTCTCTGGCAGTTTCCAGCTCATAGCTATTCTGATTTTGGTCAATCTGTATTTCATCATCAAAGTTTTCTGGGTGCGCAGCCCAGGCATTTAGTGCGGCACCTACCTGGGTCAGAACCTGTACTGATTCTAGGATTTTTTCATCGTCTAACAGCTGATCTGATTTAAGGCTGTGCTGGAGACTGGTGGCAACCTGACCAATAGCATCGCGCAGTTTTCCCTGGCCCACCAGGGCAAAAGAATCGGCCATATTAGTCAGCACAGGTATGCTGTCACAGATATCTTCTGGGGACAGTCTGCCCTGTAGACTAAACTGCTCAACAGTAGAGCGGACTGTTGTCAGCTCCCCCTGTATAGCGGCGACCAGTGAGCGCACTACCTCTGGGTCGAACTGAGGTGTCAGCCGGTTAGACTCTGGATCTATAATGCCCGCTGGCAATGCTGTGGATAGTTTATATAGATTCCAAAGATGCTTTTGCTCGCTGGTTTCCGGCTTGACTACCATAAGGTAATAGAGCAGATTTTTTAGCAGAGCTATATCCACTGGCGAAGTGGAATTAGTTCTGATATCTAAAATAGTATTTTTTATCTCTGTGTCCAGAGCGCGAAATAGTCTTCTGGGCGCTATGGTTAAGTCTATGCGGCGGCTTGAAATCAGCGCTAATACCTGCTCCGAAATTTGCCACAGATCTTGTCTCCAGGTCCCCGCACAGACTTCTGTCAGGCGCTGAAAAATTTTTTTGATATTAGTTTGATGCACCTCCGACTGCTCATCTTTTATAAACTTGATTAGGGATACCTGGTAGATTTGTCGCAGACGTTTTATGCGCTCAATAAAGGGCTCTGAATCTGTGGGTATTTTTATTTTAGTCTCTGACTTGGGTTGCAGAGATGTCAGGCTTGGAGAAAATAATAATCCCTCTGATACCAAACCACAGCCCTGGGTTGCTCTGAGATCATTGAGCAGTCGTATAAGTGCCTCTGGTTGATCCACCCTGGTGGCCAGGACCTGTCGCAAATAGATGGGTAAGCGGATAATCACCTGCACCAGAATTTCACAGGCTTCAGGTATTCTTGTCACCTTTTTATCTATAATTGCCTGGGCCACTGCTTCCATTTCTTCACAGAGCAGAATTAGCCCCTGGCACTGAAGTATTTTAAAAGGTCCAGAAATTTGATGAATATGGCCGAGACAAAAAACTATCTTGGTTTCGTCGTTGAGGTCTTTGGTAAAGGCCTCTAATTCATTGTAAGCCGAAGTGAGATTGCGTTCTATCTCATCAACCAGCCACTCTAGTCCTTTAAATGTCTGCTCGGTTTGAAATTGAGGCTTTTGTATCTGAATGTCGGTCATTCAGTATCTCCTTATGGCCTGCTGTGATTGCCTATTTTCAGCCTGGGCAGCTGATGACACTGCGGCGGCGATCTCGATTGGTTTTTTGCTGTATGCCTGAACATTTCTGGGGACTGATCTGGTTAGGTTAGCTGGGGTCCAGGTGCCCAACTCACCCATGCCTAAAATCAAATGACCATCGCATTTCATCTGCTGGGTCAGTTGATTAACGATTTCCCTTCTCTGCCAGCGGCGAAAATAAATCAGCATATTCTGGCAATAGATTAGGTTGAGCTTGCAATGAATTAATGGCGGCTTGGAGTCCAGTACGTTGCTGGTGAGAAAGCAGATATGAGAGCGCAGGCTGGGTTTAACCCTATAGCGACTGGGCCCCACCCTGTCGAAGTATTTGTCTTTTAAAGTTGGACATAGCCGACACAGGCGGCGTTCCTGATAAACACCTAATCTGGCTTCGGCGATGGCTCTGTGGCTGATATCAGTGGCAACTATGGCAAATCTAGGCTGGCCTTTTTTCCCCGCCAGACTCCCGGACAGGGTCTCGCATAGGGTAATTGCCAGAGAGTAAGCCTCTTCGCCAGTAGAGCAGCCAAGACTCCATAGCCATAGGGGAGTTTTGGGATCATGGCTCTCCACATAGCTCTTGGCCCACCGGGCCACATAGTCCAGAGATGGTTGATGTCGGAAAAAACTGGTTTCCTGGATCAGCAAATTATCAATCAGGCGACTCCACTCCTGGGCACCTTTGGCATCATCTAACGAGTCGGCAAAGTACTGGTTTATATCCTGGTACTGGAGCGCCTGCATACGTTGCTGCAAGAGATTAATAAGCGCGCGCTCACGATCCGAGGTAACGCAGACACCTGTGCGCTGTTCGATGGCTTTTTTCCACAACCAAAAGGACTGTCTATCCCTGTCGTGAATAATTTCGCTACTTTGTGCCCTGGCCACAATCTATTGTCCCTGTGATGATATGGCTAACTAGCGAGGCTTGTCGGTATCTGTTAGTAGTGCCTCTATCTCAGCTTCAAATTCATCCAGATGAAATGGATCATGCTCCTCCTCATCCTGTTTTTCACTGTCGTCTTCACCAGTATCTGCGTCCTGAACAATTAGACTATTGGCATCCTGAATCAAAAACTCATCTTGATCTGACTCCTGATGCAGCTCTAACTCAGATTCGATCTCTGAGTCTTCATCCCCCATCTGTTCAGAGTCCAAACTTTGCATAGCGTCCTCTGTGGGCTCATCCTCAATAAAGTCTTGGTATTCCGAGGCATCCATTGGTTCAGCGTTATCGTCTAATGGGTCGTCCCCCGTCTGATCCATTAAATCTTCAGGGCTGGGCAAGATAAAGCCACTGACTGACTCACGCATCTCAACCGCCATATCGGCAAGGTCGCCAATCGACTGAGCGGTATCATTGGTTCCCGAGAGAGTCTGGGAAGTAATTTCCTGAATCACATTCATGGTATTGGAAATATGTGAAGAGGTGGTTGCCTGGTGTTTAGCTGCTTCGGATATATCCTGAATCAGTTCCGCCAGATTGGTAGATACGGTTTCAATCTCTTCCAGCGCTATACCTGCACTGTTGGCCAGCTCAGCTCCCTTCACAACCTCAGCTGTAGTCTGTTCCATCGAGGCCACTGCCTCATGGGTGTCACTTTGAATAGTTTTCACCAAACCTGCGATCTGTTTAGTCGCCGTAGTTGAGCGCTCAGCAAGCCGCTGTACTTCGTCCGCAACAACTGCAAAGCCCCGGCCAGCCTCGCCAGCCATGGCAGCCTGAATTGCCGCATTGAGGGCCAGAATATTGGTTTGGTCGGCAATCTCATTGATAAGCGAAACTATATCGCCGATCTCTTGAGAGCTCTCGCCAAGGCGTTTGATACGCTTGGAGGTATCCTGTATCTGCTCACGAATTGTGTCCATACCTTCAATTGTGTCACGTACTACCGAGGCACCTTTTTTGGCTATGGACACTGAGCGCTCTGCCACAGCAGCAGATTCGGCAGAGTTGGAAGAGACCTGATCAATGGTGATGGCCATCTCATTAATTGCTGCGGAGGCTCCAGCAATTTCCTGGGCCTGATTCTCTGCACTCTCAGCGAGCTGCAGCGATATTGAGCGAGTATTGTCCGTTGAACTGGCGACTTTTTCTGAGGTACTGGCAACGTTTTGCACCAGGCTACGCAGCTCGGCTATAGCAAAGTTAATTGAATCGGCGATGGTGCCAGTGAAGTCTTCCGTCACTGTTGCCTCTGCAGTTAGGTCACCATCCGCAAGGTCAGATATATCATTCAGCAGGGTGAGAATAGCTTGCTGATTTTTGTCTTTAACTTTTTCGGCCTCAATCAGATTGCGGCGGGTGGTGGTGTAGATAATAAGACCCAGTAGTATCAATGCCGCAAGAAACCCCGAAACTGCCATTAATGTGGTTGTGTTGTTAAAAAGGCGGTGGTCAGACAGCGGTAAGTCGCGTACCAGATCTTCCAACTGATCCAGGCTAGTGAGCAGTGCTGGAGCTGAACTTACCAGTGCCGCCGCTGAAGCCTGAGCGGTTGATAACTCATCTGCGGATTCATGGATACGCTCTATTTCACTTGAGACTATATTAAAAGACTGTTCAATTTCGTTAATACTGGCAATGGCATCAGGATCAGTAACTTTTGAAATGCCAAGAATAAAGTTGCCGTTTTTCATGGCATCCAGGGTATCGCGGAAAACATTGGAGTCATTTTTAAATTGATCCGCTGCTACATTGGCATCTTCACTGCCTGCAATCATCTTGTCTATGTTGCGACCAATGCGTTCGATAAGCCACAGCTGTTCCTGGGCGATGGTAATCTGTCCAGCCTGGGCCGACCGCGCAACCAGAGCATCTACAACCTGCTCAGAGTTATCCTGCAGCAGTGGTAGCTTGGCATTTAGCTCATGAGCCACAGTGGAGACAAATAACACCGCCTCTCGGTTGTCAGCCAAGGATTCCATATTCGCCGACACCTTCTCCCAGCTCGCAGAGACCTTGTTGATTTGAGCCAGGGATATTTCACTCTGTTTGCTGAGCGTATTCTTTAGCGAAGTCCAACCACTGTTCATCTGGGTATTTAGAGTACTTAGACTCTCGAACCCAAGCTCGTCGCCGGCAGTAGCGTCTCGAGCCAGCTGAGTGATGCGCAATGCTTTTACCCGTAAGTTGGCGATGTTTTGAATATTAGCCGAGTCATCCCGAGCTTTGCTGTTTACTTGCAGTCCGCTGTAACCTGCGGCCACCATGCAGGCGATACCCAACATAATAATTAAATTACGAAATAAACTACTGTTGCCTGTTCCCTTGCTCATGTCATCCTCCAAATTGATGCTTTTTCCTGCTAATCAATATCTATATAGATACGCTCATAAACTGGTTATTTTCAATGAGTCGCTGAGGGCGAAAGAGCTCAACCCCATCAGCGCCATCTGCAAATTGTCCATCAATAAAACTGCCCAGTGGGCCCTTCTCACTGGCAGGCTGATAGCTATCCACAGGCAGTGCTCTGATGCCATGGACATGATCTACAATCAAACCCAAGTAATTGTTAGCCACCTCAAAAACTAATACTCTGCGTCCCCGGGCTGGGCCCGATAGCCTGCGCCCTAAAAAGTGTGCAAAATCAATTACTGGCAGCAAGCGACCACGTACATTAGCCACCCCTACAACCCAGGGTTTTACTCTTGGTAGTTTGGTGCATTTGGGCACTTCCAGTACTTCATTAACTTCTGAGAGAGCAATTACATATTCCCTGTCCAGCAGTGAAAAACTGATCAGCTTCTCAGTCTCGATAATTTCCTTTTGTGCTGGCAGCCCCTGGCTGGACGTGCCAAAGCGTTTGACCAGATTGCTCAGCGTTGCAAATACATCTGTTCCTTCACCCATAGGGGTTAGCTCCTAGGCTAGAACCTGTTCAATAGCCGAGACCAGTCGGCTCTCATCTATGGGCTTAACCAGATAGGCTGCAGCGCCCTGACGCTCGCCCCAGACCTGATCGGCCTGCTGATTTTTAGCTGTGACTATAATCACTGGAATATGCTTGGTTTCACTGCCGCGGCTTAGCTGGCGAGTGGCCTGGAAGCCGTTGAGGCCAGGCATAACAATATCCATAAGCACAACATCTGGCTGCTCGGTTTTGGCCAGATTGACGCCCTGCTCGCCTGTCTCTGCAGACAGCACTGAATGAGAGTTCTTCTCAAGGATATTGGTTAACTTGTATGTTTCTGTGGGCGAGTCATCCACAATTAATATCTTTGCCATTTACTCCAACCTCTTGTCAGATTTGTTAATTTATTTCCTTATCTAAAATTGCCCTATAAATACCGCAGGTGGAGCTAGACTTCTTTTTCTACATACTTTTCCAGCGCCTGCAAAAGTTCCGCTCTCCCAAAGGGTTTGGTGAGATAGTCGTCGGCACCCACAATACGTCCCTTGGCCTTATCGAAGAGGCCATCTTTACTGGATAACATAATCACTGAGGTGGATTTGTAGTCGGCATTGTTCTTGATAAGGGCGCAGGTTTGATAGCCGTCGAGACGCGGCATCATGATGTCGATGAATATGACATCAGGTTTTATATCAACAATTTTAGCTAATGAGTCGAACCCATCAGAGGCGGTCGCCACCGCGCAGCCCGCTTTTTCTAATAGGGTTTCTGCGGTACGACGAATTGTGTTGCTGTCGTCAATCACCAGCACTTTTAGGCCCTGAACATCCATTTTATTCACCATCTTTAAAACCACTTAACGCCTTAAGTACTGCCAATGTCACTTAAGTTATGGAATTTTAAACACAGTTGTAATATATAATCTACAACCCTCTATTTTTAGTAATGTTTTTGCTTGCTGGCTCACAGATTTTAAGAGCGCCTAGCATGTAGCCAATTGCCATAGATAGTTATAGTGCAAAAATCACAACAAGGCCGTCATTTATGGGTAAATCACTTGGGGTCGTAATGGACCCGATTCAATCGATCAATTACAACAAAGATACCACTCTGTCCTTATTGCTCGCAGCCCAGCTGCAGGGCTACAAGTTGTTTTATATGGAACAGCGGCATTTGTTTCTAGACAATGGCAATCCGCGAGCCGAGGTGCGCCCCCTCAGGGTGTTCGAAAACCCTGACAAATGGTATGAGCTTGAGGCAGCCAGCTCTGTGCCACTTGAGGAGCTTGATGTGGTGCTAATGCGCAAGGACCCACCCTTTGACTCAGAGTTTATTTATTCCACCTACATACTTGAGGCTGCCGAGCGCCGCGGTACTCTGGTCGTCAACCGGCCGCAGAGTTTGCGGGACTGCAATGAAAAGGTGTTCGCCACCCAATTTCCCCAGTGCACTCCGCCGCTGCTAGTCAGCCGCGACCAGGGTCGATTAAAGAAATTTTTAGCTGAGCATGGCGATGTGGTGTTTAAGCCCCTGGATGGTATGGGCGGCACATCAATCTTCCGAGTTAAGGAGGGGGATCAAAATCTTAATGTGATTCTTGAAACCCTGACTAAATACGGTGCAGAGACCATCATGGCACAGAAATACCTGCCAGAAATTCTGACCGGGGATAAGCGCATTCTGGTTATTGATGGCCAGGTTGTACCCTATTGTCTGGCGCGCATTCCCACTGAAGGGGAATTTCGTGGCAATCTGGCTGCTGGCGGGTCAGGTTTGGTGCAGCCACTATCTGACCGCGATCTGTGGATCGCGGAGCAAATCGCACCTACATTAGTAGAGAAGGGCCTGATTTTTGTCGGCCTGGATGTGATTGGTGATTATCTCACCGAAATCAATGTCACCAGCCCCACCTGTGTTCGAGAGATAGATAATGCTCAGGGCACGGCTATAGGCGGTCGGCTGATGGCGGCAATTGACACTCGCCTTAGCCAGTAATCTATTGGCAGGCCTTGAGTTTACTGCCCAAAACACGCATATTGGATACTATGAGCGAAAGCACAAAAAAAGTTATTTCTAGCCTAAAAAATCATTTTCTCCTGGCTATGCCTGGCCTGAATGACCCCAACTTTGCGCAATCTGTGGTCTATATCTGCGAGCACAGTGTCGATGGGGCCATGGGGTTGATTATTAATCATCAGCTGGATATCCCGGCCAAGGCCATTTTTGACCAACTGGACCTGGAATATCATGATCAGCAGGGAAATTCGCTAATATTTGACGGCGGACCAGTTCAGCGCGACCGCGGATTTATTTTGCATAAGACCAGTGAACAGCAGTGGGAATCCACTGTTTCCATTGCTGAAGATATCAGCCTCACGGCGTCCAAAGATATACTCACTGATATAGCATTGGGTAATGGGCCGGCAGATGCATTAATTACTCTGGGTTATTCGAGCTGGGGCGCTGGTCAATTAGAGGATGAGCTAAAGCAAAATAGTTGGCTGACCATACCTGCAGATTCGGCGATAATTTTTGATACTGCCTGCGACCAGCGTGCTGGAGCTGCGGCCTCATCTATTGGCCTGGATCTCAATATGCTCTCTTCCGATATCGGACATGCCTGAAGTAAAACACCAGACCCTGCTGTGCTTTGACTTTGGTTTAAAGCAGATTGGAGTTGCCTATGGCCAGACATTGACCGCCTCCGCCAATGGCCTAGCTATTATTAAGGCCTCGGATGGTGCGCCCAATTGGTCTCAGGTAACAGAGATTATCAATGAGTGGAAGCCCAGTCTGCTGCTAGTGGGATTACCACTAAATATGGACGGTACAGTCAGTGAACTCAGCGAGCGCGCCAGCCGATTTGCCCGCAGGCTGCAGGGTCGCTACAACATTGATGTGCAGATGGTGGACGAGCGACTCACTAGTCGAGAGGCAAAGTCTATGCTTCAGGAACAGCAGCGCAGCGGTGTCCGCAAAGGCAAGATGTCTGATCTCACTAAAATTGATCATCTGGCGGCGGCACTTATTCTGCAAACCTGGCTGGAAAACCCCGACTTGGGGGAAAGCCCTTAGCGGGTAGAAAGCCCTTAGCCTGTAGAAAGCCCTTAGCCTGTAGAAAGCCCTTAGCGCGTAGAAAGCCCTTAGCAGGTAAAAAGCCCTTAGCAGGTAAAAGGCCCTTAGCTGGGACTCTCACCCCTACCAATGCAGTTTCCCCACAGAATTATCTTCAATACTCAAATTATCTATCCGCGCCTGTTTAGAGCCCGTCTGCTGATCACTGTGCATTTTAATCATCAGCCGCAAATCATTTTTAGAGTCGGCATGGGCAATAGCGTTCTCATAGCTGATTTCGCCGTCAATATAGAGCTCAAACAGCGCCTTGTCGAAGGTCTGCATGCCGTGCTCTGCCGAACTGGTCATAATCTCTTTAATCTTATGTACCTCCCCCTTGCGGATGGTATCCGCAACCAGGGGCGTATTCAGTAAAATCTCAATGGCAGCGCGTCGATTTTTACCATCCACTGTGGGCACCAGCTGCTGAGCCACAATGCCTCTAAGGTTGAGGGAGAGGTCCATCCACAGCTGGCTGTGGCGGTCCGCTTCAAAGAAGTGATTGATTCGATCCAGCGCCTGATTAGCATTATTCGCATGCAGGGTTGCCAGCACCAAATGGCCGGTCTCGGCGAAAGTAATAGCATGCTGCA
Source organism: SAR92 clade bacterium H231 (assembly GCA_025153775.1). Classification (GTDB taxonomy): domain Bacteria; phylum Pseudomonadota; class Gammaproteobacteria; order Pseudomonadales; family Porticoccaceae; genus HTCC2207. Next base: position 51,029 of record JAOALC010000003.1, on the reverse strand, counting down.
TAGTTTCTCTGGTGCGAATCTCGCCGATCAAAATAACATCTGGCGCCTGGCGCAAGGTGTTTTTTAGCGCCACCTCAAAAGACTCTGTATCCACCCCAACTTCTCGCTGAGTAATGATGCACCCCTGGTGTTCGTGGATAAATTCAATGGGATCTTCAATCGAGACAATATGGCCACGGCTCACTTTATTGCGATGACCAATCAGCGCCGCCAGAGAGGTGGACTTACCTGTTCCTGTGGCACCCACAAAGATAACAATACCGCGACGATTCATCACCAGTTCTTTCAGTACCGGAGGGAGCAGCAGCGCCTCTGGGGTAGGAATTTGAGTTTCTATACGTCGCAGCACAATCCCTATCTCGCCCCGCTGATAAAATGCGCTAGCGCGAAAACGGCCAGACTCTTCACTGATTACGGCAAAATTAAGCTCTTTGTTGAGATAGAACTCTCTGCGCTGCTCCTCTGTCATGGTGCTTAGCACCAAGGCTTCGCACTGCTTCTGGTCCAGACGCTGCTCTCCGATGGGCACTACTGAACCATTGAGCTTAATGCAGGGGGGCAAGCCCACGGTGAGAAATAGGTCCGAAGCTTTCTGCTCGGTCATTGTTTTAACTAATTTCTCAAATGTCTCGGCGACCATGCTGTATTCCTTTGTGATATTGGCTCTTCATTAGCCCTGGCAGTGAGTTACAGCTAAAAGCTATCAGGCAATTTAGCTTTTTCTTTGGCGGTTTCCACGCTGATTAAACGCTGATCTATCAGATGATGTAGGCACTGATCCAGAGTTTGCATACCCAGTGCCCCGCCGGTCTGAATCGCGGAATACATCTGGGCCACCTTGTCCTCACGAATTAAATTGCGAATAGCGGCTGTGCCAATCAAAATTTCATGGGCGGCCACCCGGCCTCCACCTACCTTCTTCAACAGAGTCTGTGAGATAACCGCCTGCAGCGACTCGGACAGCATAGAGCGCACCATGGGCTTTTCCCCTGAGGGAAATACATCTACCACTCGATCAATGGTTTTGGCTGCTGAGGTGGTATGCAATGTGCCGAACACAAGATGTCCGGTTTCGGCGGCGGTCAGTGCCAAGCGAATAGTCTCAAGATCACGCAGTTCACCCACCAGCACAACATCTGGGTCTTCCCGCAGGGCCGAGCGCAGAGCCTCGCCAAAACCCAGGGTGTCGCGATGTACTTCCCGCTGGTTAACCAGGCATTTTTTGCTCTGATGAACAAATTCAATGGGGTCTTCGATGGTGAGAATATGGTCGTAACGGTTTTCATTGATATAGTCCACCATGGCAGCCAGAGTGGTGGACTTGCCCGAGCCCGTGGGGCCTGTGACCAGCACCAGTCCACGGGGAAGCAACGACACCTTTCTGAACACGTCCCCCATACCCAGCTGTTCTAGGGTCAGCACATTGGAGGGAATGGTGCGAAATACAGCTGCAGCACCACGGTTTTGGTTAAAAACATTGACCCTGAACCGAGCCACACCTGGCACCTCAAAGGAAAAGTCTGTCTCGAGAAATTCCTCGTAATCCCTTCTCTGCTTGTCATTCATTATTTCGTAGATCAAACTATGAACTTGGCGGTGCTCCATAGGGGGCAGATTGATACGGCGCACATCGCCATCAATTCTGATAATCGGCGGCAGACCAGCGGAGACATGCAGGTCCGACGCGCCCTCTTTTGCGCTAAACGCTAATAACTCGGTGATATCCATTGTTGCATCTCGCTTATTCCATTAAGACTAATGCTGCTCGGTGAGCTAGGCTCGAACCTGATTTGATGACTTAATACTATGGCAAACATTGAAATTAACACTACCTCTGTACAGCGACGCCTGCAACAGGCAGCCCGTGACGCAGGCCGCAATCCTGAGGATATATTGCTACTGGCAGTCAGCAAGACGCGAACCAGTGCACAGGTGAGGCTGGCTGTAGATTCTGGCCTGAGCAGTTTTGGTGAGAATTACCTGCAGGAAGCTGTTGAGAAAATTGACCAGCTGACTGATCTATCCATTAGCTGGCATTTTATTGGCCCATTGCAATCCAATAAAACCAGACAGGTCGCTGAGCACTTTGACTGGATACATACAGTAGACAGGCTTAAGATCGCCCAGCGCCTGAGCAACCAGCGCCCCGCTGACAGAGCACCATTAAATATCTGTTTGCAAATTAATATTGATAACGAGCCGAGCAAATCTGGACTGACCCCGGAACAGGCTATTGAGGTTGCCAGCAGTATTGCCGCACTTCCCAATATCAGGTTGCGCGGGCTAATGGCGATTCCCAAACCCAGCAATGAGCCCGCAGAGCAGCGCCAGCCCTTTGCTCGATTGCGCGCGCTGCGAGAAGAGATTAATGGGACGCTGGACAATTCTCAGAAACTGGATACCCTCTCTATGGGAATGTCTGGTGACCTAGAGCCCGCAATCCACGAAGGTGCCACCATAGTCAGAGTAGGCACAGATATTTTTGGTCCCCGCAGTTGATAGCGAGGCCATTAGAGAACCCAATAGAGTTAACTGAGGGAGGCTAGTAATCAGCCAATGAATTCAATCGCATTTATCGGCGGCGGCAATATGGCCTCCTGCATTATTGGCGGTATGGTCGCCAATGACTTCGACCCCAGGCAGATTCTGGTAGGCACACCCAGCCAGAGCACCAGAGATCGATTGTCTGCGGCCACTGGCGCAACCACTATGGCAGATAACCACCAGGCCGCAGCTCATGCAGATATAGTTGTGTTGGCCGTCAAACCTAAGATGATGCGCCAGGTAGTGATGGATCTTGCCTCGGCTCTGACTCACAGGCCCATTATTATCTCAGTGGCTGCCGGGATCCCTGTAGCCGCTCTGAAGCAATGGCTGGGTAGCGATATGCCAGTGATTCGCGCCATGCCCAACACCCCCTCCATGATCCAGGCCGGAGCGACCGGGTTATTTACCCAGAGCGATTTGACCACTGAGCAACGCAGCCTGGTAGATCAGATATTTCAAGCCATCGGCTACAGTTGCTGGGTGGATAGCGAGGAGTTGATCGATGCGGTAATTGCCGTATCAGGCAGTGGCCCCGCCTATTTCTTTCTAGTCCTTGAGGCCATGCAAAAGATTGCTCAGGAGCTGGGCCTGCCTAAGCAGACGGCCCAAGAACTAAGCCTGCACACTGCGCTAGGAGCCTCTCGTATGGCTATGGAGTCTGGTATCAGCGCGGCTGAACTAAGGGACCAGGTGACATCGCAAGGCGGCACAACCCAGGCTGCAATTAAAAGTTTTCAACAGCATGGGCTGGAAGATATTTTCCGCACTGCTATGACCAGCGCCGTTGCGCGCGCACAAGAAATGTCTAAGGATTTCTCCTCATGAGCGAAACGCTAATTTTTATACTCAGGTCAGTGATTGATATCTACGCCTCTCTGCTATTAATCCGCCTGTTACTGCAGTTGGTGCAGGCCAACTTCTACAATCCAATATGCCAGACCATATTCAAAGTATGTGCCCCTGTGGTGGAGCCTCTCAACCGACTACTGCCAACCATAGGCTCGTTTAACCTTGCAGCACTGGTGGCAGCCATACTGGTTAAATGGTCTTTTTATCTACTGATGATAGGTTTTGGCGCTGGGGCTGCCAGTGAGATTTTTGTCTATCTTGCGGTCGCAGGTTTTGACCTGCTGCGCACCCTGATCGAAATTTATTTCTGGGGTATTTTTATTCTGGTGATCTCCAGCTGGGTAGGTACCACACAGCATCCCACGGTGGCACTAGTCTCTCAGGTTGTTGATCCCTATATGAGACCATTTAGAAATTTGATTCCGCCCATTGGCATGATAGATATCTCGCCTATGGCGGCGATTTTCACACTGATGTTTATTCGCGCCAAGGTGCTGCCTATGCTGGGCAGCCTGATAATGCCTTTTCTCAGCTAAGCGGTGGCCTTTGGATACAGGCCCGGTTACCTCAATCGCCGCAGAATAAGCCGTATTATCCTGCGGCGGCTTTGTCTCTAGGGAGCTGGGTCTGGATACTGATTGTGCACCGCATCAATTTCTGCACACAGCTCTTTGGATAGCTCGGTCTCAACAGCATCAATATTTTCTCGCAGCTGATCCATGGTAGTAGCGCCAATCAGACAGCTAGTGACAAAGGGCTGCTGGCAGACAAAAGCCAGCGACATCTGCGCAAGCGTCATGCCATGGTTGTCCGCAATCTCTTTGTAGGCAATGGTTGCCGCCTCTGACTGGGGGCTGCCGTAGCGAGCGAAGCGCTCAAACAGCTCCAGTCTTGATCCCGCGGGCTTCTGGCCATTTAAGTACTTACCGCTCAAAACACCAAAGGCCATAGGTGAATAGGCCAGCAGGCCAACCTCTTCTCTAATAGCCATTTCGGCCAAGCCAGTTTCAAATTGGCGGCTGAGCAGGTTGTACACATTTTGGATACTCACCACTTTGGCCATGCCGCGCTCTGATGCCAGACGCAGATACTCCATCAGGCCCCATGGGGTTTCATTGGACAGACCCACATGTTTGACCAGGCCCTCATCGACCAATTCGGATAGTGCATCCAGAGTTTCTTCGATGGCAATACCATCAGCTTGGGGATAATGCACATAGCCACGCATTCCAAAGAAATTGGTGGCACGCTCTGGCCAGTGCACCTGGTACAGGTCTACATAATCGGTTTGCAGGCGCTCCAGCGAACCCTCGATTGCCTGACGAATATGATCGCGGCTGAGTCGTGGCCCGCCGCGAATATGCTTCCAGTCCGGCCTGGTATCTGCGCGCCCGGCAACCTTGGTGGCCAGTGTTATTTCAGAGCGCTTCCCCGACTGTGACAGCCATTCACCAATGCAGCGCTCTGTATCTCCCGCTGTCTCCGCCTTTGGTGGTACAGGATACATCTCCGCGGCATCAAAGAAATTGACCCCCCTGGATAGGGCATAGTCCATCTGCTCGCAGGCCTGCTCCAAATTATTTTGCTCACCCCAGGTCATGGTGCCCAGGCCAATTAAAGGCACATCTATATCTGTACCCCCTAATTTTCGGTATTTCATTCCCCTCTCCTTATTTGCTTTTGGGCCCACCTCTTTGGACGGTACCCGTTAATCTTTGCTTTTCTAGTCTAACCCCAAAGGCGCTAACTCCCTAAACTCAGTATGAACTGTGGGTCAGCAAAAAAAGCCACAGCAATATGTTGCGTTAGCCTCGGTGCGCTCTTAGACTTAACAGGTACTTTCTAGCTGACCCAATTATGTTATCCGACAGTCCCACCGATCAGTCTATCGGTATAGTCACCAGCCAAACTGTGAATATCAAGCAGCCTCTTAAGCTCGCCTGTGGGCTGGTGCTGGAGACTCATAATTTGGTCTACGAAACCTATGGTGAGCTAAACAGCTTAAAAAGCAACGGCATACTGCTATGTCATGCCCTCAGTGGCGACCACCATGCAGCGGGTTTCTATGCAGGCGACAGCAAGCCTGGCTGGTGGGACCATTATGTGGGCCCAGGAAAACCCATAGACACAGACAAATTTTTTGTGGTCAGCCTCAATAATATTGGCAGCTGCTTTGGCAGCACTGGCCCCACCTCCATAAACCCAGATACAGGCAAGCTGTGGGGTGCAGATTTCCCCTCTCTGCGGGCGCGCGACTGGGTAGAATCGCAAAAAATGCTGATGGAGCATCTGGGCATTGACTGCTGGGCGGCAGTGATTGGCGGTAGCCTGGGCGGCATGCAGGCAATGCGCTGGTCGCTGGAACATCCAGATAAACTTCTAAATGCTGTGGTGATAGCATCATCCATGAAGCTAACCGCGCAGAATATTGCTTTTAATGAGATCGCTCGACGGGCTATTAAATCGGACCCTGACTTCTGCGACGGCCATTATCTTGAGCAAAATAAAGCGCCCCTGAGGGGTTTGGCACTGGCCCGCATGATTGGCCATGTTACCTACCTGTCAGATGAGTTAATGGGGCAGAAATTTGGCCGTCAGCTGCGTATTGGCGACCTGATTGATAAAAGTAATGACCCCATAGAGTTTCAGATTGAGAGCTATCTCAATTATCAGGGCGATAAGTTCTCTGATAGCTTTGATGCCAACTCCTATATTTTAATCACCAAGATGCTCGACTATTTCGATCTATCTCGGGAATATAACAACGACCCGGTGGCCGCATTTGCCCATGCCCAATGTGATTTTCTGGTAATGGCATTTAGCAGTGACTGGCGCTTTGCGCCGCAACGCTCTCGAGAGATCACCGACGCCCTGATGTCAGCCGGCAAATCAGTCTCCTATATTGAAATAGAGTCCGATAAGGGCCATGACGCTTTTCTGCTGCCCAACGATCGCTATGAGCAAGCCCTGGGCAGCTATCTAAGTCGCGTGGCTGACGGTCTGAACGCTCCTCTGGGAGATGGCCAGTGAATCAAGATTTTGACATTATCCACGACTGGATAACGCCCAGTACCAGAGTGCTGGATTTAGGCTGTGGTGATGGCGCTCTGCTGCTTAGCTTGCAGCAGAAACATAATATTCTCGGCTATGGATTAGAGGTGGATCCCCAGGCGATCAACCAGTGCATAGCCAGGGGCGTCAATGTTATAGAGCAGGACCTTAACAAAGGGCTGACCAACTTTGCCGATGGCAGTTTTGATACTGTGGTGATGACTCAGGCACTGCAGGCCATGCGCCTGCCCCACCTAGTTTTGGACGAGATGCTTAGAATTGGCCGCGAATGTATTATTACCTTCCCCAACTTCGGCTATTGGCGCACCAGGGCTTACCTGAATTTTCGTGGTCGCATGCCGGTGACAAAACAGCTGGCTTACCAGTGGTACGACACGCCGAATATTCACTTTTTTACCTATGCAGATTTCGAAACTCTCTGTGTGGAGCGGAATATCAATATTCTGCATCGCCAATGTATTGCTGAACATTTTCCAGATACAAAACTCAAAAGTCTGTGGCCAAATCTATTTACCCAAACCGCCGTCTATCATTTAAGTCGTTGATACTGTCGCCGGTATCACTCAGAGGTTTTAACCTATGAAATCAATTCTACTTTCCATCGCTCTGCTGGTCAGCAACCTCAGTTATGCCGTGGATCAGCAGCTTTACAAACAGCACGGTGAATATAAGGTTTTTTACAGCGCCTTTAATAGCTCATTTATAGATCCGGATATAGCCGTGGCCAATGATATTGTGCGCGGCAAAGACAAGGGGCTGGTAAATATTGCAGTGGCCAAGGTCCCCGGAGTGGCCCTGCCGGCGGTGGTTAGCGGCACAGTATCGAATATTATCCAGCAGAGTCAGACTCTGGAGTTTGTGGCTGTGCGCGAGCAGAACACTGTTTACTATCTGGCACCTTTTGAGTTCGACAACGAGGACTTCCTCACCTTTAAGATTCGGGTTGTACCCCAATCCGATGGGCCAGAGACTGTCTACCCCTATGATTTTAAGTTTCAGAAAAAGATGTATGTGGATTAGACAGAGATAAACCAGGCCGTCTGTTGAGCCACTAACCCGGAGAGTAATATTTTGATCACCAATAATAAGCTGGTACTGGCGAGTGCCAATCCGGGCAAAATAAAAGAGCTGCAGCAGATGTTGGACCAGCTGGGCATTGAAGTTATTCCTCAGACTGAACTCAGCATTCCCGATATCGAAGAAACTGGCCTGAGCTTTGTTGAGAATAGTATTCTCAAGGCCCGCAACGCCTCAGCCCTGTCCGGGCTGCCGGCTATTGCCGACGACTCCGGTCTAGAGGTCGACTATTTAAAGGGGGCTCCAGGCATCTATTCGGCGCGCTTTGCCGGTGCTGAGGCCACAGATGCCGGCAATCGAGACAAGCTTCTAGAGCAGCTTGCCGGAGTGCCGGCAGAGCAGCGCACCGCCCGCTACCAAACAGTGATTGTCTATATGCGCCACGCCAGTGATCCCACACCGATTATTTGCCAGGGTACCTGGGAGGGCTCTATTGCCATTGATGAACAGGGTGACGGCGGCTTTGGCTACGACCCTATATTTGAGGTGCCCGAGACCGGATGTCGCGCGGCAGAGTTAGATAAAGATCGCAAGAATCGCTTAAGTCACCGGGGCAAAGCAATGGCCAAGCTGCTGCTCCAGCTGCAGACGCAGTAATCCGTGCTGCAGCTTCCTCCTCTATCTCTGTACATTCATATTCCCTGGTGTGTGCGCAAGTGCCCATACTGTGACTTTAACTCCCATCAGATGGACGACAAGCTTCCGGAGCTGGACTATGTGCAGAGGTTAATAGCCGATCTGAAAGCAGATTTGCCCTGGGTGCAGGGGCGTAAACTGAGCTCGATCTTTTTTGGCGGTGGCACACCCAGCCTGTTTTCCGGGAGTGCTATAGGTGAAATTCTCAATGCTGCCGAACAGCTGGTTGGTTTTGAGTCAGATATTGAAATTACCCTTGAAGCCAATCCAGGCACCTTTGAACAACAAAAATTTGCTGACTTTCACAGTGCCGGGGTCAATCGGCTATCCATAGGTGTGCAGAGCTTTAACCATCAGCATCTGCAGCGACTGGGTCGAATCCATGATGGCTCTCAGTCTCTGGAAGCCATTGCAGCAGCCGGTAGCGCCGGGTTTAATAATTTTAATATTGACCTGATGCACGGCCTGCCGGAGCAAACCACTGATCAAGCCAACAGCGATATAGAGCTGGCCATCAATCAGGGGGCTCAGCATATTTCCTGGTATCAGCTAACCATTGAGCCCAATACAGAGTTTTATTCTCGTCCACCAGTCATACCCAATGATGATCGGCTGGCGGATATACAGCAGGCCGGAATGCAACTGCTGGCAGCCAATAACTTTGAGCAGCACGAAGTTTCTGCCTTTGCCCGCAATGGTCAAATCTCAGCCCATAATATGAACTACTGGCAGTTTGGCGACTACCTGGGTATAGGTGCGGGAGCCCATAGTAAAATCACCCTGCCCGAGCAGGGCACGGTTATCCGCGTCAGTAAAACTCGGCAGCCAGATAAGTATCTGGCACGCCAGGGCTCGCTGGTAGCAAAGAATAGTCCCATAGCCACAGAGGATATGGCGATGGAATTTATGATGAACGGACTGCGGCTCAAGGGCGGTGTACCTGCAGAGTATTTTCCTGCGCGCACTGGCCTTCACAGTGCCAGTATTGACAGCCAGGTTAGCAGCCTGCAGCGCCAGGGGCTGATGGAATCCGGCTATGACAGATACAGCGCAACCCCACTGGGCTATCAGTTTTTAAATACTCTGCTGCAAAGCTTTTAACCCCCAGCTGAGCCCATGGCAGGCGCCAATAGCTTCAGAGGATCGAATTAATTTGCTAAACTGCTGCTCATCATGACCCAGTCCCAGCATCTATCCAAAGACCCAGCAGAAACTGCCAAGCTATTGCGGCTGGCAACCTATGCCTCCATATCTGTGGCCCTGATATTAATTGTTGCCAAGCTCATCGCCTGGGGGCTTTCGGACTCGGTGAGTCTGCTGGCGACCCTAATTGATTCTGTGTTGGACGCGCTGGCATCTCTGATTAACCTGATTGCTGTGCGTCATGCTCTGACCCCCGCAGATAAAGAGCATCGCTTTGGCCATGGTAAGGCTGAGGCGTTGGCGGGGCTGAGCCAATCTATGTTTATCGCCGGTTCCGCGGGCTTTCTGCTGCTCGAAGCTGGGCGCAGGCTTATCAGCCCTATAGCTGTGGAATCTGTGGGTATCAGCATGCTGGTGATGGTTTTCTCTATTGTAGCCACCCTGCTATTACTGAGCTTTCAAGCACATGTGATACGCAAAACTAACTCCACCGCTATTCGAGCCGACGCCCTGCACTACCGCACTGATCTGCTGGTCAATGCCAGCGTAATACTGGCCCTGTGGCTGTCGGTAAAGGGTTGGGCTGGTTTTGATGCACTGTTTGCCTGTGCTATCGCTATCTATATTCTCTACAGCGCCTGGGAGATTATTACTGTCTCCTACGACCATCTGATGGACAGAGAACTGCCGGACGAACAGCGCGAGGAAATCGAGAGACTGGTGCTGCAACATAAAAGCGCGCGGGGCCTGCACGACCTGCGCTCCAGGCATTCAGGCACAGTCACTTTTATCCAGCTGCACCTAGAGCTGGACGACGACCTGTCGCTATTGGAGGCCCACAAAATTTCTGATGAAGTGGAATTATGCCTGCTAGAGGCCTTTCCCGGTTCGGAGATTATTATTCATATCGACCCCCAGTCTGTAGTTGGCCGGGAGGCCATGGCAGACTTTAGCTAGCGGTTTATATCTAGGGCTAACTACCTAGCTTCCAGCGATAGTATTTCTCTGCCCAGCGCAGCAATCGCTGGGGGACATGCTTGCGCTTCCACTCTCCGGCAACATATTTATTGGCTTCACTCAATGTGGGATAGCTATGGATTAGCCCAAGAATCTTATTGAGCCCCAAATTATGTTTTATAGCTGTCACAAACTGAGTAATAAGCTCTCCTGCCTGCGGCCCCAGCACTGCCGCCCCCAGAATGCGGTCGGTGCCAGGGGCAGTCAGCACCTTGACTATACCTTTGGCATCACCATCTACAATAGCCCGATCCAGATCGGCTAAATCGTAGACAGTAACCTCAACATCTATGCCCTGAGCCGCAGCTTCAAGCTCATTGAGGCCAACCCTAGCCAACTGGGGATCGGTGAAAATAACCTGAGGCATAACCGAATAATCCGCGGCAAACTTCTTAAATTGCCCAAACAGCGCATTGACTCCGGCATACCAGGCTTGATGACCGGCAGCATGGGTCAGCTGATAGGGCCCAGCCACATCACCACAGGCAAAAATAGTCGGGCAACTGGTACGCAGGTACTGGTCAACGCTAACCGTGCCATTTTTATTGAGAGCGACACCCAGTTCCTGCAAACCAAAACCTGAGGTATTGGCCCTGCGGCCTACCGCCAGCAAAATATGCTCGAATTCCACATTGACAGGTTTGTCGCCAGCCGCGCCGATCACCGCTCTGCGCTCTGCACCCTCAGACTCCACAGACAGTAATTTGCAGCCAGTCATTATCTGTACGCCCTCGGCGGCAAGGCTATTGCTGACGCCTGCGGCCAGATCTTTATCCTCATTGGATAATAGCTGAGGCATGGCTTCCACCAGTGTCACCTGAGAGCCCAGGCGCTGAAAAGCCTGAGCCATTTCGCAACCAATGGCCCCACCACCTATTATCAGTAATCTCTCGGGCAATGTTTGCAACTGCCAGAGATTTTCCGATGTTAGTGGCTGAATATCGGCCAAGCCAGGAATTGGCGGGATTATCGGACTGGCGCCGGTTGCTAGAATGATTTTCTCTGCACTTAGCAGACGGCCATTGACCTCTACCTGCCAGGGGCTGACAAATCTGGCCTCGCCTGCCAAGCAATCTACACCCAGATTGGTAAAGCGCTCAACCGAGTCATGGGGCTCAATCTGTTTGATAACCTGATGAACTCGCCCCATTACAGCAGCAAAGTCTACCTTGGGAGCGCCGGCATCTACACCAAACTGACCGGCACGCTCAATATCCACTACAGATTTCGCCGCCCTGATCAATGCCTTGCTGGGAACACAGCCCGTATTCAGGCAGTCACCTCCCATTTGCGCTTTCTCGATCAGCATAACTTTGGCTTTGACTGTTGCTGCAATGTAAGCACTAACTAACCCTGCACTACCTGCCCCGATTACAAGAAGGTTTGCATCGAAGCGTTTTGGCCGGCGGTACCCTGCCAGTGCCTGCCTGCGCTTAACCAGCTCTAAAGCCTGTCGAGCAAGCCAGGGGAACAGGGCCAAAAGCGCAAAAGACAGGATAAGTTGCGGGGTTAAAATGCCTGCGGCAGAGAACTCTTTCACCGCACCCAAACTGACGCCGGCATTGACGAAGACTATAGTGCCGGCAAGCATGCCCAGCTGACTGACCCAGTAAAAAGTGCTGGTTCTAATCGGCATTAAACCCATGGCCAGATTAATCACCCAAAATGGGAACAGCGGAATCAACCTCAGGCTAAATAAGTAAAAACCGCCGTCTTTTTCTACCCCCTGATTAATTGACCTCAGATAAGTGGCAAATTTACGCTGTACCCAGTCTTTTAGAATAAACCGCGAGGCCAAAAAAGCCAGGGTTGCGCCTATGCTGCTGGCAAAAGACACCAGTGCTACGCCAAGCCAGAGACCAAAGATCATACCGCCCACAATGGTCAGCAGTGCAGCGCCGGGCAGGGATAGGCCTGTTATCAGGATATAAACCAAGAAATAAACCACTGAGCTTAGCAGCGGCTGCCTTGCATACAGATCGCGGAAAAATTCCAGTGACAGGTACTGCTGGCCGTCAAAGAGCAAAAATGCTGTGGCCGCCAGACCAATTATTAGAACTACTAGATATTTCGAAACCGCCATAAGCCACCAGATTTTACTTATTATGGGTTAGACCAACAGAGTTAAGCACCCAATCTTTGTGCCAAGACCCCAAGCTTTATAGCCTAAATCTTTCAACATGATTGAGTATATCGTTTGTTGCTGCCATAAACCTGATGCTATCATGTTTAAAAAAGCACCTATCCAAACTAAAACCCTATTACTGGAGCACTTATCCAATGACCGACACCATTGTCCATGTGACTGACGCAAGCTTTGAAGCCGATGTATTACAATCTGATATCCCAGCCCTGGTGGATTTTTGGGCTGAATGGTGTGGTCCCTGTAAAATGATTGCTCCCATTCTCGATGAGATTGCCATGGAGTACGCGGGCAAAATTAAAATCTGCAAAGTTGATGTAGACAGCAACCCGGAAACCGCAGCTAAATTTAATGTACGCGGCATTCCTACGCTGTTAATCCTTAAAAATGGTGTGGTAGAGGCGACTAAAGTTGGCGCTCTATCAAAGGGTCAACTGACGGAGTTTATTGAAACTCAGGTCTAAGGTTTACTGTGGCCCTGGTACCAGGGCCACAAAAATTTTCTTGCGCTTTGTACATCCAGCGCTATACTTCAGTTATATCTTTCAATTTTGCCTTTTCTGACGCCCAATCCTGATCTTTTTTTGCGCCAAATGCGGCTCTAACAGCACCCAACCGATTTCAAGGCTTCCGTAGTCACTAAATCCCATTAATCCTATAGCAATGTAAAACCAACCTATGAATTTATCAGAATTAAAACAAAAACCCATTGACGAACTACTAGAAATGACCGCCTCAGCAGGCTTGGACAATCTAGCTCGCTCAAGAAAACAAGACATTATCTTTGCCCTGCTCAAGAAGCACGCTAAAAGCGGTGAAGATATTTACGGTGATGGAGTACTAGAAATACTCCCAGACGGATTCGGCTTTCTGCGATCCGCTGGAGCCTCCTACCTAGCTGGCCCAGATGATATCTATGTGTCCCCCAGCCAGATCAGGCGCTTTAATCTGCGTACCGGTGATGGTATTGCCGGAAAAATTAGGCCACCCAAAGACGGCGAGCGCTATTTTGCTATGCTCAAAGTTGACGAGATCAACTACGACGCACCAGAAAACGCCCGCAACAAAATTCTCTTTGAAAACCTGACCCCCTTATTCCCTGACCAGCCACTGAGGTTGGAATCTGGCAATGGTTCCACTGAAGATTTAACCGGCCGCATCATTGACCTGGTAGCGCCAATCGGCAAAGGGCAGCGCGGCTTGATTGTAGCTCCGCCGAAAGCCGGTAAAACCATTATGATGCAGAATATCGCTCAGTCGATTATTCGCAATAACCCAGAATGCCACATTATAGTGCTGCTGATAGATGAGCGTCCGGAAGAAGTAACAGAGATGCAGCGCACAGTGCGCGGCGAAGTGATTGCCTCAACCTTTGATGAACCGCCCAATCGCCATGTCCAAGTGGCTGAAATGGTGATCGAAAAAGCCAAGCGCCTGGTAGAGCACAAAAAAGATGTGGTTATTTTGCTCGACTCAATCACACGTCTGGCCCGAGCCTACAACACCGTAATCCCCTCCTCCGGCAAAGTACTAACCGGTGGTGTCGACGCCCATGCTCTGGAAAAACCCAAGCGCTTCTTTGGTGCTGCACGAAATATCGAACATGGTGGTAGCCTGAGTATTATTGCTACAGCGCTGGTCGAGACAGGTTCGAAAATGGACGAAGTGATCTACGAAGAATTTAAAGGCACAGGTAATATGGAGCTGATTCTGGATCGCAAGATTGCAGAAAAGCGTGTTTACCCGGCCATTAATGTTCGTCGCTCAGGCACCCGTCGTGAAGATCTATTGATGGATGAGTCTGAGTTACAGCGCGTGTGGATTCTGCGCAAATTACTTCATGATATGGAAGACCTTGGCGCCGCTGAGTTTTTAGTTGAGAAGCTTAAAGGCTTCAAAAACAATGCAGAGTTCTTTGGTGCAATGAAGCGTAAATAGTGCGCCAAAGAGCATGTATGCGGCGTATCATAGATCTGACGCAGTGACCCAGGCCAAAGCCCTATGAAATATTCTGACCTCCGCGAATTTATAGCTTTCCTCGAACAACGGGGAGAGCTGGTTCGTATCTCTCAGGAGGTTGACCCCAATCTCGAAATGACAGAGATCAGCGACCGCACATTGCGCGCCAAAGGTCCCGCCCTACTGTTTGAAAACCCCAAAGGCTACGATACCCCAGTACTCTGCAATCTCTTTGGCACCCCAGAGCGGGTGGCCATGGGTATGGGTCAGGAGAGCGTCGGCGCCCTGCGCGATGTGGGCACCTTGCTGGCCTTTCTCAAAGAACCGGAACCCCCCAAAGGGTTGCGGGATCTATGGGAAAAACGCCATGACTTTAAACAGGTGCTTAATATGCCTGTTAAAGAAGTTAAAAATGCTCCCTGCCAGGAGACTGTGCTGGAGGGGGACCAGGTGGACCTGGACAGGCTACCTATCCAAACCTGCTGGCCCGGCGATGTAGGCCCGCTAGTTACCTGGGCACTGGCTATTACTCGCGGTCCGGAAAAAGAGCGCCAGAATCTCGGCATCTACCGCATGCAAAAAATTGCTAAGAATAAATTAATTATGCGCTGGCTGGCCCATCGTGGCGGCGCATTGGATTACCGCGACTTCCAGAAAAAATACCCAGGCAAACCCTACCCGGTTGCCATAGCATTGGGAGCAGATCCAGCCACCACATTGGGTGCTGTCACTCCAGTGCCAGACACATTGTCGGAATATGCCTTTGCCGGACTCTTGAGAGGCGAAAAAACCCAGGTCACAAAATGTATAGGCAGTGATCTGCAAGTGCCCGCCAGTGCCGAATATATTCTTGAGGGCTTTTTGCATCCAGGTGAAGAAGCAGAGGAAGGTCCCTTCGGCGATCACACCGGTTACTATAATGAGGTGGAGACCTTTCCGGTTTTTACTATCGACCGTATTACCCATCGCAAAGACCCTATTTATCACAGCACCTATACAGGCCGTCCACCGGATGAGCCGGCAATTTTGGGGGTGGCACTGAACGAAGTCTTTGTGCCCATACTGCAAAAACAGTTTCCAGAAATTATTGACTTCTATCTGCCTCCAGAGGGCTGTTCATACCGCATGGCTGTGGTGAGCATGAAGAAACAGTACCCTGGTCATGCCAAGCGCGTGATGATGGGTGTCTGGTCGTTTCTGCGTCAGTTTATGTACACCAAGTTTGTGATTGTCACAGACGAAGATGTGGATGTTCGCAACTGGGAGGATGTGATCTGGGCAATGACCACCAGAATGGATCCCAGCAGAGATACAGTGCTGATTGATAACACACCCATCGACTATCTCGACTTTGCCTCACCGGTTTCTGGTTTGGGCTCAAAGATGGGAATGGATGCCACCAATAAAATGCCCGGCGAAACTAACCGTGAATGGGGTGAACCTATTGAGATGGACGACGAGGTTAAGCAGCGCGTTGATGCACTTTGGGATGAGCTGGGTATTAGGCTGGAATAATGAACTATAGACTGGCGCTTAAGACTGAACTAGCACAACTTAAAACCTTTCTATTTGAGCATGGCCCCAACCCCTGGAACCATTTGCCAGTCGATGGCGTTGACCATGAATTCGATCTTATCGCCCAAGATAAAGCCTCCGCGTTTACGGCAGTTGATGGAGAAGAGCTGGTTGGTTTTGCTATCTTCTATCATCCCCAGGCACTTCCCGAAAAATATCTGCAATACAGCGACTCTGAATCGGCAATTTATATTGCCGAGGTAGTGGTGCATAAAAACTATGGGGGTCGGGGCATTGGACATAAACTGCTATCGCTGGTTATTGAGCACGCGCCTGACCTTGGAGCCTCCTTGCTGT
The DNA here is from genome assembly GCA_025153775.1 of SAR92 clade bacterium H231. Lineage (GTDB taxonomy): Bacteria > Pseudomonadota > Gammaproteobacteria > Pseudomonadales > Porticoccaceae > HTCC2207. Next base: position 34,714 of record JAOALC010000003.1, on the reverse strand, counting down.
TGGTTGATCGCCACGAAGAGAATCTGGCCTCAGCGGGGATGATGCGCAAGGCAAACTTTGTGGAGTTAAGCACCTATATTGATCTGGCGCGACGGGATTATGGCAGCCGCAAAACCACAGTTATGGCCTTTACACTCTAGCCTATAAGGCAGGAACAGTTAACCGGGACTAATCTGTATTGCAGCTGTTATGATTGGCAAAAATAATAACTAATAGTCAGAACTGGGAGAAGGGTTATGGCACAGGCTAGCAATAAGCCGGCAGTAAAAAATCCGTTTCGCCTGCTCTCTCAGCGGCGCTTTTTACCCTTCTTTATCACCCAATTCCTTGGCGCCCTCAATGACAACTTATTTAAGAATGCCCTGCTGGTAATAGTCGTAAGCACCGCTGTTGCCGGCACTGATAGCAGCACTAATTTTACGACTAATCTGGCTGCTGGGCTTTTTATTCTGCCGTATTTTCTATTTTCCACCACTGCTGGCCAACTGGCGGATCGCTATGACAAAGCCCTGCTGATAAGACGCATTAAGTTTGCTGAAATAATTCTGATGCTGGCGGGCTGCTATGCCCTGTGGCTTGGTGATGTGAACTGGATGCTGGTGATTCTATTTTTACTTGGGGTGCAGTCAGCGTTTTTTGGGCCTATCAAATACTCCATTATCCCCCAGCATCTGGGCACTGATGAATTGCTGGCGGGCAATGCGCAGGTTGGAATGGGTACCTTTGTGTCGATCCTGCTGGGTACTTTGATTGGTGGCTGGCTGGTAACCGCAGATCATGGCCCCCTGTATGTGGGTGCTCTGGCTGTGGGCTTTGCGCTGATTGGCTGGCTGTGTAGCCGTCAGATTCCGAGTGCGCCCTCAGTGTTGGTAGGCAGCGACGAAAAATTAGCCCTTAATCCTTTTCCTGTGACCGTCCAGAATTACAGATTGGCTCAGGAAAACCCGCTGGTGTTTCACTGTATTCTTGGCATCTCGTGGTTCTGGCTCTACGGCGGTGCGTTTCTAACCCAGGTGCCTAATTTTGCGGTGACTGTGCTCCACGGGCATCCCACGCTAATCTCTGTGCTGTTGGCTGCTTTTATTGTGGGCGTAGCCATGGGAGCTCTGCTGTGCCATCGTTTCTCCAGCGGCAATGTGGAACCCGGACTGGTGCCTCTGGGTGGTCTGGGTCTGAGTGTTTTTGCCATTGATCTGTTTCTTACATCCGTCGCCTATCAGCAGGGGAATCCTCTGGGTGAAATTATTATGCCCCTGCAGTTTCTGACCATGGGCACCGGCGTGCATATTATGCTCGACCTGATGTTTATCGGTATGTTTGGCGGGTTCTTGATAGTGCCACTTTATTCTATGATTCAGGAACGCACCGCAGGTGACAGACGCGCCAGGGTAATCTCCATTAACAATATCTTTAATGCGCTCTTTATGGTGGCCGGCGCTCTGATCGGCATTATCTTTCTCAGTGTGCTTGGCTGGACTATTCCACAGTTCTTTCTCACCATAGCTGTGCTCAACATTTTGGTGCTGGGTGCTATATTTTACTCTGCACCAGAATTTATACATCGCTTTAAACTCTGGATGGGCAGTTGGTTGCCGGGTTCATAGCCCCGGGATAAGGGCGCATCTATTCAGTTTTAACTCTCGTATAATGTCAACTTAATTGGCGGGCAGACGTTCTAGTTTCGCTGGCCTAATGACAGCTTATAAGAAAGGTTCAACCATCCATGCCAATGATCAGTCGAAAAGGCACAGTCACCCTTGTGGTGTTGCTTGTTGGGGTTTGTTTAATTGCTGCTCTTGCACTATTAAAACCCAAAGCAGAGCGAGCACCACTTAAGCCACGCCCGCCGCTGCCCGTGGAAGTGCTAGTGGTAAAGCCCTCTGCCATAAAAATGACTGTGACTAGCCAGGGTACAGTGGCACCAAAGCGGGAAATTGATCTGGTTTCACAGGTGTCTGGCAAAGTGGTTGCTGTAGCTGATAACTATGCCAACGGCGGCTTTTTCCAAGGCAATGAAATGCTGGTGCAGATCGAACCTGCCGACTATGAGTTTGCTGTGACCCGCGCCAAAGCTCAAGAGGCTCGCGCCGAAGAGCAGGTGGCTCTGGAGCAGGGTCGCTCAAGACAGGCTAAGCGCGAGTGGCGCGATCTCGGCGACAAGACTGCCAATAAATTATTTCTGCGCCAGCCACAGCTCAATGCCGCCATAGCCTCGCTGGAAGCCGCCCGTGCAGATGTAGAAAAAGCCAAGTTGGATCTGGCGCGCACCGTTATCAGTGCGCCATTTCAAGGTCGTGTTCGTCAGACTCTGGTCAATATCGGTCAGTATGTAACGCCCGGAACCAAAATTGCCAAGGTCTACGGTACCGATGTAGTAGAGGTTCGCTTACCCCTGGCTGATCGTCAGGCTGTACTGGTTGATCTACCTGTTAATTTCGAGGACAGCCAGGTGCAGATCTATCCACAGGTTTCGCTGCGCACAGCGGTGGCTGGTATCAACTATGAATGGCAGGGCCAGATTGTGCGCACAGACGCCTCTATCGATGTACAGAGTCGCATGACCTATGCGGTGGCAGAGGTGAAGAATCCCTTTAAGTCCTCAGGGAATGATTCGCGACCACCATTGAGTATTGGCCTGTTTGTCGAGGGCCATATTGATGGTAAAACTGTCGAAGATGCCGTCAATCTTCCCAGACAGGCTGTCTATAAAGGTGATCAGATTTTAGTTTTGAACCAAAATAATGAAATTGGTTTTCAAACTATTTCGGTGCTGCGCTCTAACCCAAACAACGTTGTTGCCCTGGGTCTAGAGGCGGGTACCAGAGTGGTAACTACCAGGATTGCGCTGGCTATTGCTGGCATGAAGGTTAATCCCTCCGATGCTGAGGAGACGGCTGTAACCAGTGTGGAGGCCGACTCAGGAGACCAGTCATGAAAAGACTTATCAGCTGGTTTGTGCGCAACCCCGTAGCCTCTAACCTGATGATGATTCTTATTCTGGTGGGCGGTCTATTCGGCTCCCAGGATATGGGTAAGGAAGTATTTCCCGCTATCCCAGTCAACTATATCAGTATCAATATGCCCTACCCGGGCGCTGGGCCCAAAGAGGTAGAGGAGCAGATCGTAATTCGCATCGAGGAGGCGATCTACAATCTCGATGGTATAAAACATATCACATCTCAGGCCCGTCAGGGCCGAGGCTCAGTGAGCGTCGAAGTTGATACTGATTATGATATGAACAAGATGCTCAACGATATTAAAAGTCGCGTTGACTCCATTATCAGCTTTCCTGTGGATGCTGAACGCCCGGTTGTTATGGAAGAGATTATGCGCGAAGAAGTTATTCGCGTTGCGCTGCATGGAGATGCCAGCGAAGGGGTGCTCAAGGAGTACGGTGAGCGTATCAGAGATAATCTCTCTGTTCTGCCGGGAGTTGACCATGTCGAACTCTGGGGTGTAAGAGATTCACAGATTGCCATTGAGCTATCAGAGGCCGATCTGCGGCGCTATGGTATTTCATTCGATATGGTGGTCAATGCTATTCGTCGCACCTCCATTAATCTGCCCGCAGGCACAATTCGAGCGGATACTGGCGATATTCAAATTCAGACCCGTGGTCAGGCCTATTTTGAGGATGACTTTAAAAATATTGCTGTGTCCAGTCGCCCCGATGGCACAGAAATTCGTATCAGTGATATTGCCCAAGTCATGGATACCTTTGAAGAGCGCAATTCCCTCACCCGTTTTAATGGTAATCCAGCCGTATTTTTGGGGGTTAGTGTCAGCTCTTCCAGCCCAGATGTAGTGGCTACCACCTCGGCGGTTAAAGACTATATTGAGAACCAAACTGACTACCTGCCCAACAAGCTGCAAGTTGCCACCTGGGGCGACTTTTCTGTGATGTTCAGCGGTCGTCTGCAGCTGTTAACCAATAATGCTCTGGGCGGCCTGCTGTTGGTTTTTGTGGTGCTTATGCTGTTTTTGCGTCCCCAGCTGGCATTCTGGGTAGCTCTGGGCATTGCGATCGCCTATATGGGAGCGCTGTGGATTCTGCCCAGCCTGGGTTTGACCCTCAATATGCTGTCTATGTTTTCGTTTCTGCTGATTTTGGGAATTATTGTCGACGATGCCATTGTGGTGGGTGAAAGTATCTATCGCCATCAGCAGGAGGGCTACGATCGTCTGGCTGCGGCTCAGCTCGGTGCTCAGGCAATTTCAAAGCCAGTGATTTTGGCAGTGGTCAGTACCATGATTGTGTTCTTGCCCATGCTTTTTCTGCCAGGCATATGGCCGAAGATGCTGTGGGGAATTCCGGCGGTCACTCTGGTCTCCCTAAGCTTCTCGCTGATTGAATCACTGTTTATTCTTCCCTCTCACCTGGCTCAGATGAAACCGGAAACAGCACCCCAATCCAAGTTGGGTCTCAGGTTCTTCCATCTGCGCCAATGGTTTGCCGGCGGCATGATGAGCTTTGCTAAAAACAGCTATCAGCCACTATTAATAAAGGCTCTGGACTGGCGCTACCTGACCCTTGTGGGCTTTGTGCTGGCCTTTGCGCTATCTATTACTCTGGTAAGTTCTGGTTATATTAAGCAGCGCTTTATGCCCACTGTGTCTTCAGACATTATGCAGCTCACAATTAATATGCCCGATGGCTTCTCCAAAGAGCGCAAGCTGGAGATTATTAAACGCGCAGAGAGCGCCGTCGGTATGCTTGCTACTGACCCTGAGATTGCCGAGCAGATCACCACGGACAAACTAACTAATAATCAGCTGTCGTTTATGTGGGGCGACACTATTCGCTTGATACTGGAATTAAATCCTGAACACAGCGGCAAGGTTGATCCGGCGCTGCTTACTAAGCGCTGGCAACATTATGTTGGCGAGATACCTGAAGCCAAGAGCTTTGAGGCGCAGTCCTCTCTTTCAAGAACTACCTCCGATGGGGTTTCCGTTGTGCTTACCTCAGCTAATTTGCTGCAGCTCCAGGAGGCAACCGATTATTTAACACGCCAACTCGAGCAGTTGCCAGGTACCAGCAATATCCGCGACGATATCCATTCGGGTCGCTCCGATATAGATATCCGCCTGCGCGACGGCGCTGATAATCTGGGTATAGGGCTGGCGGATGTGGCCCAGCAGGTCAGGCAGGGATTTTATGGCGCAGAAGCTCAGCGAATTCCTCGCGGCCGCGACGATGTGCGGGTGATGGTGCGCTATCCTAAAGAGGATAGAGCCCAGGTTGATACATTAGAAAATGTGCGCATCCGCACGGCAAATGGCACGGAGATTCCATTTTACTCTGTGGCAGAGGCTAGCTATGTGCCCGGCTACAGCAGAATTAATCGCCGCGATCGGGAGCGCAGTGTTAGGGTTACTGCTATGTCCAATGACGACAAAATGTCCGCCGCTGAGATCGCTGAACTGGTCTACTCTGAGGTGGCAGCGGAGATGCAGCAGCTCTTCCCTGAGGTCAAACTCAACAAGGACGCTGAGCTGGAGGAGCAGGAGGAGTTTTACGCCTCGTCCAGCAAACTGTTTGGTCTGGCTCTGGCGATAATCTATATTCTGATGGCAGTTGAATTTAAGTCTTACCTAAAACCAATGGGCGTGCTGTCTGCTGTTCCCTTCGGCATTATGGGAGCCATTTTTGGCCATCTGATAATGGGCCTAGACTTTAGCATACTGTCGCTGCTGGGAGTTCTGGCGGTCTCTGGGGTGGTGGTAAACGATAATCTAGTACTGATTGATCGAATAACTCAACTTCGGGAGACCGGTTTAAGCGTTAAAGAGTCTTTGGTTCAGGGGGGTTACGAGCGCTTTAGGCCCATTATTCTGACCTCCATTACTACCTTTGTAGGTCTGGTTCCCATACTGCTGGAAACTAGTATGCAAGCGCGATTCTTAATTCCAATGGTCGCCTCGCTGGCTTTTGGGGTGCTGTTTGCCACTGGCGTGACTCTGGTATTTGTGCCCTGCCTGTACCTGGCCGGTGCCAACCTAAAAGCCCGACTGATCAAACCTGAGCCAGAGCCTGTGATAGGCGCTAATATTGGAAGCCCAAACTAAGTCTCTGGGATTGGGCTTTAAGCTGTTTAATAGTAGGCGGTTGCCGATGTAGTCAGCACCATCGGCGAGCCCACTTCCTCGCGTTTAACTACACCACAGAGCTGCTCAACTAGCTCCAGAGCAAAATCCAGCGCTGTTCCCGGACCCTGGCTGGTAATGCAGTTACCATCAACCACCACTCTGGATTCGCTGTTGAGCTCTTTGGCATTGAGATTCTGTTGAAACATCGGATGGCCGGTCGCTGTCTTATTTGCCAACAGACCTTTGCTGCCCAGAACCAGAGCAGGAGCTGCACAAATAGCAGCATATAACTTGCCGTCCTGTACCTGAGAACGCAGCAGAGTATCTAGATTCTGACAGCTGGCCAGATGTTCGGCTCCGGGAATTCCGCCGGGCACGGCAATCAAATCCCAGGAGCCGTTGACGCAGGTATCAATACTGCAATCAGCGCTGATTTGAATGCTGTGAGCGCCAGTGATACTCAGGCTACTGTCACTATTAACTGCTGCGACGCTGACCTCAACGCCAGCTCTGCGCAACACATCAATAACGGTGATTGCTTCAATCTCTTCGCACCCCTCAGCTATGGGTATCAGGGCTGTTTTTGACATATGATTTCCCTTTTTATCAATCCTAGGTATAGGTTACACTGTGCCGCAAATCAATGGATCTGTCACGGGATTGGAATGAAAATTTATATTTTACAAACGCAGGATCAACGCACTCTCAACAGGGACTTGGAATGGAGTTCAGAGGCTGATCGCACTATGGTTTTTTGTACTCCCTACAGAGATATTGCCCTCAATCAACTGATTGAGCTCAATGCCAAAGATATTGATATGCGTGCCTCAATCGTTGAATGCGAAGCCGATGCAAAAGGCCGCCCCCTGCTGACAGCCGATCTGCAAGCCAGCAACGAATCCCCAGCTAGTTCTGATCAGTCAGACGCCGCCTGAGCACCCAGAATTGTCTCTACAGAGTAAACTGTCCCTCTTGGCAGGGCCTGAAAAATCGGCGCTGCTGACCGGTATTGTCCGGGGCATTGAAAAAGAAAGTCTGCGGGTAGATCCCACCGGGCATCTGGCAATGACGCCCCATCCCAGAGCTCTGGGTTCGACCCTGACACATCCCTCAATCACCACAGACTATTCCGAGGCGCTGTTGGAATTTATAACCGCGCCCTCAGCTTCTATTGATAGGGTGCTGGACGAGCTCGACGAGATTCACCGCTATACCTACCAACATATCGGTGAGGAGTTGCTGTGGGTCAGTAGCATGCCCTGCCAGCTGGGCGATGACAGCAGCATTCCTGTGGGCAAATACGGCAGTTCCAATCTGGGCAAGATGAAACAGATTTACCGGGTTGGACTCGGCAATCGCTATGGCCGCTTGATGCAGACCATTGCTGGTATTCATTATAATTTTTCAGTGCCCGACCAACTCTGGCAAGAATTGCAGGCGGCCAGCGGCGACAAGCAATCGCTGCAAGATTTTAAGACCCAGGGCTATTTTGCCACCATCCGCAATTTTCGCCGCTATTCCTGGCTGCTGCTGTATCTGCTGGGTGCGGCTCCGGCAGTCTGTAAAAGTTTTGTCCGCGGTCGCAAGCATCAGTTGCAGCCTGTGGGCGACGACAGCCACAGCCTGTATACACCCTATGCCACTTCCCTGCGCATGGGCGATCTCGGTTATCAGAGTGAAGCCCAGAGCTCACTGATAGTCTGCTATAACGATTTGGATCAGTATGTGCGCACCTTGAGGTCCGCCCTCGAACAGCCCTATCCCCCCTATGACGAAATCGGCCTGAAGGACCAACAGGGTAACTACAAGCAGCTAAATACCGCGCTGTTGCAGATTGAAAACGAATTCTATAGTTCGATTCGCCCCAAGCGCACCACCGAAATGGGCGAGACCCCAATACATGCTCTCCAGGAGCGGGGCGTTGAATATATTGAGGTTCGCTGTATTGATCTCAACCCGTTGGTTCCCAGCGGTATAGATGCTGAGACCATTCGCTTTTTGGATACGTTTTTACTGTTCTGCCTGTTGCAGGACAGTCCGGATACTAATAACGAGGAATATGCTCGTATACCAGAGAATAATCTGCGCACCGTGTACCAGGGCCGCGACCCCAGTTTGATGCTGGTGCATGCTGATGGCGAGCGATCACTGCGGGACTGGGGTGGCTCGCTGCTTGAAGCCATGGGCCCGGTGGCTGATCAGCTGGACGCTGCCCATCAGAGCAAGGATTACAGTGCCGCTCTCAATATTATGAAACTGCGCCATACAGATGCCTCCGCTACTCCTGCAGCCACCTTGCTGCGCGAGATGGAAGAAAATGGCGAAACCTACTATCGCATGGCCATGCGCAAGGCCTACGAGCAGCGTGAACACTTTTGTACGCGGCCGCCAAGTCCTGAAACCCAAGCCAAATATGCTCAGCTGGCAGAGCAGTCAATGGAGCTTATGGCCGAGATAGAAGCCAGTGATACGCTGTCCTTTGACGAGTTTCTGGCCCAGTATTAGCCCCGAAAATCTATGAATTATCTCGCCCATATCGCACTTGCCGGGGACAACCCTCAACATCAGGTGGGGGGGCTGCTGGGAGACTTTGTGCGCGGGCCACTGGGTAGGGGCCAGTTTCCTGCAGCTGTGGAAGTGGGTATCCAGGCCCATCGCAAACTAGACCGGCATGTTGACCAGCAGCCAGAACTCAGGCTTTTTTTGCAGCGCTTTAAAAGCCCCATGCGTCGCTATGCAGGCATAGTGGCCGATGTGTTTTACGATCATCTCTTGGCCCGCGACTGGCACCTCTATTATCAGCAGCCGCTGGATGAGTTCTGCCAGACCTTCTATTGCCATCTGGGAGTCTATAACAATGGTCTGCCGCCCAGAGCTCAGTTTTTTCTGGAAAGAGCGCCGTCTATTGGCTGGCTCGAGAGCTATGCCCAGGCAGAGCATTTGCCAATAATTTTGCAGCGTATTGGTGAGCGCCTGCGGCGCCCGGTGGCACTGCAGGAGGCGCTGCCCATAATCGAGGCTCATAGAGATGCCATAGGCCAGGAGTTTCACCAGCTTTATCCTAGATTACAGACTTTTGTTAGCACCACTTTGCAGGAAATTGAATTACACTAGGGCTCTGAATTCAACGCCCAGCACCAGGAGTATTTTGTGGTTTTGCCCAGTTACAGAATGGTAAATCTTGCCCAGGCCGTGGCCAGCGCAGCTCTTATTGTGATCGCCATAGTCTATTTTCAGAACTATCTGGGGCTTGAGCCCTGCTATTTGTGCATTACCCAGAGGGTCTTTGTGATTGCAGTGGGTGTGATCTGCGCCCTTGCAGCCTTTCACAATCCAGGGCAAAAGGGGCAGCGCTGCTATGCCGGGCTAAGTATCGCCACCGCGGGGCTAGGAAGCTATTTCTCTGGCAAGCAGCTATGGCTGCAGAGCCTGCCTGAAGATCAGGTGCCCGCCTGCGGAATTCCCGTGGACTATCTGTTCGACAGCTTTTCGGCCTCAGAGGCCATCTCTATGCTATTGCGCGGTGATGGCAACTGCGCAGAGGTGCAGTGGCAATTACTGGGTCTAAGTATGCCCGCCTGGGTCATGCTGGCCTTTGTCGGATTCGCCGCTGTGGGTCTAGTACAATTCTTGCGCAAGGCCTAAAGTTTGCAATGGCACTGTTGGTGCTGCTGGTTTTTCAGTGGCTCGGTGAGATAGCTGCTGGTGCGGCTGATATAGCATTACCCGGGCCTCTGCTGGGAATGCTGATGCTACTGGTATTGCTGACAGTCTATGGTCAACCTCTGGCGTTTTTGGACCGCAGCAGCAACCTGTTGATTCAGCATCTATCGCTCATGTTTATTCCCCCCTCTGTTGGCGCCTTTTTTCTTAGCCAACAGATTTATCAGCAGTTTCCCTCTTTGCTAACCATTATTTTTCTGGGCACCGTGGCAGCTATTATTTTTATGGCCCTGCTGGTCAGAGTTGTGGCAGGCTCCACTCAGAGCAGATCTGACCAATGAGTTTGCTTGACAGTTATTGGCAACAACTTAGCCTTAGCTCATGGGTCATTGCCCTGTCCTTGCTGGGCTTTGTGGTGGGCAGAGCTGTCTATAGGCGCAGCGAAGGCAATCCGTTTTTGCACCCTCTTTTGGTGGGCACCCCACTGGTAGCTGGGATTCTGTATCTGATTAATATGGATTTTAATACCTATTATTCTGGCAATGGTGCACTCAACTGGCTGCTGGGCCCGACTACAGTGGCCCTGGCAGTGCCTCTGGCCAAACAGATGCGTCAACTTCCGCCACTGCTTATCACTATTGCCACTACAGTGCTTATAGGTGGTTTTTTTGCCACTGGCTGCGCGCTGGCAATGGCCCTGATATTTGATGTGGATCAAATAGTAATGCTGTCGCTAGCTGCCAAGTCGGTAACCACACCTATTGCTGTAGGTATTACAGAGCAACTGGGCGGGCTGTTGACCCTGATTGTGATGGTGGTGTTAGTCACCGGAATTGTGGGCATTTTGGTAGCTCAAACAGTTTTTAACTATACGAAAATCACTGATGAGCGCTGGCAGGGACTGATTTTAGGCATCTCTGCCCATGCTATAGGAACAGCCAGGGCCTTTGAACAGAGCCCGCGCTGCGGCGCCTTTTCAACCCTGGGTATGGGGCTAAATGGTATCTGGACCTCGATTTTTCTGCCGCCGTTAATGGCTTTTTTGGTGTAAATTTTTCTTCTTTGAATAGTTATTATCGCGAAGAAAAACAGGTACACTAAAAGTCCAAGGGAGTGAATAGTAGAGGATCTTATGTTAGAAAATTGCCAATCATTACAGCAACACTGGGGCGGTGTCAGCGATGTGATAGACCGCTGGCTCGAAGAGCGCCGTGAATTGCTAGTCAAATATTGCGAGCTCAGTGAAATAAAAAACTTTGATGGTGCCAACAGTGACCACGGCAGCAAGCTGCAGAATTTTTGTGAGCTAATGGTCGACTATGTATCTGTTGGGCATTTCGAAGTGTTTGAGCAGCTAGCAGCTGAAGGCAAAGCTTTCAGCGACAAAGAGGGTCTTGAAAAGGGCGCTGCGCTAATGGAGAAAATCCAGCCCTCTACCGAGCTGATTCTCGACTTTAATGACAAATACTTAGCCACGGATGATCTGGACGCTCTGACCACAGATCTGTCGGAAATTGGCGAGACTCTGGCCCAACGCTTTGAGTCTGAGGACAAAATGATTGAGGTGCTTCACCATTCTCACGTCAGTCAGCTTATAGAAGAGCCCTAGAGTTTCGGCAGTACCAATAAAAAAGCCCCGATAATTCGGGGCTTTTTAGCTTTAGGTTGCAGCCTGACTGCTTTAACCCTCTCCGCTTGCAACATTTGCCTGAAGCAACTCCACCTCAAAGATCAATGTCGCATTGGGGCCAATGGGGCCTGTTCCGCCGGGGCCGTAGGCCAGATCAGCTGGGATATACAGCTCCCATTTGGAGCCCTCTTCCATCAGCTGTAGAGCTTCTGTCCAGCCGGCAATCACCTGGGTCACACCAAACTGCGCTGGAACACCGCGTTTAACAGAGCTATCAAACTCAGTGCCATCTAGCAGGCGACCCGCATAATGAACTTCTACCATGCTGTCGATACCGGGCTTAGCACCTGAACCTGCCACCAGAACTTTGTACTGTAATCCAGACTCAGTAGTAACCACGTCGTCTTTGGCACCATTCTCTGCTAGAAACGCACTGCCCTCTGCCTGGTTAGCATCGGCCTGCATCTGGCTGGACTGCTGCTCGGCTTGCTGCATTTCGTCACGCTTGGCGGTCATCAGGGTTTCGAAGGATTTGATAGCCTCGGCAATCTGCTCTTCCGTCAGCTGTGGCTCAGCATTATTTAAACCATCGCTAAATCCCTGTTGAAATGCTGCATTATCGATTTCGATGCCTATGGTCTGGATATTTTTGCCATTATCCATACCTAGTAAGTAGCTTATTTTTTGGTCTTGAGTTTGCAAATCGGCCTCCTGAGGCTGGTTATTCATTTGATCACAGCCGGCTAGCGCAAGAAGTGCAGTCAATGAGAGAAGTTTCAATAGGTTCATGGTAAATCCTGTTATCGCTGGTTTAAAGAGTTGAGTATTGGGGTTTAGTTTAGGTCATTTATCTGGCGGGGTTAATTAGTTTTTTCATAGATAAGGTCCCATACACCATGACCGAGACGCTCGCCGCGCAGCTCAAATTTTGTGAGCGGGCGGTAGTCCGGCCGGGGAGAATAGTTTCCGGCGCCAGCTCTGTTCTCAAAGCCTTCGGCGGCATCCAGAGTCTCCAGCATCTGCTCGGCATAATGTTGCCAGTCTGTGGCCATATGTAACACAGCTCCAGGTCGCAGTTTCTCTCGCACCAGCTGCACAAAACTCGGCTGCACTATGCGTCGCTTATTGTGCTTTTTCTTATGCCAGGGGTCGGGGAAATACAGCTGCAGACGATCAATGCTCTCGGCGGCAAAACATTCTTCCAGCACATCATTGGCATCAGCCAGATAAACTCGCAGGTTGTCTATCCCCTGCTCGGCGGCACTATTCATTAATGTGCCCACCCCGGGAGGATGCACCTCAATGCCAATAAAGTCGGTGTCAGGTTCGGCCGCAGCCATTTTCAACAGCGAATCGCCCATGCCAAAACCTATCTCCAACACCTTGGTCCCGGTGCGGCCAAATAGGTTGTCCGTATCTATTGGACCGTCGGCCAACTTTAAACCATATTTGGCCCAGCTGTTTTCAAAGGCATTGCGCTGCCCATCGGTCATACGACCAGCACGCACCACATAGCTGCGAATAGATTTTTTGCGGTATTCAGGTCTGATATCCATTTAATCGCTTCTTTTTACCCCAGTGAACAGCAAAAGCCAACCGACAATAAAGGCCAGGCCGCCGACAGGGGTAATCATGCCTAGGGCAGTGATGCCGGTAAATACCAAAGTGTAGAGGGAACCGGAAAATAGCAGAATCCCCAAAAGCCAGCTTTTGGCAGCCAGTTGCTGTCGCCCTGTATCCATAAGTTGATCCGGCAGACTCATCAGTCCCAGCAGAGCAATGGTATGCAAAAATTGGTAGAGAACGGCGGTGCGGAAGGTCGCCAAGGCTTTGACAGACAGGCTGTCAGCTAGGCCATGGGCAGCAAATGCGCCCAGGGCGACGGAGATAGCACCACTCAGGGCAATAATTTTTATCCACAGCGATTTATTCATAGGAGTGTTTGGGCTATAAATCCGAGCGCTAAGCCCAGGCATTAAAAAAGCCGCACCTAGAGATAAAAACAGTGCGGCTTGCGAGATGAGTTATGTCTAATCAGGCTTCCATGGCCAGGCGAACTTTCTTCATGGCGTTTTTCTCGAGCTGGCGAATACGCTCAGCAGAGACACCATATTTGTCCGCTAACTGGTGCAGCGTAGCTTTTTTATCATCCAACCAGCGGCACTGCAAAATATCCTGGCTGCGCTCATCCAAGCTCCGCACTGCTTCCGCCAGACGCAGATTATTGTCGCCCTGATAATCGTCGTTTTCGACCTGCTGTGCCGGGTCGGCAGTCTTATCTTCCAGGTAGTGAACCGGCGCATAGGCTGCCTTCTCGTCATCCTCTTCTGCCGGCGCATCAAAGGCTGAGTCTCGAGCCGTGAGACGCATCTCCATTTCCATAACATCTTTAATTTCTACGCCCAGATCATCGGCAACGGCTTTGGCCTCGTCCGCGGTCAACCACTGCAACTGCTTTTTGGCGCTGCGCAGATTGAAGAACAGCTTGCGCTGAGACTTGGTGGTAGCAATTTTGACAATGCGCCAGTTGCGCAGAATAAATTCGTGAATCTCGGCTTTGATCCAGTGCACCGCAAAGGACACTACGCGCACCCCTTTTTCAGGGTTAAAGCGGCGTACCGCCTTCATCAGGCCCACGTTGCCCTCCTGAATAAGGTCTGCAAGGGGCAGGCCGTATCCGTTGTAGGAACGCGCAATATGAACTACAAAACGCAGGTGAGACATAACCAGGCGGCGGGCTGCATCCAGATCATCTTCGTAGTAAAGCGCTTCGCCCAGGGATTTTTCTTCTTCAATAGAGAGAATCGGCACCGTGGCTGTGCCCTGAATATAAGCATTCAGGTTAGCGCCTGGGGTCATCCATTCCATGGTTTGAAGGGCTTTGTTCATAGCGTTCTCTACTGGGTTGCCTAAAAATAGCTGGTTTATAAGTTTAGCATTAAAAGATTAGTTGTTCCTAGCCCCTGAAGGTTCAATTACAGGTGTAATAAATATCAGGTATCACGGGGTGTCTACGGGATAAAAGGCTATTTTGGCTCAATGTCGCGAAGATGTTTGCTCACTGCTATCCAGGCGCCGCCCAATCCAAACAGACCACCCAGACCTAGTAGACCGAGAAAGCCGAGCATACCTAGCCCCTGAAGCCGATACTGACTCTGATACAGCTCCGCCAGATTGGCCACCGAGCTGCTCATCCACAGCAGACTGGCATAGAGCATAATGGCAGCGGTCAATGCGCCAAATATACCCAGCAACATGCCTGTGTAGAGAAAGGGGCGCCGCACATAGGCATTGGTGCCACCTACAAGTTTGATCACAATAATTTCATCGCGACGGCTCTGAATAGAGAGCCGGATCGTGTTGCCTATTACCAGCAAGACCCCTAATCCCAGAGCTGCACCCAGGGCTACCACCACTTTTTGGCCCATTTCGGTGAGGCTGTGCAGCCGCTGAAGCCAGGCCATATCAATCTGCACATCGTCCACCAGAGCATAGGATTCGATTTTGCTCATAAGGCGCTTGATCTGGCCCATATCAATGGGCTCCGAGACCGCTGGCTGCACCAAAAATACCGCTGGCAGCGGGTTTTCTTCAAGGTCGCGCAGGGCCGCGCCAAACCCGGACAGGGCCTTAAATTCCAGCAGCGCCTGTTTGGCCGAAATATAGCTCAGGCTATCTACCCCAGACATGGCGTCGAGCTTTGCTCGCAGACCATCAACTGCCTGTGGTTTAGCGCCTTTTTTAACATACACAGTAATCTGAGCCGAGGATTCGAAATGACTGCCAAGCTGGTCAATATTTTCCACCGTCAGATACAGCGCCGATGGCAGTGCCAGAGCAATGGCAATCACCGCCACAGTCATCAATGTTTGCAGGGGTTCACTCAGCAGCTTGCGCAAACTGAGCCG
This sequence comes from SAR92 clade bacterium H231, assembly GCA_025153775.1. Taxonomy (GTDB): domain Bacteria; phylum Pseudomonadota; class Gammaproteobacteria; order Pseudomonadales; family Porticoccaceae; genus HTCC2207. Next base: position 19,423 of record JAOALC010000003.1, on the reverse strand, counting down.
GACAGTATCTCTGTGGTGGGCCTTATATCCCTGCCAGCGATCGGCAAATCTTATTTTTTTGCCGCTGGCGCCCCGCTGGACGCTATCTCGGGCATTTCTATCTTTAGCGGCCATAACCGGCTCCGTCGTCGGTCAACTCACCCTCTTCGAGATGCATAATTCTCAGTTGCATACGATTGATCAATGTGATGTCGTGGGTGGCAATTAATACGGTTACGCCAACATTTTGAAAGCGGCGGAACAGGGCCATAATTTCACTAGACAACTCGGGATCTAGATTTCCCGTTGGCTCATCGGCCAGAAGAATGCGGGGCTTGTGGACCACTGCCCGGGCAATACCCACACGCTGCTGCTCGCCACCGGAAAGAGCAATGGGCTTTTGCTGTTCTTTCTCTAGCAAGCCTACTCCGTCTAGCGCTGCTCGCACCCGGCGGCCAATTTCACTGCTAGGGTAACCTGAGACCTGCAGAGGCAGGGCCACATTGTCGAACACAGTTCGATCCAACAGCAGCTGATGATTCTGGAACACCACTCCCACCTGTCTGCGATAGATAGGAATCTGAGAGTTAGACAGGCGATTAAGATTTTTGCCATTGATCAGGAGATTGCCCGATGTGGGCCGCTCCATCAGCATCAGCATTTTCAGCAATGTGCTTTTGCCCGCGCCGGAGTGCCCAGTCAAAAAGGCCATTTCTCCCGCGTCCATTTCAAAGCTGACATTCTTCAGGGCCTCGAAACCACCGGGATAGCGCTTGCTGAGATTATCGAAACAAATCATAGCTGTTACTCAGTAACCCCTGCACTCAGCAGGGCATCGACAAATTCATTGGCTGCAAAAGGCTGCAGATCGTCCTGGGCCTCGCCTACGCCTATATAGCGAATGGGCACTGAGAACTTATCTGCCAGAGCAAAGATCACGCCGCCTTTGGCGGTGCCATCGAGCTTAGTCAGCGCTATACCTGTGACGCCAACCACCTGGTTAAACTGGGACATCTGATTCACCGCATTTTGCCCGGTACCAGCATCCAATACTAACAGCACTTCGTGAGGCGCCGTATCATCAAGCTTGCCCGCCACGCGCTTGACCTTTTTAAGCTCTTCCATCAAATTGCTTTTGTTGTGCAATCTGCCGGCTGTATCGGCAATAATCACATCTATGCCACGGGACTTGGCCGCCTGAATTGCATCAAAAATCACCGAGGCACTATCGGCCCCTGTGTGCTGAGCAACCACAGGCACATTATTGCGCTCACCCCAGACTTGCAGCTGTTCCACGGCAGCAGCGCGAAAGGTGTCTCCAGCGGCCAGCATTACGGACTTGCCCTGCTGCTGCAGTTGATTGGCAATTTTACCTATGGTGGTAGTTTTGCCCACCCCATTGACGCCCACCACAAGAATAACAAAGGGCTGTTGTTCGCCATTTATATCCAGGGGCACAGCGCAGGGCTCAAGCTTTGCCTGCAGTATTTCACTGAGCGCCGCCTTGAGCGCATCGCTATCTTTGAGCGCTTTGCGATTAAGGCAATCGGTTATCTCTGCCAGTATATTGGCTGTGGTCTCCATGCCAACATCAGCCATTAGCAGCAGAGTTTCCAGCTCCTCAAGCAAGTCTTCATCTATGGCTTTGCCGCCCAAAAACAGGCTGCCAATCCCCTCTCCAGTGCGCGTCAATGCTCTGCGCATGCGCTGGGTAAAGCTTAGCTTTGGGGTGGGCCGCGCTGCAGGTTGCGCCACAGATGGCGCGGCTGCTATAACCGACTCCGCTAACTGGACCTCTTCCTCTGGCGCGGCTTCCGGGGCCGCCGAACTCCGTCGAAAGCGGTCCAAAAACGATGTCTTTTTCGCTTCGCCTGGTTTGTTTTCAGATGAGGGAGAATCCATGGAGGTTCTTATATTACGGTTGGTAAATTCTAGTGTATCCTACCATTTACCCCGGAAAAAGTGCGTAAAACTCACTGATTAGGAGCATCTATTTGCGCGGCGATAAAACTCAGGCCAAAGCACAGCAGCAGTTGCGTATTATTGGCGGCCAGTGGCGCAGCAGGCGGCTGCCTTTTCCGGCCGTGCCCGGCTTAAGGCCCACTGGCGACCGTATCCGCGAGACCTTATTTAACTGGCTGGCCGCCGAGATTGCCGGCGCGCGCTGCCTTGATCTGTTTGCTGGCTCCGGAGCTCTGTGTTTTGAGGCCCTGTCTCGAGGAGCGTCCAGCTGCACTGCCATTGAGCGACATCCAGCTGCAGTTCAGCAGCTGAACGATAATAAGGCCCTGCTAGAGGCCGACAATCTCAGCATTGTAGGTGCCGACTGCCAGCAGTATCTTCAGCAGCATCGGCCTCAGCAGGGCTACCATATTGTATTTATCGACCCGCCTTTCGATCATCAGCTGCACAGCGCCGTATGTGCGGCAGTTAATAGCGCTGACTGGTTGGCGCCCGGGGCCACCATCTACTGTGAACTGCCCGCAACAGATAACAGCTTTGTGGCTCCAGTTAACTGGCAGCATCGTCAGGAGAAAGTAACTGGAGGAGTAAAATACTGCCTGTATTCTTACATTGAGCCCAGCGCCTAATTTAAGTAATATGCGGCCTCTCATATCCCGATCGAGATTTTGCTCATGAAGACTATTGTCTATCCTGGTACCTTTGACCCTATCACCAATGGTCATATAGACCTTGTCGAGCGCGCTGCCAGGCTTTTCGACAAAGTGGTAATAGGTATTGCCAGCAGCCAGCGCAAAAGCCCACTGTTCAGCATCGACGAACGAATTCAGCTAGCCTCTGACGCTCTGGCCCATGTGCCCAATATTGAGATTCGTGGCTTCGATTATCTATTGGTGAACTTCGTGAATGACTGCGGCGCAGATGCCATTATGCGTGGCTTGAGAGCTGTTTCCGATTTTGAGTACGAATTCCAGCTGGCCAATATGAATCGGGCACTGTCACCAGAGGTTGAAAGTATTTTTCTCACCCCCGCGGAGAGATTTTCCTACATCTCATCGTCGCTGGTACGAGAGATATCCTCACTGGATGGCGATGTTTCCAAATTTGTTCCAACCAATGTGGTTGAGGCCCTGTCTAACAAATTTAACCACTGAGCTACCTCTGGCAGCGCGGGCAGAAAACCGAGCTGCGCTGACCCAGCTTAATCTCCTTTAGGCGGCCCGCACAGGCGATACAGGGCTCGTCACCTCGGCCATAGACAGCCAGGGTCTGCTGGAAGTATCCAGGCTCTCCGTTACCATTAACAAAATCCCTCAATGTGGTGCCACCCTGCACAATAGCCGCGGCCAACACCTCTTTGATATGGCCGGCAAGCTCTGTATAGCGCCGCAGCGATAGGTTGCCAGATGCCCTATCTGGCCTGATACCGCTGCGGAACAGCGCCTCTGAGGCATAGATATTACCTACCCCCACTACGATTTTGTTGTCCATAATAAATGGCTTAACTGCCACTTTGCGCCTGCGCGATAACTGGTACAGCCTTTGGCCATTAAAATCATCTGACAGGGGCTCTGGTCCCAGGTGGGCTAGCTGCTGATGCGGCCCCTCAGACCAGAGCCAGCAACCAAAGCGCCGTGGATCGTGAAATCGCAGTAGAGACCCGTTGCTCATCTGCATCTCTATATGGTCGTGCTTGCGCAACTCCTCATTGGGCTGGACTATGCGCAAACTGCCACTCATACCCAAATGTACCAACATGGAACCCTGGTCGAGTTGCATTAACAGATACTTGGCGCGTCTGGACAGATGAGTAACTGTCTGGCCCTCGACAAGCTGCGCAAGATTGGGGTTGACCGGCCAGCGCAGAGAGCCCTGGTGAACGCGGATACTGTTGATCACTTGACCTGCAATGGCAGGCTCAATTCCTCTGAGGGTAGTCTCTACCTCTGGTAATTCCGGCATAGGTATTCCTAAATACGACTTTTTTGCGATTATAAGTAATCAGTGCTGGTACCAAGGGGCACAAGAAGTCAGAATAGCATAAGTGAGGTGTTTCACTCGCAGGTTGAGGTGACTAGTAATTTTTATAAAATTCAGTAGAATGCCCCCCTCCATTGAACTAGTAGTTTTTAAAAGGTGCGATTTAACATGGCGCTAGGCAAAAGACGTAAAGCGGAAGATGAATCACAGATTGATATGACACCTATGCTGGACGTGGTGTTTATCATGTTGATTTTCTTCATTGTAACTGCATCATTTGTTAATGAAGTTGGCCTTGGCGTTAACCGTCCACCAACCTCGGATCAACCCCCACCAGACTCCGAGAATACCAATATTGTTTTCAGAATCTCTGAGAGTAATGAACTTACCCTCGAGGGCCGTCGCATTGATATTCGATCTGTGCGTGCCAACGTTGAGAGAATGCATGCCGAGAAGCCGGAAGCCAAGGTGGTAATTAGTTCTCACCCCAAGTCTAAGACTGAGCTTTTCGTGAAGATTTCCGACCAGGCCAGAGAGGCTGGGGTTTACGATATCTCTCTATCGACTGACGAATAAACCAACAAGACGCTATACCAAAGGCACTGAACCCTGTTCAGTGCCTTTTTTTATGGCTGATCCAAATGGTCTTGCATCAGAGTCTGTGGCTGAGCCTCGCATAGAGAAATCGGCCAGTGGCATCATGGGTCCTGGTATCAAAATTATCATTAAATGCCGAGCCTAAAAATGGCGGCGCCTGATCCAGTATATTCTCCACTCCCATGGTCACCAGGGACTCTCCAGAGTTAAAGTGATAACTCACCTGCATATCCTCTCGCGACCAGGCACCAGATTCCCTGTCACGATTCTCAGAAACCAGCTGTTCTCTCAGGCTGGAGATATGCAGCGACGACAGTGCAAACTCCCAGCGTCCAAACTGCCAAAATAAATTCAACCGCGACTTCCATTCGGGAATGGAACCACTGCCACCGGCAGTCTTATCCATAAAGGTGCCTGCCAAATCCGTTGCAGGCACCCCCGGCTCTGGCGCAAACCTGTAGCTGTCTATGTAGGAACCGCCCATATTGACCCCAAAGGTACCCCAGCGAGCAATAAAAACCCGCCACGAGATATCCACATCAGCGCCCTGTATCTCTCTGGAGCCTAAGTTCTGATTGTTGGCGGTGACCTGCAGCAGTTCGCCACTCTGCGACCTAGTAATCAAATCAGCAAACAGGCCATTTTGGGCGTTTTGATTGATAATAAACTGGGCATTGGCACCGATCACCTGGTCTACCTCAATAGAGAATAGATCCACCCCAAGACTAAAGTTTTCCAGACCACTTGGCTGATACAAAAATCCCATAGACAAATTTTGAGATTTTTCTGGCAGCAAATCCTGGTTGCCACCTAGAGCTATCGAATACTGGGTTCTCAGGGGATCTGTAAGCTCTAAACAACCAGTTAACTGAGCCGCATTTTCACCAGAACAGGGATCATTTAAAAATGCCTGAGCACTGCCCTCCTCTCTATGCAACTCAAATAACGAGGGTGCACGGAACCCCCTGGATAGGCTGGCGCGCAGCATAAGATCTTGCCATGGCTTGTAGCGCAGGGCTATTTTGGGATTGGCGCGGGCACCAAAGCTATTGGAATGGGTCAGGCGAAAAGAGGCGTTAGCCTCCAGGCTCTGAACACCTGGCAGATTTTTTGCCAGGGGAATAAGCGATTCCAGATACATCTCGGTAATGTTTTGACTGCCCTGACTATTGCCCGTCGCTTCTCCAATCAGTTGGTTTTGTAAAAAAATACTGTCTGCCGAGGTGCGTAAATGCTCGCGACGAAATTCCAGCCCAGAGGCAAACTCTACCTCTCCGGCAGGCACTATATCTACCAGCTGAGATAGATCCAGATTAATCGACAGGAGTTCAGACACCCCCTGATTGCGGGCCTTAGCTGCAATATAATCCAGTTGATCCCCTGGCATAGTGCCGGCGGGAGCAAACAGATTAATGGGCACGCAGCCCGGTGTATTGCTGCAGTTCTGCTCAGAACTCAATCCAGCTGCAAGGCGGTGTAAGTCCACCAGGTTGTGCCAGCGTTGTGCTGCTTGGGTCTGGCTCCAGTTGATGCTGAGCTGCCATTCACCATCACGCAAGGTGCCCATAAGTCTGCCGTTGGCTCGGGTAGTCTTGGCCCGATTATGCTGCTGCCTGGGGCCCAAACCCACCAGGCTAACGCGGGCATCATTTATGGTCTGGCCAAAGGGGTTGTAGCTGTTGTTACTATCAATGCTGATAGGATCAGCTGTAAAAGCGGTTAAAACTGGCGCCGGCCCAAGGGTTATCTGACTGCGGCTATCCACATAGGTCAGTTCAAAAGCGGCATCTGTGGCTCCCAGATTTTTCAATTCCCCGGCAATATGAATCGAGCTGCGTTCCGCTGGGGCCAGGGATGAGGTCAGCTCCCGGTAGTCATACAGATCATTGTCAGTGGCCTGCCGGAAATCCGTCACCGCTGAGCCGTCGAGATTATCAGCAGCTAACAACAGGATATCCTCGCCAACCCTGTGGCGTGCTCTTGGAGTGGCGCTGGATCTCAGGTCTACTCCGCCCATAGCCCGCCCATCAGCGCTGGCAGAAACTGCTCTGTCCCGACTAAAAATACCGGTTTGCTGATAGTGGGAGGCGGTCATCATCAGATCCAGGGCTCTCAATGAGAGGCCGCCAACAAAATCAAAGCGGCTGGTCTGGTTGTCGCCTCTGTCTGCTGAACCGTAAAAGGCGTTAATCATCGCGCCTTTAAAACGCTTCTTGAGGATAATATTTACCACCCCCGCAATAGCGTCAGAACCATAGATCGATGAGCCACTATCTTTCAGTATCTCAATGCGATCAACCGCGGCCAGAGGGATACCATTTAAATCGACCGAACTGCCATCCAGCGCGTTGTTGGACAGGCGCTGGCCATTGACCAACACCAGCGTATTGCTCGCTGGCAGACCTCGCAGGGTAACACTGGTCGAACCATTGCCACCATTGCTCACCGCAGTACTATCAGAATTACCCACTACCTCCGGGGTAAAGCGCATTAACTCGGCCATGGTCTGGGCGCCTATCAGGCGTATCTCAGTGGCGGTTAAAATCTCCACAGGAGTAAAGCCACTGGCATTGAGCTGCTTAAACCTTGAACCCGTCACTGGCTTGCCACGGATAACCAGCTCTTCAATCATAGGGTACTGCTGGATTGAAAAGGCCAGATCGTCCGCCATAGCCTGGCAGGCTCTGGCGGCATAGCAGCGGGGAAGCACCACCAGAGTCTGGGGCCCCACCACGCGATACTCTAGATCTTGGCCCTCAATCAATTGTTCCAGTACCTGTAATACTGAGAATTCTCCAGTCACAGCCGGACGTAATTTGTCGGGTACCTGGGAAGGGAAAATAATAGAGGCTTGGGTCTGCTGACCCAGAATCACAAGGGATTTATGCAGGCCCCCAGAGGGCAGGCTCACCTGATAAGTATCTGTCACTATGGCCCGTGCAGAGGCGGTAAGCGGCGGTATAAAACTCAGGCTGTAGCAGAGACAAGCGTAACAAAGGGCAACAGAGAACTGTCGCCCCAGGGTACTTAGGTGGCGGTAAACATTCACTTGTTCAGCAGGAAGATTCCCTGAGTCCATAGACACTCGGCTGCAAGCAGCTCACAGATCTTTTAGAGGACTATTAAACCCTATGGATTGGGCTTAGACAATAACCAATTATTGGCCTGCCGAGTCAGCTCCAGGTCAAAAGCCTGGGCCAGAGCCATTAGCGTAGTCTCGCGCTCCCGGGATGAAAATATTCCGGAGACTTTATGGGCCGACTGCACACCATCGCCCAAAACAAGTTTATGCTCAAGATAGCGGTTAACAACCCTCATGGCCTCATCAAGACTGGCGCTAGTGAATAGTATCTGCCCCTCTCTCCAAGCCGTAGCCTGCTGTAGATTTTGATCAGGCAATTCAGTTAAACCTGTGGTTCCGCTAAATTCCAGCGCCTGATCAGCCACCAGCATTTTAGATTCTGGCGCAGAGACTGCGGAGCCCTCAGTTTCAGACACCCTGACTACGCCCTCAATAACATGCACCTTTGCGCTGTCTGCACTCTGCCGATAAACATTAAAGGCAGTTCCCAGGGCCTGCACATCGGCCCCACCCACATGGACAATAAACGGCTTGGCCTTATTAGATGCCACAGTAAAAAAGGCCTCGCCTCTGACCAGCTCGATCTCCCGCAAGCTATCCGAGAACGAGACCATTACTGAGCTGTGAGTATTCAGCTCTATCAGGCTGCCATCCTCCAGCCGAACCTGCTTATACTCGCCAACAGCAGAGGAATAGGTCTGCCCATTGTCCTGAAAGATCAGCACAGCCAGGGCAACCACCGCCAAAGAAGCCGTCACAGTTGTTAGCGACCGCCAAAAACCAGCAAAGCCTCTGCGTAATAATTTAAACAGACTGTGGTGAAAAGGTGCTGCAGCTTGAAGTTCAGCTTCTGGCAGCAAATCTGGCATATAGGAGAGCACGCCGGCAGTCTCCCAGGTATCTAGTGCCTGGCTCCAGGCCAGTTTATGTTGATCTGAGGCGATCAGCCAGTCGGCAAAGGCTTCAATATCTGCCTCAGTAACCCTTTCCGAGCGCAAACGCACAACCCAGCCCAAAGCCTGTTCAATGGCTGGACCATCCAAGATTTCTTGCGGTGAATTTTTCCCTGTATTTTTCATGTCTCTCCCTGCACCCAAAAGCGCATGCTCCTCCGTTGGCATTGGTTATCCCCTGTTAGACGGATAAGACCCAAGATTCCCCAATTTTTATCTGCATAGCCCCATAGTTTCATTGCTCTACCTCAACCACCACATGGCGCAACTGCTTCAAAACCTCAAGAATATACTTTTCGACACTGCTTACGGAGACACCCATCTGTTTGGCGATCTGGCTGTAAGTCCAGCCTTTGTTGCGGCTGAGAATAAAAGCTTGGCGGGCATTGTGAGGTAACCCCTGAAGTTTAGCGTGCACTAAAAGCAGCGTTTCCCTGGCCTCTATCTCGCGCTCCAGTGAAACCGTTTGCGACGCCGAGGTCGCCATGGCGCTGAGATCTCTGGGCTGTTTAGAGGCCTCTTTATCTAAATAGTTTTTATGCAGAACCTCGCGGCGGATCTGATCAATAGACATATTGGCCGCCACCTGGAAGAGGAAGGCCTTGGCATTGGACAGATGATCCAGGTTATCCAGAGTGTAGAGTTTCAGGTAAGCCGACTGAGCTATATCTTCCGCGTCTTCGCGGCTTTTCATGCGGCGCGTCAAAAACCGCACTAGCGCTGAGCTATGCTCTCTGACTAATTTATCGACAACATCTTTGTTCTTGTAATTCATAACCAATCTGACAAGATAGTTTTATGCGTCAATAGCACCGGGGGACGCACCAATTTTAACATAATTTTGGAATAGTCTATGGGGCAATCAAGAGCCACTTTTGATCAGTCTAAGATCACAGCGCTACGCGAAAATCTGCCGCCTTTCAGTGCCGAAACAGCTCTTGTCGACCCGGCTGACACTGCCTTGGGACAGTATCTCGACTTTTATCAGCTTCCTATTCCCCGCGGGGATCTCCATCTCCGTGCCGGGGTGATCAATTTACATCAGGCTGAACAGCATCAAGCTATAGTCAGCCTGTGCTGGATGCCGAAAAATCCCCTCGGCTCAGTGATTGTAGTCCATGGCTATATGGATCATATGGGCCTGTTTAACCATTTAATCGAGCATCTGCTTGAGCGACGACTCAATGTCATCTGTTTCGATCTTCCCGGGCATGGTCTTTCAACAGGCCAACCTGGTTTTATTCTAGACTACGCAGACTATGTAAGAGCGCTAACAGGAGTAATAGATATTAGCCAGACAATGTTCGACCTACCCCTGCAGGCTATAGGCCAGAGCATGGGTGGCGCCATACTGCTAAAACATCTCATTAATTTTGGCCGGAAAGAGAACTATCCATTTGTCAGGCTCAATTTGCTGGCACCCCTGCTAAGACCTAGGGGCTGGGGTGTAAACAGGCTGTTATTTCGGCTGGTCAGACTCTTTAGCGGCAGCTCCAAACGGGTGTTTAGGCCCAGCTCCTTTGATGTGGAATTTTTGGATTTTGTAAAGAACCGCGATCCATTTCAACCCCGCAGAGTGCCTATGGCCTGGGTGGCTGCGCTGGATCAATGGATTAAGGAGTTTTGCCGCTTTAGGGCCGATGACCAATTTACAGATACCCAGATCAATCTGATTCAGGGCAGTGGCGATAAAACGTTGGCCTGGCAAGATAATCTGACGCAGTTTAAACACCAGCTGCCAGGGCTACAGGTACAGATAATAGCTGAAGCCAATCATCATCTGGTCAATGAGATAGAACCTCTGCGCCGGGAAATATTTGCCGCTTTAAAGCTGTAACCGGTCTTCTATGGGCTGGGCACTGTCCTGGTATTGCCATTGTCATCTATGGCTACAAACACAAATTCACCCTCGGTTACCTTGCATAAATCGGACTTATTATTGTGGCTGATCCAGGCCTCTATTGAGATGGTGATTGAACTGGTACCCACAGATAGGGTGTTGGCATAACAGCCCACCACTGCCCCCACTGGCACAGGGTTAAGAAATGACATGCTGCTAATGGCCACAGTGGCCACACGCCCACTGGCAATTCGCCCCGCCAATATAGCGCCAGCCAGATCCATCTGGCTCAGCAACCAGCCGCCAAAGATATCGCCATTGGAATTGGTTTCTCTGGGCATGGCAATGGTCTGAGAAATCAGTTGGCCAATAGGTGTAGGGGATTCATTGATATTTTGCATTGGTTTAGGTCTCTTCCTTTAGGTATAAGTTTTAGTCCAGCCACTAGTTGTAAATAAGTTCTGGCAACCAGGTGGCCAGCTGTGGCCAGATTGATAACATCAGCATCAGGGCTACCTGCATGGCGATAAATGGCATCACCCCGCGGTACATATCAGAGGTCTCAACCGCAGCTGGCGCCACGCCACGCAGGTAAAACAGGGCAAAGCCAAAGGGCGGCGTCAAAAACGAGGTCTGCAAATTGATAGCAATCATCACGCCCAGCCAGACCGGGTCCAGTCCCATAGCCAAAAGCACTGGCCCCACAATAGGCACTACCACGAAGGTAATCTCGATAAAGTCGAGAATAAAGCCCAGCAGAAAAATAACCAACATCACCAGTAATGTTGCTGCCACAATACCGCCGGGCAAATTGTTAAAGAACTGCTCAACAACCTCTTCGCCGCCAAAGCCCCTAAACACCAGAGAGAATATCGCCGCTCCAATCAGAATTAAAAACACCATCGAAGTGACTTCCGTGGTGCTCTGAGCAACCTCTCGCAGCCGGCTGAGGCTCAGCTGCCCCCTGAGAGCAGCCAGCAAGGTGGCACCAAAGGCACCCACACCAGCCGCCTCTGTGGGTGTAGCGGCGCCAGTCAAAATAGAGCCCAGCACTGCGACAATTAAAAATACCGGGGGCAGCAGATTACGCATGGCTCGCGACAGTTTATCGACAGAGGGCTGCCCTTCTGATAACTCAGCCTCAACCTGCAGCGTCGGCCTGGAAAATAGAATGACATAGAGGATATACATGCAGACCAGAATCAGACCTGGAATAATCGCACCGACAAATAGGTCGCCAATAGACACAGTTTTCGGAGTAAAAATACCCATATTTAACTGTGCCTGCTGATAGGCACTAGACAATGTGTCACCCAGCAAAACCAGTGCAATCGACGGAGGAATAATTTGCCCCAGAGTACCAGTGGCAGCAATTACACCTGTAGCCTGGGCCGAGGAGTAGCCGCGCTTCAACATAGTGGGCAGAGACATCAGCCCCATGGTCACCACAGTGGCCCCAACAATACCTGTGCTGGCAGCCAACAGCGCACCTACTATTACCACAGAAATTCCCAGCCCACTGCGAAAGCCGCCGAATAGATCGGCCATGCTCTCTAGCAAGTCTTCAGATAATCGTGATTTTTCCAGCATAACCCCCATAAAAATAAACAGGGGCACAGCGATAAGGGTGGTGTTTTCAATGGTGCCAAAAAGCCGATTGGGTAGCGCCTGTAAAAAGGCCATATCAAACAGGCCAACAGCTGTGCCCACCAGGGCAAATATCAGTGCGGTTCCCGCCAACGACAGTGCGACCGGATAGCCTGCCATCAACACCAGGCACACAGTTAAAAACATCAGAAAAGGAATAAACTCAGCCATCAGAGAATAGGCCCGACGGTTTCATGCTCTGTAGGGCCGCGGCCTGACAGTATTAACCCGCTCTTTAAGACCTCAGCAATACCCTGCAGTAGCAGCATGCCGGGCATAATGAGCATTAGGGTTTTCAGCAGATAAATAAACGGCAGGCCATTATTCTCTGCCGAGGTCTCAGTAATGGCCCAGCTTGCAGCCACATAGTCCCAGCTGGTTACAAAGATCAGCAGGGTTACAGGAATAAGAAAGAACAACCCGCCCAACAGGTCCACAAGCGCCTTTCTCTGCGCCGGAAAGTCGCGATAGAAAATATCTACCCGCACATGGCCACCACGCTTAAGGGTAAAGGCAATACCCAGCATAAACACCATGGCGTGGATATAGGTAACCAACTCCTGCAGGGCGATCGAGCCCATCTCAAGAAAGTAACGCATTACCACCACAGTGACCACCAGAAAAACCATAATCAAAGTCAGCCAGGAAATCACGCGCCCGATTATCTCGGTAAGCCTATCAATTAGCCCTATAGCAGCAACCACCACAGCCATACTCCAAGTTATCTACAGATAATGCGATCTGCATAGATTCAACAATGGAATATAGTATAACCTTACCGACACCGGGCTCATAGCCGGGGGCCCAGGGTTTATTAGAGGGTTTTATCGGTCTATAAAAAATAATTGAAGAAACTATTAAAGCTTCTCAATCTACTGCCGATAATAACTTTGAAGATTCCTCTATCCACCAATAATGGTCGTTAGGGGCTAGCTGACCCCGCTTATAAAAGTCGGGTTACATTATTAACGGTGAGTGATATGACATCAGGTGACTTAGGTATTAGAAGTGCACCGCCTGCAGAGGTGGCGCAAGCCAGACCTCCAGTTCAGACTGGAGCGGGTCCATCTGCTCCCGCTGAAGCACAGGTCAAGGTCGAAGCTGCCAAGACCACAGCGCAGGATATGAGCAAAGAGCTCTCCTCCCGCAAGGGCGAGTCCATTAGTCAAATCAGCGACAATGCTGCCAAGATTCATGAGGCTATGGAAGCGCTTAATGCAGCGGTAAAAAAAGTGCCTACTGCTCTGCACTTCTCCCGCGATGATTCATCTAGGCGCTTTGTGGTGCAGGTGACCGACACCAATACGGGTGAGGTGATTCGCACATTGCCTGGCGATGCCGTGCTGCGCATGTCAAAACAGCTGGATTCCCTAAAGGGCGTGCTATTTGATGAGGTTTTTTAACTAAAGGCCGCTCCGGCAACCAACATAGCTGGTCTATAGCAGCCCAGTCACAGAATCCCCTCTAAATGCCTGCCGGTTTCCCGACAGGTGGCAACTTCCTATGGCAATTATTTGCCACATTAACAGCATTCGCTGTTTTTTCGCTCGCCTAAATATTTTTAACTCATTGATTTTGTTGCATTTAATAAAATAATTGCGGCATATCGCAAAAAGTTGGCATTGCTTTTGCATTTCTTGAACTAAGTAGTCTTTTTAAGGGTTTGCTTTTAAAGACAACAGAATTTTAGATAAAGGTATGGAACGGAACCTTTTATATTTTTAACGAAGTTTGGCTCAGCGTAGCTGCGCACCCATGACTTAAATAAAGATGAAGGATTTTTACAATGGCAATTATTAATACAAACATCTCTGCCGTCATTACTCAGAACGCGATGGCCAAGAACGATCGCGCAATGCAAACGACTATGGAGCGCCTATCGACCGGCAAGAGTGTCAACTCTGCTCAGGACGATGCGGCGGGTATTGCCGTTTCCTCTCGTATGACCTCCCAGATTAAAGGCCTGGACCAAGCGGTTCAAAACGCCGGTGATGCTATCAGCATGATTCAAACCGCCGATGGAGCCTCGATAGAGCTCGGCAATATGATGCAGCGCATGCGCGAACTCGCAGTGCAAGCCACCAACGGTACAGTGACCACCACTGACCAGGGCAGCCTGGATCTTGAATTTCAGCAGCTGAAAGATGAAGTTGCCCGAGTTGCCAAAAATTCCCAGTGGAATGGCGACAATATTTTGGATGGCACCGCTGGTACCGCCAGCAATGGCACAGCTACCTATCAGATTGGCGCCAATGCTCAGCAGGTAATGGATGTGTCTTTTGGTGATTGGAGCCTCAATGCACCTACTACTAATATAGCGGCTGTATACGACTCGATTATTGCTGATGGGACTGCTACCGGTATTGACCAGATGGTGACCCTGTCCGATGGCACCACTACCATGCGTATTGACTACGCCTCAGCGGCATACGATACCCCTACAGATACAGCAGACCTGGTAACCGATATTCAGGCGCACCCTATCTACGCTAATTTAGACTTTACAGTAGCTGCCAATGCGGCGGGAACAGGCATTGCCTTTACCTACAAAACTGCTGAAGCAGTGGCCACACCACCTACATTTACCGCTCTTGATGGCGGTGTTCAGGTGGCTGGCAATATGACAGTTACCACTGAAGGCAAATCCGTCACCGCAGTAGCTGCGATCTATAGAACAGCCCTCTCAGATGCCAATGTTGCTGCCATTGATGGCAATGTAGTGCTCTCCGATGGCGAAAATAGCCTAACGGTTGATGCCAGCGGCGTAACCACTATTGATGCCCTTACCAGCGCTATTACCTCCCATGCAGATCATGCAGGCCTGGGCTTTACAGTCTCTAAAACCACAGCGGTCGCTGGTGTTGCAGCTGCCTTTACAGTTGCTGGATTAACTGATGCCAATGTAGAAACTATTTCTGGCGGCGGCACAGATATTGCTATCAGTGATGGTACAACGATTCTCACTATGACTGGTGCTGAGGTAGACGCCATAGATGGCGATAATACCAATGCTGCAACTCGCGCCAATTTAATTGCTACGATTCAAGCTGAAGCAGACTACGCCAACTTCCTATTCACTGTGGACGCAGACCCAGATACGACCACTAATCTGCGCTTTACCGCGAAATCTACTGGTGTGGCAACCATAGCGCCAACATTGGTGGGGGGAGCCACTGGTCATACAGTAGCAACCAAGGTAGCAGGCACGGATGCAGTGGATGCAGGTCTCACATTTACCTACGAAAGCGCCAAAAAAGTACTCTCTAACCCCACCATTACCGCCGATGACGGTGGCTTTGATATTGCCAATGCAGTTACCGAGGTAACCGCCGGGTTCAGTGCTGTTACCAGTGTCTATGGCCGCGATATGTCTGGTCTGTCTATTGCCACTGACACAGCAGCTAATACTGCCCTGGCTGAAATCGATGCCGCCCTAGACGGTATTAATGCCCAGCGCGCCATCTTTGGTGCCGGTATGAATCGCCTGGAATACGCTATCGATAACCTCAGCAATGGCTCGCAAAATGCCGCCGCCTCGCGCAGCCGCATTGAAGATGCCGACTACGCTAAAGAAACCACTGAGCTAGCTCGGACCCAAATTATTCAGCAAGCAAGCACCGCTATGCTGGCCCAGGCTAATCAATCTAACCAGTCGGTGCTATCCCTGCTGAAGGGCTAATTAAAAGTACAAAGGATATAAATAATGGCAATTATTAATACAAACATCTCTGCCGTCATTACTCAGAACGCGATGGCCAAGAACGATCGCGCAATGCAAACGTCTATGGAGCGCCTATCGACCGGTAAGAGTGTCAACTCTGCTCAGGACGATGCGGCGGGTATTGCCGTTTCCTCTCGAATGACCTCCCAGATTAAAGGCCTGGACCAAGCGGTTCAAAACGCCGGTGACGCTATCAGCATGATTCAAACCGCCGATGGAGCCTCGATAGAGCTCGGCAATATGATGCAGCGCATGCGCGAACTCGCAGTGCAAGCCACCAACGGTACAGTGACCACCACTGACCAGGGCAGCCTGGATCTAGAATTCCAGCAACTGAAAGATGAAGTTGCCCGAGTTGCCAAAAATTCCCAGTGGAATGGTGACAATATTTTGGATGGCACCGCTGGTACCGCCAGCAATGGCACAGCTACCTATCAGATTGGCGCCAATGCTCAGCAGGTAATGGATGTGTCCTTTGGTGATTGGAGCCTGAATGCTCCTACTACTAATATAGCGGCTGTATACGACTCGATTATTGCTGATGGAACTGCTAGCGCTATTGACCAAGCAGTCAATATTTCTGATGGCACAACCACCATAACCCTCGATTATTCAACAGCTGCATACACTACTCCGACTAGCACAGCAGATTTGCTAACAGATATTCAGGCGCACCCCCTTTATGGCCACTTGAAGTTCACAGCGGCGGCCAATGCCGCCGGAACGGGGATAGCGTTTACCTACAATACTGCTGAGGCAGTGGCCACACCACCTACATTTACCGCTCTTGATGGCGGTGTTCAGGTGGCTGGCAATATGACAGTTACCACTGAAGGCAAATCCGTCACTGCAGTAGCTGCGATCTATAGAACAGCCCTCTCAGATGCCAATGTTGCTGCCATTGATGGCAATGTAGTGCTCTCCGATGGCGAAAATAGCCTAACGGTTGATGCCAGCGGCGTAACCACTATTGATGCCCTTGCCAGCGCTATTACCTCCCATGCAGATCATGCAGGCCTGGGCTTTACAGTGTCCAAGCAAGCTGCGGTGGCCACCGAAGCACAGAGTTTTGACGTAGCGGGCGTGGCTGACGCCGCAGTTGATGCAATCGCTACAGCTGGCACAGCTTATACCATTAGTGACGGTACTACCGACCTCACTATTACCACCGCTGAAATAGACCAAATTACCGATGCTGATGCTACTAACGCAGCTACTCGAGCAAACTTGGTTGCGGCCATTCAAAACGAAGCTAATTACCAAAATGGTACCTTTGCGTTCACCGTAGCCGTAGATGCTGCAGATGCAGACAAGATTGTATTTACGGCCAGAACCACGGGTGTTTCGATAATCACGCCAACTGTGGTTGCCAACGCGACCCCGCTCACAGTGGCTGAAGTGAACGCCGGTGTTGATGCGATTGCCGAAGGCCTGGTGTTTACCTATGAAAGCGCCAAAAAAGTACTCTCTAACCCCACCATTACCGCCGATGACGGTGGCTTTGATATTGCCAATGCTGTTACCCAGGTAACCGCCGGGTTCAGTGCTATTACCAGTGTCTATGGCCGCGATATGTCTGGTCTGTCTATTGCCACTGACACAGCAGCCAATACTGCCCTGGCTGAAATCGATGCCGCCCTAGACGGTATTAATGCCCAGCGCGCCATCTTTGGTGCCGGTATGAATCGCCTGGAATACGCTATCGATAACCTCAGCAATGGCTCGCAAAATGCCGCCGCCTCGCGCAGCCGCATTGAAGATGCCGACTATGCAAAAGAAACCACCGAGCTAGCTCGGACCCAAATTATTCAACAAGCAAGCACCGCTATGCTGGCCCAGGCTAATCAGTCTAACCAGTCAGTGCTATCCCTGCTTAAGGGCTAAGCCTTAAACAAAAGCTCCCTTTTATTAGAGACCCTAAATAAGCCTCCCTCCGGGAGGCTTTTTGGTTTCTGATGCCGCTATTTCCACAATTAGAAGGCGCAGCTTTGGCCGCATCCTCCTCTCTAGATACCACCAATTCTGTAGGTACCCGCAAAGTTAAAGGCAAATTTGTACTCAAGTATTCGTTTCAGCTGTCGATAAACCTTTCAGCGACACATGTTTTACACGAAATTTAGTACCAAAAATTGTTTTTTACCCCTAAGAGGATATAGAGATGACTGTTATTAATACAAACACAGCGGCCACTTTGACCGCCAATGCACTGAATTCAAATCAGCGCGCAATGAATCAAACTATGGAGCGTCTTTCAACAGGCAGCAGAGTAAATTCGGCATCAGATGACGCTGCCGGTCTTGCTCAGATTTCCAAAATGGATGCACAGGTTACGGGTTTGAATCAAGCTGTTAGAAACGCGAATGACGCTATAGCCATGATTCAGACCGCAGATGGCGCAACTATCGAAATCGATTCAATGCTACAACGCATGCGTGAGATAGCAGTGCAGTCTTTAAACCAAACTAATACTGACACTGATTTAAGTAATTTGAACAAAGAGTTTAATAACCTTGCGACCGAGATTGATCGTGTTGTAGATACTACTGAATACAATGACACCCTTATTCTGGATGGAAGCGGTGGTACAGGTGCTAATGGCACATTTACGTTTAACATTGGTTCAAACGCTTCACAGACTGTCAA
Organism: SAR92 clade bacterium H231; assembly: GCA_025153775.1. Taxonomy (GTDB): domain Bacteria; phylum Pseudomonadota; class Gammaproteobacteria; order Pseudomonadales; family Porticoccaceae; genus HTCC2207. Next base: position 1,019 of record JAOALC010000003.1, on the reverse strand, counting down.
TGTTGCCTTCAGTGACTTTAACCTAGCCGATGGCTCAACTGCGGGGACCGCAGGCGTAGACACAGTGACCATTACTCAAGCCATATTGGACACATACGCCGCTACTGATCATCTTCTCGTTACTAACAAAGACGGTGATGTACTTACGATTGATGCCAATGCCATTGCTGCTGGATCCGCTGGCACAAATCTTGGCGATGTGACTCTTGCACAGCTGATTGAAGTACTTGACGATGAAATGGGTAACACTACAGCCTTTGAGGGAATGGAAGTCGCGGACAACGGGGCAGCAACTGCTATTACATTCACACAGGACGCAGCAGGTTCTGGAGAACTTCTGACCTTCGTACACCAAACTCAGGCTGGTGTTCAGACAGCTTTAACTGTTGAAAATACAACTAAAGGCTCAGCAACAGGCGCTGGCACTCCTATGGCTGGCAACCTTAGCACCTGGACGTCGAATAGTTCTATCGCACAGGCATCCGGCACCATTGTATCGCTAGACAAGGCGATAGCTGGTGTTGCTGCTCAGCGCGCAGAGTTCGGTTCTTGGGTTAATCGCCTAGAACACGCTGTTGATAATCTGACCAATGTATCCCAAAACACTGTTGCTTCTCGCAGCCGCATTGAAGATGCAGACTATGCAGCGGAGACAACTGAGTTAGCACGCACTCAGATAATCTCTCAAGCAGCAACTGCGATGCTCTCGCAAGCTAATCAACAGGCCCAGTCGGTACTAGCTCTTTTAAAGTAATCGCTGTTAGTAAGGACTTTAAACAGTCACTATAAGCCCTCGACATATAACTATGTAGAGGGCTTTTTAATACGTTCTCAAATTATTGCATGCCTTGCCATAGCTGTTTTGGCCTTGATAAATAGACCTATCGCTGTCGGATAATATCCCCTATTATAATACGCATGAATAATTCCATAGGGTTAACTTTAGAGTCCGCTATAACAGCACACACTGCAGGTAACTTTCGGGAGGCTGAAAAGCTTTACCTGGAGGTCCTTAATGA
>JAOALC010000002.1 GCA_025153775.1 SAR92 clade bacterium H231 | reverse complement strand
TCATTAAGGACCTCCAGGTAAAGCTTTTCAGCCTCCCGAAAGTTACCTGCAGTGTGTGCTGTTATAGCGGACTCTAACATTTTAGCTGTGGTTACTATAAGGGGAGTTCTATCAGTATTTATGGCTAACATAAGTTATTCTCCAAAATGTAGCCAGCCGGTTATTATGTATTTTTGTCCCATTTTTAAAACATTTCCTCTATGGGCATGGGTCCACTCTGCGGGCCAGAGTAATGTAAGGCCTTTCTTTGGCTGAATATCGATGTCATAGTGCTGAAAATATGTTGAGCCGCCTTCTTCAACATCATTTAAGTAAGTCATCCATGCTAGAACTCTATGAAGAGTTGCCATATTGCTACGTTCGGTATGTACCTGTTGAAAATGGTCTCCCCTCTCATATTTGCGAAGATTAAATTTCCCTATTTCAAGGCTTGATGCCATCCCTTCTAAAAATGGCCACTGTACGAGATAGTCTTTATGGCAGGAAAAAAGATGGTCAAAGTAGGTATGAAAGACTTCATGGCCTGGTTGATTTAAGGCTTTTGGCGAAATAGAAATATCTCTGCTGGTTTTTATCTCGGATGAATATCCGCCCGTTACCACCCCCTTTCTTTGTTTTAGAGTGTTTGATTCAAAATATTCTATTAATCCATCACACAGCAAAGGCTCTTCCATCAACCAGGAGCCAATAAAATGCGGTGCTTTCATTGCGGTTTTTAGCGCTATTCGATTCATATTATTTTCTCTAAACAATGGTCATTCCAGATTCTAGATCAAACCTTATTACACCATCGGCAGATTTTAGTTTTTCCAATCCTTCTTTATGTAGTCCCTTTGCCATTAATATCTGACCCTGACCAGATATAGCTAGGTCAAAGTTTTCTCGCAAATGGGCAGCATTATTAAAGCTTTCTAATGCCAAAGCTAATTTTCTTAATCTAAATAATGCAGTCCCAAGACCATAATGCGCATCTGCAGAATTTGGCGCATAATCAACGGATGCCTCATAGTGCGTTACTGCTGCGCCACACCGATTAGTTTCCTTGTAAATGGTCGCCAAATTATAATGTGCTTGCCAAAATTCAGGCTTAATCTCGAGTGCTCTTTTGTAACTGGCTTCGGCACTCTCGGATGCTCCCAGACTATTTTGGGCCAACCCCAAATTATAGAAAGCCTCGCTATCCTTTGGTGAAAATAAAGTTACCTGTTGATGCGCATATACACTTTTTTGATAATTTTTCTCTCGCATATAGATCATGCCAATTATCCGCCAACTCAATGTATGCCGGGGATTTTCCTCGCTAAACCCTTTGCTTCAAGGTATTTTTTAGATTTAAAGAAACTGATAAGTCTTGTCACCTGACTCTTTCTTCGTGAACCATTATCAAAACTACTATTTTTAACCTGTTGCATTATTTATTTTCTTTTTTGTGTTCTGCAATTGCAATGTCCATTAGTTCGCTGGCTTTTTGTGTGGATAAACCTTCAATCACGCCATGTCCTATTTTTTGTATAGCATTAATGTATTGCCCATCTGCCATAAGTACGTTTATATAGCTTAGCCAGAATTGCTCAACTTCTGGGTTACTGTCGATAGCGGCTTTCAAATATGGAATTGCCTGTGATTTGCTTTCCAATTTATTTTTTATGATTCCAAGGTTATGATTTGCATCACCATGCGTCGGAGCAGAATCTAAAATAGCACTGTAAAGGTTGGCTGCACGGGACAGATCGCCTTGTCTGTGAGCTTCAACACCCATGGTAAGTGCGTCATTTATCGTGGTCTTCAATTCATATTCTCCTTTTACTAAGTTAATTATTAAAACTCATTCTCTATTTTGTACTATTGTGTTTAATTATTTTTATCAGCTAATCTGTTTATTAGTTATTGTCATAAGCCTTACTTAAGCTCTCTAGCTGAGCTTTGAGGTAATCCTTAGTGCCTTCCATACTGGCCATGATTGTTTCCATAGCAGCGAACTGAGTGAGGTAACGTTGATAGACTGCATCCATACGGTCTTCAAGTTTGGTAAGCTCTGCTTTATGGTCTAATACTGTGCTATCAGCATTTTTTGACCTGACAGTTATTAGCCCAGCTGTATCTGTTAGGCCTTCGAGTGTGGTGGCTATGTCCTGAGATAATCCCTTCTCTGCGGTGTCAAACAGGCTCTGATCGGTGGTATTGGCTGTGAGCATTGTCACCACATCAGTATAGTCGGAGGCAATGGTGGAGTCATACTCGGTCTCATTAAAGGTCATATTGCCGGTTTGGCTTAAACTAATACCAAGATCTCTGAGAGCAGTAATATTGCCAGACTTTGTACCTGAATCCGCAAATATAGCTGAGCGCACCTTCGACTTTAGCTGGTTGATCATGCTGGAGTCTCTGGCTAACGCACCGTTCATACTATCGGTGGATGCGTCATCTACGGTACCCAGATTTGAGAGTAGACTTTGGAGGTCGTTGTAAACTGTGACAACATTTTGGATATTCGTCTTTAAGATACTGGTATCACTGGTAATGGTTAACCGGACTGATGAAGCCGTTGTATTACTTAAAGATATTGTCGCTCCGGCAATCACATCTGATATCTCATTGCTGCCGCGAGTAATGGTTAAACCTTCGTAGCCTATAATTGCGTCCTGGGCTGTCTGCAAAGTTTTATCCGCATCGCCAAAACCCAAATCATCTGAAATAGAGCTGGTAATAGCAAAGGCGCCATCGGTGCCACTGGCGCCCGATAACATAATCCGGTAGTTGGTGCCATCGTTGCCGGTATCAACCAGCGTGGCTGTAATACCTTTGTTGGCAGCGTTAATAGCCTCTACTACACCAGCAGGGGTGGTTGTGGAAACTGGGATTCTTGTCACTACTGGACTATTGACCGCCGTCACTCCAGCCGTACTGGTATTCACCGTCTGTGATGTACCGGCAACAGTGACAGTAGGCGCGGTACTAATTGCACCTGTAGTCTTATAGGTAATATCGATGTTGTTGCCATTGGTGGCAACTGTAAATAACAGATCGTCGTACCCTGAAGCCGCTTGAATGGCTGAGACCTGGTCGGCCACACTGGTGTAAGTAGCGCTGTCTACAGAAATAGAATTGGTACCATCGCTAACAGCCAATGTGCCCGTTGTAGAGGCGGTTAACGCAGATTGATAAACTGCCGCAACGCCGGTCACTGGTGTGGCTGCCGTTATACCTGCAGTCACCACCCCGGAGGTGCTGGTTAGTACTCCTGTGCCAGCGATCTTCTGAGTGAAGGTCACTCCCTCAGTACCATTAACCTCAGCATCAAACTGGAAGCTGGCGGCCTGAATAGCAGCAACAAAGCCCGCCAATGTTTCGCTGCCGGCACCTGTACCAGCAGCGCTGGAAATTGATGCGGCATTAATGGTGAGGGTGTTTGAACCATCTTGTAGGGTGATTGTGCCCGAGCCACTTAATGCAGTGCGAAGTTCAGTTTCAGTCAGTGCTTGCCCATAAGTGCCCTTTTCAGTAGCGCCGACAGACAGGGAGAGATCAAAGGCCGTGCCACTATTGATTGAGGCGCTGGCAGATGCAAACTGATCAGATACAGTTCTTTGGTTCTGGGCCAGCTGGCTAATCGTAAAGTTATAAGAGCCAGGAGTTGCGCTGCCGGTTACCGAGGAGAACCCTAGCTTTGTGCTATCAGAAGATGCGCCTGTTCCAGTGGATAATTCATCGGCATCATTTAATGTTTCGAAGACATTTTGTAGCAACTTTACCTGAGATGAGACCAAAGCATAGCCGGATACGGCTGCTTCACTGGCCTTAATATCAGCATTAATCGCATTCTGTCTGGGCAGCTTCTCAGCATTGGTCAAATCCAGTGCAAGCTTTGGGGAATCCAATCCCGAACCCACATCCAGAGATGTGAAGATCGTTGAGGAAATACTGCTGCCAGTGGCTGCTGTGCTGCTAACTTCGGCCATCTAAATTCTCTATCTTATGTAGTCAAATAAACTTAACTGGGAAATCTTGGCAAAGCTGGCCTGGGCCGCTTCCATAGAAAGCATTTCCGCTGAGAGTTCTGTTACTGCTTTGGCGTAATCTAAATCTTCGGCATTTGACAGCAGGGCCTGGTAGCGCAGCTTGTTGTCGCTGAGAATATCCTGCTGATTCTGTGCCGTGTTCATGCGCGTACCCACATCGGCAATGGCTGTGGCCATGCCTTCGGTAAGTCCGCTAATTTCGGTTAGGCTGCGGCTCAGGCGCTGATCATCATTGGTGGTCAGTGCGTCGGCAAAATCATCCATCACATTAAAAAAGCTGATGCGTTCGGAACCCTGCCCCGAGCTACTGCGCACTATAGAGGTAAAAATTTCATCGCCTGGGCGGTTCATAAACATGCTGCGCTGCTCGCTGATAGCTACCTGAACTCTGTTGTCGTCGCCACGATAGTTCACAGTGCCATCGGCGCTCTCTACAAAAGGTGGTGTCTGTGCCATGGAGCCGGAGAACACATAGTTGCCTGTAGCATCCTGGGAGTTGGCCAGTGCCAGCAATTCGTCGCGCAGGCTGGAAACCTCATGGGCCAGTATCTTGCGATCGCCCTGAGTTAGGGTGCCGTTACTACCCTGCACCGCTAATTCCCGTGCGCGCTGCATAATATTTTCTGCGCTCATCACCGCCGACTCTTCTACCTCTAGTCTGGTGGTCACTGAGTCCAATGTGGTCTCATAGACTTCCTGGCGTTTGAAGGCTGAACTTAGCCGCTGGATAATGCCGGCTTGCTCTGCATCATCACTGGGCTGCACAATCTGCTTGCCCGATGCCAGCTGAGCCTGTATCTCAGCTACCTTGGTGCGCTGGTTGCTCATCTGGTCAATGGAGCGTTCAAATATTTGTGTGGTAGATATTTTCATCTCTGTTGTCCTTACCTAATGCCCAATATCGAATCAAAAAGTTTTGATGACATTTGAATAATCTGTGCCGATGCCTGAAACGCCTGCTGGAAACGAATAAGGTCGGCGGCTTCTTCGTCGAGGTTAACCCCGGATACCTGGTCCTTGGTCTCAACAGCCTGGTCATAAACAACCTGCAGCGCATCCTGAGAAACCTTGCTCAGGGTTGCCTTGCTGCCCACTGCACTAACAATATCTATATAGCCGTCGCTAATAGACTGACCATTGGCCAAGGTAGCTTTGGTTTCCAGGCCAGCGAGCAAAAGCATATTGCCATTGTCGCCAATACCGCCGGCATTGCCGTCGATAATAAATTGATCGCCACCTTCCGGAGGGCTATCAAAAGACAGAGTCAGACCGTTGAAGCGAATAGTACTGTTGGCTGTGTAGTCGCGAGTAGCTACAACTGTGTTGGTGGCTGTATCTGTAATGCTGTACTGAGTAGCCGAGTTAAATGTGACACTAAAAGGTGGCTCGGTCTGGGTCTGGGTGCTTGGAGTGGGCTCGGTAAATCCTGCTGCTACCTGAGCATTGCCATTGCCTGTTACAAATACAGCCAGGTCTTCACTGGCGGCATCATTTATGTAGATACCTGTGCGCAGGCCCAGCACTGCCAGATCAGCTGGTACACCAGTGTCGCCAAAGGTAAACTCCACTTTGTCGGTGCTGGTCATTTCCAGCACACCTGTATAAACCTGATTGGCCTTGCTCAGCACATTGGTATTCGAAGTGGCATCTGGATTACCCAGAACGATATTGTTGCCTTCAAAACCTGTGGCATTGGTAACTACCAGACCGCCATCGCGATCTACATAGGCCTGCACATTGGTTGTGGCTGTCTGCGCATTAATGGCAGTGGCAAGCGCATCAATATTGGCAGGTAGAGCACCGCCACCAATTACTGTGCCATTAATACTCAGCTGCTCTAGCAGATTAACTTGATCTTTTGGTGTAGCAATCAGAGTTTTGGCTGTGGCAGTGACACCGGTATTGGCAGTCTCTGCATTGACCCAAGCAGCCATGGAAGCTGCAGAGCTGGTTGCTCCAGCAGCCAAGGTCATGGCACCCATAGTCTGACCATTTAATACCAGCGCATCGGCGGCAATAATATTGCTCGCAGCACCAGTTGCGTTAGTCTGCAAACCAACCCCTGCAGATCTGGCCTGGGCATTAATAGCTACAGTCTGCTGAATGGATTTACCGCTGGCATCTGTTGTCCAGGTCTGGGCAGTGCTGCTACTAGCTAGATGACCATAGGTCATATCTAAATCGCCATAGCTCTCTGCGGCATTTAAGTAAGTTGCGCTGTAGTTACTGGTGTTATTAAAACCTGAGTCTGTAGATAGCAGCGCCGTCTGTTCATCTGCTGTTAAGCTCTGTCCCAAAACATGCACTGCCTCTTTGGTCATCACCTGAAACTGCAGATCGCTGCCCGCTGGCACCTCCATCATAAGAGAGACCTTATCTGTTCCCTTGGGAATCACAAAGGCAGGTTTGAAATTATTGGCGGTGATGGCCGTGGCAACCTCGGCACTGGGATTATTGCCCAGGGCAAGAATCGAAGTACCAAAGGCAAAATCTGCCTCTGGACTGGTGTCAGAATAATCAATGCTGGCTTTGGACATACCAATATTGGCTTCGCTAGATACTGCGCGCAAGCGCTCGGCAGCAGCAACAGCCAGAGGGTCTGTCTGTAAAAACCTAAACCCGGCAGCTGGGCGTGTCGCGGGCTCCACATAAATAGTGTCCCCGTCCATTGCCTTGCCCGTGGTGGAGATTTCTAAACCGGCATAGGTAAATACTTTAGCGTCTGCAGGGGAGAACACTGCCTGATTGGTCGCCTGGTCTTCGATACGCCAAACCTTATCTGCTGAGGACCAGGTCATTTTAAAAGGCGCCATTTTAACCGCATCGGAATCAGCCACTGCGAGACTGGCTTTAATCGTGCTGGTGACCGTGGGAGAGGTTACATCAAAGATAGGATCTATCTTAAATAGATCTTTGCCTCGCTCACCACGTGCATCCAAACCTGAGGTATGGATAGCATTCATCTCTTTGGCAACGGTTTGAGCCAGGCCATCAAAGCTGTTCATGGCGGGCGCCAAAACCTGGTTGCGCAGCTGAATTAAACCACCCAGCATACCGCCGCTAGCCGAGCTCACTGGTCGGGTATCGCCATTGGGCTCAGAAATAAGATCTACACGACCAGGCTGATTGGCATAAAACCTACTGCCAAAGGTAGTCGCCTGAGCGCCAGACACGGCCAAAGAACCCACTTTGTTTCCCAGCCTTACATCCACCGCACCAGTGGCTGTTTCACGAACATTAATTTTGGTAATCTGGGACAGATCGCGCAACAGCGAATCGCGCTGATCCAGTAATCGAGCTGGTTGCATCTCAACCGAAAGTGTTCGGTTAAGCTGAATATTAACTTCGGCCAACTGCTCAGATAAATTATTTAACTTGGCAACCTGCAGTTCAATTTTTTTCTGAGTCTCCTGCTCAATATCACCTAGCTGTCCTGAGAGTTCTCTAAACCGTGCAGCCAGTGCATCGCCGTCGCGAAGAAAAATATTGCGCAGCGGTATGGATGCCGGGTCGGTGCTCAGTCTATTAGCTGAGGCAAAAAACTGGTCCATGGCGCCAGACAGCCCTGAGGTCTCTGCACCCATAATATCCACAATACGATTGGCATAATTGATCATTGGCTGCTGACCTGCCAGCTCACTGCCACTATTGCGCAATGTGCCCTCGGCAAATTCATCATAGGCACGAGCGACATTTTCCAGCCTTGCTCCAGTACCAATATAAACCGTACCCTGACTGCTCGGCACACTTTCAGTGCTGCTGGAGACCTGACGGGTGTAGCCATCGGTATTTAGGTTGGCAATATTATTACTGACCGTCGACAGCGAAGCTCTGTAGAGCTGCGTCGCACTGGCGCCAATGGATAAAATATCACTCATAAGTTTGTCCTTTTATTTCCCTGATCACTGTGCCGGGAAGGGGCATGGAAACAGCGGAGTCTTCCTTGGGTAAAGCCCGCGCTGTATCCCTTGTCTGGTTGTAAGCCTGCATGGCTTTCTCTGCATTGGCCTTGCCAGTTACCTGGTGGGCCAACCAGTCACCCAGGCCAAAGACGCCTTTTTGCGACATTACCTGAGACAGTTCTTCGTGATACATCTGCTCAAAAGTATCACCAGCAGACGAACCCATAAGATCACTTTTTAATGGTGCATTAGCTTCGCGCATCGACTTGAAAACCATCTGTACAAACATGGCCTCAAACTGACGTCCCACTTCCTGAGCCGCCTCTTCCTGATTATCTTTGGCGCGGGCTTTTAGATCGCCCAGGCCTGCGAAGTCAAGATAGCTTTTTGCGGATAGGCTAATGTTTTCCATTTAGATCACCACTAGCTCGGCGCGCAAACTGCCGGAAGTTTTTAAGGCTTCTAAGATGGCAATCAATGCTGAGGGCGATGCACCAACCTGATTAACCGCGTCAACAATTTGACGAAGATCAACACCTGGCTGGAATAAAAACATTTTGTTATTTGGCTCAGCGACTTCTATATCAGCATTTTGTATGGCCTGGGTTTCGCCCTCACTCAATGGGTTGGGCTGGCTGACTTCATTGGTTGCAGAGATGCTTACAGAAATAGTGCCATGGGTAACAGCAACAGCCGTGACCTTTACATTGCGATTGATAACCGCAGTACCAGTTCTGGAGTTAATCACAATGCGAGCTGGTGGCTCTCCTGGGGTTACTTCAAGGTTTTCAATCATGCTTAAAAAAGTCACGCGCTGAGATGAATCCATAGGCGCTTTTACTGCAATTGATACTCCATCAATTGCCTGTGCCACACCTGCACCAAAGGCTAGATTAATGGCCTCAGTCACAGCATTGGCCGTAGAAAAATCTATGTCGCGTATATTGAGTACAATATGATCGGAATTTTCAAAGGGCGTTTTCACCATGCGCTCAACAGTAGCGCCATTGGGAATACGCCCGGAAGTTGGAACACCTACTTGAATACTGCTTCCTGCCGCATTGGCTGACAGGCCTGTAATACTTAAGGGTCCCTGTGCCAGCGCATAGGTCTCGCCATCAACGCCCTTGAGTTGGGTCATAACCAGAGTGCCACCGCGCAGAGATTCTGCAACGCCAATGGCAGACACATTAATATCAATGCGCTGGCCAGGCTTAGCAAAGGGAGGCAGTTCTGCAGTAATCATTACCGCAGCCATATTCTCTACCTTTAATTCTTTCTTGGCATTCTGTGCCGCCAGCGATGCCATTTGATCACCTAGGTCATAGTCACTGACCGGGCCATCAACACTGACGCCCAATCCTGAAAGCATGGTCTTGAGCGCCTGGGCGGTAAGAGGTAAATCTTTACCATCGCCAGAACCCTGCAGACCAACAACCAGACCAAAACCCACCAATTTGTTAGCGCGAACGCCAGCCACATCGGTGATATCTTTAATGCGATCTGCGCTGGTCACTGGTGCTGTAACCAGACCAGTAAAAATAATTAGCGCAACAATAGCTCGGTTTAAACTCAACATAATCGTCTCTCGTCAGCCCGCTTAGAACGGCCAGAATTTATAAAGTAATTTATTGCCCCAGGAGGTTGTAGTCGCGTTAGCGAGATCACCTGTGCCCTGGTAGGAAATCTGTGCATGGGCTATTCGAGTCGACAACACAGTATTGTCAGGCTGAATATCCGCTGGGCGAATAATGCCTTTTACACGAATAAACTCACTGCCCTCGGTAAGAGCCAGCTGCTTCTCACCAACAATAATTAAATTGCCGTTGGCCAGCACTTCAACCACCATGGCCGAAATTGAGCCTGTTAAAGAAGCAGTCTGCCCCGCTACACCGGCACCGTCGCTGGTAATTGTTGAACCCGTAGTTCTTAGACCAGTAAAGAAGCCTGTACCAAAACCCAGCTTGTTGACGATGGATTCTTTTTGGTTCGCACCAATCGCATCATTGGTTGACTCTCTGCTGGTGGTGACACCAGAGGTACGCGAGGCCTGGGTGGTTTCACTTAAGAGAACGGTAATCAAATCGCCCACTTGAATTTCTGTGGCCTGATAGCTGCGCATGTCGCCAAACAGCTCACGACCATTGGTAAATATTGAACCCGTTGGCTGCTGTGGCTTTTTTGCCGGTATTGGCTGAATAGGTGAAAACTCAGCTGTGGGCATCATGCGCGGTTGCGCACTGCAGCCAGACAGCAAGCTAACTAAAAGACAGAGAGTGAATACTGGTTTCATATGCCGTTACCCGCCTTATAGATTATTATTTAAGAAACGTAACATGCCGTCTGCCGCAGAAATCGCTTTTGAATTGACTTCATAGGCGCGCTGGGTTTCGATCATGTTGACCATTTCTTCAACAACATTGACGTTGGAAGCTTCCAGAGTGCCCTGCATCAGCATGCCGGCGCCGTCTTCACCGGGGATGCTGACAATTGGATCGCCACTGGCCTCGGTGGCAGCCAATAGATTGCGGCCCATGGCCTGCAAACCAGAGTTGTTAACAAAACGTGTGAGCTGAATCTGGCCTATCTGTGCAGCACCGCCGCCGTTGGCAAGTTCTGCTGTGACAGTGCCGTCACGACCAATAGTAATGCTGGCAGCGTTCTGTGGAATATTGATTGCCGGAATCAATGCCTCGCCCCCAGCCGTGACAATCTGCCCTTCCGCAGACAGCTTAAATGAGCCATCTCTGGTATAGGCAATGGTGCCATCAGCCTGCTGGATAGACAGATAACCATCACCGGTCACCGCCACATCAAGCGCATTTTCGGTGGTGATCATATTACCCTGAACATGAAGCTTTTCAGTGGCCATGACTCTGGTACCTGTACCCAGCAATAAGCCGGTTGGGGTTTGAGAGTTGGCATCGGTTTGACCGCCAGCTGGAACAATATTTTGATACAGCAAGTCTTCAAATACCGCGCGGTCTTTTTTAAAGCCAGTGGTATTTACGTTTGCCAAGTTGTTCGAAATCACCTGCATACGTGTCTGCTGAGCAGTGAGTCCGGTCTTTGCAATCCACAATGATGCGTCCATTGTTAGTATCCTTTGTTAGTGAGTCTGGGCCTTAATCAAAATGATCTAGGGCAGTCTCATCATGGTTGAACCTGTTTCATCAACTGATTTAATCTCAGCCAACATTTTTGTATGAGCTTCAAAAGATCGACTAAAATCCATCATCTGAACCATTGCTTGAATAGGGTTGGCATTGCTGCCCTCTAGCTGTCCACTGCGCACTGAGACCGGTATAGGGCCGGTGATAAAATCAGCGCCGCGCAAATTTTCGTCCAGGGGCTCAAACAGTCCATCTGGGCGTCGAGTCAACGGCGTTTCGCTAGCATCTCGCAGCAACAGCTGACCCAGAGCTTCTGGCTGTGCATCTGGTTGATTAGGTATTTGTCCGTAGACTGTGCCATCGGCACTAATAGTCACTAGCTGACCCTGAGGAACATTGATGGGTCCCTGCTCGCCAAGAATAAGATGGCCCGCAGCATTTTCGATCACCCCCGTAGGCGATACCCGCAAATCACCGCGCCGGGTGAAACCAATCTCGCCGTTCTGCGCCTGGACACCGAGAACGGTTTTATCGTTCATAACCACATCCATCGCATTGCCAGTAGTGATAACAGCGCCGGGGTTGAGCTTGATAATGTCCTGCAATCCATGGGCAGAGGTGTAGCGAGTTTCGTTACCCGGACCCTCGAGCTTGACTGCCTGAGATGCCAGCGAGTAACTCTCTTTAAAACCAGTGGTAGCTACGTTGGCCAGATTGTTACTAATCTGCGCTCTAATAGTAGACTGACTGTTCATGGCACCTAATGAGGTAAAAGCTAATCTGTCCATTTCAAATTCCTGTTAATCTCTTAGCCCGCGAATTAGCCGCGAATATTAATAATGGTTTGCGTCAGCGAGCTATTGGTTTCAATAGCTTTTGCATTGGCCTGGAAATTTCTCTGCGCACTGATTAGTGCAATCAGTTCTGATGTCAGATCCACATTTGAACCCTCGGTCGCACCGGAGCGAACACCGCCGTAACCAGCACTGCCGGCTTCAGCCATCAGGGCTATACCAGAAGCCGAGGTAGAGGTGTAGTTGGTATCGCCAATCTGCCTCAGGCCCTCTGGTGTAGTGAAGTTAGCCAGGGCTATTTTGCCCAGAGAGAGCTGCGTGCCATTGGAGTAACTAGCAACCACCAGGCCATCATTGCTGACATTAATATCCACCAGATCTCCCTCTGGTGCGCCATTTTGAATCCGGCTGTTTATGGCAAAGGGTGAGCCATACTGTGTTGTGCCTTTGTAACTCAGATCAATATCACCGCCGGTAATATCCGCGCTGGCTAATGCTGCGCCGCCCACAGGGGAAATAAGCGTGCCACTGGCATCAAAAGTAAGCTCACCTTTGTCGAGAAAAATAGGTGTCCAGTAGGGGACATCAGTTTCGGTATAGTCTACCGCCGACTGAGTTTCTACCCAGTTGCCATCGTCATCCTGGGTTACATAGTATTCGCTGGTGCCATCAGAATCGGCCACCAAATTAATATAGGTAGAAGACTTGCCAAAGGCAGCTTCAAGACCATCCAAACCCCAGTCGGCATGACCGGCAATCTGCACAAATGACTTGTCTGTGGCTGTTGCACCAGTAATTACCAGCCCACCGGAGGCTTCATCAAACTCCACGCTGACGCCAGAAACTGTTCGTCCTGTATTGTCGGCTAACAGGTTTATCTGTTGTTCGATCTCAGCAGTAAAGTTGCCGATCGAATACTGTCCGGCTGGGATGCTGATTTGTCTTGAAATACCGTCTACAACCACGCTCAAGTTTTGATTGGTGGCAGTGACTGAAAACGACGTCTTTGGGTCAATATTCATTGGCTTACCGATCAGAGTAGCCGGCTCGCCCGCCTGACCACGCACAACAGGCACATTGCTAATCTGCGATGTTTCTGCTGCAACTGTCTGGCCTGCCGCTGGAATACCCAGAAGCTGTTGGGCCAGGTCCGTTGAATCTGCAATAGCCAGGCTGGAGGCATCTCCTGTCATACCGGAGGAGAGCACAAATTCGCCATTGATATAGTTGACTGTCATGCCATAGCGTTGGTTATTAGTCCCAACTATTGGCTCGCCATTGGGCACCACGCCAGTAAGAATAGTATCTGAGTCATCATTGTCAGTAGCTTCCAACAATGTGCCTTTAGAGGTAGCAGTCTGCTCTGTAAGACCAAACACATCGTTTCTGGCAGCGCCTGCAGCACCGGAACTCAGATAGAGTTCATCGGTAGAATTGCCGGTTTGCTTAAAGCGGAACCCCTGACTCGCCTCATCGTAGCTGACCTGGAGATCAGAGAAATCATTGGCTGCGCCGGCGGTGGCTAGCAGGGCCTGGTTGATCGCATAGGTCAGTGGCTCTGCTGCTGAAATAGCAGTGTTATTGCCATTGTAAGTATTTAGCAGAGTAGCGATATTGAGGTCGGTGGTGGTTTCAACACCGGCTTCGGTCAGTCGAGTGATTCTAAGAGGCTGACTGGCGGCAGCTGAAAAGTCAAAGCTTTTGCTGTCACCTAAACGACGGTTAATAACATTGGTCAGCTCAAAAGCAATTTCGGTTCCAGACATTGCTTTGGTTGATCCGGCCAGATGCTCCAGACCAATGGATACAGCAGCAGAACCATCTACGCTTAGGGTAAACAGATCTGAGAGCGCCGCCCTAGTCATAGCGGCCGCGGTAAAATCTACACCATTGCTGTTGTTGGTTAGATTCAGACCATCGGCATAGGCAGTTCCAGCTGCAACGCCAAAGTTGACGCTTGCCGCCGCAGACTGAGTGGGCGTAGCTAGATTGTCATAGGAATACTTCTTATATTTTGTCCCTGCCACCACCATATATTCCTGAGGGTTGGCACTGGTGGCCTGCAGCTGTGTCAATTCAGCGCTGGTTTTAACTTCACCGTATTTGTTAATAAAGTACTGGTCGCCGGACTGATTTGCAGCGTGAATTAATTGAGACTCAACAGGCTGATCGTCAATGTAAACATGGGTCTGCCATTTGTTTAATGGGCTGGCTGCAGTGGCATTGGCGGTTTTGACATAATAGATAGTGGCCAAATGGCTGTCGCCTGCAGTTCCGTAGACTGTGATAGAGGTACTTTTGTTGTAACTGCTGGGATCGCCCGGATCAAAGGCTTTAGCTATCACTGGCGAATCCGATGGCAGATTGATTCCCAACCCAACTTCAGTTGTGGGCTCGAATTCGGAAATAGTTTGGCGAGGTATAATCAGCGGCTCGCCCTCTCTGTTGAAATCAACCTTGTTGGTATCGTCTACCGGGAATGCAATTAGGCTCTGGCCAGAGCTATCCACAACTCGGCTGTTCTGATCAAGCATAAAGCTGCCGTTGCGGGTATAGACTAGGCTGCCGTCCTGAGCAGACAGCGGGAAAAAACCATCGCCGGTAATCGCCAGATCTAGAGAGTTGGCAGAAAATTCAATGCTGCCCTGACTAAACTCCTGAGTAACATCTTTAAGGGCCACGCCTAATCCCACTACAGATGTAGCTATCTGGCCAGGTGAAGAGGCAAAGATATCGCCAAAGTCTGCATCGGAACGCTTAAAGCTGGAAGTTCCAGAGTTGGCAATATTGTTAGCAGTGACCGAAAGTTCTTTCGATGCTGCATTTAGGCCGGTGAGTGAAGTATAAAATGACATAGTTTGTTTCCTTTAATCGTTGGCTTTAAATGCCGATGCGCTCGACAGCAGCCAATGAGATAAAGCTTCCATCGCCTACTTCTAATGATAATTGTTGTGTTTGTGGGTCCCACTTGACGCTCTTGACCTGTGCCATGGTAGTTACCGGAGCGCTTTCAAGTTTGCCGTTGCGAACAATATTCGCCGTCATCAGGTACTCGCCATTGGCCACTGACTGGCCAGAATTATTCTGGCCATTCCAGCTTAGTTCGACCTTGCCGGGCATCTGACCACCGCGTGACTCGCGGAAAATAAGCTCACCTGTCTTGGGGTCGTAGACGCTAAAGATCAGCTCCTCAGCTCCATTGGCAAGATTTACTGAGCCCCTGGATGTGCTGCCGTTACCACCTTCAACAAATCCGCCTTCCACAGAAACTGTTTTACCCACCAGGTTGGCACCGGCCATCATCTGGTCCTGGCGCATTCCGGCAGCTATTCCCTCAAGGGAAGTCTGCATACCTTTAATACCTTCCACAGAAGAAAACTGAGCCAGCTGGGCAACAAAGGCTTCGTTGTCCATAGGGTCTAGGGGGTTCTGATTGGTCAACTGGGTGGTCAGCAAAGTCAAAAAAGCATCTCTTCCGAGCTCGTCATCACCGGAGTTGGCCATCATCTGCTGATCCGCATACTGATCAGAGGTTAAATATGTGGTTGCTGCAACTGCGTCTACCATAAGAGCTCTCCTTATACCTTGGTCAGATCGAGCGTACGCATCATCAGTTCGCGCGCTGTATTAATAACTTCAACATTGTTCTGGTAGCTGCGAGCCGATGACATCATGTCCACCATCTCGGTTACTTCCTCAACATTGGATAGATAGATAAAGCCCTCTTCATCTGCCTTGGGGTTACCTGGATCATGGATGCGCCTGTGTGGAGTGGTGTCGTCGGCCATACCTGATACCTTGACGCCACCCACATGCTCTGCACCCTGATTGGTTTGGGCTTCTGTCAGCAGAGCCTCGAATACAGGTCGCTTTGCCTTGTAGGCTTCTTCCGGGCTGCTGGCGATGGTGCTGGCATTGGCCATGTTGGATGCTGTGGTGTTCATGCGAACCATCTGAGCATTCAGCGCAGTACCTGCGATACCAAAAATATTGCTAATTGACATTGATTAATCTCCCCGCAGTGCTTTGCGCACTCCGCTCATATCACCTTCTAAAAAGCGCAGCGTCGCTTGGTACTCTGCCGCGGCCTTACCGTATTTAGCCTGTTCCACACTTAGCTCTACTGTGTTGCCATCCGCTGAGGTGTTGTAGGGAATGGTGTAAACCATGTCAGCCTGCCCCATTGAGCTGGCAGATCTGATATGCATTGACTGAGTCGTTTTCAAAGACTGGTCAAACTGGGTTTCATTTAGCACCGCCTTAAAATCCAGGTCGCGCGCTTTAAAATGCGGGGTATCGGAGTTGGCGATATTGCGAGCAATTACCTCCATCCGCTGTCCCCGCAGGTCCAGTGCCTGTTCGTGAATGCCAAAAGCTGAATCAAACAATTTCATATCAGTTCCGTTAAAGTTTTTAAATCATGTGTCGATGTTTTTAACTACTGGTAAAACACCGCGAATACCTCGTTTAATGCAAAACAGGTGCCAACTTAGCGGCAACCGCCACTTTTTAATATTAAAGTGTAATAAAATCAATTGGTTAGCTTTTTTTGGCATTGGCTGCTGAAAGGTGGGTTGCCGGTTTTCCGGCAGGTTTTTGCCGCTGTTATTTGCCGCTATGTCGGTATTGCGTCACCCCCCTTTGTGGCCCATACTCGGCCAATGCACAACTTTATAGCTCTTATTTTTACTCTGCTGATGACCTCTGTTGCCCAGGGTCAGACCGAACAAACTCTGCCGATTAATAAACAGCGTCTGATTGATCAGGCCCAGGGCTGGGTATCCCAGCAAACTGCTGTGGCCCCAGAGCAGATTGAAATTGCCGCCATAGATAGAAGGCTTTTGGTACCAGACTGCGGCGGGGACTTTATATTCAGCTTTCCCTATGCCTCCAGCCAGCAGACGATCAAAGTGAAGTGCCCCGATACGGGCTGGCAGATATTTGTCGGAGTCTCTCTGCATCGCAGCAGCAAAGGCTTTGTATTTAAACAAGATATGCAGGTTAATCAGACTGTTACCGCCACAGAGGTCACAGAGAAAACCTTTGTTCGGCCAGTTAAAGGTGTGGTCACAAGTGTAGAGGAGCTGAACAATCAAAGCCTGGTGCGAGGGGTCGAAGCGGGAGATTTGGTGCTGAAGCGCTACCTGGCTGACACCGTGCTGGTATATCAGCTAAAGCGCGATATTTTGCAGGGCGAAACGATTAGATCTGAGGATATTACCAAGCTGAGTATGAGCCAGCCGCGAACCGCTGTAGACCAACGGTTTCCAATGCGCCTGATCAGCCAGTCTGTTGCAGCGCAGGATCTCTGGGCCGGGGCAATCATTTCGCGACGCGACCTCAGTGTTAAGCATATGGTGATGATGGCCAAAACCATTGTCACCCGCGGGCAGCGCTTGTCACCGCAGAATACTGAGCTAAAGGCCTATTATGGTAAGTTGCCCTCTGATGCTCTGCTTGAAGCCGCAGACTTGAATCAGATGGAAGCCATTCATACGGTGAGAGCTGGTCAGCTGCTGCGGTCTTCCGATGTGCGTCTGATGTCCATGGTCAATAAGGGTGATACAGTGGTGCTGAATGTGGGTTCTGGCCTGCTCAATATCAGTACCACCATGATTGCACTGGAAAATGGCAAACTCGACCAGCAAATAAGCCTGTTAAATCCAGAGTCTAATGAGACGGTGAGAGCAGTGGTGTCGGGGCCTGGGGAGGCTAGAGGACTTTAAAAGGCAATAAATACTTATTTTTTTCATTTTTTTACTCTAGAAATTTAAGTTGCTGTCGATATACTCATTGAAGAAAAGAATTTTTAGGTATCCCACCTAAAGGAGACGACCATGACAGATCCAATTTCAGGGCTTAGCCGCAGTCAGGTACAGTTAAATCCCGGCGCCGAAAAGGCCAAGCACAACAAGGCTAGCGAAGCAGCAGAAGCTGCTGCGCCCAAGTCAGCTGCGCCAGTTAATGACGAGCTGATTCTCAGCGATGCTACAGAGACAGCCATGGCTACTGCTGAGTTTGACGCGGAGAAAGTCGCCAAAATCAAAGCGGCAATTGAAGCTGGCAACTATCCGCTGGATGCAGACCGTATCGCCGAGAGCTTTGCTTCCCTCGAACGCATGATTGGCGGGAAATAAACCGTTTATTTATCTGACCAGCGCAATGCTGGCGGCCTACAACTTATTGGCGCAGGGGGACTTCCAACTGCGCTTTCCATCCTAGATAATAGTTCTTTGTTTTAACCACTAATCAAAATATCGAAAACTATGACTGACGCCGACTCGGAATATCTCGCCCAGACACGCCACAAGGCTCAGGTGCTGAAACAGGTGCTGGAAAAAGAATTTCAGGCGCTCAAAGATCAGGACCTGACGCACTTTGACGAGTTGCAAGAACAGAAGTTAGAGATTCTCAGCTTTCTTGCCAGCGAAGATTTATTAGAGCGGGTCAAAATATACACCCAGGACAGCAACAAAAAAACTGCTATGGCCAATCTCTCCGCCTGGGATGACATTATGTTGTTGATTGCTGATTGCAAAGATATGCACAGCCGCAACGAGATGTTTATTAGCCGCAAGCTGGAAACCATTCGCGGCGCTCTGCAGACTATTCAGTCGCCAGATCCTATGAATACAGTAGAGGTCTATGACCGCTTGGGCAAAATACGCCCCAATAGATCTCGGCAAACCATGGGTGATGCCTGAGGGCTCTCTGGCTAAATTCTATTTAGGCTTATAGCCCTCAGGCTCCATACCTTTAAGCCAATAGGCCCAGGATAAAACTACGGCCACGGCTACATAGAGGTTTTCTGGTATCTCCTCCTTGATCTCCAATTGACTTAGCAGCGCTGCCAGCTGAGGATCTTCAGCAATGTGTACCCCGCGCTTTTTGGCCTCGGCAATAATTGCCTCCGCCAACTCGTCCTCTCCTTTGGCACTGAGTATGGGTGCTGGGTTATCACCGTATTCAAGCGCTATGGCTCTGCGTATAAATTTATAGGTCATGTGCGAACATCCACCACCTGCCCAGGCCCAGATAGAGCGGAATCTATGCTCGGACGACGGGCATCAAGCAGTGTCAACTTGGTTAACTCAAGACCAAAGTCTCTCAGACGACCCTTCAGGTCAGCAGACGCAGTGCGAGCTATATCCACCGAGCCTGGCTGGTCTGCCCAGAGTATCATCTCAAGTTGCGAGTTGGCTTTAAGGGTGGTTTTTAGCCACAACTCGCCCAGAGAATCGGTCTCGGTATGAAGGTTGATCACCCAGTCGACATCGGCATTGTCAGCATACATAGCTTCTCGCTCTATATGCACAGACACCGGGTTGGCATCAAAAAAAGGCAACACAAAATGGTAGGACAGCTCGCGATTCTGCTGAGCTTGCAGACCCTCGATTTGGCGACTTTCAATCTCATCTATGGCGCCGGTCAACTCGGCGATAGCGCGGGCCTGATTGGGCGCTGTACTCTTTAAAAGATTGCGCAAAAACTGTTTTAAATCGGGCCTGGATGCACCCTGCTGCATCAGCATATACTCACCGAACAATCCAGAACTCAGCAACCCGCTGCGAACCACATCTGGAGTAATGCGCTGCATACTGGTGATCAACTGATCCGCAATCTGTCTGGCATTGGCTGCCGCCAGCTGATCAACAAATGGTGCCATGGTTTGCGGACGGAATAATTGATTGACCATGGATGGCATCACTGGCCTGTAGAGCAAACTGAGCAGTCGCGGGGACGCGCCCAGCGCTGCAGGTACCGGAATAGAAGCAGATGCAACTTTGACCTCAGCGCCCAAAATGGGTCTGAGAGAGCGGCCATAGATTGAGCTCTCAACGCGAAAATCTATGCGGTCGCCTGGCTTAAAGCGTCTGCTGTCATCCCAGTCCAGCTCGCGGTTATTGAGCACCAACTTTAACAGTCCGCCGCGGTCTTCGATAATACCGCGAACTATCTGATTGTCCCTTAGCCCTATGGCTTTGGCTACCTGTTCTGATACGCGAGCAGCCGCGATACCCTCCATTGGAACTGGGGGTGGTCGCGGGCTTAGATTAATCTGTTCTGGGCCTAACACATAGTCGACCTTGGCGTTGTGCCTTTGTCTGGGGTACTGCTCACTAAGCTATTTAGGGGAACTGTACCCAGTCATCTCGCTCATCATAATGGGAGGCTTTTTTGCTGGATTTGCCCGCTGCATCGGTAAACACCACCTTGTGAATATCGGCGGCGTCCGGCAACTTGAGTTTGCGATCAGCAAACATCCAGTTGGGATTACTGCGTTTAAAGGCATGGGGGTTAGCCCGCACTATAGCCTGCTGAAGAATTTTTTTGCGCACCGGAACATTGGGCACAGTGCGCTCAATAATCTGACTGAGAGTATCGCCTAAGCGGGTTTTGTAATAACCGTTTTGCGAAACCATAACCGGCTGCTCCAGGCCCTCCTGAAGTGAGCTGATATCTTGCATCAACTGAGCCAGTGCTGCCTCGGCATCGGAAGCATCGGCAAAGGCCGCTCCAGCGGTTGCAGTAGCCACCAAACCTGTAGCAACCAGAGAGATGGCACTTAGCCAAAAAAGTTTGGCTATAAACTCCCGGACAGCGATAAATTTTTGTGCAATTGATTTCATCATTATTTCCTTGCTTACTTTAAGTCGTTCTATTCTCTGAGCCAGCTCTAAGCTTTTACACTCAATAAATGGGTTAAAAATGCATAGCAACACTGCGGGCCAGCTGGTTCTTTTGTGACCATTCCGGTCCAGCCAGATATTTCAGTGTGGCGGCATGGGCAGTCACTGATTCCACCTCCGCAAGCCCCAGGCCTGACAGACCCTCCATGCTCAGAGACTGGTTGAGTATATTTTTATCTGCACTGATTAAAAACTGGTCGCCCACATTAATGCCGGCAATCCGCCCCGCATTAATTTTTACAGTTTCTGCGCTGCCTGGCTGCGGAATAAGCTTGTAGAACTCTTCTCGACATTCCATAAAGCCAGAGACCTGGGTCACAAAATTCTGGGTTATCTCTGCAAGCTGCTGCTGCAACGGCTCTGGCATGGCCGATTTGGAATAACCCCGGGGTACCTCAGGATAGCGCATTGCCACTTTGCTGCTCCACAGAGCGGCGCCCTGCTCGCGATCAAACAGCGCTAGCTGATAAGAGTATTTCTGTTCAGGCCAGGGCTTGGAATAGCTCAGGGCCGGAACAGTTTCGGCCAGTTTCGCCAGGCCGTTATAGCCGGCCTGAACGCCATAGGAGAGTCCAGAGAGCAGTGCTCCTGACTCAAATGCTGTAGAGATTGGCTGGTTGGCAAACTGTTCATGTTCGGCATACTCTGCGCGCAGCACAATATGAAATCTGTAGCGGGCCTGATCCGCTGAGGTACCATTTAGGAAGCGATCATAGGCAGACTCATATTGAGTCTGGGCTTTGACCGACCAATCATCAGATCCGTACAGAGCTGCAATAAGAGCCTGTTCCGTCAAGCTAGTTAGCTCGCCTAAATAATGGTCGCCCATTCGCAGATCAGGGCTGGCATTGGTGAGATTGCTGCCCACAGACACCAGCGCCTGGCGGCGATTATTGGGCCTGGCTCCCGGGCAGGTCTTCCCCGCGCGTATTTTTGCCTCAAGATCGGCAACATCGATGCCGCTGTCACGTTTGATATCGAGAATTCTCAACCCGGAGATAGCGCTGCTAGTCGACAGCAGCGACGATTCATGCAGCATGCCTAAACTATCCAAAAAGGCCGTGCTATCCAGACGCAGATCTGTATCCAGAGCCAAGTCTACCAGGGCCTGTTTTACGGCTTCCAGCTTTTGCTCAGCGGAGGCAATGGCTGGAGATTCTGAGTCCTGCTGCGGCTTTTCTTGCACTGTATAGCGCTGGCTAAACTCCGCTATTAGAGACTCTACTGTGGGCGTCTCTGCTGCCAGGGCATGACTTGACCCCAGCACCAGTGCCAAAGTAACAGCCAGAGCAGTGATCAGGGGACCACTGGGATGCGAGGCTGTTATGTATGAGCGGAAACGCATGGGATAGTCGGGCTCCGGGGATGGACTAGGAGCTTGCCAGGCTCTGATTGGCTCTGGCCGCTAAAAACAGACGACGCAGATCATTGACAATATTTTTGTCCAGAGACAAAGTGGTTTCGTAGGTGTCATCACCTACTGGATTAATGCTAACCAGTCGAGCGCCGTAGACCATACCCTGAACGCGAGCTTTCAATGTGTCACTCTTCATCACCATCTCGCCAATTGTGGTGTTGGCGTCTAGGTACTGTCCGTAAATCTGTTCCATCAGAGCGCGGTAGGCATCTAATTTTGACGCCCGGATTGACAGAATTCGTTGCTGGGCAGGGATATCACTCTTCTGCGCGCTAATTACCGCATAGCCAGTAGCCAAAATATTATTGTTCTGATCGACGATGCCCTGAATCACTGCTGCATTGTAGTCCTCTATGCTAGTAGCACAGCCGGTCAGCACGATTGAGCCTATAACTACCAGAACAATGGAGCGGGTTTTTCTTGCGATTGATTTTTTTAGCACTTGCAGCGCTTGGCTTAAACTCGTTTTCATCGTCTTTCCTATTTCGGCTGATTAATTTGTTTCTTCATTAACAGTAGTATCGGCAGGAGCGGCAGAGTCTTGAGCCCTATATTGATCTATCTGCCGCGGGGTGAATTGAAGCAACCGTGGAATTAAAGCCTGACAAAATCAGCCGTAAGCAGTTTGGCATATATATTGCATTTCCTTGGTGTAGAGGCCCAAAAGCCTGCAACTCCGCTTTTGGCCTGAAATGTAACTAACTGTTTTTAATAAGGTTTTGGTTAAATGGCTAACGCAATACTGTCAAACATACGTCAGGACATGTCAAAAATCGAACTCTCCGGGCTGGGCATTCCCCTGCTGGTGCTGTTGATTCTGTCGATGCTGATCCTACCGCTGCCGCCATTTTTACTGGATTTTTTGTTTACCTTCAATATTTTACTCGGGGTGGTGATTATTATGATCGCCATCAACAGTACCAAACCCCTGGATTTCTCCTCTTTTCCCGCTATTTTGCTGCTGGCCACCATGTTGCGGCTGGGCCTCAATGTGGCTTCCACAAGGCTGGTATTGGTTAAGGGCCATGAGGGACCAGATGCTGCGGGTAAAGTAATCGAGGCCTTTGGTGAGTTTGTCATCGCCGGCAACTATCTGGTCGGTTTTATCATCTTTACCATTCTGATGATTATTAACTTTATTGTTGTTACCAAAGGTGCGGGCCGCGTATCAGAGGTGATTGCACGCTTTACCCTGGATGCCATGCCTGGCAAACAGATGGCAATTGATGCCGACTTAAACGCTGGCGTTATTGACCAAGAAATGGCCAAACAGCGGCGCGAAGAAATTTCTCAGGAATCTGACTTCTTCGGCTCTATGGACGGTGCCTCGAAATTTGTTAAAGGTGACGCTATTGCCGGCCTGCTTATCCTGCTTATCAATATTGTCGGCGGCCTTATTGTAGGGCTGGGGCAACATGATCTCAGTTTTGCCGACGCCGGCCGCATCTATGTACTGTTAACCATTGGTGATGGTCTGGTCGCTCAGATTCCCTCGCTGCTGCTGTCGCTGGCCACGGCAATTATTGTTACTAGAGTGACTACCTCCGAATCCATGACCGAGCAAGTAAAGGGCCAGCTGAATAATCCTATGGCGCTGATTGTTGCCGGCGGCATTCTGGTGCTGTTGGGTCTGGTGCCTGGCATGCCAACCTGGATCTTTTTAGCCCTGGGTCTTGGCGCTGGCGCCCTGGGTATATCTATGTTTAAACAGGCGGAGGCGGGCGAACTGATCGATGCTGCCGTCAGCCGTGAAGAGGCGGCCACAGATCCCATGGAGCAGGAGCTCGGCTGGGACGATGTGGATCAAGTCGATCTGGTAGCTCTGGATATAGGCTACGGCTTGATTCCTCTGGTGAACCCGGAAACTGGAGGCCAGTTGCTTCCCCGGGTTAAAGGTGTACGCAAAAAATTATCGGCTGAACTGGGCTTTCTGGTGCAGCCTATTCGCATCCGCGACAATCTGGATCTGTCTCCGGATGTATACCATATTGTGATGAATGGCGTGGTGCGCGGCAAAGGTGAGATTAAGGTGGGCAAAGAAATGGCCATCAACCCCGGCCAGGTACATGGCACCGTCGAAGGCACGCCCACTAAAGAGCCCGCCTTTGGCTTGGATGCAATTTGGATTGACCCCTCTCAGAGAGATTACGCCAGAACACTTGGCTATACGGTGGTAGATGCTGCCACTGCGATTGCCACTCACCTCAATACATTGCTGCGGGGCAGCGCTTCGGAACTGTTGAGCCACGACGAAACTCAACAGTTGCTCGACAAGGTGGCAGATCGATCACCCAAGTTGGTTGAGGATCTGGTGCCCGGCAAATTGCCACTGGCAACCATTACCAAGGTACTGCAGAACATCCTCGACGAAGGCGTATCGGTAAGAGATATGCGGACTATTATTGAGGTGCTGTCGACAGAGAGCAGCAATACCCAAAATGCCGATGACCTAACTGCAGCTGTGCGACCTAGACTAGGGCGCATGATTGTCCAGGGCCTGGTAGATATCAATGATAGTCTGCCGGTGATTACCCTAAATCCATCCCTTGAGCAGATGCTGCACAATATTCTGCAACAGAGCAGCAGCACCCAGGGACTGGTGATAGAACCCACATTGGCTGAGGGCCTGTTTAAAGCCCTGGCCGAGAATACCGAAGAGGTCGAAAATCAAGGTCATCCCGCCGTACTGGTGGTTTCCCCTGGTATTCGCCCCTGGTTAGCTAAAATCATAAGACATAGACTCAGCGATCTCACTGTTCTCTCCTACAGCGAAATTCCCGATGACCAGGCCGTCAAGGTTGTGGCCACGGTCGATGTTGATGTCACAAATTAATAGAAGGTAACAGGACAATGGAACTACAAAGAATTCTCGCTAAAGATAGCCGCGCGGCAATGGACAAGGTACTTGAGCTCTATGGCCAAGACGCGCTGGTGGTATCCAATAAAAAAGCCAATGAGAAAACTGAAATTATTGTCGCAATTGAGGTTCCTCCGGAGACCGAGAAGACTCTTAGCGAAATGCAGGTGGCCCCAGTCGACTTACCTGAGTTCGACTTTTCTGATGCAGTAGATTTCGATCAGGTGATGGAATCTCATGTGTTTAAGACAACCCCAGTGGCCGATGATCAGTGCTATACCTCAGCTCCCGATCTAAGTCTGCAGGCAGACAGGTCTTTCGCATCGGCCAGCAACCCTATAATCAATGATCGCGATCATCTGCAGGCCAGAGAGATTGTCGATCTAGTAAAGCAGGAATTCGAGGTGATGCGCCGGGAATTTAAGCTGTCCCAACAGCTAGATGCCTGGAGCGGTACCAGAGCGGTCAGTGACCTTATGCGCCCGCTGGTTGAAGCCTTTAATGAAACCGGTATGCCAGTTGGGCTGCGCGCTCTGCTCAGCGATACCATCAATGGCTGTGCTGATCTCAACTCGGCACTGGAAGAAATAACTCAGATTCTGGGCAATGGTATTGACCATTTGCCCCTGCTGGACGATATGCAGGGTATTCATCTGATTGCCGGCAGCTCTGGTTCGGGCAAGTCTCTGATGACCGGCCGTCTTGCCAAACAAAAAGCTCTGCGCTGCGACAGCCAGGATGTGGCTATTATCAGCTACAACGACAGTCGTTTTGGTGCCTGGAATCAAACACAACTGATTGGCTCCCAGGCTGGTGTGGACTGCTTCCGCGCCAATACGCCCGAAATGCTTGAACAGCTATTACAGGAACTGGGCTCGCGCAGCCTGATTCTTATTGATACCGCAGGGGTTGATGTGCAGGCTCAGATTAAAGAGCTCAACAAACTGCTACCTGAGGCGCAAAAGCACCTGGTGGTTGCAGCGGACGCCTCTGAAGCTTCGGTTAACCGCCAACTTAAGGCGGGGTCGGGAGACTGGGATTCGATAATGTTGTCACGGCTCGAGGATGAGATTCGTCCCTGGCCAGTAATCAATGCACTACTAAACACCCGTATTCCAATCTCGGTGTCTGCTTCAGAGCCCTCAATAGCAGCAGCACCAGTTGCCCTGACAGGTCATGATCTGGCAGATCACAGCCTGACTAACTTACCTATTGCATAAATTTGACTACCCATAATGGATGAACGAGAATGAATAAACTCAGCCAACAGGCGATATCTCTGATGTCAGGCAGGATTTTACCAGGGTATAATAATGACAAATAAAACTGCGACTCAGATAATCGGCATTGCCAGCGGTAAAGGCGGTGTGGGTAAAACTACCGTATCAGCCAATCTTGCCATTGCCCTTGCCTCCCAGGGCAAAAAGGTCATGGTCTTTGACGCCGACCTCGGCCTTGCCAATGCACAGCTGGCGCTGGGTTGTCGAGCTCCTTTTAATTTTAGTCATGTGATGTCTGGCGAAAAAACGCTGCAAGAAATTATTGTCGAAGGCCCCATGGGGGTGCGACTGGTGCCTGGCGCCAGCGGCATCCAGCATATGGCGGCTCTAAGTCAGGCGGAGACCGCGGGCATTATTCAATCATTCTCAGAAATTGAAGAGGATCTGGACTATTTTATTGTCGATCTGGCTGCCGGACTCTCAGATACGGTAATGACCTTTTTAGGTGCCTGTCAGCACCGCTTTATTGTGCTCAAAAATGAGCCCTCTTCTATTGCAGATGCCTATGCCACGATCAAGGTGATGATTCAGGACTACGACCTGGGTAACATTAGCCTGATTCCCAATGCGGTGTCCTCTCAGGCTGAGGGTGAGCGACTGTTTGGCAGCATCAATTCAGTGATCCAGAACTTTTTGGGTCGCCAGGTAGACTACCTACACAGCATTGTTGAAGACGAAATGGTTCTCAGATCCATTAAGGCCTCTCAGCCCCTGATAACCTATGCTCCAGCCAGCGCAGCGACACGCAACTTTGTCTCGCTGGCCAAATCGGTAATTGCTATAGAGCCCGACACTTCTCTGACTGGCGGTATGCAGTTTTTTGTTGAGCGGCTTGCCTCTCAACGGATAAGTCAGGCTTAGGGCTTCCCATGGCTGACATAAGTGTCTATGAGGATATTCAAGCGGCTGGGCAGTCAAATGACCAGCTACTTAAGCATATTGGCTTAGTCAAACGTGTTGCCCTGCACCTTAAAACCAGGCTTCCTAATTTTATGGAAGTGGATGAATTAATTCAGGTGGGTACCGTTGGATTGATAGAGGCCGCCCGGTCTTTTGATGCCAGCAAAGGTGTGGATTTTGAGGTCTTTGCCAAGAACCGTATCCGCGGAGCCATTCTTGATCAGGTGCGCAAGCTGTCTTATCTGCCACGATCTGCGATTGTTAATATTCGCGATCACAATGAGGCCACGGCCCTGCTGGGTGGAGAATTAGGTCGCGAGCCAACCCAGGCAGAGCTGGCCGAATTTATGGGCAAGGATATAGAGAGCTTTCAGAAAGAGCGCACCCATGCACACCAGTTTCAGACCGTCTCTCTAGAATCTCAGATTCCAGATTCTGTGGATATGCCGTCCAGTGATGCCAATGAGCCAGAGGCCCAGCTCGCCGAGAACCAGCTAATGGAAGCTCTGGCGGGATCTATAGAATCCCTGCCAGAACGAGAAAAGACCATAGTGTCCCTCTACTATGTTGAGGAAATGAACCTCAAGGAAATTGGCGCCATTCTCGAGGTCAGTGAATCCAGAGTCAGTCAGGTTTTGTCGGCCACAGTCAAACAGCTGCGCAGGCATTTCGAAAGTAACTATTAATTAGCATCTAGCCTTTTCTGACCACTAGCAGCCTCTGCTACTTAGAATTATGGATCGAGTAATACACCAGATCAGGATTCTCAGGAACTACCACACCAGTTTTTTGCTCCAGAGCCATCTTGCGCTCTAACAGGCCACGATAATTTTCTCTCTCTAGGGTAATCAATGCCTGCACCCCAGCATTCAGGGTCTGAGCCTCGTCTATCTGGCCCTTAAAGGATTCGAGTTTGGAGCCCAATTTAGCAATCTGGTTGGCCTGCTTACGCAGCTCACCACTCAAATCTTTTACCTCGGCGGTCACCTTGTCGGTTTCGACACTCACCGTTTTGGCCGCTGCTTCTGGCACCTGTTGGCGCAAACTGTTGGCACTGGTTTCCGCCTTGGCAACAGCTTCGCCCAACAGCACCTGCTGCTCGGTAAACGCGGCCTGGGTAACGGCCAGCTCGTCAATGGAGGCCTGTAGCGTTGTAAATGTGTCCAGGGCAGAATTCATTTTTTGAATGCGCTCGGTTACCTGCGCCAGCATAGTATCAATCTGTGAGCCTTGACTGACTATCAGAAAGGTTACGCCGCCCAGCAAGCCCAGACCAATCACCAGGCCACCGATGGCACCAAATAATATGCGCTTGGACAGCTTGGCAGTGTCAGCAGTGGCACTGGCAACCAAGTCTACCCGCTTCTGCAACAGATCTAGGCCATTTTCCAGCGCCGAAGAGGCTCTGCGACTGACATCTGCAGCGCTATTGGTGGCCTCGGCAGTAATCACCACATTGGGTAACAGCTGCTCAAGGCGGCCAGAGATATTTTTTGCCTTGCCCAAAACCTGAGAAAAACGCTCGAGATCACCTGGATCAGGCGTTCTGTTGGCGTCGTAATCTGCTTCTTCTTCCGGGGTCAGAATATCCGTGAGGCCGTCCAGAACATCAGATATGGCTTCAATATCATCCTCAAGGGAGGGCTCTGCGGGCTCTGCGGCCTCAACTGCCTCCTCATCTTCAGGAGCAACCTCTGTCAGCTCGGGGTTTTCAATATTCTCATCCGCAGTTTTTGTGTCTTCGTCAGCGTCGGCCATAACCATTCCGTAAGATTAATTGTCTATTAGAGATAGTAAACATCCCATTTGATTCTAAAATCGACAGTTGCGGCCGTAACTTTAGAATTCAGACTGTCTTCGGCATGCCTGCAATGCGCTGTTTAAAACAGCGTACACAGACCATTGATCAGATAGCGCCCTGCAATTGAATGGCACCTCTTATCCAATAGTCTGCCGGCATAGCCGCTCCCTCTGCAAAGGCCTCTGCCCTCTCTCTGGTAGAGAAAGGGCCAGAGATAATAGCGTAAACTTTACTCTGCCCCGCCTGAATAGGCAGCACCATAGCTTTGCGCAAGCTGCTGTAGCGGCCAAGATAGAGATTGGCCTGTGCCTCTGTGCTCAACACTATATGCTGAACAAAAAAGTCGCTGGCCCGGGCCGTTTTAACCCGAGCTATAGACGCTGAAAATTCAGAGCCCTCAGCAGTGGACAAGGTTTTAGGGGCGGCGGTTGCTGCTGTCTCAGCCACTTTGGTGTCAGGTGCTTTTAATTCAGGTGCTGGGGCTGAAGAAGCTCTGGGGCTCTCAAGTTCAGGATCCACAGGCATTTGCTGGGGTATTGGTCTGGGCTTGGCTACCGGCGCCTGCTTTTGCGCCTGTTGCCGATCTTGCTGAATTTGCTTGACCACCTGCTGGGCCTGACTGGTTTGCAGCAGCTTTTCTTGTTGCTGCTCATCGGCATTTTGCACAGGTTTCACCAGTACTTTTTTCGGCGTTGTTGTGCTCTCAATGATCTGGGTCACCACTGTGGTTTCAGGCTCTGGACTGACTCTTGAGAGAATTGCCCAGGCCACCGCCAGCGCCAGCACAAACACCAGGGCCGCGGGCCAGAAGCTGCGCTTTTCTGAGCTTTCGCCATCAGCTAAACCTGGGTCCATAGGCTCTGCAAAATCATCTATGCCGTCTTCAAGAAACTCGATGGACTCCTCAGGGAAGGGGTTGGCGCTATCATCTGAGCCGACCGCATCTGCACCCTCTGTTAAATCTGGGTCTGCATAGGAGCCCTCAATAGCGGCACCCAGACCAGACTCCAGCAGCAGGGTTTCGGTCTGACGCTGGAAGCCAAACTGTCTGGCTGCGCGCATCAACTCAATGGCTTCAGCTAATGTGGCGGTCTGCAGAGCCCAGCGGTAGATATTTCGCCCCAGCTGATCTAGGGGCGCCTCATATTCTGGCCAGCTGGTTTTATCAATAAACAGCACTAGGCGCACATTGACGCCCGGAAAATCTGACAATAACCTGGTCAATAGGGACCACTGGTCCTCTTGAATCTCGTTGGCATCGTTAACCACCAGCAGGGTTACGGGCTTATCAGCAGCGGCTGGCTGTCTGGCCTCATCAACCGACATAGAGGCTAGCAACTCATTGAATCGCTTAAGCAGACTCACGGTATTCATTGGCAGAAATACTTCGATCTCAAAACCATCGAGATCGCGCAGTTTAGTCAGCAGCATCTGGCAGTAATGAGCTAGCACTCGCTCGTTATCGCCAATAACCGCAAGCCCTGACTTGTCATCCACAATGGCATCCAGGGCATATTGAAGGCGCTGCTTGTCTTCAGGGCGGTAAAATATATCGCCGCTATCAAACCATTTTTGCAGTTCAAAAACCGGTTCTTGGTGATCTTCTCTCATTGGCTGTTTTCTCCGTAAAGCAAAAGCTTAGCTAGTCGGCAAGTGTTCCATCTGGGTTATATCTCATGCCTTTGGGCACCTCAGGATTTGGCTTCTCTGCTACAGCGGCCCCGCGACCTAGACTATTCAAACTGAATACATAGGCTATGACCTGCGCAACTGCATAGTATAGAGACTCTGGGATGCTTTGGTTAACATCGGTGGTAAAATAGAGTGCGCGTGCTAGAGTTGGCGACAGAAACACCGGCACTGCATTGTCTCCAGCACGTTCGCGAATACCCTGGGCTAAAAAGTCCACCCCCTTGGCCACAACTGTGGGAGCACCGCTACTGGAGGGGTCATAACTCAGTGCAACAGCAAAATGCTCTGGGTTGACTATAATCACGTCTGCGTCGCCGACAGCATCCATCATCTGACCCATGGCCATCTCGCGCTGCTTGCGACGAATCTGTGCCTTTACCTCTGGTCGACCCTCGGTATCCTTAAATTCATCTTTAACTTCCTGTTTGGTCATTTTCATTTTTTGACTGTGTTCGTAGAGCTGATAGGGAACATCAATAGCCGCAGCTATAATTAAAGTCAGTGTCACCAGTACAACTCCACCCGCAATAATTTCACCTGCGCCTCTCATGGCCGGCTGAATATCCATAAAACCGAGCCCAATCAGCTGGTCAAATCTGCTGCTAACCACCAGATATAGCACTCCAGCCACCAGCCCAAATTTGACTAGGGCCTTAGTTAAATCAACCAGCGCCTTGGTGCCAAAAATTCGCTTAAGCCCCGACAGAGGATTAATTTTACTGGCCTTGGGGGCAGCTGCCTTCATAGAAAAATTAAAGCCGCCCAGTATGCCCGAGGCGCCAAAAGCCAGAACAATGGCCAGAACAAAAATGGGCACTGCTACCAGCATGCCCTCCAGCGCCTGGGAACCAAAGGTGGCCGGCAATAGGTTATCTGAGAAGATATCTCTGCGATCGAAAATAAACCCAGCGGCAAAAACTTCGCTGAGTTGCAAGATCAGTGCGCCGCCAAAAATATACATAAAGCCAGCGACACCGATCATCATCATGGCCACAGACAGCTCTTGGGAGCGCACCACCTGGCCGTCTTCGCGAGCCTTTTCAAGCCGTTTGGCGGTGGGCTCTTCGGTCTTTTCGGCTGTAGAGTCCTGCTCTGCCATCAGGCAACTCCCAGTGCTTGGTTCATGATTTTAAACGACTCCTGCCACAGCCACTGGATACGAAAACCAATGCTGCTCATAGACATGGATAGCAGGATAATACCGGCAAGAATCATAGCGGGAAAACCAACCGCAAAGATATTGAGCGCTGGCGCCGCCCTGGTGATCACACCCAAACCTATATTGATCAGTAGTAGAGAGACCATAATGGGCAGGGCCAACAGCACGGCGCCCAAAAACATCATTGAGCTCCACTGAATTATTAGCGCCATTAACGGCTGGGCCTCGAACATCTCACCTATAGGCATTAATTGAAAGCTTTCAAGCAACAGGGAGATAACAATAATATGGCCGCCCAGAGCTAAAAAGATTAATGTTGAACAGATAATCAAAAACTGGGCTATCACTGGAACATTACCCATATTGGGGTCAACCATATTAGCCATACTCAGGCCCATGGAGGCCGAAATAGCCTGACCGCCCACAATCAACGCGGCGCTTACCACCTGCAGCAATGTGCCTAGCAGTACGCCGATAAATATCTGCATAAATATTTCTTGCAAGCCGAGGGCAGTGAGGGGATCGATGACTGGCCATTCTGCCAGCGGATAAACCATCCAGGTCAGCAACAGCGCCAACAGCACACGAATGCGCACTGTGACCGCTTGGATTGAGAAAAAAGGCGCCGTCAGTAAAAATGCCGAGATGCGGATCATCGGCCAAAGCAGCGTGTAAAACAGCTGCACAACTTCGGCGACAAGCAGATCCATTAGATAAATAGCGTAGGAATACGCTCAAAGATACGCTGGAAGAAGTCGACCATAACAGCGATCTGCCAGCCGCCAAAAATAACCAGAGCCAGGACCATAACTGCCAGCTTGGGTATAAAGCTCAGGGTCATCTCCTGAATAGAGGTGGCCGCCTGAAAAATACCTATCAGCAAGCCCACAGCCAGAGCCACACCTAACAGTGGCGCAGCGACCAGCACCGCAATCCACAGTGACTCTCTTCCCAAATCAATTACCTGTGCAGCATCCATAAAAACTCCTAGGAAATCGCAAAGCTAGAGGTCAGAGACCCCATAATTAATGTCCAGCCGTCGACCAGGACAAACAGCATTAGCTTAAAGGGCATGGATATCATCATCGGCGACAGCATCATCATGCCCATGGACATCAGCACACTGGCCACCACCAGATCGATCACCACAAATGGTATATAGATTAAGAAGCCAATTGAGAATGCACTCTTAAGCTCTGAGGTAATAAAGGCCGGAACCAAGGTGGTAAAGGGTACGTCGGCTGGGGTCTCGATATTTTCATTGCCGGCAATCTCAACAAACATGGCAATATCAGACTCGCGAGTTTGGTTGAGCATAAAGTTGCGAATCGGTATTTCAGCCTCCACTAGGGCGGCTTCAAAGCTGATGGTCTCGTCCATATAGGGGCTTATGGCTTGGTCGTACACCGTATTTAGAACTGGCGTCATAATAAACAGCGTCAGAAACAGTGCCAGACCTACCAACACCTGGTTAGGTGGTGTCTGAGCTGTACCCAGTGCCTGGCGCAGCAGCGACATCACAATAATGATGCGCACAAAGGAGGTCATCATTAATAAAAGGGAGGGCAACAGGGTCAACACTGTCATCAGAGCCAGTAGCTGCAGGGTCAGGCTGTATTTTGTGCCGCCGCTGCCGTCATCGACCATATTGACAATGGGCAGTCCTGCCTGAGACAGCGCGGGACTGGCAAAACCAAGCGCTAACAGGCCAATAACCAGCCATTTGCTGGGGAGACGGCGAATGATTGAGGGCAAAATAATACGAAAGCGAGTAAGTCTGCTCAGCTTAAAGGCGGGTGGATCTCTGTCGATCAACCATCGGAGCATGGTTCAATCCTTATTTTTATTAAATGCTTGGGATAGCATATCCTTGAAATTACCAAGTGGGCGCCCGGCCTCACTGGTTTGCTGAGCATCGGACTGGGGCTCGGCATTATCATTATCTTCTTCTACAGCGGACCAACTGCCTAATTTGGTCATACCCTGAGGGCTCAGACCGATCAGCACCTGGTCGCCATTCAAGCTTACCAGTAAGAGTTTCTGGCGACCACCAAGGTTTTGTATCTCCAGCAGTTTAAGCCGTCTATTGCCGCTGTTACCCAGGTTTGGTCCCAGTTTTTTGATCGCAAAAAGCGTGGCCACCAACATGCCTATCACCAGCAGCAAAGATGCCATCATCGACAGCCATTCTGACCAACCAAACTCAGTCAACATAGGGTTCTCTATTTAAAGGTTAGCTACGCGCTCTACCGCTGGTATTACTCTGGTCAATTTAACACCATAACGGTCATTGACCAAGACAACTTCACCCTGAGCTACCAGTGTATTGTTTACTAGCAGATCTAGAGGTTCACCAGCCAGCCTGTCTAGCTCGACAACACTGCCCTGGGTTAGGCGCATCAAATCACGGATTTTGAGCTCCGTTCTGCCCACTTCAATAGAGATGGTCACCGGAATATTTTCAAGAACATCCGCATTAATACTTACTGGAGCATCCAGCTGCGCAGCCTGCCCCGTTTCTTCTGCCGCTTCGACTTCTTCATTTATTTCTGGATCTGACATAATGTTTCTCGCTGTTGTTACTTCAATAATGGTTGGTTGCTGGAGCCCTGAGTTCTAGTCCTCGGGCCTCAGCGCATTGATAACCTGTACTGCCATCTGCGAACCCTGCACGCCGATCTCTGTGTCAAAGAGCGGGACATTCCTCACCAATAGCCTGGCGTAATCGTCTTTTTTAAAGAAAATAATATCGCCTTCTTTCACCTGATTGAACTGTTTAAAGGTAGTTTCGAGCTCACCTAGCACCACCTTTACCTCTAGCTCAGCATCTATGGTGGCTGAACGTAAATTGTTGCGCCAGGAGTCATCGGTCTCCTGCTCCCCACTCTGTACCCGGCTGGAGAGAAGATCGCGGACCGGTTTCAGCATGCCATAGGGATAGACAATAGCTATGTCTCCGCTGGCACCATCGCCAAAATCTAGGGTGAACCTATTAACAATAACCAAATCGTTCTCTTCGGCTATTTCTATAAATTGTGGGTTGATATCTGAGGCAACCGTTTCACATCTAACCGGCATAATAGGCGCCCATGCTTCTTGCAGAGAGCCAAACAGAATATTGGTCATTATGTTGATAATGCTGGATTCAATGGGTGTAAAGGCACGATCAGACTGAAGATTGATCTTGCTGCCGCCGAAACCGCTAAAAAAGTTGTCCAGGCAGGCAAATATAATATCTGGTTCAATGCATACCATCGACAGTCCACGCAGTGGATGCAGATTAATCGAACTTAGCGCTAACGGCGCCTCCAGGGTTTTCATATAGTCCTGAATGGCCATGATTTCCGCTTTGGCAGTGTTTACCTTGGCGGTGGTTCTCAATACGTCAAGCAGACCCACTCTGAACTCTCGAACAAAGCGTTCATTAATAAGGTTGATAGCCGTCAGATTCATGCTCAGCGAGCGATCTTCATTGGTAATATCGTGCTTGATAGCCAGGGCGCTAATATTTAGCCCTGTATCTGTCTCGATAGAGCCATCCTCAATACCAACTGTAAGAGCCTCTAGCTCTTCTGGGGATAGTAGATTGTCTGTATCAGCCATAGTGGCCCTCGCAAATTACTCAATAGCAAATAAATGCCAATATTATTCGATAGCTTCGGAACTCTGTCCATTTGACTATCTGTGGTCAACTGCTCGCTTATCTAAACTTCAATATCCAGCCCATGGCTGGAGACCCGCCGCCGCTGACTGTTGCCGCTGTCTTCAGACTTTTCCGATGCCTGCTGATTAAAGCGCTCTGGGCGCTGCTCAGCTGTCGAATTTCCGTCTGAATGCTGCCTTTGACCAGCACCTAATCCTATATAAGCAGAATCTATGCCATGTTGATCAAGTGCTTCACGCAATTTTGGCAGACTGTCCTGCAACAGCTCTCTGGTTAAATGTTTGGAGGCATTAAAATGCGCCTCTAACTCGCCATTTTTCATCTCTAGCTGTATTTCAATACGGCCTAGGGACTTGGGGTGAATATCCATCTCAACACGCCAGGCTCCCCGAGCAATCTGGGCGCTTAACCTCTGACCCAGTGCCTCAGTCAGACGTCTCGACATCTCCATATGCTGGTCGTGCTTGCGCCAAGCCTCCGGCTCTGCGCGCTCTGGAGTGGCTGTTCTGGTCTCTACCGATGACTTCTCGGTGAGATCCACCCGCACCTCAGATACCTGATTCTGTAACGTGGCTGCCTCGCTAGTCATACTGCTAGCCATATTGCTAGCCAACAAGTTAGTTGGCGCTGGCACTGATGCTATGCGCGATTCCAAAGTGCTCAGCTTTGGCAGCACATCTTGCAAATTAATTGTGTCTAGTTTCAGTATCGACAGTGAGGACCGATCAGGGCTCCATTTATCATTCTGCGCCATAGCCATGCGGCTCTGAACCAGCACCCCCAATGCCTCAGCATCAAAACCCTGAGCTCTGGCAAATGCCATAACCGCCTCTTCAGAAGGCTCTTTGCCGCCGAGCAGCAATCTTATCCCCCCATCCAGAGACCGGCTCTCTAATTCAATGTCCCCCTCTGCCCTGGCTGGCGCAACCATGCCGCTTTTCGGCGGTGGGTTGCCACTTTTTGCCGCCATCAATCTGTCAAAATTTTCCTTGAAGGCGACTTTAAATCTGTTCGCTGTGCCATCCAGTAAACTGTCGCCCTGCGCTGAGTGCGCCGACTTTACTGCATCTACAGGCTCTCTTCGCTCTGTAGCTAAACTTTTTGTAATGTCCATTAACCTGTTACTCTCAATGAATTGCCTGATTCCTATTATTGGAATTGCAAGACACGTGCCAATACTGAAAACCTAGTATTGGCTGCGAGAGTTAAGGTTAAACTGCATCATACTTTGGGCTTCGGCCTCTCTGCTCTCTCTGTGTGCCAACAGGGCGCGCTGCTTTTGCTTAGCCCGCTCGGCTAACTGTTCATATTTATGTCGCTCCTGCTCGGCAAGCTGCAACTGTTTACTGGCCTCATCGCAGTCGTGCTGATACAGGGCCAGCTCTCGTATGGAATCCGTCTTAATGCTCTGCAGTTGGACTAGGAACTGACGGAAATTGGCTGCCTCGGTGGTGCTGTGAGCGCGGCGCTGAATACCGTTGAGCTTTTCAGCATATTCCACCAACATTTGGTCGACTTTTTGGTCTCGGTCTATGGCCTGCTCTTTTCGCGACAGGGCATTGTCGTAGCGGAATCTAGCCTGACGTGCCTCTGTCTGAGCCTTGCTTGCCAGGACATCCCAGACTGGGGTATTGCTCATGACTGCACCGCCGTCAGCTGCTGCATCATGGCATGACAGTTATCGATTGAGACCGACTCGTCACTGGACTGCTGCAACAGAGATTCCATTTGTGGGCGCAGTCTGATGGCCTTATCCAGGTCCTGGTTGGCGCCAGTCTCATAGGCGCCCACCTGAATTAGATCCTGATTTTGCTGATACAGGGTCCATAGGCGGCGGAACAGATTGGCGGACTTCAGCTGTTCAGGGCTGAGTAGGCTGTTCATCACTCTTGATATAGACCCCGACAGATCAATGGCCGGGTAATGGGCTGCATCTGCCAGTTCTCGGGATAACATTACCTGACCGTCCAGTGAGGCTCGGGCTATATCCACGATCGGGTCAGCGCGGTCGTCACCTTCAGCCAACACGGTATAAATGGCGGTAATGGATCCGACACCTTTGCGACCCACACCTGCTCTTTCAATAAGTCTTGGCAACAGGGCAAATACCGAGGGCGGATAGCCCTTGGCCGTGGGTGGCTCACCTATGGCCAGTCCAATCTCGCGCTGGGCGTGAGCCGCCCGAGTCAGGCTGTCGCAGAGTAACAATACATTTTTACCCTGATCGCGAAAATACTCCGCAATCAGATGACTGAGGTTTGTGGCTTTCAATCTGAGAACTGGGGAAACATTGGCCGGTGCGGCCACAACAACAGATTTGGCCAGGCCCTCTTCGCCCAGTGTCTGCTGGATAAATTCTTGAACTTCACGCCCGCGCTCACCAATAAGCCCTATAACCACCACATCCGCTTTGGTGTTGCGTGTCAGCATGCCAAGCAGCACACTTTTACCCACACCGGAGCCGGCCATCAGTCCTATACGCTGGCCCTGACCCAGAGTCAGACAGCTGTTAATTGCCTTGATACCTGTATCCAGAACTTGCTTGATCGGACCGCGCTCCATAGGGTTAATCGGCAGGCCCTCGAGGCCTAGCTGGTCTGTATAGGCTATGGGGCCCTTGCCATCCAGGGGCTGCCCAAGACCATCGACAACTCGGCCCAACATGGCATTACCCAGAGAGGCCTTGGAGTGATTTGAACGCACCCAGATTCGGGCGCCAGGCCCTATGCCACTGGGTTCAGTAAAGGGCATTAAATAAAGCAGTTCATTGTGAAACCCCACCACCTCGGCATCGATAAAGGCGCCAGTATCAATATTTTCGACCTGACAGTGCGCTCCCAGTGGAGCGATGATGCCCTTGGCTTCGAGGGTAAGGCCTACAACCCGCACCAGTTTGCCGCTTGCCGACAGTTCCGGCGCGCGCAAATGGGCTATGTGGTTGTCAACCTGAGTGGCGAAGTCAGTCATTGGACTCAGCACCCTGGTCGGTCTGTGTCTGCTGGCTTTGATCCTCGGCTGTAATATTCTCGGTGGGCTCTAAACCGCTGTCCTCTGGCGAGGAACTATCTAATTCGGTTGCCTCTTTAAAGGCCTCTGCAGAGGGCTCATCCTCAGGAATAGGATCAGTGTGCAGATCTACTTCTTCCGCTATGGGCTGCAGCTCTGGCTGTATATCCGTTTCTTCGGTAGGCTCTAGTTCCACGGCACCTTCCAGGACTTTTTCTTCTACCTGGTTGGCAAAGTTATTATCAAACTCTGGCCTGATGCTGGTCATTGGCTGGCCGAGCAGCCCCTGGGACAGGCTGTCAAGTCGGTGCTCGATCAGGTCTTCGATGGCACTGTCATCAATGCTGAGTTTGACGCTTCCAGATGACAGCTGGGGATCGGCTCGCACCTCTAGGCTGTCCATTTCTCCATCTAGGGTAGCGGTGAATTTATCTTTATCCCCGGGATTGAGATAGAGGATAATCGGGGCCTCGCCCTGCTGTTCCACATCTTTCAATGCTTCGCTAATCAACCTCTCTATAACGGTCGATGATTGGGCGAGCTCTCCCCGCACCAACTGCTCGGCAAGATGCAGAGCGAGCTTTTTAAGGGGGTCATAAAAACCAGTCATATCCTGTTGAGCTGCGCGAATACTCTCAGTCAGTTCATCGAAACTGGTTTTGGCGGCAGCCAACTTTGCTTCACTTTCATCTGTGCCACGCTGATAGCCCTCTTCAAAGGCCTCTCGAATCGCCTGTTGGTGAGCGGCTTGGGTAACTTCCTGCTCCTGCCTCTGCTGCTCGGCAAACTGTTCCTCGGCGCTCTCCTGTTGAGAATCGCTGTCGGCAGCCGGGGAATCCTCTGACGCTGGGGACTGCTCATCCAGCAGTTCACCGCCTGTATCTTGCCCTGGGCCACTCAGAACCTGGGGCTGCCACTTGGTAAACTTAGATGGCCGACCACTTGGGTCACTGTTGTCCCAGGATGTGGCTGCAAAAGCCTTAGCCTTTTGGCGCGCTCGCAGCAGACCATTTAGCCGCCAGGATACGGATGATTTTGAATTAGACAAAACTCTCACCAGATCCTACCAGCATCATTTCACCATCGTCGGACAGCTTGCGAGCAATCTTCATAATGGCACGCTGGGCATCTTCCACTTCAGCCAGGCGCATTGGGCCCTTGGCTTCCATATCGTCTATAAGCAGTACTCTAGCTCTGGCAGACATATTGGAGAGGATCTTCTCTTTGGTTGCCTCATCTGCGCCTTTCAGTGCAGGCATAAGCAAGTCTTGTTCTACATTGCGCAGCAATGTCTGGATACTGCGGTTATCAACCTCGGCGAGATTTTCGAAGGTCAGCATCTTATTTTGAATTTCGGTTGCCAGTTCTTCATCTTTTTCTGTCAATGGATCAAAGACACCAGAGACAATCTCACCAGAAGAAAAGTTCATAATCTTGGCGGCCGTGGTAATGCCCCCTAAATTCGACGCCTTGGCGGTAGTCTTTATCAGCTTTTCAGAAAGTACGCCTTCGAGTTCAGCCATTGCTGAGGGCTGCACGGAATCCAGTTTTGCCAGGCGTTCAATAATTTCTGCATGCTTATCGTTGGGCAGAAAACTCAGTACCTGAGAGGCCACATCGCTGTCGAGAACCGAAAGAATAATAGCCGAAACCTGGGGGTGCTCATCCGTCAGAATTTCACCTATGGCTCTGGGGTCCATCCACTGTAAAATCTCAAGCTCCTTAGTCGAGCCCGCTGGCATAATTTTTGCCAATACAGTGGAGGCCTTGTCGTCGCCGAGGGCTGCCTTGAGCACATTGATCACATAGTCGTTGGCGCCCATGCCCAGATCAGTCTGATGCTTGATCACATTAATAACGTCATCAACTACCATGCCAACCAGATCTCTGGAGAGATCCGAGACCTCTACCATAGCTTTACCCAGGGCATTTACCTCGCGGCGATTTAAAAATCGCATAATGTCGGCAGCCTGTTCTTCGCCGAGCAGCAGCATAAGTACAGCTGCTTTCTGGGCGCTTGCCATTGCCGCAAATTCGGCATCTAAAGGACTTGCCTTGGGCGTCTCTTCGACAAGATCATTTTTCTTTGCTTTCTTTGCCATAGTCTTAATTCCTAATCAATCTCAAGCCTAGCGGATCATTTTCTTGAAAACATTGGCCACACGCTCTGGCTCTTTAGCCACAAGCAACCGAATCAGTGCCACCTTGTCATCATAGGTTCGTGCATTGTCCATAAATTCTGGAGAGATGGTTGATTTGTTTTCCAGGGCCCTTTTCGCATCATAGAGTGACACATCTTGCTCTGTTTTGCGGCTACCCATGGGTGCACCATCTAAGGATTTTCCAGCGCTTTCGCTACCCCTCAATGCTGCCTGGGCTGCGGCAGCTTCAGCTTCCATATTGGCCACATAGGTGCCAATGGTTGGCTTTACCACGAAGTACAGCAGGGCAATAAATAACAGAACCGCAGCCAGGGTTTTGATCATGCTGATTACCTGGGGATTTTCGTACCAGTTACTCGT
Organism: SAR92 clade bacterium H231; assembly: GCA_025153775.1. Classification (GTDB taxonomy): domain Bacteria; phylum Pseudomonadota; class Gammaproteobacteria; order Pseudomonadales; family Porticoccaceae; genus HTCC2207. The sequence continues at coordinate 690,096 of JAOALC010000002.1, read as the reverse complement.
AATTTGTTGGGGCGGTGGTGCCGGCTCAAACTTGGTAGAGACTATGGTGACCACGTCACCGCGAGCGGCGTTAAATCCAACGACACTTTTTACCAAGTCGGTGAAGCGCTCTAACTCCTGCTCAGAATAACCCTCGGCAATACCTGTCTCTTCATTGGCTTCAGGTGTATTGAGCACAACAGCAACTGATAGCCTTTCCAGCTTGCCACCCTGACGCTTAACATGGCGAACTGCACGGTCCATCTCATAATTGCGGGTTGTCTTGCTGCTTAGAGTATCTAGGGTATTGGCTCCGCCTAAACCTTCCTGAGAAATAATCTGCCCGTCAATAACGGCGGTCGCATCCAGAGGAGCGGCATTAGAAGTGGCGCCTGGAATACCACCAGAGCCCGCACCTGAACTTTTTTCTTCCACCAGGATTTCTGAGCGAGCTCGCAGGCCATTGTTATTGCCGTCGTATTCTTCATAGGTGGACTCAATTTCAGTAAAGTCCACAAGCACATCAACTTCGGAGCGCACATTGCCGGCGCCCACAACCTGGGATAGAAAGGCGTCAATGCGGTTGCGGTACGAATCTTCTAAGCGCTGCTTGTGAGCGATCTGCTCAACATTGTGGCTTGATGAGGCCAGTTGATTGCTGTCTGTCAATAATTTTCCCCGCTGGTCCACTACGGCCACGTCGTCTGCTGACAGATAGGGAACGCTGGATGCAATCATATGCACGATCGCCTGTACCTGTGAGGCTGAGATAACTCGCCCTGGATAAGGAGTGACCACTGCGGAGGCTTTAGCAGGTGTGCGGTTGCGCACAAATACACTCTGCTTGGGAGAGGCCAGATGAACCCGCGCGGACTGGATGGTCCCTATTTGACTAATGCTGCGTGCCAGCTCGCTCTCCACTGCGGATACATAGCGCACCTGCTCCATAAATTGGCTGGTGGTCATTGAGGCATCATCATTTAGCGACGCTATGCCCCCCACTGTGCCACTCTGGGGAAGGCCTTTGGAGGCTAAAAGAATTCGAGCCTCGTGAAAACGCGAGTCAGGAACCTTGAGCTGTCCAGTCTTTGAATCTATAGAGGCACTGAAGTCTGCTGCAATAAGGGCTTCAAAGGCCGCCTGTCTGTCCGCATCTGAAAGCCCTGGATACAGGGTTCTGTAAGGCGGCTGCTGTACCCAGGAGTAAGCAATAATAAACACAGCGAGGGTCAGCAGAGCCATAATTGCCGGCATGGATTTTTTCACTGCAGGCTGTGACATAACACCCTGAACACCGGCCATAGACAGGCCCGATGAGTCAGCTCCCGCTGCAGGAGCGGAACTTGCCTGTCCTGTGGGGGCTGCTCTGTTGGGAGCCTGAGCTCCACCAGCCCTAGCTGGTGCTATATTCATATCCGCTGGATTTGCGACTGTAGTTGCCATAACTATTTTCTCTTTTCAGTGCTTACACTGGCATGTTCATGATTTCTTCGTAGGCTTTAAGCACTTTGTTTCTTATCTGCAAAGTGGCTTCAAAGGCCAGCGACGATTTTTGAATTTGCATCACCACATCCGTCAGGGGAATGTCTTCGCCACGCTCATAAGCGGTGCGCATAGTTTTCGAGGTTTGCTGTGTGGCATTGACTTCTTGCAACGCGCCTTTAATCGAATCAGCAAAGCCTGAAACTCCTGTTGGCTCTGTGGTTAGGCCAGAATTTGGAGAGATATTAACTCCCTCCGAGGCCTGAGCCTGGTACTGTCGAATTTGGCTGAGAACCGACTCGACATTTGCTGCATTAGTTGGATTAATCATCTTCTAACCCTCCTAGCGCGCATAGGCTCTGGTGACAGGCATACCCTGTTCACGCAGACGCTGTAGTTTGTGACGCAGTGTTCTTGGACTGATGCCGAGCTTCTCCGCAGCCTGGTCACGGCTGCGCGATGCCTGTAGGGCCTCGGAGATAGTCTTGTATTCGCTGCTTTTAATTGCATCGCTCAGCTGGTCAATGGGTTTGCTAACCGAGGTTTCTCGGGGTGCGTTATCCGAGTAAAAAGGTTGCGCAGCTCGCAGATTTGCACCGGCCAGAGATCGAGCATAACTCAGATCAGAACTTTCAATGGTGGGAATATCATCATAGATCAGATGCTCTGTATCAATGACACCCTGCTGTGCCAGAACCATTGCGCGAATCATCACATTTTGTAATTCACGCACGTTGCCGGGCCAGGGATAGGCCAGCAGACTTTGCTCCGCCTCCGGGGTAAATGTCATAGCCAGATTTTGACCGGCCTGCTGAGAGATAAACTGCTCCACCAGAGGAATAATATCCCCGGTGCGTTCGCGCAGCGGGGGAATACTGAGCTTAAAGGCACTGAGTCGGAAATATAAATCTTCGCGGAAGGTACGCTCAACTATGGCATCTTTTAAATTGCGGTTGGTGGCGGCAATTACTCTTATATCCAAATCTATAAGCTTCTGCCCCCCCAGGCGCATAAACTTGCGCTCTTGAAGAATTCGCAGGAACTTTGCCTGCAGGTGGAAAGACATTTCGCCAATCTCATCCAGAAAGATAGTGCCACCCTGGGCCTGTTCAAAAAGCCCTGGCTGCACCTTAGTCGCGCCAGTAAACGAGCCTTTATCATGGCCAAAAAGCATATCTTCCACCAGATTTTCTGGCATGGCTGCACAGTTAAAAGCAATAAAGGGGCCCCCATGACGAGGGGAGGCGTCATGTAATATGCGGGCCAAAACTTCTTTTCCAGAGCCTGTGGGGCCTGCCAGCAGAACTGTAACGTCCACGCTGGCGACGCGTTCGGCCAGAGCGAGCAGATTGCGACTCACAGGGTCGGCAAATACATAGGCAGACTTGCTGCTATTGGATTTAATCTCACTGGCGTCAAAAATCTGACGCCAGTCCTCCGGCGCAAGCTTATTATCGGGAACAGCGGTTAATGCGCCCTGCCTCATGGTCTTGATCACCAGATCAAAATTATCGGAAGGCACTCGAGCGATCACCGGCACAGATAGGTTGTAGGCAGCTAATTTAGCCAGCAACTCTTTGAGCGCTGAACTTTTGCCCACCACATTAACGACTACAACATCGGCAGTCATAAAGTCATGTTCTGAAACCTGAGTTAAACAGGCAGGCACTATGGCAATGGACTGCTCTTTGAAGGCGTTTAGATCTCGCGGGTTTACTGTCCCTGCGGAGTCGATCCAGAGTACCGAAGTCATGTTGTTCATTGATTTGTTGATCCTTTTCGTCGTTGCCACTTTGGCTTCTTTAGTCTTGAGATAGCAAGTTGCGTGCCAAATATAAATGTTGAGCAAAAACAATAGGTTAGACCAAGAGCGGCAAAGAACTGTCAATTTATTGCCAGTGGCAAGGCGTCGGCCAGCTGACAAATTACCGCCACATAGGCGGCACTTATTGGCCGCAAATAGGGCCTAACCGGCATAAAAGGGCAATATTTGAGGGAATTACAGAAGGAAAACTATAGCCCGCGGGCTGGGAAATAGCGGAGCTAGGCTTCGCTGAGGCCGTACTTATTAATCTTTTCAATCAGGGTGGTGCGTTGCAGATTGAGTAGTCTGGCGGTTTTGGATACATTGCCCTTGGCTTTGCCCAGAGCCTGCTTAATCAATGTTCGCTCGATCTCCAGCAAATGCTGCTTCAGCTGCATGCCCTCTTCGGGGAATGATGCGCCACCCTGAGCCAGCATAATAATTCTCTGTACCTCATCCACTGGTTCTGCAGGCGCAAAAATATCCATTTGGTCATGGCTAGTGGCACTGTCTGTGGGGCCTGCCTGGTGTTCAGCTGTAACTCCTTGCAGCGCCTCTGGAGGAACTGACTCAGGATGCCCTGCATCGGCATCAACCAGTAGCGCAGACAGTGCATCCGTACTCTGCTGGTCGACCAGTGTACGGATACCAGAGGGTATCATGCTCGACGGAACGTGGCGCAGATCGACTTCCTGGCCAGGATACAGTGCTGTGTAGCGCGCCATCAAATTGGAGAGCTCACGCACATTGCCGGGCCAATCGTACTCAACCATTAGCTTCAGGGACCATGCCGTCATTCTAATCTGCGCATTATTTTTGGCACCATGAAGTCTGGCAAAATGCTCAATCAGCAGGGGAATATCCACTTTGCGCTGGGCCAGAGCCTGAATTTCCATGGGCATAACATTGAGTCGATAAAACAGGTCTTCACGAAACTCTCCCTGCTTAATAAGCTGCTCGATATTTTTATGGGTTGCCGCAATCACGCGCACATCGATAGATTTTGATTCAGTGGAGCCTACAGGGTCTATGGTTCTCTCTTGCAGTACTCGCAACAGCTTAACCTGCAGGTCCATGGTCATATCGCCAATTTCATCGAGAAACAGGGTGCCGCCATTGGCCAGCTCAAAACGGCCTTTGCGATCAGTGATGGCTCCGGTGAAGGCCCCTTTGCGATGACCAAACAACTCGCTCTCTAAAAGGTCTCTGGGAATAGCACCACAGTTGATGGGAATAAACGGCGCCTGAGCTCGCTCTGAACACTGATGCAATGCATTGGCCACCAGCTCTTTGCCCGTGCCGCTGTCGCCGAGAATCATAACCGTTGCATCACTGGGGCCCACTATTTCGATAAGAGCGCGTAATTCAGTAATTTCTCGGCTGCTACCAATAATAGATTGAAGTTCTAGCAAAAATCGGTCTCGCCTTGCCCCGGGCGAAGACGGAGCTCTAATATGTATTTATGAATTGCACTATATAGGTATGAGTTTCTTCTAACAAGGGCGGGTAAAACACTCCGTTATTCATTTTAAAATAAGGAATGATGAGACGGCACTGCCGCGGCTTAGAAAAATACTGACATCTGTAGATGGGTTGCGTACATTGCACAGTAAGTAAACGGGACCAACATCATGTTTAAACTTCGGGAAGCGCTGGTTGAGGCTTGTATCACCTTAATTATCGGCGGATTGATTGGCGCCACAGTTGGGGTGGTAGCTAATCTATTCGTGATAGGCGTGGAATCTCTGGGCGCCCATAGAGAAGCCTCCAGTTTGTTTAGCGTTAATCTCGGCGGGCAGATGGTATCTTTGTCCAGCCTGCTGTTTCTCTGGGCCGCAGCGGCCGCCGTGCTATTTATCAAAACCAGCTTAAATATTAACCAATGGGCCGGGCCGGCGGACAGCATATTTGCGGCTCAGCAGCAGTATCAGCCGTTGAATATTAAACAGGGCTTCGCCTCTACCCTAGGCGCTTTTGCCTCGGCTGGCGGCGGTGCCTCGGTGGGACAGTACGGGCCTATTGTTCATTTTGGTGCCACTGTTGGGGTCTGGGCAAAGCGCTTTGTCTCTAGCCGCCTAAGTGATGATATCTATCTCGGCTGTGGTGTTGCCGCTGCTATTGCCGCAGGCTTTAACGCTCCCATCGCGGGGATTATTTTTGCTCACGAGGCTGTGCTCAGACACTTCTCAATGCGGGCCATTGCCCCTATCACTATAGCCTCCATCAGCGCGAGCACATTGGGCAACTACTGGTTTCCCAATACGGCTTCACTGAACATTGCAGCTGTGGTGCCCAGCCTTAGCGAAGTAGTGCCCACACTGGTTGTTTTAGCACCTATGTTTTCCCTGGTGGCCTTAGTATTTATGCTGACGCTGCGCCGGGCCTCCTCAGTGGCCAGTCTACTAAAGCTCTCACCAACCAAACTGCTCTTTCTGGGTGCCACTATTTGCGGCCTGGTTGGCCTGTGGATACCGCAAATTTTGGGTTTGGGTATCTCAAGTATCAACCATATGATTGCCGGTGAGTTTAGCCTCTGGCTGTTGGCCACTGTGCTGATCGCTAAAATTTTGATGACTGCAGTCTGTCTCGGCTGCGGGCTGCCTGGAGGAGTGTTCTCCCCTGCTCTATTTATAGGTGTGGCCACCGGAGCTCTCGCGGGCCAGGTGCTAAGCCTGCTGGGATTTGCTGATATCGCCGGCATTATCAGTGTTGCCGCCATGGCGGCGGTAAGCTCTGCCGTGATTGGCGCACCTTTGTCTGCGGTATTTATAGTGCTGGAATTGACCCAGTCCTACCAGTATGCAGTGGCGGCAATGATGGCGGTGGTGGTTTGCAGCCTGCTGACCAACAGGCTGTTTGGTCATTCCTTCTTTGATCGCCAGCTGCTGGACCGCGGCATTGATTTGTCCCAGGGGCGCGAAGCTATTGCCCTAAGTCATGTGCTGATTGCTGGCTATGCTAGCCAGAACTATATTTCTGCCTCTGTTAGCAGCCGTGGCGATGAGCTGCTGCAAGCTATGCGCACCGGAGGCGATACCGAGTCCTATGTACTGGATAAGGAGGGCGTTCTGCTTGGCAAGCTATGTATTTATTCTGTGCTTGAGGCCGGCGCGGAAAGCGTCGCCGGTTTTATGGATACTGCTCCCCTCAGGCTTTATACTCATGAGTCTCTAGAGCAGGCCATGACGACCGCCTCTGAGTTTGTAGGTGAGAGCCTGCCAATTGTAGACCTAGCCAGCGGGCGGCTTGTGGGTACGGTGACAGAGGGGTCACTTTTTCAGGCGGTCATCGCGGTACAAAAACAGGCGCGAAGCCAAGAGCGCTATTAATAAAATAATAACAAAGGAATTTGTCTGTGAAACCACTCCTTAAAACCATTGTTTGCTGCTGTTCTCTTATCTCTATTTTGGCCCCAGGACTATCCTTCGCCGACGCCTATGAAGCCGGCATTATGGCGATCAAACGCGGACATTATGAAACAGCTATGCGGGCATTTTTGCCGCTGGCGGAAGCTGGTCGCGCAGAGGCACAGAATAATGTGGGTCATTTTTATGAGCAGGGTCTGGGGGTAAAACAGGACTATGACCAGGCCATAAGCTGGTATCTCAAGGCCAGCGAACAGGGTCTGGCAGCAGCGCAACATAATGTGGGGATGCTCTACTACAATGGGATCGGAGCAGAACAGGACTATAGCCAGGCACTTAGCCTGTTTGAGAAAGCTGCCCAGCAGGATGTGATTGAGGCCCAGTATATGTTGGGTCTTATGTATCACCAGGGTCACGGGGGAGAAGCGGATTACGATAGGGCCCGGGACTGGTTTTTAAAATCCGCTAAGAGAGCCTACGCCAACGCACAGTTTATGTATGCCTATATGCTGCAGTCTGCTCAGGGTGGAGACGAAGAACCCGAACCACAAAAAGCTATGGTCTGGGCAGCCCTTTCAGAACACAATGGTAAAACTGACGCCATCAGTATCACCTCAGTTGCGGCCATGCAGATGGAAGAGCGGGAAATCAGTGCTGTACAGGGTATTGTGGATCAATGCCTAGCAACTAATTACGCTCAGTGCCCGGAGTAAACTACCTGGCAAACAGACAATCTGCCACCAACGCCCACCGATAATCGATTGATTGGCAAATAACGGCCTTTAATACTAAAGAATTCCCCTGTTGTACCGATCTTATAGTTAACATGATTTAACACATAGGATTTGTCAGCAATGAGCTTTAGCAAACGTGGCGTAAATGCCTACCGCAATGTGGATGTATCAACCTCTGTTCCCTACGCCGATAGTGTGCAGCTAATTCAGCTATTGTTTAATGGTTTGATGACAGCTCTGGCCGATGCTGAGGGTCATTTTGAGCGAAGTGATATTGCTGGTAAAAATGCAGCCATCAGTCGGGCAACTAAAATTATTGTGGGTTTGCAGGGTTCTCTGGATTTTGAGAAAGGCCAGGAGCTGGCGAGAAATCTGGCCGATCTCTACGATTACTGCACGCGCCGGCTGCTGAAAGCGAACCTTCGCAATGATGTTGAAGGTGTGCGCGAAGTGAAAGGTTTGCTGGGCGAAATTAACGGCGCCTGGGAAATCCTGCCCATGCTGTTAAACGATGCTCCTGTTGCTCAGGCTTCTTGAAGGCCAGAGTTATTAGCATCATCGAGGAACTCTAAAAAGCACCGCTAGCGCGGTGTTTTTTTGTATCTGGGCTTTCTACTTGTCTCTCTAGGTTGTTCTTCTCTCTAGGTTGTTCTTCTCTCTAGGTCATTCCACTCTCAAGGCTAGTCACCTCTCTGGACGTCCTGGGCAATAAACCCTCTACCAAAGAGCGTCTGGGCTCTGCCCCTAAACCCAAGCGGGGAATACAGTTACCTTAGCCTGGGGAGATTTAGCTGCCGTCAATAACGATCTCAATACGGCGATTTTTGGCCCGCCCTTCCTTGGTGTCATTGGGCATAATTGGCTTGGTATCGGCCAACCCGGTGACCATAACATTGCCGCCCTCCAGAGAGGCGGAGTCAAGCAGGTAGTCGGCAACAGCGGCGGAACGGGCAGCAGAGAGATCCCAGTTAGATCTAAAACGCTCACTGAAGGCAACAGGTACATTATCTGTGTGCCCTTCAATGGTAATAAGGCCCTCGGCCCCTTTTAGGGACACACCCACCTTGTCCAATAGCTTGCCAAAACCTGGTTGAAGCGTTGCTGCACCACTGGTAAACGAGCCCTGCTCGGCGAGCCGCACAATAATAATTTCACCTTCGCGGATCACCTCTACCAGCTCTTTCTCGATCTCATTGGAGAGGTTTTCGCGAATACGTCGATACTGTTCGGCAATCATGGCCTCGCGCGCCAGCTGTTCCGCAGACACATCGTCTGCCTCCTGGGCAATTTTGACGCCGACCTCAATTTTAGTCTGGGCGTCTCTGACCTTGGCATAGATTTCCAACTGCTCCTGGAGTACTTTGGCACTGGCCTCTGGCTCCGCTGTCTCCGCTTGAGCTACTTCTACAACAATCTCCTGGTCTTTAATGCTGACCTCTACCTTGCCCTCGGTAATTTCTTTTGCCAGTGCGGCCTTGACGATTTCAAAGCCTGCGTCTGTATCCGCGTCCGCCTTTTTCAAGGCATCATCTTCGGCTTCACCCTCGTTAACCGGCGGCGCCTCTTCTGAGGGAATCTCGTCCTGAACACCGAGGTTTTTGCCGGTTTGCCCCTCCGAGGCCATCACCGAGTCTTGCTTCTCCATTTCCGCAAAGGCAATAAGAAGCACAAAAAAGGACATCAATAGTGTGGCCATATCGGCAAAGGTGGCCATCCACATAGGTGCCCCTGTCCCGCACTCCGGGCAATCTTCTTTTTTCTTACTTGCCACGGACAATTACCTCAATACGTCGGTTGCGCGATCGACCCTCAGCACTATCATTGCTCTCCAGTGGTCGCGAGTCTGCTAGGCCAGCTACAATAACTCGCTCTTGATTCAGACCCACCTCTTGAATCAACACTGCGGCCACGGAAGAGGAGCGAGCTGAGGAGAGATCCCAGTTGGAGGTAAAGCGATCACTGAAAGCAATAGGTACATTATCTGTGTGTCCCTCCACTCGAATGCGGCCCTCTGACAGGGACAAAGTTGAGCCTATCTTGGTCAATAGGCCTCTAAAACCATCCTGCACATTGGCGCTGCCGGATACAAAAGAGCCCTGACTGGCTAGGCGCACAATCAGGTTTTCGTCCTGCAGCACTAATTCCACGGCACCGGCTTCGATTTCCTCGGCAAGATCCTGGGTCATTTTTTCATACTGAGCCTTGGCATCCTCGCGGCGGCGTTCTTTGGCTTGCTCTAGAGCAGCCAGGTCCTGCTTGCGTACCTCTATCTCAGTGGTGGTAGCTGCCTGAGCCGCAAGCACCTTCTCGGACACGTCCAGAACAGGTTGAGTCAGATAGAAACCCGTAGACTCTGGCTCACGACTGGAAAAGGTCTGCAGCTCGACAATCACTTTGCTGTCAGCTTTGCGCAGCACCACTGAACCTTCTTTAATTTCTTTGGCCAGGCTCTCGCGCAGAGATGCCATGGTCTCCTCCGCCCTGAGAGCTGCCAGCTCCTCTGAGCTTAGGCTCTTTAGATCTAGATCAGACTCGCTGTCGCTGGCATCTTCCGAAACCATAAGGGTGGTAGAGATGGGTATTTCTATCAGAGGACTAATAACAGTGGCACCGAAGGCCGCGTTCAAAGAGCCCATGGCCTTGGCGCGCTCTCCCACATCCATGGTCGCAAAGTTATACAGCAGTGCAAAAAAGGCCATCAGCAGGGTCGCCATATCGGCGAAGGTTGTCATCCATGGCGGTGCAAATCTTTTGCATTTTGGGCAGTCCTCTGGCAGCTCATTCTCGTCTTCCAGCAGCTCTTCATCAGCCATGGGCGCTCACCAGAGCAGCTCTGTAAGCTGCTAGTCGATGAGGATTGATGCCTGGCATAGTTCCCATGGGTTTAAACCGCTGATTTTTTCTGCATATCCATTGCTATTCGGCCGCTGCGGGCTCAGCATTGGCGCGTTTTTTGTTTTTCTTGGGGTTTAGGAAGGCCGATAACAGGTCACCCAATAATCGCGGGTTACCGCCACCCTGGATAAACAGAACTCCCTCAATAATAAGCTGGCTGTTCATCTCTTCGTTTTTGGCATGGTTCTCTAGTTTCATTGCGATAGGGATAAAAACAATGTTCGCCAGCAGTGAACCATAGAGTGTGGTCAAAAGGGCCAGGGCCATAGCGGGGCCAATGCCCTCGGGGTCGGACGCCATATTTTGAAGCAGATTGACCAGACCGATCAATGTGCCGATCATGCCCATGGAAGGCGCAATATCTCCTGCGGCCTGCAGCGTTCCCCGGCCAGTCTCATGGCGCCTGGCGGTCATAAACATATCGCGCTCCAGAGAGCTGCGAATAAAGCCGGCCTCATTGCCGTCGACCAGAGCACTGATGCCCTTGGCTAGAAAACGATTGGGAATTTCCTCATTCTCCAGCGCGATCATACCGTCTTTTCGAGCTATGCCTGCCAGCTCAACCAGGCGATCAATCAAATCCTCTGGCTTGTCCATCTTGTAGCGAAACATTTTCAACGACACGATAAACATATTTAAAAATTCACCCATAGAGGAGCGAAACAATGTCACCGCAAAGGTCCCTAGTACCACTAGATACGCGGAGTTAGCATTCATCAGTGGCGTGGGATCTGTAACCGCCAGATTTATCGCGGCAAGCGCGCCAACCAGGCCGATAATTGTTGCAATGTCCATTGGTACTCCCAGAGGTTAATAGATTATTGTTTGCAGCAGCCGTTTAGCCGCAAAACCGCATAGAGATGCCGCAAGACTTTTCTCCATGGGTTAACTATCGACAGTTTGATGTTTTTATTTAGGCCGCTGGCGGCAAGTTTAAGCCATTCAATTCCCCATAGGAAGCAGGATGCTAATTCCTGTTTGCTAAGGGAGAATTCGGCTAGCTAGGTTTGCCCTGACTAGGTTTGGGAGCAAAGCTGAGACATCGGCTGCCCTCTATGCGGGTGACTTCCAGACAGGGCAGCATTTTGGATTTAAACCCCATGGCATTACAGGCGTAGGGCATGTTTTTTTCGTGGGTAATTTTGAAATATCTGCAGCCCCAGCAGTTGGTCTGTTGGCTAGGAGGACTCGTCATTGCTGTTTTTCCAGTACTCCTGATAGGATTTCCACAGCAGCAACGACACAAAGACCGCTGCAAAAAAGTAAACCGCGGCGCTGGTCAGGTCCACCCCTCTCAGAAATGCAAACTCTGGCCTGGTAGTGGCTATGCCAATAATCATCACAGCCATAATGCCAATAAAGCGCATGCGGCGGCAAAATTCGCAGGGTGGCTTTCTGTGTTGGCCTGTCATATTGAGTCTCCGTAACAGCCTGTGAATTGCCAGGCTATAAACATCTGTATAGAGCTCGCATTGTATGCCTCCTGCGACTCCCGGTGCAAACTAACCAATCGAGCTAGCGCAAAACAGCTGCGGCTGTGACCTCAACCTGATACTGGGAACTAGGATCAACAATGGGTCCAATGCCAGTTCCCAGAGTGAGAGTCTGACCTGCGGCCAATGGCGCAGGCAATGTTAAATAGCTAGCTTGACCTGCTACGGTAATACGCAGTCGCACTGCTTGCATGGTGACCGGGCTACTATTGCTGGTGCGCACCAGTAACTCTCGGCGGTCGGAAAGCAATAGTTGAGCTGTTATAAAGCGCTGAGGTTCCAGCTCAAGCGCAATGGCTTGAAGCTGTTGCTTGGCCCGCAGCTGCAGGTCTCCGCCAGCCTGATAGGCCTGCTTGTAATATTTGGCTGCCAGGCTGTATTGCTCTCCCTCCATGGCCTCTTCACCCAGGTAATAGCTGGCCGTTGGAGTGGGCAGCAGGGCATAGCTGCGTTTAATATCGGTTAAACCCTGAGTTGTTTGGCCGCGCTCGTGGCGCAATACCCCGCGGGCCAGGTAGGGGCTGAAATACTGTGGATTTTTACTGATCGCGGTGGTGAAGGCTCTGTCAGCATTGGCAAGATTATCCATCTGCTTCCAAGCCTGACCGCGCAGCTCCCAAAAGGCGCTTTCTTCAGGCTGTATGGCCACCGCTTTATCAAGAGCGGCAAGGGCCTTTTTGCTCTGCTTTTTATCTAATGCTGCTAAGGCAGTTTTCTGTGCGGCGTAGGCCGGAGCATCCTTTTTAAGCTGGGCGATGGCGGCTTGATAGCGCTGTCTGTAGCGCTGACCACTGGGCAAACTACTGGCCCGGGCACTGTTGGCTTCGACACGCCGAATAGAGGGCGGATGACTGGCAAACAGGCCACTAATAAAGTCTGTCTGGCGGTCTTCACTGAGTTTCACAAAGGTGCGCTGTAATTCCACCGCACCCTGGGGCTCATAGCCTGCTCTGGCCATATATTCCATGCCGTAGTAGTCGGATTCCAGTTCATCATCGCGGCCATATTTAGCCATCCAGGCTGCAGTCCCAAGCTGTGAAGCCGCGGCGTAGAGCTGTCCATTGTCGCGGCCCTGAGTACCAACAGCTACAGCAAGCATGCCAATATTAGCCAGAGTTCCTCGACTCATTTGAGAAGCACTGTGGCGGGCGGCGGCGTGCACAATTTCATGGGCAAGCACTGCTGCCAATTGGGACTCATCGTCCAAATACTCCAGTAGGCCACGGTTAATGGCGATTTTACCTCCAGGCAGAGCCCAGGCATTGGGCACTGAGTTGTTTAGCACGACAAACTCATAGGGCAAATCTGGACGATCACTCTGGGCGGCAAGCCGGCGACCTACTGAGGTTATATAGGCCTGCAGTTCTGAGTCCAGATAATAGTCGCCGCCCTGAGACTGCCGCGAGGGCCCATAGTTGTTTTCGCCCAGGCTAATCTCTTGTCTTTCTGAAATCAGTGATAGCTCCTTTTCCCCGGTCACCGGGTTAACGGCACAGCCGGCTGCGAATAAAACCGCCATCAGGCTGACTGCGTAAAGAGGGATTAATGGGTTGTGCATTATGTATGCTCCTTGGTTCAATCTGAGGTCCATAGGTTGCTATAATGACAGCACTAAACGCTCTGGATTTCCATAAAACGGTGAAAGTAAATCATGTTGACTGTTATTTCTCCCGCTAAAAAACTCGATTACAGTAGCCCTGTTAACTCTGCAACCCACACCCAGCCTGCTCTTTTAGAGCATTCCCAGGAACTGCTCGCTGGGCTCAAAACCCTTTCACCCAAAGATGTCTGCGCACTCATGGGGTTGAGTGATAAGTTGGGCGCGCTGAATTATGAGCGCTTTCAGGAATGGCAAACACCATTTACCACAGATAATGCTCGCCCTGCGGTCTTGGCCTTCAAAGGAGATGTTTACCAGGGTCTTGATGCGCAGAGCATGAGTGATAAGCAGCTAAATTGGGCCCAGGATAATCTGCGCATATTGTCAGGTCTCTATGGTTTGCTGCGTCCACTGGATCTGATGCAGCCCTACAGATTAGAAATGGGTACTAAGTTTGCCAATGACCGAGGGGTGGATCTCTATCAGTTCTGGGGCGATATTATTACCTCCGAAATCAATATCCTGCTCACTGAGTCCTCAGATGCGGTGTTGCTTAATCTGGCATCCAATGAGTATTTTAAATCGGTGCAGGCAAAGGATATTCAGGGACGCATCATAACCCCGGTATTTATGGACAAAAAGACCGATAAATTTAAGATTATCAGCTTCTTCGCCAAAAAAGCTCGCGGGCTGATGAGTGCCTTTATTATTAAAAATAAAATTACTAATGTTGAAGACATCAAAAAGTTCGACGTCGATGGCTATAGCTATAACAGCGCTATGAGTGAGGGAGATAAGTGGGTCTTTACCCGCGAGCATTAAGAAGGTGCAACTGTCTATGGATAAGCCTTTTTCTCAAGCCTGCGAAAATAATCGCGGACCTATCTTTAATGCCCTAAGGCCCCTGATAGCAGACAAGACCAGTGTTCTGGAGATCGGCAGCGGTACAGGACAACATGCTGTATGGTTTGCACATCAGCTTCCCCATCTGGTTTGGCAGACCAGTGATCTTCCCCAGAATCACCCTGGTATCCAGCTCTGGCTCGAGGAGCAGCCCTCCCCTAATCTGCGGCCTCCTATTGCCCTGGATATGCTGGTCGATGCTTGGCCAGAGACTAGCTATGACGTGATTTATTCGGCCAATACTGCACATATTATGCCCTGGCAAGGGGTGGTAAATATGTTATCTCAGGTGGGCTTGCACCTATTATCAGGCGGCCTATTTTGCCTCTATGGACCCATGGCCTATGCAGGAGAGATAGCTCCACAGAGCAATATCCTGTTTGACCAGCATCTGCGGCAACAGGCAGCCCATATGGGGATTAGGGATTTTCATGATATTAATCGCCTGGCTTTAAACGCTGGATTGGTGCTGCTGGATGACCATCCAATGCCCGCCAATAATCGACTGCTGATCTGGGAAAAGGCTTAAGGCTGTAAAAAATAGTCCAGCGCCAAACCAATAAAAATCACCATGCCGACTCGGTGATTATTTAAAAAAGCTTTAAAACAGCCCTCCGAATGGCGACTTCTGGCCTGCCTATTCTGGCTGATAAAATAAGCGGCTGCGGCACCCAGGCCGAGAAAGTACAGGACTCCTCGCCCAAAGCTGATGCCGGCCATTAGCAACAGCACCAGGGTTGCCAACTGCAACAAGGCGATAATCAACAGATCATGGCGGCCAAAAAGTATAGCCGTAGATTTGATGCCGATCTTTAAGTCATCCTCCCGATCAACCATTGCATAATAGGTATCAAAGGCAATAGTCCAGACAATAATGGCGGCAAAAATAAACCACAGCGCCCCCGGCAACTCCTGTGTTTCGGCAGCAAAGGCCATGGGCACAACCCAGGCCCAGGCGGCACCCAGCCCCAGCTGTGGCAGATGGGTGATCCGCTTTAAAAAGGGATAACTGGCCGCCAATATAAGCCCGCCAACAGACAGTGCAATCGTCATACTATTGGTCATAAGCACCAGTATCAGAGCCAGTACTAACAGACTGAAAAACAGCGCCAACGCCTGCCGCGGAGTTATCTCACCAGTTACCAATGGGCGATTTTTAGTGCGCTCTACAGCGCCGTCTACATGGCGATCTGCATAGTCATTGATCACACAGCCCGCAGCTCGCATAACCACCACACCCAGAGTAAAAATAAGTAGGTTAGCCAGCGAGGGGCTGCCAGCCGAGGCAAACCAAAGCGCCCAATAGGTTGGCCAGAGCAGAAGGTAGGTGCCTATGGGTCTATCTAGACGCATTAGGCGCAGCCATCGATTAGCTGTTGGTAAGGTTGCTATTGTCATACTGATCGGGAATCATCAAAACTGAGGCATTGATTGTAAGGGCTAAAGCTCGGCAAGAATATCTCGCTGACCAATAGAGGCTTGTGGTCTAGGCGAAATACCGAGCGTCGGCCCCACATAGGCGGCTGATAGGCTGCCAGTACAGCTGGCATCTGTGAGGTGGGAGAGTTGAAACAGGCTACCTCCACGGGCTCGCGGCACATGGAGGGCTCACTAAATAAAAGTGCTCCAAGTGGTCGATTATCCAGCTGTCTGAGGCTGCGCAGGCGGCCAGTCAGGGTGCTGAGGGGAATGATACTGCGGGCATAGACCCAGGCTGTGCCGCCGCCCAGCAGCAGCACCTCGCGAATTAATGCCAATCGGCGCTGGGGTAACTTTAATGCCCGGCGCTCCGATAACCGGGGTACGCCCAGGTTCTGTCTTAGCACCTGTACTTTCAGCCTATTATCGCAGGCGTCCATTAGCCGCTGCGTAAGAGATCCGGTGTCCGACAGCCAGGGCCGCAACTGAGCGGGCACTCTATAGTCAGAAACGCTAGCCATCTGTCGCCACAGGGGCTCAGACACTGGATGAAAATCAGAAAATTGAGTTGAGGATAGAGCCATTAACTGCCCTTGGGGTAGATAGACGGCAAGCCTTCCGGGCGGGCCTTAAAACGCTTGTACTCCCACTGATACTGACTGGGTGCCAGGGCCACAATAGACTCTACTCCCCGATTAAGGGCATCTAGGCTAGTTTGCTGGTCGGCGCTATTAATCGCTTCTGCGGCTGGCATAAAGTGCAGTCGCCAGCCCCCATCTGCGCGCAGTGCGGTACACAGTAGCACCTGGCTGCCAGACTTTTGAATCAGATTGTGCACCAGAGTCATGGTCTGGGCTGGCACACCAAAAATGGGGGAGAAATCGCCACTGGCGGCCGGAGGTACCTGATCGGGCAAAATAGCTGTGGTCTCCCCTCTGCGCAGCGCCTTTAAGAGTGCAGCAACGCCGCGCACATTGGTAGGCACCAAGGTGGCACCGGCTCTCTGTCTTGAGGACTTTATCCAGTGTTCGAGCTGTGCCATTTTGGGAGGCTCGTACATTGAGGTCATAGTGGTCAGGGTGGATACCCAGAGGCCTATTACTTCCCAATTCCCCTGGTGGGGAACCAGCAAAATAGTACCCCTCGGGTTATCCAGCGCAGCCTGTAAATGTTCAGATCCCTCTACGCTGACTATTTTACTGAGCAACCACTGCGATGATTGGCGCCATAACTTGGGCGTCTCAAAAAAAGCCTGGCCCAGCTGAGACATGCGCTGTCTGCTGAGACCATCGAGCTCCTGTGCCGATAGCTGGGGATAGCAGAGAGCTAGGTTAATCTGGGTAACCCTGTAGGGGCGCGAATTGGTCAGGCGCAGAAAATGACCCAGCACAGCACCTAAATATCTGGCCACCCCCAGCGGCAGCCAGGCTATTATTTTTAATACAAACAGCAGTGCGTTGTTTTTCACAGCTTGCCAGGTAGCTCGTTTTGCAGATACTGGCGCAGCTCATCGCCGATTTCCTTATGCTCTAGGCCCAGCTCAATATTAGCTTTTAACAGGCCCATTTTACTGCCACAGTCATAGCGAATGCCCTCATATTCATAGGCTAGCACCTGCTCCTCGGCAAGCAGTGTCTGAATCGCATCGGTCAGCTGAAACTCCCCTCCGGCGCCAGGTTTTAGAGCCGCTAAATGAGTAAACAGCTGAGGTGTAAAGATATAGCGACCGGTCACACCCATATCAGAGGGCGCGTCCTCATGGGCGGGCTTCTCCACAATTTCGTCCAGCAGGTACACTCGGTCGGTCTGCTTGCTGCCACTGATCACACCATAGGAAGAGATTTCAGGCCCAGGCACTTTCTGTACTGCAATCACAGAGCTTTTGTAAAAATCGTAGATCTCCACCATCTGCTTCATGGCGCCCTTGGGATGATGAATTAAATCGTCGGCCAACAGCACTGCAAAGGGCTCGTCGCCAACCAGGTGGGCTGCTGTAGAGACGGCATGGCCCAGGCCCAGGGCCTCGGTCTGACGGATATAGGTGCAGCTGACCCCTTTGGGCACAACGTTCTGTGCAATATCCAACAGCGCTTTTTTGCCGCGCTGCTCTAGCTGGTGCTCCAGCTCATAGGCTTTGTCAAAATGATCAGCAATGCTGCGTTTGGTACGCCCTGTAACAAAAATTAACTCTGTAATACCAGCTTCTACGGCTTCCTCAACTGCATATTGGATCAGTGGTTTGTCGACTACAGGCATCATTTCCTTAGGGCTGGCTTTGGTCGCCGGTAAAAATCTGGTTCCCATACCAGCTACTGGGAACACCGCCTTCCTAACCCTGTCGCCACGCTTCACATGGTCCATTGCATACTCCTTTAACAAATGATCATTAGTTTGTGAGGCCGCATTATATCCATAATTGGTTGGCTCTACGCCATCAAATAGATTCATTAGCTATGGATTGCCCTATCTTTCTCGTTTTCCGGGCTTATAATTGCCGCTTCTCTGATTGGCAACAACATTTGTAGGTGATATGCGTGAGCAATCTCTGTGCTCCCCCTGATACTTTTCAGGAACTTATAGCAAGACTTCAGCAGTACTGGGCAGACCAGGGCTGCGTAGTAATGCAACCTCTGGATATGGAAGTAGGAGCGGGAACATTCCATCCGGCGACCTTTTTGCGCTCTATTGGTCCTGAGGTATGGAATGCTGCCTATGTACAGCCTAGCCGCAGGCCCACAGATGGCCGCTATGGGGAAAACCCCAATCGCCTGCAGCACTACTACCAGTTTCAGGTGGTGATGAAGCCCTCTCCTGCTGAATTTCAGGAACTGTATCTGGGTTCATTGCAAAATCTTGGCATAGATACGCTGGTGCACGATGTGCGCTTTGTTGAGGATAACTGGGAGTCGCCCACGCTGGGAGCCTGGGGTCTTGGCTGGGAAATTTGGCTAAATGGCATGGAAGTGTCCCAGTTTACCTATTTCCAGCAGGTAGGCGGCCTTGAATGCTATCCAGTCACTGGCGAAATTACCTATGGTCTGGAGCGTATCGCCATGTATTTGCAGGGTGTCGACAGTATCTATGATCTGGTCTGGGCCCATGGCCCCCAGGGTGATGTTAGCTACGGTGATGTGTTTCTGCAAAACGAACGAGAAATGTCCCAATTTAACTTTGAGCATGCAGATGTAGACTTTTTATTTACTGCCTTTGACCAGTATGAAAAAGACGCTCAGAGGCTGACTGAATCACAGCTGCCACTGCCTGCTTATGAAATGGTAATGAAGGCATCCCATACATTTAACCTGCTGGATGCCCGCAAGGCGATCTCAGTAACAGAGCGTCAGCGATATATATTGCGTGTGCGCACATTGGCCCGCGGCGTGGCCCAGGGTTATTTCGATTCGCGCATGGCTGCGGGCTTCCCTCTCGCCGATAAAGCTATTGCGGCTGAGGTATTGGCCAAGCAGGCTGCTCCAGGAGAATCGAAATGAGTGCAGATTTTCTGGTTGAACTTGGCACCGAAGAGTTGCCGCCCAAAGCGCTGCTGTCCCTATCGAATGCCTTTACCCAGGGTATTGTGGATCGCCTAAAAGCTGAGAATTTAAGCTTTGGTGAGGTGACGGCCTATGCAGCCCCCCGCCGTCTGGCGCTGGTGATCAACAGCCTGGATACCCAGGCACCCAATGCTGAACTGGTTGCCTGGGGACCGCCCGTTGGGGTTGCCTTCGATGCTGAGGGCCAGCCGACCCGAGCTGCCGAAGCCTTTGCCAAGAAAAACGATCTACTGGTTAGCGAATTAAATCAGCATATTGAGAATGATGGGCAACAGGACAAACTCTGTGTTAGACGCACAGAGACGGGCGCCCAGACCAAAACTCTGCTGGCCGATGTGATCAACGGCTCGCTTAGCGCTCTGCCTATTCCAAAGCGCATGCGCTGGGGCAGCAGCAAGGAAGAGTTTGTCCGCCCGGTACAGTGGGCGGTACTGCTGTTCGATGGCCAGGTCTGTGAGGAGACGCTGTTGGGGGTAACCTCAGGCAATGTCAGTCGCGGCCATAGATTTCACAGCAGCGGAAATATTGTGATTGAATCGCCGCAGTCCTATGTTCAACAGCTACAGGACGCCTATGTGATCGCAGATTTTGCCAAGCGCCGAGAGATTATTCGCAGCGGCGTTGAGCAGCTGGCAGCCCAAGTGGAGGGCATAGCTGTAATTGATAGGGATCTGCTGGATGAGGTCAGCGCACTCAATGAATGGCCCGTGCCTCTGATGGGGCGTTTTGACGAACATTTTTTAGAGGTGCCTGCCCAGGCACTGATTTCATCCATGAAGGAGCATCAAAAATATTTTCATCTGGTTGATGCTGAGGGCAAGCTGATATCCGCGTTTATTACCGTGGCCAATATTGAGAGCCTGGATCCCGGCCAGGTTATCAGTGGCAATGAGCGAGTTATTCGCCCCCGCCTCGCTGATGCCGCATTTTTCTATAGTAACGATAAAAAAACTACCCTGGAAAGTCGTCGCGATTCACTTAAACAGGTGGTATTCCAGGTTGCTCTGGGCTCCCTGTATAACAAAACTGAACGTGTTGCCGCACTGGCAGAGAGTCTATGTGATAGCACCGGCGCTGAAAAAGCGCTCGCTCGCCGAGCCGCAGAACTCTGTAAGTCTGATCTGGTGACCGATATGGTGGGTGAGTTTGACGACCTGCAGGGCTCCATGGGTCGCGACTATGCTGTCAATGATGGCGAGCCCAAAGAAGTGGCTGAAGCGATGTTCGAACAGTATCTGCCGCGCTTTGCTGGCGATCTGATCCCCAGTACAGCCACGGGCGCCACCCTGGCACTGGCCGATCGTCTAGATAGCCTGGTGGGTATATTTAGTATTGGCCAACAGCCCTCTGGATCCAGAGATCCTTTTGCCCTGCGTCGTGCCAGCCTGGGTGTATTAAGGATTATTATCGAACGGGATGTTGATCTGGATTTAACTCAGGCAATCAGCAGCGCTGCTGATCAATTTGCCGATCTCAGCGGAGCTAAACTGTCTGGTGATGAGTTATGTGAGCAAGTACTTACTTATATTTTAGAGCGCTTTAAAGCATGGTATAAGGAAGAGGGAATAAGCTCAGAGGTGTTTTCTGCAGTGTCCTCTCTGGGCCTATCTAACCCACTGGATATCAATGCCAGAATACAGGCGGTGCAGCGGTTTTCTCAGTTACCCGAGGCTGTTTCCCTGGCAGCAGCTAACAAGCGAGTGTCCAATATACTTGCCAAACAGCTGGGTACCAGTAGTCCTGCTGCCATTGATCCCAAGCTACTCCAGGAGAATGCAGAACAGCTGTTAGCCGCTGAGATCGATCGTCTCACTCAGGTGGTCGCGCCGTTATTTGCACAGCGGGATTACACTGGTGTTCTCAGTCAGCTAGCTAAACTCCGTGAACCTGTGGATAGGTTTTTTGACGATGTAATGGTGATGGCGGAGGATATTCAGGTGCGCAACAATCGCCTGGCTTTATTACACAACCTAAGGCAGCTGTTTATCAATGTTGCAGATATCTCCCAGCTGGCACCGGCAAAGTAACCAACAGGGGCCAGGTTCAGGCCGTACTAACAGGTAAGCTAAACATGGAAAGGGCAAAGCTCTGGTGGTGGGCGCTAAGATCGGCAATCTTTTATGTCGGCTTTGTCGCTGTGGTAGCACTGATGAGTGCTCTAGCCTGCCTTCTGTGTTTTCTGCCCTTTCCAATTCTTCAGCATATAGCCACCACAGGCAATCAGCTGTCCATGCTGTGGTTGCGCCTAACCTGCAACATTCATATTGTAGTCAGCGGTGAAAACAATGTACCCCATGGTCCCTGCCTAGTTCTCAGTAACCACCAGAGTACCTGGGAAACCTTCTATCTGCAGTGGTACTTCCAGCCCGCCAGCGTTATTTTAAAGCGTGGGCTACTATGGATACCCCTGTTTGGATGGGCGCTGGCGCTTATGCAGCCGATTGCTATAAAGCGCTCCAGGCCAGCAAAGGCCATTCGGTTTGTATTGAAGCAGGGAGTTCGGCGCCTGGCAGCAGGCAACAGGGTGGTGATTTACCCTGAGGGAACCAGAGTAAGTACTGAGCAGCTAGGCGAGTTTAAAACCAGCGGTGCTGCCCTGGCCAAAAAAGCCGGCGTGCCCATAGTGCCAGTGGCCCATAATGCTGGACATCACTGGCCGCGGGATAGCTGGATTAAGCGGCCTGGAACCATTTATATGCATATAGGCCCGCTTATCGATAGCAGTTCCAAGGACCCAAGGGAACTCACAGCTGAGGCCCGAGACTGGATCAACAACGCACTCTAGCTGCCAACCCGAGCACAAAATACTCTATTTATTGAGGATACAATCCAGTTTATTGCTGCCAGTAGCGCAGCCAGCAAAAGGATGCCTAAATCGATGGATAACCGCAAAAACACCAAACGACCCAGCCCCATAGAGAAGCGCCACAAGAATCGAAGAGTCATTCCAGATCGCAGAGAAGAGGTCAGGTTTGAACCCCTAAAAGAGGATCGCCGCCAAAACAGCGGACGGCGAGCTACAGACAGAGATGTGTGGAAACCTATTAATTAGGTAATATTAATAGGTTTTATTGATTTTAAACGTCCAGATTCACCACTGATAGCGCATTGGTTTCAATAAACTCGCGCCTGGGTTCCACATGATCGCCCATCAGGGTGGTAAACATCAGGTCGGCGGCAATTGCATCCTCAATAGTCACCACCAGCATGCGGCGGCTTTCGGGATCCATAGTGGTTTCCCACAGCTGTTCCGGATTCATTTCTCCCAGCCCTTTATATCGCTGAGTATTGATACCGCGGCGAGATTCAGCCATCAACCAGTCCAGCGCCTCTTTAAAGCTGGCCACCTGTTGTTCACGCTCTCCGCGTTTCACGTAAGCGCCCTCTTCAATCAGTCCCTGTAAGGTCCGACCTAGCTCCACTATGGCGGCATATTCATTAGACGCAAAGAAATCCCGCCCAAAGCTATGGTAATGAGGCACACCATGAGCCGTAATTTCAATATTGGGAATAAATAAATTGCGCTCTTTGTCCTCTTTAACAGAGACCTGATAGCGGTGAGTGCCACTAGCAACTTCTTGGAGTTTTTCCTGGAGTTCGCTGCACCATCCCTCAAGATCGCTGCTTTTTTGCAGAAGTTTCTCATCCAGACTACTGATGTAAACCAGGGCTTCCAGCAACTCAATAGGATAGACCAGAGACATACGATTAATCAGGTCAGCCACATGTCTGAACTGGCTCACCAAAGCCTCGAGAGCCGTGCCCTGAATACCTGGAGCCTTAGCATTAACATGCAGGCTGGCGCTCTCTAGGGCTTTCTGAGTCAGGTAGACTAACAGCGCCGCATCATCTTTGACGTACTGCTCGCTCTTACCTTTGGTAACCTTATACAGCGGTGGCTGGGCAATAAAGATATGGCCATTCTCCACCAGCTCACGCATCTGCCTAAAGAAGAAGGTCAACAACAGGGTGCGGATATGCGAACCATCCACATCCGCATCCGTCATAATAACTATGGTGTGATAGCGCAGCTTCTCGAGGTTAAATTCCTCAGCGCCTATGCCACAACCCAGAGCTGTGATCAGAGTTCCCACCTCAGCACTGGATAGCATTTTATCGAAGCGCGCCTTCTCAACATTGAGAATTTTTCCCTTTAGCGGCAGTATCGCCTGGGTTTTTCTGGCGCGCCCCTGTTTTGCAGAACCACCAGCAGAATCACCCTCCACCAGGTAAAGCTCCGAAAGGGCTGGATCTTTTTCCTGACAGTCGGCCAATTTGCCTGGCAGACCAGCAATATCCAGAGCCCCTTTGCGGCGAGTCATCTCGCGGGCCTTACGGGCTGCCTCGCGGGCGCGAGCGGCATCAATCATCTTATTGACCACTGCGCGGGCTTCCTGAGGGAATTCCATTAAATAATCGGTGAATTTTTCACCCATTTCCTGTTCAACCGCAGTTTTTACCTCCGAGCTCACCAACTTATCTTTGGTCTGAGAGGAAAACTTAGGGTCTGGCACCTTAACCGAAATAATCCCGGTTAAGCCCTCGCGGGCATCATCGCCGGTGGTGGCCACCTTAGACTTGCCATTAATGCCTTCTTTCTCAATATAAGTATTAAGCCCTCGCGTCAGAGCTGAACGGAAACCCGCCAAATGGGTTCCGCCATCTCGCTGAGGTATGTTATTGGTGTAGCAGAGGATATTTTCCTGAAAACCATCATTCCACTGTAGGGCAACCTCAACGCTGGTGCCGTCCTCACGATCAGTGTTGAAATGCATGATTTTATTAACCGTGCTCTTATTGGTGTTCAAATATTCTACAAAGGCCCTTAAGCCACCTTCGTAAGCATAGGTCTCCTCTTTACCAGAGCGATCGTCCTGCAAAACAATGCAGACGCCGGAGTTGAGGAATGACAGCTCTCGCAGACGCTTGGCCAGTTGATCAAAATGGAATTGAATATTAGTAAATGTATCCTCAGAGGGCTCAAAGTAAACCTCTGTACCGGATTCATCTGTATCACCAATAACAGCCAAGGGGCCGTCCGGCACACCATGAGAATAGGTTTGCTCATGAACCTTGCCGTTGCGACGAATGGTAAGGCGCATTTTTTTGGATAGCGCATTAACAACAGACACGCCCACGCCATGTAAGCCGCCAGAGACCTTGTAGCTATTATCATCAAATTTACCCCCAGCATGGAGTACAGTCATAATAACTTCAGCGGCAGAGACGCCTTCGTCATGCATCTCTGTGGGAATGCCGCGCCCATTATCAAAGACAGTAATAGCCTCATTGGGGTGAATAATAATGCGTATTTCAGAGCAGTGGCCGGCCAGGGCCTCATCTATAGAATTATCGACCACCTCAAACACCATATGGTGAAGACCGGTGCCATCGTCTGTGTCGCCAATATACATGCCCGGGCGCTTGCGAACCGCATCTAGCCCCTTAAGTACCTTGATGCTCGACGAGTCATAGTTCACTTCTTCACTCATAGCTTATTCTTTTCCCGTTATTCAATCCGCCGAAGCAACACCATGTTCCATGTGGAACATTTGGTGCGCCATTCCATCCACCAACATCTGAAAATCTTGTTTATCCACACCAGTCATAAAGTACTGGCAATCTAACCTGTTAAGGCAGGCAATTACCTGCGCCCTGTGTTCATAATCCAATTCGGCAGGCAAGTCATCTAACAAAAACAAGCAGGACTGGCCCATCCTCTCTCGATAATGGGCTGCCTGAGCCAGCTTTAAAGCATAAACCAAAAGCTTGGTCTGGCCTCTAGATAACACCTCTGCTGCAACAGCACCATCAACCTTGATGCGGATATCAGCCTTATGGGCTCCGTGGTTGGTACTACCCAGAGCCATATCTCTCTTGCGATCCAGCTCAAAAACCTGAGCTAGGGCCTGGCCTTCTGCCCAACCCTGGTAGTACTCAAGCTCCACCTCGCCCAAGCCATCAAAGGACGAAGCCACCTGCTTTACAATACCTGACAACTCCAACAAATAGCGCTGACGGTAGTCTGTTACCTGCTCCGCCAAAGGGAGAAGCTCAGCCGTCCAGGCAGCTAATGTATCTTCGCCCATTCTACCATGTCGAAGCAGTTGATTGCGCTGTTTTAACGCTTTTTGGAAGCGCCTCCAAAGGTTTGTGTAGCCATGTTCCACGTGGAACACACCCCAATCCAAAAACTGCCGTCGCTGTAGGGGGCCACCTTCTAAAAGAGTAAAGCTATGGGCATCGATAAGCTGCAAAGGCAGCTCCTCTACCAGCTGCGCCGCTGACTGCAGCGACTTGCCATCAATGCGTGCTTCGAACTTGCCCTGGGCTGTGCGCCGGATGCCCAGCTGGTGACTGGTTTTAGATATTTCCCGCTCTATGCGGGCGGAGACCACAAGCTCATCGGCCAACTTATTGACCACGACTCGCAAATCTCTGTGCTTAAAGGAACGGCCGCGGCCAAGAATATAGATAGCCTCGAGCAGGCTGGTTTTACCGCTGCCATTTGAGCCATAAATCACATTGGCTCCCGGATGGCAGTCTATTTGGACACTGGCAAGATTTCTTACTTGTAGAACATCCAAGCGAGACAGACGCATGGATGACTGATTACTTTAGTAAAGGAGCGGCGTTAACCAAGATTACAGCCTCATTGGCATAACGACATAGACAGCAGCGCCATTGGCGGCATCTTCAACCAGCGCACTGCTATTGGAGTCAGACAGAGTAAAGCGGATCTCTGAGCCCTTAAGAACATTGAGCACATCAAGCAGATAGCTCACATTAAAGCCTATTTCCAGGTCATCGCCAGCGTAATTTACTGAGACCTCTTCCTCCGCCTCCTCCTGCTCAGGGTTATTGGCAACCATTTTAATCGCTCCATTGGAGAGCAATATGCGCACACCCCTGTACTTCTCGTTAGAGAGGATTGCCGTGCGCCCAAAGGCCTGCTTGAGCTCAGCGCGATCACCTACCACCTGCTTGTCACCACCTTTGGGCAGAACTCGGTCATAGTCAGGATAGGCACCGTCCACCAATTTAGAAGTAAAACAGTAGTCAGTGCCAGTAATACGAATATGGTTAGCCCCCATAGACAGCTGCACCTCTTCATCGCCCAAAAGACGCGATAGCTCCATAATGCCTTTGCGGGGCAAAATGGCAGTCATAGTGCCCTCAACCTCAACCTCACAGTCGCCGTCACAGAGAGCCATTCTATGGCCGTCTGTGGCTACGGCGCGCAACTTATTAGTCGACACCTCCCACAGCATGCCGTTGAGGTAGTATCTGACATCCTGCTGGGCCATAGCGAAAGAGGTTGCCTCAATCAATGCCTTGAGTGTGCTCGCCTGAACCCCAAACTCAATAGACTTCTCGCCCTCATCTACCGAAGGAAACTCATTGGCTGGAAGTGTTGCCAGGGTAAATTTGCTGCGACCACTTTTTAACTGGGCCTTACCATCACTGCTCGAAAAATCTAGGCTGGCCCCCTCGGGAAGAGAGCGACAGATATCAAGGAACTTGCGGGCTGAAACCGTTACTTCGCCCTCCTCACCCGCAGAGCCCACTTCGGTGGAGCCTACTATTTCAACTTCCAGGTCGGTACCAGTCAGGGACAGACGATTACCCTGCAGGCTCAATAGTACATTGGACAGAATGGGCAGGGTCTGACGGCGCTCTACAACACCTACAACCAGCTGCAACGGGTTTAATAACGCTTCGCGAGAAAGGCTAAATTTCATGGTAACTTATCTGCTCCAACTGTCTAAAAAGGTAATTTATTAAATGGCGCCAATCAGGTTGATAGCGTCCTGTAGAGATTCTTAAGGTCTCTTTGCACTTCCCTATCTATGGTTTCGAGCTCCTTCACCTTGCGGCAAGCATGCAACACCGTAGTGTGGTCTCTACCCCCAAAGGACTCACCAATTTCTGGCAAGCTGTGATTGGTAAGCTCTTTGGCTATAGACATGGCCACCTGACGGGGCCGCGCGACCGATCGACTGCGCCGCTTGGACAGCAGGTCCGACATCTTAAGCTTATAGTAGTCAGCCACCACGCGCTGAATATTGTCTATGGTAACTAGCTTATCCTGAAGTGCCAACAGATCTTTCAGGGATTCACGAATTAAATCTATATCAATTGCCCGACCGGTAAACTGAGCATGGGCCATCACCCTTTTTAGTGCCCCCTCCAGCTCACGAACATTAGAGCGAATACGCTGGGCAATAAAAAATGCCGCATCCTTGGATAGTGACATACCTGCCTGCTCCGCCTTATTGATCAGGATAGCGGCACGAGTCTCCAATTCAGGAGGCTCAACCGCCACGGTTAAGCCCCAACCAAATCGAGACTTCAGTCGCTCCTCTACACCGTCAATTTCTTTGGGGTACCGGTCGCAGGTAAGAATCATCTGCTGCCCCCCCTCAAGCAAAGCATTGTAGGTATGGAAAAACTCTTCCTGTGAGCGCTCTTTACCAGCAAAAAATTGAATATCATCGATCAACAGTGCATCCACAGAGCGGTAAAAGCGCTTAAACTCGTCAATTGCCTTCAACTGCAGAGCCTTGACCATATCGGCCACAAAGCGCTCAGAGTGCAGATAGACAATTTTAGCGTCAGGTTTTTTAGCTTTGAGCGCATTACCCACCGCATGCATAAGGTGGGTTTTACCCAAGCCAACGCCGCCATAGATGAACAGCGGGTTATAGGATCCACCGGGATTTTCAGCGACCTGTTGAGCAGCGGCAAAGGCCAGCTGATTGGACTTACCCTCAACAAAACTGTCAAAGGTGAAATTGCTATTTAAATTAGTCTTAAGGCTG
This sequence comes from SAR92 clade bacterium H231, assembly GCA_025153775.1. Taxonomy (GTDB): domain Bacteria; phylum Pseudomonadota; class Gammaproteobacteria; order Pseudomonadales; family Porticoccaceae; genus HTCC2207. The sequence continues at coordinate 662,046 of JAOALC010000002.1, read as the reverse complement.
CTCTCAGCTGCCGACCGAATAATTGTTGGCGCATCGACAATAATCTGGGAGTCACTTATCGGCTGGTTAGTATCAGCATTAGAATTAGAAATTACCGACCGCTCTGACCCCAGCGACCCGTTGGAACCGAACTGATCTGAAGTCTTGCTTTGGAACTGAGGCTGCCTTGCGGGCCTGGCAGTAACACCTAGAGAGACTGAGCTACCACCCAGCTGGTTAAACAGCTCCTCAATGCGAGAAAAAAACTTACTCTTAACCCAGTCCTCAATAAAACGATTTGGCGCAATTAACTTGACCCCAATATCACCAGTGGTAGGACCATTTCCAGGCTCAATAGTTAGCGGCCTTATCCAGGTATTAAACTGCTGTTCAGGCATCTCATCTTTGAGCTGACTCTGACAGCGAGACCAAACCGTTTCTGGCACATCAAACCCCATCTAACACAACCTTAAATTACCCAATGAGCTTTCAAATAATCAAACAGCATTCCCTTAGAGCGGAGTAGATCTATATCCTAAAAGCCCTGCTTTAATTAACTGAAAAACCGCAGTTTCGTTATTATTTTTTAATTTCTTCTATGTGTGTGGATTCTATACCCTGTAATTGGGATTATCCACACAGCGAAAAACAGCCTCATTGACAGAAGAAATATAATAACCATGTAAATCAATGCTTTAGGTAAAAACAATGTTTTTTTTATCAACAACAAAAAGGAAATAACTGATTAAAAAACAATCAATTTTTGGGGATAACCTGTGGATATACAGTAGAAAACCAGTGTTTAACCGACAATTTATGCCTTAAACAAAGGTGCCTTCAAAAAACTTTAAATCGAACGTGACCAGCACCAACCATACAGTCACTTTCCAATACAGAAGGAAGAAAAGATACGGCCCAACAAATCATCAGAAGTAAACTGACCCGTGATTTCACTGAGATTGTTCTGTGCCTGGCGAAGGTCCTCCGCAAGCAGTTCACCGGCACCAGTTTCCTCGAGCTGTTGAATGCCTGTGGATACCAGCTCCAGGGCTCGAGCCAGGGCATCTAAATGCCGTCGACGAGCAGAAAAAACACCCTCAGCCTGGTCCTGATAACCAGCTACCTGCTGCAGGTGAGCGGTTAATTGGGCAATGCCCTGCTTTTGTTTGGCAGACAGTGCAAAACAGCCCTCTCGGCCCTCTACAGCGCCAGGTTGTTGGTCGCAGCGATCTATCTTATTCAGCACCAGTATCAACGGCTGACGTGCCTCTGGAAACCGAATAAAATATTCCGGCCAGATTTCGTGAAGATCGGGGCTGTCTGTCTCGGTAATATCAACGACAAACAGAATTAAATCGGCTTTTTCGATCTCAGACCAGGCTCGCCGCACGCCCTCGATCTCAACCTCATCAGAGGTCTCACGCAGCCCAGCCGTATCTACAATATTCAGGGGCAAACCACCCAGGCTAATTTTCTCACGCAGTACGTCCCTAGTGGTGCCAGCTACAGGGGTTACTATGGCAGTATCAGTCCCTGCCAACGCATTAAGCAGGCTCGACTTGCCAGCGTTGGGCTTACCAGCGAGAACCAGGGTCATACCTTCTCGCAACAGAGAGCCCTGCTCTGCCCGGGACATTATCTGCCTGAGCTCTGCCTGCAGGTTACGCAGATTGGCCCGCAGATTTTCATCAGCCAAAAAGTCAATTTCTTCCTCCGGAAAATCAATCGCGGCCTCGACATAGATTCTCAGTTGAATCATGGTTTCAACTAGCTGGGTAACCAGAGTAGAAAACTCCCCCTGCAGAGATTTAATCGCCGAACGAGCAGCCTGGTAGGAACTGGCATCAATGAGATCTGCAACAGCTTCCGCCTGAGCCAGATCCATTTTATCATTGAGAAAAGCCCGCTCACTAAACTCCCCTGGCCTAGCCAACCGGGCTCCCAGCTCTATACATCTCTGTACCAGCCGGTTTAGCACCACCTGGCCGCCATGGCCCTGCAACTCTAGTACTGTCTCCCCAGTGAAGCTATTGGGCCCGGGGAAATAAACCGCCACCCCTTCGTCAATCACATCTCCACTGTCATCGATAAAACTACTGTAGGTTGCCTGCCTTGATTGAAGATTTTTTTTAGCGCCCAAAATACCCTGTATAAAGGGGTCCAAATCAGTGCCAGATAGCCTAACTATGCCTATACCTCCACGACCTGGAGCAGTGGCAATGGCAACAATGGTGTCTCTATTATTGGCAAGGGAGTGAGCTTGAGCTGTCATGGAATCATTATGCCAGAGAAAAAAGGCTCCGTTGGGAGCCTTTTAGTTTGATTAAATCAGTTCTTTTTAGCTGTTTGAATTTGTCGATTAACAAACCATTGTTGGGCCATCGACAGCAGATTATTGACTGTCCAATAAAGCACCAGACCAGCAGGGAAGATCATAAAGAAAAAGGTAAAGACAATAGGTAAAAACTGCATAACACGAGCCTGCATAGGGTCTGTAGGCATTGGCTGCAATTTCTGCATTAGCATCATGCTGGCGCCCATAAGAATGGGCAATACAAATAGGGGATCTTTGGCAGAAAGATCCTGGATCCAAAATATCCAGGGTGAGTGGCGAATCTCAACAGATTCCAGCAACACCCAATAAAGGGCGAGAAACACGGGCATCTGCAATAGCATCGGCAGACAGCCACCAGCCGGATTGACCTTCTCTTTCTTATACAGGCCCATCAATTCCTGAGACATTTTTTGCCGGTCGTCGCCATAAAGCTCTTTTAGGCGCGCCATTTCTGGCTGCAGGTTACGCATTTTCGCCATGGATTTAAGACTGGCAGCTGAGAGAGGATAGAGTGCAATCTTAATGACCAGGGTCAGTAAAATAATTGACCAACCCCAGTTTCCTATCACAGACTGAATCATCTTAAGACCTGCGAACAAAGGCTTGGCAAGCATCCATAAGAAACCATAATCAATGGTCAAATCCAGGTATTCTGCCAGCTTAGCCAGTCGCTCTTGATCTTTGGGGCCCACATAAAATTCCGCCCTATACTCCCCAAAACCGCCTGGGGCAACAGCAATCCGCTGCCCGGTAAAGTCCATTAAATACAGATCTTTGCCAGATCTCTTGCGCAGGCTAAAAGTATTTTTATCCTCAGCTGGTGGTACCCAGGCACTCACAAAGTAATGTTGAATCATGGCCACCCAGCCGCCCTGGATCCTGGCCTTAACTGATTCGTCCTCCAGATCACCAAAGTCATACTTGGCGTAGTTTTTGTCCTCTTTTCTTATGGCAGCACCGAGAAACGGCATCACACCACCGCTGGATGTCACAGCAGGTGGTTTTGAATCCCTTTTAATCTGTCCATAAAAGTTCGCCTGCCATGGCTCAACTGTCAGATTATTAATTAAGTACTTAACCCCAATACTGTAATCCCCAGCAACAAACTCAAACCGTTTAACAATTTTTACGCCATTTTGATTTAGCGTGAGATCAACATTAATGCTATCGGACATACCAAGGTTGTAGCTGCTGTCAGCCACAGAAAACTCTGGACGACCCTCAGCTGTGTCAGTCCCGTTTTGTCCTATCAACCCGCTCTGAGCCACATAAAGGCTGTCAGCCGATCTATTGAGCAAGGTAAAAGGTGCGCCATTATCGTCAGGCATAGCGGTAAAATGCTGAAGAAGTTGAGCCTCAACTATATCCCCGCCCAATGTATCAATAGTCACCCGCAAAACATCTGTTGTTACCACCACCAACCGATTATTGATAACGGGCGTTACCTCTATTGGCAAATCTTGTACAACAACTGGTAGTTCAGAGCCCAGATCATCTGCCTGGGGTACAGGCAAATCACTGGCTTGCAGTTCTGGCACATACACCTCAGATGCGGCTATCTGTTGTTTATTCTCACTGTCCCTCTTATCCCATTCGATAAGTAAAAGCCAGATAACAACGCCTATAGCGACTAAATTAAGTGTTTTTTGCCAATCCATACTATTTATCACTCTGAGTGGTTAGTGTTGCTGACTTCATGTTTATTATTACTGTTTTTGACTACTGGATCGTATCCGCCAGGATGAAAAGGATGGCATTTTATAAGTCTTCGCGCCGTCATATAACCCCCTTTAATAAATCCATGGGTATTCAACGCTTCTTCGGCATAGGCAGAACAGCTAGGATGAAAACGACAATTATTTCCCAACCATGGGCTGATAGCATACCTATATAGTTTGATCAGACCTAAGGCGATTTTAACCATTGTTATTATCCAAGCCTTCACAGCGCTGGCGCAGTCTGCCCCAAGATTGCTTCAACAACAAGTTCAGCTCTGTTTTGCTCAACTTGTCGGCATCTTTACGCGCCAAGAAGATAATATCCAAGGCTGTGGGAAATTGTGCCTGACGAAAAGTTTCTCGCACTAGGCGTTTAACGCGATTGCGGCCCACAGCGGTTGGAATATTTTTTTTACCCACCACAAGACCAAGACGAGACTGGTTGCAATCACTTTGTTTAGCAAGTAACAGCAGTTTAGGGTGGGCAACTTTGAGCTTATTGCGGTCGAAAACCTCCTGATATTCGGAGGCTTTGAGAAGACGTCGATTTTTGCTGAAGCTATAACTGGGCACGGAGCCCTAAAACCTTAGGCTGCCAGGCGCTTGCGGCCCTTGGCACGACGACGGTTAAGTACTGCGCGGCCGCCTTTAGTGGCCATACGTGATCTAAAGCCGTGAGTGCGCTTGCGCTTTAAGTTGCTGGGTTGAAATGTTCTTTTCATGGCTCTAAATCCAAAAAATAAATGGCGGTACTTTGTTAAGGCGGGCGATTTTAATGAAATTAGCTCGCTATATCAACGCTTTATTGCCTTATTCTTAGTTATATTCATGTAAGCATCTAAATCAGCAATAGCGGCTTATGACCTAACAGCTGCCCCACAACTTATCCCCAAATCAATTAACAGTGATCTATATAATCAAGCAAAATTACTTTTCTGTGGAAACAACTGTATAAGATCGAATTTAATAAACAAATAGTTAACCTTATACCAGTCCAAATTTAACAGCCTAAAACTATCCCCAATCATAACCGGGCTATTAACAGTCATAACAACCTCATCTCTACCGGTTCATACAACTCCGAATGGGCTATAACCTATTGAAATACAATTAAATTTTAATTTTATTAACAAAAAAAGGCCTGCCTAATAACAACAGTAAATAAATAAACACTATAAATAGATAATAACATTACTTACTTATAAGTATAAAAAAGTCCAGTTAACCACAGGGTCGGCAGCGCAATAAAACTACTTATTTTTTCGAGCTACAACCGTATAATGCTCCCCTAGTTTAATTAGCGACAATATTTACTATGCAGCATCCGGACAGGTTTGACGTAATTGTTATAGGCGGCGGACATGCGGGCACTGAAGCCTGTCTGGCGTCTGCACGCATGGGCTGTAAGACATTGCTGCTAACTCATAATATTGAAACCCTTGGTCAGATGTCCTGTAATCCCGCAATTGGTGGTATTGGCAAGAGCCACCTAGTCAAAGAGATTGATGCCTTGGGTGGGGCCATGGCTGCAGCAACAGATCTGGGCGGCATTCAATTTCGAGTCCTCAATTCACGCAAAGGGCCTGCAGTAAGAGCCACCAGGGCTCAGGCGGACAGAGTTCGCTACAAAGCAGCCATTCGCAATATTTTAGAAAACCAACCTAATCTCAGTATTTTCCAACAGTCGGTAGACGATTTGATTGTTGAGGGCGACCGAGTTAAAGGTGTGATCACTCAGATGGGACTTGTGTTTAATGCCAAAACCGTTGTGGTTACCGCAGGCACATTCCTGGCAGGCAAGGTTCATATAGGTCTGGAAAATCATTCAGCTGGTCGAGCCGGCGATCCCCCTGCTGAGGCTCTGGCCAAAAGACTGAGAGAATTACCTTTTCGCGTGGAGCGATTAAAAACTGGGACACCACCAAGGATTGATGCCCGCACTGTCGATTTCAGCAATCTTCAAGAGCAGTGGGGCGACCAGCCAGAACCAGTAATGTCCTATCTGGGTTCTGTGGAAGACCATCCACAGCAAACCTGCTGCTGGATTACCTACACCAATGCCAATACCCACAATATTATCCGTGGTGGCATGGATAGATCCCCTATGTACACCGGAGTTATTGATGGGGTCGGCCCAAGATACTGCCCCTCTATCGAGGATAAGGTGGTGCGCTTTGCCGATAAAGATCAACATCAAATCTTTGTTGAGCCAGAGGGCCTGGACACCCATGAACTCTACCCCAACGGTATTTCAACCAGCCTCCCCTTTGATGTTCAACTCAATCTGGTGCGCTCAATCAGCGGTTTTGAGAAGGCACATATCACCAGACCAGGCTATGCCATCGAGTATGATTATTTTAACCCCCAAGATTTAAAGTACAGTCTTGAAACCAAGGCGGTACAGGGGTTATTTTTTGCTGGACAGATCAATGGTACAACCGGCTACGAAGAAGCTGGAGCTCAGGGTTTGCTGGCTGGCACCAATGCCGCGCTGCAGGTTCAAGACAAAGACAGTTGGTGTCCAAGAAGGGATAACGCCTATATGGGTGTGCTGGTCGATGATCTAATCAGTATGGGCACCGCAGAGCCCTATCGCATGTTTACCAGCAGAGCGGAATACCGACTCTTACTGCGTGAAGACAATGCAGATTTACGTCTAACTGAAAAGGGCCGTGAGTTGGGGTTGGTAGACGATAACCGCTGGCAACAGTTTAGTGAAAAGCGCGAAGCAATTGAGCTTGAACGCCAGCGGCTTAAAAACACCTGGGTACAACCAGGCACAGCTGCAGCCGAAAAGCTAGCGGACCATATAGAGAACAAGCTCTCCCATGAGTACAGCCTGTTTGAACTGCTTAAAAGACCTGAACTGAATCATGGCATTATTGACTCTCTGTTTCCCAAAGAGGATAGAGAACTAAGCCCAGTAGTGGCCGAGCAGGTTGAGATAGATGCCAAATACAGTGGATATATAAATAGGCAACAGGACGAAATTGACCGCCTCCAGCGCCATGAAAACACAGCCATCCCCAGGGACTTTGACTATAAAAGTATCCGCGGCCTATCCAATGAAGTAAAACAGAAACTCGATGATGCCATGCCAGAGACCCTGGCCAGGGCAGCACGTATACCTGGTGTTACCCCAGCCGCTATATCCCTTCTTCTGGTGTCACTCAAAAAACATGCCGCCTGATAACCACAGCCTCTATGGTCAAAGCTTAAAAAATACTAAGCGAACAAGGCTGCAAGCTGGTATCCACAGCTTGGATATAGCCTGTTCTCCAAGTCAGGTAGACAGCCTGTTAGTTTACTTGGATATGCTGGAGCGCTGGAATAAAGCCTACAATTTGACCGCCATCCGCGACCCATTACAGATGATCGATCTACATCTTTTGGATAGTCTGGCTATCTTGCCCTTTATAGATAATTCCTCACATATTATTGATGTAGGCACAGGCCCTGGATTGCCTGGAATACCCCTATCTATTATATGTCCAGGTAAAACTTTTACCCTGCTCGACAGTAATGGCAAAAAAACAAGATTCCTGTTTCAGGCAATTAATGAGCTGGGTTTAGCCAATGTGACGGAGGTCAATGCCAGGGTAGAGGAATTTCAGCCGACAAAACCCTTCGATACTGTGTTAAGCCGGGCATTTAGCTCTATCCCGGATATGCTTGTGAACTGTTCACACCTTATTTCAGATCAGGGCCAGTTTATGGCCATGAAAGGCAAAATTCCTGAATCGGAGTTGAGCCAACTAGATAAAAACTATAAGGTCTCAGACTTGTGTCGATTAGTAGTACCAGGTGTTGAAGGCGAACGACACCTGGTGAAAATTACTAAAACTAATCGATCGCCCGATTTAAACCTTTAAAGGTACATGCAGTGGTTCGAATACTCTCAATAGCAAATCAAAAAGGCGGCGTTGGCAAAACCACCACTAGCGTGAACCTGGCTGCCTCACTGGCTGCCTATAAAAAGCGTGTGCTTTTGGTGGACATAGATCCACAGGGCAATGCAACCATGGGCTCCGGTATCAATAAAGCTGAGTGTAAGCGCAGTGTCTACCATGTATTAACTGAAAAGAATGCTATAGAAGATGTGATTGTTACTGCAGAGCAGGGCAAATATCATCTTTTGCCCGCCAATGGTGATTTGGTGGCTGCAGAAGTAGAGTTAATGCAGGAGATTGGCCGCGAGAGTCGCCTGCGGCATGCAATAAAGCGGGTTGAGGCTAACTATGACTTTGTGATTATTGACTGCCCTCCTTCGCTGAATATGCTAACTGTCAATGCACTGGTGGCCAGCGATGGCGTGCTGATACCTATGCAGTGCGAGTACTATGCGCTTGAGGGGCTGTCTGCCCTGAACAATACTATTCGCCAAATCGCCAAGTTAATTAACCCAAGATTGCGCATAGAAGGTATATTGCGCACCATGTACGACCCACGCAGCAGCTTGACCAATGCAGTATCAGCCCAGCTGAGAAAGTACTTTGGGGATCGGGTTTACCGGGTGAGTATTCCGCGCAATGTCAGGTTGGCGGAAGCCCCTAGTCATGGCAAGCCGGCACTGGCCTATGATAGAAACTCAAAGGGTTCTGTAGCTTACCTGGCCTTGGCCGGTGAGATACTAAGACAGGAAAAAGCAGCGCAAGCACCTAAACCACAGGCAGCAGGAAGAAGATAAATGGCGGCAAAACGACAGAGTCTTGGCAAAGGATTGGATGCTCTTCTCGGTATACCTGAGGACGCAGAGACACTGCAGGACCAGGCCGTTATTGACTCCTCTCAGGAATTGCTTGCACAGACCTTAGCTGATGCAGTTTCGCCAGCAGATGGCAGCCTTCAGAACTTACCGGTGGAGTTCTTGCATCCTGGCCAATACCAACCCAGGCGAGATCTAAATTCCGAGGCGCTCCAGGAATTAGCTGACTCAATTGCCACCCAGGGTGTTATGCAGCCTATTATTGTTCGTCCCACCGGTGACAATAAGTATGAAATTATTGCTGGAGAGCGGCGGTGGAGAGCCACCCAGCAGGCCGGGTTGGATACTATCCCAGCCATAGTCAGGGAAGTTACCGATGAGGCGACCATCGCAATGGCCCTTATTGAAAATATTCAGCGCGAAGATCTCAATGCCATGGAAGAGAGCTTGGCGTTAATTCGCCTGCGGGATGAATTTAAGCTTACCCAGCAGCAGGTAGCAGATGCTGTGAGCAAGTCCAGGTCTGCCGTCACTAATTTAATGCGCCTGGCCTCTCTGGAAAAAGCAGTGCAACAACAGCTGGAGCGCGGTGAGCTGGAATTGGGCCATGCCAAATGTCTTCTCGGGCTTGAGGGCAATGCTCAAATTGAAGCCGCGCGATCTGTAGCTGCCAATGCTATGACCGTTCGCCAGACAGAGGTGCTGGTCAAGAAACTGCAGAACCCTAGTCCAGATACCAAACCACAGGCCCCCAATCCAGACATTATGCGGTTGCAGGAGGAGCTCTCCGAAAAGCTGGGCGCCGCAGTCAGTATTCAGCACAGCGCCAAAGGTGCTGGCAAGTTGATTTTTAAGTACAACAGTGTCGATGAATTGGACGGAATTCTCGCCCACCTAAAATAAGCTGTAAATCAAAGGTTATTGAGGCTGCAAAGCCGGTTGAATATCCCCAATACTATACCTATAATGCCGGTCCGTTCGAGGTAGGCCCCATTTACTTTGCTGCGGACATGGAACCAGGCAGAAGAAGGTGGCCGCGTATGACTACCATTTCTACACCGCCACTTTACAAAGTTGCGCTGTACCAGCTGCTAATCTTGCTGCCTTTTTGCGGGATTGTAGCCGGCTTCGATAAAATTCTAGCCAGCTCCATATTGGTGGGAGGTCTTATTCAAATAGGCCCTCAGGCTTGGTTTGCGCATCAAGCTTTTAAATACACCGGCGCCAGACAGGTAGATAAGGTAGTGCGAGCTATCTATTGGGGCGAGTCCGGCAAGGTAGTTCTAACAGCAGCATTATTTGTTACTACCTTTATACTGGGCAAACAGCTAGATTTTTTGGCCGTTTTTAGTGCCTTTACCGTAATGATCCCGATACAGTGGTTTATTACGGTAAGGATTCTAAACAGTTAACAGCAGATATTATGCACCAAGGCTGATCACAGGGCTCGACCTATGTAAGGGTACCCCCCTGTAGCAGAGTTGCACCGATTTAACGAGAGTTGAAATACATGGCAGGCGAAAACCCCGCAAGTACAACTGAATATATTCAGCATCACCTAACCAACCTGGTTTATGGCAACCATCCTGAAAATGGATGGAGCTTTGCTCATGGTGCTGAAGAAGCTGCTGAAATGGGCTTTATGGCAATTCATGTAGATTCTATGGCCTGGTCTATAGGGTTGGGCATACTGTTTTGTCTGCTGTTCCGGACTGCGGCAAAGCGCGCCACAACAGGTGTTCCCTCTGGTGTGCTCAACTTTGTTGAGCTGATTGTTGAGTTTATCGACGGCGCGGTGAAAGACAGCTTTCACGGCCATAACAAAATGGTTGCTCCGCTGGCGCTTACCATTTTTGTGTGGATATTCCTGATGAATCTTATGGATCTGCTTCCTGTGGATCTGGTCCCTGAGTTGTTGATGCTAGCTGGCGTGAACTATCAGAAGATTGTTCCATCCACTGACCCCAATATCACATTGGGAATGGCGCTGGGTGTGTTTATCCTGATGCTCTATTACTCCATTAAAATTAAAGGCACTGGCTTTATCAGCGAGTTGACCATGCACCCATTTAACCACTGGGGCTTTATACCAATTAACCTGTTTATGGAAACTGTGGGTCTGTTGGCTAAACCCTTCTCTCTGGGTCTGCGACTGTTCGGCAACATGTACGCTGGCGAGATGATCTTTATTCTAATTGCAACCATGTTTGCGGCTGGCGCTGGCGCTGGACTGATTGGCGGCGGTATCCACGCACAAATTTTTGGTGAGCAAACCAGCGCGCTATTTTGGCTGGCTATCTTTATTTTGGTTTGCGGCGTCTGCGGGCTGAATCTCAAGGGCAAAATATCTACGGGCAAAACTGTTCTGCTATGCATGGTCTTTATGGCCCTGGGTGGCGGTCTGACAGCTCTGGGTGGCGGGTTAATGCAATGGGGCTGGGCAGTATTCCATATCCTGGTAATTACCCTGCAAGCATTTATTTTCATGGTACTGACTGTCGTCTATCTAAGTATGGCGCACGAAGACCACTAAATTCACTTTACTTTTATTTACTAATTAATCACTAAAATTGGGAGTCTACGATGGAACTTGTAATCATTGCTGCGGCAATTATGCTCGGATTGGGCGCACTGGGGGCAGCCGTTGGTATGGGTCTGCTGGGCGGAAAATTAATCGAAGGAACTGCTCGTCAGCCAGAGCTGGGTCCAATGCTTCAGGGTAAAATGTTCCTGCTAGCTGGTCTGATTGATGCTGTGCCAATTATTGGTGTTGGTATCGCTATGTACCTGATCTTTGTTGTCGCTCCAAGTGTTGGCGTGTAACAAGAACAAATGATTTTTAACTCATCTATTAATGAGGTAATGGCGTGAATATTAATCTAACGCTTTTTGGTCAGATGGTGACCTTTGCATTCTTCGTGTGGTTTTGTATGAAGTTTGTATGGCCAGTCATTATTGAGGCTATGGAAGAGCGCCAGAAAAAAATCGCCGATGGACTTGATGCGGCTGACCGTGCCCTGCGTGATCTTGAACTGGCTCAGAACAAAGCGACTGACCAAATGAAAGAAGCTAAGCAGGAAGCGGCCGGTATTATTGATCAAGCCAACAAGCGAGCCAATCAGATTATTGATGAAGCTAAGCAGCAGGCAGTCGCAGAAGGCGACCGCATCAAAGCTGCTGCTCAGGCAGATATAGAGCAGGAAATTAACCGCGCCAAAGAAGAGTTGCGTGCCTCCGTGGCAGGTCTGGCTCTTGCTGGTGCGGAAAAAGTGCTCGAAGCATCAATTGACGAAAAATCTAATCGCGCGCTGGTCGACAAACTGGCAGCGCAGCTGTAACTGAGGTTTAACATGGCAGAATTGAGCACATTAGCTCGGCCCTATGCAAAGGCGGCGTTTGAATTTGCTGCAGATGCCGGGGACCTGCAGGGCTGGTCGCAAAGCCTGTCCACTGCTGGAGCTGTTGCACAGCAACCAGCGGTTGTTAAGCTTTTGAGCTCTCCGAGTTCAACAGCGGCGCAGCAAGCGGCAGCGGTAGTAGAGATATGTGGTGACGAGTTGGGCGCAACTGGTCAGAACTTTATTTCCATCCTGTCTGAAAATCGCAGGTTGCAACTATTGCCACAGATTTCCCATCAGTTTGAAATTATGAAAGCTAACCGTGAAAAAGCGGTTGATGTGGAATTGGTAGCAGCGCATGAGATGGATGCTGAACAGCAGCAAAAACTCAGCGATGCACTGAGCGCAAAATTAGAACGAAAAGTAAATATGCAGGTTAGCTTAGATAAGAGCCTGTTGGGTGGTGCGGTAATACGCGCCGGGGACACCGTTATTGACGGGTCCATTCGCGGTCGTTTGACCAAACTCGCCGAATCACTAAATTCCTAAGGATTGAGGCCAAAGCATGCAGCAACTGAATCCATCAGAAATCAGCGAAATTATTAAGAGTCGTATCGACAACCTTAATGTTTCGTCAGAAGCCCAAAATGAGGGCACCATTGTTTCCGTATCGGACGGTATCATTCGTATTCACGGTCTAGCTGACGTGATGTACGGCGAAATGATCGAGTTCGATGGCGGTGTTTACGGTATGGCACTTAACCTGGAGCGCGATTCAGTCGGCGCCGTGGTACTGGGTGATTACCAAACACTGGCCGAAGGACAAAAAGCCCGATGCACAGGACGTGTATTGGAAGTACCAGTAGGTCCAGAACTGGAAGGTCGCGTAGTCGACGCCCTGGGTAACCCTATTGATGGCAAGGGTCCAGTTAACGCTGCCCTCACCGACGCAATTGAAAAAGTTGCCCCAGGTGTAATTGAGCGTCAATCTGTTGACCAGCCAGTACAAATTGGTTTGAAAGCAGTAGATACCATGGTGCCAATCGGCCGTGGTCAGCGCGAGCTGATTATTGGTGATCGCCAGATTGGTAAATCAGCTATTGCTGTTGACGCCATTATCAACCAGAAAGGCTCAGGTATTAAATGTATCTATGTAGCTGTTGGTCAGAAAGCCGCTTCTGTTGCCGCCGTAGTGCGCAAGCTAGAAGAGCACGGCGCAATGGAACATACCATTGTTGTTGCAGCTACTGCATCTGATCCGGCAGCCATGCAGTTCTTGGCACCATTTGCCGGTTGCTCCATGGGTGAGTACTATCGCGATCGCGGTCAAGATGCTCTGATTATCTATGATGATTTGACTAAGCAGGCCTGGGCCTACCGTCAAATCTCACTGCTGTTGAAACGTCCTCCGGGCCGTGAAGCCTATCCTGGTGATGTTTTCTATCTGCACTCCCGTCTACTGGAGCGCGCGGCACGTGTTAACGCCGATTACGTAGAAAAGTTCACCGATGGTGAAGTTAAAGGCCAGACGGGTTCATTGACTGCACTGCCAGTCATTGAAACTCAGGCTGGTGACGTATCTGCCTTTGTACCGACCAACGTAATTTCGATTACCGACGGTCAGATTTTCCTTGAAGCGGATATGTTCAACTCTGGTATTCGCCCTGCGATGAACGCCGGTATTTCGGTATCTCGTGTAGGTGGTGCAGCTCAGACAAAAATCATTAAAAAGCTGTCCGGTGGTATTCGTACCGCACTGGCACAGTATCGTGAACTTGCGGCTTTCTCACAGTTTGCCTCTGACCTTGATGAAGCTACCAAAGCACAGCTTGACCACGGTGAGCGTGTCACCGAGCTTATGAAGCAAAAGCAGTATTCGCCTCAAAGTATCGCTGAGATGGGCGTTATGGTTTATGCGGCTGACAATGGCTATTTGCAAGCAGTTGAAGTCAACAAGATTGGTGATTTTGAAGCGGCCCTACTCTCTTATATGAAAGCTGAGCACGGTGATCTGATGGATCAAATCAATCAGTCGGGCGATTACAACGACGATATAGGCGCTGGTTTTAAAGCGGCTCTGGATAAATTCGTTGCAACCCAAACCTGGTAAGACAGAGTAACCGGACAGGCATAAGAAATGGCAATCGGTAAAGAAGTCAAAACGAAAATTGCTAGTATTGGCAGCACGCAGAAGATCACTAGTGCCATGGAAATGGTGGCGGCGAGCAAGATGCGTCGCGCCCAGGACCGCATGGCATTGGGTAAGCCCTATGCCCAGCGTATCCGTGATGTGGTGGGCCATATTGCAAACGCAGTGTCTGAATACAAACATCAGTATTTGGAAGAGCGTGAAGTTAAGCGTGTGGCTTATGTAGTGATCTCAACAGACCGCGGTCTCTGTGGTGGCTTGAATATTAACCTGTTTAAAGCCGCGCTTAAGTCAATGAAAGCCTGGTCAGATCAGGGCGTCGAAGTTGATATCTGTGTGGTTGGTAATAAAGCTGCAGGTTTCTTTAGTGCTGTGGGCGGCAATGTTGTTGCCGCAGTTAAAGATGTGGGTGATGAGCCCAATGCAGCAGATTTGATCGGCGGTGTAAAAGTGATGTTGGACGCCTTTGATGAAGGCCGTATCGATAAGTTGTTTGTGGTAAGTAACGAGTTTGTTAACACCATGACCCAGTCGCCAACCGTTGAGCAACTATTACCATTGGCAGCTACAGATGATACCAGCCTCAACCATCACTGGGACTACATCTATGAACCAGATGCTCAAGAGTTGCTGGATGGCTTGTTGATTCGCTATATAGAATCCCAGATTTACCAGGGTGTTGTAGAGAACAAAGCCTGCGAGCAGGCAGCCCGAATGTTAGCTATGAAAAATGCCACCGACAATGCCGGTGACATGATTGATGAATTACAACTGCTTTATAACAAAGCGCGCCAGGCAGCGATTACCCAAGAGCTGTCAGAAATTGTAAGTGGCGCAGCTGCCGTTTAAAGCCAAACGAATTTTAAAGGTTTAGTTAAGAGGAACCGGACATGAGTAGTGGACGTATCGTACAAATTATTGGTGCCGTGATCGATGTGGAATTTCCCCGCGATCAGGTACCCAACGTCTATGACGCACTAGTGGTCGACGACAAAGGTCTAACACTGGAAGTGCAGCAGCAGTTAGGCGATGGCGTAGTGCGAGCAATCGCCATGGGATCCTCAGAAGGGATTAGCCGCGGTCTGGGTGTTAATAACACCGCCGCCCCAATTTCTGTTCCTGTGGGAACCGAAACCTTGGGACGCATTATGGATGTGCTCGGCAACCCGATTGACGAAAAAGGCCCGATCGGTGAAAAAGAGCGTATGGCTATTCACCGCAAGCCGCCAGCCTATGATGAGTTGGCCGCGTCCGATGATTTGCTGGAGACAGGTATCAAGGTAATCGACCTAGTCTGTCCTTTCGCCAAAGGCGGTAAAGTTGGTCTGTTTGGTGGTGCCGGTGTTGGTAAAACCGTAAACATGATGGAGCTGATTAACAATATTGCTACTGAGCACAGTGGTCTGTCGGTATTTGCTGGTGTTGGTGAGCGTACCCGTGAAGGCAATGACTTCTACTACGAGATGCAGGAATCTGGCGTTGTAAACGTTGAGACCCCAAGCGAATCAAAAGTAGCTATGGTTTACGGCCAGATGAATGAGCCCCCCGGAAACAGACTGCGTGTAGCACTGACCGGTTTGACCATGGCAGAAAAATTCCGTGACGAAGGCAAAGACGTACTGTTGTTCGTCGACAATATCTACCGTTACACATTGGCAGGTACCGAAGTATCCGCACTGTTGGGCCGTATGCCTTCGGCGGTAGGCTACCAGCCTACGCTGGCGGAGGAAATGGGTGTTCTTCAGGAGCGTATTACTTCAACTAAAACTGGTTCTATTACTTCGGTTCAGGCCGTTTATGTACCAGCGGATGACTTGACCGATCCATCACCTGCAACCACCTTCGCGCACCTGGATTCAACTGTTGTACTGAGCCGAGACATTGCTTCCAAAGGTATTTACCCTGCGGTAGATCCACTGGATTCAACTTCACGCCAGCTAGATCCGCTGATTATAGGTACTGAGCACTATGAAGTGGCTCGTGGTGTGCAGACCGTACTACAGCGCTACAAAGAGCTGAAGGATATTATTGCGATTCTGGGTATGGACGAGCTTTCAGAAGAAGACAAAATGGCCGTAGCTCGCGCCCGTAAGATTGAGCGCTTCCTGTCACAGCCATTCCATGTTGCTGAAATCTTTACCGGTTCACCTGGTAAGTATGTTTCTCTGAAAGACACCATTGCTGGCTTCCAAGGTATTCTTGCGGGACAGTACGATGATCTGCCAGAACAGGCGTTCTATATGGTTGGCTCTATCGAAGAAGCGGTGGAAAAAGCGCAAAAGCTTTAAGTCTATAAACCTGTAAATTGCAGCAAGCAAAGGCAATAAAGAAATGGCTATAACAGTTCATTGTGACATCGTAAGTGCAGATGAATCCCTGTTCTCTGGTTTGGTGGAGATGGTTGTTGCGACTGGGTCCCTAGGCGAGTTGGGTGTTACCGCTGGTCATGCACCACTGCTGAGTGACTTGCGTCCCGGCCCTGTGCGCCTGGTAAAACAGAATGGTGAAGAGGAAATTTACTATCTGTCTGGCGGCTATCTGGAAGTGCAGCCAAACAATATCTCCATACTGGCCGATACAGCAGTGCGCGCCAACGATATTGACGAAGCCGCTGCCGCAGAAGCTGTCAAGGATGCGGAGTCTGCGCTGGCCAACCAAACAGGCGAAATAGAATATTCAAAAGCCGCGGCCATGCTGGCGGAAAGCACAGCACAGCTGCGCACAGTCCAGACATTGCGTAAAAAACTCGGTGGCTAATACTAGCTAATCCGTAGAAAAAGGGTGGCACAGCCACCCTTTTTTGCTATCTGGGTGGTTACTTTTAAACCCTGATCCTATTTAGTCAGGCCCCAGAGCACTTGTGTTGTGGCCTATTTGACAGTACCGTGACCAGTCGAAACTCCCACTAGCTAGGAGCCTATAAAATTTGCCTATGATCACAGATATCATCATTCTTGCCGCCGGCAAAGGGACTCGCATGCAGTCGGCCCTGCCCAAAGTATTGCACCCGCTGGCGGGTCAGCCAATGCTGGCCCATGTAATAGCCGCAGCAGACAGCCTCACCAATGCCAAGAAAATCATTGTCACTGGCCATGGTGCAGCCCAGGTTGAAGAGGCAATGGCAAATACCAACAGCACCTTTGTCCAGCAGACTGAGCAGTTGGGTACCGCCCATGCGGTGCAGATGGCCGTGCCCCACCTGCGGGAAGAGGCCACAGTGTTAATTCTTTACGGCGATGTGCCCTTAATAACTCCAGCCACTATTGCAAAGATGTTGTCCGCGGTCTCTGATTCAACTATCGGCCTGTTGACCATAGATCTTGATGATCCCATGGGTTATGGGCGCATTCTACGTAATAGCCAGGGCAAGATTGAATCTATTATCGAGCAGAAAGATGCCAGTCCTGAGCAACTAAAAATTACTGAGATCAATACCGGTGTATTAGCGCTCGGCGCTCGTGAGCTAATGTCTTGGCTGCCGCTGATTAACAATAGCAATGCTCAGGGAGAATATTATCTTACCGATCTGATTGCCCTGGCCCGAGCCCATGGTTATAGCATCTCCAGCATTAACCCCAGCTCAGCCGCTGAGGTAGAGGGTGTTAATAATCGCGTTCAACTCAGTCATTTAGAGCGGGCCTACCAGTTACAGCAGGCTAATACACTCATGCTCTCTGGTACTAGCCTGGCAGATCCAAGTCGTTTTGATCAGCGGGGCAATCTCAGTGCAGGTACGGATAATTTTATCGATGTTAACTGCGTTTTTGAGGGCGATGTAAAAATAGGATCCAATGTCCGTATTGGTCCCAACTGCCATATTAGCCATAGTATTATTGGTGATGGCGTCGAGATTAAATCCAATACAGTGATTGAGTCCTCCTCAATTGGTAACCATGCAGTGCTCGGACCCTTTGCCAGAATAAGACCTGGCACCCAACTGGGACAGAACACCAAAGTGGGTAATTTTGTTGAAACAAAAAAAGCCGTTGTTGGTGATGGCAGTAAAATAAATCACCTAAGTTATATTGGCGATGCCGAGCTTGGCGAAAAGGTCAATGTAGGAGCAGGCACAATTACCTGTAATTATGACGGCGTCAATAAACACAAAACCAACATTGGCGACGGTGCTTTTATTGGATCCAACAGTACCCTGGTAGCTCCGGTAACCATTGGTGCACAGGGTTTCGTGGGTGCAGGTTCAACCCTGACCCAGAATATTCCTGCCCATACCCTAGGGGTAAGCAGAGCAAAACAGCGAAATATTGAGGGCTGGAAACGCCCAACTAAAAAGGAAAAATAATCCATGTGCGGAATTGTTGGTGCAGCCACCCAAAGGAATGTGTACAAAATTTTAATTGAAGGTCTTCGACGACTGGAGTATCGCGGCTATGATTCTGCCGGCCTGTCAATTATTGATGCCAACCAAAGATTACAAACCCGAAAAAATATCGGCAAGGTTGCAGAACTTGAAGCAGTGGCTGAGCAACATCCAATAGCCGGTCATACAGGCATTGCCCATACTAGATGGGCCACCCATGGCGAACCTAGCACAGTCAACTCCCACCCGCATATATCCGAGGGTGTGTCCGTTGTACATAATGGCATTATTGAAAACCACGACGAACTGCGCAGCGAACTAACGGAGGCCGGCTATCAATTTTTGTCGGCGACAGATACTGAGGTGATTGCTCACCTGGTACATCACTTTTTAAAAACCGAAAAAAACCTTCGCAGCGCAGTACATAAAACTATTGCCCGTTTAGAGGGGGCCTATGCCCTGGGCGTGATTGCTGAGGATCAACCCAATACCATCATTGCAGCTCGCAGTGGCAGTCCGCTGGTGCTTGGCCTGGGTATTGATGAGAATTTTATTGCCTCGGATCAAATGGCATTGCGCCAGGTCACCGATCGCTTTATCTTTTTAGAAGAAGGTGATCTGGTTGAATTAAGTCATAATCAGTATCGGATCTATGATACAGCAGGCAACTCTGTTGAGCGCAGCATGCAAGAACTGGAAGAGAAAGACCAGATTGCAGATAAAGGCGAATACCGTCACTTTATGCAAAAAGAAATGTTTGAGCAGCCTACAGTGCTGGCCAACACCTTTGCCGGGCGCATAGCGGAAAACCATATCCGCGAAGCAATTTTTGGTTACCAGGCTGAAGAGCTTTTCCAACAGACTCAGGCCATACATATTATTGCCTGCGGCACCAGTTTTCACTCTGGGCTGGTGGCGAAATATTGGCTCGAACAATATGCAGGTATTCCCTGCCAGGTAGAAGTGGCTAGTGAATATCGCTATCGAAAAGTTGCAGTGCCGTCCGCAACATTATTTGTCACTATTTCGCAATCTGGTGAAACCGCAGATACATTAGCCGCGTTGCGCAAAGCAAAAGAGTCTGGCTACTTAGGCTTTTTGGCAATCTGTAATGTCGCCAATAGCTCTCTAGTACGTGAGTCAAATATTTCTTTGATGACCATGGCGGGCCCTGAAATTGGGGTGGCGTCAACCAAGGCTTTTACCACTCAACTGGTAGCACTTCAGTTGCTGGCATTGTCGCTGGCCAAACATAGAGGACTGGAAACAAAAATTGAACAGCAGCTGGTGCAGAATCTGCACAAACTCCCGGAGCTTTGCAGGCAGGTACTAGCCCTAGATTCTGTTATTGAACAGGTATCGGAATCCTTTGCCAACAAGCATCATGCGTTATTTTTAGGGCGCGGTGAGCAGTACCCCATCGCCCTTGAAGGTGCACTAAAACTTAAAGAAATCTCATATATACATGCAGAAGCCTACCCATCGGGTGAACTAAAACATGGGCCGCTGGCGCTGGTAGATGAAGATATGCCGGTAGTTACCGTTGCGCCCAACAATGAATTATTAGAAAAACTAAAATCTAATTTACACGAAGTACGTGCCCGCGGCGGTCAACTTTTTGTATTTGCCGATCGTGATTCTGGATTTGTCAGCGAACCAGGTATCACAGTGATCGATATGCCCCATGTACCCCAGAGTTTGGAGGCCATTATTTATACATTACCATTACAGATGCTCTCCTATCATGTGGCGCTGTTAAAAGGCACAGATGTAGACCAGCCTCGAAACTTGGCGAAGTCTGTCACGGTAGAGTAATTTCGAACAGTGCTTTAAAAAGGAGAAATGATGGAAGGTTTAGCAGTAATAGGGTTTGTTTTCGGAATGGCTGGTGTAATAGCATTAGTTCGTCTGGAAAAATTAACAAAGACTTTGAAACAAAAGGGAATTCTTGAAGAGGATTACAAAGAAGAGTAATGCACTGTTCAAAAACACCCAGTGACTGTCGAGTAGAAATTAGTAGATACTATGCAAACAGTTTTATTAGATCCGTTATTGTTAATGCAACTATGTGGGGCCTTATTTTTTGGTTCTTTTTTAAGTTTATTCTATGAAAAATAAGGCTCAGTAATTGCTACTCCATTACAGTTGAGTGGTTCACCAGACTGTAGTTTCAGAGTTCAGCATTGAAACTCGACCAAACCTATATCAAGAGACAAGAGACAACAGATAACCCATAACTTTATCATCAGTTTTCACTGTGTTATGAGGACCTGGCTTATCCTGCCAATGTAACCTTTACTTCCCTTTAGTGTCATGATAACTTTGCGTTACATATCTTGATCTAATGTCTGTTGTAAATATTAACAAGGAGTCATTGTGGAAAATTTAATACCTATTTTAGGAATTCTTACAGGGATCATTATTCCGGTGTCGGTGTTTATTTGGTTATATTTAGAAAGCAAAGATAAGAACAAAACAATATTGGAGATATCAAAGCACCTAAATGACCCAGCTAAACTTGAGGATCTATTAGGTATCTTTGATGAAAGAAAAAAACAACCCATAGATTATCGCAGAGGGGGAGTAATCACGATTTTTGTCGGTGTTGGCATCTACCTTCTCGGTTATGTTGCTATGGGATCTTTCTTTGTGGGTGTTGGATATTTGGTAGGCGCCATAGGTATAGGCACCATGGTTGCTGGATATCTTTATCCAAACACCGGTGAAGAATTAACCAATGCTGTTGAAGAGTTTGAAAAGAAATAGTTTTGGGAAAAGATCACAAAAAACTGCTAAATAACCTTGAAGAACTGAGAAAGTCTGCGGGCCTGACTCAGCAAGAACTATCAGAGTGTGCCGAAGTTTCAAGGAAAAGCATCAATGCAATCGAAAATGGAATTTATGTGCCCTCAACCGTTCTTGCCCTAAAAATTGCAAACAAACTAAATTGTTCTGTTGAAGATTTATTTAGACTACCTTGATACCAAGGGTATGATCTTTCGCACTGCAAGCTTTTCGCATAATCAGTGGCCACAGAATAAAAATAATAGATAGGAACTCAATCTAGCCTAAGTGCAGAGCACAACCACAGGCTGAAGAGCTGTTGATTGAAAATAACTGAGGCGGCCTCTTTTCAAGAGGCCGCCTCAGTACCTACTTTAACAAGCGACCAGTCGCACCGCCCAGGGCCATGATGCTTTTAGTGCGGCATAGGTGGGAAAACCATAAGCCGCTGCAGCACCGGCTGGGTTAGCTGCGTAATGAGCTTTAATTGCGCAGGTCAGCGCATGAAATGCTACCGTGCCAAGAATTAACAACAGTGCCGCGGCACCTAAAACTAGCAGTGCGGCAGCGCCGGGGGCCAGTGCCGCCAGAAATATAATAGCGGCGGCGGCTATAGCAATCTCCACACCTATAATAAGCACGGAATAAATTTTCGCCGTTGATTTAGCAAGTTCAGTACTACCCTCTTCGTTTAACATCCGGTTTCTCCCTAACAAATAAATGGAGGCCATAGAGGCCCGTTTCCCTAAGGTATTGACTACATGTAACCATTGACAACAAATCGAGTAATAGTCGACGGATTACCTTTTCAGATAAAAGACTATTGGATTAAACTTAGACTAAAAATGGCAGGGGTTCAAAATTGCTCGTTAAAATCCAAGGCGAAAAGCCTGGAGATAAATCAGTTGCTGCGCAGGGAGCGAAGGCCCTCTTGCAGTTGCTGGAGATGCTCCTGGAGCTGAGGCCCTTTCTTCTGGGCTACGCCAATTGCCAGCACATCAATAACCGCCAGGTGAACAATTCTTGATGATAGGGGGGTGTAGATCTGTATATCCTCTTTGGCGTCTATCTCAATAGCGATACTGGCATTACGCGCAATGGGCGAACCGCTCGGCGCCAGTGCAATCACTATAGCGCCGGCTTTTTTAACCAGTTCCATAGAATCTAATAATGCCTGGGTACGCCCCGACTGAGATATGGCTACCACCACATCACCAGGATGCAGCGAGGTTGCCGACATATTCTGCAAATGTGGGTCAGAGTAGGCAGCCGAGGTAATTTGCAGGCGAAAAAACTTATGCTGAGCATCAAAAGCAACAGCAGCAGATGCACCAAAGCCATAAAACTCTACCCGCTGGGCAGCACAGATTGCCGCAACAGCTGCATCCAGCCGCTCAATAACTAGGCTTTCACGAACCTTCAATAAGGTATCAACAGTGGAGTCAAATACCTTGTGGGTGTACTCGCGGGTGGAGTCCGTGTCAGTGACTGCTATCTGCCCATAGCTTGGGCTAGAGGCCAGCTGTTGTGCTAGTGCCAGTTTAAAATCCTGAAAGCCACGACAGCCCACTGCTCGACAAAAGCGCACCACTGTGGGCTCGCTTACCCCAGCCTCCTGGGCTAGATCAACAATGCGCATCCGAATCACCTGCAGCGGATTCCTGAGTACAAAGTCGGCCACCTTGCGCTCAGACTTGCGCAGCTCCGGGAGAGTGTCGCTGATAGTTTGAGTGAGTTCTGCGGGTTTCATAGAATATCCAAAATCATTTCTGTAAAAAATTTACAAGAAAACCCTAAAGATTGCCAGTTTTGTAGTAAAAAAAGTGCGTTTGAACCCATATACCCTCTATTATCCACGCTTAATAGTAATAAAAAGCGGAAAAGAAATAGTTGTGGTCAGGTATTTTTGATCCCTAAGTTGCTAGAATGCAGCCCTATGGACGTTACCCCAATACTCAATAAATTAAATTCTGCCCAAGAAGAAGCAGTAACCAGCGATAAGAAACATCTGCTGGTGCTGGCGGGAGCTGGCAGCGGTAAAACCCGCGTGCTAGTGCATCGTATCGCCTGGAAAATTCAGGTTGATGGGGTCTCGCCCTACAGCATATTGGCAGTTACATTTACCAATAAAGCCTCAAGAGAAATGCGAGAGCGTATTGACCAGCTATTGGGTATGTCACTGCGGGGTATGTGGGTAGGCACCTTCCATGGTTTGGCGCACCGTTTGTTAAAGGCCCACTGGCGCGATGTGAATTTGCCAGAGAATTTTCAAATTCTTGATTCTGATGATCAGTTGCGACTGGTTAAGCGCGTGATGCGCGCCATGGATCTGGATGAGCAGCGCTGGCCCCCCAAGCAGGCGCAGTGGTGGATCAATGGTCAGAAAGACGAGGGTCTTCGCGCGGCCCATCTTCAGGAGGGAGGCGACCCCTATTTGGCGACCATGCTGCGTATTTATCGCGAGTATGAAGCCACCTGCGAGCGCTTGGGGGTGATAGATTTTGCCGAACTATTGTTGCGCGCGCTGGAGCTCTGGAAACACAACCCCGAAGTACTGGACCATTATCAGCAGCGTTTCCAACAGATTCTGGTCGATGAATTTCAGGACACCAACGCAGTGCAATATGCCTGGTTGCGCATACTGGCGGGCAAGACCAGTGCGGTAACCGCGGTTGGCGATGACGACCAGTCAATCTATGGCTGGCGCGGCGCTAAAGTCGAAAATATTCTCAGCTATGAACGTGATTTTGCTGATACCCACACTGTGAAATTGGAACAAAATTATCGCTCTACCTCCAATATTCTCAATGCGGCCAATGCGGTTATATCCAAGAATGCCGGGCGGTTGGGTAAGAGCCTGTGGACAGATGCTGGCGAGGGTGAAGCTATTGCGCTGTACGCTGCGTTTAACGAACATGACGAAGCTCGCTACATTGCAGACCGACTGCAGACCTGGGTTAATGAAGGTCATCGACGGGAAGATTCCGCAATTCTCTACAGGTCCAATGCCCAGTCTCGGGTACTGGAAGCGGCGCTCTTACAGGCTGAGATACCCTATCGTATCTATGGCGGCCAGCGCTTCTATGAACGCCTGGAAATTAAAAATGCCCTCTCCTATCTGCGCATGATGCTTAACTGCCACGACGATGTCGCCTTTGAGAGAATTGTCAATGTACCTCCCAGAGGCATTGGTGATCGCACCCTAGAATTAATTCGTGAACTCTCCCGAGAGCAGAACAGTTCTCTATGGACCGCGGCCTCGACTATTGTGGCGGAAAAAAGACTGGCCGCCAGAGCTACCAATGCAGTGGCAGTATTTATCGAACTGATTAATGAGATGAGCGGGCAGCTGGACGAGCTTCCACTATTTGAGCAGGCTGAGAGTGCTATTCAGCAGAGCGGGTTAGTTGAAATGCACAAGCGCGAAAAAGGTGAGCGGGGTCAGGCTCGAGTAGAAAACCTCGAGGAACTGGTTAATGCCTGCCGCAATTTTGAAGCCGAGGATAACGACCTGCCGGTACTGCCGCAGTTTCTTGATCAGGTCGCCTTGGATGCCGGTGACCGCCAGGCCGATGAAGATCAGGATGCAGTTCAGCTAATGACATTGCACAGCGCCAAAGGTTTGGAATTTCCGTTAGTGTTTCTAGCGGGTATGGAAGAAAATTTGTTCCCCCATAAAATGTCATTAGATGAGCCTGGCCGTTTAGAAGAAGAGCGTCGTCTCGCCTATGTAGGTATTACCAGAGCAATGGAAAAACTCTATCTTACTTTTGCAGAGAGTCGCTCTATCTACGGCAATGAAACCTTTAATTCTGTCTCGCGTTTTGTGCGGGATATTCCAAGCGATGTGATTGAAGAAGTTCGCCTGCAAAATAATATTGCCCGGCCCACCAGTTATGCTGCAGGGGCTATTCAGAGCGACCAGGGCCAGGCCACGGGTTTTAGTCTGGGTCAGCAAATTATGCACAATGTTTATGGCGAGGGCGTTATTTTAAATTTTGAGGGCAATGGCCCCCGAGCTAGAGTTCATGTCAGTTTTGAAGAAGTGGGTACCAAAATATTAATCTTGGCGTCGGCAAACTTGGCTGCCATATAAAAATAAAAAGTTGTTTATAGCAAGGTGAAAAAATGCGTATTGGATTTATTGCGTTACTGTCTCTACTGTTAATAGGTTGCGGTCAACAGGCCTCAGATAGCAGCCAGAGTGCAGCTGAAAAGCAGCAGACATTCGAGTGGAAACTGGTCACTACCTGGCCAAAAAATTATCCTGGTCTGGGCACAGCACCAGAAAATTTTGCTCGCCGTGTTGAGGCTATGAGCGCTGGCCGACTCAGTATAAAAGTATTTGGTGCAGGGCAGCTTGTCCCAGCATTTGAAGTCTTTGACGCTGTGAGTCAGGGCACCGCAGAAATGGGCCATGGCGCGGCCTATTACTGGACAGGTAAAGCCAAGGCGACCGGATTTTTTACCTCTGTTCCTTTTGGCTTAAATGCCCAGGAGATGAATGGCTGGTTGCACTATGGCGGCGGTCTGGAACTCTGGCGCGAGCTCTACGAGCCCTTTAATTTGGTGCCCTTTGCGGGCGGCAGTACAGGCGTGCAAATGGCCGGTTGGTTTAACCGCGAAATTAATTCCATGCAAGATATCAAAGGGTTAAAAATGCGCATCCCAGGACTGGGCGGTGATGTAATCACCCGCGCCGGTGGGGTGTCTGTCACCATGCCGGGGGGTGAGCTTTATACCTCTATGCAGACAGGTGTGATTGATGCCACTGAATGGGTTGGGCCCTACAATGATCTGGCTTTTGGTTTCCATCAGGTAGCTAAATACTATTACTATCCAGGCTGGCACGAGCCGGGCCCAATTTTAGAATTGATTGTCAATAAACAGGCACTGGCCTCGCTGCCTGCAGATTTGCAGGCCATTGTTGAAAGTGCTGCGCGAGCCGTTAATCAGGATATGCTCGATGAATATACCGCGCGCAATAACACCGCATTGGTAGAGCTGGTCGAGACCCATGGAGTGGACGTCAGAAAGTTACCTGATGATGTTATCGCAGAATTGCGCAGACTGTCTGCCGAGGTGCTGGAGGAATTAGCGGAGGAAGATGAGCTGTCTCGACGTATTGCCGAATCTGTTAAGGCATTCCAGAAGCAGGCCACTGCCTACCATGGTATTTCCGAAGAGGCTTATTACCAAGCGCGAAAACAATAATATTGCGGATTAAAGCAAAGGTAAAAACATGGACACAGCGGCATCAGAAAAAATAATTATTGGCAGTGAGGAATGGTGCGCCCTACCTCAGTTAGGTATTCCTGCGATTAAAATGCGGGTAGATTCGGGAGCCAAAACCTCCGTAGTTCACGCCTTTAATATTCATGCGTTTAAGCGCGGCACTGCGGCCTGGGTCTCCTTTGATGTGCATC
Organism: SAR92 clade bacterium H231; assembly: GCA_025153775.1. GTDB lineage: Bacteria > Pseudomonadota > Gammaproteobacteria > Pseudomonadales > Porticoccaceae > HTCC2207. The sequence continues at coordinate 635,294 of JAOALC010000002.1, read as the reverse complement.
CTCTGCAAAATAATCGCAAAGTTTCTCTGCGCTGTGAAGCGCCTGTGGTTGACCGGCGTATGGTTAAAAATACCAGCGGTGCCAGCGAGAAACGCTATGTGATTAAAGTGCCCATGCGCCTGGGTGACCAGGTATGGGATATTGAACTCACCTTAAGTAATCGCGACAGCATGGGCTATCGCATGCTTCTTGGCCGTGAGGCAATGACCGGTCGCATACTGGTAGATCCAGCGGCCAGTATGAACCTGGGTCGAATCTCTGACCTGGAATTGCGCGATATGTATGGCATTACCACCAGTGCCAATAACGGATTAAAAATAGCAGTACTGGCCAGCAACCCAGACCTCTATAGCAATCAGCGCATTATGGAGGCCGGCGAAGAGCGCGGCCACGAAATGGTGTTCTACAATATCAAAGACTGTTATATGAAGCTCGATGATGAGATGCCAGAGGTGCACTACCGCGGCGGGCATATAGTCAATGGGTTGGATGCGGTAATTCCGCGCATCCGCCCCAGCGCCACATTTTATGGCTGTGCTCTGACCCGACAGTTTGAAAGCATGGGCGTCTATGTACAGAATAGTTCACTGGCCATCAGCCAGTCGCGAGATAAATTGTTTTCCCTGCAACTGCTGATTAAGAGCGGCCTGGATATTCCTCTTACAGGATTTGCCAATTCTCCCATTGATACCAACGAGCTGATTGATATGGTCGGCGGTGCGCCATTGATTGTTAAACTGCTTGAAGGTAGCCAGGGTCGAGGTGTTGTGTTGGCGGAGACAAAAAAAGCTGCCCAGAGTGTGATCAATGCCTTTAAGGCAGTAAAAGCAAATTTACTGGTGCAGGAATTTGTTAAAGAAGCCGGCGGCAAAGACCTGCGGTTATTTGTTATTAATGGCAAGGTTAAGGCAGCGATACAAAGGACAGCTGCACCAGGCGAATTCCGTGCCAATATTCACCAGGGCGGCAGTGCATCTGTTGTGCGTCCCAGCCCAGAAGAACGGCGCCTGGCGATAAAGGCTGCAAAGGCTATGGGTCTAGCTGTGGCTGGTGTCGACCTTATTCGCTCCAAGACAGGGCCCCTGCTATTGGAGGTCAATTCTTCACCCGGACTTGAAGGCATAGAATCAGCGACTGAGAAAGATGTGGCTGGCATGATGATTGCGGCCATTGAGCACCAGCTGAAATGGGATCCCAACGCAGCCTGATTGATCAGAGCTCTTTAATCAGAGCCCTATAAGCAGAATCTTTAGGGGCAGGCTTAACTAATTTTTCCAGAACGTTGGTGTAAACAATACCAGCAGGGTAAATATTTCCAGGCGGCCCAGCAGCATGCCCCAGCAGAGCACCCACTTGGCAAAGCTACCAATATCTGCATAGTTGGTGGCTACAGCTCCAAGGCCTGGGCCAAGATTATTTAGTGCCGCCGCGGTCGCTGACCAGGCCGTCACATAGTCCAGTCCCGAGGCCAGTAGCAACAGCACCATCAGATAAAAAATCGCCAGATAGACGCCCACAAAGGCCCAAATGGCATCGGCAACGCGCTCTGGAATTTTGCGGTTGCGAATCTTGATAGGCAGCAGCGCATTGGGGTGCACCAACCTGTAGATCTCTCTAATACCCTGCTGAGCCAAAATCAGCATGCGTCCGATTTTAATCCCGCCACCAGTAGAGCCGGCACAGGCGCCAAAGAACGACAGAAACAACAGAAAAAAGGGCAAAAAAGTGGGCCAGGCGTTAAATTCTGTGGTGGCAAACCCAGTGGTGGTCATGATAGAGATAAGCTGGAATGTGCCCTGGCTGAAGCTCTGGCTCCAGTCATAGGTGCCGCTGTAATACAGATACAGACAGGTGATAATCGCACCCACCAGCAATAGATAGATATACATTCTGGCTTCGGGGTCTGCCCAGTAGTAACCCAGTTTGCGGTTGTGCAACACATGATAATGCAGGGCAAAGTTTAGGCCTGAGACCACCATAAAGAATGAACAGATAGCCATAATTGCGCCACTGTCAAAAAATCCAATACTGGCATCATGGGTAGAAAATCCGCCTATGGCGACCGTAGAAAAGCTGTGACTAATGGCATCAAAACCATTCATACCCGCCATCCAGTAGGCCAGTGCGCAGATGCTGGTTAAACCGAGATAGATTTTAAACAGCACATTGGCAGTTTCGGTAATTCGCGGGGTCAGCTTGGCATCTTTCATGGGCCCTGGTGTTTCGGTGCGGTAGATCTGCATGCCCCCCACACCCAGCATAGGCAGAATGGCGACGGCAATAACCACAATACCAATACCACCCAACCACTGCAGCTGCTGGCGATAGTAGAGAATGGACTTGGGCAGATCGTCGAGACCAGAAATCACCGTAGCCCCAGTGGTGGTCAAACCAGAAATCGATTCAAACAGAGCATCCATAAAACTTAGATTGGGGGCCTCTGAGAGCATTAGCGGCAGAGCACCAAAGGTACTTAGTACTAACCAGAAAAACACCGTGACAATAAAGCCATCCCGGGTACGCAGCTCTCCCTTTTTATTTTTAGCAGGAAACCAGAACAGCAGCCCTACCAACAACGTAATGGCAAAGGCGCTGAGGAAGGTCTGCGACGTTTGCTCGCCATAGATCCAGGCTACGATAATGGGCGTCAACATGGTCAGGCTGAAGATCATCAGCAAAAATCCCAGTACCCTAGCTGTAACCGCTAAATGCATATCAATTGTTAACCTAGAAGAAGCTAAAATTAACCGCGAATAATTTTTCCACGGCTTTGGTATTTTCTTTATCCACTACAAAGACAATTACATGGTCTTCGGCTTCAATAACTGTGTCGTGATGGGCAACCAACACCTCGCCATTGCGCACCAGAGCGGCCAGCGTGGCGCCTGGCGGAGATTTAATATCGCCAATAGCGCGGCCCACAACCTTGGAGCTTTTTTTGTCGCCATGGACAACAATCTCAAGTGCTTCTGCAGCCCCACGCCTAAGTGAGTGCACGCTTACGGTATCTCCCCTGCGCACATGGGCCAGTAGAGAGCTGGTGGTGGCCTGCTGTGGCGATATAGCAATATCGATCTCACCACCCTGCATTAGGTCGGCGTAGACTGGATTGGAAATCAATGTCATCACCTTTTTAGCACCCAGCCGTTTAGCCAGCAACGAGGCCATAATATTGACTTCATCGTCATTGGTCAGGGCGAGAAAGACATCGGTCTTATCAATATTTTCATCCAGCAATAATTCTTGGTCAGTGGCCGATCCCTTTAATACCACCGCCCTGTTGAGCTTTTCTGAGAGATAGGCTGCGCGCTTATCTGAGTACTCAATAATTTTAATATTGTAATCGTCCTCCAGAGCCTTGGTCAGGCGGAAGCCAATATTGCCGCCCCCGGCGATCACCAGGCGATGGTAGGGTTTCTCCAGTCGGCGCAGCTCACCCATTACCTTGCGGATATTTTTCTTGGCGGCAATAAAGAATACCTCATCGCCATCTTCAATTACCGTATCCCCTTCGGGGAATATTGCCCGGTCTTTGCGGTAGATCGCCGCCACTCGCGCATCCACATTGGGCATATGTTCTTTTAAGGTACGCAACTCCTGACCCACCAGAGGACTGTCTTTAACTGCCCGCAAACCCACCAGTTGAATAATGCCATCGGCAAAGTCCAAGACCTGAAGCGCCCCGGGCTGTTCAACCAGTTTGCGAATGTAATCTGTCACCACCTGCTCGGGAGTAATCATCACATCCACAGGCATATGCTTGTCGTTAAACAGCAGCTTTTTATATTTCGGGTTGGTGTAGTTGGGTGCGCGAACTCGAGCAATCTTAGTGGGTGTGTGGAATAACGAGTAGGCAACCTGGCAGGCGATAATATTAATCTCATCGCTGTTGGTCACTGCCACCAGCATATCGGCATCCTCGATGCCAGCTTGCACCAGCACATCCGGGTAGCAGCCAGTGCCGGGCACGGTGCGTATATCCAGGCGATCCTGCAGGGCGCGCAAAGCATTGTCGTTAATATCGACAACTGTAATATCGTTGTATTCTCGGGCCAGGTTCTCTGCCAGTGTGGCGCCAACCTGTCCGGCGCCTACTATTACTATTTTCATGGTCATTCCGAGTTGTTGTCAGCTGCTTTTTGCAGCCGCGAGTAATAAAACCCATCGTTGCCATTGATCTTGGGAAATAATTGCCGCCCGTAATCTGTTTTTATTCCCCAATCAGCATCAATGTTCAGCACTGAGGCATTGGCATTGGTTGCCAAAAACTGCCCGATCACCTGGTCATTTTCATCAGGCAATACAGAGCAGGTTGCGTACAGCAAAATGCCCCCTTCGCTCAAAGCGTGCCACAGCTGGTTGACCAGTTGCAGCTGGATGGCTGCTAGCTTAGCAATATCCGCGGGTTTACGCAGTATTTTGATATCCGGATGGCGACGAATAACACCAGAGGCTGAACAGGGCGCATCGATCAGTATGCGGTCGAAGGGCTGACTATCCCACCAGTGCTGCAAATCGCCGGCATCGGCGGCAATAATTTCAGCGCCGAGGCCCAGGCGCTGCAGGTTTTCCTCAACTCGGGCCAGGCGGCGTGGCTCAAGATCCACAGCCACCACTCGGGCCAGATCAGGCTGGCTCTCCAGAATATGACAGGTCTTGCCCCCCGGAGCACAGCAGGCATCTAGTACAGTCTGGCCTGGCTCCAGCATCAGAAGAGGAGCCGCGAGTTGCGCAGCCTCATCTTGCACACTCACATAGCCATTGGCGAATTCTGGAAGCAGAGAAACATCCCTGGGTTCAGTGAGCAGTATTCCCTCAGCGCTATAGCTGGCCGCTGCGCAGTTAATCTCTGCGGCGGCCAGCTGTGCCAAATAATCCTCTCGGCAGGTGCGCAGTCGGTTTATCCGCAGCATCATAGGCGCCTGCTGATTATTGGCGGCAATAATCTGTTCGGCTAATTCTGGGCCCCAGGCGTCACGGATATGGTTTAGCAGCCATTTTGGGTGGGCGGCTTGGAATACCTGATTATTTTCTTGCTGATCAACCAGCTGCTGTCGCTGCCGCTGGAAATTGCGCAGCACTGCGTTAACCAGGCCCTTGGCCCAACGGCGGTTGAGTTTGTGACTGGCTGAGACGGTTTCATTGATGACCGCATGCTCGGCGATGCGCATATACATCAACTGATAGAGGCCGCAGGCCAGCAGCCCCTGAATCTCCAAGTCTTTATCGCGCAGTGGCTTGGTCAGCAGCTCTTTAAGCAAAATGGCGATCTGTGGATACCAGCGCATGGTGCCAAAACACATCTGCTTTAAAAGCGCGCGGTCTTTTTCGTCTACTCGATCGCTGTAGTCTGGTAACAGGGCCGACAGGGATTGTCCGCGCAGCACTTTGGCAATAACCTCTGCAGCTGCAGCGCGAACATTCATAAATTAATTGCCCAGCTGTTGGCCAACAGCAAAGAGCTCAGCACGGGATTTTAAAATTTCGGATACCGGCATTCTCGATTTCCCGGCAAGTTGAATTTCGGTCAGTAGCAAGTGACCCTGCCCGCAGGCTACCAGTAACCCGCTGTTATTGGATTCAATAATTTGCCCTGCTTTGCCCGTTGTCGCAGTGGAATCTGCAAGGCCGGCCCAAACCTTGAGGCGTTGACCCTGGATCAATGTGTATGCAGCGGGAAAGGGATTAAATGCGCGAACGCGGCGGCCAATGGTTGCCGCCTCTGCCGACCAGTCGATCAGAGCTTCTGTTTTATCAATTTTGTTGGCATAGGTGCTCTGACTGTGGTCCTGTATAACAGCGACCGCAGTGCCCTTTTCCAGCCTACCCAGGTCATCCAACAGCGCTGCGGTGCCCAGCTCAGCTAACTTGTTGTAGAGGGAGCCACTGGTTTCGTCGGAGTCAATTGAGCAGCGGCTGATGCTTAGCATTGCACCGGTATCCAGCCCGGCATCCATTTGCATAATGGTCACCCCCGATTCTGCGTCGCCGGCTTCAACCGCTCTCTGGATGGGTGCTGCACCGCGCCAGCGGGGTAGGATAGAGCCGTGCACATTGATACAGCCGAGGCGGGGAATATCCAGAACCGTTTGTGGCAGAATCAGGCCATAGGCCACAACCACCATAATATCTGCGCCAAACTCCGCCAGCAGTGACTGCTGTTCCGGAGGTTTTAATGAGTCCGGCTGACAAACTGGCAGGCCCTGTTGCTGGGCCAATAGCTTAACTGGACTGGCGCTGAGTTTTTTGCCTCGACCAGCGGGGCGATCAGGTTGGGTATAAACGGCGACAATAGAATGACGGCCATCATTGATAAGCGCTTGAAGATGTGTGGCGGCAAAATCTGGGGTACCGGCGAAGATAATCTTCAATCTGTGTTACCTATGCCCGTTGTTTTTTAAGTTTTTTGCGAATGCGGTCGCGCTTTAGTGGCGACAGATAATCGACAAATAATTTACCTTCAAGATGATCGATTTCATGTTGGATACATACCGCCAAAAGGCCAACAGCCTCTTCTTCAAAGGGGTTGCCTTCGCGATCCAGTGCGCGAATCATGACGTGGGCCGGGCGATCTACTACCTCATAAAAACCTGGCACTGACAGACAGCCTTCATCGTACGGTTGAGTGCCTGGCTCAAGAACCTCAATCTCAGGGTTAATGTAGACTCGGGGCTCATCCTTGTCATCAGAGATATCCATCACAATCACTCTTTCATGAACATCCACCTGAGATGCGGCCAAGCCGATACCCTTAGCCTCTTCCATGGTCTCAAACATATCGTCAACCAGCTGGGAAATACGCTCGTCAACTTCGACGACTGGCTCTGCTTTGATGCGCAGTCGGGGGTGGGGGTATTCAAGAATGTTTAATTTAGCCATAGCGAATGTGATGAATTTCTAAAAAATAAGTTAAAAGCACTGCTAACATAAAGTTAACTAGTCACTGATTTCAAGACCTTGGGTGACTCAGGGAGTAATTATACACTAACGCGGTGCAGGGAAAGGACTCGAACAGATGAAAAAAGCACTACTCGGCATTATTCTAATGCTCTGGGGTATGGTTGCCACGGTGCAAGCAGGCAACGCTAAAGACGACCCACCACTCCTCCTCAATGAAACTGTGCCTGAGCAATACGAAGTCATTGCCGGAGATACATTGTGGGATATCTCAGCTCTGTTTCTTCGCGACCCCTGGAAGTGGCCAGAAATATGGCATGCCAATCAACAGATAGCCAATCCACATCTTATCTACCCCGGGGACATTGTCAGTTTGGTTTATATTGATGGCCGCCCTAAACTAATGCTCAGCCGCAACCGCGAAGAAAAGCGCTCACCGCAAATACGGATAGAGGATCACAGGGCCCCAATACCCGCCCTGCCCTTAGAAACCATTGAAAATTTTCTGTCGAAAAATCGTCTAACCAGCAATAGCGAGCTGCAGTCCGCCCCCTATGTGCTGGGAGGCTATGAGCGTCGGTTGTTGGTTGGCTTGGGAGATGACTTTTATGCCCGTGGTGACTTTACCAATCAGCCTTTGAACTATGGTATCTACCGCCGGGGTGCTCCCTACCTAGACCCATTAAGTGGTGAGCTGCTAGGGGTTCGCGCCCAGTCTGTAGGCAGAGCTCAGGTAAAAACGGTCAATCGGGATATTGCCACATTGGGTGCGTTATATGCCGAGGGTGAAATAAGAGCCAAAGATCGATTATTAGGCTATGAGGATAGCCTATTACCTTCGATATTTTACCCCCGAGCGCCCGACAGACAGATCGACGCTGTGGTTATCAGTGTAGAGGGCGGAGTGCGCAATGCCGGTGCGCTGGATGTGGTGGCAGTCAATCGCGGGGATCGCGATGGCCTGCGAGCCGGCGATACCCTAGCCATTTATAAAACTGGTGAAATAGTTAAGGACCAGGTCACCAAACAGCAGGTCCGCCTTCCAGACGAGCGCATAGGCCTGTTAATGGTATTCAGAACCTACCAGAAAATGAGTTATGGCCTGGTTCTAGTGGCAGATCGGCAGCTTGATCTCGGCGACCTAGCACGCAACCCCTGATCTTTAGTCTATCAATCTCGTGTCCGTCGCAGAATCAGAGTCGCAATACCGCGAGGAGTGCCATTTTGCGCTGGTGTCTCAGTTAATTGAGGGATTTTCTCACCATCTGCAGGCTGATCTTCTGACTAAATATGGCAGCTACAGGGGAATTTTTACCAGCTCCGCAGCCTGTACTAAAGTTGTTGCTATTCGGGCGCAATATCACCGGCGCCATTGGCAGCCTGAGCTGGAATTACTGCAGCAGCAGGTTGAAAATAGCGGCGCTAAAGTTATACCTATCAGTCATACAGATTATCCACCGCAACTTAAGCAGATCCAAAGACCGCCACCAGTGCTCTATGTGCTAGGCAATAGCGACCGCCTGCACTTGCCGCAAATAGCCATAGTTGGCAGTCGGCGCATGACTAGGGGCGGAGAGACCAATGCAGGCAAATGGGCACAATATTTAGCTGAGGCTGGCTTTACCATCACCAGTGGCTTGGCTGTGGGTATTGATGGCGCAGCCCACCTTGGTGCTCTGCTCGCATCGCCCCAAGCCGGCAGCACTATTGCAGTTATGGCTACTGGTATAGATCAGATATACCCCTATCGCCATCGGCAGCTGGCTGAGCAGATACTGCAGGCCGATGGCGCCCTGATCACTGAATTTGCGCCGGGCTCTGAACCTGTTGCTGCCCGGTTTCCTCAGCGCAATCGAATTATCAGTGGGTTGAGCTTGGGGGTGCTGGTGGTTGAGGCCGCAGTAAAAAGTGGATCTCTAATCACGGCGCGCTATGCCATGGAGCAGGATCGCGAGGTCTTTGCGATTCCAGGCTCTATTCACAATCCCCAGAGCCGAGGTTGTCACTGGTTGATTAAACAGGGTGCAACCCTGGTAGAGACTGCAGCGGATATAGTGGTCGAGTTAACCGGACCACTGGCAGGCCTTCAGGCCTCACTGCCCCACTCAAGCTCAATAGCCGAAAGCAATGTTATGCTTGATGCTGAGGAAACCCAGCTGTTAAACCAGCTTGGCTATGAGGCCACTGACCGAGATAGTCTAGGCGGCCAGTTTCCGGCAGAAAAACTCTCTCAGTTATTAATCTCTCTGGAGTTAAAAGGCGTAATCTCCAACAGTGACGGCTTATACCAGCGTCTGTTCTAGGACCGGCGGTTGCACAGGACCTAAACTTCCGGTAGCCTGCGCGGTTTCTGACTATGGTGACTTAAAATGAGCAAACCCTTTGTAGCAATTTTGATGGGCTCCGACTCCGATTTGCCGGTAATGGAAGCCAGTTTTGAAATACTTAAAAAGTTCGATATTCCCTTCGAAGTGAAGGTAACATCGGCACACAGAACTCCCGAAGCTACCCATAACTTTGTGACTGATGCAGATGCCCGCGGCTGTGCGGCCTTTATCTGTGCAGCAGGTATGGCTGCTCATTTGGCTGGAGCTGTGTCCGCGACCACTCTGAAGCCTGTGATTGGCGTGCCAATCAATGGCTCACTCGATGGTTTGGATGCGCTGTTATCCACAGTGCAGATGCCTGGCGGTATTCCAGTGGCAACTGTGGCTATTGGAAAAGCTGGGGCTAAAAATGCAGCCTATCTGGCGGCCCAAATCATTGGTACTTCTGACGCTGAAATGCATCAAAAGCTGGTGGCTGAGCGCGCGGCAAATGCTGCGGCGATTATCGCCAAAGACGCGGCATTGCAGGAAAAGCTTAACAATAGCTGATCAACTGTGATCGACTGGGACAACCACCCTTCAATCCACTCTGCTGCAGACAAATTGCAGGGGGGTGGGGTGGTTGCCTATCCCACTGAGGCTGTATGGGGGCTGGGCTGCGACCCCTCCTCTCAGGCAGCAGTTGAAAAAATCCTTCAACTTAAAGGCCGCTCCGTCAGCAAAGGCTTAATTTTAATTGCCGATTCCTCTGAGAGTTTTGCACCGTTTTTGCAAGGTCTTGATAGAGATCATCTGCAGCGTTTTGACTCGGTTTGCGCCAAGCCCACAACCTGGTTGGTGCCTGATAACGGCGCTGCCCCAGAATGGATTCGAGGCGAACACAGCACTCTGGCCCTGCGAGTCAGCAGCCACCCTATTGCCGCTGCACTCTGCAGAGCTTTTGCCGGTCCCGTGGTATCCACCTCTGCTAACCCGCAGGGTTTGCCTGCGGCTACCACTGGGGATAAAGTGAAGAGCTACTTTGGCGACGGCATTGATTTTCAGATCCAGGGCTCCCTTGGGGGTGGTAGCAATGCCAGCGAAATTAGAGATTTAATCAGCGGACAGATTGTGCGGCCGGGATAATATGGAACAAATCGATAAAAATTTGGTGAAGACTTATCTGCTTGGGCTGCAGGATAGCATCTGTGCTGAGCTGCAGGCAGAGGATGGTGCCCAATGGCAGGAAGACAGCTGGGTGCGTGAAGAGGGCGGCGGAGGCCGCAGTCGCGTGGTCGTTGACGGGCCGCTTATCGAAAAAGCTGGCGTTAACTTCTCCCATGTATTTGGTGATCAGATGCCAGCGTCGGCAACCCAGAACCGCAGAGAGTTGGCAGGCCGCAGCTTCGAAGCCATGGGTGTTTCTCTGGTTATTCACCCCAACAACCCCTATGTGCCGACCTCCCATGCCAATGTGCGCTTCTTTATTGCCGAAAAACCTGATGCAGACCCAGTGTGGTGGTTCGGTGGCGGCTATGACCTGACTCCTTACTATGGCAATGACCAAGACTGCGTTCACTGGCACAGCACTGCCAAGCAGGCCTGTGACGGTTTTTCTGAGCAGCTCTACCCAAGATTTAAGCGCTGGTGTGATGACTATTTTTATTTAAAACATCGCGATGAGCCGCGAGGTGTTGGCGGGCTATTTTTTGATGATTTTAACGAGCTTGGCTTTGAGCAGAGCTTTGCCTTTATGCGCAGTGTTGGCGATAGCTTTACCCAGGCCTATTTGCCTATTGTGCAGCGCCGCCGAGATATGGTTTACGGCGACCGCGAACGCAGTTTCCAGCTCTATCGTCGGGGCCGCTATGTAGAGTTTAATCTGGTCCATGATCGAGGCACATTGTTTGGCCTGCAAACTGGCGGCCGCACAGAGTCTATACTAATGTCACTGCCACCACTGGTGCGCTGGGAATACAACTGGCAGCCTGAGACAGACAGCGCCGAGGCTGAACTCTATGAAAAGTATCTGCTGCGCCGAGATTGGGTGTAACCATGACTGATCAATATGCTGTTTTTGGCAACCCCATTGCCCAGAGCAAATCGCCAGAGATTCACCGAGCCTTTGCCGTGCAGACATTGCAGGCTATGGAATACAGCCGGCACTTGGTGGACATTGATAGTTTTACCGCAGCGGCAGACCAATTTTTCCAGGCCGGTGGCAAGGGCCTCAATATCACCATGCCCTTTAAACAGGATGCCTATGGCTACGGCTCCCGCATCAGCCCCAGAGCGCGCCGCGCCGGCGCTGTAAATACCCTTGCGCTGCAAGAGGACGGCACCATTCTGGGGGATACCACAGATGGCCTGGGCCTGATCAGAGATATCACCAAAAACCTCAACTGGGATATTCGCGCCAAGCGAGTGTTGATTCTGGGTGCCGGAGGCGCCGTGCGCGGTGTACTCGAGCCTTTGCTCGCTGAGCAGCCCCAGCATGTGGTGATTGCTAATCGCAGTGTCGATAAGGCCCTGCAACTGGCCAAGGGTTTTGCTGAGCTGGGCTATTTGCTGGGCTGTGGCCTAGATATGCTCGACGGTCAGGAATTTGATCTGATTATTAATGGCACCAGCGCCAGCCTGCAGGGTGGCATGCCGCCACTGCCAGATAGTCTGTTGGCGCCAAGCTCTGGGACTGATACAGCGGCATGTTACGACATGATGTACAGCGCGGCCCCCACCCCCTTTATGAGCTGGGCTCGCCAGCGCGGCGCGCGGGCCTCAGACGGCCTGGGTATGTTGGTTGAGCAGGCTGCGGAGTCATTTTACCTGTGGCGTGGCATCAGACCTAAAACCTATCAGGTACTGGACGCTCTGCGCCTTAAACTGGTGGCAGAGGCCAACAGCAAAACTTAGTCTTGCGCCTGTATTTCTGCCAGATACTGGTCTTTTAACTTGACGTAGTTGGCAGGGGAATAGGTAAAAAACTGCGTCTCGCTGTCAGATAGGGCTCGCATCTGTTTACAGGGGTTGCCCACATAGACATAGCCTGTTTCCAAAGTCTTACCAGGCGGCACCATGCAGCCTGCACCAATAATCACCTCGTCCTCAATCACTGCCCCATCGTTAACTATGGCGCCATTGCCCACCAGTATGCGGTTACCCAGGGTACAGCCGTGCAGCACGGCGCGGTGGCCTATCACCACATCATCGCCAATCGTCAGGGGCCAGCCATCGGGATTGAAGTCAGAAGCGTGGGTAATATGCAGCACGGCATTGTCCTGAACATTGGATCTGGCGCCCACCACAATGCGGTGCATATCGCCGCGAATCACGGCTCCGGGCCATACCGAGGCGTCATCACCCAGGCTGACATTGCCAATCACAGTAGCTGCGGGGTCTACATAGACCCGCTGACCCAGCTGGGGAGAAATGCCGCGGTGAGAGCGAATTGAGTGATCCATAGTCAAAGATGTCCTCTATAATAGGGGTCCTATTGTGGTGAACTATCCATGGCTTTTACAACTAAAAAACAATTTATTGCAGGGGTGACTTGCCCCAAATGTGCCGAGATGGACAAGATTCAAGCCTATACAGAGGGCGGAGTTAACTATCGCGAGTGCGTGAGCTGTGGTTTTAAAGATGAGATGCGCCTGGCATCGACGCCGCGAGAATTGCAGACAAGAGTTAACACGGATGCCGCTGAGATTGCTAACCAGACTCAGCCCGTAAGGCTAGTCGACCCAAAAGCTCAGTAGCTAACCCCCCTCTTGGAATAGGCGCCGCTCCTGTACCTTCAGTGCAGGCGTACGCGACTATTTTGGCTTTTGAATAGCAGGCGAATATTGGAAGAGTCGGTAAGGCAGGGGTAGCGGGTAATTGGGTCATTGCTGAGTGTGGCAGCATAGCTCTTGAGCTTGGTCTGCATGACCCCATCGGCATTAATCGCCACAATTAGCTTGTCGTTGAGTAACTGTATGGCGCCATCAATCTGATTGGCGAAAGGCTCGCCAATAATATGATGGACAATCAGGTTGGAGCGGGTCATATCTACAGGAATGACTGGGCAGTGATAGCTGGCATTGAGTACATCGTTGAGCTCTTCTAGCAGTCGATGGGCCAGATAGGCCTGATACATATGGGCTTCCAGGCTCTCTTCGCTGGACACCAGCTCAACTGGTGCGTCTAGAAACTCTTTGGCGGTGACCACCTGTCGAGCTATCTCGCCGGCAACATCCGCCATGCTGAGAAAATCTTCAAAAGCGCGGATAAAGTCTGGCACCAGCTCCACATAGCGCTCAATAAACGACGCCAATGCTGCAGTGCCGTCATTCTCACGCAGATTTATGGAATGGTGCAGGTGTTTTACTCGCTCATTTAAATAAGCGACTAAAAACTCACTGGTCTGTGCTGAAAGTGGCAGCATACGGGGCTCTCTTTCACCTTTATTATGTGATCCGTTGGCAGGTCTCAGCCGTTATACTCTGGGACGATACTCTCTCCAACCAAACGCGCCTACCGTTAAATTTAGCAGATTTTAGGCGCGGCGACAGAAAGTTTGTGGTTCTGACCCGTCGGACACAAAAATTAATGCCCCACATAGGTTAATTTGGCTACTTTCACGCTAGAGATCAGTACTGTCTTTTGCTACACTCGCGGCGCATTTTAAAGCGCTCATTTGATTTATTAGGGCGTCCATACAGAGGAAGAGCTTTAATTCCTAATTTACCACGGAGAAACAAGCGATGTTGAAAAGAGCGCAAGCACTTTTCTTGGGACTGCTGAGCCCAGTTATTGCACTAGCAATGGCAGGCAACGTAAGCGCGGAGAGCGCGACGCGGCAGCTCAATATGCCTCAGGGAGTGACCGAAGTCAGTCAAGCAGCCTACGATATTCACATGATTATGATGTGGATCTGTACGGTGATCGGCATTGCCGTATTTGGCTTTATGTTTTACGTTATGTATGCCCACCGCAAGTCGCGTGGAGCCGTAGCGGCAAACTTCCACGAGAATCACGTTGTTGAATTGATCTGGACCATTGTTCCCGCATTGATTTTGATCGTTATGGCGATCCCAGCAACCACTGCCCTGCTAAAAGTGTATGACACTGAAAATGCAGACATTGATATTAAAGTGACAGGATATCAGTGGAAGTGGCAGTACGAATATATTGGCGAAGGCGTTAAGTATATGAGTGAGCTGCGCACTTCCCAAGATGAAATCTATGGTCGCGCCCCCAAAGGCGAGCACTACCTCCGTGAAGTAACGGAGCCTCTGGTGATTCCAACGGGCAAAAAAGTACGCTTCCTGATCACCGGTAACGACGTAATCCACAGCTGGTGGGTTCCCGACTTCGGTGTTAAGCGCGATGCGGTTCCCGGCCTGTTTACTGCGGCCTGGGCAAAAACAGATGTTCCAGGCACCTATGTAGGTGAATGTACTGAGCTCTGTGGTATCGGCCATGCCTTTATGCCAGTGGTTGTAGAGGTAAAAGAAGAAGCTGAATACAACGAATGGCTAGCGGGCAAAAAAGCAGAAGTTGCTGAATATGCCTCGACTATTGGCAAAGAGTGGACCTTTGACGAGCTTATGGTTCGCGGTGAAGAAGTCTATGAGCGTTCATGTGCCGCCTGTCACCAGAGCGACGGCAACGGTATTCCCGGTGTCTTCCCTGCGCTGAAAGATAGCCCAATTGCGCTGGGCGCAAAAGAGGGTCATATCGCTGTTCTGATCGATGGCGTAGCTGGCACCTCTATGCAGTCTTTTGCTGATCAGCTTTCAGAAGTTGATATTGCCGCGGTCGTGCACTACGAGCGTAACGCATGGGGCAACGATGTTGGCGACGTAACTCAGCCAATTGATGTTCTCAATTACAAACAAGGCCAATAGGGAGTATTTGATATGGCACATGGTCCCGCAACTCTGGCTGATGGCTGGGGAAAATATATAAGCCGGTGGGTATTCACCACCAACCATAAAGATATCGGCACACTGTACCTCTGGTTCAGCTTTGCTATGTTTATTATGGGCGGCGCATTCGCAATGATTATTCGCGCAGAACTCTTTCAGCCAGGTATGCAGCTGATTAAGCCTGAGTTCTTTAACCAGATGACCACCATGCATGGTTTGGTCATGGTGTTTGGTGCGATTATGCCAGCCTTTGTCGGTCTGGCTAACTGGTTGATTCCGATGATGATCGGCGCGCCAGATATGGCATTGCCGCGCATGAATAACCTGAGCTTCTGGATTCTACCGTTCGCTTTTGCGATTCTGACTTCCACATTGTTTATGGAAGGCGGCGGTCCTAACTTCGGTTGGACATTCTACGCACCACTCTCAACCACCTATGCACCGGATACAGTGAACTACTTTATCTTTGGTGTGCATATTATGGGTGCATCATCAATTATGGGTTCCATTAACATTATCGCCACGGTAATGAATATGCGCGCACCTGGCATGACTTACATGAAAATGCCACTGTTCGTCTGGACCTGGGTTATCACCGCGTTCTTGCTGGTGGCAGTAATGCCAGTACTGGCCGGCGCAGTAACCATGATGCTGATGGATATTAACTTCGGTACCAGCTTCTTTGACGCTGCCGGTGGCGGTGACCCGGTATTGTTCCAGCATATTTTCTGGTTCTTCGGTCACCCTGAGGTATATATTATTATCCTGCCCGCCTTCGGTGTGGTTTCGCAGATTATTCCGACCTTCAGCCGCAAGCCGCTGTTTGGCTACTCGTCAATGGTTTACGCCACTGCCGCGATTGCCTTCCTGTCGTTTGTAGTATGGGCTCACCATATGTTTACCGTAGGTATGCCAATCGCCGGCGAGCTGTACTTTATGTACGCCACCATGTTGATTGCAGTGCCCACAGGTGTGAAGGTATTTAACTGGATCACCACCATGTACCGCGGCTCTCTGACCTTTGAGACCCCAATGCTGTTCAGTATTGCTTTTGTAATTCTGTTCACCTTTGGCGGTTTTACCGGAATGATGCTGTCCATTGCAGCGGCGGATATGCAGTACCACGATACCTACTTTGTTGTGGCTCACTTCCACTACGTAATGGTTGCCGGTGCGGTATTCAGTGGTACAGCCGCTGTCTACTACTGGCTGCCAAAATGGTGTGGTCGCATGTATGACGAAACCATGGGTAAGGTGCAGTTCTGGATAGCCTTTATCGGTTTCAATATTACCTTCATGCCTCAGCACTTCTTGGGTCTGGCGGGTATGCCGCGTCGTTATGCGGATTATGGTCTGCAGTTTGCCGACTGGAATATGGTCTCGAGCATAGGCGCATTTATGTACGGCGGCGCCCAGATACTGTTCCTGTTTAACGTGATTCGCACCATTGGTTGGGGTAAGCCCACCGATGATCCTCAGGTATGGGAAGGTGCAGAAGGACTGGAGTGGACAGTACCCACACCAGCGCCTTACCACACGTTTGCTACACCACCCAAAGTTAAGTAAAGGACTGAATAGACATGTCGGCGGAGTCTAAAAATCCACTGCTACTGGCGAAGCTAGTTGCCCTGGCAGTCGCCATGTTTATGTTTGCAATATTTGTATTGCCGCCACTCTATGATCTTTTTTGTGAGATTACAGGGATCGGCGGCAAGACAGATGGCGCCTACACAGCAGTAGCTGTAGAAGTAGATACATCGCGAGATATTGAAGTGCAGTTTGTTGCCACTAAAAACGCCACCATGCCCTGGGATTTCTACCCAATAGAAGAGCGAGTGATTGTTCATCCGGGCGAGGCGCGGGAGGTGATATTTTATGCACATAATAGAACCAGCAGTGACATGCTGGGTCAGGCCATTCCCAATGTGCTACCCAACAATGCCGCAGACTACTTCCACAAGACCGAATGCTTCTGTTTTAACAACCAACCCCTGGCTGCCGGTGAGAGTGCGGAGCTAGCGTTGGTATTTATAGTAGACCCGGATTTACCGGCCAGTGTTAATACAGTAACCCTGTCCTACACAATGTTTGATATAACAGATCGCACCCTGGTGCAGGTCTCACAAGTACAGTAAACGGAGAGTAACAATGTCAACTGAAGGTACTTATTACGTTCCCGACCAGAGCAAATTGCCTATATTTGCGGCAACTGGTATGGGTGTAATGGCTTATGGCGCAGCCTCATGGGTATTGGAGGGTGGTACTGCCACAATCTTCCTGTTTGGCTCATTAATTATGGCCGCCGTGTTGTATAAATGGTGGAGCATAGTCATTGACGAAAATATGCGCGGTCTCGCCAGCCCACAGCTCAAGCAGTCCTATGTGTTGGGCATGCTGTGGTTTATCTTTTCTGAAGTGATGTTCTTTGCATGCTTCTTTGGCGCCCTGTTCTACGTTCGAGTTTTGGTGAACTCCTGGATTGGCGGTGAAGCTGCAGTTGGCTGGTTTGATGACACCCCGACAGATGCGGCCGCAGCCAATGCCGAGCACCTCTGGCCTGGCTATGAAGCCACTTGGCCGCCAATGATCACTCCAGATCAGGCGGTAAATGGTGATGCTGCTCAATTTAAAGGCCCAGATCAAGCTATGAACAACCCTGGCATAATGGGCTGGGTATCCTGGCTTCCATTTTGGAATACTGTTGTCCTGCTGACCTCTAGCTTTACCGTTCATGTTGCTCACGTAGCACTGAAAGACGGCAACCGTAAAAAGTTTAATACATGGCTGGGTATTACCGTGTTACTGGGCTTTATCTTCCTGGTTCTGCAAGTAGAGGAATATATACATGCCTATCAAGAGCTGGGTCTTACTCTGGAGTCGGGCATCTACGGAACCACCTTCTTTATGCTGACGGGTTTCCACGGCATGCACGTGACTCTGGGTACAGTGATGCTATTGATTCAATGGCTGCGCGGCCTCAAGGGGCACTTTAGCCAGGATGACCAGTTTGGCTTTGAAGCGGCCTCTTGGTATTGGCACTTTGTCGATGTGGTCTGGGTGGGTCTGTTTATCTTTGTCTACATTCTCACGTAGCAAGAACCAGAGCTTACTGAGCGGCCAGGTATTCCCTGGCCGTTTTTATCTGTGCTAAAAGTTACTCAGGCTTACTGGCAGGTGCTGGCACCTGTGCGGGCTGAGGACTGACTCTGGTAGCCTCAGGGTGAAGCTTGCGATCCCAGGGTGCTGTGCTGCCGAGTTGACCTGTATAGATACCGTAGGCAATAGTAGATAACAGTAGCGCGGCCAATGTAATGCGCGTGCCCAGGGCAAAAAGCAGACGTCGCTTGGAATTGCCCAGATCTTTTACCAGAAAGTTTAGACCGCTAAACAGGCTGATAAGTACACCAACAAACAGTACAACGATAATAGTCTTTAACAGCATAATATTGCCCACTCTTGAGAAAGGTTGGAATTTAAACACAGATGAACACTGAGCCCCAATACTCTACGCAGGGATTCCTCTGGCAGCCCAACAAAAAATTGTTGTTGCTCAGCCTCTGTCTATTTCCGCTATTAATTGGACTGGGTTTTTGGCAATTAGATCGGGCAGACGAAAAGCAGCGTATTGTTGAGCAGTACAGTACAAATCAGCAAGCAGCGCCGGCCACCGTTGGAGTACTTGTTACCGGAGACAGCTTGCAGTACAGGAGTGCCTGGCTCAAGGGCGAGTTGGACCCAGAGCGCCGCCTGATACTAGACAACCGGGTTAAGAATGGCCGACCTGGGTATGAAATACTGGAAGCCCTGAGAGTTGATGGGCTAGATGCGAAAATATTAGTAAACCGAGGCTGGGTGCCAGCCTCACTGGATCGCAGCCAGCTGCCTGAGGTAGAGCCTATTTCTGGCACAGTTCAGCTGCGCGGCACTCTGTATCAAACTCTGGGTGGCTACCGCTTAGATGATGGTATAGGACTGGTAAGCCAATGGCCGGCCCGTGTCGGCTGGGTGTCTGCAGCCCGAGCTGAGCAGCTATATGGCGAGGCATTCTTTGCCTATCAACTGCGTCTTGACCAAGATAGCCCGGGAGCACTGCAAACCGGTTGGCCCACAGTCTCAGTGCAGCCAGCCAAGCATACTGGCTACGCGGTGCAATGGTTTGTAATGGCACTGGTACTGCTACTGATGACCCTTATCGCCAACTCAAATCTGGCGGAATGGTTAAAACAGCGCTCTGCAAAATAATCAGGCGCCAACACAGGATTGATAAACAATGACAGAACAGACTGAGATAACCGCCAAGCAGCGCAGTTTCCAATATCAGATTTGGTTGATGCTGATTATCGTCTTTGGGGTAATACTTGCCGGGTTTTTAATGGTTCCCAATACCGAAGAAGAGCGCCAGGCCATGATGGAGCGAATGGGGACCACCAACCAGGGCGATATAGTTAGCCCTACTGTGGATATGACGGCCCTGCTGGGTTCTCTGCCCCAGGGCGAAGCGCCCAAGTGGAAAGTGGTTGTTGCCGGTGGCCAAGGCTGTGACCAGGGTTGTCAGGATGTGCTTATTAATAGCCGGCAAATTCATATGTTACTGGGCAAGTCCAGCGGCCGTTTAGAGCGAGTGTATCTGCCCTCCAGTGCTGATCTAGACATTATAGATATAGAGGAGCTTCAGGCGGTACATCCCTATATGCTTATTCATGCAGTTGAGAATGAGGCTCTGAAGGCAGTGTTACAGGGCAGTTCAGCGGACTGGGATATGCGCGATACCCGCTATTTTGTGGTTACACCGGATTTACAGGCAGTGTTGTTTTATACCCAACAGCACGATGGCGGCGGATTGCTAGAAGATCTTAAACATCTGCTAAAATACTCGCCGAATCGATAACAACGAGCCCTTTGGAATAAATAGCATGTCCAGTATTGATACCAGCACAGCCGCAACCTGGCGAGACTATCTAGAGCTTTGCAAGCCTAATGTTGTTGCTCTGATGATACTGACCTCAGTGATCGGCATGCTGTTGGCCACGGACCAGAGCATACCTATACAGATCCTGGTATTTGGCAATCTGGGTATTGCTCTCTGTGCTGGCTCTGCGGCCGCCGTTAACCATATAGTGGATCGCAATGTGGACGACAAAATGGCCCGCACCGCCAATAGGCCCATAGCTCAGGGCCGTTTAGAGCCCCAGCAGGCGATTATATTTGCACTGGTCACTGGCCTGGCAGGCATGGTTATCCTGTTGGTTTTTACCAATATTCTCACTGCCTGGCTAACCCTGGCCTCATCGGTGGGCTATGCCTTTGTCTACACCATGTTTCTCAAACGCGCTACGCCACAGAATATCGTGATCGGCGGGTTGGCAGGGGCTGCGCCACCACTGTTGGGTTGGGTTGCTGTTACCGGTGAAATTCATCACAACGCCCTGCTGCTAGTACTGATTATATTTGCCTGGACACCCCCTCACTTCTGGGCCCTGGCAATACATCGCAAAGAGGAATACGCCAAGGCTAATATTCCCATGCTGCCGGTTACCCATGGCGAAAAATACACCAAAATAAATATCTTGCTGTACACGGTGATGCTGATGGTTATCACCACCCTGCCCTATCTCACCGGCATGTTTGGTCTGCTCTACCTGGTTGGCTCATTATTGTTGGGCAGCCGGTTTTTGTATTGGGCAATCATTATGTGGTTTGACAAAGACAGCGGTATGAAAACCTTTAAATATTCAATTATCTACCTGATGGTACTTTTTGCCCTGATGCTCCTGGACCACTACCTTCTCGATAAGGTGCTGTATATCTAGCCTGGGACTGCCCTTAGCCACCCAAATCCTGTAGCCACCATTAAAAGGATCTACAAAATGACACAGCAAGCCGGAATTCGACGCACCATCGCCATCGTATTAGCCTTTATCTTACTGGTGGTCTATGGCTTTATTTGGCGAATGAGCCAGCCTGTTATTATGAACAATGAGCAGCTGCGGGTGAATGGCGCGGTGGTTTTAGATCAACCCAGAATTTTTAGTGACTTTGAACTGGTAGATCACCGAGGTGAGGCTTTTAATATTGCCCGCATGCAGGATATTTGGACCATAGTGTTTTTTGGCTTTACCAACTGCCCGGATATTTGCCCAACCACCCTGGCGGTGCTCAATGACACCTTCAGCAAAATGAAAGACAGTGAAAAAGAGCGGTTGCAGATTGTTATGATTTCTCTGGATCCCGAGCGCGACACCGTTGAGAAACTGGCGGAGTATGTGCCCTACTTCAATGAGGAATTTATTGGGGTTACCGGCAACAAGCACCTGATACGCCGCCTGACCGCCGAAATTAATGTTGCCTACAACAAAGTGGCACTAGAGGGCGAAGACTACACCATTGACCACAGTACTCAGCTGGTCTTGATCAACCCCAAGGGCCATTACCATGGGTTCTTTAGAGCCCCCCACAGCGAGATCATGCTGCGCAGCACCTGGCGCTCTATCTCCTCGTCTTTTTAGCCGCCCGCACTAAGTCCGCTGCCGGAATCCCAGCGACAGAGTAAACAGCAGCGCGGAACAGAGCACCACCGATGGCCCGGCCGGGGCATCGGTAAACCAGGACAGGCCCAGCCCCATTATCACAGTTAACATGGCAATAGCACTGGCGGCTATCGCCATTTGCTCTGGGGTATAGGTGATTCGTCGCGCGGTTGCCGCGGGGATAATCAGCAGCGCGGTAATCAGCAGCACACCGACAATTTTCATGGCAATAGCAATCACCAGCGCGGTAATCAGCATTAGGGCTGTGCGCACCAGCGGAACATTGGTACCCTCCACCGCCGCCAGTTCGGCGTCCACGGTGATATTAATCAGTTGTTTCCAGAGCCCAGCTAACAGCAGCAGTACCAGGGCCGCCACAGCATAAATCACCCAGAGATCACCGATGGTCACCGCCAGCAGGTCGCCGAACAACAGGGACATCAAATCGACTCGCACATCTGGCAGCAGTGAAATCACCACCAAACCAGCAGCCAGAGCTGAATGGGACAGAATACCCAGCAGGGTATCCAGAGATAAAAAGCCACGCTGCTCAAGTACCACTAGCCCCAGAGCCATTAACAATGGTACCGCCGCCACTGTAATGTTTAGATTGATCTGCAAGACTACGCCCAGAGCCACCCCCAACAGCGCGCTATGGGCAAGGGTATCGCCAAAATAGGCCATGCGCCGCCAGACCACAAAACAGCCCAGTGGGCCTGCCACCAGCGCCACGCCCAGTCCCGCAAGTAGCGCATAAATAATAAAATCAGTCATGATCGCAGCCCTCTCCATGCTGATGCACGCCCTGCGCATCCAGAACCTCGCCATGAACACTGTGTTGGTGGTCGTGGCGGTGAGCATAAATTGCGGTTTCGCCAAAGATATCCAGATAGGCCGGGTCTTTAGTCACCTGCTCTGGCCGCCCATAACAGCAAATATGATGGTTCAGGCAAATCACCTGATCTGTGGCTGACATTACAATGTGCAGATCGTGGGACACCATTAGCACCGCACAGTTAAGGCTTCGACTCAGCTCGCCAATCATCTTATACAGCGCATTTTGACCATTTACATCTACCCCCTGCACCGGCTCATCCAAAACCAGCAAGTTAGGCTTGCGCAAAATCGCCCTAGCCAGCAGAGCCCGCTGCATTTCACCCCCAGACAGCTTCTGAATAGGCGTTGCCGCCAGGTGGCCTATGCCCACAGACTCAAGGGCGCTGTGGCAGGCGCTGTGTGAGGTATTGGCCAGCTGCAAAAAACGGCAGGTAGAAATGGGCAAGGTAGGGTCTATATGCAGTTTCTGCGGCATATAGCCTATATTCAGATTGGCTGCGGGCACTACAGAGCCTGAGTCTGGTTTGAGCAAGCCAAGAATAATCCTTACCAATGTGGATTTTCCGGCACCATTGGGGCCCACAAGCGTGGTAATCTCCCCCTGATTAAGCTGCAGGCTGATATTGTGGAGTACATGCTGGCCTGTAAAGCCCTTGTTGACCTTATTCAGAGTCATAAGCGGGGTACTATTCATTGCTGTCGGCCTCCAGAGGCTCAGAACATTGCGGGCAGAGGCCAAAAAGCTCCAGGCTTTGACTCTGCAAGGTAAAGTTCACCTTAGCGCCGGCACTCTGCAGCGTGTTGTTGATAGTAGCATGGGCCATTTCCGATGCGCTGCCGCACTCTGTACAGATCAAAAATAGATTACTGTGCTCGCTGTTCGGGAAAGGGCAGCCAATATAGGCATTGAGAGAAGGAAGCCGGTGGATCAGCCCAAGCTGCAACAAGAACTCAATTGCCCGATAAACTGTGGGCGGAGCTATAGGCTTATTGAGCAGCTCAGCCAGCTGATCTTGCAACTGATAGGCCCCCAGGGGCCTATGACTCTGCCATAGCAGGCGCAGCACCGACTCTCTGGTGGTGGTCATACGAGCGTTTTGCTCAATACAGAGATCATGAGCTCTGGTCATGGCCGCATTGATACAGCGCCCATGGTCATGAGGCTGGTGTACAAGTCGCGAATTTGTCAGCATACAGCGCGCACCGAAATAGGGATTTTGGTTAATATACGTTATAATATAACATTAATAAATCAATTAAACTGCTTTGTGGTTTTAGTTTGAGCAAGATTCAGCTAGCAAAGCAATAGAGGCAAGACTGCTTTATGATTAAAAAGATACAATATAACACTTGTGGGTTACTATTATCCCTTCTCGCTCTAGGCTCAGGCAGTCTGAGCGCCGATAGCATGTCAGAGCCAGTGCTGGAGCCATTATCAGAGCCATTTATAGTAACCAGCATTAAGCCTCTGGCAATTATCGCCCAATCTGCAGTCGGAGATCAGGCCAGGGTGGAATATCTGCTGCCAGACAATCAATCGCCACATGATTTTTCGCTGCCCGTATCCGCCCTTAAAAAAATTGCCAGTGCCGAACTTGTTGTCTGGATAGGACCAGGCTTCGAGACCAGAAGTGCCAAAACCATGGCTAAACTGCCGCCCTCCAAACTTATCACCGCCATGGATCAGATAGACCCCCTGGCCGGCGACGCTGCAGTTGCTGCCGGGAGCCACAGCAAAGCTATGTCAGCCGACCCCCATCTTTGGCTAGACCCAGACTATGGCAATGCCATTGCCGCGGAAATTCAGGCACGACTGGGGCTCCCCATTAAACAAATCATAGGCCAGGACGAAATCCAAGCCCTCAGAGCCTCCATGGCGGCCTCGCAGGATAAAACCTATCTCAGTCACCATGATGCCTATGACCATTTTGTGCGCGCCTTTGAGTTGCCGGCCGGCCTATCCCTCAGGGATGCTCGGGGCAGTGTTAAAGGTGTGCAAAGCCAATATCAGCTGCGCAAGACCATTATGGCCAGCAATATCAGCTGTATTTTTGTCGAGCCTCAGTACCAGGGTAAAGACGCAGCCGCTGTTGCCGCAGAATTTGCATTACCTTTGGTAGCCCTAGACCCTCAGGGCCTGTCACAGCCTTTAAACCATGAAGCCTACAGCCAGTTTATTGGTTCTTTAGTGGCGCAATTTAAAGCCTGTTTCCAGTAAATCATGTATCCTTAAATCACAAACTTCCGTCCAAAAGCGCGCATATTATGGCCACAAAAACACCGCTGATTCTCGTCGATGGTTCCTCCTACCTTTACAGAGCATTTCATGCGCTGCCGCCGCTGACTAACAGTAAGGGCAAGCCCACAGGGGCGGTCAAAGGCGTAATTAATATGATGCGTCGCCTGCAAAAAGATTACCCACAAAGCACCCATGTGGTGGTATTTGACGCTAAGGGCAAAACCTTTCGCGATGAAATCTTCTCTGAATACAAGGCCCATCGCCCCCCCATGCCCGACGACCTGCGGCTTCAAATAGAGCCGATTCATCAGATTATTCAGGCCATGGGTATGCCCATGTTGGTGATTGAGGGAGTCGAGGCCGATGATGTGATTGGCACCCTGGCGCTGCAGGCGACCGCTGCCGAGCAGCCAGTGGTTATCTCTACAGGAGACAAGGATATTGCCCAGATGGTCAATGAGCACATAGTGATGGAAAACACCATGACTAACACAGTGCTGGACAGGGCAGGGGTGATTGAAAAATTTGGTATACCGCCAGGATTGATTATTGATTACCTGGCACTGCTGGGAGACAAATCGGACAATATTCCCGGTGTTCCGGGGGTGGGAGAAAAAACCGCTCTGGGACTATTGCAGGGAATAGGGGGCCTGGATGATATTTATGCACGGCTTGACGAGGTGGCCAGCCTAGAGTTTCGCGGCGCCAAAACCATGGCCCCAAAACTGCAGGAGCACCGAGAGCTGGCCTATCTCTCCTATAAATTAGCCACCATTAAAACTGATGTTGAGATGGATCTGGCCCTGGACCAGCTCTGCAACTCAGACCCAGACGAGTCTGCACTTCTCGCACTGTTTAAAGATTTAGAATTTAAAACCTGGATCAATGAACTGGAAAGCGACCACAGTGCACCGTCAAAAAGCGCGCCCGTATCCTCCAGCGATAATAGCGATTCTGCCGACCCAGCGGGCCAAGACCCAGAGCCTCCTGTAGATAAAAACTATCAGACCGTTCTCACTCAAGATCAGCTTGATAACTGGGTGGCCAAAATTAAATCAGCACCTCTGGTGGCTCTGGACACAGAAACCACCAGCCTGGACTATATGCAGGCCAAGCTGGTTGGCATATGTATTGCCGTAGAACCCGGCCAGGCCGCTTATATCCCCTTTGGCCATGATTATCTGGGGGCTCCAGCTCAGCTTAGCCAGGCCAGTGTGTTGGCTCAGCTCAAGCCACTGCTAGAAGACCAGGCCATAAAAAAAGTCGGCCAGAATCTTAAATATGATATGAGCGTGCTTGCTCAGCACCACATAGACCTGCAGGGAATCGCCTATGACACCATGCTCGAGTCCTATGTTCTAAACAGCGTGGCCACTCGCCACGATATGGATAGTCTGGCCGCAGAGTATCTGGGAGAAACCACCATCAGTTTTTCAGATGTGGCCGGCAAGGGGGCCTCACAGCTTACCTTTAACCAGGTGGCTCTAGAGGAGGCCGCTCCCTATGCTGCTGAGGATGCTGACATTACCCTGCGTCTACATCAAAGGCTCTGGCCCCAGCTGGTCACACATCCAACATTAGAAACAGTATTTAATGATATAGAGCTACCCCTGTTGCCAGTGCTGTCGCGCATAGAGCGCAACGGCGCCCTGGTAGATGGCACACTTTTATTCCAGCAGAGCAACGAGTTGGCCGAGCGTCTGGGCGAACTAGAAACTCAAGCTTGGGACATGGCAGGGCAGCAGTTTAATCTGGCTTCACCCAAGCAGCTGGGGGAAATACTGTTTGAAAAACTGGAAATACCAGTACTGAAAAAAACCGCCAAAGGGGCGCCCTCAACCAAAGAGGAGGTGCTCCAGGAATTGGCACTGGATTATCCATTGCCCAAAGTGCTGCTGGAACACCGGGGTCTGGCCAAGCTCAAGTCGACCTACACCGACAAGCTGCCCACTATGATTAACCCCGTCAGCAAGCGAATTCATACGTCTTACCATCAGGCGGGTACGGCGACAGGGCGGCTGTCATCCTCAGACCCCAATCTGCAGAATATCCCAGTGCGCACGCCAGAGGGCCGCCGGGTTCGCCAGGCTTTTGTTGCAGCTGCGGGCTGCAAAATGGTGGCTGCAGATTACTCGCAAATCGAGCTGCGGATTATGGCCCATCTCTCCGAAGACCCAAGCCTTTTAAAAGCCTTTGCCGAGGGCCAGGATATTCACCGTGCAACAGCGGCAGAGGTGTTTGCCCTGGCCACTGAAGACGTTACCGCCGATATGCGCCGCAGCGCCAAAGCCATTAACTTTGGACTGATCTATGGCATGTCAGCCTTTGGCCTGGCCAGGCAACTGAATATAGGTCGCAAGCAGGCCGCGGAATATATTGAGCTGTATTTTCAGCGCTACCCAGGTGTGCAGTCCTATATGAATAATATTCGCCACACTGCTGCTGAACAGGGCTACGTGGAGACCGCCTTTGGCCGCCGGCTCTATCTTCCAGAAATTAACTCGAGTAACGGAATGCGCCGTCAGGCTGCCGAGCGCACCGCGATAAATGCGCCTATGCAGGGCACTGCTGCAGATATTATTAAGTTAGCCATGATCCATGTTGACGATTGGCTACAAAATTCCGATTTGCAAAGTCGTATGATTATGCAGGTGCACGATGAGCTGGTACTAGAAGTCCCAGAGCCTGAATTAGAGGCGGTAAAGCAGGGTCTCAACGACCTGATGGAGAATGCAGCTAGCCTGCTAGTGCCGTTGGTCGTCGACGTGGGTGTTGGAGATAATTGGGATGAGGCCCATTAGGCGCCTAACCCACTGAAATCACTCAGTATTATCAGCCACAAGCATTTATTCGAAAATAAATAGAAAAAAATTTAAATAAATTTGAACTTAACTACACAACTCTGTCTAAAAAGGGGCAAGACAAGAATGCATAATACTCTCCCCCAACTAGATTTATGCAAAGTAAGACTCTCCAAGTAGTAAACTAAACCCTGGTCCAGCAATGGATCAGGGTTTTTTTATACCCAATCCAAAGCCCGTCATGCCGCTTATTAGTCCTGGTCTTCGGGCATATCAAAATCCGCACTCAACCAATGGTTAAGCAATGCTTCCAGTTCGTTGAGCCCCTGCTTTTTTAATGACGAAAAGGTCTGCACCGACAGCAGAGTGCATCCCGGGTCCATATCTCGGAGATGCTTGTCTACCTGCAGCATGGCGCTCTGGGCTGGGCCCCGCTTAAGCTTATCTGCCTTGGTCAGCAATATATGCACCGGCAGGCCGGCCTGAGCTGCCCAGTTGAGCATCTGTAGATCAAAGTCCTGCAGCGGGTGGCGTATATCCATCAGCAGAATCAGACCTGCCAGGCTCTGGCGCTTCTGCAAATACTCCGCTAAATGCCGATCCCACTCAGCTTTCATGGCCCTGGGCACCTTGGCATAGCCGTAGCCCGGCAGATCGACCAGCCTGCCACCTTCCGCCAATTGAAAGAAATTAATTAGCTGGGTGCGCCCCGGGGTCTTACTGGTTCGCGCCAGCCGTCCATTGCGAGTCAATGTATTAATTGCACTAGACTTGCCCGCATTTGAGCGACCTGCAAATGCAACTTCACAGCCGGAATCTTCCGGACATTGCCTAATTGATGGCGCACTGGTCATGAATATTGCGCTCTGGTAGTTAATTGCTGTCGAATCCATAAAAAAGACTGTGCCAAGTGGCTGTAAGAAGCCGGGGTTATTGGTATATAATGCGCGCGCTTTAGCCATTAGTGCTAATGTCCCATGGTCGCGCAAAAATTTAAGCGACTATTCTAGCGGATTGCGAGAGTTGAATAACCATGAAAAAAAGCTTTTTAAGTATTATTTGTTTGCTGGCAGCATTTTCAGCAAATCAAGCGCTGGCTGCAGGTGATGCGGCTGCCGGCGAATCTAAGGTAGCTATGTGCGCCGGCTGCCACGGCAGTGACGGTAACAGCATGGTTCCAGCGTTCCCCAAGCTTGCTGGCCTGGGTGAAAAGTATATGACAGCGCAGCTGCGGATGGTCAAGTCGGGCGAACGCGTGATTGTCGAGATGACAGGTATTCTGGACGCATGGTCAGATCAGGATCTTCAGGATATGGCCGCCTATTACGATAGCAAACCCATAGTTACTTCTGGAGCACAGGATATTACTCTGGTGGGCATCAGTGACCCAGATGAAGCTTTGGACTTCGGTGAAAATGTCTACCGCGGTGGCAATATGAAAACAGGCGTAGCCGCCTGCACCGGTTGTCATTCACCCTCGGGCAGTGGCAACAATCCAGCTGGCTACCCTGCTCTGGGCGGTCAGTACGCCAGCTATATTGAAAAGCAGCTTCTCGCCTATCGTCGTGGCGAGCGCGCCAGTGGTGGCAATGCCAAAATTATGCAGGGCGTGGCGGCTAATCTGAGCGACAAAGAGATTAAAGCTGTGGCAAATTACATCTCTGGGTTGAACTAGGCAGCACAGTTGCCATCAAAGGTTGTCGACTTATAGTTAACAGGCACAAAGGAAACACAGATGACTACTTGGATTAAACGTCTTACTTTTATTGTATTGCTCCTGCCTATGGCCATGGCCCAGGCAGAGACAGAAAAATACCAGCAGGGTGTGCACTACGAAGTATTGCCCCAGGTCATTAGAACGGCTAATCCAAATAAGATTGAAGTTAACGAAGTGTTCTCCTATACCTGTGGGCACTGCTACAACTTTGAAGCTGTTCTCGGCCCCTGGTCAGAGCAGCTGGCGGAAGATGTAGACTTCCAACAGACTCCAGCCATATGGCAGCCAGCCCTTGAGCCCTATGCCCGCGCCTATTACAGCGCAGCTATGCTAAAGGTTTTGGATCTGGTTCACATGCCCATCTTTGAAGCCATTCATGTCAAGCGCGAGCCCGTGCGCACAGAAGCAGATTTTGCGGCAATATTTGCGGCCCAAGGGATAGACAGCGACAAATTTACCAAGGCGTACAATTCCTTCGGCATGAGCAGCATGGTCAACCAGGCCAAGGCTCGAGTTCGTGGCTATCGTGTGCAGGGAACCCCAGAGGTTATAGTTAATGGCAAGTATCGCGTTAGCACCCGCCAGGCCGGTGGTTTTGAGGGAATGCTCAGTGTTACCGACTTCCTGATTGAAAAAGAACGCCGCGCCGCAGGTAACAAATAACCTGGTATCCCAACAGAGGCTACTAGACAAAATACGCTGTACTAACAGCGTATTTTTTTGGGCCAAAATCGCCCATAGCGAGTATTGAATTAAATAACTTTATCTATAAGCGACCTATGGGTACTATGTATCCCCTTTTTTTCACCGACCCACACCAATAGCCATTATGAAGCCAAGCACAAAGCCAAATAACCCCAACTTCTCCTCTGGGCCCTGCTCCAAGCGCCCCGGGTATGATGTCACCAACCTAGATTGCTCTACCCTGGGTCGCTCTCATCGCTCTGCAGCTGGCAAGGCTGCACTGGGCCGGGCCTGTGCCGACACAGCTGAGATACTGGGTTTGCCTGAGGGCTACAGAGTAGGGGTGGTACCTGCATCGGATACAGGTGCAGTAGAAATGATTATGTGGTCGGTGCTGGGGGCACGCCCAGTAGATATTTTTGCCTGGGAATCCTTCGGCAGTGGTTGGCTTACCGATGCCACCAAACAGTTAAAGCTGGACGAGCTCAATAGCTATACTGCCGACTATGGTTTGCTGCCCGATATGAGTCAGGCCAACCCAGATCACGACTGTATCTTTACCTGGAACGGCACCACCGCGGGCGTCAAAGTGCCCAACGCTGACTGGATTAGCGACGACCGCACAGGTCTGACTATCTGCGATGCCACCTCGGCAGTGTTTGCCATGGAAATGCCCTGGGAAAAGCTCGACGTTGTGACCTACAGCTGGCAGAAAGTACTGGGGGGTGAAGGTGCCCACGGCATGTTGATTCTTAGCCCGCGAGCAGTTGAGCGACTGGAAAATTACCAGCCGCCATGGCCGCTACCGAAAATATTTCGCATGACCAAAGGTGGCAAGCTGATCGAAGGAATCTTCCGCGGCGAGACCATCAATACGCCATCTATGCTCTGCGTTGCAGACTATCTGGATGCCCTGGACTGGGTGCGATCCATAGGTGGGTTGCCGGCTGCTATAGCCAAATCAGAAGCCAATTTAGAGGTATTGAAGGGCTTTGTGGCCAGCAGACCCTGGGCCCATTTTTTAGCTCAACAACAAGACCAGATTTCTAACACCAGCGTCTGTTTAACCCTCGACCTAGAGGCTGACCAGGTTAAGCAGATCGTTAAACTGTTAGACGCCGAGGGCGTTGCCTACGATATTGGCGCCTACCGCGACGCGCCAGCAGGACTGCGCATATGGTGTGGCGCAACAGTTGAGCAGGCCGATATAGAAGCTCTGTTGCCCTGGCTGGATTGGGCCCATGCAGAAGTTAGCCTGTAACCCGAGCGCGCTAATACTCAAGCAACCTGATACCGAGACTACTGAGAGATATTATGTATAACATCCGTACCTACAACGCCATTTCTTCTAAAGGCCTGAACCGCTTTCCAGCTGATAAATATACTGTATCCAGCGAATCAGCAGCGCCAGATGGCGTATTGTTGCGCAGCCAGAAGCTACATACAGAAGTATTGCCCGAGTCTGTGCTGGCTGTGGCCAGAGCAGGTGCTGGTACCAATAATATTCCCACTGAAGATTACACCCAGCAGGGCATAGTGGTATTTAACACGCCTGGCGCCAACGCCAATGCAGTAAAAGAATTAATTGTCGCCGGCCTGCTGTTGGGGTCGCGGGATATCTACGGCGGTATGAACTATGTGCAAGAGCTCAGCCATATGGACGACTCAGGTGAAATGGGCAAGCTGCTGGAAAAAGAAAAGAAGCGTTTTGCTGGCTCCGAAATTACCGGCAAAACCCTGGGCGTTATAGGCCTGGGTGCCATAGGCTCTATTATTGCCAACCTGGCTCTAGATCTGGGTATGAATGTGATTGGGTACGACCCGGCCATCTCAGTAGAGGCAGCTTGGCAGCTCTCCAGCCGAGTAGAGCGCATGGACAGCATTGAATCTCTGCTGGCCCGCGCTGACTTTATTACTCTGCATGTGCCCGCCATTCCCGCCACCAAGCACCTGATTAACAAAGACACCTTGGCGCAGATGAAACCCAACGCCAAAATTCTAAACTTTGCCCGGGAAGAAATTGTCAGCACCGAGGATATGGTTGCCGCCCTAGACAGCGGCACCATCGCCGGTTATATCAGTGACTTTCCGGCCCCAGCGCTGCTTGGCCGCAAGGATGTACTGCTGATGCCGCACATTGGTGCCAGCACCGAAGAAGCCGAAGAGAACTGTGCAGTGATGGCCGCAGATCAACTGATGGACTATCTTGAGAACGGCAATATTCGCAACTCAGTTAACTTCCCGCCAACCAAAATGGCTCGCAACGGCGGCACACGCATTACCTTCGCCAACAGCAATGTACCCAAGGTACTGGGCAGCGTGCTAGCGGTGCTAGCTGATGCCGAACTAAACGTAGTGGACATGGTGAACAAAAGCCGCGGTGATATTGCCTACAATATTATCGATGTAGAGGGCGCTATAGATGCTGGCATTGAAGCAGCCATTGCCGCCGTTGAGGGTGTGATTCGACTCCGAGTTATGTAAATCTCCGGGGTCGCTTCTGCGACCCCAATCCCCGCTTCATAATTTCAACGTAAATATTGCCTATGGCTCTGCTTTTCAGCATGGCCTCGTTAGCATTCCTAAAGATAACAGAGCTCATTCCTCCGCATTGTGGCAGCCTAGTAAAAACCGGCTACACTTAAACGGACGTCGGCAGGCATTTAAAAACCGCGTAGTAGTCTTTTAATGTTCGCAGGAAGCGATATGTCTCTGAGTCTTCATCAATGGTATCGGATTGGTTTTGTCAGCGTATTAATTTTATGGTTAAGCGGATTTTTTTTGAATGCTTTCCAAGATTACCTGCTTTATATCGATAGCGCTGCACCAGAAAACCCCTCAGTACAATTTGATATTACGACGACCTCCGATACTAAGGGTACAAATTTAGGCGCCTTCTATCTTATGGGTAAGCCCCCCAAAGATTCGCCCACCTCGGCTCCGAAACCTGAAAAGTTACCCGAAACGCGTCTTGATCTTGAATTGAGAGGTGTGTTCGACAGCCGTGGGCCAATGCTAAGCGGAGCGGTTATTGAGAGTGGCAGCCAAAGGCCAGGTTTTTTTCAGGTTGGAGATGTAATTGATGAGGCCGTTACGCTAGCGGCGATTGAGGGCCAAACAGTAATCATTGACCGCAATGGAAAACTTGAAAAACTTTCCTTTGATCGATCTCTATTGGGATTTGACACCTATACCCGGACAAAAAACAGAACTTATATCGAAGCGCCACTCTTGCAGAGGCCAGGTAAAACCGATCCAAAGAAACCACCAGCCCGACAGGAGCGACTTGAAGATCGGTTGGCAAAATTACGTCGACAACACCACCGAGATAATTAGAAGGATTTATATCTGAATGAAGGATCATAAAACTCTCAGCCTTCTACCCTGGATCATTCTTATGGGTCTGGTTCTGAGCATATCATCTGTAACTCTATCGCAAGAAAATCCTGATGATCTTGTCAGTCTCTCATTACATCAGGCGGATATTAAAGACCTAGTACGCTGGGCATCAGCGGTGACGCAAAAAACCATTATTATTCACCCCAGTATCCAGGGTAGCGTCACCGTGGTTGCCGGCGAGCCAATGAACCCTGATGAAGCCTATCAAGTATTTCTATCAGTACTCCAAGTCCATGGATTTATGGTAGTTGATACTGATCATGTGCTCAAAGTTGTACCTGCAGACAGCGCAAAAGAGAATAATTTACCTCTCATCACAGATGAAATAAAGCATCCTGAAGATATGGTGGTGAGAATAATTAAAGTAAAAAATATTGCAGCCACAGACCTTATGGCACTGGTCAGACCCATGCTTCCCCAGTCTTCTCATCTAGCAGCTTACCCTGGTACCAATAGCCTGTTAATTGCATCCCGGGCGGCCAAGGTTGAGCAAATCTATAAAATTATCAAACGGATTGATCAGGCGGGTACTATCGATATAGAACTGATCGAGGTCGAGTTTGCCAGCGCCCAGGAGCTTATTCAGACTCTCAGCAAACTGATTCCGAATACTAGCGGGCAACAGGCTCAGCCCAATCAGATTAATCTGGCAGTTGATGAACGCTCCAACAGTATATTAATGACGGGAGACCCAATTACCCGCCAACAGATTCGAGCCCTGGTAGAGCGCCTAGATCAGCCACTGGCAGGAGAGGGCAATACCCAGGTAATCTTTCTACAATATGCCAGAGCCACACAGTTGGTACCTATCTTAGAGAGTGTAAGTGGCAGTGTTACCAGGGGAGAAAAAGATCAGCGTCTAGCTCAGGCTGATATCAGTATTCGTGCCGATGAGAGTCTCAACTCGTTGATAATCACTGCGCCACCCTCGGTGCTGAGCACCATAAAAGGAGTGATAGCAAAACTAGATATTCGTCGGGCTCAGGTACTAGTCGAAGCCTTAATCGTAGAGGTCAATGAAGATCTTTCCCGAGACCTGGGTGTGGAGTGGCGTTCCAATAATGCCGATGGCGGACCAGAGAGTGTTTTTAGTGGTTTTTCTGCATTCCCCGGATCAGTTTCACCATTTCAGCCAGACAATGAGGGAGACATTACCTTAGGACGAGGGTTATCGGTGGGATACTTTAAAGGGCCAGATTTAAGATCAATTATTCGTGCTCTGGAAGGCGAGGCCAACGCGAATATTTTGTCTACACCTAGTGTATTGGCTATGGACAACGAAGAGGCCAAAATACTGGTTGGTGAGAATGTGCCCTTTATCACAGGAGCTCAGAGCCGCCAGGGAGATGTCGATCCCTTCCAAACTATTCAGCGCCAAGATATTGGCGTTGTATTAGAAATCAAACCTCATATCAATAACAGCGATTCTGTGACGCTGCAGATTAATCAGACAGTTGAGAGTATCGCCCAATCCGACGCCGCCACCGCTGATATTGTCACTAACAAACGAGAGATATCAACCAGAGCATTAATCGACAATAACCAAATACTGGTGCTGGGGGGGTTAATCCGAGACGAGGTGATTCAATCGGAATCCAAGGTACCTCTGTTGGGTAGCATCCCTCTGCTGGGTCGAGCCTTCAGAAGCTCCTCAAATAAAGTAGTCAAAAAGAATCTGATGGTATTTATTCACCCGCAAATTTTGCGCGATACTAGATCTAGTGATCGAGCAACGAGAGACCGCTATGAGTACATGCAACAAAGTCAGGATAGATTTCACAAGCGCACGGATAAATTTTTTATTCCCGGTGAAACTCCACGCCTAAATAATCTAAGTCCATTGCCAGATAGTGGCGCCCAGCAATGACTGACTTACTACCTTTTGGTTTTGCCAAGCGACACAATGTGTTGCTGGAACTGCCTGCAACTGTTTATACCCAGTCACCATTGGGACTGTCACTCTATACAGAGTTACGTAGGTTTACCGGTGCACCTCTCAAAATAAAAACTGTAGGTCAAGCACAGTTTCAAAAGTTAATGACACAGCTATACCAGTCTGACACATCACAAACCCGACAAACCATGCAAGGGATCAATGACGAGCTTGAGTTACCCTCATTAGCTGAGACCATGTCTGAAGCAGAAGATCTACTGGAGCAGCAAGACGAAGCACCTGTAATCCGGTTAATAAACGCCATCCTGACTGAAGCGATTCAAAGTCAAGCCTCAGACATACATCTTGAAACTTTCGAGAAGAGCCTCGGCGTGCGTTTTCGCGTCGACGGAATACTCAAAGAGGTGGCTCAGCCGCGACGGGAACTTGCCGTTCTATTAATTTCCAGAATCAAAGTCATGGCCGGTTTAGATATTGCCGAAAAGCGTATCCCCCAAGATGGAAGACTCTCTTTGAGATTGGGTGGTAGAGAGGTAGATGTCAGGGTCTCAACACTGCCTTCAATATATGGTGAAAGAATCGTCTTGCGCATACTCGACAAACAAGATCAAACCATTGATCTAAATGCCTTGGGTATGTGTCAGTCAGATCGCCAGCGATTACAGAACTTACTGGGGCTTAGTCATGGCATATTACTGGTCACAGGCCCCACTGGCTCCGGCAAAACAACTACCTTATATGCTGGCTTGAGCCATATTAATGACCGCAAAAAAAATATCCTAACAGTTGAGGACCCCGTCGAATATCATATCGATGGCATAGGGCAGACGCAGGTCAATAACAAAGCGGGCATGACATTTGCAAAAGGCTTGCGCGCTATTTTGCGACAGGATCCTGACATAGTGATGGTGGGAGAAATTCGTGATCTCGAAACTGTGCAAATCGCAGTGCAAGCCAGTTTGACCGGTCATCTAGTTCTGTCCACGCTGCACACCAATACCGCTAC
Source organism: SAR92 clade bacterium H231 (assembly GCA_025153775.1). Taxonomy (GTDB): domain Bacteria; phylum Pseudomonadota; class Gammaproteobacteria; order Pseudomonadales; family Porticoccaceae; genus HTCC2207. The sequence continues at coordinate 599,078 of JAOALC010000002.1, read as the reverse complement.
TGGTGCAGTTACACGCTTGATTGATATGGGCATAGAGCCTTTTTTACTATCCTCGTCCCTAGTTGGGGTGCTGGCTCAACGGCTAGTCCGCAAACTCTGTCCCAGTTGCAAACAACAGTATCCGGTCACAGCTGGAGAACGCGAAATTTTTATCAGCCTACAGGCCACTGACAGGATATTCCGGCCCGCTCCACAAGGCTGTCACCAATGTCATGGCGAAGGTTACAAAGGACGCAGCGGCATCTATGAACTAATTACGCTCAATGATGAGCTGCGTCAGTTGATACATGACAAGGCTCCCCAATCAGTGCTGACTAAAACAGCGCGCACAACCAGTACCTCAATTCGGGCAGACGGATTGCGCAAAATACTCGCTGGAGAAACCTCTATTGCTGAGGTGCTTCGAGTAACACAAGAGAGTTAAAAGAAATCGTCGATGACTACATTTGATTACAGCGCCATTGATCACAATGGCAAAAAGCACAGAGGCATACTAGAGGCCGACACTGAGAGGCAGGTAAGGCAAAAGTTGCGTGCGATTAATCTGGTGCCCATAAGCGTCTCTGGTACCGAAGCCACTAAAACAACCGCAGATAAAAAATATGCCATCAGATTAAGTACCGCAACCCTTGCCATATTAACCAGACAGCTAGCAGTCTTATTAAAATCAGGTATGCCACTAAGTCAGGCTCTGCAGGGTTTGTGCAAACAGTCTCAAGGTCAATCCAACCGCTTGCTTTCTCTGGTTCTAGCGGCAGTGCGAGAGGGCAATAGTTTGTCTCAAGGCCTGGCAAGGTTTCCAAATACATTTGATCAACTATATTGTGCAACGGTCCAAGCAGGGGAGCATTCGGGCCATTTGGACAGGATTCTTGAGCAGCTCGCCGAACATGCAGAATCGCAACAGACTTTTCGTCAAAAAACGCAGGCCGCGATCATCTATCCGTTATTACTAACCGTCCTATCCATTGCCATAGTGACCGGACTGATGATCTATATTGTTCCCGATGTCATCAAAGTTTTTACCGATACTGGCCAGCCCCTGCCAACATTAACCCAGCTGTTGGTGGCCTGTAGTGCATTTCTGTCCCAGTGGGGACTTGCACTAGTTATGGCCTTGGCCGCACTGTCTCTGGCTCTTATGGTTGCCTGGAGACTCCCGGCACTAAAGCGCACTATGCATTATGCCTACCTTCATACACCGCTCATAAAAACCATAAGTCGTGGTGTAAATGCTCAGCGTTATATGCAGACTTTGGGTATTCTCAGTCAAAGCGGAGTGCCGTTGCATAGCGGTATGCAAATTGCCCGGCGGGCAATCAAAAACAGCCACTTTAGGCATCTGCTAACCGGCGCATCTAGCAGGGTAAAAGAGGGTCAGAGCCTGAGTCACAGTCTTGAGCAGATGGGTTATTTCCCCCCGCTTATGCTGTACATGATCGCCAGTGGCGAAGCCAGCGGTAAACTAGATCAGATGCTGCTTAAAGCAGCTCAGCAACAACAACAAGAAATCCAAGTCAAAGTAGCAACAGCTGTCAGCTTATTTGAGCCCATGATGCTATTTGCCATGGGTGTGGTAGTACTACTAATTGTTTTAGCTATTTTGTTGCCTATCTTAAATATGAACCAATTGATAACTTAGAGGATTCTGCCAATGCATGTACGCAGAAAACCAGCCTTAGCAACGGGTTTTACCCTTATCGAGATAATGATCGTGGTAGTGATACTAAGCGTGCTAGCCGCTCTGGTGGTCCCCAGCATGATGGGCAAGGCAGGTGACGCACGACAGGTAGCCGCTGTCAGTGATATACGCACCATTGTCACCGCGCTAGAAATGTATCGCCTTGAAAACTTTACGTACCCAAGCACAGACCAAGGGTTAAAAGCCCTAGTTAAAAAGCCCAGCGGCTATCCCCCGGCACCCAATTGGAATCCAAATGGATACTTACGTAAATTGCCCATAGACCCCTGGGGTAAAGCCTATCTGTATATTAGCCCAGGCACTGATGGCGAATTTACTCTGTTGACATTGGGCTCTGACGGTCGTGCTGGAGGGTCCGGCGAGGCCAAAGATATTAACTTCTCTGATCTTTAACGGTGCTATGTCAGTATTATTATCAGTCCAAGACGCTCGAGGCTTTACGCTTATTGAGGTACTTCTGGTTACAGTTATTGTTGCAGTACTAGCAGGTGTAGCTATGACATCGCTAGGAGATCGTCAGCTGCAAAGTTTAAGAGTTGAAGGACAAAGACTACAGACAACTTTGCTTTGGTTAAAAGAAGAATCTGTATTTCAGCAAACAGCCCTAGGTATTAAAGTACTAGAACAGGGCTATCAACAATTAGCTTGGCAACCTGCTATTAATCAATGGGCAGTTTATCAAGATAGAAATGCCACCTATAAATTACCTAGCTATATCGACATAAAACCCCAACCCCAAAACATCAACCAGCAAACAGGAAGACAGGAGGAACAATCACTAACGCCCAGCATAATTTTTTATCCTGATCGAGATTACACTAACTTTGAACTAATTCTCTCCATCCGAGACCGCAATCATCAGTTGCTGATCCGGGGCAGACGTTTCAAGGAGATAGAGCTTGTCAGTATGTAACAGAGGTCAGGCTGAATACCGAGGATTTACACTGATTGAAGTTCTGATAGCCCTGACCATATTTGCGCTATGTGCCGCAGTGTTTACCGCACAATCTACCAGTACCCTTAGTAATCGCAATAGAATAGTGCAACAGCAATTGGCACTCTGGGTTGCTAAAAATAAACTTGCAGAGCTACGCATTGGCATCATCAATTCAGACATCACCAGCCAACTCCAGGGGCCAGGAAAAAGCTGGGAAATAAAGAGCACAGTAGATGCCACGGCTCTGCCCAGGCTTAAGAAAATTACAATACAGGTGACTCCCAGCAACCAAGTCAAATCTGCAGATTACAGCGTTGCAGAGCTAGTTGGTTATATAGCGGTGGCACCATGAATTCTAGTCTTCAGTCAGGTTTTACTCTGCTAGAATTACTCGTGGCATTATCTATTTTTTCCCTGATAGGGCTGGGGGCATTTCATCTCAGCACCCAGCTAACGCATTACCAACAGCGCAGCGCTGACCAGATGCAGCAATTTCAAGCACTCAGTACCATGCTCAATTTAATGGAGCAAGATATGTGGCAAGCACTGGACAGACCTGTTCGAGACGAATTTGGGGACCAACTCAAGGCCTTCCATGGCGATACGGAGAGCCTGCAGTTTACCCATGCAGCGCACCGCCATTATCCAATGGCGTCCCTCACCCTATATAAGGTAGGCGCCGAGCTGCAACGCACTGAGTACAGGCTGGAATCAGACTATCAATATGGCAGCAATCTCAGAGTCTGGACCAGAAACCAATGGGACGTCCTGGATCGAGTCCAGCACAGCGAACCGCAAGAGACACTGAAAATCGCTGTGCAACATGTAACCATTAGCTACCTCAGTCATGACTACCAATGGTTGACTCACTGGCCCTACAGCGGCAGTACGCAACATAAAGGGTATCGCCAGCCTTTGCCTCAGGCCATCGAGTTACAGCTGATAACCGAAAATTTTGGAACCATCACCAGGCTCATAGAGGTTGCTCGGTGAAGCGACAAGCGCACGGTGTAGCCCTGATAGCGATGTTATTACTGTTGGTATTGGTAACCAGTCTCACCGCTAATATGCTCTACCAAAACACCATAGAAATAAAACGCCAGCAAACCCAAACTCGTGTCATTCAGGCTACTGAATACGCCCGAGCTGGCATTGCACTTGCAGAGCTTTGGCTACAGAGGCCGACATCTCCAGACAGCAGCGAACCTGCGATTTTCCAGCCCCCAAATGGAGGTTTGACCATTGAGATTGACGACGAAATGGCAAAATTTAATATCAATAATTTACGCACCAAAGAGGGCGGCATAGACCAGACCCAGCTCGTAGTATTGCAGCGTCTGCTGACCAATTTATCAATGGACCCAGGCCTGGCCTTTGGTGTTGCAGACTGGGTGGACAAAGATACCAGTAGTAGCGGATACAACACTGAAGATCTAGGTTATTCCATGATTAAAACCAGAGAAGGTGTGGGATATCGAACATCTAATCGTTCCATGGGTCACATTAGCGAGCTATTACTTGTGCAAGGTTTTAGCCGCGAAGTTCTGGCAAAACTAAAACATAGCCTCACGGCATTACCTATTAGGACGCCAATCAATATTAATAGTGCCAGCGCTGCAGTTATCGAAGCGGTCATTCCGGGCATCAATGGCCATGCGCTGTCTGCGGCGCGCAAAAAAGAGGGTTCAGAGTTTGGGGATATAGAAACTTTTCTACAGCATCAGCAAACCGCAGGTTTGGAAATTCCCACCCAATGGCTCAGTACCCACAGCCAGTTTTATCTGGTCACTGCCCGCGGGACGTACCAACAACAGAGCGCCCAGTGGCAGGCATTGATATCGCGGACGGCCAACAACAACCCAGAAGATTTATGGCAAACTGACTTAGTTTGGTTGCGAAAACTACCTTTTTGGGTAACAGCGCCTAAACTCAATAACTATGAATAGACTGACACTTATATTTTTTGACCCTGATAAAATTGAATTGTATGGGCTTGAAAAACGACCTTTCCGTCTCAGCCCAATAGCTGATATCGACAGCCTACATAATACTACTGACCCTGTTATCGGGGTCATTTCTGCCCAGATGGTGTCATCCCATAGTCGTCAATTGCCGGCCAAACACAAAAGGTATTTACATCGTACTTTGCCATATATGCTCGAGGAGGATATTGCTGAGGATATAGACAGGCAACATGTAGTCAGTCAGATCAATGGCAGCCAGGTGCGCGCCCTGGTCATCAGCCAGCAATATATGCAGTCGTTAATGCAGCAGATCAACGATCTGGGCATAAACTTGCAAGCCCTGTATGTGGATGCGGACTTGATTCCTATAAACCAAAATCCGCACAGTCAAATTGTTCAGTGCTTTAATGACGGTTGTCTGGTCAAGTCAGCCGAGGGGTTGCTAGCTTATACGGATAATATAAATCAAACTCCTGATCTGGATGCGAGCGACATACAAAGACCAAACTGCAGTCGCCAGCAGTATTGCGCCCAGGCTCTTGCAGCTAGTTCAGAGACGTTCCGACCTGCGATAAATCTACTGCAAGGCAAATTTGCTTTAGAGAATCCAATGGCGCAGCGCTCCATGGCAGTTAAAAGATTGCTGGCAGCCGTAGCAGTTATCACTGTAATTCAAGTCTTCTACTGGTCGTTGTTAGGGAGCTACTTCCAGCAGCAAGCAGAACTTCTCCAAAATGGATCGGTGATGATTTACCAGAATTACTTCCCCAATGATAAAACCATTATCGATATACAGCGTCAGGCTACAGGGCATATAAACGCCGCAAATACTCAGGCGCCAGACGCCACATTTGTAGCGCTCATGACCAATTTGGGGCAAGCAATCAGCCAAATCCCGGGTCCCAAAACTATTCTCTTAAAGTCAATGCAATGGCAAAGACGACCAGCAGAACTGACTGTAGAAATTGATGCGCAAAATATCGCCGAGTTGGAAAATATAAGGTTCGGACTCAAGCAGGAAAACCGACTGAATGTTGATTTAAATCAAGTCAATCAAACAAATAATGCAGAAACAGGTGTGACCGGTCGACTCAAAGTCACACCTGTGCCGATGGTGCAGAGAGAGAGATCACCATGACTAAGTCAATACTCCGTTACTTATGCCAGATTTTCGGTCAGCCAGAAAAACAGGGCCATGCTTTGGTAGCCTACGGCGTACTTGTCATCCTTGTGCTGGTAATTGTAGTGCTGCCCGTGAAGGAGTATTACCAAGAAAGCCGAGCAACTTATCAGCAACGGCACCAGCTTGCTGACTGGTTGATACAGCAAAGGCCCAGCCTTATGGCGGCGGCGAAGAGTCATCGCCAGTCAGGAAAACAGCCTGAGTCTAATCGAGATCAACGGACACTGATGCGACTGATATCAGAAACAGCGCAGGCTCAGAATCTAAAACTATCTCGTCTTGAACAGCGTCAAGCCAATGTGACCGTGACTTTAGAAAAACAGCCACTGTCACAAATATTCGTTTGGTTGCAGGATATAACTCATACACATAAAGTCAATGTTGAGCAGGCATCAGTGGGATATGCTGACACCAATAAGGCAAATGCAACACTGACTTTTTCCCATTAATAATTAATCTCTTTGACTTTCTAGCTGTTTTTCAATTCCCATCTTGAGTTTTTTTCTAACCTTGGCCTTACCCTCAGACGTCATAATGGTCATTAAGGCTTCAAGTTCGTTTTCACATTTTCTTAGTACCGCATTTTTACTGGGTTTTTCTTTAGACATCTCAGCTTTAATATGGGTATCCAGGCATGCATTAAGCTTCTCACCCTTGGCCTGCATATCAGCATTAGCGAGCCCTGAAAAAACCAAGGTTAATATGCCATAGGTCAGGAGATACTGGGGTTTTGTGTTTTTGCCCAACCGTATTTTTTGTAGCATTGCTGATAGAAACATGGTCAACATCCTTTGTTAAATTGTCCATCAAGTGAACTGATAATTTTTAAAATATAGATGAAAATAAAATTAAAACAAGAAGATTATTTGACAAAGTGCCGAGAGCGGTCTTAACTGAAACCCAAGAACTTTTTATAACTGGTATTTTTAAAAAGCTCTCAAAAGGGATTTTGCTGAGCAATATCGAGTAACTAGATGTTCGAGAACTAGCCAAGGCAAAAGCAAACAAGATTCATAGCTGTACATGGAGTTACACTATGTTTGATGTCTGTGGTTTTTTATTTTTGCGCACATTAATGTGCGCCATTTCTATATTTGTACCTTCCGTCTTTCCCAGCTTCATTGCTCCCCCAGAGTTTGGCTTTAATTAAATCTTTGTCCACCGCGCTGTAGCTCAAATCAAACCTGAGGTCGTAGTGCTGTTTTGTCCTCAGTAACTAAAACATTAAGAACCGCCTGATCAGTTCAGACTATGGAGTAACTCATGCCAGGGATAGCCCAATTCAAAAAAATATTTGTTGTTGTGTTCATCGCTTTGGTCACCTCAACGCTAACTGCGGGTGCAGTCGCAGGCGATATTGATGTTAATCTGTCGTCACCGGCTACCAACACCAGTGGCAGCTATACTGTCACCTGGACCGGCGGTACGTTCCTTTACCTCGAGGAAAAAAAGGACAGTGGTAGTTGGACAACGGTTTATAGCGGCGCAGGTAGCAGCAAATCTTTTTCAGGTAAAGGCGTAGGAACCTACCAATATCGTATTCGCCTTTATTTTTGTTTCGTGCCGGTGATATTCTGCCTTAATCTATATACTGATCCAGTAACCACAGTTGTTAGCGTAGCATTGCCCTCAGCACCAGGCGCTATCACTGGACCAAGCAATGTCACCTATCCTTCAGGCAGCAGTGCCAGTTATTCCCTATCCTGGGGTGCAGCCAGCGGCACAGTGACCAGTTATGAATTGCAAGAGCAGGTTAATTCAGGCAGCTGGACTACAGTCCAAAATACCTCCAGTCTCAGCAAGTCATTCAGCGGTAAATTAGCCGCTACCTATTACTATCGTGTGCGTGCCTGTAATGCGAGCGGCTGCAGTGGATATGGCGGCACAAAAAGTGTCATGGTGAGTATTGCTACTTCCTTGCCTCAAACCCCCCCAGCACCCTACAACCCAGACCCAGGTGCACTTGTGACTGGCAGTGAAGTCACTGCAACCGACAACGCTGGTGTAAGCGGTGGTTCGTTTCGTGTCGACGAAAGTGGCTCCGCGACCTACAGCATGCCCATTATGACGCTGGCTGGTACCGCAGGGGTGGTGCCAGAAGTGAGCCTTAATTATTCCAGCAATAGCGGCAATGGTATTGCCGGCTTGGGTTGGAACATCGGTGGACTGTCGGCGATCAGCCGCTGTCGGCAAACTTTACACCAGGACCAGCAAGCCAAGTCGATAACCTTTTCCGCAACAGACCGCTTCTGTTTGGATGGCCAGCGATTGATACTTACCTCCGGCACCTATGGCGCCAGTGGCTCAATCTATAAAACTGAAATTGACAGTTTTGCCAAAATTGAGGCCTTTGGTGGAAGCACTGGGCATCCGGATTACTGGAAGGTCTATCGCAAAGATGGCTCCACCTCCACCTATGGCTGGAGCGGAACTAACAATGATTCTGAGTTAGAGGCCTGGAGTGGTTCAACTAAATCCGGAAAGGTAGCCAGCTGGGCGATTAAGCAGTTACTGGATAGCGCTAATAATCAAATTGTTTACACCTACAGCAACGACGTAGACGGTTTTAGAGTAGCAGACCTACGCTATGCCTATGCCGGCAGTACAAATATTACAGGCAGCGGTAATGCTCGGATTCGCTTTGAATATGAAAACCGCAACGACCAAAGCCATAACTATATAGCCGGCTATTCCATCTACACCAAAAAGCGTTTGATCAGGGCGCTGTCCGAAAATAAAGTCGGTGGCACCTGGAAAGAGGTGCGCCGCTACAAGCTCAATTATCACGCGGAACTGAGCACCGACAAACTGTCACGCCTGGACAATATAGAAGAATGCATAGGCAGCACCTGTCTGCCCAATGACACCAGCTTTACCTGGAGCCTGCCAGTGGCAGGAGAGAGCTACAGCACTAGTGACACCAGCTTTACCATGAACAATCTGGTGACCTACCAGCTGGCGGATTTTAATGGGGACGGCCAGTCCGATATTGTTTGGGCCAAGCACAAAAGTAGCGGATCCGATCAGGGCCTGCAGGTGGCCTATGGTAATGGCGCCAGCCTGACCACTCAGACTCTGGTAAACCACGCTGGCGTGGCACAAACATCGATTCATTACAATGACGACCCAACTAATGATCAGGTTCTCAAACTATTTCCCTTCGATTACAACGCCGATGGCCGCTCAGATTTAGCGGTTTATTCCTACCGTAATGAATTTGGTCACACTGTGGGTTGGCACCTCTACCTCTCGGAGTACGATAGCGCTATTAATGACTGGAAGCTTAAGTTTCAACATGACTTAGTGATCAAAGACGAGCATGCAGTTTTTGCCGACCTCAATAGTGATGGCCTTGTTGACGCGATTAGTGATAACAAAGTTTATTATCTGGAGCATGACACGTCCCAAGGCGTTACATCTAACAAATATTATGAGTTCGACTATCAGCATGATGTAGATGTTGGTTCACTGCCAGCGGATTCAACGGGCCCACAAATCATCACCCATGAGTTTGAAGGGTTTAGAACAGCGGGGGCAGATTTTAATGGCGATGGTCAGGCCGATGGCTTGGCATTAATAAAAAGAACAGTAGTTACTTTTGTCCCAACAATATCGAGTATCACTTTATATGGCGTAAGCCTTCGAGTTAATCAAGGGGTGGCTAACGGCAAGCAAACCTTCGCGGAAATTAATGGCCCGCTAAATGACGATACTTATTTTATCTTCAGCTCGCAAAAAGACGATTACTTGCGCCAAATCCAAACACCAGACATTAATGGCGATGGATTATCTGATCTTGTTTATTACAAAAATAATGAATTTCACTATGCCCTAAGTGATGGCACACAGCTGAATTATGGTGGAGCGCTGGTTAATGCAGGGGCCATCAATGACGCCAAAAAAGCCGACTTCAGCATGGCCGATATTAACCGTGACGGCTTCCCCGACGCCATATGGCACGACTTCTCAACTAGCTATGGTTATATCCGCGCACGCAAATGGAACCCGGCCAGCCAATCATTTGATGGTCAATCTTCTATTCGCAACGGCGTGGGCGACGATAAAGACGATAGCCATGTGTATTTTGATTTTAATGCCGATACCATTACCGACTATGTGACCTTCGAAAACAATAAATTTGAAGTCTACGAAGGCAATGGTGCCAACCAGCCAGTAAACAGAATTACCAGCATCACCAATGGCTTGGGCGCCGTGACCAATATTAGCTATGGAACCCTTGGCCAAAGCGACCACTATACCCATCTGGACGCCAACTACACTGATACCACTCAGGGTACCTGCACTCTCGACCTATCCAATTTTATACTCGGCGGCGGTGGTGTGATCGAATATGATTGCCCCGTCACCAGCGTTGATCTCAATGGATTCTATAGCGCGCTAAATGGCGAATGGGACCTCCCCAGTGGCACTCACACCCTAGGCAAACAAGATAACCCAGTCCTTGAGCTTAATGGTCCCATGTTTGTGGTGACCGACGTTGAGAGTTCGGCTCCCGCAGCCCATAACAGTAGCCCATCCCAGGTCGACAACACCGCCACAAGCTCCATTAGCTACCACTACGGCGAAGCCAAAATCCAGGCCATGGGCCGCGGCATGTTAGGCTTTAAAACCCTCACCACCATCGACAACCAAACCGCGGTAACCACCCGCACCACCTACCGGCAAGACTTCCCGTTTATTGGTCAGCCCCTCAACACCAAAGTGTATTCAGGTGAAGGCCATCTACTCGGTGAGTCCACCAATGAAACTCGGCTAATCGGTTGGAATGGTTCTGGCACCCCAGCCAACAGCTACTATGCGCCTTACAACTACCAGAGCATCGACAAGAGCTACAGCCTTGTCAACAACGGGGCCACAGCGGGCAGCCTGCTACAAACTGCCACTACTACCAGCAGCTACGACAGCGACGGCAATGCCACGAGCATCACCGTCAAAACCAGCGGCGGCGGTAAAAACTTTGAGAAAGTAGTCACCAACACCTACACCGCTGCAGGCTTTAGTGCCGCCGAAAGCAAAAGGCTAGGCCGCCTCAGCCACACCCAGGTCACCACCAAGCGTGACGAAAATGGCGACGGCGGTTACGAGCTAAGCGACACCAGAAACTCCAGCTTTAGCTACATTACCAGCGGCAACCTAAAAGGCCTGCTGCAAACCGAAACCATCGAGCCGGGTACCAGTTTTGAACACAGCATTACCCACAGCTACGACAGTTTTGGTAACAAAGTTAAAGCCGAAACCACAGCCTATGCAGGTAACGGCACCAACCCACAAACCCGTTTCAGCGAAAGCGTCTATGACAGTCAAGGTCGCTATGTTGAAGAAACCAAAGAGCAATTTAGCAACAGCAGTGGCAACCCAGTCACCAAAACCGTCAGCGAAGTTATCAGCCGCAATGACTACGGCGCCGCCACCGAAACCCGCACCTGGGTGGACGACAACAACTACGTTACCAGCAAAGCCTCCTACACGCCCTTTGGTATTAAATACTTTGAGAGTAACAGCACCGGCGCCTACAGCATCAACACTCTGGCCAGTGGCGCTGGCAGCCAGTGCCCAACAGGCACCGTGTTCTACAGCCGCAGCCGCACCGCAGGCGGTGGCGAGAGCCAACAATGCTTCGACAACTTGGGCCGCAGCATACGCAAAGCCGCCCAAGGCTTTAGCGGCACCTGGAGCTACAGCGACACCGAATACGATAGTGTCGGGCGAGTTTTGCACCAGAGCGAACCCTACTTTGCCGGCCAAACCAGCTGCAATAGCTCCAGCAACACCAGCAAATGCTGGGCCACCATCAGCTACGACATACTGGGCCGACCCACCAGCGCCACCGCGCCCGACGGTTCAGTAAGCACCACTGCCTACAGCGGCCTCAGCACCATCACCACCAACGCCCTGAATCAGGACAAAACCGAAACCAAAAACGTCCTTGGTGAAATGGTCAGCGTCACCGACAACCTCAATGGCACCACCACCTATGGTTACGACGCCCAAGGCAACCTCAAAACCATGAGCGATGCCGCCAATAACACCACCACTTTGGTCTACGACAAACTCGGCCGCAAAACCAGCATGAGCGACCCCGACAAAGGTAACTGGAGTTATGTTTATAACGGCTTTGGTGAGCTAATAGAACAGACCGATGCCAAAGGGCAAAAAAGCGAACTCACCTACGATGTAAGAGGGCGCTTAAAAACTCGCATAGACAGACTTGCCAACGGCACAGCTGAAACCAACACCACCTGGACCTACGATACGGCACAATATGGCCGCGGCCAGTTAGACAATGTCAGCGATAGCAGTAGTGGCTATATCAAAGCGCCAAAATACGACGCGCTGGGCCGTCTTAGTAAAACCGTTACCAGCCTGGGCGCAGGCGGTGCACTGGGTAATCATTATGAAAAAATTACCTACGACCAATTTGGCCGCACCTTCCAAGTCTTCGATGCCGCCCGAACCACCAACGACTACAGTGACAACGGCATCCAAAACCACTACAACAGCCACGGCTACCTGTTCAAAGTCACCAGCGCCGAACAGATCAACGGCCAGCCCGCCAGCACCTATCACACCATCAACAGCATGGATGCTCGCGGTAATGTCATCAATGAAGAGCTGGGTAACGGCGTCACCCGCACCGCCCTATACGAACACAACACCGGCCTGCTCAGTAGCCTGGGCGCTTCACTGGGTGCCAGTACCTTCCAAAACCTCGACCTACAATGGGACCAAGTGGGCAATCTAGAACAGCGCAAAGAAACCGGTAACAGCCGCAACCTCACCGAGAACTTCCTCTACGACGGCCTCAACCGCCTCAAGAGCAGCCAAGTGGTGGGCAGCAGCGCACAAACATTAACCTTCAACGCCATCGGCAATATCACCCACAAATCCGATGTCGGCAGTTACAGCTATGGTGCCGGCAGCGCTGGCCCCCATGCCGTGACCAGTGCCGGCGGCCAAACCTACAGCTACGACGCCAACGGCAACAATATTAGCGGCGACGGCAGAACCATCAGCTACACCAGCTTTGATAAGCCCAGCCAAATCATCAAAGGCAGCCACAAAGTTGAATTTGAGTACGGGCCCGACAGAAGCCGCTACCGCCGCACCGACACCAACAGCAGCAATGGCCGCGTTACCGACACACTTTACATCGGCTCGGTAGAAAAGATCACCAACCCCGACGGCAGCAAAGAGTGGAAGCGCACCATCGGCAATGTGATTATCAAACACACCTTCAACAGCGGCGGCAGCCAAACCGGCAAGAGCGAACACTACCTGCTCAAAGACCACCTCGGCAGCCCAAGCCTGATTATGGATAAAGTGGCCCAAGTGCAACAAACCCTAGACTTCGACCCCTGGGGTGCCAGGCGCACCACCAACTGGGCCGCCATGAGCAGTACAGAGCTGACTAACACATTCTTTAAAAACCACAGCGTCAGCAATAGTGTTGGCACCAGCTCACTCACCTCCAGAGGCTTTACCGGCCATGAGATGCTGGATGAGGTGGGCATCATCCATATGAATGGGCGGATTTATGATGCGAAGTTGGGGCGGTTTTTGCAGGCGGATCCGATAATCCAAGCGCCTTACAACACGCAAAGTCTAAATCGTTATAGTTACACCACCAATAACCCACTTAATGCGATAGACCCTAGTGGCTTCAGCTTCTTTAGAAAATTAATTGGTGTCCTTACCAACGGTATTATTGGAGAACTATTAGCTGCCATTAATCCACGTTTTCGGGCACTATTTCAGATTGCGACATGCATGATGGGAAACTTTGTGGCCTGTGGGGCTTCAGCCTTTGGAAATGCTTACGCTGAAGGTGCATCGCTAAAAGATTCGATAAAAGCTGGATTTACAGCGGGTGTATCCAGCTTTGCCTTCACTCAGGCTGGAGAGTTCTTTGCTGGAGCAGAGGCAGCCAACACTGCAGCAGTTGCAAAGGGAACACTCAAGGCTGGTGAGGTTCTCGAAAATGGCTTAACGGCAGCGCAAACGGTAGCCAAGATAGCAACACATGCGATGATTGGCGGTGTCATGTCAGAATTACAGGGTGGTAAATTTGGTCATGGATTCCTCGCGGCTGGATTTACTCAGAGTTTATCTGGAAAGATAAATAATATTGGCGGTGATAATGGGTTTGGTAAATTCTCTCGTGTCTTGGCCGCTTCTGTTGTTGGTGGCACGGCATCAAAAATAACGGGTGGTAAATTCGCAAATGGGGCGAAGGCTACCGCGTTCTTATTAGCCATGCGCGAATTACCTGCTGGTTACAAAAAAATTGTGGGTTATGATTTGGATATGGGTGCTGGTGGTAAAGCAGTTGCAAAAGACCCGTTGGATATGCCTGTAGAAGGAGCCAATAACATAGGCACTCAGAACGCAAAGCTAAACCCTAATTGTATGGCTTGTGAAGGTGGTCGTGTTTCGGAAGCACTGAATGTTGTTCCGGGCGTTAACGCTGTTGCAGGTGTGCATGATGTGATGCAAGTGTCGCTAGGGACAGGGCCAGCGAGGGATATATTGAATGTTCCCGGCATGGTTCCCGCCGCTGCCTTTACTTATACAGCAGCATTGGGGCAGCCTCTAACTCATCTTAATACGAGTCAGGTTGTTGGTATTGCTACAACCTATAGCCGCAACAGAGAGCGTGACCGTGATCGCCAATTACCTTATGTAGTGGGATACTGATGATGCGTAAAATGTATTTATTATTAGTTATTGTTTTATTTGCAGGGTGCTCTTATTTTGTGTCTTGGGATGATGTTAGTAAGCCATTTATTGGAGACCCTCTTTCAAGCTTAGCTAAATTTAAGTCTTGGGAAAAACCTGATTCAATAGAAACGTTACCCGATGGTCAGAAGGAATATAAATATCACCTTAAAAAATTAGACCCGTCCTGTGTTCACTATTGGATAGTGAACCAAGAGGGGATTATTACGGGTTATCGTTATACGGGTTATTGTCGTCCAATTGGTTAATCAACTTCCAGTAACAGTTGGCTTAACGATTTAAGGAAAAAAATTAGAAGGATTAGGCCCAGACTCGAATTAAAAGCAATCCAGAAGAATTAGGGTCAAAGAATTAGGGTCAAAGAATTAGGGTCAGACTCGAATTAAAAGCAATCTAGGCTATCGTCGCAAGAAGCGACCGAGTAAATAGCCAGCGAAACATAAAACAAGGAAGTCAGTGGTTTTTAAAGAAGATTATTAGTCTTCAGTAAATACCACCCAACAACTACAAGGACGATTCCCTGCGGTTAGCGGTAGCCTGCCTGACCACTATGAAAGTGAATACCATGAGTAATAAATAATCATTTTTCATTAACGGTAAGTACATGATTAATAATGATGACGAATTAGAGGTAATTTCCGCTGAAGTAAGCGCGAAACTGCAGGAAATCAATGATTATCTAGGTGAAAGGAATCACCCAAAAGGAACTATTAGGTTTCCTAGAGGCTACTTAAGAAAATGTGTTATTCACCGCCGTAACTATAGATTTATTAAAGACCATGTACTCACAAGTAATATCGCCTATACGATACTGCAATCTGATATTTTCAGATGGCTTCTAAATAGAACTGATATTACTGGGCAAGCAAAAGAGATGCTGATCAAAAAAAATATTAGCTGTATTGGTGCAATAATCGAAAGTGTTACTAAAGCCTACCTAAAAGGAAATACCGGTGGTGGTCAGAATTATAAACTGCGTACTCAAACCCTAGTCGCTCAAGAAATAATTACGGCAGAAAGTAAGTTAGAGCTCGATTGGGTATGGGATGTAAGAAACAAGGAGCATTTAATGCTCTTAAATCAGAGAGAATGGAATCTTTATGAAATGTCTGACTTGAATAGAGCAATCAGGGCACTCCATGCCTTGCGTGATCAGCTGCAGACCCATGCTGATCAAGGTGGCTTCTGACATCTCCTTCATTAACTACTTAGCAACCTTTTGGCTTAGAACGTTTGTGCGGTTTTACAGGCACGGTCTTTGGGCCAGGTTTCTTGGTAGTACGGACAGTTCTCGTGGTCTTTTTACAAGCCATGATCATAGTCTCCATAATTAAGCAGGAATGACCCTGCTGCCGCCTATAGTCCCATACTCTAGACTTTTAGAAATGGGGGTAGAGGCAAAAATGAAGAAGATGCCAGACGCCTTCTTTTAACAATAAGGCCATATTTTGTAAATTCAAGCAAAAAACACTAAAAATACTACGAGCGACTATGGAAACTCTGTCAGCTATAAGAGCAGTGATAAGTTGATAATCTGGTCAACCCGCCAGCACCTACCACACCATTAACAGCATGGATGCCCGCGGCAATGTCATCAGCGAAGAACTCGGCAATGGCGTCACCCGCAGCGCCACCTACGAACACAACACCGGCCTGCTTAAAAACCTACAGGCCACCCTCGGCGCAGCCACCTTCCAGAACCTGGAGCTGCAATGGGACCAAGTGGGCAACCTAGAACAGCGTAAAGAAACCGGCAACAGCCGCAACCTCACCGAGAACTTCCTCTACGACGGCCTCAATCGCCTCAAGAGCAGCCAAGTGGTGGGCAGCAGCGCACAAACATTAACCTTCAACGCCATAGGCAATATCACCCACAAATCCGATGTCGGCAGTTACAGCTATGGTGCCGGCAGCGCTGGCCCCCATGCCGTGACCAGCGCCGGCGGCCAAACCTACAGCTACGACGCCAATGGCAACAATATTAGCGGCGATGGCCGCACCATCAGCTACACCAGCTTTGATAAGCCCAGCCAAATCATCAAAGGCAGCCACAAAGTTGAATTTGAATACGGGCCAGACAGAAGCCGCTACCGCCGCACCGACACCAACAGCAGCAATGGCCGCGTTACCGACACGCTTTACATTGGCTCGGTAGAGAAGATCACCAACCCCGACGGCAGCAAAGAGTGGAAGCGCACTATCGGCAATGTGATTATCAAACACACCTTCAACAGCGGCGGCAGCCAAACCGGCAAGAGCGAACACTACCTGCTCAAAGACCACCTCGGCAGCCCCAGCCTGATCATGGACAAGGTAGCCCAGGTACAACAAACCCTAGACTTTGACCCCTGGGGTGCCAGGCGCACCACCAACTGGGCCGCCATGGGCAGCACCGAGCTGACTAACACATTCTTTAAAAACTACAGTGTTAGCAACAGTGTTGGCGCAACCGCCTTAACCTCAAGGGGCTTTACTGGCCATGAGATGCTGGATGAGGTGGGAATCATTCATATGAATGGGCGGATTTATGATGCGAAGCTGGGGCGGTTTTTGCAGGCGGATCCGATAATTCAAGCGCCGTATAACACTCAGAGTTTGAATCGATATAGTTATGTATGGAACAACCCACTAAATTCAACGGACCCCAGTGGTTACTTTGGATTTATTGGCGGCTTTATTATAGCCAAAATCCTCATCGCACTTGACCTTGATTTTTTGATACCTATCGTAAATATTGCGGGCTGTCTTATGGGTGAAGTACCAGGCTGTATCGGAACAGTTGCAGGAACAACCTATGCGACGACAGGAGACTTTGGTGAAGCGATAAAACAGGGTGCGATAGCGGGTATTTCAGCTGCGGCCTTCCAATCTGTTGGTGAATTTTTTGGTGAAATTGCATCAGCCAACGCGACGGCTGTGTCAAATGGAGTTCTACAATCGGCGCAAGTCCTTGAGAATGGACTAACATTTGCACAGACAGTGGGTAAAATTGCCACTCACGCCGCTGTAGGTGGTGTAATGTCAGTTATGCAGGGCGGGAAGTTTGGCCATGGTTTTGCATCTGCAGGCTTTACCCAAGGTTTATCCGGGAAAATAGGAGGTATTGGTCTAAATGATACTATTGGTAAATTCATGAGAGTCTCAGCTGCAGCAGTAGTTGGCGGGACAGCCTCAAAACTAACTGGCGGTAAGTTTGCCAATGGCGCCTTGACGGGAGCGTTCTCAAGACTATTTAATGATGAGGGTCATGAAAAGCGCTCTGCACAACAGAAGCAGAAAAACAATTCACCGGCATGGCCGACGAACCATAAAGAAATAACTAGTGGTTTTTCTACTAATCGTGTCGATCCAGTTACTGGTCAAACATCACGCCCTCACACTGCAATAGATATTAAGAATCCACATGGTGATCCAGTATTTGCTATTCAAGATGGCAAGGTTGTTGAAGTAGGTTCATCTCCAGGAGCTGGTAACTTTATAAAAATAGATCATGCCAACGGACTGCAATCTAGCTCTTCGCATACAGGTAGTGCTCTTACTGTGGGAGATACTGTCACGCGAGGCCAAACAATTGGAATCTCCGATAGTTCGGGTCGAATAAGTGGGCCTCATCTTCACTTTGTTACTAGACAAAATGGAGTCCGAGTTGACCCATGCGGGGTCTTGAGTTGCCCATGAAAATATTACTTTTAGCTATTTTTTTGTTGGCAGGGTGTGCGCAAGCACAAGATGAATCTATAGAGCAATATGCAAACAGGCTTCAGAATATCATTGTTAGTGGGGATACGAAGAGTTTTGTAGATCTACCTTGTTTCCCTTCTAAATGTATAGACCAGGATGATATTGGTTATATTTTTGGTAAAAATGATGGCGATGGTTTTGTGAAAAACTTTCTAAGTCAGCCCGATATAAAGATAAAAACATTCGGCCCGTATAAGTACTCGGGCCGTCCAAATCATAACGAGTATTTGCTCATGTACTATGATCCTAACCTGGTTAAGTTTAATGGTGATGGATATTTGTCTTCGGGTGACAGAGAAAAATTATGGTGGAAGGGTTATGTTGAAACTGTTGTCACTCTAAAGGGCGATAAGTGGGCATTTTATAGAACCCCTTTTTACTATGGCGCTCACTTGCCTTGGGCAGAAGATTATTAGGAAACAACAGTGCCAGCTAACGCTGGCACTGTTGTTCAAAAGAATTAGAAAAGAATTAGAAAAGAATTAGGGTCAGACTCGAATTAAAAGCAATCCAGGCTATCGTCGCAAGAAGCGACTGAGTAAATAGCCAGCGAAACATAAAACAAGGAAGTCAGTGGTTTTTAAAGAAGATTATTAGTCTTCAGTAAATACCACCCAACAACTACAAGGACGATTCCCTGCGGTTAGCGGTAGCCTGCCTGACCACTACAACAGCCACGGCTACCTGTTCAAAGTCACCAGCGCCGAACAGATCAACGGCCAGCCCGCCAGCACCTACCACACCATCAACAGCATGGATGCTCGCGGTAATGTCATCAATGAAGAGCTGGGTAACGGCGTTACCCGCACCGCCCTATACGAACACAACACCGGCCTGCTCAGTAGCCTGGGCGCTTCACTGGGTGCCAGTACCTTCCAAAACCTCGACCTACAATGGGACCAAGTGGGCAATCTAGAACAGCGCAAAGAAACCGGTAACAGCCGCAACCTCACCGAGAACTTCCTCTACGACGGCCTCAACCGCCTCAAGAGCAGCCAAGTGGTGGGCAGCAGCGCACAAACATTAACCTATAACGCCATCGGCAATATCACCAACAAGTCCGATGTAGGTAACTACAGCTACGGCGCAGGCGCAGCCGGCCCCCATGCGGTCACCAGCGCCGGAGGAAACAGTTACACCTACGACGCCAACGGCAACAATATTAGCGGCGACGGCCGAACCATCAGCTACACCAGCTTTGATAAACCAAGTCAGATTATCAAAGGCAACCACAAAGTTGAATTTGAGTACGGGCCAGACAGAAGCCGCTACCGCCGCACCGACACCAACAGCAGCAATGGGCGGGTCACCGACACGCTTTACATCGGCTCGGTAGAGAAGATCACCAACCCCGACGGTAGCAAAGAGTGGAAGCGCACCCTCGGCAATATCGTGATAAAACAAACGTTCAACAGCAGCGGTACCCAAACCGCCAAAACCGAACACTACCTGCTCAAAGACCACCTGGGCAGCCCAAGCCTGATCATGGACAAAGTGGCCCAAGTGCAACAGACCATGGATTTTGATCCCTGGGGTGCCAGGCGCACTACTAATTGGTCAGCCATGAGCAGCACCGAGCTGACTAACACATTCTTTAAAAACCACAGTGTTAGCAATAGTGTGGGCACCGACTCACTCACCTCCAGAGGCTTTACTGGCCATGAGATGCTGGATGAGGTGGGCATCATCCATATGAATGGGCGGATTTATGATGCGAAGTTGGGGCGGTTTTTGCAGGCGGATCCGTTTGTTCAATTTCCCTACAACACCCAGGGATTGAATCGCTATAGCTATATAAACAACAACCCATTGAATGCTATTGATCCATCGGGGTATGGCATTTTTGATTTTGTCCTTGATGCTATAAAGATAGTTGTGGCCGTCGTGGTTGGTGTTTCCATGGGCTGTTGGGAATGTGCCGCCTATATTATCGGCACGCTATCATCCATGCAGACACTCGCCAATGGCGGATCATTTGGGGATGCCCTCCTAGCTGGGGTATCGAGCGCTGCGCTCACTTATGTGGGCGGTCAATATGCACCGGGAGGGTTTGATCTGGGGTATACTTTAAAGATGGCTACTCTAGGCGGAATAACAAGTGTTTTACAAGGCGGCAAGTTTGGCCACGGATTCTTCGGTGCGGGAGTTGGCGCGGCATCAGGTGGCCTTAAGTTCGCGGGGACGGCTACGCAACAGCTCACCAAGCGTGTCTTATCATCGGCAATCATTGGAGGAACAGTTTCACGAGTCACTGGAGGCAAGTTTGCAAATGGGGCGGCTTATGCCGCGTTTGCATCTATTGTTAGTTCTGCTGCCCATGCTACAGCCGATGGCCAGTTAGGTTCTGAACCTGAACATATTTCGGATGACGTTATAGTCAATAAGGACTTGCAAGATGTCCTTACTGTAGATGGGAACAAAATATCTGGTACGGTCAGAATAGCATCGGCTGATGCTGGTACAGCTGATGACCTTAACTCTTTCGTTAAATCAGCAAATGCTGAATGGAATGGGAAAACAGTAGTTGCTAGTAATGGCGAAGAGTATGTTTCCAACATTAGCTTTGAGGCTAGCAGCCTTGAAAACGCAAATATTGTTCTTAGGTCTAACTTTACCCCCTTTGCTCCAACGATAAGAGTAGATGCCATCGGTGGTAGTGAAGTGCTTCTGCGACCAGGTAGATATTGGTCTCATCGCACAACACCGGGTCATGAAGTAGGGCACAATTTTGGCCTTCATCACCAGAGGAACCCGACAAATAGCATTATGAGTTATTCTCCTACGCGGTCATTGCAGGGCAATGATGTTGGGAGATTGGTAGAGGCATATAGATAAGATGAAAATTTTATTTTTATGCTTTACATTTTTTTCACTTGCTGCCTGTGCTAATCAGCCTGTTGATACCAAAAAAAGTGATCTCGAGAAAGCTGCTAGGTTAATGTCAAGTGAGAGGGGATTGTCAGTATGGAAAATAATGGCAAGTGATGAATTGCATAAAAATCGAGAAGGTAACTCCTTTAAGGAAGTTGTGATCTATTCTGACCCGCGAAGCATTGAAGGGAAATTATGCAAAGCGAAAGTCTATATATTCCAGGCTTTTGACTTCACAAGTGATGTTAAGTGGGAACTGGTTGATCTGGATGGTAGTGGTTACACCACACTAGGGGCGTCTGTTGTAGAAAATTCTTGTTCTCAGTTATGCAGCCAATTACCTTTAGATAGCTATTTTGATGCTCATGATCCGATAGAAGACAATACGCTGATTGCGCTATATTCCAGCTTGGCTCAGCAGTTGAAGTCTGGTTTGGCTAAAAATATTGATCCAGATGACTTTAAAATAAGAAGCATCAATGTGTCACCCAGGGCTGGTTTTATCGGCAGCTATCGTTACAGCGCTAGTGTGGAAACAGGCGTGCGCAAAAGGCTATTAACAGTTGAAATTGCATTAGACTCTGCAAAATTTAATTTGCGGAATTAAAAGAAGCTCGACATTTTGAAAGAATTAGGGTCAGACTGGAATTAAACGTATTTCAAGGCTGTTGTCGCAAGATGCGAGACATAACAACAGCCACAGCGATAGAAAACAGGGAAGTGAGTTGAATTTTAGCCATTGTTAAACAAAGGCTAAATTCCAACAACAGGATTGCAGGGAGTCAGCCTTGCAACCTGCGGTAGCCTGCCACTAACAATGGATTGCATGTCATAGATCATGGAATATAAAACAGCATCTAAAGAGAAATCAGAGCCAACGTCGGTCAATGAGCGACTTCCTCGCTACTTTGTAAAAGGCTATCCACAGCATGTTATTCAGCGTGGCAATAATCGAGATGTTATTTTCGCCTCAGATGCTGATTACCTTTTTTATCTTGAATGCTTGGCTGAGGCCGCTGAAAAGCATCGGTTACAAATACATGCCTATGTACTAATGACTAACCATGTTCATTTGTTGGCGACGCCTGAATCTGAAGAAAGCCTGCCTAAAACCATGCAATCCATTGGGCGTCGCTACGTTCAATATTTCAACCGCACTTATCGCCGAACTGGCACGTTGTGGGAAGGCCGTTATAAAGCCACAGTAATAGATACTGACCAGTATTTTTTGGCTTGTAGTCGGTATATTGAGCTTAACCCTGTTCGGGCAGGCATGGTGTCCCATCCAGGCGAATATCCTTGGTCTAGCTATTCGCTAAATGCTTTGGGAAAAAATGCTGAGTTTGTTACTCCCCATTCGAATTATTTAGCGCTAGGACGAGATAAGATTGCTTGCCAAAGGGCTTACCAGTCTTTGTTTGATGTAGCGTTGACAGATCAAGAGATTAAGGACATTAGAGAGTCCACTCGAAAAGAGTGGGCACTGGGTGATGATCGGTTCAAAGAGCGTGTAGAAGAGCTTTCGCAGAGGAGAGCTACGCCTTTGTCTCGAGGGAGGCCGAAGAAGGGGTCTTAATTAAATTCGAGTCTGACCCTAATTCTTCTAATTCTTACTAATTCTTATTAATCACCCGATTATCTTGACGGATTTTCAGCACAATACAGTCGAGATAAACGATGGGGTAAACCGCATCTAAGGGCCGTGACTGCCACTCCACGACTTGCTCAATAACAGCATTGGTCACCTTAGAGATCAACGTAGGCGAAATCTCTGCGCCATACATTTCTTTAAAGGTTTCGACGATCTCACGCGTCGTCATGCCTTGGCCGTAGAGAAAGAGAATTTTATCGTCCATGGTGGTGAAGCGTCGCTGATGCTTTTTGACCAGCTTGGGCTCGAAGGTGCCTTCTCGATCCCGTGGCGTCTCAAGCTCGAACTGACCATCATCTGTTTGAAGTGTCTTCCGCGTGGTGCCATTACGGCTATTAGAGGCGTCTGACGCCTCATGTTTGGAGTAACCTAGATGGTCATCCAGCTCAGCGTTCAGTGCCGTCTCAACGGTAATTTTGATGAGCATCTGACGAAACTCATTGAGGTCGGCTTCGGTTTTAATATTCCTTGCAGCTGCTTGAGCCAGGTTCTTTATTTCATCGTGATTCATCTGTCTATCCTTCCCTGTTTGGGGTTAATGATAGACAGTTACACAGATTTTTTTACAGTTTCGTAAATACCGCCCAACAACTACAAGGACGATTCTCTGGGGTTTGCGGTAGCCTGCCTGACCACCACAACAGCCATGGCTACCTGTACAAAGTCACCAGCGCTGAACAGATCAATGGCCAACCCGCCAGCACCTACCACACCATTAACAGCATGGATGCCATCGGCAATATCATCCACAAATCCGATGTGGAAAGTAAGATGTTTTATTGTTAGCGTTACCGACAACCTAAACGGCAGTGCCAGCTAAGCCTACGACGGTCAGTGTAACCTCAAAACCATGAGCGCCGCCGCCAGTAACACCACCATGGTCTACGACCTGCTCGGCCGCAAAACCCGCATGAGCGACCCCGATAATACCTAATCATCTACAAGGTATTCCCCCTTCGCACTGGCATATGTCTTCAAAATAGTCTAAATGTAAATGTAATAAATTTTTCCCTTTCAATAAGGAGGTAATGATGCAAGCACGGTTATCTGTTGTAGTCCTGTCATTAGTTGTTGTTCTATCTACTGGTTGCTCGACCATGCAGCCTCCCCGATATTCTATTTCTGTCGATAATATTCAAGCGTTAAAAAATTATGCTGATGCTCAGATACAGGTATCAGATATTAACCAGAGTGTAAATTTCAGCGCTGGTTGTCGTCTAATGGGGCCAATTGAGCCTGCCGATGGCCTAACAATTCCAATGTTTATTACCAAGGCATTTAATGATGAATTCAAGATGGCGGGTATATATAGTGAGTTGGGTAACAGGATTTCAGGTGATATTACCCATATTACTTTTTCATCAATCGACGGGTTAACTAATGGCAATTGGGATATCGGCCTATCTATTAAATCGACGAACGGAGCAAGCTTCTCTGTTTCCAATAAATATATATTTAAAAGTGGCTTTGATGCAATAACAGCCTGTAATGCTACAGCGGATGCACTAACACCGGCTGTGCAGGACCTTATAAATAAAGTCGTCACACACCAGGACTTTAAAAAGTTACTGTAATAATTACACGCCCAAATGAAGGGCGTATTAATTTAAGGGCAAGTTAATACCAAAAGAATTTTTGCTAGAAACATGAATTGCTGCCTAGGAGTTAAAGATTAATATGGATAATCGAAACATTGATGGCGAGATAGAGTTATTGGCGAGCTTAATGGCGCATGGCGGTGATGATGTTGTTATCCCCTATATTCAAGTTGCTAAGATATTTCCGTCAAATATACCGCATCCACATACTTTTGATTACAAATTAATTGACGACTCATCCTTGCTAATGTGGGGTGCAAAGAATGGTTGGAGTATTACCATGTCAACCGAACCCTCAAGTTCGCCCATTGATAAGAGTCCTGATATCAGATTTAGGAGATTGGCAGCGGGTTAAGAGGACTGGCAAATAATGGCTTTAAAATTTAAAAACTTAGGACCAGACCTGAATTAAATATAGTTAAAAGGCTATTGTCTCAACTACACCAGCTTCCCTGATTATTGTTAATGATAGATAAAGCCCTGTATATCGGATCAGTGGAAAAGATTTGAGTCTAACTTGACTGATATTTATCCCATTTGATCGTATTGGTGTGTCCATGAAAACACTAGCTGTTCATCTACTCGCGATGAGGTGGGGGTGATTCATATGAATGGGCGAATCCGTGGATACAGACTCTCACAATACACAAAGTCTGTATCGTTACAGATGCACTACAAATACCCCGCTCAATGCGGTGAATCCCAGTGGATTTAGTTTATTTATTTATGAAGATGGGAAACTTTAGTCAGATAAATGTTGTGGAAAATTCCCCTCTATTTCTGTGAAATATGGTCTATCCTAAGGAGGCATAATCAACAACCTTAAAGGACTAAATGATATGAATGTTTTAAAATCTGTTTTTACTGCAGCGATTATATCAACCGCAGTTTTTTCAGCATCAGTAATGGCCGAGCTGAGTGATAAGCCAGTAGGTTCTGGCCCTAATCCATTTGTAGATTGTGGCGTTGGTGCGTCACTTTTCCCTGATACTCATTGGGCGGCTGTTACCTCTAATATTATCTGGGATGCTGGCACTACTGCACTAACATCTGCCACCGCTAGCCCAGAGACCTGTCAGGGTGCTAAGGTTCAGGCAGCTATGTTTATTAAAGATACCTATCCCAATGTTATCGAAGAAACGGCAGCCGGCCAGGGTGAGCACCTGTCAGCCATGCTTCAAATTTTGGGATGTTCTGCAGACCAGCATGTTTCAATCATTGAGTCCGTTCGTACAGAAATAGGAGTTAAAATCAGCACTGAGGGTTACGGTTCTAAAGCCCAGTTGGAAAAATCAGCTGACTACTACGACATAATCAACAACACTATTGAGACTGAATACGCAGACAGCTGCTCTGCTTAAAATCTAGTACAAACCCCTAAAAAATCACTGCCAGCATGCGCGTTGGCGGTGATTTTTTTGGTGGACTTTAAAATAAGGATATTTGTCATCAAACCCGTCTTACTCTTTACCTGTCTAGTTGCCTTATTGTGTGCTTCAGCTATGTCTGCCGCAGATATACCTAGCTTGTCACTTCAGCGAGTGCTTGAACAGGTTCACAAGAAAAACCTAGCCAGCAGTACAACTTGGTTACGTCTTGGGCATTATGAACCCGATAATACAAAGGAATCAGGCTGGAATAGTGCAATACTGGTCTCATCATTTTTCTTTGCAGAAGATGGCAAGACTAACCCAGCCAGTGAACTCAATGCGACAATAGCGGCGTTTTTTCAACCTGTTGGTGACAACCCTGACTTACATGGTCAATGCCTGTTTAAAGGAAGATACATATGGTTGATATCACAATTGAAGTTGCAGGGGCATATTTTCCCTGCGGTACCCTGTGCGGCGTTCACTGAGTGGACTAAAGGCCAGGCCGTAGACTCCATTAGTCTGCTATATGCAACGGGTTATCTAAGCAACCCAGCCTCGTTTTATGGGCACACACTGCTCAAGTTTAATTCCGCTAATGCCGATCGATCACCGTTACTTGATGTGACCATTAATTATGGTGCGATTGTTCCAACCAACGAAGATCCGGTTACTTATATTTTCAAAGGTGTCACTGGTGGCTACGACGCTGGGTTTAGCCACATTCAGTATTATTTCCATAACCATAACTATGGTGAACTTGAATTACGCGATCTTTGGGAATATGAGTTATCTCTATCTCAATCACAGGTCGATCTTATTATGGGACATCTGTGGGAGCTATTGGGTAAAAAATATCGGTATTATTTTTTCCGTAAGAATTGTGCTTACCGGGTGGCGGAGATTCTAGAATTGGTTGATGGGTTGGATATTATCCCCCGCAGACATCCGTATGTATATCCGCAAACAATAGTAACTAAGATCGGTGAAGCCAATATAAACGGAAAGCCCGCAATTAAAGCGATCAAATATCACCCTTCCCGGCAGGCTCGATTTTATAATAAATACGAGCAATTAGATGATGTAGAAAAAATAGTTTTGAAAGAAGCGGCGATTGACATTGGAGTTTTGCACGCCCATCAATACAACCAACTTGGGGTAACCTCTAAACAGGCGGTGCTCGAAACATTGGCGGACTATTATCAGATATCTGGCGCCATTGAAAATACGTCAGAAGAAATCAAGTCTGATTACAACAGGGTGCTCTCAGAGCGCTTTAATCTACCTGCGGGCAACACATTCTCCTCGATTAATGCTGGTAAATCTCCTCATCAGGGCAGACCACCAAGTTATTTTCAATTGAGTGGTATTAGTAATCAGGCAGTAAATGAAGGGGTGGGCATTACTATCCGGCCATCTTACTACGACGTTTTGGATGGAGGCAGTGGGCATGTTGTCAACTCTGAGCTGAGAATGGGGGAGCTCAAATTAAACTATTTAGACAACGGGTTATTGTTGCGCAAATTAGATATTGTGAGTGTTCTCAGTATTAATGGTGCTAGAACAGGGTTGCCAGGAGACCACGGGCAAACATGGAGATTGCGGCTGGGGTTGGAACAGCAAAATCTGTTGTGTGATAGTTGTTTAATTGCGAGATTCCAAGGTGATGTGGGGCGAGCTAAATATATATGGCCCTCTGTCGTAGTGGGAGCTAATGTTGGCGGTGCAATTCAAGATAACAAAAATGGTTACGGAGCCCTTTACGCGAAATCTTCTATTTTTGTAAATGCCAGGCTAACGGATAACAGCAACTTCAGGCTAGAATTTGAAAATAGGCATCACTTAGACAGTAATCAGGGTGATGAGGCAGTTTACTCCTTTGAATTCAGACGGAGCCTAAAGAAAAATATGGATGTTAGGCTACTCTTTGAGAGCAATAAAACACAGGAGTATTCTCTCTCAATTGGCTACTACTGGTGATCTAGAGCAATCGCCTTGGTCTTAAAATCCCAAGAAATCAGTACGGATATCCTTCATCGCTCCGCTCCTCAGGATGACAGGGACAAACAGCCTTCTAACCAAACAACTTCCCCCGCACCGTATCCCTATAGGCCTTGGGGCTATTGCCCGACCATTGCTTAAATCTGTTGGAAAACCAGCTCGCCTCTTTGTAGCCGCTGTAATTGGCGACTTCCAATATAGATAAGTCCGTGTTTTTCAGTAGATCACAGGCAAAGGTCATCCGCACTTCTGTTAGATAGTCACTGGGCCTGGTGCCTACTGCCTGACTAAAGCGACGGTGGAAGGTGCGCTGTTTCATGCCAAACTGCTTGGCTATATCTGCAACTGAAAGAGGCTTACCTAGGTTGTCTTGTATCCAAATCTGGGCCTGGGCAATGGCTTCGTCTGCATGCTTATGCTGGTGATGATCGGTCATTCCGATGGGTTCGGAGATATTGCGAATCTCATGGAAAAAATTACGCTGGGCCTGTCGCGCAATCACCCGGCCAAAAATGCGCTCTACCTGATAGACAATTAGTTCGGCCATGGCATTGACGCTGGCGGCGCAGTAGATATTGCCGGCCTGGGTAGTAAAGTGCTGCCGCTCCAGCTGAACCTTTGGGTATTGTCGCTGCAGTTGATCAAAATAGTGCCAGTGGGTGGTGGCGGGCTTGTCGTCGAGCAGGCCGGCCTCGGCAAGAAAACAGACGCCTGTGCCCACTGCTGTCATATTGATATTGTTTTGGTGTTGCCGCTGTAACCAGGGGATATAAGCCTGGTACTGACTCACCGCTGGCCTGGGATTACGCCATAGTGCAGGTATATGAATCAGGTCGCTGGTGAAGCTATCTTCTAAACTATGGGTTGGCTGTAACTCAAAGCCGGCGGAGGTAAGCACTGGCGAGCCATCTGGGGTTACTCGCCGGATTACCACATCCCGTACCGGATGCTTGCTAGCTCGAGCCATGGCCTGGGCAAAATTAAATAGCTCAGCAGCCAAGGTGCTGCTGGATACCAGCATGTTGTCACAGAGCAGCAGTGTTAGGTTGAATGCCATAGACCAAAATATACCATAAATGGCCATATAATTAATGTAATTGGCTGAAAAACGTAATTAATCGGCTCGCAATGCCCCTACACTTAAACCTTAATAAAGGTTAATTTTAGGGATACCAGATGAGTCAATCATTGCCAGTTATCGTTGGTTTTGGTGGTTACAATGCCGCGGGCCGCAGTTCTTCTCACCAGGCTTTTCGTCGGATGGTACTGGAGTCACTGTCTCCAGCAGAGCAGCGTAAGACTATTGTTGGGCTCGCCTGTTTAATGGGCTGTGTCAGCCAGCAGGCTGAGGATTACAGCGACAACTCCGGCACCAGCTTAACGGCTGAGCAGGTCGAGACGCAGTTTAGAGATCGGGTTTTGGATGGCACATTGGTACGCAAGATTGAAAGCTTTGACCCGGCTGCGGTGCCCGGCAATAAAAAGATTACCTTTGACCATGCAGATGGCGAGCAGATTATTTTCACCATGCTCAAGCGCGACTTGCCAAGACAGTGCCCAGATGACTGGCAGATTTGCGATCTCGAAGATGGCAATGTAGAAGTTACCGCTTCTGCGGTCAGTGACTATCTGATTGAGTCCCATTATGAGCTAGCCGCAAAGGCTGCTGGTCAGCTGCCCACTGGGTTTAAGCCCCAGGACCACTACAACAGTCGCTTCCACCCACGCACCCTACAAATGACCTTGCTGGGCAGCAGTGATGCTATCCACTCTATGGGCATAGACTGGGCTAAGGTGGCTGAGCAGGTTAGGCCAGATGAGGTAGGGGTTTACTCCTCCAGTGCCCTGGGCCAGATGTCCGAGGAGGGCTTTGGCGGGCTTTTGCAGGGCCGCTTAAGAGGGGTGCGCACCACGGCTAAACAGGTACCTCTGGGTCTGAACTCTATGCCCGCAGACTTTGTTAATGCTTATGTATTAGGCAGCGTTGGCCATACTGAAGCCATTACAGGTGCCTGTGCTACTTTCTTGTATGTTCTTCAGGCAGCGGTTAGAGATATTCGCAGTGGTCGCCGCCGTGTTGCCATCTTAGGCAATGCGGAGGCCGCAGTGCTGCCGGAGATTTCTGAAGGCTTTTCCAATATGAGTGCGCTGGGAAGCGATGAAAACCTATGTAAGCTAGATGGGTCTGACACTCCAGATTGGCGCCGTGCCAGCCGCCCCTTTGGCCACAACTGCGGTTTTACGCTATCTGAGGCGACTCAGTATCTGGTGCTCATGGATGATGCCCTAGCGATTGAGCTGGGAGCAGATATCCACGGTGCAGTACCCGAGGTATTTATTAATGCTGATGGGGTAAAAAAATCTATTTCCGCACCTGGTGTAGGCAACTATATTTCGTTTGCTAAAGCGGTATCTGCTGCTGTGACCATAGTGGGCCGGGAAACAGTTCAGAAGCATAGTTTTGTCCATGCCCATGGCTCGAGTACCCCGGCTAATCGCACTACAGAGTCAGAGCTAATTGATCGCGTAGCCAAGGCTTTTGATATTTACGATTGGCCAGTCACAGCGGCCAAGGCTTTTGTGGGCCATTCTCTGTCTACGGCCAGCGGCGATCAGCTGGTGTCGGCACTGGGTACCTTTAAATATGACATTATTCCAGGTATCAAAACCATTACTGAAATCGCTCCAGATGTTCATCAGGAGCGGGCGCGATTTTCCCTGACTGATATGGATACCAGCCACCGTAAAATGCAGGTGGCCTTTATTAATTCCAAAGGCTTTGGGGGCAATAATGCCACCGCTGTTGTATTGGCGCCCAGTAAGGTTGAAGCCATGTTGGCTAGCCGCTATGGCGAGCAGTTTGAAAACTACAGGGCTAAGCGGGAAACAACCCGTGCCGCGGCCGAGGAATATGCACAGCGCGCTGATGCTGGACAGCTAAATGTGATCTATCGGTTTGGAGAAGCACTGATCGATGAGGCGCAACTAGAAATTTCTGACCAGGGCCTCAGTATTCCAGGCTTTGCTCGGGACGTGGAATTTAATCAACAGAACCCTTACGCAGATATGCAATAAATCGCTGCAGTCGAGCGAGCAATAGCAAATCAATTTTACGGGCCTGATTAATCCATTTTTCAGGGTCTGCTAGGGCGCCATCAATACTCTGTGGCGGAGTTATTTTCGCTGGGCTAGACAATGTGCCGCCATGAATCGCAACCACCTCAATAGCTTTGCCCCCCGAGGAGTGAAATAATAGTGGCCCTCCAGAGGAGCCCCGGCTTGCGTCGCAATTATGTAACAGTAAGTGTTCACTTACAAAAGTGGCAGAGAGGAAATTCCTGCAGTTCTGGCTAAGGCTAATATGCTCTTTATTGCTGTTGTAGCCCAGCAACTGGAGCCTGCCTGGGGGCTCGAAGATCCCGAGTTTTAGGCGCTGTTGGTACAGGGGGCGCTGCAGCGAAACAAACACAATATCGGTTTCTGACTGACGCATTTTATCCCTGCCCAGAGGCTGATAATTATGGCTCGACACCTCGGCAAAGGGCACAGATTTGAGCCGCTTGTTCTCCGGCCTATAGCTGCAATGTTGAAAGGGCTCGCCGGACTGCAGGTCGAATAGCACATGGGCTGCGGTAACAATAATAGACAGAGGTTGGCTGTGGTTGGTGGCGGCTCCCAGATCGATGTGAGTGCCTGTGCCTCTTAGTCCGCCATCGCAATAAATGGTGCCAACAGCATTTAGCAGTCTCGCTGGCGGGCTGACCCGTTGATCCTCAATGCCATTGCTCTGATTGCCGTCGCCAAAAATCGCTGCCCAGCAGATTGCTGGCGAACAGAGTAATATCAGACCCAGGGTATTGCAGTTGGTACCAAACCTTTTCATGGCGGCCCGGGCTAACCCATGTCTCCCCACAGCGATTGCAGAATACTAATGGCTGCCAGTGGTGCGGTTTCGGTGCGCAATACTCTGGGGCCTAGGGCGAGAGCTAAAAAGTTACTGCCTAAAGCCTGATCAATTTCTGCCTGGCTCAGACCCCCTTCGGGGCCTACTAATAGCCCTATGCTGCCCTCGCCATTGGCCATGGTCGACAGACGCTGGTCAGTGCGGTGATGTAGCACAAGCTTTAATTTAGAGTCGCAAAGAGACAGCCAGTCTGTGAGAGAGACTGCAGGGTTGATGGTGGGAACCTTGTTGCGCTGGGACTGCTCACAGGCACTAATGGCTACCTGCTGCCAGTGGCCCAGACGTTTTTGTAAGCGCTCTCCGCTCAGCTTTACTTCGCAGCGCTCGCTAAATAGGGGGGTGATTTGGTTGACGCCCAGCTCTGTGGCTTTTTGCACAATCCAGTCCATGCGCTCACCCCGGGAGATGCCGATGGCCAGATGAATCTGCAGGGGCGATTCGCGATCTATCTCGGTAAATCCAGTAACCATTGCACTGGCCTTACCTTTTTTTGCCTGCACCAGTTCTGCGCTGTACTCACCGCCCTGACCATTAAACAGTATAATCTGCTGTCCGGCGGTCATGCGCAGTGCTGAGGTAAGATGACGGGCAGCACCTTCATCAAGTTGGATGTCGGTGCCAGGGGTCAAATTTGCGTTGGTATAGATTCGCGGAATACGCATGGCTCACTCATAATTAGAGAGCCTTGGTAGGAAGGCCCAAATTACGACACAGGGTATCAGTAATTTCCCACTGGTTCATTGTATAAAAGTGCAAGCCAGGTGCGCCGCCAGCCAATAATTTCTCACATAGACTAGTCACCACATCAATCCCGTACTTAACTAGATCATCCGGGTTGTCGGTGCGCTCTTTTAGTTGCCAGCGCAGCCAGCGTGGAATATCGGCTCCGCAATTATCAGAGAAGCGGATCAGATTATGGAAATTGGTCAGCGGCATAATGCCCGGCAGTATAGGCTGATCAATACCCACTTTAGTGCACTCATCTATATATCTAAAGTAGGCATCAGGGTTATAGAAATATTGTGTGATGGCGCCGTTAGCGCCAGCCTTAAATTTCTCTCCGAGCCAGTAGATATCTTTGCTGTAACTCTCTGCTTCGGGATGAATCTCCGGATAGGCAGCCACATATATTTCAAAGTGATCGCCGCTATGCTTGCGAATTAACGAGACTAATTCATTGGCATGGACAAGCTGTTTGGTGCCACCTATACCAGAGGGCAGGTCACCGCGCAGGGCAACCAATTTATTGATGCCCGCGTCCTTGTATGACTGCACCAGCTCAATAACATCCTGCTCGGTATCGCCACCGAAAGACAGATGGGGTGCCGCGCTGTAGCCATCGGTTTGCAGGCTAAGCACAATGTTTTTAGTAGTGTCTCTGGTGGAGCCACCGGCACCATAGGTGACTGAATAAAATTCAGGATTAAATTTGTTCAGTTCTCTAGCAGTGGTTTTAAGCTTGGCAATCCCTTCGTCAGTTTTTGCTGCGAAGAATTCAAAGCTTATATGAGGACTGTTCGTCATGAAACTTACTTCCTGTTAACTGTTAATCTGAGAGGAACCCTTTGCTGCGCTGAGCACGACTGTAGCTAACTGTCACCTTGAGCACAGCGAAGGGTCGAATGGCTTAGCCACCCTGACCTTCGCTATGCTTGAAATAACAATCCTGCTAGCTGTCAGTATGGATCAATACTTGTAGCTATCGCCTTTGTACGGACCTTCCACAGGCACATTAATATAATCTGCCTGGGCCTGAGTCAGCTGGGTAATTACACCACCAAAGCCACCGACCATATGACGGGCCACTTCTTCATCCAGGTGCTTGGGCAATACTTCAACCCGCAGCATTTCAGCTTTAGTTGCATCGTCTTGAGCAGCAAACTTTTGCGCGTACAGCTCGATCTGTGCCAAAACCTGATTGGCAAAAGAGCCATCCATAATACGGCTTGGGTGACCAGTTGCATTGCCCAGGTTAACTAAGCGCCCCTCTGCCAAAAGCAGCAGATGATCATTTTCGGCACGGTTGCGATAGATTTTGTGTACCTGGGGTTTTACTTCTTCCCACTCCCAGGTGCCGCGCATATAGGCAGTATCGATCTCGTTGTCGAAGTGGCCGATATTGCACACAACGCAGCCGCTCTTCAGTGCTGACAAAATATCTGAGTCACAGACATTGTAGTTACCTGTGGTGGTGACCAGCATATCGGTATTTGCGAGCAGGGCAGTGTTAACACCTTTGGCTACATCGCCATCGTTGTAAGTTGAAACCACTTCAAAGCCGTCCAGACAGGCCTGCATGGCGCAGATGGGATCACATTCGGTGACCTTAACAATCATGCCTTCCTGACGAAGTGACTGGGCTGAGCCCTTGCCCACATCGCCGTAGCCAACAACCACGGCTTTTTTGCCGGACAGCAGGTGGTCTGTAGCGCGCTTAATTGCATCATTCAGGCTGTGGCGACAGCCGTACTTATTGTCACATTTAGATTTGGTTACCGAGTCATTCACATTGATGGCAGGTACTTTCAATTCGCCTGCTTCCAGCATCTCGTAAAGACGATGAACGCCTGTGGTAGTCTCTTCAGTAACGCCGTGCACCGCTTCCAGAACTTGGGGATATTTCTGATGCAGCAAGGAGGTCAGATCGCCGCCGTCGTCGAGAATCATATTGGCATTCCAGGGCACGCCATCTTTGAGTACCTGCTGCTCCAAGCACCACTCATACTCTTCTTCTGTCTCGCCTTTCCAGGCAAAAACTGGAGTGCCATTGGCAGCTATTGCGGCAGCGGCATGGTCCTGAGTTGAGAAGATATTACATGAAGTCCAGCGTACTTCAGCGCCGAGCGCCTCGAGAGTTTCAATTAAAACCGCCGTCTGGATAGTCATGTGGATACAGCCGAGAATTCGGGCGTCCGCCAGAGGCTGTTCTGCGCTATATTTGTCACGCAGAGCCATCAGGGCTGGCATTTCTGTCTCAGCGATAGCAATTTCTTTCTTGCCCCAATCGGCAAGGCTAATATCTGCAACCTTGTAGTCGCTAAATGCTTTATCGCTGTTTGTGGATTGTGCTGTTACTGTCATTTCTATTTGCCTTTAAAAAATAATTAATTGTGGTTACAGAGCTTTTTTAAGCGCTTCAACCTTGTCAGTTTTTTCCCAAGTAAAGTTTGCTTCTTCTCTGCCAAAGTGTCCGTAGGACGCGGTGGGCTGGTAGATGGGTCGGCGCAGATCTAACATCTCAATCAGTCCTCTAGGGCGCAGGTCAAAATTGTCACGAACCAGAGCAATAATCTCTTCGTTAGAAAGCTTGCCTGTGCCATAGGTCTCAACACTTATCGAGGTGGGCTCAGAAACGCCAATTGCGTAGGAAACCTGAATTTCACAGCGATCAGCTAAGCCGGCCGCAACAATATTTTTGGCTACATAGCGTCCTGCATAAGCTGCAGAGCGATCTACTTTGGTGGGATCTTTGCCGGAGAAGGCGCCACCACCGTGATGAGCCATGCCGCCGTAGGTGTCTACAATGATTTTGCGTCCGGTCAGGCCGCAGTCTCCCATAGGCCCGCCAATAATAAATTGGCCAGTTGGGTTGATATGGTACTGGGTATCAGCATGCAGCCACTCGGCTGGAAGTACGTGGTTGATAATCTCTTCGCGCACTGCCTCTTGCAGATCAGGCAAACTGATATTGGGCGCATGCTGAGTTGACAGCACTACGGCATCAATTGCTACAGGTTTGCCCTGATCATAGCGGAGTGTTACCTGGCTTTTAGCATCTGGACGCAACCATGGCAGCACGCCATTTTTGCGCAGCTGGGCTTGGCGCTCAACAAGGCGGTGAGAGTAGAAAATCGGTGCAGGCATAAGCACGTCTGTTTCGTTACTGGCATAGCCAAACATCAGGCCCTGATCGCCAGCACCAATATCTTTATCTTCGGCTTCGTCTACACCCTGAGCTATATCCCCAGACTGTTTACCAATAGCATTGAGTACAGCACAGCTATTGCCATCAAATCCCACATCTGAACTGTCATAACCAATATCGGTAATTACATCGCGCACGATTTGCTCGAGGTCAACATAGGTATTGGTGCGCACCTCGCCTGCGATTATTGCCATTCCGGTTTTGACCATAGTCTCTACCGCTACGCGGGAGTTGGGGTCATCTTTAATAATGGCATCCAGAACGGCATCAGAAATCTGGTCGGCCATCTTGTCTGGATGTCCTTCGGACACAGATTCAGAAGTGAATAAATTGTAAGTAGACATAAGTTAAACTTTCCTGTTTTAAGTATTGCCCGCCATCAATACTGGGCGGAGTTAGTTGAAAGAGTCAGCTTTTTAAAAACTGTCGAAGCTGAATACGAAAACCATTGCGCTGGGCCAGATAGAGGCTATTGCCCTCTGTCAATTCAACGCTACTTGCCCAGCGAGTTAATTCCTGAGGCTCAAAGCCAAGCCAAAGATCGCCGCAGGCCTTTTTAACCCACTCCTGATCATGGGCGCAGAGATCAGTGATTAGCAGTACCCCTCCTGAACTAAGAAGCTGGGCACAGTCGCTGATAATTTCTGAAGGTGTTGCTACATGGTGCAGTACCATATTGAGAGATATGCAGTCGCTGCTAATCTGTTGGTTGAGTGCTAGCGAGGTATCACCGAGTTTGAAGTTAATATTGTCTAGCCCCAGCGCTTTGGCACTGCTGCGGCAGCGCTCCAGCATCTCTGCAGAGTTGTCCAGCGCGGTGACCTGATCAAAGCGGCTGGACAATTTGCCCAGAAACTGCCCGTAACCGGGGCCAATTTCCAGAACAGATTGAGTATTTGTCAGGCTGCTATCCAAAAAGCTTTCGACGCTGTCGCCGTAGTCTGCCCAGCTGGCAATTAAATCCTGGTTCTGTTCAAACCGCTCGGCATTCTGGTTAAAAAAGGCCACAGAGGCAGCGGAGCGCTCATGGTTAATGCTTTCAAGCCTGTTGCGAAGGCCCGGATCTAGGGCCGCTTCATTGATACTGTTAAACAGACACAGGTGCAGAGGCTGCAAATCTGGATCTGGATGAGTCTCGCTGCGGCGGTAGAAGATAGTTGTGCCCTCACGGCGCGTTGCTACCAGGCCGGAGTTAGCCAGAATCTTGAGATGATGGCTCATAGCCGGCTGGCGAATATCAAATACCTGGCAGAGCTCCAGAACGCCATAGGCGTTTTGCTGCAAAACTTTTAAAATTTGCATGCGCAATGGATCCCCAGCCGCCTTACACAGGGCTGTAATAGCATGGGTGTCAGTCGCTGAGCGCGGCTGACTGTCAAACTGGCTGAGGTTGGTCATGGGGCGGGACTTTAGCACAGCAGCTTTTATATATCAAAATATTTTTATATAGCCCGAAGCCATGGATATACTTAGTATTCTAGCTACCCAAAAAGAGGTGCAAATACTGAATATTGGTTTACTGACAACCTGGTCTGGGAGACAATGACGTCTTTCTAATTTCCCGTTTCAGGAGTGATATTTCATGGCCTCACGTCGAGACCTTGCCAACGCTATTCGCGCCCTCAGTATGGATGCTGTGCAACAGGCTAACAGTGGACATCCAGGTGCCCCCATGGGCATGGCAGATATTGCTGAAGTACTCTGGAACGACTATCTCAGCCACAATCCGGCAGACCCTAGCTGGGCCAACCGCGACCGCTTTGTACTGTCCAATGGCCATGGCTCGATGTTGCTGTACTCCCTGTTACACCTCAGTGGCTATGATTTGCCTATTGAAGAAATTAAAAACTTCCGTCAGCTGCATTCCAAGACTCCGGGCCATCCGGAATACGGCTATGCCCCTGGGGTAGAGACTACTACCGGCCCTCTGGGCCAGGGCATTAGTAACGCTGTGGGAATGGCACTGGCGGAAAAGGTACTGGCGGGCCAGTTTAATCGCCCCGGCCATGAAATTGTTGATCACAATACCTATACCTTCCTCGGTGATGGCTGTCTTATGGAAGGTATCTCTCACGAAGTCTGCTCCCTGGCTGGCACATTAAAGCTCGGCAAGTTGGTGGCATTTTATGATGACAACGGCATTTCCATCGATGGTGAAGTTGAAGGCTGGTTTAGCGATGACACTCCAGCTCGATTTGAGTCCTACGGCTGGCAGGTAATTCCCAATGTAGATGGCCATGATAGCGATGCCATCAAGGCGGCGATTGAGCAGGCTTGTGCCGAGACCGGCAAGCCCACTTTGATTTGCTGCAAAACTATTATTGGCTTTGGCTCACCCAACAAGCAGGGCAAAGAAGACTGTCACGGCGCTGCACTGGGTGTAGACGAGGTGGCACTGACCCGTGAGCAACTGGGTTGGGCCCATGGGCCATTTGAAATTCCCGCCGATCACTATGCTGGTTGGAACGGCGTTGAGAAAGGCACTGCTGCCCAGGCTGCCTGGAATGAGCAGTTGGCAGCTTATCGCGCGGCCCATCCAGAGCTTGCTGCTGAGTTTGAACGCCGTGCCAACGGTGATTTACCAGCTGACTTCAGCGTCCAGGCTGATGCCTATATTCAAGAATGCCAGGACAAGATGGAGAAAGTGGCTTCCCGAAAAGCCTCCCAGAACTGTCTCAATGCCTATGGTCCATTGCTGCCAGAATTGTTGGGCGGATCTGCGGATCTGGCAGGGTCTAACCTCACGATCTGGTCAGGCTCCAAGGATATTACTGGCGATAACGCCAATGGCAACTACATCTATTACGGCGTGCGTGAGTTTGGTATGAGCGCCATGATGAACGGTATTGCGCTGCACGGTGGCTTTATTAATTACGGCGCGACCTTCCTGATGTTTATGGAATACGCCCGCAACGCTGTGCGTATGGCGGCACTGATGAAGCAGCAGAGCATCTTTGTCTATACCCACGACTCCATTGGTCTGGGCGAAGATGGTCCAACACACCAGCCGGTCGAGCAGCTGAGTGCATTGCGCTCCACGCCCAACCTACACACCTGGCGCCCCTGCGACACTGTGGAATCTGCGGTTAGCTGGAAAAGTGCCATTGAGCGTCGTGATGGTCCTGCGGCGCTGGTATTCAGCCGTCAGGGGCTGGCTCCAATGCCACGCTCCACTGAGCAGGTAGCGGCTATTGCTCGTGGTGGCTATATACTTAAAGACTGTGACGCACCTCAGGCTATATTGATTGCCACTGGCTCGGAAGTTGAACTGGCCGTTAAGGCGTCAGAACAGCTAGCTGACAAAGGCGTCATGGTTCGCGTTGTGTCCATGCCCTGTGCTGAAATATTCAGCGCTCAGGACGCGGCCTACAGAGACTCTGTGCTGACCCCCTCAATACGGGCAAGAGTTGCGGTGGAAGCTCTGCATGCAGACTACTGGTATAAGTTTGTAGGCCTGGACGGCCGGGTTGTGGGTATGACCAGCTTTGGTGAGTCCGCGCCGGGAGATGCTCTGATGAAAGAGTTTGGTTTCACGGTTGAGAATGTTATCTCCAATGTTATGGAAGCAATTGGCTAATGATTCGCGTAGCCATTAATGGCTATGGCCGCATAGGCCGTTCAGTATTGCGGGCCCTCTATGAATCAGGGGCTCGTAGCTCTGTGCAGGTGGTAGCTATCAATGAACCGGCCGACAGTAAAACAATTGCCCATTTAACTCGCTATGATTCTACTCATGGCAGATTTCCTGGGGTTGTTGATGGAAGTGACCATTCACTTACAGTCAATGGCGACAGTATTCAAATACTGCACAATGAGCAGCTGGATCAGCTGCCATGGGCTGATCTGGACATTGACTTGGTGCTGGAGTGCAGCGGTAGCTTTAGCGACCGCCAGACCGCGGAATTACATCTGGCCAGCGGTGCCAAGCGAGTTTTATTTTCTCAACCTGCCGAATCCACAGTAGATGCCACCATTGTCTATGGCATCAATCAACATCTTTTAAGCGACGACCAGACCATTGTCTCTGCCGCGTCCTGCTCGACTAATTGCGTGGTACCGGTAATCAAAGTGCTAAATGATAGCTTTGGTATAGATGGCGGTGTAATCACCACCATTCATTCTGCTATGAATGATCAGCCGGTAATAGACGCCTACCACCACACCGATCTGCGCAAAACCCGCGCCGCTATGCAATCGATTATTCCCGTGGACACAGGATTGGCACTGGGCATAGATCGTTTGCTGCCCGAACTGACCGGGCGCTTTCAAGCCCAGGCAATGCGGGTGCCAACAGTTAATGTGTCCGCCATTGACCTGTCAGTTATGCTCAACTCAGAAGTGGATATCAGGGCAGTAAATGCCGCTCTGGCAGCCGCTGCAGTTGGCGAACTCGATGGCATTTTAGGCTATACCGAAGAGCCCCTGGCCTCCTGCGATTTTAACCATGATCCGCGTAGCGGTATTGTGGATGCCAGCCAGACCAGGGTGAGCCAGAAAAAATTAGTTAAAGTGTTAATCTGGTTCGATAACGAATGGGGTTACGCTAATAGAATGTTGGACACAATGCTGCACTGGTACCAACTGCCCCCAGTGCACAACTGATTTTCACCCTTCGATAACGACCAATACTGAAAAGGATAGTAATGACTCTCAAGCTAATGACCGATTTGGATTTAACCGGCAAACGGGTACTGATTCGCGAAGACCTGAATGTGCCAATTCGAGAGGGCGTTGTTACCAGCGACACTAGAATAAGGGCTGCTCTTCCCGGCATAGAGTTTGCTCTAGCCGCTGGCGCTAAGGTTATTGTGATGTCCCATCTGGGTCGACCCACCGAGGGTGAATATGACCAGCAGTACAGCATGGCGCCAGTGGCCAAACATCTGGGAGAGCTGCTGGGTCAGCCAGTGCGCCTTGAGCAGAGCTGGACCAATGGCCTGGAGCAGGCCAATGGCGAGCTGGTGATGCTGGAAAACGTTCGCTTTAATCCCGGCGAAAAGAAAAACGACCATACCCTGGCCAAAGGCTATGCCAGGCTCTGTGATATTTTTGTGATGGACGCCTTTGGTACAGCCCATCGCGCCCAGGCTTCAACCCATGGCGTAGCCAAATATGCGCCAGTAGCCTGCGCTGGCCCGCTGCTGGCCCGGGAGCTAGACGCTCTTGAAAAAGCCATAGCCAATCCGGCCGCACCGGTGGCTGCCATAGTTGGGGGATCCAAGGTCTCGACCAAGTTACTGGTTTTGGAAACATTGGCCGATAAAGTTGATCAGCTTATTGTAGGCGGCGGCATTGCAAATACTTTTCTAGCTGCGGCCGGCAAACCAGTTGGCAAGTCACTCTATGAGCCAGACCTTATCCCCGCCGCGCAGGCGCTGATGGCTAGGGTTAATATTCCCCTGCCCACAGATGTAGTGGTGGGCAAAGAATTTTCCGAGACTGCAGAGGCCAGAATTATTGCCGTCGAAGAGGTTGCGGATGACGATATGATTTTTGATATAGGCCCAGATTCGGCTAGAAATCTTGCTGGCATAATTGCTTCTATGGGCACCATAATCTGGAATGGTCCGCTGGGTGTTTTTGAGTTTGATCAGTTTGGTGAGGGGACCAAAGCCATCTCAATAGCTATAGCAAAAAGCGCGGGCTTCTCTATTGCAGGGGGCGGAGATACCCTTGCTGCAGTGGATAAATATGACATCACCGACCAGGTATCCTATATTTCCACAGGGGGCGGTGCGTTTTTAGAATACGTTGAGGGCAAAGAATTACCTGCTGTTGCTGTATTGCAGCAGCGGGCCAAAAACTAGTAAATTGATCTAAGGGAAGGAAGAGACCATGGCATTAATTTCATTGAGACAGATGCTAGACCACGCCGCGGAGAATGACTACGGGGTGCCCGCATTTAACGTTAACAACCTCGAGCAGATGCGCGCCATTATGTTGGCAGCAGCACAGACTGACAGTCCGGTGATAGTTCAGGCCTCTGCCGGCGCGCGAAAATACGCCGGTGCGCCATTTTTACGTCATTTAATACAGGCTGCAGTAGAAGAATGGCCAGATATTCCCGTCTGTGTACATCAGGATCACGGTACTAGCCCGGCAATTTGTCAGCGCTCCATTCAGCTTGGCTTTACCTCAGTGATGATGGATGGCTCGTTGCTGGAAGATGGCAAAACCCCTTCCAGCTATGAATACAATATTGATGTTACCCGTCGCTCGGTTGAGATGGCACACGCCTGCGGTGTCTCCGTCGAAGGTGAACTGGGTTGCCTAGGTTCTCTTGAAACTGGACAGGCTGGCGAAGAGGATGGAGTTGGTGCAGAGGGTATCCTAACCCATGATCAGATGCTCACCGACCCAGAAGAGGCGGCAGACTTTGTCTCTAAAACCCATGTAGATGCCCTGGCTATTGCCTGTGGCACCAGCCATGGCGCCTATAAATTTAGCCGCCCACCCACAGGGGATATTCTGGCTATAGATAGAATTAAAGCCATTAACCAACGTATTCCAGGTACCCACCTGGTTATGCATGGCTCTTCTTCGGTACCTCAGGAATGGCTGGCGATCATTAATCAGTACGGCGGAGAAATTCCCGAGACATACGGCGTACCAGTTGAGCAGATTTGCGAGGGCATTAAGCATGGCGTGCGCAAAATCAATATAGATACAGATTTACGCCTGGCCTCGACGGGAGCCGTGCGGCGCTATCTGGCAGAAAATCCAGCGGCCTTTGATCCTCGCTCCTATCTAAAAGAAACCATCACTGCAATGAAAGATATTGCAGTGGCGCGATATGAAGCCTTTGGTACAGCAGGTAACGCGAGCAAGATAAAAGCGGTGGGCCTAGATGCAATGACCCTGCGCTATGATAGCGGCGAGTTGGATCCCAAAATTAACTGAGAATAGCTAGACTAAAAAGGGCGCTTGGGCGCCCTTTTTTGCGCCCCACCAAATTCCTCGCCTATGTCATGCAGCTAGCAACAACCAATCAATGCTGGCACAACAACCAGCTGTGACTTAGTATAAATACCATTATTAAAATAAGAGACCTGAGTCATGTCCATTATCTACCCTATTTTTGTTCTTGCTATGCTCACCTTTATGGTTGTCTTTGGGGTGGGCGCCTCAAGGCTTATCAGTGTGCGCAGGCGTCAGGTGAATCCCAAGCTGTATAAGCTGATGTCGGGCTATGAGGCGCCGGACTATGTGCAGAAGCTCACCCGCAATCTATCCAATCTTTTGGAGATACCTATTCTGTTTTATGTGTTGGGGCTGCTGCTGATTGCACTGCAAATTGAGGATTCAACTATGGTTGCTATGGCTTGGGTTTTTGTTGCTCTGAGGTTTGTTCATACTGCGATTCATATTACCTATAACCACACTATCCATCGCTTTATGGCATTTGTGGCTTCAGCGCTAACACTGCTTGCCATGTGGATTAAATTTATCTTATTAATGGCCTAGGCCCAAAAACATATAAAAGGAGACTGCTATGGCAATTGATACTCTTGCCACCTGGCATCGCATTGCTGCAGCCCGAGATGTGGCGGGCCTCGATGGATTGCTGGCCGATCAATGTGTGTTTCATTCGCCGGTGGTGCATACACCTCAGGTGCGTAAGGCTGTTACTACCCAGTATCTGGCAGCGGCTTTTCATGTGTTCTTCAATGAAACCTTTGTCTATGTCCGTGAGTTGACCGGCGACAACCACGCCATACTAGAGTTTAAGGTTGAGATTAATGGAATTACCGTCAATGGCGTGGATATGATGACCTGGGATGAATCTGGCCAGATCATTGACTTCAAAGTGATGGTTCGCCCACTGAAAGCAGTGAGCCTGATCCATGAAAATATGGGCAAAATGCTGGCGGCGCAAAAATAATATGCTGTTGCGAATACTGATGGTACTAATCACTTGGTTGGCTGGCTTTAATGCCTCAGTGGCTGAGACTGAGAGCCCCTACCTCTTCGTTTTGGGAGTAGCCCAGGATGCTGGCTACCCTCAGGCGGGCTGTTATCAGCAGCACTGTATGCCGGGATGGGCTGATCCGCGGCTGGAGAGGGGCGCCACCGCTGTGGCTCTGATCGACCCCCAGGCCAAGGCAACCTATCTGTTTGAGGCGACTCCGCACTTGCCCCGACAGCTGTACAAGCTTGAGCAGCAGGCCAAAGACTTTGCGCTTTCTGGAGTCTTTCTCACTCATGCTCATATTGGACATTATGCGGGCCTGATGTTTTTTGGCCATGAGTCGATGGGCGCTAGCAATGTGCCCGTATTTGCTATGCCGAGAATGATGGATTATCTGG
This sequence comes from SAR92 clade bacterium H231, assembly GCA_025153775.1. GTDB lineage: Bacteria > Pseudomonadota > Gammaproteobacteria > Pseudomonadales > Porticoccaceae > HTCC2207. The sequence goes on along the minus strand of JAOALC010000002.1, from coordinate 555,107 downwards.
GCACCAATGGCCCCTGGAGCCAGTTGGTTGCATATAACAATATTGCCTTGCGGCCACTGGCCCACAACCGCACTGAAAATCTTTCAGGTCTGGGCGTGACTCCCTTTCTGGTGCCTCACCGCGACGAGTTTTCGGAAACCGTAGGCTATTCCATACAGGGCCCAAATAAGACAGCGCTGTTTATCCCAGATATCAATAAATGGTCAGTCTGGGAAAGAGATATTGCCGAGGTAATAAAGACCGTCGACTACGCTCTGCTGGATGCAACCTTCTTTGGTGCTGGTGAATTACCCGGGCGCGATATGTCCAGAGTTCCCCATCCTCTGGTGACTGAGACCATGGCGGCTCTAGCCGGGCTGGGGCCTGAGCAGCGCAAGAAAGTTTGGTTTATTCATATGAACCATACCAATCCCTTGCTCGATCCCAAGAGTGAAGAGGCCATGCTGGTGCATGCCGCTGGCTATAATATTGCTACAGAAGCGACTCGTCTCGATCTCTGAGATTAATTTTTCAAACAGCCATGAGCTATGATCATGCATATTCCTGTCAAACCATTAAAGCAGTATCCATTCTGGCTGAGGCCATTCTTTTGGAATCAGCGACGTAAATATGGCGCTGTGCTTGACCCGGGATTACTCTGGGGTCGGGTACCAAAATTGTTTGCCTCAGTGGCGCTGCTCTATGGCGCCATAGATCGCAAAAACTCCCCTATTGACCAGGTGCTTCGCTCTTTGGTTACGGTGCGGGTGTCACAGATTAACTGGTGCCATTTTTGTGTGGATATAAACTCCGCTACCCTGGCTGAGAGAGCCGGCTCCATGGATAAGGTAGAGCAGCTTGAGCAGTGGCGCGAATCTGGCCTGTATACAGATAAAGAACGCGTAGCTCTAGAATATGCAGAGGCCGTTACCTATTCAGATCAACAGGTCAGCCCAGAGTTAATGTTGCGTCTGAAAACGTTCTTTGATGATGATGCCCTTGTGGACTTAACTGGCCTGATTGCATTTCAAAACCTATCCAGCAAATTCAATGGGGCGCTGGATGTGCCGGCTCAGGGCTTTTGTAAAATTGCCGATTAGGTGAGTGAGAAAATGCCCCAAGTGATCTGATAAACGGTCAGGTAGGATAGCTAAAAATAGTCTATGTTTATTGGAAGGCCTTTGGTCCAACAGCTTTCAATTTAGGCAATTTAGCTCAAGCAATTTAGCTCAAGCAATCTAGTTCAAGTAGCAAAGTCTAGATAGCATAGTCCAAATAGCGTAGTCCAAATAGTATAGTCACAGACGAGGTTTCATCATGGAAGATGGCCAACAAGATACTGCTCCTGCTCGTTCAGGTAACAGCACTGCGGTGGCACAGCCAAAAAAATGGTGGCAGTGGATATTGGTTTATCCCACCTTCGTAATTGCTCTGGTCGGCGCCGTGCCCACCTTTAAAGAGCTCTATGAATCCAGATCCCGCGATGTAGACTTTGGTACCTCCAAGATCGCAGAAATGCGCAATGAGATGTGGCGCAAAAATATGACCTGCGGCATGGCTCCAATGGACCCATTGATCAATGATTTTAATGTGGCAGTTGACGCCACTATTTGTAAATCTGGTGATGTACTTATCAGAGTTACCACGCCAGCAAAAAAGCAGTTCTTTGAATGGGTATCCATTGATGCCATTTTTTCTGCCAATATTTCTGACACTGCTGCTATCAACCTTTTTAGCAGCGCAATGGCCGATCAGTTCGATTACCAAGATGAATGGCCTGAAGACCAATGGCCAGATTATGACTCGGATTTCGAGCCGGAAGATTCTCATTCTGGTGCTCTTTCGCAGTACTACGGTCCCGTAGTGCTCTGCCAAAATTGGATCAACAATGTGCTGTTTGTACGCAGAGTATCCTATCCCAATCAAGGCTGTTTTGATGAAACCATAAATACTTTTACAGGGCAGGTTGTGAACGTTAGTCCAGCGCCCTGTTACTGTTGATAGAGGCTTAATAATGGCGTTAAAAAATAGGGTTCCCACAGCCGCCGCGGCTTTTTGTTTAATTTTTCTGTGCACTGATATCAGTGCACAGGACAATAGTGAAGAAATAAAAAAATCACAATTATTGGTGCCCATGGCGCCTGCAGCGCCAGATCCCCAGGTTGTTCCAAAACTGCAGCCCGACAAGATTCCCCAGTTATCTCAGGTGGCTCCCGAGCCTACAAAAACTACGGCGCCACCAGAGTATAAAAAAGCTAAAAAGGAACAGAGCTACAACCCTAAGTAAATTAGGTTAACTAGATTGTGTTTTAAATCAGTCGAGGAGTTTAAAAACAAGGAGATATAAAAATGGATTTATTAGATTCTCACAATGTAAATAACCGTGTTAAAAAACGCACAGTGGCTACAGCTGTTTTGGTCCATCTGTATTTAACCGTAATTACTCTGGGGTTTTGGTTGATTCCTCTCAGTCTGTTTAGCCTTATTACCGCAGCACTTTTGCGCAATGATATCGACGAAGCTATTTCTAGCGCCAACAGTTTTAACAAGGCGCTGCCGTTTAAATACTTTGGTCAGGTAACTACTCATATTCAGCATATTTTTCACCACCCTATTAAAATTGAGGATGATCTGTTTGCCACAGTAGAGGCAGAACTCAAAACCAAGACTCCCATAGCTGCGTTGGAACCCATAGTAATTACCGATAAAGACAAAGAACTGCGGTCTTTTGAGGAGCGAACTTTTCTCAAAGGCGAAGCTACCTCTACCCAGCGCGGTACCACTATTACTCTGATTGTTAATCAGAGCAGTTTTGGCGCTATGCGCTCCTTTGAATGGCGCGTGATTGTAGGCGGCTATGTAGACAACGATGCCAAATTTAAATTAATTGCTTATTCGCCGTTTACACTGCTATTTTGGATTGCCCCCTATTTAAGGCATGAGACCAATCTGCTGAGTAGAGTGAGAACCGTCTATTCCAGTGCCTACAATGATATTGATATTTCTACTCTGGTCCGTTCTATCAGTGAAACAGTATTCGACGCCATGGTGGTGGCGCTAGAAAAAAATGGTATAGATACCAGCGATCTTAAAGCTCAAAAACTTCAGAGCATGAATATCAATATCTCGGGCGGTAAGGTCAATATGGGCAATGTGGTTCAGGGGGCAATGAATAAGATTGGCGCAGCTGTCAAAGGTGCCAAGGCATGAGCAAGTCTGGCATGCATATCAATATCTCGGGGGGCAATGCCGTTATTGGTAACATTAGCCAGGGACATGGCAGCCGCTTGCGGGCGGAGCAGATTACTAATCTTGAGGCGGCGGACTTTGATCAGTTTTATCAAGCTTTACAGAATCTTGTGGCCGATCAAGCCATTCCCGAAAAAGACTATCTTGCACTCAAAACACAGGTGGAAGAATTACAGCAAAATACGCCCCAATCGGGAATATGCGGATCATTAAAGGCCCTGTACTGCAAATATGCCTGGGCCGCTGCGCCCCTAAAGGCATTGCTGGACAGGGTAATAGGCTAATACAATATAGCCTCAATAATAAGAGGAGCAAACATAATGCCCACGGCCTATGCATTAGTGGCGCTAAATATACTCTGTATTTATCTGTGTTATCAGGTTGCAGCCAACCGTAACGCCGATGCGCGCTTTTGGGGTTTTATGGGATTATTTTTTGGCCCCTTGGCATTACCCTTTGTGTTTCTCGCAAAAGCCAAAGATAAATAATATGTCCGGTGAAACAGACTTAAAAGCTATATTGCAGACGCTGTCGCCATTGATGCTAGACGAGACCTATGCATTTTGTACTCTGCCTGATGGCAAATATGGCGACTATTCAGAGGCCTCACCTATTGCCAGTTTCCAGGAGCAGGAGGGGCTTACCCTGGTGGTGAGTCGCGCCAATGCCGATGCTATGGGTCTGGAGTATGCGGGGCTATTTCGCTGCATCAGTCTGCAGGTTCACTCCAGTCTCGAGTCCGTGGGTTTAACTGCTGTGGTTGCTGGCAAGCTGGCGGTCTATGATATCAGCGTAAATATGATAGCTGGCTATTACCATGATCATCTTTTTGTCCCTGCGGCGCAGGCCGACACAGCGTTTGATTTGCTAAATAATCTCAATAACCTCTGATTGCGACTTTTACTGGGAACACAAAAAAGCCCGACCTCTGCATAGACTGTCGGGCTTTTGGCTAGGGCCAGGTAACCAGAGTCGCTAGGCGCCAAATACCCCTTTAAAGAAGAAGAAAAACAGAATAGACAGAGCCGCACCAGCGGGAAGTGTCACTACCCATGAGAGAAAGATAGAGCCAACCATTTTCAGGTTGATTGCACCAATGCCCCGGGCCATACCTACACCCAATACTGCGCCCACTAAGGTGTGGGTGGTGGAAATCGGTAGGCCTGTACCTGAGGCAAGTACCACTGTGGCGGCAGCACCCAGTTCTGCAGCAAAGCCGCGGCTTGGTGTCAGCTCGGTAATTTTGCGGCCTATAGTGCCCATTACTTTAAACCCGTAGGTCGCCAGGCCGAAAACTATACCTGCGCCACCCAACAGCAGAATCCAGCTAGGCATGGTACTTTTGGCGGCTATATCACCGCCAGCATTAACCACATTGACCACTGCAGCCAGGGGACCCACGGCATTGGCCACATCATTGGAGCCATGGGCAAAAGCCATGCTACAGGCCGTAAAGATCATCAGTACGGCAAATACCTTCTCGACATTATAAAATCGGTTGTCTTCCTCTTTGCTGGTATCGCGCTCTACCTTGCTGAGCAGATAGGTACCTATTATGGTCACGAAAATACCAAAGCCTATGGCCACAAGAACATTCTCGCCGTAGGAGAGTTTGATGCCTATATCTTTAAATACATGCTTCAATCCTTTTAGCAAGGTCACCATAGCCATCAGAAAGCCTACGGCAAACATATACATGGGCGCGTATTTTTTAGCTCGGTCAAAGGGGTTGTCCTGAATTAGGATCAGCCGCTGCACGCTTCTAAAGATAGCAAAGGAGATGGTGCCCGCCATCACAGGTGAAACCACCCAACTGGCGACAATGGTGCTTACCTTGGTCCAGTTGACCGCATCATAGGACACGCCCACTGCGGCGAAGCCAACAATGGCTCCAACAATACTGTGGGTTGTGGAAACCGGCCAGCCCATATAGCTGGCGACCGCCAGCCAGGTGCCAGCGGCCAGCAGGGCCGATAGCATACCGAATACCAGTAGATCGGGCTGATCGGTAAATACTGCAGAATCTACAATACCTTTGCGAATGGTAGAGGTCACTTCGCCGCCGGCCAGATAGGCCCCGGCAAATTCAAACACCATGGCGATTAGAATCGCCTGCTTAATGGTTAGCGCTTTGGAGCCAACAGAGGTACCCATTGCATTGGCTACATCATTGGCGCCTACACCCCAGGCCATAAAAAAGCCAAAGGAGGCAGCCATAATAATAAGGATGGTGCCGTAGGTGGAAAATATATCCATAATCTCAGACCCGGAAGTTAGTTATTTGGCGAGTAAGAGTTCGAGGCTATTGCCCACGCGCTCTGCGGTATCTGCAATGGCACCTATATTATCTATGGTGCTGTACAGGAACATTACATTCACTGGAGGCATATCAGCTTCCAGCTTAAACAGGCGGTGACGGAGCTTGCGCTCTTTTTTGTCGACCTTCTGCTCCTGAGCATCCAGCTCGCGTATTAACTTTTGTACAAACTTAACTTCCTGTCCGGTAAAGCCGGTTTCCAGCAATTCATCCAGCTCATTGATAGCTTTAAGCGCTTTCTCACAGGTTTCTATGGCACTTTTTACAAAGCCGATAAGATCGGCCTGCAGTGCCGCTGGTATATCCATCTCGCGACCCAGAACAATACCGCAAACGTCCTTGGCCATATTGGCAATTTCATCTTGCTGGGCAAGAATATTCAGTAAATCTGTGCGCGAGACAGGCATAAATAAGCTTTTTGGCATATTTAAGCGAAATTGCTTTTTAAGCTCATCTGCATGGTTTTCGCTCTCAACAATTTGGTCAAAGACTTTGCTGGCCTTGGACCACTTGTTGGTGATTACCGCATCAAAGAAGGGCTCTAGCTGCGAGGCACAGCTCACAGCCAGTGACATATGCTCTTGTAATGGTTTGATCGGCGACTTGCCAAATAGGTTAGATATAGGGTTACTAAAAGCCATAATGCCATCCTCTTATTCAACTGGCAGTATAGGGCGTTGTCATAAAAATGAAACAATTCAGAGATAAAAATTTAGACAGTTTTTACCCTGTCAGGCCTGAGCATATTGTTCGCTTTGGCCGAGCCAGCGGGCAATCAATCCATCGACCAAATTCGGATGATTGAGCAACAGATTTTCGGCTAGATGCTTAATTTGCGGCAACATATGGGCGTCGCGCTGAAGATCGGCAATATGCAGCTGCATATCACCGGTTTGGCGGGTGCCCAACACCTCGCCGGGGCCGCGAAGTTCAAGATCTTTCTCGGCAATCTTAAAGCCATCGTTAGTTTCACGCATAATTTTTAGGCGCGCGCTGCCATTACCTGAAATAGGCGGGCTGTAGAGCAAAACACAGTGACTACTCTGAGAGCCCCGACCGACACGGCCGCGCAGCTGATGCAGCTGAGACAGGCCCAGTCGCTCGGCATTTTCGATAATCATCAGGCTGGCATTGGGCACATCTACGCCTACTTCGATCACAGTGGTGGCAACTAACAGATTAATGTCACCGGATTTAAAGGCATCCATTATTTCCAGCTTTTCTCTGGGCTTGAGTCGACCGTGAATCAGGCCAATATGCAGTCCCGGCAACATGAGTTGCAGTTCACTGGCGGTCACCTCTGCTGCCTGGGCCTCGAGAACGTCAGACTCTTCGATCAATGTGCACACCCAGTAGGCTTGCCGCCCCTGAGTACAGGCGGCCCGCACACGCTCAATAATATCGTTGCGCCTCAGGTTGGCTAGCACCACAGTTTCAACCGGGGTGCGACCTGGAGGCAGTTCATCAATCACAGAGCAATCGAGATCAGCATAGGCACTCATGGCCAGTGTTCTGGGAATCGGTGTGGCAGTCATAATCAGCTGATGAGGCGCGGGGCCATTGATAACCGGACCCTCTGGGCTAAAGCCTTTGTTGCGCAGAGCCAGGCGCTGATGGACACCAAAGCGGTGCTGCTCATCAATAATACTCAGACCCAGATCGTTAAATGCCACTGTCTCCTGAAACAGGGCATGGGTACCAATTACCATCTGGGCCTGCCCCTCGGCGATCGCCTGTAACTGCACCTCGCGAGCTTTGCCTTTAACCTTGCCAGTCAGAAAGGCGACGCGAATACCCAGCGGGCGCAGCCATTGTTCAAAGTTGATGCGGTGCTGGTCAGCCAAGATTTCCGTGGGTGCCATCAGAGCAGCTTGCTTGCCATTGGCTATGGCCTGAACCGCAGCTAGAGCGGCCACCACGGTTTTGCCAGAACCTACATCACCCTGCACCAGCCGCAGCATAGGTATCGCAGTGCTGATATCTCTATTAATTTCGGCAGCGACTCTCTGCTGCGCTGCGGTCAGCTCAAAGGGCAGCTGTTCAAGGAATTTATTGCGCGCAGATTTATCTTCGCTGAGTAGTGGCGCCTGCTGCAGCTGGACTTTCTGTCGCAGGCGCAAGAGGCTGAGGTTGTGGGCAATCAACTCTTCAGCAGCCAGTCGCTGCTGAGCCGGATGCTCGCCTTCGGCCAGCAGATGGAGTGCGGTTCCCGGGGGCGGATTGTGCAACAGGCGCAGGGCAGCTACCAGTGAATAAGATAACTGTTGCTCCAGGCCGCTATTAATATCTGCGGGGATTAACTCGACAATCTGATGAGTATCAAGGTGCCTCAGTGCCTGGCCGCAGAGGTCGCGAATACGGCTCTGGGTAATACCCTCGGTGGCTGGATAAATGGGCGTTAAGGTGTCTTCCAGCCCAGCGGGGTTAGCGGTATCTAGATATTGGTACTCTGGATGATAGAGCTCTAAACCAGATTTGCCGCGACGCACCTCGCCAAAGCAGCGCAGTTTGACGCCCGGTTTAAGACGTTCTTGCTGGGCGCGGTTAAAGTGGAAAAATCTCAGGGTAACCACACCGCTGTGGTCCTGAACACGGCACACTAGGCTGCGGCGGCGGCCAAACACCACATCGCTGGCGCGAACTTCCCCTTCAATCACTACTTCAGTCATGGGCTGAATGCCGCCTATGGGGGTGATTTGAGTGCGGTCTATATAGCGCAGGGGCAGATGAAATAGTAGATCTTGCAGACTGAAGAGCCCAAGTTTGTGCAGTTTGCTGGCCAGAGCAGGTCCAACACCATTCAGGGTTTCTACGCTCAGCCTATCCAGTCCAACCTCTGACATTAGAGGTTTCTCAAACCTGAGCTCTTAACAATATCTGCGCCAGGGAGGCTGCGCTCGTTAATTGCATTGCGCAGGGCGTCAATTGCTTTGTGCCGGGGAAAACTGGCTCGCCAGGCCAGAGCGGTAGTTCGCGAGGGCGCGTCACCGGCAAAGGGACGGCTGACTAAGCTGTTGCCACGGTAGGCCGCTCCCAGAGCTGCAGACTGAGGCAGAATAGTGATGCCCAGGCCAGATGCCACCATATAGCAAAGGGTCTCAAGAGAGCTGCCCTCAGTCATGGTGCGAATAGGTGCAGCTTTGGAGGAATTCTGATTAATATTGGGCAGAGCTTCAATGACCTGATCTCGAAAGCAATGGCCCTCGCCCATCATTAGAACATTTTCGCCATCCAGATCGCTGTGTTCAATAAGCTGTTTTGCGGCCAGGCGGTGATTATCGGGAATCAGCACCACAAAGGGCTCTTCATAGAGGGGCTGTACCACCACGTCAGGCTCATTAAATGGCAGGGCAACAATAATCACATCTACCTCGCCACTGCGCAGGCGTTTGCGCAGACTGCTGGTGTAACCCTCTTCTATAACCAGAGGCATCTGCGGAGCCTGTTTTTGCAGAGGCGGAATAAAATGGGGAAACAGATAGGGACCAATGGTAAAAATAGCCCCCACATGCAGTGGGCTGTTGAGTTGATCTTTGCCTGAGGTGGCGATGTCCCTGATGGCGGCCGCCTCTTCAAGCACTCGCTGAGACTGAGTGATAACCTGTTCGCCAATAGGGGTGGGGCGCACACTACTTTTGGAGCGCTCAAAAAGATCCACGCCCAGTTCACGCTCCAGTTTTTTAACCGCTATACTCAGCGTTGGCTGACTGACATTGCAGCGCTCCGCCGCCTGGCCAAAATGCTGCAGCTGTGCAAGAGTAGTAATATAGCGGAGTTCGGTAAGTGTCATTGGGCAAAACCTTGTGGGACGACTCAATTGTTTAATAATAGCTAATATTAATCACATATGACAGATCAATTAAAAATATTATTTGCCGGCTGCGGCGATATAGCTCAGCGCGCAGCTAGCCGCAGCAGGCACCAGAGCTTTGGTTTACGGCGAAATCCCAATAGTCTGCCAGCGGAAATTGTGCCCATTGCCGCAGATATCACTGATAGCGTTAAGTTGGTGTCTGTTTTGGATCTGGGATTTGATGTGGTTGTGGTCACATTGACACCTGGCGCATTTACTGAGCAGGCCTATAGGGAATCCTACCTTATGGCAGCTGAGGCTCTGTCACAGGCTATTGCTGCCACAGAGCATAGGCCCCAACTGGTTATCTGGGTCTCCAGCACCAGTGTCTATGGCAATAATCAGGGTGCCTGGGTCAATGAGGATTCAGCTACCGCCCCCCAGTCATTTTCTGGGAAATTACTGCTTCAGGCAGAGCAACTGATTGCCGGGTTACCCTGTAAACACTGCATTGTGCGTTTTTCTGGTATCTATGGGCCCGGCCGCACTAGAATGCTGGGTCAGATAAAAGCGGGCAAGGGTCGTCCAGCTCAGCCTGAACAGTGGAGCAATCGTATTCATAGCGATGACTGTGGCGGGGTCATCAATCATATTATCAGCAGGTTTGCAGCTGGTGAGGCGGTTGACAGTCTGTATCTGGCCACAGATTCTGCTCCGGTAACCCAGCACGATCTGCGCAGCTGGATGGCAGAGCAGATGGGCATTTCGTTAACTGATGAGCTGGTTGAGCAGAAAGCCGTTCGGCGCTGCAGCAACCGGCGTCTATTAGAGTCTGGCTACCAATTTATCTATCCCAGCTACAGGGAGGGATATCTGGCTCTAATGGCGGATTAGATAACCAGAATCCCATCCATCTCTACCTGGGCGCCCTTGGGTAGTTCTCTTACACCAATGGCGGCGCGGGCTGGATAGGGTTCCTGAAAATACTGGCCCATGACTTCATTAACCACCGGAAAATGGCTGAGGTCGGTTAAAAAGATATTGAGCTTAACAATATTGCTAAGATCGCCGCCAGAGGCCTCGCACACTGCATTGAGATTCTTAAATACCTGGTTAATCTGTGCGCTGATATCCCCATCTACCAGAGTCATGGATTGAGGATCCAGCGGAATCTGTCCCGACAGGTAAACTGTATTGTTGACCTTAACTGCCTGCACATAGGTGCCTATAGCAGCAGGGGCGTTATCTGTATGAATAATGGCTTTATTGGTCATCTGATACTCCTTGGCTAGGTTCAGTTGGGGTGCGCAGTTACTTGTTCTTTACTCGATAGACTCGGCGCACAGGTGTGAGGCTGCGGGCACGACGCAAAATATCTGCCAGATGGATGCGGTCTCTGACAATCAGCACCACATCGGCCACGCTAGTAAAGGCATCTTTCTCGGTAACGCTGATCTGTTCGATGGTGGCATCTTCCTCGGTCATTCTCGAGGCCATTGCAGCGATAAAACCGCGCTCAGGTGTAAACTCTACCTTTATCTCTACGGGGAATTCACCTTTGACTACCGCGGACCAGCTGAGGGGCATGCACTTTTCCGGATTGTTGCGAATCTCTTTGAGATTGCGACAGGACTCCAGGTGAATCACCAATCCTTTACCTGGCGTGATATGGCCCAGGATCGGATCGCCGGGAATAGGGTGGCAGCAGCGGGCATACTGCACCAGCAGACCCTCAGAAGCATCTATTACCACGGGCAATGTGGAATTTTTTCTGCCGTCGGTAATTTTGCGCTGGGCCGGTGGTACCAGCAGATTGGCTACCGCGAAAGGTACGCTGTTACCCAGACCAATTTGCTGCAGCACATGTTCAAAGGTAGGTGCCCCGGTCTCTTTAAGCAGAGTTTTAATCTGAGACTTTTTCAATTCTTTATACTTGGTACCCAGATTGGCCAGAGCCTGATCAAGCAGGCGCTTGCCTAGATTGACTGATTCATCGTGCTGCTGATTTTTAAGGAAGTGACGAATGGCGCTGCGCGCCCGCGCGGTGGCCACAAAGTTAAGCCAGTTGGGGTTGGGCTGCGCCCCAGCTGTACTGATAATTTCGATTTTCTGGCCGCTCTTCAAATGCTCAGATAAAGGGGTCAGCTGACCGTCCACACGGCAGGCAATGCAGCGATCTCCCAAGCCAGTGTGCACAGAGTAGGCGAAGTCTATGGGCGTGGCCCCAGAGGGCAGTTCGACAATGGTGCCCTTGGGGGTAAATACATAGATTTCATCGGGGAACAGATCGGCTTTAACATGCTCGAGAAATTCCAGCGAATCCCCGGCCTCTTTCTGCATCTCCAGCAGCCCCTGAACCCAGCGAGTTGCCCTTCGCTGTTGGCCATCAATACTTTGCTTGCCGGATTTGTACTCCCAGTGGGCGGCGATGCCATAGTTAGCCATTTTGTCCATTTCTTTGGTGCGAATTTGCACCTCGATCACCACTCCGTGCATACCCACCAATACGGTGTGCAGCGACTGGTAGCCATTGGCTTTGGGAATGGCAATATAGTCTTTGAACTCACCGGGCACTGGTTTGAAAATATTATGCATAATGCCCAGGGTTCGGTAGCACTGATCTACATCGTCGACTACCAGCCGGAAGGCAAACACGTCCATAATATCCCGGAACGACTTTTTCTTTTCGCGCATCTTGCGGTAGATACTCCACAGATGTTTCTCGCGACCTTTCACAGTTGCCGAGAATGATTCACTCTCCAAGCGCAGTTCAATAAACTGATGAATTTCGGCGACAATTTCTTTGCGGTGTTTGCGCGCAGCAGTCATAGCTTCGCGCAGGCGGCGGTGACGCAGCGGATACATTGCTGCAAAGCCCAGATCTTCAAATTCGAGACGGATATCGTTGATACCCAGGCGCTGGGCAATGGGAGCATAGATATCCAGAGTTTCCCGAGCGATTCGTCGGCGCTTCTCCGGCGCCAGCACGCCCAGTGTACGCATATTATGTAGTCGATCTGCGAGCTTGACCAGCACCACTCGAATATCTCGAGACATAGCCAGGGTCATTTTTTGGAAACTCTCTGCTTGCTGCTCGGCTTTGGACTCAAATTCGATTTCAGTCAGTTTACTGACCCCGTCCACCAGGTCGGCAACAGTGCGCCCGAAACGTCGGCTGATCTGAGCTTTGGTAACCCCAGTGTCTTCAATCACATCGTGTAACAGGGCTGCAATTAGACTCTCATGGTCCATATGCATATCGGCAAGGATATTGGCCACGGCTAGGGGGTGGGTGATGTAGGGATCACCACTCTGGCGCATCTGGCCCGAGTGGCACTGTTCAGAAAAGCTGTAGGCGCGCTCGACCTGCTTAACTTCTTTAGGGTCTAGATAAGAGGAGAGCTTGTCGGTGAGTACGGTAAGCACTTGCGCGCTGGTCTCCTCTGAAGGCTGATCTCTCTGCCGAGAGTTTCTTAGGCGGCTGGCTCTGCTGGGGCTTCAGGAGTCTCTGCAGCTTCTGCAACTTCCTCAGAATCTACGATCTCATAATCCTGGACTACTTCGGTCAGGATATCCGCGGTTACCAGGCCTTCCTCGATTTCGCGCAGTGCAATAACTGTAGGCTTATCGTTCTCTTCCTCGACCAAAGCGGGCCGGCCACCAGTTGCAATTTGACGTGCGCGTTTAGAACCGACCATGACCAATTCAAAACGGTTATCTACATGTTTGAGACAATCTTCTACAGTAATACGAGCCATTTTCTCCGCCAAATCTATTAAATGATTAAAATTATCCAGTTGCGCGGCCTCAGACCGCGCGGGTCGGCAAGTTTACCTGTTGCTGGGGGTTACGACAATAAATCTAGCAGTAATTTTTCATGTCGCGCAACCGGGGTTTTGCAGCGCTGGGCAGTAATTATAGACTCTAGTTCTCTGCGGGCAGTGGTGAAATCATCATTTACTACCAGATAGTCTGCCTCCACATAATGGCTCATCTCTTCGGTAGCTGCAGCAATACGCTGTTCGATTACCTCGGCTTTGTCCTGGCCTCGGCCATTAAGCCGCTCGCGCAGAGCCTTTTTGCTGGGGGGCAGAATAAAGATGCTTTTATTATTGGGGAATTTTTGACGGACCTGGGCGGCGCCCTGCCAGTCAATTTCCAGAATAACATCGGTACCCCTGTTCAATGTATCCCGAACCCACTGCTCTGAGGTGCCATAAAAATTGCCAAATACCTCTGCATGCTCAAAAAAGGCATTGTCGGCCACCATCTGGGCAAAGACTGACTGACTGACAAAATGATAGTTAACCCCATCGACTTCACCTGGCCTGCAGGCTCTGGTGGTATGGGACACCGAGGCTTGAATATTGTCCATCCGCGCAAGAATCTCTGCTACCAAGCTGGTCTTGCCCGCCCCAGAGGGTGCAGAAATAATAAATAGAGTGCCTTGGGCCATAACGTGAAAAGAGTCCTTGCCTGAAAATGCTTTGGAACTGGGATTATTCCAGATTCTTGCGCCAGTGTAATAAAAATTTTAGTTATTGTTTCTGCTGTTGATGTTTAGGATCAAAAAGCCGGTTCAGAGATGCGGCCAAGCGAACCCCCGCCATCAGCAGGCGCAATTCCACAATTGGCCTGTTGCGCTCTATGTAGGTTTGAGTAATTAAAGTGCGCCGACTCTGAGTCACGGGTCTGAAATTATAGATCTGAGTTCTCAGGGCCTTAGATTCTTTGGCCCAGTCCAGAACAGTTGAGCTCTGCCATTGGGCAACCTGTTGCATACTGGTTGTATTTAGCTGGCGGCCGTACTCTTCTGGCGATTTGGAGTCTAGGTCCAACAGTAAACCGTCCCAGACCCGGTGTAGGTTGGTGGTTTTTTTCTGGTCGAGCCATTTTACCCCTATGCTATTACCGCCACGGTCATCGCGGCGACCAACATGCAGAGGCTGATGTATATCAGCCACCAAATGCATCAGGAAGGCCAGGGCCTCCAGCTGCTGTCGCGGGCTGAGATCAGGGTTCTGCAATTGGGTGTAGAAATGGTCCAGGGCTGATAGCACATCGCCATCAGCGTTGCGCTGCAGATTATGAAACTGTTCATGGTCGTCTATGCTGACATAGTGCCAGTATTTGGATTGCTCCCAGACAGGCAGATGACGAATACTGTCTGGCCACAGGGACAGCTGGCCCAAATCAGTGTCGCCAGCTATACCTTTAATCGCCGCTGCTGTCACTGGGCTAATATGAGTCTTGGCGATGGCAACCACAATACGATGACCATCGGCCCCAAAGGCTTGGACCTGGCTGCTGCCCAGCACCAGGCAGACAGCCAACCATTGATAAACCGAACGCAGTTTTAAAATCATGCTAAATCCAATTGGGCACCATGAGTCTATTCGATATTCTGAATCTGCTCGCGCATCTGCTCAATCAGAACCTTTAGCTCTACTGAGGCCTGTGTGGTAACTGTTGAAATAGATTTTGAACCCAGGGTATTGGCCTCGCGGTTTAATTCCTGCATCAGAAAATCCAGTCTCCGGCCAATGGAATCAGAGTTTTGCAGTGCCAGGCGAATCTCGCTGATATGTGCCTCCAGACGATCCAACTCCTCATCTACATCGGCGCGGTTAGCCACAATCACCATCTCTTGCTCCAGACGATCCTCGTCCAGCTGGGTTTGCAAGTCCTGAAGTTTTTCCTGAAGCCGCTGGCGCTGGTACTCGAGAATGCCTGGCAGTTCGGTGCGCACTAGGGCGATCTGAGTTTCGATACCACTGAGACGCAGCTCGATCATATCCGCTAACTTATCACCTTCCCGCTGACGCCCCTCGAGCAGCTGCTCGACGGTGGCCACAAATGTCTGCTTGGCGGCACTGTGCAAACTTTCGGCGTCGATCTCTTTATCCTTGAGAATGCCGGGCCAGCGCATAATATCCAGTGGTGACACTGGCGCTGGATTTTGCAGTTCAGCTGCGATTTCTTCAGCTATATCAATATAGCGTCGAGTCAGCGCCATATCCGCATTGACCGAGGCATCGCTGTTATTGAAACTTACCTGCAGGGAGCAATCAACTTTGCCGCGGGTCAATGCTTTGCGCGCAATTTCTCGCAGTGGCATTTCAATTTCGCGCATGGTTTCGGGCAGGCGGAAGCCAGTTTCCAGAAAACGATGATTGACCGAGCGCAGTTCACAGGTCACTGAGCCCCAGCTAAATTCTATGGTATTTCTGGCAAATGCCGTCATGCTGCGAGGCATAGTTTTCTCCCGTCAAAAATTTTTAGGTCACCATGGTAACAAAGGCGGCCAATGGGTTGGTAGATTTGCTACAATCCCGCAAAATTTTTTAGTCCCCATTCTCAGGAATCCAATATGAACAGACCCAGTGGCCGACGCCCAGAACAGCTTCGACAAGTAAAGATCACCCGCGACTACACCTGCCATGCTGAGGGCTCTGTGCTGGTTGAGTTTGGTAACACCAAGGTGATTTGCACCGCCAGTGTTGAAACTGGAGTGCCCAGATTTCTGCGCGGTAGTGGTCAGGGATGGGTCACTGCGGAATACGGCATGTTACCTCGCTCGACTAACAGTCGCATGGGTCGCGAAGCGGCTCGCGGCAAGCAGAGTGGACGCACTCAGGAAATACAGCGCCTAATCGGCCGCTCTCTGCGCGCCGCGGTCGATTTAAAACAGCTGGGTGAACATACCATCAATATTGACTGCGATGTTATTCAGGCAGATGGAGGTACCAGAACTGCTTCGATCACTGGCGCCTGTGTGGCACTGGTGGACGCTATACGCTATTTGCAGCGCAAAAAAGCTATTGCGGGAGATCCTCTGGTGGCTATGATTGCCTCAGTTTCTGTGGGGGTTTACAAGGGAGCCGCAGTGCTGGACCTGGATTATGCCGAGGACTCCAATGCCGAGACAGATATGAATGTAGTGATGAATAGCGACGGTGGTTTTATCGAGGTTCAGGGAACTGCAGAGGCTGCGCCATTTAGTGCAGAGGAGTTAAATCAGATGCTAAGCCTAGCCAAACAGGGCATTGCCGATTTGGTGCGTGTTCAGCAGATGGCCCTGGCCCAATAGAGGAAAAGCACCATGAACAACTACAAAACACAGTTTATTGATAACGCCCTCGACAGTGGCGCTTTAAAATTTGGTCAGTTCAGACTTAAGTCTGGCCGCCTATCTCCACATTTTTTCAATGCGGGAGAGTTTTATCAGGGCAAGGCTCTGGCCGCTCTGGGCCAATGTTATGCGGCTGCTATTGTTGAATCGGGCATCGAATTTGATGTGTTGTTTGGTCCGGCATATAAAGGTATTACTTTGGCGGCGGCCACATCTATAGCACTTGCCGAGCAACATGGGCTGGATGTGCCATACTGTTTTAACAGGAAAGAGGCCAAGTCCCATGGTGAGGGCGGCACTATTGTCGGCGCTCCGCTGGAAGGCCGGGTTTTAATTATTGATGACGTGATCACGGCTGGTACGGCTATCAGAGAAGTGATGGCCATGGTAGAGCAGGCTGGTGCCAAAGCAGCTGGTGTTGTGATTGGCGTAGATCGCAAAGAGCGGGGCAATGGACAGTCTTCGGCGATACAGGAAGTTGAGCAGCAGTTTGAGATTCCCGTGGTCAGTATTATTGATATCGATGATATTTTGACCTACTTGGAGGCCAAGGCCGATATGCAGGAACTGGTTGAGCAGATTAAAGAGTACAGGAAAGAGTACGGCGTATGATTAGAGCGGGACTGGTTCTGACAGTGCTATTGGCCGGCGAGGCCATGGCAACAGAGCTCTACCGCTACCATGACAGCGCAGGCATTCTGGTGACTGCAGATACTATCCCGCCGTTGGCTGCCGCCGATGGCTATGAAATCGTCAATACCCAGGGCCAGGTGCTCAAGGTTGTTAAGGCACAGGCTCCAATAGCTACGGATGCCAAGTCCAGCGCTCTGGACCAGTATCTGTTGGCCAGCTTTAGGCGAGTCGATGAGGTCAGTCAGCGCAAACAGCGAAAGCTGCGGCTGCTGGACAGAGATATTGCCAATTTACAAAACAGTTTAAAGAGCCTGGTCGACAGGCAAGAGCAATTATTGGCTGAGGCGGCCAGCAGCGAAATGGCTGGTGAGTCGGTCTCTGCAGACCTGCGCAAAAAAATTCAGCGGGCTCAGCGGGAGCGAACAAAACTGGACAGAATACTGGCAGAGCGACAGCTTGATCTGGCCGCTATTGAAGATCTGTATATCAGCTATGAACGGCGCTTGACTCAGCTGCTGGCCAAGCAGTCAGCAAGCAGCTCAAATTAATCAAACATCTGCGCGGTCAGCAATGACCAATGGTCCAGCCAGTGCTCGGTTGGTAACTGCTTAAATCCGCTGCGCACAAACTGACTGATCTTACCCTCTGCGGTAACCAGCATTAGATTGGCGGCAACAGTCACAGGCACAGTTAGCTTTAGGCCATCTCTTATTTCTGCTTCCCGCAATGTCTGCTTAAGCTGTGACTCCAAGCGATCAAAAAACTGCGCCATGCGATCATGGAGTCGGTCGGTTTCACCGGTCAGGGCGTCACCATTAAGAATTCTGGTGATGCCGGGGTTCTTTTCACTGAAGGCCAGAACTAGGCTGAGTATCCGATAGCACTGATTAACAGCATCTGGCTCATCCGCCACAATGGTGCGCACCCGCGCAAAAATGGTCTCTTCTATAAAATCAATCAGCCCCTCATACATGCGTGTCTTGCTGGGGAAATGGCGGTACAGGGCAGCCTCGGATACGCCAATTTCTGCGGCCAAGGCTGCAGTGGTAATGCGCCCTCCCCGCGACGATTCCAGCATGCGCGCCAGTGCCTGTAGTATTTCCTGTGCTCGAGAACCTCTTTTGCCCGCCATCACAGTGCTCCGTTATCTTCTTGATTGGTGATTAATGTTCCGACGCCTTCGTCGGTAAATATTTCTAGCATTACCGCATGATCCACGCGCCCATCGATAATATGGGCACAGGGTACGCCAGACTTGACTGCGTCCAGTGCACAGCGAATTTTTGGCAACATGCCGCCATATATGGTGCCGTCCTCTATCAGCTGATCGACGCGACTCACGCTGAGGCCGGTTAAAATTTCACCCTGTTTGTCTTGCAGGCCTGCGACATTGGTTAGCAGGATAAGCTTTTCTGCCTCTAGCACTTCAGCGACTTTGCCCGCCACCAGGTCAGCATTAATATTGTAGGACGCGCCATCAGCACCCACACCAATGGGCGCGATCACCGGGATAAAGTCTCCCTGCACCAGCATATCAATAACTGATTTATTGATAGATTCCACCTCACCCACATGGCCAATATCAATAATCTCCGGTACCGACATCTCTGGCGTCTGGTGAGATACCTTGAGTTTTTTGGCGCGAATAAGCTGTCCGTCTTTTCCGGTAACACCAAAGGCTCTGCCGCCGGCACTGCCAATAAGATTGACGATTTCTTTGTTGATGGTGGCGCCCAGTACCATTTCCACTACATCCATGGTCTGGCTGTCGGTCACGCGCATACCATCGACAAACCTCGACTCAATAGACAGCTGTTCCAGCAGGCTGCCTATTTGCGGGCCGCCACCATGCACTACCACAGGGTTGATACCCACGGCTTTCATCAGCACTATATCCCGGGCAAAGCTCTCTTTAAGGCGATCATCTACCATGGCATTGCCACCATATTTCACCACTACGGTTTTACCGGCAAAGCGCTGTATGTAGGGCAGCGCACGTGAGATAACCTGTGCAGTGGTCTGTGCTTCTTTACGACTGAGTGACATAGTTATATGTAGTTTTCCATGTTGTTGATAAAAGGTGACAATTCATCGCTGAATCTCTGCTTAATTTCCGTCAGGCTCTGGGGATCGTCTGCCTCAAAGCGCAGGGTTAAATTGGCCGAGGTATTGGAGGCCCTTATTAAACCCCAGCCTGTGGGATATTCTACCCTCAAGCCGTCCAGAGTAATAATCTCTCCCCCCTTAAACAGACAGCCAGCCTCCAGAGTAGCCATTAGACTGAACTTTTCGGTTTCATCTATGGGAATCAATATCTCCGGCGTATAGCAACTGGCTTCAAACTCACTGACTATGCTGTCCAGGGTACGGTTCTGTTGCTCTGAGCAGAGGATTTCCAATAGTCGCACCGCCGCATAGAGGCCGTCATCAAATCCGCTCCAGCGATCATTAAAGAAAATATGCCCGCTGTACTCTCCACCCAGGGGCGCCCGATTTTGATGCACTGCCTTTCTGACATGGGAGTGTCCGGTTTTGCACATCACTGGCCTGCCAGAGTACTGACGCACAATTTCAGCCAGACGCTTGCTGCTCTTAACATCAAACACAATATCTGCGCCTGGGTTGCGACGGAGAATATCCCGGGCAAAAATCATCATCAGGCGATCCGGCCAGACAATCTCACCGCTGCTGGTAATTGCCACCAGCCGATCGCCGTCGCCATCCAGAGCAAACCCCAGGTCAGCGTTGAGCTCCTTAACCTTGGCTATCAGCCCCTGAAGGTTGCGTTCATCGGCCGGGTTGGGTTCATGGTTGGGAAATGTGCCATCGATCTCACAGTGCATGGGGAAGGCTAGACAGCCGAGGCTGTCGAATAGTTGCATGGCTATGGGGCCGGGCACCGCATTACCTGCGTCGACCACAATTCGAAATGATTGGTCTACAGCGGTGTCGGCCACTATCTGCTGCACATAGTGGGAAACAATATTGTGGGAGCTAATGGGCTGCAGCTCGCCTGTGGTAAAACTATGCTCCTGAAGCATAGGTTTTAACAGCTGCAAAGTTCTGCCTGCAATTACCTGGCCCTGAATAATAATCTTAAAGCCGTTGTAGCGGGCAGGGTTATGGCTGGCGGTGACCATAATGCCGCAGCTGGATTGACCATCGTTGTGAATCGCAAAATTTAAGATTGGCGTGGTCACCTCACCCAGATCTATCACTTTGCAGCCGGTGGACTGCAGCCCGGATTTTAGCGCTGTCGCCAATTCCGGCGAACTCAGACGGCCATCGCGACCAACATACATGGCGCTGTGATTATTTTTTAAAATAATGGTGCCTAGAGTTTTCCCCAGTCTAGAGGCAAATTCTGGAGTGAGCTCTGAGCCTGCTAAACCGCGGATATCGTAATCCCGGAACACCACATCTGGCGCGGAAAACCTTTCCTCTTTAAAGCTCTCTTGGTTACTGGCTAAAGGCTCGGAGCTGCTGAGCCTACTGCTTGGCTGAATCTGGGGACTGTCCAGCTGACTGGTCTGGGCAGCCGCTTTGTCTTCCCTCAGGTCTGGAGCAAACAGGGCGTCTTCATCACTGTCTGTTTCAATAAAGATAGCGGTCTGCCTGGCCTTAGCTTTAACCCGCACATTGATCAGTATCAGGGTTAATAGAATTGCAACTGCCAATGTGCCAGCAAATAATCCCCAAAACGGCGGCAGACTTCGGTCAATGGTCTGAGCCAATGTCTGGGAAGGGGTAAAGGCAATTTTCCACAGCTTGTTGGCGGTGTTAAATAGCTGCGGCTGTGGTTCTGGTATCGAGGCATCTGCAGGCACAGACCTTTCGCCCAGTGAGATTAGCGCAATATTGCCGCGATTGGGCACTAGCTGTAAAAACTCCAAAGTGCCGTTAGTCGTATCTGCAATGCTCAGAGCTGAGGTCAGGCCCTTCATAGACAGCCGCAGTAAAATCACGCCACCAACGGCATTAGTTGCGCTCTGGTCTGGCACTGGTCTAGCAATCAGCAGTTGCCACTGACCATTTATTTTTGCTGCTCTGGGCATCGCTGGATTGCCGGCCAGCGACTGACTGACCATCTGTTTGGCGGCATAGCCCAGCTGGTCAGTGTGGCGCCTCTGCTCAGGGTCGATAAAGTAGATGGCCCTGGTGTCTTCTGAAAGGCTGCGGCTGGAGAGGTTTTCGGCAAGTTGTGATTCCAGCTGATCTAGCGCGGTTTTATTGCCCTCAGCAAAACTCTGGATAACTCCGGGCTGGTTGGCAACAGTGCCCAGCTGCTTTAGGTATGCCGCCATATACAGATCCACACGGTCGGCGACTGCACTGATATTTATACCATAGTGTTTTTCTGCGGCCTGGAGTCTGGGCTCTACCACCAGCTGCTGCCACATCACAGCGGTAGCGATCGCCATTCCAATCAGGCCCAGCGCAATACTGCGCAGGATAACCTGGTCTTCACGGATGGCAGAGATTGCGTGCTTTACATTCACTGAAATAAATAGCCTGGCGCTGAAGGCTGTGACTAGAGTTTATGGTGATTAACCATATGCTCAAGAATATCCCTCGCTAACTGGGCCTTGCTCCTTTTGCTAAATACCTTAGTTGAGTCGGCATCAATCCAGCTGACCTCATTGTCCTCTGCATTAAAACCCACATCTCCACGAGAGACATCATTGGCAATAATGGCATGTAAATTTTTACGGGCTAACTTATCTCTCGCGTAGGACTCAACATCCTGAGTCTCCGCGGCAAACCCCACAACAAAGCAATCCGTCTGCTGGGCAACAGAGGCCACAATATCTGGGTTTTTTTCAAGACTGATACTTATCTGCTCGCCCTGCTTTTTGATTTTTTGCTCGGCCACAGAGCTGGCTCTGTAGTCTGCAACTGCAGCTGCGGCAATAAAGATATCGGCATCTGCGGCGGCCTCCAATGAGGCGTTGAGCATCTGTTGCGCAGATTCAACCGCGGTAAACTGACAGCGCTCCGGGGGTGCAATAGCCACTGGTCCGGAGATTAGACTGACATTAGCGCCGGCCTCAATTGCAGCTTCGGCCAGGGCATAGCCCATTTTCCCTGAGCTGTGATTGCTGATATAGCGCACTGGATCTAGAGCTTCGCGAGTCGGCCCGGCGGTAATCACCAGTTTTTTGCCCGCCAGTCGGCCTGTCTGAAAAAGGCTGCCCAGGTTATGAACTATGGCATCTGGCTGCTGCATTCTGCCGGGACCCACATCACCGCAGGCTTGAATGCCCTCATCTGGACCAATAATGCGCACACCGCGCTCTTGCAACATAGAGATATTGGCAACGCTGGCAGCATGTGCCCACATCGCCTGGTTCATCGCCGGAGCAACTGCCACTATGGCCGGAGTGGCCAGATGGATGGCGCTGAGCAAACTGTCGGCTCTGCCGTGAACCATATTGGCGATAAAGTCGGCGCTGGCTGGCGCTATCAATAGCAGGTCGGCCCAGCGAGCCAGTTCAATATGACCCATGCCAGCCTCGGCCTCAGAGTCTAAAAGCTGGCTGTGGACTGGATTGCCAGACAGGGCCTGCATGGTAAGCGGGCGAATAAATTCTTCAGCCGCGGCGGTCATAACAACGCGCACCTCGGCACCCTGGTCCTGCAGGCGTCGAATAATCTCGGCACTTTTATAGGCGGCGATACCACCGGTAACACCAAGAATTATTCGTTTGTTTGACAGGCTGCTCATTAATTGTCCAGACAGGCCATTGGAAGGGCGTTAAGATAACATTTTGTCAGCCACATCTGTAGCTATAAATAAGGACTCACTATGGCTATAAGCCACTGGCCACTGGAAGAGCGGCCCAGAGAGAAGCTTTTGGCCCAGGGCGCGACGGTTCTGTCCGACGCCGAATTACTGGCTATATTTTTACGTACCGGATTACCAGGGGTCACGGCCATCGACTTGGCCAGGGAGCTTCTGGCGCATTTTGGCGGGCTGGGGCCCCTCTTGGGCGCCGACCAACAAGCCTTCTGCAGTGCCAAAGGTTTAGGGCCGGCAAAATTTTGTCAGGTTCAGGCTACCCTGGAATTAACCACCAGGTATCTTCAGGAGCAGTTACTCAGCAACCCTATTTTTACCAGCCCCTCTCAGGTAAAAGATTATCTGGCGGTGCAGATGCGGGATTATCAGCGTGAAGTGTTTGTAGTGTTACTGTTGGATGCCCGTCACCAGCTGTTGGAGTATCGCGAGTTATTTCAAGGCACTATCAATGGCGCCACCGTGCACCCCAGAGAGGTGGTTAAACTGGCGCTGATAAAAAATGCTGCAGCGGTTATTGTCGCCCACAACCACCCATCCGGGAATGCAGAGCCCAGTAAATCGGATATCGGTATTACCCGCCGCTTGAAAACAGCACTGCAACTCATGGAGATACGCCTGCTAGATCATTTTGTAGTCGGGCGCGGCGAGGTTGTCTCCCTGGCAGACCGAGGGCAGTTATAGGCTTAAACTAGAGAGTTTTGTAGTGATTCTGCGGTTTTCGTTTGATTCAACATTGGCTTTCTGGTATAAAACGCGCCTCCTTGCGGGACGGTCCCGTCAATGGATTGATAAATCATAGAATTGTTTTGCTTTTTGGGGCTTTTCCCAAGGCAAATATTGGAATTAGAGGCAGCAACAATGTCCAGAGTATGTCAGGTCACAGGCAAGCGCCCAATGGCTGGAAATAATGTATCCCACGCGAAGAACAGAACACGTCGTCGCTTTGAGCCAAATCTCCACACTCACCGTTTTTGGGTTGAGTCAGAGAAGCGTTTTGTGAAGCTGCGTGTATCCACTAAAGGTATGCGTATCATTGACAAAAATGGTATTGAACAAGTCTTGGCTGGTCTGCGTGCCAGTGGCGATAAGGTCTAAGGAGACTACTAATGGCTAAATCAGCGAGAGAAAAAATTCGTTTAGTGTCCAGTGCAGGAACAGGACATTTCTACACCACAGACAAGAACAAGCGCAACATGCCTGAGAAGATGGAGATCAAGAAGTACGATCCCACTATTCGTCAGCACGTTATCTACAAAGAAGCCAAAATCAAGTAATCTGGCTTAAGCGTAGTGCTGGAGAATCCCGCCGTCTGGTGGGATTTTTTTTGCCCAAAAATCAGCTGAGCAACAAAGCGCAACTAGACCAGAAAGCGCACATAAGCGAGAAAGCGCACATAAGCGAGAAAGCGCACATAAGCGAGAAAGCGCACATAAAAAGAAAGCCCCGATAATTTCTTATCGGGGCTCTCCGCTAATTTTTGTACTGCTATCTAGTGACAGCGACAGAAATTATTCAGCGATTACGCCTTCAGCCTGATCGCCTTTAGCGCCAGCAGTAACTTCCATAGTTACTTTTTGGCCTTCTTTCAAAGATTTGAAACCATCAGCTTGGATTGCGCTGTGGTGTACAAATACGTCACCGCCGCCTTCCTGCTCAATAAAACCAAAACCTTTGCTGTCGTTGAACCACTTTACAGTGCCAGAAACTCTCTCCGACATAACTAACCTCACTTTAAAAAATTGTATACCGTTTAAGGCGTTAAAAATATCCAGCCTCATAACGGGGCTAGCCTATACGCTTGAATCAACTAAACTCAAGTGCACCACTAAGGCGAAAATCCTCTCAATGAGGCTGTAGACGCTTTAGCACACCGGAGTGTATTGGTTTTTTCAGCAATTAGCCAATTTTGTGTGAATTTTCCGCAAAAAAGTTGCTTTTCTTCGGTTTCTGGCGCTTTTAGGCCTTTATCGGAGTTTCAAATTGGCAGGTAACAGCCAATGACCCCCTGGGAAATGCGTCAGGCGGAAACCCGATCTCAGGATGCTATGGTACCATAGCCCAATCTTGATCTAAGCTAGATATCACCGGAATAACTGGGGTGTGCGGATGTTGGATGGGTCAGCGTCTGTCTGATCCCAATGCTATTCTTAACCCAGGGAAACTGTTTGACTAGTTGCGTATCCAAGATGGGTACATTTTGGTAGGAGATTGTTATGAGTGAACATATTGCTGAGGCCAATGAGGCAGCAGACAGCACGGCAGAGACCCAGCATCGAAATTTGGCACTGCTAGTCTATGTGTTGCAGGGCTTTGGTTTTGTCACTGGCGGGTTGACCTGGTTGGCAGCACTGCTGGTTAACTATTTAAAAATGTCAGAGGTGCGTGGAACCTGGCTGGAGAGCCATTTTCGCTGGCAGCTCAACACCTTTTGGTATGGGTTGCTGTGGTCGTTTGTGGCGGCATTGTTTTGGTTGGTGTTGCTGGGCTGGTTAGCTGGCGGCTTGGTCACAGTCTGGTTGCTATACCGCATTATTAAAGGCCTGTTGTATTTAAATGACAGCAAGCCAATTATTTTCTAACGGGAATATTTTGCCAGGAAAATTTTTATGCCACGGCTTTACATATAAAAAAGCAGCCATGGTTAGAGGAGAGGGAATAGTTGAACTACCATCACAGAATTGATGGCGCTGAGGTTGATCTGCCGGTGGGCAAGGTGGTCTGTGTTGGTAGAAATTATGCTGCCCATGCGCGAGAGCTCAATAATCCTGTGCCCTCTGAGCCGGTGCTGTTTATTAAGCCCAATACGTCCATTGTCCGCCTTGCCGATCCTGTAGCTATCCCCAGCCACCTTGGCCAGTGTCATTTTGAAGCTGAGATGAGCATCCTGATTGCCGAGGAGCTAAAAGCGGGCTGTGATGAGCAGCAAGCCCAGCAAGCTATTGCTGGGGTTGGCCTGGCACTGGATCTAACCCTTCGCGATCTGCAGCAACAGCTCAAAGACAAAAGCCTGCCCTGGGAAAAAGCCAAGGCCTTCGACGGTGCCTGTCCGGTATCAGATTTTGTGTCCGTAAATAGAGCTGGCGACCTACAGGACCAGCAGATTCAGATGTACCAGAATCAACAGCTGCGGCAGGATGGCAACAGTGCTGATATGCTGACGCCTGTGCTGCCACTGTTGGTTTATATCAGTCAGTTTTTTACCCTGCTGCCCGGCGATATGTTGCTGACCGGCACGCCCGCTGGTGTTGGCCCCCTGGCGATTGGCGATCAGTTACAGCTGTCCCTGTCTGATCTGATTCAATGTCAGACGCAGATTTGCGCCGCGATTTAAGGAAGTTTTATGAGCCTGGCAAACGGCATCTATAAGCATTACAAAGGCAACCTCTATCAGGTGCTGGGCGTGGCCCGACACAGTGAAACAGAGGAGGCACATGTGGTGTACAAAACCCTCTACGGCGACTACAGTCTCTGGGTTAGACCCCTGAGTATGTTCACCGAGCTGGTTGAGGTTGGAGCTGAGCAAGTGCCGCGGTTTGCATTTATAGAGGCGGCCGAGGCCGATCTCTAATGCTGTTTATCACCAGCAATATTTCTATTGCAGATTCCGAGATCGAGTTTTCAGCGGTACGCTCTCAGGGCCCGGGCGGTCAGAATGTCAACAAGGTGTCTTCGGCGATTCATCTGCGCTTTGATATCCGCGCTTCCTCTTTTCCAGAAATTTATCAGCAGCGACTGTTACAATTGTCTGATCACCGCATTACCAAAGAGGCGGTGGTGGTGATTAAGGCACAGCGCTACCGCAGTCAGGATAAAAATCGAGCCGAGGCGCTGCAGCGTCTGCAGGCTCTGTTACAGTCGGTGACCCACAACCCTAAAATACGCCGGCCGACCAAACCGACCCGCGGATCCCAGTTGAGACGTATGGATAAGAAAGCCCAGCAGGGTAAAAAGAAAATCATGCGTTCTAAACCAAGCCTCGATTAGAGGCTGCAAAAGGCTCTCCATGGAATATAACAGCAAGCATCCCTTCGATATTTTAACGCCGGACTTACTGATTGACGCGGTAGAGGCCCAGGGGTTTGTGTCCGACGGTCGATTTATTGTGTTAAACAGCTATGAGAACCGGGTCTATCAGATAGGTATTGAAGACCAGGTGCCTATGATTGCTAAGTTTTACCGGCCCCAGCGCTGGAGTGATCAACAGATTCAGGAAGAGCATGATTTTTGTTTTGATCTACAGGCCCAAGAACTGCCGGTGGTCTGCCCCTGGATTAATGGCGCGGGCCAGACCATTAATCATTACGCGGATTTTAGCTTTGCCCTGTACCCTCGCAAAGGCGGCCATGCGCCGGAGTTAGATAATCTGGATAATCTATTTATTCTCGGTCGGCTGCTGGGACGCTTCCATGCCATTGGCGCAACCCGGCCCTTTATTCATAGACCCAGTTTGGATGTGGAGTCATTTGGCCGCCGCTCTTACCAACTGCTCAGTTCTGAGTTTATACCCAGGGAGCTCAGCCCGGCCTATGACTCTCTGGCCCTGGATGTGCTGGCGAGAATAGATGAAATTCTCTCGGAGTTTGGCCCGATCAACAGAATCCGCGTCCATGGAGACTGCCATTCAGGCAATATTCTGTGGCGCGACGACAACCCGCATTTTGTCGACTTTGACGATGCGCGCATGGCGCCAGCAGTGCAGGATTTGTGGATGTTGCTATCTGGTGATCGCCAGGAGCAAACCGCACAGATGGCCGAGCTAATTGAGGGCTACAGTGAATTCCACGATTTTGACTACCGAGAGCTTCGGCTGATCGAGGTATTGAGAACCCTGCGCATTATGCATCACAGCGCCTGGATTGCCCGGCGCTGGTCAGATCCGGCTTTTCCCCGCGCCTTTTCCTGGTTTGACTCCCCGCGTTACTGGAGTGACCATATTCTAATGCTGCGTGAACAGCTGGCAGCTCTCAATGAGCCACCTCTGCAAGTTATTCCCTAGTATTTACCAGCTGTAACTAACGCCCATGGTCAGCTGGCTATCGCTGGGGTCTGTGCCCTGAACAGGCTGATTGTCATAGATCCATTCAAATTTTAACTCGGCAAAAATATCTCTGATAAGCGGCGCCTTTAGCCCCAGGTTAGCCCTGATCACGGAATCATCTAAATCAGAGATTGAGGCTCTCAGGCTGTGGCTGTGAAACAGCTCTAAACTGGATGTGATCATTCGACGATAGTCGGCAGCCCAGCTCCAGGTAAGGCGGCCATCCTCAGTGCCGTCTTGATATTCCTCAGTTATCCACAGTAGACCGGTTTCTGCAGATAATGCGGTTTTCTCAGAGTCCCAAAACTGCCGGCCTATGGCGCTGCCCACACTAAAGTACTGATCTATGGCGCGATTATCGTTGGCGCCCCAGACTAGTCCATTGTTCCAAAACCACTGTTCGCGAAAGAACCAGTCAACCCCGTAGTCCAGGCGATACTCTTCCTTGGCGGGAACATCATTCAAGCTGTGGCTCTCGTAATTGATGCCACTGTGATGGCGGAAATCTCCCTCGCGCCACTGCACTGAGCCCTCAATATCCCAGTCTTCGCGCTCTTCATTGCCACTGGCATAGGCGCCCGTCGCACTCACAGTGCCTGCGTAGGTAGAGCCGAACACAGGGCTGGCCATAGAGTCGAAGCTTGCTTTGGGTGTCAGACCATTGACTGTGGAGACCCTGTCAGAAGCTATAGTCAGGGGGCCAAAATTCTCTGAGGCCCAGACAATTTGATCAGCTGTCTGGTCAATAAGGCTGCCCTTGATCAAATCGCCATTTTTAAGCATAAGCTCCTCGGCGCAGAGGGCTGTTGAAACTAGAGTTATAAAAAGAATTGCGCATGATCCGTATCGCATAATGTCCTCAAAAAATGGTGGCTGGAATTCAGGCAGAGAGTATTTTACAGATTTAAGCTGATTGTTCATTAGTCGGCGAAAATTACTTTAACTTTTAATCTAATCATCAGTAGAATGATCGCCAATCAACCGGGCGGTGCGTTTTGCCCTCAGTCTGTATGGCCAAGAAGCCGAGTTAAGGAGAAATTAATGAGCGACCTTCCAACTGAATTGAAGTATGCCAGCAGCCATGAATGGGCGAGACTGGACAGCGATGGGACTGTGGTGGTGGGTATTACCGACCATGCTCAGGAGGCCCTGGGTGATATTGTCTATATTGAGCTTCCAGAAGCTGGTGCCTCTGTGGATGCCGGTGCTGAAGTGGCTGTTGTTGAATCAGTAAAAGCGGCATCAGATATTTACTCGCCGGTGACCGGCGAAGTGGTCGAGATCAACCCTGCCCTGGAGGATGAGCCTGAGACCGTCAATGGCAGCCCCTACGCGGATGGCTGGTTGTTCCGAGTCAAGGTATCTGGCCCCGAAGAGCTAGAAGATATGATGGATGCAGATGCCTATCAGATAGCGGTCGACGAGTCCTAATCTCTTACAGCCCAGCTAAAAAAATCAGCAAAAAGGCCTCGCCATCTGTCGGGGCTTTTTTGTGGCTGCTGGTTTAATGGCTGCTAGTTTAACAGCCCCCTTTTAAAGGCACCGGTTCAGTGGCGCAGGGAAATAATATCCCAGCCTCTGGTCGTCGCTTCTTCTCGCAGTGGCGCATCTGGGTCTACGGCCACTGGATGGCTGACCTGCAACAGCAGTGGTAAATCATTGATTGAGTCCGAATAGAAATAGCTGCCCTCGGACTGCTCATTATTTTCCGCCAACCATTGATTAAAGCGCTCCACCTTGCCCTCCCGGTAGGTGGGGGTGCCGACAATCTTGCCAGTGTAGCGTCCGTCAATTATCTCTAAATCGGTCGCCAGTAGCTCATCAATGCCCAGCGACCTGCAGATGGGCTCCACAATAAAGCGGTTGGTCGAGGTAATCACCAGCAGGCGATCGCCGGCCTCTCTATGCTGCTGAATTAGGTGATCGGCCCTGTCTAAACGCATAGGCGCGATAACAGTTTGCATAAACTCTCTGTGTAGCTGCCGAAGGTCTTCGCTGGGAATCTGAGCCAGTGGCGCCAGTGAAAAATTCAGGTAGGCCTGAATATCCATGCATCCGGCTTCATAGTCGGCATAAAAGCGATCGTTCATGGCGCGGTAGTGATCAACATCTACCCGGTTATTGGCCACCAAAAATTCGCCCCAGCCATGGTCGCTGTCGCCGGCAATTAAGGTGTTATCTAAATCAAAGATGGCCAGGGCCATAGAACTGTTCTCGCAGTTTAGGAAAGGTTAAATAAACGCAGACGCAGGATAGCGATGATGTAAGATGGTCTCAAGAGAAAATTGCTGGCCTTCCGAGTCTGTGGAACAATGGCAAGCTGCTCAACAATAAATAAGGAATACTGCAAGTGGTTGATAAGGACGGTTTTCGTGCAAATGTCGCTATGGTCATCAGTGATGGTCTCGGCAAGCTATTTTGGGCGAAAAGGCTGGGACAGCAGGCCTGGCAGTTTCCTCAGGGAGGCGTCAGTGCCGGTGAGTCTGCAGAGCAGGCGCTCTACAGAGAACTCTACGAGGAAGTGGGCCTTGAATCCGGCGATGTAAAAATTATCCAGCACACCAAAAAATGGCTGCGCTACCATATTCCTCCGCAAATGCAGCGCAAAAACTCCAAGCCTCTGTGTATAGGGCAAAAACAAAAATGGTTTTATCTGCAGTTGACCGGCGATAGCGCCAAGGTGCGTTTCGATGCCACAGGCACGCCGGAGTTTGATGGTTGGGAATGGGTCAACTATTGGTACCCTATTGAATCTGTTGTGCCCTTCAAGCGCAATGTCTACCGCAATGCTCTGATGGAGTTTGCTCCTGCCAATGCGCGCTTTGAAAAGCGCAGTCGCGGAAGGTAGCCATGCTCCACTCCCTGAGAACCATAGTTCAAGAGGTTAATAGCGCCCGCAATTTGCCCCAGGTACTGAGCATTATCGTCAAGGAAGTGCGCGATGCGATGCAGGCTGGTGTGTGCTCGGTCTATCTGTTTGATGACTCGGACGAGCGCTATGTGCTTATGGCCACTGAGGGGTTGCGGAAAGAATCTATTGGCAAGGTTCGCCTGTCAATGCGCGAGGGCTTGGTGGGTTTGGTGGCGGCCAAGGAGGAGCCCCTCAATCTTGAGAATGCCGATCAGCACCCCAATTTCGCCTACTTTGAAGAGACAGGTGAAGCGCCGTTCCATTCTTTTCTCGGCGTCCCCATTATTCATCACCGCAAGGTGCTGGGCGTTTTGGTATTGCAGCAGCAAACTCAGCGTCGCTTTGCCTCGGAAGAAGAGGCTTTTGTAGTCACGGTCTGTGCCCAATTATCTGGCGCCATAGCTCATGCTGAGGCCACAGGTGCGCTGCGTAAGCTGGCTTCAGCTGGGCGTGGCAAAAGCCGCGAAGCTATGTTTAGAGGTATTCCCAGCGCCCCAGGTATAGGTATTGGCCGGGTGGTGTTGGTGGCCACCAATACAGATCTGGCTGCTGTGCCTGAGCGATTCACCAATAACCCAGCAGCTGAAGTGGAAATCTTTCGCCGCGCCCTGACTGCGGCCAAAAAAGATATGCGCAATCTGGGGGATGGTCTGGTCAACAAGCTGAGCTCCGAAGAGCTGGCCCTGTTTGATGTCTATATTCGCATGCTAGACGACAGCTCGCTGGGTGGCGAGGTGATCGCCTCTATTACCGCCGGCCAGACTGCCCAGAGTGCCTGGAGTTCGGTGATTCTAAAACATGTGCGTACCTTCCGGCAGATGGACGACCCCTATCTGCGTGAGCGCGCGGCAGATGTCAACGATCTGGGCAAGCGGGTGCTGGGCTATCTGCAAACCAGTCATAAAAAAGAACTGCCTATGCCGCGCCGAGTGGTGCTGGTGGGCGAAGATTTATCGGCAACAGCTCTGGCGGATATTCCGGTCAATCGCCTGGTGGGCATTATCTCGCTCAAAGGTTCCAGCAATTCCCATATGGCCATTGTGGGTCGTGCCCTGGGCATACCCACTGTGATGGGTGCTGTAGATCTGCCCTGGGCCGAGCTGGAAGGTCAGGAATTAATTGTCGACGGTTTTACCGGTGATGTAATCAGCAGTGCCACGCGGACGTTGCGGCGCTACTATTTGCAGCGTCAGCGGGAAGAAAAAATACTCACCAAAGACCTGGAAAAACTGCGGGATATTCCCTGTATTACACCTGATGGCTTCCGCTTTTCACTCTGGGTAAATACAGGCCTGCGCCAGGACACTATGATGTCGCTCAAAAGTGGTGCCGAGGCTGTAGGCCTATTCCGCACCGAGATGCCCTTTTTAATGCGCTCGAGTTTTCCCACTGAGGATGAGCAGGTCGCCATTTATCGCGAGCAGCTGGTGGCATTCTCGCCGCGGCCTGTGACCATGAGAACTCTGGATATTGGTGGTGACAAGGACCTGCCCTATTTCCCGATTGAAGAGGAAAACCCGTTTTTAGGCTGGCGCGGTATTCGTATCTCTCTAGACCATCCGGAGATTTTTCTAGTGCAGATTCGCGCTCTGCTGCGTGCCAGTCAGGGGGTCAATAATCTGCGCATTATGCTGCCCATGATTAGCAATATCCCAGAGCTGGACCGCGCGCTGGAGCTGATTGATCGCGCCTTTGATGAGCTGACTCAGGAAGAGGGCTACACCATAGAGCGGCCGCCAGTGGGAGCCATGATTGAGGTGCCCGCTGCGGTTTATCAGGTCAAGGAAATTGGTCGTCGAGTCGACTTTTTGTCTGTGGGCACCAATGACCTTACCCAGTATCTTTTGGCTGTGGATCGCAATAACCCGCGGGTCGCCGATCTCTATCACACATTGCATCCATCAGTTCTGCGAGCACTCAAGGCTATTTATGAGCAGGCTTCCTCGGTCAACTGCCAGCTCAGTGTCTGTGGTGAGATGGCCGGTGACCCGCTGAGTGCAGTGGTTCTGCTCGGTCTTGGCTATGAGAATTTCTCTATGAGTGCCAGTACCTTGCTGCGGGTGAAGTCCATGTTGCTCAATGTCAGCCGCAAAGAGGCGCGAGAGATGGTTAAACGTGCCCTGCGCTTATCCGATGCGGGCTCTGTGGCGCAGTTTATGTCTGACTCATTGAATCAGCCAGAAGTGGCCAAATTGATTCGTCCCTCCAGAGCCAGTCATCGCTCGGAAGCCCTAAAGCTAAAAGTCTGAGAGTTCAGGGTTTCGCCCGCTTCATAGGTTTGCTCCGCCACTGTAATATTGGCAGATTCAGAGATAACTAAGGCGGTGGAGGCTCTGGTGCCATAGCCATCTGCAACTATAAATGGCGAAGAGAGTAATGTTTCCCACTCCTGGGGGACGCCTGTGTTGGGAAGCAATTCCCGAGCATAGGTTTTTTGCAGTGACAGGGTCGCCATAAGGCTATCCAGGTGCTGTTCTCCTACTTCAGCGCCGTCAATCAGCTGTTCGAGCTGTTCTCTGGCATGGTCAACCTTGGGCCAGGGGCTATCCAAAGTGTTATTGCTCAGGGCATAGACTCCCGGCTGGAGTTTTTGTGGCGCCAGATTCTCATAATTATTTAGATATACCAGATTGCTGCCGTCGTAGAGCAGAAGATTAAAACCACCGTACTCAGATGCGGTTGGCTCTATGGCGCTGGCCCAATCTGAGGCTGCTAATTCTGAGAGTAAAAAGTCGGTGACCAGTTGACCTCGAGAGAGGGGCTGTGACTCCATCTCCCCGTTTTCGTCCAGGTAGCGATAGTTGGTTACAGCTGCAAAGCGGCCATTGCGGGATAACCCCAGCCAGGTGCCGCCAGCGTTTAGATCTTTGCCTGCCAGAATAGGAGCATCTGACCACCAGTGCATAGGTAGTGTAGGGCGCGGGTAAAACTCATCGCGGTTAGAGGTGACAATCAGCGGGCTGTCAGTTTGGGTTTTATAGGCAAAGGCGAGTAGACACATGCCCGGGAGTGTAACTATTTATCTCTCCCAGCGACATCCCGCTTGGCGCACTAGCTCAGAAACCGCTATGATCTGCGCTTGAATTTTTAGGGGTATTCAAAGCCATGCTCAATCATCCAGCCATAGACCCAATTGCGATTTCACTGGGACCGCTGCAGATTCACTGGTATGGCATAAGCTATTTGCTAGCCTTTGCTACTGCCTGGTATCTGGCCAGACGCAATGCCAGACGACCCTGGTCACCCCTGGGTGAAAACCAAGTCGAAGACCTGATTGTCTACGGTGCCTGGGGAGTGATAGCTGGCGGGCGTCTGGGTTATATGTTTTTCTACAATACCGACAAATGGCTGGCCGATCCCGCCATGTTGTTGCGAATTTGGGAGGGCGGTATGTCCTTTCATGGCGGGCTGATTGGTGTGGCCATAGCTATTTTTATCTATGCCCGTAAACACAGGGTATCTTTTCTTACTCTGACAGACTTTGCAGTGCCGCTGGTGCCCACAGGATTGTTCTTTGGTCGTATGGGCAATTTTATTGGTCAGGAGCTCTACGGGCGCCCCACAGATGTGCCCTGGGGCATGTTGTTTCCCTCAGACCCCACTCAGCTGCCCCGGCACCCGTCGCAGCTCTATGAGGCTCTGCTCGAGGGGCTAGTACTGTTCCTGATTATTAGTTGGTTTGCACGCAAGCCGCGGCTGGCCGGTGAGATCACAGGCCTATTCCTAGTACTCTATGGCTGTTTCCGCTTTATGGTTGAGTTTGTTCGCGAGCCGGATGCCCAGTTTGCCGGTCAAACCGCAATGATAGAGTCACTCAACTGGATGACCCGCGGTCAGGCCCTGTGCATTCCTATGGTTTTATTGGGGCTGTGGTTTATGCGCAAAACGATGCAACGCCTAATGGCAAAATCTGCAACTAACTAAGACTGGACTCCGGCAATGAAACAGTACCTGGACCTAATGCGTCATATTCGCGACACCGGTGTTAAAAAGGAAGATCGCACCGGCACTGGCACCCTGAGTGTGTTTGGCTATCAGATGCGCTTCGACCTGGCTGAGGGGTTTCCGCTGGTCACCAGCAAGAAGGTGCATCTCAAGTCAATTCTCCACGAGTTGCTCTGGTTTATCCGCGGCGACACCAATATTCGCTACCTGGTAGAGAACGGCGTTGGTATCTGGAATGACTGGCCCTATCAGAGCTGGCTGCGAGAAACCGGGCAGGACCAGGACTATGTGATGTACTCGCCCGAGTGGAAGGCAAAAATGAAGGAATTTATCGAGCGCATCAAAACCGATGCAGATTTTGCGGCGCAATATGGTGATCTGGGGCCTGTCTATGGTCATCAGTGGCGCAACTTTGAAGGTGTGGATCAGCTTGCTCAGCTGGTCGATGATATAAAAACTAACCCAGACTCCCGGCGATTAATTGTCTCAGCTTGGAACCCAAAGGATATACCAGTGATGGTCAAGTCTGGGTTGCCTCCCTGCCACAGTCTGTTTCAGTTCTATGTGATCAATGGCCGGCTATCTTGTCAGTTATACCAGCGCAGTGCCGATGTGTTTTTGGGGGTGCCTTTCAATATAGCCTCCTACGCTATTTTGACCATGATGATCGCGCAGGTCACCGGCCTTGAACCAGGTGATTTTGTGCACACCTTTGGCGATGCCCATCTCTATACCAATCACATGGACCAGGTAGAGGAGCAGCTGTCTCGATCAACCTTTGCTCTGCCCAAGCTGGCACTGAACCCCAATGTAGATAATCTGTTTGATTTTGTATTCGACGATTTCGAGCTACTAAACTATGAATCCCATGGCCCTATCTCTGCGCCAGTGGCAGTTTGATAAGGACTTATTATGAAGCTTTCATTAATAGTTGCAGTCAGCCGCAACGGCGTAATCGGCGTCGATAACCAGCTGCCTTGGCATCTGCCCGAAGATCTCAAGTACTTCAAATCAGTGACCATGGGCAAGCCTCTGATTATGGGGCGCAAAACCTATGACAGTATCGGCCGGCCATTGCCGGGCAGAACTAATATTGTGGTGACCAGGGACCCAGCCTGGCAGGCCCCGGGAGTAGAGGTGGCGCAGTCTCTGGAGGCTGCATTGCAGCTGGGCCACAGCGCCTGCGAGACGGCTGGCGCCGACGAGATTATGGTGATTGGTGGCGAGCAGATATATCGCGTGACATTGCCAGCGGCAGACAGGCTCTATCTCACCCAGGTGGATGCCGATGTCCAGGGCGATGCTTTCTTTCCCGAGGTGGATTTTAGCCAGTGGAAGCAAGTCAGAGAGCAGCTACCAGAACTAACTGATAGTCATCCCTACAGGTTTCTCCAGCTAGATCGAATTGAGTTGGCATAAATTTTAAAACCAGGACTCAAATGTTACGTTAGGTAACAGTCATCTAAGTTCTCTCTTTTATCTGCTTATTTCGCCGCGGCCAAATTGCTTCTTGAACTAGAGACTGTTACAAAGATGCCCCGAA
Source organism: SAR92 clade bacterium H231 (assembly GCA_025153775.1). GTDB lineage: Bacteria > Pseudomonadota > Gammaproteobacteria > Pseudomonadales > Porticoccaceae > HTCC2207. The sequence continues at coordinate 518,767 of JAOALC010000002.1, read as the reverse complement.
ACAAAGTATGTCTGACGTTGATGGTCTTGTTTTTCGATTTTAGGCAGTGAAAGATAATTAAACCGGTAGACCCAAATTGAGGGAACTATGAATAAGCAACCACTAAAAGTACTGGCCTTTGCCGCCGTTCTTGCCAGTGGTCTGACTGTTGGTGCAGCTCAGGCTTCAGAGGTAAATGACGTGCTAAAAGCTGGAGCCGCCAAGGTCCAGATCGCCAAAAATTCGCAAACCAAGGTTGATCGCATCGCTGATCAAACTGATGGTCTTTTGCAAGAATTCAAACAGGTCAATAAGCAGATCGAGTCGCTGCGAGTTTATAACTCTCAGTTGGAGCGCCAGATCGCTAGCCAAAAGCAAATGATGGCTGAGCTTAAAGAGTCGATTGAGAACGCTACTATTATTGAGCGTGGTATCTCTCCATTGATGCTGAGCATGCTCAAAGGTATCGAAGACTTTATTGCCCTGGATGTCCCCTTTAAGAAAGATATGCGCGAAGCGGCCATTGCCGATCTATATGTGAACATGGATAGCGCCAAGTTCTCAGCTGCAGAAAAATTCCGCCAGATTCTTGAAGTCTACGATATTGAAGCTGAATACAGCCAGTCTCTGGAAGCCTATCGCGATCTGATCGATATCAATGGCGACGGTTCTGAGGTAGAGGTAGAAGTTCTGCGTATCGGCCGTGTTGCTCTGATGTATCAGACCAAAGACAAGTCTCAAACCGGAGCCTGGAACAAAGAAACTGGTTCTTGGGAGACTTTGGGTTCTGAGTACCGCAGACCAGTCGATCAGGGCCTACGCATAGCTAAGAAGCTATCACCCCAGGATGTTATGGAAATGCCAATTACTGCACCGGAGACAGCACAATGAATAAATTTGTGAAAGTTTGTGCCGCTTTTGTAGCCGCTGCTGCTTTCAGCACACCAGCGCTGGCACAGGATGCAAAGACTCTAGATGAGCTTCTGCAAATGATCGAGAGCGCCAAGATCTCTGAGTCATCAGAGTACCGCAAGCGCGAAGCTGCCTTTAAAAGCGACCAGCGCAAGCAGGCTCAGCTTCTAAAGCAGGCTCAAAATACTAAAACCGCCGAAGAGCGTCGCTCCGACCGCCTTGAGCAGAACATCCGTGATAACGATGTTGTTCTTGCCGGGCTGCGTGAGCAACGTGACAAGCGTCTGGGTTCTCTTAAAGAGCTGTTTGGTCACCTGACTGGTGCTGCTGGCGATATTCGCGCCAACCTCAATCAGTCGATTGTTAGTGCCCAGATTTCTGGTCGTACTGAGTTCCTCGATGAACTAATCGAAAAGATGAGCAGCGATACTCGCCTGCCTTCAATCGAAGATATCGAGAAACTTTGGTATGAGCAGCAGCGTGAAATGGTTGAAAGTGCACGGGTTGTGAAGTTTAACCGTTCAGTATTGTTGGCCAATGGCGATCAGGCTGAGATGGAAGTTGTGCGCATTGGTACCTATAACCTGGTGGCCGACGGCATGTATCTGGAATATAGCCCAGAGAGCGGCTTGGTTTCTGAGCTGGCTCGTCAGCCTTCAGCCCACCAGGGCAGCGCCGAAGATCTGCAAGAAGCTACTTCTGGCTTCACCAAAGTTGGCCTAGATCCTACAGGCCCTCTGGGTGGCGGACTGCTGCGCGCACTGATCAACACTCCAACTCTGGTTGAGCGCTGGCACTATGGTGGCATCGTTGGTTATGTTATTACTGCAGTATTTGCTGTGGCCATTATGCTGGCTATCTGGCGCTTTATTGTGCTGAGCGGCATGTCCAGCAAGGTATCTTCACAGCTCAAGACTGGCTCGGCTAGCGAAGATAATCCCCTGGGCCGTGTACTGACAGTCGCGAGCAATAATGCTGGCCTCGACCCCGAATCTCTGGAGCTCAAGTTGCACGAAGCTGTGCTTAAAGAGCGTCCACAGATTGAATCAGGTCTGGATCTGCTGAAGATTATCGCCATGGTAGCGCCTCTGCTGGGTCTACTGGGTACGGTAACCGGTATGATTATTACCTTCCAGATGATCACCCTGTTTGGTGCGGGCGATCCCAAGGCAATGGCTGGCGGTATCTCGCAGGCTCTGATCACTACTGTACTGGGTCTGGTAGTAGCTATTCCTACCGTTCTGATGCACACATTGGTGAACGGCAAAGCGCAGCGCATCTTGCATGTACTGGAAGAGCAAAGCGCAGGTATTGTTGCTGGTTCCGTAGAGGGCAAATAAGATGTTTTTCGCTGATACGATGGCGGAAGTTGGGAAGTTTATGGATTCAGGCGGCATGGTCCTTTGGGCTATTGTCGTCCTGCTATTCGTTATGTGGACGCTCATCTTCGAACGCATGTGGTATCTCCGATCCAGTGTAGGCACTGATGTCCAAGGAGCAATTGATACTTGGGAAGGCCGCGGTGAGCGCACATCAAAGCGCGCTCACCAGATTCGGGAGAAACTGATTTCCGAAGTCAGCATCAAGATCGACGAGAACCTAATGATGATCAAAACACTGGTTGCTCTGGCGCCCCTCTTCGGGTTGCTGGGTACAGTAACTGGCATGATCGTGGTCTTTGACGTTATGGCCTTTACTGGTGGTGGCGATGCTAAGGCGATGGCTGGCGGTGTTTCTCAGGCAACTGTTCCGACAATGTCTGGCATGGTCGCTGCGCTCTCAGGCGTATTTGGCCTGACTTATGTCGAGCGCTCTGCCGAGCGGGAGAAGCATCTCCTGGAAGACCATTTGACCATGGATCACTAATTGGAGCCCGCCTAGTTGCTAGGTGGGCGTCCTGTGAGAGAGAACTATGCGCAACAGAACAAACAAAGCAAAACCGCAGGGTGAGACAATTGATCTGACCCCAATGCTTGACGTGGTTTTCATTATGCTGATCTTCTTTATCGTGACAGCATCGTTTATTAAGCTGCCCGGTGTTGATGTCAATAAAATTGATGCAAACACGGCGAGCTCCTACAAGAAGGTAGGAATTCTGGTGGCTATTAGCGACAACAATGAATACTGGATTGATAAAAAGCGTGTTGAAACTACTGCGCTAAAACTCAATCTAACTAGGTTGTTTAATGAGAATCCAAAGGGTGGCATGGTTATCCAGGCCGACAATGAATCTGATATTGAAACAGTTGCCAAAGTAGCTGATATCGCACGCGATATTGGCATAGCTCCGGTAGCTATTTCCGTAGAAAACGACTGAGTTAATAGTATGGCTGCAATTAGAATTAGTGTTTCTGCCGCGCTAGGAGTCTTGGTGACCTTTGCGTTGATTATCTTGATGTATAAGCTGATCGACTCAGGCAACAAAGACCTAGACGAAAAAGAAGCCTTTAAAATTCCAGACTTTCTTCATGTCGATAGACAATTAACCGAAAACGCGAAGAATACTGAGGTTGAAAAACCAGAAGACCCAGAGACGCCTCCACCAGAAATTCCGGAAGAAAACCTAGAGTTTGAAGTGCCAGACAATGCAGTGAGCATGGCGGCACCTTCGGCTGGCGGAAATCTCAGCATAGGTAATTCAGGCTTTGCGCGAGATTCGGACTATATTCCGGTTTATGTTCCTCAGCCCCAGTATCCCCGTCGCGCTCAAACTCGCGGCAAAGAGGGTTACGCGGTGGTAGAGGTCATTATTACCACCACCGGTGGTGTTCGTGACCCAATTATGGTCGAAGAATGGCCAGAGGGATGGGGTTTTGGTCGCGCGGCAATCAAAGCGGCGAACAAGCTCAAATATAACCCGAGAGTGATTGATGGACAGGCCCAGGAAGTTCAGGGTGTGCTCTATAAATTCACCTTCCAGATGGCCAAATAGGGGAATCAGATGTTTAAAAGCACAAAATTCTTAGCTGTATTTGGCGCTGCCTTCCTATTGCCTTTGATGGTAACAGTCGCAGACCCTCAGTCGGTACTCAGTACCAGTGCTGTGGCTGCCGAGGAAAAGAAAGAGCCAAAGTATAAAGATGTTAAGACCCGTCAGCGTCAGTCTGTTGGTGCCAAATGTGCCAAGGGGCTGGAAAAGGTACAGGTAGTTCTGGAAGAAGAGAACTGGGCTGAGTCCCTGCGCATGTTGGTCGATATCGAAAACAGTGCCAAGACCTGTAAGACTGATTACGAGCAGACTCAGATCTGGAAGTTTAAGGGCTACGTCTACTATTCTCTGGATGATTTTAATGGGGCTATCCGCGCTTACCGTCAAGTTATTAACGGTGTCGGAACTCCTCCGGAACTGCGTCTGGACACTCGCTATACTCTGGCTCAGCTTTACACTGTCGAAGAGCAATACGCTCTGGCAGCGAAAGAGCTAGAGGCTTGGATGAAGGAAGCAACCATTATTGGTAATGATGCCCGGGTATTACTGGCGCAAATTTATTACCAGTTAGATCGCAAAAGCGAGTCTCTAGAAATGCTTGAGGCTGCCATCAGTGATGTGGAGTCCAAAGGCATTTTGCCTAAAGAGGGCTGGTGGGGATTGCAGCGTGTTCTCTACTACGAGAAGAACAATTACAAGCGTGTTGTCAGTATTCTTGAGCAGCTGGTAACCCACTATCCCAAGTGGAGCTACTGGAAGCAGTTGGGCGGCATGTACGGTGAGCTGGAGCGTGAAGATGATCGCCTGGTTGCCACCGAAGTGGTGTATATGAATAACCAGTTCGATAAAGAGAGCCAGGTTATGAGTATGGCCTACATGTTCCTGGGGGCTGAAGTTCCCTACCGTGCAGCACGAATTATCGAGAAGGGTATCAACGACGAAATTATTGAGCGCAATGCTAAGAACCTCGAGGTTCTGGGTACTGCCTGGTATCAGTCAAAAGACCTGAAGCGAGCGCTCAATGCGCTGGAAAGTGCTTCAAAGTACTCGGACACAGGTAATTTGCAGTCACGTCTGGCAGGTATTTATCTGGACCTGGGCCGCGACAAAGAAGCTTATCGCGCATCTCAGCGGGCGGCGAAGAAGGGCGGTGTCAAACGCCCAGACGCAAACTATCTGGTGATGGGTAATGCCCTGATCAATCTGCACTGTTATAAAGATGCGATCAAGGCTTTCCAAAAGTCACTCAAGGCGGCTAAAGACAAGAAGAGTAAGAAATATCCTCAGCAGTGGATCCGCTACGCGGATACCGAGGGCACTCGACTTAGCAAGCTCCGCGATGTGGGCGCCAAGGTACCAAGCTGCAGTAAGGCTTAAGCGCTCAAAAAAAAAAAAGCCCAGCATTATTATGCTGGGCTTTTTTTTTTGTCTGACAGATTAGCTCAGGGTTTTAAAGCTGAGATAAATCTCGCACTGCACCTTTGTCGGCACTGGTGGCCAGCTTGGCATAGGCTCTAAGTGATGCGGTTACCTTGCGCGGGCGATCTTCAACCGGCTTCCAGCCCAGCTTATCCTGCTCTGCACGGCGAGCCTCAAGCTCTGCGTCAGAGATCAGTACATCTATGCTGCGTGCGGGAATATCAATGCGGATGGTATCGCCCGGGCGCACCAGGCCAATATTGCCGCCAGCCCCGGCCTCTGGTGAAACATGTCCAATGGATAGCCCAGAGGTGCCTCCAGAGAAGCGGCCATCAGTAATAAGAGCACAGGCCTTGCCCAGATCCTTGGATTTAATATAGCTGGTCGGATAGAGCATCTCCTGCATGCCTGGTCCGCCGCGCGGGCCCTCGTAGCGAACAATCACTACATCACCGGCTTTGACCTGATCATTGAGAATGCAGGCTACGGCCTCGTCCTGACTTTCAGTGATAAATGCAGGTCCCTCAAAGACATGGATCGACTCATCCACACCAGAGGTTTTGACCACACAGCCATCTGGCGCCAGATTGCCGGTTAATACCGCAAGCCCACCCTCTAGACTGAAGGCATTCTCAAGATTGCGAATACAGCCGTGCTCGCGATCTGCATCCAGAGAGGGCCATCTGGTACTCTGGCTAAAGGCAGTCTGGGTGGGTATGCCCGCAGGACCTGCCTTATAAAAAGTCTTAACCTCTTCGCTAACATGGCCGCTGACAATATCCCATTTATCCAATGCCTCTTGCAGACTGGACGAATGTACGGTTGGCAGATCGCCATGAATTAACCCGGCGCGATTCAACTCAGCGAGAATACCCATAATGCCACCGGCGCGGTGCACATCTTCAACATGGTACTCTGGCGTACTGGGGGCCACTTTGCACAGCTGCGGCACCACCCGCGACAGGCGATCAATATCCGCCATATCAAATTCGATGCCGGCTTCCTGAACCGCAGCCAGCAGATGCAGAATAGTATTGGTTGATCCGCCCATGCAGATATCCAATGTCATAGCGTTTTCAAAGGCCTTAAAGTTGGCGATTGAGCGCGGCAGCACAGAGTAGTCATCCTGCTCATAATGCTGGCGGGCCATCTTGACTATAGTGCGGCCCGCTTCCTGAAATAGCTCGCGGCGATCGGAATGAGTTGCCAGGACGGTGCCATTGCCAGGCAGTGAAAGACCCAGGGCCTCAGTTAGGCAGTTCATTGAGTTGGCGGTAAACATCCCGGAGCAAGACCCACAGGTAGGACAGGCCGAGCGCTCGTATTCGGCGACTTTCTCGTCACTGGCTTTATCGTCTACCGCAATCACCATAGCATCCACCAGATCAAGCTTATGATCGGCCAGCTTTGTCTTGCCTGCTTCCATGGGGCCACCGGAGACGAAGATAACCGGGATATTAAGGCGCATAGCCGCCATTAACATTCCGGGAGTAATCTTGTCGCAGTTGGAAATACATACCAGTGCATCGGCACAGTGGGCATTGACCATATATTCCACAGAGTCAGCGATAATATCCCGCGATGGCAGAGAATAGAGCATACCGTCGTGGCCCATGGCAATGCCGTCATCCACCGCAATAGTATGAAACTCCCGGGCAATACCGCCCACTTTGGCAATCTCAGCTGCAACCAGGTCACCCATATCTTTTAGATGCACATGGCCGGGCACAAACTGGGTGTAGGAGTTGGCAATGGCAATCATCGGCTTGTTAAAGTCGTCGTCTTTCATGCCCGTGGCGCGCCATAGGGCACGGGCGCCGGCCATGTTGCGACCTTGGGTTGTAGTGTGAGAGCGATACTTGGGCATGGTGATTCTCTTGTTAAATAGCTTTGCTAAAAATTCTTGAGTTGCGCTGATAATTATACAGAGACTGTTTTTGCGCGGGAAGGTCGGCGACCTGCGCTTCCACAAAGCCTCGCTCCAAAAACCAGTGAGCGGTTTGGGTAGTAAGTACAAATAGCTGGGTTAAACCCTTCTTTTTGGCATCCTGCACAATGGTATCAAAGAGCCTGGTTGCTATACCCTGATCATGAAACTCCGGGTGAGTGGCCACACAGGCCAGCTCGCCCACATGATTATCTGCGGTTGGATAGAGTGCGGCACAGCCTAACAGCACACCCTCTGGATGCACTACCAGCATAAAGCGAGAAATCTCAGTTTCCAGTAACTCGCGGGAGCGTTTAACCAGCACCTGCTGTTCTTCCAGTGGTGCTATCAGTTCAATAATGCCGCCCACATCATCAATGGTCGCTGGGCGAATGACTTCTGAGTGATCTTTCATCACCAGAGTGCCGCTGCCATCGCGGGTAAATAATTCTGTCAGCAAGCTGCCATCTTCGGCGCAACTCACCAGATGCACCCTATCGACGCCGTTGCCACAGGCCTGATAGGCCGCGCCCAACATCTGCTGTTCGGCATCATCGGTAGACGCCTGCCTGATGCTTTCGAGTTCCGGCAGTGACAGGGCGCGCACCAGGCTGTTATCTCGCACAACGCCTCTGGCCTGATTGATAAGAATCAGTTTTTCGGCATTCAGTGCCACCGCAACCTGCGAGGCTAAATCCTGATAGCTGAGATTAAAGGCTTCGCCTGTGGGTGAGAAACCAATAGGTGAAATCAATACCAGAGAGCCCTGCTGTAGCTGGGAATCAATCGCCACGCCATCGACGCGACGGACTTCGCCGGTGCGCTGGAAGTCGATACCATCGCGCACGCCTACAGGTTTGGCGGTAATAAAGTTGCCGCCTATAACTCGGATAGCTGCGCCATGCATAGGCGAATTAGGCAGGCCCATCGACAGCTCCGATTCGATCTGCAGCCTGGTGGCTCCCACCGCTTCTTTGACACACTGTATGGCATGGCTATGGGTAACTCGCAAACCATGGCTAAATTCGCTTTCAAGACCACTCAGGGCAATGCGCTGCTCGGTCTGCGGGCGCGCACCGTGCACTAAAACCACGCGAATACCCAGACTCTGCAGCAGGGCTATATCGTGCACAGTACTGTGGAAGTTGCCATGCAAAACCGCATCACCGCCAAATGCAATGACAAAGGTCTTGCCTCTGTGGGCATGGATATAGGGTGAGGTCTGGCGAAAGAACTCTACATAGCCGTTTGATTTCATTCCGCGATTATAGCATGAGCCGGCCGGTATACAGCCTTGGAGTTACGGATGCTGGGCGGATAGCGCTGATTCATACTAATGTTAAAGGACAGTGATACAAATGGAGATCAACTATGCATCAACTCAAAACTCGCGGCGAAAGGCTGCATCTTGGCTGGCTACTCAAGGAATTAGTCCGTGACGGGCTGTTAACTCAGGCCGATGCCACCAGTATTGCCGCCAAGCAGCGCAGTGCAGATGAGGCCCAGTTGCATCCCTTGGATATTATCGCCGCCAGACAGTGCAGCCATGCACAAACCAGCGAGTCGCTGGGTATTGTGGTGCTCTGTCAGTGGTTGGCGACCAAGGTTGAGTTAGAGTTTGTTGTTCTTGACCCGTTAAAGATCAATGTTCCGGTGGTTACCGCAGAGATGTCCTTTGCCTATGCCCAGCGCTACGGCATTCTCTGTATACAGGTTCATCCCACTGAGCTGGTGGTTGCCACCTCGGAGCCTTTTGATCTCAGCTGGATTGAAAGCCTGGAGCAGACCTCGAAAAAAACCGTGCGCCCAGTGCTCGCCAAGCCCCAGGAGATCAAAAAATATAGCCTGGAGTTCTATTCACTGGCCAAGTCTGTGTTTGGTGCTGGCTCGGCCAAGACCGGCGTTCAGATGGCCGACTTTGAGCAGCTGCTCGAGGTGGGCGGATTAAAGAATGCGGATGCCCAGGACCAACACATAGTCAATATTGTCGACTGGCTGTTGCAGTATGCCTTTGAGCAGCGGGCCAGCGATATTCATCTGGAGCCCCGCCGAGACAAGGGCAAGGCACGCTTTCGTATCGACGGTATTCTCCATCTGGTGTACGAGCTGCCCGACAATGTAATGACTGCTATGGTCAGCCGTCTAAAGATTCTTGGGCGCATGGACTTAGCGGAAAAGCGCCGCCCCCAGGATGGCCGCATTAAAACTGTAGCGCCCAATGGCAACGAGGTCGAGCTGCGGCTGTCTACCATGCCCACCGCCTTTGGAGAGAAACTGGTGATGCGCATATTTGATCCAGAGGTATTGCTGCGCAACTTTACTCAGCTGGGTCTGGTGGATCAGGACTATATCCACTGGCGAGCTATGACTCTGCGCTCCCATGGGATTGTGCTGGTCACAGGCCCCACCGGTTCAGGTAAGACCACTACCCTGTATTCCACATTAAAGAGCCTGGCTGAGGAAACCGTCAATGTGAGTACTATTGAGGACCCCATCGAAATGGTGGTCGATGCGTTTAACCAGAGTCAGATACAACCTGCTATAGACTTTAATTTTGCCGCAGGTATTCGCACCCTGATGCGCCAGGATCCGGATATTATTATGGTGGGTGAAATACGTGATCGCGAGACCGCCGAGATGGCGGTCCAGGCCGCGCTGACCGGGCATCTAGTGCTATCCACTCTGCATACCAATGATGCCCCCACCGCCATAAGCCGGCTGCTGGATCTGGGCATACCGGCCCATCTGCTCAAGGCAACGGTCAATGGAATTATGGCCCAGCGCCTGCTGCGTACCCTCTGTGTGAGTTGCCGCGTAGAAGTGGCTCCAGAGCAACAGGCCTGGCAGGAACTGGTGCAGTCCCATCAACTACCAATGCCAAGCAAAATATACCAACCAGGGGGCTGTTTGGAATGTCGCAATACCGGCTATTCAGGTAGACAGGGTGTTTATGAAATAATGCCCCTCAGCAAGCCACTAATAAAAACTATTGGCGCCAACAGCGATATACAATCTCTGCGTGCAACAGCGGTTAAAATAGGCATGGTGCCGCTGCGCCTAGCTGGCGCGGAAAAGGTTATCAAAGGTATTACGTCGATTGAGGAGGTAATGCGTGTGACGCCCGAACCTGAGAGTTAAATCAACCATAGCAAAGAGACGATGAATACAGAGCAACTAGAATTACTAGAGAAATCCTATCAGCGTCATCTTGAACATTATCTCAGGGTCGACCCAGATCCCCAGTGGCTGCACAGCCAACTCGAAAATCATAACTTTAACGCCCAGTTAAAGCTGCTCTGGGGCTGCAGTGACTTTGTTGCTGAGCAGGCCGCCGCCGATCCCCAGAGCTTTCGGCAACTGGTGGAGAGCGGTGATCTTCAGCGCAACTACTCCGACAATGACTACATGGACGGGCTGCAGGCTAGGATTGAGCAGCTGGCTAACTGCTGCGAAGACAATCTGGGGCGCGAGCTGCGTCTGTTTAGACGCAGGGAGATGATGCGTATTATCTGGCGCGACTTTAGCCGCCAGACCCCTATGCTCGGCACCACCAGAGACACCACATTATTGGCCGAAGCTTGCATCAATATCGCCCTCAAGTACCTGCACCCTATTACCAGAGAAGAACTGGGCGCGCCCATAGGCCGATCCAGCGGCACTGAGCAGCAGCTGTTGGTTATTGCCATGGGTAAAATGGGCGCCTATGAGTTAAATATTTCCTCGGATATAGACCTAATTTTTGTCTACCCTGAGTCCGGAGAGACCCAGGGAGGCAGAAGATCAGTCTCCAATCAAGAGTTCTTCGTTCGTCTGGGTCAGAAGCTGATCGCCGCCCTAGATCGACAGACTGCCGATGGCTTTGTATTCCGGGTGGATATGCGCCTGCGCCCCTATGGTCAGAGTGGCGCTCTGGTGCTTAACTTCGATGCGCTGGAGGAATACTACCTGTCTCAGGGTCGCGACTGGGAGCGCTACGCCATGGTCAAAGCTCGGGTGGTAAGTGGAGACCCAGCTGAGGCCCAAGCCCTGCAGCAAATGCTGCAGCCCTTTACCTACCGCAAATATTTGGATTTCGGCGCCATTGAATCTCTGCGCGAGACCAAGCGCAGCATCAACCGCGAAGTTAGCCGCAAAGGTATGCAGGACAATATCAAGCTAGGCTCAGGAGGTATTCGCGAGGTTGAATTTATCGCCCAGACCTTCCAGCTTATTCGCGGTGGCCGCAATAAACGGCTACAGACCCAGTCTCTGTATCAGGTGTTAAACCAGCTGGCTGAGGACAATGTACTGGACAGGGCGGAGCAACAGAGTCTATGGAGCGCCTATGAGTTTCTGCGCAATACTGAACATGCCTTACAGGGTATGGCCGACAAACAAACTCAGCGGCTACCGATTGACGATTTAGGTCAGCAGCGGCTGGCGCGGCTCATGGAGCAAAGTGATTGGCAGCAGTTCTATGAGCAGTTGCAGTCTCATCGACACCAGGTGAGCAATAGCTTTAAGGCGATTATTTCTGATTCTGCTGAGACTGCCGACCCCAATTCAGAGTTACGTCCTGAACAGTCCTGGTCCACCGACTTGCGCTCCTCAGACATACTGCCCTATCTGCATAAGCTGAGCTATCAGCAGCCCCAGGAGCTGGCAGCTGTGCTGGATGATTTCTACCAGAGCCGCGCAGTTCAGGCACTGGCAAACCTGCCGCGCACCCGCCTGGAGAGTCTGATGCCAAGGTTGCTGGAGGCCTGCGCCGATCTCGAAAACAATCAGCAAACGTTTTTGCGCGTACTGGGCCTTGTGCAGCGGATACTGCGCCGCAGCGCCTATCTGGCACTGCTGGTAGAAAACAGCCAGGCACTGCAGCAGCTATGCATACTCTGCGAGCGCAGCAGCTGGATTGCCGATGAGTTGGTGGCCTACCCGGCACTGCTCGATGAGCTGCTCGACTCGCGTACATTGTATACAGCTCCTGACAAGCAGCTTCTTCGCGACCAACTGCGCCAGCAAACCATGCGCATTGCCAGTGATGATATGGAGCAGCAGATGGAGGTGATTCGCTATTTTTGTCGGTCTTACGCCCTGCGCGTCGCAGCCTGTGAAGTCACAGATATACTGCCCCTAATGCAGGTTAGCGACTACCTCACCTGGATTGCCGAGGCAGTGGTGGAGCATGTGGTCAATATAGCCTGGGATCAGCTGGTGGCCAGCCATGGATTACCTGCATTGATAACAGCTGGTGCAACCAACAGCCACACCCCAGGTTTTATTGTTGTGGCCTATGGTAAAATGGGCGGCATCGAGATGGGCTACAAATCAGATTTAGACCTGGTATTTTTACACAGTGGCGATCCCAGACGCCAAACCGATGGCCCTCGCAGCATAGATAGCAGCACATTTTTTATGCGCCTGGGTCAGCGTATTATTCATTTGTTAGCTACGTCTACAGCCTCAGGTATGGCCTACGAGATAGATATGCGTCTGCGCCCCTCGGGCAATTCCGGGATGCTGGTGTCCAGCCTCGCCGCCTTTGAAAAGTATCAGCGCGAGGACGCCTGGACCTGGGAGCATCAGGCCCTGGTGCGCTCTCGTGTAGTGGCTGGAGATACTGAACTGGCAGCAGCCTATGAATTGGTGCGTAAAAACACCCTGCAGCAAAAACGCGACACGCAACTACTGAGCGCTGAGGTCAGGGAAATGCGTGAAAAAATGCGCAAACATCTGGGTAAAGACGCGAAAGATGGCAAATTCTCCCTGAAGCAAGGCAGTGGAGGTATCGTCGATATTGAATTTATGGTTCAATTTGCAGTTCTGGCTTGGTCCCATGACCATCCCCAGCTAGTCCGCTGGAGTGATACCATCCGCATTCTGGAGTCTCTGGCTCAATGCGGGCTGTTCTCAGAACAGGACGCACTCAGGTTGATAGACGCCTACAAGAGATTCCGTTCCGCAGGGCATCGCGCCCAGCTGCACAATCAGCTGGCTGAAATAGCATTGTCAGAGTTTGTGGTGGAGCGAGAACATGTGGCTCAACAGTGGCGAAAATTGTTTAAAAGTTAATTATAGAGAGGAACAGGTCGATGTCGTTTTCAGACCGCGATGGTTTTATTTGGATGGACGGAAAAATGGTGGATTGGCGAGATGCGCAGACGCATTTTCTGACCTCTTCACTGCACTATGGAAATGCAGTCTTCGAAGGTATTCGCGCCTACGAGACGGCCAGTGCTGGCACCTGTATTTTTCGGTTAGAAGACCATATTAAACGCCTGTTTAACTCGGCCAAAATTCTGCATATGCAGATTCCTTTTACCCAGGAAGAAATCTGCGCTGCCCACCGCCAGGTGATTCGCGACAACAACCTAGATGCTGCCTATATTCGTCCTCTGGTATTTTTGGGTTCAGAAGGTATGGGTCTGCGCGCTGAGGGGCTGAAAGTGCATGTGGGCATAGCCGCCTGGGACTGGCCCTCCTATATGTCGCCCGAGACTTTAGAGGCAGGGCTAAAAGTACGCACCGCCTCCTACACCAGACACCATGTGAATATCACCATGGTAAAAGCCAAGGCAAGCGGTAACTATGTTAATTCCATGCTGGCACTGAGAGAGGCGCTGGACTCAGGCTGCGACGAAGCCATTATGCTCGACCCAGAAGGCTATGTATCCGAGGGTAGTGCGGAGAACTTCTTTATGGTGCGCGACGGCGTTATCTATACGCCGGACCTGACCTCCTGTCTTGATGGTTTAACCAGAGACACCGTATTTAAACTGGCTGCAGACCATGGCATAGAAGTGCGTGAGAAGCGTATTTCCCGCGATGAAGTCTATATTGCCGACGAGGCATTTTTCACAGGCACAGCAGCAGAGGTAGTGCCTATTCGTGAATACGACAGTCGCATTATTGGTACTGGAAAGCGCGGGCCTGTGGCAACCACTTTGCAAGCCGCTTATTTTGATCTGGTGCGCGGCAAAAGTGACAAGTATCGGGACTGGCTGGCGCCGGTTGCCGAATAGTTTATAGTCTCCGGAATCAATTCAATGGCAGCACAAGAAATGGTCAATGTTCTCTGTATGAAGTGGGGAACCAAGTATTCCGCTGACTATGTGAATACCCTGTATTCCATGGTGGCTCGCAATATGAGCAGAGACTTTCGCTTTGTGTGCCTTACTGAAGATGGTGTCGGGTTACATGAGAATGTAGAGGTATTTCCCCTGCCGGAGCTATCTGTTGACCTGGGCGGGCCAGAGCGCGGCTGGAACAAATTGGCTGTGTTCGCCGAGACCCTCTATGACCTCAGAGGCAAGGTACTCTGCCTGGATCTTGATCTTATTATTACCGGCAGCCTGGATGACCTATTTGACTGTCCGGGCGAAGTCATGATTATCAAAGACTGGATTAAAAAAGACGGCACAGGCAACTCCTCTGTGTACCGCTTTGAAGTGGGCGCCCATGCCGAGGTGCTGGCCGAGTTTGAAAAGTCCTTTGACACAATTAAAAAAATCCATCGCAATGAGCAGGAGTACCTGTCTGCCGCAATGATGGCTAAAAATGCCCTGGTCTACTGGCCCGATCACTGGTGCCGCAGCTTTAAGCGCCACTGTATCAAACCATTATCATTTTTTATGGCCAGGGAAACCGAGATGCCAGAGGATTGTCGCGTACTGGTGTTCCATGGCAAGCCCGATCCCCATGAGGCCATCGCCGGTGTCAGTGGTAAATGGTACCGACGCTTTAAACCCGCAACCTGGGTGGATAAGCACTGGAGATAAAACTGCGGTCGTAGCCGCCTACTAAGGACAGTTTAGGGTGACAAATGGACGTCATTTTTATCGCTAATCGCGGCTCAATGTACCGCTACTTTAGTTATCTTTCCTCAAGGATAGCGCTTGAAACAAAAGTCTTTGATTACTCTCTCAGTCTGTCGCTTCCATCGGTAGAGCTATCAAAGCGGGTTGTTGATGAGGGGATTGCGTTTCAGCTGTGTCGGAAAAAAGCTAAGTATGACTATCCGCATTGGCTGATGCTGGTATTCAAGGTCTGGTATAGATTTCAGTTTAAAAATCACTGCTATAAGTTTAGTAGAATCTTCGCTGTTTATAAGCCTAGGTGCGTTGCCATTTGGAATGGGCATAGACTGCCAGAGCGAGCTGTAAAATATTTGGCTGAGCAATTGGGTATTCAGGTCGTGCATTTTGAAAACGGGTTGTTGCCCAATACGACTACATTTGACGTCCGAGGAGTGAATGATTTAAATAGCTTGCCGAGAAAGGCATCGTATTACCGCCAATACGATCCAGCTCTTCATCGTCAATCTGCTGTAATCAAGCTGGAGGTTCGTAAACCTCATCGCGCAAAGCGTTCGCACTCAAAGCAGTCGACTTTTCTGGGAGACTTGCCAGAAAGATATATTTTCGTGCCTTTCCAGGTTGGATTTGATAGTCAAGTGATACTAAATTCCAGGCAGATTAACTCTATGCAGGAGTTGTATTGTTGGGCGCAGGAGGCGATAGAATACGCTGATCCGGGAAAAAGTTTGCATATTGTGGTTAAGGAGCACCCCTCTGACCCATATAAATATAAGGATTTATATCGCAAACATCCTAAAATTATTTTTAGTAATCGTAATACGCAAGAACTGATTGAGAAGTCAGAAGCTGTGATGACGGTAAATTCTAGTGTTGGCATGGAAGCCCTACTGTTTCACAAGCGTGTCATTGTTTTAGGGGAAGCCTGCTATAAAATCAGAGGTATGGTGAGGTCACCTAGTTCAGTGTCTGAGCTCTCCCATATCGTAAATAATCTGGACAGCTGGGAAGTCGATAGTGCTTTAGTAGATAAGTTTATAGCCTATGTAAGGCATGAATATTTGGTGCCAGTGACTTGGCGAAAACCCAATGACTGTCATGTAGCACACATAGAGACCAAGTTTCGTGGACTCCTGTCGTCAAGGGAGCTCTGATAAAAAATAGTTTTAAAAGATAGGCTCTATTGGCGCCCATGGAGTCGACTGATGGTGTATTATCAACTCCTCTGCACTGGCGTTATCAGTGACAAGAAAAATAACAAAACAACTGTAGTATCTGGGGAGTGTACTGGTGCGTGGTTCGATACCGGTAAAACAATTTATCTGCATCAATTGGGGCACCAAGTACGGGGCTGACTATGTCAATCGTCTGTATGGCATGGTGGCCCGCAATACCACACCGCCATTTACCTTTACCTGTTTTACCGACAACAGCGATAACTTCCGCCCGGAGGTGGATGCTGTGCCTCTGCCGGAACTCAGCTTTGAGTTGCCCAAAACCAAAAAAGGTATTTGGCCAAAGTGTCGCCTGTGGAGTGAGAAACTCGCCCATTTATCTGGGCCTGTATTATTTCTCGATCTGGATCTGGTGGTGACTGGCAATCTCGACAGCTTCTTTGAGTACGGCGACCCGGAGGATGTAATTCTGGCGCGCAATCCCAGTAATCCACTGGAAAAACTGGGCCAGACTTCGGTTTATCGGTTTCCAGTGGGTAAGTTGCTGCCATTGCTGGAGAGATTTGCCAAGTCTCCCCTGGAGATTGCTGAACAGTATAAATATGAGCAGCGCTATGTAACGCGCAACGCTCCGGGCGGAGTAAAATTTTGGCCCAAGTCCTGGGTGTTGCATTTTCGGCAGCAGTGCCGCCGCACATTTCCGTTTAATTATTTTAAAGTCTCTAAACTGCCGGACAACAGCAAGCTGGTTATCTTCCCTGGTGATTTAAACCCTATGGATGCTATTGAAGGGCGCTACCATGCTGGAGACGATGTATTAACTGCGGCGGAACATCTAAAGGCCGGGTTTAGGGGGCAGCGCAATCGTTCGCTGATGGCTCATCTTCGCCACTTTATACTGCCCACACCCTGGGTAGAGCAGTACTGGAAAGAGTAGATTTAGGACTGGCGCATCTCGTAGCCAAAGGCGGCGAAGTCACGCTGATAAATCTGGTTTAGACTGTCCAGCGACTGGCTGCTGATTGTCTGGGGCGTCTTGATTTTACCTGTGCTGTTGGCTCGCTGGGCAAAGTCAAACCCAGTTGCGCCGGCAAAGGCCTCCATCTCCTCGGGCCTGTCCATTTTATAGATCGACAACCGCTGAGGTTTGATACCCAGATCTTTAAGCATAAAGTAATTGGGATTGTTGAGAATCCAGTGTTGCGGATGAATATGCTCATCCAGTTGGTAACAGCTGGCCAGCAGGCTTACAAAATCATCAAAACTGGTATTGAGCAGTGCCTGCTGAATCTCTTGGTTGCTGTTGTTTTTTACAGATAGACCCATCATCGGAAAAAACACTCGCTGGGGCCTTTCCCATTTAAACGGCTGGCTCAGATCTGCATTCTGAGGAATTTTCTGAAACTTGTCTTTGTAGAATGAAATAGCCTTTTGATAGGGGTCTCTAACCGTAAAATACACCTGTGGGTCGGAGTAATTAATAATCAACTTGGCTTTATAGCGTTTGATTTTACTGAAGTTAGGAGTTTTCTTAAACGATGAAAACATAACTTTAAAATTGGTGACAACCAGCTTATTGCTGTCAGCGACACTGAAATACGGCATTGAGATGCTCTTATTATTATAAATACTAAGGCGAGTCAGCATTTTAAAACACCTATAGTAAAGAGCATAATGTTATTTAGCTTTTTTCGCCCCGCAGAGAATACTCTGTCAATCCCATAGCGTCTTTGTTAACTTATCCGAGCTCTGACGCCAAGATCATTACCACTGGAATTGTGAATGACATTCAGCAGGTTTTTTTATTCAGTAAGTTTCTATCTACTGAGCCCGATTATTGTATTGCGACTGCTCTACCGAGCTCGCAGAGCACCGGCCTATGCTCGCCGCTGGGCCGAGCGATTTGGCTTTGTGGCAGAGGCAACTGGCAATAAAACTATTTGGCTGCACTCTGTCTCTGTGGGCGAGACGCTGGCAGCTGTGCCACTGGTGAAGGCGCTGCAGCAGCGCTATCCCGACCATCGCCTGATGGTCACCTGTATGACAGTCACAGGCTCTGAGCGAATTCGAGCGGCCTTCGGGGATACTGTTAACCATAGCTATGCGCCCTACGATATGCCCGATTCAGTGGCGCGGTTTTTAAACCGAGTGCAGCCCAGTATATTGATTATTATGGAGACAGAGCTGTGGCCCAATACCATTGCTGCCTGCTGTAGTCGCAATATTCCGGTAATACTGGCCAATGGGCGCCTGTCTGCTAAGTCTGCCGCCGCCTACAGCAAAATTTCCCGACTGGTCAGGCCTATGCTGTGGTCAATGTCTGCTGTGGTAGCCCAGCATGCTGATGATGGCGCCAGATTTACCCAGCTGGGTTTGCCTGATAAGGCGTTGACTATCAGCGGCAATATTAAGTTTGATTTGCACCTGAATTCAGAGGTGCAGGCCAAAGCTCAGTCTCTGGCGGTGCAGTGGCGGGGTGACAACCAGCGGCCTGTGTTGCTGGCTGCCAGCACTCATCCTGGCGAGGACGAATTGATCCTGCAAGCTTTTGGACAGATTAAAGCCGCCCTAGCGGTGAAGCCATTACTGGTTTTAGTCCCCAGACACCCGGAGCGCTTTAATGACGTAGCTCAACTCTGTGAGCAGGCAGGTTGCAGGCTGGCAAGGCGCAGCGCAGAGCAGTCAACTGCTGAGGCCGATATACTGCTGGGAGATACCATGGGTGAGCTTATGGCTTTTTATGGCGCCTGTGATCTGGCTTTTGTGGGCGGCAGTCTGGTACCTGTTGGCGGGCACAATATGATTGAGCCCGCCGCCTGGGGGGTTCCCATTATCAGCGGTCCCCAGCTATTTAACTTCGCTGAGGCATCGCGGCTGCTGATTGAGGGCGATGCAATGGTTGTCTGTGAAGATGCACAGAGCCTTGCCCAGCAATCTATTGGCCTATTGACCAACCCTCAGCGTCGAACCCAGATGGGGGCTGCAGCGCGCCATATAGCCGAGGCCAATCGAGGCGCACTGGAAAGACTACTGGCGGTGATTGACCACCAGCTGTAGCTGTTGGCTATCGGGCAATGACCAGCTGCGGATCTAACCAGGCATTCAGAGTAAAAACATCATCTGGCGACAACTGCCCAGCCACTTCTTTAAGACTCATCATAGATAAAATATAGTCGTAGCGAGCATTGGCGTAATTGCGACGAGCCTGATAAACAGTGCGCTGAGCGACTAATACATCCACGATATTTCTGGTGCCCACTTCATAGCCTGCCTGGGTAGCTTCCAGAGCGCTATTGGCAGAGGTGATCGCCTGTTTTCTCGCCTTGACGCGAGCGGCATTGGTAATTACCAGCTGATGTCTCGAGCGAGCCGATTGCACCGTATTGCGCTTAGCTGCGGTATAGCCTTCGCCAGATTGAATAGCGCGCTGTTTCGCCTGGCGGCGCTGGGCATCCACACCCCCACCCATAATTGGCATGCTGATAGAGACTGCAAACTGATGCCCATCCTGGACAGACTCAAAAGGCGAGCCAAAGCTTACCCCATCGGAATCCGAGTCAAAGTAGGAGGCCCGCCCAGTTATTTTTGGCAGCCGGGCAGCGGCAGCCGCTTTGGCTTCGTTATAAGCCGCATCTTTGCCCAGTTCAGCAACCTTTAGCTGGAAATTATTACCCATGGCAAGATCAACCCAGGCCTCACTGACTTCCGGCGTAGGATTGGTAGCTGCAAAATTATCCATCAGGCCGGCCAGCACTGAATGGCTCTTGCCTGTGAGTACTTCGAGCGCCTCAAAAGCGATATTCAGTGCGCCTCTGGCTTCAAGACTGTTAACCGCGGCATCATCAAATACCGCCTGAGCTTCGTGGACATCGGTCACCGGCAGTAGTCCCACTTCAAAGCGCTCTCTGGTCTGCTCAAGCTGACGCTGAATCGCGCGCTCTTCGGCCTTGCGCGTCTCCATATTGTCATGGGCTCGCAGGGCATTAAAGTAGGCCTGGCTAACCCGAATAATTAGCGACTGCTGATCCGCGGCAAACTGCGCCTTGGCACTCTGACTCAGTGCTTTACCGCCTCTAAATCTATACCAGGATGACATATCGAAAATAGCCTGGGTTAGAGTTGCGCTGTAGCGAGTTTGGTTGCTATCAATCAGGCCATTGCGAATGGATGGAATAGCCTGATCCTGAATCACAACAATTTGCTGAGAGTTCTCGTTGCTCTCAGCCTCGGTGTATTCTCCACTGATTGAAATTTGAGGCAACAGCGCGGCGCGGCTAATATTCTGTATCTCGCGGTCGGCGTTAAAACTGGCGCGGGCTGCGCTCAAGACTGGGTCATTCTGCAGAGCGGTCTCATAAATATCTTTTAGGGAGTCAGCCCAGCTGATTTGAGCAACCAATAAAGTGGTGCTGATGGCAAATAGTCCTTGTTTGACCAAACGCATAGTATCTCCGTTAGAATTCTTGTTGTTAGTGAGGCTCAGCACTGAGCATCGATTAAATTTGGCACCTACTTAGGGGCCTACAGTTTAGCAGATTCGCCTCTATGTAGAAGTAAATTTGCCCGGCAACTCCCACCCCGTTTCCTGAACATATTACTGGGATGAAAGGTCTAGATTATTAATAAAAGTCCCCAGCACTTTCTCAAGATTAGCCCTTAGCATTGAGGAAGCTTTGGCAAACTCCGATTCATCTGGATTGTCGATTTTTTGATTCATCTGCAGAATGGACAGCAATCCGTGCACATAGGCATGAAGAGAAATGCTATTTAGTGGAGCAGATAGCGATGCTGACGCTGAGTCTACATTGCTCTGATGTAGATACTTGGATCTCTGCAAAAGCATATCGAAGGCCCTGTTAGCGGATGCTAAAAGCTCAGGGTAATCGGTCTTTTTTATCGGATAGTTAAACATCAGATCTATCACATGCTCATTGTTTAATCCAAATTCAATATAAGTAACCCCGCATCTTACAAGGTCATCCGCTGGATTATCGGTCTCTTTATTCTTACTCATTTCTAAGGAAAAATTCTCAAAGCCCAGTGTGGCTACGTCCGCGAGAAGATGTTCCTTAGAATCAAAATGTCGGTAGGGTGCGGTCTGAGATACCTTGGCAATTTTGGCAATTTTTCGCAGGCTAATGTTGTCGATACCATTTGCTGATATCCAGTCATAGGCGCAAATAATCAGTTGCTGTTTTAAATTGCCATGATGATATTGCATCTTTTTGCTGATCCAGCTTGATGTTGACAGCGTAAACTTTAAACTATAATGTGATCACTGTAAACATCTTTAATCTAAATTCTAAGGGTCCCATGAAAAAAATAACAATAACATTACTCTTATCTCTAGCAATGCCTGTTTTTGCGCAGAAATATGTTGATTTGCATGAAGTGACCATAGTCGAAGAATATGCTGTGGATAAGATGTTGCCGGCCAAAGTTGTTCCCAAAAGGCAATCGGTGCTGGGATTTGAAGTGCCGGGAAAAGTAAAAACAATCCAAGTTGATATTGGCGACCGGGTAAAAAAAGGTCAGGTACTGGCAGAGTTAGAGGATGCTGAAGCATTGGCGCGCTTAAATGAAGCTGAGGCTAATGTGCTGATGGCTAAAAACACATTTAAGCGATCCCAGGCATTAGATGAATCCAGTTATGTTTCAGAGCAGCGACTTGAAAATGAAGAGTTTAGGGCTCAAATCGCCCAGGCTCAGTACGAGATAGCCGCAACTAAATTCCAGCAAACCAAAATTATTGCCCCCTATGACGGCATTATCCAGAGACGTCTCCTAGACGAGGGATCCATTGTTAACCCCAGTGTCCCGGTTCTGGAAGTTTTAGATTCTAATTATGTTGAAGCCAAAGTCTCTCTGCCAAAATCCATTATTGGACAGATGAGTTTAGGCCAGCAATATGTATTCCTGGTTGGAGATAAAAAGTTTGATGCCAGATTAATGCGACTGGCGCCAATGTCATCAATGGGCTCAAACAACCGCTTGGGCATATTTGCCTTTGACGAATTTTTTAGCCCTGGAGCTACAGCCAGACTGGTTGTAAGTATTAAAGAATTTACCTCAGGAGCATGGGTTCCGCTCAATGCTTTATCCCAGGCGGAGCAGGGTCTTTGGAATGTCTTTACTGTAGCCGATGACAGTACTACCCAGAAAGATTATGTAGAGTTAATCCATATTGAAAATACCATGGCCTATGTGTCAGGCACTTTAAAAACCGGCGACAGGGTAATTGTCGGCGGGGCCTCGAAAGTCGTGGAAGGCCAAGCTGTGCGAGATAGCCAATGAAGAAAATTGTCGATCTCTACCTGGACCGCCCGAGGCTTTTTCTTCTTGCAATGCTATTTATTATTGCCGGTGGACTGCTGTCCTATGATTCACTGCCTCGTCAGGAAAACCCGCAGCTAGCAGAGCGCTGGGGTGATATCACAGCGGTTTTGCCGGGCGCTACGCCCCAGAGAATGGAGACTCAGGTAGCGGATGTTCTGGAGACCCAGCTTCGAGAAATTGACGAAATTAAGACCATAGAGTCCAGGTCTTTTTCTGGCATGGTCAGCGTTGGTTTAGAATTCAAAGAAGATGTTGGCAAAGGTGAAACCGATGAAGTCTGGGCCAAGGTTCAGGACATGGTGAGCGAGAGTGCTGCGCTAGTTCCCCCTGGCACTAGCATGACTCTCAGCCACAGCGGCCCACCTACAACTGTGCTATTTGCCCTACAGTGGCGGGGGGATGGTGATCCCCAGCCGGTTATCCTATCTAGATTAGCCAGCCAGCTTAAAAGAAAATTAGCCAATATTGTCAATTCAGAAAAAGCATTGATTTTCGGCGATACTCAAGAAGAAATTTTTGTCGGGGCTGACCTGGATTTACTGACTGACGCTGGAATGAATATCCAGTCAATCGCCACTGCCATAGATCGCTATGACAGCAAAAGGGCCATAGGTAATATTGTTGGGCAGGGCTCTGAATTTAGAATAAAAGCTCAAGACAACATCAGATTGGTTAATGATTTAAGAAAGCTACCCTTAAAAACACTGGATGCGAACCAAATCATTAGACTGGAGGATGTGGCAACTGTAGAAAAGTTACCAGTGGACCCCCCTATTGAGATTGTTAGCTATAACGGAAAACCCTCAGTATTTGTGGATGTGCGCGGCAAGTTCTCCCAGAGAACTGATCTGTATTCCAGCGCAGTGCTGCGCGTTGCTGATAGTTTTAAAGCTGGTCTGCCCGATGAAATTGGGCTGGAGGTCATCTACAACGAATCTGACTATGTAGAAGAAAAGTTTTCTTTTCTGATGCAAAGTATTCTACTGGCTACGTTTATAGTTTTATTTTTAAGTTACCTGCTTCTGGGCCCGCGCTCTGCTGTTATTGTCAGTGCTGTGGTTCCCTTAACTATTTTATTGGTGCTTATTGGCTGCACTATTTTAGATATACCACTGCACCAGACCTCTGTGACCGGCATTATTTTATCACTGGGTTTATTGATCGATAATTCAATTATTGTTGTTGAAGATTATAAATATCGTAAATCGTTAAATTTAGTAAATAGACAGGCTATTTACGCCTCGATCAGACATCTGTCTCTACCATTGCTGGCGGCTACGGTAACCACTGGATTAGCCTTTATGCCCATGGCGGCAGGCAAGGGGGCAAGCCCTGAATTTGTTGGCGATATGGCCATTACCATTATATTAGCTGTAACTTCATCGCTATTTTTGGCTCTGACTGTGGTTCCCGTATTGTTAAAAACCATGGAAGATTCAAATTTCTTAAATTTGAATAAGTCACAAAACAGTGGATTTAGCCACCCTGGGATGCGCGATCAATACAGAAAATTTTTGGCCTGGGCCTTTTATAAACCGAGTCGGGCACTGATCCTGTCGTTAATCCTTCCAATGCTGGGCTTTGTATCCTTCGGCTTTTTGGACACAGATTTTTTCCCCAATCAGGGTAAGGCTATGTTTAGGGTAGATGTGGAGCTGGATGCTAACGCTTCTATTTATGCCACTAATGAACGGATTGCCAGCATTCGAGACCAGGTGTTGCTCGAAGAGTATATAGAAACCGATATGTGGTGGGTTGGACGGCGTCTTCCCAGGCTACTATACAATGTGATTGGTGGCTCCTCGGGCGAGGGTTCGGACAATCTGGCTACAGGGGTATTCTTCACCTCATCTTTTGAAGAAATGGACTCAAACCTGGCTGATCTGGCCAAGCGCCTGGAAAAGGATCATGCGGATATAAGAGTGAGAGTCAGCAAATTTACCAATGGTCCCCCGGTTGAATTCCCAGTGGTTATAGCCGTGTTTGGTGAGGATATCCAAATCTTAAAGTCCCTGGGTGAAGAGTTAAAATCCATCCTGGCTAAGTCTCCCCAGGTGGTTGATGTATTGGCAGATCAGTCAGCCAGTGTCACTGGGTTGCAAATTAACTTTGATGAAGTAAATTTGGCTTTTTCCTCTAAATCGTCGAAAGATATTATCAACGAGATTTCATCCTCCACAAGAGGCCTCTATGTTGGCTCTATGTTGGATGGCAATAAAGAGATTCCTATACGTATCAAAAATAAAAATCGCGAATCATCTGAACTCAATCAAGCGGCATTTTTGGCGATAAACAGTGCCGAGGGATTTGATTATGTGGAGAGTTTTTCTGATATTTCATACAGCAGTGAAATTAATCAAATCAATCGCTATCAGGGCTCTAGAAATAACGCTGTAAAGGCGGCTGTCTATCCCGGAACCCTGGGTTCCAATGTGTTGACCGACGTGGCAGATGAGCTAAGGGCGTTTGAGGACTCTCTGCCCACAGGTTACAGCCTCAAACAATTTGGTGATGCGGAAGAGAGAGCTGAATCCTTTGGGCAAATATTTAGTACCTTTTTCTTTTTTATGGGTTTAATCGTAGTCGCACTGGTCATGATATTAAATAGTTTTCGCCAGGCGAGTATTATTTTATTTGTGGGTACTCTCTGTATTGGCCTTGGCTTTTTAGGTATGTTTGTCGGCTTCCAAAACTTCGGCTTTATTGGCTTGGTGGGTATTGTTGGCCTGGCAGGATTGGCGATTAATGATTCTATTGTTGTTCTCTCTCATCTCAATGAAGATGCTGGAACCGGCAAGATTTCTAAACACAAGTTGATTGAGACAACCATTAGATCAACGCGTCATATTGTGACTACTTCGCTGACAACCATGGGTGGATTACTGCCGTTACTGTTTGACAAGTTTTTTGAAACCTTAGCCTGGGCCATGTGTTTTGGCGTGATGGGGTCTGCTCTACTTGCATTGCTACTGATTCCCTCTATGTTTTGCTTTTTGGGTAAAGTTCATCAATAAATTAACCTTTGCTAAGGGCTAAGCCTGCTCTACTGCTGGCGATCTACCTCATCCCAAAAAGCCCTGACCTGTGTACAATTGGTTAACCCATCGGCGCTTAATTCTGGATAAGATTAATAACATGGTTAAACCACATCGCTTTGGTGCGCAAGATTACCGCATAGAATCTGAGGAAACAGTCTTCCAGGGGTTCTTCCGTGTCAGCAAGCAGGTGCTTAGGCATCGCCTGTTTGCCGGTGGCTGGAGTCGGCCTGTGCAGCGAGAGCTGTTTCAGCGCGGTGATGCGGTCGGCGTTTTACTGTATGACCCAGAGCAGCATACCATTGGCCTGGTAGAGCAGTTTCGTGCCGGGGCTCAAAATGATCAGCACGGCCCCTGGCAGTATGAGGTAGTTGCCGGAATGATAGATCCGGGCATGACGCCGGAGCAGGTGGCGGTCAAAGAGTTACAGGAAGAGGCGGGCATCAGTGTTGAAAAATTGCTGCCGATCACTGATTATTTGGTCAGTGCTGGAGGCTCAGATGAAAAAATGCATATGTTCTGTGGCCTTTGCGACTTGCAAAACCGCGGCGGGATATTTGGCGCTGAACACGAGGGTGAGGATATTTTATTTCAGGTCTGGCCCTACGACCAGGTCATGCAGGCCCAGTCTGAGGGACTGCTTAATAGCGCTGCGCTAACTATCGCGCTATTCTGGCTGCAGCTGAATATTAAAGATTTGCATGCCAATATATCGCCGAAAGGCTAAACTAAACCCACAGGCTCAAGTAAATTGAGCAATTAAAACTGAGTATCAAGAGCGGATAGGGAAAAATAGACGTGTCACTGTATGAAAGGCGAAAACGGCAACAGGATCTGGCCCGCTTGCACGAAGAATGCGAGCTCAACTATCAGCGCCTGCATCGTATTATCCCCCATAGCTCTACCCTGAATGCCAGGTTTTCACTGCAATACAATGATCGCCCCAGCTCAGGAATAAAAATACAGGTTATTGAGGTAACCAAATATACCAGCACATTGCTTATGATAGCGGATGGAGCCGGACCCCAATGGTTGCCAGAAATTGAGATCAAAGTGAGAGTTTATCGCGATGCACGTATGGCCGAGGTGATCGAATGGTGTACCGATCGCACCATCCCCTGGGCACTGACCGAAACCAAAGGTATGCAGGCCAGAGACGAGAAGTGGCAGTGGAATATCTTTCTCAGCGAGCTGTTATCCCATGGGCTGCGGCACGGGATGACCGAACTGGAAGCCTAGGCGCCGATGGATACTATCCACCTCACTCAAATCACCGACTTACATCTGGGCACTGATGCCAGCGCTACTCTGGGTGGTGTTCCCACACTGGCCAGTTTTGAGGCGGTTTTGCAGGCTGTAGCCGATCAGGGTCGGGGCACAGATACATTGCTGCTTACCGGTGATCTCGCCAGCCACTGCCAGCCCGAGGCCTACAGACTGCTCAATAGCACATTAAACGCCCATCAGAAGCAGGCCATCTGGCTGCCCGGCAATCATGACGACAGTCAGCTAATGGCAGCCAATTTAGTGAATTTCCCACCCCGGTCAGTAGTGGATCTGGGCGCCTGGGGACTGTTGACCCTAGACAGCTCTCAGCCCAATAAGCCCGGCGGTCATATTAGTGATCTGCAGTTGCAGCATGTTGAGCAGGGGCTGCAGACTCTGGCGGGCAAGTATATTTTATTAGCTATGCATCACAGCCCTCTGCCTGTTGGCTGTGCCTGGCTGGATAAGCAACAGATCGACAATCAGCAGCAGCTCCAAGAGTTGCTATCTCGCCAGGGTAATGTGCGGGCGGTTATTACCGGCCATGTTCACCAGCAGTTCGATGGTCACTGGGGGCAGTTGCCGATTTATTCCACACCTTCCAGCTGCGTGCAGTTTAAGCAGCACAGTGAAGACTTTGCGCTCTCTGAGCAGCCTCCGGGCTATCGCTGGCTCGATTTGCACAGCGATGGAACAGTTCACACCGGGGTAGAGTTTCTGCGCGGCTTTGCCCCGCACCCCAATCTCGATTGCGCCAGCTATTAGGGTTTAGGCTCAGTGCAAATCAGTGCCTGACAAGCGGTCAGCATTGGCTATAATGGGGCCTGATTTATAGGTTAACTGGCTATGCCAATGCTGCTGTATCTTCACGGGTTTAATAGCTCGCCGGAGTCTAAAAAGGCTCTGCAGACCAGGGATTGGTGTGCTGAAAAAGCACCGGATTTAACCTTTGTATGCCCAGCGCTGCCGCCCTTTGCCGAACCTGCGATGGATATTTTGCGCTCTTTGATCGAGCAGCAATTGCCTGAGCCGGTCTATCTGATAGGCAGCTCTATGGGAGGTTTTTTCGCCACCTGTCTTGCAGAGCAATACAATCTGCGCGCAGTGTTGATAAATCCGGCGGTAAGCCCGGGACGCGGATTGCACAGATGGCTGGGCGAGAACAGCAACTATATAACTGGTGAGAAATGGGTTTTTGAACCCCGGCATATAGACCAGTATATGGCGCTGGATCCAGACGAAATTAAGTATAAAAATAATTATAAGGTGCTGTTGCAAACCGGTGATGAAGTTCTGGATTATCGCGATGCCCAGAGCCGTTATCAGGGATCTGATATGAGTATCGAACAGCAGGGAGACCACAGCTTTATAAATTACCACCAGCACCTGGCCAGTATTGTCCAGTTTCTGATGGCCACCCCGACAATAACTAAATTGACCCCGTGAGCAGATGAGCAACTACGACGCAAAAGATATTGAAGTCCTGACTGGCCTGGATCCGGTGCGCAAGCGCCCGGGCATGTACACAGATACCAGTCGCCCCAATCACTTGGCCCAGGAGGTCATTGATAACAGTGTGGATGAAGCCCTGGCGGGCCACGCCAGCCGCATTGATGTTAGCTTACACAAGGATGGGTCTCTGTCGGTGTGCGACGATGGCCGCGGAATGCCAGTAGATATTCACCCAGAGCAAGGCCTGCCCGGTGTGGAAGTCATTCTGTCTACCCTGCATGCGGGCGGCAAGTTCTCCAATGACAACTACCAGTTCTCTGGTGGTTTGCATGGTGTGGGTGTGTCTGTGGTTAATGCCCTGTCCAACAAGCTCGATGTAATAGTCAAGCGCGATGGAAAGGTGCACCAGATTCTGTTTGCCCATGGTGATAAAACCTCTGATCTGGCAGCGATAGATACCTGCGGTCAGCGCAACACAGGGACTATTCTGCGTTTCTGGCCCGACGCCTCTTACTTTGATTCGGTGAAATTCAGCGTCTCCAGACTGCGCCATGTGCTGCGCGCCAAAGCGGTACTCTGCGGTGGCCTGACCATGAGCTTTCACGATGAGAATACAGGTGAAAGCGAAGAGTGGTACTACGAAGATGGTTTAAAAGATTATTTAGCCGGTGCTCTCCACGGCTGGGAAGTGGTGCCAGCAGAGCCGTTTATAGGTGCCTTTGCCTCTGACAACGAGGCGGCTGACTGGGCGGTGCAATGGATGCCAGAGGGTGGTGAGCTGGTTCAGGAAAGTTATGTCAACCTGATCCCCACACCCCAGGGCGGCACCCATGTGAACGGTTTGCGCAGTGGTCTGCTCGACGCCATGCGCGAGTTCTGCGAATTTCGCAATCTACTGCCCAGAGGCGTAAAACTGACTCCGGACGATATCTGGGATCGCTGTAGCTTTGTACTCAGTTCAAAGCTGGCTGATCCGCAGTTCTCGGGACAGACCAAAGATCGACTTTCCTCCCGCGAAGTGGCGGCCTTTGTCTCTGGCGTGGTTAAAGATGCCTTTAGTCTGTGGCTCAATCAGCATACCGAAGAAGCAGAGAAGCTTGCCGAGCTGTGTATTTTTAATGCCCAGCGACGCATGCGTGCCAGCAAAAAGGTGGTGCGCAAAAAGATTACCCAGGGTCCGGCGCTGCCGGGCAAGCTGGCCGACTGTTCCAGTGGCGAGCCAGAGCAATGTGAAATCTTTTTGGTTGAGGGTGACTCTGCTGGTGGTTCCGCCAAGCAGGCTCGCAATCGAGAGCATCAGGCGATAATGCCGCTGCGAGGTAAGATTCTAAATACCTGGGAAGTGGACTCTCAGGAGATTCTCGCCTCCCAAGAAGTGCATGATATCTCTGTGGCACTGGGGGTTGATCCCGCCCTGGAAAGTACAGATTCCCTGCGTTACCACAAGGTTTGCATCCTCGCTGATGCGGACTCCGATGGCCTGCATATTGCTACGCTGCTGTGCGCGCTGTTTGTTCGCCACTTCCGCCCGCTGGTCAGCGCCGGTCATGTCTATGTCGCCATGCCACCGCTGTTTAGAATTGATGTGGGTAAAGAGGTCTATTACGCACTGGATGATGCTGAGCGTCAGGGCATACTCGACCGTATTCAGGCCGAGGGCAAGCGCGGCAAGGTCAATGTGCAGCGCTTTAAAGGGCTGGGTGAAATGAACCCACTGCAGCTGCGCGAGACCACTATGGATCCAGACACGCGGCGGCTGGTGCAGCTGACCCTTGAGCCCGGCGATGACACCAATGGCATTCTGGATATGTTGCTGGCCAAAAAGCGCGCCTCGGATCGTCGCCAGTGGCTAGAAACCAAAGGCAACCTGGCTGATGCAGCCAATCTTTAAATATTTACCCAAGCTAAATTGAGAGACAGGAAAAACGATGAACGATATAGTCACCTTTAATGATCAGGGGTTGGAGAGTCGGCCCCTAAGCGACTATGCCGAGCAGGCCTACCTGGATTATTCCATGTACGTAATTCTCGACCGCGCACTGCCCCATATAGGCGATGGGCTCAAGCCCGTGCAGAGACGTATTGTCTTTGCGATGAGTGAGTTGGGCCTCAAAGCCAATGCCAAATACAAAAAATCTGCCCGTACCGTGGGTGATGTGATAGGTAAGTATCATCCCCATGGCGACAGTGCCGCCTATGAGGCCATGGTATTGATGGCGCAGCCATTCTCATATCGCTATCCGCTGGTTGATGGCCAGGGCAACTGGGGCTCTCCTGATGATCCCAAATCCTTTGCTGCCATGCGTTACACCGAGTCCAAGCTGTCGAAATACGCAGATGTACTGCTATCGGAGCTGGGTCAGGGCACAGCCAACTGGCGGCCTAACTTTGATGCCACCATGGATGAACCAGAGATTTTGCCGGCGCGAGTGCCCAAT
This sequence comes from SAR92 clade bacterium H231, assembly GCA_025153775.1. Taxonomy (GTDB): domain Bacteria; phylum Pseudomonadota; class Gammaproteobacteria; order Pseudomonadales; family Porticoccaceae; genus HTCC2207. The sequence goes on along the minus strand of JAOALC010000002.1, from coordinate 488,103 downwards.
GTATTACTCAATGGCACCACTGGTATTGCTGTGGGCATGGCAACGGATATTCCACCCCACAACCTCAATGAAGTAGTCAGTGCCTGCCTGCACCTACTCGACAGCCCCAAGGCCTCTGTGCCTGAGCTAATGGAATATATTAAGGCGCCAGACTTTCCCACCGATGCGGAAATTATTACCCCCCAGGCAGATATTCTAAATACCTATGAGACTGGCCGCGGCTCAGTCAAGATGCGCGCCATCTGGAATAAAGAAGATGGCGATGTGATTGTCACCGCGCTGCCATTCCAGGCCTCTGGCTCCAAGATTCTCGAGCAGATTGCCGCACAGATGCGCAATAAAAAGCTGCCTATGGTCGAGGACTTGCGGGATGAGTCGGACCATGAGAACCCCACTAGACTGGTGATCACCCCGCGCTCTAACCGAGTTGATATCAGCGCATTAATGGATCACCTATTTGCCACCACTGATCTTGAGCGCAGCTACCGAATCAATATGAATATTATTGGTATAGATGGGCGCCCCGCAGTGATGGATCTGCGCCGTATTCTTAAGGACTGGCTAAGCTTCCGCACCGATGTCACCAGGCGCCGTCTAGATTATCGCCTGCAAAAGGTCGATAAGCGACTTCACCTCTTAGATGGTTTGCTGATCGCATTTTTAAATATCGACGAAGTGATTCATATTATTCGTACTGAGGACGAACCCAAGCCGGCATTAATCGCTCGCTTTGGTCTCTCCGACACCCAGGCCGAATATATCCTAGATACCAAGTTGCGCCAGTTAGCGCGTCTTGAGGAAGTCAAAATTCGCGCCGAGCAAGACGAATTGGCTCGCGAAAAAGCTGAGCTTGAATTGTTGCTGGGTTCCGAGGCTCGCTTGAAAACACTGGTTAAAAAAGAGCTCAAGGCCACAGCCGAAGAATTTGGTGACGAGCGCCGCTCCCCACTGACAGAGCGCGGTGAAGCCCAGGCCTTTAACGAAAAAGACCTGATGACCGCAGAGCCCATCACCGCAGTGCTGTCAGATAAAGGTTGGCTGCGTGCAGCCAAAGGCCATGACATTGACCCAACCAGTCTCAGTTACAAATCTGGTGATAAATTTCTCTCAGCGGCCAAAGGCAAAAGCAATCAAAATGTGTTTTTGCAGGACACCACAGGCCGTTACTACGCTTTGCCGGGACACACATTACCCTCGGCCCGCGGTCAGGGCGAACCTGCCACCGGTCGTCTCAAAATGCCACCGGGCGCGCTCTTTACCGATGTGCTAATGGGAGCTGATGAGCAGAAGATTCTGATGGGCACAGATGCGGGCTATGGTTTTATTGCCAAAGTTGGCGATCTATTTACCAAGAACAAGGCAGGTAAGGCCGTGGTTTCAATACCCAAGGGCGCGCGCATACTGTCGCCACAGATGGTCAATACGGATAACGCACTAATTGCCGCCGTAAGTAATGAGGGGCGCATGTTGGTGTTCCCAATTGCCGATCTACCTGAACTGGCCCGGGGCAAAGGCAATAAGATTATTAATATTCCCGGCTCCCGTCTGCAGTCCCGCGAAGAGTTTCTGATCGACTATGGCATTATCCCCGAGGGAGGTTCCCTGGTGGTGCACTCAGGCAAGCGTTATCTAGTGATGAAAGAAAAGGACCTGGAGCATTACCGCGGTGAGCGCGGACGTCGCGGACACAAGTTGCCCCGCGGATTCCAGAAGGTGGACAGGCTGGATATCGAGAGCAGCTGAGACAGCCTAAAACCTGCGGTCAAAAGACTTTTTGCGCACCTGTGGGTCGTTAATCGACTACCCTTAATAGGAACGCCCAATCCATAGGATTGGGCCGAACTGTAATTGTTAAAAGGATTTTTACTATGGGTGAGTCGATTGAGATGTTGCAAGAGCTAGCAATGCTCTATGGGGTTCAGCTGATTTTGGCCCTGGCAATCTTTATTGTGGGTAAGTGGGTGGTCAAAAGAATCGCCAGTATTGTGCAGAGGATACTGGCAAAAAATAATGTTGATCCTGCGATTGAGCACTTTGTCAGCAGTCTGGTCTCCTGGACATTGTTGTTCTTTGTGGTGATTGCCTCTCTTGGGCAGCTGGGAATTCAGACCGCTTCTTTTGTGGCTATTCTGGGTGCCGCTGGTTTGGCGGTTGGGCTGGCACTGCAGGGTTCTCTGGCCAATTTTGCAGCAGGTGTACTTATTCTTATTTTCCGCCCCTTTAAGGTTGGTGATTTTATTGAAGTCGCCGGCGTCTCTGGTGTGGTGCAGAAAATTCAAATATTTACCACAGAGCTTCATTCTCCGGATAACAAAAAAATTATCGTCCCCAATGGTGGTGTGATCAGTGGCAATATCACTAACTATTCCGCCAATGAAACTCGACGGGTGGATATGGTTTTTGGCATAGGTTACAGCGACGATATAGATGCTGCCAAAGCCGTACTGCAATCTGTCGTGGCCTCTGAACCCAGAGTTCTCGGGGAGCCCGCGCCTACAATTGCGGTGGTGGAGTTGGCGGATAGCTCGGTCAACCTAGTCTGCCGCCCCTGGGTGAATACAGCAGACTACTGGGATGTATATTTTAATATTACCGAGGCGGCCAAGAAGGCGCTGGATGCCCAGGGGATTTCCATTCCATTTCCCCAGCGTGATATCCATATACATAATGCAGACCTGCCATCCCCCTCAGCTGTGAGCATCTAGAATAGATCGGCCTGCAGCTGGGAAATTGGACAGCCGATACTCAGGACTTGGACCCCAGCAGATAAAACCCTTTGAGCAGGTTAACAGCTTCATAGAGTTGATTGTCTGTGCTCAAGTCTTCTTTAGCCTGGTTGTCGCTGGCACTGTCTGGGGGTGGATTGTCCTCATCCATGGTTTCTAAATGGCCCTCCAGATCAGATTCACGTACCCGCTGACGAAGGTTATAGGGCCGTATTTCTGCGCGCTCTACACTGATGTCGGGCACGATACCCTCTGCCTGAATTGAGCGACCATTGGGGGTGAAGTATCTTGCGGTGGTCAATTTAACGGCGCGACCATCGCCCAGGGGAACCACAGTTTGCACCGAGCCCTTGCCGAAACTCTGGGTACCCAGAATAGCTGCACGGCCATGGTCTTGCAGCGCACCTGCCACAATTTCTGAGGCTGAGGCGCTGCCGCCATTGATCAGCACCACTACAGGCAGCCCTTCAAGCATATCGCCTGGACTGGCCTCAAAGCTCTGGTTGGCGCTGGGCAGACGCCCCTGGGTATAGACTATAGTGCCGCTGTCCAACAGGGCATCGGCAATCTCTACCGAGGCGGGCACTAGGCCGCCGGGATTATTGCGCAGATCAATCACCAGCCCCTTTAATGGACTCTCCTCGTCGCTCTGCTGTTTGAGTTCTTGCAGTGCTTCGACAAAGTCACTGCCAGATTTGCGCTGGAATTGGGCAACGCGCACATAACCAAAACCGGGCTCAAGCAGTCGGTTGCGCACAGCACTAACCTGAATAATATCGCGCACCACATCTATATCTATGGTGTCATCTTCGCCTTCGCGATAGACGGTGAGTTTGATACTGGTGCCCTTCTCGCCACGCATTTTTTCTATGGCTTTCTGCAGGCTCATGCCGCGCACCGGGTTGCCATTCATCTTGACGATCAGATCGCCTGCCTCAATGCCAGCCTCAGCTGCAGGACTGTCATCAATAGGTGATACCACGCGAATTATACCATCCTGGGTGGCTACTTCCAGACCCAGGCCACCGTACTCGCCGGAGGAGTTTTCTTCCAGATCGCCATAGCTCTCTTCATTGAGATAGACCGAATGGGGATCCAGTTCGGTGAGCAGTCCGGCGATAGCATTTTCCAGTAGCTGGGTATCACTGACCTCCTCAACATAGCCCTGGCGGATCTGTTCAAATACCTGGGTAAACAGGCGCAGTTCACGCAGGGGTAGGCGCTGATCCTGTTCGGTGGTGGCTGCTGCTTCTGAGGCCGACGCCTCACTGGTTGATTCACTGGACGGTTCGCTGGCCTGGGCTAGCGAAGAGAGAGAAATAAACCCCAGGGCCAGGCTGAATAGTATTCTTAACATAGATGATTTCCTTAAACTGACCTAGCTTGGAGTCTAAAACTGCCGCTTGGTTGCATAGGGCTTTATGCCCATAAAGTTTGTTGAATGCAATGCTCCAACTATAGGCACAAACCCTAGCGCTTGCCCAGCCAGGATTTTGGGTCTGCCGGATTGCCGTCTTTGCGAATCTCAAAATACAGTGCTGGTTTATCCAGGCCGCCGGTATCTCCGGCGCGGGATAGAATCTCATTGTTCTGCACCCAGTCACCGGTATCCTTGAGTAGTTCCTGATTATGGGCGTAGAGGGTCAGGAAGCCATCGCTGTGATCTACAATCACCAGCAGGCCAAATCCGCGCAGATAGTTGGAGAAGACCACGCGGCCCTGATGTACAGCTTTGACCTCGCCGCCGGCCTTGGCGCCAATCAGCCAGCCCTCCCAGCGCAGTTCGCCGCTTCTCCTACTGCCGTAGCTATGGGCAACAGGCCCTTTCAAGGGCCAGTCTAGCTGACCTTTGCGAGACAGAAAAGACTCATAGTTAGAGGGCAGTGTCAGCTCTGCGGCAGCCTGATTAACGGCAGCCAGCAGCTCTTCCAATTTGCTTCGCTCTTTCTTGAGTTTGCTGAGTTTCTTTTTATCGGTGCGCAGTGAAGACTGCAGATTGCTGAGGGTCTTTTTGCGTTTCTTGGCCTGGCGGGCCAGTTTGGTTTTATCTGCCTCTAATTCTGCGCGAGAGCGGGTAAGGCGAAGTTTTTGACTCTCGATATCGGCAATGACCGCGGCCAGTTCGTCGACATCTTTTTTGTAGCGTTGAATTTTCTCTGTGCGCGCCTGCAGAAAATAATCATAGTATTTAAACACCCGAGCAATTTTTTGAGGGTCCTCTTGGTTAAGTAGCAGTTTAACCGGCTCCTGATTACCCAGCTTATAGGCGGCGGCAATTTGCTCGACAATAGCGGCGCTCTGCCCCCTGATGCCCAGTTGCAAATCTCTCTCCTGACCGCTGAGATCTTTTAGCTCGTTTTCCAGTTTATTTATTTTGCTGCGCAGGCGGCGCACATTGCTGTTGATCTTACTGGCCTCTAATTCGACTTTTTTGAGTTCGCCCTGCAGGCTATTGCGCTCTTTGTCGCGACTTTCGAGCTGTTTCTCCAGGCTGGAGATGGAGCGTTTGAGGTTGTCTAACTCCTGCTCCTCATCGGCACTGGCCAGCGCACCTAGAGACAGCAGGAAGGTAAGCAGCAAGCCATTGAACACAGCGCGCAATCGCCATGTCCAATTCTGCCTTGCTGCCGGTCTGGTCATCAGAGAACCAGGGAGCGGCCGGTCATCTCGACCGGTTGCTGCAAGCCCATCAGTGCCAGCATGGTGGGCGCTATATCGGCCAGTGAGCCATCGCTGTCCAGACTGAGCTGGCGGTGCCCGGCATAAACCAGTGGCACTGGCAAGGTGGTGTGCTGGGTATGGGGCTGATTATTGAACTCGTCGAACATTTCCTCAACGTTGCCGTGATCGGCGGTGATCAACAGTTCGCCACCAGCCTGGGTCACAGCCTCTAGAACCTTTGCCAGACAGGCGTCTACAGCCTCCACTGCTTTGATCGAGGCCGACAAATCACCTGTGTGGCCCACCTGATCGCAGTTGGCATAGTTGCAGATAATGGCATCAAACTTGCCGCTGCCAATAGCCTCCACCAGTTTTTCTGTGACCTCTGGCGCGCTCATCTCTGGCATCTGATCATAGGTGCTTACATCTGGTGATGGAATGAGCAGTCGCTCTTCGCCCTGGTACAGGGACTCTCGCCCGCCGCTAAAGAAGAAGGTGACATGGGCATATTTCTCTGTCTCGGCAATACGCAGTTGCTGTTTATTATTTGCGGCCAGATATTCGCCCAGGGAATTAACCAGCGCCTCTGGCGGATAGGCGCAGGGCACCTGAATATTGGCCTCGTACTCGGTGGCCATAACAAAGGTGGACATAGCTGGTACCACAGCGCGCTCAAAGCCGGCAAAGTCGCTGTCGACCAGTGCATGGGTGATCTCTCTGGCGCGGTCTGGGCGGAAATTCATAAAGATAACCGCATCGCCATCTTCGATTGCTACCGGGCTCTCACCAGGGCCAGCAATAGTGGTGGCCTGCACAAACTCATCGTTTTCACCTCTGGCATAGGCAGCCTCCAGTGCGCTTACTGGGTCAGTGGCACTCTGGGTTCCCAGGCCTTCAGTTATGAGGCGATAGGCCTGTTCTACCCGGTCCCAGCGATTGTCCCTGTCCATGGAATAGAAGCGGCCGATCACTGAGGCAATGCGACCTACGCCAAGCTTTGCACAGAGTGCCTGAGTTTTTTCCAATGAGGGTTTGGCGCTGCGTGGAGGGCAGTCGCGACCATCCAGAGAGGCGTGAATATAGATTTTGTTGGCCCCACGCTGAGCGGCCAGTTCCAGCATGGCATTGATATGGTCTTCGTGACTGTGAACACCGCCGGGAGACAGCAAGCCCAGTATATGCACAGCCTTGTCGCTGGCTACAGCTTCATCTATGGCATCGCAAAACACCGGATTGGTATAGAAATCACCATCGCTAATAGCTTTGTTGATGCGGGTAAAGTTTTGATAGACAACCCGGCCGGCACCCAGTGTCATATGGCCTACTTCGGAGTTGCCCATCTGCCCATCGGGCAATCCCACCGCCAGGCCAGAGGTATGAATCAATGTCTTGGGATTATTGCCCCACAGCTTTTCCCAGACTGGAGCATTAGCACTGGCAATTGCGTTATATTTTGGGTCATCGCTGTAGCCAAAGCCATCGAGTATTAACAGTACTAGGGGAGATTTCTCTGTGGTCATAGGGCTCTATGGGTATCCGGTTATTAAACTGATCAACAGGGTAGCGATTTTAAAGCTAACGGCGGTGTTTCGCCATGGTAGCCCTGCAATTAAATGGCCTATAGATTCTCCAGCGATTCCCAGCGGTCATAGCAGTGGCTGAGCTGTTGCTGAAGTTCGGACAGGCGGGTTTCGGTTTCGGCTATGTCATTGCGGTCGCCTCTATAAAAATCTGGCTGACTGATCTGCTCTGAGAGCCCGGCAATCTGCGTCTCTAGGTTCTCAATTTCCTGGGGCAGATTATCCAGCTCTCGCTGATCTTTGTAGGACAGCTTTTTGCTGGCCGAAGATGCTTTGGTCTGGGCCTTGGCAGGCTGTTGGGAGCTGGCGGGCTGTTCGGTTTTGCGCTGACGCAGCCAGTCGTCGTAGCCACCAATATACTGGTTAATACTACCATTACCCTCAAACACTAGGGTACTGGTAACTACATTATTGAGAAAGGCGCGGTCATGACTGACTAGAATAATGGTGCCCTTATAGTCGATCAGCAGCTCTTCCAGCAGATCCAGTGTATCTATGTCCAGATCATTGGTCGGTTCGTCCAGTACCAGCACATTGGACGGTTGAGTGAATAGCTTGGCCAATAAAAGCCGATTGCGTTCCCCGCCAGACAGCGCTTTGACCGGCTGCCGGCAGCGTTCAGGCGCAAACAGAAAATCCTGTAGGTAGCTGATAACATGTTTTGGCTTGCCGCCAATCTCCAGCATATCGCGACCGCCGGAAACATTGTCCTGAACAGATTTTTCTTCATCCAGCGCCGACCGGTACTGATCAAAATAAGCCACATTTAAGTTGGTACCAGTTTTAATGGACCCCTGTTGCGGCACCAACTCACTGAGCAACAATTTAATTAATGTGGTTTTGCCAACACCGTTGCGACCTATAAAGCCTACCTTGTCGCCCCGCTGGATTAGCGTAGAGAAGTCGCGCACCACAGGCTGCTGATCGCCCGCAAAGGCGAAGCTAATATTTTGCGCCTCGGCGACAATCTTGCCGGACCTCTCAGCCTGCTGAATATCCATGCGCGCTGTGCCCTGGCGCTTGCGGCGATCGGCGTATTCTCGGCGCATGGACTCCAGTGCGCGCACTCTGCCTTCGTTGCGGGTACGGCGAGCCTTAATGCCCTGTCGAATCCACACCTCTTCCTGGGAAAGGCGCTTATCAAATAGCGCATTTTGCTTGTCTTCAACTTCCAGAATCTCTTCTTTGCGCTGCAGATAGGTGGCGTAGTTGCAGTTAAATTCAGCCAGCTGTCCGCGATCTATCTCGATAAAGCGCGTGGCCAAATTGTTCATAAAGCGACGATCGTGACTAATAAATAATAATGAGCCCTCCCACTTGAGCAGAAACTGCTCAACCCATTGAATCGCATCTATATCCAGATGGTTGGTGGGTTCGTCCAGCAGCAGCAGGTCGGGGTCGCAGACCAGAGCTCGAGCCAGAAGCACGCGGCGTTTGTAGCCACCGGACAGGCTGGAGATATCCACATCTGCGTCCAGATCCATCTTGGTGATAATGGATTCCACGCGCTGGTTAATATCCCAGCCATTGACCCTGTCCAGCTCGCTCTGACATTCTTCCAGGTCGCGCATGGTTTGGTCGCTGGGGTTAGTGCCCAGTTCAAGAATAAGATGGTGGTAGCGCTTGGCCAGCTCACCCTCTGCGCCCAGACCCTGGGTGATAACATCAAACACGCTGCCCTGGGCATCCTCGGGCACAGACTGTTCCAACTGGGCAATTTTGACCCCCGAGGCGCGTTTTAATACGCCGTCGTCGGCAGTGATCTGACCGGTGAGAATCTTTAATAGAGTCGACTTACCTGCGCCATTGCGACCGATCAGACAGACCCGCTCACCCCGCTCAATCACCAGATTAATATGGTCGATTAATGGCGGCTGGCCATAACTTAAATAGATATCTTGCAGTGTGACTAGTGGCATAGATTACTGTCCTGAAGCTGTTTGGGCATCAGAAACAGTTTCTTCTCCAAATGGCTTAGTCATTAAAATTAACTTGGGCAGCAGGGTCATAGAGCCGAGCAGAGCGGCGGTCATGGCCAGGCCAGTGAGCAAGCCAAAGTAAATGGACGGGATAAAATTAGACAGGGCCAGAATCGAGAAGCCCACGATTATGGTGATGGCTGTGTAAAACAGTGCCTGGCCAATGCTGGCATGGGCGCTATGCATAGACAGCAGATAGTTATTTTGCTGAGCAAATTCACGTCTAAACCTGGTGATGTAATGAATCGAATGGTCCACACCAATGCCCACAGTAATAGCGGCGATAGTAATGGTCATCATATCCAGCGGAATTGCAAAGAGGCCCATGCCTCCAAGTACAACCGCCGCAGCCAGAAAGTTTGGCAGCATGGCAATCAGGGATATCTTTAGCGAGCGGAACAGCACCAGAAACATCAGCATAATGCCAATAAACACTGCACCCAGGGTAAGAATCTGAGATTTGTAGAGGCTCTGCAGCATATTGTTATAGAGCACCAACAGGCCAGTGTAGCGAATGTCTTCCTGGGCAATGCCTACTTCATTAACAGCGAAATCATTGATCTTGGCCAGCAGGTCGGCGCGTCGCAGACCAGCGGTTTCCATGGCCCGCAACTGAATGCGCGCCTCGTCAATATCTTCGAGCAGATAGGGTGCCACCATCTGTTGATAGATATCATCGCTGAGGCTCCGCCGCATAAAGGCCAGTTCAAAATCGTTCAATTTATGGCCGCTGAGGTCGGCAGCCACCTGATAGATTTGCACCAGTGAGCTGACCTTGCCAATTTCCGGTTGAGCTTCCAGAAAGTCTTGCAGCTTGCTGAGATCGGCAAGTCCGGCAGAGGAAAACCAGTAGCTGTCTTTTAGTTCTGAGTCCCTGTCGCTATAACTGTCTGAGTACTCATTGTCTTCATATTCATCCTCTCCGTACTCATCAGACCCGTATTCGTCGTCTGCGTATTCCTGTGCATATTCATCGTACTCATCATTGTCAGAGGCTTCGGAGTCTAGCGCACTGGGCAGGCCCGCAAAGGTGGGGGCCTGAATAATAATATCCAGGGGCGTGGTACCACCCAGCGCCGTATCTATAATCTCCATACCCTGATAAATCTCGGTGTCGCTGCGGAAGTAATCGATAAAGCGATTCTCTACCTCCAGCTGCGAGATACCATAGGCCGAGAGCGCAGTGAGGCCTGCGGCGATAAGCAATACCAGTGAACCATAGTGCTGGGTGAACCAGGCAAACTTAGTGGTGAAGACGGCACTGTTATCTCTGCTGTCTGCGGTGGTGCCCTTGCCGAACAGCATCATGCCGGCCGGAATCACCACAAAGGCCATAATCAGAGCCAGCGTGATGCCCATGGTCATCATCCAGCCGAAATCAATCACCGGGCGAATATTGCTCACCACCAGGGAGGTAAAGGCAACAATGGTGGTCAGCACGGTGTAGAGGCAGGGTTTAGCCATGGAGACCACAGTCTGGGTTACCAGCTGTTTCTGGTCAGTCTCTGGCTGCTGGGCCTGAAGTTCTCTGTAGCGCACAATCAGGTGAATGCAAAGGGCCAGGGTAATAATCAACAGCAGTGAAACAAAGTTAGAAGAGATTACCGTAAGCCGCCAGTCGATCCAGCTGAGAAATCCCAAGATGGTTATCAGGCACAGGGTGCAGGTGGCCAGAGGCAGCACCACCCAGCGCAGTTTGCGGAAAATTAACAGTAGGGTGGCGATAATAAAGAGCAGAATGCCGCTGCCAAAAATAATCAGATCACTTTTAATAAAGTCGACCATATCTGCGGTAATCATATCCGGGCCACCGAGGAAAATAGTGGCGCGATCCCTGTAGCTGTCCATCAGTGCCCGCACCTCAGCTACACGCTGGTGATCCTCAGCAGCCTTGGCGGTTCGATAATCTAAAAATTGCTGGCTGACGGCGCTCAGTTCAGCTTCTTGCTCGGGCGTCAGGCCCTGGGTATCTCGCACTAGGCGCAGGGCATCGCGGCTGGTTACCAGGTCCAGATACTGTTTATCCAGAGCCAGAGTCGCCAGCACGCCTGTGGTCCGGCCGTCAGCACTCAGCAGCACATCTTTGTAGATGGGGCTATTTAAAAATTCTTGCTTTGCGGCCTGGCGATCCACGCCCTCTGATAAAAGCGTATTGAGCGGATCCTGTAAATCTGAGATACCTATTTTAGGACTGTATAGCAATGGGACATCGAGCATTGACAGCATGCCCTCTACCCCCTGAATCCCGCTCAGATCTGCGCTTAGTTGCGCCAATGTATCCAGGTTTTTCTGGTCAAACAGATCGCCACTTTTGGGAGAGAAAGTGACAATCAAAAAATTATCGCTGCCGTAGCGCTGCACCACTTCACGGAAGAAATTTAGATCCTCATCATGCTCCAGTGTCAGCGAATCTGCAGAGGCATCTAGTTTGAAGTTGGGCAGTCCCATAGCCATAGCCGCAGTCAAAGCCACCATAGCCAGTATGGCTCTAAGGGGGTTGTCGAGAACCGCTCTCTGATAAAAGTCTAGTAAGGGTGAAGACATGTAAATGGGCGTCCCTGAAGATTGCCAAAACAGGGCGCTATTATGCGGTTTTGCAGACCAAGATCATAGGCCGAAAGCCCGTCTAATCAGAGCCTGTAAAAAAACGCCTATAAATTTTTTAATTCTTCCATTTGTCTTAGTGAGTCGGTGATTTAAACTTAGCTCTCAATTTTATAGGCAGAGATAAATCTATGCGCGGTGTAATACTTGATTGCGACAGCTTGGGCCCAGATGATCTCGACTTCAGTGCCCTCTACGACCTACCTGTCTCCTGGACAGTTTATGGTAACTGCCCGGCCTCAGAGGTGGTAGAGCGCATTGGCGATGCCGAGATTGTGATGACCAATAAAACAGTGGTCGATGCTGCTACTCTGTCTCAGGCGCCCAATCTCAAGCTGATTACATTGCCGGCAACTGGTACCAATGTGGTGGATCTTGTGGCCGCCAGCGAGCAGGGGGTGGTGGTCTGCAATGCGGTAAACTATGGCACTGCCTCAGTGGTGCAGCACGTCTGGGCGCTGATTTTGGCGTTGACTACCAATCTGCAGTCTTACAGCCGTGGCGTGATGGACGGCAGCTGGGGCGAGAGTGAGATGTTTTGTCTACTCCAGTATCCAGTGCGGGAGCTTGAGGGTAAAACTCTGGGTATTGTTGGTGCCGGTGACCTTGGTAGAGGCGTGGCTAAAATTGCCCAGGCCTTTGGTATGCAGGTTATTTTTGCCGCCCTGCCCGAGCGCAACCACCTTGACGACCTTCCTCGACTGGCACTGCACGAACTGCTGCCCAGGGTGGATATTCTGAGTCTGCACTGCCCTTTGACCCCTCAGACCAAAGGCCTTATCTCCAGTGCAGAACTTGCTCTGATGAAAACCTCGGCCCTATTGATTAACACCGCCCGCGGCCCTCTTATTGACGAGCCGGCACTTAAACAGGCTCTAGTAAAGGGTGAAATCGCTGGTGCCGGGCTGGACGTGCTCTCAGCAGAGCCGCCTGTAGGCGGTAATCTGTTAATTGACAATGCAGTGCCAAACCTAATTATTACCCCCCATAGCGCCTGGATTGCAGCAGAATCGCGACAGCGCCTTATGGGTCAGATGGTAGAAAATATTAGCGCGTTTCTCGAAGGAAAGGCGCTGCGCCGTGTCAATTAGCCGTTAAACTCAGTGTCTAGCTTTTTAGGGGCCAGCACTATCTTAAGTTTTGGATACAGGGGAATGCCATTTTTGTAGGGAGGATAGTCCTCGCCCATAATCAATGGTTGCAAATAGTCGCGGGCTTTCTGGGTAATGCCAAAGCCATCCTTGGTAATAAAGGATCTGGGCATTTTCTTCTCCACATTGGCAACCTTGGCCAGAGAGGCTTCGCCCAGAGTCCAGGAAAATGTTTTACCTTTGCCCCGCTCAATGGTCACCATAATGCCGGTTTTTCCAGCTACTGCTTTGTCCACTGCAGCTCGGCCCACTGCATAGGCCTGTTCCACATCAGTTTTTGATGCCACATGGCGAGCAGAGCGCTGCAGATAGTCGGCCAGCGCATAATGGTATTTATAGCCGAGAGAGTGCTTCACCATGCTGGCCAGGGTGGGTGCTACTCCGCCAAGTTGCTGGTGGCCAAAGGCGTCTTTATTTAGGGAGCCAGAAATCAGAGCGCCATCTGCGTAGCTTGCTCCCTCTGAGGCGACCACCACACAGTAGCCCTTCTCGGCCACTGTCTGTTGGACTTTGGCAATAAACTCCTCGCGGACAAAGGGAATTTCTGGAAACACAATAATATGGGGTGCATCACCGGCTTCGCTGGCGGCCAGGCCTCCGGATGCTGCAATCCAGCCAGCGTGGCGGCCCATGACTTCAAGGATAAAAATCTTGGTCGACGAGGCTGCCATAGAGGCAATATCCAGGCTTGCCTCCTTGGTGGAGACGGCAACATATTTGGCCACTGAGCCAAAGCCGGGTGAGCAGTCGGTAAATGGCAGATCGTTATCTATGGTTTTAGGAATATGGATAGCCTGAATGGGATAGCCCATCTTGGCTGAAATTTGTGAGACTTTTAGGCAGGTATCTGCAGAGTCGCCACCGCCGTTATAGAAAAAATAACCAATATTATGGGCTCTAAATACCTCCACAAGACGCTCGTACTCCAGAGTGCTCTCTTTGAGATCTTTCATCTTGTAGCGGCAGGAGCCGAAGGCACCGCCTGGAGTATGTTTAAGCGCCTTTATAGAGGCGGCGGTCTCTTTGCTGGTGTCGATCAGATTTTCATGGAGGGCGCCGATAATGCCATTTTGCCCCGCATACAGAGTGCCAATTTTGTCTCTGTGCTCCCTGCAGGCTTCTATCACTCCGCAAGCGGAGGCGTTAATAACCGCGGTGACACCGCCAGACTGAGCGTAAAACGCATTCTTCTTGGCCATAGATACCCATATCCCTGTTAGTCCATTTTAGGCTTGGCATATTACTGCTTTGCTGCTGGAGGTAAAAGTAAAAACAGCTAATCTATGCTTATGCTGAACATAAGTTTTACCACTAGATGTTGCGGATTTATCGGGCTGTGGCTGGGTTGCTGGATATACTGGCTGGTCGCGGAAAACCAGGCCTGCCGCTGTGCAATCCGTGTTGGTAGATGATAGCCCAGCTCCAGCCTGTGCTCTCGCCCTGGGGGTTGTAGCTCCAGGGAGATATCTTGGTAGATCACCTGGCGATCCCAGGTTCTTCCTGTGGCCAGTTTAAGTGCAGCCCGGCCACTTTTTACTCGCAGGGGCTGGGTTAAATAAAGGCTCAATTGATCATTGACGCGCCACAGAGACCGACCCTTAAAACCCAGAGCCCAGGAGCCGCTGCGAATCTGTGAATCCACAGCAAAAATCTGGCTATTGACCGCCCCGGTGTAGGTGCTGCCGCTATAGAGGGCCAGCAGTGCCTGCCAGCGTTTATCGATTTGCACATGACCATTAAGGCCAACAAAAAGCGTCTCAGCTTGCCCCAGACTGCCCAGAGCTGGGCCTATGCTGGTACCTAAAAAACTATTCTGCTCCCGCACAAAGCCAGTCTGAACACTGAGGCTGTGGAGATTGGATCCTGGATACCCAAGACTGTACTCCAGCATTGCGCCATGGCCCTGCAGTTTTTCCTGAGGCTGATATCTGTCCCAACTGGCGCGGCCATTAAACAGACCCATACGCAATTTGTTCTGGGAACCTATGGCAATGGCGCCGCCACTGCTCCAGCCGCGACGGGCAAAGCGCAACCAGGGCGCGGCAAAGCTACTGTCGTCATCGGTGGCTGAGGGAGACAGCACCGAATTGCCATACAGCCCGAAAAACCAGCCGGGATTAGTGTTTAGGCCTGCAAAGCGCTCACTCCCATAGGGGCTGTGAAACTGCAGGGCAATATAATCCTCCTGCACCTGTTGGTTGGGGTTGCCCAGTGGGCGAAAATCCTGACGCCAGGGATTTTGCCCTATGCCCAGCAATAATTTATGGCCGTCTGCTGTAATTTGACTGCCATGACTGAAATTTATACTGGCGACTGTGGGCGCTGCAGTTTTTACCATGGTGCTGGCAGATTGATAAAAAGGAAAACCCAGCTGATCAAACAGGGCAATATTTTGCTGGCTAAGGCTGGCTTGCACTGCATCACCCAGAGCATCGCCGACAATATTAATGCTGTTGATATTGGGCGCTATTAGCCCGGCGTCTAAATGATTGCTGGCGGGGCTACCCAAATTGCCCACCGGTCTTGTTGCCGCATTGAGATCCAGCAGACCCTGACCGTAGATACTGCTGTCGGCATAGATACCTGATTTGTTTGCAGTCACCAGCAGGCGATTAACCAATTCATAGTTGCCAACAGAGGGGAATAGCTGCTTGAGCAGTGCCAGCGAGCCACTGACCATAGGTGCTGCAAAAGAGGTACCTATGGAGCCGCCGTAGTAATGATTGCCCTGGGGCGCATCCTCTGGGGGTGAATTAGTTGACCAGATGACCTCTGAGTGGGCAAAGCTGCCATCAGCATCCGCATCGCCCCCACCGGGAGCCGCCAGACAGAAACTGGCAGCAACGCCGCAGTGATTGGAATAGGAAGCTATGCCACCGCTGCTGTCTACTGCGGCAACAGCCAGCATATGGGGTTGAAGTTCGGGAAATAGGTGTGGCAGGCCGGAGAGAAGTTCAGGAGAACTTGCATCTATCTCATTGCCAAACTGATCTCTGCTGCCAAAGCCATTGCCCGCCGAGACAACAAAAATAGCTCGGCTGCCCAGGGGCCTGTGACTTTGACGCAGGGCGTCCAGGCTGTTGCCCAGCCGCGACTGAATAGCACTGGCAGAGTAATCAGTTACCAGACCAGAAAAGCCGAAACTCATATTGATAATATCCACTTCATCGGTCATGGCAGCAAAGCGGCTGGCAAAATAATTGTCTGTGCCAAAATCTAGATCAGTCAGCCCCACTGGGTCATAGGGCCCATCACTGGGTTGCAGAGGGATTTCATAGACATGAATATCGGCATTGTAGGCGACCCCATGCATATTAAAGCTACCCTGGTTGCGATCGTCTCGGTTGGCGGCAAGAACACCTGCGACCATGGTTCCATGACTGAGAGCGTCGTTGCTGCGCTGGTTGCCGCCGCCATAGTCAGACCCCACCAGAGTCACTTTATTGCCCAGCCCGTCAGCAAACTCCAGATGCTGTGCATAGACTCCAGAGTCAATAATACCCAGGCTAACCCCTGACCCGTCGGCTCCCCGGGCATAGGCACTGGAGGCATTGATCAGTGCTAGACCCTGCATACCAGCATATTCAGCGGTTTCAAAACTGGCTACCAGAAGGGCGAAGCCCTCTGGGTCCTCAGGCTGTTCGGCGAAACCTCCCCGGGCTGGGTCTACAACAGTGGCGCCGGACTCTATGGGCTCAGTAACTGGGTTTACCACTGGTCTCTGGGTAGAGGGCAATGTACCACCGCCCCCGCCACCGCAGGCCTGCAGCAGTAGTACAATGGCAATAATTAAAAATATCCTGTGGGTAAAAGAGTACATCTGGGGCATCATCCATGACCTATCTGCGATTAGATTCTCTATTTCACTGCTAGTTAAGCTATATTAATGTCCTTAAAATAGGCTCCGGCACCAGCCCGGCAAGCACAGCAGCACCACAAGCAAAAGGCAGAGAGGCAAACAGCAAAATGCATATTCATATCCTTGGTATCTGCGGCACTTTTATGGGCAGCCTGGCCCAACTGGCTAAGGATTTGGGGCATCAGGTATCCGGTTGCGACAGCAATGTATATCCACCTATGAGTACACAGCTTGAAAAGGCGGGCATTAGTCTGATTGAGGGGTTTAACCCGGAGCAATTGCACCCAGCACCTGACTTAATTGTAGTAGGTAATGCTATGTCCCGCGGAAATCCTTGCGTGGAGGCTATGCTAGACAATCAGTTGCCCTATATTTCAGGTCCCCAGTGGCTGGGGGAAAATATTCTGCGCAACAAACATGTGCTGTCGGTGTCCGGCACTCATGGTAAAACCACAACCAGCAGCATGCTGGTCAAAATTCTCGATTGTGCAGGTCTGGCTCCGGGATTCCTGATTGGTGGAGTGCCCCAGGACTTCGGACTGTCAGCACGACTTACAGACAGTGATTATTTTGTTGTAGAGGCCGATGAATACGATAGCGCTTTCTTTGATAAGCGCTCTAAGTTTGTTCATTACTTTAGCGATATCCTGGTGGTGAATAATCTGGAATTTGATCATGCGGATATTTTCGATGACCTGGCTGCCATTCAAAAACAGTTTCATCACTGTGTGCGCACTGTGCCCAGCACAGGCACAGTGATTTACCCGGCGGCTGATCCGAATGTATTGGCCGCCATAGATCAGGGTTGCTGGAGTCGGCAGCAGACCTTTGGTGAAGACTCCGCAGACTGGCGCTATAGATTGCTTGCTGCAGATGGGTCGCAATTTGAAGTGACCCATCAGGCGACGGGCCAGAGCGCTGAAGTTCACTGGAGTCACAGTGGCACCCACAATGTCTGCAATGCTGTGGCGGCGATTATTGCTGCCCATCAGGTTGGGGTCAGTCTGGAGCATTGCTGTGAGGCCCTATCAGACTTTGTTGGGGTTAAGCGTCGCATGGAAGTGATTTATCAGGCCAATGGTTTAACCGTCTACGACGACTTTGCCCACCATCCAACCGCTATACAGAGTACTCTCGAGGGCCTGCGGGCCAGAGTGGGTGACAGCCGCATTATAGCTGTGATTGAGCCTCGCTCAGCGACCATGAGGCTGGGCATGCACAAAGACAGACTGGGTGCCTGTGTAGCTGCTGCAGACCAGGTTTTTTGGTACCAGAATCCGCGCATCGACTGGGATATTGAGGCCGTTGCTCTCGGCTGTGCCGCGCCAGCCAAAGCCACCGCAGACATATCAAGTTTGTTAGCGCTTACTATAAGTGAGGTATCTGAAGATACTCATATTGTGATTATGAGTAACGGGGGTTTTGAGGGTTTTCATGGGCAGCTTATTGACAGCTTGCCACCCTAGTTCCACCAGCGTATACCGACTTTGCCAGAGACCGGCATCAGCTCTGCAGGTTAAATGTTACCGGCCCATCATTGCACAGGCTCACCTGCATATGGGCACCAAAGACACCGCTGCTAACTGTGCAGTGTTGCGCCTTTGCACTAGCCAAAAAATACTCGTAAAGTGCCTCCGCCTGCTGCGGGGGAGCCGCGGAAGAGAAGCTGGGTCTCAGGCCTTTTTTAGTATCTGCAGCCAGGGTGAACTGGGATATCACCAGCAAGCCACCGCCAATATCTCCCAGTGAGAGATTCATTTTTCCCTCGTCATCAGAAAATATCCGGTAGTTAAGTACCTTTTGCAGTAATTTGTCTGCAGTCTCCTGGCTGTCCTCTTTTTGCACCCCCAGCAATAGCAGAATACCCTGATCGATCTGCCCCTGAATCTGTTGATCAACAGAAACCGAGGCGCTGGACACCCGCTGAATAAGCCCCTGCACAGCTATTGAGACTCAGAGCCAAGCTGATGAGCCAGACTCTCGGTTGCCGAGACCAGGGCATCAGTGATACCTGGTTCGCTGGAGGAGTGTCCGGCATCGGCAATTATTTTCAGCCGCGCTTCGGGCCAGGCTGCGCTGAGCGCAAAGGCCTGATTGACTGGGCACACCATGTCGTAGCGGCCGTGCACTATGGTGCCTGGGATATCTTTTAGCTTATAGGCATTGTCGGTCAGCTGATTGGGCTGCAAAAATGCCTTATTAATAAAATAATGTGCCTCGATTCGAGCCATAGCCATGGCCATATGGGGGTTGGCAAAATGATCTACCAGGGCCTCATTGGCATGCAATGTGGCACAGCGCCCCTCCCACATAGACCAGGCCTTGGCAGCGGCCATGCGCTCAATTTCGTTCTCGCCGGTCAGGCGGGCATAGTAGGCTGCCAGCATATCGCCGCGCTCGGCTTCTGGTATCACCTGCAGGTACTGTTCCCAGTAGTCGGGGAAAACATGGCTGGCGCCCTGTTGATAAAACCATTGAATATCCTCATCCCGGCACAGGAAGATACCCCGCAGAATTAAGCCCCGCACCAGCTGTGGGTACTGCTCGGCATAGGCCAGACCCAGGGTAGAACCCCAGGAACCACCAAATACCACCCAGCGATCAATACCCAGTTTATTGCGAATAGTTTCTATATCCTCTATTAGCGCAGCAGTATTGTTGTCCTCGAGTCGAGCATGGGGTGTCGACTGACCTGAACCGCGCTGGTCAAAGAGAATAATGCGATACTTGTCTGGGTCGAAGAAGCAGCGGTCTGAAGTCCTGGTACCGCCACCTGGCCCGCCGTGAACAAACAGCACGGGAATGCCCTCCGGGTTGCCTGACTCCTCCACATAGAGCACATGGGGTGCAGTGACTGCCAGGCTGTGGGTTTGGTAGGGGCGAATGGCTGGAAATGCTTTTCTCATTAATGAGAGTTCCTTTGACTGGTAATTAACGCTTTACTTGCTGCCCTTTTGGGGGCCCTGCCTAACCTACAGTTAGTCAGGTTAATATAGACAACATCGATGAGCTAGACTAGTTTTTAAACGGCTTATTAGTTTTTGACTCAAGGGGAAAGCCATGACTGACTTAATTCGCTGTATCTGGTGCGGGGATGATCCGCTGTATCAGGCCTACCATGATACCGAATGGGGTGTACCCTGCCGCGACGACAAAAAGTTGTTTGAATTTGTGCTGCTTGAGGGTGCCCAGGCTGGACTGTCCTGGATAACCATATTGCGCAAGCGAGAGGCCTACCGCAAAGCATTTGCTGACTTTGAGGTGGAGAAGGTCGCTGCATTTACCGAGCAGGATATAGAGCGCTGTGTTCAGGACGCCGGCATAGTGCGCAATCGCTTAAAGATTAATAGCGCTGTTTCCAATGCTCGCTGCTTTATGGAAGTTCAGGCAGAGTTTGGCAGTTTTGCCAACTATTTTTGGGCCTATGTGGACGGTGAACCCCTGATTAATCACTGGCAGACCCATGGGCAGATTCCTCCGTCCACTGCTCTATCGGATACTATTAGCAAAGATATGAAAAAGCGTGGGTTTAAGTTTTTTGGAACCACCATCTGTTATGCCCATATGCAGGCCATGGGGCTGGTCAATGACCATGTTGTAGACTGTTATCGCCACAGGGACTGTCAGTGATCTAGCCAACCGCTTTTCATCCAACCACTCTTCATCCAACCACTACCATATCCCGGCCCATATGTTTGGCCTGATAGAGGCCGTTCTCAGCGGTGGACATCAGGTCATCGACTCCGGTGCACTTATCTATGGACGCCACCCCCACACTGAGGGAGATTCTCAGCTTGTCTCCCTGGGCCTGCATATCAATTTCGGTGGCCTTGGTGCGCAGGCGCTCGGCAATATTAACTGCGGCCTCGGCATTGGCTGTTGGCAGCAGCACCATAAATTCATTGCCGCCCCAGCGCGCCACCACATCCTCGTCGCGCAGAGGCTCGAGCAGCATCTGGCCCACGGCGTAGAGAATCTCATCCCCCACATCATGACCATAGCGATCATTAATAAACTTAAAATTATCCAGATCTGCCAGCAGAATTGAAAATGGCTGCTTGCCCAGACGGTACTGCTGATACTTGGCGGCCAGACGACCTTCCATATTGTGTCGATTGGGCAGCTGGGTCAGTACATCCTGATGGGTAATCTCATCGACCCGAGACGAGAGATCTTTGTATTTGGTCAGGCTGTCGAAGCGAGAGTTATCCATGGCTACGGCAAAGGCAGCCAAAATAGCGTAGGAGGATAGAAACCGCACCACCACTGTGTCGCTATACTCAGGCACGGCTATAGGCATGGAGCCGCCAAACATTATCCAGGTAGCGGCGGCAAACAGTATGATCAGCATGGCAAGACTCTGGCGGTGATCAAATGCACCGACCAGCACCGGAACCACGGTTAGACACCACATCAAAGCACTGGCATCTGAGGCGCCCAGCAATAGGAAAAAGAAGCAGGTTAACAGGGTGCTGGCCAGCAGAACTCGCGCCAGACGGTGATGATCAAAAATATAGAACAGACCCAGGGCGACAATTAACAGGCCGGCCACCGCAAGGTAAAAGGTGGCCAGCGCCATTTCACCCTGACGGTAAGAGTAAAAGGCAAACATAATGGCGATAAATTCCTGCGCCATTAATGAAAATGACAGAAACCCGCCGGTGACTAAATCCTTGTTATCCCTCTTGGACATGCTTCGACTTCCATGCACTATTCACTAAATAATAGTTCATAGATGCGTAGAAATCGAAGTTTCGGCCTCTAGAGAAGCGACTTATTTGGGAGCGCGTTTGCGCAGGTTTTCAGTCAATAGTTTTTTGCGCAGGCGAATACTCTGGGGCGTGACCTCGACCAGCTCATCGTCTTCAATAAACTCCAGAGCCTGCTCAAGGGTGTGCTTGATCGGTGGCACCAGGGTCAGAGCCTCGTCAGTACCAGAGGCGCGCACATTGGTGAGCTGCTTGCCCTTGATGGGATTTACTACCAAATCATTGCCACGGCTGTGAATACCCACAATCTGGCCCTCATAGACATCGATCGCATGACCGAGGAAAAGGCGACCACGGGCCTGAATATTAAATAGCGCAAAGGCGGCAGTCTTACCCTTAACCATACTGATCAGGGCGCCATTTTGACGGCTGTGGGTCTCTCCCTGTTTGACCGGGCCATAGTGATCGAAGACGCTGGTCATAATGCCCGATCCAGAGGTCAGAGTCAGAAAGGCACCACGAAAACCAATCAGTCCGCGAGACGGAATAATAAACTCAAGGCGCACACGGCCTTTGCCGTCTGGCTCCATATTGGTCATTTCGCCTTTGCGCATGCCCAGTTCTTCCATTACCGAACCCTGATGCTGGTCTTCCACATCAATTACTACCTGCTCATAGGGCTCCTGAACTTCGCCATCCACCAATTTGGTAACTACTTCCGGACGTGAAACGCCCATTTCAAAGCCTTCCCGACGCATGGTTTCAATTAGCACAGAGAGGTGCAGTTCACCGCGGCCTGAGACAATAAATTTATCTGGTGAGTCGCCGGGCTTAACCCGCAGTGCCACATTGTGAATCAATTCTTGATCCAGGCGATCCTTGATATTTCTGGTGGTCACATACTTGCCTTCCAGACCTGCAAAAGGTGAGTTGTTGACTATAAAGGTCATGCTTACAGTGGGCTCATCAACACTGAGAGCAGGCAGAGCTTCGATATTATCAGGATCACAGAGTGTATCCGAGATGCCCAGGCCATCTATGCCATTAATACAGACAATATCGCCGGCTTCAGCCAGGTCAGTTTCCACCTGTTCCAGGCCCAAATACCCCTTAACATTAAGCACCTTGCCTTTGCGCTCTTTATCATCAGATGACTTAACTACCACCTGCTGACCTGGCTTCAGGGTGCCGCGGGTTATGCGGCCAACACCTATAACACCCACATAGCTGTCATAGGCCAGTGCAGAGATCTGCATCTGGAAAGGACCATTTACATCCACCTGGGGTGAAGGAACATCGGCGACAATCATTTCGTACAGCGGAGTCATATCCTCAGCCATATTGTCCACGTCAGTGCCGGCAATACCGTTGAGCGCCGAGGCATAGATAACTGGGAAATCGAGCTGTTCATCGGTGGCACCAAGGCTGTCAAACAGGTCAAATACCTGATCCATTACCCAGTCTGGGCGAGCACCTGGACGGTCTACCTTGTTAATCACAACGATCGGGCGCAGGCCCTGCTCAAATGCCTTGGAAGTTACAAAGCGAGTCTGGGGCATGGGCCCATCCACCGCATCTACCAGCAACAGCACTGAATCCACCATAGATAGTACGCGCTCTACTTCACCACCAAAATCTGCGTGTCCTGGGGTATCCACAATATTGATGCGGTAGTCATTCCATTTGATCGCAGTATTTTTGGCGAGAATGGTAATGCCGCGCTCTTTTTCCTGGTCGTTGGAATCCATAAGGCGCTCAGCATCGGCGTCTTTGCGATCAAGAGTCCCCGACTGGCTCAGAAGTTTATCAACCAGGGTAGTTTTGCCGTGGTCAACGTGGGCTATGATGGCAATATTGCGCAAGTTTTCAATGGACATTGGGATACCTAAAATAATCGCACCAGGCGAAAAAGCCGCGATTATACGAGAATTGACAGGAACTGCTACCGATCTTTTTAGTTGGCCGAAGTTTCAGCCGGCGCGCCGGCGTTGCGCTCGATTAACATTCTGGTAATGGAGGTGGGGGGAGACGGCGGTGCGATCAGGTTTCCCTGCAAAAATTGGCAGCTGAGATCCAGTAGCCTATGGTGAAAGTCCGCCTCCTCGACACAGGGTGCTATGCATTTCAAACCTACAGATCTGGCCAGCTCTACTAGGCCTTTAACCAGATTCCAGGAGCTTTCAATTTCTGTGGACTCGGTCATCAGGCGATGGGAGATGCGGATAGTTTCCACCTGCAGTTCGCGCAATGTCTGCAGCGGCAGACTCTGGTAACCCACATTGTCTACCAGCAGGCCGCAGCCCAATTCATGGAGCCGATTAACCTGCAGCTTTAGGGAGCTATTTATCTTGGGTAGACATTCTGTGTGCAGGCTAAACATAAACAGTCGAGGTGCAACCCCGTGTTTAAGCATAATTTCCTGCACCTGAAGAATAAACGAAGGGTGCTCCAGCTCGCGCAGACTAAGGGTAAATACAATGCGCTGCTGATCCTGCCATATGCCCTGGCTGCGCCAGAGATTGACCTGTTTGCAGGCCTGATCAATCAGCGACAGGGAAATATCCACAATCATCGACCCGGACTCCAGTACCTGAATAAACTCGTGGGCCTCAACAATATCGCCACTGGGTTTCTGCCATCGCAAAAATATCTGCAGGGCGCTAATCAGATTGTTGCTGGTATCGAGAATCGGTTGATAATAGGGCAAAAATGACTGGGCCTGAGATTCGTCTCGCAGGCGCTCAAGCAGTTCCATCTGTTTCTGCATCTCCAGAGACAGTTCGCGATTGTGAAAATAGAAATTAGATTTACCCTCCCGTTTAATGGTGTAAAGGGCCTGATCTGCCTGTTCGAGAATACTGTTGCCATCGCTGGAGCCATCATTAAAAAACACTATGCCAATGCTGCAGCTGATTTGAAATTTCTCGCCTTTAATAATAAAGGGCTCGCTGGCGGCATCGATAATTTTCTCCGCGACCTGGGCAATTTGCAGCCGCGCCGTCTCTCCCTCGGTGCCCAGGCGCTCCAGCAATACCACAAATTCGTCGCCACCCAGCCGCGCCACTGTTTCCTGGGTTCGAATTACTTTGCGCAGACGCTGGGCGAACAGGGTTAGAGCCAGATCACCATAATGATGACCGCGACTGTCGTTGATTTCCTTAAAATGATCCAGATCTATAAATAGCAGAGCGCAGAAACTCTGGGTTCGCTGAGCCAGAGAGATCACTCGATTGAGCTCCTCCATCAGTCGATGCCTGTTGGGGAGCCCGGTCAGGGGGTCAAAATAAGCCTGCTGTTTAATTCTGGTCTGCATGCGCACCCGGTCTGTCACATCCTCAACAAAGGAGGCGGCGCCTATAACATTCATCTCGTTATCAAACAGAGGAGTCTCATTCCATTCGCAAACAATAATCTGCCCATCACTGGTGATATTTTCCGCCGTGCCGGAGAAATCTTTGCCAAATAAAAACAGGTCATGTTCGGCCTGCTCCATTAAGAAAGTTTTTTTGTCTTCAAATAAAAAATCTGTAGTACGGCCAAGGGCCTCGGATTGAGAAAAGCCAAAAATTGCCGTAGCAGCTGGATTCCAGCCAATAATTTCCCGGTTTTGATTCCATTCAATAAATCCCAGTGGCGTCTGTTCGATCAGGCTGGTGATCTTGTGACTGGTATTGAGGCTCTGCTGACAGCGGTCCATCGCCTGAAGCGCCCTTAATGAGAGGTTGACCAAGGCGCGGCGGCAGTTGCTATTAGCCATATCGACCAGCAGGTACAGCACTAGTAGGACTACTGGCGCCTGCACTGCCAGAGAGGGGGTTTGCACCACCAGGCAAGCACCGATTGAGCCGTAGATAAGGGCGGTGGTGAGCCGGCGCAGCCAGGGAGGCTGCAGAACTATCATAGGGCAGATAGAGGTCAAAATAATAATAACAGTGCTAATGAGGATGCCATTCACCAGAGATCCATCACTGATAAACAGAGGCCCTGCCAGAATCCACAATAGGCTGTATACAGTAATTGCAGTTATTGAGATGGTACTAGGTTTGGCATAGCGGGGCGCCGCCAGCCACAGCAGCAAATGGCTGACGATCAGGCCCATTGTCCATAGGCTTATCGCTGGGTTGAGCTCAGTGCCTAACTCAGTCAGGAACCTGGTCATCACAAGTGCCAGGCCGCCGGCTGCAGACAGCGCAACACTGGCTCCCAGATGGTTGAGCAGAGTTTGATCCAGCTCGAATTTTACGGACTGATCTGGGGGTGAAGAGCCCTTGGTTCCGACCTCCATGCTCCCGAGGAGATCTGACTGATTATGTGTCATCGGCTGCATCCTGCGGCTGATTTTATGACTTAACCTGATTCTCGATACTTAAATATAGTCGCTAATACAAAAAAATGGGCACCAATCGGGATATTACTATGATTTGGTCATTATTTTGCCTGTGAAAACGGCAACCTGTTCGAAGCCCCGGTCGCGCATCAACTGAGCTTGAAGGCGGCTCATAATGCCTTTGTCACAGTAAAGTAGATAGGTTTTTTGGCGGTCCAGATCCTCGATTTGCTGCTCGAGGCTAAAAAATGGAATGCACAGAAGCTGGTTGCTGTGCAGGGACAGAGGCTGAGCGTCCGCGTCTGCCGGATGTCGCACATCGATCAGTATTTCCCCTTCTGCGAGCTTGCCGCGGTGTTCTATGGTGCCTGTGTCAGAGGGAACCATATTAAAACCTCAGTTTTCAATAAATGGCTTGTGAAGTCCCGAGGCCTATAAACAAAAACCGCAGGAAAAGATGACAGACGTTATTCAGAGGGGCATTATAGTCAGGCAGTCCACAATAATACTATTTAAAATCAATTGCGCACCATACAGGTGCAATTCTGTTAAATAAGCACCATTATGGTGCACATTATTTGCTGTGCTTTTATTGGAAAAATCTCCCAACTGCGCCAGTCGCAGTGTTTATGGTGGTTGGGGTCACTGCAGTTTAAGTGGCTCCATTGGCATGACTATTGCTATTCCTTTAAAGACAAACCTGATACTAACTAAGTCATTTCGGCTTTAATGCGCCGAATGACTCTTTAAACAAAGCATTACTGATTCCATAGTGGAGGAAACAATGTCTGAGAAGACTCTAAATCTGATTAAAGATAGCGAAGCGCGATGGGTTGACCTTCGTTTCACTGACACCAAAGGTAAAGAGCAGCACGTATCGATTCCGGTCGGTGAAGTGGGCGATGACTTCTTTGTAGAAGGTAAGATGTTTGACGGTTCATCTATTGCCGGTTGGAAGGGCATTAATGAGTCAGACATGATCCTGATGCCAGACGACAGCACTGCAATGCTGGACCCTTTCACCGATGAGCCAACGGTTATTATCCGCTGCGGCATCGTTGAGCCTTCCACTATGCAAGGTTATGAGCGTGATCCACGCTCCATCGCCGAGCGCGCCGAGAAGTATCTCGCCTCTACTGGCTTGGGTGATACCGCCTACTTTGGTCCAGAGCCCGAGTTCTTCGTGTTTGACGATATCAAGTGGGGTGCCGACATGAGCGGTAACTTCTACAAGATTAACTCCGACGAAGCGGCCTGGTCTTCTTCAATGGATCTGCCCGATGGCAATATGGGACACCGTCCCGGCGTAAAAGGCGGGTATTTCCCCGTACCACCAGTTGATAGCCTGCACGATCTGCGTGCTGCTATGTGTGGCGCTATGGAACAGATGGGTCTGGACGTTGAAGTACATCACCACGAAGTAGGTACTGCTGGTCAGTGTGAAATCGGTATTCGCTTTGACACCCTGGTTAAGAAAGCTGATCAGGTGCAGATTCTCAAGTACTGTGTTCACAATGTAGCCCATGCCTATGGCAAGACTGCTACCTTTATGCCCAAGCCAATCGTTGGCGACAACGGTTCTGGTATGCACTGCCATATGTCTTTCTCCAAAGGCGGCGACAACCAGTTTGCTGGTGATGCCTATGCTGGCCTCAGTGAGATGGCTCTGCACTACATTGGCGGTATTATTAAGCACGCCAAAGCGCTCAACGCCTTTGCCAATGCTTCTACTAATTCCTACAAGCGTTTGATCCCAGGCTTTGAGGCCCCAGTAATGCTGGCTTACTCAGCTCGTAACCGTTCAGCGGCGATTCGTATTCCTTATGTTTCAAGCCCGCGCGGCAAGCGTGTTGAGGTTCGTTTTGGTGATCCTACTGCCAATCCATACCTGATGTTTGCCTCTATGCTGATGGCTGGTCTGGACGGTATTAAGAACAAGATTCACCCAGGCGATGCAGCGGACAAAGATCTCTATGATCTGCCTGCTGAAGAAGCCGCTGCTATCCCTCAGGTTGCTGGCAGCCTGCGTGAAGCGCTGGATGCACTCAGTGCTGATCGTGAGTTCCTTACAGCTGGCGGCGTATTCACCGATGATATGATCGATGCCTACATTGATTTGAAGATGGAAGAAGTCTACCGCGTTGAGCACACCACTCACCCGGTTGAGTTTGATATGTACTACAGCTGCTAAGTTTTTAGCACAGGCTGTTTTGAAGCAAAATCGGACGAGCCCGTCATTCTTGGAATGGCGGGCTTTTTCTTTGCCGACGGTTTTTCTAATATAAGTCTAATCTTTAAGTAGGGTTATGCGCAGCCAGTTGCCTGCCAGGAGATGACTATGAGAATACTGTATTTTATTGCCTTGATGTTCAGCCTCCCAGTCTTTGCGGAGGTCTACAAGGTGGTCGATAACAATGGCAATATTACCTATACAGACCAGCCTCAGCCAGATGCTAAGCTGGTGCCGCTGGCGCTGCCGCCGGTCAATAAAATGCCCAGAGTACAGCCTGAGCCGATAGGAAAGCCTGAGCCGATAGGAAAGCCTGAGCCGATAGGAAAGCCTGAGCCCGCAGCCAACCCCGACGCAGAAGGTACTCAGGAAGCTCAGCAAACACCGGCCTTTGCCGTTTATACTCAGGCCTATATTCTGTCACCAGCCCATGATCAAATCATCCCTAACCAGCAGCGCAATGTAATTATTCAACTGGGCTTGCAGCCTCAGCTTCAGCCCGGGCACAGGGTGCAGTTTTTGAGCAATGGTCAGCCTCTAGGCGCACCTATTGGGGCGACAGCTTACCAACTGGAGGATTTGGAGCGGGGCTCTTATCAAATTGGTGCTCAGATTCGGAGTGCCGAGGGCAAAATTTTGCTATCCCTCAAGCCGATCAGCATTCATGTGCAGCGACACTTTATGCGTTAGTCCAATCAGGCGACCAGGCGCAACATCACCTTTATTGACCCATTTGCGGTTAAATTAAACCAGATCGCACCAAAATGGTGCATAATCAATCCTAAGATGGCTTTACCTGTGACGGGCTGCTCTACAGGCCCCAAAAACAGGCTCGGGTTTATCTTGCTCAGCAGCCAATATTGGCCTGCTTATTGCTACTTTAAAAAGCAAAAGAGGCGGGCTCTTATAAACTAACCAGATTGCGTAACCTATGACCTCAGATCAGTTACACAGATTATTGCTCGATAACCTGAATACCGCGGTGCTATTGCTCAATGCCGACCTAGTTATCGACTATATAAATCCAGCTGCTGAAGCTTTAACGCAAGCCAGCGCCGCGCGCCTGTGTGGAACAGAGGCCAGGGACCTGTTTGTGGATACCAATATGTCTCTAACCACTCTGCAAGAGGCATTGGACAGCGGCAGCCCCCATACTCGACGGCATGAGCACCTGCGTCTGCCAAGCGCCGAGAGTGCCCAGGTGGATTACACAGTCACCCCGGTGGAACTGAATGGTCAGGCTGTGCTGTTGTTGGAAATGCAGCCTATCGATCGCTTTTTAAAGATAAATCGCGAAGAGGCACTGCTGTCAGTCCATGACACTTCAAGAAGCCTGATACGGGGTTTGGCCCATGAGATTAAAAATCCCCTCGGAGGTATCCGCGGTGCTGCCCAACTGCTGAATCAGATGATTGCAGAGCAGGGGCTGGACGATGAGACCAGAGAGCTCTGCCACATTATCACCACCGAGGCCGATCGCCTGCGCAATCTGGTCGATCGCCTGCTGGGACCTAACCATCTACCTCAGATGGAGGCTATGAGTATCCACGAGGTGACAGAGCATGTGGCCGCTCTTATTGAGGCGGAAACCCGGGGTAGCCTAACTCTGAAGAGAGACTATGACCCCAGTATCCCTGATATTCAGGGTGATAAAGAGCAGCTTATTCAGGCGGTGCTAAATGTAGCGCGCAACGCTATGCAGGCGGTACTGGACTCCTCTGAGGCAGATCCTCAGATTACTTTCCGCTCGCGAATTAAGCGCAGTTTCACCATTGCTGGCCAGCATCACAAGGTGATCTGTTGCCTGGAGATTATTGACAATGGTCCAGGTGTCTCCGAAGAGCTCAAAGAGCGCATTTTCTTCCCAATGATCAGTGGCCGCAGCGAGGGTTCCGGACTGGGTCTGACCATTGCGCAGACTGCGGTCAACGGTCATCAGGGCATTATTGAATGTGAATCAGAGGCAGGTCATACCAGCTTCTCTATCTACCTCCCCGTAAAGGTTTAATATGAGTACTAATTCAGAAATTTGGATAGCAGAAGATGATCGCTCGCTGCGCTGGGTAATGGAAAAAGCCATTACCAGAGACGGAATTACCGTGCGCAGCTTTGAATCGGGCAACGATCTACTGCAGGCGCTCAAGACCGCTGAGCCAGAGATTATTATTTCCGATATTCGTATGCCTGGAATAGATGGTCTGCAGTTATTAAAAGAGATACATGGCAATAGGCCAGATATTCCGGTCATTATTACTACAGCCCATTCAGACCTAGACAGCGCAGTAGCCGCCTATCAGGGGGGTGCGTTTGAATACCTGCCCAAACCCTTTGACCTTGAAGAGCTTGTAGATGTCGCCCGTCGCGGCCTGTCTTTTTCCAAGGAGCAGAAATCTCAGGCCGAGCCAGTCCAGGCTCAAAATGTAGCCAAAGAAATTATTGGTGAAGCCCCTGCCATGCAGGAGGTGTTTAGAGCCATTGGTCGTCTCTCTCAGTCCAACATCACAGTTTTAATTAATGGTGAATCTGGCACAGGTAAAGAGTTAGTTGCCCAGGCCCTGCACAAACACAGTCCCAGGCGTGAGAATAAGTTTATCGCTCTGAATATGGCGGCCATACCCAATGACCTGATCGAATCAGAGCTATTTGGCCACGAAAAAGGCGCCTTTACCGGCGCAGCTCAGCGCCGCGAAGGGCGCTTTGAGCAGTCTGATGGTGGCACATTGTTTCTCGATGAGATTGGCGATATGCCCCCCGAGGCTCAGACCAGACTGCTGCGCGTGCTGGCCGATGGCGAGTTCTACCGAGTTGGCGGTCATACAGCGGTAAAAGTAGATGTGCGGATTATTGCCGCCACCCACCAAAATCTGGAACAATTAGTGGCTGAAAACCGCTTTCGAGAAGATCTCTTTCACCGCTTAAATGTTATCCGCGTCCATCTGCCCAAGCTGGCCGATCGCCGCGAAGATATACCCCAGTTGATGCAGCACTTCTTTTACCGGGCAGCCAAAGAGCTGGATATGGAGCCCAAGACGCTGTCCCAGGAAGCGGAAGACTTTTTCTTTAACCTGGCCTGGCCTGGCAATGTGCGCCAGTTGGAAAATATTTGCCGCTGGTTGACGGTGATGGCCGCAGGTCGAGAGGTGCTGTTGACTGATTTGCCCCCGGAGTTGCAGGCCGAGGATGCAGAGTCTGAGAGTCGCACCCAGGGCGATTGGCAGCAGATGCTAAAGCGCTGGAGCGAGCGGGAGCTCAAGCTGGGTCGCAGTGACATACTAGCCCAGGCGATTCCGGAGTTTGAGCGCACTATGATCGAGACTGCCCTGGCCCATACCGGTGGGCGCAAAAAGGATGCCGCCGAATTGCTGGGCTGGGGGCGCAATACATTAACCAGAAAGTTGCAGGAATACAGCATGGAGAGCAAGGCGCTGTAGGCTGCGGAGAGCGATATTCCAAAAGAAAAAAACCCGCTGTTAAAAGCGGGTTTTTTTATTGGGACAGCCTGTGGTGACTAGTGCTGGGTTTCTTCGCTCTCAGGCTCGTCCTTGGCTTTGGCGGCCGCCTGCTGGACAGCAGAAGCAAACAGAGCATCAAAGTTGATTGGTGGAATCATCAAGGGAGGGAACGAACCCTTGGTTAGAATATTATCTATGGCCTCGCGGGCATAGGGAAACAGCAGATTTGGGCAGGTAGTATTGAGTACCTGAGTGAGCTGCTGGTCGGCGAAACCACGAATGGTAAACAGGCCAGCCTGTTCCACTTCAATTAAATAAATAGTCTCTTCATCGCTGCTCACGGTAAGTGTCAGGCGCAGGCTTACTTCAAACACATCCTCTTCAATCTTCGCAGATTTGGTGCTCAGGTCCTGATTGACCTTCGGTTGCCACTGTTTGGTGAAAGCTGATGGGCCCTGAGGTGTCTCAAAGGACAGGTCCTTCAGGTAAATACGCTGGATGGAGAATTGTGGCTCTGATGCCGGTGCTTCCGCCGCTACTGCTGTTTCTTCTGTCATGATTATTAACCTTATTATCTACTATTAAGAGGGCCTTTAAACTTATATGGAGTCGCCCGGGGCTAATTCAACCCCCGGTGCTAACCAGCGGGTCTAGTCCGCCCTGAACATCCAGTTCACAGAGCTCGGTGTAGCCACCCAGATGATTTTCACCAATCCAGATCTGTGGCACAGTGTGTCGCGAACTGCGGTCCATCACCGAAGAACGCAACTCCGGATCCGAGTCCAGGGGGATATCTTTAAACTCAATACCTTTGCTAGTAAGCAGGCGGCGAGCCTGAATGCAAAACGGGCAAAATCGCGTTCCGTAAAGTACTACTTGTGACATGGTGTTCCCTTTATTAACCTAGTCTCTCACTACAGGCATGCTTTGAGCCTGCCATTCACCCATGCCACCACTGAGCCGACGCACGTTGTAGCCTTCTTTACTAAACTTTCGGCCAGCACTCCCAGCGTGCTGACCCATATGGTCTGCCATCACCAGGATTTTACTGCGCGACTTTTCAAGCTCGCCAATGCGCCCGTCCACCTTGTTGTGGGGAATATTAATAGCGCCGTGGATATGACCTGACTGAAATTCACTGGCGGGACGCACATCCACTAGAACAGCTGTATCTGCGTTCATCATTGCCACCAGCTCATTGGCTGTAATCGGCTTGCCGCCCTTGCTGCGCTCGGACCAGATAAGGAAATAAACCAGGCCCATCAGCACACTGATTAATACCCATTGTTCACTAACGAAGATAAAGATTTCCACTGACTTAGGCTCTCAATTAATTAACTATTTAATCTTATACGCTGCCGCCCATAATAGGCAGCGGCGCAGTATACACAGGAATAGGGGGCTAAGGAATTGCGCGCGCAGGATTAACTCCAGCGCTGCCATACTGGAGTGCAGCTGTCCGGCAGTGGTGCCACCATGCCTAGGGCTGCCCAGGGTTGCTGGACTGAGTGAAAATCTGACCCGCAGGAGGCCAGCAGGCCATGGCTATTGCACAGTCTAGCCATATCCTTGGTTACCGAGGGGATTTGCAGGCCAGAGATAACTTCAATTGCCTCGCCCCCCACAGCGGTAAAATCTTCGATCAGCTGGTTGATTTTACTGCGCGTCATTTTGTACTTGGTGGGATGAGCCAGCACTGCCACACCACCGGCGCCGCGTATCCAGTCCACTACCTGAGAGAGGTCGGCCCATTGCTCTTTAATATCTCCGGCTTTGCCGGCGCCTAGATATTTTTTAAATGCCTGCTGTATGCTGCTGACCGCGCCTATGGCGACCAGATGTTGGGCAAAGTGGGGCCGGCCCACCTGGCCGCCAGAGGTAAAACTTTTGGCGCCAGCCAGACAGTCGTCAAAACCCAGACGGCGGAGCTTTTCGGCAATTTTCTCCCCTCGGTCTTCGCGCGCCTGGGACTGCTGTGCCACTCCCTGTTGGATAGCAGCACTAGACAGGTCCAGATTAAGACCAACAATATGCACGCCAAACTTATTCCAGTAACTGGAGAACTCAATGCCAGGTATCAGCCTCAGGTCTGCATTGGATGGGCGGGCGGTCTCATAGGCCTGGATGCTGTCATGATCGGTAATCGACAACATATTGATATTGCGCTCCGCCGCGAGGCGAATAAGCTCCGCGGGCGACAATGTGCCGTCGGAAACATTGGTATGGCAGTGCAGATCTACATTCATGGGCACAAAATCTAAAATAAAAACTCAAATTAACTGACCGGCATTGTACCAGCACAGCCAAGCCTTATACTTGGTCAATGGAAGAGATTGAACAGATAGAGCCTATCACAGAACAGCAGCAGGCTGAGGTTATAAACGCCACTGACCGCTGTATTGCGCTGGCTTCAAAGCGCTATGGCCGTGACTTTGCCCCAGTACCTGTCAACTTTGACCTCAGGGGTAAATGTGCCGGCATGTATCAGGTTAGCCGCAAGCACAGGCGCATAAGGTACAACCCCTGGCTGTTTGCCAAATACTATCAGGACAGTCTCAGTGATACGGTAATTCATGAAGTGGCTCATTATATTGTCGACTGTCTGTATGGTTTCCAGCGGGTCAAACCCCATGGGCCAGAATGGAAAAGCATTATGGTTGATCTGGGCGGCATTCCCAGAGCCACGGGCAATTACGATTTAAGCGGTATTCCAGTGCGCCAGTACCAGCGTTTCGCCTATGTCTGTGGTTGCAGAACTCACCAGCTGACCATTATGCGCCACCGCAAGATTCAGCGCGGCCGAGCTAACTACCTGTGCCAGTTCTGCCACGGCGCCCTTAAGCCAGAATGAATAAGTCAGCCTCAGCCTCAACTTCATCCTCTGAGGTAGATCAGTGGTATGTGTATATGGTGCGGGCAAGCGATCAGACGCTGTACACAGGAATTACCACAGATCCCCAGCGGCGCCTGGCTGAACACCAGTCTGGCAAAGCGGGAGCCAAGTATTTCCGCGGACGCAAAGCGGTGGAAATGGTTTATCTAGAGCAGGGCTACAACCGCAGCACTGCGGCTAGTCGAGAGGCAGCGATTAAAAAGCTCAGTCGGGCAGAGAAGCTGGCTCTAATTGCAAAATAGTTAAACTGTATATACAGATATTTTTCAAGCTAGAGGCTGAGCGTAAGAAAAAAGTTTGCTTTTATTCGCTTAAAACTGGATTTTTCGACGAATTTAGCGTACAAACACCTTTGTATATTAAAAATAATATGTATATACAGATATTGCTGTCTATACTTTATTTTGAGTGCAATACTATGGTGAAAACAGCGCTAAAACTACCTCAGTACGAATTGATAAAACAGTACCTCAGGCATCAGATCGAGACAGGTGAATGGCCCATCGGCTATAGAACGCCGTCTGAACCTAAGCTGGCTGAGCAATTTTCTGTCAGCAGAATGACGGCGCGCAGGGCTCTGCAAGAACTTGCAGACCAGGGATTACTGTCCAGAACAGCGGGTTCCGGAACCTTTGTCGCCAAGCCAAACCTGCAGGTGGCCAGTATTGAAATTATTGACTTGGTCGAGCGGGCCCGAGAGACGGGCTACTACAGCAATCGCCTGCTGGGTATAGAAGCTGTTGCCCCTAGCCGTCAAATGACTGAGCTAATGCTGCTGGATTCAAAACAACCCGTTTATCAATTAAATATGCTGCACCTAGAGCGCAATTGTCCCCTGGTGCTGCAGCAGCTGTGGGTCAATACCGCGCTGGCACCGGCACTGCCCAAGCAAACATTTAAAAAGGTTACGCCAGATGCCTATCTGGACTGGATTGCCCCCAGCACCAGAGTTGACTATCAGCTGATGGCTGTATCGCCAAGCCCAGAGCAGCAGCACCAACTGACGCTTACAGGCCAGGGCTCATCCCTATGTATGCAGCTTAATCGTCGCTGCTGGCGACACCAGCAGGTATTGAGTATCTCCGCCTCCGTTATCCCAGCTGCTTTTTATCAGCTGGGGCATAATCTGTTGTAGGGGGCTAAGTGGTTTTTCTAGCGGTGGTTTTTCTAGGTAATGATTCCGCTGCCGGAACCGCCACCCATACCGCCCTGGCCACCCTGTCCTGGCACCACAATCTGTGAAGCCTGCTCGCGGCGCATGCGCTCCAGCTCTTTTGCAGCTTCTTCCATGGCTATAGCCGCTTTATCGGCAAAATCCTCTGCAGCTTCACCAATGGTGGTTCCCTCCAGAGCAAAGTTAAGGGGAATTGCCCCCATAGGTGTCATCACCTGAGCAGAGCCAAAAAAGTTGACCGGCCGATCCGTATCATCTGAGCCATCGGCACAGACAGGGATCAGTTTACGGATAGCGCCCATCTTCTGGTCTGTGTAGTTTTCTTCGCGGAACAACCCATTGGGGTCCATTGCATTTTCAGTGTCAGTACTCATGTTGGAATCGTCAAAGCCTTAGATAATTAGAATAATAAAAACAGCAGATACCCTAACAGACCTGTCTGTAAAGCTCTAGGAAGATTGGGGCTTCAGATCTCGAGCCAGCAGGGCGCTGATAGCGATCAACAACGATGACATTAGCAAGCAGCTAATCAGCCCATACTGCTGGTACATTAGTCCAGATAGCAGGGTACCCAGCAGTCGCCCACCGGCATTGGCCATATAGTAGAACCCCAGGTCAAGAGAGGCAGATTCACGCTGGGCCAGGGCCAGTATAAGATAGGAATGTACACTGGAATTAATTGCAAAAACGCCACCAAATATCAGCAGCCCAACTACCAGAACCAGCCCGGGATCAATGTCAGAGCTAAGCGCAAATGCTATGCCGCAGGGCAAAAGGGTGAGCAGTGTGGCCCAGACATAAAGGGTTCTACCACTGGGCACATGGCTACCGGTAATCTTTGGCGCAATGGCCTGTATAGCCCCATAAATAATTACCCAGGCGGCCATCAGGCTACCCACCTGGACCGGCGACCAACCCAGCTGGCTCTGCAGAAATACCGGCAGTGCCACTACAAACCAAACATCTCGAGCACAAAATAAAAATAGCCTGGCAGCAGACAGACGGTTTACGCCGGCACTGGGTGAGAGGCTTTGACTAAAAGAACCTTTGTTACTTCCGGGCTGATACTCCAGCAGCCAAATGCCCATCACAAGAGCTACCAATAACAGGCTGAGAAGAGCGGCGATACTGCCCTGGAAGCCGACTGTTGCCAAAAGTGCGCCACCGAGAAAATAACCCATGCCTTTAAGTGCATTTTTTGAACCGGTGAGCATGGCCACCCAGCGATAGAGTTTGCCCTGCTCCCCATCAGCCACCAGAGTTTTGATACTACTTTTGGCGGCCATTTTATTGAGGTCTTTGGCAATCCCCGAAATAGCCTGGGCAATCATCACATAGACCACCGTCAGTACCGAGGGATCGGCCAGTAACAGTGCCAGAGCAAAAATTTGCAACCCCAGACCCAGCTGCATAGTCAGGGTTAAACCAAATCTAGAACCCAACCAGCCGCCATACAAATTAGTCACCACACCAAAAAATTCATAGAGCAAAAACAGGCTGGCAATTTCTATGGGGCTGTAACCCAGATTGTGGAAAAACAGCAGCACCAGCATGCGCAGAGCGCCATCGGTCAGAGTAAAGGCCCAGTAGCTGAGAGTAACGGTAATATACTGGGCCAGTGGTGAGCGCATGGACATTTTTTGACCAGTGTTTAGATAGACCGGGCGATTTTACCTGCCAGCTCCATCATACGGTTTACATAGCCAATTTCGTTGTCGTACCAGATCAATAGCTTCACCTGGGTATTATTAATGACCATAGTTGAAAGGCCATCGACAATGCCTGAGCGGCGATCATTGGTGTAGTCGACCGATACCAGCGGTCTGGTTTCAAAGCCGAGAATACCTTTGAGCCGGCCATCGGCAGCTGACTTAAGTGCTTCGTTAACCTGCTCCACACTGACCTGCTGTTGCAGCTCAAAGACACAGTCAGTCAGCGAGGCATTAGCCAGGGGTACGCGCACCGCCAATCCATTTAATCTGCCCTTCAACTCGGGAAAGATTTCAGTGATAGCGGTCGCCGACCCGGTGCTGGTAGGAATCAGTGACATGCTGCTGGCACGGGCGCGGCGCAGGTCGCTGTGGTATTCGTCGAGAATACTCTGGGTATTGGTAATATCATGAATGGTGGTCATCGAGCCATGCTCAATACCAAAGGTACGGTGCAGCACATCAATCACCGGCGCCAGACAGTTGGTGGTACAGGAGGCTGCGGTGACAATATTTTGGCCCTGATACCTATGGTCATTAACTCCCATTACCAGGTTGATCACCAGGTCCTCGGGCAGACCTTTAATAGGAGCAGACACCAGAACCTTTTTGATTCCCTGAGCGAAATAGGGGGCTAGTTTTTCTTCGGTTTTTAGCTTGCCAGTGCATTCTACGACCAGCTGAACACCGGCAGCGGCCCAGGGCGTATCCTCAATAGACTGATGTTGGGAATAACCAATAGACCGACCATCAACACTAATATGGCTGTCATTGGCATCTGCAGTAATATCCCTGTCCCAGGTGCCATGCACCGAATCAAACTGCAGTAAATGGGCAGCGCTGGCAGCGTCTCCGGCGCATTCGTTGATATGGACAATTTCAAAGCCTGCGGCGCCCCAGGACTCTCGCAGTGCCAGTCGACCAATGCGGCCAAAACCGTTAATACCTACTCTTATCGTCATCTGATCTTAAAATTCCATAAATTTTTTATTGTACCCAGCATTTATTGCACAAATATGTCAGTGCTGAGCGGCCAGTGCAGTTCACAGTATTACATGATAGAGATTGATTTGAGAACTGGGTAACAGTCCCGCTGAGACTCTATCGAGAGAATAACCAGACTGATCCGTCTTAAATAAATGACTCAGTAAAGCAGCTGCGATAGTTTCTTAGAACAGGGATTTTAACCAGTGAATATTGAGGAAAGGACTCATGAACTTATTCAGATTTGCCAGCTTAGCCACTATTGCCACAGGTACATTATTCGGCGCATCAATTGGACTTTTTGCCTATGGCGCTGATGTTTGGACCAGCACCGGCATTGGTTTTGGCGTTGGAACCTGCGTCGCTCTCAGTGAGCTGTTCCCAGTTTTTGATTAACCGACAGACTTAAACCCCAAAGCCCAAATCTCTCCCCCAATTAGGCCACCGTATGGTGGCCTTTTTTATACTGGACTGAACTTAATGCTCATGCCCGCCTGGACCATGCACATGACCATGCTCCAGTTCTTCTGCAGTGGCATCGCGAACAGCTTCAATGGATACATCAAAGTTAAGATTTTTGCCCGCCAGAGGATGGTTGCCATCTACTGTGACAGTTTCGTCGGTCACTGCAGTAACGGTGACAGGAACCGTGCCACCCTGTCCGGTCTGAGCTTCAAACTGCATTCCCACTTCTATTTGCTCAACACCTTGAAATGAAGTGCGCGGCACATCCTGAATCAACTCTTGTTGCACCTCGCCATAGCCCTCAGCAGCAGAGACGGCAACAGTCATAGAATCACCCACAGCTTTTCCGGTAAGGGCATTTTCCAGGCCAGGAATAATATTTCCAGCCCCATGCAGGTAAGCCAGTGGCTCTTTTCCGGCGGAGCTGTCTAGCTGCTGCCCCTCGTCATCGGTCAGACTGTAGTGGAAGCTTACGGCGCTGTTGTCTTTGATGCTCATGATAATTTTTTTTCCAGTGGATAATGAAGACGCCATTATGCGTGAACAGTAAACAAATATCGAATAGACAAACGAAAGATGCACTGACCTAATAATTCTGTCATATTGCTGTCATATGGCAGTCATTTAATGGAAGCATAAAGAAATGATTGATGAGACCAATATTATGCCCAAGCATACGATTTTGCTGGTCGATGACGAAGCGGCAATCAGGGATATGCTTAGCATTGCCCTAGAGGCCGCTGACTACAATGTGCTGCAGGCGGAGAATGCCCAACAGGCCCATGCCGTTATTATTGACCGCTACCCAGATCTGGTTCTGCTGGATTGGATGATGCCCGGTACCACGGGTCTGGAGCTGCTGCGCCGACTGAAACGCGATGAGCTGACTGAAAAGTTGCCGGTGATTATGCTGACCGCCAAAGCAGAGGAGGACAACAAGATCTCTGGGCTGGATGCAGGCGCCGATGACTATATCGCCAAGCCTTTTTCTCCCCGCGAGCTTATTTCCAGGGTTAAGGCGGTGCTGCGCCGTATTGGTCGGGAAGAGCTCAAAGAGCCCATTCATGTGGGGGATATGGTGTTTGACCCTATCGGACACCGTGTGAATATTGGTAGTCAACCGGTCAATTTAGGGCCTACAGAATATCGACTGCTGCAATTCTTCCTCACCCATCAGGAGCGCGTCTATTCCAGAGACCAGATTCTGGACTATGTCTGGGGTGGCAATGTCTATCTGGATGAGCGCACGGTGGATGTCCATATTCGCCGTTTGCGCAAAGCAATTTCGGTTGCAGGTCATGATAACTATGTGCAGACTGTGCGCGGAGCCGGGTATCGTTTCTCGACCCAGATACAGACTGCATAATAGGGTGCAGTTGATTATGCACTTTAAAGAGGTCAAATCCATTGCGGCCAGGAATGTCTACAGAGATATGGCGTATAGTTCTGGTCGGGCTATTTACCCTGTTCTTTGGCTGGAGTCTGGGCTATACCTTTGAAGTCATCTTTATAGGTGTGGGCTGTTATCTGCTCTGGACCTTTAGCATTATCTCTAAATTATTTGATTGGATCGACAAAGGTATGCGGGGTATTCCCCCTGATGCCGGCGGCGTCTGGGGTGAAATCAGCGACACCCTCAATCGCCAGCGTCGTCGTCACCGTCGTGCTCTTGAAAAGATGCGTCATACCATCAAACGGGTCACTCGGGTTACCGAGGCTTTGGAAGAGGGTGTTCTGGTGCTGCGCAGTGACCTTACCCTTGACTGGTGGAACAGCTCGGCCAAGAGGCTGCTGGGCTTAAGGTCCTCAGACAGAGGCAGCGCTATTATTAATTTAATTCGCGATCCTGAGTTTGTTAGCTATATTCATCAGCCTGAATTTATAGGCTCAATTCAGATGCCGTCCTCCAGTCAAGAGGGCAGACTGTTGCTATTTACCGCGTCCCATTTTGGCGATAACGAGATTGTTCTAGTCATTGCCGATATCACTCGCATGAACAATCTTGAAACTGTGCGCAAAGAGTTTGTCGGCAATATATCCCATGAGTTGCGTACCCCACTGACGGTAATACGCGGCTATATAGAGACATTGCAAGACCTGCCTAGTAATACAGCTATAGCCGACAGAGCCTTTAAGCAAATGGCCACCCAGGTCAGTCGCATGCAGTCACTGGCCGA
The DNA here is from genome assembly GCA_025153775.1 of SAR92 clade bacterium H231. GTDB lineage: Bacteria > Pseudomonadota > Gammaproteobacteria > Pseudomonadales > Porticoccaceae > HTCC2207. The sequence goes on along the minus strand of JAOALC010000002.1, from coordinate 447,423 downwards.
TGATTTAATTTTGTTGTCCCGTTTTGAGGGGGCCGAGTATGAGGGTGATGGAGGGTCGGATGCTCAGCAGAGCTATCCGTCAACAAATCTATTTAATCTATTATCTGAGATTATGGTTGAAGCCGAGCAGCTCAGCGGCGGCAGACACAGCCTTGAGCTAGATTGCTGCGAGGCTATCAGCCTCAGTGTCGAGCCCAGTAGCTTGCGCAGTGCTCTGGGTAATCTGGTGTTTAACGCGGTACGCCACAACCCTCAGGGTGCAACAATTAGTATTAGTGTAACTGAACCCAATGCCGCAGTCTCCATTGCTATTGCAGATGACGGTGTGGGAATAGATCCCCTGGAAATACCAAGGCTGACCGAGCGCTTTTATCGCGGAGATAACAGCCGAAACTCCGACACTGGTGGCAGCGGCTTAGGCTTAGCGATCGTCAAACATGCGGTGACCAGTTGCGGGGGTGAGTTGCAGATCAACAGTCGCCTGGGGCAGGGAGCTGTTTTTATCTGTAGCTTTCCTACTAAGACTGACTAGGATGCGATATCTCTGTTAGGTCTCAGTGCAGCGAAACTGGTAGTGTAGAAAAAAATCACCCTGTTGCTGGCTATTGGCCTCTGTCCACTGGCGCTGGATATCCCAGCCTCTGGCGCAGTAATGGGCCATCTCAAGATGCAGCTTTTGAATCGCTATGGTGACTGATTCTTCGAATTTAGCATCTGGTCGCAGAGAGTAGGGCTGGCGCGCTACAAAGCTTTTTTTAGCATAGTGACTCAGGGTTCCCGGCGCAGCCACGGGGCGCTCAACAATGCCCGAGGCGGTAAGTGAACCCTCGCCATAGAGCTTGGTTACCTCAACTGAGCTACTAGCTTTGGAGCCTCCTTCACTGTTATCCCGAGAGCTCTGCTGTTTCTCACATTCAATAATTTTATCGAGAAAATCAGGCCCATCTGCATCATCAGTATCAAAGTCACAGCTACTGCTTGCCGCCCCGGAGAGCAGCATTGCGGAAATTACTGCAACGCCATAACCTGGTTTCGTATCTGTGGAATTCATAATTATCTCCTTATGTTAAAAAGGGCGCCAAGGCGCCCTTTTTAATAGAACCGAACTAAATATTAACCTAAATCCACAGGCTAATGCTTAGAACTTGTGTTCCATGCCTACACCAAATGAGCTGTCTTCGTCATCTGATGAGTCCACCTCAGAATCCGTATTGTCTGTATAGAAAATATAGGCCTTGGTGTTTTTGCTCAGCTTGTAATCAGCACCCAGGGACAGTGTTTCCTCTTCGTCGCCATCTACATCGTCTTCGATAAAGCCATACTGAGCTTTCAACGTGGTCTTATCGATTTTATAGGCAGCGCTTACAAAATATCCAGATTCATCCTTGGTACCCTGATTATCTTCGTTTTGCTGGAACATGGCACCCAGTTTTAGATTATCAATTTTGTACTGCATAACCATACGCACCAGATCCTGGCTATCTACATCCTTATCGCTGGCCAGTGCAAGATAGAGGTTATCTTTACTGTAGCTTAGAGAGTAGGACATTCCATCCGTCAGGCCAGTGTCATCAATACCATCGCCATCAACATCTGCACCCTCTCCCGGGATCATTGCAACAGTGCCAGAGAAGCCACTTACCGTGGGGCTGGTATAAGCAATAATATTGGAAACACGGTTTTCGCCTTCAAAGGTATTCTTGATATCACCTTCGAGATCATTAAACAAATCGATCTTTTTCTGTGCCAGTTTGGTGGGTGAGTCATGCTTGCCTGCCCAGACTGTACCAAAGCTGCCTCTAATACCGCCCATAATATTGCGCTGCGTAAACGTCTGGCCCTTACAGTCACCATCGTCGACGCACATTTCAAATTCTGCTTTATACACAGCGTAGAGACCATCGGTGATCTTGGTTTTACCCTTAACACCCAGGCGCGATGCATTGCTATTAAGCTTCCATTTATCAGATGAATTTTGATCTGTATTGACCACAGAGACATTGATCTTGCCATAAATTGTGCCATCGATCGGGCCGTCCGCGAAGCTGTTGGACGCTAGCCCCAGAGTGGCAGCTACAGCAGCAGAAAGTGCTAGTTTGTTCATGTTCAATCCCCAAAAAGTTTAATTCATTGGGCTACGGCCCAGTTCAGGTTGCAGAAATATGACAGCAACATGATGAATATATGAAAGAAATATGACACTAATATGACAGCTCCAAAGCTACTAAAATTTATTTACCTGAGCTTGATTGTCATATTTCTGTCACATAACTTTAATACAGTGTTCCCGTTCTAAAACTGAATCAATTAATAGCACATCTGTGTGCCAGCCTTTGGAGGTTGTTATGACCCAGCTTAAATTTATTCCAGCCATTGTTTTTGCTATGGCTTCCATCAGTGCAACCTCTTCTATGGCTCGAGAGTCAATAGAAGTCGTAGGATCTTCTACGGTATATCCTTTTTCAACAGTTGTGGCTGAGCGCTATGGTCGCGCCAGTGGAAAATTGACTCCCAAAATTGAATCAACCGGCTCCGGTGGCGGCATGAAGCTATTCTGTTCCGGTGTTGGTACTAACTACCCGGATATTACCAACTCTTCAAGACGTATGAAGAGCAGTGAGTTTAAGAAATGCCAGACAAATGGCGTCAGGGAAGTGATCGAAGTTCAGGTTGGCTACGATGGTATTGTTATTGCCAACTCAGTCGAATCAGCGCCTGTAGAGTTGAGCCGCAAAGATATCTTTCTGGCACTGGCTGCCCAGGTACCAGGTGCAGCAGAGGGTGAGCTCATCGACAATCCTTACACGACTTGGAACCAGGTCAACTCAGCATTGCCAGATACAGCAATCGAAGTACTGGGGCCTCCCCCGACCTCTGGTACTCGCGATGCATTTGCTGAGTTGGCTTTGGAAGGCGGCTGTAAAAAGTTTGCCTGGATCAAGGCAATGAAGAAAACCGACAAGAGTGCCTACAAGGCTCTGTGTCACACTATCCGCGAAGACGGCGCTTACATTGAAGCCGGTGAAAATGACAATCTGATTGTTCAGAAGCTGCAGGCTAATCCGGCAGCACTGGGTATCTTCGGCTTCAGTTTTCTAGATCAAAATGCCGATAAGGTACAGGGTGCAAATATTGAATCTGTTGAGCCAACCTTTGAGTCAATTGCCGATAAGTCATACCCGATCTCACGCCCGCTTTACTTCTATGTCAAAAAAGCCCATGTGGGTGTTGTGCCAGGTATTGAAGGCTACCTCAATGAGTTTACTAGTGAGCGCGCCTGGGGCGAAGATGGCTATTTGGCTGAAAAAGGCATGATTCCACTGCCTCTTGAAGAGCGCAGAGCTATGGCTAAGAGCACTCGCTCTCTAACGCCAATGACGGGCAACGAAGCATTGAAATAATGCAGGTATTTTGTCACAGTACCGCCCGGCTCAAAGAGCCGGGTTTTTTCGTTTCTAAAGGACACCGCAAGCTCTATGCAAGCGACTAATATATTACTTTTGCTATTTGGCTTGGGTGTACTGGCCTTCTATCTGGGCCGCGGACGCTCTCTGGCTATTGCCGCCCCCCTGGGTGGTATTCGCAAGCTCCATTCTCTGCCCTCCTACTATGGAATGCACACGGCATTCTGGTGTGCGCTGCCGTCGCTTATCCTGCTAGCCCTGTGGATGATTTTTGATGATCCGGTGATTAACAGCATGGTGATAGGCGCGGCCGCCGCCGAGATAGCACCCTCAGATACTGCCAGTTACAACCTGTTATTAAATAAAATTGGCAATCTTGCCGATGGTGTATTGCCCCGCGCCGGGCAGACTGGGCCGCTGCTTGCTGCAGCTGACCATATGGTCTCTCTGCGGCAGATATCTCGCTGGTCCCTGACATTGTTGGCACTGGTGTTCTCTGCAGCTGGACTGGTTTTAGGTTTAAGCCGAGTCGCCTCCGGCTTTCGAGCTCGTCCGGCAGTTGAAAAAGTTATGCAGAACCTGCTGCTGGCCTGTGCCTGTCTGGCTATCTTCACTACCCTGGGCATCGTGCTCTCTGTGTTGTTTGAGTCCATTCAGTTTTTCCGCTCCGTTCCTGTGACCGATTTTGTCTTTGGTCTGGACTGGAGCCCACAGACCGCTATTCGCGAAGATCAGGTAGGCTCTTCAGGCAGTTTTGGCGCTGTGCCGTTATTTGTAGGCACATTGCTGGTGTCAGCGGTGGCTATGCTGGTGGCGGTGCCAGTGGGGCTAATGTCAGCGATCTATTTGGCAGAGTATGCCAGCAAGAGAATTCGCACCTTTGCCAAGCCGGCCCTAGAAGTGCTGGCCGGCATTCCCACTGTGGTTTATGGATTTTTTGCAGCCCTGACAGTGGCACCTTATCTGCGCGATCTAGGTAGCAGCTTTGGGCTGACGGTGTCTTCCGAGAGTGCGCTGGCGGCCGGTGGCGTAATGGGCATTATGATTATTCCCTTTATCTCGTCACTGGCAGACGATGTGATTACTGCCGTGCCTCAGTCTATGCGCGATGGTTCGCTGGCCATGGGCGCTACCCATTCAGAGACCGTGCGTAGAGTAGTTATTCCCGCTGCGCTGCCAGGTATTGTTGGCGGCATTATGCTGGCAGTATCCAGGGCCATTGGCGAGACCATGATTGTTGTGATGGCAGCTGGGCTGGCGGCCAAACTGACAGCCAACCCTCTGGATTCAGTAACCACTGTGACAGTGCAGATAGTTACCCTGTTAACCGGTGACCAGGAGTTTGATAGTCCAAAAACCCTGGCTGCCTTTGCCCTGGGTCTGATGCTGTTTGTCGTCACCCTATTGCTAAATATCTTTGCTCTGCACATTGTTAAGAAATATCGAGAACAGTATGAATAAGTCAGCGGATAATTTATCCAAAATAAAGCGCTCTCTGACTCGCCGTAACCGCGCTGAAGCCAGGTTTCAATGGTGTGGGCGTGTGGCTATATTTATAGGCTTGGCGGCGGTCGCCGTGCTATTTGTCGATATTATCGGAAAAGGGCATGGGGCATTCCAGGCGACTTACATCAAGCTCAATGTCAGCTACGACCAGGATCTGCTGGGCATTGAGAATCTATCCGATCCAGAGCAACTGATGATGGGTAATTGGGATGCCGTGCCCAAAGTCGCACTGCGCGAAAAATTTACCGATGTCTCTGGGCGCAGAGATAAGCGCCGATTGAATGGACTACTCAGCAATGGAGCAGGGTTTGACCTAAAAGACCGTCTGCTGGCCAATCCACAGCTACTTAATACAACCGAGTCAATCTGGCTGTTGGCTGATGATGATATAGATACCTATTACAAGTCCTGGCTGGATGGCGAAGCCTATGCAGCGCGGCTGTCTGATAAACAGGTGGTCTGGATCGACCAGTTGCATGAGCAGGGGCTAATACGCTTGCAGCTAAATACTAATCTGTTTACCCGTGGCGATTCTCGAGAGCCTGAGCAGGCCGGTATCCGCGGTGCAGTGATGGGTTCACTGCTGACTTTGGTGCTGACTCTGATACTGTCTTTCCCTATCGGTGTCTCGGCGGCTATTTATCTGGAAGAGTTTGCGCCTAAAAACAAATGGACTGACTTTATTGAGGTCAATATTAATAATCTGGCCGCGGTGCCTTCGATTATTTTTGGCCTGCTGGGACTGGCAATTTTTATCAACTTCTTTCATGTGCCCAGGTCTGTGCCCATTGTCGGTGGCCTGGTACTCACATTGATGACACTGCCAACCATTATTATTACCAGCCGTGCGGCTATTAAGTCGGTGCCACCCTCGATCCGAGAAGCGGCCCTGGGTATGGGAGCCTCCAAGTATCAGATGGTTTTGCACCATGTGTTGCCGCTGGCTCTGCCCGGCATGTTGACCGGTGCGATTATTGGTATGGCTCAGGCACTGGGCGAAACAGCCCCACTGCTGATGATTGGCATGGTAGCCTTTATTGTTGATGTTCCAGGTAGCTTTACGGATCCTGCTACAGTGCTGCCGGTACAAATTTTCCTCTGGGCTGACAGTCCGGAGAGAGCCTTTATTGAAAAGACCTCCGCGGCCATTATGGTGCTGCTAACCTTTTTAATTATTATGAATACATCGGCCGTTTGGCTGCGAAAGCGTCTTGAACGCCGTTGGTAAACAGGAATAAATTATGAGTCCAGCAGATACAGCTAAGCCTGCAAAGGCTGCGTCTAAAGCAGCATCAAAGTCCGCCCCTAAAAAGGTAGCCAAGGCCAAGTCGGCGGTACCTAAGGTCAAGAAGACGGAGCCCAAAGCTAAAAAGGCAGTAGCTAAAACCCGCAAGGCGGTTGCGCCTCAGTTCAAAGCCGGCCAGAGTCTGGATATAGATGATCATCAGATTACTGTGGGTAAGAGCTTTAGCGATAATGCTAAAATGACCATGCGCAACATCGATGTCTACTACGGCGACAAGCAGGCGATTCACAATGTGAGTATTGATATAGCCAAAAATGAAGTGATGGCTATGATTGGCCCCTCAGGCTGTGGTAAGTCAACTTTTTTGCGCACCCTAAATCGCATGAATGACACCGTAGAGGGCTGCCGAGTTGAGGGTGATATCTGTATGGATGGCGAAAACCTCTATGCCCCAAAACTGGATGTGGTCGAGCTGCGTGCGCGCGTAGGCATGGTGTTTCAAAAACCTAACCCCTTCCCCAAATCAATTTATGAAAATGTGGCCTATGGTCCCAAGATTCATGGTTTGGCCGACAGCAGAGTTGATCTGGATGAGATTGTTGAAAACAGTCTGCGCAAAGCCAGCCTCTGGGAAGAGGTGAAAGAGCGCCTGCATCAGCCGGGTACAGGGTTATCTGGTGGTCAGCAGCAAAGGCTCTGTATTGCCAGAGCTATCGCGGTTAGCCCGGAAGTTATTTTGATGGATGAGCCCTGCTCAGCGCTAGACCCCATTGCCACGGCAAAAATTGAAGAGCTGATCGAAGAGCTCAGCGAGAACTTCACCATTGCTATTGTGACTCACAGTATGCAGCAGGCCGCACGAGTATCTCACCGCACAGCTTACTTCCACCTTGGCAAGCTGATTGAGGTAAACCCTACAGAGCAAGTATTTACCATGCCAGAGCATCAGTTGACTGAAGCCTATATCACAGGTCGATTTGGTTAAGACTTTAAGAGCAGCCTAAATTACTAGGCCAAATGGAGAATAATATGGCGAAGATGTCATTCGAAAATCACATTATGAAGCAGTTCGACGAGGAGCTCGAAGAGATTCGCACTCGGTTGATGGAGATGGGCGGCAAAGTTGAGCAGCAGCTACAGAATGCTGTCAAGGCAGTCACTGATGCTGACAGTAAACTGGCCGAGGAGGTCATCTCTGAAGATCAAAGTATCGACAGCATGGAGGTGGATATAGACGAAGCCTGCATCTTAATTATCGCGCGCCGCCAACCGGCTGCCAGTGATTTGCGACTGGTGATGATGGTGACCAAGGCGGTCAATGATCTGGAGCGCATTGGAGACGAAGCCAAAAAAATTGCCAATCACGCTATTATTCTTGCAGAGCAGAGTGGCTCGGCTGAGGGCTACACTGAAGTGCGCCATATGGGCGCCTCAGTGACGCGCATGCTTGCCAATGCACTGGATGCCTTTGCTCGCTTTGACGTGGACGCAGCTATGCGAACACTGGAGGAAGATAAGCAGATCGACCTCGAGTACAAAACTGCATTGCGCGAGCTGGTTACCTATATGATGGAAGACCCAAGAAGCATTAGCCGAGTGATCAATGTGCTGTGGGTTATTCGCTCCCTTGAGCGAATTGGCGACCATGCGAAAAATCTCTGTGAGCAGATTGTCTTTGTTGTAAAAGGAAAAGATATTCGTCACCAGTAGTGATTATTCGTTGCTCACAATATAAAAAAAGGAGGCTCTGGCCTCCTTTTTTTATACCTGATAACCGCTTGCCCAGAGATCAGTATTCTCTGTCACATTACCGTCATAAATAATTCATACCAGCGTAATTTTAGCCTGTTAATTTTTCCTTATTGAAGATCTTCAGACAGATCTTGGTGCCAGCCTGTGTTGGCTTTTTTAGTTAAGAGACTCGAGGAAGGGTTAAAGATGTCCAATAAATGGGTTCGATTATTAGTATTGGCGATTTCGCTTTTAGCGCCAGTAGCTTCGGCGGAGGAAGCCTTTGTGCTGGTATTCCTCGAAGATGCGCCCCTCAGGCATATCAAAGTGGCCGTAGATGGTGAGATTGTTGGTGTGACTGATGGTAAAGGTCTGGTGCAGGCTTCCATTTCACCCGGCCCACACAAGCTATACCTGATCGACGACGATGTTGCCATTCCCGTTAGTTTCGAAGTACCAGAGGGTGGCGAAGTCGAAGTATCAGCAGTCTTCAGCAGAAACCCAGAAGTTGAGCCAGTGGTTAAAAAGCAAATCTTTAAGGCTGGCATTGAAGCTACTGGGTTTATTGCAGGCGTGGTCACCTCTCCATCGGGCGTGCCTATTGAGGGCGCTGCAGTAGAAGTATCTGATTTTCAGTTGACAGTCTTCACCAATGAAGAGGGCGTCTACACCCTAGAAGTTCCTCGCGGATTACACAGTGTGAGTGTGACTGAAGAAAACTATAGAGTGCCAGCCCCAAGTTCAGTACGAGTCTTCGCTGACCTGGGTGTTTACGCTGGCTTTAAGCTGATTAAGAAACGTCCTGCCTCTGACAGGATGGCGATTATTCCCGCGCCTACTTTTGAAGAGGTAGTTACCCTAGGTGTTTTCAACCCAACCAGGGGAACGGAAAATATTGAGCGCTATGCCACGACCATTGTCAGTGCCATGGATGCTGATCAGCTGGCGCGCTTTGGCGATAGTGATGTGGCTGTAGCCATAGGCCGGATTGCGGGCCTCAGTGTCTCCGACGGCAAATATGCCAATGTGCGAGGTCTTGACGGTCGATATATTGCCACCAACTTCAATGGCATTCTTATGCCCAGTACCGATCCAATGCGCAGGGATGTTCAGCTAGATCTGTTCCCTTCTAATATTGTTGAGACTATCGAAGTTCAAAAGTCATTCTCTGCCGATCAACTGGCGTCTACTACCGGAGGCTCTATTGCAGTAAACACCAAAGGGCTGCCCGACGAGCGTGCAGGCTCCCTATCTGTATCAATGGGTATGAATACAGAGTTTACGGGTGACGAGATTCAAGAGTATCGCAACAGTAATAGAGAGTGGCTGGGTTACGACAATGGTTTGCGCAATGTTCATTCTGGTGTTTTACAAGCCACTAATGGCGCCAGAAGCCTGACTATCTGCGATCCAAGCCTGGCCGATATCTGTACTGATCCGGCGGTGGCTATGGCCTACTTCTTAACCTTTAAGCCTGACTACGACATCAATGATGAAACCGCCGATCCAGATGTGGGTTTTGATGCTGATTTCGGAGATCGCTTTGAATACGGCAATGGTGAACTGGGCTACTATTTCTCTGGCTCTTATGATCGAAGCACTGGCTACCGTGGTGACGCACAGCTATCCAACCCCAGCGATTTAAATGGTATCTACAATCGCACCAAAGATACTGTTTCAGTGTCGGGATACGGTGTTGTGGGCTATGAGTTTGACTCTGGTGAAGTTCTGTCCAAGACCACTTTACTGCGCTCTACCGATGATGTGACCCGTCAAACCATGGCAATTAATGTCGAGGACAATGCTCTGGATGCAGCTGTTCTTGAATATGTGCAACGGCAGTTATTTTCCCAGAGCTTCAGTGGCTTTAAAGAGTTCCAGACCGCTGGTTACGACAGCGTTTTGGACTGGCGCGTTGGTTATTCTGAAACTGACCGTCTAGAGCCCGACCGTCGACAGTATTACTCTCTCAATCACGCGCTGGCCATTTCCTCCGTTGAGCGCCGTTGGTCTGATCTCAATGAAACCAGTAAAGACTTTGGCCTGGACTACAAAATTTCATCCGAATGGGGTGATGCTAACTACAGCACTCTAAAGCTGGGAACCCTGCTCTCTAGCAAAGATAGGACTGTTGATCTGTACCGATTTGGTGTCCGCCTGGGTGATACCCCGTTAAGTCTAAGTACCGCCAATGGTATTGATGCTCTACTCTCAGTGCCCAATATTGCCGCGGACGCATTTCGACTGCGCCCAGCAACAGCCTCGACCGATGCTTATATTTCTGATGAAGAAGTCACGGCATTTTATATGATGATTGATAATGAATTTGGCGAAGACTGGAATATTGAGATTGGCGCCAGATACGAAGAGTTTAGCCAAAATATAGGCTACCCCAATAATAACGGTAACACTGGTAATCTCGAGACTGATGGTATTTATCCTGCTGCCAATATCACCTGGCGGGCAATGGAGGAGTACCAGGTTCGTTTTGGATTTAGTCAAACGGTTTCATACCCCGGCCTAATTGAGCGTTCTGAATCTCAGTCTTATGACCCTCAGACCGACGACCCTATCTTCGGCACTCCAGATCTAAAGGTTTCTGAAATTGATAATATAGATCTTCGCGTTGAGTATTATTTTGGTACTGATAACCGCGCATCTTTGGCCCTCTTTAGAAAGGAAATTGACAATCCCGTAGAGCGAGCTATTCCAGATGCATCTGGTTCAGCTGCCGTCGGCATTACCTTTAGAAATCAGCGCTCTGCCGTTTTAGATGGCATCGAGCTGGACTTCAATACCACCCTGATTGACAGTGATGATTTCCGTGTATTCTTGAACGGTAACTTTTCCTACATTGATTCCTCAGTAGCGCTTGCAGCCAAGTCGCTGCAGCTGGAGGGTGCTGGATCTGATGGTCGTCCATTGCAGGGGCAATCCGAATACCTGGCCAATTTACAGATCGGCTATGACCATTACCCCACAGATCAGAAGCTAACCCTACTGGTAAATCACTTCGACGACAGAATCTATAGAGTGGCGCGCGGTGCTGCACTGGGTCCTGTTGTTGAATCAGGGAGAATCCTGGTTGACTTGAATTACGAGAATATTCTCGCCGAGAGATGGACATTAAAAGTCAAAGTTAAAAACCTCACCAATGAGGCAGTTTCTTACACCCAGAATAATCGGACGATCGAGCTTTATGAGGTAGGCAAATCTTTAAATATGTCTCTGACCTATCAGCTGTGACGTCTTTTAGACATTAGTAAATAGTTTGAGAACCCAAAGTAGTTCCATAATTTAAATCCATTGAAATAGGACCATAAAAATGAAGACAAAACTTTTAGCAGCTGGTCTGCTCACGTCGCTAACCCTAACCGGGTGCGGCGATAGCGAGAGCGCTGGAGATATCACAGTAACAATTGCAGGAGATATCACTAACAACACTACAGCTCCTGTAACTGATACAACAGATGTTGTCACCGGCCTCTGTGCTGCGGTTACAGAAGCTAGCTTTGTGAGCTTCAATGATGACTGTTCACAGGCTGTGGTAACAGGAACCATTAATACTGACTACAGCATGGCCTCAGGCACCCAGTATGTTTTGAGCGGTGTAGTTCAGGTCGGTTTAGGCAATAAAGAGATTTCCTCTCAGGCAGAGATGGATCTAATTGTTAGCCAGGGTGTAACTCTAACAATTGAACCAGGTACCGATGTTCGCGGCGCTGCTGATGGTGTGCTGTTGGTAACTCGTGGCTCCAAGCTGGAAGCCATAGGTACAGCTGCGCAGCCAATTACCTTTAGCAGTCTTGCTGATGAAAATTACGATGGCATGGGCGAATGGGGCGGTGTTGTAATCCAGGGTTTCGCCCCACAGTATGGTCAGGGCGGAACAGGCGCCTGTTTTGCTGACGGCGAAAGCTGGTGCAATATCCTTGGTGAAGGCGGTGACTTTGTTCAGGAATACGGCGGTAATTTGCCTGCTGATGACAGTGGCCATATCCGCTATGTGCGTATTGCTGAGGGTGGTCTGATCGCTGGGCCCAACAATGAAATTAATGGTCTGACCCTTCAGGGTGTCGGCTATGGTACCGAAATTGAATACGTGCAGGTTCATGGTAATCAGGATGATGGCATTGAGTGGTTTGGCGGTACAGCTAACGTTAAATATGCTGTGCTCACTAACAATGACGATGACGATATAGATTTTGACGAGGGTTATCAGGGTAATATTCAGTATGCACTGATTATCAAGAATCAGACTCCTGATGCTACACCAGTAGGTTCTAACGACCCGCGCGGTATCGAGCTTAACTCTTCTGACGAAGACTATACTCCAGAGACTGCTGGTGTCATTGCTAATGTCACTATTATTGGCGGCGACGCGGCTAACAGCGCTGGTGAGTTTGGTATGCGTCTGCGCGGTTCGGTCACTGCAGCTATCCATAACTCTGCGGTGACTGGCTACGACCTGACCTGTGCCCGTATCGATGATTCCGATCACGACAACGACAGCGCAACGGCCAAGATTGATACACCAATCACTTTGAATAATTTTATCTGTGATACTTCTGGTGTGGCATTTAACAAAGAACTGCCTGTTTCTACAGACAGCGTGATTGAAGAGGGCATTAGCTTCGACAGCAACTACGCTATTGTTAATGCAGCAGCTTCCCTGGACGCGGCAACAGCTATCACCGCACAGGACAACGGCTCTTCATTTGTCTTTGATGAAACAAACTTTGTCGGTGCTGTTGACCCATCTGAAGCAGTAGCCTGGTGGGCTGGCTGGACTATCCCCGGTTCAGTCGCCGCAGAGGAAACTGCCACAGAGGCATCATTTGCTAGCTGTAACTCGTCTAAAACAGTCTGTACTCTCAAGGGTAATGTAGATCAGGACTACACTATGGTCGCTGGTGTTGAATATCGCCTTGACGGAGTGGTGACTGTAGGTTCTGGTAATGTGGAGATCACTTCCCAGGCTGAAATGGACGCCATTCAGGCGGCAGGTGTGACACTGACCATTCGTGCAGGTGTTAATATCAACGCATTTTCAGATGGCGTTCTTTTGGTTACTCGCGGGTCCAAGTTGATTGCCAATGGGTCTGCCACAAGCCCAATTACTTTTAGTTCTATTGATCCTGATTACGATGGCATGGGCGAATGGGGCGGTGTTGTGATCCAGGGTTTCGCCCCACAGTATGGTCAGGGTGGAACAGGTGCCTGTTTTGCCGACGGTGAAAGCTGGTGCAATATCCTCGGTGAAGGCGGTGACTTTGTTCAGGAATACGGTGGCAACGTACCAGCCGACAACAGCGGTATTATCCGTTACGTGCGTATCGCTGAGGGCGGCCTGATCGCTGGACCCAACAATGAAATTAATGGTCTGACCCTTCAGGGAGTTGGTCACGGCACCCTGATTGACTATGTTCAGGTTCATGGCAATCAGGATGATGGCATTGAATGGTTTGGCGGCACCGTCAACGTTAAACATGCGCTGCTCACTAACAATGACGACGATGATATTGATTTCGATGAGGGTTATCAGGGCAATATTCAGTATGCACTGATTATCAAGAACCAAACTGCCGGTGCTACACCAGTGGGCTCTAACGACCCGCGCGGTATCGAGCTTAACTCTTCTGACGAAGACTATACTCCAGAGACTGCCGGTGTCATTGCCAACGTAACCATTATCGGTGGCGACGCGGCTAACAGTGCCGGCGAGTTTGGTATGCGTCTGCGCGGTTCGGTCACTGCAGCTATCCATAACTCTGCGGTGACTGGCTACGACGTGACCTGTGCCCGTATCGATGATTCCGATCACGATAACGACAGTGCCACGGCTAAGATTGATACGCCAATCACCATGAGAAACTTCCTCTGTGATACCGCTGGTGCAGCCTTTAACAAAGAAGAGCCTGTGAGCACGGATTCAGTTATATTGGAAGCGGTTGTTCTAGATGCCAATAAGGCGATTACCAATGCATCGGCAGCGGTGACTGCTGAGGCCATCACCGCTCAGGACAATGGGTCATCTTTTGTCTTTGACTCAACCGACTATATTGGAGCTGTTAAAGCAGGTGAAATACCTTGGTATAGCGGCTGGGCAATTACGGGTTCAGTGCAATAAGCAAGTCTGCAATTGAAAGACTAAAAGGCTCCTACCTAGGAGCCTTTTTTTATTCTAATCAATACCGAATAGAATACCCCTTTGATCGCGCGGATCCTGTTGTTTTATCGATTTTCGGTAGCTAACCTCCTCAAAATGCGATTAACTCAGCGCATTCGTAAAAACAACAATTACATCAGACGGAAACTCCCTATGCGCACTGTCACACACCTGATTTCTCTTGCCGCCTGCCTGTCGCTATTGTCAGCCTGTGGAGGCGGCGGTGGCGGAAGCAGCTCACCAGTATCACCACCAGTGGCAACCAATCAGCCTCCAGCTCTGGTGGTTGATGCAGAGGTCTCCGTACTCGAGGGGACCAGGGATATAGCTACGGCCAGTGGTTCAGATCCTGAGAATAGCAGCCTGAGTTACAGCCTGTCGGGCGGGGATGACAGGGCGCTGTTCGAGATTTCCTCTACTGGCAGTATTAGTTTTATTGCCGTGCCAGATTTCGAAGCGCCCACTGATACAGGCGCCAACAACAGCTACCAACTCACAGTGCAACTGGCCGATAGCCAGGGAGCCACAGATAGCCAGAGCATGGTGGTGACAGTGACCAATGCGGTGGAGGGGCGTGTTGTCGATGGCCCCCTCTCAGATAGTAAGGTGTTTATTGACCTCAATAATAATCTGCAGGCCGACTCAGATGAGCCCACAGCCCAGACCGATAGTCAGGGCTATTTTATGCTGCCCGAACCTGTGGACCAGGGCCTTGCTCGTCTGGTAGCCCTGGGTGGCACAGATATCAGCACTAATACTGTGCTCAGCCAGCTGGCACTGATAGCAGATCTGCCTGCAGATCTGGCCAGTACGGCAGTTATCTCGCCGATCAGTTCGGTGATTGCGGGGGCAGACAGCGATCAAGCCAAGGCAGCAATTTTAACCGCGCTGGGCATTGAAGGCACAGTAGATGAGTTTCTGGCCATGGATATTTGGGCCCTGGCCGAGGCTAAGAATGATAATGGCCTGCGACTGCAGCGCCTCAACCAGCAGATAGCGCTGGTGATGACTACCATCCAGACCCTTGATGAAGATCGATTGGCAGCAGAGCTGCCGAGCCTAGCCGAAGATGCAGCCGCAGCCATCGCGACG
The DNA here is from genome assembly GCA_025153775.1 of SAR92 clade bacterium H231. Taxonomy (GTDB): domain Bacteria; phylum Pseudomonadota; class Gammaproteobacteria; order Pseudomonadales; family Porticoccaceae; genus HTCC2207. Next base: position 432,275 of record JAOALC010000002.1, on the reverse strand, counting down.
CAGATTAGCAGCACTGGGACTATAAATCTTGAATCCACAAGCCAGCTGATTGAGATTATCAATAGATCGCTGCCAGATTTGGACTCGCTGTCGGTGCTGCTAGTTGCAGCTGTGGCCGATACTATGGCGGATATCAATGAATTGCTAGGCGGCGAGACCGTAGACCCCACTTCCGCAGCCGCCATTGAGTTTATTCAGACCACTCAGACCCAGTTGCTGGCGTCAGTGGCTGATCTGGTTGAGTCAGTAACCAGTCTAATCCAGTTTGCTGCTGAGACCAGCCTGGACAGTCTTTTCTCTGATAACCAGATATATCTCTCTCAGGTAACGCCTAACAATAATGCTGGCGGAGAGACTAATGGAGAGACTGATGGAGAGACCAGTGTTATTGCTGAGGGCGATACCCCTATTCTGGTCGATGCTGTAGTTGCCGATATCTGGGGTGGTAACCTGAAGTTTTCAGCCTTTGATGAGCTCAATTCGTACGGTGACTGCACAGACGAGCAGGCTGGCACAGAGGATTGCAAAAGTATTGATTGGCAGACTGTTTCGGACTCTGACAAAGGCGATGTGCTGCAAGTCAGTTATACCGACAGCGCCGGACATGCGGGCATAGTGGTGGGCCCAGGTTCGGCGGTGGATCTGAGCGACTACAGCAATGGGTCGCTAAAGTTTGATATCAAAGTGGTCAATAAAGGGGCCGATGGCCTGTCTGCCGGCTTTTATATCAAGTTAGAAACCACTCCAGACCGCACCTCAGGTGAAATTGCGGTGTCACAGATTGTCGCCAACGGAAACTGGGAATCGATCAGCATTCCTATGTCGGCCCTCACCGCCAGCGGCGACCTAAACTTGGCCAGCGTGACTGCGCCGCTGGTGTTTTTCCCGGCATTTGGCACTAGCCCGGGTGTTCAGTATTTAATCGATAATGTACGTTTTTCTGGCCTGGCCGACGGCGCTGAGCAGCCCGCAGTAGGCAGTGGTGTAGACCCCCAAAACCCCAGCTCATACTCTGTGACCGCCTATGGTGCGGGTAATGTGGCCGATGGCATCAACCCCAATAGCTATCGCTGTGTCTATGATTTTGGCAACTGGATTTACAATGCTGGTGTAGTAGAGCCTGGTATTGACGGCTGCAATACAGATACCAATATCCCCCAGGGTACGCCAACGCCACTGTCGCCTCAGTTGACTGGCCCGGCGCAGGAAAAACCTACGCCTACCCATAAATGGTGGGGCTCAATCCCCTTCCTGGGTGAGATGCAAACCGGCAATGCAGACCAGGCCGCCTATATCACGCCAGACCCGTTTATCGCGCGCGTCACCGAGAAAGGTGTGCGGCTGCTAAGTATTCCGGGCGGTCTAGGGCCATACAGCGACGGCTTTATGTATCAGATTCCAGATCCCTTTGTGGAGGTATATGACGGTATTGCTGTGGGCAACACAGATCACAGTAACTTAAATGCCTATCTCAAGGACCATAGCGATGGCTCGGTCACCGTTATGTGGAAGGCTGGCGACGCCGACATTATGGAAGCCACCTTTGTGCATGGCTCCCCCTATGCTTACTTTAAGGCCTATAAGGGTGACCTGGTATTGCGCACTCTGCGCGAAGACGGTGGCGAGAAAGGTATTTTCTACAACCAGGGCAATAGTCTGGGTGTCTGGACCAGCGTGGCGGGCAATCTCAATAACTTCCTGATCACCGGAGAGGGCAGCACCAGCTTCGCCAATAGCAGCAGCAATGAAATCACAGTCAGCAATGAGGCCAAAGAATTTACCCTGGCCTATCTACCTGCCACAGGTTCAGGTAACGCCAGCAGTGCAATGATTAGTTTCTTTGAGGCCCGGGCGCGCAATCTGGTTGCCGCTGTAAATATTGATTACAGCGTTGACCGTAGCAACAATCAGGTCACTGTTACTCACAGCTACCTCAATGCTCAGGGTTCAGCGGTGGACACTGTGGTGGGTATGTTGCCGCTGCACTGGAAAAACAGCTCCCAGCAAGCCTCCGACTACAAGGTACGCAGCGCCAGAGGCATGATCAAATTTAGTCAGACTGACAGCTTTAATTATGCTCTGCCCTTTGTGGGTGTGCTGCCAACCATGCCCTCTATTGCTGACACATTTGATCAGGCAACATTAGAAAATCTGGTCACTGAGTTTATTGATCAGGGATCAGCTGCCTGGAATAAACGCACAGATACTTACTGGGCGGGCAAGAATTACGGCAAGGTAGCAGAGTTGGCCGCTATTGCTGACTCCATAGGTATGGATGCAGAACAGGCCATGTTGATTGACTGGCTGAAGGCTGAGCTAGCCGACTGGTTTACCGCTGATACCTCAGGCGCGCTGGACAGCAATAAATATTTTTCCTACGACTCAACCTGGAATACCTTGCTGGGCTTTGAGGAGTCATTTGGCTCTCATCAACGCCTTGCCGACCACCATTTCCACTATGGCTACTTTGTGCGCGCCGCAGCGGAAATCTGCCGAGTGGATGCAGCCTGGTGTGGTGATGATCAGTTCGGCCCCATGATTGAATTGCTGATCCGCGATTATGCCGCAGACGACAATGACGAGTTATTCCCGGCAATGCGCAACTTTGACCCGGCCAATGGTTTCTCCTGGGCTGACGGACGAGTTAACTTCACCCGCGGCAACAACAATGAATCTACCTCTGAGGCCGCTACTGCCTATGGAGCTATTATTTTGTACGGGCTGACCACGGGCAATAATGCACTGGTGGAAAAAGGCATGTATCTGCACGCCTCCACCTCTGCGGCCTATTGGGAGTACTGGAATAATATTGATGGCTACAACAATGTCAGTGCCGACGCCGACAACTTTCCGGCCAGCTACAACAAAATCACCACCTCGATTATCTGGGGCGATGGTGCCGTGTTCTCCACCTGGTTTAGTGCTGCCTATGCGCATATTTTGGGTATTCAGGGGCTGCCCTCAAGTCCATTGATACTGCATGTGAGTCAGTATGCGGACTATATGGAAGACTATGTGGCACTGGGGCTCAGCGAGTCATCCAACAACAAGCCATCTGGTCTGGTGGATGATCAGTGGCGGGATCTCTGGTGGAACCTCTGGGCTATGGTGGATGCGGATGCGGCCATCGCAGATTACAACAGCGCGGCAAGCTACACTCCAGAGGCAGGTGAAACCAAAGCCCATACCTACCACTGGATACATACCTTCAGTGCCCTGGGGCAGTTACAGACAGGTACAGGCGCACTGACCTCGGATTATCCGGGGGCACTGGCCTTTGTAAAAGATGGGGTGACCAGCTATGTGGTCTATAACTTCACCAATCAGGAACTAGCGGTGAGTTTCAGCGATGGACATACGCTGATGGCGGCGCCTCAGGCATTTACCCTGACCAAGGGCAGCCAGTAGGCAGTTAGCGGAGTGAAATAGAGCGCCTAGGCTGCTGTGCTTGGGCGCTGCTTAACCTGCTGATACCAGCGCAGCAGATTGCTGTATTCCTCGGGCACGCTCTTCTTAACCCAGCGGGCAAATTCGACTGCGGCGAAGGCGGTAATATCGGCGACCGAGAAATAGTCGTCCACCATATATTGATTGTTCGCCAGATGGGCTTCAAGGTCAGAGAAAAAATTATCTAGTCGCAGCTTGCCGCGCTCAGATAGAGCGGGAATTTGCTCATAGTTATGGGGGCCTGGCATGGCTCGATTAACAAAGCCCGGCGTCGCATTTCTAAACGCTTCCATCACTGCAACCATACCATTGGCCTGCAGCTGGTCATTGATAGAATCTACCCTGGCGCGCTCCACAGGATCGCGGCCAAACAATGGTATATCTGGATAAATTTCTTCAAGGTAGCGACAGATAGCCATAACCTGGGTGAGACTGGTGCCGTCGTCTAACTCGAGAACCGGCACCTCGCCCAGAGGGTTAATTTTGCGAAACGCCTCCGACATCTGCTCGCCGTTCATTAGATCGACCTGAACGGTCTCTATCTCAATGCCTTTCTCAGCCATAAGTATGCGTACACGTCTTGGACTGGGGGCTGTTGCGCAATCATAAAATTTCATCTTAAGGCCTCTTATTGCTCTAATTTTTATTTAACGGCACGGCTTGGCAGTTGAAGTAAAGCCAGTCGCTGCTCAATGGCCTGCAGCATCCCAGCACTGTCAAGACCAGTAGCAGCCAGTTGCTGCGGATGGCTGCCATGATCAATAAATTGGTCGGGCAGACCCAGATGCAGCACTGGCATCACAATGCCCTGCTGAGCTAGATATTCACTGACAGCGGCGCCGGCGCCACCGGCAATGCTATTTTCTTCCACAGTGACCAGCAGCTGGTGATCAGCGGCCAGCTGATTGATTAATTCTTCGTCTATGGGTTTTACAAAACGCATATCAGCAACGCTGGCATTTAGGCTGTCGGCCACAGTCAACGCATCGGCCAATCTGGTACCAAAATTAAGTATTGCCACCTGAGCACCGCTGCGACGCATAACCCCTTTGCCCAGAGGCAATGCAGTCATGGTTTTTTCAATCACTGCGCCAGGGCCAGTACCCCGGGGGTATCTGACGGCGGCAGGACCCTGATGGATAAAGCCGGTATACAGAAGCTGGCGGGTCTCGTTCTCATCGGAGGGTGTTATCACCAGCATATTGGGAATGCAGCGCAGATAGCTAATATCATAGGCACCCGCATGGGTGGCACCGTCTTCGCCCACCATACCAGCGCGATCAAGGGCAAACAGCACATCCAGGTTTTGCAGAGCCACATCGTGCACCAGCTGGTCGTAGCCGCGCTGTAAAAAGGTGGAATAAATAGCCACCACTGGCTTGGCTCCTTCGCAGGCCATACCAGCCGCGAGAGTGACCGCATGCTGTTCGGCAATAGCCACATCTTCAAAGCGATCCGGGAAGCGCTCAGCAAAATCATTCATTCCAGAGCCATCGCACATAGCAGGGGTAATACCCACCAGCCGCTGGTCTTTTTCTGCCATATCGCAGAGCCAGTCACCAAACACCTTTTGGTACTTGGGTTTGGCCGGTTTGGTTTGATTGCTGGCCTGAGAGACCGCAGTTTGCACTGGCGGTTTGGGCTCAATTTTATTCAGGGCATGGTAGCCAACTGGGTCGTTTTCTGCCGGCGCAAAGCCCTTGCCCTTGTGAGTAATAATATGCAGCAGCACAGGCCCGTCTATATCTTTAATTTTATTTAAGATCTCCACCAGCATGGGCAGGTCGTGACCATCGATCAGGCCAATATAGTAAAACCCCAGCTCCTCAAAAATGGTAGCCGGCGACACCATGCTCTTCATATATTCTTCCGTGCGGCGTACGAAGTTCTTGGCATGGGGCAGAGATCGCAGTGCTTTTTTGCCGCTCTCGCGGAGATTGGTGTAGAACTTGCTCGACCAGAGCTTGGCAAAATAGGTGGATAGGCCACCAGAGTTGCGTGAGATCGACATCTGATTGTCGTTGAGAACTACCAGCAGATTTTTATCCACATGGGCCGCGTGATTAATAGCCTCAAAGGCCATGCCAGCAGTCATGGCGCCATCACCCATTACAGCGACGGTTCGACGCTCTTCACCCAGTTGATGTGAGGCCATAGCCATGCCCAGAGCCGCACTGATGGAGGTGCTTGAATGGCCAACGCCAAAGGTGTCGTACTCACTTTCCGAGCGCTTGGGAAAACCAGAAAGGCCGTCTTTCTGGCGGATACTCAGCATCTGCTCGCGGCGGCCGGTCAATATTTTGTGGGGATAGGTCTGATGGCCCACATCCCACACCAGGCGGTCATTGGGGGTATCAAAAACATAGTGCAGGGCAACGGTCAACTCGGCCACACCCAGCCCAGCACCAAAGTGACCACCGGTCTTGCCCACACAGAACAACATAAAGGCGCGCAGTTCATCAGTTAGCTGCAGCAGCTCATCCTCTCCAAAATGACGCAGATCTGCGGGCGCGTTAACGCGATCCAATAGCGGCGTATCTGGTCGGCTGAGAGGAATTTCTGTAAATGTTTCTGACATAGCAACTGTATCTTTTATTGAAAGGGGATATTACACCAATTAACCCGGTTAATAAGCCCGATTAACAATAAAACTGGCTAGCTGTCGCAGCGAGTCGGCGCGCTCGCCAAACAGATCCAGGCTGGCCATGCTCTGCTGATACAGGCTGGCTGCCTCGGTGCGTGCCTCTTCCAGCCCCATAATAGAGGTATAGGTGGATTTTTGATTTAGTGCATCGGCTCCCTGTTGTTTGCCCAGCTGCTCTGTCGAGCTCTCGACATCGATAATATCGTCCTGAATCTGAAAGGCCAGCCCAATATCGCTGGCAAATTTCTTTAACACAGCTAACTGCTGCTCGCTGGCCTTGGCTGTTGTTATGGCGCCCATTAATACCGAGGCCTCTATCAGGGCGCCAGTTTTATGCCTGTGCATAGTTTTTAACTGCTCAAGGTTTAGGCTCTGGCCTGTTGCTGCCAGGTCTATGGCCTGCCCGGTCACCATGCCACTGCAGCCACTGTAGGTAGCCAGCATAGACAGTAATTTCACCACTAGCTCAGCAGAAATATTCCTAAGTTCGGTCAGCTGCTGAAATGCCAGCGACTGCAAACCATCGCCGGCCAAAATTGCCGTGGCCTCATCAAACTGAATATGGCAGGTGGGTTTGCCGCGGCGCAGATCATCGTTGTCCATAGCGGGCAGGTCATCGTGAATCAGCGAATAGGCATGGATCATTTCCAGTGCAGCTGCCACTCTGGCGGTGTTGTCATCACTTGCGGCAACAGCCTCAGCTGCAGCAAAACACAGCGCCGGGCGCAGGCGTTTTCCGCCATTAAATACAGAGTAGCGCATGGCCGCAAAAAGGGCCTCTGCCGGACCATTGGCAACAGGCAGTATTTGCTCTAGTTGACTGTCAACCTGCTCGCCATAGCTGGCCAGCAGCTGTTTAAGATTATTTCGCATACAGCGCCCTAGTCGTCCGCCTCAAAAGGCTGGCTGACCAGCTCGTCGCCCTGGCGGGTTAACAGCTCAACTTTCTGCTCTGCCTGCTTTAGGGCAGTCTGACATTCTCGAGCTACTTTAATGCCCTGTTCAAAGGACTTTAGCGAATCTTCAAGGCTTAGACTGCCGCTCTCTAGTGACTCAACCAATGCCTCTAGATTTTCCAGTTGCTGCTCAAAATCCACTGCTTTTTTTTCTGTTGCCACAATAAAAACCCACGGTAAAAAGACGGTAAAACTGACCCACCACCCTAACCAACATAGGCAAATGGGTCAATTGTTAAGACAGAGATAAATTGTGCCCTAAGCGCTGCCGGTCGTCTTATTATTAACAGCAGTATGTAAAACAGCCAGGCAGGTTTGACAGGCTGACTTAGTCTGTTCAAAATCAACAGCTAAGGTTGTTACCGTTGCTTGAGCAGCCAGCAAAATAGACAGTACAGAGGATTAGGAGGACTGAGTCTTCAGAGATCAACACAGACTGACCAGCACAACAGAGCGGCGCAGAGCCCCAGTGGTGTGGCTAGATTCACTGGCCCCTGCTGTCAGCTGCCAGTCCGGCCATCATATATTTAAAACCCTGTCGTATAGCGCGATGGGGTTTTTTTGTTTTTAGAGGAGCTAAAATTCAGTGCAGACAAGAATATTGCGGCTTAACCTAGCGGGGCAACCCATCGACTGGCTTAACTGGGAAGAGGCGGTCTGTATCTATGCTCGGGACCTAGTGGTTTGGACCCTCGGCGATACAGTGAGAAAGGTGCATGGTGGAATCTGTCGTCTGACTGGCGAAAGATCGGTAGTGGAGTTACCCAGTATTATTGCCTGTGGCGGCGAACAGCTGGCTAGGCCGCGCTCCAACTACCCCTTAAATAACCCTACCTTATTTGCTCGCGACGGCCATATCTGCATGTACTGCGCTCGAGAGTTTTCCAGCATCCAGCTGACCAGAGATCATATACAGCCAGTCTCAAGAGCAGGCGCCGATCGCTGGGAAAATGTAGTAGCCGCCTGCCGTCGATGCAACCAGCACAAAGCCAACCGGACTCCGGAAGAAGCGGGCATGGAACTGGTGGCACTGCCGTTTAAGCCTAATAATGCAGAGTATTTAGCACTGCTGAATAGCCGCCGCATACGGGGAGATCAGATGGAATTTTTACGCAGCCAGTTTTCCAAGAACAGCAGATTGCTTTAAGAAAACCCCTGCGCAAATGTCATTAGAATCAACGCCGGACAAAAGAACTTCACATACACAGGCCAGATCTTCCAAAACAACCCCTGCTCAACATCCGGGCTGCCACTTTTTAGCTCCTCCAGAATACTATTACGGTAGAAAATCCAACCGGCAAAAATACACAGCATCATGCTGAGAAGTGGCTGGGCACGCTCAGTGGTGAGAGTAATCACAAAGCCAAACAACGACTCAAAGTTAAAGCAAATAGTGGCACTGACAGCAAAAATAGCCAGGCCTACCAGCCAGGTTGCCTTGATACGACTAACCTGATGAGCCTCCACCGCATAGGACACAGGCACCTCAAGCATAGAGATAGAGGAGGTAACCGCCGCGATCGACATCAGCACAAAGAAAGCCAAACCGACCAGTAAACCCGCAGCACCCATGCCATCAAATAGAGCCGGCAACACCTGAAAAATCAGATCCGGTCCGGCAATTAAATTGCCGCTCTCGGCATAAATAGTCACACCCAGATTCTGCGCCACAAAAATAGCCGGTAGCACTAGCAGGCCCGCTAAAAAGGCAACAGAGGTGTCTGTGAGTGTCACCAGGGCTCCCACCACAGGTAAGTTTTCATCAGCCCGAATATAAGAGCCATACACGAGCATGGTTCCCACACCCAGAGACATAGAGAAAAATGCCTGGCCCATGGCGCTGACAATTAACTTGGGATTGGTGATCTGAGAAAAGTCTGGCACCAGATAATGCTTGAGCCCCTCCATGGCACCCTCTTGGGTCAGCACATAGATGATCAGCGCACCCATCAATACAAATAAGGAGGGCATCAAGCGACTGGACCATTTCTCAATACCTTGCACAACGCCAGCACTGATAATTAACACAGTTAATAGTATAAAGAAGGCCGCAAAGCCAATATTGCGCACCAGGCCAAACTCCGTTAGCCAGCTACCTAGAGCATCCAGGCCCATAATCGAAGTCAGCGGCTCTACCATAAAAGCAATAAACCAGCCGGCCACAATGCTGTAAAAGCTCAGAATCAGAGCTGCTGTGACCATACCGCCAATACCGGTCCACTTGCCAATGGTTTTAGCCGTTTGCCCCGGCGAGATAGATTGCAGGGCACTCACCATATTAGCCCGGGTATGGCGACCAATAATCAGCTCCGCCATCATGGCCGGATAGGCCAGTAAAAATGCCAGAATAAGATACATTACCAGAAATGCAGCACCGCCATTCTCGGCAGCATTGGTGGGGAAGCCCCAGATATTCCCCAGCCCAACGGCCGAGCCAGAGGCGGCGAAAATAAAAGCCAGCCGCGAAGAAAACTCACCTCTTTGCATTACAGCATTCCTGTGGTTATTTTTATTAGTCGCTGATTCTAGGGCATTCCAAGTGCAAATTCGACGGTTAAATTGTTTTGACTCAAGTCAGTCGCACATGGCTATGACTGTGTTAGAATCCCGGCCACTTGGGGGCGTTTTGGATTCGACGACGGTTACAAAACCTCCGGTGCATGCCGAGATGGTGACCAATCTCGTTAATCCAAAGTCGCAAACTATTAGTTGCCAACGACGACAACTACGCACTAGCTGCTTAAACCCCAGTGTAGTGCCGTCTGACTGGAGCCGTGCTTATGCGTCCAGAGTTTGACATCCTTCGGGAGAGATAACGCTCAGGCGTCATATCTCATAAGATCGTGATGAAGCTTGTTCGGGGCGGATTCACTAAAAACTTACCGAAATCGTGCGTTGTGCGCCCTGTCAGTCGGGTTGCAGCGCCCTAAAACTAAAGACTGAACTAAGCATGTAGAGCCGTAGGCAGCGGACTGGCGGACGCGGGTTCAATTCCCGCCGCCTCCACCAATAACAAAACCTCAACCCGACAGGGTTGGGGTTTTTTATTGGCCGTTCGATTTTGGAATGAAGACGCGTAGCGGGTTCAGCCGAACCACGAAGTGGTGAGACAACGCGGGAGCGCAGCGACGGCGGCCCCGAAGGGGTGAGGGCAAAGCCCGAATAATTCCCGCCGCCTCCACCAATAACAAAACCTCAACCCGACAGGGTTGGGGTTTTTTATTGGCCGTTCTATTTTGGAATGAAGACGCGCAGCGGGTTCAGCCGAACCACGAAGTGGTGAGACAACGCGGGAGCGCAGCGACGGCGGCCCCGAAGGGGTGAGGGCAAAGCCCGAATAATTCCCGCCGCCTCCACCAAATAGCAGCCCCGCAAGGGGCTTTAAAGTACCATAAAGTATTGAATTTACTGCTATTGTGTATTAGTTAAAGCAGGAATAAACCAAGGATTTAGGAAGAAAATACGGTTTAATGAAACATTTGTGGTAACAAAACATGGTGATTCCCTGCCGTTTTGTTACCCCAAATAAGTCGCATATAAGAAATAACTGCTATCGACAGTTAGCCTAATCATTAGCCAGGTTTACTAATGCATTGATAAGTACATTACTACCCGCCTCAATATCCTCTTTCTTAGCATTCTCAGCTTCATTGTGAGAAATACCCTTTTCACAGGGAATAAAAATCATTGAGGTGGGGGCAACGCGAGATACATAGACTGCATCATGGCCCGCGCCAGATACCATTTCTTTATTGCTGTAGCCTAGGTCCACAGTTGCTTTGCGTACAGCATCAATACAGCTGGTATCAAAGGCCACAGCCGGTGATTGCCATTCAATTGCAATATTATGATCAAGGTTTGCAAGCGCGCAGCTTTCAGCGACGATCTCACGAAAACGACGATCCATTTCTGCTAATACAGATTTATCAGGATGGCGTAGATCAACTGCCACAATCAGATGCTCTGGCACAGTATTGCGAGCACCGGGTTGAGCGCTGATATCGCCAAAGGTAACCCTAGACCAAGGGGCAAATTCTGCCGTCATTGCGTAGAGATTTTTAATGATGCCGTGCAAGGCCATAAATGGATCACAGCGGCCTTCCATTGGTGTTGGCCCTGCATGAACGGGCTGACCGGTAATCGTTAGATCATACCAATTCATACCCTGCACGCCGGTCAAAATTCCAATCTGCAAATCTTCGTTCTCAAGAATAGGACCCTGCTCGATATGCAGTTCGATAAAGCCTTTTATCGGGTAGGGAGTGCATGCCGTATCACCCAAATAATCAATCCGCTCTAGCTCTTGTTTAATTGTTTTCCCCGTTTTATCGCTGCGGTTATGTCCATATTCCAATGGAAACTCGCCACACCAGACACCGGATCCGACCATTGCTGGAGAGAACCGAGCTCCTTCTTCGTTAGTCCATATCACCGCCTCTATTGGGGCACTGGTGCTGATATCATGATCATTTAATGAGCGGATAACTTCCAAACCGGCCAACACACCATAGACGCCATCAAATTTTCCGCCGGTCGGTTGGGTATCAATATGGGAGCCCGTTACCACCGCCGGTAATGCGTTATTAAGACCAGGTCTACGGCCAAAGATATTACCCATTTGATCAATCCGCAGATCACAGCCGGCTTCTTCCGCCCATTGCACCCATAGATCTCTGGCCTGTTTATCCAAATCAGTCAGTGCCTGTCGATTGCAGCCGCCTTTTGCTGTAGCCCCAATCTTGGCCATTTGCATCAGGCTATCCCAGAGTCTTGGCCCATTGATTTTAACTAGCGTACTCATTGGAGGTTTCCTGTTTTAAAGCTGGTTAACGCATCGATTGAGCGCTGATGGAGACCTGCTGTGGCTCCGCCGCATAGATTGATTGCCTGACCGTTAATAAATCCACAGTCGTCAGCAGCTAAGAAATGGATTAGAGCGGCAACCTCTTCGGGCTGACAGATGCGACCCATAGGGTTCCAGTTTTTTTCAAAATTTAACAGCTCGTCACCACCTTCGGCGTGAGCCATCGGGGTATTTACTGTTGATGGGCATACGCAGTTCACGCGTATTCCACGACCCGCTAATTCCAGAGCTGCTGATTGAGTGACACCCACGGCAGCATGTTTTGATGCAGTGTATGAACTGAGATCAACAACACCCATTTTTCCTGCCAGTGAAGCAGTGTTAATAATTGATGCCGGATTGTTCATAAAAGGCACAGCCGCTTGGATACCATTGACTATTCCCATTAGATTTATATCAAAGCAGTGTTGGAAGTCTTGCACGGTGGAGTCCATAAGTGATTTATAATCTGCAAATACTCCTGCATTATTTACCAGAATATCTATATCGCCATAGGTATCTACAGCCGTACTCATCAGCATTTGCATCTGCTGCAAATCTCTCACATCAACTTCAACGCCGACACAGCCTAACTCTTGACTCAACCCAGAGCTATTGGCTAAGTCGGCTATGACAACCTTGGCTCCACTTTGTAAAAAGCGTTGAACAGTCGCCAGACCAATGCCAGAGGCACCACCTGTCACCACTGCAACCTTGCCGGCAAGAGAATAATTTTGGTTTTCAGGCATAGTAGTCACCTTAGAATTTGAGATAAAAAAACGGGGCAAACGCCCCGTTTTCTGGATTGCCACAATTTGTATTAGAAACTATAGTGCAGGTTCACGCCAACGGTTCTCTGAGCTCCCAAGAACTTCATGTAGGTACCATTGAGCGCCTGAAGATCAAACCCCTGAGGATAATAAACTTCATCAGTCAGGTTATTGCCCCAGACAGACAGCACCCAGGATTCGCTCGGGTTAGAAACTGCCACTCTGCCGTTCCATAGGGTATAGGAATCAGTTTTGAGTATTGGGTCGTTGTAGGCTTCGCGAAATGCTTCATCGGTATATTTAAAGTCAGTCTGCAACTCTATTTGCAGGGTTTCACTAGCCATAAAACGATAACGAACCAGACCGGTAGCCTGCACATCTGCAGCATTTGGCATAGCTGAGCCCAACCGAGCATCTTCTAGCTCGTGATCAAGTAAGCCAATTGCAAGGCGCATATCCAATGATTCAGTAGGTGCCCAGGTTAAATCGAGTTCCGCACCCATAATGGTGGCGTCCTCAGCATTGGTCAGTGGGAAGGTACCCGCATCTGTGGCTATAACTGTTTGAATACCTTCGTAATCATAGTTAAAGATTGCACCATTTAACTGTGCACTGCCATCAGCCATGGTCGCTTTGAAACCGGCTTCAATGGCTGTCACTTCCTCTATGCCGAAAGGCGCGAGCTCTGAGCTATCAAATGTGAAGTCACCAAAGTATCCGCCGCTTTTAAAGCCTGTACTCACTGAGCCATAAATAAGCAAGTCCTCATTGGCACGGTAATCTAATCCAAGCTTTCCGGAGACTCGATCTTCGCTGATTTCATCATCCTGTGAGGTAAAAGGAGTCAGCGCACCATCGAAGTCCTCGCCAAAGAAGGTGGCATCTGCGTCTAACAGAGCACCATCAAAGGCAAGATAGGTCCCCGCGTTACTGAACTCTCGGGTTTCGTCGGAGTAGCGCAAGCCAGCTACTAAGGTCAGCTTGTCATTAAGGACAAGCTCGGTATTGCCATAAACTGCCATTGACTCAGTCTCTTGCAAATAGCCCCAGGCTAAATCAAGGCCGCCAAGGCCAAACACAGGGTCATTGATTGCTGAGACTTCAGTTAACTCTATATAGTTATCTGTTTCGACTTCATCGCTAGAGTAAAAAGCGCCCAGCATCCAGGTAAGGGAGTCGTTGCCGCCAGACAACCGCAGCTCCTGGCTCACTTGCGAAATATCTTCGTCTTTTTCAATCGTGCCATAGGGAGTGATCGTTGGCGTGTGGTCGACGCTGATCTCCGCCCAAACACGCTCCATATCAGTAACGCCGGTAATAGAAGTTAGGGCCATATCGCCTAAGTCCCAGTTGGCTGTCAGCACTGCTGCTGAACTCTCTATATCAAGCATCTTTGAAAGAGCTACAGACGCAGCATCTATATCGTGGTTGTAAGGATCACTGCTGGTTCTTGTGAAGCCATCATAGTCGGTGCATTGCTGTGCCAAAATCTGGCTGCCTGAGCAGGTACCAAAATCCGCATTCAATGTGCCAAACGATGTGCCGGGAATGGTTGTGCCAGTCTGATCTCCAATACTCACCGACAGATTAGCATTGAAGTCTTCACCATTGTCATAGGCGAGCTGGGCTCTTACAGCTGTGCTATCGATGTCGCCAAAGGTATGGTTGCCTTGATTCCATTTATGCTGGCCATCTCGGTCATCGAGTCGCACACTAAGACGACCTGACATATTGTCCGACAGTGCGCCGCCGATTGCAGCCTCTACTTCCCGACTGTCAAAATTACCTGCTCCCAAGCGAATATAACCCTCGGTTTCGCTAGTTGGCTTCACGGATACGATATTGATTGCACCGCCGTTAGTATTGCGACCATACAAGGTGCCCTGAGGGCCTTTGAGCACTTCCACTCGCTCGACATCAAACATCATAAAGCTAAGCATGGCGGGAGAGGTGAGGAACACCTCGTCAACATAGACGCCAACGGAAGGATTATTATTGACGTTAAAGTCGTTAAGGCCAACTCCGCGCACGGTGATTGCAGGATTCAAGCCGGCTAGGGTAGATTTTATATCGACATTGGGAGCAAGCTTAGCGATATCCAAGGCTGTTTCAATGCGCATATCAGAAATATCTTGAGCAGTAGCGGCGGTTACAGAGATACTCACGTCATTGAGATTTTGTGCTCTCTTCTGCGCTGTAACAATAACTTCCTCTAATGCTGCAGACGCAGCATGACCGGAAAATGCCACGGCAATGGCAGCTACCATGACCTGTGGTCTTAAATGTTTGATACCTTTGTTAAATTTCATAAGTCCCCCAATAAGTTAAAAAATCCAGTCCAACGATATGGGAATTGGTTGATAGACATAATCACCCTTAGTGGGTAACGGGCGAAAGCTAATCCTTAGGCTATTATGCACCCAAGCTCAAAGGCCGCTAAACTACAATTCAATTTTTGGTGTCCTGTTTGCTCATGGAGAGAATTATTTCACAGTCAATTAATGATCGATCAGTTTTGGTAGCGGCATGTGCCTGTGGCGTGGTTGGCGTGTTGGTGTTCGCTCTGCTGCCCATGGTTTTGGGCGTCACGGCAACCCATTTCGCTTTGAATGATAGTCAGGCGGGCCTACTGGCATCCGCTTATTTTGGCAGCTATGCGGTTATTACGCTGTCATCTGCGTTTTGGGTAAGAGACTTTAGCTGGCGAATCCTGGCAGCCGTTAGCATGTGCACAATGGCCCTATCAATTGGTGCGATTCTCTTTTTCAAGTCCTACCTAGTCACGCTGTTGGGGCTTTCGGTTTGTGGAGTTGGGGCCGCCGTGGTGCATGCGCTTGGATATATTATTGTCTCTGACCGGCAAGATAAGGATCGCGGATTTGCCATTAAGCTGATACCGGAACAGCTAGTTCCAGCTATTTTGCTGATAGCACTATCCTTTTATTTTGTTGATCTTGTTAATTTCTTTAGCCTCTTCTCAAGCATGCTGACAGTAGTCTTGTTGTGCATGCTGCTGGTTCCTTTTGTGCCCGCTAGCGGTTCCACAGGTTATCAGAAAATTGAGATCAAAGGCTCTGGTGCGGTAGCCCTAGGGCTGGTTGCACTGATGCTATATTTCGCTGGATTTGCTGGGCTCTGGGCATTTTTTGAGCGTATTGCCAGCGATGGCTCAATGGAGACTGAGGTTACAGCACAGCTGATTAGCCTTGGCTTGATAAGCTCCGCTGCTGGTCCCTTTGTCGCCGCCTGGCTTGGGGTGCGATTTGGTCGCGTCAAGCCGCTACTGGTGTCTCTGGCATTAGTCACATTACCTTTACTGCTGTTGCAGGATCTTAGCGTATCTAAATATGCGGTAGTTATGCTTTTACTGCCAGCTGGTTGGTTTTTTGGAAATGCCTATTTTTACACAATAATTACATTACATGACCAGTCAGAGCGAATGGCGGGGTTGATTCCTTTTGCGCTCGCCCTGGGGGCACTTATTGGCCCCGGTCTATTTGTCGCAGCCAAAGAGGCTTTTGGTCTCTCTGGCAGTTATTGGGTCAGCGCTGGGTTATTTGTGCTTGGCACCAGTATTATTTTAAAACTTGATCAGGTAGCAACCAGAGGGAGTTAATAATGGAAACCCGCAGCGAAAATATTTATTTCCTTGAATATGCTATCAAACGAATGTGGATGGCCGCAGGGGCCACAGAAATCCATGCGGTTTACGTTGCTGACGCTATTGCTTTTGCCCACAAGCAGGGCAAGCTCAATCAGGGCCTTGGCGTCTATGAAGCGATAGATATAGCCCTCGAGATGGGCCTATTAGATATCCAGTCAGAGCCGCAGGTTATTGCAGAAGGGCCTACCTGGGCGACTGTGGATGGTAACAAATCCTCCGGTTACTGGTGTTTAAATATGATGGCCGATCTGGCCATAGAAAAAGCACGCACCCAGGGCATAGCCATTGTTTTTGGTGGTAACCACAATGATGCTGGCAGTTTTGCTCGCTATGTTTACAAAGCGTTTGAGCAAGACATGATGGCATTTTCATCCAATAACACGGTGCCGCTAGCAGCGCCTTATGGGGGGTTGCACAACAAACTTTCATGCCCGCCCTTTGATGCGATTGTACCAGCTGGCGACAAAAGCCCAATCTGGGCTAGCGTTGCCTTAGCGGAGTTTTACGATGCTGATGTGTCAGAAGCGGCGATCCATAAAAAGCCCTTAAAAGGGAAATGGCTAATTGACCCGGAGTCAGGCGACCTTAGTGACGATGTAACAGCCTATGCTAAACCTATTGAGGGTTACGGAAGAGTGTGGGACTGTTCCGCTGCAGGTCAGATAGAAACGCCTCGTACCTATGCATTGAATATGTGGACAGAGGCAATGACTGCGATTATAAACCCAATCGGTATCCCCTCTACCGACCTGCCAACCATAGATGACGTAATTTCCGATGATAAAAATAGCTCAGCCACGGTTGGGGGCAGTTATTACCTGTGTATTAATCCGGCGGTATTTGGGTCCATAGATGCAGTGAAAGCCAGGTCTGATAGCTATGTGGCTGCCATTGAAGACTGTCCACCAAGACCTGGCCACTCTGTGCGCGTGCCAGGATCGGCAGGCTATAAGTTCTTGCAGGAAAATGCCCAGATGGTCGATGTGTTAACCAATCACTGGGATCCATTTTTCGTCAATATTGCGGGTAAGTATGGCCTGACTGAGCAGCAATTGAGAGATGATTTTGCCGCTAAAAAATAGTGGCTCGTTAGAGCCACTGAGTCGGATTGGTGCGGCCATTGCGTGTTACCCAGCAATCGGCCAGCAGCGACAGCAATTCAAAAAATAGCCCAGTTGCTACATGGGTGCTCATTTGATTTGAGTCCCTGTTAGGGTTTAGTTCAACCATATCGGCACCAATGATATCGAACTCTCTGGAGCGCAAAATAATATCTCTGACTTGACGGGGCGTTAAGCCAAAGGGTTCCGGCCCTGTGGTCCCCATCATATAGCTACTATCTAGGCCATCTACATCAAAAGAAAAATAGGTCTTCTCTTTGCCGGCGACTTCATGGGCTTTGTCCATGACATAATCGATACCTTTCTCAAATACTTCGTCGGCAGAGATCACCGTCATACCGGAATCATGTGAAAACTCCCAGAGGATATTTGATCTACCTCTTATACCAATTTGCACGGTACGCTCAGGATCGATAAATCCATTGAGTACCGCCTGCCGAAAAACCGAACCATCGTTAACAGAATCACCACCCCAGGTTGCCATGGTATCGCTGTGAGCGTCGACATGAATCAGGCTAAAACTGTCGTTATGAACCTCTGAGAGCCCCTTTAACACACCGAAGCTGGTGGTGTGCTCGCCACCGCAGGAAAGAGTTACTGCACCGGCCTTTGCCGCATCTCTGGCCTGCTGATAAATATCGTCCTGAATGCGCACGCCGAGACTTGCCGAACTCCAATTGACATCACCCAAGTCGACAATTTGGCACTGCTCAAAGGGAATATTTCCGGTGGCATCGTTGTAGGGGCCAAAGAACCGCGAACGTTCCCTAACCGCTCTAGGGCCGTGGCGAGTGCCGGCCAAGCCTATAGCGCCAAGGTCACAGGGGCTGCCAAACATGGCAATATCGGCGCCAGTAGGATCGGTGCGATGGGGTGCTTGGAAAAATCCCGTGTGCATATGATGTGCTTCTGGATCTAGGTTATACCCCTGCTCAGCGGCCCGGGCGAAAAATTGCTGTACCAGATTATTTTTAAATGCAAACGCATCTGTGTCTAGTTGACGGTACCTGTCTAGGCGCTCTTGGCTGACCTTAGGCATAGTTCTTCCCCGATCTAATTAAGTGTAAAAATAACCCGCTGGTGATCAATGTAACAACGCCAGCTATGATGAGTAATATCGTGTATCCCTGGCCGGCAATAATGAATCCTGCAGCAGTAGGGCCAGTGACAGCCCCAAGAGCCTGGGCTCCGGGAATAAAAACAGAGTAGCGATCAGCGCGATCTAAGGCTGCAATAATCGCCATTTGGTAACCGAGAACATAATTCCAGAATAGAGAAAAAATAAAGGTCACAAGGGCAAAGCTGAGCATGCCAAATTGAGTGGAGTACCCGTAAAAAACGCCAATAAAAGCCAGCAGCGAAAGCCATACTGGAATACTCCGGCCAATACGCCCACCTATTATTGCTACCAGCATGCCGCCAATGACACCCCCGAGCATTGAGAAGGCCAGCGCAAAACCAATTTGATCTGTTAGCAGGCCCCGATCTGCCGCTATGCGCTCAATAAAAGCCCATACAGCAGAGAGTGCGGCGAAATACACCATCAAAGCAAACAGCCCAGTTATTATTTGTCGCAGTAACTGCGGGTCGGTGATGGTTTTGGTACTGCCAGATGACTTTTCCTGAGAGCTGTTGTCAATGCCATTAAGCACAAAGAGCCCCATACCTAGCGCAAAGCTCAGTGACAACATTAGGCCGCTAAAACCCCAGGTGGGAATGACCCATTGAGGCAATATAAACAGCAGGGCCGCGGCAAATAATTGCTGGGCCACTAGCAAGATCCCAAAGTTGCCATCGGCATTATTAGTTTGGCCTACGATTATAATAGCCAGGCCGAACAGTGCGCCTGCACCTGCACCGGCCATAAACAGCGCAACAGCAACTGGACTCAGTGGCAACGCAGCGGCCAGCAAGCTAAGAGATAAGAGAATATAAGACCCCTTGGCCAGTGTTTTGTGACCTATACGCTGCACCAAGTCAAAGCTGGCGATACAAGCACATAGGTAGCCGCCAAAATAGCTGCTGGCCAACAGTCCTGCCTGTTTCTCACTCAAGTTCAATGTATCCATTGCCGAACCGATGATCACCGGGAGTAATAAAAATACAGCCGCTCCGGCTGCGGCCATCACCGACGCAGATACAATAGCGCCAGAGACTTTTCTATTTAACGTTATCTCAGTCATTTAAAGCCCCGGCGCCATACCGCCAGCTACGGGCAACGCCTGACCAGTAATATAGGATGCGCCGTCACCCGCCAGAAATACCACTGCGTCACCTATAGCCTCTGGATTAGCAGAATACCCAAGAGGAATCGATGCGTTTTCAATGTCCTGTGCCTGCTGCAGAGACACGCCGTTGCTCTCAGCAATAGACTGTAGAGTAAGCGCATGCATCTGTGTCACCACAGAGCCAGGGCATACTGCGTTAACACGGATATTATCGGCAGCATATTGCAATGCCAGCTGTTTACTCAAACCGACAAGGGCAAACTTAGTGGCTGTGTAATTGGCTGGAATGCCATTTATGGCCCCTAATCCAGCCAGTGAGGCAATATTAATTATGGACCCCGAATTCTGCTGTTTGAAAAAAGGCAGAACGGTTTGACAGCCAGTCACGGCACCCATCAGGTTCACCTGATTACTCAGCTGCCAATCTGAATCAGTGATGGCCAAAAAATCTTCATTTCCTACTGCAACACCAGCGTTATTGACTAGCACGTCGAGCTTTTTATATTGCTTCAATACAAAATCAAGGGCTTGGTCGAAGGATACTTTGTCACTGACATCACACAGCGTGGCCGCTGCTTCACCGCCCAGGGCTTGTAAATCGGTAACACCATTTTGAAGTGATTGCATATCGGCTAGATCACTAATAACGACGGTTGCCCCAGCTTTAATTAACTGCCGAGCAATGCCGTGGCCTATGCCTTTGCGATGACCCGCACCAGTAACCAGTGCAACCTTACCTGTAAGAGCGGCCATAATGTTTTTTATCCTATGTGGTGTTTTTTTTATTCATTATTTCTACCGCAGTCAGCAGCCATTTGGGGGCGTCAGCCTCGGCGCCAACACCACCATAGGTTAAAAGGCCTTCTTTGGTAAATTTTCCATCGCAAATATCTCTGCTGACATCCTCTAGATCTTGCAAGAAAGACTCAAGATATTCTTCCTCCATTACATCTAATGTCAAGTGGACCGCCGGGGGTGTAGTAACGCCCAATAGCTTCCAGCCGCGCTCTTCCATACCGCCGACTAATAGTTGGATGTCGAAGTCGTCTGAGGCAATCATTAGCAGCGGGCCATCCGTTGGCCAGGGTTTTAATCCAGGCGTTGAGGCGCATTTTTCCATAATGGAGTGCTTTACATGGAGTATACGTTTAGCGTTATTTAGGTAGCCCTCTTCACCCCAATAATGCATTAGAGACCATATGCCAGCCACCGGCCCTAGGGTTCTGGAGCCCACAAAGCCTTGCGAGAGATAGAGCCCGCAGGCCCAGGCATCGATCGGCATATAGTGATAGCTCATCTCTTCTTGCGAGCGCCAAAGCACAGTCGAGCAGGGTTTTGGCGCATAGCCATATTTATGTAAATCGGCAGATATAGAGCGAACCCCTGGAACTGAAAAATCATAGGCGGGCACATCGACGCCCAGTTGCTTAAAGAAGGGCAAAATATAGCCGCCAACGCAGGCGTCTACATGTAACCAGAGGTTTTTCTCGATCGCGATTTCGCCCATCTGGGTAATTGGGTCTACGGTGCCATAGGGCCAGTTGGGTGCCGAGCCGACAATACCAATAGTGTTGAGGCCTATGGCATCTTCCAGCGCCCGCATATCACAGGATAGGTCAGATGCTTGAGGAACCGTGACCACCTTGATATCAAGATACTGGCAGGTTTTATGCACTGTGGAATGGGTGGAGTAGGGTGCCACTACCTCTGGCTGAGTAATCTCTGGTTTGACCTCTCTCGCCCATTTACGCATGGCATGAAAAGCATTGAAATTTGACTCTGTACCGCCACTGGTCAAATTCGCACCGCTCTCAGGTCCACCGTTCATAAGATCGATACAGATATCCAGAACCTCATTTTCCATTTTAGCCGCAGCGGCCTCTTGGAAAGTGAACAGACCATTCCACTCCAGAAATTGCCCGTAGGCTTCATGGGTTAGTTTCTCCATTTCTTCGTGGCCCTGGAATGTAGTGCTGGCCAGTTTGCCCCGTTGACCTGACGTCATCTGCGACCGCAGTGTTTTGACTTGATCCATTACAGATTCGTAAGAATCGCCCTGTTTAGGTAATTTATAAATATCGCTAGACATGCCAATCCTCATAGTTGTTCTTTTGATAACAGCGCGATACTTTGGTCGAGCGCTGCCATCAGTTTGTTAATGTCTTCAGCACTGAAGGTTAAGGGCGGTGAAATCACCACAATACTGCCAATAGGACGAACTATAACGCCGAGACTTAAGCACAACTCATAAATTTTATGAGCGCCTAGCAGTGGCTCCTTGGTCTGCTTATCCTTGACCAGCTCAATACCAAGCATAAAGCCCTGCCCTCTAACATCACCCACAATATCGTGGTGTAATAATTTTTCTGCCTCCTGATGGAGAATAGGGCTTAGTTTTTTGACATTTTGCAATATATCTTCAGCGTCGAGTATGTCGATATTCTTCAGTGCCGCCGCGCATGCGACCGCATGCCCTGTATAGGTGAAGCCCATCGAGAAAACGCCGCCCTCAGCTTGTGGCTGGCTAATAACATCGTATATTTCACTGGAAAAGATCGCGGCGCCCAGAGGGATGTATCCCGAGTTAATGCCCTTTGCCACAACTAGCACATCTGGTACGAAGCCAAAAACAGATTCGCAAGCGAACCATTCACCAAGTCGACCAAAAGCTGTTACTACTTCATCGACAACCATCAAAATATCATATTTTTTTAGCATACTGGCGACAGCAGCATGGTACCCAGTTGGAGCTACCAAAACACCTCCTGCACCCATAACAGGCTCGGCAATAAACGCCGCAACATTGTCGGCACCCAATTGCAAAATATGGTTTTCAAGCTCATTACACAGAAAATCACAGTAGTCAGCCTCAGACAGGCTCTCAGCACCTACCGGACGTCGATACATATCCGCTGCAGATACATGGCTTATCCAATCGCTGCCCACTGCATCAAAACAGTTTTTTGTGGCCTGAATGCCGGTGAGGTTTGCCGCTATATAGGTACTACCGTGATAGCCATTATTGCGCGATATAACATGTTTTTTGTTGGGCTTTCCCCGCAGGTTATTGTAGTAATGGATCACTCTGATCGCGGAATCATTGGCCGTTGAGCCACCGCAGGTAAAATAGACATGATTCAGCGACCCCGGCGTTAACTGGGCTATTTTTTCCGCTAGCACAGCAGCAGGTTCGTTAGTGGTGTGGCCAAAAGGGTTGTAATACTGCATTTTGCCAACCTGACTGGCAATCGCCTCCGCCATATCAGCGCGGCCATGGCCAATGTTTGTACACCAGAGACCGGCTATGGCATCTAGATACTTATTCCCTTCGATATCAGTAACATAGCACCCGGAAGCACTGCTGATTACATGGCTCCCCTCGTCCTGAAAGGTGGCAAAGTCGGTATAGGGGTGAATAACATGCGCCCGGTCTTTACGCCAAATTTCGGACCCTCTGGGGCGATCTATACCTGGATTGGGTATCTTCTGGTGACTCATTTGCGAATTTCTCTGCTGTTTGTAGGCTGCTAATGGAAACATGCTGTTCCCTGCTTACACAGCCCCCATAGTGGGTACTGAATTGACTCCTTGAAGAATATCCCCAATCCGGCTTTAATACAGGCCAAAGAGTGGGTCTATGAGTCAGCCATGTCACAGAAGTTACTATTATCCGATGAATGGTATCAGTCATTAGCCGGTATTGTCTCTGAGATCGGTGAAGACCAGTTTTGTTCTAGTTTTGCGAGCGTCTGCGAGGGTTTAACCGGCTATGACAGTACGGTTGTGCTGGCTTTTGTGCGCGATGAAAAACCAGTGTTAGTGTTCAGCAATCTCAGTGTTCTGGATGAAACGCCCACTCTTGGGCCCTATTTTGATGGTGCTTATTTATTAGATCCATTTTACGATCTATACAGGAGTGGGGCTGAAGACGGCGTGTATAGGCTTAACGAAGTGGCACCAGATTCGTTTGCCCAGACCGAGTACTACCGAAGCTATTTTAAAAACACACGAATAATTGATGAATCTGTCATTTTGGCAAAAATATCAGAGCATATGCATATTGGTATTTCTTTGGGGTTGCGGGATGGGAGTGCGCCGCGAGAGTTTAAAATCCAAGAGTTGCGAAAATTATTTCCATTGCTCTTATCTGCGTTTAGACAGCATTGGTCGAGGGAAAGCCAACTTGCGCCATTATTAGCTGCGGGGGATACTAACGGCCAATTCGGCAGCACTCTAGATGCGGCATTTAATAATTTCGGCAGTGAATATCTCACTAAACGAGAATGTGAAATTGTTAAATTAATTCTTAAAGGATATGCCAGTAAATCAATTGCTGGGTTGTTGGATATCAGTGTTGATACTGTGAAAGTTCACCGCAAACGCTTCCATGCGAAGTTAGATATCTCCTCGCAGGCAGAACTGTTTTCCCTATTTCTTGAGGCTATCTCTATGGTGCCTCTGGATGACACCCGTGATCCGCTATATTACTACTACTCGAGTCAACAGATCCTGTAGCTGTTATTTATGCAAAAGTAACCAATACTAGGTATTTCGTTTTCTTTGTCTATTGCCTATCTTGTTGTATCCCTATTTAAAAGCAGTAAAAATTCTATGGCCCATTTTGATATAAAGAACTACACAGCTGCCCCCTTGATGATGTCCTCTGTCATTGAGTTTGAGGGATATAGTTGCCAAGAGGTCTTTGACATCATGGGTGACCCAGACAAGATACCGGATTGGTACTTGCTCGCTAAAGAGGTGAAAATCCACCAGCCCGTCGGTGAAGAGGAGCCAAGTTTTAATGTTGAGTTCACATTTTTCGGTGATGTGTTTGAGGAGATTCTATTCTGGGATGCACCTAATCGATATGTTTATAAAGCCGCAGGCAAAGACTTTCCAATTACAGATTATGTGGCTGAAATATGTGTCGAAAGTCATGGTGAAAAAGTAGGCAAAATGACATGGAATATCTACTACTCAAAAATTGCTGGCGATCATTTTCAAAAAATATTGCCAGTGATATTACCGACGATCAATCAAAAGAGTATGGAGAATTTATCGCCTTTGATTGGTGGTACGGCTGTTTCGGTCACTAGCTGACCAATGTTTCTTAAGTTATATGCGCTTTCCTGGTGCATTGTCTTACTTTGAGGAGGCCGCTTTAAGTAACAAAGGATGTAACAAAAGCAGATTTTTAAACTCATTAAACCTACATTAATCAACAGCTTACAGTCGGAGTGCAGTTCCCGCCGCCTCCACCAAT
Source organism: SAR92 clade bacterium H231 (assembly GCA_025153775.1). Lineage (GTDB taxonomy): Bacteria > Pseudomonadota > Gammaproteobacteria > Pseudomonadales > Porticoccaceae > HTCC2207. The sequence goes on along the minus strand of JAOALC010000002.1, from coordinate 407,339 downwards.
AACAAAACCTCAACCCGACAGGGTTGGGGTTTTTTATTGGCCGTTCGATTTTGGAATGAAGACGCGTAGCGGGTTCAGCCGAACCACGAAGTGGTGAGACAACCCGGGAGCGCAGCGACGGCGGCCGCCTTTTATTTGAGAGGGGGTGAGGGCAAAGCCCGAATAATTCCCGCCGCCTCCACCAACGGCTCGTTCTTAGAGAAGCTCGTTTACCGATCATGGTCAGAAATTACTCTTTGGAACCGGATTTTATACTCATAAGGCTTGCAAGCACGAGAGACAATGGTAACGGGATATGTTTTGACGAGCGGACATTCTTGACTTAGCCCGAACATTTAGGGTTAAAATGCCCGCATACTTCAAGGCGACACACTTTGGCATCTACATTAGGAAAAGCTACTTTCGGTGGTAATCAGATAACTCTTTTATATTCCAATCGACAATAGGATCGTATGAATCTCAGACAAACCAACAAGGCCAATAGGCAAAAGCGTATAGTTGCCAACGCCGCGCGGTTTTTTTCCTCAATTGGTTATGACTTAACGGCAATAGAGATGGTCGCCGAACGCTCCAATGTCTCGCCAGCTACTATCTACAATAATTTTGAAAATAAGACAGGGCTATTACTTGCTGTATTAATTGAAGAAGGGGTAGATGTTCAGCAGATTGGTGAGAAGGTTATTAGTCAGCGCCAAAAAAATGATATTGATGTTATTTACCGATTGATTGAGCTGTATGTTGATCACCCCATGGAGTTTATGAATAAGTCATGTTGGCGGCAGGCCCTTGCTGCTTCCACAGCGTCCTCAAATAAAAAGTTTACTCAAGAATATCAAAATGTCGATAAACAATTGAAGAAACAGCTTATCGATGTAATGCATGCCCTTAAGGAGGAAGATGCCTTTTTGCCGGTGGTAGATGCGCAAGCATTAGGTGAAATTATTTGGAACAATGTTAACCAAATGTTTACCGATTTTATTTCTGCTGAGGTAATGCCCCTGGCCGAGTTAAAAAGTGCGGTGAAAAGGCAAACTGAGACTATACTGATATTGGCCGTGGGATAGGCCTAATCTCCCGCCATCAATCGTGCCCCTATTACCCTAGTCCGAATCTGCCACATCTGGTGCTATTTGTAGTAGCTGTCGGTAGACATAGAGATAAATATACAGAGCGATAGCCGTGGCTAGAGCGCACATAATCATAACGGCGCTGTATCCCAGTTGGTACGAGAGCAACATGCCAGCCATACTTGGTGCAATTGCTTGTGCTGCACCCTGACAGGCTGGGACCATTGCCGCATAACGGCCAGAATGATCAATGTTGGACAGTGTTCCCAGCTGGAATACATCAATAAATATCCAGAAAAAACTAAAAGAAAATACACTGAAAATGAAAGTCGCACTATCGACTTTAAAGGCCAAGGTCAGCATTGTTAAAATCATAACCATCAATGCAAAGAGTAAGGGTTTCGATTGACCAAATTGCCTGGCGAGCCAGAGGGCTAAAAGGGTTCCAGAGAGGCTAAATATTTGCCCCCAGGTCAGGGTCTCAGAGATAAATTGGGTGCTCAGATCTGCTGCCACTCCTGCGCGCTCAATGAAGGCCCAGTAGGCGCCGACTAAGAGATAAAAACTGAACACAGCAGCTAAGCATAAGCGCGGCAATATCTCGGGTATAGATGATTGCGATACGGAGGCAGTGGTCGCTTTAGTTAATGCAACCTTATCGCTATCCTCTGCGCAATACTGAGGAAGGAGAGGCAGTATAAGCAGCAATGGAATAGCTTCTAGCAGATAAAACATAAACAGGCCATTCACACCATAACGGCCATCAATAATTGGGAAAATATAGAAAATAAAGGCATTCATTACTACCAGAACGAAAAGTAGAATACTGAAAGTGCGTGCCGCATTATGACTTCCCGCAAGGCTTGCAGTACAGGTTGAATAGCATATTCCAGCGCCAATTCCAGCGCCGAGTCTACTCATCATCAACGGCAAAAGATCCGCATTTTGAGTGGACAGATAATTTCCCAGTATGACTAAAATAAGGCCTAGTCCCGCGAGATGGCGGCGGTTCAATTTGACTACAAAAAATGAGGTAAGTACCGAGCCAATAAATAACCCCCCCATATCTGACGATGCTAACCAACCTAATTGTTGCTCATTGAACCCGAGTGAGTCTGCCATTGAGCCAACAAGTAGGGGTAAGCCCATTGCAACACCGGTGCCCGCGAAGCCGAGCATAATGGCTGCAAAAATTGCTGTGGGATTATCAAATTCATTGATGCTTTCAGGTGATGCCCCCTGATTATCATTCTGAGATGCAGATGGTTTATTCAAAATAAAATCCTTTGTTTTTTTATTGTTGTTGGTCACGCAATAAGTGTTCGGGTTCAAGTGGCGCTAAGCCAAGAATATTATCAGCAATTTTTTCAGCGATCATGACCGTTATGGCGTTTAGATTACCGGTGGGGATTGATGGAATAATTGCTGCATCAATAACCCGCAAATTATTAAAGCCATGCACCTTGCCGGCCTCATCGGTAACAGCTAGATCGTCATGACCCATACGACAAGTGCCACAGGGATGGTAGTTTGACTCAACATGCTCGTAGGCCCATTGCATAATATCGCTGTCAGACGCTAACTGATCTACTCCAGATAACTCAGTTGTTAGACGGCCGTTCCATGCGCGCTGTTGAAATATCTCCCGAGTCGCTTTAATAGCGGCGACCGCAATATCTCTATCATAATCAGTATTGAGATAATTGAATTGAAATTTAGGTGCTTTAATCGGGTCAGCGTTGTCAATCCATACCTTACCGCGACTGGTGGGTCGTTGGATGCTGGTAAAGCATTGGTATCCTGGTTCAATCTTAATACCCTCGGGAGCAAAATCACCTCTCATAGCGATACACTCCATCTGTAGTTCAGGGATTGTCTGGTTTTCTGTTAGGCATAAAAAAGCACCCACCTCAAAGTGGTTTGAAATACCGAGGCCTCGTTTACCCAGCAACCATTCCATACCAATTTTTAAACGTCCCAAATAACTCAGCTTTGATGCTAACGAGTCTCGCGGGTTGCTGGCACCATAATCAAAGCACCAGGCAGGGTGATCTTGCAGGTTTGCGCCAACACCAGGCATATGCTGACGCACCGAGATGCCAGCGTCGGCAAGCATATTTGTATCGCCAATACCGGCAAGCATCAGTAATTGCGGCGACTGAATAGCGCCTGCCGCTACGATAAGTTCGCCAGCTACCTCAGCGGAAAAATGTTCGCCCCGGCGGGTGAGATGAACTTTTACCGCATCAGCACCGGAAAATTCTATTGCAGTGCAGCGGGTTTCCATCAGAATGTCTAGATTAGGCTTATCTGGTTGATCGTATAAATACGCTTGCGATGCACTATGCCTGATGCCGTCGGCAACGTTCCTTTGAGTTTTGTGTACCCCAGTTTGGCTTGCGCCATTATGATCCTGATTTAGTGCCAGACCATATTGATTTGCAGCTTGAATAAATGCCTGAAAAAGGGGATTGCTGGCTTCTGCTTTAATAATCTTGGTGGGTCCGTTTTTACCTCGATAGGCGGAGTCACCCTGTTGATAGTTTTCACTGCGCTTAAAATAGGGCAGACAATGGGCGTAAGACCAACTAGATAGGCCGAAATCACGCCAACTGTCATAGTCGGCCTTATTTCCTCTCACCCAATTCATACCATTGACTGATGATGAGCCACCAAGCACTTTTCCACGGGGAGTATAGGGCCCTTCGGTGGATTCGGAAGTGTCATCTTTTTCAGCAAAAAACTTCCAGTTGTAGCGATCCTTCATCAGAGGAATACCCAGCCCAGCAGGCATTTGAATAAAAATATTTCTATCGCTGGCTCCGGCTTCGATTAGGAGAATTTTTTTAGATTTATCTTCTGATAGGCGGCCGGCGACTGTACTGCCAGCAGAGCCTGAACCGACGATAATATAATCATAGGCGGCCCGGGAAGGGCGCTTTACTATGTTTAGCATCGCGCATAATCCTCATTGCCTAAACCACTGCAAAATATATAGGGCTGATGCGTAGAGTTGAATATACTTCTATTGGTGGCGAACCATAAAGCAGTGATATTACTGCCGGTCGAACATGTTTTATTGTTGAAAAAGCCTATTTTCATTGCAGTGCCCAATGTCACTCCTAAAGAATAAAAATTAATCTTGTTTTAAAGCTAATGTCATTAGAGCACCAGTTTGATTGCTCAATGATATTTTTAAAGCCTTAAGCGACATCTCTTCATTAGAAATAAAATCGGTAAACATTTGGTCAACATTATTCCAGATAATTTCGCCCAGTGATTTTGGCTCTACTTGTGATATAAAAACGTCCTCTTTTTGCAGAGCTTGCATTAACTCAACAAGTTGTTTTTTCAGTTGTATATCGACATTTTGATATTCTTGAGTAAATTTTTTATTTGAAGATGCCGTCGAGGCAGCAAGTGCTTGTCGCCAGCAGGACTTATTCATAAATTCCATCGGGTGATCGACATACAGATCGATTAAGCGATAAATAACATCTGCATTAGCTCGTTGTCGCTGCGAAATAATTTTTTCGCCAATACGCTGAACCGCCTCGCCTTCATCAATTAATACCGCCAGTAACAACCCTATCTTATTTTCAAAATGATTATAAATGGTGGCCGGCGAGACATTTGATCGCTCCGCCACCATTTCTATTGCGGTAAGATCGTAACCAATGGAGGAGAAAAATCGAGCGGCATTTGTAACTATCACTTTTTGTCGGTTGGCTTTATTTATTTGTCTTAAGCTCATAGATTCTCTTATTGGATCAAGCTGGATAAACCTCACAAAGTGTAGTTGACTCTAATTTAAAATACAATTAATATAAATTTTAGCTCCTTAAATGCATGAAAACATAGGCTAAAGTAGGTTTGAGTTTTAAATAAATATATAGTTATCTACAAATAATTAAGAATGACTTGATAAAAATCGTATAACTGCAAATGTTATCAACAAAACCAGGGGAAGATTATGAATCTGAGTAATAAGGCTAAATTAGCAGCTGTTTTAGGCGGCTTATGTGCTGGCGGCTTTGGCGCCCAAACAGCAAGTGCCGATGGAGCGGGGGCTGTATTGCAAGAAATTCTCGTGACCGCGACAAAACGAGGTGATGCAAGCACTCTGGATATTCCAGCAAGTATCTCCGTCGCCGATGAAGATCTGATTAGCAAGCGTGGCATGGTTGGAATGGAAGACTATCTGCGAACATTACCCTCCACTAATTTTTTAGATCGTGGAGCAGGTCGCAATGGCATTATTATCCGTGGGGTGACGGCATCACCGCAGGATGATATTGCTGTTGGTGTCTATATAGATGAAACGCCAGTGACTGGCATGGGTAGTTTAGCCGGTGGTAATCCAGATCTAAAATTTATTGATATGCAGCGTATTGAGGTACTGCGTGGTCCACAAGGTACCCTATATGGCGATGGCTCGATTGCAGGAACGGTTCGGGTTATTCCCAACGCTCCAGATCTAAGTGGTTTTTCAGCAGAGGTTGCGGGGGCCACGTCATCTACCGCCGATCTAGGTGGACAGAATAATATGATGCGAGGTGTGCTTAACTTACCTGTGATCGAGGATAAGTTTGCCATTCGCATTGTCGGCTACGATTATGATAATAGTGGTTATTATGAAAATACTGCTGGCGATAGTGCGACTAAAAAAATCTGGTCTGACGAATTCGGTGGTGTTGTTACCAGCGGTGAAGCAGGTGATGATCAGTATACCGGTGGCCGTATAACGGCATTCTGGCAGGTTAGTGATGATTTTGATGTGACCTTCAGTCATATGACTCAGGATATCGAGCAATCAGGTATTCCGGAATCAATGTTAGCACTCGAAGGCAAGAGTAGAACGCCCTTTCAACGGAGAGACGGCAGTGGTGAGTCGCTGAAGATTGATTTAGATGTGACCAGTCTAAAAATGAACCTTGATATGGGTTCTTATGAGCTTTTTTCTTCTACATCGAAAGCGGAAACAAAGACCCTACAAGATCGTGATCTTGGCGCTTACTTTGGGCCTATGTTAGGCGTTGATGATATGCCTATCTATCTGGCCGATTCGGCACATGCTGAGCAATTTACGCAGGAATTGCGGTTAAATACGCGCTTGGATGGACCTTGGCAGTTCTTGGTGGGTGCCTTTTATCAGGATTACGAGAGGACGGCAGGTCAAAAGATGACGTTTGAAGGCGCCCCAGCACTAGATCTATTTGAGGGTGCACTGCTGTTTCAAAGTACGTTTGGTGATAACTTAAAGCAGCTTGCATTTTTTGGTGAGGCCTCATTTGATTTAACCGAGCAGTTAACCGCTGTTGCTGGTGTTCGTCATTACGACTATGAGAAGGATTCGCCAGATGAGAATGATGGTCTGTTCAATGGCGGCTATTCGGCAGGTTTTGTAGAAAGCGATGACACGGGTCAGACGTATAAACTTAGTTTGAATTACAGGCATGATGACACAACCTCATTTTATGGTACGTTTTCTCAAGGGTTTCGCCTGGGTGGCCCCCATCCTGAAATTCCATCCGACATATGTGACACTACCGGCGTACCAGATCAAATTGATTCGGATGAGCTAGATAGTTTTGAAGTCGGAGGAAAGTTTGCCTTTGCCGATGGACGTGCCACGCTCAATGTGGCTGCTTTCCAAGTTAATTGGACAGGTATTCCGGTCAAGCGGATTCTTGACTGTGGTTTTGAAACGATCGCTAATGCCGGTGAGGCGGAAAGTAGGGGTTTGGAAGTTGATGGCCAGTTATTGTTGGCTGACGAGTTGCGTCTAGATTATGGACTATCCTACACCGATGCGGAGTTAACCGAAGATAGTGCAGCACTCAACGCTAAATCGGGCGATCGGCTTCCTGGATCGCCTGAATTTTCAGCGTCTCTTGGTATACAGGCTGACTTTAGTATGGCGGGACGTCCGATGTTTGTGCGGGCTGATATCGCGCACGTTGGTGATTACTACAACAATATGCAGCAGTCGGGTTTGGCCGCCGGTGACTTCACCACAATCAATCTATCCCTTGGCGCTGAGATTAACGACTCAGTATCGGTTGATGTATTCGCACGTAACCTGACCGATAAAGAGGGGCTTACATGGGTTGAAACGGAACTGGGGGATGGCCGTGCCAACTATATTCGCCCACGCACAATTGGCATTGAAGTGCGCGCGCGCTTTGGCCAATAGGTAAATAAAGTAAGGCGATAAATATCACCCTTTTGCAAGGTCATGGACGATGCTTGCTAAGGGTGATATTTTTGTTTTAGCTATCTGGTGACTGGGTTTATATCACAGAATCCACGAGCCACTATTTTTCATTAGTACCCATGAGGCAGAAATGTACTCCCCACAAGTTTTGCTAAGCACAATCTTACAAATCCTACTGACTAGTTTCTCTACTTTGTTACTGAGTAGCCTAACCTTGGCTAAAGAACCAATCTCAGCAATGGATATATTTAAGATTGCTTATGCCTCTAATCCGATTATTTCAGCAGACGGAAAGACCATCGCATTTCATCGCTACGCTATGGATATTATGACTGATCAGCGCAAAAATGATTTGTGGGTAATTGATGCCGAGGGTAAAAAACTGCGTCAGATATCCAAAGGTTTTGATGCAGTCGGCGCAGCGGCATTTACCCAGTCTGGAGACGCCATCGCCTTTGTTGCTTATAAGGGCGATACATCCCATATCTATGTGCAACAGTTGAATTCCTCCAAGAGAACAGAGTTGGGTGGGGGCCTCTCAGGTCCGGCTAATCTGGCTTTTTCACCGGACGGTAAATGGTTGGCTTTTACCATGCCAGTCAGTTTTGAACCCGACACCATGGGCACAATACCTTCTCCACCTGAGGGTGCTGAATGGGCAGAGCCTATCGTGGTTGAAACGCGCACCCAGTTTAGAGTGGACGGTGCTGGCTACTTGCCCTTTAGTCGTCATCAGGTATTTTTAATGCCGGCACAAGGTGGTGCCGCTCAACAGTTGACCCAGGGACAGCAAGATCATAATAGCGCTATCGAATGGCTGCCTGATTCTTCAGGTCTATTGCTGAGTATTAATTTTAAAAATAAGGTTAATAAGCCTTGGGATACCGATATTGTTAGGCTGGATTTACAAACACGCCAACTCAGTGCATTCACTACCCAGTCGGGCCCAGATTCGGCACCGAAGATATCGCCCGATGGTAAGCGTATCGCTTGGGTTGGTCATCAAGATAAGCCTAGCGTTTACCATGAATACCAGCTTTATACTGCCAAGCTAGACGGATCAGATATCCGTGAATTGACCAGCGACCATGACCTAAGTGTTATTGATTTCGCTTGGCATCCAGATAATCAGCAGCATTACATTCAGTATGAAGAGCGAGGACAGAATGTTTTGGCGCTGTTCGCCGCCGATGGCTCTGTTTCAGTATTGACCGATAAGCTTTCTGGATGGGAGTTGGATCAACCCTATGTTCAGGGTCAGTTTTCGGCCAGTGCCGGGGTTGCCGCTGTAACCTTGGGAGATACCATCACGCCAACAGAGTTGGGTGTTGTTGATCGTCAAGGGCGCGTGCAGATGATCACCGACTTCAATCGCTCGCTACATGATTCTGTGCGGCTTGCCACGGTTGAAGAGCGCACGGTTAAGTCGAGCGTTGATCAACGCGAAATACAGTATTGGATAATGCGTCCGCCAAATTTTGATGCCAATAAATCCTACCCGATGATGCTACAAATACACGGCGGGCCTTGGGCATCCTATGGGCCGCAATTTGCGGCGAATAATCAGTTGTATGCGGCGGCGGGCTATGTGGTGGTATACGGTAATCCTCGAGGCTCCACCGGTTATGGTGCAGACTTTGCTCATACCATTGACTTTAATTTTCCAAGTCGCGATTACGACGATCTTATGGATATGGTTGATGACACAGTTGCCATGGGGTTTGTCGATAAACAGCAACTCTATGTTTTTGGTGGTAGTGGTGGAGGGACTCTCACTGCTTGGATCGTCGGCAAGACAGATCGTTTTCGTGCAGCGGTAGCGGTAAATCCGGTAATCAATTGGACTAGTCTCGCGTTAACCTCCGATCTTGATAAGCTCATAGCCAATTACTGGTTTACTGATCTGCCCTGGGAGAACCCATCGGATTATTGGTCATACTCACCATTGTCGCTAGTGGGCAATGTGAGCACCCCAACCATGCTGATGACTGGCGAGGAAGATTGGCGGACACCGATTTGGGACGCCGAACAATACTTCAATGCTTTACAGATTGAAGGTGTCGATACGGCGTTAGTAAGAGTACCCGGTGCTAGCCATCAAATTGAACATCGACCTAGCCAATTGCTTGCCAAGGTCAATGCTATCTTGGCTTGGTTTGAACGGTATTCGAAACCTACCAAGGCGTCGAAAGGCGAGTAGCATTTGCTACCAGATTTCAGCGGTTAAAAAATTTTAGCTTAAGTCTAGTAGGCAGATATTGCACAAAACGCTGGGCATAATTTTCAGAGAGACGGAACATGGCAGTAACGATGGATAACTATAACTTGGATTCCTTTTATATTAATGGGAAGTGGCAACAAGCTAAAAGCACTAGAAGTACCCTTGATCTGATTAACCCAGCGAACGCTGATACTATTGGGCGCTTGGCGCTTGGTAATGCCGAGGATGTTGATAATGCGGTGATGGCGGCAAAATCAGCATTTACAACGTTTCAGGCAACCTCAAAGGCGCAACGTCTAGACTATCTTGAAAAAATTCTTGCCGGTTATAAATCTCGTTATGATGACTTTGCCGAAGCCATTCGCCTCGAAATGGGTGCTCCTATTACGCTATCTCGTGAGGTGCAGGCCTATACCGGAATTGAGCACCTTGAGTCGACCATTGCTGCGCTTAAAGCGTTTGATCTGACGCAAACAAAGTCTGGTTACAGCCTTCACCATGAACCTGTTGGTGTCTGTGGGCTTATCACACCTTGGAATTGGCCGATCAGCCAGTTGGTGGCTAAGGTGGCACCGGCTATTGCCGCTGGTTGCACCATGGTGGTTAAACCCTCAGAGTTTTCACCTCTGTCAGCGCAGTTATTTGCCGATGTTATCGATCAGGCGGCATTACCACCGGGAGTATTTAACTTGGTCAATGGCGAGGGGCCGGTGGTGGGCGCGGCTATAAGTCAGCACCCTGACATTGATATGGTGTCCTTTACCGGCTCGACCCGTGCGGGTATTGCCGTTGCTCAGGCAGCGGCAACGCATGTCAAACGTGTTTGTCAGGAGCTGGGTGGAAAATCACCAATGATTCTGACCGAAGGCATTGATCTAGAAACTGTTGTGCCTGAATGCGTATGGCTATGTATGGAAAATACAGGTCAATCCTGTAATGCCGGTACCCGTCTCCTCGTGCCTGAAAGTCTGCATGATGAGGTGGTTGAGATAGCCAAGAAGGCCGCTGAGTCTTACATGGTCGGTGACCCCGCCGATGAGGCGACACAGCTTGGTCCACTGGCTAATCGAGGGCAATTTGAAAAAGTAACGTCTATTTTGCAAGAGGCTGAAACTGCGGGACTCCAGCCTATAACAGGTGGTTCGGGGCCGGTGGCAGGTTGTAGTGAGGGTTATTTTATTAAACCTACTATTTTTGCCAACCTGAACAGGGACCAATTTATTGCAAAAGAGGAAGTCTTCGGCCCAGTGCTAGCGATAATGCCATACAAAACACCAGAAGAGGCGATCGAAATAGCCAACGCAACACAATATGGACTCTCTGCCTATATCTACGCCAAAGATAATGCCACTGCTGAACCCATAGCTCAGCAAATGCGATGCGGCATGGTGCATATTAATAGTGCACCACTGGTGGCTGAAGCGCCCTTTGGTGGCTATAAACAGTCAGGCAATGGCCGCGAGTGGGGCTTGCTTGGCTTACATGAATTTCTTGAAGTGAAAGCGGTAATGAAGGTCTCCTAATGCTAACGACTATAAAAAATACAGCCAAATGACTGCGCTACGAGAAAAATTTAGTAGTCGTCTCGGTTTTGTTTTAGCCACCGCCGGATCCGCTGTGGGTATTGGTAATCTAGTAGGTTTCCCAGTGAATGCCGCCAAGAATGGTGGTGGCGCCTTTTTGCTGATTTATCTTGTTTTTGTTTTTTTTATCTGCCTACCTGTATTGATGGCCGAGCTAGCCATGGGGCGACATACCAGAAGTAATCCGGTCGGTGCCTATAGTCAGATTTCACAGCATCAGCAATTTTGGCGCCTAACCGGAATGCTGAAAATTATAACCCCCTTTATGATTGCCGTATTTTATATGGTCATCACTGTTTGGCTTTTCGTTTATCTGGTTATGTCTGCCTCAGGGCAGCTCGTCTATCTGGCCAGGCCGGAGAGTTTTAATAACACTATTAATAGCCCGTATAGTTTTTTTGCCATGTTGCTGGTGGGCGCAATGGTATTTTTGATTTTGCGTTCGGGGGTGCAACGAGGCATTGAACGCGCAGCTAAAGTGTTGATGCCATCGCTATTTATTATGCTCCTGGTCTTAGTTATCTTTGTGTTGAACCTTGATAACGCACTGGACGGCGCGCGATTTTTTATAGTGCCTGATATCACCAAGTTAAATGCTGGCGTTATTAACAATGCTCTGTCTCAAGCGTTTTTCTCTTTATCATTGGGTATGGGCATTCTTATTACTTATGGCTCTTACCTCGATAAAAAGGACAATATCCTCAAAGCCGGTTCCATGGTAGCCGTAGCAGATACCTCGGTAGCTTTTATCGCCGGTTTATTAATACTGCCAGCGATCTTTTACTTTAATCCTCAGACCAATACTGCCGAGCTAAGTGATTCATCTGTCAGTTTGATTTTTGTATTACTGCCTAATATCTTTCTAACGCTGCAAGATACCATTGGTTATTTTGGCGCTCATGCCATTGCGACGGTTTTCTTTTTATTGGTTTTTTTCGCCGCTATTACTTCACTGGTATCCATTATAGAGGTGCCGGTAGCCTATCTTATCGACGAAAAAAATATCACTCGTCGGCGCGCATTAATGTTGTTGGCTCTGACTGGTGGGGCACTTGTTATTATGTCGGCGCTGTCTTTTGGGGCGTTAACAGTATTCACTGAATTTACAACTTATGCCGATCAGAGTAAGTCGTTTTTTGATGTCATTATTGATGTTTTTTACGACACAATTTTGCCGTTAAATGGCCTGATGGTGTGTTTATTTGTTAGCTTCCGCTGGAGGCACCATCAACTTACTCAGGAGCTAGCCTTGGGTAATAACACTTACGCTGGATCTTGGTTAGACAAATATATACGTTTTTCATTAAGCAGTTTTATTCCCGCTATTTTATTGCTTATTTTTTGCAACACAGTAGCGCAAAAATTCTTTGCTCACAGTTTATTGGGCTTCTAACCTATTGCGGGTATTGGGCTAATGATGTGTTGCTTTACTATAACAGACAGTTCGGCCTTCACTCGGGTCTCAGCAAAATTTTAAAGCCATCTTTAGAGGGGAAAGCAATGAAATATCTTATCTATGTTTTGCCATTTTTACTTGTTAATACGCAACCTGTTTTTGCTGATCAGCAAACGGTTTTAAAATGCGGAAAGCTGATTGATGTAGAGGCTCGAGAGGTGCTGTCGGGACAGCTGATAACTGTGGATCATCAGCGCATAAGTGCTATTCATTCAGGCGACCATTATAAGGGCGATGCTCAGATTGTCGATTTATCGGAATACACCTGCTTGCCGGGACTGATCGATATGCATGTCCACCTAATGATCGCTTTATCGGCTGCCTATGAGTTAGAGAAAGTAACGCTTGGAGCCCCTGACTTAGCCTACTTAGCCGCCCGACATGCGGAGCTTACGCTAATGGCAGGTTTTACCACTGTACGCGATCTTGGTGATCGGTCTGGGGTTGCAGTGGCATTGCGTAAAGCAATTAATAAAGGCTTAGTCATTGGACCACGGGTATTTGCTTCAGGAAGGCCCTTATCAAGCACCGGTGGGCACGATGATCCTACTAACGGTTGGCGGGCAGATCTGCAAGGTGACCCCGGTCCTGTCGAGGGTATTGTTAACGGTGTAGCGGATGCCCGCAAGGCGGTTCGGCAGCGTTATAAAAATGGCGTTGACCTAATTAAAATTATGGTCACGGGCGGAGTACTCGATCTGTCTAAGCACTCGCACAGTCCACAGTTTTTCGATGATGAGATCGAAGCTATTGTCACCACTGCGGATTCTTATGGATTCAAAGTTGCTGCTCATGCCCATGGTGTTGAAGGCATGCAACGAGCAATTCGCGCTGGTGTCGCTAGCATTGAGCATGGGACATTGATGGATGCCGATACCATGTCGATGATGAAAAAGCATGACACCTACTTGGTGGCAACCATGCTTGCAGGTGATTTTGTCGCTCAGAAAGCCAAAATTGATGGCTATTTTCCCGACATAGTCAGACCAAAAGCGGCGCGGATTGGACCGCAGATACAAGACACATTTGGCCGCGCCTACAAGGCGGGAGTCAAGATCGCTTTTGGCACAGATACCGGCGTATCAGCTCATGGTGATAATGCGCAAGAGTTTGCATTGATGGTAGAGGCGGGGATGCCGCCTATGGAAGCGATTATTGCAGCAACCAAAAGCGCTGCCGACCTACTGGGCGAAAGTGAGCAACTGGGATCGATTAGTGTTGGCAAGTATGCCGATGTGGTTGCGGTTAAGGGCAACCCGATTGAGGATATTACCTTATTAGAAAATATTCATTTCGTGATGAAAAATGGCACGATATATAAAGCAGAATAGTTTTCTTTGTCTATGCTAAAGCCTACCGGTAAGCATATAACGATAATTAATCATACAAGCACTTTTACAAAATATGCAGACAGTCATCAATTAATGAACAGGGAAGAAGAACAATGCATTTGGCCTTAACGGAAGAGCAACGACTAATTCGAGATATGGCGCGTAAGTTTGCAGTCGCTGAGCTCGAACCGATTGCCGCACAACTTGATCGAGATAAGGACCCAGCAAAAAACCGACAGTTATTTTTAGCTAATCTAAAACTGCTCGCTGAGTTGGGCTTTATGGGTCTGAATGTTAGTTCAGACTATGGTGGTAGTGATGCCGGTGTGGTGTCGTTTAGTCTGGCGATTACAGAAATCGCCACAGCCTGTGCGTCAACTGCCGTTACCATGTCGGTGACCAATATGGTCGGTGAAGTGATTCAAGCCGTGGCTAATGAAGAGCAAAAGCAACAGTACTTACCCAAGCTATCATCTGGCGACTATGCAGCAGGCAGTTTTTGTTTATCAGAACAGGGCGCTGGTTCCGATCCTGCAGCAATGAAAACAAAGGCGGTAAAAGACGGCGATCACTGGATTATTAATGGCACCAAGGCATGGATAACCAGTGCAGAATATGCCGGTGTCCTCGTAGTATGGGCGGTCACCGATGCTGAGGCACCAAGCGGCAAAGGCATCTCCTGTTTTTTAGTCGAGGCCGACACACCGGGTATAACCATTGGTAAAGCTGAACAAAAAATGGGCCAGCATGCATCGAGTACTAATATGGTTAGCTTTGATAATTGTCGCATCCCTAGTTCTGCCTTAATGGGTAAGCTAAATGACGGTTTTCGTATTGCTGTGGCGGAGTTGGCGGGCGGGCGAATCGGTATTGGTTCTCTGGCGCTGGGGATAGGTTTTGCAGCGATGGATTACGCGCGTAAATACTGCACAGAGCGAGAGCAGTTTGGTCGTAGCCTCGCCAGCTTTCAAGGGTTGCAATGGATGATGTCAGATGCCTACACACAACTCGAGGCATCGCGCTTATTAATAATGAATGCCGCTTATCTAAAGGACAGTAGTGAGCCTTTTAATAAGGCGGCAGCGATGGCCAAACTTCATGCCTCAGAAACTGCCAATAAAGTTTGCTATACCGCTCAGCAATTACTCGGTGGTATGGGTTATACCCAAGACTGTCCGCTAGAGCGTTACACTCGCGACGTGCGGGTGACCTCTATTTACGAGGGGACCAGTGAGATTCAAAGGCTGATTATCGCGCGCGAAGTAATCAATGAGCTATGAGTTTGCTCGTAATCGAGTTGAGAAACAATCACATTGAGTGCAGTGGAGGACTAGCTATTTTTGTTTGTTACAACAATGGCAGAGTGTAAAGCGAAATAAAAAATATTTAAAAAGGAGTGGCCTGTGAATCGGATATTTCATGTGTATGTTGTGCCTGCTGCGGTGTTTATCTCCGTAGTGATGGGCGGAGGTTATGGCACCGGCAGAGAGGTGGTTGAATTCTTCACCCGCTACGGTCTATTGGGTGGCCTTTTTGGAACCATCGCCGCTGCCTGCGTTTTCTCTATAGTGCTCGCTTGCACTTATGAATTCGCACGCGTCTTTCAGTTGTATGATTACCGCAGTTTTTTTAAAAAGCTGATTGGTCGATTTTGGGTGTGCTTTGAAGTTCTCTACCTACTTTTATTTTTACTGGTGCTAGGCGTAGTGAGTTCGGCGGCCGGCAATATACTTGAACAGGAATTTGCCACCCCCGGTTATGTTGGAATGGTCGGTGTACTGGTACTCGTGGTTATATTGGTGTATTTCGGGCGCGAAGCGGTAGAGAAGGTGCTCACATTATGGTCCATCGGTATGTACTTAGTCTTTGGCTATTACTTTATCGAGATACTCAATAATGGTGATGTTGAGATTCTACCAACGTTAACTCAGGGTAATATTGAGTCCGGTTGGCTGCGTGGAGGCATTCTCTATGCCATGTATAACTTAGCCATTGCACCGGTATTACTATTTTCTACTCGTGCGATTCAGACGCGGCGTGAAGCGTTACTGGCCGGTGTTATTGCTGGCGTTGCCGTAATGGTGCCTGCGCTACTCTTTCATATCAGCTACGCGGTCGGCCACCCAGAGGTGCTAGAGCAGCCAGTCCCCAACTACTGGATGATGTCTGAATATGCCTCTCCATTATTACTTATCGTTTTTCTCGTAGCACTGTTGGGCACTTTAGTCGAGACGGGTGCTGGGTTGGTACAAGGCCTTATTGAGCGCATCGAGATGGTAGTGAAAGTGGATGCTAATGATGCCCTAAGTCAACCGGCCAGAGCGGCTATCGCCATTGCAACACTGCTGTTTGGAGGGTTAATCGGCTCACTTGGTATTGTTGCTTTAGTGGCGCAGGGGTATTCCGCCCTCTCGGTTGGCTTCGCACTGGTCTACATCATTCCTATCTGTACTCTGGGTGTAATTAAAATAATCAAGTCTGCGTAACCCGTATTACCTAGACTATGGCAAAAATAACATTTGTAAGTGAGTAATATCATGATTTTGTATTTAAATGGTGAGTATATGCCTGCCGAGCAAGCAACAATATCTCCTTTGGATCGAGGGTTTATTTTTGGTGACGGTATTTATGATGTTACGCCATCCTATGGTGGGAGAATGGTGGGATTTCAATTGCATATGGAGCGAATGAAGAATGGACTAAAGAGTATTGGTATCGACAACCCATTAACTGATAAGCAGTGGCACGATATCGCGATAAATTTAAGCGAGAAAAATGGTGGTCAGAACCTTGGTATTTATTTCCAAGTAAGTCGTGGAAATGAGGGGCGTCGTTTCCATGGGTTTCCCGCTAATACCAAACCCACGGTTCTTGGAATGGTAATCGAGATTGCGCCGCACCCCGAGGTTCCTAATCGGAAAACGAAAGAGGGCTTACGCGTTATCTCTACTGAGGATTTGAGATGGCGCCATTGTGATATCAAATCGACGGCTCTGCTAGGTAATGTGTTGCATTTTCAAGAGAGTTACGCATTGGAAAAGGATGAAACCATTATGTATAACGCCCGTGGTGAGTTGACTGAAGCAAGTTGCAGTAATGTATTTATTGTAAAAGATGGTATTGTAGCTACCCCACCCTTGGATTATCAGCTTCTTCCGGGTATCTCTAGACACATTGCTATCGAAGCTCTGCGCGCCGATGGTAGTATTCAGGTGCAGGAGCGGGTAGTGACTATGGATGAAGTTCGCACAGCGGATGAAATATGGATCACTAACTCCAGCAAACATATTGGGCCAGTGGTTGAATTGGATTCGCAGCCCGTTGGTAATGGCTTGGTGGGGGAGGTCTGGGGAAAAGCCATGACCATCTATGAGGCGGCTAAGTACGACTTTTAGTGCAAGTGTGATACACGATATGCTGCGAGATCAATTCAATAATTTATTTTAATGGTTTTGAGTTGATCGATTGCTCCTATCAAGTAGCTCTTGAGTCAGCACTTCTTTATTTTTTAGCTAAATGTCTTTCCGAGATATTATTGTTTATGCCGTGTAGGTAATCTGATGTAACAAAAACGGATATTTAAACTGTATAAATCCACTTTCTCATTATTTAATTGGTTATGTAGTAAATGATAGTCCCGGCGCTTAGATCGCCGGGACTATATTTTTGTTATCGAGTTTGACTTTTTACTCTGCAGTATAGAACTGAGTGCAAACTTCGAACTGATCATTGACTACTTCGTCGACCAAAGCCATTGCTTCTTGATATGTATTGCCCCACGCGGCTCCTGATAGATAGTCGTCTATAACAGCGCCGTGGGTCTTTGCATCAGCTGTAACAGATTTCAAATACAAAGTGCCAGCCTCTTGCTTACCGCCACCTATGGCGGCAAATAATCCATTCATAAACGTATCGTGACCTGAATCCTGAACCTCTTTTTCGAGCTTTGAAATACTGGCGATTAATGCAGGCAGATTGGCTGGAGAGACTTTAATTCGCATAGCACGTTCATAGCCCGGGTCTAGGCGAGGAAATGGTTTTAGTGGAGCCCAGGTGGCGCCATACTTAAAGTCTCTCTGACTAGCCATGACCTTTGGGGCTTTGGCAGGGTTGTATTTTTCAGACCCCATAAGAGCAGCTGTAGCGCTTGGGAAGGCATTCCACATCATGAGCTGCCCAGAATAATCTTGGCCAGAAACGGTCTCGCAGTAGCCAGCAGCTTGAGCTCCAATAGCTTTAAAAAGTGCGGGATTAGCAGTAACCGATGCTATATACCTATCTACATCATTAGTCGCAACAAATAATGTTGAAAATGCACCATTTCCCTGTCCGCTCGACATGTGGTCATCGGCATATGAGTTTGCTGCAAACAACGGAAGTAACATGCATAGAATTGCTATTTTTTTCATTACTGTATACTCCTTGAGCTTAGTAGTTTTTATGTATTTGTTCGTTAATTACGAATTAATTTCGCGATAGTGCTGAAAAGCATCTATGCAATAATTAATACATCGACATTAATACACAGCAGAGAGCATTGTGTAAATGTCTCTTTATTTAATTGATTCTGACTTGCCGTGTTATTACTCAGGCGCCTTAGGGGAGCATTATGAAACACGTCGCATTAGGAAATGCTGTTCTTGCAGTTGTGCTTGTTGTGGTTGGCATCTACGTTAATAGCGGCACTAAGCCTAGAATGAACACCCAATCTCTTTACGTTCTAACGGATAGTGAGTCTCACGAAACGCTTCGAGTTGCGCTTCTAAGTGATCTCCACGTCAAAAACTCACCTGATGCCATCGCTGAGCTTACGGAGCTATGGTCAGGAGTGATTGAACAAACCCTCGACATCATATTACTCGGTGGGGACTACATTAACGATGGAGCTTCGAACCAGGACATAGCATCAATTGGGCCCGCTATTGCAAATATATTTCGAGCGTCAGGTGGCATACCCGTCGTGGCTGTTCTTGGAAATCATGATCACTGGTCTGGGGCTGAATCCTGGACGGAGTATCTATCTGAAGCTGGAGTGACGGTGCTGGAGAATGAGACGGTTGTGCTAGAAGCCATTGGTACCTGTATACGCGGTTTTGGTGACGCCTTTACTGGTCACTTCAAATATGTAGACTTTTCTACCTCCTGCGCCGATCGTCTTCAGATCACTCTAACGCATGACCCCGCCGGAGCATTCAATCCCAAGGTGGAAGGGCTTGTATTAGCGGGCCATACCCACTGCGGTCAAATATCTATACCTTTGCTTGGGCCTTTGTATGTGCCTACTCAGGCGCCCAGAGAAGCCCATTGCGGGCTATACAAAGACAAACAGAGACAGATCTTTGTGAGTTCAGGCATCGGAACTAGCGTTATACCACTGAGATTCAATGCTAAAGCCTCTTGGGACCTCATTACTATCCACCACTAGAGATAGATTGATGATAGCTAAGCTCGCTGTACGACTTTTACAGTCCCTACTGTCCGATATGGCGAACTTAGCGTAGTGCGGCCTGTCCTATAAAGTTGTGAATAACAGTGAATGCAGGTAATTTGAGTTTTGTCCGAAGATATATTTTTGTTGATAATTAAGTGGTCCCTCTCGTTAGCAGTTATCAGTGGTGTCCTGCTATGCATAAACCATGGAAAGGTGCCAAAAGCGCCACCATCGTTTATTGGATGGATCGGCCTATTGGGAATAGCAATCGGTACCTTTGGTGAAGTGTTTGAGCCAAACACTGGGTTTTGGGGCTTTTTGTCTGAACCAAGCTATAACCCAAGTTTCTTTTATTACAACGTGTTTATGGTTAATGGCTTTTGCTTGATCGCCATTGATTTCATACGCCATGTTTGGACAAACATATTTTTCGCAAAGCAGCGCTGATGACATACAGTTTGGCTTACTATCTGGCTGACAAATAATGGGTTATTTAATGTAACAAAGGATGTAACAAAAGCGGATTTTGAAACTCATTAAACCTATATTAATCAATAGGTTACTGTCTGTGTGCAATTCCCGCCGCCTCCACCAAACAATGGCCCCGAAAGGGGCTTTAAAGTACCATAAAGCTTTGATTTAAATAGGTTTTATCGGGTTTTATAGGCGTAGAAAGATTCATTAAGCTCTCGATAGAGCAATTGAATGCGGGTACCGACCTTAAAGATGTGACTGGCATGTTGTCATTACTCAGTCCGAATCGTGCTGAAAATAAACAGATTTACCTGAGAAATATTTACTACAGCCGGGACTAGTCTCGGCTACGTGGTTTAAGGACTGCTCTGTATCTAACCGCAACAATTGGGCTTTGGTCGTTCATGGAGCGCGTGTGCAAAGCCAGTTTAGCTATTCTGTACAGGGACTCTGTGATGATGCCGATACTCAATCGGTGTCATTTCATTCCAGCGCACAAAGGCGCGACGAAAGCTCACAGGTTCGCTGTAGTCCAATAATGAGGCGATCTCGGCAATGGTGAGTTCAGACGCTGCAAGGTATTGACGTGCCAAGACATTCCTTACCTCATCGCAGATCACGCGGAAATTAGTGCCTTCGTTGCTAAGGCGTCGTCGCACTGTGCTCTCGCTCATATGCAGTGTTTTAGCAATATGATGAATATTGGGAAATTCGCCACCAGCCTGAATCAACATTCGCCTTATGGCAGCAGAGAAATTCTCTATCCTGTTTAGCCCGCGCAACAAATCTTCACACTGCTGTTGGAAAATTACGTGTGCCACTGGGTTAGAAGAAGTGATCTTGCATTCAATAATATTTTTAGATATTAAAAATTCACTATGATTTTGGTTGAACTTAATGGGCACGCTAAGCACAGCCTTATAGGCTTGCAGGATGCCCGCATCATCATGCTTGAAGCGAAGTTCACTCTGATTAGTCACAGGGTTGGCAAGAATTTGGGCAATCCGTATTATTTGCGAGAATGCCAATTCAGTAATAAGTCTTTTCTGCAGTGGCGTACCGACCTCAATAGAGGTACGCAGAATAATATCCTTATCTGACTCCAAGGATCGAAACGATAACCCCGGGCTTGTAATGGATTGGTAGCGGAGTAAAAGTTTAAGTGCTTCCTGCAGAGTGGCGCAACTCATGAGCGCAAAACCAAAGGTGCCCAGATTGGATATATCGATTTTTTGTCCGAGACCCATCATCAATGTGGGATCATTGGTTAAAGCGAATGCAGCCTGAAGCAGGCTCGGGATTTTATTTGGCTCAATGGTTTGCGTTTCTCGATCTTCAAATGTACCGAGCTCGGGTCGCTCAAAAAGTTGTTGTGACGAGATGCCTTGCTCTGCCAAGATCGTAAGCAGATTTTCGACTATATGATTATGTATCGGTTGATTGATCACCATATTGGCCTATGTTACCAGCGTTAATTGGTCTTAAGAGACTGAGAACTTATCACAGTTGACTGAATATATCCCCTATTGTGACTGAAAACATCCCCCATTTTTCAGGCTCAGCTGTTATTCTGAGCGAAATGTAACCAAGGAGAGAGCTATGACTGCAATAAGCGTAGAATCGACGATGCCAAATGATGTTTCTATCGAGGTTAGAAATAGAACATTTGAGCTGGAAAAAATTCTGGCTACTGATTGGGCAGATAACGACCCATTTTTAACAGCTTTTTTTAATGCTATGAGCATCAGTTTTCCAGCGGGCGAGCGCAATTTTATCGATTCTGTTCGAGCTTACGAAGATCGCATCACCGACGCAAAGTTAGCCAAGGACGTTGCAGACTTTTATCAGCAAGAGGCTATACATAGCCGCGAGCATCGAAAATATAATAAGTTGCTGTGTCAACAAAGAGGTTATGATTTAGCTTCGCTAGAGAGGGTTTTTCTGGACCGACTAGAGACCGCAAAAAATGATACTCAGATCACTCCTCGTGTCAACCTCGCTGCAACTGTATCATCAGAGCATTTCACTGCCACCTTTGGTGAAAATATTCTCGAAGGGCGTTTAATAAAAAGTATGCCTGCGGCGATGGCTGAGCTTTGGCAGTGGCATTCCCTCGAAGAGCTTGAGCACAAATCTGTTGCATTTGATGTCTACAATCAAATTGGTGGTAGTTTTAAAATGCGCACAAGCGTGATGCGCTTTGCAATGTTTTTTCTGTTCAAAGATACGTTGTCGGTGGCGGTTAAAATGCTGCGTCATGATAAGCAGCTTTGGAAGTGGAAAACGTTTAAGAGTGTCGCCAAATTTCTATTTTCAAAAGATGGCTTTATTAGAGCTCATGTCCCTGCCTATAAAGCTTTTTTTCAGGAAGATTTTCATCCCTGGGAAATAGACAACAGATCTCTTTTAAAGACCTGGCAAGAAAAATTGCAACCGACGGTTGCTGTCAGCTGATGATTTGACGCAGTTGCAGTTGCAGTTGCAGTTGCAGTTGCAGTCTGCCTCTGATCTGCGTCAAATTTACGATTTTATAAACGCATTAAAGCTATATTGATCAATGCTTGATAGTTTAAGGGCTGCTGCCGCCACCAAGTTGAGCATCGGCTCCCCTGACTCTGGCGATATACTGCGATGGCGTTTGTCCAAACCACCGTTTGAAACTGCGTCTAAAGCTAGATACATCACTAAAACCCATTAAATAGCCAATACTTTCCACAGATAAACTGGCATCAGCTAAGTAGTTGGCTACTTGTTTTTTCGCTAGCTCGTCGCGAATTATCTGGAATTGAGTGCCCTCTGATTGTAGTTTTCTAATGACTGTGCGCGGGCTCATACACAGCTTTTCTGCCACTTCACTTAGGGTCCATATCCTGCCTGGATTTTCAAATAGTAGTGTTGATACCCTCTGTTCAATCGACAGGCTAGGGCCTCCTGCCTTATCCGCTGTTATTTCTTTAAGTTGCTGTTCACAGATCGCCACTGCTTGCTTGTGCAACTCAGCGTCAGCTGTCGGTGAAGGCACCGATAATAGAGACTTTGAAATGATGATTTCAGTGACCGAATGATTGAACTGTATATTGTCACCAAACGCATTGTGATACTTTTGCCAATAGCTTGGCTGTGGATAAGAGAAATAGACTTGACCTTTAAACTGACCGGCGCCTACGAAAAACTCTATAGCCGAAAATAGTCCACTAAATACCGTTTCGGTGAGAAATAAGCGCAAATCACTCAAATCGAAAGTTTCAGCAAAATGAATTTTCAGGCCTGCTGGATGCTCACTGACGGAAGTATTAAAAAATTCCACGCGAGTTTGCCCGTATTGAGCAAGCAAAGTCAGGGCGGTGCGAAGGTCAGGCCCACTAAAAGCGGCCACACCGAGGGGGCCATGGGTTGGCAAACTTAACTGGGTCCCAACTAACAGCCCCAAATCGTCACGGCCAGAGATAGTCAGTGCGTTTTTGTAGATAGTAACCATATCGGCGCGAGGAATTGTCCCGTCTAGCGTCATGAGTTCTTTATAAGACACATTGGTGCCCGTAAAGTAGCCTTGACCGGTTTTTTCGCTGAGTCCCAAATAGCGAAATAGGATACGGGCATAGCTGGAGGGAGAATGTTTGTGGCTTCGCATATGCAGGCAACCTAAAAAATCTAACCCAATTATTCTGCTGGCGACCGGAATCGCCGTTCCAAGTGTAACTCTGCGCTGCCTATATTGTCACTATTTGTCCCCCTAGTGTCATGGTTTGTTCTGCCAAATCAAGATGATATGTTGAAAGATAACGGTCAATTTGCTGCAACATAGAGGCCCTGAGCTTAACAATGAATGCACAATCCGCCATTGCTGATCAAGCTGATGATCTAGTACTTTTTAAAACCCTGATGAAAAAGCCTGCAGTGGCTTGGCCTACAATTATCCTTCTTGTGGTCTCCTTTGTAATTTTTAGTCTAGCAACCATCGCCCATATTGAGGGGGCATTGCCGCTATCTTGGGCCATCCTGTTTAATACCATTGCCGCGTATATGTCCTTCACGCCGGCTCATGAAGCGTCCCATGGCTCAGTGAGCGCTAATCGCACACTGAATGATTGGGTGGGTCGATTGGCTACGGTGTTGCAATCACCTGTACCATTTTTTCGCGCGTTCCGTTACATCCATATGCAGCATCACAGGTTCACGAATGATAAAACTAAAGATCCCGACCTATACGTTGGCAGCGGCCCAGGTTGGCTTCTACCATTGAAATGGACGACTCTGGATATCAACTATCTCTACCGCTATTTAAATCCCTCGGTGTTTATGAAAAGGCCAAAAAGTGAACGCAGAGAAATGCTGTTAGCACTGCTTTTTGCGGCGGTTGTATTGACAGTTATCAGTGCCAACGGCTGGCTGAATTACTACCTGTTGCTATTCCTTATTCCGGGGCGTATCACGGCGATATTCTTGGCCATCACATTTGATTTTTTGCCTCACTACCCACACCAAGCGCAGGCAAAAGATCAGCCTTTCCAGTGCACATCAAATCGCGTGGGTATGGAGTGGTTGCTGACGCCGGTGCTGCTCTTTCAAAATTATCATCTCGTGCACCATCTTTATCCAACCGTGCCGTTTTATCGCTATCTTAAAATTTGGTATGCGCGAAAACATTATCATCAGTCGCAAAACCCAGCCACCACCAATGCCTTTTCACTAAGCCTAAGAGCAGAGAGCGAGCTTATCAGTAGGCCATGATGATTTCGCAGTAATTCGCGGTAACAAAAGCTATAGCAAAAGCGCATGTTTTAAATTACTAAACCAGTATTTATTGACTAGCTTACAGTCGATTTAAAGTTCCTGTGGCCTCCACCCCATAAAACCTCAGTCCGAAAGTACCTTGTGGACAGTTTGTCGGTAGCCTTGCACTGGTGCTTGCTATTGGTATGACACTGCTTTACTTACCCGGTAGCCCTGCTGCTTTACTCTGGCCCCAAGAATGGGGAATTATTATCGCGTGGATTCTTCTTGGCGGATTTCTGTATGGCATTGCTCGGAAATCACTTGGTCGATAATAAGCCGGTTGCAGAGTTATCCTAGGTTAGTTCCTATAGGCAACTCCGTAAAAGCATAGAATTCGGTTCTTGCTGGGGATGACTGCAACTCCCGAGAGGACCGAGACTTTGGGGAAGTTGGTTCATCATTCTAAAGCAGTTTAAGCAAAATGCGTGCTGTTGAGAGATAATAGGCGGAGATAAACCTGAAGATAAAAAAAGAAAAGCACCACCCCCCGAAGGAGTGGTGCTTTTTACCAGTTAAAAATTATAACTGGCTGAAACACCCCAAGAAAGTGGTCTTCCAGTTGTTGATAATATTGATCCGACACTGCGTACCGCTGCGTTGGTGGAGTTGTCTATCACCAATTCATCAGTCAAGTTTTTACCCCATAGTGCAACAGTCCAAGTATCTTCTAGATCACTAAGGCTTACACGAAGGTCAACCGTTTCGAAGGCGTCTTGCATATAACGTGGATCAGTTTCTATGCCAGTACGATACTTATCGGTAGAGGCAACGGTCAGCTGAGTGTTCAACTCAAGACTATCACCCACTGGGAGTCTGTGATCGAAGTTAAGTACAGCATTCCAGTCCGCTGCAAATGGTAGAGCCTCACCTGTTAAAGAACAAGATGTCGCTCCGGCTAAAGCTTGTATAGCTGAACAGGAGGCTCCTTCAAACGATTCATAATATGCATCTAGAATAGCTGCTGATGCACTGATCGTCAGGTTATCCGTTGCGGCCCACATAAAGTCTGCTTCGATACCTTGAGAAACCGCTGAACCTACATTATCGATAATGAACGCGATAGCAGCAGGGCTGAAGATACTTTGCTGAAGGTCGGTAAATTCATTGCGAAACAATGCCAGGTTGAGTCGGGTTGAGCCCCAATCCATCTTGGCACCAAATTCGAGGGCCTCTACTTCCTCGGTACCGAAAGTAAGATTGCCGCCTTGAGATGCTGGCTTACGAATCAGGTTATCGAAACCACCTGCTTTGAACCCCTGAGAATATGTGCCATAGAGCATAACTTCTTCAGTAGCATGCCAGCTGGCATTTAAATTACCGGTGACTTTTTCTTCATTTACTTTAACGCCATTAACCTCAAACGCAGTAAATGCGGCACCAAGGGCAGGAATTGGATTGGTTAGTATCGGTACAGCAGTATTATCGCCTGTGATATAGAGATTTAGATCATTACTACCCTCTTTCTCCACTTCGGTATAGCGCAACCCCAAGGTGATATTAAAATCATCGCTGATATTTAATGTGCCTGATGCAAAGGCTGCCCATGTGTCAGCATCTTCTTTAAAGTCACCAGCCACTAACCCTAAAGTTCCGCCTTGGAAACCTGTAGCGTCTGGCGGTGGTAGTAAGGTATAAGTTTGATAGGAGAAGTCGACTTCGTTGGTTTGGTAATAAACGCCAGCTAGCCAGTCAATGGTTTCACCACCGGGAGAAACGATTCTAAATTCTTGACTGAACTGCTCAAAGTCTTCCTGCCTGTTAGTCGAGATAGACGCTATTGGTGTGTTATCAACATCAAACTGACGATCAGATTCATAAGCCGTGATGCCAGTAACTGACGTTAACGTATAACTATCGAGATCATAGTTTAGGGTTAGGTTGTAGTTTTCAGTATCCAAGTTGCGGAATTCACCACCTTCTTGTGCCAGTACTGGAACAATATTTTGATCCGGGTTAATGCCAGGCCTAGCATTAAGGCCACCTGTTTCGATGACTTCATCAAAACCCATTGATTCCAAACCTGTCACAGCGAGAGCAATGCTACAAAGTCCGTTACCTATCCCTGGGGTATTTGATACGTGTACGCTCGGGCAATCAACTAACTGAGCAGTACTACCTGTTGTCTCTTCATTGCCTTTTTCAGCTTTAACGAAAACTTCTAGGCTATCGCTGGCTTCCCAAAGTAAGCTAACACGACCAACCAGTGTGTCTTTCTCTGGTGTGGCGCCACCACCCCACAATTTCAAGTATCCATCTATTGTCCGGTGTTTTAAGGCAACTCTGGCATCAACGGTGTCTGAGATCATGCCGCCGTAGGTGAGAGTGGTATCAATTTCATTATCATCCGGCGCGTAGCTAACAGAGATAGAGCCTTCAGTTTCATCACTGGGGCGTCGGGTGCCAATGTTCAATGCACCGGCAATAGCGTTATTACCAAAAAAGGTACTCTGAGGACCGCGGAGTACTTCAACTCGCTCAATATCCAAGAACGAAGCCAGAGATTGTTTTGCACGACCAAAGTAAACACCGTCAATAAAGGTGGCTACTGCTTGTTCAAAACTGGGGTTACCACCCGAGCCAAAGCCGCGAACACTGATGGTTTCGCCTGCAAAATTTTCTTTAATGTACACGTTTGGTACGTAGGCCGCTAGATCTTCCAGTCGTTGGATGCCGGCATCTTCAATAGTATCACCAGTAACCGCTTGCACTGAGATGGGAACATCTTGCAAGCTCTGGGCTCTTTTCTGAGCTGTAACAATAACTTCTTCAAGCACTGCTGCAGAAGCGTTAGATGCACCCATAACCATAGCTAGAGGCAGCAGAAGCTTGCCAATGGGTTTGTAAGGTGAGCGACGATCCTCTGTTGCTCTTCGGGCACCTCTCGTTATCGAGTAAAGCTTGATTCGTTTATTAATTATTGACATGTTATTCCCCCTAGATATGGTTTATTAGTTTTGTCATTAATACTGTTGATCATCTTCATCACCGATGGTTACCTCATCTCATCAGGCTGGGAGAGACTAGACTTCATGCAATATTAATTGAAGTGAACATTATCGATTATTAATATGCTTGAGATTAATAATTCTGCAAGATAATCATTATGTTAGTGGGGCTTTCAAAAAGGGATATTATTAATTGAATTAATATTGGTCATGCATGAATGCCATCCAAGTCATATGGTGACATCGGTGGCTAAGCGCTAAACTTTGCTTTGAGATTACAACTAGATTACTTATTAGAGGGATTGCCAATGTCAAAAAAAGTGCCTAATTTACTAAAGGAATGCGGCAAGCCATTGATATTCAAAGTGTCAAATGCTGATGAGGTAGGTTTGCAATCTCCGCCAGAAAGGCTGGGTGAGGATCTGCGTACTATTGTTAATTCAATGACGATTTTTCAAAAAGAAGCCTTAGTTACATCTGCCCGAACTGGGCTCACTTGGCGAATGGCCAGTGACGAAGGTGCCTATCTTGATGGCACTGATACTGCTCCAGCCCCCTTATGTCATCTCACTGTGGGTATGGTGGCCTCTTATATGAATGAAATTGTCGCGTTGGCGAAAATCAGCAAAATCAAGATTCATAATTTACGCCTGATTCAAGATAATTACTATCGGATGGAAGGTAGTATGTTGCGCGGTACTATGGAAGCTAGCGCTCACGATGTTGACCTTGAAGTGCAGATTGATGCCGATGCTGACCGCGACCAGCTGTTTCGCCTAGTGCAGGATGCCACTGCAGCTTCACCACTCAATGGTTTAATGAGAGGTAAGCATGAAAGCCTATTTACTTTGTCTCACAACGGTGTCGAATTGGAGACGGACAAGGCACTGGCATTGGGTAAACCTGTAGAAGCCGACCCCGGTGTTACATTAGATATTGTTACTCCTGCTGAAGGTGACTGGAGTCAACACTGTGTAAAAGGAGGTTTAACCCCTTACCATGAGCATTCAGTCAGTGGTTCAGGTTCATCGTTGACGGACCAACAAAACCGTTTATTACACCTGCGGGGTATTTGTACATTGCGCCCTGATGGTATTAAAGAAATCGTGCAACATCTTTATAATCCCCGCGGCTCCGTATTTACCTTGTTGTCAGAAGAAGGTCCGGAAAATGGTGGGCAGGGTCGAGCTCCCGATGCCACCAGTTATATTTCAGCGGGCATAGGGTTTTGTTTTATGACTCAATTTGGTCGCTATGCAAAAATGAAAAAAAATGATTTGACAGGTTACCGTATTATACAAGATTCACACTTTACCCTCGGCGGCGCCTCGGGTGGTACGGGAGAAGCAGGTCAGGCCGACCCTTTGGAAACTCACGTTTATCTCGACAGTGGAGAAGATAATGAGTTTGCGAGGAATATTCTCGATGTTTCCGAGCAGACATGCTTCTTACATGCGTTCTGTCGCACAGACTTGAAGGTAAAAATTAGAATTTCAAAATACGCTAATCAAACGGTAACATCCTCTCCTACAGCAGCTCGTTGAAATGATTCAGGAGCTGTTTTTCTAATTGTCTATCTCAGGTGTGAATGTCCGCCAATTGATTTCTTAGCCATTGATGTAATTTATCGTTTTTACTGCGTTCATGCCAAATAGCTTTTATTAAAACGCTTTGGATTTTAATGGGGCAGGGCAGGATTGAATGCCCATATTGTTGTTGACTAAATTCTGCCAATGACCGCGGGAGGGTGGCAATTAGGTCAGAGTTTTTCAATATACCGCCTTGTGACAACATGTCGTCAGAATAAAAACCAATTTCTCGAGGCGGTAATTTTTGTTGCTGCAAGCCCTTAGCAATGGGGTCATCTTTATTGCCCGGTAGCGTATTTTTAATATGTGGATATTTCATAAAGGTTTCCGGCCCCCAGTTTTTTTGGGCAGGGTGACTTTTATCGACCAGACAAACCCTGTCTTCTTCAATGATCCTACGCTGTAGAAATCTCGATGGTGCCTGAAAACCCGCAGCAACGATCAGATCGACATTCCCTTTATCGAGTTGCCGATAGCTATACTCAGAGAAGCTGTGTGTTTCAAAAATTAGATTGGGTGCCAGTTGGTGAATTTTCTGAAAAAATGATGTTAAGTAAATTGATATTACGAAGCTGTGAGTATGGAGACGGAATCGAGTTTTAACCTTGGCAGGATCAAATTGTTCCTGAGCCAGAAGCAAGCCAATATCATCCAAAATATTTGACAGGTTGGTGGTAAGTCCGAAAGCGCGTGCGGTTGGCTCAAGGCCGGTTGACGTGCGGACAAATAAAGGATCATCAAAAGTATCTCGGAGCCTAGCCAGTGTGTGGCTCATAGCAGACTGACTGATATGCATCCGTTTGGCGGCTCGACCTACATGTCGTTCAGAAAGTAGAGCCTGCAGAGATTTGAGAAGATTCAAGTCAACTTTATTGAGATCAAAATCATTCATAATATACATTCAGCTTATTCATTTTAGTTAATAATGAGGTTTTGTTATTCTAGTTGCAATAGCGTTTTTTCTATCCACTAGTAACTTTCGATATGCAGGTACTTCTATGACTCAAGCCACTCACACACAATTGTTTATTAATGGTCGTTGGCTCCCCTCACAGAGCGGAGAAGAGTACGCTATATACAATCCTGCGCGTCCTGATGAGATAGTGGGTTATGTGGCTAATGCGAACGCCGCTGATATTGATTTAGCTTGTAAAGCCGCTGAATCTGCCTTTCCTGCCTGGTCTGAATTATCTTATCAAGAACGCGCCGGCTATTTACGTAAGGTGGCGGATCATCTGACGGATGATGCCGATGAACTTGAGAGCAGGATTAGTTTATTTACCCGTGAACATGGGAAAATTCTCAATGAAGCCAGCATTGAAATGCGTCGTTTTGGTGATCGTTTCTTACTGTGTGCTGATTACGCAGAACGTTTAGCCGAAGATCAAGCATTGCAGGGGCCTCCCTTCGACACTTTAATCATCCGACAAGCTAGGGGGCCCGCAGCTTTAATAGTCCCTTGGAACTGGCCTATCTCAATACTGGGAGCTAAATTACCGCAAGCTTTAATCTCTGGAAATACGGTAGTGATTAAGCCCTCAAAAGACTCTTGTATGGCACCAATTTTAACTGTTGGTCGATTGGCAGAAATATTGCCACCTGGGGTTGTTAATCTTGTCTCGGGGAGTGCTTCTCGCATCGGTGACCCACTGCTCACTCATCCCTCCATAACACAGATTAACTTTACTGGCAGTATTTCCATTGGAAAACATGTGATGAAAAAGGCTGCGGATAATTTGGTGCCAGTGACTTTAGAGTTGGGTGGCAATGATGCGGGCCTCTTTTTAGATGATGTGGTATTGGATGAAGCTACCTATAAACGTATTTATTTGGCCTCGTTTATGTCGGCTGGCCAAATATGTATGGCGTTAAAGCGTATCTATGTGCATCGCTCTCGCTACGATGAATTGGTTGCAGGTTTAATCGCTGTAGCAGAAAAACAAGTGATTGGAGATGGATTATTAGCCGAAACCACCATGGGGCCCATTAATAATTCGCGTCAACATGAAATAGTTATGGGGATGATTAACGAGGCCAAGGAAGCCGGGGCTGATGTTCGAGAGCTGGGCGTAGTGCCTAACCAAGAATTGTATGAAAAAGGGTATTTTCAAAAACCGACGCTGGTATTGAATCCGGATCCCTCACTGCGTATTGTTTGCGAAGAACAGTTTGGTCCTGTTGTGCCAATTATACCTTTTGATACAGATGAAGAGGCAATTGGCTTTGCGAATAATTCTGAATTTGGTTTATGCTCTTCAGTTTGGTCGAGTGATCGAGAAAGAGCATTAAAAATAGCAAAAAGACTTGAGGCGGGATACACCTATATAAATGGCCATGGTCCTTTAGCTCAGGATAGTCGTGCGCCGTTTGGGGGCTTTAAAAGTAGTGGCATTGGTCGCAATCTTGGTTACGAGGGTATAGCTGCCTTCCAAGAAGCGCACGCTATTTCTGCGCCTGAAAAGTGGTTGTTTAAATGAGTCAAAAGCAAGTATGCAATCCACTATGAGGCTATTTTCTTATAGTAAACGACCAGTACATAAAGGGTCTTATCCGCTGGAAAAATTGGCGCGAACTTCGACTGCGCCAGATCTGTCAATCTTAGCATCTATTAAACCATTTCAAATGGTTGATGGGGATGATCCTTATTCTATCGCCCGAGCAATGGATGATTATTTGTCACTGCTCGATTCGGTTCGTGAAGGGCCTGTTAGTAGCAAAAAGGCCGAAATTCCAGCTGATCCTCAAGAGCGCGCTGAACATTTAAAAGCGGCTGGTTATTTTCTTGATAGTTCCATGGTTGGTGTTTGCCGCTTGACGCCAGAGATGAAACTGAGTGAAAGTTTTCAGCACCCCAATATTGATAAATGGTTGAAAAAATGCGAATCGAATAAAGTACATTTGCGTTTGAACGTCTCCATGATTTATCGGCGTATGGAACAGTCCATCGATTTAACTCAACAAACGTTGGATAATCATACACAGGCTTTAGCTGTTTTGGTTGAATACCCACGGGACCCCAATCCTAACGAAGCTGGTACGCAGTGGATTGGCGGTATGCAGGCGCAACGCGCTAATTTGCGTGCGGCAGAAACTGCCTCGGTGCTAGCACTGTATTTGCGCACACTGGGTTTTGAGGCGAGGGCTCATTCGGCCACTAGTTCTGATATTGACCTCAGAAAAGTGGCTGTCGCTGCCGGTTTGGCAATGATTGATGGCGACAATGAGATTACAAACCCCTATACCGGTCGCCGATTTGGCTTGGCAGTTGTAACAACCTCGCTTGCGCTCGAATCTGATAAACCGTTAGACCCAAAGGCCGCCTCCAATCGCTTTAATGGTAAAGGTTTAACCTGGTGGTTGGGCTATGGTACCCATAAAACCGCTTGGAATTGGCTGCCCTATGGTAAGCGGCAATTTAAAGATGGCCTCTACCCAATGGAGAAGATAAAGCGGGTAGATACGACAACATCGTTTATTGATGCAGATCGCATCCCACGAGTTCCCAAAAGCACAGAATTCTTTGTTCGTATAGCCTTTGGTGATTTAGGCGATGGCCCGCAAGAAGCGTCAGTCGATGGCTTCTCGGTAATGAAAAATCCTATGGGCAAGGTACTGTCTGCAACGCTCAGTATCTTATCAATTCTACAGCGTGCCGATGAAAATCCAACGAAAGTTGAAGGCTACCAAAATCCCAAAAGCAACGCCGAAATTATTAAGGCAACCCTGTATTTTCTCGGTGCTGACATGGTGGGTATATCAGAGGCTCCGGATTGGGTTTGGTATTCACATTCTGCCGATGGTAAAGAGCTAAAACCCGCCCATAAATTCGCAATAACGACGCTTGTGGATCAGGGCCATGAAAGTATGGATGGTAGCAGTGGAGATGATTGGATCTCTGCCGCATTGAGTATGCGATCCTACATGCGCGCTTCATTGGTTAATGGAGTGGTTGCACAACATTTACGCAATCTGGGATTCCCTGCCACAAGCCATACTGCCTCCGACGGTGATGTTCTGCAGCCGCCACTTATGCTGCTGTCTGGTTTGGGTGAAATAAGCCGGATTGGCGATGTGATTTTGAATCCGTATTTGGGGCCGCGGTTAAAATGCGGTGTTATCACCACCGACTTTCCAATGGAAGTGGATAAGCCGATCGATTTTGGGCTGCAAACTTTTTGTGGCAATTGTAATAAATGTGCTCGCGAATGTCCCTCAGGTGCGATTACAGCAGGCGACAAAACTATGTTTAATGGCTATGAGATATGGAAGCCAGACGCAGAAAAATGTGCTCGCTATCGAATGACTAACGAGTCCGGCTCTATGTGCGGACGATGTATGAAAACCTGCCCATGGAATTTAGAAGGTGTTTTTAAAGAGGCGCCTTACCGCTGGTTAGCAGTCAACTTTCCTAAACTAGCACCGTGGATTACTAAGTTGGATGATTGGTTGGGCAATGGCAGTATTAATCCTGTTAAAAAATGGTGGTGGGATTTACGTACCGATGAAGAGGGCAATACTTTAATTGCCACTGATACCAACCGACGTGGATTGACTACTAATTTTGATTTGAAAGCCGAAGATCAAACACTGGCCTGTTATCCCGCTAAACTTGCGCCATCACCTTATCCTGAGCCATCGCCAATTGATCGCGAAGCGGGAATCCAAGCTTATAAAGAGATGCTGACACCGGAAGAGCACAAGCGGCGTATCGCAAGTGGCGAAACTGACGACTTAGTGCCGCCCTATGCAGTGCCTAAAGGGCCAGAGCCGGTGATAATAGCGAAGTTGAAAAAGCGCACGCCAACCTCTGCCGATGGCAACGTAGTTAAGTTTGAATTCAGCACAATGGACGGTTCTGAGTTGCCAGCCTTTGACGCAGGAGCCCATATTGATGTGATCCCGTTGCCGCAATTTATTAGGCAATACAGCTTATGTGGTGACCCCAGTGATTCAAGTAAGTACGTGATTGGCGTGTTGCGTGAGGACGACGGACAGGGTGGATCATTGCGGATTCACAAAACCTTGAAAGAGGGCAAGCCAGTATTGATCTCGAGGCCTCGTAATCACTTTCCCTTATACGATGCCAAGCGTTCATTGTTGATGGCTGGTGGTATTGGTGTAACACCAATGATTGCGATGGCGCATACACTTTATGCACAGGGAAAAGAATTCGCATTTTATTACAAAGCTTCCACTAGAGCGAGTGCAGGTTTTGTTGATGACATACAAAGTTACCCTTGGGCTGATCGAGTTCACTTTTATTTCAGCGACGAAAATCGTCTTAATGTGGCAGATGTTTTAGGCGAATATCAATCGGATGATCACTTATACACCTGTGGCCCATCAGCATTTATGGACACGATTTTTGAATCTGCATTGGAGCAGGGGTGGGATGAAGATAGCCTACATCGTGAATATTTCACCGCACCGAATACCGATCACTATGAAAATCATTCCTTTAAGTTAGTTTTGAAAAGTTCTGGTGTAGAGATTGAGGTGCCAGAAGATAAAAAGGCCACTGAAGCCTTGGCCGATGCTGGTTACCCTATTGAAACTAAATGCTCAAATGGTATCTGTGGAGTGTGTGCAAAAAATTATATCAGCGGCGATGTTGAGCATAGGGATTTTGTACTGAGCAAAGAGCAGAGACAGAACAAGATCATCTTGTGCTGCTCCAGAACAGCCGAACTAGGCGGTGAGATTGTTCTTGAAATTTGATTCAAGTTATTTGGCATTAAAATGCTGTGACGAATCATCCAATATCACCTGTTATGTCCAACAAACTACACTATGGAAGTCTAATAGTTTAATGATTGTAAGCTGGTACGAGATAGCATTTAGCCCCTATCGGTAATGCCAAGTGCCTCAAGTGTACCTACCCCATCGCGCACAGGGGCGAGGCTAAAACCGAAATGTTCAACCGTATGGGCTTCGGTTTAAAGAGTAGATTTTGAGGCTCTTGTGTACGTACCATTTATATTATTCTCCAAATATCGCAGTGAACAATACAATAATATGATTTTGAAAAATTCTTTGATTATCAGTAGGTAGGAGAGATTAATTTCTAAGATTGGACTAGTTATCCACCGTTTTAGCTCAACTGATAACGTTTATTGTTTACCATCCCTGCAAAGTACAATTGAACGATAGAAATGTCTATGTTTAATTCATAACAACTCAGTAATGATGCTGCTCTCTGTAAATCTAATTAATAAAAGTGGAGATGCCCATGAACACACAAGTAGCCATTATTGGTTCTGGTCCAACCGGATTGTTGTTAGGTCAATTACTGACTAACCAAGGTATTAATAACGTTATCCTAGAAGCAAAAACAAAAGATTATGTTTTGGGTCGTATACGTGCCGGTGTGTTGGAACAATGCACCATCGATGTGCTTCGAGAAGCGGGTGCTAGTGAACGGATGGATAAGGAAGGTTTGGTTCATAATGGCTTTAATCTTTGCTTTAATAATCGTTATTTACGAATTCCATTTACCCAGCTTACTGATGGCAAGGTAGTTATGATTTATGGTCAGACGGAAGTGACGCGGGACTTAATGGAGGCTCGAGAAGGCACTGCTGCCACGACAGTATATGAAGCGGCGAATGTACAGCTGCATGATTATACATCAGACAGCCCGAGAGTGACTTACGAAAAGGATGGCGAAAAACATACAATAGACTGTGATTTTATTGCTGGTTGTGATGGTTTTCATGGCCCGTCTCGGAAAAGTGTCCCTGCAGATGAAATCACCGAATATGAATATGAGTACCCCTTTGGTTGGTTAGGTTTGTTAGCAGACGTACCACCAGTTGATGATGAGGTGATATATAGTCATCACGAGGATGGTTTTGCGCTCAGTTCAATGCGTTCAAAAACGCGGAGCCGATACTATATTCAAGTACCTATCGATGAAAAAATTGAAGACTGGCCTGAAGAGCGCTTTTGGAAAGAGTTCCAACGTCGCTTGCCAGCTGAAGCCGCCGCTAAATTAGTTACAGGTCCGGCACTAGAAATGAGTATTGCGCCTCTTCGAAGCTTTATATGTGAACCCATGCAGTTCAGTCGTCTTTTCTTGGCGGGTGACTCTGCCCATATTGTGCCGCCAACGGGTGCTAAAGGTTTGAACTTGGCAGCGGGTGACGCGAAGACATTATTTGAAGCACTTAAGTTGCACTACGGAGAGGGCAAAGACGATTTGTTGAATTCATACTCTGATGATTGTCTGGATAGGGTTTGGAAAGCATCGCGTTTTTCATGGTGGATGACGACCTTATTCCATAAATTTAGTGAAAACCCCTTTAATCGTAAAATTCAGCAAGCTGAGTTGGAGTATTTAGTTGGGTCAAAGGCTGGCCAAACAACCATTGCAGAGAATTTTGTCGGCCTTGATTAATAGAATTATAGAATCTACTGCAGAGTTTATTTGTCATATGAAATCTAATTTACTCCAATTAGTTGTTGTGATTGTGTTGTTGGTTAGTCCGGCTGGCTTGGTTTTCGGCATCGAACCATTGCAGGAAAAGCTTGATGATTTCAAAGTGATTTTTTTGGGTACCGGTACTCCGGTGTCTGGCCCCAAGCAGTTTGGTGCGAGTATTTTGGTTGAAGTGGGTGGTCGGTCTTATGTGTTCGACTGCGGTAGAGGTTGTGGCATCCGCTTACAGCAAGTATATGGTGTGAGCAGGTTTCATCGTGCCGACACGTTGTTTTTCACCCATTTGCATTCCGACCATACTGTAGGTACCCCAGAGATGTATCTCAATGGTTGGACGCAAGGTCGCGCTAAGCCATTTCGTGTTTTTGGGCCTATTCGAACAAAGGAAATGATGCAGCATATGCGACTCGCTTTTGCACCTGATATTGATATTCGCAGGATAGAAGAGTTTGCATTGGCAACGCCTGAGCGAATGCCAGGCGCTGAAGTTGTTGCACATGATATTGTGGAGGGCAAGGTGTTGGAAGAGGGAGGCGTAACGATTACGGCCTTTTTAGTTGATCACCAGCATGTCAAACCGGCCTATGGTTTTAGGGTAGATTATCAAGGGCGTTCGGTGGTTATTTCTGGTGATACAACTTACTCAGAAAATTTGATCAAATATGCACAAGGCGCTGATCTTCTGATTCATGAAGTTATGTCGCCAGCGTTGATACGTGCTTTGCATCGTCGTTTTAGTCAGCAAGATCAAGTGAATTTTATTGTGGGAATTCATACTACGGTGCCTGATGTTGTTCGCGTATTTAATAAGGTTAAACCAAAACTGGCCGTGTATTACCACACTAATAATTCGAAAGAGACTTCTCAGGAGTTATTGGATGAAACTGCAAAAGGGTATAAGGGGCGTGTAGCTGTGAGTCATGACATGATGCAGATTAACATTAACCGTGAAGTGGTTATTGCCGCTACTCCTTAAGTTGGGCTGAACACTTATTATTAATGGTTAACCTTGATTCTAGTCGTCAATCCGTATATTCATCTCTGAAACTACTGGCCGCAGTACCAACCTGTTTTGCGAAATAACGTGAGAAATAAGCAGGATCCTTAAAACCCAGTTCATAGGCAATAACGCTGACGGGCATTGACGTGTATGCCAAGTTTCGTTTGGCTTCTATAATCATCCGGTTATGAATGATCTGTGAGGGGCTTAAATCAACTATTTTCCGGCATAAGGTGTTTAGCCTACCTTCGGACATACCCATATGCTGAGCATATCGTTGCACTGACCAGTGCTCTTTATAGTGATGGTCAACAAGGCTCCGAAAATTCTTGAATATACCCATTTGTTTAAATTGTTGCGTCGATACCATGTTTTTATTTTCCGTGGGGCAAGGTAGCCGACCGATTTGGATCATAAGAATATTTAGGTATGCGCTGATTAGTTGCATTCGCCCTGACTGCGGCCAGCGGAATTCATGGTCGATGGTTCTAATTGTAGAGGCGATCTCTGCAGTGATTTTTGTGTGTGGATCAAGCGAAAGTACTTTTGGAGTATGTCGAAGCTGGGCAAAATTATCCTGTTCTATTGTATCGCTAATTTGTTGCAAAAAACTTTCGGCAATAGTAAGAACGTAGCCTTTTGTACCCGGTTGAGATTTGAATCCATGAACGACGGTTGGTGGAATCGAAACAATGGCTGGGCCATAGCAGTTCATCTCGCTGGTATCGATATTGGATTTTATATAGCCTTCTTCAATAAAAACGATTTGCAATAAATTATCGTGTCGGTGAGGTTCTATTTCCCAATGATGAAGTTGATTTCGATCCGCAATTGTTTCAATGTGCAGAAACTCCAACTCGTGGATTGGAGCTTCCTCTCCGTAGAGGAAGTAATGAGGAATTGCCTTTGCCATTAACATAGGTAAATACTTGCTGTTTTGTTAAGGTGGGTTATCAGCAAATGTACTTTTGTCGCTCCCAACTCATAAAAGGTTACATATGTACAGATTAGCGAATTCATTTTTGTATGGATTATGAATAAAACTTGAATTGATATTGAAAAAATTGTGGCTCTGAGGGCGCATTTGATAATAAGCAGTTGTAGTGTCTTGAAGTTTCTCGTTAATAAACGTTTCTTTCTCATTTTTTTTCTGTATGGATTAGCAATAAAATCTGAGAGCGATGTCTTTATTTAAATTGGCTCTCAATATTCCCTTCTAACTTTTTGGTTTATAACACAGTTCAGATTATCTGGGTTGATTCATACGAGGCGCAGGACACTTGATGCAGTAAGCCGTCGAGCAATGTTTGTAG
The DNA here is from genome assembly GCA_025153775.1 of SAR92 clade bacterium H231. Lineage (GTDB taxonomy): Bacteria > Pseudomonadota > Gammaproteobacteria > Pseudomonadales > Porticoccaceae > HTCC2207. Next base: position 368,498 of record JAOALC010000002.1, on the reverse strand, counting down.
TTTCAAATAAGTATTAGTTGGTTCTAAAGCCGTGACAGGCCAAACGTATTGCAACTGTTTAAAATTATTCTCTCCTGTAATACCGGCGGGCGATTTCAGGAACTCCACTTCGAATAACCGATTTGAGACTCTCTACTGTCGCAAGCGTCATTGTAGGCTCTATACCAAGATCTTTAAGTAACGCAGCAGAACACTCCATCTCATGGAGGCGTCTATGGGCATGAGGCTGGGTGCCAGTCACCAGGCGTGTAATGAAGGCCTGATCTGCCTGAGCGATTTCCGTTGAGAGATTCTCCCATAACCATTCACTACAGCCAGCAGCTTCTCCGGCGCGCATTGATTCAATAATGACTGCGGCCAGACCTTTCATCATGACACTGCGCAGCAATTTTCGGGTAGCCGCATCTCCTGCATTGGCATCAAGGCGATTAACAGGCATTCCTAGAGAAGTAAAAATTTCTTCGAAGCGCAATGCACCAGTACCTGCAACGGTTACTGGAGTGCGCAAACCTTTTCCGGGAACAACGGTCATCAGAGCTACATCAACAAAATCAAAACCAAAACTCGCGGCTTTATCTGCCATAGCTAACTTTGCTGTCGCGGAATTAGTCGAAAAGTCTGCATATAGCGCAGTACGTGGAATATTAGTTATCGCCTGCTCTAATGCATCGAGAGCATCATCACCTGCGGTCAGCGCTATCACGACATCGGCACCAGTTACGGCCTCGCTTGGTGTTTGTACTCGATTGACGCCAGCAGGGGTCGCTACATGTTTTGGGTCGTATGCGGTGATATTGAGACCCGCCTTTTGAATATCAATGGCCACGAGAGAACCTGCTTCACCCAGACCAAATAGTGCGATCTTTTTACTTTTTAGGCCCGCATGCATGATCATTTCTCAGTGACTTTATTACTGGGGACCAATATTCTCTTTAACGTATTGTCCCTATCAATGATCACGTGCTTAAGTACTCCTAACATGTGCAGGACAAAGGCAAAAAACAATATTTTGGCACCTACTTTATGCAGCACTTCCATTACTTCATGGAGTGTTTCCATTTTACCCAGTGGAGAGGGGAGGTCGATCATTCCAAAAACATTGATGGAATAACCCGTAGACCAAACCATAGTCGGCCCGCTAAGTAACATCAGAGCCAGCCCTGCCAACAGGATTATTGGTATCCATTGAGCGAGTAATGTCAGTGGTTTGGACTGTTCTATTAAGACTCTGGGACGACCATTATATAGTCGCCAACCTATGCGTCCCACAAGAATAAGGTACATTGAGATAGCGATAGAGATATGTAAGCCGAGCAGAGTTTGGCGCTCCGAGTCAGCTGCGTCCTCGGCAGCCTGACCCAGTACAAAAAGGGCAATCATGGTGATTGCCGCAACCCAGTGAAGTAAGATGGATACTCCACCATAGCCATTTTCTGTATCTTTCATCGGTTTTCCGTATATAGGTTATAAGGGGCAGGTTTAGCTGCCAAAACCGGGCCACCATTCCAAAACACCTGTTTTGAAACTGTCCCGTTCGCTAATACGTGCAGACCATTCCTCAATCGCGGGGTATTGGTCAAAGGAGAAGTCGGCGCGGACCAGTGTGTAATGCAGGGGCATCCAAGTAATATCTGCTAGAGAGAATTTGTTGTCAACTAGCCAGTTTGACCTCGTCAGTACTTTTTCAGCTTTTGAAAAACAGTCATTGAGGATGCCTACCGCTCTATCAACATCTTGCTGAGTAAAGCCCTGTTCACTATTGCTTTTACTATGGAAGTCGAGAAGTTCCGTGTTGCTCTGTAACTTCCGGTAGGCTGCTTTTTGCTCATCGCTTTGGCTCATCTTTCCCTGGACCTGATGGAAGTAGATATAGGTTTTGACCGCACCTATATGATTATTAACCGCTAGTTTCATCCACCTATACATCTCCTCGAGTCCAGAGTCTGTTGTTGGTCTTAAGGATGGTATGGGGAATTTTTGATCTAGATGATCAATGATGTCATCTGATTCAGTAATAACCACGCCATCATCCACTAAAACAGGTACTAGGCCTTTAGGGTTGATACCAAAATACTCGGATGTTAGGTTTTCTTTGTTAAAGAGATCTACATGATGGCTAGTCCATGGGAGCTTCTTTTCTTCAAGGGTTAACCGTACTCGCATAGAACAGTTAGAAACGCCGGCATGATAGAGGTGAAGTCCTTTAAAATCTAAAACTTCTTTATTAGTGGGAGTAACGACGCCCATGATGATGCTCCGTGAGAAGGTTAAAAGTAAATAAGGAAAGTCTTGAGTTCCAGTTAACCTTCATACTAGATAAATATGGATTAAATGATAATGATCAACTGAGAGTACATATTGATCGCGATATACGCTCAATACATTCCCAATGTCACTAGATCCCAGCCGAAGCTGTGTTAGCGGAGCCTGCGTTAAAGGACGAGTAAATAATAATCTTGAAGCTCTTAATGATGACTCCAGAACACCCCAGTCAGTCTTAAATCTTAATCATAGTGCGCGTTTTGCGAACAATCTGTTTAGAGATGCGCGTATTATCGTTTTAATAGTATTCGAATATAGTAATCCTGTGTTATCGGCTAGACCTCAAATTCGAGTGTCCACGCATGTCAGTAGATTAAGAATACAAAATTATAAAAATATTAATGGGGATTAATGATGAAGATTAAGAATCAGGCATATTTGGCAGCGGGTTCGGCACTGTTGTTTTTAGCCTCGCAAAGTAATGCCGCACTGGAAGAAGTGGTAGTTACTGCAACCAAGCGCGCGGAAACTATTCAGGATGTTCCTGTCTCGGTAACAGCAGTAAGTGCAGATATGATGGCGAAAGTTGGTATATCCGATATGGAAGACCTCTCTGCAGTGGTACCCAATTTTGAAATTAACAGCGCTGCAGTTGTTCCCAACCTGTATATCCGTGGCCTGGGTGGGGGCTTAACACATTCTATTGAACAGTCTGTTGGTCGCTTTGTGGATGATGTTTACATCAGTCGCGCAGCCATTAACCTGCACCCGTTTATGGACGTTGCGTCTGTAGAAGTGTTGAGAGGACCGCAGGGGACTCTGTTTGGTAAAAACACAGCTGCTGGTGCCTTGATAATTCACACTAATGATCCCACCGAGGAATTTGAGGCAGGACTTAACCTGTCCCATGGGCAATATGCAACCACTGGTGGCGTGACAGAAGTGAATGGTTTCCTGTCTGGTGGTCTATCCGATACTGTTTCTGGTCGATTGGCTTTCTTGTACAAAGATAAAGAAGGCTTTTATGAAAACCAAGCCGACGGGCCTGATGGTGCTCAGCGGGAAGATATGGGCTTACAGGCTAAGCTGCAGATCGATGTAAGCGATGTCACTACAGTGGGCTTAAAACTCCAGTATATGGAATATGAAGAAAACGGTAATGACACCGGTGAAATGTCTGCTACAGGTGGTCCACCACTGGGTTATTGGCAGGGCCTGTCGGTAAATTCAGGTGTTGCGACTGGCAGCGAATTTACTCCAGGGCTTGACTGGAAAATTTGGAATAACTGTGCAGAGGCCCTCTCAACGCCAGCATCCGGATCCGTCGATATTGGTGCATTTTGTCCTGGCCGAGATATGGAAACTACAAGCCTAGTTATGGATGCAGATCATGAGCTTGAAAGTGGCAGTGTCAAATTTATTGTTGCCTATCAAGAGTATGATTATGTACATAGGTTCAATGGCGCCGATGGTGGCTTTGCCAATATTTTCCGGGCCACTCGTTCGGAGCAGTACGAAAGTGCAAGCACAGAACTGCGATTTACCTCTGAAGAAAGCGACAGCTTTGACTATATTACAGGGCTCTATTTCGAGGACAGTGACCTGGCTCGACAGCAGGACTCAGATCTCAACCTGAATGGGATCGGGCCAAACACTGCCTTTATCCGCAAGCATGAACCATGGACTCAAGCGACTGAAACCTTTGCCGCATTTGCTCAGGGCCGCTGGTACTTCACCGACAGAGTCACCGGTATATTTGGTGCTCGATGGTCGACAGAAACCAAAGATTTTACCTTTGAAGAGTATATGACGCCCTATGGTACTGATGCGGGTGACAAAATGTACAAAATCAATCCTCGGGCTGAAAGTCGTGACGAAAGCAAATTTACTCCGTCAGCAACTTTACAGGTGGATGTGAATGAAGAAATCAATATATTCGCCACCTATTCCATTGGCCATAAAACTGGTGGATTCAGCGACCGAGTCGATTCTCAAGAAGGCCCAATTCAATATGATGCTGAACTAATCGACGGTATTGAGTTAGGTATGAAAGGTCTATTTTTAGATGATGCCCTATCGCTGAATATCACTTTTTATCATATGAGTATTGAGGGATTGCAACTTTCATCCCAGGTACCTGGCACGGTCGACTTTAAAGTAGGTAATGCTGCAGACAGCACCAGTAAAGGTATAGAAGTTGAGTCTAACTGGGCAGTGAATGACAGCTGGACTCTGGGCGCAAATTACGCTTACACCAATGCGACCTATGATGAGTATGTCGGTGGTGCAGGGGATTGCGCAGCAGAGTATAAAAATGCTGAGGGTGCCTGTGACCTGAGTGGTGCAACGCTGCAATATGCACCTAAAAATAAGGCGTCGGCTTATGCAGAGTATTTTGCAGATGACGCAGTTAACGGTTGGGATTTAAGTGCTCGACTGGATGTCTCTTATACTGATGATCACTTTACCGATGTTGGCCTATTTGATTTCACCTTCACCAAGGCTTATAGCGTGTTAGGGGCGAGTATCCGCCTGATATCACCTGATGAGAATACGACTATCTCCTTGATCGGACGCAACCTTGGCAATGAAAAAATCAATGCCTGGACAGCGCCCTCAGGTCCAAACAGTATCTCTGCAATGGCAGCACCTCGACAAATATCTGTAAAGCTGGGTATGAGCTTTTAAGGTTTAAAACTATCGTGACCCCTCCGGCCGGATCGCCAAAAATTTAAAAAAGTAACTCGTCCGGATGCGGGTCTGTGTTAAGCAGGCTTGAAAGAGTAACAAGGTATTACGATGAAGCTATGCACAGAGGGTTTTTGATTCTAGGGTGCAAATAGCTGCATTTTTTTATCGTTATCAATGTCAGTCTAACAAACCGACATTTTAAAATTTTCGATTAGGAAGTAAATTATGTTAGACCTGTATCACCATGGTTCTTCAGTTTGCGCAGCAAAGGTGCGCTGGGCAATGATTCTCAAAGACCTGAATTTTGAAGCCCATTATGTAGATATCTTAAAGGGCGAGCAGTTTGAGCCTGAGTATATCAAAATCAACCCTAAGGCAGTTGTTCCAAGCTTGATTCATGACGGCAAGATCCTCAATGAATCAACAGTAATTATGGAATATCTGGATCTGGCTTTTCCCGAAAAACAACTGACGCCAAAAGATCCCTTCGAATACGTTAAAACCCGTTACTGGACCAAAATCCTCGATGAGCATCTGCACCCTGCCTGCGGCACGCTGACATTTGCCAGCGCCCATCGGCACATTGTTAGAAAGAATCTCAGTGAAAAAGAATTAGAAGAATTCCTTGCCTCTACGCCAGACCATTCGGTTACGGCAGATTGGGCCGGGTACAAAAAGCAAGTAGTGAAGTATGGCTTTGATGCGCCTGGCGCCAGAGATAAAGTCAGGCTCTACGATAAATATTTAAAACAGATGGACTCAGATTTGCAGCAGACTAAGTGGTTGTGCAGTGACGAGTTTGGTCTGGCAGATGTTGCTCTAACACCCTATGTAAATCGTGTGGCCATGATGGGTATGTCTGGTTGGTGGGAAGATCGTTTACCGCACCTCGCTAACTGGTGGCAGCGTATTCAGGAAATACCAAGCTTTAAGCCAGCGATTCTCGACTGGTGTCCTGAAAAATTGACTAATGATCTGCTGGTTTTTGGACGTCAAAGCTGGCCTGAAGTCGCCGAAATAATTGAAGTAAAGATTTAAGAAGGATAGAGAAATGAGTCGATTGGCAGGAAAAACAGTAGTTATTACCGGCGCGGGCCGTGGCATTGGCGCAGTAATGGCAAAACGCATGGCGCAGGAGGGTGCCAATGTTGTAGTGACAGATGTACTGGATACCAAGGGTACTGTCGAAGCAATCACCAAAAGTGGTGGCTCAGCGATAGGCATCAGCGTAGATGTGACATCGGACGATAATCTTGCAGCAATGGTTGAGGCCACTGAGAAGGCATTTGGCAGTTTGGATATTCTTGTCAATAACGCATCGATTTTTGCGGCTCTGCAACCTAAACCATTTATGCAGATCGATAATGACGAATTCGATAAAGTGATGACGGTCAATGCGCGAGGTGTGCATCAGGCGACAAGAGCGGTCGTTCCAGCAATGCTGCGCGCAGGCGGGGGAAAAATCGTCAATATAGCCTCTGGTACTTTTTATTATGGCGCGCCAGGTCTGTCCCACTACACCGCGTCCAAAGGTGCTGTGATAGCGCTTACCCGTTGCCATGGTCGCGAGCTGGGCGACAAGAATATTCAAGTGAATGCAATCGCCCCTGGTTTAACCGAAAGTGAAGCTTTGCAGGGAAACACTGGATTTGATCCAGCCCGAGCGCCAACGATTCAATCCCGTTCGATCAAGCGTGAAATGCTGCCAGAGGATCTGTTGGGCACATTGATGTATCTGATTACGCCCGATAGTAATTTTGTCACTGGCCAAACACTGAACGTGGATGGCGGCAAAGTAAACCTCTAAAACTATAAATGGATATTATGATGGCAGTGAATACCAGTAAAACCATGGGTCATTGGATTGATGGGCAAGAGCTCTCTCCCTCCGGCAGCGACGTCTTGGAATCTCTTAATCCAATAGATGACAGCCTATACGGGATTGTTGCGCGAGGTACAGTCGAGGATATAAATACTGCGGTTAATTCTGCCTACGCAGCCTTTGCAAGCTACAGTCAGTCTACGACCAATGATCGGGAAGCCTGGTTATGTAAAGCCGCTGAACTGCTTGAAAAACGAAAGGAGGACTTTATAGATATCCTCCACGACGAGGGCGGGTCTACACGTAAAAAGGCTGAATTCGAAACCAATAAGGCTATCTCATTTATTCGCGCAGCCGTGGGGATGGTACGTAATCTGACAGGCAAAACACTGCCTTCTGATTATCCGGGACGCATTAGCATGACCTGGCGTGAGGCGCGGGGTGTAGTAGCAGTTATTACCCCGTTTAATGTGCCTCTTATTAAAGCTAGTCGCCTATGCGCAAACGCGCTGGCTACTGGGAGTACAGTGGTTATGCTGCCCTCGGAAGAACATCCGGTTCTTTCTCTGAAGTTTGCCGAGCTTATAAGCGACGCAGGATTTCCAGCAGGCGCCCTAAATGTGGTGGCTGGCAATGGTTACGATATAGGTGATGCCCTTACCGGCCATCCGCTGGTTAAGTCTGTGACCTTTACCGGTTCAACGGTGGTCGGTAAACACATTCAAAAACTTTGTGCGCAACATAATAAGCATGTCACCCTAGAACTGGGCGGCAAAAATCCTTTGGTGATTATGGATGATGCTGATCTTAAGGAGGCAGTACCAGGCGCAGTACGCGGCATATTTACTCATCAGGGGCAGGCCTGTATTGGATCGAGCCGAGTCTATGTCCACGAGGCTATTTATGAGCAGTTCACCAAAATGTATGTGGCTATCGCTGGTAACCTTGGTATGGGCGACTTGCGTGATCCTGACACTATTATTGGTCCGCTAATAAGCGAGCGTCAGCGTGAACGAGTGAGACGGCATATTGAAGATGCGCGCATTAAAGGTGCAACGGTTGCAGCTGGGGGAACCTGGGATGGCAATCGCTGTGCACCCACTGTGCTGCTAGATGTGACTCCGGATATGGATGTATTTAAGGAAGAGACATTTGGGCCAGTCGTCTGTGTGTACCGATTTTCAGATTTTGAAGAGGTCGTAGCAGAAGCAAATAATACCAACTACGGACTGAGTTCGGCCATTTACACAGCCAATATTCATCGTGCTATGAGCTTTGCAAAAAGAATTGAAGCCGGCATGGTGCATATAAATGGACCCTCACTAACCGATGAGGCCCATGTACCTTTTGGCGGTGTTGGTGACAGTGGCTTTGGCCGAGAGGGAACAGAGGCAGACCTAGATGCCTTTACCGATTTAAAGTGGGTAACCATCCAGACATAGCAGACTCATTCAACTCTCCCGGAGGTATCAGTGACTCAGAGAGAAATAGAATCATCGAATATAAGGTGGAGAAGTGACCATGAGTAATAAAACCGGAGAGCTATTACCTGAATTTAAAATTAGTCTTTTAAATGGGGGTAGCTGGTCCAGCTCTACTCAGCCATCGGGCTCAATGTTGCTGCTGACTATATATCGCGGCATGTGGTGTGGGCACTGTAAAACCCAGTTGCAAAGTCTCGAGAGGCTGCAGAATGAGTTTGCCGCACGGGGCGTGGATATATTGGCGGTCAGTGCTGACACAGAGGCAAGAGCCAGTGCGATGGCAAAAGACTATGGATTATTCAGATTAGCTATTGGCTATGAGATGCCTATAGATCGAGCTCGGGCAATGGGCGTTTTTATATCAAAGCGTGAGAAGGATATTGAAATGCCATTGTTTTGCGAGCCGGCCACATTTCTAATTAATAACCAGAGCAGGGTTCAGGCAGCATGGATAGCTTCTACCGCATTTGCTCGAGTGTTACCGGATGATATTTTGCGTTATGTAGATTTTTTAGCTGTGCACAGCGATCGCGATCCGCGTGGATCATCCTAGACTCCGCCTGTTGGGATTGAAGTAGAGAGATAATCAAACAAGTCCTGGATTCATTCTTTATCCTATTTTATTTGTGACTCTAGATCCCAGGGCGAAAGATAGCTCTGGTCGGGCATCGAGTAATTTGTTTTCCCAAGGTGGTTTGTCGCCATATTTCCTGCGTAAAAAGTCGATAAATATTCTTACCTTCATAGGCACAAAAGATGAACGGCGATAAAAGGCCGATATCATTATGCTCTTAAGCTGAACCTCGGGCAGAACAGCGACAAGCCTACCGCTAATAATCTCTTTCTCAATAAAAAAAGCAGGCATTACTGCCATATATTCATTGCTCAAAACGGCTGCACGCAACATCCAGATTGTATTGGTCTGTATTATTGGTTGAATGGGTATGGGCTTGATTCCTTTTGGGAAGGATAAATTAATGCAGCAGTCAGGTTCGATAAATGTATTGTGGCAAAACCTGTGTTGCGGAAGATCATCTGGCTTCGATGGCAATCCGTTATTTTTGATATATTCAGGAGTTGCTGCGATCAGCCGCCGAACTGGAAATATTTCGGAGACTTCGAGAATGCCACTGGAGTTTTGTCCTGTTTGCAAACAGACATCGAAACCTTCTTGGACCGGATCACAAAACCTATCATGTTGCTCGAGTTCCACTGTTAATTCTGGATGTTCATTTTGAAACTCACAGAGGTCATCTGCGATATGGCTATGGATAAAGGACGAGATACAGCTAACCCTGAAGGTTCCGGTTAAGCCCCACTCTACGCCACTAACGGATGTCTTGGCATCATCGAGTTCGGAGAGCACACGAACCGCTCTTTCATAAAAGTCGGCACCGCCCTCGGTAATAGTTAGTTTCCGTGTTGAGCGCCGCAGTAGTTGTAATTCCAGATGGTCTTCAAGTTGATTGACGCGCTTGGTAATAACAGATTTTGCAGTGTTCGTTTGACGAGCAGTCTCGGCGAAACTGCCGACTTCAACTACTTTTACAAAGGCTCGTATACATTCAAGTTCATTCATTTCACTACCTATTTATTAAACGTGTTTCACGAACGGTGAGACTGATCTTTGGTGTATTATCATCCTTAGTGAGTGGTTATATATTACCACTCTCGCCACATTAGACAAATTAAAAGGCGAGATCATTCTTGTAACGGGCACAGTTGAGTGCGTAATGAAATTACTTATCAAGCATAAATGCTCGGGTGATGGATTTCAGTTCAAGGTACTAATAAAAATAGGGAGGGGGTTCCTATGAGTTTCTATAAAAATAAATTTCAAAAATCTACAGCACAGGTTGTGTTGGGTTCTGCAGTTTTAATTGGCCCTACATTCGCCTATGGCGCGCTTGACGAAATTATTGTTACTGCTCAAAAACGTTCTGAGTCTCTTCAGGATGTTCCCGTTGCAGTTAGTGCCTTTACTGGCGAAACAATGAAAACATTAGGTGTCACCAATGCAAGTGATCTGGTTGATCTGACGCCGGGCTTTGCATCCGCAACACAACAGGGGTCAAACCGAAATTACTTTTTGCGCGGCGTTGGAACTAGCGACGTTCATATTACAGCCGCCTCTGCTGTTGGTCAGTACTTTGATGGTGTGACGCTGACCAGTGGTTTTCATGCAAAGTCAGCGTTATATGATATGGAGCGCGTAGAGATTCTCAAAGGCCCGCAAAATACATTATTTGGACTAAACACCACAGGTGGTGCAGTTAACTATATTAGCGTAAAACCAGAAATTGGCGCTGGTACTGAAGGCGAGGCAACCGTTAAGTGGGGGAGTAACAGCCATGTTGAAACCGAGCTTGCCATAGGATTTGATATCTCAGATAACCTTGCCGCCCGAGTTGCAATGCAAACTGTTGATGATGGCGGTGCATTTACGTCGGTTAGCAATGGTAAGCGATATGGCGACGAGGACTCTAAGGCCGGTCGTATAACCTTGCTTTGGGAGCCATCTGATCTAACAAGCGTCACCTTTAATATGCACGCGCTAAAATCCGACAATAACAGTACGGCTATTAAGGCTGTGGGTACTAGATCTCCGGACGGGTCCGGTGCACTCTGTGCCGATGCACCCGCAACAGGTATTATTGATTTTGGCGTGAACACAAATTGTCTGAGCCGTGATGGCGGCAATGCCGACGATCCGGCAACAGATCCCTCTACAGGTTCCTGGGATACCACAGCACAAAACTTTGGTATTGAGACGCTGGATACGTCTGGTTTTTACTTAAAGGTAGATTATGAACTTCCCTGGGCTACCTTTACCTCTATGACCTCGTTGGATAACCTCGATTTTAAAAATGCCAATGATAATGATGGAGGCGCTACGCTGGGCTTACATACTTTTCACCAAGACGATCGAGATACTTTTCAGCAGGAACTTCGTTTAGTTTCAAGTGCGGATGAACAGTATCGCTGGATTGCGGGTCTGTACTATCTCGATGATGATGCTACTTCTTACACTGGACTGCGCGGTGCACGGGGAGCATTTAAAAATGGTATGCAAGTTCCTAATGTTCAATTGGATCACACCAAGGAAAATCTAAGTGTTTATTTTCAGGGTGAGTATGATTTCAGCGATGCACTGACCTTAACTGCGGGCCTACGTTGGTCTGATGAAGAAATAGAAGGACATTACACGCCTTCTTCTCCCAATGTTGCCGGTGATTCCCAGTCAACGACCTATTTCCAAGATGATATTGCGGCACTTGTTGCAGCTCAGAATCCGGGCACTGAGGGCTACGATGCCAACGGTTACCTAATTGCTCGACAGGTTACCCAGAATCTGGATAACAAAGATATTGGCTATACCGTTAAGTTGGATTGGAAGGCATCAGAAAACTCAATGGTCTACCTTAGCAATTCCAGAGGCTTTAAGGGTTCAGCACTGGATACCCGCCCTGTCTATGCTCTTGTACCTCTTGCCAATGTGATTAGTGGTCTGGAAGAGACTCGGCTTGAGCCGGAATCTTTAGATGCCTGGGAGATTGGTTACAAAGGTGATTTCCTGGATTCAAGGGTTCAACTGGATGCGGCTGCGTTCCAATACATCTACGAAAACTTGCAGCAATTTGTTACTGCCCGAGGCGTCCCTACACTTGATAACGCGCTGGAGTCTGAGATAAAGGGACTCGATTTCAATGTAAAATATGGTGGAGACAGCGGCTTATATTTGCAGGCGGGATTCTCTTTACTTGATACCGAAGTGACTGATGCTGGCGATAGCGCAAACTTTTTTGCTGGCGCCGAATTAGCAAGCTCTCCAAGCTTCTCCTTTAACCTGCTTGCGTCGCAAGAATATGCACTCGACAATGGTAACTTGCTGACTCTAACCGGTAATATTGCCCATACCGGTGAGCAGGTTAAGGCGACTGCAACCAACGGTAATAACAATGTTATAGATCAGTTAAGCGTAGATGCCTATACATTGCTGAATGCGAATATCAGCTATCGGTTTGGTCAGGCACAGCAGTACAATCTGTCGCTGTACGGTAAAAACCTCTCCGATGAAAATTTTTGTGGTGGCGTATTAATCAACGATGGAAATGCTATTTTGGGTAATACAGTAAATGCTCGATCGGCTATGCATATGAATGCCCTGTGTCGAGTTACCAGTGCATCTACCCGGACTATTGGGGCCTCAATCAGCGTAGATTTCTAGCTCCCAGGTTACACATACTATCTCTCCCCTAGTATGTGAAAAACCTCTCCGGGATTGCTTAATCCCGGAGAGGTTTTGTACTCTATCGTTGTGAAATTATTGGTATTGGAAGTGGCAGAATGAATAGAAAAGGCACAGGTTTTTCACTGTTGATGTCCATCATTATGGCTACTTTTTTAGCCGCTGGTAATGTTATGGCTATGGACTCTGACTCCACTCGGCTATTGCTCAGCCGAAATGCAGAATTTAATAAGGAAATACTCAGAGTTTCGGAAAATGTCTATACCGCCGTTGGCTATGCGGTCTCGCCCGTCAGCATGATTGTTGGTCCGCAAGGCATAGTGATCGTCGATGCTGGATTAGATGTGGCTAGCAGTCGGGAAATACGAGCGGATTTTCGGCGCATTGTCGATAAGCCAGTGAAGGCGGTTATCTTTACTCATGGGCACCCCGATCATACTCATGGTGCCTCCGCCTTTATGGATTCAACGGATGTTCAGGTGTGGGCCCGAGAGGGGTTTCCCCATGAGCAGTATACACTGGAGTCAGCCGGAATCCTGATTCAAAAAAAACGCGGTAAAAAACAGGCGGGTTTCATGTTATCTCCTGAGCAGCGCATTAATAATGGCATTGCCAAGGCTTTTTGGCCCGATAGGAAAGGCGGTATATGGGGGGCTGATCACAAGATAGGGCCATCTCATATTTTTAATTCAGAGCGACAAAAAATCAATATAGCTGGCCTGGATTTGGAGCTGGTTGCCGCCACAGGAGAAACTCATGATGGTCTCTATCTATGGTATCCGGCAGAGCATGTGGTTTTTGCAGGCGATAACTTTTATAAATCATGGCCCAATTTATATGCACTTCGCGGCACACCTTACCGAGATATTAGAGGCTGGGCCAATGTGATCGATATGATAATGCAGGAGGGCGCTGTCTCTCTGGTTGGCGGTCACACTCGCCCAATAATTGGTAAGGACGAGGTTAATCAAACGCTTGCCAACTATAGGGATGCAATACTCTTTCTGTTTGATAAGACTGTTGAGGGTATTAATAAGGGAATGACACCGAATCAACTGGTGGACTATGTAGTGCTGCCGGAGAAGTATAAAAATCTTGATTATCTGCGTCCCTATTATGGCAATCCCGAATGGGCGATTCGTGCGATTTTTAGTGGTTATTTGGGATGGTTTGATGGCAATGCGACAAACCTGTTTCCTCTTAGTGATGCACAGGAAGCGCAGCGTATCGTAAAGCTGGCTGGTAGCGAGGATGCACTCGCTGACTTGATTGTTGGTGCGATCAATGAGAAGGACTATCAGTGGGCAGCTATGTTGTGTGATTACCTTTTGGCCGTTGACCCAAAAAATAAAACAGCCATGCTCCGTAAAGCAGATGCATTGACCGCACTGGCACAAGATAAGCTAACGACTACGGCTAGAAATTATTATCTAAGTAGTGCCATTGAGCTGCGCAAACGGGCGAGCGCATTAGCCTCAGAATAGAATAAAAAAACGGTTGTCGGAAAAATGCGAAAGGACCTTTTGGATGCCTAATCTGCGCCCGGATAGCCACTCTAATCAATAATTTTTAATAGTTGGATATGCTTATGTGGCGAATATTATCCTTAGTTATGTTGTTGAGCGCCTGTAGCCCAGATGGCGATCCAGGGACAGCTCCAAGTGCTGAAAATGCTCAGGATATCCAGTCTCGCCCTAATATTTTACTGATCGTTGCCGACGATCTGGGCTACTCGGATATAGGTGCATTTGGCAGTGAAATTCTGACACCCAATCTGGACGATCTGGCCGCCGGGGGCATGTTATTGACCAACTTTTACAGTGGCCCCACCTGCTCTGTGACCCGGTCAATGTTGATGACGGGTATGGATAGCCATATTGCTGGTCTTGGCAATATGGCGGAGACAGTGGCAGACAATCAAATGGGTCAGCCAGGTTACGAGGGGCACCTCAGTGCACGAGTTGATACAGTGGCTGAGATTCTTAAATCTGCTGGTTATCACACCTATATGGCGGGTAAATGGCATCTGGGTATGCACCCTGATAGGTCGCCGCGCAATCGCGGTTTTGAGCAGTCTTTTGCCATGCTCTATGGAGCCGGTAGCCATTTCTCGGATATGGCAGGTGGCGATGCACACCGTCATCCAGTGCTCTATCGTGACAATGGGCTCTTGATAGACGAGCTGTCCGACGACTTTTATTCAACCACCTTCTATACCGACCGAATCATTGAGCAGATTGATAGCAATGTCGATGATGGCAGGCCATTTTTCGCCTATCTGGCATATACGGCCCCCCACTGGCCGTTGCAGGCACCAGATTCGATAATAGATAAGTACCGCGGTGCCTATGATAGGGGTTACGACTCAGTGCGGCAGCATCGTTTTGCCGCGCAGCAGAAACTAGGGTTATTCGACAGCTCCATCCAGGCACCACAAAGGCCCGGTTACGTGAAACCCTGGGTTGATCTGAGTGACCAAGAGAGAGCCTATCATGCGCGCAATATGGAGATATATGCGGCCATGGTTGATTATATGGATACAGGTATTGGGCGTGTTATTGATTATCTTAATAAGCGAGATCAGTTGGATAACACCATCATTGTATTTATCTCAGACAATGGTGCCGAACACTGGGACCACAGCAGTGCTCCGCCGCCCATCGGAGAGTTTGCTGCAAACTTTGATAACTCAGCAGAAAATAGTGGGCGCGAAGGATCCTTTGTGCTCTACGGGTCAGAGTGGGCCCATGTAAGTAATACACCCTTTAGTCGTTACAAGGGAACTACCTACGAGGGCGGCATTCGCTCTCCAGCGGTGATCTCTTGGCCTGATAAAATTGCCGGCGGCCAGGTTAGTCGTGCTGTCACCCATAGTAGTGACTGGCTGCCAACCTTTGCAGAGCTAGCGGGTGCTGGTACTCAAAATGTTTCAGGTAAAAGTCTTGTCGCACTCCTGACGGGGTCGGTTGAAGAGGTTCGTGATAGCAACGAAACCGTGGGTATGGAAATCTGGGGCAAGCGAGGCATTATTGCCAATGGGTACAAGCTGGTGAGTTCAGGTAAACCCAATGAGTTAGTGGATTGGGAGCTGTATAACTTGCAGGCTGACCCTGGAGAGCAGATCGATCTTACCCAGCGGCAACCTGAGATATTTAACAGTATGCTGAAGCATTGGAATGACTATGTGGTAAATAATAATGTGATATTGCCTGAGGGGCCATTTACTGTGCGTCCAGTTGGGGAAAAGCCGGTTGAATAATCATCAATAGAAGGCTTGTTTTATAGTGCGCGTTTTGCGAACAATATGTATCACATTGAGGCTATTACTTTATAAATAGTGATCGAATATAGTAATAACAATCAACGGGGCTATGGGTCTTATCATTCCGTTACAAGAATAACCAAGAGGAATAGATTGTGAGCGAGTTTACTTATGGTTGGAAGTCGCTGTTGGCGGCGACCATTGGCACCATGTGCGGGATATTCACACTAACAAATTACACGCAGGGCTTTTTTGTCGGCCCGGTCACCAGCGAATTTGGTTGGAGTGCTCCGCAATTTTTCCTCAGTTACACGGTTCTGATGTGCTCCGGCCTTCTTACGGGGCCTCTTATTGGCTATATTGCCCAGAGAGTGGGGCTACGTACTGTCGGTATTGTCGGTTTAATTGGTCACTCCCTGGCCTATGTGGTGCTCTCTCTCAATACGGGTTCGCTAATGCTCTGGTATCTCAGTTGGGCGTTGGTGGCTATTCTCGGTGCAGGGTCTCTGCCGATTATTTGGACCGGTGTGCTCAATAACTGGTTTACTAAGCACCGTGGTAAGGCTATCGGAATTACCATGGCGGGCACCGGATTAGGCGCGTTCTTGCTGCCGCCGATCGTTGAGTTTCTGATTGCTAACCATGGCTGGCGAACCGCCTATCGCGGTATTGGGCTGGGTGCTTTGCTTATCTCTCTGCCGATTGTTTCTGCCTTATTTAAAGAAAAACCTGACTCTTCAACAGCGACCGATGGCGAGGTGATGGCGAACAAAGTCGAGACCTGGGGTTTGACGACCAAGGATGCCATGCGCACTAAACAATTTTGGATCCTGGGGGCGGTTTTATTTCTCACGGTTATTGTCGTGGCTGGCCTGCTATCGAACTTCGAGCGCATTATGACTGAGCAGGGTTTCGAACGCAGTTCGATTGCACAGATTGCCGCTGTGATGGGACTGACCGTGATTATAGGTCGGTTGATGGTGGGTGCCCTGGTAGATCGGTTTTGGGCGCCAGGTGTTGCCGCTTGCTTTTTCCTTGTGGCGACTCTCGGATTATTAATTTTGGTCGGTACTCAGGTGACAATGGCTACTGCTCTCCTGGTTGCCGTTATGATTGGCTTGGCGGCAGGGGCTGAACTGGACTTGCTCGCCTATTTGACCGGCAAGTATTTTGGTCCGGCTCACTACCCGGCGATTTTCGGCCTGATTATCGCCTTCTTTACTGTGGGGGCGGGCATCGCTCCACCATTGTTTGGTATGGCAGCACAGATGTTCCAGGGCTACGGCACCATGCTAAGCATTTCTATTGGCTTACTTCTGGTATCGATCCTGCTATTTCTATCGCTGGGAAGATACCCAGACGAAGAATAAATGAGGCTAAACACACTTTTGAATCGCAGCTGATAAGAACATATTTACCCAACTGTGCCTTTGCCTGCGCATAGGCGAGAATTTTTATGGCTCTCCACAGCCACTATTTTGAATTGGAGCTTCCATTAATGAGGCAAGATCGACCCTACAGTAATATTCCCGGGACCTATGTTCTAGACCCCCAGCATTCAATGCAGGGCTATGAACTCAATATGTTCTGCATGTCGCTCAACAAGCCGCAAAATCGCGATAAATTTCGCCTCGACGAAGCGGCCTATCTAGATGATTTTCCATTGACAAAAGAACAGCGCAAGGCAGTTTTATCCCGAGATTGGCTGGGTTTACTGCAGCTGGGTGGCAACATCTATTACACCTTTAAGTTAGCGATCTTCGACCGCAGGAACATGCAGTATGTTGGTGGTGCTATGTCGGGGGTTAGCGAACAAGAATTTACTGACATGATGATTGCCGGTGGCCGACCGGTCGAAGGCAACTTATATACCTCGGAGGAAAAATAATAGTGGCTAATTTATTTGCAGGGGTAGGCACGTCCCATGTCCCCGGGATAGGCGCGGCGGTTGATCATGACAAAACCCAGCTACCTTATTGGAAGCCACTTTTTGATGGTTATGGGCCAGCGCGAGAATGGATGGAGCGGGAAAAGCCTGATGTGGTGATTATTGTTTACAACGATCATGCCTCGGCATTTTCACTCGAGTTAATTCCGACCTTTGCTATGGGGGTGGCCGCTGAGTTTCAACCGGCCGATGAAGGCTATGGTCCGCGCCAGGTGCCAGTTGTTGAAGGGCATCCAGAATTGGCCTGGCATATCTGTGAGTCTCTGATTATGGATGAATTTGATATGACCATAGCCAACAAGATGCCAGTGGATCATGGTCTTACCGTGCCGCTGTCAATTATGTGTGGTCAACCAGAGGCCTGGCCATGCAAGGTTATTCCCCTAGCTGTGAATGTTATTCAGTATCCCCAGCCTCGAGGCAGCCGATGTTTTGCCTTGGGCAAGGCCATCCGTGCTGCGGTGGACTCTTTTGACGAGGATCTGAAAGTTGCAGTTTGGGGAACCGGTGGCATGTCCCATCAGCTACAGGGCGAGCGCGCAGGGTTTGTTAACGAACCTTTCGATACAGCGTTTCTCAATGACCTGACTGCCGATAAAGAGCGTCTAATTAATATAGGGCACACGGAATATATGCGCGAGGCAGGTTCGGAGGGTGCAGAATTGGTTATGTGGCTGATTATGTTAGGCGCGCTGGATAAGGATGCCAAAGAGGTCTATCGACATTATCATGTGCCCGCATCCAACACGGCTGCCGGGTTGATCATTCTGGAGAATTCCTGACGTCAGACTCCCTGTTGACCTCTACAGACGAAAAACTCACTCAAAAAATAGCCCTGTTGGTTGTCTGCGCAGGGTCCATGATGTCTCCCTTGACCCTGTCGTCTGTCAATATTGCCATGCCTGCTATGGCGGCAGAATTGCAGGCTGATGCAAGACTGGTTAGCTGGCTGCCGACTATATTTCTGGTGAGTAATGTCGCCCTGATATTACCCTTCGGTAAGCTGGCGGATAATATCGGGCGCAAGCGTATCTATATGATCGGCTTGCTGGTCACCGCCATAACCTCACTAGGTGCAGCAATGGCGGCTAGTATTGAAGGTATTCTGTTTTTTCGGTTTATTCAGGGTGGTGCGTCGGCTATGACTCTGGGTACTGGTGTCGCCATTATTTCATCACTGTATCCAGCAAATAAGCGCGGTATGGCCATTGGTATTAACTCAGCATGTATTTATATTGGCTTGACCATCGCGCCGGCACTGGGCGGGATTATTACCGAGATATGGGGCTGGCGCTCGGTATTCTTAATGCCGGCACCCATTGCTGTTTTATTGGTCGCATTAATTGCAGTCTTTGTAAAAGGCGAATGGCGAGCAGATTCCCGGGTTCCCTTTGACTGGCAGGGTGCGCTGATTTTTGCGGCTGGTACAACCCTGTTGGTTATTTCCCTGACCGGACTGCCGCACTTTAATTACGCCCTGCTATTACTGGTCTCTCTGGGATTAATTTGGTTATTTGTGTGGCACCAGTCAAACAGTGATCAGCCATTAATTCGCTGGCAAATGTTTACTCAAAATCGACTGTTTTCATTTTCACTGGCATCGGCATCACTGATGTATGCCAGTCTCTATCCACTGACATTTTTGCTCAGCCTCTATTTGCAATATATCCGTGACCTAAGCCCCTCTGATACGGGTCAGGTGATATTGATGCAGGGCATAGCCATGGCTCTGTTAGCGCCTTTTTCCGGCAGGCTTTCGGATCGTATTCAGCCCCGTAATATTGCGACTACTGGCTGTATTGTTGTCACCCTTGGCTTTTTGATGCTAGCCCAATTAGATATGCATACCACCCAGCTCTACATAGGGGGTTCGCTATTTCTTATTGGTATTGGCATTGGGTTATTTACCAGCCCTAATAATAATGCAGTTGTGAGTGCGGTAGATGCGAGAGATCTCGGCGTCGCCACTGCCACCATGAACCTGGCTCGGGTATTGGGCAATCTAATCGGCATGGGCGTGGTCAACCTGTTGATGAACTTAAATTTGGGCGACAAACAGATAATACCGATTTACTACGGTCTCCTGGAGTCGACTATTAGCACCGCAATTATTGTCTCGCTGGCCTATGCACTGGTAGGTGGTTTTCTATCAGCCATGCGGGGGGCGCCGATGCGTAGATCATCCAAGGCCAATAGCGGTTAAATTGTAAAATATATTCTATACCGAGGTAATTATGTTAAAGCTCTATCACAATGATATGTCGGCTTGCGCTCAGAAGGTGCGTTTTGTGCTGGCGGTTAAAAAACTTAAATGGCAAAGCGAGGAGCTGAATTTGCGACAGGGTGACCAACAGCGGCCTGAGTATTTAAAAATTAATCCCAAAGGATTGGTTCCTGCTCTGGAGCATGATGGCAATATTCTTGTGGAATCCAATATTATTGTCGACTATCTCGATGAAGCATTTCCCGAACCATCATTGATGCCTGAAACACCTCTCAAGCGAGCCAAAGCCCGTTGGTGGATGAAAAAACTGGATGATGGTCTGCATCTTGAACTGGCGGCACTCAGTTTTGGAATAGCCTATAGAATTCAGCTACTGGACGCCTGCAAAGGTGATATGAATTTGGTTGAGAAGCATCTCAATGCAATCCCTGATGCCTACATGCGCGATGTGCAGCGTCAAGTGATGACTGATGGTATGGGGTCGCCCCGTTTTGTTCGAGCGGTCAATGAATTTGCTAAATTAATTGAAGAACTGGATGCAGAATTAGCGGAGCATAAGTGGATCGGCAGTGACAGCATGAGTTTAGCGGATATTGCATTTGCGCCCTATGCTACACGCCTGGAGCATTTACATCTTTCGGCTATGTGGCATCACAAACCGCATTTTAAAGACTGGTATGAACGTCTCAAGAGAACTGAGGGATACCAGCAAGGATTAGCTGACTGGTTTAATCCCAAGTATCTGGAGCTTATGGATAGGGCGGGCGCAGAGGCCTGGCCAAATATATCCGCTATGTTGGATTAGCAGTACATCAATGTCATGCAGTTAACGATGCCTAAGCAGTCCGCTGGCTCAGAAACGCTAGAAGCCGCTGTTCTGCCAATATGGTACTGGCAGCATCAAAACTGGCCCGAGCCTGATTGGCAAAACCATGACCTGCCTGCTGATAGATAAAAACATCGCTGCTAGGATTGGTGGTGCGTACCTGCTCCACAATCTCAGGGCCTATGGCGCTGTCCTTGCCGCCAAAATGGAATTGAAAAGGACAATTTGCTTGCTGATGCAAATAACTCGGCAGTCGCGTGCCATAAAAAGCTGCGCCGTTATTAATGGGTAGATTACAGGCAGCTAAATAGGCAATCCCGCCTCCCCAACAATAGCCGACCACCGCAACTTGGCGAGTAGCCAATGTCTGCATGGCAGCTTTAAGGTCCAATAACAGATGCTCCTGCCTGCAGGCGCCAGCCAGTTTTCTGCCACGATCGATTTCATCGTAGCCAAGGCAGGCATCGCGCTCAATGCGATCAAACAGTGCGGGCACAATGGTTTTATAACCGGCATTAGCAAACTGGTCTGCCAGATTCCGCATCTGTGCAGTGATGCCAAATATCTCATGGATCAAAATTAAACCACCGATTTCAGATATTGTCGGCGAGGCCATATAGGTCGAAAAATTGTAGCCATCTTCGGCGCAGATACTTGATGTGCTGGAATCTGCCATAGGGTTCCCCTTTTGAATTCGATCAGTTGGCATTACAAGGCTGGATAACCATGTCATTAAAGGACTATTTACTGCCATGAGAAGAGCACGAATATTGATGAAATCGATACATAATTGATGGATGTTTACCCTGCCTGTAAATAGAGTATTCAAGGCACAGTGCGAATCTGCAACTGCGCGTTTTGGGAGAGAATAATGAAGATTTGCTTGGTCGGGGAAGGTGCATTCGCCAATAAACATATAGATGCCATTGCCCGCATTGAGGATGTTGAGGTGTCAGTAATCTGTGGTGGTGTCGCTGAGACGACCGAAGCAGTTGCCAATGCGCGGGGCATACCCTTTTACACCACGGATCTGGCTGAGGCCCTAAATCAACCCGGAGTCGATGCTGTTATTTTGGCTACACCCACGGGGCTGCATGCCACTCAGGCTATCCAGGTAATGCGCTCTGGTAAGCATGTACTGATCGAAATTCCCATGGCCGATAATCTTGCTGACGCCCAGAAAATAGTTGAGGTGCAGCAGGAGACTGGTCTGGTGGCCATGGTCGACCATGTGCGGCGCTTTAATCCTTCACACCAATGGATTCATAACAAAATAAAGTCGGGTGAGTTACAGCTACAGCAGTTGGATGTACAAACCTATTTTTTCCGTCGTGAAAATATTAACGCTCTGGGCCAGCCTCGCAGCTGGACGGATCATTTATTGTGGCATCACGCCTGCCATACAGTTGATCTATTCCAGTATCAGACTGGCGGGCCAGCGGCTCAGGCATTTGCCATGCAGGGCCCCAATCATCCCGACATGGGCATAGCCATGGATATGTGTATTGGCATGAAAGCGGCTACAGGCGCTATCTGTACGCTCTCTCTATCGTTTAATAATAACGGTCCCCTGGGCACCTACTTTCGGTATATCTGTGACAATGGGACTTATATAGCAAGATATGATGATCTTTTTGATGGTAACGACAATCCCATTGATCTGTCTCAGATTGACGTGGCGATGGATGGTGTGGAACTGGCCGATCGGGAATTCTTTGCCGCGATTGCCCAGGATAGGGAACCTAATTCAAGCGTTCAGCAGTGCCTTGAGGCCATGAAAACATTGGATAGGTTAGAGCAGAGCATGATTTCACAGGCCTGATGTAGTTGGTCACGAGATACCTAGACTAAGATCCTCGGCCACTGAGCGAATCTTGTCTAGAAACAATCCTGCTGCCGGAGAGGGACGAATATGCGACAGCATGGTTATACCAATAGGCCGGTAGGTGCTTTGCATATCAATGGCCAGGGAAGTCAGTGCACCCAGTTTTTTATCATAGTAAATTTGGTGCTCAGAGAGCAGAGCTACTCGATCACTTTCCAGTAATAGCCCGCGCACCATAGATGCAGAGCTTGTCTCAATGCAATGTGCTGGCGCACTTATCCCATGCTGAGTGCAAAACTGGTCATATAGCAATCTTGTTGGGGTGCCGGTGGGTGGCAGCACAGATTGCAACTCTTCCAGTATTTTCGGCGCGAGGATTTTTTTCTTGGCCAGTGGGTGATCGCTGCGAGCCAAAATCGCCAGTTTATCGTCAAACAGTCGTTCAGTTTTCAGGTGGGGTGCAGCTTCCTTTGGCCTGATAGCGCCAATCAGCATATCAATTTCGCCACTGCGCAGACCGGCTAGTAGAGAATTATAGGGCCCCTCAATTGTAGAGATATCCAGCTGCGGTTGGTCTTCTAGAAGTTGATTGATTGCACGGGGTGTCAGGATGGTTCTGGAGTAGGGCATGGTGCCAACAGTGACTTTGCCGCAGGTTACGCCATTTAAGCTGGCAATATCGTCCATTGCGTGGCGAATCTGTGAAAACGCCAGTTTGGTATGACGTACAAGAATTTTGCAATAGGGTGTCGGATTAACTCCAGAGGGATCTTTGCCAAAAAGTGCCAGATCCAGAAGATTCTCCAGTTCACGAATTGAGTTATAGACTGCCGCACTCGTGATGCCTAGCATATGGGCAGCGCTGCTATAGTCACAGGTTTCATAAAGGGCGATAAGCGCTGCCAGTCGTTTGTAGCTGATTTCCATAGAGAACAGTGGATTTTTATGGAAATCTCTTCGCGACTTCTTAAACTGGTCGTAGACCTTACCCGCGGCTTCGAATTCGGCCATTGCCATGGCGACACGTTGACCCAATGCCTCACCGTAAACTGTGGGAGAAACGCCGGATGTTGTGCGATCAAACAGCGGCACATCAAGCTGACTTTCAAGTTCGATAATGGCCTTGGATATTGCTGTTTGTGACCGATTCAGTCGCTCTCCGGCCCTTGTTACGCTGCGTAATTCAGTCACATATTTAGCCGCCTTAAGATACCTCAGGCTCAGTTCCGGAATTTTTAATTGGTCGACATTCATAATTCTTTAAGGGACTCCAGCAGGATAGTAAATATACATGAGAAAAGTATATTAAATATTTTCTTTTATCATACATCTTTCGTTATTTTTTGCGAAATAGCTGAAAACAGACGATTTGCTTGAATAATTTTTTATAGAT
This sequence comes from SAR92 clade bacterium H231, assembly GCA_025153775.1. Lineage (GTDB taxonomy): Bacteria > Pseudomonadota > Gammaproteobacteria > Pseudomonadales > Porticoccaceae > HTCC2207. The sequence continues at coordinate 344,512 of JAOALC010000002.1, read as the reverse complement.
TAATCTAATTTAAATGAGAAAAAAATTAATACTTAATAATTCTCATAGTTTTTCAAGACTTTATTGTTAGTCAGTTATGCAATCTGACGGTTATTCTCTGACGAGTAATTTATCAGAAATTAGTCATGACCAAGGACTCTGTATGCTGATCGCTCAGTCAAGCTTTGAAACCCTAAAGGCTGTCGCCTATCTAAAAAAATTCTGCCGTCACTTCGCTCATAAGTTAGCTACTGAATTTGATGATAGTCATGGCCACGTAGATTTCCCCTTTGGCGATTGCCGCTTGCAGTCATCTGAAAATGTACTGACGGTTACTGTAGAGGCCGAGACTGAAGAGGCATTAGAAAAAATGCAAAGCGTAGTAGCTGGACATATGGAGCGCTTTGCATTTCGCGATGAGATTTCATTAGTCTGGGAGCGTCAATGAATTCCGGCTCAGAGCAAGTTTCGCTGCAGAGTCAGATTAGGTGGCCCTGATGCAGCGCGCTATTCCTTATATGCAACTTAGGGGCGGAAGTTCAAAAGGCCTGTATTTTTGTGCCAGTGATTTGCCCGCTGACCCGGTGTTGCGAAATAAAGTCTTGATTGCGGCAATGGGCGCAGATAAGTCTCAAATAGATGGGCTGGGTGGCGCAGATCCATTGACCAGCAAGGTGGCAATTGTCGGGCTGTCTGATTCTCCAGATGCGGATATAGATTATCTTTTTGCTCAGGTTGTGGTCGGTGGCGATCGAGTCGATACCACGCCTAACTGCGGTAATATTTTGGCTGGGGTTGCCCCCTTTGCTATTGAGGCTGGCCTGATCGAGCCTACTGGTGATAGCACGACTGTGCGAATCAATATGCTTAATAGCGGCAGCCAGTGTGAACTGGTGGTGCGAACGCCCAATGGCAAGGTTGAGTATCAGGGTGATGCTTGTATTGATGGTGTGCCCGGCAGTGCCGCACCTATTAGCTGTAACTATCTTAATATCGCCGGATCAGCATGCGGCAGTTTGCTACCCACAGGTAGCCGTATCGATATTGTCGATGGTATAGAGATAAGCTGCATTGATAATGGTATGCCAGTAGTGGTGCTGCGCGCTGAGGACATGGGGATAAGTGGCTATGAGTCGCCCGCCGAGTTAAATGCCAATGAAGCCTTAAAGAGCAAGCTCCAATCTATACGCCTGCAGATAGGCCCGAAAATGAATCTGGGTGATGTGGAGGGTGCGGCAGTCCCCAAGATGTGCATGATTTCCCCGCCCCTAAAAGACGGTATCTGTCATACGCGCACCTTTATTCCCTACAAATGTCATTCCGCGATTGGCGTGTTGGGCGCGGTGTCAGCCGCAACCGCAGCGATTATTCCCGGTACTGTTGCAGAGGGTATTGCCACTGTGCCAGTTGGTGCCAGCAAGACTCTTTCAGTAGAGCATCCTTCCGGTGAGTTTTCGATAAACCTGCATGTTGATGAACAGGCTGATCCGCCTCAAGTTTTAAAGGCTGGATTATTGCGCACCGCCCGTCTGTTAAGTCGCGGTGAACTCTATGTGCCTGAACATATTTTTATCACGGAATAAATGAGAAACCAACCTGACTAAGGTTGATAAAGGAGCAGAGCAGATGAAAACCGTAGCAGTGCGCAATATTGCGCGAGCAGACCAAACAATAGTTGAAGGCCTGGGTGAGATGGGTGTGGCCACGGTTCACGAATCTCAGGGTCGCATTGGCTTATTAAAGCCTTATATGAGGCCCATATACGCTGGTGCCCGTGTTGCGGGGTCTGCTGTGACTGTTTTGGCGCAGCCCGGTGATAACTGGATGCTGCATGTGGCGATAGAGCTTTGTCAGGCGGGTGATATGCTGGTGGTTGCCTGTACCACAGATAATACCGATGGCATGTTTGGAGATTTATTGGCGACATCGGCTCAGGCACGCGGTGTAAAAGGGCTGATTATTGATGCTGGGGTAAGGGACATCAGAGACCTTAAAGAAATGAATTTCCCGGTTTGGTCGCGGGCTATAAATGCCAAAGGCACAGTGAAAAATACTCTGGGTTGCGTGAATGTGCCCGTTGTTTGCGCCGGTCAGCTAATTAATCCAGGCGATATTGTCGTTGCCGACGACGATGGCGTTGCCCTGGTGTCGCGAAAAGATGCAGAGGTAGTTTTAGAAGAATCTCGTCAGCGTGAAGCCCGAGAAGTTGCCAAGCGCGAGCAATTGGCAAGCGGTGTGCTGGGATTGGATATCTACAATATGCGGCCCAGATTGGAAGAGAGTGGTTTGGCGTATCTGGACTCCCTCGACGACTAGACGGTTGAGCAAATAAACAAAGGAGTAAGATAATGATTATTGATTGTCATGGCCACTATACAACCGCACCTGATCCGCATCAGGACTATCGGGCGGCACAGATGGCTAGGTTGCAAAACCCGTCGCTGCCAGAACCCCAGAGCGCGATTATCAGCGATGATCGGATACGCGAAAGCATTGAGCTAAACCAGTTAAAACTGCTGAGAGAGCGTGGGGCGGATATGACTATATTCTCGCCACGGGCCTCAACCATGGCCCATCATGTGGGTGATGAACAGGTTTCCCAGAGTTGGACGGCGGCCTGTAATAACTTGATTGCGCGGGTGGTTGAGTTATTTCCTGAGCAGTTTATTGGCGTGTGCCAGTTACCCCAGTCTCCAGGTGTGCCGATTGAAAATTCTATTGCAGAGTTGGAGCGGTGCGTTTCAGAGTTGGGTTTTGTAGGTTGTAACCTTAATCCGGATCCATCGGGCGGTCACTGGACCGCGCCACCACTCACGGACCGTCATTGGTATCCGTTTTTTGAGAAAATGGTGGAGCTTGATGTACCAGCGATGATTCATGTTTCTGGGTCCTGTAATCCCAATTTTCATGCTACTGGCGCCCATTATATCAATGCTGATACCACCGCCTTTATGCAGTTTTTGCAGGGCGATTTGTTCGCCGATTTTCCGGATCTGCGCTTTATTATTCCCCATGGTGGTGGCGCGGTACCCTATCACTGGGGGCGTTATCGCGGTCTGGCCGATATGCTTAAGAAACCACTGCTTACTGAGCATGTGATGAAAAATGTATTCTTTGACACCTGTGTTTATCATCAGCCTGGGATTGACCTTTTATTTGAGGTGATTGATATCGACAATATCCTGTTTGGTTCAGAAATGGTTGGTGCGGTGCGTGGCATTGATCCGCAAACGGGCCAGTATTTTGATGATACCAAGCGTTATATTGATGCCCTTGATATCCCTGCCGAGGACAAGCATAAGGTGTTTGAATTAAATGCCCGGCGGCTGTACCCACGGTTAGATGCATCCCTAAAAGCGCGCGGCAAATAGAGGCTGATAAAGCAATGAGCAAGTTTCAAAAAGATGCGAGTTGGTTGGATTTTCACCCCAACCCATCCAAACCGGCCTTTACACCGCCCGCGGGCGCCGTGGATGCCCACTGCCATGTTTTCGGCCCCGGCGATGATTTTCCCTATTCGCCAACGCGAAAATATACCCCCTGTGACGGGCCAAAAGAAAGGTTATTTGAACTGCGCGACCATCTGGGTTTTGAGCGCAATGTAATCGTTCAGGCTAGCTGTCATGGCACCGATAACAGCGCTCTGATTGATGCCCTGATTCACTCAGATGGCAAGGCCCGTGGTGTTGCCGTGGTGTCACCCGATATCTCTGATGCTGAACTGGCAGAAATGCATAGTGCCGGTGTGCGTGGAGTTCGCTTTAACTTTGTTAAACGCCTGGTTAACCCGGTTCCTCCGGAGGTGCTTAAGTCGGTTGCCGAGCGCATCGCCAAGCTGGGTTGGCATATTATTATTTACTTTGAAGCTCCGGACCTGCCTGAATATTACGATTTCTTCGCCTCTCTCAATACCGTCGTTGTGGTCGACCATATGGGCCGCCCTGATTGCAGTAAACCGATTGATGGTGAGGAATTTGAGCTGTTTTTAAAACTACTCCGGGAAAATGATAATTGCTGGACCAAGGTGACCTGCCCTGAACGACTCAGTTTACAGGGACCGCCAAGTTACGATGATTTTGTTCCCTTTGCTGCACGGGTAGTAGAACTTTTCCCCGACCGGGTGCTCTGGGGCACTGACTGGCCGCACCCCAATATGAAATCTCATATGCCAGATGACGGCCATCTGGTGGATATGATCCCGCGCATAGCACCCACTGCTGAGTTGCAGCGCAAGCTGCTGGTCGACAATCCGATGCGGCTCTGCTGGCCAGAGGAAAATTGAGCAGCCCAATTTATTGGGGTGCTGCCAAATTGGCAACTCGGATGACGGCCGCTCCTAATCAAGCGCGGTAATTAAATTTAACGGAGGTTTTTGTATGACAACGGAATTTGACTACGACCTATTTGTTATTGGTGCGGGCTCAGGGGGGGTGCGAGCAGCTCGGATGGCGGCATCTAAGGGTAAAAAGGTGGCTGTGGCAGAGGAGCGTTACCTTGGTGGTACCTGCGTTAATGTGGGTTGTGTGCCGAAAAAACTATTTGTCTATGCCTCTCAGTTCCCGGAGTTATTTCATGCCAGCGCGGGGTTTGGCTGGACTGTGCCTCAGCAGCCGATGCTTGACTGGGCAACTTTAAGAGATAACAAAACCGCTGAGATTGAGCGCCTTAATGGTATCTACAATAATCTAATTGATAACAGTGGCGCTGATCTCTTTGATGGCCGAGCAACCGTGGCTGGGGCGAACCTTGTCAGCGTTAATGGCAAGACCTACAAAGCTCGTACTATCTTGGTCGCGACGGGCGGCTGGCCCTATATTCCAGAGTTTCCCGGTAGCGAACATGCGCTTAGTTCTAATGAAATGTTTTTCCTCGATAAGCTACCCAATAAGGCTGTGGTGGTTGGTGGCGGCTATATAGCAGTAGAGTTTGCCGGCATCTTAAACGGTCTGGGGGTAGAGACCCACTTGGTCTATCGTGGCCCTAAACTGCTTAAGTCCTTTGATGTAGAAATGGGTGACAAAATTATGCAGGGTATGGTCGACAAAGGCGTCAATATCCATTTAAACACTGAGGTTAATCAGATCACCAAGACTGATGAACAGCTGTCTGTAATCTTAAATAATGGCTCAGATCTTGAAGCAGGCTTGGTACTTTACGCCACGGGGCGTCAGCCCAATACGGCCGGACTGGGATTGGAAACAACTAATGTGGTGATGCGGGACAATGGCTCCATTCAGGTTGATAAGTATTTTGCCACTGCTGAACCCAGTATTTATGCCTTGGGAGATGTGATTGACCGAGTACAGTTAACTCCGGTGGCGATTCAAGAGGCCATGGTGTTGGTTGATCACCTGTTTGGTGATAGCAGCGCAACTATTGATTATCGGGATATCCCCACGGCTGTATTCTGTCAGCCAGAATTTGGCACTGTAGGTCTCAGCGAGGAACAGGCCAGGAAAGAGTATAAGGATATAGCGATCTATCTATCAGACTTTAGGCCTATGTTGCATACGCTGGGTGGCGGCGCTGAGCGCATTACTATGAAGCTGGTGGTCGATGAAGAATCAGATATTGTGCTGGGCTGTCATATGGTAGGTGAACATGCGGCGGAGATTATTCAGGGTATGGGTATTGCCTTAAAAGCAGGTGCTACAAAAGCCCATTTTGATGCCACTGTGGGTATTCATCCCTCTGCTGCAGAAGAGTTTGTAACCATGAGAGAAAAAACGAGATAAGGCTGGGCAATAGATTCCCAGTTATTGGTCCTAAAAGATATCATTAAAAAATCTGTATCTTCCTGCCTCGTTTGGCGGGAATTTTATGTTCTTCTGGCAGCTGACAAATTCGATCCATATGGGTTGTACTGCCATCGACATATTCCCATACTAACTGCTTGCCCTCCATATATCGTCTAACCACTACCGGACCCCAGCCGAAAGCATTGAACTCTAGCACCCTGTTATTCCAGGTCATACTGGCAGAGGTTCGACCGCAAAACTCTTTGTCACCAACGGTAAAGAGTATAGATCCCTCGGTATCGTTAGAATTTATACCGACAACATCGGCGCTGCTATTGGGGCCGCCGTCATGAATAATACCCGATGAGGTAATCACTACACGTGAACCACATTGTTCTACCCGTTCTACATGTCCGGTATGCCCACCTTTAACGCCAATCCATAAGCCACGAATATCATCGGCGCCCTCCGGTAACGGTTCAGTGCACTCAGCCAAGATAGGTAAAGGAAACTGAGTGTAGCCACAACCTGGCGTGTTGCCCTTAGGAATTTCGGCAGCCATCTTTCCGCTACTATCGAGCATGGGTAATTCACAATAATTAATGGTGCTGCCATCGCCAGCCAATGTGGTCTGGTCTGTCATCAGCGGTGGGCGCTCTGAAAAATACATCTGCCAAAATGCAGCCAGAAATAGTGCGGCCAGAACCATAAAAATTCTCAATAACCATTTTTTCATAAATTCATCTTCCTAAAAGGGAACACTTCCACCAAATGCTGCAAAAAGCGAAACGGATTATCAGACCGGTGCAGCACAGCCTGTAAGCTGCGTCCAATGGCTTGCAGGTCTTGGGTAGATATTGGCTCAAAACCAAGCTTCACCAGTATCTGTGAGGATTCGTGGGACAAACTGCGTTTTTTACTTCCATCTGTTTAACCTTTATATCGAATCAAAAAAGGAAATATTAATCTTTATGCACAGGCTTTTCTTATAGGCCAGGAGCCCTATCGCAAAATATGGCATTGATTATGCCATTAGTCAATTATTAAAAACTGATGCCGATTACCGAGCGGTATTATTTGACCACAGGAACCTGGCATATTCATGCTGTAGCCGGTGAGGTGCTGGATAAGATCCGTGAAGACAATACCAAAAATACTCTGGCAGGAAAGCCCCATGTTCGCGACTTCCCCTATAAGGAAGAGTACGAAGGAGGGCATCGGCAAAATCAAATTGATGTGGCTGTTCAGCTTTTCGAGGCCATGGGTATTGAGCGCGATGACAAAGAAAAGCGTATGGATTGGATGCTGAGGGGTTTTCGCCAATTTGATGCTCCAGTGTCACTGGTTCTCACCTATGACAAGTATCTTGAGCCGGCAGCGATTACTCAGTTTGGTCTGGGATCTCTGGCCTACGGTATTATTCTCGCCGCCTGGGAGCGAGGCATAGGTTGCGTGATTAATGGTCAGGGGATTATGCAGTCAGATGTTGTCCGGGAACATGCCCAAATTCCCGATGACCAGAGCATTATGATCTGTATCGCAATGGGCTACCCAGATGAAAGTTTCGCTGCCAACCATGTGCGCTCAACCCGCGCTGAAAATAACAGCTTTGTGAAATACCATGGCTTTTAGCTAGATTTTGTAAGCTAACCAGGAAAAAGCATGAATTCGATTGATAAGCACTGACCTTTACTAAGCTGGCTTCTAAAAGTTAGAGAGGCGGGATGACTACCTAGCAAACCATTCGTGAGATTTCCAGAAACTAAAGCTGCTTACCAAAGGGCTAAGCAGTTGAATGTACCGAAGCTCACAGATGCGGAAAATCTGTCCGATATCGCGGCGGGGCAGTTCCAAATGGGCCGGCCACGTAATATGCATGTTGCGCCGATGAAAGAGGACATTGACCATTCTAACTAGCACCCTTATCAGCATGCTGGTACAGACGATCAATAAACTCACTAAATTGGTCTCTCTCAGTATCGCTAAAGCAGGTTAACAATGCCTGCTCATAGTCGTAAGACATGGGCACAAGCTCATCATAGACTGCGATGCCTGTGTCAGTTAGACGCAACATTGAACGGCGCTTATCGGCGGGATCAAACGATCGCTCCAGTAGCTTGCGCTGCAGCAACTTACTGATAGCCCGGCTAAGAATAGACTTCTCAATCTGGGTCTTCAGAGACACCTCATCTGCCGAGATTCCCGGATACTCCCCCAACACCGCCATAATTCGCCACTCGGTAATGCTCAGAGCAAACTTAGCACTGTAGGTTTCAGAGATTAGAGCACTGATACGATTCGACAGAATTGATAACCGGTACGGAAAATAACGCTCTAGCTGAAGTATTTCGCGGGCTGACTGATGGTTTTTACTCATGTGCTGATAATGCTTGACATTAGTTGTAAATGCAACCAATAATAGTTGCAATTACAACCAATATTCAGTCATCCAGAGCTTAGGGATACATTATGAACACTAGCGCTAAAGACAGAGATATAGAGCAAAACCCAATGGGCCTAGACGGCTTTGAATTCGTCGAGTTTGCCGCGCCCGAGCGCGGTATTCTAGAGCCGGTTTTTACTATGATGGGCTTTGCCCATATCGCCAATCACCGCTCCAAAGATGTGGTGTTATTTCGCCAGGGCGATATCAACTTTATTATCAATTACGAACCCAGCAGCTATGCCCATTATTTTGCTAAAGAACATGGTCCCTCTGCCTGCGGCATGGCCTTTCGCGTAAAAAACGCCCAGGCAGCCTACAGCAGAGCCCTTGAAATGGGCGCTCAGCCGGTGGATATACCCACCGGGCCAATGCAGCTGCGGCTGCCAGCCATCAAAGGCATTGGCGGTGCACCGTTGTATTTGATTGATCGCTATGGTGACGGCAAATCCATCTACGATATCGATTTTGAGTTTATCGACAACGCCGAACTGCACCCCAGCGGCTGTGGCCTTAATGTGATTGACCATCTCACCCATAATGTCTATCGCGGGCGCATGGATCACTGGGCCAGTTTCTATGAAGATATTTTTAACTTTCGCGAAATTCGCTATTTTGATATCACTGGCGAGTACACCGGCCTTAAATCAAAAGCTATGTCGGCGCCAGATGGAAAAATTCGTATTCCCCTCAATGAAGAGGCCACTGCAGGCGGCCAAATTGAAGAATTTTTAATGGCCTACAACGGCGAGGGCATTCAGCATATTGCCTTTTCCTGTGATGACATTTTGGCTACCTGGGACCAACTAAAAGCTCAGGGTTTGCCCTTTATGACAGCGCCGCCAGAAACCTATTATGAAATGCTCGATGAGCGCCTACCTAACCATGGTGAGCCAACCGCTGAATTGCAGGCCAGAGGAATTTTGCTCGATGGTTCTACTCAGCATGGCGACCCTCGACTGTTACTGCAGATATTTTCGGACACATTAATCGGCCCAGTTTTCTTTGAATTTATTCAGCGTAAACAGGATGAGGGTTTTGGCGAGGGCAATTTTAAAGCGCTGTTTGAATCCATAGAGCGGGATCAACTTAATCGCGGTGTGATTGAAACTGCATAACCATTGCACGGAGTTCTTATGAATATTCAAGGTATTCACCACGTGGCCTATAGATGTAAAAATGCCAAGCAAACGGTGGAGTTTTATCAGCAGGTATTAGCCATGGATTTCCAACTGGCCATCGCCGAAGATCGGGTTCCCTCAACCGGAGAGCCCGACCCCTACATGCATGTGTTTATGGATGCAGGCAATGGCAATGTGCTGGCCTTTTTCGAAATACCCCATTCTCCAGATATGGGGGTTGACCCCAACACGCCCAAGTGGGTGCAGCATATCGCCTTTAAGGTGGCTGATATGGATGCATTACTTGAGGCCAAGGCGCGCATAGAAGCGGCGGGCGTAGAAGTACTAGGACCTATAGACCATACCATTTTCAAATCCATCTACTTCTTTGATCCCAGCGGCCATCGTCTGGAGCTGGCGGCAAACACAGCGCAGCCGGGCATGCTGGAAGAGCTGCACAGAGTGGCCCCAGCCATGCTCGATGAATGGGACAAAACCAAGCGCGCACCTCAGCATGCCGCTTGGCTACACGATGGGACGCACCCCTTTAACAATGCATTAGCACAGGGAACAGAACAATGAAACTTGCCTCACTCAATTCGGGCCGCGATGGTCAGCTAGTGGTGGTTGACAGTCTTATGCAGCGCTATGAGACAGCGACGGCTATTGCGCCGACCCTGCAAGCTGCACTGGATAACTGGGATAGCTGTGCGGCACCACTACAGGCGCTATTTGAGCAACTGGAAAGCGGTGAGATAAAGGGCCAGGCATTTGTTGCTAGCACCTGTGCCTCACCTCTGCCACGAGCCTTTCACTGGGCTGATGGCAGTGCCTATGTCAATCATGTAGAGCTAGTACGCAAAGCGCGCAATGCTGAAATGCCAGCGTCCTTTTGGACTGATCCACTGATCTATCAAGGCGGGTCAGATACCTTTCTGGGCCCCTGTGAAGATATTGCCATGGCGGATCCAAGCTGGGGTATTGATTTTGAAGCCGAGGTCGCAGTGATTGTCGATGATGTGCCTATGGGCGTATCTCCCGAGAACGCACGGGACCATATCAAGCTGGTTATGCTGGTCAATGATGTGTCGCTGCGCAATCTAATTCCTGGAGAGCTGGCCAAAGGCTTTGGTTTTTATCAGGCTAAGCCTAGCAGTGCCTTCTCTCCTGTCGCGGTAACTCCTGAGGCTCTGGGGAATGCCTGGGATGGGGCCAAATTACACCTGCCCCTAAGGGCAATTCTCAATGATAAGCTTATTGGCCAACCCAATGCCGGTGTCGATATGACTTTTGACTTTGGGCAGCTGATTGCCCATGCAGCTAAGACGCGCCCTCTCTGTGCTGGTACTATTATTGGTTCAGGCACAGTGTCTAATCTTGATCGATCCAATGGTTCCTGCTGTTTAGCCGAAGTGCGCATGCTGGAAATAATAGCCCATGGCAGTGCCAGCACCGACTTTATGCAGTTTGGTGATCGTATCCAAATTGATATGCACGACCACAGTGGCCAGAGTATCTTTGGTGAAATCAACCAGCAGGTAATCCCGTATGTCGGCTGATACAGATCTACAGCTTTACAGCTACTATCGCTCGTCGGCGGCGTATCGGGTGCGTATTGCCCTTGAAATAAAACAGCTTAGTTACCAACAGTTACCCGTTAATTTGCTTAGCGGTGAGCACAGGCAACTGGAGTATCTGCAGACTAACCCCGGCGGGCTGGTTCCAACCATGTCCACCGCTGAGGGTATATTGACCCAGTCTCTGGCGATTATCGAATATCTAGAAGAGCGTTATCCTAAACCCAGCTTACTGCCGCAGAGTGCTATGGATCGCGCTCAGGTGCGTTCGATTGCCTATCAGGTTGCTATGGATATTCACCCATTAAATAATCCTCGAGTGACTCAGTTTATAGAGGCTACAGTAGGCTTAAATAAGGAGCAGAAGCTGGATTGGTATCACCACTGGATTGCGCAGGGATTTGGCGCCTTGGAAACTAACCTGAAAGTACTTAACAGCAATGGGCGCTATTGCTTTGGCGATAGGGTGACCCTGGCGGATATCTGCCTGATACCCCAGGTCTATAATGCCCTACGCTTTGACTGCCCCATGCAGGACTATCCACTGATTAATGCCATTTACCGACACTGCACCGGACTGCCTGACTTTATTGCCGCCAGCCCGGAATCTCAACCGGACTGTCCGCCTAAGTAAAGACCCCTTAATAAGTTACAACTAACCCGAGGTCCATTCTATCCCGATGAAGCGCCATGTTAACTCATCAGGATAAATGCGGTGTTGCGTGAAAAAGGCTGTGACATTAGGATACGGCCCGTTTACAACTTCATGCAAGCCTCGGTAGGCATTGAGCCGGGCGTTTTAAAACATCGAATATGCCTGGCATCGAGTACTTGCTCGGTGATGTTAAATTTACACTGTTTAGGGTAACCATGACTCAGAAATCTATCCATATCGGAAATCAGCTGGTTCAGGGCGAGCGTCAGAGCGTTTCTGGTGAATACGTCAGTATTAAGGGCGAAGAGTTTTATAAGATCGCCAACTATAACCAGATGAAAGACTTTTTCATCAGTGTGGTCAGTGATTCAAATCACTGGATGTTTATTTCTACTCGCGGTGGTCTTTCAGCGGGGAGAGTAGATGCTCAGAGTGCGCTGTTCCCCTATTACACAGATGACAAGATCAGTGACTCTTCACCGTTTACCGGCAGTAGAACCATTGCTTTGGTTACCTCTGGTGATAAGACCTCATTATGGGAGCCGCTTTCTGAGCAGTATGCCGGCGTCTATAAAATCACCAGAAATCTCTATAAGAATGTCTATGGCGACAAGCTGATCTTTGAAGAGATCAACCACGATCTTGGCCTGACCTACAGCTATGCCTGGCGTACCTCGGATAGGTTTGGTTTTGTAAAGACAGCCAGTCTGGTCAATAACAGCGCAGAGTCTGTCAGTGTAGAGATTCTTGATGGTATAGAAAACCTGATTCCCTTCGGCGTTGAGTCCGATGTGCAGAACTCTCTGAGTTGTCTGGTGGATGCCTACAAGAAGAACGAGCTTCAGACGGATACAGGCCTTGGGCTATATAGCATGAGCTCGATTTTGGTTGACCGCGCTGAGCCCAGTGAAGCCCTGTCGGCTGCTGTAGCCTGGTCTGTGGGTATGGCGGGAACTACCAAACTGATCTCCTCAATCCAGCTGGATGCATTTCGCAAAGGCCAGGTTGTAGAGCAGGAAGCCAATGTCCGCGGTCGAAGAGGCGCTTACTTTGTCAATGGTACTTTAGCCTTGGCGCCCTCGGCAGAGCAGAGCTGGAGCATTGTTGCGGATGTTAATCAGGGCCCGGCCGATGTCCGTGAACTGAACGCCTATATCAATAGCGACGCTAATATTGCTCAGGATATAGAAGACGATATAGCTCTGGGTTCCCTTAATCTGGCCCGCATCGTAGGTACCTCCGATGGATTGCAGGTGACAGAGGACCGGCTGAGCGCTAACCACCACTTCGCCAATGTACTGTTTAACGTGATGCGTGGCGGTCTGTTTGTGGATAATTATGCTGTCGACAAAGCTGATTTGGTTAGTTTTGTAAAAGGCTTTAACCGGGTTGAATATCAGAACTCCTTGAGCTTTTTTGAGGGCCTAGATGACAGCTTTCACTACAGTGACTTGATTGCTGCCGCTGAGCAGACTAACAACGCCAGCATACAGCGTCTGTGTATGGAGTATCTGCCTCTGTCCTTTAGTCGCCGCCACGGCGACCCATCACGACCTTGGAACAAGTTTGCCATCCAGGTCAAAAAAGATGATGGCTCTCAATTGCTAAATTTTGAAGGCAACTGGCGAGATATCTTCCAGAACTGGGAAGCTCTAAGTATCTCGATTCCTAACTATGTTGAATCTATGATCAGCAAGTTTGTTAACGCATCCACTGCTGATGGCTACAATCCCTATCGCATTACCAAAGCTGGCATCGACTGGGAGAAACCCGAGCCTCACGACCCCTGGGCCAGTATTGGCTATTGGGGTGATCACCAGATTATTTATCTGCTAAAGTTTTTGGAGCTTTCCAGCGACTATCATCCGGGTACTCTAGAGAAATTCCTCAGCGCAGATCTGTTCTGTTATGCCAATGTTCCCTACCGAATTAAGGGCTATGAGCAGCTGCTTAAAGACCCCCATAACACCATTGATTTTGATGAGGAGCTGGACAGTCTAATTGGTCAGCGCGTTGCGGCCGTGGGTGCAGATGGTCGATTGATCTGGGATAAAAACGATTCCGTTTACAATGTTAATCTGACCGAAAAACTGCTGGCTACAGTGTTGTCAAAGCTGTCCAACTTTATCCCCGAAGCCGGTATCTGGATGAACACCCAGCGCCCGGAGTGGAACGATGCCAACAATGCGCTGGTGGGCTATGGCGTATCCATGGTGACCCTGTACTACACCAGACGCTATCAGCAGTATCTGCTGGATCTGTTCTCCGAAGTCGAGTTCGATCAGGTAGAAATTTCCACAGAGCTGGTTGAGCTGCTCAATAGCATTAACAGCACCTTTGTGGATAACCGTCACCTGCTAGAGGGTAAAATCAGCGACACAGATCGCCGCCTAATACTCGATCGTCTGGGTCGTGCTGCTGACAGCTTCCGGGCTGGTCTCTACAGTCATGGCTTTGCCGGTGGGCGAGTGGCTGTTGAAACCTCCCAGCTGATCGCCTTCTGTCAGACCTCCCTAGAGTTTATTGATCACAGTATCCGCGCTAACCGTCGTCAAGACGGTCTCTACCATGCCTACAACCTGATGACAGCTACTGAGGATGGGATCGAAATTACCTATCTATACGAGATGCTCGAGGGTCAGGTGGCCGTGTTGAGCTCTGGTTATCTGAGCCCTGAAGAGTCCCTGGCCGTGCTGGAAGCGCTGCGCCAGTCCGCCCTCTATACAGAGCGTCAAAATTCTTATCTGCTCTACCCAGACCGTGAGCTGAGCAGGTTTATGGATAAAAATATAATTCCACCATCCCAGCTGCAGCGTTCAGCTCTGCTGCAGGCCCTGGTGGCCTCTGGTGATAGTAGTCTGGTTGAGTCTAACTCACAGGGCGGCTATCACTTTAACGGTGCGTTTAATAATGTAATAAGTGCCCAGGCCGCTATGGAGTCGCTGGCTGAAAATGGTTATGCCGATTTGGTGGCTCAGGACCAGGCTCTGGTAGAGGAGATTTTTGAATCTGTCTTTAACCACCGTCAGTTTACTGGTCGCTCTGGCGGCATGTATGCCTATGAAGGGCTGGGTTCGATCTACTGGCATATGGTATCCAAGTTGCTGTTAGCGGCGCTGGAGAACTTTCAAAAAGGCCTGGAGCAAAACAGTGACGCAGAGACCATGGGTCGATTGGCGGATTGCTATTTTGATATTCGCTCAGGGATTGGCTTTAACAAAACCCCAGATAATTATGGTGCCTTCCCTACAGACCCATACTCCCATACCCCGGGCTTTGCCGGCGCCAAACAGCCTGGTATGACAGGTCAGGTAAAAGAGGAGGTCATTGCTCGCTTACAGGAGCTGGGTGTCTCAGTGGTCAATGGATCTGTTACCTTTAACCCCTTTATTCTCAGAAAAACTGAGTTTCTCTCGGGTTCAGATACTCTGGTTTACTTCGATACCAGTGGCGCGCGCAAAACCCTGCCTCTGAAAGCTGGCCAGCTAGGCTTTACCTATTGTCAGGTACCTGTGGTTTACAGTCTGGCAGAGCAGACCTCGATTGAGCTGAACTTTGCCGATGGCAGTAGCCAGAGCATTGCCGGCAATAGCATAGAGTCTGAACTGTCGATGGCTATATTCGACAAGAAAGGTACAGTGAGCCAAATCCATGTGGCGCTGCAGCCTGGGCTTGAGTAGCAGATTATATGGCACACTGCGCCACAGCAAGCCACAAAAAAGCCGCCTGATCAGGCGGCTTTTTTTATGGTTTTAGGTTGCTGAGCAGAGAGTCTATGCTAGCTCGCAGCGGCGGCGCGGGCATCTAGTTGAGCGCGAATCTCATTGGCTTTTTGTTCGTCCAGGTCATAATTGCGCATTACAAAGATTGCCAGGCTGGTGCCAATGCAGGGGATCAAAATATAGCTGAGACGCAGAAGGGCCAGAGTTTCGTCGCTCTGTACAGCCACATTTTGGTCAAAGCCAATCAGGCTTAGTATCAGGCCTGAGCCAGCACCGGCTACAGCGGCGCCAAACTTCACCATCCACCAATAGATTGCACCGAAGGTACCTTCACGGCGCTCGCCTGTCTCCAGTTCATCCATATCACAGATATCTGCAGTCATAGACATCATGATGGTAAACAGTCCGCCAATACCAAAGGCAAACAGAGGCAGAGGTATAAACATCATCCAGGGATCCTCTGGCGAGAAACCCCACCACAGAAGAATATAACCGAGCAGAGACACTGACTGAGAGGCGATAAAGGTGTTCAGCTTGCCATAGGTCTGTGCACACCAGTTAACCACGGGGATTACCAAAAAGCAGGTAAACAGGGCGCCCACAGAACCAAATAATGTTGGCCAGACACCAGCGGCAACCGGGTCGCCCGCATTCATATAGTAAACAATAATAAACCAGGAAAATGCGGCAATAACCTGAAAGGCGTTAAATACCAAGAACGTAGCCAGACAGACTTTTCGGAAAGCTCTGTTGCGCAGAGTGGTCATAATGCCGCTACCGAAGTCCCGAACACTGTCCATCAATGTGCCGTCGTTGGCGGCCGATTGATTGCTATCCTCAGCTGTATTGGTAAAGGTACAGAAGATTGCCGGTACCAGAGCCAGGCTCATACAGATGCCTGCCACCCAGATAGACAGAGTTCTGGCCCCCTCAGTGGCCGACTCAAACCAGCTGGGGTCGTAGAGAATAATCCAAAACCAGGGCGCTATTACCCAGGCCCACTGACCAATCCATTGCGCAATAGCCATTAGTCTGGTGCGCTCGTGATAGTCTGAGCTCATCTCGTAGCCCATGGCTACATAGGGCACGCTAAAGATGGTCATGCCGATCCAGAAAATACTGCACCAGGTGAGAAAGTAGTAAAAATTGTACATCTCGGTATTTTCTGCAGACAGTTGCCACATCATGACAAAGGAAAATCCGGAGATAATGGCGCCTATAAACACATAGGGTCTACGCTTGCCCCAGCGAGAGACAGTATGATCTGAGATATAACCCATCAGCGGGTCGGTGATAGCATCAATCAGTTTGGGAATAAGAAAAATCAGCGACCACAGCAGCGGGCTCATACCCAGGCTCTGTACCAGCAGCACCATAAAGATACCCAGTGCCGCAGGGAACATCTGGTTGGCCAACATGCCAATACCCCAGGCGATTTTTTGGTCGAGGGGAATAGGCTGATGAGCCCTATTATCGGAGCTCAGGGGCTGGGCTGCAGTATCTTGAGACATAGTTTTTATCGCTATTATTGGTTGTTGCTGCTTCTAAATCAGCTTCCCAGCAGTATAGGAGAGGCTCTCAGCTAAGTCGTGGCAGTTTCGACTAAGACGGGCAAATTTGCGGTGGCCGCGCCACCGTGGCTATCCACAACCAGTACAAACAACCTGTATTCCCCAGGTGCAGGTGCCGGAAACTCAACTCTATCCAGGCTACTGTCACCCCGTTGATGCCAAACAGTCTCGGGTCTGGGTTCAAAATCGCCGCCATCGCTCTCCAGTTTCTTATCCACCTCTTTGAGCAATTCCCAGTGGTAGCTGAGTGTTTCTGGCTGTTGATAATCAACTGTCACTCTGGCTGCATAATTTTTCTGTTCTGTTAAGTAAATACTCGCCGGTGCCTGCAGACCCTCAATATCCAGGGACAATAACCTGGCCACTGGCTGTTCAGGGGCCTGGCTGGTCCACAATGTGCCCATCACCTGAGCCGATTCTGTATGTTGGCCCTGCTCTAAAAATACGCCGTACCAGGTGGGGGTGCGCTCCTGCTTCTGCCCCCAGAGAAAGACAAAAGAGCCCAGACATTGCCGACGATCTGCTGCTATGTAGTCAATATAACGCTGTTGATAACAGCCGGCCTTAACAGAGCTATTGGCTTCAAATGGTCTGTCCCAATCTGTACAGGCTGATTCCCAGTGGCCGGTAGCACCCCATTCAGAGACTGTATAGGCTCCGCTAAAACCACTCTGGGAGAGATAGTCCGGCAGTTGGTCTATTTCGCCATAGAGTTGGAATGACAGCAGGTCCAGATCGGGGCAGCGGGCTACCACTAACTTGATCACCTCCGGTTCGGCGCCTGCCAGCATGGTAGTGGTGGGGTGGTTGGGGTCCAGCCGGTGAATCATTTTGGAAATATCATCCACCGCATTCCAGACTTTAGGGTTGCTGTGGCGCAGGTTCAGTTCGTTGCCTATGCCCCACATCAGTAACGCAGGGTGGTCTTTGAGAGCCAGTATATCCTGTTCTATGGCCGCTAACTGCTGCGCCACAGCTTGCTTGTCGCTGTAATCAAAGCCATGTCTCTCGCGCGCCACATCCAGACCCATACAAACCATCAGCCCGTACCTCTGAGCCTCATCGAGAATCTCTAACCCGGATTTTTCGCCATTGTCCACTCGCCAGGTTCTAAATGCATTGCCACCATAGTCGGCGAGACTTTTAATACTGCCGAGCTCAAGTCCAGCACCTTTGATATAGAAAGGATTGCCGTCGACACTGAGTTGATAGTTTTGAGACTGTTTTTTTAATTCTACTTTGCTTGGTTTCATTTCCAGATTCACTGTACCCGACAACCCTTGAGTTTACTTTAACTGCGTAGGCGTCAGACAGGCCATTCATCCTGATAATAGCTACCGTTCGTCGCTAATAGGGCTCAAGACTCATCTGGTTGCTTTGATAAACCAAATATCGGCTCGTATACTTGGCCGATCAAATCAACCAATTATCTGCTTTCTACAGGAACCTCCATCCGTGTCTACTTTTTTAAAAGCCATTGTGCTGTGCCTCAGTCTAAGTCTACTAGTTGCCTGTGACGCAGCAGATAGAGGTGCGGACGAGCATCTCCAGAGTCCTACAGCGGCAGAGATATTGGGCAATCCAGACTATCCAGCATTTTCCTATGGCGGCTACCGTGGCAAGAGCCGAGATCTGGCTCCAACCCATGAACAGCTAACCGAGGATTTAAAAATACTCTCTGCCATGGGTATTAAGGTGCTGCGCACCTACAACACCTCCCAGTACCCTCAGGTAGAGCGGCTGTTAGCGGCGATTAAAGCTCTGAAGGATCAGGATCCAGCGTTTGAAATGTACCTGATGATCGGCACCTGGATCGAGGCCCATAATGCCTGGGATAGGGATGGTCGCACTGATCACCACAGAGGCAATATCGACAACAACACCAGCGAGATAGATACGGCGGTGGCCATGGCCAACCAGTATCCCGATATTGTTAAGGCCATTGCTGTGGGCAACGAAGCCATGGTGCAGTGGGCGGTCAATTACTTTGTCTACCCCAAGACAGTTCTCAAGTGGGTCAACCATTTGCAGACCCTAAAAGCCTCTGGTGAGCTAAACCCGGATATCTGGATTACCAGTTCAGACAACTATGAATCCTGGGGTGGTGGTGCCAAGTTTTATCAGACTGAAGATTTAGCCGCACTGATTAAAGCGGTAGATTTCCTGTCTGTGCACACCTATCCCTTCCATGACTCTTTTTATAACCAGGATTTTTGGGGTGTGTTGGCAGACGAAGAGCAGCTGTCCAAGCAGGAGATGACAGCAGCAGCCATGGCGCGAGCAGTGGACTATGCCGCCTCACAGTACCAGGGAGTGGCAGACTATGTAGAGAGTTTAGGTCTGGATAAACCCATCCATATAGGTGAGACTGGCTGGGCTTCCAGCGACTCTGCTGCCTATGGTGCCAAGGGTTCAAAAGCAGCGGATGAATACAAAGCAAAGCTATTTTACAACTATATGCGGGACTGGACTGACCGGGCCGGCATGTCGTTATTCTATTTCGAGGCCTTTGACGAACAGTGGAAAGACTCAGGGAATGCCTGGGGTTCTGAAAACCATTTTGGGTTGATAAGGCTCAATAATGAAGTGAAATACGCCCTCTGGGATATCTTTGATCAGGGTGGTTTTGACGGCTTGACCCGCGACGGCCGACCTCTGGTAAAAAGCTATGGTGGCGACGAGACAAAACTGTTGGCTGAGGTGCTCAACCCGCCCTTTAAGAGCCGCATGGCGATTCGTAAAACTACTACAGTAAATCCAGCTGCTGTTCCCGGAGAAGCTGTAACTGCTGATCGCTATATCGTGGTGCATGAGTCTATGCAGCCCTCCGATAGCAATAATATGACTTACCCCAGTGCAGTTCTCAAACTGATCCCCTGGGAGGGCACAGTCAGTATTGAGATGTCTCAGCAAGGTGTGGTGAGCATAACAACTCGCACCAGTGACTGGTGGGGCACCAGTCTGGAGTTTCAGGCTGAGGTGGGCGAAAACCTGGAGAATTTTAAATCTGGTTATCTGCATTTTGAAATTAGAGGTGATGCAGATGTTAGCTTTAATATAGGTTTCCAAACCGGGCGCTATCTGGATGGTGATCAGATCAATAGTTTTGCAGCATTTGGGCCAGGCACAGCCAACCAGGTGACTGATCAATGGTCCAGCTATAAGCTGTCGATAGACGAATTAAATGCTGGCACCGACCTCAAAGACCTGACCGGTATTCTGTCTTTGCTCAGCCAAAATCCTGGCGAGAATAAACAGATTTCCCTGAAAAATATTTACTACAGCCGGGACTAACCATCGCCACTCAGGTGGAACAGAAATGGCTTGGGGGTCACCTATTTGGGTGAGGGTCTATATTAAATGTTGCAAAAAAGGGGAATACTGGCCTTCACAAAAACTAAAAGAATAATAATATGCAAAATAACCTCTCTGTATCCAGACAATCATTGTGGGCCCTGTCTCTAGGGCTGAGCTTAACAGCCTGTTCAGGCGAAAATATCGAGCCATCCAGCGAGGCATTTAGCACTGCCGCAGATGTGCATTCCGACAGCAGAGTTATAACTGAAACCGCTGAGATTGATGCGCTGTTAAATAGCCGAGAATTCGGCATTCTTGGGGGCCAGGCTAATCTATTTGACATAGAAACTGAACTGCTAGAACCCAGTTTAACCCAGGCTGCCAGTTCCACAGTAAAAGAGGCAAACCCCAGCGAGCGCAACCCCTATTATGGCGACTTGCATGTGCATACCGCCTATTCTTTTGACGGCTATGCATTCGGCACATTGGCCTCTCCCTATGACGCCTATAGTTTTGCCAGAGGGGAGGCGATTTCAAATCCGGGTGGCTACGATATGCAGCTGACTGAGCCAATGGATTTTTATGCAGTCACAGATCACGGCATGTTTTTGGGTCTGGTTAAAGCTGCGGCCGAAACCAACACAGAATTTTCTAAGAATAAATTTTCAGAGCCTTACCATGACCTGAACGCCCCGGGCAATTTCGGCACTGATATGTTCAGCAGGTTCAAACGGCTGCTGACCTTCGCCGATTTTATTCCCAGCGCTGTCAGCGGCGTATTTGGTGAGCAGCTGAATCGCCAGGAAGTGCTTGAGATCACCAGAAGCGCCTGGGCGGATACCATTGATGCCGCAGATCAGTTTAATGATCCCGGCCGCTTCACCACATTCGCCGCCTATGAATATACCTCGTCCACTGCCAGCATGGGCAATTTACACCGCAACGTGATCTTTCAAGACACAGAGACATTACCCCGCGAGCCTTTTTCTCGCTTGCACTCCAACAATCCGGAAGACCTTTGGGACTGGATGGATGAGTTGAGAAGCAAGGGGGTGGAGAGTTTGGCTATACCCCATAACTCCAATGGATCTAACGGTCAGATGTTTAAGACAGTTGATTGGTCCGGCACCCCATTCGACAATAGCTATGCGGAACAGCGCAGTAGAAATGAGCCTATTGTGGAGATAACCCAGATCAAAGGCACCTCGGAAACTCACCCAACCCTTTCAACCAGGGATGAACTGGCTGGCTTTGAAATCACGCCTTACCGAGTGGCCACCGGTGCGCTCAGCCAAATTAAAGGCTCCTATGTGCGCGAGGCATTATTAACCGGTTTGGCCATTGAGACACAGGGCACGACAAACCCCTATCAGTTTGGTTTTATTGGTTCCAGCGACACACATTCTGCAGCAAGTCAGAACAATGAGTCAGCCTTCTCATCGAAGCTTGGCATACTGTCCAGTACTGCTGAGCAGCGGGGCTCAATTCCGCAGAAAGGGTTTGACGGCCAGCTGGCCTATTACGGCACCAAAGTATTCGAAACCATTAATCCCACACCACTGGGTAAAAGTCTGTATGTGAAAATTGACAGCGATGTCTATGCTGGCGGAGCCTCGCCTACCTATGGAGCCTCAGGGTTTGCCGCCGCCTGGGCGGAAGAAAATACCAGAGATTCACTCTATCAGGCATTTCGCCGCAAAGAGGTATTTGCGACGTCCGGTCCAAGAATTAGATTGCGCTTTTTTGCTGGCTATAACTTTGACTCAAGCATGTTGAGTGCTGCCAATGGTATAGAGCGGGCCTATGCCAATGGCGTGACCATGGGTGGCACATTGTTGGCAAAACAGCAGGGAGCTGATAATTCCTCACCGGGCTTTATGGTGATAGCTTCAGCCGATCCAAAAAATGCACCATTACAGCGTATTCAGATTATTAAGGGTTGGGTGGATTCTGCGGGTAAAACCTATGAGAACGTTGTGGATGTGGCCTGTGCCCATGGTGCGGAGGTCAATGCGCAAACTAATCGCTGCCCGGACAATGGTGCCAGAGTGGATATTTCTGACTGTTCCATTAACCCAGAGAAAGGCTCTGCGCAGCTTTCTGTACTTTGGCAGGATCCAGAATTTGATCCCCAACAGCGCGCCTTTTACTATGCTCGCGCAATAGAAAACCCAACTTGTCGCTGGTCAACCTGGGATGCTATTAGGGCTGGTGTTGCGCCAAGACCTGATTTGGCAACCACTATTCAGGAGCGCGCCTGGTCTTCGCCAATTCAGTATTTGCCGCGGGATTGATCCAGAGCTTGGAAGTATTTTTTACGCCAGTATTTAATGCTTAGCCAACAGAGAAACCCGTTGATCACCAACACAGCGCCTACCAGAGGCCAAAATGCCGAGCTGAGTCCGTTGACCAAGCCTATGGGCGAAAACAGTAAATAAATAATTATCACACAGCTGACCATGGTGATAGCCACTGGCAATCCATAGGCCCAGGGCGTCATATCGACCCGGCTGTTGTTGGTGAATTGCCAGGGTTTATCCATAGGCATCCAGTAGCCAATAGCCAACATAATAATCAGCTCAATAACAAATAGAATACCGTAGATATGAATAAAATTAATATCTATATCGATCACAAATTTAAGCAGGGCGTAGGCGATCACATGGAAGCAAATAACGACCTTGGCAGCTAGGCCAGGCACCTGTTTGGTAAATAGACCAACCAGTACTATGGTGATCACTGGAATATTATAAAACCCGGTAAAAATACGAATAACCTGGAATAGACCCTCAGGCGCAAACTGCAACAGAGGAGAGACTACAAAAGAAAATAGCGCAATCAGTATGCTGGCAATCTTGGCGACCCTGATCAGTTGCTGATCACTCAGCTCAGTCTTTTTATAAGGCTGATAAATATCCAGCACAAACAGAGTGGCCGCGCTGTTAAGCAACGAATTAAAGGATGAAAAAACCGCGCCGAGCAACACCGCTAAAAAGAAACCACTCATATATACCGGCAGCACATTTTTCACTAAATGGGGGTAGGCTAAGTCTATAGATTGAAGCTCGCCACCATAGAGATGAAAAGCAATAATTCCTGGCACCATCATAAAAAATGGTACCAGCAGCTTAAAGTATCCGGAATAGAGAACGCCTTTTTGTCCCTCAGCCAAACTAACTGCGCCCAGAGTGCGCTGTATTACGTACTGGTTAGTGCCCCAATAAAATAAATTGGCAAAAATCATCCCTGTGAATAAGGTGCTGAAGGGTGTCGGGTCTGTTGGTGCACCTATGGCATTGAGTTTTTCGGTATGGGTGGTTACCACCTGATTAATACCTGCTCCCAGGCTGCCATCTCCCAGAGCAATAAATCCAAATACGGGTACTGCAACGCCAATAATCAGCAGGCCAATACCGTTTAATGTGTCGGAAACTGCAACTGCTTTAAGCCCGCCAAAGACTGCATAGATAGCACCAATAACTCCCACACAGACAATGGTCAGGGTGAGCCCGGCGCTGTAGCTAACATTGACTAGGTTGGGAATATCAAAAAGCTGCAGCACAGCAATAGAGCCAGAATAGAGTATCGAGGGAATAGTAATCAGGCCGTAACCCACCATAAATAGCACCACAGTCATACGTCTGACATCGTCACCAAATCGGTTGCTGAGAAACTGAGGCAATGTGGTAAAGGCACCGGATAAATAGCGAGGTAAAAACACCAAAGCCATAACAATGGTGGCGATAGTGGCTGTGACTTCCCAGGCCATACTGCTCATGTTGTAGCCGTAAGCAGAACCGTTAAGTCCAATCAGATGCTCTGCAGACAGGTTGGTTAACACCATGGAGCCAGCAATAAAGACGCCGGTTAAACCTCGGCCAGCAAGAAAATAGCCATCTTTGGTATCTGTAATACCTTTGGTTTTTTGATAGGACACCCAGGCAACAATGCCCATAAAGAATACACAGGACACCAGTGTGGAAGTGATGTAGTTCAGTTCCAAAATCTACTCCTCTCGCTGATTGCAGGGGCCATTACAGAGTGCTCTTTTTAATTATCATCAATAAACTGCATATCCGGCCCCAGAGAAATCGAAGTATCCTCTGGTACAAATGCAGCTATTTGGTTCAGTGACAGTCTGAGTTTATGGCTGCGGCCTGCCTCAAACAGCTCCTCTCCAGGGAATCTTTTCCAACGCTTACCCATGCTGGCAGGCAAGTATATTTCAACTTCTCCCCCAGGTTGCAAACAGGGCGCCACTAGCAGGCTGTCACCCAGCATAAACTGATCTTCAAAACCCCAGGCGGCTTTTTCGTTTGGACAGGCCAGCACCATGGCTCGCTGCGCAGGTAGGCCTGTTTGGCTGGAGGCTTCCATGACCTGATTGAGATAGGGCAACAATTGATAGCGCAATCGAAGAGCCTGAGTCACCGCGGCCTCTGCATCTGCACTGTAGGACCAGGGTTCCCGCGCCCCTATGCCATGCAATCTAATATGAGCAGAGAATATGGCTGCCTGGGTCCAGCGCACGTATAGCTCGTCATCTCTCTGATCTGCATAAAAGCCACCAATGTCGGTGGCATAAAATGGCGCACCTGAAAGGCCCCAGGAAATACCGCCACGCAAACTGGCGGCGAGCCCGCCCCAGTCTGCCTGTGGGTCGCCTCCCCATTGGGCTGGGTATCTCTGACTGCCTATCCATGAACAGCGGCTGAATAAAAATGGCCCTGATTGACAGTAAAGCTCCGCTGCCTCGTAGACACAGCGATTGTATAAAAGGCTATACACATTGTGCAATCTATCGCCACTATCACCGTTGTATGCCAGCATATCAGGCTCAATTTGCTCGCCAAAATCAGCTTTGATCATATCCACACCCAGATCAAATAGTGGTTTGTGGCTATCGCGCCAAAATTCATAGGCCTCAGGATGAGTAAAGTCGACAATGCCGGAATCAGGTAGTGGAGTGAGTACCTCACCAAAGCAACTGGTATCCCATTGATAGCGATAGGTCTCTCCGGTTTTGCGATGTTTAAGCAGCCAGCCCTTGGCTGACATCTGGTCAAACAGAGGATTATCTACAGAGACCAGAGGGTATTCCCAGATACAGACTTTAAACTTAAGCGCTTTTAGCTGGTCCATCACCAGTGCCGGCTCTGGGTAGCGGCTTGGGTCCCATTCAAAAGCAAATCTTGTCTGGGTATCCTGCCAGGCTCGCCCATCCAAGGTAATTACATCGCAGGGCATCTGCTGCTCCCGCACCTTTCTGGCGGTGGACAATAATTCTTCGGCATCCCGGTAGTACGCCTTAGATAATATAACGCCCAGAGACCATTTGGGTGGTACTGGCGATCGCCCAGTCAACTTGGTGTAGCAGCCGATCATCTCGGCAGGACTATCGGCGGCCAGCAGAAATATATCCGCATAGCTGTCTTCGACAAGCAGGCCATAGGCGCGCTGAGACCAGGATGGATAGCCCACAGCATGGGTCACAGGTGCTGGAGTATGCACAAAAACGCCCCAGCCATTGGGGCTCCAGGCAAAGGGAGTATTTTTATAAGAAATCTCGGCATTGACCCCCAGGGCATCCTGGTTGTAGGAGCGCAATAGCTGGCCGCGTTTATCCAGACGGCCCCATTTCTCACCCAGGCCGTAAACTGGTTCGCTAGAATCCAGATCCAGGCTAACAAACCAGCCCTGATCGACCTTGGCTACAGGAGGCAGTCGAAACTGGCGCACAAAATGGCCATCTGTAGGGGAGCGCTGGACACAGCAATCTCCTTTAAATAACTTAAAAGAGAAGGGGCTGTGACCTATCTCCAGTCGGTAACCAGCACCAGTTATGAATGTTACAGCATCTGCACTGTCTACAGACAGAGGCACTGCTTCCGGTTCCTCGACCAACATGCCATAGTCAGTAGCTGAGACTTTGCCCAGGCGCAAGCGAGCGCCGAAGCCATGCAGAGAGATTTCTACAGGTCCAGCCTCTGTCTGCATCAACAGAGATTTCTTATCATCAGTAAGATGGCTAGCCGTGGTTATTCTAAGTGCAGGAATATCATTCCAGGCCGGGGTCGCCCCTTCAAAACTAATCATTTACCACAACCTTTTTACTCACCTAATTATTATTTTTTTTGCTCTGGGACAGCCTATACAGACGTGCTATCTGCAGCAGTCGGGTTGGTTTGCAGAGCTTGGCTTGCGTGCAGATTGATACCTCTGTCTATAAAGACCATTGCGTCATTGATAGTTGAGAACATGGTTTTTTCAGTCATGTAATCACTGAGTATAGAGGTCTTAATGGTATCTCTAACCGGGCCTATGGCATTGGTAATATAAAACTGGATACCCTGTTTTTGTAAGTTTTCGATGACCTGCTGCAGCATAATTACCCCGGTGCTATCCAGGCTATTAATAGATTCCGCATCGAGCACCACAAACTGCAGGGCCTGCATATCCCGCTGTTTTATCCAGCGGTACAGTACCGAGACAAAGTAGTCCTTGTTGGCAAAATAAATTGGCGCATCAAATCTAAAAATCAATACATCATCACGAATATGGGCCTGGGTAAAGCGAGTGATATTGCGATATAACTTGCCATTCTGGATGGAACCCAATTCAGTCATATGGGGCGATGTGGTGTTATAGATCATCATCATAATAGACAGACTGACACCTAGTAGCAGCCCCTCTTGCACACCCAGTATTAGGGTGGCCAAAAAAGTAGTCAGTAGAATATAAAATTCTCGTCTATTGTGGGCATAGAGAACCTTCATCTCTGCATACTTAAATAAGCCTGATACAGAGACAATAATAATTGCTGACAGCAGTACTTTGGGCAGAGGGTAAGACACAAATAAGGGAGCCACAACCAGCATGGCAGCACCAATAAATAACGAGGAAAACAGCGCAGATACCTGAGTTTTTGCCCCAGCTTCTCTAAAGGCCGCACTTCTTGAAAAACTAGCTGAAACCGGGAAGGCTCTACACAGAGAGCCCACCAAGTTAGCGGCACCCACAGCGATAAGTTCTAAATTAGGCTGAGTAGTGATTTTATCAGTAGGGTTCTCTAAAGACTTGCAGATTGACATGGTCCCAACATAACCCATCAGTGCCACAGTGATAGCCACAGGCACCAGAGCCTCTAGGTCAGACAGTGAAACATTGGGAAGATTAAATGAGGGCAATCCCTGGGGGATTGAAGAGACAACATCTACCCCCATTGCCTGTAGTTCCCAGATACCGGAGGCCAGCATGCCAAAGACTAGCAGGAATAGTGGGAAGGGCATGACTGGAAAGCGTTTTTTAGGCACTGTCATAATCAGCATGCCCAGAATGCCAATGCTCAGAGTTATCCAGGACCAGTTGGGTACCTGCAGAAAAAGCTGATATAGCAATACAAAAATATTGCCACCGGCAACATCCACACCGAGCATGGTTTCGAATTGACTGCCCATAATGATCAGTGCCGCCGCCGAGGTGTAGCCCACAATCACCGGATAGGATAAAAAGTTGGCGATAAATCCAAACTTCGCCAAACCCAACCCCAGTTGCAGAACCGCCACCATAAGCGTCAGCAGTACTGCCAACTCCAAATAACGCTCTGAGCCTGGTTCGGCCAGAACACTGAGGCCAGTGATAATCAGGATTGAGTCAAGAGCTACGGGACCCATTGAAATCTTGTTGGAGGTGCCTAGTAGCGCATAGACAATGGGCGGAAAAATGCAGGCATAGAGTCCATATTCTGGAGGCAGGCCAGCGACAAGAGCGTAACCCATGCCCTGGGGAATTAGCATAAAAGCTATAACCAGCCCGGATAACAGATCGCTCCTAAAGGTACCCTGGTGGTAATCCTTTAGCCACAGCAGGCCGGGAAATAGCTTGGTCAGCATGGTTATTTTCACCTATCTTTATTCCGCCGCAGTGACAAATGCCGTGGAGGAGAGGGTTTGCGGTGTACAGTAGATTTGATTATTACCATTTATAAGGTCTCAGGCTAGTTGTTCGCGCACTTATTTAGCATTAAAAAAATGAAACGTACTGTTAACTATGCTTTTATCCCCTAAATCTTTAAACTAACCTCGCGCCAGATGAGAATCCAATATGCTTGCAGATCTTGAATACAGTCAGGATAACTTTCCGTCGATTATCCTTAACGATGGTTCGATAAATACATTGCAGCAAGCCCATGCTTGGATAAATACCAACCAGGTAGCCTTGAAGAGAGAGCTAGCCTGCACAGGCGCTCTGTTATTCAGAGGTTTCCCGGTCAGCGATGCAGTTAGCTATGACAGATTCTTCTCGGCGTTCGGCTATAATAACTTTACCTACAAAGAGTCACTGTCGAACGCGGTGCGCATCAATTATACCGATCAAGTATTCAGCGCCAACGAAGCGCCAAAGGATGTGGAGATTTTTCTGCACAGTGAAATGGCCCAGACGCCAGTATTCCCTAATATTATTTCCTTATTTTGTGAAAAAGCTGCGGACATAGGCGGCGCCACTATACTCTGTAGGTCGGATACTCTGTATAACAAACTCGCCATAGCTGAACCCCAGTGGCTTGAGAAGCTGGCTAAAGAGGGTATTAAATATACCAACAGCATGCCCAACGGCGATAATCCCGACTCAGCTCAGGGTCGCGGTTGGCAAAGTACCCTGAGTGTGACCTCCAGAGAGCAGGCGGAAAATAAGCTGCTTAATCTGGGTTATAAGTGGCAGTGGCATGCAGATGGGTCGTTGTCAGCTCAAACCAGAGTATTGCCAGCCATCAGAGCAGTTGATAGTGGTAGGCAGGTTTTCTTTAATCAGATTATTGCGGCTTACCAGGGATGGCAAGGCGTCAAGGAGAACCCCTCAGTTGGGATTTGCTTTGGCGATGACTCGGCAATTCCCCGACACTTTCTGGATAAAATCTGTGAGATAGCAGCAGACACTGCCTACGACCTGATGTGGCAGGACGGCGATGTTGCTGTAGTCGACAACCATCTCTCTATGCATGGGCGGCGACCCTATGATGGCGATCGCGTGCGCAGAGTGCTAGTTACATTGGGGATTTGATCAGCCTCTAAACCTATCTGTCTCTTCGAGATAGCCTCTATGGGCAGGCTAATCCTGCCTCTCTCTTTTCTGTCTAAAAGTTTCCCTCAGGGGGGGGAGCGGATTGCCCCTTCGACCCCGTCTCATATCGGTGCGAAAAATCGCATTTAACAATAATTAACATAATCTATAACTTTTGGGGAAATATATATGTTTAGAAAGTCAAAACTTTCTGTAGCTGTTCTCGCTGCTGCTGGAACACTGAGTGCTGGCCAGGTCATAGCTCAAGAAGGCATGATCGAAGAGGTTGTCGTAAGCGGCATCCGAGGCAGCCTTGAGAGAGCAATGGACACCAAGCGCGATTCGTCTGGTGTTGTAGATGCAATCTCTGCCGAAGATATCGGCAAATTCCCAGATACTAACCTAGCTGAATCACTACAGCGTATCTCAGGTGTATCTATCAACCGTGTTAATGGTGAAGGTTCTGAGGTAACAGTTCGCGGCTTTGGCGGCGGCTTCAACCTGGTCACCCTGAACGGTCGTCAAATGCCTTCAGCTAATGTTGGCACTATTACGGGTAACCCTCTGGATCAGGGCGCTTCAGGAAGCAGCCGTTCGTTTGATTTCTCAAACCTGGCCTCTGAGGGTGTGCGTGGCCTGCAGGTATACAAGACCGGTCGTGCAGCTGTGGCAACTGGTGGTGTAGGTGCAACTATTAATGTTGAAACCGTTAGACCTCTGGAAGCATCTGGTACTCAGGCTAGCTTGGGTGTTAAGGCTGTAGACGATACCAGTGGTGACGAAATCACTCCAGAAGTAAGTGGTCTGTACAGCTGGACTAACGACGACGCTACTTTTGGTGTTTCTGTATTCGGTAGCTTTCAGGAGCGTGACTCCGGTAGCCGTCACTCTTCAGTAGAAGAGTTTGGTCTGCGTACCTGGGACAGCACTAACCCAGCAAACCTGGCTAATCTGGGTATAGTTGCAGACGCGACTATCGAGAATGCGCCAAACGACGGGCAGCTGGTTTATCGCCCAACTAACCTGGGTTTGGGTTTCAACGAAGACAAGCGTGAGCGTACCAATGGTTTGCTGACTGCACAGTTTGCTCCCAATGATGAAATGACGTTCACAGCTGATTTTGCCTATGCTGAGAATATTCAGGACTCTACTTCTTTGATTGACGGCCTGTGGTTTAACGGTACTGTTGACTATGTTGAGTATGATGGCAACCCAGTTGTTGCGGCTCCTGTAATCTTCGCAGAAGACGTATCCGGTGGTAAGGACTTCTTCTTCCAGAATCTAGCCATGGGTACCAAGGACACTCTGGAATCATTCGGCTTGAACCTTGACTGGAATGTGAGCGATCAGCTGAATCTGCGTTTTGACCTGGCTTCTTCAGAAGCCGAGAGTGGCGGTAATGGCCCTCTGGGTCACAACGTACTGCGTATGAACGTTGCTGGTGCTACTGCCGGTTGGCAGGCTGTTGATTTCGGTCAGACAATTCCACAGGGTGTGGCCTCTATTGATGATTCATCTAAAGGCAATGCAAACGGCGTCTTTGACGCTGCTGATGTGGGTTCTCAGGTAACTCAGTTCACTAGTTCTGACCAGGTAGCCAAAATTGACCAGTTCTCTTTTGACGGTACTTTTGCAGTTTCAGATTCTGTTGAGGTAGATTTTGGTCTAGGCTTTATGAGCTCAGAGATGCAGCAGACTCGCATTGGCGGTTCTAATGCACTGGGTGGTTGGGGTGTTGATGCTCCAGGTGATATCCCAGAAGGTCTTATCCAGCAGGTGAATACTCTGGGTGAATTCGACTATAACGGATCTGGTGTTGCTGGTGTTTCTCAGCCTGCTGGTGAAACTGCTCCTATAGCTTTGGGTTCTGTCTCTTGGCAGACTGATCCACTGACATTGCTAAATGCTATTGCTGGCACCTATGGCTACGATCCCGCCAATATGCCTATCAACAGCACTGCTGACAATTTGGTTGAAGAAGACACAGTGTCTATTTACAGCCAGATAACAATGGACGGTGAAGTAGGTGGCATGCCATTTGATGTGGTTGCCGGTATTCGTTGGGAAGAAACTGAAGTCACTTCAACTTCTCAGCAGTCAGTACCTAGCGCCTTTGTTTGGGAATCAAATAATGACTTCTCATTTACACTGGGTTCTGGTGTTTCAGCTCTGGCTGAAGACTACACTTACAGTGCACTGTTGCCTAGCCTGGATGTTTCGGTTGATATTACCGACAGCTTGAAAGCTCGTGCTTCATTCAGCAAGACGCTGGCTCGCCCAACCTACAGCGATATGTACACAGCTACCTCAGTAGAAGCGCCTAGCCGTATCACTCACCTAGGTGATCAGCCTTCTGCTAGTCAGGGTAACGTTGCATTGGATCCTCTGGAATCCAATAACTTCGATTTATCGGTTGAGTACTACTACGGTGATGCTAACTACTTCTCTGTTGGTTACTTCCAAAAGAACGTTTCCAACTTTGTGGGTATTCAGCAGGCTAATCAGTCACTGTTTGGTTTGAGAGATGCTACAGCATCAAACAGTACCTTCTTATCTCAGGCTATTGACCAGTTAGCTGAATTAGGTCTGGCAGAAAGTGAAGATAGACTTTTCTCCATGACTGCAATTCTGCAAAACCTCGATTCCTTTGAGGGTGCAACCGGTGCTGAGGCATATACCAATGCCATGGCCGGTGGTACTGAGCAGGAAGGCCACGACGCAATTTTCAGTGCATACGATGTAACACCTGTTGCAACGGATCCTGAAATTATGTTTGCGGTTAAGAGTCCAACCAACTCCCAGGATGCTGAAATCTATGGTTTTGAGATTGCATCTCAGCACTTCTTTGGTGAGACAGGCTTTGGCTACCAGTTCAATTACACAATGGTAGAGGGTGATATTGGTTACGACAATGGATCTGATCCTAGTCAAGACCAGTTCGCACTGCCTGGCCTGAGTGACACTCTCAACCTGGTAGGTATTTATGAGAAAGACGGGCTGTCTGCTCGTTTAGCCTACAACTGGCGTGATGATTTCTTGAACCAGGTTAACCGTTCAGTGGGCAGTACTCGTAACCCTGAGTACATTGAGTCTGTTGAGCAGCTAGATTTGAATGTAAGTTATGAGTTCAACTCTGGTGTTATCCTGTCTATGGATGCGATCAATCTGACGGGTGAAGGACAGCGTAAGTACGGTCGTACTCCAACTGCTGCATTCTTCGTTCAAGAGCTTGATCCACGTTACGTGTTCTCAGCACGTTACACGTTCTAAGATAAATAAGACGCTCTCTTCCATGGTCCCCCCCCCATTGTTGAGAGCGTCATTATTTTGAACAGAACAAAGAATAAGTAACAGAGTAGTTTCGATAAGGCCTCCATGTAGTCTCTACAGGGGGCCTTATTTTTTATTACAATGGTAGAATAGTCGCTACCGCCTATAACTATAAATGACTGGATAATTAAATGAGCCAAGCTGTACTTCTAAATAACGTCGAACACAAAGATCTAAAAGTTGATTCCAGCCTCGGTGCTGAATATGGCGACAATGTAAATCGGGCTCTGGCGTTTTCTACAGAGTTTGGCGATCTGCAAAAAGAATATCCGATACTGTTTTACAGAGATTCCAAAAGTCAGGCTTTTCAGGCCCACGTGATTCTGGGTCTTGAAAAGGATGAAAACCTATTTCTGGGTGACCAGGGCTGGTTGGGTAACTACGTACCTGCAGTATTGGCCCGCGGCCCATTTATGATTGGTTTCCAAGCCCGCGAGATTGAGGGCAAAGCCGTTAATGAACCAGTTATCCATATTGATATGGATAACCCAAGGGTGGGCGCCGAGACCGGTCAGCCGCTATTTCTCGCCTATGGTGGCGATACCCCCTATCTGGAAAAGATAATGCAAACCCTGCAGGTTATTCATCAGGGTACTGCACTGGATGAGAGCTTTTTTGCCACCCTAGATTCCATGGAGCTGTTCGAGCCGGTTAATATAGAAATCTCCCTGAGTAATATTGCCAATGTTAATCTGCGTGACTACTACACCATCAACAAAGACAAATTGGCACAGTTAGATGCTGAAAGTTTAGAGAAACTCAACAGAGCAGGTGTGTTGAGTCTGGTATTTTTTGCCCTAGTATCCATGGGTAATTTTAATAAACTGATTGAACTTAAAAATAAGAAAATGGCCATTGCCTAGAGGCATGCCGGTTAAGATGCGATCACTATGAGATATTTAGACGGCCAGGTTCCTGTGCTAGAGGGCGTCAAGCCCGACCAGATTCCGTTCGACCAGCTCTTTGCAGCTGAGGGGCCTATTATTTTGCGTGGTCTGGTATCTGATTGGAGCCTAGTTAAAGCAGGCGAGCAATCACCAGGCAAAGCGATGGAGATATTGCAGAGCCACTCCAGTAAAAAGCCGGTGGGTGTCTATATTGCGCCGCCAGAGGCAGAGGCGCGGTTTTTCTATAATCAGGATTGCACTGGCTTTAATTATCAGAGCAAATATCTGCAACTCAGTGATATTTTTGCCCAAATCCGCGAGGCAGAGAATAACCCAGATCACTCTTACTACTATATGAATTCCCTAACCCTGGACAACTGCTTTCCAGGCTTGCGTGCGGACAATGACCTCAGCTTTGATCACCAGGCGTTTACCAATAACCAGCCATTATCAAAAGTCTGGGTAGGTACAGAGTCAATTGCTGCAGCCCATTATGATGTGCCGAGCAATCTAGCTTGCTGTGTGTTGGGTGCGCGTCGCTTTACCCTGTTCCCGCCAGAGCAGATTCACAACCTCTATCCTGGCCCGCTGGAGCCCACGCCAGGTGGACAGGTGATTACCATGGTCGATCTTAAGAATCCCGACTTTGAGCGCTTCCCCCGAGTTCGTCGGGCATTGGAGGCTGCAGTGGTGGTGGATTTACAGCCTGGCGACGCAGTCTACTATCCCAGCATGTGGTGGCATCAGGTCGAAGCGCTATCGCCGTTTAATATTATGATTAATTTTTGGTGGCTTCGCTCGCCAGCCTATATGGGCAACCCAATGGATATTGTGATGCACGCCATTATGGGTATTAGAGATCGCCCGGAGGCAGAAAAGAATGCCTGGCGAGAGGTATTTGAGTACTACATCTTTGGCCCGGCAGATACCCCCAGAGAGCATCTGCCGGCAAGTATTCAGGGTGCACTAGGGGAGCTGGATGACGACAGCATTCGCCGCCTCCGCGCCCTGGTAAAAAATAAGCTTAATCGCTAGCGGCCTGTATATCTGCACTCTTGGGTGCCCAGAATAAAAGTATCTCGATGCCCAGAGTCGGGTACAGGGACAGAACAAAAATTGGAGTAAAAGGATAATGTTGAAAGTGGTTATTGCAGGGGGTGGAACCGCTGGCTGGCTTGCGGCCTGTGGTCTGTCCTCTCGTTTGGGCAGCTTGCTGGATATCAGATTGGTTGAGTCCGATACCATTGGTACTGTTGGTGTAGGCGAAGCCACAATTCCCCCTATGCGCAACTTTCACCGCATTATGAATATTGATGAACAGGAGTTTATGCGTGAGACCCAGGCCACCTTTAAGTTGGGCATTGAATTCGATAATTGGGGAGAGGTGGGCGAT
Source organism: SAR92 clade bacterium H231 (assembly GCA_025153775.1). GTDB lineage: Bacteria > Pseudomonadota > Gammaproteobacteria > Pseudomonadales > Porticoccaceae > HTCC2207. The sequence goes on along the minus strand of JAOALC010000002.1, from coordinate 309,739 downwards.
AGCTATATTCACTCCTTTGGAGAAATAGGCCAGCGCTCTTGGATGGCAGAGTTTCATGAATTTTGGATGGAAGCTCAGACCCAGGGTTTCGGCGGCAGCCTCGAGGACTACTGTCTCGAGTTGCAAGCCGCCAAGGCGGGTAAGTTCGCCACTCAGATAGATGACACCAGATTAAATTTTGCCTTCCATCTGGACGCCACCCGCTATGCCAAGTACCTGCGCAAAAAAAGTGAGGCGGCAGGGGTGCGCCGGATTGAAGGGTTGATTAAAGAGGTTCAGAAAGACCAGCAGTCCGGTGAAATAAAGGCGCTGTTATTAGACAGCGGCGAGTTGATCGAAGGCGATCTGTTTATTGACTGTACAGGCTTCCGCTCTCTGCTGCTGGGAGAATCTCTTGGCGTAGAGTTTGATGACTGGAGTCACTGGCTATTCTCTGACCGCGCTATTGCAGTGCAGACTGAAGCCACAGAGGAGCCGGTGCCCTATACTCGTGCCACGGCCCATGCTTCTGGCTGGCAGTGGCGCATACCGCTGCAGACTAGGGTGGGTAATGGCATTGTCTATAGCAGCCGATTTATGTCCGATGAGCAAGCCAAGCAGACATTATTGAGCAATATTTCCGGTGATATGATTACCGAACCCAGGCAGCTGAAATATCGCACCGGCAGTCGCCAGAAGTCCTGGCATAAAAACTGTATCGCTCTGGGGCTGGCCAGTGGTTTTATAGAGCCGTTGGAGTCGACCAGTATCCATCTGGTGATGACCGCGATTATTCGCCTGATACGCCTGTTTCCCTTTGGTGACCTCACCGAGGCACTGGCAGATAGATTTAATCAGGAAACCCGCACCGAGATAGAAACCGTAAGAGATTTTGTAATTCTGCACTATAAACAGACCCATCGCACCGACAGTGACTTTTGGAATGCCTACCGCACCATGGAGATTCCAGATACGCTGGCCCATCGTCTGGAGATCTTTGAGAAAAACGCCTATGTCTGGCCAGATGATGTGGCTCTGTTTCGCGTCGATTCCTGGGTGCAGGTGATGATGGGGCAGGGCTTGAACCCCAGGTCTTATCATGGCGCTGGTAAGCTAAATAATAAGGCCTCGCTTCAGCAATCCCTGGCGAAAATGAAATCTTTGATTGATGAGAAAGTACAGAAACTGCCTACCCATCAGCAGTTTATTAACCATTACTGCCCGGCCCCCCAGGGGGACTGATCAGCAGACTAGTTGAAGACATTATGACTAAAACTGTAGTTATAGTAGGCGGCGGTAGCGCTGGCTGGTTAACAGCCGGGATAATTGCCGCGCGACATAACCCGCTGGATAAAGCCGGCCAGGGCACTAAGGTGACAGTGCTGGAATCCCCAGATGTTGCCAATCTGGGGGTGGGTGAAGGTACCTGGCCCACCATGCGAGATACGCTGCGACAGATTGGTATTTCTGAAGCCGACTTTTTGCGCGCCTGCGATGTCAGTTTTAAGCAGGGCTCTCAGTTTATTAACTGGCAGCGAGGAGAGGGCGAGTCTTACTACCATCCATTTTTTCCTCCCGGCGGTTACGGTTCTGTCAATCTGGCTGCCCACTGGTTAAATGCGGGTGGCAATGGCAGCTTCGCAGATGCAGTCTGTCCCCAGGGCAAAGTCTGTGATTTAGGCCTAGCTCCAAAAACGGCGCAGACGCCGGAATATGCATTTGGGCTTAACTATGGTTACCATCTCAATGCGGGAAAATTTGTAGAGCTACTGCAGCGTCACTGTGTGGAAAAGCTAGGGGTGGATCACCAGCTAGGCCATGTGGATCAAGTGTTGGATGCTGAAAACGGTGATATCCAAGCCCTTTCCTTAACCAATGGCGCAAGCATATCTGCGGATCTGTTTGTCGACTGCACAGGCTTTGCCGCGCTGTTAATTGGCAAGCATTACGAAGTGCCTTTTATCTCTCAGCGAGACTGTTTATTTAATGATACGGCACTTGCTGTGCAGGCCAAACATGCTGCTGAGGATACACCCATAGCCTCCTGCACCAAATCTACTGCTCAATCCAGCGGCTGGGTATGGGATATCGCACTGCCAACAAGGCGGGGTATTGGCCATGTTTTTTCCAGTCAGCATAGCTCAGTAGAAAAAGCCGAAGACGAGTTGCAGCGTTACCTGGATGCAGATCAGTGGCTGGCAAAAGATCACCCCAGTCCGCGTAAAATAACCTTTCAGCCCGGCCATCGAGAGACTTTTTGGTATAAAAACTGTGTGGCTGTAGGCGTCTCAGCTGGCTTTGTAGAGCCCCTGGAGGCCAGCGCTCTAGTATTAATTGAAAAGTCGGCGGAGTTTATTAGTAATAATTTGCCCCAGGACAGGTCGGCAATGACAGTTGTCAGCAAGCGTTTTAATGAGATTATCAGTAAGTACTGGACCGATATTGTTGATTTTCTGAAACTTCATTATGTATTGTCCGAGCGCACAGATTCTGAGTACTGGCGAGATCACAAAGATCCAAACAGCATGCCAGACAGTCTTAGAGACAGTTTACAGCTTTGGCGCTCTCAGGTTCCCTGGGCCTCGGATACCAATAATCGGGCCGAGTTATTTTCTGCGGCAAGTGTTCAGTATGTGCTCTATGGCATGGGTTTTGTAACAGAGGTCAGCAGCCGCCGCTATCGTCAATGGAGTAAAGACGCTGCGTTAGCAGAGCGGTTGATGCGTGACAATCTGGGTAAAACTGAGATGTTTATGGCCAGCCAGCCCAGTAATCGCGATTTGCTTAATCTGGTGCGCCGAGCCTGATCAGACAGGTGCTCTACCTGATGTACTCAGTCGGCAAACTGGATAAAGCTGGTTACTGTAAGGCGTCCTGTTTCAGGGCTGGGATCAAAGTTGTAATCTGGCCCAATAATGCCTGAATGCAGGCTCGAACCTCGGTACATCAGCAATCGGTTGTATACTGCGGTATGGCGTGCCAGCTCTGAATAGTCCTCAGTGCCGCCGCAAATATAGCCTGCGGGCTGTCGCGCAGGATCCTGCAGCCTACTCATCAGGCTCTTCTGGTACTTGTCAAATCTAGGCTTATCTATATATTCATAATCAGTTGCATTGTGGCGATAAAACCCTGTCCCTGAACTCGGTGCATCGCACAGATAATGTATCACGGCCAGACTGTTTCTTGAGGGCGCATCAAAATGGGGAACGCACTGCATAGGTGTCAGATTTTGAGGTTGGGTAGTTACCATAGAGAACTTTGATGCCGCCGATTTTATACTGCGCAGATCAAGGTTAAAAAAATCACCAATAATAGTCTGGAAGTTTCTTACCAGGCCTATGATATAGGCATCGCTGATCGACATTCTGACGCCTGGATAGAAGCTGTCCGCCACTGCGAAGCTATTTCGAGCAATAGCATCTTGCCTAAGTATCTCCGCACCTTGCATATAGGAGTCAACGCGCACCAGCTCTTGCTGATCAGCACCAATTTTCAGACATTCGTAGTCCATATTATGACATGGAGCATAGGTTGATTTATCATCAACAGACATTATTTATTTCCTGTCGTCGTTATTATTTAAGGCGCAATATATTTTTTATAGCTACAGCATAGATCAAATTTTGCCCGCTGCACACAGCTGATTAGTTGGATAATATTCTGGTAAAAAAAGGCTAATTACACAGAGTGGATTGGCCTGGCCAGAACGTCTTATTAGCGTGTTTATTTGTAAGCGCATATGGCCTTGAGCAGTTAATATAAATACTCAATAAAAGACATCATAAGAATTAAACCAACGGAGTTTGTTGATGAATATTGCGCATTATTTGATGGCGGGGTTTTTTGTAGCTGCAGTAACTGGATGTGACTCTGGCCCAGCTGCGGACATCGGTGGCACTGAGGGCCAGGCTGAGTCAGCAGAGTCTCAGATTATGCAAATTCACCCAGAGATCTGGCCTAAGCAGGAACCTCCGATTGCGCGAGATGAAAATACAGAGCGCCTTATTGCATCATTAATTAGCCAAATGAGCCTGGAAGAAAAGGTCGGTCAGATTATTCAGGCTGATATTGGTTCAGTTACGCCCGATGAGGTGCGTGAGTATCATCTGGGGTCTGTGCTCAATGGTGGCAATTCAGCGCCAGGCGGCGACAATCGAACCAGCCCCGCCGCCTGGGTCGCTCTTGCCGATGAATTTTGGCTGGCTTCGACGGACAAAACCGGTGGTAGAACAGGTATTCCCGCACTCTGGGGCACAGACGCTGTGCATGGGCACAACAATATTGTTGGAGCCACCATCTTTCCCCATAACATTGGGTTAGGCGCTGCCAATAATGCCAATCTGATGTACCAAATCGGTACTGTGACGGCCAAAGAATTGCTGGCGACAGGTTTGGATTGGACCTTTGCTCCTACCATAGCTGTTGTGCGCGACGACCGCTGGGGTCGTACCTACGAGAGCTATTCCGAAGATCCGGCTATCGTCAGAGAATACGCTGGTTATTTGGTTGAAGGTATACAGGGTAAGCTCAGCGATAATACCTTTCTCGATGAAGATCACCTGATTGCAACTGCTAAGCACTTTATCGGTGATGGCGGCACCATTGATGGTCGTGACCAGGGAGACAATATCTCCAGTGAAGAGGATCTGCGCGATATACAGGGCGCCGGTTATCCGGTCGCTATTAATCGTGGTGTGCAATCGGTGATGGCTTCTTTTAATAGCTGGCATGGGCGCAAAATGCATGACTATAAAGAGCTATTAGACGATGTGCTGGTCGACCAAATGGGGTTCGATGGTTTTGTTATCGGCGATTGGAACGGTCATGGGCAGGTTGAAGGCTGCACCAATGTGTCCTGTGCGTCCTCGTTTAACAATGGTCTTGATATGTTTATGGCACCGGACAGCTGGCGTGGACTTTACCTGAATACTCTGGCCCAGGTAGAAAGCGGTGAGATCAGTATGGCGCGCTTGGATCAGGCCATAGGTCGTATTCTGCGGGTAAAAATACGCGCTGGATTATTCGAGGCTGGACTGCCCTCGGAGCGCAAATACGCCGGACGCTTTGACTTGCTTGCAGCCCCAGAGCATAGGGCGCTGGCAAGAAAGGCTGTGCGTCAGTCATTGGTTTTGATTAAGAATGCCAATCAGCTATTACCGCTTTCACCCTCTGCAAATATATTGGTTGCGGGTGATGGTGCTGATAATTTGAGCAAACAAACTGGTGGCTGGACTCTCTCCTGGCAGGGAACTGGCAACAGTCCAGAACATTTTCCCGATGCGGTATCTATTTTTGATGGTATCCATGAGCAGGTAAAAGCCGCAGGGGGCACTGCAATATTGAGCCCAGAGGGTGAGTACAAAACTAAGCCCGATGTGGCTGTGGTGGTATTTGGTGAAAATCCCTATGCGGAATTTCAGGGCGATCGTACCCATTTGGATTTTCGTTCAGAAGAGGGCCTAAGGCTACTCAAGAAATTTAAATCTGAGGGTATTGCGACAGTGGCAATTTTTATTTCCGGGCGGCCAATGTGGGTTAATCCGGAACTTAATGCCTCAGACGCCTTCGTGGCTGCCTGGTTGCCTGGCACAGAGGGTGCTGGTATTGCTGATGTCTTGCTGCGCAACGCCAGCGGCGATATTCAGTTTGATTTTCATGGTAAGCTGTCTTTCTCCTGGCCCAGAACCGCAGTTCAAACGGCGGTTAACCTTGGGGATGAGGACTATAACCCTCTGTTCGCCTATGGTTATGGCTTGGGTTATGCAGATACCGGCAATTTTGAAGCTTTATCTGAAGACGCACAGCTTGGTGATATGGCTGAGGGGCAGAATAATAACTTCCTCAAGGCTGGTGAGCCTGTTTCACCCTGGCGACTGGCGATGCATGATTCCTTGGGCGCTGTGCAAATCAATAATTCTAAGGCTACCAGTGCCTCTGGCGCTCTGACTATGAGTGCCCTGGATTACAGAGGCCAGGAAGATACACGCCTATTTGTTTTTACTGGAGCTGCTGAGTTGGCTGTTGAGGGTGAGACTATTGATCTTGCCCGTGAATCCAATGGCGATATGGCGCTGGAACTTGAGTATCAGGTGCTTGGTGATCAGGTGGGCAATACCAGCATTGGCGTTGCCTGCGGTGAAGGCTGTGCCGGATACCTTAACATTACCTCAGGGCTGCAGAATAAGCTTAATCAAGGATGGCAGTTATCCCAGTTAAAATTAAGTTGTTTTGCTGATCAGGGTGCAGATATGAGCAAAATCAGCTCACCTGTGGTCCTAAACGCAGCTGGGCCTCTGCAAATCCAGTTGAGGTCAATTAGTCTTGTTAGTAATCAAGGGGATGCCAGCTGTTCGCTGTAAGCTGCTATAGATGCTTATATAAGCCTACAAAATCAAGCAATTAATCATGGTACTAGAGAGTGGATTCTCTAGGCTAGAACGTCTTATTATAGTATCAAGTATTTGCTGTTTTTAGCGGTTAGGGGATTGTCCCGGTAATAACTCAAAATTGTTGGTTGATCGAAACAGTCGTATGACGCCTGATAGTCAAAAGTTGGAGATGCACGATGTCTATATCCGCCACCATACGGAGCTTTGCCGCTATGTGGTGAATAAAGCCAACGTCAGTAATGACGAGGCTCAGGACATAGTGCAAGCGGCATTTACACGCGTGATTGAAATGGACTTTAAGGACATTAAAAACCCGAGAGCACTTCTATACAAGACTAGCTACAATATAGCCATCGACCAAAAAAGACATGGCGGCGTGCGCCAGAGGCATGTTCAGGCGGTTGTTGACTCAGGTGCGGCGATGGTAGAGGAGTTGAGCCCAGACCGTATACATGATGGCAGACGTCAGCTGGGCCAGGTGGTCGAAGCACTGTGGGATATGCCAAAAAAGCGCAGAAGACTACTTTTAATGAATCGATTTGATGGTTTGAGCTATGCGCAAATTTCCCGTACTGTCGGATTGTCAGAAACCGTGGTGCGCAAGCATGTTGCCAAAGCGCTACTGGATTGCCAGAAAGCACTTCAAGCCCGAACGGATCAGAATTTTAAATGAGCAAATATTTTATGCAGCTATCAGATCAGATTAATGAGCAGGCGGCAGAGTGGTTTACACTGATGCAGTCAGCAGATGTGTCTGCCGAAGATCGCCAAGAATTAAATAACTGGCTGTCAGAACACTCTGATCATCGAGAAGCTTACAGACAAATAGAGCTTGTATGGCAGAGCATTGGAGATCTATCTGGCAGTGAAGAAGGCTTTGAGTTGCGCCGTTCGGTAGAACCGTTTTCATCTCGATTGAAAACATTTTTTGCGGAGCTTATGCCGGCGCAAAAATATGCAATGAGCTTTACCATAGTCTGTGTTGCAGTTACATTGATGTTGCTACCTGAGAGCAATACGCCTGCTACTACCTACTACAGCACAGGTGCGGGAGAGATTAAAACCATCACTCTGGTCGACAATAGTGAAATTACCCTAGGTGCCAAGTCGCAAATCAGCACAGTGATTTCTGATGTTGAGCGATCGGTTAATCTGATCAGCGGTGAGGCCTTTTTTGATGTAGCCAAAGATCGACAAAAACCATTTTTTGTTATTACGAATAACCTCACTGTAGAGGTTGTGGGTACTCAGTTTAATGTTCGGCAAGTGAGAGACTCTGTGAGCGTTGCTGTTGCAGAAGGCATAGTGAATATTTTTAGCCAGGGCGTTCAAAGTGCTCAATCCGAATTTCTCCCCGCCCTAGTTTTGATGGCCGGACAGGGCGTTGTAAAAGAAGCTGGCAGTAACTTTGAGCCAGTTACTGCTGTGCCTGCCTCGGACGCAGGGGCCTGGCGAATGGGCCGGCTGGTCTACAGAGATATATCACTGGCGAATATTGTTGCAGATGCCGGCCGCTATATAGACAGTAAAATAGTATTGCAGTCTGATGATCTTGCTGATGTAAAGGTCACTATGACATTGCGCACCGACCAGGTGGATCAGTTGCCGCAGATGCTGTCGCAGACGCTGCCGCTGGAAGTACATGTAATTTCTGACAATATCACTCTGCTTAAAAATTAATCAGAAAACAGTATAGGTTTATCGCAGCTGTATCTGAGTCACTGATACTGGGCAGGCCCAATAAAAACTAATATCCAACCAATAATAAAAACTATCAGAGGGATTTATGACCGCAGCGCCTAGCAACGAGAGACTTACCATACTAAAAATAACCGTGGTTGCCGCACTGGGTGGGTTGCTATTTGGCTATGACACAGGTGTGATTGGCGGAAGTCAGCTATATTTTACCGAGTATTTTAAATTTTCCGCTGCCGAACAGGGCTGGGCAGTCAGCAGCGCACTCTACGGTTGTCTGGTGGGTGCCCTGATTGGCGGTTACCTCACCAAAAGCATCAGCAGAAAATATACTTTGATTCTGGCGGCGGCTCTTTTCACCGTCTCGGCCTGGGGCTCCGGTATTGCAGATAGCCTCAACGAATTGGCAATCTACCGTATTATTGGTGGCCTGGCGGTGGGTATGGCTTCACTGGCGGCGCCTATGTACATTGCCGAGATAGCTCCTCCAAGATTACGTGGTCGTTTGGTTTCCTACTATCAATTGGCCGTGGTTATTGGCTTTTTTATTGTGTTTTTAGCTACTTACTTTATAGGTGGTGGCGATACGCAGAATATGTCGCCAGAGGTGCTTGAGGCGCTGCATAAGCACAATGTTGAGCAGGGCTGGCGCATTATGTTCTGGTCTGAGCTGTTGCCTGCCGGAGCTTTCTTTGTGCTGCTATTTACAGTGCCACACAGCCCGCGTTGGTTAGTGCTCAAGGGCCGCACTGAAGAGGCTAGAGCAGTGCTTGCGCGCATTACCTCGAGCGACCAAGAAGCCGGAGCTGAGCTTGCTGAGATACAGGCATCCCTGACCAATAGCCCTGCGCCCAATATGGCTATGCTGTTTGGTAAAGGTATTGGTTTCGCCCTGTTTCTTGGTGTGATGCTGTCGATCTTTCAGCAGATTACCGGCATTAATGCCATTCTCTATTACGGTGCAGAAATCTTCAGTAATGCTCTGGGCTATGGTCCGGAAGATGCACTTAAGCAGCAGCTGTGGCTGGGTGCGGTCAATCTGATCTTTACCTTTGTGGCCATCTACAAGGTCGATAGCTGGGGGCGCAAACCACTGTTTATCGGCGGCAGCATTGGTATGTTTGTGGGTCTATCTGTTTTGGGTCTGACGATCTATACAGGACAGATGGGGGTTATCTCTCTGTTGGCCATTCTGGTATTTATTGGCTCATTTGCCATGTCTATGGGTCCAGTGGTCTGGGTTATGTTGTCGGAGATGTTTCCCAATAATGTGCGCAGTGTCGCCATGTCAATCGCGGTGGCGGCACAGTGGCTGTTTAATGCACTAGTGGCCAACAGCTTCCCAGTGGTTAATGAAAGTACGCTAAATCAGAGCGGTTTTAATGGCGCACTACCCTATTTTATCTTTGCTTCATTCTGTGTAGTTGCCATGATCTTTGTATGGAAGCTGGTGCCTGAAACCAAGGGCAAGACGCTGGAAGAGATGGAAGCATTGTGGTCAGCCAGGGAGGACAGTTAATCTGAGGCAAGATTAATCACCGGTGATAAAAAAGCAGAGCATAGGTATTTTGCCCTGCTGTTTTCGTCGGTCCGGGGGTTAAGAATCGACCAAAGTGGCCTCCAGCACGATCAACTGGACATGCAGACGCGTATAATTAAACCAGAAAAGTTAAGCGCCAGATTGCTTGCAGGGCAGCAGAATTAAATCAAAGGACGATGAATAGATAATTATAATAATGCGAGATGATGGGTAGTCAGGCCATCAGTTTTTGATTATGAATAGATCGAAGAATTTGGGGGGCGGGGGACTGCAGCATAGGTTATTTGTGCTGGCGGCTTCTTTAGTTCTAAATTTTGGATTTATTCCCCAGACTTTAGCTCAACCTGATCAAGCCAGAACAGATTTTGATATTCCATCTCAGTCGTTGGAGTTGGGGCTAGTTGCCTTTTCGCTGCAAGCAGACATCAATATTATTGGTGCAACCGCGCTGCTACAGCAGCATATCATTCCAGACATCAATGGCTATTTCACCAGATCAGAAGTGCTGAACCTATTATTTGAGGGCAGCGGTCTCCAGTACAAAGTTATCAACGATTCATCTGTGGCAATTTTTGCTAAGAAACCAGTGGTTGAAGAAACCTATCTGCAAGAAATTATTGTCACTGCTGCCGGCAGAGAGACAGACTTGCAAAAAACCCCTATTGCCGTCTCTGTATTTGATCAGACCAAACTCGATTCTAATGGCGTTTCCAGTTTGGCTGGACTGACTTATATGGTGCCTGGCCTGGAGATGACTAGTACCGCCCCACAGGCTGCGATGCTGGTGCAGCTGCGTGGTGTGGGCACTACTAATATCACTGAAATTGCCGATGGCCCAGTGTCAATTCATGTTGACGGTATCTATTCTCCCAGGTCACAGGCTGCGGCATCTTTACTCTATGATGTGGATAGAATCGAAATATTACGGGGCCCTCAGGGTACGCTGCTTGGCCGCAACTCAACCTCTGGCAGTGTCAATATTTATAATCGCAAGCCTTCCCTGGATAGGGTTGAGGGCAATTTCTCCGCTGCAACAGGCAACTACGATCGCCATGAATTGCGCGGGGCCCTGGATGTGCCAATTAGTGATAGCTTTGGCTTGCGCTTTGCCGGCGCTACTCTGCGACATGATTCCTACACCGATCTTCTGGATAGCTATGCAGGTCTTGGCTCCCAGTACCCTGAGACTTCAGACGAGTTAAATGATTTTGATCGCGCTCTAGACTTGGGACAGAAGGGGCCAGAAATGGCGGACCAGAAGAGTTGGCGCATCTCTTCTCTGTGGCAGCCAGCCGATAGTTTTAGTGCCCTGGTTAGCTTTGAGGAATATCGAGATCAGGGTACAGGCCTGGCTCAATTGGACCCAGGTCTGGTTGCTCAGGGTATTAGGGCTGTGGTGTCAGATAGCCCTGCTTTTCTTGATCTGCGCAACAGCAGTCTGCGCTCTAAGCTGGACTACAAAGCTGCGAATTATTCAACGCGCTATCTTTATGGACGCTCGCAGATGAACCGCGAGCAGATTGTAGATGCCGACAATGGCATAACCAGCAGTTTTGAACAGCAGCGTACCCATAGTTCCAGTTTTCGGTTTTCCTCCCACGAACTGCAATTGATGAACGATGATAGCGAGCGACTGCGCTGGTTGCTGGGAGCTTTTTACTCCCATGAAAATAATAATATTGTATTTGCCGTAGATCAGCAAAATGCCGGCGGAGGTCGATACCCCGAGGGCGCTTCAAGTTGGATTAGTAATTCTGATGGGGCTGCGGTTTCCTATGCCATTCAGCCAGATCGGCGAGTGAAGTCGCTGGGGCTGTTTGCCCAGGCCACCTATGATATTGATAATTTGCGCCGGCTCACTCTAGGTGCAAGGTATACCAGCGATACTAAGTCTGATCGCGATGGCCGAGCTATCAATTGCCGAGTGACTTCCATGCTCGGTCCCTATATCGAGTCTGATTCAATCGGCCCAGGCGCGCCGCGGCCGGAGCAAATTTATGCAGACGCGGCCACACAGCAGGCTATTGATAATGGGAATTACCATGACAATGGCACCAATCAGGGTATTGGCGATGAGCCCTGCTGGATAAGGCAGGTCAATGATCTGGCAGTCACCTGGGAAAATATAAGCGGCCTGATCAACTATGAATATAGTCCCTCCGAGCGCCTTATGTATTTTGCCTCGCTTTCAACAGGGTTTAAGTCTGGCCATATTCAGGACGCCGGAAACTCTGTTGAACCTGAGACTGTAACCAATCTTGAGCTGGGATTTAAGTCCCAGTATCTGGATGACAGATTAAGGTTCAATGTGGCACTGTTCCGGGCCGATTACAATAATCTGCAGTTCTCCAATGAAGACCGACTCGATATCAATAACGATGGAATTGCTGATACAGGTGGCAGCACCGTGGTGCGCAATGCCTCTGCAGCCAGTATTAGTGGTATTGAGATGGAGCTTGACTGGGCCTTGACCGATTTGGATCGACTGCAGCTCAGTGGGACCTTTACCGATGCCCGCTTTGATCATTTTGAAATACCAGACACCTTATTTGGTAATCTATTTAACCCCTACGTATCCAGCACAACTCTGTCGCCAGTAGATCCTGTTGTGTTATCTGGCAATAGCCCACCCCGGGTTCCGAACTGGAAGTTCACACTTTCTTACAGCCATAACTTTAACTATGCCTGGGGGGTTATTACTCCGCGCATAGTCGTCAAGTTGTCCGATCAATATTTCTTGGATATCTACAACCGCGATAATTTGGCACCTGGAGTTTTTGATCGACTGCCGAGCGGCGGCGTTGATTTAGGTGAGCAGAAATCCTACCAGATGTTTGATATAAATCTCGCATTCAAGCCTGTATCTGCAAACTGGATGCTGTCGGCATTTATCAATAATGTCACTGATGAGGATGTAAAAATAGATTCAGGCAATGTGCTAACTGAGGACGGCTTAGTGGCTACCTATCTTGCGCCCAAAATCTATGGTCTGAAATTCAGCTACCTTTTTGCAGGACATTAAAATTTACCTAGCAGGCTTCATGGACAATTTTTTATCGCCAGTAATTTTGCCCCGTCCCCTGAGATGGATTATTTAATCACTAAAAGAACCTATCAATGAAAAATTTTCCAGGTAAAAAAACTCTGTCTACTCTCATAGTGTTGGTGGCAGCCACCAGCCTTTCTCTCAATTCTCAGGGAGGCCAAAGTACATCTCCCTTTGTCGAGTCCAACCTTGATCCTGTCGTAGAAAAGCGCATTGATAAAATGATCAGCACCATGACTCTGGACGAGAAGCTAGGACAGATGTCACTGCGGGATTGGCTGTTTTATGAAGATAAAGATTTGCAGCAGATTGTCGAAGAGATCAAACAGGGAAGAATAGGTGGTTTCTTGAACGTACCTCGCAGCAGCTATGACCCCAAAGCTTTTTCGAAATTACAAAAAGTGGCAGTTGAGCAGAGTAGGCTGGGCATTCCGCTGATCTTTGGCCATGATGTGATCCATGGCTATAAGACAATTTTCCCCATTCCCCTGGGCCAGGCTGCAAGCTGGAACCCGTCAATCATTGAGCAGGGCGCCCGAGTAGCAGCAAAGGAAGCCACCTCTGCTGGTATCCGCTGGACCTTTGCTCCTATGATCGATATTCCCAGAGATCCCCGCTGGGGACGGATGGCGGAGAGCCTGGGAGAAGATGTATTTCTTACCTCCACTCTGGGAGCGGCAATGGTCAAGGGGTTTCAGGGCGATGACTTAACCAGCCCCGATTCAATGGCGGCTTGCGCCAAGCACTTTGCTGGCTATGGTTCAGCTGAAGGTGGTCGCGACTACAATAGAGCCAATGCATCTATCCGACAAATGCATGATCATCATTTGCCACCATTTAAAGCAGCCATAGATGTTGGCGCAGTTTCTATAATGACTTCCTACAGCGAGTTAGATGGGATTCCTGCGACAGGAGATAAGAACCTATTGACTAATATCCTGCGCGATCAGTGGGAGTTTACCGGTTTCGTAGTCAGCGATTGGAACTCAGTCATGGAAATGCTGCCCCATGGTTTTGCTGGGGACGCTAAGGATGCCGCAAAAAGAGCGGCAAATGCTGGCTTGGATTTTGAGATGTATTCCACGGCACTGCAAGATAACCTCCCCCAGCTTATTGCCGATAAAGAGGTCGAGCAGGCCAGAATCGATTCAGCGGTGCGCCGTATGATACGGGCAAAAATTGCTATGGGATTATTTGACAACCCCTACGCTGAAGGCGAAGAGGAATTTCTAAAACAGGAGTATCTTGAAACTGCCAAACAAGCAGCGGTGCAGTCTTTTGTGTTACTCAAAAATGACGATAAAGTTTTACCCCTCAATAAAAACCAAAAGATTGCGGTGATTGGTCCTCTTGCCGAGGTCCCCTATCAGCAGATGGGTACCTGGGTTTACGAGGGAGAGGCGAAGGACTCCAGAACATTATTGCCTGCTCTTAAGGATTATTTAGGTGCTGCAAGTAATAACGTAAAATATGCCGCGGGCTTACCTTACAGTCGTAGTATGGACAAGGCAGGGTTTGAACAGGCAATTCAGGCTGCCAGCGGGTCTGATGTGATTCTATTTTTTGGCGGGGAAGAAGCTGTATTGACCGGCGAAGGTCACAGCCGTGGTAATATTGACTTACCTGGTGCTCAGGTGGAGCTGATTAATGAGTTGGCAAAACTGAACAAACCCATAGTGCTGGTAATCCTGTCTGGCCGTCCTAATACCTTAGGTAGCCTGGTCGACAAAGTAGATTCGATGATGATGGCATGGCACCCGGGCACTATGGCCGGGCCGGCACTGGTTGATGTGCTCTATGGTGAAGTCTCGCCCTCTGGGAAACTGCCCATTACCTGGCCATTAGCCAGTGGTCAGATACCTATGTACTACAACCACAAGGCTACAGGTCGTCCACCCAATGACGATAACTACACCAGAATTGATAAGATTAATCCGCACCTAACCTGGCAGCATGAGCCTGGCAATTCATCAAACTATCTGGATTATGGGCACAGCCCGCAATTTCCGTTTGGCTTTGGTCTTAGCTATTCAGCCTTTGAATATAGCGATCTCAGTTTAAATAACTCGCAGGTTGCTATGGGCGACAAGGTCAAGCTGTCCATCCAAATAAAAAATACCGGCGATGTCGAAGCGACTGAGATAGTGCAGTTATATGTTCGTGATCTGGTAGCTGATGTAACAAGGCCGGTGAAGGAGCTAAAGGCATTTGAGCGAGTCACCTTGGCAGCAGATCAGAAAAAGACCGTTGACTTTGAGCTATCTACAAACAGCTTATATTTCCATAATCGGGATATGGTTCAGGTAGTTGAGCCAGGCCGATTTAAACTATGGATAGCCCGGGACTCTGCTGATGAGGCACATGAAACCAGCTTTGAATTAGTGGAGTGATAGCCTAATCAGCCCCCACAAAATATTCAAAGCATTGGTGTTTTCGGCGTCTCCAGGGGTGCAGCCAATGAGCCCAAAGAGTGGTGGCAATCACCCCGTCAAAGCCACGCCAGAGCCTGGCCGTCGGACTCGGACTATATCGAAAAACCTGTCTCTGATTATTTTCTGACTTATCTCTAGAGTACTATCCGTGCTTTAAAACAGCGCATAATTGTTTTTACAGGGTAATTTATGGTGCGTTAATGCATCAACATTAAAATCCAGACTGACCTACAAATCTGCTTCTTACAATGGTTTGACCGCTTTAATGGAGGTAGATAATGTCACCGTAATTAATGATCAGCAGGTCGTACTGGGTACTATCAGCGATATTGCCGAACGCGTAAAAGCCATGCCGCTGCCATCCCCTGCGTTATTAATGATGGGTGACGTAATTAAAGCCAATGGCTATGCGCAACAGCTTGCGGATCAAACTTTGGCCAGCTATCCGGTTATTGCACAGGCCTGATGTTTCTGCGAGTTCAGCTTGCCAAATTCGTTGTGTCGAGTAGGGGTTGTTTACGTCGCCAAAAGATTAGAAAGACACCTGCGGCCAGTTGCCATCCACCATATAGAAGCATGGTAAACAGGGCCATATCCGCCATCGGGTTGCTTTCTCCCGCCACCGTTGGAAATAGCGATACCTTGAGCAAGAAACCCAGATTAATATTTCGTACCACCACTTCCATCTCAATGGCTCTGTTGTCTTGACTCGCCAGGCCAAAGCTCTTGGTTAGCCACATAGCTACAAAGCTTAGGCTGAGAATAAACCCACAGAGAACTGCAATATCACCGCCGGCCATATTGGCAAAGTTGAGTCTGCCAGCTCCCAGTGAGCCGATTACTATCATGCCAATACCAGCCAGAGAGCCACGGATGCAGAATGCAGAAAAGCGCTTTGCGTAGGCGGGAAAATATTTTAAAAACGCCATACCCAAAGCAAGGGGTAACAGTAGACAAAGGCCTATTTCGATAGCGACTTTTTGGGCCGGCATTACAAAGCTATCAGTCATATAGTCGGAGATTAGAAAGTCTAAAATCGCTGGGGTGGTAACTAGGCAGGCCACTGATGTCAGTGCGGTGATACTAATGGATAGAGGCACATTGCCCCGCGCCATAAAGGTAAAAATATTGGATACAGTACCACCGGGAATAGATGCGACAATAGCAATGCCAATCAGCATACCGGGAGGCAGGTCGGTGAACAGGATAAACCCAAGGGCGATTAAGGGCACCACCACAAGCTGCATCAATAGACCCAGGGTTGCTGCCTTGGGCTGCATGGCGACTTTTTGAAAATCGGT
This sequence comes from SAR92 clade bacterium H231, assembly GCA_025153775.1. GTDB lineage: Bacteria > Pseudomonadota > Gammaproteobacteria > Pseudomonadales > Porticoccaceae > HTCC2207. Next base: position 293,357 of record JAOALC010000002.1, on the reverse strand, counting down.
AATTTGCAGACCAGCCCCCATACCCAGCATGGCCAGTATTAGCTGCACTGCGGCAACCCAGTATTCATACTCTATATACCAGGTAATCATATATCCCCTTTTTGCTGGCTCTGATGGCCAGTTGTTAGTTTTTTTAAATAATTTTCTGAGGGAGCTTTCGAAGGCACCTTATCTAAGCGACTTCGTGCCCCATTGCGGCTTCCAGTAATTCAAACCAGGATTGCCTGTCTAACTGAACATTCATTGCCTCGCCAAACAGCTTAATCCGCTCAATGCTATTGCTGCCCATAACCGGCAAAATAGCAGCCGGGTGTCTGAGCAGCCAGGCTACAGCCATAGAGGAGGGTGCAACCCCATGCATTGCTGCCATCTCTTTAAGCTTCATTCCCAGCGGTGACCGACTGTCTTGCAGCAACTGCCCACCGGCCAGTGGCGACCAGGCCATGGGAGCGATTTTGTGCTGCTGCAGATAGGCGAGATCGCCATTGGTCAGTGCGGTATTTTCAGCAAGGCTGATTTCGATCTGGTTTGCAACCAATCTGTTGTTCATGCGGGACTGCAATAGGTCCATATCCCAGGGTCGAAAGTTAGATACACCCAGGGTCTTAACTTTGCCGCTCGCAATCAGCCCATCAAGTGCCTCGCCTGTTTCATCCGCATCCATCAATGGATCTGGGCGATGAATCAGCAGCAGGTCTATTTGTTCTATTGCCATCTCTTGCAAAGAGCGATCAACAGCTTGATTAATGGCAGGCTGTGAACTGTCATAATATTTGACCCGCTTGTCGGCATGCATACCTATAGGTGCCACAATATCGCACTTGGTGATAATTTCCATTTGCCCGCGCAGGGCAGGCGCCTGTTTTAATGCGGCCCCTAAAAGCCCTTCGGCTGTATAGGCGCCGTAGATATCGGCCTGATCGAAGGTGCTGACACCCTGCTCCAGGCATGCTTCAATTTTAGCCTGTATATGCTTGGGTGAAGTATCGGGGTCATCTCCCAGTCGCCACATGCCATAGATGATGCGCGACACCGACAGGCTTTCACTGGCCCCTGTATTACCCAGTATTATTTTTTCCATGCTTTGAATTCTCAATTTGACTAAGTGTTACCCACTGTCACAGCTATCAGTGGCATCCTGTGTGGTTAACTCTCTATGACGCACCTTTTCACCAAAGTCCTGATTGAGCCAGCGCACTAGCGACAGGCACAGCAGTATCATAATTGGAATTAACGGCACAGAGCTCAGTACGGTGGCTGACATAACGGTATTCAGTGCTCCAGATTGCAATATACCTGCAGTGATAAGGGCAAGCAATAGAGCCCAGGCCACGCGATTCCAACGTTTGGGTTCGGCATCTGCTGCTAGGTTTTTAGCGCAGATACTCGAGAGCACATAGGCGGCTGAATCAATACTGGTAGCATAAAAGATAATTGATAACAGGGTAAATGCGGCTAGGGTAAACTTGCCCAGTGGCATGCTCTGAATCACCAATGCATTTACAAAAGACATGCCTTGGGTGGCCAAAATTTCTTGCACCGCTAGGCTACCAGTTGTCTCCAGATACAGAGAGTAGCCACCCATAATGGCCATAAATAACCAGGTGCCCAGACAGCCCCAGCCAATCACGCCCAAAACCATCTGGCGAATGGTTCGGCCCCGGGAAATACGCGCAAAAAATAACCCGATCATGCCTGTGTACGCCAGCCACCAGGCCCAGTAAAAGCCGGTCCAGTCTTCGGGGAAGCTGCCGTTTTCTATGGGATCAGTCCAGGTTGCCAGGCTGACAAAGTTACTGAACATCAAACCGATGCTGTTGACTGTCAGATCCATAATAAAAATTCCGGGACCAGCGATAAGTACAAAGATAATCGCCGCAACAGCCAAAGCTATATTGATATCGGCCAGCACCTTGATACCAGACCTAAGGCCGCGATATACACTGGCACCAAAGAGCGCAGTCCAGAAGGCCAGTACTACCATCTTGATTAGCATGCTGTCGGGAATATCAAACAGGGTGGCGAGCATGGCTGATAACAGAGGCACACCTAGCCCCAGCGAGGTGGCAACGCCGCCAACAATCCCCAACACAATAAAGATATCGATCAGCGTTTTAATCTGGCTGCGACCTCTTGCCGGCAGCACAGCATCGCAGGCGCTACTGATACGCAGAGTGCGATAGCGCTTCACATAGAGCATATAAGCTATGGGTACGGCGGGCACTGCATAGATCGCCCAACCCATAATGCCCCAGTGAAATAACGGGTACATATGGGCCCACTCAAAAGACTTGGAAGAGCCCACCTCAATACCCATAGGTGGCGTTTGCAGATAATAAATCGGCTCTGCAAAGCCCCAGGCTATTACACCTGCACCAATGGCCGCGGTAAACATCATGGCAACCCAATGGGTATCGGAATACTCTGGGGGCTCGTCAGCGGCACCTAGTTTTACATGGGCATAGGGGCCAAAGGCCAGCCACAGGCAGAACAGCACAGCGGCAATGCCCACCGATAGATACAGCCACAGAAAGTTACTCATTATGGCTCTGCGGCTATCAACCAGTATCTGGGCCGCACTATCAGGGAAAATCATCAGTGGAATGGCGCAGGTGAGAACAATGATTACTGCAGGGATAAAGATGGCCCAATCGACTTCGGGCTGGCTGTTTTTGTTGCTGACTTGGTTGCTCATAGAGAATTGTTGTTATTAGTATCACAGCAGGGTAACACAATGCCGGGTTTTACTCCTGAAGGCCGGGCCAAAATACTGGGCTCTATAGGCTGGGCTATTGCTCTGTTAGACAATATTGTCTTTAAATTGGCCAGCTGGCTTGCTCTATCACATCTAGTGACGTAGCCTAAAGGCGACAAAAACAATAAACACTACCGTCAAGGTAGAATTAAGCGGGCTTCTATGACAGATCAAAAACCACCAAGTAAAAACTATCGCAGTATGGTTCTGGTTCTACTAACCATAGTTTATGGATTTAACTTTATCGACCGCCAAATTGTGGGTATTTTGGCTCCCTTTATTCAAGCGGATCTGGGTCTGACTAATACCCAGTTAGGGCTGTTAATTGGCCTGGCCTTCGCCACCTTTTACACCCTGATTGCTATTCCCATTGCCTGGTTGGCGGATCGCTATAATCGAGTCAATATACTGGCTGTTGCTCTGGCGGTGTGGAGCGGCTTTACAGCATTAACTGGTCTGGCCGGTAACTTTATGCAGATTGGTTTGGCACGTATGGGTGTGGGTGTCGGTGAAGCGGGCGGCAGCCCTCCCTCCCATTCAATTATTTCCGACCTGTATCCCAAAGAAGAGCGAGCTGGGGCTCTGGGGGTGTACTCCATGGGTATTCCTCTGGGCATTATGGCCGCCTATTTTGCCACTGCATCTCTGATGGGTTCCTCCGGCGAAGATGTGGATTGGCGTCGTATCTTTATTTTTCTGGGCCTTACCGGAATCGGTTTGGCGGTGGTGGTTAAATTAGTGCTTCGTGAGCCTGTGCGTGGCGCCATGGAGTTGGATGTGGGCAAAAAGATTGTCCAGCCACCTTTTAAAGACTCTCTAAGCATTCTAGTTAAGATACCAGCCTGGTGGGCTATGTGCTTTGGCATCGCCTTTGGTTCTTTTGTGTCCTATGCGACCTCGGCATTTCAGACTAAATTTCTAGTGCTACTGGACCCGGCGTTCGATTTTCAGACGCTGGTGATTGCTCTGGGTGTTATTAATGGCACAACCTATGCCGGGGGTGCGTTTTTTGGCGCCAAGCTGGCGGATTGGTGGGGAGGCAAGGATATCCGGGCCTATGGCTGGCTACCTGCTATCGCCATAGGTATATGCCTACCCATAGGAGTGGTTAGTTTCTGGGTGTCGTCGGTATGGGTTCACTTGGCATTTACCACGGTGTTTTTACTGTTTTTGGGTATTTATCTGGGGCCCAGTTTTGCCATTGCGCAGACCCTGGCGCCGATTAATATGCGCGCCATGTCCACGGCACTGTTTTTCTTTATCCTCAATATGGTTGCTCTGGGCGGTGGGCCTACATTTACTGGCTGGCTGGCGGATATATTTAAAGATGGCAGTACAGAGCTGGAGTCGATTCGCTACGCTATGACTGTGACCTGCGCTATGTTTATACCCTCGATTATCAGCTTTATGGTGGTCTCGCGGGTATTGCCAAGAGACTGGGCTGCTGCAGAAAAGCGCAATCATGAATTAAATAATGGCTAGAGCAGCTGTTGGTTAGAGCAACAATTGGATAGTACCGAGGTGGACCCATGAAAAACATTGCGCTGACGCTGATAACCTCCATGATGGCGCTTTCAGTTCAGGCGACCACCCAGGAGGATATTAAAAGTTTTACCCTCGACAATGGTATGAAGATATTGGTGCTGGAAGATAGCTCTATTCCCAATGCCAATATGTATCTGTTCTGGAAGGTGGGTTCGCGCAATGAGGTGCCAGGCATTACTGGCATCTCACATTTCTTTGAGCATATGATGTTCAATGGCTCAGCCAAGTTTGGCCCCAAGATGTTCGACCGCACCATGGAAGCTGCCGGCGGCGCCAACAATGCCTATACCTCCGAAAATGTCACTGTTTACACCAACTGGTTCCCGGCTGGCGCCATGGAGACTATTTTTGATCTGGAAGCCGACCGAATTGCCCGTCTGGATATAGATGCAGCAATGGTTGAGTCCGAGCGCGGTGTGGTTGCTTCCGAGCGCACCACAGGTTTGGAAAACTCTAACTGGCGCGTACTGCAGGAAGAGTTAAAAGGCGCGGCCTTTCGAGCTCACCCTTATTCCTGGTCAGTGATTGGTCATGAATCTGATATTGCCGCCTGGTCCCTGGAGGATCTGCGTGAGTATCACAGCACCTACTATGCTCCCAACAATGCCGTGGTGGTGATTGCCGGTGATGTAAAGCTCGCGGAGGTCAGAGCCATGGCCGATAAGTACTTTGCACCAATTCCCGCCAAGGCCCCGCCCAGAGAGATTAAAACCCTAGAGCCCGAGCAAAAAGGCGAGCGCCGGGTGTTTGTTAAAAAAGCTTCGGTTAGTACGCCCAATCTGATGTTGGCTTATCATATTCCCGAGACAGCTCACCCAGACCATTATGCCTTGGATTTGCTGGCCGCTATTTTGGGCGAGGGCAAAAGCTCGCGCCTGTATCAGTCCCTGGTCAATAATCAGATTGCACTGGGTGTAGAAACCTATATGCCCGAGAGCTTTGATCCCAATTTATTTTACTTCTACGCAGTGGCAGCAGCGGATACTGATGCCGCCAAACTAGAGCAGGCCCTGTTAGCTGAGATTGCCAAGGTCTCCGACACTGGTGTAACAGCCGCTGAATTAGAGAAAGTTAAAAATCTGCGTCTCATGGATTTTTATCGCACCCTAGAAACCATCAATGGCAAGGCGAATACCATAGGCACCTTTGAATTGTTTATGGGTAGCTACGGAAAATTATTTAGTGCTCCAGAGGAATACAACAAAGTGACGCCTCAAGATATACAGCGTGTTGCCAGCCAATACTTTATCCGGGCCAATCGAACGGTGGGAGTGCTGGCTGCAGAGGAGGAGCTGGATCAATGATCAGACAACTAGTCACCGCAACCGCTGCTGTCGGGTTAGTATTTTCTCTCTCAGCCTGCGCCCCAGATCCTCAGACAGTGACCAATGTGGCACCAGCGGTTAGCAGTTTTCAAATGCCTCCCAGCGAGACAGTGATATTGGACAATGGCCTGACGCTGATGCTTATGCCCCAGACTGAGGTGCCATTAATTACTGTAAACGCCGTAGTGCGTGCCGGCAGTGTCGCAGATCATGTTGCTGGCATTGCATCCATCACAGCCCAGAGCCTACTGCTGGGCAATAAGTTGGCATCCAAGCAGGAGACGGAGTTGTTGGTCGATAGTCTGGGCGCCAGTCTAAATGCAGATTCAGGGGTTGAAGGTAGCTATATAGGCGCTGACTTTATGACCAAAGATGCTGAGCAGATGTTGCCGCTACTTAAGGCTGTGCTCACTGGGCCCACATTTGATCAGACGGAATATAGCAAACTGCTCAAAAATAAAGTGGCTGCGTTGGCGCAGGCTAAAGAGAGCCCAAGAGCTGTGATCGGTGCTTATTTTAATGCCCAGCTCTTTGCAGATCATCCCTATGGCAGTCCCAGCTTTGGCGACAGTGAATCTTTGCAGAACATGAGTCTTCAGCAGGTGCGGGATTTTTATCTTGTTCATTACCAGCCAGCCAATACCGCGCTGACCATTGCCGGTGACTTTGAGCTTGCCGAGATGAAAGCCTATGTTGAGGGGTTATTCTCAGACTGGCAGGGCGCTGGTGCAGTTGAAGCGCTTGCACCTGAACCGATAGAGGCCCCAAACAGTGCCAAAGTGCTGTTAGTAGATAAGCCTGATGCCATTGAAACCACCTTCTTAATCGGTGGCATGGGCATTAGCCGCGATAATCCGGACTTTGTCGGCCTGCAGGTTATCAACACCATACTGGGTGGCCGTTTTACCTCCTGGCTCAATGATGAGCTGCGGGTAAACAGCGGTCTGACCTATGGTGCGCGCTCTGGCTTTACCTCATTCCGAGATGGCGGCACATTTAGAATTAGTACCTTTACCAAAACCTCGACCACTGAAGAGGCGATTGATCTGGCCCTGGCAACCTATGCCAGACTATGGGAGCAGGGCATAGACCAGGCCACATTGGATTCGGCCAAGGCCTATGTCAAAGGGCAGTTTCCGCCAGATTATGAAACCACTGGCCAGCTCTCCAGCCTGATGGCAGATATGTATCTATTTGATTTTGGGCCAGAGTTTATCAATGAGTTTGAAGCCAAGGTAAATGGCCTGACCCTGGCGGAGACTGAGCGATTGATAGATAGCTATTTCCCAAGGGACAATCTGCAATATGTGCTGATCGGCCGCGCCGATGCAATACAGGATATCGCAGCCAAGTACGGTGAGGTTCGCAGGGTAGATATGCAGGCGCCCGGCTTTGCCCGCTAGTTTGTCTATTGGTTTAGTAATAACCCAGCTTTAGTTGTTTGCTTTTTATAAGCTTTTCTCTGGGTGCACTCCATCGACATAACCCATAAAAGCTTCATGGATACTGTAGCCAATCAATTCGCGCGCACGCTTGGGCAGAGTGCGAACCGTATCAGGCGGAATGGCCAGAGCCATATTTTCAAGCTGTCGGGCCCAGCCAGTGCAGTACTGAGGGGTAACTATTAGGCGCGAGGCATCGGACAGGTTTGCTCCGCCTCGGTGATAGAGGCTGCTTTTAACCAGCAGCAATGAACCGCTGGTCATGGGTACTTTAAATGTATCGGTCCTAGGCTGGGGATCATGGTTTGGATCCCGCTCTCTGGGGTCCATTAGCTCGTCTACCGCAGCCAGAGCTATGGTTTTGTCTTCAGTCCAGTTATGGCTGTCAGCGATAAATTCCGTAGCCCCATTTAACTCGGTTGTATCATCTATGGCCCAAAAGGCACTGACCCCAAAAGCTCTGCGCGGGCGTGGAATACTGACCTGAGAATCGTCACAGTGCCAGCCCTGCACAGTTTCCCCCGGATGTAAATTGATCGCTAATAATGCCGACAGCAGACAGGATTCCCCCAGTTCTCGCTCGGCAAATGCCAGTGCCAGGGGGTGGGTTACCATCTGCGAAAAAACATCCGGGGCCTTGGCCAACAGACTGTAAACCCGATTGGTTTTAAAGCCCTCAAAGTCATTGCGCCCGGTTGCGGTTAAAAAAGGCGCCAGCGCCTCTCGCACCTGTTGCACTGCAGCCGCATCCATCACCTCTTTAAATAAAATATAACCCTGGTCTTCATACTGCTGGTAGGCCTGATCAAAGGTTAGTCCACCCAGCCACTGGTCCAGATTATGGGTATCAATGCTATTGCTGTTTGATGGGGCGTTTTTACTCAGCTGGCTAACGGATTGGCTCAATGATTATCTCCGCTAATATTCTTGCTGTGGAATGCCAGATAATGAGCCAGCACATCCTGAGGGGCCTCTACCTGGGGGTAGTGGCCAATCTTTGGCAGTTCGGCGCAATAGTCCAGGCGGCAGTCCAGTTCTCTATAGCGCGCTACCATATGGCTGCCGGAAACTGGATCTACTGAGCCATTGATAAGCGCCAGGGGAATAGTAGATTTTTGCAGGGCCGACACCCAGCGCTCTCTGTGCTGGATACGGTCGCTCATATAGGTAATCAGATTGTGAAAAAGGTGTTTGCCATCATTGAAGTTAATCAGCCACCAAAAATCCTGCAACTCCTGCTCTGAGGGTTTGCTATCTTCGCCAAATACCGAGCTGAAGTTACGGCAAAATTGGCGGTAGCCGGTAAATACATTTAGTAATCCACCTATAGGGCTGAGCAGAAGTTTTTGGGTAAGCAGAGCCCTGTGGGTCTCTGGGAATAGTCCGCCATTGAGAAAGCAGCAGGACAGCCACTGCCCGATTCCAGAGCCATCCATCTGTCGCGCAAGCAGCTCCTGGGCTACGGTGTCGCCATAGTCATGGGCCAGCACATGAAAGCTCTCGAGCCCTTTTGCAGCAACCAGAGCCTCGACAATATCCGCTTGGCCATGGATGCTGTAGTCGCGCCTGTTGGGTTTATCAGAGAGGCCAAAACCCAGCATATCCAGTGCTATCACCCGATAATCACTTACTAGGTCATCCCAGATTGGCAGCCAGTCCCAGCTTGAGGTGGGAAAGCCATGGATCAGTAGTAATACAGGCGTTTGAGGGCTGTACTGCTGAGTTGCCCCGCTATCAATACAGAAGATCTGATGCCCCAGAAGAGATTGATATTGCCCCTGGGCGCGCCAGAGCTCCGGGCTAAAACTAGGTTTACTGACAGATGGTTCCATAGGATTTTTATTTTTATAAAATGGACTGGCTTTATAGTGGCGTAAAACGACCCGCGAGTCCATTTACTGTCTTGAGTCCGATTAATCTTGGTGCAATACTTTGCCTGTGTTGCCTGACAAATAGATTTCAAAAAGCAGTCTAGCTAGCAATAATTATAACTTATAAGAGAAAGACCATGACTCAAGCCCAGCCCCAATCATTTGATACTTTGATTAAAAATGCCAAAGTTTTTAACCCTGGCGAACAGCCGGTGATTGAAGATGTTGCTGTAGCTGATGGCCGCATTGTGGCCCGCGGGCAGCAGTTAGATGCCAGCCAGGCTGGCCGAGTGATTGATGCCCAAGGTCTGTGGTTGATGCCCGGGCTATTTGATATTCACACCCATTATGATCTGGAGTTGGAGGTAGCGCCTGGCCTGCCAGAGTCTACTCGCCACGGCACTACATCAGTGGTGATTGCCAACTGTAGTCTAGGGCTGGCCTTTGGCGCTCAGCGCGATGGTACCAATGACCCAATTGTTAGCTGTTATGCGCGGGTAGAAAATATTCCCAAGCATGTTTTGCGCCACTGTGCCGACAATGTCAGCTGGGCAAACCCCGGCGACTATCTAGACCATCTGGAAAAGCTGAATCTTGGTCCCAATGTGGTGGCGCTATTTCCCCATTCCATGCTGCGTATCGAAAAAATGGGTTTCGAAAATAGCATTACACGGGACCCAACCAGCGATGAGCTGGAACAGATGAAAGATTCACTGCGCGAGGGTTTGCAGCAGGGCTATGCAGGTTTCTCAACCGATGCACTGCCATTTCACTATCTGGCGGCACAGCCCCACTGTGAAAAAACTATTCCCACCCAGTTTTCCAAATTCCCCGAGCTAAAGGCGCTGGCTGGCGTGGTGCGAGAACAGGGTGCTCTATGGCAGGCTACGCCACCAAAAGACAGCGTGATTGGCACATTAAAAACCTTTCTGCTCACCAGTGGCCGACTCTATGGCAAGCCCTTGCGCACCACTGTGGTTGCGGCATTGGATATTACCAATAACTGGCGTCTGGCTCGCCTGACTAAGATACTGGCGCGTATGCTCAACTCCTGGCTGATCAAAGGGGACTTTCATATGCAGGCGCTGGGCGCGCCCTTTAAAACCTGGGGTGATGGCGCGGTGACACCACTGGCCGAGGAAATTCCTGAGTTGCGCCGCCTTAATGAAACTGATCTTGAAGATCGCGAGGCTCGCCTGGCTATTCTCAATGACCCAGACTATGCCAGGGCCTTTAAAGCTATGTGGATGAAGGGCAAGCAGGGTTGGAGTTTGGCGCGCCTCAAACGCAAGATCAATTTAGAGGACTATGCTTTCCACCGCACCCTAGCCGATATGCTTTTAGAGCGCTGCCCCCAGAGCAGCTGGCAGGGCATGGATTTCCAGGCAGTTTTTGATCGGATAAATGCTATTAATGCAGGGCAGCAACCGGCAGATATAACCAAAGATGAGCTTGCAACAGTGCAGGCAGACTTTGCCTGGATTGAAGACGAAGGGGACTTTATGCTGCAGATGCTGCGCTCCTTTGACAATGATCTAACCTGGAGCACCATCACTGCCAACCGCGACCTAGAGACAGTGCGCGAGCTGCTAATGAACCCTCTGCTGTTGCCCGGCTTTAATGACAGCGGCGCCCATCTGACCAATATGGCCTTTTATGATGTCAACCTGCGCAGCCTAAAGCTGGCGGCTCAGGGGGGTGATCAGGATGTTAGCTATATGGTCAAACGGCTGACTAAAGACGCCGCCGATGTGTTCGGTGTGGAGGGTGGTACTATCGACTTGGGTGATGTGGCGGATTTGATTTTGATCGACCCTAAGAAGCTTGCTGAATACGATGGCGAGAACAGCGCCCAGCGTATTCACCGTGAAGAATTTAGCCATGAGCAGCTGGTCAATCGATCCGATGGCGTGGTTGAGCTGGTGATGATTGGTGGCCACAGTGCCTGGGAAAATACCCAGTTTGCTGCTGATCTGGGCGAGAAGCCGATGGGCCGTTTGCTGCGAGCAGTGCACGCCGCCTAGTTAAGCCGGGCAAAACCATGGCTAATAGTCTTTTCTCAAGTCCAGAACAGCAGTGCAATAACACAGATTGTGCTGGCTTAAGGGCCTTTGGTAATAAACGAGCCTACACCCAAGAAATCAACCTTGCCAATGGCCACACCATTGTGGCGCAAAATATTGTAGGTAGTGCTGATATGGAAAAACATGTTTGGCAGTATCCACAGGTTTAAATACTCTTCGCCAGTAAAGGTTAATTCATAGGGGCCAGCTGGCATGACAATGGTTTTATCTGCGGAGCCATTAATGTTTTCTTCAGACAGGCCCAGCAAAAATGTCTTGGTATCCGCAATTCTGGCCTGAAGTTCGGCGAAGGTTGTCTCATTGTCTTCATCCTCCGGAGGTGTGGCACCAGCTAACCGAGCGCCGCCGCGCATCACCATATCGCAGGCGATCTGTACCTGTTTGATAAGAGGATGCATATTGGGAAACAGACGCGCGCTGGCGAGCACTGATTCATCAATGGCTTGATCTGTGCCATAGGCACTGGCGGAATTAAGCAGGCCAGATAAATTATCTAGAAAGCGAACGAAAATTGGAATGGAACTGTTATACATTGACATGGATTACCTTTGCCCAAATGGGACGCTGGATTAAAAATTAATTGATAGAGCTGTTTAGTTTGATCGAAGCAGAGCGTTAATCGCAAATGACCCTAACCAATGTCCCCCTTCATAGCTGTCACCAACCAAATTTGGCAGGGAATAATCGATATGAAGGTCTGCGACTTTTTTCAGATGTGAAAACTCCGGGTATTGCTCAGCTAAACCATAGAGCACCCAGGCGCGACTAAAATTTAAACCATCCAGATGCACCAGCTTGCCATCAGTGCGATCAAATACTTCACCCACGGCTAGATCAAAATCTGTTGAGGACAGCTGGGGTAAGAAATCATTAACCCAGGGAATAAACTGTTCTTCAGGTAGCACTCTGCGCATCAGGTCGACTTCTTCAAGGCAGGGTGACAGAAAATCATAGCCGCTGGGTTCCCAGCTAATCGGGCAGTTTTTATCCTGTTGATAAAAGTCTTTTGCCCGCTGAGCAATGGCTGCTTTTAACGGGGCATCGTTGAACAGCAGAGCATAGTCCCAAGCGAAGGTGAGGCCAAAGGCAGTGTTGCTGTGTTCGCCTACGCGGATAGGGTAAACAAGCTTGGGTAAATGGGCGATATACATAGCTGACAGTTCTTCAGCAAGAGGCTTAAGAGCTGCGGATAATGGTGCTGCTATTGGATCGTCCCAGGTTTTAAGTTCGAGCATTAACTTGAGTAGCCAGGCCCAACCATAGGGTCGTTCCCAAGATTTGTTGTCTCGCAGATAGTTGATATCAATAGCGATATTGGCGGGGGTAATATGGCGTTGCAGAATAACTTTGGCTTGTTCATGGCCAGCCACATTGGGAAATGCTTTAAGCAGGCGCACCATAGACCAGTGACCATGGACCGCCGAGTGCCAGTCAAAACAACCATAAAAAGCCGGATGTAGCTGGGTCGGAGAGGCGAGGTCAGCATCACTGCGCAGCATCTGACTGAGCTTATTAGGGTATTCGATCTCGGCGCAATCGAGGGGCAGCTGCATAAGATTGCCAGCCTGTGTCTCACTGAGGGGAGCGCGGCTCTCTGTGATTGCGATATTGTCAGGATCCATCTCACCGCAGCCAGATAAGCTGCAGAGGCAGAGTATCAAAAAGCCAAGGGGGCAAACTGAAGCGCCGTTCCGATTACTCTTCGTCATAGATTTTCTCGCAATGGTACCTGGGATTAAAATTTCCGGGTTTCGCCAATATCTAAAACCCAGCTGTTGGTCGCGCCTATGTCAGACTTTTCAGCTGCGGCTTTAAATCTGAGCGGTGGCTCAGTCAGAGGCTCGTCAGAGAGGTTAAAGGTACCGAAATGTACGGCTACCGCCCGTTGTGCTCTTATATCTACAGCGGCCTGAACCGCCTCTTCCGGGTTCATATGGGACACCTTCATCATGGCATTGGGTTCATAGGCGCCAATGGGAACAGCGGCTAGGTCAAAAGGCCCCAATTTATCGCCAATTTCTTTAAAGCCGGCAAAATAACCAGTGTCCCCGGCAAAGTAAAAGCGTCGCTGAGGCCCTGTTACCGCCCAGGAAGACCAGAGTGCTTTTCTGGTGTCGGTAAGGCTGCGCTTGCTCCAGTGCTGGGTAGGCAGACAGTGAATGGTCGCGTCTTTGATGCTGGCAGTCTCACCCCAATCCAGCTCTTGAACCTGATCAATACCGTTTTTGCGCAGCAATTCGCCATTGCCCAGAGGTACAAAAAATACAGTATCTGGGTCGCGCTTGGACAGCTTTCGCAATGTGGGCAAATCCAGATGGTCATAATGATTGTGAGAGATTATTACAAAGTCGATAGGGGGCAGGTCTTCGATAGCGATGCCGGGTTTTACATAGCGATTGGGCCCGGCAAAGGGCACGGGGCTGGGTCTATTTGACCATATGGGATCGGTAAGGAAACTGAGATGTTCCATCTGCACCAATAATGTTGCATGACCAATCCAGGTTACTGTGGGCTCTCTGTGTGTGGCATTCTCTCGAAGAAACTCACCGTCGTTGGCAATACGCTGTGGCGCGCCGTCGCGACTTTTAAAGGCAGTGAGTACACGCCGGGCAAAAAACGGTGCGGTCACCTTGATGGATACGCCCGGGAGATTCCTGTCGAGGTTGATATAGCGACCTTTGCTATCCTGTTCTGCTGGCGCAAAGCTGCGCTCGGTTTCGCCCTTAACCTGCATGGCAAGGCCCAACAGACAGATTAGGCCGACGGTCATAAATTGCGGTGAGAACTTTTTTTTTATCATTATTAGGCTCCGAACTAAGGCCCTGAATTTAAGCCCAGTCTAGCGGAAATAAAATAGAATATCTCTGGATGGCCAGATAGTTGGTGCCGTCTTCCTGAACCATTGGTCATAAGTAAGTTTGAATAGTTGCCGAGCTATTAATACAGTGCAGATAATCGTGAATAATTAAAACAATAAAAGCGCTCTACACAGTGCTGTAACTGAATGGGGCTTTTCAAACAAAGGTAACTATTATGACCGAAGCATGGATTATCGACGCCTGTCGCACACCCCGTGGTATTGGCAAGCCGGGCCGCGGAGCGCTCACTGAAATTCACCCTCAGCGCCTAGGTGCCACGGTGTTAAAAGCACTGGCGGAGCGCAACAATATCAATACCGCTGATGTGGCCGATATTATCTGGGGCTGTAACGTACAGCGCGGGCCCAATGGCAATGATATGGGCCGTATGTCCGCCCTGGATGCGGGCTATGATGTCACTTCCAGTGGTGTCACTCTGGATCGTTTCTGTGGCTCTGGTATCACTACTGTCAATATGGCTGCGGCCTCGATTATGTCTGGTATGGAAGATATGGTAATTGCCGGTGGCTGTGAAATGATGTCTGGCTATGGCCGTCTCGCTGCCGAAACCAGTCCCTTTGTGGATTCAGGTAATATGCATCTGCGCGAGATGTATGGCCAGTCCCATCAGGGGCTCTGTGCAGATACCATAGCCACCATTGAGGGCATTCCCCGTGAGGATCTGGATCGCCTGGCAGAGCTGAGTCAGCAACGCGCTGCTCATGCCATAGAAAACGGCCATTTTGATAAGAGCCTGGTGCCTGTTTATAACGACGATGGCTCTCTGGCCCTGGATAAAGATGAATTTCCCCGTCCCGGTACCACCATGGAAACTCTGGGCCAGCTTCAGCCGTCTTTCGAAAAACTGACCAATATGCCTCTGGATGAAGAGGGCACCACCTACGGTAAATTAATGGCTGTGAAATACCCGGATGTGGACGTTAAACATGTGCACCATGCGGGTAATTCATCCGGTGTTGTTGACGGTGCAGCTGCAGTGTTGCTGGCCTCACCAGAATACGCTACCAAACAGGGTTGGAAGCCTAGAGCCAAAGTGGTTGCCTACGGCAATATGGGCGACTGCCCGGCGCTGATGCTCAACGCACCTGTGCCCTCAGCCAAGCGGGTACTGGCAAAAGCGGGACTCACCAAAGACGATATTGATCTCTGGGAAATCAATGAAGCCTTTGCTGTGGTGGCCGAGAAATTTATTCGCGATCTGGACTTGGATCGGGACAGAGTTAATGTCAATGGCGGCGCTATGGCGCTGGGCCATCCGATTGGCGCCACAGGTTCGGTTCTGATTGGCACTATGGTAGATGAGTTGGAGCGTCGTGGACTTAAGCGTGGTCTGGTCACCATGTGTGCCGGCGGCGGTATGGCGCCAGCCATTATTGTTGAGCGCATCTAGAGGTCAAGTCTAATGAGTCAGTCACAGTCCTATACCCCAGACAATGTGCCCATTAAGAAGCGCAATCCTGAACTGGATATTGCCGAGGCGCTCAAAGGTGAATGGATGGATAACCATGTATTTGCCACGGCCTGGTTTAATGCCATGTCGATCACTTTCCCTCTGGGCGAACAGTTCTTTATTAACTCGGTTCGCCATTATCGGGATCGCATCAGCGACCCCAAGTTGCAGGAGGAAATGCGCCAGTTCTACAGTCAGGAAGCAGTGCATCTGCGTGAGCACCAGCGCTATAACGAATTGCTCTGTGCCCAGCGTGGCTATGATTTGGAAGCCCTAGAGGGGCCATTGCGTCGGCGTATGGGCTGGGTAAAAAAGAATGTTCCGGCTCGCGAGCAACTCGCAGGCACAGCGGCGGTTGAACATTTGACCGCAGTGCTGGCAGAAAAGGCCCTGGGCGAAGATAATCTGTTTGCCAAGGCCCATCCGGCCATGGCCAAGCTATGGAAATGGCATGCTGTCGAGGAGATGGAGCATAAATCTGTAGCCTTTGATGTTTATCGGGCCATAGGTGGCACCGAGAAAATGCGTCGGGCTGCCATGCGCCGCAGTACCTTTTTCTTGACCTGGGATATTCTTCACGGAGTGCGACATATACTGAGTCGGGATGGCAAACTTTGGAATCTTAAAGTTTGGGCTTCAGGGCTGGTGTTTCTGTTTGGCAGAGAGGGCGTGTTGCGAGGCACCCTAAAGCCCTATAGAGATTTTTTCCGCGAAGACTTCCACCCCTGGCAGCAGGACACACAGCAACTGATAAAAGACTGGGAATTACACCAGCTTTCAAATTAGCAGTATTGATCAGGCTGATGGCATTTTGCTGACCGCTGGCTAAAATAAACCTATTAATTGCTCGAATTTAAAGAGAGAAAAATCATGTCAATGATCGTCAATCGTCGCGATGTGGACTTTATGTTTTACGAGGCACTGGGCCTAGACGAGATGCTCAAGGCCGACCGCTTTGCAGACTACGACCGCGACTCACTAGAGGCTATGTTCGATCTCTGTCAGTCGATTGCAGAAGAAGAGTTTCTGCCCTGCGCCGGTAAACTGGATGCCAATGAGCCACAGTTTGTGAATGGTGAAGTTGAAACCATTCCCGAAGTAAAGCAAGCGATCAGCGCCTTTAAACAAGCCGGTTTATGTGCCTCTGGCTACGATGCAGATATTGGTGGCATGCAGCTGCCCTGGATGGTTGACCAGGCGCTAAACGGCATGTTTGTCTGTGCTAACAACCCCATACATATCTATCTGTTCCTGACCCAGGGTGTGGCCAATATGCTCAATGTCTGTGGTTCAGCTGAGCTTAAAAATAAATACCTAAGCCCATTGGTAGAGGGCGACTGGTTTGGCACCATGTGCCTTTCAGAGCCCCAGGCTGGCTCATCACTGGCTGATATCACGACCAAAGCTGAGCCCCAGGGCGATGGCAGCTATAAAATCTCTGGTACCAAGATGTGGATATCCGGTGGTGAACAGGATCTGAGCGACAATATTATCCATATGGTGCTGGCCAAGGTGCCCGGTGGGCCCGCAGGGGTCAAAGGTATTTCACTGTTCCTGGTGCCCAAAATTAGAGTCAATGACGATGGTAGTTTGGCTGAGCGCAACAATGTTGCACTGGCCGGCCTCAACCACAAAATGGGTTGTCGCGGCGCCACCAATACCCTACTTAATTTTGGTGAGGCTGGTGACTGTATTGGCTATCTGGTCGGCAATGAAAATGAAGGCCTGGCCAATATGTTTCATATGATGAACGAGGCGCGCATATCAGTGGGTATGTCGGCGGTGATGACTGCGCTGGGCGGCTACCTTTACAGCCTGGACTATGCCCGCAACCGTCCCCAGGGCCGGGATTTGGCGAATAAAGACCCCCAACTGCCACAGGTAATGATCAGTGAGCATGCGGATATCAAGCGTATGCTAATGACTCAAAAAGCCTTTGTTGAAGGCGCGCAAATGCTGATGTACTACAGCTCGCAGATTATTGATCAGCAGAAGCTGTCCGATGATGCCGAGCAGAATAAACGCATGGGTCTATTGCTGGATCTACTGACGCCTATCTGCAAATCATGGCCCTCAGAATACTGTCTCGAAGCCAATAAGCTAGCGATACAGGTGTTGGGCGGCTATGGCTATACCCGCGAGTACCCGGTAGAGCGACTTTATCGCGATAACCGTCTCAACCATATCCACGAGGGTACCTGGGGTATTCAGGGGCTGGATATTTTGGGCCGCAAGGTGCAGATGCACAATGGTGCTGCGGTAGCTATTTTGCGTGAAGAGATACAGGCGACGATTGACTCCGCTTCAGCCTACCCCGAGTTGGCAGGTTATTGCGCGCAGTTAACCTCCACAATGGATCAGATTGAACAGACCATCGCTGCCGTTGTGGCCTGTGATAATAATTCACTGGCACTGGCCAATGCGACCATCTTCCTCGATGCCATGGGCCATGCTGTTATCGCATGGATGTGGTTAATTCAGGCTGTTGCTGCCTCTGCCGGCGCAGCCAGTGGTGACAGTGCTGACCGGGATTTTTATGCGGGCAAATTGGCAGCTACAGGCTTTTTCTTCCGCTACGAACTGCCAAAAGCCAAGGTCAGCCTGGAGCTGGTCGCCGATCTGGACAGCACCTGCTATGACTTGACCGCCGAACAATTCCTCGGCGCTTAGACGCTAGCTTTATCCTCTGCAATCCCAGCCACAGATAGGGTATATTCTTATCTGTGGCTATCTGTACAATCCACACCTGAGCGTTCGCGCAACAATAATAATAGGGCCTTTAATATGTACAAGTTTCAGCAAAAAACCAAACTATTCACTGTTGTTTTTGCCTGCTGGTTTGCAACCTCCTGCGCAGACCCTCAGGGCTCGGCAGAGATCGAAAATTCGCCCTCAGACACAGCTGCTATAGTGGACGAAAAATATACTTGGGATCTTACCGACCTGTATGCCGATAACCAGACCTGGAATACAGCCCGCCTTGAAGCGGCCAAGCAGGTAGAGGTACTGGCTGCATTAAAAGGCACACTAGGCAGTAGCCCGCAGTCATTTCTGACCGCAGTCGAGACCATTTCCAATGTCTACAAAGACGTGGTGCGCATCTATATCTACTCCAGCCTGATGGCGGACGAAGACACAGGCAATGCAGAAAACGCCGAGCGCCGTCAGCTGGCAATGAATCTTTACAGTGATATTGGTGCGTCAGTGAGCTGGTACAGCCCTGAATTACTGTCATTGGGTGAAACAAAAATCCGCCAATTTCTTGCGGCTGAGCCGGGGCTGGAAAAATTTGCCTTCGGTATAGAGGACTCATTGCGTCAGGCACCCCACACCCTGGCTGAAGATGTTGAGACTGTTCTGGCCAAAGGCGGCAAGTTCCTAGGTACCTCGAGCACAGTGTACTCGGTTTTGGCCAATGCTAATCTGCCCTGGCCCGAAGTGACTCTATCCGACGGCGAAACCTTGCGTCTCAGTCAGTCGGGCTATTCTATCGGTCGTCAGGCTCCAGTGCGCGAAGATCGCAAAATGGTATTTGATGCCTTCTGGGGTGTATGGAAAGATTTTGAGGCCACCCTGGGAACCTTAATGAACAGTCATATTCAGGGTCTGGCATTCCGCACTGATGTGCGCAATTACGAGAGCTCTCTGAGTCGCGCACTGTTTGATGACAATATGCCAGAGGCGGTTTACAGAACTCTGGTGACCGAAGTTAACAGTGCACTGCCGACCTTGCATCGTTACTTTAACCTGCGCAAGCGCATGCTTAATATCGATGACGAAATGCGCTACTACGATATCTATCCGCCACTGGTGGATCTGGACAAGACCTACAGTATTGAAGATTCTATTGCCCTGACCCGCCGTGCGCTGATGCCGCTCGGCGAAGAGTATATGGAAGGCTACGACAGGGGCGTTACCGAGCGCTGGATGCATGTGTACCCCTCTAAAGGCAAGCGCTCTGGCGCCTATATGTCTGGCGGTGCCTACGACGTGCACCCCTACGTACTGCTTAATCACAATGATGATTACGACAGTGCCTCCACCTTTGCTCATGAGTATGGCCATGCGGTGCACTCCGTTTTAGCCAACAAAGCTCAGACCTGGGAAAACGCCAGTTACTCCACTTTTATTGCAGAAACTGCGTCGATTATGAATGAGATGCTACTGCAGGATATGGTTGTGGGTGAAGCTCAAACCGATAAGGAGAAGCTGTTTTATCTTGGCAGTGGCCTGGAGTCACTGCGCGGAACATTCTTCCGCCAGACTATGTTTGCAGAGTTTGAATTAAAGATGAATGAAGAAGTGGAAGCGGGCAATGTGTTGACCGGCGCAAAATTATCCAAGATTTATCTGGAATTATTAAAGCGCTACCACGGCCATGACCAGGGTGTTGTTACCATCGATGATCTATACGGAATGGAATGGGCCTTTATCCCGCATTTTTACCGCGACTTTTATGTTTTCCAATACGCCACCTCTATTACAGCAGCTGCTGGATTGGCAGAAAAAATAAGCAGCAAAGACCAGCAGGCGCAGCAAGATTTTATTAATCTGCTTAAAGCTGGAGGCTCAGACTACCCCTACGAGCTAATGAAAAAAGCCGGCATTGATATGGCGACACCTGCACCTTACAGGGCCCTGGTAGCACGCATGAGCAGTATTATGGATGAGATGGAAGCCATATTGGACAGGCAGTAGTTTGGTAAAAGCTTCTCGGTGCACTGAATGGAGGCGCGGTTATTTGAATCCGAAGCATTAAAGAGGTAGATTATGCACATATGAATAATTTACTTATACTTCGTCCCTCTAAGATTCTGCAATCAATCGCTAGGTTAACTCTGTGTTTATTGGGCCTGTCAGGCCTGGCCATGGCTGATAATTTGCCAGTGGAGGCATTTGGTCGTTTGCCTGCAGCCGAGCAGGTAAGGCTCTCCCCAGACGGGGAATATATCGCCTATCTGGGAAACACTGGCGGAAGTTCGTTTGTTGCTTCTATTCATATTGAAAGCGGCGAAAAAAAATATCTGGTGCACACGAATAATCAGAAGTTTAGGTTGGGCTGGTTTGCATGGGCCAATAACAAAACTCTTTTGATCAGTGCGTCTTACCCGATGCAGGGGTTGCAGATCAAATATGGCGAGTCTCGGCTGTTAAAAGTGCCTGCCGATGGCAGTGCCCCTGCTGAGCCTCTACTGCTGCAGCGCAGTGGCGAAATACAGAGCCAGTTTCAGAGCAATGTGATCGATATGCTGCCCGATGATCCAGACCATATTTTAATGGGCCTGATGGTCAACCGCAGGCATAAATATGCCGTCTATAAAGTGAGTTTGAAAGCAGATAGAAAACGCCACTTAATCTATTCCGGCAAAACTAATATCGGTGGTTGGATGACCGATCAGCAGCACAGAGTCAGAGTTGGGTTTGGCCGCGACGACACTAGAATGTTCACTCGCCTGCTGGATCTAAACTCAAACAAGTGGCGCAATATTCTGGAGTATGAGCTTTTTTCTGAGCCAGACATCACCCCTCTGGGCTTTGGCCTTGACCCCGATGAACTCTATATTCGCGCTGACAATAACGGCCGCTATGGAATTTTTAAGCTAGATTTGACCCAGCCAGATTTTCCCAGGGAGCTGGTATTCCACGATCCCGACTACGATGTGGAAGGCAGGTTGATCTATTCGGATAAAACCGGTGATGTGATCGGCGTCTACCATGGCGAAGCCGACGGCGCCAAGGTTTACTTTGACAGCAGCCACCGGCAGTTCCAACTGGCGTTGGACAGTGCAATACCAGATGCCTACAACGCTGTTGCAAGCTATAGCGCAGACGAGAGAAAATATGTACTGTTTACCAGTAACTCGGTTCAGCCTGGCGCTTATTATCTGGGTAATCGGGATACTAAAAAGCTCAGCTTTCTGCTCGATCAGTATCCTATGCTTTATCAGCAGGCTTTATCTGACCACACAAAAATCACTTACCAAGCCCGCGATAACACCGAAATAGAGGGCTATGTCACTCTCCCT
This sequence comes from SAR92 clade bacterium H231, assembly GCA_025153775.1. GTDB lineage: Bacteria > Pseudomonadota > Gammaproteobacteria > Pseudomonadales > Porticoccaceae > HTCC2207. The sequence goes on along the minus strand of JAOALC010000002.1, from coordinate 271,980 downwards.
CACCAAGGTATTCGCCACGGCAACCCCGCATAGTGATGCCCCACGGAGGCCCCATGGCGCGCAATTATGGGGGTTTTTCCTGGTTTACCCAGTTCTTTGCCAGTCGTGGCTACGTAATTTTGCAGCCAAACTTCAGGGGTTCGTCAGGCTATGGCTTTGAATTTGAGATGGCCTCGGTACAGGGCTGGGGTGGCGCCATGCAGGATGATTTGGCAGACGGTGCCCAGTGGTTAGTGGAAAACTACTCGGTAGACAGAGATAGAATTTGTATCCTTGGTAGCAGTTACGGTGGCTATGCTGCGCTGATGGCGGCGGTGATCCAGCAGGACAGCTTTAAATGTGCGGCAAGTTTTGCTGGTGTCTCAGATGTTGAAGCTATTGTTCGCTATGCCCGACGCTTCTCTAATTACGAGGTGGTTGCCAAGCAGTTTGGTGATAACAGGCGGGCGTTGGCTGAAAGGTCACCGCTTAAGTTAGCGAGCCAAATAGATATCCCAGTACTTCTGTTACATGGCGACAAAGATCTAGTGGTGGATGTAAGTCAAAGTCGGAATATGTACAAAGCGCTGCAAAAGCACAACAAGCAGGTGGAGTATATAGAGCTGGAAAATGGCAGCCACTATATGGAAATAGAAGCTAACAGACTAGCTATTCTCACCGCATTTGAGGCCTTCTTGGATAAACATTTGGCGCCAGATGAAAATTAGCAGCCAATGCTGTAGTGCTCTTCTTCTGGCCGCCATATAAAGCTATGATGGCGACTTTAGGCTATTGCTAACATGCAAAGGCAAAACGCTGATATTGCATCTTTTATGTTCCGGAAGGCATAAGCATGAATCAAACTAATGTTTTCGGCCAAGCCCTTGAGGAATGTTGTAGTCATCCCATCACAGGCTATTTTCGCGATGGTTTTTGTCATACTGACAGATATGATCGAGGATCTCACACAGTCTGTGCTCTTATTACTCAGAGTTTTCTGAGTTTTTCCAAATCCCGCGACAATGATCTGTCCACACCGCGCCCGGAGTTTGATTTTCCGGGTCTGGTCGAGGGTCAGTCCTGGTGTCTCTGCGCGTCTCGCTGGTTGGAGGCCCATGAGTCCGGCTGTGCTCCGCGGGTGCATCTAAAGCGTACCAACAGTAAAGCCCTAGACATTGTTCCCCTGGCCATTCTTAAAGGTTATGCTACAGACCTAAATTAGAATAATAAGTAGGGGATGACCAGATGGGGCTATACGATAAGTACATTTTGCCGCACTTCTTAAACTGCGCCTGTGGCTCCAAACCTATCAAGTATCAGCGTGAAAAAGTCGTGCCTATGGCCGAAGGGCTGGTATTGGAGGTCGGCATTGGTTCTGGTCTTAATATTCCTTACTACGATGCAGCCAAGGTGGATAAAATTCTTGGTCTTGATCCCTCCGAAGAGCTAAATCGCATGGCACTAAAAGTCGCTGAGGATAAGGGTATTCCCGTAGAGTTTATTCTGAGTGGGGCCGAGGCAATGCCACTGCCCGACAATCATGTGGATACAGTGCTGGTCACCTTTACTATGTGCACCATTCCGGAAGTGGCGGCTGCCAATAAAGAGATGCTCAGGGTTTTAAAGCCTGGTGGCAAAATGATTTTCTGTGAGCATGGCCTGGCGCCAGATACCAATGTGTCTAAATGGCAGAGCCGTATCGACCCGATCTGGGGCAAGATCGCCGGTGGCTGCCACCTTAATCGCGATATTCCCAGCTTGATCACCGCTGCCGGCTTTGAGATCGAGGCTATGGAGCAAATGTATCTGCCTAGCACGCCAAAATTTGCCGGTTATAACTACTGGGGTACGGCCGTTGCTCGGTAGGCCCTAACGTAGTCAATTTCCAGTCTTAGGGGGAAAGCGCTGTTATCAATGGGTCCGCCAGCGCGACCCCAGTCGCCCCCTATAGCCAGATTGAGAATCACATGAAATGGGTGGTTAAAAGGCCAGGATGCCCAGTCATCAGAATCGCGGTAATAGGTGAAATAGGGCACATCATTGACTGTGGTGGTAAGGCTGTCTGGCGTCCACTCTAGGCCGTAGCGATAAAAGTTTTCGTGCACATTATCTAGCTTAATACTGCCTTTGCGCTGGCTCCAGTGGACCCACACGTAGTCTTTGGTATGCACTGTGCCATGGACAATATTGGGGTCGTAACCCACGTGTTCCATAATGTCGATCTCGCCAGAATTTGGCCAGGCATCGCAAGCGCCATTACCCTGCCAGTCAACTTTACTGGGACCGCAGTTGGTCGCGTAGCGGAAGGGGTCTGTGGGCATCATCCAGATAGCGGGCCAGGTACCCTGACCCTTGGGCAGCCGGGCGCGCACCTCAAGCTTGCCGTAGAGAATATCCATTTTGCCGGCGCTATTGATGCGCGCGGAACTGTATTTGGCTCCGGCATAGTCTTCTTTATGGGCCTCTATAACCAGCAGCCCATCCTTTATGCGCAAATTTTTCGCTCTGGTGGTGTAGGTTTGATCTTCGTTATTGACCTTGCGTGCCGGCCAGGTCTCGATATTCCATTTGTCGGCATCGACCGCGCCGTCCTTATTAAACTCATCGGACCAGAGCAATGCCCAAGGAGAGGTGTCTGTAGGCTGTCGCTGCCGCACCTCAAAGCCGCTGATCACTGGTAGTCCCGCTAAGCCTTTTAAGCTTATATCCAAGCGTCCTTGGGTGACCTGTATATTGGGTATGGTTCGGGACAGGGCGGAGCGCATACGGCCATCACGAGAGCCGCGAACATCCAGATTACCAATAATCAGCTTGCCCTGAGCCAGCACATCAAACAGGCGCTGACCTTTAGGGGTATCTTCTGGCTCCATAAAATGCAGCGTCAGATCATAAACACCGTTTTCTAGAGGCTGTGAGAACAGCAGGTTGCCTGTGCGATAGCTTTTATACAGAGGCTGAACCTGAGTGCCTTCTACCGCTGGCACGCTGAGGCAGCTGGGTGACTCAGAGCAGTCATCGCTCTGGTACTGTAATACAGAGTCGGCATTAAATTGGCCGCCTCCCACATTCAGTGCCCAGACTACAGGGCTGTGAATATCAGCGGCTACCCAGCTAGTCATCAGGCTGAGCCCTAATCCAAAGGCGGTAATCAAAGACGAGGTTGCTGTGTTTGCGATCATAATTAGAGCTCTAATTTTGGTTGTGAAAGCGCCCCGGGCCTGGTTGTCTGCTTAGGGGCTCTGAGTTACCAAAATTTTACCTTTAAACCTGCAGAAGAGTGTCCTCAACACCGCATAAACCGGTTAATTTGACGCAAATGCGAACTTTAGTCTTACCCTAGGCCCCTGTTATCGCATATTTGTGTATTTGGTCTCAATTGCTGTGTATTTCAGCGTCAGACCGATGTACCTTATATGCTTGGATATCCATCTCAGTAATATATACAAGACTATATAAATAGATGGGTCCGTAGTTTTACTATTTTTTTACCTTGGGGGTTTAGCAACATGTTATTTAAAAAGAAGATTCTTTCTAGCAGTGTGGCTCTGGCATTAGTCGGTTCAGCCATACCTGCATTTGCTCAAGACGGAGCACAGATTGAAGAGGTTATTGTTGAAGGCGGTATTCGCGCTAGTTTGAAGCGTGCTATGGATATTAAACGTGACTCAGCTGGTGTTGCAGACGCAATCTCTGCAGAGGACATGGGTAAGTTTCCAGATACCAACCTGGCAGAATCTCTGCAGCGTGTTACTGGTGTATCTATCAGCCGTCAGCGCGGTGAAGGTAGCCAGGTAACTGTTCGTGGCTTTGGTCCTGAGTACAACCTGGTGACCTTAAATGGCCGTCAGATGCCAACACATAACGGGACTAACCGTTCGTTCGATTTCGGCGATCTGGCTTCGGAAGGAATTTCTGCGGTTGTAGTGCACAAAACTGGTAATGCTGCTGCAGCTACTGGTGGTGTGGGTTCAACCATTAACATTATTACTACTAAGCCTCTGGAAGCGGGCGAAATAGCAACCTTCGGTGCGAAGATGGCTATGGATACCTCTACTGAGACAGGTGATGACTTCACTCCTGAGTTCTCTGGTCTGTATTCAAATACGTTTGCCGATGACACCGTAGGTATTGCTATTAGTGCATCATCTCAGCGTCGTAACAATGCGGTGAATATTGCAAGCATTGGCGGTTGGCACACAACTCCAGGTAACACCGACGGTGGTTGGACTTCTGTTCCTAACAATGACGCTCAGGTAAACCGCCCATCTGATGCGGCTGGCAATATGTCCATCCCTCAGAGCAACGCCTACAACCTCAGCGAATATGAGTCAGAGCGTGTAAACGGTCAGTTGACTCTGCAGTGGGCACCAGCAGATAACTTTACTGCCACTGTCGACTACACCTACTCAGAGTTTGATCTGGACCGCACTTACAGCGATCTGTCTGCCTGGTATAACCTGGGTAATAACACTCAGTCCTCAAGTTGGGACGATGGCCTGATTGCTTCACCTACTATGTACAGCGAAGCAAGCCCCAACAGTGACTTCGCTATGGGTGTTGGCCATGACGGTGCCAAAACTGAAAATGACTCTTTTGGACTTAACCTGGAATGGCAGTTCTCTGATCAGCTGAGCCTGGCTTTTGACTACCATGATTCTGGTTCTGAGCAGGGTGCAAACAACCCATTCGGCACCAGCTCTCTGGTAACCATGGCAAGCTTTAACCGTGTTCAGACAACTACTTACTTTGATCAGGATCTTCCGATTCTGCAGCTGGGCCTAAACTCTGGTGCAGATGGTGCAGCTCGTCCTCTCTACAAAGACGACATGATTATTACTGGTAGTGTATTCAGCAACGCTGCATCAAATATGGACGTAGAGCAGTCTCGCTTTATGGGCAAATTCGATGCTGACGACGCGACCACTATCGACTTTGGTATTGAGCTGACAGAAGTGAGCAACCGAAGCACAAGTAAGTCTGTTGAACGTGGTACCTGGGGTGGTATTTCAGATCCCGGCTATATCAGCGATATTCTGGTTAGATCTTCAATGGCTAACTCATTCGACCAGGTTTCTGGTGGTAATGACACACGCCGTCAGACTGAGTACTTCGTGACTACCCTCGAGCAGATTGTTGAGCTGGCTGAAGCACTACCATTAGCTGCTTCTCAGACAGTGGGTGACTGTGGCACTGCCTACTGTGCCTCTACTGATTGGGACGTTGATAAGCGCACCACGGAAGAGACTACAGCTGTCTATGTACAGATCAGCCATGAAACTGAGTTCAACAGCATGCCAATTAGCCTGCGTGCAGGTTTGCGCCACGAGAGCACAGATGTTACTTCTGCGGCTCGTGCGCCTACCTATGACGATGTTTACTGGGAAGGTGGTAACGAATTCTATCTGGTTCAGGGCGCCGACGTTGCCTATGATAACTACAAAGGCAGCTATGATTTGATGTTGCCTAATCTGGATATCAATGTTGATCTCAGAGACGATCTGGTTCTGCGTGCATCTGTCAGTAAAACTGTTACCCGTCCGAGCTACGACGCCATTAAAGGCGGCGTAACTGTCGATGGTCAGACCTTTAAGTTCCGCGATGCTCGCGCTGCTGGTGGTGATCCCGCACTGCAGCCCATCGAAGCAGAGAACTTTGATCTGTCTATCGAGTGGTACTACGGTGATGCAGACTACCTGTCCCTGGGTTACTACGAAAAGACTGTAGATAACTTTATTGGTAACGGCTTTAAGCAAATGGCTCTGTTCGGTTTGAATGATCCAGCTTCTGGCGGCCTGTATGCAGAAACTGCTGCGGCTGAAGGCCTGGATGCAGGTTCTCAGTACACAGCTATTGGTACTGCGATGAGCTCTGCTTTTGATGCAGATGGCCGATACTACGGCACCTCAGCAAACGATCCTCTGACGTTTACTGTGGCTGTACCTACCAATGAAAAGACAGCTAAAGTTGACGGTATTGAAGTTAACTGGCAGCACAACTTCGGCGAAACTGGCTACGGCTTTATTGTCAACGCTACTATCGCCAACGCAGATGTTGCTTTCGATCCGCTGGCTCTGGAAACCCAGTTCGTACTTAACGGATTGAGTGATTCAGCTAACCTTATTGGTTTCTATGACAAAGGTGGCTTCCAGGCTCGTTTCGCGTACAACTGGCGTGATAAGTTCCTGGGCGGCATTGGCCAGGGTCAGGGTTCATCTGCGATCAACCCAACTAATATCCGTGCCTACGGCCAGTTGGATATGAGCGCTAGCTATGAAGTTAACGATAATCTTACGATTTTCCTTGACGGCATCAACGTGACTGAGTCTGACTTCCGAGTTTACGGTCGTGAAGAGCTTCAGGTGCTGCAGGCAGGTCAAACTGGTGCACGCTACAATCTGGGTGTTCGCTACACTTTCTAGGTCATAGAAACTGTAGTAACCCTGGTGTTGAAGCCAGGGTTTGCGAGTGATTTATCGCAAACTTAATAAGAAGCCGCTTAATTTTTTAAGCGGCTTCTTTATTTACGGCGTATATAAAGTAATATGCAAATACACAAAAAAACTGGCCTTGGCAGAGACTCAGATAGATAAGGCCATTTAAGAATTCTTTTTAACTAGCTGATACCAATGGAAAAAAACATACATCGAGTTGTTATCCTGGGCGGCGGCAGCGCTGGCTGGCTAACTGCAGGAATTATAGCTGCAGAGCATGCTGTTGGATCCAATTCCGGTTCCAGCGACCCAAGTGATGGCTTTCAGCTAATACTGGTAGAGTCGCCTGATATCAGCACCATTGGCGTTGGTGAGGGCACCTGGCCGTCGATGCGCAGTACATTGCAAAAGATGGGTATCTCAGAGACCGAGTTTTTTCGGGAATGTAGTGCCAGTTTTAAGCAGGGCACATTGTTTAAAAATTGGCTGGGTTCTGATAAACAGGGCTCTCATGACAGCTATATTCACCCATTTACTGTTCCCCAGAGCTATGCCGATACCAATCTGGCACCCCATTGGCAGTTAATCAGAGACCAGGTGAACTTTGCCGATGCTGTCTGTCCCCAGAGCGCACTTGCAGAGGGGTATCAGGCGCCAAAGAAAATCTCTACTCCAGAGTACGCTTTTCAGCTTAACTACGGCTACCATTTGGATGCAGGCAAGTTTGCCGAGCTATTGCGCGCCCACTGCGTGGACAAGTTGGGTGTTATCCATATTAAAGCCAATGTCGAGGGCATTAATTCAGCAGCAAATGGTGATATAGCCTCAATTGTCACCGACAGGGCAGGCACTGTGGAGGGCGACTTATTTGTCGACTGCAGTGGCTCCAGATCACTGCTGCTGGGCGAGCACTATCAGGTACCAATGCGCAGCAAAAGACAGTATCTGTTTAATAATACTGCTCTGGCGGCACAGGTTCCCTACGGGGCCCCAGAAGATCCCATTCAATCCTTTACCCTTTCCACCGCTCAGAGCGCTGGCTGGATATGGGATATAGGCCTGCCCAGTCGCAGGGGCATAGGCCATGTTTACTCTGATGCCCACAACACCGAAGACCGGGCGCGAGAAGAGCTGATGGCCTATATTGAGGCCTCGGCAGGCAAGCAGGCAGCGGATCAGGCTATGGTGCGCAAGATACAGTTTGAACCCGGGCACCGGGCCGAGTTTTGGCATAAAAACTGTGTGGCCATAGGTATGTCTGCGGGCTTTATCGAACCCCTGGAAGCTTCGGCTCTAGTGTTGGTGGAGCTATCTGCTGCTATGATTGCTGAGCAACTGCCAGCCAACCGTAAAACCATGGACCTGGTGGCCAAGCGATTTAATGATAAGTTTCTCTATCGCTGGGATCGTATAATTGATTTTTTAAAACTGCACTATATTCTCAGTCAGCGAGAGGGTCAGTACTGGCAGGATCATCGCGATCCCGCCAGCATTCCAGATCATCTGGCGGAGCAGGTTGCACTCTGGCGTCACCAGAGCCCCTGGCATAGGGACAGCGCCCATGTGGATGAGCTGTTCCCATCGGCGAGCTTCCAATATGTGCTCTACGGCATGGGCTTTGAGACCAAGGGCAGCACCACAGCGCGGCGCTCTGAACAGCAGGCCTATCAGAGGGCTGGCAGTCTATTTCAGGAGAATGCCAAAAGAACACAGCAGTTGCAGGCATCGCTGCCCACCAACCGCGAATTAATCAATAAAATATATAGCTATGGGATGCAAAAAATTTAATCTGCCTCCCTCAACTGATCGACCATAACTAAAAGACTAATTAACGGCCAATAATAGACAGCAGCAGGCCAATTGCAGGCAATCGGAGAACCCATGAGTAACTACGTAATACTGACCAAGACCGCCCACAGGGATACTAAGGTGATTCTTGATCGCAGTGAGGCCTACGGTGATAAGGTAAAAATCGCTCTCACTTTTCCTCAAGAATTCAGGAATGTTCAGGCTTGTTATCCAATATTCTTTATTAAAGATGGTGATACCGGACAGTTTTATCCCGCGGCTATTTTTGGTTTTGAGGATAATGAGAACCTGTTTCTCACTGACCAGGGTTGGGATGCCACCTATATCCCCATGATGATTCGTCGTCATCCATTCTTAATTGGATTTCAGCCTGGTCCCAATGGCGAAAAGGCTGAGGACAACCCAGTGGTTTCCATCGACATGGATAACCCGCGAGTCAATGGGGAGAAGGGCGAAGCGCTATTTACCGAAGAGGGTAATCAGACTCCTTATCTGGAGGGTTCCATTGCAGGCTTGGAAGCTATTCATGCTGGCCATGAGCAAAACAAGGTATTTATTGAGGCGCTGTTAGCCAATGATCTATTAGAGCCTTTTACCCTAGAAATTACTCTTAATGATGGGTCCAACAATCAACTTCTGGGCTTCTACACTATCAACGAAGAGAAATTGCGCGATCTGGACGGCGACACACTGAGTCGGCTCAGTAAAGCGGGTTATTTACAGGCAATTTATATGCAGATAGCTTCGTTCGCCAGGGTCAGAACATTGATTGATAAGAAAAATGCACTGCTACTCCAGAGTCAATAAATCTTGTTACAGATTAGCCAACAGGTAGAAGAGAGATTAGATTGCCAGCCCGATGCTATCGCGGCTGAGGTACTAGACTCAACTATACCATTGGTATTAAGGGGGCTTGTGGATAGCTGGCCTCTGGTGCAGGCGGCTAAACAGTCCGCCAGCGACAGTATTGATTATCTGACGCAGTTTGATTCTGGTGCGCCATTAACGGTTTTTACTGGCCCCGCCGAAAATAAAGGCCGAGTCTTTTACAATCAGGATTACAGTGGCTTTAATTTTGCCAATCAGCAGGCAGACTTAAAGCAGGTGTTTGCTCAGCTTATTGAGCACAGTGATAACAGTCAGGCACCTATGGTCTATGTGGGTTCCACCATGATCGATCACTGGCTACCGGGGTTTCGCCAACACAATGATTTAGCGTTGAGCGAGCATAATCCAGTGGTGAGCATCTGGTTGGGCAACCGCAGTCGTATTGCGGCCCATTACGATTTCCCCACCAATATTGCCTGCTGTGGGGCAGGGCGGCGCAGGGTGACATTGTTTCCCCCCGACCAGCTGGAGAACCTCTATGTGGGGCCATTAGATTTTACCCCAGCTGGGCAGCCTATTAGCCTGGTGGACTTTGCAGAGCCGGATTACGAGCGTTTTCCAAAGTTTCGTGAAGCCCTGAAGTCGGCTGTGGTGGTTGAGCTAGAGCCCGGTGATGCACTGCTAATTCCCAGTATGTGGTGGCATCATATCGAAGCGCTGGAAAGCTTTAATGTGCTGATAAATTACTGGTGGCGCAACAGCCCCGCCCATATGGGGCCGCCACTCAATGTATTGCAGCATGCAATTATGGGGCTGCGCGACCTACCTCAGGAGCAGCGCGCTGTGTGGCAGCAGCTGTTTGATTACTATGTATTCAATCCTCAGGAACAGGCTTTTGAGCATATTCCCGAGCAGGTAAGAGGGGTTCTTAATCCTATGGATGAAGCCTCAGCGAAGCAGATTCGCAGTATGTTACTGAATAAATTTAAGCAATAAAAAGCCTTTGGCGAGAGTTTGGAGAGATAAAAGTGACAACCCAGAAAGTAAAAAAAGTCGTGATTGTTGGTGGTGGCACAGCCGGTTGGATGGCCGCTGCTGCTGTTTCTAAATTAATTGGCAAGAATCTGGACATCTCGCTGGTGGAGTCCGATGAAATCGGCACCGTAGGTGTGGGTGAAGCGACCATTCCCACCATGATTACATTGCACCAGCTGCTGGGCATTAATGAGCGTGAATTTATGGCGGAAGTGCAGGCCACTTTTAAGCTGGGTATTGAGTTTGCCAACTGGAAGAATGTCGGCGAGTCCTATATTCACTCCTTTGGGTTCACTGGAGAAGATTGCTGGGCAGCAGGGTTTCAGCACTTTTGGTTAAGAGGTAAACAACAGGGGGTTAGCGGTGAGTTTGGAGATTACTGCGCCGAGCTGCAAGCGGCCAAGGCCAATAAATTTGCCGTGCTGCAACGCAATGGTTTGAACTATGCCTACCATATGGATGCCAGCCTCTATGCGAAATATCTGCGAAAACTTGCGGAAAAATTTGGTGCCAAACGAGTTGAAGGAAAAATTGTTGAGGTGGGCACAGACCACCAGTCCGGTGATATTACCCATGTGACTCTTGCATCTGGTCAAAAAGTCGAGGGCGATTTATTTATCGACTGCAGCGGCTTTGTTGGCCTATTAATCGATAAAACCCTGCACACTGGCTACGATGACTGGTCACACTTTTTACCCTGTGACAGCGCTGTGGCAGTGCAGACTAAATCTATTAGCGACCCCATTCCCTACACCAAATCCACAGCGCGAGAAGCTGGTTGGCAGTGGCGTATCCCACTGCAGTCTAGGGTGGGCAATGGCCTGGTATTCTGCAGCAAATATCTCTCAGACGATGAAGCCATTAAAACCTTGCTGAGCAATGTGGAGGGAGAGACACTGACCGAACCTCGGGTGATTAAATTCCGCACCGGTCAGCGCCGCCAGCACTGGAATAAAAACTGTATTGCTCTGGGACTGGCCAGTGGCTTTGTCGAACCCTTGGAATCTACCAGTATTCATATGGTACAGCGGGGCATTATTCGCCTGCTGCAGATGTTCCCGCTGGATGGCATCCGCAAACCGGATGTCGAAGAGTTTAATACCCAGATGCGCGAAGAATTTTTATTTATTCGTGACTTTATTGTGCTGCACTATCATGTCACCGAGCGCGACGACACCAGGTTTTGGCGCCACTGTAAAACCATGCCAATTCCCGAGTCACTGCAACACCGCATCGAGTTGTTTAAACAGACGGGTAAAGTATTCCAAAAAGCGGGCGACGTGTTTGCCGAGAACTCCTGGACTCAGGTAATGCTTGGCCAGGGACTAATGCCCGAGCAGTATCACTCAATTGTAAATATGATGTCCGATCAAGAGCTGAAAAGCTTCTTGGAGAATATTAAACATAATGTCGATCGGCTGGTGGAGCAGTTGCCCAATCACAAGCAGTTTGTTGATAACTACTGTAAAGCAGAGGCCATGTAGCAGTTGTAATCCTGGGTTCGCTGTCCTATTGAGTGGGGCGAAATATCTCCAGATCTTTCGCTGCGCTGAGGATGACAGATGGGCTCAGTTAGACAGTTACTTTAACTGCCCCCCCAAAAATTGTTTTAGCTGTGTCTGCTGTTCCGGGCTTAGGTTTGTGACCAAATCCTTAAGCTCTGCAGGCAGATCCTCCCCAGGTTCGCCTCTGGTTTTAAATACATAGTAATCAAAGAAATACCGCCAGGCTTCGCGCTTCTCTGAACTGAGATTGCCAATGCTCATCATGGCATGCATCAGGCTGTCATTGGGGGAGATACCTGCATTGGTCATGCCTCCCCACCAATAGTTAATCAGCACATTCACTGCATGCAGTGACTCAACACCATGCCACCAGAGGGCAGGAATATAGATGCCATCCCCTGGGTTTAGAGTGGCTTCCTGCCCCTGCTCTTCAGCCTCGGCAAAATTGGGATACTGGGCTAAATCCGGCTGTTTGGTATCAACCATACTCACGGGTACGCCACCTGGTGTAACCAGCATAGGCCCTGGGTATAAATTATTGATTTGCCCTGGTGGAAACAGGGTAAATTTACGCTGGCCGGCCACCACACAGGCGAGGTTGTCATGGATATCATAATGGGGTGCCACGATGGCACGATTGCCCAACCACATGGTGGGGCCAATGGATTTATCCAGCAATGGCTGCTGGTTTTGCTGCTCAAAGTCTGGCATTACCAAATCCACTGGTATGGCCTGTAGTGCGATGGCGTGGGGGTTGGGGTCATGCTGTATGTGGAGCAGTCGGTCCAGGCCAATGCCCAAAGTCACCTGAGCTTTTTGAAAGTTTAAGGCCTTTAAATCTGGCTGATAAAAGAATCGGCCTTTAATAGCTGGGTCGCCCACCAGGGCTGAAACGACTTTTTCGCTGTCGTGCTTTTTCAGGTAGTCGACTATAGCTTCGGGGGACTGAGCCCCTGCTTTTACCGCGGGCCAATGGCCTACGATTGATTTGATATGGGCAGGCTGGTTTAGAGGAATTATCTCCCCATGGAACTGATCATAATCGACCTCTTCCCAGACTCTAATTGCCTGCACCCTTTATCCCCTAACCTTGTTTAATGTTGCTGGAATTATCGCAGAAACCTGTAGATAAGAACATTGGCGCTGTACCCTTAAACAGAGGTTACAAATTAAAACGCACTTCGGTGGCCACCAGCACCTCAAAACATTGATCGCAGCGTACCTTGGCTTGCATGGGGTTGCCACAGGGCTTGTGCATCAGCAGCATGGGATCGCCGGCCTCCGTGCCACAGTATTTATTGCCCCAGCTTAAAAGGGTCACAAAGTAGGGGAATAGGTCCCGGCCCTTATCAGTGAGCTGATATTCGTAGCGCAATGGACTCTGCTGATAGGGCTGCTGAGAGAACACTCCCTCATTTACCAGTCGCTTTAATCGGTCGGCAAGAATATTGGTGGCTACGGGCAACTCCTGATTAAACTCATCAAAGCGTTTTAAACCATGAAAAGCCAGGGCCACCAGATTGGCGGTCCAGCGGTCGCCCAGCAGGTTTATCAGGTTATTGTAGACGGTCTTGCTGCTGCTTTGGGCGGCTGTGGCTGAGCGGCGGCGGGTCTTGGTTGCGCGCTGATCTGTACCTGCACCTGGCCCTGGCTTAAAACTAATATCACGGGAATCGACGGTCTTATCGCAGTGACCGCATTGCATCACCGGCCAAAACGGTTTGCCGCAGCGGTTATGGATAAGTTCGACCCTATCCAGCGCAGGGCTGCTAAAGTGGGTGCGCTCCCAGACCATCGCCATCAGGCCATTTTGGTAGAGTTCGATGGATTTTTTGGTCAGATGATAAACCGGATGGCGGGCGGTGGTGTCTTTGCGCAGGCAGTCGATTGTCTGAAGCCAGTTTAGGCGATCGGTCAGCACCCCTTTGGAGGCTCCGGTGCCTATCAGCATGCCGGTAAAGGTATTTACGCCCCAGAATACCTCTTGCAGAATTAGCAGGCACCATTTGTCGCCTATCTGGTCCAGGGCCCGATTGATTGAACTGGCTCTGGTACTAAAGCTATTGATATTGGCTTTCAACGAGTCCCTTCCTATTACTTTTTTCCCGTCGCTGTTATTTCCAGAGATCTTCGCCGCGGCTCCACCAGGCGTGAAACCCCAGAGGTACGCGCTGGGGCATTTTGATTCTGGCTATAGGGCCCTGGCCAATATCCTGAGCATCAAATATTTGCAGCTGGGAGGTCCAGTCATTGCTATCGGTCACCAGTGACATAATATAGCCATGGTCTTCGGCACTCTCTCGGTTGGCGCCTTTAACCGGAGCAAAGGGCGTTTCGCTGCCATACACGCCTTCGCCATAGTTCCACTCATCATACTGGCCGGTATCATTGTTGTACTTAACCAGGCCGTTAAAGCGCAAGGTGTGGCCGCCTTCTTCGAGCAGGGGAATTCGCTGGTGGTAGGCATATTTGCCCTTGGTACCCTGGTAAATCTGATTTACTTTATTGAACTCTGTGTTCATATCGCAGATATCACCCTCACGCACCTCGCCGGTGACTAGATTAAAGCGCCAGCGGTAGTTATTGGCCTCTAAGCGCATATAGGCAAGCATATGGGACAGCGCGCCCTCATCGTTTGAAGCATTGGGCATGGGGTTGGTGGAGCGGCAGCCATCCATGGTGATCCAGTCGCCGTCCTCCCAGCAGTTGGATACATGCAAAATAAAACAGGGCTCGCAGTCAAACCAGCGGATATCACTGGACTGGCCGTAGCGAGGGATTATGCCAAAGCGGGCCGGTATATCCTGATGAAATTTCAGCACGCGCATGTTGTGATTGCGCAGCACATCAATATTATGGAAAAACGGCAGATCATGGAGAATGGTGTAGTTGGTGGTAAAACCCAAATCATGGGGCAGGCGTGGGCCTGGTATTTCAATCTCGACCTCTTGGCGCAAAGTGCCATCTGGGTTGGCCACACCATAGGTCATAAATGGTGCCTCGTCGCCATAATCCATAAATAGTAGTTCACCTGTGTTCCAGTCCACATGGCTATGGGCTGACATTTTGCGTCTGGTGCGGCCCTCTAGATCAAACACGCCCTTGTTCTCCAAGGTCAGCGGATTCATGCTGTAGGGAATGCCTGCGTTATACCAGGTGGGTAGCAGTTGGCCATTAAACAGAATTACATCAGTATTGCCGGTGTCCTTGATCGGGGAGTCTGGCAGGGAAAAATCAAAGGGCCCCATCACGCCGGGCCACACTGCCTGGTTCTCTGCCAGCTCGCGCTGCAGCGCATAGGTATGGATATAGCTATTGCGATAGGAGGCTTTGCCATCGCGAATATAGACCGCATGCACCATGCCGTCGCCGTCGAAGGGATGGTAGAGATTCTTCGGCTTAAACACCGGATTTGGGCCATTGCGATAATAGGCGCCAAACAGATCTTCCGGCAACTCGCCGATTACTTCCAGTTCACTAACTTCAATTTCATCTGTGGTGGGGGCATAGGCGCCGTGTAGATAGGGGTTGTCTAGCTCATAGATCCAGTCTTGAGTATTGTCGAACAGCGGCGCTGATCCAATACATTTCTCGGTGACTTCAAAGGTGCTGCTGCTCATGGTCTGATCCCCTGGGGTTTAGCCGCGCGGCCTGTTATTTTTATAGGTCTAATTATGCAAGTATATGAGATTCAAAGGTTACAGGGCAACTACTCGGTTGCCAGCCGGTTGGCAGCAGGTTAATATCTAGGCAACTATAAAAAATAATAACGCTGTCAAAGCGGGTTTTCTCAATGTCATTAAGCGAGCTGCGTCTGCCTGTTATTCAGGCACCATTGTTCCTACTATCTGGCCCCGAGATGGTGATCGCCAGTTGTCGCGCCGGGATTGTGGGTTCATTTCCCAGCCCCAATGCGCGCACTCCTGAGATTCTCGAAGACTGGCTGATTGAGATTACCAGCGCTCTCAAAGGTACGAGCAGGGCAGCGCCCTGGGCGATTAATCTGGTGATGCACAGATCCAACCCCCGCCGGCATGCCGATCTAGAGTTGGCAGTCAAATATCAAGCACCACTAGTGATCACCGCCCTGGGCAGTCCGGAAGAGGCGGTGGAGGCGGTGCATGGCTATGGGGGCAAGATTTACGCGGATGTCAACAGCGTGGAATTTGCCCGCCGTGCCGCGGCCACGGGTGTGGATGGTCTAGCCCTTATTTGCGCCGGTGCTGGGGGCCATACTGGGCAGATCTCACCCTTTGCCTTTGTGGAAGAGGTGCGCCAGTTTTTTGATGGCGAGATTATTCTGTCGGGTGCGGTCAGTAATGGCCGAGCTATTTATGCGGCGGAAGTGCTTGGGGCTAATTATGTGTATATGGGCACTAGATTTATTCCCAGCCATGAATGCCTGGCCGCTGATGACTATAAGCAGATGGTGGTAGATGCGTCCGCTGGAGATATTGTCACCTCAGACTCAGTGACTGGGGTTAAGGCCAACTGGCTTAAAAACAGCCTGCTCAATGCAGGCTATGACCTGAAAAATATGCCCCCCGCAGGGGATATTAATTTTCTCGAAGCCGCCGGTGATGTAAAGCGCTGGCGCGATATTTGGGCTGCTGGTCAGGCTGTGGGTTCCATTACTCAACAGCAGTCTATTAAAGACATTGTCGATCAATTGGAACAGGAATATCTTTCGGTAAAGGGGGTTGAATCATGATTACATCATCTGCACAGCGTATTGCAGACTATCGGGAGCGGGGCTGGTGGGGCGATCTCAGTCTCCATGGCATGCTGCGACAACATGCCCAGCAGCATCCGGATTTATTGGCGGTGGCCGATCAACCCAACCGCGAAGACCTTACCGGAGACGCACCCTACCGACTATCCTTTGCAGAGCTTAATCATGCCAGCGATAATTTGGCCTCACAGCTATTGCAGGCCGGGATAAAAAGTGGCGATGCTATTTTGGTACAACTGCCCAATATCGCCGAGCTGGTGATGGCCTATTTGGCTGCCAGCAAGCTGGGGGTCATTATTTCTCCTGCAGCTGTGCAGTACGGCGCCCATGAGTTACAGCATATTTGCACCACCATTAATCCTTCGGCAATGCTAACTATAGAGCAGTTTAATGGCCTGCCTCTGGCCGCCAATGCCCGGCAGCATCTGCCGGAAACTGCACAACTGTTAGTGTTTGGCTCGGAGATCAGTGTTGATGCCACTAGCTATAGCGAGGTGCAAGAGCAGCTTGCAGACTATGAGGCAAGCCATCCTGTCAGCGCTGATGATATTTTAACCATCTGTTGGACCTCGGGAACAACAGGCACACCCAAAGGCGTGCCCCGCAGTCACAATATGTGGTTTGCCACCTCCCGTTGCTGTGTAGAGGCAGCAGACTATAAGTTGGGTGATCGCTTTCTCAATATTTTCCCCATGGTCAATATGGGTTCGGTGGGGGCTTTTCTCTACCCATCCATGTTAGTGGGCTGCAGCATTATTTTGCATCACCCTCTGGACCCGGGCTTGTTTTTAACCCAGCTGCAGGAGGAAAAAATAACCTTTACTGTGGCCCCGCCTGCGGTGCTAAATCAGCTGGCAAAAAATGAGGCTATGTGGAATCAGTTTAATTTTTCTGAGCTGCGCTCCATTGGCTCGGGCTCGGCACCACTGGCTCCTTGGATGATTGAGACCTTTGGCCAGAAGTATGGTGTAGAGGTGATTAACTTCTATGGCTCCAATGAGGGCATTAGTCTTTTTTGTACCCCCCAGCATGCCGCCGATGCCACAGAGCGCGCCACCATGTTTCCCCGGGTTGGAGCTGGCATAGAGGCTTGGGATTCCGAGGTCAACGCCATTGTCCGCAGCAAGGTAGTGGATGTAGATACTGGCGAAGAAATTACCGAGGCCGGTAAAGTTGGCGAATTATTGTTTGACGGTGCCACGGTGTTTGACGGCTATCTGGGCACGGACAATGCCGAAGTATTTACCGAGGATGGCTTTTTCCGCACCGGTGATCTGGTGGAATTATGTGCCGGGAATGGAACTGCGGATGGAGCTAAAGATAGCGCAGTGCCGCCCAACTTTTATCGCATTGCCGGTCGCTGCAAAGATATTATCAATCGTGGCGGTATGAAAATCTCGCCCATGGAAATCGATATTTTGCTGGAGGGTTTGCCCAATTCAGCCGAGGTGGCTGTGTGTGCCTACGCCGATGAGCGACTGGGGGAAAAGATATGTGCCTGTGTGGTAGTTGCACCGGATACTGAGCCCCCCAGCCTGGAGCTTATTGCTGAGTACCTGAGTGGGCAGGGCATCGCCAAATTTAAGCTACCCGAGCGCCTAGAGCTATTTACTGCCTTGCCGCGCAACCCGCTGGGCAAGGTGCAGCGGTTTCTGTTGCAGGATGCGGTGGAGCAACGAATTAAGGAGATAGGATAATGAGTGCACCTGTTTATGTGTTGGGCGGCGCGCAAACTGATTTTGCCCGCAACTGGGCGCGGGAAGGGCTGAGTATCTACGATATGTTCCGCGAGACATTGGATAGCGCCCTAACTAAAACCGGTATCAGCCCAGAGCAAATTGAAGTGGGCCATGTGGGCAATTTTGTCGGTGACCTATTTACCGGTCAGGGATTAATTGGCGGTTTTTTTGCCGAAGCCTATCCCGAGTTGGCCTCTATACCCACCAGTCGCCATGAAGCAGCCTGTGCTTCAGGCTCCATTGCGCTGCTCAGTGCCATGCGCGATATAGAAGCCGGCCACTATGACCTGGCCTCTGTGCTGGGGCTAGAATTTATGCGTAATGTGGACGGTCGGACGGGCGCCGAATATCTGGGTGCCGCCACCTGGAAAGGTATGGAAGCGACCCATTGCGATTTCCCGTGGCCCTATATGTTTAATCAAATTATTGATGAATATGATGCCCGCCATGGTATTGATTGCGACCACTTAAAAACCATCGCCAAAATTAATTTTGATAATGGCCGTCGCAATCCCAATGCCCAGTCGAGAAACTGGCAGTTTCAACCCCAGAGTTACACCGATGATGACCAGTACAACCCGGTGATCGAGGGTCGGGTGCGCAAAATGGACTGCGGGCAGATTACCGATGGTGCCGCCTGTGTCTTTCTGGCCAGCGAAAAAGCTGCCCGGGACTATGCCGCCGAAAACGGTCTAAAGCTTGAGGATATTCCGCGTATCAAAGGCTGGGGGCACCGCTCTGCGCCAATTAGTCTGGATAGCAAGCTGGCGCTGAGCGCCGGCAACCCCATGCTATTTCCCCATGTTAAACAGATTATGACCGATGCCCTGGGACGTGCAGGCTTTGCCGATGTAACAGATCTGGACGGTTTAGAAACCCATGACTGCTTTACTATCACAGAGTATATGGCTATAGACCATATTGGATTAACCGCGCCCGGGGAGAGCTGGAAGGCGATTGCCGAGGGCCGTATTAGCATGGACGGAGATTTTCCCATCAATGCCAGTGGCGGCCTGATCGGGCTGGGGCATCCTGTGGGTGCCACAGGTATTCGCATGTTGCTGGACTGCGCCAACCAGGTGACTGGCCGCGCTGGGCCATGCCAGATTAAAAACGCAGAAAATATGGCCACTTTTAATTTGGGGGGCAGCACTACCACCTGTGTCAGCCTGATACTGGGTGTTAACTAGTGCAGCCAGCGCTAATCTATGAGGCTATTCGCACTCCCCGAGGGCGAGCGCGATCCGATGGTGGCCTGGCAGATATTAGCGCCTTTGAATTATTAAAAAGCCTCTTTGATGCATTGGAACAGCGCACTGCTTTGGATAAAAACAGCGTTGAAGATCTGGTGTTGGGCTGTGTTACCCAGATGGGTGAGCAGGGAGGCAATATTGCCAAGACTTCATTGCTCTATGCGGGTTGGCCAGATGCTATTCCAGGCATGACCATCAACCGCTTTTGCTCTTCGGGGCTGGATGCGGTGAATATTGCCGCCATGAAAATCAATACGGGCCAGGCGAGTTGTACCCTAGCTGGGGGGATTGAAATGATGTCCCGTGTTCCCATGCTATCCGATCAGGCGTCTATGTTTGCCGATGGGGCGCTGGCGCTGGATAACCGTATGCTAATGATGGGCAGTGGTGCAGATCTGATTGCTTCGCTGAATAATATCAGTCGCCAGCAGGTGGATCAGATTGCACTGCAAAGCCAGCGGCGCGCAGCTCTGGCTCGCAACCAAGGATATTTTAAATCTATTATTCCAGTGTATAACCCAGTCAAAGATTGCTGGGTGAATGAGGATGAGTGCATTCGCCCAGAACTTGGCCCAGAGGATCTGGCTCAGCTAAAACCCTATTTTGCAGAGTTGGGAGCCACTGGGGTGGATGCTCTGCAACTGACTGAGCATCCCAGCCTGCAGGCAATTTCCCATGTGCATACGGCGGGCAATTCTCCAGCAATGGCAGATGCTGCCTCTCTGGTATTGTTGGGTGATAAGTCACTTCAGGGGCAGGGCCTGGTGCCCCGCGCCCGAATTCTGGCTGCCACCACTCTGTGTAATGATCCGCTGCAGGTGGTTTCCGGCTGCGCCGCCGCCACTGCAAAACTGCTGTTAGATCAGGGTTTGACCAGTGCTGATATAGATCTGTTTGAGCTTCATGAGGCCTTTGCCGCTACCAGTATTAAATGCCAGCGGGACCTGGATATAGGGGCAGACAGGCTAAATGTTAATGGTGGGGTGATTGCTCTGGGGCACCCTATGGGCGCCACTGGCGGAATTATGCTGGGCATGCTGATTGATGAACTTGAGCGGCGAGACCTGCAGACAGGCGTGGTGGCTACCAGCGGTGCGGCCGGTATTGGCACCGCACTGCTGATCGAACGAATTTAAGCTCTACCCACTTAACCTCTGACAAGTGGTCTGGTTAAGCAGGTGGGCCCACCTTCCCCTTGGCGGCTTATCTCCATGCCCCTATAGGTGGTTACATGGCATCCCGCCGCTTCCAGCCGCATTTTAACGCCGGGCAAATTCTCCAGCATAATGGCGCGGCGCGGGGCAACAGCCAGCACATTGCAGCCCATAATAAGGTATTCCTCCTCCGGCACATCAACAAAGCCAATGCCCAGTGTCTCAAGCCACTGGATAAAGCTGGCGGGCATAAAGGGCCTGTATATCAGGGCTAAATCCTGATCTATGGGTGAGATTATCGACATAAGATGCAGCACATCGTCTGGATGATCAGGTGCGGGCAACTCCACCTCATGCAGTTCAACATCCGGGCCCAGCAGCTCTTTGAGCTGTCTTATGCCCTCGGCATTGGTGCGTGGGCCAAGCCCTACTGCAGCATGATGTCTATCCAGCCAGATAAAGTCACCGCCCTCCAACGTGCCTGGCGCGCATATTTCTCCTGCGACTCTGTGCCCCGCAGCTTGATAGGCAGCGGCATTTGCTTTGGCTTCTGGGGTGCGACTGGCGCGGCCCATATTGCACAGAATTAAACCATTGGGGCTAATTAGAATACTGTCTCTGGTATAAATACTGTCGATAGTCAGTTTATCTGCGGACTCCAGATCAATCAGCTGTGCTCCAGTGCTGACCAGCAATTGTCGGAAGTCAGCGTATTCCACTAGTGCTTGTTCTATCTGTGGTTTGTTATGAAAGCGCAGCGGGCGCCACTCCTGCTCCAATTTGGCATCGCTAACAAAAGCATTGGCAGCACTGCGGATAGCAACCTGACTGAGTGCCGAGTATTCATCAAAATTGGCCATGGTTTTTCTCTTATTATTTTTTGACTAGTGCGTAGATTGGCATACCCATAAGGATAAGCATAAAGGAATAAAAAACGATCTCCCAGCCTGCGCCGTAAATGGCAAAAAACGCATAGGTGAAAGTCGCTATAGATAGGCCAATGGCGCGGGTGCGCTCAGGGCCGGGCTGATCAGATTTTAAAAAGTAAAACTCTGCAACTGCACAGAAGGCATAGGCCATCAATGTAGACAGGGTAGACAGCATAGCCATAAAGGTAAACGCGGCCACCAGTCCTTTGGTGTAGTTGAGAGTTAACAGTGCACTGATAAACAATCCAGACACAATATAGGCAAATTGTGGCGTACCACTGTCACTCAGGCGTTTAAACTGCTCTGGCAGTAGATTGTCTTTAGCAGCAGCCAGTGCCACATTACCAGCGGTCAATGTGTTGGCATTGAGAGAGCCCAGGGTTGATACCAGGGCACCCAGGGTAATCAGAGCAGCGCCTGCTGGCCCCATAACTTTACTGGCGGCCAGCGCAAAAGGTGCAGTTGAATTCATTAATTCGTCTGCCGGAACCAGCAGCGCAACCGCCATACTGACCAGTAGATAGATTGTCAGTATGCTGAGTACTGCAGCCACCAACACCCGGGGAATGGTTTTTTCCGGTTCGACCATATTGTCTGCAGGCACAGTAGCTGTCTCTATGCCCACAAAGGACCACATCACCAGAGTGGTCACTGTGGCCAACAGGGCTGCCGGATGAAGGTCGGTGGGATTGACCTCGGGCAGATTAGCGGGCTCCATAAAGCTAAAGCCGAGAATAATCATAAATAACAGAGGCAGTATTTTTATCAGGGTAGATACCAGCTGAAAACGACTACTGCTCTCTAAGCTGCGCACATTAAGCATCACAATAGACCATACCAGCGCCAGTGCGCAGAGCAGAGACAGTATTCTGGAGTCGGTGATCTGGGGCACAAACACGCCAAGATAGCCTACAAAGGCAATGGCGATGCCTGAGACTGCAGCTATACAGGCGATCCAGTAGGTCCAGGCAATCAGGAACCCGGCAAAACTCCCCAGCCCTGCTTGCACATAGGCATAGGGCCCGCCAATTTTTGGAATGCGCCGCACCAGGCGCGACAGGGATAGGGCCACCAGTAAGGTGCCACCACCGGCTATCAACCAGCCGGCCAACCCGAGCATGCCATAGGGTGCCAGCAATGTGGGCATCATAAACACGCCAGAACCAATGGCACAGCCTACAGCTATAGACCAGCCCCGCCAGAAGCCGATTTCTTTGTGGGCACTGGGATTTTTATTATTATTTTCCATTATTTCCCCCTAGCAGCCTGCACGTTAACAGGGAACCCTTATATTGACTAGAGGAAGTTGAGCATTGAGTGAGAGCTTGAATCTCATCAGTGATCGGGTTAATTTAACCACTGGGTATCAATAATCATAAGAGTTTTGGACATCTACCTGATGTCCAGTTGGGGGTCATCAATGAGAATCTACGGGGCAATAGCAGCTCTATCCGTCGTCACATCCTGTGGCGGAGGCGGTGGAGGCAATAATATTACAGTGCCTGTGGCCGCAGCGATTGGAGGGGGTTCCACAGCTACCACTCCATCCTCAGGCTGGATTGAGGGTCAGTATGACTCAGCTCGCAGTCTCGAAGGGTTTTGTGCAAACCCCAGGGCAGATTCTGCCTACGGTGATCGGGTTGGCAGCATCACCGACGAAAATTTCTGGATTAGATCCTATAGCAATGACACTTATCTCTGGTACAGAGAGCTCGATGATATTGACCCGGGAACTATAGACAGTACGGGCCAATACTTTGAGTTGATGAAAACCGATGCGCTGACCGAGACTGGAAATCCCAAAGATCAATTCCACTTTACCTATGATACCGAGGAGTGGGAGCTATTATCCCAGTCTGGAATTTCTGCCGGTTATGGCTGGGAGTTAGCTTTTGTAAGCACCTCGCCGCCGCGCAGTCTGGTAGTTGCATTTAATGAACCCAACACAGCTGCATCGGATAATAATGTTAGTCGCGGTGCCGTGATTGTATCGGTCGATGGTGCGGCGGTTGAGGATGGCTCTGCCGATACTCTTAATGCAGGCTTATTTCCCTCCGAACTGGGCGAGTCCCATACTTTTGTGGTCAGAGATCTAGGCGCCACTGAGACAAGAACTGTGGTGATGGAGAGTATGGAGATCACCAGCCAGCCAGTGAAGAATGTAAAAACAGTTGATCACAATGGAACCAAGGTAGGTTATCTGACTTTTAATTCCCATATTGCTACTGCAGAGCAGCAACTGATCACGGCAGTCAATCAGTTAAAGCAAGCCAATATTGATGAGCTGGTGGTGGATCTGCGTTACAACGGTGGTGGCTATCTTGATATAGCTGCGGAGTTAGCTTCTATGGTAGCCGGCGAGGCAGCCTCTGGGCGCATATTCGAAGAGACCACATTTAACGATAAGTATCCCTCGGTCAACCCGATTACCGGGCGCAATCTGGCGCCGACCTATTTCCCTTCAACCGCAGCTGGATTTTCGGCTGAGGAGGGCAGCCCACTACCCAAGCTCAATATGTCACGGGTTTTTGTGTTGGCCAGTGGTGGCACAGCTTCCGCCAGTGAAGCCTTTATCAACGGCCTGCGGGGCATTGATGTGGAAGTGATTCTGATTGGTGCCAACACCAGAGGTAAACCCTATGGCTTTTACGGTATAGATAACTGCAGCACCACCTATTTCACCATTCAGTTTAAAGGTTCTAATGCCAAAGGCTTTGGAGAATACTCCGATGGATTTATTCCAGTGGATAGCGACGATATGTCCGCCGCTAATGTGCGTGGTTGCCTGGTAGAGGATGATCTGCAACATGCTCTGGGTGATCCTGAAGAGGCCAGATTTGCCGCGGCGCTAACCTTTATGGATACAGGTAGTTGCCCTGAGGGCAGCGCAGCTAGTAGTGCAAAATCTGCCACTGGTGGCGCGCAAAAAGTTTATGGGTCTGCTGATGGTGACATACAGCAGCCAGGATTTCCTGGCCGAATCCTGAGGAGTACCAGACCATGACTCAGCCTAGATTTTGGCGGCGCGCAATACAGTCCTGGTGGCTGCGCAGCCTAATATTAGTCGGTGCTCTGGGGGCTGTAATTATTCCCCAGAGCGGCTCTGCTCCCCTGCCTGACTTCAGTCAGTATCAGGATGTACGGCAGAAAAAAACTGCGTTTTTTGACTATATGTTGCCGCTGGTCACTGAGAGCAACAGGCAGACATTGGAGCAGCGAGCGGAGCTTGAGCTACTGGCGGGCAAAGCTGAGTTATCTGCCGCAGAGCGCAAAAAGCTCAGCCGGTTTGCCAGTGAATACGGCCTCAAGCCCGACGCCGAAAATACTCAGCTGCTGGAAAATCTATTGCTGCGAGTGGATAAGATACCAGCTTCACTGGCTCTGTCCCAGGCCGCGATAGAATCTGCCTGGGGCACTTCGCGCTTTGCGGTGCAGGGCAATAATCTGTTTGGCCAGTGGTGCTACAAAAAAGGCTGTGGCCTGGTGCCGCTGCGCCGCAACGCTGGTAGTAATCATGAGGTAGCAAAGTTTGCTTCTGTGGCAAATGCGGTGAATGCCTATATGCGCAATATTAATTCCCACCGAGCCTATTCCGACCTTCGAGCTAGTCGCGCGCAACTCAGAGAGTCCCAGCAGCAGGTAACCGGCCATCTGCTGGCCGAAAATCTACTGCACTACTCCGAATTGCGCGAAGTCTATGTGCATGAGGTGCAGGCGGTTATTAGAATTAATAAGCTTGGTCAGTATGATTGACTGGAGCTTTTGGTGTAGGAGCTTTTAATTCAGTAGCCACTATTCTAGGAGCTACTAATCTAAAAGCTGGATAAATTCGCCAGCTTCGATCAGTGCGCGCATATCACTGGAACCGCCGATCAGTACTCCTTTGACAAAAATCATCGGAAACGAGGGCCAGCCACTCCACATCTTCAGTGCATTGCGTCTGCGCCAGAGTTTGAAATAGTTACCGTACTCCAGATAGCAGTAATCAAGTCCCAGCTCGTCCAGCTGTTTGCGCGCTCTTTTGGGCGCGGGATTCTGGGCCATACCCACAACTACAATCTGATTATTGGCGATAGCAGCTTGCACCTCTGCCACTATATCTGCATGGTTGTTGTTAACCGTTGCCTGCACAGCCGGGTGAATATGGTTGTTATCGAGAATCTGTCTGGTCATTGTAAGCTCCCCTAGTTTGGTTTTTTAAGCAGCAGCGACAGTAGGGGATATTGATGGATTAGGCAATCAGTATTGTCTACCTCTATCTAATTCTCCAGCTCTGGAAGATCTTTAAATAGCTCCAGAGCTTCGGGGTTAGCCAGTGCATCCGTATTGTTGACTGCCTGCCCATGCACTACTTTGCGCACTGCAAGTTCGACAATTTTGCCGCTTATAGTTCGGGGAATATCTGTTACTGCAATCACCTTGGCGGGCACGTGTCGGGGAGTGGTTTCACTTCTGATGTTGCTGCGAATTTTGCCTGTCAGTTTATCATCGAGACTGAGGCCCTGGCGCAGCACAACAAATAATACCACTCGCACATCATCGTCCCAGTCCTGACCAATGCAGATGCTGTCCACTACCTCATCCAGCTTTTCCACCTGGCGATAAATTTCTGCGGTGCCAATGCGCACACCGCCCGGGTTTAATACCGCATCGGAACGGCCGTGAATAATCACTCCATTCTGAGCAGTGATCTCGCCGTAGTCTCCATGGGCCCAAATATTGGCATAGGTCTGGAAATAGGCACTCAGGTATTTTTTGTTCTCCGGGTCATTCCAAAAATAGATAGGTGCTGAGGGAAAAGGCTTAACGCACACCAGTTCGCCTTTTTGCTCAGTGACAGAGCGGCTCTGTTCATCCCATATTTCCACAGCCATACCCAGACCGCGACATTGAATTTGACCCTCCCAGACCGGCAGCGTGGGATTGCCCAGCACAAAGCAGGACAGAATATCTGTGCCCCCAGAGATAGAGGACAGACAGAGATCGGCTTTAATATCCCGGTAAACATACTGGAAACTTTCATGGGAGAGCGGAGAGCCAGTGGAGAGTATGGCCTTTAAACTTGCCAGTTGATGGCTTTCTCTGGGCACCACATGGGCCTTCTCCAGTGCGGCAATATATTTAGCGCTGGTGCCAAATATATTGATCTTCTCCTGCTCGGCCATATCAATCAGTGATCTGGGTTCCGGGTAAAAGGGCGAGCCATCAAACAGCACAATACTGGCTTCAGTGGCCAGGCCTGCCACCAGCCAGTTCCACATCATCCAGCCGCAGGTGGTGAAATAAAACAGCACATCATCTGGTTGTAGGTTGCTGTGTAGCTGCTGTTCTTTAAGCTGTTGAAGTAATGTGCCGCCTGCACCGTGAACAATACATTTAGGGGCGCCGGTGGTGCCTGAGGAATACATAATGTAGAGAGGGTGATCAAAGGGCAGCTGCTCAAATTGCAGTTTTGGAGTGTTTTCCTTTACCAGAAAATCGCCGTAATCCATTGCCTGAGGAATATCTGTTACTGCCTCGGTGACCTTTACCAAAACCAGCTGTTCTATAGAGTCTATTTTGGCGCAGATCTGTCCTATACGCTGAGTGGAATCTATGGTTTTACCATTGTAATAATAACCATCGCAGGCAAATAGCACCTTGGGTTCGATCTGACCAAAGCGATCCATTACCCCATTGATACCAAAGTCCGGCGAGCAGGACGACCAGATAGCGCCAATACTACTGGTGGCTAACATGGCCACAATAGTCTCTGGGACATTGGGCATAAAGCCCGCTACGCGATCACCTGCTGCTACCCCGGCACTGCGCAGTGCCGCGGCCAGCTGGGCCACTTGCGTATAGAGTTCTCTGTAGCTCAATGTGCGGCGGGCGCCATTTTCCAGGCGGGCAACTATGGCAGTTTTATCACTGCGATTGCGCAGCAGGTTCTCGGCAAAATTAAGCTTTGCACCCTCAAACCACTGGGCGCCGGGAAACCTATCGCCATGCTTTAGTACGCTGGTATAGGGCTGTGACGAGCGAATATCTGTGTAGTGCCATAGCTGCTCCCAAAACTGCTCTGGGCTGTCGATAGACCAGCGGTGTAGCTGCTCGTAATCACCAAAACTGAGGTTTAAGTTGGACTCAAGCTGCTGCTGAAATCGTCGCATATGACTGTTGTCGATTTGTTCAGCACTGGGCTGCCATAAAGCTTGCATGGTTGAGACTCATTAATGGGTAATTGACCTAGGTTGCCCTAGCTCTATAATTAACTCAAATAGTATTAAATGATTAATTAATTGATAAAATGGAATAATAATTTTACTGATGAATATTAGTGTTAAACAGTTGCGCGGTTTTGTCGCCATCGCTGAGGCGGGCAGTTTTGCCGAAGCCTGTGAGCATCTGCATCTCTCCCAGCCCGCACTCAGTGCCTCTATTCGCAAGATGGAAGAGTCGCTGGGGGGCCAGCTCTTTGCCCGTTCGACGCGCTCAGTGGTGTTAACGCCAGAGGGTGCAGAGTTTCTGCCCGTGGCTCGCCGTTTACTAATGGACTGGAATGAGGGCTTTGAGGATCTGCGCGGGCTATTTGCGCTGCAGAGGGGCAAGCTGAGTATCGCCGCCATGCCGTCCTTTGCCAGCAATTGCTTGCCCCGCACATTGGTGGCGCTTGTTCAGCGCTTTCCCAATATCAATATCAATGTACAGGATATTGTGATGGAGGAAGTGATCAGTGCGGTGCAGTCCGGGCGGGTAGAACTGGGTATTACCTTTGAGCCGGACAGTATGGATGGACTTGATTTCCAGCCTCTATTTAATGATCGATTTATCGCCATTCTGCCCCCGCAGCACCATTTTGCAACAGATGCTGAGGTCGCCTTTGCTGACTTGCTAAGTTATACATTGGTATCTTTAAATCGCGGCTCCAGCACCAGGCGCTGGACTGATAATGCTATTGACGAGGCCGGCCGCAAACCGCCACATATCTTTGAAGCTTTTCAGCTGACCACGGTGGGCGCAATGGTCGCCGCAGGTGCTGGAGTGGCGGTGGTTCCAGCTCTCTGCCAGCAACAGATGGAGGCGCTTGGGGCTATCTGTGTACCTATATCCCATGGTGGCATAGAGCGCCAGGTGGGTATCTTCACCCGCCGCCGTCAGGCACTGTCCTCGCCAGCACAGAAGTTTGTTGAGCTGTTAATAGAGGCAAATACCCCAATGGCCTAGTCAGGCTATTGGTTATAAGATTCGGACTCTGACCTCAGCAAGCCATAACAGGTTTATGGCTGCTATTTTTCGAGGGCCAGCATATAGGTGGCTACAGCCATCTGAGTTTCAGCATCCAGATAGTTCTGTGCCGGCATAGGTGGGAAGTTATCGCGCTTTTTTACTGGCGCATTGATATATTCCACCAGTGCCTCAGGGTTGCCCGCATACATGGCTTGAATAACCTGTACAGAGGGCCCAATCAGTCGGCCTGTATAGCTGTGGCAGCCAGTGCAAACACCCAGATAGGCAATCTCACCGCGTTCCGACGGGTGAATCACGCGGCGATCGGCGCCGCCGGCCACCAGGTAGTTATCTATGCTGTCGGTGTTAGTGAAGTCGCAGTCCCCATAGTTGCCAATACCCACGGCTCTGTAGCGGTGGCGGTTGACTATGCAGCTGCCCTCGCTGGAGCCCACATGGACTATATCCACCAGACCAGTGTGCAGTTCGGTCAGAGCTACGGCTTTAACTTCGGCGATGGTGTCGTAGCCATTGTTGAGCATGACATTGTCCAGAATCATGGTGCGATCGGAGTTGGGGTCCGATTCCACATCCATGGTAATGGTTGTGGCAAAGCTGTGGTCATTGACGATAATGCCGGCGGTTTTGTTGCCGGAAATAATATTGCCCTCAATAATGACATCGTCGGCGGCCATCACCAGAATCCCGGTGCCAGCTGGGATGCCAGAGACAATAGAACCAGGCGCACCAAAGTTAGGGGTGTTGTTGTTCAGCACAAAGTTATTGCGAATAATCACATCTTCAGTGGTTTTAATCGGCAGGCCGGGGGTGACAAAGGCCAGAATGCCGCCTGTATTATTGTGGGCATTGTTGTGTTCGACAATGGCATGGCGGCTGTTTTCAATTTCGATGCCAGCCACGCTGTCGAATACCTCATTGTAGGCCACATGAATATTGTCACTCATGCCTATATAGATGGCCGCATCTTCAATACCTGAAACCACATTGTGTTCCACCAGACCGTTGGTACCCAGCTGGGGGAATATGCCGTAGATGCCGGTATCTACAATCACATTGTTGCGAATCTCAAAATTATTGCCGGCCTGGCCCATAATGCCATTGCCTTTGTATTTGGTAATGCGGAAATTCTCGATCACCACATTGTTGCCAGAGTAGAGAATGGCATCGTTGAGTTTGCCCAGGCCATCCATTGTGGCGCGCTTGCCTTCCTGGATTACACCCAGCAGGTGAATATCGTCTTTATCTATATACACAGTCTCTGAATAGATGCCGGGCATAACTTGAATGGTGTCGCCAGGCTGAGCCGCTTCCACCGCAGCCTGAATAGAATCGCCATCCTTAACCAGATGAATCTGGCCCTGCTCGGTGCGCAGGGCGACCGCACCCTCAGCCTGCACAGCAGCTTGCGCTTCAGGCTGGTAGCCTCCGGAGTAACTGGCACCACCCATAGAGCTGGTGATAACCGGAGCAGTATTGTTATTACTGCCGAGAATCCAGCCGCCGGCAAAGATAATAATCACAAGTACGATTTTGATTTTATTATTCATTATTATTCTCCTGATCTACTGGTGAGATCATTTTTATTACATCAATCTTTAATGCAGCAATCCCGAAGGTACTTGCTGGGGGATTTCAGGCATAAAGCTTTCATCGCTCAATGCGCCCATAAAATCTACTAACCGATCCAGCTCACTGGGGGTCAAATTGGGTTCGGATATATGCCAGTGCAGCAATAGCTCCTCGCCCTCAGGTACGGCATGGCCGCGACCCTTGGTATAAAACTCTGTGGCCTCACGCAATGTAGCAAATCTTCCGCTGTGCATATAGGGCGCAGTGAGTGCAATATTGCGCAGGGTTGGCACCTTGAAACCACCCCTTAACCGCTCGGCACCAAAGGTGGCCTGAGCACCAATATCTCTGGGCATTCCCTCTGGTTCTGGGGTGCCAATAACTGCGACCTGCTGATTAGTAAACAGCGGCGGGGTATGGCACTGGGAGCAGCGAGCTACAAATGAGCGGAATACATTCAGCCCCTCGAGCTGTTCTGGGTTAAGCGCCTTGCTGTCACCATGGGCATAGCGGTCATAGGGGCTGTTGAGGCTGATCAACGAACTTTGAAAGGCGGTTAGTGCAGTGGTGATATTAGCGATCACCATAGCATCTTCAGAGTTGGGGAAGGCCTGGGTAAAAAGCTCTGGGTAGGCGTCCACCTGGTTTAGATTGGCCATTAACTGTTCAGGGGTGTTGGCCATTTCCAATTCGGAAAACAATGGGCCCAAAGCCTGCTGCTCAAGGCTATCTGCCCGTGCATCCCACAGCAATGACTTAAGAAAAGCGCTGTTCCAGAGGGTGGGGGCTGAGCGTGGATGCAGCTGACCACTGGCGCCCACGCTGCGTGCCATACCATCGCTAAAGCCCTTGGCCGGGTTATGGCAGTTGGCACAGGACAGGTCTTTATTGCCCGACAGTACGGGGTCAAAAAACAATAGTCTGCCCAGATCAATCTGTTGCGGGCTAAAGCCATCGCGGTGATGGGGCAGGGCGGTTTTTAGACCCCCAAGTCCCTGACCCTGCAGGGAGTCATAAAGTTGGTAGAGATTGCGTAACTGACATTGGTTGTCGCTGCTAAGGGCAAAGCTTGGGGGGCATTGATCATTTAGATCAAAGCCGCTGGCTGAGGAGTAAGGCGACAACAATAGCACCAGCCAAAATAGGAACCTGGTTCTAAGGGCATTCGCTCTATTAGCTCCGGCCATCATCAGGGTAGGGGCGTTTCCGCGACTGCGCCTGAACTGATCATTTCGTCAATAGCATCGTTGTTCCAGCCCAGTTCCGCCAGAATACTGCGGCTGTGTTGGCCCAGCAATGGACTGGGTTCAGCCTGGGATGCTGGCGCGCCTTCGAATTGCACCGGCGGCGTAGGCACAGTTAATTTCCCCATTGCTCGGGTGACATAGGTTTCAAGAGCGCCAATGGCTGCTATCTGTTCGCTGGATTCCAGATGATCCCGCTGTACACAGGGTGCGCAGGGCACATCTGCGGCGA
The DNA here is from genome assembly GCA_025153775.1 of SAR92 clade bacterium H231. GTDB lineage: Bacteria > Pseudomonadota > Gammaproteobacteria > Pseudomonadales > Porticoccaceae > HTCC2207. The sequence continues at coordinate 240,311 of JAOALC010000002.1, read as the reverse complement.
CCAGAACTTTCATTGCCGCCTCTACACCTATATCTAGGCGTGGATTTTTAAGCACCTGGGTGACCTCGCGCATATTGGTCATCCGCGCGGGGACAGAATTATAGGGCGCTGTGCCCAATAACTCTGGATAGCCGAGCATGGGCAGCAATGCTTCCCAATGGTTATCCCTCAGGGGCGCGACCGCAACAGCGCCATCGCTGTAATTAATCGTCTGGAAGTATTCCGAGCCCGGCGACATAGTAAATCTGTCATCGTCTTTTAAGGTTCTGTGCATCATGCCGTCTGGCCACATAAAGGCGATACAGGCATGTAGCATGGAAATATCAATATGCTGGCCCTCACCAGTGGTTGCCCTTGCAAGCAGTGCCGCAGTGGCTGCCTGAGCAACGGTATAAGCTGTTACTTTGTCGCAGATAAAGGTGCGGATAAAGTCAAACCTGTTGTCATCTGGCGCCTGTAGGTCGGTAAAGCCGGCCATACCCTGAATAACATGGTCAAAGGCGGGGAAGTCGGCCATGGGGCCCTGGGTACCAAAACCGCTGACCGCCACATAGATTAGCTGGGGATTAATCTTGCGCAGCACCGCAGAGCTGAGACCTATACGGTCCATTACACCCGGGCGGTAGTTGTGTAACAAGATATCGGCGTTGGCGGCAAGTTTTTTCACCGCTTCAACACCGGCGTCAGATTTAAGATCTATGGCCAGGGACTGCTTGCCGCGATTACAGTTATGGAAAAATCCGGAGACACCACTCTTCTGAGTTCCCAGGGGACGCATCTGATCGCCACCCACAGGGGGTTCAACTTTGATGACATTGGCTCCCTGGGCAGCCATGGTCTGAGCCGCCAATGAGCAGGTAATCATATTGGAGAGTTCTACTACTTCTAGCCCCGCCAGAGGCTGGCGAGCGCTGGGTATTGGTTTGGTCATCCTGTGCCTCACCTGGTTATTATTATTTATTGTTGTGCAGTTTTATTAGGTTACTTTATCGTAAACACCCACCATTTGGCGACTTAATGCCAGGAGCTGCCCGTTGGGATGGTAAATTTTCCCCTCAGTATGGGCATAGCCATGACCAGCCTGAATGGCTATGCATTCGTAATAGAGCAGATCCTCGACTTCAAGGGCTGCTCTGGGATGCATAAACTCAATATTCCAAGTAATGGTACTGCTGGGTGCTCTGCTGGTCATCATGGGCAGTATAGCTGGGGGCCATGCGTCAATCAGTGCCAGAATACTGGCATCATTAAGTGTTTCGCTGGGCTTGGAGAAACCCATCCAGCCGGTAATCAGGCTGTGGTCTGAGCCGGTAAAGGGTAGGTTGTCATTGGTCTGGCGAAGATCAAAATAGCCGACGAAATGAGGTGCCGAACCCTGTTTAAATGTGAATGCCATCTCACTGGTGTCTTGCACCGCCACTGGGAACTGTTTGGCTGGAAAGTCGATGCCAATAGCGGAGACACGATCGGAGGTAAAGCAGGCGACTATCTCGGTTTTGACCTCACCCGCCTGCAGCAGCTGCCCTTCAATTTGGGTCACAGATCTTCCCTGGGATAACACTCGATGGCGAAATTCGCAGGGTACCTCCGCTATTACCGCTCCGCAGAAATGGATATTGACAGTGCGAAGATCACGGCCGGTCAAATCATGGTTGGATTCTATGTGCACCAATACCAATGCGGCGGTCAGACCGCCAAAAATACTGCGGCCCTGGCCCCACTCCACACTGATAGGGAACTCAGTTTCAGTTTTGGCCAGATCGCGATAATGTAGAAATTCCATACTGTTCCTTTTGGGTCTAGCAGATGCGCCAGATTCAGACTTTAGTGTCTATTTCTAGGCTCAGCTGGTAAAGGCCAGAATTAGACCAAGGAGTTCTGCTAAGTAGTTTGTGGAACTGGACTAGCCATCGCCGCAAGTCACCTTTATGATCTAGCTAAACCTAATAATAAGAATTTATCCTATGACAAACTTACTTGCTCAACCTTTAACCTTGCCCTGTGGCGCCACTTTGCCTAATCGCCTGTCCAAGGCTGCGATGACCGAGGGTCTGGCCACTGCCCAGGGAGTGCCCACCCCGGAATTGGAGCGCCTCTATGGTATCTGGAGTGATGGGGGTGCCGGCATGTTGCTGTCGGGCAATATTCAGATAGATAGAGATCATCTGGAGCGCCCGGGCAATGTAATTGTTGACTCCGAGCCCAGTCCAGAAATGCAGGCGGCTCTAGCGAGTTGGGCAAAGGCTGCCACTCGCAACGGCAACCACTTCTGGGCGCAAATCAGTCATGCGGGTCGTCAAACGCAAAAAATTATCAACAAAACACCCAAGGCGCCCTCGGCTGTAAAGCTGGGGTTACCAGGTGGCCAGTTTGGCGAGCCGGTCGCGCTTACCGCTGAGGAGATTGCCGAGATTGTACGTCGCTTTGCTGTCTGTGCAGCAGCGGTTAAGGCTGCTGGCTTTACTGGTGTTCAGGTGCATTCTGCCCATGGCTATCTATTCAGCCAGTTTTTAAGCCCGCGCAGCAATCTGCGCACCGATCAGTATGGCGGCACATTGGCCAATCGCGCCCGTGCTCTGTTAGATGCGGTAGCTGTAGTGCGCAAGGCAGTGGGGCCAGATTTCCCGGTGTCGGTTAAGCTCAATAGTGCTGATTTCCAGAAGGGCGGGTTTGACTTTGAGGACAGCCTGCAAGTGGTGCAATGGCTTGAGCAGGCCGGTGTCGACCTGATTGAAATCTCCGGTGGTACTTACGAGCAGCCAAAGCTGCTGGGTCTGCAGGGAATGGAGGAAGAGGAAAAGCAGGAGGTGGCCGAATCGACCATGGTGCGCGAGGCTTACTTTGTGGATTTTGCTCTGGCCATGCAGAAAAAAGTCAGTATCCCGCTGATGGTCACCGGCGGCTTCCGTCAGCGACTAGCGATGGAGCAGGCGCTTGAGAGCGGCAGCGCCGATGTGGTTGGTCTGGGTCGCCCCATGTGTGTGATGACCGATGCGCCCAAACAGCTGATGGAAGGCCTGGAAGAATTGCCCCGTTATGAAAATGAACTATCTCTGTTTCCAAGCTGGCTAGGGTTTTTGGGTAAAGTAAAAAGCCTGCGTGCCATGGCTGGTTTTGCCGTGCAATATTGGTTTTACGGGCAGATTGATGCCATAGGCCGCACTGGCCAAGCTAACTCGGAGCTGACCGTATTAAAATCCACCCAGGAAACCATGGCACTGCAAAAGAAGCTGACCAAATAAGAGTTTGATCTAGGAGGCTGGTTCGCCGCAGGCCTGATTGGCAGGCACCGCAATATCCATCAGTTTTGGGTTGGGGAGTTTAAGAGCTGCCATCATTGCGGCGTACTCCTCACCACTGCTGACTTGCAGCCGAGGGTTGTGCTGTTTTTCCTCGCCAATACTGCTTTTTGACCAGCCTTTGTAATCATGGCCCGGATAAACCTCGGTGTCTTCGGGCAGTTTTAGCAGCACCTGGCAGAGGCTATGATACTGAGCCAAAGCATCACCGTTTTGAAAATCAGTGCGTCCGGTGCCGCGAATCAATAATGTGTCACCACTAAACAGCATGCCTTGTTTGGGCACATAAAAGCTGTAGGAGTCGTCGGTGTGGCCCGGCGTGTAGAGCACCTGAAGTTTTATACTGCCTACCTCTATTTGATCTAAGTGAGAAAAGCTCTGGCTAACGCAGTCTGCCATGGCCTGTTCACCCATCATGGTGATACAGCCAGTGCGCTCGCGCAGTGCGCCCAGCGCGGTAATATGGTCGGCATGAGTATGTGTATCCACGCACAGTTTCAAGGTCAGGTTGAGCTGCTGTAGCAGGCTGAGGTAGCTGTCAGTATTGGCGATCACCGGGTCGATCAAAAGTGCTTCGCCACTGTTAGCGTCTCCCAGTAGGTAGGTGTAGGTGGAGGACTCGTGATCAAATAACTGTCTAAAAATCATCCTGTATTCCTCTGTAATCTCTTCTGTTGATTAGCCAAGCTGTCTGGCCAGAGTTGTCAATGTCACTGCAATCAGGCTTATAGCAAAGAGTTTTTCCAGCAGAGCACCGGCAATTCTGTTGGCCATCAGCCGACCGGCCAGCATGCCAAACAAACCACCTAGGCACACATAGGATAATAGTTGCCAGTCCAGCACATTGTGTTGAGCAAAGCTAAAAAATCCGGCACCGCTAATCAGGGTAATAATTAACAGCGAGGTAGCCACTGCTTGACGCATAGATACCTGAGCGACAAACACCAGAGTTGGCACAATTAAAAAACCACCACCGACACCAAATAAACCACTCAGGATACCCACAACAGTCCCGCTGGCCAGCAGAGCGACTATGCAGCTGACAGAGAGATTAAATCTGCTGGAATCATTAAAGCGGCAGATTGGCTGTTTGTAGTCTTGGTCACCCGAGCCGGCATTGGCACGAACAACTGCCGATTGAGCCGGGGAGCCTGTAGCCTGCCGCCACATCAGTACCGCGATACAGATTGCCAGTAGCGCAAAGCCGAGCAAAAGGATATTGGCGCTTAGTTGCTCTCCCAGCTGCCTTCCCAAAGGTGCCAGCAGAGCACCACAGAGGCCCAGTATAAGTGCCGGTATCCAGAGGATATATTTAGCTTTCCAATTGCTGATGGTGCCAAACAGTGCGCTCAGCGATACCACGCCAAGTGCAACTCCCACAGCCTGATCCACAGGTAAGTTGAGCAGCAGAATCAACATGGGCACGGCAAACACGGAGCCGCCAGCGCCTGTAAGGCCCAAAACCAGCCCAATAATTGCGCCGATAAACAGGCCAGTTATCATCTGGCTTTATTGTTCCAAGGCATTCTTGCCAGAGCCATGCCCATGGCGCAGGTATCAGTGATACCTGCAAAGGCCAAGCCCGCGCCCACAAAGCCTGACAGCCCATAGAACCAGGGGTTGTACCAGGTGCCCAGCACCACGCCAATCAGCACTAATAGCCCAGCGGTAATTCGCACCTGGCGCTCTAGTGAGATGACCTTGCCTTGACCCTGCTCAGTGGCTAGCCCCTGCTGCTTTAGGCTACTGAGCCCGCCTTCAATCACTATTAATGGGCAGTTGAGATGCGCCTGTAACTGTTCGGCGGCCTTGTTAGCCCTGTGGCCTCCAGCACAGAGCAGATAGACTGGTTGCTCTGGTTGATGATCCACAGAGAGCAGGTATTGATTGACGCTGTTGTGGTCGAGCTCTTGCAGTGGAAAATGGGCGGCGCCGGCAAGGGCTTCTGCATCGACCTCTGCATGGGTGCGCACATCCAGCACTCGGGGTTTTTGCAGCTGCTTAAATGCATCCGCGGCAATACTGGTGATAGTCATATTGATAGCCTGTTAAAAATTAGGGGCAGTAAATGGATTTCAGTACCCTAATAACCTGAATCGCTTCGTTGCCCTGCAGTTGATAAAAAATAGTCTGAGCTTCCCGTCTGGTCTGCACCAGTCCAGCATTGCGCAGTGATGCAAGATGCTGGGACAGCGCAGACTGACTCAGATTGGTTCGACTGTTAAGCTCGGTCACCGAAAGTTCGCTGTCAATCAACGAGCAGAGGATCATCAAGCGGTGCTGATTGCTCAGCTGCTTCAACAGCGCGGCCGCTTCCTGGGCGTGCTCGGCCAGTTGTTCGAGATCATTGCTGTTCATAAGATTGGACATAGTTAGGCTCCGTCGCCAATGAGTATTCTTATTATAGTTTAGAATAACCTAAATTAGAATAGTCTAATATATAATTCTAATATATTAGCCCAACAGAATAAGGCGCGATTGAGCAGTTGGAGCCTGAAACCCTAAGAGGTTAGTCGCAATATTCGTCAGGTCGACGCATTAGAGGGTGGATATGCAGGTTATTCATGGCGGCCCTGTCTCGATCCACTATAAACCGCACCAAAATAAAATAAACATCTAAGTCAAAGCGGCTCTCGGTGTCTGGTTCGCTCTGCTGAGGCGGGGTTTGGCTGGGTGGCTGTCCGGCGCTGAGCTGGAATCCGTGATCATACAAATCTTCTATCAGCCTGAGTTTGGCCAGGTAACGCCAGCGATCAACCAGATGAAAACAGCGAGCATCTGGGTTCTGAGTATCCCGCTCTTCAATCAAAATAGCGTCCCCGTAAGGCCATATCTTGATTTGATAATCTCTTAGGGCTGTCTGCATACGCTGGTTGTAAATATCAGCAGACTCCTTGCCGCAGCAGGCACCAAAACATTTATTGAGCTGCGCTCTAAAGCAGGGTTTGTTATTGCGACTATCGCCCTCAAGACCAAGCAGTTTATGGCAGAGAAAATACTGGTCAGCCAGCTTTTCCATTTTTTTACTGGCTTGTCGCGGTGAGCGAAACAGACCGAAATGTTCATCTGCCGCTGGGTTATTTACATCTATGCTCTCAATTCCCAGCTGCAGATAGCCTTCTGAATCAGTGTGGGTGCGAAACTGGTAGAGTTTTTTGCTCTTGCGCAGGCGGCGATTATAGATAGGTGCCAACGCCTTGATTTGATTGCTCTCGTGAATCTGGGCGCCAAAGTCTGAGGGCGTCTGCACAAAATCCACATGGGCTATCTTGCTGCTCATCTGTAGATCTTTAGGATTTTTATGGTCAGAGCTAAAGTGGCTCATCACCCGATTGCGAATGTGCACGCTCTTGCCCACATACAGCAGCAGACCTTTGTCGTCATAGAAATAATAAACCCCGGGCGAGGCGGGTAATTTCTCCACTTCTTTGGCATCCAGTTTTATGGGTAGCGCAGGGCGTTTAAGTATTGCAGTACAGGTTGCTTCAATTTCCTCATCAGAAAACAGCGCCGATGACTTTTTAAAGAATCCATAGATCATCTCGGCATCGTCCAGCGCGCGATGGCGGTTCTCTATGCTGAGCCCAAAGCGGGTAATAATATGGGACAGGCCATGGCGATTAAACTGTGGGTAGAGGTTGCGGCTTAGCTTTACCGAGCACAACGGTTTGGCGTTGTAACTGATACCAGCCCGTTCAAATTCGTTCTTCAAAAAGCTGTAATCGAACCGCGCATTGTGGGCCACCAATGTGCGACCCTCTAATTTGCTGAGCAGCTCTTGGGCAATGTCGGCAAATCTGGGCGCGCCCTGCAGCATGCCAGGGCTGATTCCAGTCAGCCTCTGTATAAAGGGAGGTAGTGATATTTCAGGGTCGACAAAGCTCTGCCATTTTTCGATTAACTCACCGTTTTCAATCACCAACAACCCAATTTCGATAACGCGATGATAGATCGCCTTGCCACCGGTGGTCTCAAGGTCAAGCAGCACCATTTTCTCAGGGAAGCCCGAAGAGAGGCGCTTGGGCTTGGGTGTCTGTTCATCGAGCCAATTTAACTGCATGCTACTAATACGCAGCCCAGTCGGCTTCTGACTTCTGTCTGAACAACATTATGGCCTCAGATAACCGATTAGCCGACAAAACCCTTCCACCCGGACATATAGGTAATAAAGGCTTCGCCCAACCCCTGGGCGCGCAAATAGTCGACGGAAACAGGGTTTCTTACCGGTGTGAAATCACTGTCCGCCTGCATTAGAAGTGGGAAATCATGGTGCAATATAGCTGCGCGACCCAGCATTACAAAATCAATGCCAGTAGCCATGGCTCGGCTGACCTCCTCCGGGTTGCGCAGTTTGCCGGCAATCCCCAGGGCCACATCGCCGCGGTCCAGCTCAGTAAAATATGACAGCAATGAGCGACCTTTAAAGGCTTCGTCCTCTGGTTCTTTAAATGAATCCCAAAGCGACATATCCAGAAAATCTATTTTACCCGCGGCTAATACCGCCCTAGCCACCTCTATAATATCCGGCAGATGCACATCAAAGCGCTCAGGGGAGAGCCTTAGGCCCAGCAGAAAGTCTGGTCTGCAGCGGCTGCGAACGCCCTCAATAATCTCAGCAATGGGGCGCATGCGATTTTCGATACTGCCCCCAAACTGGTCCTGGCGCTGATTGACAGTGCCACTGAGAAACTGAGCCAGAATATAGCCATGGGCACCATGAATCTCCACCCCATCAAACCCCGCTTTTTCGGCACGCTCTGCGGCACAGATAAAATCTTCGATAAGCTGCTCGACGGCTTCAGTGCTTAGTGCCACTGCCCCAGTTTCGGCATTGTCGGAGGGGCAGACAGGTGGTTGACCAATTAGCTCTGCTGGTGAGCGCATGCCGGCATGGTGTAGCTGCACCACCGCTAGACTGTCCTCGGCTTTAATACCCTGGGCTAGGCGAGTCAGACCCTCCAGATGCTCATCACCAAACACTCCAAGTTGCCCGGGAAAGCCCTGACCCACAGCCTGCACATGGGCGGCACAGGTCATGGTTAGTCCAAAGCCGCCCTTGGCACGCATGGTTAACCAGTGATACTCATCGTCTGATAATCTGCCATCGCTGTGGCTTTGGGTATTAGTCAGAGGAGCCAACATAAAGCGGTTTTTTAGGCTAGTGCCAGACTTAAAGTGCAGGGGCTGAAAGAGGTTGCTCATGATTAATTCTCGAGAAGATTAGGGGTAACATTTTATTTTTATTGCGGGGCAGCATACATGAATCCAGCTCCTCTATAAAAGCCCATAGTGGCAAACTTAAAACCACTCACCTGTGGGTAAAGCCCTCAGCTTTAGCTTGTTGGCAACAGCTCGACTAGGTATTCTAGCGGCCCTGTTAATGGCAACGAGTTTTCTATGTCTCCCTCGGCTTATTCCAAAGTAGAGCAGCGCACCAGAGCATGGCTCGATAGTTTTGTGGTGGGGCTCAATCTATGTCCCTTTGCACGGCCAGTGATTACCGCCGATAGCTTGCGCCTGACCGTTTGTGAATCTGCCCAGCTGGAAACTATAGCCGCTATGTACCTGCAGGAACTGGCGTTGATCTGTGATTCTCCAGAATCTTAGATTGCCACCTCGCTGCTAGTGCTACCCACAGGGCTTGAGGACTTCGAGACCTATCTAGACTTTATTGATAACGCTAATCATCTACTTGAGAATCAGGGCCTGACCGGCACAATCCAACTGGCCAGCTTTCATCCTCAGTACCAGTTTGATGGCGAGCCCCCAGAGGCCAGCAGCCATTTTACTAATCGCTCACCCTATCCAATGATTCACTTTCTGCGCGAAGATATGATGGAGCGGCTGTTGCAGGAGTTTCCCAATCCGCAGAAAATCCCTCAGCGCAATATTGAAACTCTCCAAGCAATAACAACGGAAGAGCTGCAGCGACGTCTGGATAATCTGCTATGACAGCGTCTAAGCAATATGATGTGATTGTAATAGGCGGCGGCGCTGCCGGCTTGTTCTGTGCCTTTACCGCGGGCCAGCGCGGTCGCTCTGTACTGGTTCTAGACAGCAGCAATAAGGTGGGCAAAAAAATTCTCATGTCTGGGGGTGGGCGCTGTAACTTTACCAATCTGGATATACAGCCGGAAAATTATTTATCGGCCAACCCTCACTTTTGTAAATCTGCACTGACCGGTTACAACCAATGGCAGTTTATCGATATGGTTGAGCGTCATCAGATTGCCTATCACGAGCGCAAGCATGGCGAGTTATTTTGTGACAACTCAGCCAAAGATATTCTATCTATGCTGCTGGATGAATCTGAGCAAGCTGGAGTCTGCGTCAAAACTAAATGTGAGATTCAACAGATTTCTCCTCAGACGTCTGGCTATCATTTGCAGACTTCCCTGGGCAGTTACCAATCTGAGTCGCTGGTAATCGCAACCGGTGGCCTGTCTATCCCCACCATGGGTGCCACAGGCTTTGGTTATGAGATTGCCGAGCAGTTTGGCCTTGGCCTGTTGCCTCGCACTGCTGGGCTAGTGCCATTTACTTTTACCGATTGGGTAAAGGGAATCAGCGAGCGACTCTCCGGCCTAGCCATTGATGTTGAGATGTCGGTAAATAATGTAGTCTTCCGCGAGAACTTGCTATTCACCCACCGCGGTATCAGTGGCCCAGCGGCCCTGCAGTTATCCAGCTACTGGCAGCCGGGGCAGAAAATCAGCATTAACTTACTGCCTGATGTGCAAGCCAGTGCACTGTTATTAGACTATAAAAAATCCAGTGCTAAATCATTGTTACGCAATTTGTTATCACAACATCTATCCAAAGGCCTGGTGTTGGAGTTGCAAAACCTATACTGGCCCAGTCATGCTGATAAACCTATGGCAGAGATTCCCGATTCCGTATTAATGGAAGTGGCAAAGCAGTTACAACGCTGGCAACTAAAACCCTCAGGCACAGAGGGCTATCGCACTGCCGAGGTCACCCTATGTGGCGTAGATACCGACCACCTATCGTCAAAAACTATGGAATGCAAAACTCAGCCAGGCCTATATTTTGTCGGTGAAGTGATGGATGTAACCGGCCATCTGGGTGGCTACAACTTCCAGTGGGCCTGGGCATCCGGCTATGCTGCTGGACAGTATGTGTAGCCAAGCTGTCAAGGCTGGCATTACAGCCAAACCTTGTCTAATCTTATTGGAGATATCAACGGACTAAGTTAACTATTACAGGACGTAATACGATGAAAATTAAAGCCCTTATCCTCTCTAGTGTGGTTCTTCTAGCCAATTGCGGCGGAGGCGGTAGTGACTCCCCATCAACGCTTACCGGCGTTTTTATCGATAGCCCAGTGATTAATATCGGTTACCGCACCGCTACTCAAAACGGTGATACCAATTCCCGCGGTGAGTTTAAATATTTGGCCGGTGAGACGGTAACCTTCTTTATTGGTGATTTGGAATTTCCACCTGTATTGGCAGCTGAGGTGGTTACGCCATTGGATATGGCTGATACCGATGATGTAGCCCATCATATGGTGGTTAACATTATTCGGCTGCTCCAATCGCTGGATGAAGATCTAAATCCGAGTAATGGAATTACTATCACCCAGACCGCAAAGGACAATGCTTTAGCCGTAAATTTTGACCTGCCGGTAGGCCTATTCGAAACTCAAACTGCTGTTAACTTTAATTTAGTCAATGGTGGCCAAGATCTCTTGTTAGCAGAACTAGTCTCAATTACTCAGGCATTGCTGCACTTTATCCTTACTCTGACATTATCTGGTGAACTTGCTGTGCCTGACTTTGAAACCTTTTTATTAGGCACTTGGCGAGGCTCTGGTGCAGGCCGTGATTTCGCCTTACTTAGCTTTTTTGATGATGGCACCTATGTGCATGCAGTAGTTGGCGATCTAATTATGGACGGAATGTCAGGCATGGAATGGGGATCTACCGATCTCAGTAGTCAGGGATTTAACGACTCAACTCAACGATTTGATAATAATGGGTCTGCTGGATTGACACCATTCAAGCCGACTTCTTCACCTAGATGGGTGTTTTCCGATCCATCACTAACTTCTGATATAGATATCTTACCTATAGATGCCAGTGAGGCTACATTTGGGCTTGTTGATGAGAATGCTGTTCACTTCAGAAAGATAGTTTCAGAGGGTTTATTAGGCACCTGGCTTAGCACTACCACCGAAAATGATTTGCTAATGATTGTGTTCTTTGATGACGGCACTTACTTCCATGGCGAAGTCGATGAAGATGATGATACTGAGATATCCGGTATGGAGCTGGGAACCTACGAGCGTGACGAGGACACAGGCTTGCTCACAGTCAGTCAGACCTTTGATAATAATGGCGACACTGGATTAACAGACTTTACTGGTGTGGGTGCGCCCAATATTTTTGTGAATATCGAGGGAGATACGTTAACAGCCACCATTGATGAGGATGGCGATGAGCTGATTGATGAGACCATTGTCTTTGAGCGTAGGTAACTCTGCGCCTACCTGCGGTTGGCCTTTGCCTTTCTGCGTCGCGCAGCGGCTTTTTCCAACCGCTCTTTTTCTCGCTCTTCTTTCTCAGCTTTAAGGATGGCAACCTGCTTCATCTCCGCGTCGATTATCTCTGGCGTCTCAAATCCTAGGGGCCCCAGAGTACCGGCGCGCAGTTCATTAACAAAGATGGTGGATACCCGCTCTAAATCAACTCTGCCGCCAGCGCGCAAACAGCCGCGCTGGGCGCCAATAATCTCTAATAGTTCTATTTCTGTCTGCGGCAGATCGCTGATATTAAAGCGATCTTTAAGTCGCTGGGGGTATTTCTCCAGCAAAAACTCTGCGGCAAAAAAGGCGATATCTTCATAGCTCACCGCAGTATCTTTAATAGCACCAGTGGTGGCCAGCCGATAACTACCCTGAGGGTTTTCAATTTTTGGCCAGAGAATGCCGGGAGTATCCAGCAGCATAATGCCATTGCGCAGATTAATACGCTGCTGGCCTTTGGTAATAGCTGGTTCGTCGCCGGTCTTGGCGATATGGCGGCCGGCCAGACAGTTAATCAGAGAAGACTTGCCGACATTGGGAATGCCCGTGACCATCGCCAAGGTATTGCCTCCCTCACGCTGGGGATAGAGCTTGTTGATCAGATCAATAATTTTGGCGCTGGGGTCATGGTTCTTTAAGTCCAGCGCCATGGTTTTGGTATTACTCTGCTGCTCAAAATAATCCTGCCACTGCTGGGTGATAGCTGGGTCGGCAAGGTCGGTTTTATTAAGCAGTTTGATATAGGGCTTGTCAGTGCACAGGCCCTGAATAAAGGGATTGGAGCTACTGAAGGGAATGCGAGCGTCCAGAACCTCAACAACTATATTAACCTGGGGCAGGGCCTCGATCATTTCGTTGCTGGCCTTGCGCATATGGCCGGGGTACCACTGAATTGACATGGGGTCTCAGTCTCTGGGACAGTTGCTAAGACCCTATTCTAGCATGTTGTCTGCCTGGGATGGTCTACTCCCCAGGTCTGTATTGACGTTGAATTTTTTCAGCTCGCAGCTTGTCATCAAATAACGGGTCATGCAGTACTTCATCCACATAGTCCTGAGCCTGATCCGCATAATGGGGTGAGGTCTCGTCCAATGTGGCGGCGCCAAACTGATGAATGCCACGTACCTTCTGTTTTCCTTCGGCGTCCCAAGAGACCATATAGTAAAGCCCATCACCAGCCACGTTGGTGAGATAGCCATCGTCCTCCATACCAGTGCCATAGATGGCTCTCAATGTGTCTGGGCCACCGCCTACGGGTAGATTAAGGTCGCCTCGTATATGCCGGCTGATATCGCCCCATAGAGGGTCTAGGCGGCCCACTTTATCTAGTAGTCGGTCGCTGCAACGAAAAAGCTCTTCGCGGATATCTGGCACTGGCTTGCCTTTTTGTTCGGCCAGCCATTCGGTGCCTATAACACAGGTGCTCAGGGCGGCACCGCGGTTTTCAATATTGGTGTTGCGGTCCCAGTTAGCAATAATCTGTTGAGCGTCTCTGTACCTTTGCTCTGCGTCACTCAGGTCGAGTTCCAGTGCCTGATTTAAAAAGGCCATAGATCTGGACTTAGCGCTAAAGCTTTTATCATGCTTGATATCAAAAAATTCCTGCTCGGAGATGGTGCCCAGCTCGGCAAATAATTCCAGACCGCGATCGGCACGGTTGGTCATGCGGGTAGGGAAGCCATCTTCAATACGATAATTTTCTTTCACCGGGTTAGAGCCTTCCGCCGTGATATGAAAAGGGCTCTGGTTAGCACTGTGGATATAACCGGCCTTAGGGTTGATAACCTGAGGTAGCTGGTCAAAGGGCATATATTGATCCCAGATCAGGCTGCTGTCATCACCGGGCAGATAATGGGCCCAGTTATAGCCGCTCACTCGATTGGGCGTGAGGCTATTATGTACAAACATGGTATTGCCTTCGCGGTCGGCATAGACCAGATTAAAACTGGCAAACGAATGGATGCGCATGGCGTTGCGCCATTCTTCTAAATTCTGTGCCTTGCTCATTGCCAGCCACTGCTCTACCTGACGCATTTCACCCATGCCCGCATAGCGAACCCCATAGGTGCCGTGGTCTGTGCGCAGCACCGGGCCATGCTCAGATCTGAGAACTTCCTCGGTCACAGACCATGGCAGAAAGCCCATTAGTTTTACATCTATAGTAATTTCTCGAGATTCTAAGGTTTTCCACTCACCATCCAGCCTGTAGCGATTGGGGTTATTGGGGTCTATATCCAGCATATAGATATCCACCAGATCTGGCTTATTGACCGTGGCGCCCCAGCCGAGATTTTCGTTAAAGCCGACACCAATGGTGGCACCGCTGGGAAACAGGCCACCCATCACATTCAGGCCCTCATTGCTCTGCACATGGGCCTCGTACCAGGCCACTGGGCCTGTGGTGGGCTGGTGGGAATTGATTGCCAGCATGGTGGAGCCATCGGTGCTGTTATAGGGGGACACCGTCATGGCATTGGAGCCAACAGGTAGGCCACCTATGGTCACGCCATGGCTGCGGCTATCTGTTTGGGTAACTGCATCTCCACGCCTGCTGATGGGGTATTTGCGCTGCTCTTCAAACAGCTCAATTACTGGACCATCAAAGCCGTAGAACAGCAGGTGACGGAGCATATAACCAGCGACAATATCTTTGCCATTAATGGGAAAAAGGCGCTGGTTGGTTTCTTCTGGATGCAATGCGGCATAGTAATTAATGCCATCGGCAAAGGCTTCAATATAGGCTCTGGTCTCTGGCTTAAGTTGAGTCTCATAGCCCGCATCCAGGTCATCCCAAATACCCAGCCAGTGAATCAAAAAATCAATAGTAGCGGCATCTCTGCCATTAATGGCTGCATTGGTGCCGCGGTAAAAGGGAATACTGTCATGGATAATTTGCCAGTTATCTTCCGCCTGGGCATAGGCAAAACCAAAAGCCGCATCCACATCTCGCTCACCAATAATATGGGGCACGCCCAGATGGTCACGTTCAATAACCACGTCATATTTTTCGTCGAGTTGGAGATATTCTGCAGCATTAAATTTTTCAGCGCAGCCAGCTAGTAAAAGCAGGGCGGACATGATCAGTGTTAAACGCATTTAAAAGGCCTTGTAATTTTTTATTATTTGGTTAGTAATACGCAAGCCATAGGACTAAGGATTAGATACTTTATCCTCTATCCGGGGCTGTCTGCAGAGGATTAAAGCCTGGTGCATCCAGCAAACTGGTGGTCCGAAAATTTTATCTCGATTTTAGCCAGTGGAATGGCGAACAAACCATAGGCCTGCAAAACCACTGAAAAGTCGTTTCTGTTGAGCTCAGGAGCGCGCTGATATGAGTAGCCCTTGGACTTGGTGATGGAAAGTATTGCATGCTTGGAAATAAAAAATTGCTCGATTGGGTTATCTAGGCATAGATAGGCGATACGGGTTATTGCACTCTGCTCCATACCCCAAGCACTGGCCAAATTATGTTTATCTTCGGCTACTAAACTTTCGGTGATGTAAAAGCCAGATAACAGCAGCATTCCTGCGACAAATATCTGGTTTAGTAACTTACTCAAATAACCTTCCAATTATTTCTCAGTTTAGTAGGGAACCCAGGTTGGATATCCTCCCCAATTCATATACAGCCCAGAAAGTAGCGGCTGCGAGTTGTTTGAGAACATACACCATATAGATTCTAAACCAAAGGGGCAGCGACTTTCATTTTCTTGACCTATTAGAGTGAATGGGCTGCTAGCAGCGCTACCATGACTCGTGAATTGCCAGGCTCCGAAATACCAATTGTTAGCAGTAATCAGCTCAGCATCAAACGAACCAAAGCTAAAAACAGGCCCATTTGGATCGAATATTCCAGCGGTAGGGCAATCATCATAACTATCGGGCAAGTTACTAAATGTTGTGCACTGAGAGGTAAAGAAGTTAGGGTCATGTACGTGCAAGTCATGTTCATAACCTGGCTCTGTGGATGTCCAGGGTCCCGGGGAATCCCAGAGCATATAAGATGCCAGATAAAATTGGCCATTATAATAAAGCCATCCTGCGCTGGGGTAGTAGGTTGCATTTACAGTTGCGGACCCAAGTATGAGTAGTAATGTGAATATGATTTTGGTTGTCCATTTCTGGATTGGCTTATTCATTATGAATCTCCTTTTCTGGACCTGAGGTTTGCGGTGTGGAGTAGCTCATAAATTTTCTCTGGGCTTGCCGACTGTATGCTCTGATCTTTAAACTCACTTTTATAGAACGCGGGTTTTAGACTTTCATAGTTATCCTCCTGGTTATTGGCTGTTATTTCACCAACAGTCTTTGAGGAGCTTACTTTAGAAGCTGTCCTTACCTGCTCGAGAATATGGCTTTCGCCCATTAGCTCTAAGCCATAAATAAGGGGCTGGTCAGAACTGGCAGCCTGCAAGGCGTTGCTAAACTGCTGTGTAAGGTTTAATAGGGAGCGTGCTTGACTGAGTAATTGCTTATTTTCGACAAGCTCATTTTTGGAATGTTTGTCGAGCATTTTCTTGATATGAGTCCTATGAGCAATCAAACCGTTTTTGAGAAAAATTATGGTCTGAATTCTAGCTTCTTGGATAAATTTTTCACTGCCTAAATCCTCATAGGTCCGATGCGTTCCACTGAGCCCCTCTACCCACATAAAACCTGCTGTCGGTGTTACAGGGTATGAGTCAAGGATAGTAGCTATTTCTTTATCATTTTGAGTATTTAAAAAGGCAATTTGAATACGAGTATCCGTATTCTTAGAAAATGCCGTACTTGCTAAAACAGTTAGTGATACAAAAGCTAGTATTTTACCTCTTAGTAATAGTTTATTTTTCATAACAATATTCCTTATTGAGTTGGATTATCCTGTTTTTAGATTTACTGATTTCTATTCATGATGCCTCCTTGAGTTTATGTAACAGAAATTGGATTTTGCTTGAGTTCTGATGACTTCTTTCTGCGGGGTAAAGTTTTGAGCTAGGAGAGAGTAAGCTTATTATGGCTGAATATTTTGAAGGCATAAGAGAGTCACTTTTTCGGTCTCAAACTATGTGGCTCTATTGAGTTATATGACCCGATAATGACGAGACGACCCACGCTTGGTAATAAGGCTAGCTATATTTCTTGGCTACCTCCAGCTGGCATGTCAAAGTTAAGAGATTAGTCACAGGATATGAGTGATGTTGGTCCCTTGTGATGTCGGGCTCCGAGCCTCCTGAGAAAATTAACTCACTTCCTCTTCCGCATGCAGTACCGTACCCACAGGTGCAGGTGCCGCCTGCAGCGTGATCTCTACCTTGTACTCGCTGGGCAGTGCTTCGATGGTCAGCACTCGCCAGATGCTGATTCCTGCCAGCAGCAAAAGGCAGGCCGCCAATAGTACAAAGAAGCTCTGTATGCCAAATATCTGTAGCCAGAATACTGCGGTAATAGGACCGGTGATAGAGGTTAGCCCGGCAATCAAAACAATGGTGCCACTGGCGGGTACTATTTCTGCTGGGCGCAGGTGATCATTGGTCAGTGCGACCACCAGTGAATATAGGGATAATGAACAGCCACCGAACAGGAAAATTAACCCATAGAGTTTGGTTGAGGCTTCAGTTTCACGGCTGATCATCAGCGCAAAAAACACAGCAAACAAGCAGGCGACACCCATTACCCAGCGGCGATCAATCATGTCGGAGAGTTTGCCGATGGGGTATTGCAGAATCATGCCGCCCGCCATCATGGCGCCCATAAAGTTGGCCACCTCATAAACGGTAAAGCCGAGCTTGGTGGCGTACACCGCGCCCATACCAAACAGAATACTGGATACCCATTGTGAGAGAACAATGCCGGTTACGCCCATAGGTGTGCGATACCAGAGATGGCGCATGGTAACTCGCTCAGTTTCCTCAATGGCGGGGGTAGTAATTACTGATAACAGAATGGGTACGGCGGCAACGCTCACCATTACCGAGATCAAAATAAATAAGGTAAATTCTCTGGGGTTGGCCACATTCAGCATAAACTGCCCAGCGCAAATGCCGGCCAGTAGAATGGCTGTGTAAATAGATAAAACCTGCCCGCGGTTGGTGTTGTTGGAGGCCTGATTTAACCAGCTTTCGGAGACCACATAGATGGTTGAAAAAGCAAAACCCGTTAGCAGGCGCATCAGCGCCCAGGCCCATGGGTTCACATAGATTGAATGCACCAGAATAGTGACTGATGCCACCGCAGACAGCGCGGCAAAAATACGGATATGGCCAACCCGCTGAATCATTTTTGGAGTCAGTAGTGACCCGGCCAAAAAGCCGGCAAAATAGCAGGACATCAGCAGACCAATCAGGTAGTCGTCAAACCCTTCTAATTCTGCGCGCACGCCAAGCAAACTGCCCTGCACACCAACGGCGAGGCCAATAAGAGAGAGGCCTGCAAATAGCGGCCAGATGCTGACAAGGGTTCTAACGGGCATGGGCTTTTTTAGCCTCCGATAATTCGGCGGCAGAGTACACCCGAATGGGTAAAACGCAAAGCAAAATTAATCGCAATTGAGCAATTATTTTTGTGGCCAGACCGGCTGCCTAATATCTAACTTCCGGCCTGAAGCTCAGAGTCTTTTGGTCGCTATCCCAGGTGACTTCTAAATCTTGAATACTGACCTGAATATCTAGGTTGCGCCGCATGCCGCTGGCCAGTTCCCTAGTGATACTACTGTCGAGATGACGGACACTGAGATTCTTAAATCTGCTCACCTGAGGCTGTATCTGTTTCCACCATTGTTCGGCGGAACCTGTGCCATAGGTGTACAGGATCACCTGCTGTGCTCGCCCACAGGCTTTCTTTAGGCGCTTCTCGCTGGGCAGGCCCAGCTCGATCCACAGCTCAATTTCACCACTGAGACTTTTCTGCCACAGATCCGGCTCGTCGTCAGTGCTTAGCCCTTTGGTAAAGCTGAGAAATTCGTCGGCATGCAGAGCAAAGGCCAGCAGTCTAATCATTAGCCGCTCGTCGTTTTCCGAGGGGTGCTGTGCCACAGTCAGGCTGTGCTGCTGATAATAATGTCGATCCATATCGACAATATTCAAGTCTGCTTTGCAGATAGTGGCGCTAAGGGCCATGGATTACTCCAGGTTGCGAGCTGGTTGGGGCCCGCCATAGTACCTGATATTAGCTCCAGGGAAATGGACTATTGGAAACCGGGTGTAGTTTGCCCTCGCGGTAGCGTGAGAAGCGGAAGGGTTCCAGCAGACGAGATTGATCGCCGCAGATGTCCTCAGCTACTAACTTACCCACGCCGAGCATTTTGTAACCATGGTTGGAGTCGGCGATCATATAGCAGTTGCCATGGAATATATCGAACACTGGGAAACTGTCTGGTGTAAATGCACCGATACCGCCAGAGGGCTCATCTTTATACTGGGGCATGGTGCCGGAAAATCGCTTTTGACAATGGGCCAGTGCCGACACCCACATGGTAGAAAAGTCGTTGCCAACAATAAACTCTGGACTCTCTGGCCCATAGGGATCGACCGCAACTGCATCAGCAGGTTTGTCCACAATAAAAGGCGCGGCGCCTCCCTGAATACCACCAAAGTGAAAGTCTGGTTTGTAGTAAATGCCCCACATCTTATCGGTGATTAATGAGCCATCTTTATCGGAGTAGAGAGGTGCATCTGTATCCACATGAATGACCGGCGGCATCCGGCCATCATTGGTTTTTTGCAGATTGGGGTCTACGCCCAATGTGCCTTCCTGCAGAGACCAGTAAATCCACATGGGGATATGGTCGGCAATCACACCAGTATCTGGGTTCTTGATACTGATGGTGCTGGGCATTTCCAGCATATCCCAGAACTGCTTAGCCCAGGGCCCCGGAGCAACCACCACATAATCACATTGAATATCGCCGGTCTCAGTCTGCACTCTGTTAATGGAACCCTGGCTATCGCGATCGAAGCCGGTGACTGTGACCCCGGCAATAATGCGCACACCTTCGGCTTCGGCTTTTGCAGAAAGTCCCTGAAGTGCTTTGCTGTTATTGGCGTAGCCTCCAGACTTCTCATGTAGTACCGAGGTAATTCCCTGGGCCTGCCAGTCATGGAAGATATCGAGCATATAGCTGGAGCAGTCGGCGGCACCTTCGATAAAGGTCGACTCGTAGCCTATGGCTCTTTGCTGTTGGTAGATTGAGGCTACATCTTCGTGCATCGACTCAGAACTGATCTGCATATAACCCACCGGGTTATAGCTATAGGCCGCCGGATCAGTCTCCCAAACCTGCACACTGTGAGCCATCAGTTCACGCATGGCAGGCTGGTAGTAGTTATTGCGAATCACGCCGCAGGCTATACCGGAAGCGCCGGCACTGACACCGGTTTTATCCACCACAATAATATCCCTGCCACTGCCCTTGCCGCGTGCCTTGAGCTCTAGTGCAAGGTGGTAGGCCGTACTCAGGCCATGGATGCCAGCGCCAATAATAATGTAGGGGGAATGTTTGACTGTAGACATGGCCTGGAACTCTTATTTTTCTGTGGTGTATAGGGCTGCGATGCCCATGATAGTGGGTGCTGGGTAGCAGGTCGTCAAGCCCTATTAGCCAAGCTAATGGGCCACTAATAAGTCGCTTATGGATATTTAACCGACGCTGAAATCCACTACAGTAGCGCAATAAGAAATAGCCTCCAACCGAGGACCACTGGCATGAGCAATTCAAAAACACAGACGATTATTCCACTGACCCAGTTGGATGCAGTGGGCAAACCTATTGGCCAGGCTAATGGTATGCCCGGCGCTGCCTATACCAGCGAGGCCCTGTTCAATTTTGAGCGCGATCAGCTGATCGGCAATACCTGGGCTGGTTTAGCCTTTGCCTCTGAGTTAGTTGCCAAAGGTAGCCTGATGCCTATAGATTTTATGGGCCTGCCGCTGATAATGACTCGCGATCGTCATGATCAAATCCATGTGTTTCACAATGTCTGTAGCCATAGAGGTATGACATTGGTGAGCGAGGCCAAGTCTCAGACGCGAGGTATTAGCTGCCCCTATCATTCCTGGTATTACGACCTGAGTGGCAACCTAAAATCTACACCGTTTATCGGCGGTGTGGATATCAATGAAGTCGAAGGCTTTTCCTGTGAAGACAACGGTCTTATGTCTGTGCGCAGCCATATCTGGATGGGCATTGTCTTTATTAATCTGTCGGGGGCGGCCGAGGATTTTGCTGACTATATAGGTCCATTGGAAAAACGCTGGGCGGAATTTGCCGGAGCCGATGGATTAGCGCAGTTACAGGCGCCCGTCGACGACGCCTCAATGGAAATTAAAGTGCAGTCAAACTGGAAACTGGCAGTCGAAAATTACTGCGAGGCTTACCATTTGCCCTGGGTGCACCCCAGCCTCAATACCTATTCGCCCCTGGACCAGCACTACAATATTGTGGCTGCTGAAAATATGTCCGGGCAGGGCAGCTATGTGTATATTTTGTCTGAGGTGGCCGGCACCGAGCTACCCCAGTTTGCTGACTGGCCCCAGGAGAAGCTTCGCCACGCGGAATATATTTCTCTGTACCCCAATGTACTGCTTGGCCTGCAAGTCGACCACGCCTTTGCTATGATCCTGCAGCCACAGGCCGCGGGCAGCACAGTGGAAAAGTTACAGCTATATTATGTGGGCGACGAGTCTCTGGACCAAGCCTATCAGGGTTGCCGCTCCGCTGTACTCAAGAGTTGGCGACAGGTTTTTTCGGAAGATATTTTTGCCGTGGAAGGTATGCAAAATGCCCGTCGCTCCCCAGGGTTTAAAGGCGGCGTATTTTCCCCGGTAATGGATGTACCCAGCCATCATTTCCATCAGTGGGTGGCCCAGGGCTACAGCGCAGGAACAGTTTAAAAGGAATCAAAAATGAGCCATTGGCAAAACTTTATAGCGGGCAGCTGGGTTGATAGCTCGACATCCATTGAGGTCGAAAACCCTGCTACCGGAGAAATCTTTGCCACTGTTGCTCGCGCCAGTTTGGCTGATATGGAGACTGCTGTCTCCGCTGCTCGCAACTGCGTTAACTCGAAAGTGCTTAGCGACTGTCGTCCCGCCGAAAGAGCAGAGTTGCTCTATCGTATTGCTGGCGAAATTCGGGCTATTAGTTCAGAGGGCGCAGCGCTAGCGGTATTGGAAAATGGCAAACGCCTGAGCGATGCGGAGGATGAATTTGCCGAGGCGGCCCGCTATTTTGAATACTACGCCGGCATGGCCGATAAGATTGAAGGTGTGTCCATTCCTCTGGGCGCCGACTATGTGGACTACACCAGCTACGAACCCTTTGGTATTTCCGTGCAGATTGTACCTTGGAATTTCCCAGTTTCTATCTGTGCTCGATCATTGGCACCAGCCCTAGCCGCGGGCAATGCGGTGATTGTTAAATCCCCGGAGCTGACGCCATTGGCCATCACCTGGTTGGCCACGGCCTGCCAGCGCGCCGGTCTGCCCGAGGGTGCCCTAAGCATGCTCTGCGGTACCGGCCCAGAGGTGGGTGCTGGGCTGGCGTCCCATGGAGATATTGATCAGATTGTTTTTACCGGCTCTGTACCCACAGGGCGAGCCATTTTGCACGCTGCAGCCGAGCGTGCGGTGCCCTGCGTGATGGAGCTGGGGGGTAAGTCTGCTGCTGTGGTGTTTGCCGATGCGGATATTGATCAGCTGATGGACAGTGTTAACTGGGGAATTTTCTTTAATGCAGGGCAGGTCTGTTCTGCCATGTCGCGCATGCTGGTGGAGCGCAGTATCTATGATCAGGTAGTGGACCGAGTCGCAGAGTTAGCTCAGGGTCTGACCATGGGAGCCGGCATGGACAATGCCGATATCACACCAGTGATGTCAGCCAAGCAGCAACAGCAGGTGCTGGCTAAATGTGATTTGGCCCTTGAGCAGGGTGCACAGCTGGTGACTGGCGGTGTTGCCGGCGGGCAGTCTGGTTACTTTGTGCAGCCAACTGTGTTGCGAGATATCAGTGCAGAGATGGATATCTTTCAATCTGAAGTCTTTGGCCCGGTGCTGGGTATTATGCCTTTTGATACCGAGCAGCAGGCCTGGGATCTGGCCAATGGCACGGATTATGGTCTGGTCGCCGGTATCTTTAGCAATGATATTAATCGCTGTCTGCGGGGCTCGCGCGCACTGCGGGCCGGGCAGGTGTTTGTCAATGAATGGTATGCAGGTGGTATAGAAACCCCGTTTGGTGGCACCGGTTTATCGGGCTTTGGTCGGGAAAAAGGCCAGGAGGCGCTGTATAGCTATGTGCAGACTAAAAATATCGCTATAAGAATTAGCTGAACAAATGCAATGGCACCACTAAAAGCCTAGGTCTTCCTGAGTCACCTGTACTGAAATATGCTCGGCATCCACCTCAGTGCAGACCAAAATAGGCCGGCAGCACACAAAGCAGTCTTCGGTATAGGTTTGAGATTCTGAGGGGTCGACGAACAAAGTAATAGATTCCCAACAGTAGGGGCAGGTGATCTGTTCTTCATGGAGAGACATTGGATACTTAGCTCAAATCGGCCAGGGGGTGCTCCTGATCTGACCAGGGGCTGGTAAAGAAAGGCGTCACCATCTCTTCAGTAATATCTTCAATGCGACTGGGATTCCACTGGGGGCTGTGGTCTTTATCTATAGCCAGAGCGCGGATGCCTTCGACGGTCTCGCTACTGTGCCCCGATCGATCCAGATGCTCTGTATAAAAACAGTGGCGCACCAGGTCGCGCTCCATGCGCAGATCATTGGCCAATGTCATATGCCGGGCGCGGTGTATCTGTTCCAGTACCACATGAAGCATAAGCGGTGAGCGCTGACGTAGTGTGTTTAGGCAGTCACGGGCCCAGTCGCTATCAAGATCGATTAGCGCCTGGACGATGTCGGGCACCGTGGCCTTGGCAAAGCAGGAATCTATGCCATTATCCATCCAAATGGGTTGATGATAGACCGGCGTAGAGGCCTCTAAACGCTCTTCTAAGGTACTTAAACGATTAGCTACAGACAGGCTTGGGTCGGCGGCCAAGTCGTCCCACAGAGTTCCAATATAGGCGCTATCGACAAGCTTATCAGCTAGCCCCAGAGTAATGGCATCAGCACCCAGCATCATCTGTCCGGTAAGGGCCAGATACTCGCCGCTGGCGCCGGGGCAGCGGCTTAAAAAGTAACCTCCACCCACATCGGGAAACAGGCCTATATTGGTCTCTGGCATGGCCAGCTTGCTGCGCTCTGTGACTATGCGTATCGAGGCCCCCTGACTGATGCCCATACCACCGCCCATCACTATGCCGTCCATAAAGGCGATATAGGGTTTGGGGTAGGAAAAAATCAGGTGGTTGAGGCGATATTCTTCGGTAAAAAAATCTTCTAAAGCACTGTCATTGGCCACAGCGGCACTGTGGAAAAAACGAATATCACCACCGGCGCAGAAAGCACCAAAGGGCCCTTCCTTATTGGAGCCACGAATAGCCACGGCTTCTACTTCCGGGTTATCGCGCCAGGTTACAAGCACTGTATAGAGGTCGCGCACCATTTCCAGGGATAGTGCATTCAATGCTTTGGGGCGGTCTAGGGTGATAAGTCCTATGCCGGCTTTTATCTCACTGCGGATATTAGACATTGGTGCGATCCCTCTAGCTATCAGGCGAAATCAGCAATTAATGCGCTGCGAACAGGGTCTTCAAGCAGTATTGAATTAGGCTGTATATGATGATTATCTATGCCCATGGTAAAGGACTCACCGGCACGCAGTGCAGCTATATCATCGGCGCTAAACTCGTAGCGCAAAAAATGCACGCTGGAGGTTTTTTCTTCGTTTTCGCGCTCCATATCCTCGTCGGCCACAGGCACAATGCGCGGGCGATCACCCACCTGAGCCCAGATCTGGCGCTCGACACCTTTGAGGTTTTGCAGCATCACTTTGCGCTCATCAATATCATCGTACTCAAGCATAAAGGTGGCTTTAAGATTTTGTCCCTCTGGCAGCAGAGGGTTGTAGCTATCCAGCTCTTCCTGAATACCCTCGGCTTCAAAAATACGCTCCACACGCAGCATCTCCTGAATCTGATAGCGAATGGTGGTTTCATCTTCAAAGCACAGGCGGGCATTGTTACCAATGCACACTTCGCGGGTCTTTTTATGGGCCATAACCTGAGTGCGAAACTCTGGGCGTTTCTCGGCGTACTGTTCCAGAGACCAGAGATCTGCTCTTGTTAGATTTGCCATAATTGAGTATTCCTTAAATTTGATAGGCCCTGCGTAGCAGAGTCATTGGATGTTCAGGTTGCTCGACCCTGTCGGACAGATTGCCAATATGGGTGGCTGCCATGGGGCAGTCACTAATAAAGAAGTCCGGATCCTGCTCGTTGACCTTGCGCACCACCGGGCGAGCAATTTTGACCGACTTGTCATGGGTCTCGGTCTTTACTGCATAGGTGCCGTCGTGGCCCGAACAGCGTTCAATGGCATTGACGTTAGTGTCTGGCACCAGATTTAAAATATCTCGGGTTTTGAGGCCTATATTTTGTACCCGCAGATGACAGGCCACCTGATAGCTAATATCCCCGAGGGATTGCTTAAACTCGGTATTCAGTGCACCTGCTTTGTGGCGCAGATGCAGGTACTCAAAGGGATCGTAAAATGCCTGCTGTACCTTGATCACATCCGGGTCATCCGGGAACATCAGCGGCAGCTCCTGCTTGTACATCAGCACACAGGAGGGGATGGGTGCAATCAGGTCGTAGCCCTCATCTACCAGCTTGGCCAATACCGGAATATTGGCTTCTTTTAATTTGGCCACGGCCTGTAGATCCCCTAGTTCCAGCTTGGGCATGCCGCAGCATTGTTCTTTGGGCACCAGATCAATCTGAATGCCATTGTGGGTAAAGACACTGTGAAAATCTTCACCCAGGTGGGGGCTGTTGTAGTTGCCGTAGCAGGTTACATAGAGAGCGACTTTGCCCTTGGTGTTCCCTGCAGTCACTGGTTCAATAGGGGCGGTTGCCGCTGCTAATGGCGCAACTCGTTTGCGCATGGTTTTGCTGTGGTACTCGGGCACTGGTGCCTGGTGGTGTACACCAAACCCGCTGTCCAGTGCTTTGCGGAAAGTATTGTTTTTGTTGAGGGCATTAACCGTAATATCCACCAGAGGGATAGTTGCCAATTTGCCTACAGTGTCTGTACTGGTAAGAATTCTGTCCCGCAGAGAGGCGCCCGACTTGGTAAATTTTACTGCTTTGGCGCGCAGCATCAGATGAGGGAAGTCGACGTTCCACTCATGGGGAGGTGTGTAGGGGCACTTGGCCATATAACACATATCGCACATGTAGCACTGGTCTGACACTTTGGCATAGTCGGCTTTATCCACACCATCAACTTCAAAGGTATCGGATTCATCGACCAGATCGAACAGGGTGGGAAAGGCGTCGCACAGGCTGACGCAGCGGCGACAACCGTGGCAGATATCAAACACCCGCTCTAGTTCTTTATTGAGGCTGTCCTCGTTATAAAAGTCGTCAGACTGCCAATCCAGTGGATGGCGAGTCGGTGCTTGCAGATTTCCTTCGCGTTGCGCCATAGGGTCTCTCCAATTATCAGCCAATAAAAATCTGGGGCCAAAATTTCACCCCAGATTTTCACTTGGCAACACTTTAAACAGCGATTTAGTCGTCTAAAGTATCCAGGGCTTTCTGGAAACGGTTGGCGTGGCTGCGCTCAGCTTTGGCCAATGTTTCAAACCAGTCAGCTACTTCATCAAAGCCTTCTTCACGGGCTGTCTTTGCCATACCTGGGTACATATCGGTATATTCGTGAGTCTCACCGGCAATGGCGCTCTCCAGGTTAGCTTTGGTGCCACCGAAAGGCATACCTGTAGCCGGATCACCGGTCTCTTCCAGATATTCTAGATGTCCGTGGGCATGGCCTGTTTCACCTTCAGCTGTAGAGCGGAATACAGCGGCTACATCGTTGTAGCCTTCAACATCTGCTTTTGAGGCGAAATAGAGATAGCGGCGGTTAGCCTGTGATTCGCCAGCAAAAGCGGCTTTTAAACTCTCTTCGGTTTTTGATCCTGCTAATGACATGTCAAAACTCCTTTGGTTAATTGTTCTAATACCAGCCTATAACCCTACAAATTTTAGGGATGCTGTAGTGTAGGATAGTTTTTTATCTAGGGTCTAATAGTTTTCGCTCATAAGGACGATAAATTTCACTCTAAGGTAGTTGCGCCAGCGCTGCGCCGCGCAGATCAGTTAGGCTTCGGCTGCCGGTCAGAAACATGGCCCAGCGCAATTGTTCCTGCAGTATCGAGATTTTCTCGATTACTGCCTCAGTAGATTCTAGCGCTGGGGCTAAAAAGGGCTGAGCCAGAGCGGTCATCTGTGCTCCCAGACGTATGCAGCGAGCGATATCCAAGCCATGACGCACACCGCCAGAACCAATGAGATTCAATGTTGGGCAGGCCCCATGTACTGCAGGTAGCAGTTCAACTGTATCCATACCCCAGTCAATAAAGGGAGCGGCAATTTCCTGCTCCCGTTGAGATTGATTGCGAGCCAATTCAATACTGGCCCAGCTGGTGCCGCCGCGCCCGGCAACCTCTATCCAGCTTACCCCTGCATCCATTAGTTTTTTGGCTGTGCTCGGGCCAATGCCTGCACCCACCTCTTTAACTATAACGGGCACCTCCAGCTTGGCGACCGTATTTTGGATGGCCTCTAACACCAGGTTCCAGTCGCGATCACCATTGGGTTGAACCAACTCCTGTAATGGGTTGAGGTGGATTACCAAGGCATTGGCCTGCACAGAATCCACAGCTCTCTGAGCTAAATCCAGCCCCTGTTGTTGCAGCTGAGTAGCTCCCAGATTACCCAGCAATAGGGCTGAGGGTGCCCAGTGACGAGCATTCTGCAGGGTTCCCTGCTCTAGGGCCGCTCTCTGGGAGCCCAGAGCCATGGGAATCTGACAGGCCTGAGCTGCTTCGGCCAGATGTCGATTAATCAGCTCGCCATTTTCGCAGCCGCCGGTCATGGCGCCAATCAACAGAGGCGCTGCCACCGGCTGATTAAGAAACTGGCTGCTGTGATCAATATCCTCAAGAGCCATCTGAGGTAGCGGATTGGGCTCAAATCGCAGACGATCAAAGCCAGCACCCTGGGCTGACTGGTGGCTATCTTTTAAGGCCAGAGCTATATGGTCGGCCTTGCGGTCGCTGATGGCCTTGTGGTCTTTCATGGCAGCGCCTCGGTTTTATTTTTTATTTTGTCGGCGTAATCGACTAGCAGCATATGGGGTAGAGTCAGTGCTGCAAGGCCGATAAAGGTTAACTGTACCAGTGATAAGGCCACAGAGCCCTGCAAATAGTAAAAAATAATCCCGGCGCTGACCCAGGCCATTGCGGTATATATGGCTGCCTCTCTGAGGCTGCGGCCGCGCTCAGCACTATCCAGGCTGCGCCAGAGTCGCAGCATATGGCCGCGACTGTGCCAGAGACAGAAATAGAGGGCAAAGCTAATCAGCGGTGGCAGTATTACTACTAATCCAAGCAGTATCAGTAGGCTAAGTAGTGGTTTGCGATACTGGGGGTGGAAGTAGGCATAGCCCACATAGCTGACCAGGCTGACAGTCCAGAGAGCAGAGAGCCCGGCCATGGCTTGCATCAGCAGAATGGCATTCTCTGGCCCCGCAAGCAGTGCAAAAATCGGTTCAACTAAAGCAGATTGCTGGCTGGGGATACCTATGCACACCAGCCCGCCATGGGCTATCCAGGGCAGCCAGTGGCTGCCGGTATCCGCTATATCACTGGCACCAAAGTGCCACGCCGAAATCAGCAAAAACAAACTCAGGCTAGCTAGGGGGAATTGCCACCACAGTAGCACTACCAGTGCAGCCAGAGCTATATAGAGCAGATGGAAACCCAGCCAGGCCGCCAGCCCCGGAGGCCAACCGACCCGTCGAGCAACAGCGCCATCCAGACCGCCATGGGGTACCCCCAGCAACAGCACCGCAGCTATAGCTATCAGATCCCAGCTGCTCATGGGCGCAATACCTGTTTGAGGAAGGGAATCTTGGGCATGGCCAGTATGACTCTGGCCCAGTCCGCAATGGTGGCGGCACCGAGCATAAAGCGGGCAAAACCGTTGCCATCCAGAGCCCTAGCGGTGCGCATCATAATTGATACTCCCAACTCTGGCCTGGCCATCAAAACAGCATTAAAGATTCTGTCCATACGCACTAGGCCTGGAGATATAGGCGGGGGCACTGAATAGTCTCCAGCGCTAATGCCCTGAGCCAACTTAGCAATCTGTGCCTGAATGCCGCTAAAGGCATAGCCTGAGGACAGACGCACCGCGCCACTGGCGGCTCCTATGCAGGCAATCTGGCTGTCCACTGGGGTAATTGTATCCATGGGAATAACCCCGGTCTCTTCACGCAGAGTCTGTTCTATCTCAATATCCTGGGACTCTAGCCATGCAACCATAGCCTGCCTATACCAGTCTTTATCCTCCAGCTGAGTGGAGATCATGGTGGACTCAATTAATAGCTGCCGGTCGGAGAAGGGCAGCACATAGATAAAATGCAGACCGCGGGATTGATCGACGCGAAAATCCATCAATGTGGCAATCTGGGGGTCGCTAATGGGCGATTTAGTACGAATCTCCCAGCCCACAAAGTGTTGTTTTAACCCATTTTCTGCCATGGCTGGGGGTCTGGAGTCATAGAGCTGTGAGGCTCGGTAACTTTTGCCCGCAGCGCTAAACAGGCCGCCGCTGCCTGTGGCTTCAATATCTTCGGCGGCTGCTCGAATCAGTTCCACGCCCTCGGGCAACTGTTGTTCGCACTGGGCTATATACTCCGCTGAACTGAGGCTGGTATAGCTATACTGATCAGTCTGGTGCAGCACCTCTGTGTGATGATCGATCAGCCGCCACTGCTGCCAGCTGCCCTTGGCTACCGAGGCAAATTGCTGCTGTTGATGGGGGTTGGCCCAGAGCGCCCAGCTGTAGTCTCTCTCTGCGGGGGTGCGGGGTTCAATTACCACAGCAGATTGGTTTTTAAGCTGTGCGGCCAGGCTGATACCAGCACTGCCGCCACCGATAATGGCTATATCCAGCTCAGTGGCCGCCGCTGAATGCTTACTCTGGGTCGACACCGGCCAGTCCCTGTAAATCCTGGTGGAGCTTTTTTTTATGTGCCGGTACTGTTATTGGCTTCAGATCCCTGAGGCTGCGCAGCGTCAGCAGCGCTTTCTCTGATTTGGCCACAAACACGCGGCCCTGCCACCAGCGCAGACTGCGGCGCCTCAGCACCCAGCCAATCTGTCGGTAAACGCGTAGCGCCACTGTGATAGCTAGCCTCGAGCGGAAAGGCAGCAGCTGGATACCCAGCAGAGCGCTTTGATAATAGTCTTCGGCCAGGTCTAGCATTTGCTGGATTGCCCTGGCCACAGGCTGACGGCAGGGGATGCCGGCCTCGGCGATCTCTGATGGCGGCAGATCAACCCAGGTGGCGGGCAAATAGCGACGGCCCATCCTGGCATCTTCCAATACATCTCGGGAAATATTGGTTAGCTGCATAGCTATGCCGAGATCAATGGCGAAAGCATCGGCCCGCTCATGTTCGCAGTTAAGTACACGGCACATCATCAGGCCCACGGTCCCGGCTACGGCGTGGCAGTAGCGCAGCAACTCAGCTTGATTTTTTACCGCTGTGGGCTGCTGATCCTGCAGCATGCCGTCGAGCAGTTCTCGAGCGGCGATCACCGGAATATTGTTGTGCTTGGCAAAGTCTATAAAGGCTTCAATTTCTGGACCTGCGGGCCGACTGCCACCATCTAGGCGAGCGCGGATATCCTCCAGTGACTCCTCGCGGTCTGGGAGGTCACCATCCGCCAGATCGTCGACAAAGCGACAAAATTGGTAGAGTTGCGCTGCGCGCTCCGCCAGTTCCGAGCCAAGAAACAGGCTGGCCCAATAGAAGGACTTGCCGTGACGCGCCAGAATCTGTTGAGGTGGAATGGGGTTAGCTGATGGGTCTGGCGCCGAGTTGTCCATAATCTATCCGCCGGAGCCCACCTCGACTCCAGTCAGTAATTCCTCCACTACCTTGGCTGAGCTGACCACCCCCGGCAGGCCTGCGCCTGGGTGGGTGCCTGCGCCAACAAAATATAGGTTGGATACTGCACTGTCGCGATTATGGAAGCGAAACCAGGCCGACTGGGTGAGCCTTGGTTCAATAGAGAAGCCGGCGCCATGCATGGAGCGGTAATCTTTGGCAAAGTCCTCTGGGGTCATCCAAAATACCTCTTCGATCACTGATGAGAGTTCTGGCAGTATAGTCTCTTCCAGGGCCTGGACAATGCGGTCGCGCAATACTTCTCCCTCGCTGCTCCAGTCCACATTACCCTGCAGGTTGGGCACAGGGCAGAGTACATAGAAGGATTCACAGCCCTCGGGAGCAAAGCTTTTATCAGTGGCCGTTGGTCTGTGCACATAGAGGCTAAAATCTTCACTCATATGCTTGGCATCAAAAATTTCTGAGAGCAGTTGTTTAAACCTGGGTCCCATCCAAATACTGTGGTGAGCCACATCGGGATAGAGCTTTTTGGTGCCGAAATACAGCACATAGAGCCCCATGCTGTACTGCTTTTTAATACTTCTGGGTAGGCGCGGCCTGCTTTTGGGCAGTAGGTGCTTGTAACAGGTCTCTGGATCGCCGCCAAACACAACCAGATCTGCATCCATTGTTTGGTCGTCACTCAATCGCACACCTGTGGCAGTTTTATGGCTGACAATAATCTCATCCACATCGGCATTGCAGACAATATTAATACCCTGGCGCTCCATAAGAGCTCCCAGCTCAGCGACCAGCTTGCCAGTGCCTCCCATACAGAAGAACACACCCCAGCGCCGCTCAAGATAGTGGATCAGCGTGTAGATTGCGGTAGTTTTAAAGGGGTTACCACCCACCAGCAGCGGGTGAATAGAAAATGCCTGGCGTATTAGCGGGTGCTTCAAATGGCTGTTAACCATCTGGGATACAGTTTTGTAGCATTTAAGTATTAACAGCGCCGGCACCTGTTTGACCATATCCCAGACTCTGGTGAAGGGTCGGTGCACAAGCTGTTTAAAGCCAACGTCATAGACTTTTTTAGACTTCTCTAAAAGCTTGAGATAGCCGTCAGCGTCATCTGGGTTAAAGCGTCGAATCTCAGTCAGCGTATCTTCAATACTGGCGCGGTAGTCAAATTGGCTGCCGTCGGCAAAGTGAAACCTATAGAAGGGGTCCAGTGGCACAAAATTCAGATAGTCCTCAAGCTTTTCATCAAAAAGCTCGAATAATTCATCGAAGAGGAAAGGCGCGGTAATTACTGTGGGACCAGCGTCATGCCGGTATCCGCCGCGTTCAAATACCTGGGCTCTACCACCTAGGCTGCCGAGACGCTCCAGCAATGTTACCTCGTACCCCAGGGCTTTTAATCTCAGTGCTGTGGCTATACCGGCGAAGCCTGCGCCGATTACTACTGCTGTTTTACCGGCTCCAGTTGTTTTTGATGTCAAGCGATCTGCCCTTGGCTTTTGATAGTGGTTCTATGTTTTACGGAGGCAACCAGCCCATGGGCCACTGGTTGGAGCTGCGCCGGTAATAAATTCACCAGCAATTCTGCTTGAACCAGCCAGTAATCCACAGACTGATTGGCCTGAAGAATCACATCGCTGGATGCAATACGACGCTGCCAGTGAGTTAGCTGCCTGTTGTCCTCAGATTGATACCAGCGCTGAAAGTCATCGCGGCCAGAACCCTGCTGAGCGAACAAACTGACTACTAGGTTGGGTTTGCGCCCATCTAAATCGCTGGAGCGATGGCTGGAGGGAATGATATCGTCTATATCATTGCGGCCCTGATAGGCCAGACCGCAGAGACCCACAAGTCGCTCCAGGCTGTCGAGATCGCTGTCCAGACCAGCCGCCAGAGCTGCACCAGCAATAGGCGCTATTAGCAGAGGTGCGGTTTTACCCTTGGCAATTCGCTGCCAGTCCTCTAACTCAGCGCACTGGCGCTGGCTAATATCAGCCATCTGTCCGCTGCAGGTCTCCTGCATCGCCTGGGCCAGCAGTGCCGTAAGCCGGCCTCCGAAATTACGGTTTCTGGCGCTTAGCTCAAAGGCTTTAGCCACCATCCAGTCTCCCAGACACAGGGCCATATCGGAACCAAACTGTTGGTGGATACTCTCTTGCCCACGTCTGTGGGTGCTGGCATCGCTAATATCGTCATGTATCAGCGAGGCGTTGTGCAGCAGCTCACAGGCTGCCGCCCAATATAAATTGTCTTGCTCGTTTAAACCCAGGGCTATACCGCTGGTAAGCGCGAGCTGCGCTCTGAAAGATTTTCCGGGATTTTGAAAATGATAGCATGCCGCCTGAAACAGGCTGCTATCTGGGTGCGGCATTTCCTGCTGGTAAAGTGCTTCCAGCGCCGCCAGTACTTGCATTTGATTAGTTCTTAATGGGGACATGAGCAGTACCCTTGTTTAAATGTAACTTTGGGTAGTTACTTTATTATTTTTATGTTTTTAGAGAGAGAGAGCCAGCATCGCTAGCTCTCTCTGTCAGTTTAGCGGCGTAGCTTATTCCGAATCTGCTACTGCAGCTGACCAGATAACAATACCGAAGCCGATCTTGTTCCAGAAATCAGCCAGGTTGTAAATCAGGTTCATAGTGCCTGCGTCTACTGGACCGCCCATCAGGTAACCCATAAAGTACCCGAGAGGATAGATAGCCCAACCTACAGTCACCAGGAATGTCATGGTCTTGTATGCTTTCTGGACATTAGGATTGGCCAAGCTAGCGTTAACTTGACTTGCCTCACCCTTCATAATGTACCAAATTACATAGAGCCAAGCGGCCATTGACAGCACGAATGCTGGCATAACACCCATAGAGCCAGTCTCACCCATATAGCCGAAGATCAGCATTACGGTGGTACCGCCCAGGAGGTTCCAGAATACGCGGCCCGGTACTTTACCTACAGCAGACATAATCAAATAGAACTCAACCATCAACAGAGGCACGGTTAAGAGCCAGTCGATATAGCGGAATTCAGTTGGAGATGTCCCAGTTGCTACCCAAACGTCACGCATATAGAAGTAGTGAACTGCTGCTATAAGTGTAACCAGACCTGATACTGTTAACGAAGTCTTCCACTTTCCTGCAACGCGATCGCGCTCAAGGAAGAAGAAGGCTGTTGCAGCAACAAGAGCCATGGATATTAACCAGAAGGACATGCCGACGTAATCGCCGGACGATAAGTTGTTAGTCATGTATAACCCCTACATTTAAAGCTTTATTTTTATTGTGTCAGCCAGTTATTCGGAAAATCAACAAGCGACACTCCTAGTACAGCTGCTCCAGTATCTCGCTTCTAGAAGCTCTGGAACAGGTAACTTAGACCTTTTCAGTCACAAGTGCAAATCTCTTAAATAGCCCTGAAACTGACCTGGGGCGTTTTGTCAACAAAATTTGATTGGCTACTGAAATACAAATAGCTCTAAAAATTGGCGTTATTTTTCTAATTTCAGTGAAATAATTTCTAGTCCGGAGCCTTCGGCAGCAAAGAAAGCCTTATAATTTCCGGCAAAAAAGAACCATAACAACAATTACGAGGGGAAGTATGAATAGATTGAGAGCGGCAATTTTAGTGCCGGGGCTGATTTCCGGGTTGGGCTTTGCTGATACAGCCGAGCACTTTCCGGCGGAAAACTGGCTGGAGGCATCGGCGGAAGAGGTCAATTTAGATCAGTCGAAGATTGATCGACTCTTCGATCTGAGCTTTGCAGATGACGCAACTCAGGGCGCCGCTTTTTTTAAAGATGGGCGTTTAATTACTGAGCGTTATGCGGAGGGCTTCGATAAAGACAGTCATGGCACCTCTTG
Source organism: SAR92 clade bacterium H231 (assembly GCA_025153775.1). Classification (GTDB taxonomy): domain Bacteria; phylum Pseudomonadota; class Gammaproteobacteria; order Pseudomonadales; family Porticoccaceae; genus HTCC2207. The sequence continues at coordinate 205,530 of JAOALC010000002.1, read as the reverse complement.
GTCTATGGCAAAAAGTTTTTACGCTGCGCTGATAGGTATTTCCATCGATCGAGGCGAGATAGCCAGTCTCGATGATCCGGTGGCCAACTATCTCGACTATTTTAATGATGAGCGTCGGGAGATAACCATTCGCCAGATACTCAATATGACCAGCGGTCTGGATTTTCCCTCCCATGAACATGAAGATATGTTTTTCTCCTCTGATCATTTGGCCTATGCCCGGGATGTTGGAGTTGAGAAAAAAGCTGGCCAGCTATTTGAATACAACAATGTGAACTCTATGTTGCTGGCCGATATTTTATTGCAGGTAACCGGTGTTCCCGCAGATAAATTACTGGCCGATCGCATTTTTAATAAAATCGGCCTCACCGATGTGGTGCTCTGGCAAGATGCTGCTGGCAATCCCTTAACCTATTGCTGTGTGGATACTACAGTGCGCCAATACTCGCGGTTCGGCCTGTTGTTTGCCCGCAATGGCAACTGGAATGGCGAGCAGATTATTTCGTCGGACTATGTGGATGAAACCTTTACCAAGGTCTGGGATAGCCTTAACAGTTCTACTATTAATCAGGACCGGGGCTATGGAATGCACTGGTGGATCTCAAGCCATGATGAGAGGGCTGTTATCTTTAATGCCAGCGGCAAGTTTGGCCAGTATATCTTTGTCGACCGCACCAATGACGTGGTGTTTACCCGTATCACAAAATATTATTCCACCGGTGGCTCAAAGCAAGACTGGGGTTCGCTCAGATATATTAATTGGTTTGGCAGTATTGAATTTCGGGTGGCCCTAGCTGAGTTTTTAGACTGGACTGGACTGATTAAAATGCAGGCTGATATTAAAACGCCTGTGACCTTTGAAGAGGGTACCTCTGAGGAGTTCTTTCGCGACTACAGTGAGATTGTTGATGCGCTGATAGAGGCGAGCAAGTCGTAAATAAAACCCGGCACCGGGGCTTTCAGCTCCGGTGTCATTGGGTAAACTATTAGAGATCTGCAATATTTTCCAGGCAGTATTGGCCCCGCTCCAGCAGCTGCCGCTTTATCTCTGTATCCATTTTATCCCAACTGCGATAGGCCATGGCCGTTCTTGGATTGCGAGAAAACTTTTCTTTGTGACGCTGCATAAAATGCCAGTAAAGACTGTTAAAAGGGCAGGCATTTTCTGAGATGCGCTCTTTAACAGCGTAGTGACAGTCGCCACAGTAATCGCTCATTTTATTGATATAGCTACCACTGGCGGCATAGGGTTTGGTAGCGATTAAGCCGCCGTCGGCAAACTGGCTCATGCCTCTGGTATTGGGCATCTCTACCCATTCAATGGCATCTATATAGATGCCCAGATACCAGTTATCCACCTGATCTGGGTCAATGCCAGCCAGCATGGCAAAGTTGCCTGTCACCATCAGGCGCTGAATATGATGTGCGTAGGCATAATCCAGTGACTGATTGATCGCCTGCTGCATACAGGCCATTTTGGTTTCTCCAGTCCAGAAAAATTCTGGCAAATCTCTCTGGGCCTCCAGTGCATTGCGCTCTGCGTAGTCGGGCATATTGGACCAGTAAACTGCGCGCACATATTCTCGCCAGCCAAGAATTTGGCGCACAAATCCTTCAATCTGAGCTAGATCAATATCTGCCTCGCCGGATTCAAAATAGCCTATGGCCGTTTCGATCACCTGCATAGGCTGAAGCAGTTTACTGTTGAGAGCGAAGGATAGGCGGGAGTGATAAAGAGTCCAGCGATTCTCGCCATGTCTGGTCATGGCATCTTGAAAACGGCCAAAATTCGGCAGGCAGTGATGGCAGAAAAATTCCAGCAACTGCAGGGCCTGTTGCTGATTGACCGGCCAGCGCAACTGCTCGGTGCCTTTGCCTATTGAGGCAATTTTATGCCGCTCCAGCCGCTCTAAAATTGCACTGACATCATTACTAAACAGCAGCGGCTCAGGCACCTCTGCCAGATCAGCGGCTTTGAGTTTCTGTCTATTTTCACCATCAAAATTCCAGCGATCACCGCGGGGCTGGTCTCCCTCCATCAACACATAAAAACGCTTGCGCATTTTGCGATAGAAAGACTCCATACGATTGTGAACGCCAGAGTTGATATATTGCCCGATCTCGTCTTTTGGCAATAAAAAATGTTCACTGTCGTAGCAACAAATTTTTATGTCCGGTCCTAAATCCAGAGCCAGCATCTGCTGCGACAACCTGTATTCATCTGGGGCCTGATAGTCGAAACAGCTGACATTATGTTGCTGGCAGAGACTGCTAATCATCTGGCTGAGGCTATCGAACTGGGCACTCTCATCCAGGCTGTAGTAACAGAGCTGGTGACCCTCTGCTTTAAGGGACTGGGCAAAATCAGCCATGGCGGCAAAAAAGCCGCAGAGTTTTTGAATATGATGTTTAACGTAAACGGCTTCCTGATGCAGTTCTGCCATCAGATACAAAATGCCATCATCTTTTTCTCTGTACCAGGAATGTTGAGGATTGAGTTGGTCGCCAAGAATAAGTCGAATACTGTGAAATTGAGACATAATCTAGTGGCCACTGCTATCTGTGATGGGCCAGTCGGCGGCATCTACGGAGTCTAGTACCATTGAACAATTGCCTCCATCCCAGTGGTCGATAAAGTGGTTATCTGGATCGTAAATTTCTGTCTGTTTGCGGAGATCAAAGCGTCGATGCCCGCGCGGGTCAGCGCCCACTCCCGCCAGGTATTGCCAGTTGCCCCAGTTGGAGGCCACATCGTAATCAATCAGCTGCTGCTCCATATAGGCAGCACCGTAACGCCAGTCGAGATTAAGTTCATGGACAAAGCAGCTGGCCACTAGCTGGCGTCCGCGGTTGGACATATAGCCAATGCTGTTGAGCTGTTTCATGCAGGCATTCACAATGGGATAGGGGGTATTGCCCTGGCACCATTTCTGGTAGCGCTCAGGATAAAAGCTGGTGCTTGGCTTGCGCCCTTTGATGCCGCCAAAGGTAAATAGCTGGGGGCCATACTTTTGCGCATAGCGCTGAAAATACTCTCTCCACAGAAGCTCAAAGTAAATCCAGTAGGTGGAATCGTTTTTCTCCACATCCATTTCATACTGTTTTAACGCTTGCATAATGGTTCTTGGTGACAGGCTGCCAGCAGCCAGCCAGGGGCTAAATTTGGTGGAGTAATCCATGCCATCCAAACCATTGCGAGTCTGTTTGTAGCTGCTGGCCAGACCCCGAGAAAAGTAGCTGTGCATATGCTGCTGGCCCTGTTGCTCGCCGCCGTGAAACAAAGGCTTGTACTGCAGGGCACAGTCGGGAAATTGCTTCTGCCAGCTCCTTTTACTGGTAGCTGCTGGCCGCGGAGGCAGGGAGCTTGGTGCCTCTAGGGGCTGTTGCACCGCAATAGGTTCTGCGCGGCGCCTAAATTTGGAAAAACTATCGGGCAGCTCTTGCCGCTCGAAGGGCAATTGGTTGGCATCCAGCAAAAAGCCACTTTCTGTCTGTTTGAAATCTATCATCGCGTAGCGTTGCTTAAGAATACTCCACTGCCTATTAAAATAGTAATCAGGGCTGACGCTGGCGAAGATATGGGAAATATTATACTGGGTGATTAGCTGAGCAATGGTCTCCAGCGGCGGTTCATAATAAACCTCCAGTCCCTGATTGCGGTCTTGTAAACTGGCATCTAAATCGGTCAGAGTTTCCTGCAGGAACTGCAGCCGCGCCGGGGAGAGGCCGCTGGGGGTCTTGTGGTCGCTGGTGCTATTGGGTAGGCAATAGATACACAGCAGACGGTCCACTTGGCTGGCAGCCTGCACCAGAGCCGGATGATCAGCAATACGCAGATCGCTGTGAAACCAGAACAGACCAACCTTATGCATACAAACCATCTATGTGGGAGAAGTGGAAGCTTTATCGCCTTGAACCTGTCTGAGTACGCCACGTAAAAAGCTTTGGATTGATTTACAGCGAATCTGAATAACCGCCGATAGCGTATCTAAGCTATAAACTTGGCTTATCCCAAGCCAATTGCCACAACAAATTTTCAGGCTACCCTCTATGAGTCACTCTGGTCTAATCAAAACCCTGGGCTATGCTGGCACATTGCCATTCTTGCTGCCCGTCTATCTGATGGGGCAGGCTTTCCTCTCTTCTAAGGGTTTGCAGAGTGCCGCGCTCTTTGGCCTCTATGCACCCTATGTATTTATCGCCTACAGCGCCGTTATCCTGAGTTTTCTCAGTGGCACAGTCTGGGCCTATGCCAGGTCGGTCGATGCTGTGGTGAGCTATGGCGCTATTCTGTTTAGCAATTTGGTGGCTCTGTCCGCCTGGCTGAGTATGCTGCTGATCTACATAGCGCCTATTATGACGCTGTTCGCCCTGTGCCTGCTTATGGCCGGTTATCTGGGCTTGCTGCTGATCGAGCGCCTGCTTGAGGTGCCAGAGAATGCCGGTTACTGGCATATGCGCATTCAGTTGACAGCAGTGGTTGCCCTGGCGCATCTTGCGGTGATTCTAATGATGGTGGCGGAGCTTTAAATTATGACCCAACTGACAATATTTTTTGACGGCGGATGCCCGCTCTGTGCAGCGGAAATGGACCATCTAGTCAGGCTGAATACTGAAGCCAAACTTGCCTTTGAGAATATATATGCGCGGGACTTTAGCCAGCGCTTTCCCCAAATCGACCTAGAGGCCGCGGATCTTGTTCTTCACGGGCAGCTGCAGTCTGGCGAAATGATTTACGGTCTTGAGGTTACCTATCAGGCCTGGGCTCTGGTGGGTAAGCGCCACTGGGTTGCGATTTTGCGCTGGCCCCTGTTTAAACAATGCGCAGAGATTGGTTATCGATTCTTCGCTAAACACCGCCATCGTATTTCAAGGTTGCTGATGGGTAAGGCTCGCTGTGAACGCTGCGCCTTGGCCGGGAGACCCGAATGAGCACCGCTGCAACGCGCAATGTTCTGGTACTGGGGGCAGGTGGTGGCCTGGGGCAGGCCCTGATTGCCAGATTTCTGAGTGATCCAGAGGTGGGCATGGTAATTGCGGTAAGCCGCAGTGGGCAGACGAAGGATCTCTCTGCGCCCTGGCTATCCCAGTCTAGGCTGGTTTGGATTCAGTCCCAATACGACGAGCAGAGTATGCTTGAAGTGGTCGGCAAACTTGTCCCCTATGCAGGCACTTTTAGTCGCGTCTGTATCTGTCACGGCATTCTCCACGATGATCACCTGTGGCCAGAGAAGCGTTTTGAAGATATTGACGCAAGCGCCATGCTGGAGATTTTCCAGGCTAATACCATTACCCCTTCGCTGTGGTTAAAGGTTCTACACAAAACTCTGGCCAGCAAGCTTCCCTGTATAGTGGCGGTGTTTAGCGCCCGAGTTGGCAGTACCTCCGACAATAGATTGGGTGGCTGGTATTCCTATCGTGCCTCCAAGGCGGCGCTGAATAGTTTGCTGAAATCCTTTGCCGTTGAATATGCCCGGCGCTTAAAAAACGTCAAGCTGATAGCCTTTCATCCAGGCACAGTGGATACAGACTTGTCCAAGCCGTTCCAGGCTTCAGTGCCAGAGCAGAATCTGTTTTCCGCAGTCTTTGTGGCAGATCAACTGGCCGAGATTATGGCCAGCGCCGACCTGGATGGGCAGCTGTCCTATCTCGACTGGGCTGGCAAAAGTATCCAGTTTTAGACTCAGGCTAATCAGGGCTGAGTTTGCTGGGCCCTCAACTGGAAGCTTAGGTGCAGTCGGTCCTGCACTTTGATCAAGCCGTTCATAATCGAGAAGGGCTCTATACCAAAGTCTGTTTGCAAAATAGCAAAGTCTCCGCTGATAAACAGCTGAGCCTCGTCAGGCTGTTGCAGGCTTATATTCAGCGACCTGTTCTGACTTACCCCGTGAATAGAGAGAGTCACAGGTACTGGTTGGCCATTTAGCGCTCCACTGCAGTCCTGGCTGTGCAGCTGGGCAAAGGGGAATTTTTCGACTTCGATGCTTTTCAGCATATTGCTGGTGGTGCCCTCAATATCCGCAGCCGATGGCTTGGTGGTCATGTCTGCTGCGGATCTAAGTTGGAGATTATCTACCTCCAAAATATTTAGGGGTACAAATAGCTGGGCTCTGCAGCGTTGATTTTCCCGGTCTAAATAGATAATCCCCTGCACATGGTTGCTGGCAACAATATGATCATGCCCCAGCCGTGCCATCAGTCCGCCGCGGCGCACAGTGACAATAATTTGCGAGAATTGGCTATCGATTCTGTAGACCTGGTTAGGTTCGGCCTGAAGGTAAAAACTGTCGGGGAAATTGGCTGGTTGCGACTGAGTATCGGCTAGCTGGGAGTAATTGCTACAACCCTGGAGTAATAGAGGCAATAGCAGCAGGGCCGCCAGTTGGCGGAATTTGGGTCTAGTCATTGGTGCCAACCAGGTTCAGGTCAAACCAAACTTTGACGGCCAGACCAATTTGATCACCGCTGGACCATTCGCCTGAGCCAATGGCGAAATCTCCGCGATCCAGTTTTAGCTCGCCCAGCATACGGATACTGCCATCTGCCGATTGTTGCCAGCTAAAGGGTACTTCAATGGTTTTTTCCGCCGCCTTGAGTGACAGGCGGCCGCTGGCAACAAACTGATTATCTTGGTCTGTAGCCACTATTTGATCACTGGAGAACCTAGCTTCGGCAAAGCCCTGACTATCAAACCAGTCGACCATTTGAATAGCTTCATTGAGATCGCTACTGCCGAGGTCAGCGCTGGCTATCTGCACCAGAACAATAAGTGATTCTGGCTGCAGATTTGGGTCGCTAGAGATATTGACTGAGAACTGTCGAAACTCACCATTGATAGGCAGCCCCTCAAAGCTAGGGGCAAAATACAGCTTACTCGCAGCGCTGTTATCTCGCCATTGCTCTGCACTGGTGAGTCCAGCGGCTAGAGACATCAGCAAAAATAGGATATTTATTTTCATTTGAGCTCCCAAGTAGCCTGGTTAAAACCACATGCGCTTTAATGCGCTATCCCTCAATACAAAGTGATGGCGCATAGCGGCGCCAATATGAACCAGTAACACCGCGATAATAATAAAAACACAGATCTCGTGAACCTCCGCGGCTAGAGATTTTAAGTCATTGTCTGGGCCTACAATGGCAGGCAGGGGAATCAGCCAGAATAACTTGACCGGAAAGTTAGCGGCTGAGGAGGTAACCCAGCCTGAGACTGGCAGTGCCAGCATCAGAGTATAGAGCAGGCCATGGGCCCCAGAGGCCAGTAACTGCTGTAATCTACTGGTGGCCAGGGCCACTGGGATAGTACTTTTAATACGCCAGAGTAGACGTGCTATCACCAGCAGCAGAATCAGCATGCCCAGGGATTTATGCCATACAAAGACATCAATTTTTAATGGTGATAGTCGCAGGCTCTCCGCATAGAAGCCCAGGGGAATTTGCACAAAAATAAGCAGTGCCGTAAGCCAGTGGAACAGTTTGCTCAGCCAGCCCCACTGCTCTGGGAAATTTTTCAATGCCATCTGTCAGGCCTCCGAGCCGATTAATAATTTGACTTATACAGCGTTGCCGCCGTGATGCAATTTTAGTTCAAGCTGTGATTCATGTCTCGGGTTGGCAGTGCTGATCTGCTAATATTCCACCCATCCCCAGTAAATAATAATGGCAATTGCATGACCGAAGAAAAAATTATCAGTTGCGAGATAGTCGACCTGAGCCACGACGGCCGTGGAGTGGGGCGCATTGACGACAAAGCCTGCTTTGTTCAGGGCGCACTGCCCAATGAAACTATCGAATTTCGCTATACCAATCGCAAGCGCAACTATGATGAGGCCCGTATCACAAAGGTTGTTCAGCCCTCTCCAGGGCGGGTCGAGCCCGGCTGCAAGCACTTTTCTCGCTGCGGCGGCTGCAGCTTACAGCATCTGGATCATCAGCAGCAGGTTGAGTTTAAACAGCAGCAGCTTCTGGACAGTTTGAGCCGCGGCGGCATGCAAGCCGAGACAGTATTGCCGCCCATCAGCGCTCCTCCCTGGGGTTACAGGCGCCGGGCGCGCCTGGCAGTTCAGCGTGCCAAAGATGGCAAGTTTTTAGTGGGTTTTCGCAATGCCGGCAGTCGCAGAATAGAACCTATTACCCAGTGCCCAGTGCTCACTGAGCCTCTGCCGCGAGCCGTGGCATTATTGCCTGTTTGGTTGAGTTATCTACCCAGTGATATCCGTGTTTTTGAGGTGGAGCTTATCTCTGGTGATAACAGCATAGCTATTGCAGTTGAAGCCAGCCGCTTCCCTGCAGATGAAGAGGTGCCAGCCATGCTTGACTCCCTGGTTAAAGAAGCTCAGGGGCCGGTGCAACTCTGGTGGAAGGCTGGCAAACAGGAGCGCTTTAGCCGTCTTGACTCCGGGACTGACAATCTGTGCTTTGCAGTGACCGATGATATTAGTCTCAGATTTGAGCCTGGTCAGTTTATTCAGGTCAATGGGCAGATCAATCGTGAGATGGTGGCGCAGATGCTCAGTCTGCTACCCGAACATGGGGGTACTGCAGTGGATCTCTACTGTGGTACAGGTAACCTGTCCCTGCCTTTAACTCAGAGATTTGATCGGGTTGTGGGTTTTGAGGGACTGCCAGTTCTGGTGCAAGATGCCGCTGACAATGCGCGCTTTAATAATATTGATAATGTGGAATTTGCAGTGGCTGATTTGAGCCGCGGCGTTGGTCTGACCCATATTGGCCTGGCTGAGCCAGCAGATTCTGATAGCAGCATAGATTTAATTGTGCTGGATCCGCCGCGCAATGGTGCCGCTGGAGTAATGCCCTGGGTATCCCTGTCTGGGGCCAAGCAGGTGATTTATATTTCCTGCCACCCATCCACTATGGTCAGAGATGCCGCGGTGCTGTCTGCGGCGGGCTACAGCTTAAAATCTGTGGGGGTAATGGATATGTTTCCGCACACCACCCATATTGAAGCCATGGCACTATTTGAGAAAAACTGAGACCATCTAATGGGTCGCTTCAAAGACGCTAGAGCGTGGTTTTTTGCTGTTAGCCACTAGCTGATTGAGTTATACTTCTGGCCTTCCAAAACAACAATCTTTTTTCCCCAAGGAATTCGTATCCTATGTTTGATCAAGACCAGACAATTGCATCGTTTGACGCCGAGCTATGGCAGGCCATCCAGCAGGAAGACCAGCGCCAGGAACAGCATATTGAGCTGATTGCCTCGGAAAATTACACCAGCCCCGCGGTTATGGAAGCTCAGGGTGGCAAGATGACCAATAAATATGCCGAGGGCTATCCCGGCAAGCGCTACTATGGTGGCTGTGAATATGTTGACGTGGCTGAAGACCTGGCTATAGAGCGACTCAAGACGCTGTACAGCGCAGACTTTGCCAATGTGCAGCCCCATTCCGGCTCTCAGGCAAACAGCGCAGTATTTTTGGCGTTGATCAAAGGCGGCGACACTATTTTGGGCATGAGCCTGGCCGATGGTGGTCACCTGACCCATGGTGCCAAGCCTAACTTTTCCGGCAAGCTCTACAACGCAGTGCAGTATGGCTTAAATGCTGATACAGGTCTGATCGACTATGACCAGGTTGAAGCTCTGGCTATTGAACATAAGCCAGCCATGATTATTGCTGGTTTCTCAGCCTATTCAGGCATTATGGACTGGGCTCGATTCCGCGAGATTGCCGATAAGGTCGGCGCCTATCTGATGGTAGATATGGCCCATGTCTCTGGCTTAATTGCTGCTGGTGTCTACCCCAGCCCAGTGCCCCATGCCCATGTAGTGACCTCGACTACCCACAAGACATTGCGCGGTCCCCGCGGCGGGATCATTCTGACCAACCATGAAGATATCGCCAAGAAGTGCAACTCTGCACTGTTTCCTGGAAGCCAGGGTGGTCCCCTATGTCATGTGATCGCAGCCAAGGCAGTTGCCTTCAAAGAGGCGGCCAGTGACGAGTTCGTCGCCTATCAAAAACAGGTTGTGGCCAACGCCAAAGCTATGGCAGCTACTTTTATGGAGCGTGGTATTAATATTGTCTCCAATGGCACCGAAAACCACCTGATGCTGGTAAGCCTGATTGGCAAGGAATACACAGGAACAGATGCGGACCGCGCTATGGGCGAAGCCTTTATCACGGTGAATAAAAACGCGGTTCCCAATGACCCGCGCTCTCCCTTTGTCACCTCTGGTCTGAGAGTGGGTACCCCGGCAATTACTACCCGCGGTTTTGGTATTGATGAAACTGTGCAGCTGACTCACTGGATGTGCGATATTCTCGACAGTCTAGAAAATGGGACATCTGAGCAGGTTATTGCCCAGGTAAAAGAAAAGGTATTGGCGGTCTGTAAACTTTTCCCGGTTTACGGATAAGCTTTGCCAAGCAGTCTAAAAAGCTACAGTATAAAGCCCCATCACCATGGGGCTTTTTTTTTGATCTCTGATAAATGGAGTGGGATAGATGACTGATCCGGAATTGCGCTTGGCTGCCACCGCGGTACTTTTGCGCGATACAGAGCAGGGCCTGGAGGTTCTGTTGCTGCGACGCAATGCCAAGCTGGCATTTGCTGCTGGGGCCTGGGTTTTTCCCGGTGGCGCCATAGACCAGCCAGAGATTGAAGCTGCAGACACAGAGATGCAGGCGGCAAGAGCAGCTGCTGTGCGGGAGGTGCAAGAGGAGTGTGGGCTGCAAATCGCCGAGCAGGAACTGATACATTTCTGCAACTGGACGACACCTGTGGGTGAGAGTCGGCGCTTTGCCACCTGGTTTTTTGTGGCCCAGGCGCAGCGCGGCTCTGCAGATGTCATCATCGATGACGGCGAAATACATGAATACAAGTGGCTGAGACCTCAGCAGGCGATCGATCTGCATTACGCCGGGGAGCTCAGTATGATGCCTCCCACCTATCTCTCTATGCGCTTGATCGCCCATTACCAGACTGCCACAGAGACCTGTGAGCAACTTGCTCAGCGCGCCCCTTACGATGTCACTCCTATTATCTGCCAATCAGACCAGGGCATAGTCTGCCTCTATCCAGGCGATGCAGGCTACGAATCTGTCGATCCTGTGCTGCCAGGTCCAAGGCATAGGTCGTTATTTTCCAAGCAGGGCACCCAATATATTCACTCGGGCGCGGATGTCTCCGAACCGGCCATGGATCAACCCTGAGAGTCGCTGTTGGCGCTCCCCAGACAGGTTATTTAACAGCACTTAAATAACCATAGTTTGTGTTAAACTACGCCACCAATTTTTTGATGTGCTGCTATGTACTGTCCGTTCTGTAATGCTGATGATACCAAGGTCGTAGATTCCCGTCTGGTCGCCGATGGCGGGCAGGTGCGCCGTCGCCGTGAGTGCGTCGACTGCAGTGAGCGTTTTACCACCTATGAACTGGCAGAATTGGTTATGCCCAGAGTGATCAAGACCGATGGCAGCCGCGAGTCATTTGACGAAGACAAGCTGCGTGCGGGCCTGCAGCGTGCCTTGGAAAAACGCCCGGTATCCATAGAAAATATCGAAGTATCACTCTCGCAAATAAAGCATTTCCTGCAGGTCACCGGCGAGCGAGAAGTGTCATCGCGCATTATTGGTGAAGAGGTAATGCGTCAGCTGCGAGAGCTGGATGAGGTCGCCTATGTGCGCTTTGCCTCGGTCTACCGCAGTTTTCAGGATCTCAGTGAATTCCAAGACGAACTCAACCGCCTCACCGCTAAAAAACCCGCTCCGGTTGCCAAATAATGAGCAATATTGATCGAGAGATGATGTCTCGGGCCCTGCAGCTTGCTGCCAAGGGGCGCTTTACCAGTTCTCCAAACCCCTCGGTTGGCTGTGTAATCGCCAGAGATGGAATAATTGTGGGTGAGGGGTTTACCCGCCCAGCCGGCGGTAATCACGGCGAGATAGAAGCCCTTCAGCAAGCCAGCGATACCGCTGGTGCCACAGCCTATGTCACCCTGGAGCCCTGCAGTCATCAGGGCAGAACTGGCCCCTGCGCTGATGCCTTGGTCGCCGCCGGTATCAGTCGAGTGGTCATAGCCTGTGAGGACCCCAACCCAGAGGTCGCCGGGTCTGGCATACAAAAATTAAAAGATGCGGGTATTGAGGTGGAGCTTGGCCTTATGGAAGACCAGGCCCGCGAGAGCAACAGAGGGTTTATCAAGCGCCATGAACAGGGCATGCCCTGGGTCACAGTCAAGATGGCAGCGAGCCTCGACGGCCGCACTGCCATGGCCAGTGGCCAGAGCCAGTGGATTACCACTCCTGCAGCGCGCGCCGATGTACAGCGCCTGCGCGCCGCTCAGTGCGCCATCATCACAGGTATTGGCACACAAAAAATGGACGATCCATCCCTTACGGTGCGTATAACCCGCGACGATGTGGGCGTTGAGGATGAGCTGAGGCAGCCGCTGCGCGTGGTTGTAGATGCCAGGCTGCAAATGTCGCCCGAGGCGAGGATGTTCCAACAGCCGGGGGATACCCTGGTGGCTACATTGGACGGCCCAGAGCAGCGAGACCGATCGGCAGCTTTGGAAGCCGCTGGCGCGGAGGTGGCTTTCTTGCCCGCTATGGGAGAGCACATTGATTTGCATGCGCTGCTGGTCGAGTTGGCGGGCCGCGGCTGTAATCAGGTGCTGGTGGAGGCCGGTGCCGGTTTGGCTGGTGCTTTTATTGCCGAGGGCTTGCTGGATGAGTTGGTTTGCTACTGGGCACCCAAGTTATTTGGCAATGAGGCGCGGCCTATGTTTGAGGTGCCTATTCAGACGATTGATGCGCACCTGGCGCTGTCGGTTCAGGATATTCGGCAGATTGGTGAGGATATACGGGTGGTGTTGAGGCCGGATAAGGATTACTGATATCGGCCGTCATCCTGATTAAGTACGCCGATATTAGATTGGGTTGTGGTGGCCGAGAGGCAGGTGAAACCGTATGCCGCAGGGACGCGGCATCCGAGCTTACAGGGATGTACTTGTAGCGTGTTTCAGTTGCCTCTCGGCCAACGCAACCCTTGCGACAAACTCAATTTAAGTTGATGTATAGGATTTAAACTATGTTCACAGGAATTATCAGCGCCATAGGCGATATAGCTAATTTAGAACAGCGCGACGGCGATGTGCGCCTGACCATCCGTACCGGCAACCTAAGCCTCAGCGATGTTCAGTTAGGCGATAGCATCGCCTGCAACGGGGCCTGCCTAACCGCCGTAGAACTCACCGGCGAAGGCTTTGTCGCCGACGTCTCAGTAGAGACTCTTAACCTGACCACCATAGGCAACTGGAAAACCGGCAGCCGTATCAATCTCGAAAAAGCCATGCAAGCCAGCGATCGATTTGGTGGTCATATAGTTTCAGGCCATGTGGACGGCATAGGCGAAGTAGTCTCGCTGGAAGAAGATGCAAGATCCTGGCGCTTTCGTATTCGCGCTCCGCGAGAGCTAGCCAAATACATTGCCCACAAAGGCTCAATCACATTAGATGGCACCAGCCTGACCATCAATAAAGTCGAAGGCTCAGAGTTCGAACTCAATATAGTGCCCCACACCATGACCCACACAGTGATGGGTGATTATCAGGTTGGAACCCAGGTCAATTTAGAAGTTGATCTGGTTGCCCGCTACCTGGAGCGGCTGCTGCTGGGGAATAAAGCCGCAGATCAATAAAAGACATCAGTAATACGCAACACACCGGAAGAGAAGAGAAAATGGTACTCAACACAGTAGAAGAATTACTCGAAGATATCCGTCAGGGCAAAATGGTTATTCTGATGGATGACGAAGATCGCGAGAACGAGGGTGATCTAGTGATGGCAGCGCCTATGGTGCGCCCGCAAGATATTAATTTTATGGCAACCTATGCTCGAGGCTTGATCTGCCTGACTCTGAACGAGCAGCGCTGCAAGCAGCTTGAGCTGGGCATGATGGTTGAAGGCGATGGCAATAAATCCAGCCATAGCACCCCATTTACCCTGTCCATTGAAGCTGCCGAAGGTGTAACCACAGGTATCTCAGCCGCAGATCGCGCGCGCACAGTGCAGGCTGCAGTGGCCGGCAATGCTCGCCCTGAGGATATAGTCCAGCCCGGTCATATATTTCCGCTAAAAGCCCAGCCCGGTGGTGTATTAAGCCGCGCGGGTCACACTGAAGCTGGTTGCGACCTGGCACGTCTTGCCGGTTTTGAACCCGCGGCAGTGATTGTTGAGATTATGAATGAAGATGGCACCATGGCACGCAGGGATGATCTGGAAGTGTTTGCAGAAAAACACCAGCTAAAGATTGGTACCATCGCCGATCTGATTCACTACCGCCTAGTGACCGAGAAAACCACTCAGTGCATCAACGAGAGGCAGGTGGATACACAGTTTGGTGAGTTTACCCTCAAGACCTATCTGGATAATGCCCGCAATGAAAAACATTTTGCCCTGGTAAAAGGTGATGTAAGCGGTAACGAGGCTCCATTGGTGCGCGTGCATATCAACCGCTCTGCCCGGGATCTGCTGGCCCTAGAGTCTGAATCTGGTTTTAACACCTGGTCATTCCACAAAGCTATGGCAGCCATTGCCGAAGAGGGTCGCGGTGCTCTAGTACTGCTCTACTACCCCGAGAGCGCCGAGGATATAGACCACAGTATAGAGATGATTTTAAACCCCAGTATGGGCAAGCCTCAGCCGGCCAGTGAAGTAGTTTATATGCAGGTGGGCACAGGCTCGCAGATTCTTATGGATCTGGGAGTGCACAAAATGCGACTAATGAGCGCACCTTTTAAATTTACCGGTATCTCAGGCTTTGATCTCGAAGTCGTCGAGTACGTCGACTGCAAATAGTGGCAACAGGAAATAACAATGAGTGAATTTAGACCTGAAGAAGGCCTGTTTAATCTGGGTGATGTGCGTATTGCAGTGATCGCTGCGCGCTGGAATGCAGAGATTACCGATGGCCTGTTAAACGGCGCCGTGCGCGCACTGGCGCGCCATAATATCAGTGGTCATGCCGTAGAAGAATACCGGGTTCCCGGAGCCTTTGAGCTGCCCTTGGCCGCGCAGCGCGCAGCGCGCACCGGCCGCTTTGATGCCATTATTACCCTGGGCTGTGTGATTCGCGGTGACACTCCTCATTTTGATTATGTGTGCTCCGAGACCACTCGCGGTATTGGCGAAGTCGGACTTAACGAGAACCTGCCGGTTGCCTTTGGTCTGTTGACTACAGACAACCTGCAACAGTCACTGGATCGCTCTGGTGACAACGAAGAGAACAAGGGCGAAGAAGCTGCGCTGACTGTTCTGGAAATGCTGGCGGTGTTCAAGCAGATGCAGAGCGCCGAATAATATGTCAAAACCGAAGCAAAAACAGAAAGCTCGCCGGCTACTGGTGCAGGCGCTGTACTCCTGGGATGTGGGTGGTACAGACCTAATCGATATTGAGGCAGAATTTCATGTCGACAATGATATGGGCAAGGTAGATACCAGTCTGTTTCACAATATTCTGTTCGGTGTGCCCAAAAATCTAGCTGAAATAGATGCCAGTTATGAGCCCCATCTGGACCGGGAGAACAAGGACCTGGACCCAGTCTCCAGAGCAGTGCTGCGGATTGCTAGCTATGAAATGCTCTACAGTATTGAGGTACCTTATAAAGTGGTGATCAACGAGGGTGTCAATCTGGCCAAAACCTATGGCCCTACAGATGCCTTTAAGTTTATTAACGGTGTTCTGGATAAAGTTGCCGTTGACAGGCGCGCCATAGAGGTTGCAGCCAACAAACGGAATTAGCGGGCTCTGGGCCAGCGAGGGGGCAAACCTGTCACAGGCAGTGGAAACAGATTTCAGCGAGTTTGATGCAATCGCGACCTACTTCAAAGATCTGACGGCTCAGGGAGGTGTGGCTCTGGGCATTGGCGATGATGCAGCTCTGCTAAATACCTCAGCTGATCACCAGCTGGTGGTGGCCACAGATACCATTGTTGAGTCTGTGCATTTTCCGCCTCAGGCCACAGCAGAGCAGATTGCCACCAGAGCACTCTGTGTCAATCTCAGTGATATGGCTGCCATGGGCGCCAAACCCAGATGGTTTACCCTTGCCCTAACCCTGCCCAGCGCAAAAGCCAATGCCCAGTGGCTGGAAGGTTTTAGCCGTGGACTGGCCGCAGTGGCTGGGCAATATGATATTGCCCTAATTGGCGGTGATACCACCGCCGGGCCTATGACTATCAGCCTTACCCTGCTAGCCGAGGTGCCGAGCTCTGACGCTCTGCAGCGCAGTGGCGCCAAAGCTGGCGATGCCCTGTATGTGACCGGTACTCTGGGAGACGGAGCTGCAGCTCTAGAAATGATTAATAGCAGAGACTCAACTCATAGTGAGCGCTTACTAACGCGGTTTTATCAGCCCAAGCCACAGGTTGATGCGGGCATCAAGCTGCGCACTATCGCCAGTGCCTGTATTGATATCTCTGATGGTCTGATCGCCGATCTTGGTCATCTCTGTCAGGCTAGCGGTGTGCGCTCCAATATACAGACAGATCTGCTGCCTATTCATCGAGAGCTGCACCAATTATGGCCACAGCGTGCTTTAGAATGGGCGCTCAGTGGCGGTGATGACTATCAGCTGTGCTTCGCTGTTCCTCAGCCTTATCAGCAGACAGTTGATCAATGGATAGAGGCGGGTGACTTGGATGCTACACTGGTGGGTCAGATACTGGCGCCAGATAATACCAATAACCTTGTTATAGTGGATGGCGACATATCTACAGATTTTAAAAGAGGGTTCGACCATTTCAGCCATTAATCCCAGCCCGCTCGAGCTTGTGCGCTCACCCACCCTGATGCTGGCCTTTGGTTTTGGCAGCGGCCTGTCGAGGCTGGCTCCAGGCACAGTGGGAACCATTGCAGCAATTCCCCTGTGGTGGCTGCTAACTCAGCTATCCCCGCCCCTGTACCTGGCGACTGTGCTGGTAGCAGCTATTATTGGGGTCAGTATCTGTGGCAGAGCGGCAGAGCAGATGGGGGTGCATGACCATGGTGGCATCGTCTGGGACGAGTTTGTTGGGTTTTGGATAACTATGGCCTTTTTGCCCATTAGTCCCGTATCTCTGATGTTGGGATTCTGCCTCTTTAGGTTGTTTGATATCTGGAAACCCTGGCCAATTAGCTGGCTAGATAAAAATATGTCCGGCGGACTGGGTATAATGATCGACGATATAGTTGCAGGCTTGACGGCTGGTGGATTAGGTTGGTTGCTGCAGGCCTATGTTATTGGGAATCTATAGCGCTGACCAACAGCATATTTAAGCGGCCAAGAATAATAAAATAAAGGAACATCTGAGTGAAAGATAAACTGAAAGCCCTAGCGGTGGTTTTAGTCGCGCTATTTCTAGCCGTGATGATGAATGTATTAAAACCTGAGGCTGCCAAGTCTCCGCAGCCGGAAGCGGCCATTGCGGTTAAGACGGCCATCGCCAATGCAGCTCAGCTAGAGATGCGGGTAGAATCCCAGGGCGTAGTTAAACCCAGAACAAGAACCTCTCTGATATCAGAAGTCTCTGGCGCAGTATTAGCAGTGGCTGATGCCTTTGTGGTGGGCGGCACCTTTAAGGCCGGCGATATGCTGCTAAAAGTCGACCCAACGGACTACGAAGTGGCAGTGCAGCGGGCGGAAGCCAGATTAATTAGCTCTAAGGCCCAGATGGAGCTTGAGAAAGCCCGATCAGCCCAGGCGCTAAAAGAATGGGCCATCACCGGAAGGCCCGCCTCGGAAGCTCCCCCGCTGCTGATTCGTCGGCCCTATCTGCTGGAGGCAGAGGCCAACCTACTGCAGGCGAAAGCGGAATTAAGGCAGGCCAATATCAAGTTGCAGAAGACTATTATCCGAGCGCCCTACGCAGGGATGGTGTCCAAGAAACTTGCGGATGTGGGCCAGTTTGTGGGCACTGGCACACCTATAGGTGAGACCTTTGCAATCGATTTTGTTGAAGTGAGGCTGCCGCTTACCGAGCGCGACCTAACCATGATGGATGGTCTGTCAGCCAGCAGTTCGCTGACCGACAAGAAGGTATTTTTGAGTGGCACTGTTGATGGTCAGACAGCATCCTGGGTGGCGCGTATTGAGCGCTCCGAAGGCGTGGTGGATGAGCTCAATCGGTCTCAGTATATAGTGGCTAGAGTGGCTGATCCCTATGGACTAGCGGTCGACAGCACTAATACCAATACGCCGCTGCGGGTTGGTACCTTTGTAAAAGCCTCCATTGAAGGCAAGGTGCTCGAGAATGTATTTGCAGTGCCTCGCAGTTCGCTGCTTGAAGGCTCAAGAGTTGGAGTAGTCGATAGCGACGACCTACTGAGAATTGTTTCCGTGGAAGTCGCCTCTGCTGACGACAGTTACTACTATATTTCTGCCGGTCTGGATAATGGCAAGCAGATTGTTACCAGCGCTCTGGGCACTCCAATCGAAGGATTAAAACTGCGGATCAAAAATACTCCTGCCATAGGAGAATCTCAGTGATCACCAAGAATATCGGGGGCCTTATAGGCTGGTTTACCAGAAACCCAGTAGCGGCCAATCTGGCTATGATTCTGATCTTCTGTGCTGGTGCACTGTCACTGACCAACATCAGTAAAGAAATGTTTCCCCGCACTGAGACCAGAATGATCAGCATCACAGCCCCCTATCCAGGCGCGGCGCCAGTTGAGGTTGAAAAAGGTGTCATTCTGCCGATGGAATCTGCTCTTGAAGGGTTGCAGGGCATTAAAAAAATAAGGTCCGATGCGAACCGAGACTTTGCCAGAATCAGGCTTGAAATTGAGGCCAATGAAGATATCAATGAAGTTATGACCCTGGTCGAAAACCGTATCGACGGCATTACCAATCTCCCCGATGATCTTGAAAAGCCCAGCGTGCAGCGCGCACAACGGAATTTATGGGCCCTGGGTATCTCTGTCTATGGTGATATGACCGAGCGGCAAAAAAAGCTGCTGGGCGACGAAATTTATGATGAAGTGCTGGCTCTGGGCCCAGTGAAAGAGGTTTCACTCTGGGGTGCAGGGCGGTATGAAATTTCAATTGAAGTACGAGAAGACCGTCTCAAAGAACTCAATCTGACTCTGAGTGAAGTGGCCTCAGCAGTGCGCTCTTCGTCTCTGGACCTGCCTGCCGGTATGATTAGAACAGAGAGCGGCAATGTGTTGGTTCGCACAGAGGGCAAGTCCTATTATGGTAGCGACTTCGAAAGTATTATTGTGCGGAGTGACCCAGATGGAACCCAGCTGCTTCTGTCTGATGTGGCCAATGTAAGAGACGAGTTCACCGAAAGTATTTACACCAATCGGTTTGATCAACAGAGCGCATTTACCGTTGGGGTGTTTTCGTTGGAGGGTCAAAATCTCCTAGATATCAGCCAAGCCGCTCATCAATATGTAGAGGATAAAACGGGTAGCCTTCCTCAAGGTATCAGTATTGCGGTGTTTAATGACGAGGCCTACTACCTAAATGGTCGCCTGAGCATGATGTCGGAAAATCTGCTGATGGGAGGCTTCTTGGTTGCCTTGGTACTGGGCATTTTTCTTAATCTCAAGGTCGCGTTTTGGGTGATTTTGGGCATTCCCGTCAGCTTTGCCGGTGCATTTTGGTTGATGCCCTTTGGTGGCGTCACCGTCAATATTATGAGCCTGTTTGCCTTTATTATGGTGCTTGGCATAGTGGTGGATGATGCCATCGTGATCGGTGAAAGCGTCTACAGTGAAGTGAAGGCCGATTACAAGCGCGTCAGTGCCTCAGGACAATTAACCGGCGTTTATACAGCGTCGGCTGAGACTGTGATTCAGGGCGTCAAGAAAGTGGCTACCCCATCCACCATTGGTGTTCTGACCACCATGGCGGCCTTTGCGCCGATTATTTTTGTTGGCGGTAGTTTTGATGGCTTTACCCGTGCCATTGGTATTGTGGTGATTCTATGTCTGATGTTTTCATTGATTGAGTCTAAGCTGATTCTTCCCGCACACCTTGTAGGCCTTAAATTTGGCGAGCAGAGCAAGGGGGTGATTGGCGCCATTACAGGCTATCAGCGATCAATTGCCAAAGGTCTTGAGAATTTTATTGAGAATATCTATAGGCCGGGTCTGAAAAAAGCGCTGGTAAACCGCTACGTCACGCTTGCGGCTTTTCTGGGTATTCTAATTATTGTATTGGGGGCAGTTAGCAGCGGCCTGGCCAGATTTGAATTCTTCCCCAATGTGCCGGGTGACGATGTCCGAGCCAATATAGTTATGCAAGATGGAGCCTCCGGTGAAAGTCTCAATGAAACTGTGGATATTATCGAGCACTCAATTATCGCGATTGACCAAGAGTATCGAGATCAAAATCCGGATTCCAGGGGCTTGGTTCAGCATGTTAGTTTCTTTGTCCGTGATGACACTAATGTATCCTTCAGGCTAGTACTTACCAAGTCAGAGTACCGCTCGGTGAGTGCCGTTGAAATTGCCCGGCGCTGGCGTGAAGATGTGGGTTTATTGCCTGATGTGCGCGAGCAGCGTTACTCTGCCACCGACGGCCCCTCTGGGGCAAAGATAAGCCTCTCCCTGTCTGGTTCAGATCCCGAGCAGCTAACTAATGCAGGCATTGAACTGCAGCAGTACCTAACTCAGTTCCCCGGCGTCTATGATATTTATAATTCTCAGGGATCAGGCAGCAAAGAGATTCTTATTAAATTAAAACCCTATGCCAGTCAGGTAGGGGTGACTTTGAGAGATGTGGCTGTGCAGGTGCGGCAGGCATTTTACGGTGAGGAAGTACAGAGAATCCAGCGCGACTCCGATACCATTAAAGTAATGGTTAGGTATCCAATCGAAGATCGCCGCTCTATTGCGACTCTCGAAAATATGCTGATCCGAACGGGCAAGGGCGAAGCTATAGAAATAGGTCAGGTTGCCGATATTAGCTTGGGTTTGGGTCTGACATCTATCGACAGGCTAGATCGCAAGCGAACCGTGACCATTACCGCGGATGTTGAGGAAGACAAAGTACAGAGCGGCGACGTTGTCAGAGACGCCCGAACCAAGTTTATTCCCAGCCTGCTGGAAAAATATCCCAGCGTTGGGTTTAGGCTCAGTGGTGGCTCTCAGGAGCAGGGTGAATTGTATCTCAAGATGGGCATTGGCCTTCTCTCCTCTCTGTTTATGATCTATGGTCTGCTGGCGGTACCACTGCGCTCCTATCTGCAGCCCATTGTTATTATGTCAGTGATTCCGTTTGGCTTTATTGGCGCGGTTGTTGGGCATATCCTCTTTAGTATGTCGGTCAATATGCTATCCATTTTTGGCATTATTGCCCTGGCAGGGGTGGTGGTGAATGACAGCCTGATCCTGGTGGAGTTTGCCAACCGCGGCAAGGCGGAGGGGCTCAGCGCTGAAGACGCGATTGTAAATGCCGGCACCAAGCGATTTCGCGCCATCCTGCTCACTACATTAACCACATTTGTGGGTCTGTTGCCGCTGCTGTTTGAAACCAGCGTACAGGCACAGTTTGTGATACCTATGGCCCTGTCGTTAAGCTTTGGTATTCTCTTTGCGTCTTCAATAACGCTACTGCTAATTCCCTGCCTGTATTTAGTGGTTGAGAAAAACCATCGCTTTGTCAGTATAATGCTCCTCGTCCCTCTGCTGATCGCTGCAAGCTACTTCCTGGTATTTGTCGGAGTCCTGCCAATGGCACTGTTTCTTGCTATTGCAATGCTACTGCTTATCGGTGGCGTAGGCTTGTTTGCGGCTAAATTCTTTGGGTATTTTCCTGAACCTGAAAGCAGTGCGGTTTAAGAAATTGTGCATAAACTAATTTTTTTATCAGTTACAGAGTAGTTAAGGTTACTGATGGACTATGCATTTTTTATAAGATGTGGAGACGTTTTTGGTGCTTAGGTATATCGAATCTTCAAAGTTACCCACTCGCTGGGGTACTTTTGATATCCATGGTTTCGAGGACCCATTTAAGGGCAAGGAACATATTGCCATTACCATGGGTGACTGCGGTGCCGATGAGCC
Organism: SAR92 clade bacterium H231; assembly: GCA_025153775.1. GTDB lineage: Bacteria > Pseudomonadota > Gammaproteobacteria > Pseudomonadales > Porticoccaceae > HTCC2207. The sequence goes on along the minus strand of JAOALC010000002.1, from coordinate 183,513 downwards.
CCTTTTAATCAGGATTCATTCTGAATGTCTTACTGGCGATGCCCTGGGCAGCATGCGCTGTGACTGCGGTGAGCAGTTGCAGGAAGCTATGAAGCGAATTTCTGAGCTGGGTCGCGGTGCTATTTTATATCTGCGTCAGGAAGGCCGTGGCATTGGGCTGGTTAACAAGATTCGCGCTTACAATCTTCAAGATCAGGGTGCTGACACAGTTGAAGCCAATGAGCGCCTCGGCTTTGGTGCTGATATGCGAGACTATTCTATCTGCGCGCCCATGCTCGAACATCTGGGTACCAGGCAAGTCAGGCTAATGACCAACAATCCACGCAAAATCAATGCGCTGAAAGATTTGGGTATCAATGTGGTGGATAGAGAGCCGATTCAGGCAGATAGCAATCCCCATAATGTACAGTATCTGTCTACCAAGGCAGGTAAACTGGGCCATATGTTTAAGGATAAGGACAAAGATCAGTGACAGCAGTGTCAAAAGGATTGGCTAAAAGAATTATTCCCTGCCTAGATGTAGACAAAGGGCGCGTGGTCAAAGGTGTGCAGTTTGTCGATATTCGCGATGCCGGTGATCCTGTGGAAGTAGCCCGGCGCTACAACGAGCAGGGCGCTGACGAAATTACATTCCTTGATATTACCGCCAGTCACGAAGACCGGGACACCACACTGCACACAGTTGAACGCATGGCTGGAGAGGTGTTTATTCCTTTGACTGTGGGCGGTGGGGTAAGAGAGTTACAGGATATCCGCAACCTGTTGAACGCCGGGGCCGACAAAGTCGCTATCAACTCGGCGGCAATCCACAATCCAGAATTTGTGCGCGAGGCGGCCCTGCGATTTGGCTCTCAGTGCATTGTGGTGGCTATTGACGCCAAACAGGTAGAACAGGGCGATAAGCCGCGCTGGGAAATTTTCACCCATGGTGGTCGCAAGCCGACTGGTATCAATGCTATTGAATGGGCACAGAAGATGGCGAACTTTGGTGCCGGCGAGATTCTGCTGACTAGCATGGACCGAGATGGTACCAAGAATGGTTTTGATCTGGATCTGACATCGCGAATTAGCGATGCAGTCAATGTGCCAGTGATCGCCTCTGGTGGTGTGGGCAATCTGCAGCACCTGGTGGATGGTATTGTTGAGGGTAAAGCTGACGCAGTGCTGGCGGCCAGTATTTTCCACTTTGGTGAGCACAGCGTGCCTGAGGCTAAAGAATATATGGCTCAGCGCGGAGTCAATGTGCGCCTTTAGCTAAAGTCCCCGGACAAAAAAAACCGCACTTGCGTGCGGTTTAAAGAGCTTAACTACTCTAAGGGATAAAACTTACATTGGGTTGATTCGCAATAATGGCTTCATTAAAAAACCCAGTGGGTTAGATAATTTGATAGGCGCCTGCAATGCTGAGAGACAGATGCATTCTCCATTCTGCGCACCCATTGGCTGGTGCACATCGCCAGGTTGTCGAACCAAAAAATCACCTTCTTTATAAACCGAACGCTCATCAGAGAAACTACCTTTGAGCACAACTGTATATTCAACACCACTGTGGTCGTGCTTAGGCGTCTTGCCGCCGGCACAGATTCTGTGAAGGGCTACTTCAAATTCGCTTTGACCAGTTTTAAAACGGGCAATATCAACTGAGGCTGAGAGTCGCTTCCAGATTGGCTGATGCTGAGGGTTTTTAATCAGTTTACTGACCGAGTGGGGAAAGCTCTGAACCTTTTCCGCAGTTGCGAGCTTGGGGCTGGCTTCGGCGCTGTCGATCTTAGCCATCACTGTATCAAACAGGCTCTCATCTATCTCGGCGGGTTCTGCTTCCGTCAGCAGTTGCGAGCCTACCTGGTCAAGGCGCAGTAACTCAGTGCGACACTGCTCACAGAAATGTAAGTGGGCAGATACACAGATGGATTCTGCTGTGGGTAGTGTGCCAGCTGAAAATTCCACCAACATTACATTATCTGGGTGGTGGCTTAAATTATGACTCATGGGATAACTCATCTTGATATTCGGGCGAAACTAAAATTTGCATCTTCTGCAGTGCCAGTCTCACTCTTGATTTAACGGTGCCCAGTGGCAGGCCAAGCTCTTCAGAGGCCTCGGCATGGGATTTTCCTTCGAGGTAGACCTTGCGCAAAATCTCGTCTTGCTCTTTGGGCAACTGAGACAGAGAATCCTGCACCTTAGTTTCACTGCGCTTTTGACGTAGCAGGGATACCGGGGTGTCTTCATCAGGCTCGTGCCAGTAGTCTTCATTCTCGAGGGGTAAATGTTGGGTGTTACTCTTGCGCCGGAGCATATCAATACGGCAGTTGCGCGCTACGGTATAGATCCAGGTTGTAGCCGAGGCTTTCTCGGGATTGTACCCTGCGGCTTTTTGCCACACTTTGATCATTACTTCCTGCACCAGGTCTTCGCCTAGGCCGGGAAACCATCCCTGATGCCTGTTGGCTTGAGCGAAGCTCTTTAAAAGAGGTGCAAAGTGCTTAAAAAGTTGAGCAAAGGCTTGACGATCGCGCTCAGCACCCACTGAAATTAGCAGCAAACTCCATTCATCAGAGCGCTTTTCAGAGGTGTTCAACACAGCCACTCGACCAGCTGGCTGACTATTTTTATCTACAATATCAATGGTTTTTCTCAACATGCCTACACTGCCTATTGCTACCTTAACAGCTTTACGCCGGTTTGCACCCTATGGATCACTGAATATGGCTGTGAACAGAGTTTAAATGCGCTGATAACCCTGTATTATCGATGGGATAACAATAAAGAGCCTGACATGCCCAGAAAACTGCCGCCTCTCAATGCCCTGCGTACTTTTGAAGCTGCGGCGCGCCTGTCGAGTTTTACCCAGGCTGCCGAAGAACTATGTGTGACCCACGGTGCGGTGAGTCAACAGATTCGAGCGCTGGAAGACTACTTTGGGCAGCCTCTCTTTGATCGTATGCACGGCAAAGTAGCTCTTAACCCAGCAGGGTTGGATTTGTTGCCGGCTATTGGCAGCAGCTTGGATCGTATTGCAAGTGCCAGCGCCAAACTGATGATTGGCGATGGGCCTGAAATACTCACCGTCAATGTCACAACAATCTTTGCATCCCACTGGCTGATTGCCCGCCTGCGCGACTTTCAGCAGCGCCACCCGGAGATTGAGGTGCATCTGGCGCCATCACCGAGCTTCCCAGACAACTTGGGGCGTGACGTGGATGTGGCTATCCGTTGGGGTGCCTCTAATATGCCCAATACCAGGGTCGAAAAGCTAATCGATGTGGATACCTTTATTGCCTGTGCTCCCAGCCTGATCAGCGGCAAAAACTCGCTGCAAAAACCACAGGATTTACTGGCCCATAACCTAATCCATGATGACGATGGTCAGGCCTGGCAGATTTTATTGCAGGAGCTCGGCGTAGAGGGCCGCAAGCCGATTAAAGACCTGTTTTATGCTGATTCTGGGCTGGCTCTTCAGGAGGCGGTGGAGGGCGGCGGGTTAATAGTAGCCGGCAGCCTGCTGGCTGCTCGAGATTTGGAGGCTGGACGCCTGGTAATTCCTTTTGACTGCTTTATCCCCCATCGCAAGGACTATCACCTCTACTACCCAGAACAGGCTGTCAGTCAGCCCAAAGTGGAGTTATTCTGCGCCTGGATTCATGAGCAGGCTGCCAACTATCGGGGCAATGCTAGGGATTACAGTCGTTTTATGGTCTAAACCTGCTAGAGCCCCTCTGGATAGTTCGTTAGTTTTTCTAACAGACATAGGCAAAAATTATCGTTTGTAGACTATTGTTATGTCCCTCTAAACTGAGCTCTTAAATTAATAAGTTTAGAATCCTATTCTGATGCTGCAGTCCCCAAGCCGTATTTTTCATCGCAACCTAAATGCTCATCTACCTGTAGCCCAGGCTTCTGCAGGGGTCTATATATCAGACAAGCAGGGCAATAGATATTTGGATGCCTGCGGCGGCGCTGCAGTCTCCTGTCTGGGGCATGGCCACCCCAGAGTAATTGAGTCGATTAAACATCAGCTCGACACTATGGCCTATGCCCACAGTGGATTTTTTACCTCGGAGACCAGCGAGCAACTGGCACAGTTTTTGGCTCAGCGTGCGCCGGAAAATATTGAGCATGTCTACTTCCTGTCCGGTGGTTCAGAGGCGGTGGAAGCCGCGCTAAAAATGGCGCGCCAGTATTTTCTCGAGCTTGGGCAGCCCAGTAAGCAGAAGTTTATTGCCCGTCGCCAGAGTTACCATGGCAATACGCTGGGCGCTCTGAGTGTCAGTGGCAACAGGTGGCGACGGCAGCAGTTTGAGCCAATGCTGATGGATGTTGAGCTTATCAGCCCCTGCTATGCCTATCGGGATCAGCTAGAAGGCGAGACTGAGCGAGACTATGGGTTGCGAGTGGCCAATGAGCTTGAGAGCAAAATTGCAGAGATGGGGGCGGAGAATGTTATTGGCTTTATTGCCGAGCCAGTTGTGGGTGCAACTAGCGGAGCGCTGGTGCCAGTTCCCGGTTATTTTAAGCGTATCCGCGAGATTTGTGACAGGCACAATATACTTTTAATTCTGGACGAAGTTATGTGCGGTATGGGTCGCACTGGTTCTTTATTTGCCTGTGAGCAAGAGGGTGTCAGGCCCGATATTATTACCATTGCCAAAGGTTTGGCAGCAGGCTATCAGCCGATTGGGGCAACTCTCTGTTCCAATCAGATTTACAGTCAGTTTCGCGATGGCTCAGGGGCATTCCAGCACGGCCATACCTATGTTGGCCACGCCACGGCCTGTGCCGCTGCACTGGCCGTGCAGCAAACTATTGAGGATGAAAATCTGTTGGAAAATGTCAGTCATATGGGTGAGGTGCTAAATATGGCGCTGCATGAACGCTTCGGCGAGCATCCCTTTGTGGGCGATATTCGCGGTCGTGGCTTATTTCGGGCACTGGAGCTGGTGGCAGACCGCAACACTAAAGCGCCACTGCCTCACCAGCTGTCCATGGCGGCGGAAATCAAACGACAGGGTATGGCTCAGGGTCTGGCCTGTTACCCAAACAGTGGCACCATCGACGGCCTGCACGGCGATCACATATTGTTGGCGCCGCCCTACATTATTGAGCAGAGCCATGTTGAGGAAATTGTCGATAAACTGGGTCTGGCGGTAGATGCTGCTTTAAACGCAAAAGGGATAACAGTCTGACTACTAAAATACCTATGATGATTGCTGTGGCGCCCAATGGTGCCCGCAAGCAAAAAACCGATCATCCAGCACTGCCCATTAGTCCAGCAGAGTTGGCGGCAACCGCTGTGCAGTGTCAGGAGGCTGGTGCCTGCATGGTGCACTTGCATGTGCGCGATGTACAGGGCGGCCATTCTTTGGATGTAGATGCCTACAGGCTGGCGACAACCACAGTGCGCGATGCGGTTGGGCCGGATATGATTATTCAGATCACTACAGAGGCGGTGGGAATCTACAGCGTGGATCAGCAAATTGATATGGTTCGGCAGGTAAAGCCTGAGGCGGTTTCACTAGCTATTCGTGAGCTTTGCGCCCATGCTGACGACGAAGTCAGAGCTGCTACGTTTTTTAGCTGGCTGCAGGCAGAGAAAATTTGCCCGCAATATATTTTATATTCCATTGAGGATGTGATGCGCTTTAACTCGCTGCGTCAGCGGGGAATAATACCTGGTGACAGAGTTTGTGTTCTATTTGTGCTCGGACGTTACAGTAAGACAGGGGCGTCTTCACCGGAGGAGTTATTGCCTATGCTAAGGGCAGTAGCAGACGATGTGGTTTGGTCTGTCTGTGCATTTGGAGCTTCAGAGGCAGCCTGTATGCTATTGGCTGCTGAGCTGGGTGGGCATGCCCGTGTGGGTTTTGAAAATAATATGCAGCTGGTGAATGGTGACACAGCATCAGACAACAGTGCATTAGTTACTCAGGTTGCAGATGCTGTTGAAGGTTTTCAGCGCACTGTTGCAACAGGGTTCGAGGCTAGAGCGGTTATAGGGCTCTAAAGTCGATAAGAAGTGGTAAAACAGGATGAAGTGAGTGACGAAGGGTTCCTATTCGTCGTATAGAAGCATAAGCTTTAGAAGCAGTAAAAAGTAATTTATAAAACAATTTTTTTTGGGGGAGTAGCATGACTTATTTTAAAAAAGCCTCGTTAGTAGCGGTGGCAGTTTCCGCGGTTGTGGCATCAGCGCAGCCTGCATTTGCGCAGGGTGGTGAAGCCATTGAGCTGGAAGAAGTAGTAATTATGGGTAGCAGAAGCAACAAGCCTAGATCTGCCACAGATTCAACAGTACCTGTAGATGTATTTTCCGAAGCTGAGATTTCAGCCTTTGGTAACCAGGCAGATATCACTGACACCTTGAAAGCACTGGTGCCTTCTTATACAGCGACGCCAGCAACTGGTGATGGCAGTGCATTTATCCGCCCTACATCTCTGCGTGGTATGGCTCCTGATCAGGCCCTAGTCCTGGTTAATGGCAAGCGTCGTCACCGTTCTGCACTGGTACAGTTCTTCGCGCCTGCAGCTGGTAATGGTGCCCATGGTGTTGATGTGGCTATGATTCCAGGCATTGCGCTAAAGAATATTGAAGTATTGCGCGATGGTGCAGCGGCTCAGTATGGTTCTGATGCCATTGCCGGTGTAATGAACCTGCAGTTAAAAGATGCCTCTGAAGGCGGATCTATCCAGGTTCAGCACGGTGAATTCTTTGAGGGTGAGCAGTCGTCAAAAGTTGCCGCCAATGGCGGTTTTGCTCTTGGCGAAAATGGCTTCTTGAATGTTAGCTTTGAATCAGTTGATAACGACGCGCTTTCGCGTGGTATTCAGCGTCCTGTTGGTCAGGGCCTGATTGACGCCGGCGTACCCAATGTAGGTGCGGATTCTCCTTTCGGTGATGCACCCTTTGTACAGAGCTGGGGCCGTCCTGAAACTAGTGGCGATCGTTTGTTCTTTAACGCTGGCATGACAGATCCAAATTCTGGTGTTGAGCTCTATGCCCACGGTGGCTATGCGGAGACCGATGGTCGTTACCGCTTCTTCTACCGTGCAGGTTATGACTCAGATTGCTCTACCGGACATAGCACCATCGCGGCGCTCTGTCAGGAAGACAACTGGGTACCAGGCACATTGCGTCAGGGTTACACTCCTTATTTGGATGGCGCTCAGACCGATATGACTCTGGTCGGTGGTATTCGCGGTGAGATGGCCTCTGGTATGACCTATGATATCAGCCTGGGTCGCGGTGCTAATGAACTGCGTTATCTGCTGAATAACACCACAGCACCCAACCAGGGTGTAGCTGCTGACGGTTCTTTCCAGCGTGACTTTGATCTGGGTGGCTACGATCAGGAAGAAATTAACTTTAACGCCGACTTTAGCAAGGCTATTGGTTCTGATATGAATTTTGCTATGGGTCTTGAATGGCGTGAAGAAACCTTCACTACAGTGCCTGGCGAGATTGCAGCTATCAATGGTAATACCAGTGGTATGAGCAGTGTTAAGCCTGCAGATGCCGGGGCATTCTCAAGAGATAACGTAGCCGTATATGCTGATTTAGAGCACGATATTAGCGACGATCTGTTGATGCAATACGCCGTGCGCTATGAGGACTTCTCTGACTTTGGTAGCACTGCCAACGGTAAGGTTGCTGGTCGTTACACTGTGAGCGACAGCCTGACTATCCGCGGTTCCATGTCGACTGGTTTCCATGCTCCTACACCTGGCCAGGCCAATGTAAGTACTGTTATCACTACTTTTGATGGCACTACTGGCTTGCAGGTTGAAGAGGGTCTGGTACGTCCAACCAGTGCAGCTGCACTGGCGGCTGGTGGAGCACCACTGAAAGAGGAAGAGTCGGTTAACCTAAGTCTTGGTTTTACTACTGACCTGACTGACAGCATGACTCTGACCTTTGATATGTATCAGGTTGCCGTTGATGACCGCATCTATCGCACAGGCGATATCCCCAATGGTACTGGTGGTTCAGTTTCTTTCTACACCAATGCACTGGATATAGAACATCAGGGTTTCGACCTGGTACTGTCTTCTTCATTCGAGCTAATGTCCGGTATGGATACCACTGCTAGTCTGGCGTTTAACCACAATACCATCGACGTTACCGGTCAGAAGACCATCAATGGTATTAAGCCAGTAAGCGACTCGCTGATTGAAGATATTGAGAACAACTACCCGGAAAGCCGCTGGGTGATCAATACTCTGACTAATATCAGTGATGACCTTAGCCTGATGGCCCGCCTAAACTTCTATGGTGAGCACTATGATGAGCGTGGCACCATTGGCGCGGCTTCATCTCCATCGGCGCAGATTGATAGCATTGTCTACTTGGATATCGAACTGGGTTATGATGTTAGCGAAAACCTGCGAATCACTGCTGGCGGCTCTAATATCCTCGACGAATATGTCGATGAAATTGGCGCACCCAATGCCAACCGTATGAGTGTGGGCCTGCAATACCCACGTCGTACCGCGGCAAACTACGAAGGTGGTTCATGGTACTTGCGAGCTAACTACAGCTTTTAATTAGAGGCATAATTAGAACTGGCTGAGCGGGCTCATTACATTTTCTCTTTTTAGTAACAGGGTTGAATAATGAGTCTGACTCAGCGAATAGTAACTGCAATGTTGTTGGGCCTCCTGTTGGGGGCCCTTCTTAATTTTCTCTCCAGTGGAAATATACTTTCGGCTGGTCTGCAAAGCTGGATTGACCTGTATCTGGTCAACGGTTTGTTTGACACCGTCGGACAGATCTTTGTCCGTTCATTAAAACTCCTTGTTGTACCCCTGGTATTTGTCTCTCTGGTCTGTGGTGTTGCCTCCCTGGGCAATAATTCACGTATGGGTGTGGTAGCCAGTAAAACCATAGCCCTGTATATGACTACCACTGCTTTAGCGATTGCATTGGCGGTTACAGTGGCAAGCATTGTTCAACCTGGTGTGGGTGTAGATCTTGCGATGGCATCAGAGTTTGTCGCCAAGGAAGCGCCGCCATTAAAAACCACAATTATTAATATGTTCCCCAGCAACCCAATCCAATCCATGGCTCAGGGCAGCATATTGCAGGTGATAGTGTTTTCCCTGTTGATGGGTTTTGCTATTTCAAAAAGTGGCGAGACTGGCCAGCGAGTTGGCGGGGTATTTAGCGCATTAAACGAAGTGATTATGAAGATGGTGATGATTCTTATGAATCTGGCGCCCTATGGCATCTTCTGCCTGTTAGCCAAGTTATTTGCCGGCTTGGGTATTGGCGTGATTTTAAGTTTGGCCAAGTATTTTTTCACCGTGGTATTCGTGCTGCTGTTGCATAGCTTCGGTGTCTATTCCCTGATTTTCAAAACTGTCACCGGTCTGAGTGTCAGACGCTTCCTCAGCAAGATGCGCCCGGCGCTGATGTTTGCATTTAGTACTGCATCTAGTGGCGCCACTATGCCGGTGACTCTGCGCACGGTGGAGCATCGAATGGGTGTTAACAACAGCGTTGCATCTTTCACTGTGCCCCTGGGTGCGACCATTAATATGGATGGCACCGCAATTATGCAGGGGGTGGCTACAGTATTTATCGCTCAGGCCTACAATATTGGCTTGGGTATGGATGACTATCTCACCGTAGTGCTGACTGCGACCCTGGCATCAATCGGCACTGCAGCAGTGCCCGGTGTGGGCCTGGTGATGCTGGTGATGGTGCTCAATCAGGTAGGTCTTCCGGTAGAGGGCATTGGCCTGATTATTGGCGTTGATCGACTGCTGGATATGATGCGCACGGCCACCAATGTGACCGGCGATGCCATGGTTACCAGCGTGGTGGCTAAAACTGAAGGCTATATGGATACAGATATTTTTAACGACCCTGAAGCGGGTGTGATCAGGCAGGTTTAGGTCAAAATAGGGTGCTATGATTAGGTTTTATTTGCATCAGAGTATAAAAGGTATTGCGTACCATGAATCAGTTTCAGCCAATCGATCAACAGCTCTCAAGAGCTAATCCGACTGCCTATGGCAGTGAGATGGCGCAGCTCTATCAGCGCCATATCGCCGACAAAATAGCGCGCTTTCAGTCCATATTGGAAGCTACTGGCTACCAAGAGATATTAATTGGGTCTGGCGAGACTAAAATGCAATTCCAGGACGATATGGCTTACTCATTTAAAGCCAATCCCTACTTTCGTGAATGGGTTCCCCTGGCTACCAGAGCAGGCTGCTATTTGCAGATCACCGCGGCTGCTAGCAAACCGAGATTATTCTTACTGACTGTTGAAGATATCTGGCACACGGCCCCGGAAACTCTGCCGCCAGGTTTTGAGCAGGCGTTTGAAATTGTTGAATATGCGACTGTTGACCAGGTAAAGAAATTCCTCGGCACTGCCACTGCATTTATCAATGAAACCAATGAGCTGGAGGCGTTGGCTGAGCACTGGAATCCACAGGCAGTTATTCACCAGATTGATTATCAGCGCCGGGGTAAAACTCCCTATGAACAAGAATGTGTGCGTGAGGCAAATCGCCGAGCGGCGCCAGCCCACAGGGCGGCTCAGCAAGCCTTTGTGGCCGGCGCCTCTGAAGTGCAGATTGCCGCTGCTTACCTGGCTGCCTGCGATTGCCGAGAGAGTGAAATGCCCTATGGCATTATTGCCGGGGTCAATGAGCATGCTGCGGTACTGCATCACCATAATTTATTTAAGCAGCCCCAGACGCCGCGCAGTTTTTTGATTGATGCCGGGGTAGAGGTCTATGGCTACGCCTCGGACATTACCCGCACCTATGCCTATGATGCGGGCAGTGACTTTGCAGCCATGATTGAGTTGATGGACAAGAAGCAGCTAGAGCTCTGTGCCCAGGGTGGAATTGGCAAGAGCCCAGTGGATATACATGTGCTGTCTCAGCATAAAATTGCTGAGATACTAATTGAATTTGATGTGCTCAAAATATCGGCGGAAGAGGCAGTTGCCAATGATATTGCCGGTGCTTTTTACCCCCATGGCTTAGGCCATCATCTGGGCTGCAATGTGCATGATAAAGGCGGCCAGCTGGCCAATGCTCAGGGTGATATTTTACCGCCACCAGAGAAATACCCCAAGCTTCGCTCTGGCGCGCCCATGGTGGCGAATCAGATTCATACCGTGGAGCCCGGGGTCTATTTTATTCCGGCTTTTCTTGAGAAGCTTAAAGCTGGCGAGCATGCTAACTCGGTTAACTGGTCTCGGGTTGATGAGTTTGTGCCCTATGGCGGCATTCGTATCGAAGATAATATTGTTGTCCATGCCGACAATTCGCTGGAGAATCTGACTCGCGCTGCTTTTGCAGGAAGCCAATAATGCAATTGCAGGTCTTCACCACTGGCGGGACTATAGATAAGATTTATTTTGATGCTCTGAGTGAATTTCAAATTGGTGAGCCCATTGTGGCAGATATGTTGCAGCAGATGCATGTGGGGTTTGAATACAGTGTTGAATCTCTGTTAAGGCTCGATAGCCTGGATATGACCGATGATCACCGTCGTCAGATTCGGCAGGCTGTTGCGGACTCCGAGGCGGATAAAATTCTGATTACCCACGGCACAGATGGCATGGTTGAGACGGCCAAATGGCTGACTGATATTTCAGGCAAATGTATCTTTCTCACCGGTGCGCTGCAGCCTGCTGCTTTTTCTCGCACTGATGCCATATTTAATATTGGTTGTGCCATTGGTGGTCTGCAATCCAAGCCGGCGGGCGTCTATATAGCGATGAGCGGCCAGGTTTTTGCCGCTGATCAGGTGGTGAAAAATCACGCCGAAAGTCGATTTGAGGCCAGCAGTTAAGAGCCTATATTCAGCGCTGCCAGTGCCTGCTGTTTAATGTGCAACTTATAGATTTTTTCTGAAGCTGTCCTTGGTAACAGGGCATCAGAAACCTGAATATATCTGGGGATTTTGAATCTGGCGATTCTGGTGGCTAAAAATTCCCGCAACTCTCCGTCGTCAATATCTGCGCCCTCGGAGTAAATGGTAGCTCCCACCTCTTCTCCCAGGCGCTGGTCTGGTACCGAGTAGACGGCAGCCTCGCGAATCAGCGGGTGCTCTAGCAGGGCGGCTTCTACTTCGCCGCAACCTATATTCTCCCCACCGCGAATTACCATATCTTTAATGCGGTCGACAATAAATAGATAGTCCTCTTCGTCCATATAGCCGATATCACCAGTTTTAAACCAGCCATCGACAAGGGAATTGGCGGTGGCCTCTGGATTATTCCAGTAGCCTCGGAACATGCTGGTGCCACGAATCTGAACTTCGCCACGCTCCCCTTTGGGACGCTCATTATCCTCTTCGTCAACAATGCGAATATCTAAGACGGCAGCCGGTTGACCAGAACTACCTGGGCGCTCCAGATAGTTTCCGCCTGCTATCGCAGTGCCGATGGCATTGGTTTCGGTCATGCCCCAGCCGGTATTGGGCATAGCGTTTTCAAAGACGGCATCAATACCTCTTACCTGCTCGGGCGATCGCGCGGCGCCACCGCCACCTACCATCACCAATGAGGACAGGTCATGACCTCCCTGTTGGGCGCTATAAATCAGGTCGGCAGTCATGGCCGGGGGGGCGGTGAAAGAGCTGATTTTCTCTTGCTCAACAAGTTGCGCCGCAAGCTGCGGGCTCCATTTTCGCATAAGCACAAGCTTGGTCTGGTTGCGAAATGCCATCAGGAATATGGCATGGCAGCCAGTGACATGGAAAAGCGGCACGGCCAGTAAACCAGCTGGTTGATGCTCTGGCGGGGCAGGTGCTTCACCGCGCAATAAAATCCATCCTGTAATAGCAACTTCCCAGCTTAACAGGGCACTCATAATAGCGAGATTGCTGGACACCACGCCTTTAGGGCGTCCAGTAGAGCCTGATGTGAAGAAGATAATGGCATCGTCTATGGGTGCGATCTCTGCCGTGGGCATAAGGTTGCCTGCGAATTTTTCTTGTAAATCTTCCCAGCGAGGCAGATCAGTGGTCTGTTCTCCGCGCACTAGCAAAGTTTCACAGCTGAGTTGAATCTCAGCCTTTACTACCAGATCAATACGCTCCTGGTCTGCGATCAGCAGTTTGCAGCCACTGTCTTGCAGGCCATAGTCAATTTCCTCAGCTTGCCACAGGGAATTCATGCCTACGGCAATGGCGCCAATCGAAGTGATCGCCTGAAAGGCCATAATCCATTCAGGGAAATTGCGCATGCATATTGCCACGCAATCGCCCTTTTGGATGCCATAATCGGACACCAGGCCCTGCCCAATGGCACTGGAATGGGCCCAGATATCCCTGAAGGTATAGCGCTCTTGGTCGAAAACAATAAAGGTTTCGTCAGTCAGATTCTGCTCAAAGAGGTCGCGCAGGCTGGCTGGGGCGTTTTTGTAGCCGCGGCAGCTGCTGCCGTAGACGTCCATTTCCACCATTTCCAGTGGCTGCCCTGGGGCTGTGATTGCGGCTAGCACCTGTTGTCTATTCATTGTTTAGTACTGAGACTCAGGCAAGCGTACTACCATGCCTTCCATAGCTGAGGTTACCTTGACCTGACAGGCCAGACGACTGGTTTCCTCTGTGTTATCAACCATCTCCAGCATCTCTGCTTCATCCGCTGCTGCACTGCCTGCAGCATCACTCCAGGCGGGGTCAATCATGCAGTGACAGGTGCAGCACACGCAGCAACCGCCGCACTCGGCAATAATGCCATCGATCATATTGTCCAGTGCACCCTGCATCAGGCTGACGCCCTCTGCAACATTGACGCTGTATTCAGTTCCGTCGGCTTCTATATAGTTGATTACTGGCATATTACTGCTCCGTTATTAATGTCTTTAGTTCTGCCGTTTCATCGGCTAGCACTGTTGTGTCTATGGACTTGTTCTGCAAAATTAGTTTTTTGGCCAGCATAAAATCTTTGGGTCGATTTATGCAGTCGGCGGCCAGAATTTTACTGTTATTTAAATAAAAGACAGTAAAGCTACGGCTGGTTTTATCCCCTCTTATGGTTACATCTGTGTAGCCCTGATTGATACCCGCAATCTGCAACTTAACATCGTACTGATCCGACCAGAACCAGGGCAATTCGCTATAGGGTTTTTCGATACCGCAGAGACTGGCCGCCGCGGTCTTGGCTTGCTCAGTGGCATTGGGCACTGACTCCAGACGCAGGGTTCGGCCCAGCAGGGCGTTCGGGTGGTTGGTGCAGTCACCTGCAGCGACAATATCAGCATGGCTGGTCTGGGCAAATTCGTTGACCAGAATTCCGTTATCTACTGCCAATCCGGCGTCTTTAGCTAGCTCAGTGTTGGGGATAACACCAATGCCGATAATCACCATATCGGCATCAATTATATGTTTATCGCCGCAGGATACGCCTGTGACACTGGTCTCTCCCAGAATAGCGGAGGCCTGTGTGTTTAATTTAACCCTAACCCCCTGTTCCTGATGCAGGCGCAGATAAAATTCGGAGGTTGTCTCGGAGGCAACCCGCTGCAACAGTCGTGATTCGGTTTCCAACACAGTGACAGCAACACCCAGTTTAGTCAGGGATGCAGCAGTCTCTAGGCCAATGTAGCCACCACCAATAATGACCGCAGATTTAGCTGAAGCCGCCGATTGCTGAATACCTTTTACATCATCCATGGTGCGCAGATAGTGGACAGCCTGAAGATCGGCACCAGCAATAGCCAATGGGCGCGCCCTGGCACCTGTGCATAGGGCGAGCTTGCTAAAGTGAACCGTTTCGCCACTGTCGAGCTGAAGTTGACGATTTTCTGTATCTATGGCAACCACAGTGACGCCAAGCTTAAAGCTGACATCCAGTTTTTCGTAGGCGGCGCTCGCCCGCAGAGCTAGCTGATCTTCGCTGATATCGCCAGCAAGATAGGCCTTGGATAGAGGTGGGCGATGGTAGGGCAGGTGGGGTTCATCACTAATTATGCTGATACTGCCTTCCCAGCCATTTTGCCTCAGGCTGATCACTAACTGGACTGCGGCATGACTGCCGCCGATAACTACAGCGGATTCTGTATTGCTCATAACATAGGTCTTGGATTTTTTATTTGCAGGGAGTGTAGTCTGAATTTACGTTGAGGAAAACGGGTTAAAACAAAATAATCCTTCGGCAAAGTCCCAGATTCAGCCGAAATAGATTAAAATACTTAAATCGTTCAAAAGCCCCCTAGTGACAGTTTCATGCCGGAAAATTCACCACAGCAAAATGCCAGATTGGGCATTGGTATCGACTTTGGTACCAGTAATAGCGCAGCTGCCACTTTTGATGGTCAGCAGTTGATGCTGATTGAATTGGCGGCGCCTGAAAGTATTATGCCGTCGGCCAACTATATAGATAAACAGTTTGTCTCTGCCATTGGTCAGAAGGCAATCAATGACTATATTGCTGGCAACCGGGGACGCAAGGTAGAGCTCAGTGCCCAGTTACTTGGCGAAGCGCGCTCAGGTACCGGTGGCGGTGAGACTGCCATGGGTGGCCCAGGTGAGTCGGATACTAGCAAAGTCTATGGGCAGGCCTTTAATGATGGCAGCTTGCCAGGGCGACTTTTCCGCGGTACCAAGAGGCTGCTGGGCAATACATTAAATGACCGCATTGCTATCTTTGATCGATCATTCCGTCTGGTGGCGCTGGTTACGCCTATTTTGGTGGGTATTCGCCAGGCCCTCGAGGCGACCATTGATAGATCAGCGAGCCACGCCTGTATTGGCCACCCGGTCAACTTCGAAGGCAGTGGTGAGGGGCGCAATAATATTGCTCTGGAGCGCCTGGCTGAAGCCTATGGTCATGCGGGCATTCAGGAGCAATCATTTTGCCCAGAGCCGACGGCGGCGACTATAAGTTATCTGCACAATAACCCCCAGAGTAGGGATGAGTTAGTGCTTACTGTGGATTTTGGTGGCGGCACCCTGGACTTTAGTGTGCTGCGCCGCAAGGGCTCAAGTTTTGAGGTTGAGGCGACCCATGGTATTGCCCTGGGTGGAGATCGGATAGATCAGTGTATTTTTCGCGAGTTAGTGTTTCCGTTGCTGGGTAGTGGAGAGCGCTGGAGTCGAGTCGTGGACGGTTCCACAGTAGATACTTTATTCCCCTTTGGTGAGTATGAAGAGCTGCTAATTAACTGGCCTATCAGCTATATGCTCAACCAGAATAAATATACAGCGCCGGTGATGCAGCGCATGGTTCAGCCGGACGCAGCGGCGGATAAATTTAAACGGCTCTATGACCTGATTCAGCAAAATTATAGCTATCAGGTGTTTGAGGCGATCAAGGCATTCAAGGCGCAACTGTCGCTGCTTGAATCTGCAGTATTGGATATTCCGGAAATTGATGTTCGGGTCGAGGTAGAGCGCTGGGAGTTTGAGGCCATGATTTCACCTTTGCTATTTGAATTTGAGCAGGCGATTTCAAAAATTCTCGATAAGGCCGGCTATCAGGCCGGAGATATAGATCTGGTGCTTCGCACTGGAGGCTCTTCATTAATTCCTGCGGTTGTGGATATTCTCGATAATCAGTTTGCAGGCAAAGTGGTAGAACATGACCCTTTTACCAGTGTTGCTGCAGGGCTTGCCATAGCTGATTATTATCAATATGCCGCGGCTGAATTAAGCTAATTCCCCTAAATTAATGCATCCTAAAGCCATCTGCTATTTTAGGTCGTATTAACTTACTTGCATGTAACAAGCAAGATTATTAAACTGTCTCTCTTTAAACAACCTTTTTGCTGCCTTATACAGAGTCGGCGGCAGGTTTAGTGATCGGAGCTACTATGAATAAGCCGTCAGCCAGTTTAGATAAAGCATCTGCACCGGAATCAAAGCCCCAGGGGGTCGCACCGCCACTGCGTTTTGTCACGGCGGCCAGTCTCTTCGACGGCCATGATGCTTCAATCAATATTATGCGCCGGATTCTGCAGGGTGCTGGGGTTGAGGTAATTCATCTGGCCCACAATCGTTCGGTGGCAGAGGTGGTGGAAACTGCACTGCAGGAAGATGTTCAGGGTATCGCCATCAGTTCTTACCAGGGCGGCCATGTTGAGTACTTTAAATATGCCATCGATCTGCTTAAAGAAGCGGGTGCTGACCATATTCGTGTTTTCGGCGGTGGCGGCGGTGTGATTGTGCCCGCTGAGATTGCGGAGCTTCAAGCCTATGGTGTGGAGCGGATTTACTCGCCCCATGACGGGCAGAATATAGGCCTGGTCGGCATGATCGACGATATGATTGAGCGCTGTGCTCTCGACTCTGGGTCGCCAATTACCACTGAGTCCAAAGATCTTAATATTGCCGATGGAGGCCTGCGCAATCTGGCCACTCTGATCACTGCTATCGAGCGCAAACAGCTCAATGATCAGCAGTTAAAGTCTCTGCGTGAGCAGGCCCAGTTTTTAACCAATACTGTTCCTGTGCTGGGTATTACAGGCACTGGTGGTGCGGGCAAGTCCTCATTAACCGATGAATTAATTCGCCGCTTCCGCCAGGACAGCGCAGACGGGCTAAAGATTGCGGTACTGGCCATAGACCCCACCAGGCGTAAAACAGGCGGCGCCCTATTGGGTGACCGCATTCGTATGAATGCGATCTATTCTCCCAATATCTATATGCGCTCTATTGGCACCAGAGGGGCTGCGGGTGAGGTGCCAGAGTCTCTGACCGATATTATCAGCGCTATGCGCCTGGGTGGCTTTGATCTGGTGGTGGTTGAAACCCCGGGTATTGGCCAGGGCGATGCGGGCATTGTGCCCTATGTGGATGTGCCGATCTATGTAATGACCCCAGAGTTTGGTGCCCAGAGCCAGCTGGAAAAAATTGATATGCTGGATTACGCCGAGCTGGCGATTATTAACAAGTTTGATCGCAAAGGCAGCGAAGATGCTTACCGGGATGTGTGCAAGCAGATGCAGCGCAACCGCGAGGCCTGGACTCAGATGCCCGATACTATGCCGGTGTTCGGCACCATTGCATCTCGGTTTAATGATGATGGTGTTACCGCCGCCTATCAGGAGTTGGTCACATTGCTACAGGCCAGAGGTTTGGGTCAATTTGAACGGCATCTGCCCCCTGTAACGATTCGCACGTCCTCGGAAAAATCTGTGGTCGTGCCGGCAGATCGCCAGCGCTATCTGGCAGAAATTGCCGCCGGGGTGCGCGACTATCACCGTCAGGTGAAAGTGCAGGCGAATCTGGCGCGGGAAATGCAGCAGTTGTCTGGGGCTAAAGCCATGCTTAATGACTCAGGTGCGAATGCACCTGTCGAGATTGATCAGCTGATAACCCAGCGGGAAAAAAGTATGGATATCAGGGCCGCTGAGTTATTGGACAACTGGCCTGCTGTGGTTGAGGCCTATTCTGGGGATGAAAAAGTCGATGTACTGCCCAATGGTAAGCAGCTCACTACTAAGCTTAATAGCCTGTCTCTGTCTGGTAACAAGATTTCAAGAGTATCCCTGCCGCGCATAAAAGATCATGGTGAATTATTAAAGTGGCTGATGTTGGAAAACCTACCCGGCGAGTTTCCCTATACGGCGGGGGTGTTTCCCTTTAAGCGTGAAGGTGAGGATCCGGCGCGTATGTTTGCCGGTGAGGGCGATGCCTTTAAAACCAATCGACGCTTTAAAGCGCTATCGGAATACAGTGATGCCAAACGACTGTCCACCGCTTTTGACTCTGTGACCCTGTATGGTTGGGATCCAGATGAGCGCCCGGATATCTATGGCAAGGTTGGCAATGCTGGAGTCTCCATCTGTACGTTGGATGATATGAAAGCGCTCTATGATGGCTTTGATCTCTGCGACCCTATGACCTCTGTATCCATGACTATCAATGGCCCTGCACCTACTATTTTGGCCATGTTTTTAAATACCGCCATCGATCAACAGGTTGATCAGTTTACTGCTGAGCAGGATCGTCAGCCCAGCCAGGTCGAATACGATGAGTTGCGCGCCAATGCGCTGATGCGCGTGCGCGGTACGGTACAGGCGGATATCCTAAAAGAAGATCAGGGCCAGAACACCTGTATTTTCTCTACAGAATTTAGCCTGCGCATGATGGGTGATATGCAGCAGTACTTTATTGATAAGGCCATTCGCAATTTTTATTCAGTCTCTATCTCCGGCTATCATATTGCCGAGGCTGGGGCCAACCCCATCTCGCAGCTGGCCTTTACCCTCTCTAATGGTTTTACCTTTGTGGAGGCCTATTTGGCTCGCGGTATGGATGTTGATGACTTTGCCCCCAATCTGTCTTTCTTCTTCTCCAATGGTATGGATCCTGAGTACACAGTGATGGGCCGGGTGGCGAGACGTATCTGGGCTACCTCTATGCGCGATCGCTACGGTGCCAATGCGCGCAGTCAGAAGCTCAAATATCATATTCAAACCTCCGGCCGCTCACTGCACGCTCAGGAGATGAACTTTAATGATATTCGCACCACCTTACAGGCGCTTATTGCTATCTACGATAACTGCAACAGCTTGCACACCAATGCCTATGACGAAGCTATTACCACGCCCACTGAAGAATCGGTGCGCAGAGCTCTGGCGATTCAGTTGATTATCAATCAGGAATGGGGCCTGGCCAAAAATGAAAACCCCAGTCAGGGCGCGTTTATTATTGATGAGCTGACCGATCTGGTGGAGGAGGCTGTACTGCAGGAATTTGAGAAAATTTCTGATCGCGGCGGTGTACTGGGCGCTATGGAGACAGGTTATCAGCGCGGCAAGATTCAGGAAGAGTCTATGTTCTACGAGCATAAAAAGCACGACGGCTCTCTGCCGATAGTGGGGGTCAATACCTTCCTCAGCGAAAC
Source organism: SAR92 clade bacterium H231 (assembly GCA_025153775.1). Taxonomy (GTDB): domain Bacteria; phylum Pseudomonadota; class Gammaproteobacteria; order Pseudomonadales; family Porticoccaceae; genus HTCC2207. The sequence goes on along the minus strand of JAOALC010000002.1, from coordinate 163,693 downwards.
AGAGGAGCCCGATGTTGAAATTGAACTGGCGCGCTCCACTGACGATGAAAAGAAGAGTCAGATTAAGCGCCTGAGAGAATTCCACGGCCAGCATGCAGATTCTTCTGAGGCCATGCTCAAGAAGCTTCAGGATGCGGTGCGACAGGGCGATAATGGTTTTGAAGTATTAATGGAAGCGGTGCGCTGCTGTTCACTGGGCCAAATCACCAATGCACTGTTTGAAGTCGGTGGTCAGTATCGCCGTAATATGTAAGGATAATCTGTAACTGCTAAATGCACAGGAATTGAGACTATGGCTAAAGCTCTTCGCCTCACACAGGTCGAGCGCAAGGAAATCTCCGATGCCAAGATGTTGGAAGCTGCGATCGACCTAATTGTCGAGCGCGGTGCTGAGCAGGCTACCCTGAAAGATGTGGGTGAGAAAGCGGGCTATTCTCGAGGTTTAGCCGGTTACAGGTTTGGCAATAAAACCGGTCTCTTTGATTTTGTGCTGCGCTCGGTGGGTGATGAATGGCTGGCAGAATTAACTGGCGTAACCAGAGGTAAAAATGGTTTTGATGCTATGGCTGCCGCTCTGGACGCCCATATTGCTTTCTGTGAGGAGGCACCCAAGCATGTGGAGGCGTTTTATCGACTGTGGTTTGAATCCCTGACTCCCGAGTCGCCACTGCAGCCTGTCATCCTAGGTATTCACGAGCGCCGACGTACAGATGTGATTCGTTGGGTTGAAGACTGCATAGCTCAGGGCAAAGCCTCGGTAGCGGTCTCTCCAGAGCTGATTGCCGACCAGTACTGTGCATCTGTGATTGGCATTGTTTACCACTGGATCAGTGACCCGAAAAATCTGGATGAGATGCGCGCACGTCACAATGGGCTAAAAAAAGTAATGCAGTTAATGCTCAGTTAGGACTAATTCAGGAGTCCATTCCCAAAGGCGACAAAACACCCCTATCTTGCGACTAAACAGCCTGGCGCAAGCTTTCATCAGTTGCATGGTCAGCGCGGCCAAATTACTCTTATAAATCATAAAAACTATAACATTCTTACTTTAATGGGGGGTTCGCATGGCCGGTTCAGCATCGGGAAATTCAACAGCAGCAGCGGGTGGCCAAGAGCCGGGAACACAGACATTTGCCTTTATTGCAATGACCTGTCTGTTTTTCTTCTGGGGTTTTATCACAGTACTCAACGATATTTTAATTCCGTTTTTAAAAGAGTCTTTTGACCTCAATTACACCCAGGCCATGCTGGTGCAATTTTGCTTCTTCGGGGCCTACTTTATTGTCTCTCCGTTTGCTGGCAAATTAATTGATAAGGTGGGTTATCAGCAGGGGATTGTTCTCGGACTGTTAACCACTGCCACTGGATGTGTGCTTTTCTACCCCTCCGCAAGTCTCAATGTATATGCCTTGTTCCTGTTCTCATTCTTTGTTTTGGCCAGTGGTATCACTATTTTGCAGGTTGCCGCCAACCCCTATGTGGCAGCTCTTGGGCCCGAGACCACGGCGGCGAGTCGGCTTAATCTGGCTCAGGCGGCCAACTCTCTAGGCACTACTGTAGGCCCAATTGTGGGTGCGACCCTTATTCTGGGTGTAGTTGCGGCAGATGCCTCAGCGGTTCAGGGTCCCTACCTGATGATTGCTGCTCTGTTGGTGATCGCGGCGCTGGTGTTCCGTCGCATCAAACTACCTGTTCTAGCCCATGTTGAAACCACAGAAGAGGCTTCAGCCGAGAGTATATGGAACCGTCGCTCGCTGGTTTTGGGTGCGCTGGCGATCTTCCTCTATGTGGGGGGTGAAGTCTCTATTGGTAGCTTCCTGGTTAATTATTTCTCTGAGAGCTCTATTGCCGGCATGAGTGCCGTCGATGCTGGTGAGATGGTCGCCTACTACTGGGGTGCAGCTATGGTGGGTCGCCTTGTGGGTGCCTGGCTGATGAACTATATAGCAGCCACCAAATATCTGGCTATTAACTCTGTGATTGCAGTGCTGATGATTGTGGTTAGCATGAATACCACTGGCGACGTTGCTATGTGGTCTATTCTGGCGGTTGGCTTCTTTAACTCAATTATGTTCCCCACTATCTTTACCCTAGCAGTTAAAGGTTTGGGCTCATTGACCAGTAAGGGTTCGGGCCTGGTCTGCCAGGCTATTGTGGGTGGCGCACTTGTGCCTCTAGTGCAGGGTGCTGCAGCGGATATTATTGGTATCCAGATGAGCTTTATTGTGCCTATGCTTTGCTATATCTATATTGGCTGGTATGCGCTTCGTGGTGCAGATCAGAACTAATTAACAACGATCTGTTTGGCGGGCTTAAACAGCTTTTAGGTCCGCCAATCAGGTGCTACTAACTTATCTACTTTTCCTACTCATCCTTTCTTCTTTTGTTTTCACTGGCAAAAATGATCAGCTTTAGCTTCGCTTAGGCTTCACAGATAACAGTCTGACGCTCCTGTTGTTGATGAACTGCGGATAACTCTGTACTGTTTGTCAGGTATAGCGGGCCGGCTGTCTGTTGGCGGCTAATAATAAATGCATAAATTGTGCAGACAATAAACGGGAGAATGGGTAGTGGGGGAGTCAAATACAAATCAATCGGTGTCGATCAATGTTGAGGAGTCTGGTTTTTATCAGGGCTTTAACACCTCTGTCGCGGTTATTCCTAAAGTTGTTATTATTGCCTTAATTCTCTGGGTTGGACTTTCTCCAGAGCGAGCCGGTGAGCAGTTGCTGAGCCTGCAGAACTGGTCTATCTCCTCCTTTGGCGGCTGGTATGTCTATGTCACTGCCTTCTTTACTCTGTCCTGTTTACTGCTTGCTCTATGGCCTCGCACTGGCAAGGTTGTACTGGGTCAAGAGGGCGAAAAACCCGAGTTTTCTATGTTTACCTGGCTGTCGATGATGTTTGGCGCCGGTATTGGTATAGGCATGCTCACCTATTCCACGGCTGAGCCGATTTTTCATTTTGCGTCTAATCCGGACACCATTCAGGGTTTCAGCACCGGACTCGATGAGAACAATGTGCGCAATGCCTACAAGTGGGCACTGTTGCATTATGGGTTTACACCCTGGGCCTGCTATGGCGTGGTGGGAATCTCTCTGGGTTATTTAAGTTACGGCCGTGGGTTGCCACTGACTATTCGCACTGGCCTGCAGCCTCTGTTTGGTCGAGCCATGTCTGGCTGGCTTGGACATTTGGTGGATATTGCCGCGATTTTGGCAACATTGATTGGCTTAGGTGTGACCATTGGCTATGGGGTATCTCAGTTTGCCTCTGGTATCTTTAATATCAGTGCTATGGATTGGATTGTTGATGAAGCTGGCAAGCCAACGCTGGCGGCTCAGATTACAGGGCTGGTCATTATTGTTACTGCTTCTTGCTTGTCAGCTCTGTCTGGTTTGCAGCGGGGTATTAAATGGCTGTCGAATATCAATATGGGGCTGTCTATTTTTCTGGTGCTGTTCTTTGTTGTCTTCGGTGCAACATTGTTTGCGGTTAAATCCTTTGGCTATGCCATATGGGACTATCTGCTTGCGCTTCCCTCTATGTCTACCACTGTGTGGAATAACCCGGACACTGAAATGGGTGCGGCACTGCAGAACTGGCAGGGTGCCTGGAATATTTTCTACTGGGCCTGGTGGATAGCCTTTGCGCCATTTGTTGGTCTATTTCTTGCGCGGGTCTCAAGAGGCAGAACGGTGAGAGAATATGTATTGGGAGCCATGATTATCCCCTCATTGATCTGTCTGGTATGGTTTACCTTTATTGGTGCCACGGCTATTGATCTTGAGCTTAGGGGCATAGCTCAGGGTGCCATAGTCAATGCTGATATTTCGGCGCAGTTATTTAAAACCATTAATTTGATTCTGTCTCCAGAGCTGGCGATTGCTCTGTCTGTGGTGGTGGTTACCCTGTTGCTGACTTTCCTGGTGACATCGGCTGATTCAGGTATTTTGATTATTAATACACTGGCGTCAGGGGGCGATCAAAGCCAGAAGCAGGCGGTACATGTGATTATCTGGGGCCTTATCTTTGCGGTGCTGGTAGCAGTATTGCTGGCCGCTGGTGGTATGAATGCACTGCGCTCGGCCATGATTGTGGGTGCACTGCCATTTTCTCTGGTGATGGCGCTGATGACAATTTCGATGATCAAGGCGCTGGTACTGGACCGAGATTAAAAAAAACCGGATTGGGCTAGCCCCAATCCGGTTTTAATAACAGCTAGACCAGTCTGTCTGTTATGCGTTTTCTACAATGCGTTTCATATCCGTCATATAACCGCGCAGCTCGTGACCAATGATTTCTACATCATGGTCGCGAATCGCGTCATTTACTTCAATCAGTCGAATATTATCTACTGCGTTAGAGCTGTCGGTTAAACCGCCGCCGAGATCTTCCAGAGTCAGGCTGTTGGCGTGATCCTGCAGCAGTGGCACTGCGGCATGGGTAAACAGGTAGTTGCCGTATTCAGCGGTATCAGAGATCACCACGTTCATCTCGTAGAGCTTGTTGCGGGCAATACAGTTGGCGATCAGTGGCGTCTCGTGCAGTGATTCATAGTAGGCAGACTCTTCGATAATGCCAGAGGACACCATAGTCTCAAATGCCAGCTCAACACCGGCTTTGATCATGGCGACCAGATAGATGCCTTTGTCGTAGAACTCCTGCTCGGTGATTTCAGTATCGCAGTCCGGTGCCTGCTCAAAGCTTGTCTCTGCAGTGGCTGCGCGCCATTTCAGCAGATTGGCATCGTCATTGCCCCAGTCCACCATCATGGTGCGGGAGAATTCACCTTCAATAATATCGTCCATATGTTTTTCAAACAGAGGGCGCAAGGTGACTTTGAGCTCTTCGGACATATCGAAGGCTTTGATTTTAGCCGGGTTGCTCAGGCGATCCATCATATTGGTAATGCCACCGTGCTTGAGTCCTTCGGTGACAACTTCCCAGCCGTATTGGATAAGCTTGCGCGCATAGCCTGCATCTACACCCAGATTTAGCAGCTGTTGATGACCCAGAATGGCGCCAGTTTGCAGCATACCGCAGAGGATAGTCTGCTCACCCATCAGGTCTGATTTCACTTCGGCAATAAAGGAAGACTCCAATACACCGGCTCTGTCACCACCGGTGGCCGAGGCATAGGCTTTGGCGATGGCCAGGCCATTGCCTTGTGGGTCGTTCTCTGGGTGCACAGCGATCAGTGTTGGCACACCAAAGCCGCGCTTGTACTCTTCGCGCACTTCAGTGCCCGGGCACTTGGGTGCAACCATAACCACGGTCAGGTCAGGGCGAACTTGCATGCCTTCTTCAACAATATTAAAGCCATGGGAGTAGGCCAGAGTCGCGCTTTGCTTCATCAATGGCATAACCGCGGTTACTGCGGCAGTGTGTTGCTTGTCTGGAGTCAGATTGAGTACCAGATCGGCAGCGGGAACCAGCTCTTCAGCGGTGCCCACAGTAAAACCATTCTCTGAGGCCCACTGAAATGACTGACGTTTCTCGGCAATAGCCTGTTCGCGCAGGGCATAGGAGATATTGAGGCCAGAGTCGCGCATATTCAGGCCCTGGTTAAGACCCTGGGCGCCACAGCCGATAATGACAATATTCCAGTCTTTGATAAATTCGCAGCCGTCGGTGAATTCACTGCGGTCCATAAAGCGGCACTTGCCGAGCTGGGTTAGCTTGTCGCGCAAGCTGAGGGTATTAAAATAATTAGCCATTGTTGGTCTCCGGCCACCTACTAATGGCGGCTGTTAAATGTTGAGTTGCAATCTGTCTGGGCGGCATTGTAACCAGTTTTAAATGTTGCTTAAAACGATATATATTCATCATTATGTTGCATATTTTGCAATACTAGGCTTGCAGGCGTAAGCTGCAGCCATGGACAGTCGATCACTAAAGCTTTTTCAGCATCTGGCTAATAGTCTGCACTTTGGCAAAACTGCCAGTGCCTATCACCTGAGCCCGTCGACATTGAGTCGCACGATTCAGCGTCTCGAGGATGAATTGGGCAGTCAGTTACTAATCCGTGATAATCGCTCGGTGCTGCTGACCAGTGAAGGCAAAAAATTTCTCAGCTATGCGGACCAGCAAATATCTCAGTTTGAGTCTTTAAAGCAGTCGCTCAATTCGTCTCAGGAGGAACTGTCGGGCTCGCTAAATATCTACTGCTCGGTCACAGCTTCTTACTCTTATCTACCGCCGCTACTGGAAAAATTCCGCCAGGCTCATCCCAATATTGATATTAACCTGGACACTGGTGATGCCGCCGACGGTATAGATCAGATTAAAAATCAGCGCGTTGATCTGGCGATTGCTGCCCGTCCCGATGATTTAGCCAGTAGTATTCACTTCCAAACTATAGCTACTGTGCCACTGGCGATAGTGGCCCCCAATATTAATTGCTCGGTTAAGCAAGCCTGGCAGGCTGAGGCTATTGACTGGGCAGATCTGCCTATTATTTTGCCGGAGCATGGGGTGGCGCGAAAACGCTTTGAACAGTGGTTTCGACAGAAATACTCAGGCCGCCCCAATGTCTATGCGCAGGTGTCAGGGCAAGAGGCCCTAGTCAGTATGGTGGCGCTTGGCTGCGGTATTGGTCTGTCACCTATTGTGGTGGTGGATAATAGCCCGGTAAAAGACCGTATTCAGATACTGTCTGATACCAGTATCGCGCCTTTTGACCTGGGGCTCTGCTGTTTTAAGAAGAAGCTAAGTGACCCAATTGTGGCTGAGTTTATGGCGATGGCAAATCAGGCCTAATATCCAGCAGCCTATACTGCTAACCGCGGGGTGATGGGCGTGAAAGCCCGTAATCAGTGGTATAAATCCCTGCCTAAACTGGTTAAAGTAAGGCTTAGAAGCCGCAGTTAAATGGGGCCAGCAATTATCAAGCTAAGGAGACAGAAAATGTTAGCCAAATCTTTTAGAGCTAGTTTCAATGTACTTGTCGCACCCTCCGCCACATTCGAAACAATAAAATCTGAAAAGCCTAGTTGGCTGGTGCCTTTTGTGCTTGTTTCTGGAAGTATTATCGCTCTGTTTCTATATTATTTTGCCAGCGTTGATTTTGCCTGGTTAAAAGAGGGCCTGCTCGACCAAATGGCCGCAGATCAGGAACTCAGTCAGGAGGAGCTAGCTGCGGCTGGAGAATTTTTGACTGTGACGCCCATGGTCTGGTCGAGCACTGTAGGCGGTGTTGTAGCCTTGCTACTAATGAATGCCATTTTAGCTTTGTATTTAAATATAGTCGCGAAATGGCAGGTGAAGGACGAATACAGCTATGGCAACTGGTTTGGCTTTAGTTGGTGGATCAGCATGCCCCATCTGGTCACTGCAATACTCTCCATGCTATTAGTGCTGTTTTCTACCGATGGCATGGTCGCCCTTGAGGACCTGGGAGTAACCACACTGAATAGTCTTATATTTGGTGTTGATTCCTCAAACCCCTGGTTTGGATTTCTCAGTGGTCTGGACGCATTTATGTTCTGGAGCATTGCACTTATTGCGATTGGCCTAAAGTCTTGGTTGGGCATTGATACCAAAAAGGCTGCGACTATTGCCGCCGCACCCTATGCCCTGATCTATGGTATCTGGGCGCTAATAATTATCTTCTCCGCATAAAGAATTAGAGAACAACATGAAAAAAAATATCATTATTGCGGTGGCTATTGTTGCCCTGGTGTCTCTGGCTTATTTTAAAAGTCAGGGCTCAAGAGAGGCGACCAAGGTCAATATTGCCACTGCTGAGGTTCAGGAGATTAAAAGCTCGATCCTTGCATCTGGAACTCTTATTTATAAAGAGCAGGTGCAGTTGCGTTCAGAGGTGATAGGGCAGGTCAGCGAAGTATTGATAGAAGAGGGTGACTCTGTCTCTCAGGGGCAGATCTTAATGCGCCTTGAGCCGCGCACATTTAATGCCGATGTGGAACAGCAGAGCGCCTATGTGCGTATCCAGACTATCGCTATAGAACGGCAACAGAAGCAGCTGGAGAATATCGCTTCGCAGTGGCAGCGCAATCTGAACCTCTACGAGCGCAAGATGATTGGCCAGGACGCGTTTGAGTTAGTAGAGAACCAGTATGCGCTGGCTAAGATAGATTTGCGCTCTCGAGAAGAAGCTTTACTCCAGGCTCAGGCGACTCTGGATAAGGCACTTGAGCGTCTGGAGAAAACAGTTTTTCGTTCACCCATAAACGGTGTGGCCACCTCTGTCGATATTAAAGTGGGTGAAACTGCGATCAGTGGTACCACTAATATTGCGGGGTCCAATCTGATAACAGTGGCCGACCCATCTTCAATACTGGTTGAGGTCGAAGTCGATGAGGCGGATATTGCCAATGTGCGCATTGATCAAAAGGCCGATATTTTTGCGGTGGCTTTTCCGGACAAAGCCCTGGTGGGCGAGGTGCAGAGTATTGCCACTTCGGCTAAGCGAACCGATCGTCGCCAGGGTCTGAGCTTTACAGTCAAAATTTTGCTCGATGACGCGGAGGATATTGATATTCGTCCGGGCATGAGTTGTCGCGCAGAAATCTATACCAGTGTAAAAGGCAACAAAGTTGCTGTGCCTATCGAAGCGATTATCTATAAAGAGCTGAGTGACGATGAGCCCGAGGTTGCGACAGAACAGGATTCTAATTCCATCTCGATCTCAGCTGCAGATTCGTCCAGCTCCAACACCTATGTCTTTATTATGGTCAATGGTGAAGCGGTTAAACGCGATGTGGAACTGGGGATTTCCAATGATCAATTACAGGAAATTATTGCCGGGTTAGATGCGGGTGATCAGGTTATTACCGGGCCTGCAAGAGTTTTGGCCAAACTGGACCAGGGTAGTGCTGTTCAAGAAATTGAGAAAAAAGACCAGTGAACCCTGCCGAGATCATTATTGAACTGAGATCGATTGCCAAGCATTACATGATGGGCAGTGAAGGTTTTTATGCTCTAAATGGCATAGATCTGGATATTTATCTCAATGACTATATTGCTATTGTTGGATCCTCTGGGTCGGGAAAGTCGACCCTGATGAATTTGCTGGGATGTCTGGATTATCCTACTGATGGAGAATATCGTCTCAAGGGGACCAATGTTGCCACCCTCGACGAAAACAGCCTGGCGGGTATCCGCAATCGTGAAATTGGTTTTATTTTTCAAAACTTTAATCTCTTGCCCCGTGCCTCAGCCTTGCAAAATGTAATGCAGCCTCTGATTTATCGCGGTGTTCCTATTGATGAGCGCAAGCAGCGAGCGCAGGAAGCACTGAGTATGGTGGGACTGCAGGACCGTATGGATCATGTACCTAACCAGTTATCTGGTGGCCAGCGCCAGCGGGTTGCTATTGCCCGTGCTCTGGTAACCAAGCCGGCTATTTTGTTGGCTGATGAGCCCACGGGCAATCTGGATTCTTCGACTACGGTTGAGATTATGGCTCTATTTGACCAGCTACATAACGATGGGCAGACATTGATTATAGTCACCCATGAGCAGGAAATTGCCGATCGCTGCAGGCGGGTGATTACTCTGAAGGATGGGCGACTTATCTCTGATGCCACCAACAGCCAAACTGTAATTTCTAAAGCTAAGCGATCAGGTTCCAATGCCTAGCCTAGCTTTTAAAATTATTGAGGGCACTCGCTCCGCTGGTCAGTCGATCTTTGCCCATGGGTTTCGCAGCTTTTTAACCACATTGGGTATTATTATCGGCGTTGCTTCAGTGATTGCAGTGGTCTCTGTGGTGCAGGGCTTTAGTGCCAGTATCAGTCAGGAATTTGATGGCATGGGCACCAATGTGATCAATATTGATTCCTATACGCCACGCAAAGCGCGACTTCAGGGAGTTAATGCAAAACTTAGCTACGATGACTTTCTCGAGATCAAGCATAGGGTAAAGGGCATTAGTAATGTCACGCCCACAGTGCGTGTCTGGGGTCCCAATGCGGTGATCTCCTACAGAGGTCAATCTGCGGACACCATGGTGATAGGTACAGCATCTACCTATCAAAAGCTCTATACAGTCTATCCAGATTTTGGCCGCTTCTTTAATAGCAGTGATGACAAAAGTCGCCGTCGAGTGGCTGTTCTAGGGCCCTCTATTCTTAATAAGGTTGATATTAAAGGCGACCCGATCGGCCAGTATCTCAGTGTGTCTGGAGAATGGTTCAAGATTATAGGTATCGCGGAAAAACGCGGTAAGTTGCTGGGCTTTGATCAGGATGACTTTATTCTTCTACCCTACAGTACCACTCGCGCCCTACTGGGTGGGGCCGATGAGCCAGATATCTCCATCAGTTTACAGGTGGATGATATGCAGAATATGGGGCAGATAAAGCAGCATCTGAAGAACCTGCTGCGCCGTAACCACAAACTCAATAAAGAGACGGCCGACGATTTTAAGATTGCCACGGCTGATCAAATGCTCGATACCTTTAATCAGATTATTGGCAGCACCACCCTGGTGCTGGGTGGCATTGTGGGTATCTCACTGCTGGTGGGTGGCATAGGTATTATGAATATTATGTTGGTCTCGGTAACCGAGCGCACCAGAGAGATCGGTATACAGAAAGCTCTGGGAGCAACTCGCTTTGATATCCTGCTGCAGTTTCTGATTGAAGCTGTGTTCCTGTGCTTGCTGGGCGGGCTAATCGGCTTGCTACTAGGTTTTGGCGCGGGTTCGCTAATCAGTACAGTTACAGATTTGCCCGCAGCCACTGTGCCTATGTGGGCCGTTGTTCTGTCCTTTGGCTTTAGTGCGGGCATAGGATTGATATTTGGCATTATTCCAGCATCTAAAGCGGCCAATCTTGATCCCATTGATGCGCTGCGCTACGAGTAATGCTGCCATGGACGACTTTATTTTAAACTGGTTAAACGCTAACAAACAGAATGCCTGGATGGCGGTGCCGGTGCTGGCATTTCTCGAGGCTTGCCCAGGCGTAGGTCTGCTGGTCTCAGGAGTTATTCTTTTAACAGTTTCCACGGTTCTCTATACCGAACAGATAGCAACGCTATCACAGATAGTGCCGCTGGCGTTCGTCGGAGCCTGCCTTTCGGACCATATAGGGTTTTACCTAGGCCGCTGGATAGGACCCAAATTTCATCAGCAGCCTTTTGCGATCAAACGTGCTGAGCAGCTGCAAAAAGCTGAGGCTTTTATCTTGAAGTACGGCGCTGCCGCCATTATTTTAGGCCGCCTGATGACCGCTGTAAGAAGCTTGGTGCCCATGTTGGTGGGGATCAGTGGCACTAGCCGGTTGAAGTTCAGTTTATTCGATATAGCTGCGAGTATGATTTGGGCCCTGGGTCTTGGCTTGCTGGTTATTGGCTTGGATAACCTGCTGCCGGGATAATTCTGAAGGTTTAATATTACCTCGATAACTGGCACTATGATCTGAATAATAAAAAATCAGCCCCCAGGGGCCTATAAAAACTGCGGGGGGGCTAGCATGAGCACAGCGAGTAACCTATCTTCGATCAGTAAATCACCATTTGATAGTTGGCGAACCATTGTTATCAGTCTGTATATGACCTTGGTTGGCTATGGCGTGTTGGTGGGTATTCCTGTTATCAGTACCGCCTGGGTTACATTGCTAGGCTTTTCTGAGGTAGAGGTGGGCCGGGTCGCAGGAGCTGATCTGGGCGGCCTGTCACTAGGTGCCATACTGACTTCATTGCTGATCTCCAGGGTAAATCGCCGCTGGCTGGTTATCTGTGGTTTGGGTATTGCGGTGCTGGCCAATTGGCTCTGTATAACCCTGGTGGATTACAACCAGGTGCTGTGGCTGCGGCTGTTGGCAGGGTTTGGCAGCGGTATTTATACGGCGGTGGCCGTGACTTCCCTGGGCGCAAGTTCCAAGCCAGCCTTAGCCTACAATGCCATGTTGTTTGCCTTCGCCTTTTCTCAGGCTCTCGAGCTGCACTTTTTACCCTTACTGTCTATGGCCGGTATTTACTGGGTGTTTATCTGTTGCTTTCTGATTACCCTGCCATTTATCCGTTGGATTCCGCCTTATGCCGTTGCTAGAGAGGTAGCTGTCGAATCTGAATTGGCGCCCCAGGCAGCAACTATGGAGCCTAGACAGGCGGCCATGCCCAACTATGTGCCCTGGTTATGCTTGGCTGCCATGGTGATAACTTATATCAACATTGGCTCCTACTGGACCTATATTGAATTGGCGGCCCTAAATGATAAGGCTACTCCCTCATGGATTAATCAGGTGCTGGTGTGGTCATCATTTTGCAGCCTAGTCGGCTGTGCCTTTGCCACTGTACTCAGTAATCGCTTTGGTCTGCTGCGACCTTTGCTGGTGGCCCTATTGACCATGGGACTGATTGTAGGCCTGCTGGTCAACGGTATTACCGATATGACCTTGCTGGTGAGTGTATTCTCATTCAATCTGCTGTGGATTTTTATTGATGTCTATCAGATGTCAACTATTGCCAATATTGATCCGGTCGGTAAATATGCAGCGCTGATGCCTGCGGCTCAGGGTCTGGGTCAGATTATCGGACCTAATCTAGCGGCCTCAATTCTGGGTTTACAGCTGGGTTACAGCTCGGTATTCCTGATGTGTTCCGGGGCAGCTTTATTGGCTATGCTGATTTACACATTTATGTTTTTCCGCTTTAAAACCAGCATGCCGTCTCTGGCTTATGCTACTTAAGTCTGTGCCTAAGCCTGTTCCTAAGTTTAAGCCACAAAGCATTAAGTAGCGCTTGCCGCCGCGGCTTTTTTGCCAAACATAGTCTCAAGCTCTTCAAGCGACTTGCCTTTAGTTTCTGGCAGTAGCCAGGCAACCAGAATCAGACCGATTACCGCAAATACAAAGTATGAGAAGAAGGTCAGGGCCGCGCCCAGCACACTGAGTTCGAGTGGGAACAATAGCTGGACCAGAAAACTGACCATGCTGTTGATCATGCCGACAAAAGATATGGCCACACCGCGCAACTGGTTGGGGAATATTTCGCTAAACAGAGCCCACATTACTGGCCCCAGCGACATAGCAAAGGAGGCCACAAAGCCCAGTATGCCCACCAGTATCAATACTGCATTCATCTGGGCGGCACTCTTGATCAGTTCACTCTCATACTTGCGCGCAGCCTCGGCCCCTATGGCGTCGGCGACGGCGGTCTTAAATTCCACATCGCTCTGATAAACCACACCCACCAGGCTATTGAGTTGGCCGGCATCAAAGTTGCTGCCAACAGCTTCCATCTGTTGGATTTGCGCCACAGACTCGGATTTCAATTCATAAGTAGCCTGAGAGAAACCATAGGTGCAAAGGGCCATGCTGATAGCTATACCAGACAGGCCAACCAGCAATAATGGTCTGCGGCCCCAGCGATCAATCAGGGCTATGGCTACTAGCGTGAAGACAACATTGATCAAACCTACTAATACAGCCTGAGCGAAGGCGGCATCTGTGCCAATTCCGCTCTGTTCGAAGATGGTTGGCGCATAGAAGAAGATCGCATTAATACCGGTAATCTGTTGCACCACGCCCACAATAATGCCGACTACTAGTGCCAGTCGCATTCTGGGCCCAAAAATGCCGCCAATGCGTGCCCATAGCGATTCATTTTCCGTAGCTGAGCTCTGGGTGATCAGGGATATTTCATTATCAACCTGATCGGCGGGCACCAACTTGGCCATCACTGCGCGAGCTTCCTGCTCTCTGCCTTTTTGAATCAACCAGCGAGGGCTGTCGGGGATAGCAAACAGAGCGATAAAAAATATCAATGCGGGGACAATTTCAAAGCCTAGCATCCAGCGCCAGGCCTGCTGATCAAGCCCCCAGGCGCTGACCCACTCTGCACCGGACGAGCTTAGGCCTAGAATATAATAGTTGGCGAAATAAGCAGCTGACAGGCCGACCACAATATTTAGCTGATTGACCGATACCAGTTTGCCGCGCCGCTGCGCCGGTGCAATCTCGGCAATGTACATGGGAGCAATAATCAATGAGGTAAAGGCAAATCCGCCCAGTGCCCGTGCTGCCAGCAACATGACATATGAGGTAGACATTGCCGAGCCCACTGCAGAGACCAGGTACAGAAAGGCAATAAACATTAGGATTTTTTTCCGCCCAAGCGCATCACTCAATGGGCCGATCAGCAATGTTCCAATGGCACTGGAGAGAGTGGGTGCGGCGACTACAAACCCAGCTTGAATAGGGGTTAGGCCAAACTCAACGGTTACCGGACCAACAACACCTGAGATAACTGAGGCATCGAAGCCAAAAACAAAACCGCCCAGAGATACAATAATTGCGCAATAGATCGCGTAGTAGGATCGATATTCCATTGGAGTTCCAAAATAGATTAGTAGTGGTTTATTTTTATTATCCTGCACTCTTTGGGTAAAGACGCAATCAAAAGCGGGTTTTAATCTCCGCCATCTGCCGTTGAAACGCGCGGCTATCTTCCCATCGGACGCAACCGGGCTCTAACTTACCCGCTAATAGCTCCAAGCTTACGTGCTCAATTTGGTAATTAAAACCTTGATGGGGCCGATTTTCGTTAAAGCGGTCCACAGAGTCGTTGAACCTGTACAGTGTGGCTTCACGGCCCCCCCAGTAATCGGCAATGCTAATGGTGCCCTCGTCGCCAATTAATGTGAGATAGTTATTTAACTTGCAGCGAAACGAGGTAGTTAGCTGGGCAGTGGCTGTATCTCTGCCATAGCTATTGATTATCACCACATCGTCTTCAACGCCATTCTCAGCGCTGTGATGCCAAACAGTCTGGGTATCTGGGTCCTGTCGCAGAAACAGCCAGGCCATGGCGATGGGATAGATACCCATCTCTAGCAAGCAGCCGCCGGCAAGGCGGTTGTCGTATTCTCTCAGATCAGGACTGTAGGGCAGGGAAAAACCAAACTCGGCCTTTACATGACACAGATTGCCAATTCGTCCCTCGGCCACCCATTGCTGGGCTTTTTGAATAACGGGCATAAAGTAGGTCCACATGCCCTCCATAAAATAACGCTCCTCCTGTATGGCTACGGCAATAACCTCTTCCAACTCCTGAGGCGTCACAGTTGCAGGTTTTTCACAGAGCACATGTTTACCGGCGCGCAGTGCGGCTATAGCTTGATCTTTGTGGTGGCTATGGGGCGTGGCTATATAGACGGCATCCACATTGGGGTCGGCAAATAACTCGGCATAGCTGCCATAGGCCTGAGCGATAGAAAACTCATCGGCAAATACCTGCGCTGGTGCCAGTTGGCGGGCGGCAATTGCATTGAGGCTGGCATGGGGGGCATGCTTAATATCAGCGGCAAAGGTTTTGGCGATTCGGCCTGCGCCAATAATGCCCCATCGGATTATGGGTTCTCTGTGGCTCATGGCAGTCGCTCTTCGATCACTGTGCTGGTGGAAAACTGATAGCGCATATTCCGGTAAACACAGATATCAGTAATATCCGCCGCAGCGCCAGCGGGACAGCAGCGGTAGTTGGTTGAGGCTCTGTGGGAGCCTACTGCCGGTAGTACACGGTGCCAGAGATGGCCATGTATCAGGATAAGTGTGCCTTTTTTTGGGCTCAGGGTGATTTGCTGTGGAAAATCTTCGTCAATATCACCAACACTAATAGGCCCTTGTCTGTGGGTGCCCGGCATCACCAGAACTTCTCCTCCGGTGCTGGCGTCTATATCCATGCTGTACACCAGACGATTGAGATTAAACTGAGATTGGTCTTCTGGCGGGCAGTCTTGATGCCAGCTCTGCCCATTGGAGCCTCGATGGCTAAACATTACCATACTATAGAGGCTGGACCAGCCAGCGCCCAGAATGGCATGGGTTAGCTTGATTAGGTTCTGGTCCTTTTCGGCACTGTCAAAGTTATCGACCCCATCTAGTTGTGGGAACCAGGGAATAACATCTGTATTTGATTTTTTCAGGAATTCATCGTTATGGACAAACTCAGGGTTGTTGCCAAAGTGTTCCAGAATAAGTGCCTGATAGCTGTCCATAAGCTCCATATCAAAGAAGTTATAGATGCATAAATAGCCTTGCTGCCAAAACTCTTTGGCGAGGGAGTTAATATTCATGGGTTAGCAAAGTGAACTTTATCTAGGAATAGCCTAAAAGTTTATAACGGTGGAAATATAAAAGCGACTGTGGAATACAGGAGTAGGTAGTGCCAGTTTATCTGGGTTATCCAAATTCACTGATAAACAGGACGTTATAAAGCAGTCCATGCTCACAAAAATAGACTTTATCATCCATGGTTCTGTCTCCAGATTTGGTGTTCCAGTCATTGGGGTGGTAGTTACCCAGGTTGCTGGATTGCTTATAGAGGTTGGAAAGTGGAAAGGTTCAAAAATGCTCAGAAAGTCGATGCTGTGAGTTCTCTTATACAGCTACCTTGCTGATATATATAAGGAAGTTTGGTAGCTACGGGTGGACTTGAACCACCGACCCCAGCATTATGAATGCTGTGCTCTAACCAGCTGAGCTACGTAGCCACAATTTATTGCAGACCCTGCGGGACAGGGGCGCGCATTTTCGCCAGAAGGGCCCACTTTGTCAAGAGCTGCAAGAGGCTTTGCTTACCGCGGTAAGACAGAGTTTGGGAGCAGCAGGGGATTTACTGAAAATCTCGACAAAACCCCCAAGTTAATGTGCGTCAAATCACATTAACTGCATTCTATAGGCACTGCTATACATTACTGTTAGCTTGTTCATCATATTTTCGCAGTAGTTCCCGATAATAACTCTATGCCTCTGACCGAGGTTTATTTGGTGCTGTCTGGGCTGCTATTTGGAACTTAAAATGAAACCGGGGTACCCTGAAGTTCTCTGTCTTTCAAATCAGGTATCAGCGCTACTAACAGGGGGCAGTGTTAACTTTGCCTCGGTCAGAGGTTTATTATTTTTCGCTGTTTAGCTGGCTTTTTTTGCAACTGCTGTGGTTATTGAACCGCAGACTACCAGAATCGCACCTATGATAGAAAGAACGCCCAGGGGCTCTGCGGTAATTCCCGGTATAGGAATAAGCTGCACTATGCCAACGGTGAGCAAAGGGGTCAGGGCGATGGTGGCGCTGACTCTGGATGCCTCTATATGCACTAGAGCTTCGGCAAAAGATCCATAGGCAATGATTGTATTGAGGCCGCAAAATGCCAGCAGGGCCCATTGCATGCCTGTCAGCTGGCCCAGGCTAGAAAAATTGCAGAAGGGTAAAAATAACAGAGTGCCCAGCCAATAAATCGCCAGCATGGTTTCTTCTGAGGTGAATTCTTGCAGCAGAATTTTTTGCATGATGGCATAGCCAGTCCAGCAGATTGCTGCCAATAAAATAATCAGTAGCCCCAGACCATAATCATTGAGATCTACAAAAACATCCCCCAGATGATGGTTAAAAAATAATACTAGACCTGAGGCAAAGGCGAAAAAGCCAAACCACTGGGCGCTGGAGAAGTGCTCTTTAAACAGAAAAACCCCTGCCAGCAATAGCAGCATAGGCGCAATTTGAATCATCACCTGAGCCGCCTCAGGGCTGGTTCGCTGCAAGCCAAATACATATAAGCCATAGTTGGCACAGAGCAGTAGCCCGGCCGCCAGCAGCTGAAAAAATAGCTGCGGCGAGCGCAACTTGCCACGATTAGGCAGCCGCCTGCGCACCACAAGATAGGGTGTCATTAGTATCGCTGCGAGAGACAGGCGAAAAAAAGTGGTGGTCAGTGGATCTAGTGTTTCCATTACGCCGTTTAGAGCGATGGGAAGCACTCCCCACATGGTGGCGGTGGACAGGGCCAGCAATAGGCCCAGCTTCCAGCGGCCGCTAGGAGATGTCACGTTGAGCTACACATTAAAGCGGAAATGTATTACGTCGCCATCCTTAACTATGTAGTCCTTGCCTTCAAGACGCCATTTACCCGCGTCTTTTGCTCCCTGCTCGCCATTGCCGGCTATATAGTCGTCGTAGCCGATAATTTCGGCACGAATAAAGCCTTTCTCAAAATCTGTGTGAATCTTGCCCGCTGCATTGGGGGCGGTTGCACCCACAGGAATAGTCCAGGCGCGAACTTCTTTGGGTCCAGCAGTAAAGTAGGTTTGCAGACCCAGCAGGCTATAACCGGCGCGAATCACGCGGTTTAAACCAGGCTCCTGCATACCCATTTCTTGCAGGAACTCCATTTTCTCATCGTCCTCGAGCTCAGAAATCTCTGCTTCCAATTTGTTGCAGATAGGCACTACAACGGAGCCTTCGGCCTCGGCAATGGCGCTAACGGCGTCTAAATAGGGATTATTTTCAAAACCATCTTCATCCACGTTGGCAATGTACATTGTGGGCTTGAGCGTCAGCAAGCTGAGGGGCTTGAGCAGTTTTAATTCGTCATCGGTCAACTCAAAGGAGCGCAGTGGCTTGGCTTCATTGAGATGGGGCAGTACTTTTTCTGCCACTGCTTTCAGTGCTATGGCGTCGGCATCTTTGCCTTTGGCTGCCTTGGAGGCACGCAGTATAGCTTTTTCGACACTGTCGAGATCAGCCAGAGCCAGCTCGGTATTAATCACATCAATATCATCGGGCGGGTTTATTTGGCCTTCCACATGAATCACGTTTTCATCATCGAAACAGCGCACTACATGGGCAATAGCATCGGTTTCGCGAATATTGGAGAGAAATTGGTTGCCCAGGCCTTCGCCCTTTGAAGCACCTGCCACCAGTCCGGCAATATCGACAAATTCCATGCTGGTGGGAATCAGACGCTCTGGGTTAACAATACCGGCAATTTTATCCTGGCGGGGATCTGGAATAGGCACCACACCTGTATTGGGCTCAATGGTGCAGAATGGAAAATTTTCCGCACCTATGCCGGCTTTAGTCAATGCATTAAACAAAGTGGACTTGCCCACATTGGGCAATCCAACAATTCCGCAGTTAAAACCCATTTCTTTTTTCCTTTGCTCTAGCTGTAATCAGCCAGTAATTAAAGACTGTGTAAGGCTGTCATAGCCTTTTCCCATTGACCCTCTACCGCAGTGGGTAGGTGACGCAGAGCGTCATCTATACTGTTAGCGATCAATTGTTGATCGCTGGGAGCGGCTTTCTTAAGTACATAGTCGGACACCAGATTGGCCTGCCCTGGATGGCCTATGCCAATGCGCAGGCGAGCAAAATCTTTGTTGTTGCCCAGACTTTTAATGGTGTCACGCAAGCCATTGTGGCCACCATGACCGCCGCCTTTCTTAAAGCGAACAGTGCCAGGGTCCATATCTAATTCATCGTGCACCACCAGAATATTCTCTGGCGCAATCTGATAGAACCTGGCCATGGCTGCGACAGACTTGCCGCTGAGATTCATAAAGGTGCTGGGTATTAGCAGGCGAACATCTCGACCGGCAATGCTGACCCTCGCGGTATCCCCAAAAAATTTACTTTCGTATTTGAGTTCCGCATGCAGAGATTTTGCCAGCTCCAGAACCAAGTCGGCCCCAACATTATGTCGCGTCCGTTCATAATTGGGGCCGGGGTTTCCCAGCCCTACTATTAACTCTACGGGCGCGTCCAATGTCAGGGCCTACTCAGAGGGCAGAGGCGAAGATTACTCTTCGCTTGCTTCCTCAGCGCTGCTGTCTGCTTCACCAGCGCCTGCATCAGCTGCAGGTGCGGCTTCTTCATCTTCGTCTTTAGCTTTCGACTTGTTGACAGCTGCAATTGGAAGATCGTGATCATCACCATGGCTCAGAGCAACGGATTCAACACCTTTTGGCAGTTTGATATCAGAGATATGCAGGGTCTGGCCAATTTCAACCTCTGCCATATCTACTTCGAGATACTCGGGCAGATCGGCCGGCAGACACATGATTTCCAGCTCGGTCATGCTGTGGGCGATCAGACCGCCACCCAGCTTAACGCCAACACAGCTCTCTTCATTGATAAAGTGCAGAGGCACTCGAGTCTGTAGCTTGGTGTTCTTGCTAACACGCAGAAAATCCATATGCAGAACAATGGATTTTGCAGGATGACGCTGAACATCTTTAACAATAACGTCTTCAGACTTGCCGTCGATATCTAGAGCAATAATGTGAGAGTAGAACGCTTCGTTTTCCAGCGCTTTCATCACGTCTTTATGGATTAGAGCAATGCGGGCAGGATCTTTCTTTCCGCCGTAGACAATTGCTGGTATTTCGCCGGCCAGACGACGCAGGCGGCGGCTCGCACCTTTCCCTGTATCCTCGCGACCTTTCGCATGTAACGTAAAATCAGTAGACATAGTAGTCTCCAATGTTGTGCCAAGACAGACCGCGACCAGACCTGAATTGGGTTTAATTTGCCTCGGAATGAGGCGGCTTTAGATCAACGGGTGCCTGGCGTTAGCCAAACATCGCGCTGATAGATTCTTCGTTGCTAATACGGCGTACAGATTCACCCAGCAGCTTGGCTAGCTGCAGCGTGCGAATCTTTTTGCACTTCTTAGCTTCATCACTTAGCGGGATACTGTTGGCAACCACCAATTCATCCAGCTGAGAGTTATTAATATTCTGTATGGCCCCGCCGGATAAAACCGCATGGGTGGCATAGGCTACAACCTTGGCTGCGCCATTTTTCTTCAGTGCTTCGGCGGCCTTACACAATGTGCCAGCTGTGTCTACAATATCGTCGACCAGCACACAGGTGCGCCCTTCAACTTCACCAATCAAATTCATTACTTCACTCTGATTAGATGTGGGGCGGCGCTTGTCGATAATCGCCAAATCACAGCCCAGTTGCTTAGCCACAGCTCTCGCCCGCACTACACCGCCGACATCTGGCGATACAACTTGCAAATTTTTGTAGTTTTGACGCTCAATATCGCCCAGTAGTACTGGTGCGCCATAGACATTATCAACTGTGCAGTTGAAAAAGCCTTGAATCTGTTCTGCGTGGAGGTCGACGGTTAATACACGGTCAACACCAGCATTGGAGAGCATATCTGCCACTACTTTGGCGCTGATGGGCACACGCACCGAGCGCACGCGACGGTCCTGGCGGGCATAGCCAAAGTAGGGTACCACTGCAGTAATACGTGCAGCTGATGCACGTCGCAGCGCATCAATCATCAGTACCAGTTCCATTAGGTGGCGGTTGGTGGGTGCGCAGGTAGGTTGCACCACAAATACATCATGTCCGCGAACATTTTCGCGAATTTCAATATTTATCTCACCGTCTGAAAATAATGATACTAGCGCGTCTCCCAGGGGGATCCCCAGAGTGCGAGCGATTTCATTTGCCAGTTCTGGGTTTGCGTTCCCAGAGAAGACCATCAATCTTGCCACGTCATTTTTCCTGGTATTCATAGTATAGAAATGGCTGGGGCGGGAGGATTCGAACCTCCGATGCCGGGATCAAAACCCGGTGCCTTAACCACTTGGCGACGCCCCAGTAAAAATCTTTCCCAATTCCCGATGCAGAGAGGAGCTATTAGTGCCCCGCGCTATAAACGCACTCCAGTACTCTGGTACCAAGTCGAGGGCTCTCTGAGCCTCTGTCTGGTTGTCAAAGCTGCAAAATACGCTAGCACCAGTCCCTGTCATCAGTGAGTTGCCGTAGTCTGCTGCCCAATCCAGGGCCTGTTTAACCGCTGGGTAGAGCTCTGTGACTACAGCCTGACAGTCATTCCTGTACTGCACCTCTGAGAGGGCGCGTATTTTGATGGGTGAAGTGTCCCTTGTCAATTGAGGATTGGAAAATATTTCGGCTGTAGATACCTGTACATTGGGTGTGATCACTAAATACCATAGTTCCGGCAGTTCAACCTCTGTCAGCAACTCGCCAATGCCCTCTGCAAAGGCCGTATGACCGCGCACAAAAACTGGTACATCGGCGCCTAGCTCAGCACCTAAGTCAGCCAGCTGATCAGTGTTCAGGCCAGTCTGCCAGAGTCTATTGAGACCTACCAATGTGGTGGCTGCATTGCTGCTGCCTCCGCCAAGTCCTGCGCCCATAGGAATCTGCTTGTCGATGGCAATATCAGAACCCAGGGTACATTCAGTCGTTGCCTGCAACAGTCTTGCTGCCCTGACAATTAGATTATCCTCTGCTGCAACACCGTCGATCGCGGGGCTCAGGCAGATATCTCCGCTGTTGTTAGTGTCGAAAGTTAGATAGTCGCCGTAGTCCAGCAACTGAAAGATTGTCTGCAAGCTGTGGTAGCCGTCTGGGCGGCGGCCTGTGATATGCAGAAAAAGATTTACTTTAGCCGGCGAGGGCAACACAACAGATGGCATGATTTTTAGACCGCTGGCTATGGTTGTGGAAACGACCAGGCAGATACTATCAGTTTAAAGCTCTGTTCCCCAAGTTGCCCGGTGATTTTTCCCGGTAGGTTGCGATTATTTTTACGGCTGTACTTCGAGAATGATAGCTGCCAGCCGGCCTGTTCAAAGCTGCTTGCCTCGCCGCTGGGTCCGGACACTAGATTATTGATTGGGGCCTCTGTTGGAGAGGGCAGGCCTCGCGCCCACCAGCTCAAAGCATCTACAGGAATAGCCAGGCCGGTAAGCTGTTGCGCCAGCAGTTCTGGTGAGTTGCTATAGATCTGATCACCCTGCTGCATTCTGGCCAGATACTGGTCGCCCTCAATGATCGCACTGCCGGCACCAAAGGGGCCGCTGAGGGACAAAGAGTACTGCTTTTGATCCTGGAGCCAGCTTAGATTGGCGCTGCCTCCCTGTAAGGCATTTTTAAAACCTAGCTTGCCCTGAAGCTCCCAGTTCTGCAGCTGAGCCACCTGGATCTGATGTTGCTGCCAGTCGAGATCACCGGCTGGTCCTATGGCGGCCTGATTGGCGCAACCACTGAGCACCAGTGCCAATAAAACAGTGCCAATGGTATTTTTCATTCTTCGCTGCCTGAGGAAATTGATTCTGCAGCTCTGTCAGCCACTGTGCCCAGACGCTCCATGGTTTCAATAATAGAGGGGTGGTCCGGTACCTGTTGCAAACCCTGCCGCCATACTTTCAGCGCCTGCTCTCGGTTGCCCAAGGTCCAGTGCACCTCGCCCAAATGAGAGGCGATTTCTGGGTCGGGCAAGATATCGTAGGCTTTCTGAAGATACTCCAGAGCCTTATCTGGCTGATCCATCTGAAATAATACCCAGCCCATGCTGTCTATGGTGGCCGGATCACCAGGATTGAGAAGATAGGCGCGCTTGATCAGTTTGTAGGCTTCATCGCGGCGGTCTGTGTGCAGAATCATGGTGTAACCCAGAGCATTTAGCGCTACCGCATTATCCTGGTCCTGAGCCAGCAGGGCTCTGAGATCCTGCTCTGCAAGAGCAAAGTTATCCTGCTGCTCGGCCAGCATGGAACGGGCGTAGAGTAACTGGCTATCGTTGGGAAAAGCGTCCAGACCATGGGTCAGAATAGAGAGCGCCTGATCTGGTTGCTGGGCACTGATCAGCAAGTTGGACTCGATTTGAAACAGGGCTACCGCCTGCTGTGGCTGCTCCGACCTCAGGCGCTGCAAATAGCGCCGGGCTGAGTCTATATTATTGTGTTGGGCCAGCAACACCGATAGCCTGGAGGCAGCAGCTAAATAGTTACGGCCGTAGCGAACCTGGGAATAATGTTTAATGGCGACTGCGGGTTGACCGCTCTGGTCGGCAATGCTGCCCAGATGGAACTGAGCATCTGCCCTGAGACTTGGGTTTGAGGACGCCTGGGTAAACAGCAAACTGGCGCGCTCTACATTGCCCTCACTGCCTTCATTTAACAGCAGCAGGGCCAGAAGGAAGTTAACCTCTTGATCATTGGGTTGCTCAATGCGCAGAATATCAAATTGCTCAATGGCCAGGCTGCGGTCAGTAATAGTTAGAAAACGAGCGTACTGCAGTCGCAGCCTGCGGTTGTCAGGCTGATTTTTTAGCGCTTTGGCAATCAGTGCCACTGCCTCTTCAATCCGGTCTCGCTGATGCAGCACCTGAGCCAGCAGCAACAGGCCGCGCTCATCACTGGGTTTGGCGGCCAGAAAATCCTTGGCCGCCCGCTCTGATTTGTCGAGCTGGCCAGTTTCCCTCAGCAGTATTCCGGTTGCCAGCAAGATGCTGGGCTGTTTGTCCGCACTGAGCTCCAGCTCGGAATAGGCTTGCAGCAACTCCAGCATATCAGCTTGCTCGGTGGGAATAGAGGTGACTGCTAAAAATGCCTCCGAGTCGTCCCTGTGTTGATAAAGCCAGCTGGCCTGTTCAAGGGCGCCGATGCCATCATTGAGTTTGGCGTAGGCCTGCATAGCGGCTTCGCGGGCGATGGGACTCTCGGGCTCATTGTCCAGCCATAGCAGGGCCATTTCCAGAGTGGCCTGATAGTCGCGCATGTAATTGGCTACTCGCCCGGCCATTTCTATCACCCCGGAGTCTCCAGTCTGCCGCGCCTGCTGCAGGTACTTGGGCAGTGCTATATCAAATTGCTCTCGGGACAGGGCCACATCGGCAACCAACAGATCGTAGAGGCTATCTATGGCAAAGGGTTTGACTGGAAGCTCGGCTAGCTGCTCTTGAGCAGTATTTTCCGAATCCCGATAATCAGTGTTGTCTGCTGCATTAATGTTTTGAGGGGCCGAGGTGCAGCCGCCCACGGTGATTAAAAGAGCTAATAGACAGGCTGTAATTGGGGTGCGCAACGGAGTATTAATATTATTTCTCATTCAGTTATTTTCAAGGATACCGATGATTAAGACAATTCCTGAGGCGAAAGTTTTATAAGCATAGCTCAGAGTTTATCTCTGCTGTTAAATTCATTTACTCCCCAGCCTCCTTTTGCGATCGAGTCTGGTGTAAAATTCGCGGTTTAAGACCTAGAGCACAAGCTAACTCAATGGGTATTTTGGTATTCGGCATCAACCACAAATCAGCCCCGGTAGATCTCCGCGGGCAGATAGCCTTTGCCCCCGAGATAGTGGTTGAGTCGCTGCAGTCAGCGGTTGGCGCCATAGGTGCGACGGAAATGGCGCTGCTATCCACCTGTAATCGCACCGAGATCTATCTCTCGGGCGAGGTCAGCGACAATCAGGTATTGAGCTGGTTGGCGGATACCAAGAGGCTAAATATTGCGGACCTGCAGAGTTGTTACTACTGCCATCGCGATCAGCATGCTATCCGCCATATGATTTGCGTAGCCAGCGGTCTAGACTCTCTGGTACTTGGCGAACCACAGATTTTTGGCCAGATAAAGTCAGCCTATGCAGTGGGTCGAGAGGCACAAACTGTGGCTGCAGAACTCAATCAGGCCTTCCAGCAGGCATTTGCTGCAGCTAAAAGGGTTCGCTCTGAAACCGCTATAGGCCAGAATCCTGTTTCAGTGGCCTATGCCTCGGTCAGCCTAGCGGAGCAAATTTTTGCCAATCTTAATAACGCCCATGCGCTGCTGGTGGGAGCAGGTGAAACCATTGAGTTAGTGGCGCGCCATCTGCAGGAGAAAAAAATTGGTCAGATTACTGTGGCCAACCGCACTCTCAATCGAGCCCAGGAGCTGGCCGAAAACTTTGCCGCCGAAGCTATTTTACTGTCGGATATTCCAGACTATCTCCACAGAGCGGATATTGTAATTTCCTCGACCGCCAGCCAGCTGCCTATTTTGGGCAAAGGTGCGGTGGAGTCGGCACTCAAGAAGCGCAAGCACAAGCCTATCTTTATGGTTGATATAGCTGTGCCCAGAGATATTGAGCCTGAGGTGGAGGAGCTGGATGATATCTATCTGTACACTGTAGATGATCTTGAGGAAGTGATTCAGGATAATTTGCGCGCCCGTCAGAGCGCTGCAGATATGGCTCAGGATATTGTTGATCAGGAGGTTAATGGCTGGTCGACCAAGCAGCGTGCACTGGCCGTTGTGGATACCATTAAAGCCTTCCGAGACAGCGTAGAGGTTATTCGCGACGGTGAAGTCGAGAGAGCACTGGCAGCTCTAGAGCGAGGTCAGGACTCCGCTGAAGTCATCAATGCACTGGCCCGTAACCTGACCAACAAACTACTACACAAGCCTACCACCAGGCTTAAGAAGGCCAGCGAAGAGGGCAGCGACGCCACCATTGACGCTACCCACGAACTTTTTGGCCTAAAGAAAAAATAAGCGCTGTATTACATGGAAATTAGAGCCGCATGAAAGATTCGATACTGTCCAAGCTGGATACTCTCAGTGAACGCTACGAAGAGGTAGGAGCTCTGCTCAGTGATCCGGAGACCATTGCCGATCAAAATAAATACCGCGACCTGTCCAAGGAATATGCAGAGCTGGAGCCAGTGGTGAAAACCTATCTAGGTTTTCAGCAGGTGGTTGATTCCGTGGCAGAGGCCAAATCTCTACTCAAGGATGCAGATCCAGATATGCGAGAAATGGCCCAGGAAGAGATGAAAGACGGCGAGCAGCAGCTGGAGGTCGCCGAGCTTGAATTACAGCGACTGTTGCTGCCCAAAGACCCCAATGACCACAAAAATGTTTTTCTGGAAATTCGCGCCGGTACCGGTGGTGATGAAGCAGCGATTTTTTCTGGTGACCTATTTCGTATGTACAGCAAGTTTGCCGAAACGCAGCGCTGGCAGGTGGAAGTGGTGAGCGAAAATAGCGGCGACCATGGCGGTTATAAAGAAATTATCGCCCGCATAGTCGGCAAAGGGGTGTATTCCAAACTTAAGTTTGAGTCAGGTGCCCACCGGGTGCAGCGGGTGCCAGATACCGAGTCTCAGGGCAGAATCCACACCTCCGCCTGCACTGTGGCCATTATGCCCGAGGCCGATGAGCAGGATGAGATTGAAATTAATAAAGGCGACTTGCGTGTGGATACTTTCCGCGCCTCAGGCTCTGGTGGCCAGCATGTCAACAAAACCGACTCGGCGATTCGCCTGACTCACCTGCCCACCGGCACGGTGGTGGAGTGTCAGGATGAGCGCTCGCAGCACAAGAACCGGGCCAAGGCTATGGCGGTACTGCAGGCGCGGTTAAACTCTGCGCAGGATGATGCCGCGGCCAAAGAGCAGTCCGAGCAGCGCAAGAGCTTGGTGGGCAGTGGTGATCGCTCTGAGCGCATTCGCACCTACAACTTTCCCCAGGGCCGAGTTACGGATCACCGTATCAATCTAACTCTCTACAAGTTGGCTGAGGTGATGGAGGGTTCACTGCATGAAGTAGTGCAGCCTCTGGTCAATGAATTTCAGGCCGAGCAGCTGGCCTCTCTAGCAGAGTAAACATGGCAACTGTCGCCGATTTACTGCAGCGTCACAACGAGCTTTCTCCTGCCAGTGATACGGCGTTATTGGACACCGAGTTGCTGCTTTGTCACAGCCTGTCGGTGGATCGCGCCTGGCTAAAAACCTGGCCAGATAAAATCCTATCCGCACCTGATATGCAGCGTTTTGAGCAGCTGTTTCGGCGCAGATTAGAGGGCGAGCCAGTGGCTTTTATTATTGGCAGCCAGGGTTTTTGGACTCTGGACCTCAAGGTCTCGCCCCATACATTAATACCGCGCCCTGAGACCGAGTTGCTGGTTGAGACAGCAATGCAACTGGAACTGCCCAATAACAGCCAGGTACTGGATCTGGGCACTGGAACCGGCGCTATAGCGCTGGCGCTGGCCTCAGAATATCCTCAGTGGCAGATGACCGCAGTGGATGTGCAGGCATCGGCAGTGGAGCTGGCGGAACAAAATCGTCTTGCTTGCCGGCTTAAAAATGTAACTATTTATCAGAGCGACTGGTTTGCAGCTGTAGCCAATCGTCAGCCCCAGACCTTATTTAATCTTATTGTCAGCAACCCGCCCTATATTGAAATTGATGATGCTCATCTGTTTGAGGGTGATGTGCGTTTTGAGCCCGCTTCAGCCCTGGTGTCTGGCACCCAGGGGCTGGACGATCTACAGCTGGTGATCGGGCAGAGTTCCGGGTTTTTGGCTCCAGCTGGCTGGCTGTTAGTGGAGCATGGTCATGCACAGGGTCTGGCAGTGAGGGACCTGTTTAATGAAGCCGGCTATGTGTTGGTAGAGACCCGCCAGGATTACAATCAACTCGACCGCATAACCCTGGGCCGCTTGGCGGATTAGTTGTCTGCTTGATTAGTCGTCGCAGACCAGTTGGCAATCTCTCGCTTTGATACCAGATTCCAGCGCACCAGCATCATAGTGCTGGCCAGCAGAGCGGCAATAACCAACCCTACCCAAAAACCATAGACACCCATGGGCTCGCCCCAAAAATCTGTCAGCGCCAGACTGTAGGCAATAGGGAAGGCGATAACCCAAAAGGCCAATATCTGAATAAGCAGTGGTATCCGGGCATCTTTAAATCCGCGCAGCGCACCAGAACTGGCCATTTGCATGGAGTCAAAACAGCCCAGTGCCGCAGAGAAGAAAAATAGATTGGCGGCAATTAGCTGTACATCTGCATCTGCACTAAACAGCGACGCAAACTCATAGCGCAGGGTAATTTTTAGTAACCCCAGAATTACTGCCAGCATCAGTACCAGCTTGAACCCGGTGAGACAGATCTGTCGCGCGGCCAGGGGGTCGTTACGCCCCTGGGCGTGAGATACCTTGATGGTAAGCGCCTGAGCTATACCCAGCGGAATCATAAAGGCCAGAGCATCCAGATTGTTGGTGATGGCATGGGCGCCCAGCACATTGGCTCCCAGGTGAGCAATCAGCATGGGAATAATGGCAAAGAAACCAATCTCAGCAGCAATCATGAGCGCTATAGGAATGCCCAGGCGCAGTATTTCCCCGATAGCGGCCACACTGGGCCCAGCAAACTGCTGATACAGCTGCAGTCGACGCATATTCTGGGCATAGTAGCCATAGGCCGCCATGGCCAACAGGAGAAAGGTCATAACCAGAGTGGTTGCCCAGGCGGCGCCTACACCGCCCAGGGCTGGCATACCCAGCTTGCCGAAGACAAAAATATAATCCAGCACAGCATTCAGCAAAAAGGCCAGACAGTTGAATATCATCACAGGCCGAATATCACCCATGCCTTCAAAGGTGCTGCGAAAGGCAAAAAAAGCCGGAAACATAAAACCGGTAATCAGGTAGGGCAGCAGATAGCCACGGGCTATACCATAGACCTCTGCACTGATATCCAGATATCCCAGCATTAGAATGCCCAATAAAATAGCGCCGCAGACAACTGCGCCTAGGGGCAGAGCCAGCCAGATTGCCTGCTGAAATTGAAAGCGCACCCGGTGCTCTTCGCCGGCACCCCAGAAATTGCCGATAATTGGACTGTTGGCGATCATAATGCCAATCACCAGCAGATTGATCATAGCCCAGATACTGCCGCCCAGTTGCAGCGCGGCCAATGTCTCTGTGCTGACCTGCCCGGCCATATAAATATCGGTCACCGTCATACCGAATACAGCGAGCTGGCCGAGCATCAAGGGCCCGGCCAGGCGCAGCAGGTCGCCAGCGTTTTGCAGGAACGTTGGCCTTGATTGAAGGGCAGATTGCATTATTGAGTTCTATTTGACTGGGTTGTTATTCTCGTTCAATGGCTATGGCAAAGATAGCAATATTTATCTTCGGTGTTTGCAGTGCTGAATCTGAGGAATTTTTTCTTTGCGGCGGGCTCTAAACCGCCATAGATTTTAAACTGCCGCAGCGGCTCACTGCCTACTGTGGCCACAAAAGGGAGCTTATCAATGCAGGGACTAGTCAGCCTATTCAATCTATTTATCAGCAAATTAAAAGCTATCGACTGGCTGGGGCCTCTGGCTTTAAGGCTCTATCTTGCGCCTATTTTTATTGCCGTTGGCGCCCATAAGTTTGCCAATTTTGACGCTATGGTCGCCTGGTTTGGCAACTCTGACTGGGGTCTGGGATTACCTATGCCGCGAATGATGGTTTTTCTGGCTGCCAGCGCCGAGTTGTTCGGTGGTTTTGCGCTTCTGTTGGGGCTAGCGACCAGGCTTTTTGTGCTGCCACTGATAATCACTATGCTGGTAGCTGCATCAACCGCCCACTGGGAGAATGGCTGGTTTGCCATAGCACCTGCAGATCCCCAGACCAGTACAGCAACAGTGTTGGCGGCACTGGGTATTCCTGCTGCTGAGAGAAGCTTGCAAAATAGTGAGGGGGTGGGGCAGCGTGTGGCAGCCGCAAATAGCCTACTGCGCCGCCACGGCAACTATGGCTGGCTTACGGAAAAGGGCAGTTTTGTGGTACTTAATAATGGCATTGAATTTGCCGCCACCTATCTGATTATGTTGCTGTGTCTGCTGTTTACGGGTGCAGGTCGCTGGGTAAGCGCAGATTATTGGATTGCCCGATATCTGAAATAATGGGTTGCTCTTAATTAAAGGTGCTGGTGTTAGTTAGAGGCCCCGCTGTTAATTAAATGACTTTTCCTGCTCAAGTGAAATATTCCAGTCAAGGGAAATATATTCTTTTCAGCGAGTTATTGACAATTCTGCTACACTCCGCGCCATTCGTGGCTAGGGCTGCGCTCTAAAAGCCTGCATCTGCCCACATAATTGACTACTAATCACTGCGACTAATTATTTTGACTGACAATACTGCTTCTACAGATACGACTTCTACAGATACTGGGGCTCCAGCTGATACAGCGGCGGAGAAACCCAAGGCTAAGCGGGCTCCCCGCAAAAGACATGGCGCCAAAAGCAAGGGTAAAGCCTGGGATATCTCCCAGTTTGTTGTACCTGCAGAGGAAGGCAAGACCCGCTTCCATGACTTTGATTTGCCACCCGCTTTGATGCGCGGTATTCAGGATACTGGGTTTCACTACTGCACCCCTATTCAGGCCTCTTCGCTACCCCATAGTTTAAATGGCCATGACATGGTGGGTAAGGCACAGACTGGTACAGGTAAAACTGCAGCATTTCTGATTAGCATTATTACCGACCTGATAAAGCACCCTGTGGAAGATGAGCGCTATATGGGTGAGGCGCGATCAATGATTATGGCGCCCACTCGCGAGTTGGCGATTCAGATAGCCGACGATGCAACCCGGCTGTTAAAGCACACAGATCTTAATGTGCACTGTTTGGTGGGCGGCATGGACTACGGCAAGCAGTTGCAGAAAATGCAGAAGTCTCACTGCGATATTTTGGTGGGCACCCCAGGGCGACTGCTAGATTTTGCCAACAACCGCGATCTCTATCTGGATCAGGTTGAGGTGCTGGTGATTGATGAAGCTGACCGCATGCTAGATATGGGCTTTATTCCTCAGGTGCGCCGGCTGGTGCGCCTGACGCCAAAGCGCGAAGAGCGTCAGACGCTACTGTTTTCTGCCACCTTTACACCGGAAGTATTGCGTCTGTCTGAGACCTGGACCGATAGCCCGGTCACAGTAGAGATTGGCGCCGAACGCGTGGCCACAGACACTGTGGACCAGCGAATCTATATCACCACAGCCAGCGAGAAGTTCGCTCTGCTCAATAATATTCTGGTCAATGACGATGTCGACAGTGTCATGGTGTTTGCCAACCGTCGAGATATCTGTCGCAACCTGCACGAGAAGCTCAAGAAAAAGGGCTTTAAGGTTGGCTTGCTCTCTGGCGATGTGCCCCAGAACCGTCGTATGAAGGCCCTGGAATCATTTAAATCCGGTGCTCTTAAAGTGATGGTGGCTACCGATGTGGCGGGACGAGGTATTCATGTGGATGGCGTAAGCCATGTTATCAATTACACCTTGCCCGAGGAGCCCGAGGACTATGTGCACCGTATTGGTCGCACCGGTCGCGCAGGCAAAACTGGCACATCTATTAGCTTTGCCTGTGAAGACGATGCTTTCCTGCTAGAGCCCATTGAAAAGCTCCTGGATATGAAGCTTGCCTGCATCATGCCAGAGGAACACCTGCTCCAAGAGTAAGACGCCTAGCTGTCAGTACTCTTGTACGTTCTGCACCAGAGTAAGGTGCCACCTACCACCGCTGCCGGCAGTGCCACCAGGTTGAGCAGCGGTATTGCAGAGGCGCCCAGCGCCGCAAAGCCAAATCCCATTGCAGGCCATCTATTCTGTCCGGCCTGATCGATCAACTGATTAAATGATACAGCCTCTATATCGGCGGGATAATCCAGATACTGAATCGCCAGTGACCAGGCGGCCCAGCAGCCAGCAATAACTGGTGCCAATAGATTAATCAGTGGAACAAAACTAACAAGTAAAGTTAGCAGGCCAACGGCAATGGTTCGCGGAATAAAATAGGCCAGCAGCTGCAACTGGCGTCTAAAGCTCTGCCAGGCAACCCTGAAAACAGAAGACTCAGCAGCAGCTGAGCTAGCACCCTGCATAATAATTACCCGCTCAGCAATCAAGCCATAAAACGGCGAGCCAATCAGGTTGGCGACCAGGGTAAAGCTGAACGCATAGATCACCAGCGCCAGCAGAGAAAACAGTAGCCAGACAATCCATACCAACCATTGCAGCCAGTCGGGCACAGCATTGACCATGCTGTCTAGCCAGCCTCCCAGCCACTGTCCAGCGGCTGCGGTCAGCGCAGAAAATAGCAATATATTAATCAGTAGTGGTATCAGAACCAGCCAGCGAATACTGGGGTGCCATAGCAATTTGGCGCCCTGCAGAATCAATGAGGGGCCGGAGACGGCGCTGCCGAGACTGTTGTTGACCATAGTTTTATCTAGCAGGTTATTTGCACATAGCTAAGAATAGCATCTATGCTTTTTTAAACGGAGAGTTTTTAAGGATAGACAGATGTCCAAATTAGTAAAAATAGTCATAGCCCTAAGCTTGGTGATTGGCGCTCTGGTGATCATAAATTTAGGCACTGGCCTGAAGGCTCTTGTGGAGACTCTGGGGCCTGAGATGACCCAGTCTCCGGTTACCCTCGAAAGCGCCAGCCTCTCTCTGCTGTCAGGGGAGGGCAGTTTTGTCGGGTTGCATATTGGCAACCCTGAGGGGTTCGATACAGAAGAGGCGTTTTCGCTGGGCGAAATTCATTTCACTGTGGATCAGGACTCCTTGGCGACAGATATTATTGTGCTCAAAACACTGACCATTGTAGCGCCAGAGGTAACTTTGGAGCGCGGAGCAGGGGGCAGTAATCTGGACCGTCTGCAGGAGAATATTTCCAGTTATCTAGGTTCAGCTGATGACGAAGTGGATATTGAGCAGAGCCCTAAAAATATTATTATCCGCGATATTTTGATTACCGATGGCAAATTGCGCTACGGCCTTTTGGGGTCAAAAACTCTGGATTTGGCGCTGCCGGAAATACGTCTTGCCAACCTAGGAGAAGAGGGGCAGGGGCTTTCAATGGCTCAGGCTGGCGCAAAAATTATTGGCGCCATATCCCGAGGCGCCAGCCAGGCTGCACTGCAGTCGGGATCAATCAAAGAGGCAGGCGACAAGCTGGAGACTCAGCTTAAAGATAAAGCCAGTAAACTAAAGAAGTTATTTACAAAGTAAGAGGCTGTAGATTCAGGAGGAGTGACGCATCAGGCGCTGCTTCTGGCGGCTCCAGTCGCGATCTTTATCGTCGTTGCGCTTGTCATAGGCGGCCTTGCCTTTGGCCAGAGCTATCTCGCATTTAATAAGATGTCCCTTCCAGTAGAGCGCTGTACACACACAGGTATGTCCTTTCTGATTAACACCATCCTCGAGCTTTTTAAGCTCGCGGTGGTTGAGCAGCAGCTTTCTGGTGCGAGTTGGCTCGGTGACATAATGGGTAGAGGCCGAGGGCAGGGGCGAAATATTAGTGCCAATCAAAAAGGCTTCACCATTCTTAAGAAAAACATAGGTGTCTGTCAGATTAACCCTGCCCTCTCTCAGGCTCTTAACCTCCCAGCCCATCAGAGATATACCCGCCTCGAATTTCTCTTCGATAAAGTAGTCGTGCTTGACCTTGCGGTTGAGTGCAATGGTGCTGGACTGTTGTTTTGGCTTACTTTTACTCATATCACGATTATACGTGGGGTACAGAAATTGTCCTAAGGGATTCATGCGCCCCCGGAAGAATTAGATGGGTTATTCGCTACTGGGCTGTTGTGGGTTACAATTCTGCCTATCAAAACTGGAGCAGTAATATGGCGCTACAACAAAAAGGCATGCACGGCACCTGGGCGAGTCGCTGGACTTTTATTATGGCTGCGACCGGGTCTGCCGTGGGATTGGGCAATATGTGGAAATTTCCCTATGTTGCCGGCAGTAACGGCGGTGGCGCCTTTGTGCTGGTCTATCTGGGATGTATTTTGCTGATTGGTGTGCCGGTGATGATGGCCGAGGTGCTTATCGGGCGCAGTGGCGGTAAGAGCCCTATTAACTCTATGCGCGATGGCGTGGAGCAGAGCAATGCCAATCCCCTGTGGCGACATGTGGGTTGGCTGGGCGTGGCAGCTGGTATGTTTATTCTCAGTTTTTATGCGGTGATTGCCGGCTGGGCTCTGGACTATATTTTTGAGGTGGCCTCTGGTGAATTGCGCGGTGTTAACGGCGAGTCAGCTGCAGCAGTGTTTAGCAATTTACTGGCAGATCCAGGTCGTTTGATATTTTGGCAGTCGGTGTTTATGTTGCTCTGTGTCGGCGTGGTGGTGGGTGGCGTAAAGAAAGGGCTGGGCGTAGCTGTAGAGATTCTGATGCCATTGCTCTTCGTTATGATGCTGGTGCTGCTGGGCTTTGCTTATTTTAAAGGCAACTTTGCCGCTGCCTGGGGCTTTCTGTTTAATTTTAATCTTGATGCATTGAGCTGGCGCGGCGTGCTTGAAGCCATGGGTCAGGCCTTCTTTACTCTGAGTATTGGTATGGGTGCCATTATGGCCTATGGCGCCTATATGCCGCAGAAAGCCAATATAGGTAAGACCATTCTGATTGTTGCTTTCTTTGATAGCTCGGTAGCCATTATTTCAGGGCTGATTATCTTTTCGATTGTTTTTGCCACCCAGGGGATTGAGCCCAGTGCTGGGCCCGGGCTGATGTTTATCAGCTTGCCTGTGGCCTTTGGCAGTATGCCCGGTGGTCTGTTGATCGGTGCTATCTTCTTTGTGCTGGTGTCTATAGCCGCCTGGAGTTCTGCTATTTCTCTGCTTGAGCCCTGTGTGGCCTGGCTGATTGAAACCAAGAATCTGGGTCGGGTGCGCGCCAATTTATTGCTGGCCGGTTTTGCCTGGGTGCTGGGCCTGGGTTCAGTGCTGTCGTTTAATGTCTGGGCCGATTACAAAGTAGCGGGCTTTACCTTCTTTGACTTTTTAGATTTCCTCACCGCCAATATTATGCTGCCCATCTCCGGCCTGCTGATCGCGCTGTTTGTCGGTTATGCCATGAACAAGGAGTTGGTGAATGCTGAGATGGAGGGTACTTCGCCCGGCGTTATGCAACTCTGGAAGCTGACCCTTCGCTATGTTGCACCACTGGCTATAGGTGCGGTATTTGTGATGGGTATCTACGACAAGTTTTTCTCCTAGGTCGTCGTATGGCAACGGTAAAGCGTTCAGCGCTGGTTATGCACTCAGCGGAACAGATGTATAGTCTGGTCAATGATGTCAGCAGTTATCCAGAGTTTATGGATGGCTGCATAGGGGTGGAAGTGTTTGAGCATAGCGATACCAGCATGCTGGCGCGTCTGGATCTAAAAAAAGCCGGTGTCAAAATCAGCTTTATGACGCGCAATAAGTTGCGGGCGCCCGAGACTATCGAGATGACCCTAGAGGATGGGCCATTTAAAACCTTCAGGGGGCTGTGGGAATTTAAGCCACTAACTGACGAGGCCTGTAAGCTGTCACTGGACCTGGAGTTTGAATTTAATAACAGAGGTCTCGGTCTGGCCTCATCTAATCTGTTTGCCTCTGTGGCCAATAATCTGGTTGACTCGCTGTGTCAGCGAGCTGATTTACTGTTAAAGGGAGATGGCGTATGAGCGCTGAGACTATGATCAATGTTGAAGTGGCCTATGCCAGACCGGACAAGCAGGTTTTAAAACAGCTGTCGGTGCCCCAGGGTACCACGGCGATCGAGGCGGTAAAGCAATCAGGAATATTGGCTATATTTCCGGAGATAGACGTAGATAGCGACAAATTTGGTGTATTTTCGCAGGTTTTAGGCACAAAAGGTCTTGAAGCGCCAGCTGTTTATAAGCTCCAGCCAATGGATAGAGTGGAAATTTATCGCCCGTTGATTGCTGACCCTAAAGAGGTTCGCCGCCGCCGGGCTGCAGAGGCAGCAGCCAAAGCTGCTGACAAGCAGGAAAAGCCGGACTAGCGTTCCTCGGCAATAGCTGAGCTGGGCAGATAGTCCCCGGTCATGCGTTCAAGTTTGCCCTCATCATCAAAATAGATGGTCATTCTCTCTTCGGTCTTTACACCTAAAGATGACAGGCGGCTGTAGAAGTAGTCCCAGCGCTTGTTGTTAAAGGTGTCCACCACCAGTGGTGTACCCAATACAAACTGCACCTGCGACTGAGTCATGCCAGGACGCAGTTTATCAATCATTTCCTGATCAACTATATTTCCCTGCTGAATATCTACTTTGTGGACCCCGGGAAACTTCAACCAGCCGCATCCGGTAGAGAGTAGAGAGAATAATATCAAACAGATAAAGGCTAATCGCATTAGTGGGCTTCCAGTTGGTTGCGCGAACGGGGATAATACCCAATGATGACAACATAGAGAAGAGGTAAAGCATGACTACTGAAGATCAGGAACTCAAAAAAGCCGGTCTTAAGGTCACATTGCCCAGAGTCAAGATTTTACAGATCCTTGAGAGCTGTGCGGACCGTCATATGACCGCTGAAGATATCTATCAGTCGTTGCGCGACGCCGACGAAGATGTAGGCATAGCCACTGTCTACCGAGTGCTCACCCAGTTTGAGACTGCTGGTCTTATAGAGCGCCACAACTTTGATAATGGCCCGGCAGTCTATGAGCTGGATCGAGGCGAGCACCATGATCATATGGTGTGCACCGAGACCGGTAGGGTTATAGAATTTCACGACGAAGAAATTGAACAGCTACAGGAAAAAATAGCCAAAAAGAATGGCTATGATCTGGTGGGCCACAGCCTGGTGCTCTACGTTAAGCCTATAGCCTAGTACAGAGCCCAGTTAACTTAAAATAATAAGAAAAACCCTATGACCTTACAGCAACTCGAGGATTTCTTTAACGCCTGGGCAGATATGATGTGGAGCACACCGCTGGTTGTGCTGCTGGTCGGCGGCGGACTGTTCTTTATGTGCTACTCGCGCTTTCGGCCCTATCGCTATTTTGGCCATGCAGTTGCATTGCTCAGTGGCAGGCTCAGTGACCCTAATGATCCTGGGCGCATTCCTCATTCTCAGGCTCTGTCCACCGCATTGTCCGGCACCATTGGCCTGGGCAATATAGCCGGGGTGGCTATTGCTATAAGCATTGGTGGCCCTGGCGCAGTGTTCTGGATGTGGGTTACAGCTATTGTGGGGGTGGCTACCAAATTCTACACCGCCTCTCTGGCGGTAATGTATCGCTCTGAGGGGGCCGATGGCACCTTACATGGCGGACCTATGTACGTGATTATGGAAGGCATGGGCAAGCGCTGGTATCCACTGGCAGCTCTGTTTGCTGGAGCCTGCCTGATCGGTGCGCTGCCAATTTTCCAGGCCAATCAGTTTATTCAGCTGCTGCGCGATGTGGTGGCTATACCGGCGGGTTGGGCGACTAGCGAGCAGCATTTTACTTTTGATCTGGTCGCCAGCTCCCTGGTTGCTGTTTTGGTTGCTGTGGTAGTGATTGGTCGCATTGAGCGCATTGGCAAGCTTACCGTGCGCCTGGTGCCATCTATGGTGCTGCTGTATCTGTTTATGACAGTGACCGTGATGTTTAACTATGCAGCAGAGATTCCCGCCACATTACTGTTGATTATCACCGATGCCTTTACTGGCCAGGCTGCAGCTGGCGGCTCCATAGGGGCTGTTATTCTGATTGGTGTGCGCCGTGGTGCATTTTCCAATGAGGCAGGTATTGGCACTGAGTCCATGGCCCATGGTGCGGCCAAAACCGCCGAGCCTATTCGCGAGGGCATTGTGGCTATGGTGGGTCCGGTGATTGACACATTGCTGGTGTGCACCTGCACTGCATTAATTATTCTTCTTACCGGAGTCTGGCAGACAGAGGCCGGTATTGAGGGCGTGACTCTCACGGCCCGAGCCATAGAGCAGGTATTTCCTGTTACAGGTATGTATCTACTGCTACTTATGGTGGGGCTGCTCAGCTTTAGCACCATGGTCACCATGTGGTTTTACGGGGTTAAATGCATGGGCTTTTTGCTGGGTGCCAAGCGACAGTACTGGTACACACCTATTTACCTGACACTGCTGCTGGTTGGTGCTGTGGTCAGTATGGATATTGTCAATGGCCTGATCCTGGCCACCTATGCCACCATGGCTATTCCCACCATGATCAGTGCGCTGTACCTGGCGCCCAAAGTTAACCAGGCGGCCGAGAAATATTTCGCCGAGCTCAAACAGCAAAAATAGTACCATCCGCAATAATCAGTTTTTTGGTCTAGTCTTAAATCAGGTTGAAGAGGATATAACTTACCTCGCAGTTTCAACGGCATCATCCTGATTACCATTATGTCTCAGACAAGGAAGCTGTTATGAAACGCATTGTTATCTGTGCCGATGGCACCTGGAACCGTCCCGAAAAAGACCCAGAAGATCAGCCCACCAATGTTTTAAAACTGGCCCGTGCAGTTAAGCCGCTGGCCAGTGATGGTATTGGCCAGCAGGTATTTTATGACTGGGGGCTGGGCTCCTATCACGATGGCGCTGTGGCCGGCACCACGGGCCGCGGTATCAGCAAAAACATTATGGATAATTACCGCTATCTGGTGCAGAACTATGCCCCTGGCGATGAAATCTATCTGTTTGGTTTTAGTCGCGGCTCCTACACAGTGCGGAGCCTCTGTGGCCTGATTAATAACTGCGGTATTCTCAAGCGCCCGGATGCGAGGCTGATTCAAACTGCTTTTGAGCACTACAAAAAGCCTGGCGCCAGCCATGCGCCAGACAGCAGCAAATCGCAGGCTTTTCGAGCCAGGCATTGTCACCCCAATCGAACCATAAAATTTGTCGGTGTCTGGGACACTGTGGGAGCCCTGGGTATTCCTTTTTCGTTTTTGGGTCTGCTGGATCGAGAGGATGAATTTTATGACACTAAAATGGGTGACAATATTTTAATTGCTCGCCATGCTCTGGCGATTGATGAACTGCGCTCTGACTTTGAACCCACCATCTGGCATGACCGCGAGCATATGAGTTTGCAGCAGGTCTGGTTTTCTGGTGTACACAGTAATATTGGCGGTAGCTATCCAGCAGATGCCGATGGTGGTCTGCTCTCGGATATTCCGCTGGATTGGTTGCGCAAAGAGGCCAGGGCGGCGGGGCTGCAGTTGGAAGCCCATATGATAAAGGCTTTAAAGCCTGTGCCCACGGCAACAGTGCACCAGTCGAGAAAGCATATTTTCCGCTCGAAAAGGCCCTACTACAGACCCATTGACCATGGTCGGGGACCTGTGCTGATTCACAGGTCAGTTAAACAGCGCTGGCAGGCTGATACCAGGTATAGACCTAAAAACCTGGTCGACTACCTGGCTGCAAGGGGCGGTCAGTGGCCCAGCCTGGTTGGCTGAGATAGCTGCGATTTCAGTTAGAGAAGCTTTTCTATAGATTTGGCAATATCAGCTGGTTTAGTGATCGTGGCAAAGCGATCTACTACCCGCCCCTGGCGGTCGATTAAAAACTTGGTGAAGTTCCACTTGATATTGTCATTGAACAGTCCGCCTGCTCTTGATATCAGGTAGCTATAAAGGGGGTGTCTGTCTGGGCCATTGACCTGTATTTTGCCCATCACTGGAAAGCTGAGCCCGTAGTTCATCTGACAGAATTCCTGAACTTCGGCATTGCTGCCGGGTTCCTGGCCGCCGAATTGATTGCAGGGCATGGCAATGATTTCTAGACCAAGGTCCCCATAGCTGTTGTGCAGTTTTTGCAGTCCCTCGTACTGGGGAGTAAAGCCGCATTTGCTGGCCGTGTTAACAATCAGCATAACCTTACCCTCATAGGCTTTTAACGACTGTTCCTCACCTGTGCTGGTGGGTACGCTGAACTCATAGACTGAACTGGCTTCGGACATGGTTTAAATCACTCTAGTTATTATTTACTGTCTGGTTATTTAAAGCTGTGTTCTGGCGCTGGAAAAGTGCCGCTGCGCACCGCATTGCCATAGGCGATAATTGCCTCTTGAATGCTGCCACTGTCCTCGAGAAAGTTTTTGGAAAACTTTGGCAGGCGCTGAGAGATGCCGAGCATATCTTGCAGCACCAGGACCTGAGCATCTGTATCTGGGCCTGCCCCTATACCGATTACCGGAATGCTTAGCGCCTGGGACAGATCGCGGCCCAATGAAGAGGGCACACATTCCACAACAATTAAATCTGCCCCTGCCTCCTCCAGAATAACTGCTTCATCAATCATCTGTTGGGCTGCGTCTTCCTCTTTGCCCTGTACTTTGTAGCCGCCTAATTTGTGCACCGACTGGGGTGTCAGACCTACATGGCCACAGACAGGAATACCGCGCTCGGTCAGCATATAGACAGTTTCTGCAAGCCACTCACCGCCTTCCAGCTTTA
This sequence comes from SAR92 clade bacterium H231, assembly GCA_025153775.1. GTDB lineage: Bacteria > Pseudomonadota > Gammaproteobacteria > Pseudomonadales > Porticoccaceae > HTCC2207. The sequence goes on along the minus strand of JAOALC010000002.1, from coordinate 123,156 downwards.
CCATCTGGGCGCCAGCCTGCATAAGAATTGCGGCGTTATCCATGGCTTGATTTTCTGTGGCGTAGGTCATAAAGGGCATATCGGTCATCAGCAATGTGCGGCTATTGCCACGCTTGACGATCTGGGTGTGATAGGCCATTTCATCAATGGTCACGGGTATTGTGCTGTCGCGGCCCTGAATAACATTACCCAGAGAATCGCCCACAAGTGTCACTTCGATACCTGCGGTTTCTATCAGGCGAGAGAAGGTGTAATCGTAGGCAGTGATAACGGCAAACTTATCGCCTGCGGCTTTCATGGCGTTGAGATTGCTAATGGTGGTAGTTTTCATGGGTGACACAGACCTCAATCTGTTCGCAGGACAGGTACGTTAATGGGTTTCGGCTATGATAACAAGTCGCAGTCTGACCCTGTTAGCTCGCTGATTGCATGGGGTGAGGATTGTAATAATGGCGACCAGACTTTATCTGCAATATGTATTTCACGAGATCCTGGTAGTCCACAGTGCCCTGGGCGAGATTGATAACCTCTGTGTTTACTATAAGCAGTGGTCTGTCATCGTAATGATAAAAGAACTGGGTATAGGCATCATTTAGCTGCTGTAGATAAGACTGTTCAATTGGCCGTTCAATCGCATTGCCGCGCATCTGCACGCGCTCGTAGAGGGTATCTGTGGGTGCCTGTAGATAGATCACCAAGTCTGGTTTGGGCAGGTCTTCAATAATTTTGTCGTACACCGTCTGGTAGAGATGGTATTCATTTTCATCAAGGGTGACGCGAGCAAACAGCGGATCTTTCTCAATTAAAAAATCTGATACCCGCACCGGCTGAAACATATCCCCCTGTCGCAGGTCCTGCAGTTTGCGCATTCGCTGAAATAAAAAGTACAGCTGGGTAGGCAGTGCATTGCTGCGGCGATCCTGATAGAAGCGCTCTAAAAAAGGGTTTTCTTCGGCGTCTTCGAGCAGGGTTTCATAGTTAAAGGATTCTGCTAGACGCTTGGCGAGAGTGGTCTTACCAATGCCAATTGGGCCTTCTATAGCAATATATCTGGGAATGGAGGCAGCTGTTAAGTCAATATCCAGGTCGTTGATGGTAGCCTGTTGCACATGGGTCTCCAGTAGCTAAATGGCGAGGGCACTTGGGCCTATAATTTGACGATACCTTGCATGGAGCAGTTTGCCAATAGCTGCTGTATATTTTCCCCATTTGGCAGACACAGATCTGGAGCTATCTCGCTGAGCGGGGCTAGGACAAAACCTCGCTCATGCATTCTTGGGTGCGGAACCGTCAGGCGCTCGCTGTTTTCTATTAGCTGATCATAGAGCAGAATATCCAAATCCAATGTTCTGGCACCCCAGCGAACAGTGCGTACACGGCCCTGTTGGTTCTCAATAGATTGCAGTAGATCTAGAAGGTCCAATGGAGCTAGCTGGCTGTCCAACTGGGCGACGGCATTAATATAATTTGGCTGTTCCCCGGGACCTATGGCTGGAGTTTGATAAAAGCTGGACCGTTTGCTGACCAGTATGTGGGGATGTGCTGACAGGCTGTCGATGGCCAGGTTTAACTGAGCCCGGGAGTCCAGTTCCTGGCCAGCCACTGTGTCGCTCAGATTGCTGCCCAGGCCTATATAAGCCAGTGCCATTAATCTGTCTTAGGCTTTCTGGGTTTGCGACGGCGGCGTTTTTTGCCGTCTTGATTCTGTGCATTGGCCATCTGTTGCTGCTCTTCTTCGCTGGCTTCCTGATATCTGGTCCACCAGTCGCCAAGGCCCTCTAGATTTTCCCCCGCCTGTTCTCGCAGCAGCACAAAGTCGTAGGCTGCGCGAAAGCGGGGATGTTCAGATAGACGTTTGGCGCGCTGACCACCTCTTCGGGGCAGCAGCAGCTGCAAATCCCAAATCTCACGCATGGGCATGGTAAAGCGCCGCGGTATGGCGGTAATGGAAACCTGGCGTGAAATCACTTCGCCTGCAGCCTTGTTGAGGGCATAGGCGGGTGAGTTGCCCTGTCCCTGATACTGTTTGGCCAGATGTTGAACCGAGGGCCAAAGCATTGCGGCATAGATAAAGGCTGGAGTCACGCGCTTGTTAGCGCGAATACGCAGGTCGGTATTGGTAAAGGCCTGTTCAATCAGGCTGCTGGACTGACTTTCGCGCTCTTTAAGCAGGTTGCTGAGCTGCGGGACCATCTGGTCAAACAGGCCGTACTCGTGCAGCAGCCAGAATGTGGCTAAACCCTGCCCACTCATAAATAGCTTGAGGGTCTCATCAAACAGTCTGGGCGGCGACACATGGGACAGATCTGCTGCCAGCTTGCGAATGGGTTTTTCTGTACTGCGCTCAATAGTGAAGCCCAGTTTTGCTGCAAATCGCACAACCCGCAACAGGCGCACCGGGTCTTCTCTAAAGCGAGTAGCCGGATCACCCATAATGCGAATGGTGCGGCTATCTATATCTTCGAGCCCACCGGCAAAGTCATGAATACTGTTGTCACTGGGGTCATAGTAAAGGGCATTGATGGTCAGATCGCGGCGGCTGGCATCGTCACTGATTGAGCCGAATACATTGTCTCTGGTCAGCATGCCGGTATCGGTCTGTTGGCGGCGGTTGCCACCGGTATTTTTGTCCTGCCCCGGGGTCGCATTGGAGCGGAAGGTGGTGACTTCAATCGGTTCGCGACTAAACTGAACATGCACGATCTGGAAGCGACGACCAATAATGCGCGCACGCCGGAATAGGGGTTTGATCTCGGCGGGCTTGGCATTGGTGGCCACATCAAAATCTTTGGGCTTAAGTCCAAGCAGCAGGTCCCGTACCGAACCTCCCACCACATAGGCCTCAAAGCCGTGCTCCTGCAAAATTTGCACAACTTTGCGAGCATCGCGACTAATCATTTGAGGCGACAGAGCATGTTGCCCCGATGGAATAACGACGGCTTCACCAAACTCTGGTTGATGTTGGCCTCTTGCAAAGAAATTACTTATGCGTTTCAGCATGAACAGCTTGCCGGTGGACTGGAAGGAACCGAGAGTTTAACAGAGGAAAAGCTAATACGGGAGCATTGCATAGACTAAGCAGAATAAATAATAGGGGATTCGAATAAAAAGACTATGTTTATTGCGGAAAATAAAAAAGGGATGCCTCTCGACAACCCCCCTCAATGGTTCTGGAGCCTAGGCTCTTTGAACACTTTCGCAATCCATCCAGTTCTTATTATTTTTTATTGTTTTTATTACTCAAGATCAAGTCTTGGTACGACCTTATTCTAATCAGAAAAAGTTGTTCCGCAAGAGAAATTTTAAACATTTGGCCCTAAATTCGATTTATTTTTGCAATTTTACGGCCGAACCCCGGTTCTACAGGCTAAATTGAAAACTCACTGGGATTAAATTGGCATAAAGGTTAGGCTTTTTTGCGGCTTATACCCAGCTTATTGCGTCTTTCCCACAGGGATTTACGGCTTATACCCAGCTTTTGTGCCAGTGCTGTCTCACTCATATTCTCCTGATTTTCCAATACGAAGCTTGTGAAATAGTCTTCCAGCGAGAGACCGGCAGGTTGATCATTAGCAGAATTTGGCTGCGGGGAGCTATTGTATATTTCAGCGTTATCACTGGCATTAACCTTATCATATAAGCCCAGTATCTCAGCGCTGATAGGTTCTTCGGGCTCGGACAAAATGGCCGCTTGGTAGAGCATATTTTGCAGCTCGCGCACATTGCCCGGCCAGCTGTAGCTGTTCAGTGCCTGAAGTGCATCTTCCGTAAGGTGAATTTGAAAGCCTAGCTCGCTTGAGTACTGGTCTATAAAGTATTTGGTTAAACAGGGAATATCCTCGGCCCGCGCCCTCAGGCTAGGGACCTGCAGCCTAACCACATTGAGGCTGTAAAAAAGATCTTTGCGAAAACGATCTGACTCGCACAGGGCCTGCAAATCTTGCTCGGTCGAGGCGATGCAGCGAAAGGTTTTCTGCTCTATGGCCTTGAGCACCAAGGGCTGCAGTGCCAGCGGCAGTTCACAGATATTATTTAAAAATAATGTACCTTCAGAGCTGACCTCCAGCTGTTTATGGAGCTGAGCCTCTTTTACTGAAGTGCAATTAATGGTCACGAAGCACTGATCGGCAAGGGCACTGTTGGCGTGGATAATCTCTGCGATAGTGCGACGCCCAGTACCGCTCTCGCCCTGAATTAAAACGGGTACAGAGGTGGGGGCAGCTTTATGCACTGTGCGCAATATATGCAGAATTTTGGGGCTGGTACCCAGCACTACTGGACACTGGGACTTAACCGCATGCTGTTGTTGATCGGATTCACCGATCAGGCGTCGCACCGCAGCGAGCATTTCTTCGTGATCAAAAGGTTTGGAGATATAGTCGGCGGCTCCCTGACGCATGGTCTCAACAGCAGAGCGCAGACTGGCATAGCTGGTCATAACCAGCACTGGCACAGAGCCAGCAGGCTGAATAAGCTCGGTGCCGGAGCTGCCCGGCAGGCGCAGATCGCTGATAATCAGATTAAACTCATTGAGGTTGTAGGCCTCTTGCGCGGCTTTTACGCTGATAGCTTCAGACACAGCATAATCATGGCGCTCCAACAGCTTGCGCAGAGATAAGCGAATAATTTCTTCGTCTTCGACAATCAGTATCTGTTTGGCATTTTCGTTCATGGGGCAGATGATACGGGGAAATTAATGGTTACTGTAGTGCCGCGATCAGTGTTTATGGCCGGGCTGGTTAGTTCAATCTCAGCTCCCAGGCTTTTTGCCAGGTTAAAGACAATCCACAGGCCTAGCCCTGTTCCTTTGCCTGGGTCTTTGGTGGTGACAAATGGCTCGAACAATCTGCTGCGCAGATCTTCTTTGATTCCCTCACCCTGATCGCTGATAGTGACCATAATTTCCTGTCCCTCAGCTTGGGCCCCTATAGTAACAACACCGCCATTTGGTGATGCATCTCGGGCATTACTCAGTAGATTGAGAAACATCTGCAGCAGCTGGTGGTAATCGCCACGAATATTCAGGCCCGGATCAATAGCGCAGATAAAGCGCAGATTTTGCTGCTCGTCGCTAAGGGTCAGCAATTGAATAGCTTCTTCTGCTGCGTTGCTGATACTGATATCTTTTTGGGCTGAGGTCAGTGCATTGCCTCCCCGGGAAAAGTTGATCAGAGACTGAACAATACGGTTGATTCGCTGAGTCTGAGACAGTATCTGCTGGGCGGACTCCGCCACCTGACTCGCCTCAGTCTCATGCTCCAGATTTTGAGCAATACAGGCAATGCCAGTAACTGGATTGCCAATTTCATGGGCCACTCCGGCAGCCAGACGGCCCACAGAGGCCAGTCTTTCATTGTCGATTGAGCTCTGGATCAGATTGACCTGCTCGGTGTGATCTTCGATTAGTAAAACAATATCACCATTGTTGTCTCTATTAGATTCAGAGCCAGAGCCTGGCTGTTCGGATTTTTGTAGGCTGTACCAGCGCACCTGGCCCTGTATTTCAAGCCGCAAATCATCCAGGCTATTTTTGCCGCTGCGGATAAAATCTGAAATAGCAGAGCTCCAGGGCTCGGGTAAATCCCCTATCAGCCTGCCCGAAGCTATGCTCTGGCTGATACCTGTATAGCTGGACAATGTGCTGTTCCAGCGCACAATTTCCCCGCCTTGATCCAGAGACACCACCCCTATGGGCAGGTTGTCTAGTACCTGGCGGTGGTGCACCCGCAGTTTATTGAGTTCGCTGGCAATACCTGTCAGCCGGTCTCCCTGGATAGCCAGTACAGATTCAATCAGCTGAATATCGTCTGGCTCATCAGCTGCAGGCACAATCAGGGGCAGTGAATGCTCCATAATACGATTGGCCGCCAGTACACCAAAACCCATATTTAATGAGGCATTGATACTGTCGCGCAGCTGACGCAGAGCCGCCGGGCGCACTTCATCGGCATCATAGCCCAGAGTATCTAGGGCTCGAGCTACCTCGGCGTCTGCGGCATCACCCAGAGACAGGCGCAGACTGCCAGTGAGTTCAGACACAGATTTTTGCGCAATTTCGACACGCGCTGGTATATAGACATTGTCGGCCATACACAGGGTGGCAAAGGCCTGCTGTTCCCTGTCCATAGAGCCACGCAGGGAAAACAACAGGCAGACTGTGATATTCAGCAGCAGAGCTTCCAGGGCCCAGATATCCCAATTCTGCATGCCAAAGTGGATAACTTTGTCACCCAGAGGCAGCTGCCAGCTCCAGTCACCAATTAACAGAGGCAGCAAAATGGTCATCAACCACAGGGATAGTCCGGCGACCAGCCCGCCAATAAAGCCGCGGCGACCCACTCTGGGCAGATAGATAACTGCCAGCATTCCCGGTGTGAGCTGAGCCAGGCCAGCAAATGCGGCAAGATAATAGTCTGTAATACTGTGGTGTTTGCTGACCAGGCTAAGGCAGGTACAGAACAGGATTAGACCACTGGCTACCAGCATGCGGCGGTTTTTAATCCACTGATCCAGATTGGCTTGGCGCTGCAAATCTTTACCTGGCAGCAAAAAGCTATTGAGTACAATTCTCGCTGTAATCAGACTCAGGCTGCAGATCAATGCAACACTGAGCAAAAGAATGCTGGCACTGGCCAGGCCGGCAATTAGCGGTTGCCCCGCGAGGGAGGGCAGGGCAAACAGATACTCCTGAAAGGGCGACACCGACTGCACCGAGATACCGCTCCACAGTAGAGGGAATAGCGGAATACTGGCCAGCAATACCAATAGAGGATAGGCCCAGGAGGTCATTCCTGCCTGTTGGTCTGAGATATCATTGGAGATCAGTAGACTGAAGTTAAACGGATAAGCGAAGCCTGCCGCCATAAAAACAATAAACAGGCTGTAGGAAAAATCCATGCGCTGGATAATAAAGCGCTGCCCGCTATCCACCACCCAATTATTCATTTCTGCTAGGCCACCAAAGGCTGATGTTAAAGCTGCCCAGGCAGAAAAGCCCATGGCTGGCAGCAGTAAGAGCCCGGCTGCGGCCATAACCCAGGGCAGATGATTAGCGACTCCCAGGCCAATAGAGCGCAGGTTGATCAGCAGAATAACCACTGTGGTCGCCAGCAGACCGAATACTCCACTCCTATTGCCAAACAGACTATTAAAGATGGCCTCAATGGCCACGTACTGGGCCAGAATCAGGGGGATTACCGCCAGTATCAGTGAGATGCTGGCTATAACAGCAACAGATTTTTTGCGGTATCTGAAGGTCAGGAAATCCACCGGCGTAGCAAAGCGAATAATCCCACTGAGTCGACGAATAGGTAGAAAAATTAATGGCGACAGGACAAACACCAGACTAAAAGCAATCAGGGCCAGAATAACGCTATTGCCATAGCGCCCCGCCATCTCAACCGAGCCCATAGCCAGCAGCACCCCGGTGCCAGAGAACAGGCCCAGAGCCAGCATAATATCCTTGCTGTTGGACCCTGTGCGCTGGGACATCCATTTGGCTGCCAGGCAGCCCAGCGCCAGCATGGCCAGAGTGGCCAGCACAGCATCAGGATTGATTATTTCAAGATTCATCCCGGACCCTATGGCGGTGGGCAATATAGGCGGCGAACACTATCATGGCCCAGACCACATAGGGCCTAAACCAGTTGCCATCGGGCTCCACTGCCCATTGAATGGCCAGCGGAAAAACCACTATGCAGAGCAGGAGCAGAGTTGCAACAAATCGATAATTAAGCATGGGCTAGAGGGCGCGGCCGATTATTTTAAAGCTACTTGGTTGACAGATAACCCAGATGGTATGCCTGCCAGACCAGCAAAGCAAACCTGGTTCCCAGGTCTCTGGATTCAGATCAGTGCAGCCCATCTAATAGCCCTCTGGGGCCGGGCTATTTTGCAAGCTCTCAGCTACTGTTTGCACCGACCAGTGCGCTGTTGCCCAGTCTAGTATTTCCGCCACAGATTGCCGCTGCAATGGCTCTGGAGGTGACTGTCTCAGCCAGTGCAGCGCGGCCCACAGATGCTGTGATTCCTGACCTTCCAAAAGACCCATAGCGAGATTTTGCTTGCTGAGTTTCTGACCCTCGGCATTGAGAGCCAGGGGCAGATGAGCATATTCTGGTGTTTTAAAATTCAGGCACTGCTGCAGATAGATCTGCCTGGGTGTCGAATCAAGCAGATCTGCGCCACGCATAATATGGCTGATAGCCTGATATTGGTCATCCACCACCACGGCCAGCTGGTAGGAGAAGAGAGTATCCCGGCGGCGCACCACAAAGTCACCCACCTCTGCCTGCAGATTCTGGGAGTACTGACCAACAATCTGATCATTAAAACTGATAGGGGCACTGTTGACCCTTAGTCTTGCCGCGCAGTCCTGGTGGGGCAATTGAAGCTGAGAGCAGTGACCGTCATAGATGCCGCCAAGGCTCTGTAGTCGCTGGCGGTTGCACCTGCATTGATAGATCAACCCAGATTCTATTAGAGATTCCAGGGCCGCCGCATAGGCCTCAAGTCTGCTGCTCTGGTATAGCACAGTGCCATCCCAACGCAGCCCGTGACTTTCAAGCTGTTTCAGAATCTGATGGCTGGCGCCGGGCACTTCTCTGGGGGGGTCCAGATCTTCAATACGCACCAGCCACTGGCCGTTGCGCTGGCGGGCATCCAGAAAGCTGGCTAGGGCACTGACCAGGGAGCCAAAGTGCAGTGGGCCCGTAGGCGAGGGTGCGAAGCGAGCTATGCTGGGTAAGGCTGACATTAGGAAGGATTACAGCAGCTCAGAAGGCTCTGAGCTGCTGATGACCGGGCAGCTAACTAGCCTCCGGTGATTTGCTTTTCCTTGATTTCATCGAGAGTTTTGCAGTCGACGCACAGATCTGCTGTGGGTCGAGCTTCGAGTCGGCGAATACCGATTTCAACACCACATTGGTCACAGAAACCGTAGTCATCCTCTTCGACACGCACCAGAGTTTTATCAATCTTTTTGATTAATTTGCGCTCGCGGTCGCGGGTGCGCAGCTCCAGACTAAACTCTTCTTCCTGAGTGGCGCGGTCGGCCGGATCGGGGAAGTTTGCTGCTTCGTCTTTCATATGGGTCACTGTGCGGTCAACTTCTTCCATTAACTCGCGACGCCACGCTTTGAGAATCAGCTTGAAGTGCTCGCGCTGATTTTCATTCATATATTCCTCTTTTTTAGTCTCTTTGTAGGGCTTGAGACCATGAAGAGTTGCTGAGCCTGCATCGCTTTTTGATTTAGCTGCAGGTTTTGTTTTTACTGTTGCCATGCATAAGATCCGCTGTTGATATGGGCCTAAAAAACAGAACCCGCGTTTATAGAGATTTTATACGCATTTATCAAGGTAAATTTTCCTATTGATTGCGAATATTGCCATTTTCTATTGGTTAATCTTAGACCATGGTTGCAAAAAAGCCCTAGCTGCGCCTACATTAGCGCCATTAATTGACCTGCTTGTGATGTCCGTCTATGAAAATTGCTCCGCCCTTATTTCCAGCTACCTTTGAAAAGCGCTACAAGCGTTTCTTCGCCGATGTGCGCACCCCGTCCGGTGAGCTTCTTACCCTCCACTGCCCCAATACCGGCAGCATGAAAAACTGCCTGGTCGAAGGGTCTCCCTGCTGGTATTCCCTGTCTGATAATCCCAAGCGCAAATTGCCCGGCACTCTGGAGATAGTGACCAGTAGCCAGGGCAACCTAGCTGGTGTAAATACCTCCAGGCCCAATTATCTGGTGCGCGAAGTGATCGAAGCCGACCTGGTCCCTGAGCTGCAGGGTTATAGCCAGATTCGCACTGAGGTTCGCTACGGTGAAGAGAAGAGTCGCATTGATCTGTTGCTAGAGGACCGAAGCCTGGGCCAATGCTATGTCGAGGTAAAAAATGTCACCCTGGATATGGGGGATGGTCTGGCGACTTTTCCCGATGCGGTCACCAGCCGCGGCACCAAACATCTGCGTGAACTGATGGCTATGGTTGCAGCTGGCCACAGGGCAGTGCTGTTTTTCTGTGTCCAGTTAACCGGGGTTCAGCGCATGGAAGTGGCGGCCGAGATTGACCCTGGTTACGCTGCAACTCTGTCTGAGGCGGTTGCCGCGGGAGTAGAGGTGATTGCCTGGCGGGCCAGCATTGGTGCTGATCAAATAGTGCTAGACCAGCCGATCAGCTGTCTTCAAGATCTGCCAGGGCCTGAGCTCTGAGATTAATAGGTGGCGCTGGCATAGGTTGATTGGCGGCAACATAGTAACTTCCGTCTTCAACACGCAGCTCCACCTGCATTAAATGGTCCCCGGCGCAGGGGCCTGCAATACATTCGCCACTATCCACCTGAAACAGGGCACCATGGGACGAGCATTGAATCAGTGAGCCATCCAGATCGAGAAACTTATCTGGCATCCAGTTGAGAGGTATGCCTAGGTGAGGGCAGCTGTTCCAGTAGGCGTACAGTTGATTGTCGCGGCGTATGGCAAATAGTTTGCGCTCTTCAATACTCAGCTCAATGGTCTGCATCTCTTGCAGATCGTCGAGTTGGCAGAGTGCTATTTCCTGCTCTAGCAGGGTCCCCTTATCCATTTTTAAGTGCCTGAATACGCTCTTCCAGTGGGGGGTGAGTCATAAATAGTCTGCTGGGCTTGCGCTTCCAGCCGCTGGAAATACCAAAGGCTGTCATGGTATCTGGCATCTGGTTTTCAACATGAGACTGGGTTTCAGCGCGCAGTTTTTCCAGTGCACCCACCATGGCGGCACGTCCAGCCAGCTGGGCGCCAGCGGCATCGGCTCGGAATTCGCGCTGACGGGAGAACCACATAACAATGGTTGAAGCTGCAATGGCCAGAATAATCTCTGCGACTATGGTGGTTATCCAGTAGCCCAGACCCAAACCGCGGTTATTTTTTAGGATCACGCGATCGACAAAGAAGCCAATCACCCGGGCTGCAAACATAACGAAGGTATTTACCACTCCCTGTATCAGGGCCAATGTAATCATGTCGCCATTAGCTACATGGCCTATCTCATGGGCCAGCACAGCGCGAGCCTCATCTTCAGTGAAGCGGTCCAGTAGTCCCTGACTCACTCCAACCAGCGCATTGTTTCTGTTCCAGCCGGTGGCAAAGGCATTGGATTGCTGGGCCGGGAAAATACCTACCTCGGGCATGCCAATACCGGCTTTTTTCGATAGGGTGGTAACAGTCTGTAGCAGCCAGCGCTCCTGCTCAGTCTGAGGCTTGGAGACCAGTCTGATACCAGTAAAGCGCTTGGCCATAAACTTGGATAGCAACAGAGACATAAAGGCCCCGGCAAAACCAAACACAGCACAGAAAACCAGCAGCGAAGACAGATCCAGGTCAACCCCATTGTTAGCCAAAATGCTTTCGACACCCAGCAGGCGCAGTGAAATACTGGCCACCACAATAATTGCGATATTGGTGAGAAGAAATAGTCCAATTCTGTACATAGTAGATTCCTGTGTAGCCTATGGGTTTAAGATGTGGCCGATTGAGGGGAATTCAAGCGCAACCTGATAGATTATACGCTCTATGCAGGCACTATTGGCCAATTGATTCTTTGCTAATTGGTCAAAGCGAGGGTATAAATATGTCTTTGCAAAGTCACAACTGCAGCCAGGGCTATGAACTCTATTGATATTTTAACCGGCTCCACCGAGCGCCATCTGACCGATCTTTACGCTGGTCAGGCCGAGGCTGCCATGCTGGTTCATCGGGATATAGTTGCGCCCCTGACTGAACTGCAACAGAATGCCGCAGCCGCAGGCTTTGATCTCAGGCTGTGCAGCGGTTTTCGCAGCTTTGATCGCCAGCTGCATATCTGGAATGCCAAGCTGTCCGGTCTGCGCCCTGTGGTTGATGACTCGGGCACTGAGATTAATCTGGAACAGCTGAGCCCCTGGCAGCAGATTCAAGCGGTAATGCGCTGGTCGGCACTGCCCGGTGCCTCGCGCCACCATTGGGGTACAGATATTGATATCTATGATAGGGCGGCTATGCCTGCAAACTATCAGTTGCAGCTAATTCCCGCTGAAGTTGAAGGTCAGGGAATGTTTGCGCCCATGCATAATTGGCTCGATAAGAGGCTTGCAGAGCGGGGTTTCTACCGACCCTATGGGACAGATACTGGTGGCATAGCGCCAGAGCGCTGGCATATTAGTTACAGGCCCCTGGCTCAGAACTTTGCCAGGGAGCTCACCCCTGAGGTGCTGGAGCAGCGATTGCAGGGCACTGAGCTACTATTATTAGAGGTGGTGTTGGATCATCTCGATGAGATTATGCAGCGCTATATTTGGGTTGATTAAGGAATAACAATCAATGGAAAGCAATGACCCTCTATGGGACATTATTGTTGACGAAGCCAGATCAGCCAGCCTGAAAGAGCCAATGCTGGAAGACTTCTTTCGCGCTTCTATTTTAGATCAGCCCGATCTGGAATCTGCGATGAGTTTTAATCTGGCCCAGTTGTTGGCCAGCCCAGCTATGGCTGTGCATAAAATGGCTGAGGTTATTGCCGAGGCGCTGGCTGCTGACAGCCGCATTGGCAAGGCCATACGCAGTGATATCAGAGCCTCTTTTGAGCGCGATGCCGCCTGTGATCTTCACCTTACACCTATTCTCTACTACAAGGGCTTTCAGGCGCTGCAGCTGCAGCGAGTTGCGCACTGGCTCTGGGGGCAGGGGCGCAAACCGCTGGCTCTATTTATACAGAATCAGGTGTCTGAAACCTTTGCGGTGGATATTCACCCTGGCGCACAGATGGGTTCCGGTATTATGCTGGATCACGCCACTGGTCTGGTTATTGGTGAGACAGCAGTGATTGGCGACAATGTGTCGATTCTGCACTCAGTCACCCTGGGTGGCAGCGGTTGTCAGGGTGGTAGGCGCCACCCCAGAGTAGGCGATGGGGTAATGATTTCTGCCGGCGCTAAAATTCTTGGCAATATCAGCATTGGTGAGGGCGTTAAAATCGGCGCCGGCAGCCTGGTTCTGGAGTCGGTGCCTGAGCATGTCACAGTGGTTGGCGTGCCTGCCAAGATAGTCGGCAGGCCTGTCGAGGAATTGCCTGCGCTGGAGATGGATCAGAGTTTACAGATCAATTAGATCCTGGTGCATTAACCCTGACTATAGGCAGACGCTGGCCAGATGAATAATCTGTTTTTCCAGCAGAGTCTGTCGTCCCTCGGGAAAGCCCTCAAGAACAAAGCAGTTTTCATCAAACACAAGAAATCGGGCAATGGATGAAAGGGCTTGAATATCATACTCAGTGGTGCGCAAACCAATAAGACCCTCCTGCAGCTGATCAGCCAGTTGCGCACACTGGTCTTTTAGTGCCGCCAGCCCCTCGTCGAAACTCAACAGGGGCAGGGTGTTAAGGTTGCCACCACAGACTGTCCAGTTAATCTCTAGGTCCACACCCAGCTTGCTGGACAGGCGCTCAAGAAGCTGTTGTAGGCTGTACACTGCCATTAGGCACAGTAGCAGTTGCTGCTTTGAATTCTGGGTCGAGCGAATATAAAAATAGATACTGCCATCGGCACCCTCTACTCTGTGGCCACCATAGAGTTCGATGGTTCGAGCGGTGCAGTAATCAATTTTTTCGAATAACTGCTCCAGGTTATCGCGGTTTAGCTGATGATTGAGCCGCTGACGATTTTTGATGGAGGCTCTGACAACAGTGTAGTAATAGCCATTATTGCTGTCCTCATCACCAAACCCAGATCCCGACCCAGAGAGCAGAGGCTGAATTTTAGCCTCCAGCGCGGTCAGTTCGTCGATAATTGGATCACCACCACCTGGCAGTCGATTGCTGAGAATACGCAGACGTCGCGCCAGTTGCTCGGCAAACTGCAGGCTGCCGTAGGTGCAGGCGGCGGTAAATACAAACCAGAGTAGCAGCCAGCTGAGCATTACATTGCGGTATTTGCCATAGATAGGCTGTGTGTCTAGCTCGATCACCACAGCACCCAGAATACTGTCCTGTAGCTCAATCTCGCGGCGGTAAGATTCCAGTTCATCGCTTGGCTTTTGGCTCTGACGACTCTGGCTTATTAGCTGTTCTTCCACATCAAACAGGCTGGCACTAACAATAGCCGGATCCTCTACGGTTCGGCTGAGGGCTACCTGCACACTGATCAGGTCATTATTAAACAATGGGGTGCGAATAAGATCGTCGAGCTGGCTGAGTGCACTGCGGCTTTTGTCAGCGATGGTTTCATGGGCAAGCTGCTGGGTTTGGCTGCTGATCAGCAGTGAGGCTAGAAGCCCCAGCAGTAAACACAGGGACAGAACTGCGGCAGGTAATTTTTTAGCCACGGAATATTGTCGCTGCATTATGTAGTCCGCCCCAAAGCAAATTTATTTTCCGCGCATTCTATCCTATTCCTGTAGCTTTTATATAATGGCAGCCTTAAAAATCACCATGGCCCCATAATGTGAAAAATATTCTGCTTATCAATGTATTCGGTGAAGACAGACCAGGCGTCACCAGTGCGATCACCGAGGTGCTGTCCCGCTATGATATCAGCCTGCTAGATATCGGACAGGCGGTGATACATGATCAGCTCAGCCTGGCCATTTTGGCGGCAGTGCCCAGTCAGGTGAATATAGATCTGGTAACCGATGAGGTGAAATCCTGCCTGCTGATTATGGATATCCGGGTTAAATTTTTGCCCATCAGCAACCAGGCCTATCAAAACTGGGTAGAGCAGCAGGGTAAACCGCGCCATATGGTGACTCTGCTGGCGCGCAAAATAGATGCCATTCATCTGGCTTTGGTTACCACCCTGTGCGCTAATACTGGGCTCAATATAGATAAAATTGTGCGCCTTTCCGGGCGCATGCAGCTGGACGACAGCGATAAGCTGGGCCGTGCCTGTGTAGAGTTTTCAGTGCGGGGTGAGGCCCAGGATCCCCGCGCATTCCGAAATTCTTTGCTGGAATTAGCCAGTCAGCACAATATTGATATCGCCTACCAGGAAGACAACATTTACCGCCGCAGCCGCCAGTTGGTGGTGTTTGATATGGATTCCACGCTGATTGATGCCGAGGTGATTGACGAGTTAGCTAAAGAAGCTGGGGTAGGTGATCAGGTAGCGGCTATCACCGAAGCTGCGATGCAGGGTAAGCTGGATTTTAAACAGAGCTTCCGCCAGCGCCTCGAGCTACTTGAGGGCCTGAGTGTCGATGTGCTGCAAAAAGTAGCCCAGCGCCTGCAGCTCAATGAGGGTGCAGAGCACCTGATAAAGACCCTGAAACAGCTGGGTTATAAAACTGCCATTGTGTCCGGAGGCTTTACCTATTTTGCTGAACACCTGCAGTCTATTCTGGGTGTCGACTATATCTATGCCAATGAGCTGGACACCGAAAATGGCCTGGTTACCGGCAAGGTAGTGGGTGATGTAATTGATGGCCAGCGCAAGGCAGATCTGCTGAGGGAACTGGCCCAGAGAGAGGGGCTGGCACTGGAGCAGGTGATTGCTGTGGGCGATGGCGCCAACGATCTACCTATGCTCAATATTGCTGGGCTGGGTATAGCCTATCAGGCTAAGCCCCTGGTAAAAGCCTCTGCCAAGCAGTCTATTTCTAATCTGGGGCTAGACGGCATTCTCTATTTACTGGGGTACAGCGATAAGGATATTCAGGCGCTGGGCTAAGAATTTTCAGAAAAGTCATAATCCATTGTAAAGCTGGGCGGCTGCACATAATGGCCCTGGATATACTGCACGCCCTGCTGCCACAGAATAGGTAAAACGCTGGCCTTCTCCACAAAGGGCACAATAACGTCCACACCAGTGCCAGTCATGCCAGCCATCAGGGTCTGGAACCTGGCTTTGCCCTCGCCACCTTTCTGTAGATCCTCGACAATCAATCGATCGATCTTTACAAAACTCACAGCCACTCTCTCCAGGGTTTTCAGGGGATTGATAGCGACTCCAAAATTGGCAATGGCAATCTGACCGCCCGCTTTTTTGATTTCATCGGAGATAGCCGCAGCCTGGTTCAGATAGCGCAGGGCATCAATTTCGCGGAACTGGAAAATCACCACATCTGCAGGTAGCTTCGACTTTTGCATAGCCTGGGTCAGCCAGGGCAAAAAGGCCTCATCGGAGAATGACTGGCGACTGATATTGATAAATAACTGGGTGTCTGGATTAGAGGTAAGCTTGTCCGCCAGTGTATTTAACACTTTGCTGATCACCCAGCGATCAACTTCGGCAGCTATCTCTGATTTAAATAGATTATTAATAAAATCTTCCGGGATATCATCATTGGGTACATCTTTGTTAACCCCCAATATGGCTTCGTAATACTCCTTGCCACTGCCGCCACTGATCAGCGCTACTATGGGTTGGTAGCGCACTGAGAACAGCCGGTCACTGAGCAGCTTTTTGGCAGTGATCACCACGGCCTCATTCTGGGAGATCTCATCGGAATGTATATTGGGCACAAAAAACCGCACACCATTGCCTGGGGACTGCTCCTGTCGAAGCTCTTCAATAACCTGCTGGCTGCGCTCCAGAGCTCGCTCTACAGAGGGTACATTTTCATTCAGCAATGTGCCGCCGATTGAGGTGGTCAGAGAAAAAGTTTGCTCTTCCACATCAAATACCTCCTGACTGGTCCTAGCCACTATGTCCTCGGCAATTTTAAGCCCCTGTTGGTCAGAGGTCTCTGCCAGCACCGCCACAAAACAGTTCTCGCTGAGTCGACCGCAGTCAAAGTTTTGATTAAATAGCGATCCCACAAAGGTAACCAGGGAATGGACGATTTTTTCGGCTTTGGCTATGCCCAGATCTTCTTTTAAGCTCTCAAAGCGATCGATCTGTATGTTTAGTAGCACGCTGTCCTCACCTGTCTGCACTGATTTGCTGATAGCGCGACTGACCATTTCATAGACCAGCTGGGGTTGGATTGCACTGTAGGCTGTGGCCGATGCCTCCTCAGTCTGGTCTGTGTTGGCGGCAAACAGTTTGTCACTGTTAATGGTGAACTGCAGCGAAGGTTCGCCGCTGTACTGAATCTGGTTGATCTCAACAAAAGCACTGTCTTCCTCACCCTGAGCATTGAGAATTTTAACCACGGCTTCAAAGGGCATAATTTCTTGTTTAGCCTGTAGAGGCACCATGTAGGCCTTAAGCTTTTCTCTATCAGAGGCTGCTATATTGTCGATCACTGGCAGGCAGAGCATCTCCTCAGGTTCGTCAAAGCCAAAAATACTGGCGCAGGCCTGATTGGCGTAGACATAGGTTCCCTCCTGAACCACTGCTATAGGAAATCTCGAGGTATTCATCAAATACTCGCTGCGTTTCTCTGCCAGAGCCAGTTTGCGCTCCCATTCCCGGCATAGTCGGCGCTGGCCGACACTGGCCAGTGACCGCGCAACTACCTTGAGCAGGTGCTGATCCTGATCTTTAACCACTACATCTTGGGCGCCTAGCCGCAGGCCCTCAATAAGAGTAGCGGGATCATAGTTGTCACTGATAAAAATAACTGGAATATCGCGCTCAGCGCGGCGAATGCACTGAAATATTTGCTGTGCCGGCAGAGATTCGGTGCCTATGGGCGCAATTAGTAGATCCCAGTTGCGCTTGCTCAGATACTGCTGCAGCTGCTCCTCATCTGAAGCCAGCTGGGCTTCCATTCGGTAATCGGCACTGCGCAGAATACTGATGATTCTATTGGCTTCGTCATGGGATTGTTCGACGATTAAGATTTTTAGAGGTTCGTCGGCCAGCATAGGTCGGGGCTTTGTTAAATCCTATTAAATCCAGAGTTGGTTACATAAAACGGTGGGAGTTCGAAGAACCTGCCCTGATATTTGAGTATTGCTCCTTTGATTGTAGACAACTTTTACACTGCAGCCGGCTGTTTTGCTCAATTCTCTGGGAGCAGAAGGCATTTATTTAGTCGACTGCCCCCCAAAACATAGCAAAAATAGCCTGCACTTCGGTTATCATAACGGGCTTTAAAATAATCGAGAATTTTCAAACATGGCCAATTACTCAACTAATGAATTTCGCTCTGGCTTAAAAGTGATGCTTGACGGTGATCCCTGCTCGATTCTGGAAAATGAATTTGTAAAACCTGGCAAGGGTCAGGCTTTTAACCGGGTTAAACTGCGCAATCTTAAAACTGGCCGTGTATTGGAAAAAACCTTTAAGTCTGGTGAAGCACTGGAAGGTGCCGATGTTTTGGATATGGATATGCAGTATCTCTATAACGATGGTGACTTCTGGTACTTTATGGAGCCAGAGAGCTTTGAGCAGCATCAGGCCAATGAAAATGCCGTGGGCGATGCTCTGCAATGGCTCAGTGAGCAGGATATCTGCGTGGTCACCCTTTATAACGGCGCGCCTCTATCTGTTGTTCCCCCCAACCATGTTGAGCTAGAAATCGTCGAGACCGATCCGGGCCTGCGCGGTGATACGGCTCAGGGTGGCAGTAAACCAGCTAGGCTGGTCACTGGTGCAACGGTAAAAGTGCCACTGTTTTTGGATCAGGGTGATGTGGTTAAAGTGGATACTCGCACCGGTGAGTATCAGGGTCGCGTTAAGTAAGCAGCGACTGTTTTCTGACTGGGCTGGCAGGAGGGTTTTGCATTGACTAATTGGCAGCCTAGTGCCAGCCAGGCTATGTTGCGCTGTCGAGCTGAGCTTCTTGCTAGCCTGCGCGAATTCTTTTCCCAGCATGGCGTCAGCGAGGTGGATGTTCCGGTTTTAGGTCGTTCGACCGTCACTGATAGCAATATAGAAAGTATCATTGCCGAGCCATTTGGTGGTAGTGGGTACTTACAAACTTCCCCAGAATATTTTATGAAACGACTTTTGGCTGCCGGTAGTGGCGATATCTACTGCCTGGGTAAGGCCTTTCGCAATGGCGAGGCAGGGCAGAGGCACAACCCTGAATTTACTCTGCTGGAATGGTATCGCTGTGACTGGGATGAGCAGCAGCTTATGGATGAGGTGGCTGATCTGATCAGTCGTATTTATGCCACTACCAATCAGTCTACCCTAGCTGTGCACAGGGGCAGTTATGGGGACTATTTTGCCCAGGTGCTGGCAGTGAACCCCCACAGTGCGCCACTGGATCAGCTGCAACAGCTGGCAGTGTCAGCTGGTTCCCAGAGCTGGGCAGGGGAGACCCGTGCCAACTGTCTGGATTTGCTGTTTTCTGTGCAGGTAGAACCCCAGTTGCCTCAGGGTCTGGTATTTGTCTATGACTACCCCGCCTGTCAATCTGCTCTGGCTCAAACCTCCGTCAATGACCAGGGTCAGCTGGTAAGTCGCCGCTTTGAAGCTTTTCTCAATGGTATGGAGCTGGCCAATGGCTATTTTGAGCTTAGGGACGGCGCTGAGCAGGGGCAGAGATTTGATGAAGACCTCAAGGCTAGATCTGCCGCCAATAAGCCAAGTATTGCAGTGGACAGTCATTTAATGTCGGCGCTGGACCAGGGATTACCCAGCTGTGCGGGGGTGGCGCTGGGGGTAGATCGGCTATTAATGCAGCTGCAGGGCGCTGATTCCATAGGCCAGGTGATGCCATTTAGCTGGGATAGATGCTAGGAGGGCGAAGCATGCTCTTTAATGCGCTTTCTCGCTGGGCGCTTTCCCTTTTGATGCTCTCTCGTGATGCTCTGTCTCTTGATGCTTTCTAGCTGCATTTAAAGTAGTGGTCCATAACTTTTGAGGGCTCTTGGGTCTTGGTATGTCCAACCACTGAGGCTGGCACGCCGGCGACAATATCATGGGCTGCCACTGGTTTTAGCACTACGCTGGAGGCTGCCACCATAGCGCCCTCGCCAATTTCAATATTGCCAAGAATTTTTGCCCCAGGTCCCAATAGCACGCCGCAGCGGATTTTGGGGTGGCGATCGCCACTCTCTTTGCCTGTTCCTCCCAGAGTGACCGACTGCATAATAGACACAGAGTCCTCAACCACAGCAGTTTCTCCGATCACCAATCCGGTAGCATGATCAATCATCAGCCCGGCACCAATTATTGCGGCCGGATGAATATCCACAGCAAATACCAATGAGATTCTATGTTGAATCAGCAGGGCTAGAGAGCGCTGGTCTCCCTGCCATAGGCTGTGGGCCACGCGGTAGGCCTGCAGTGCCAGAAAGCCCTTAAAATATAGAAATGGCGTGCTAAAAAGATTGCAGGCGGAATCGCGATCAACAGTTGCCTGAATATCTCTGGCAGCAGCCTGAATAATGGCTGGTTCAGCAAACGCCTGATCCATAAGCTCGCGCAACATAGTTGCGGGCATGGCACTACTGGCCAATTTGCTGGACAGATGATAGCTGAGCGCCTGGCCCATACTGCTGTGATCCAGGATAGTCGCCTGCAGAAAGGGCGCCAGAACGGGCTCTGCTGCCAAGGTCTGCTCAGTCTCGCTATAAATATTCTGCCAGACCTGCTCTGCTATAGCGCTGTGCTGTGGATTTGTCATCTGTACTTTTTAACTCTTGGGTTTTGAAGAGCTATTTTGGGTCAGGCCGCGCTAATATGCCAGCCTGTTCTTGCTATACACCAAATATCCACAGCACATACTCCTGCAGCCAGCAGTGATTTTGCCGCCGAACTGGCGGTTGCGCCTGTGGTGACCACATCGTCCACCAGAGCCACAGTGCGCCCTTCGAGAGGCTTGGGGGTGCGTACCTCAAAGGCGTTGTTCATACTCCTCAGGCGCTGGCGCTTGCCCTGTAAATGCTGGGGCCGCCGGTAACCCGTGCGTCGCAGGCAGTGGTTATGGATGCTGCTACCGCCCAATTTACTGCTGAGTATTTGCGCTATGCCCTGGCTCTGGTTAAAGCCGCGGCGCAGCTGTCTGCTCCAGTGCAGAGGCACCGGAATCATAATATCTGGCCTCTGATCAGGGCCATAGGCAGCGCTGATAGTCTCGGCTAGCAGTTCGCTAAGCTGGCGCAGCTGTGGCGCATAGGCATCGACTTTAATTCGTCTGATCATATGGCTGATTGGCTGCTGATACTCAAATGGAGCTATACAGCGTCGAAAGGGCGGGGCTTTTTGCTGACAGTCTGGGCAGATTATCCCTGACTCTTTACCTGTGGGTGGCACTGCACCGTTAAATGGCAGCGCACATTGCTTACAATGGCTGCCAAGCCAGGGTAGGTCCGCAATACAGGGGTTGCATAAACAGTGGTTGGATGGGCTTAGATAATCTTTACAGGAGACACATTCGCCCGGCAGCAGAGCGCTGGACCAGGGAATAGCTCCAAAGTTGATCAGCCTGGAAAGTTTGCTCAGGCGGCTGGAGCGGCCTGAGCTCTCAGATCTATTTATAGCAAACCTCCCTGTCTGCCAGAGCTGGGTCTATACCCTAGCTAACATTATGAGTTGGGTCGCTGTCATCTTCGTCTTCATCGACACTGTTCGCTGCACTGGGCTGACCTTTGCTGAGATCACTGTCATTGAGACCGTAGTCTTCACTGAGAATGCCGCCTGGCACCTTGGGCGCATAGTCTCGCGGAGGCTGAATATCTTCAGCACTTATCAGTGGGTTGCCCTCTTCATCGACCAGGCTGAGGTCAGAGCCCCCGGCCTTTAGCAGCTGACGGCCCACTTCAGGGCTGGCAAGACGGATTGCGCTGGTGGCCAGATGCTCGTGAATTTGACGGTAGCTCTGGGCCATATTGGTGGTCAGCTGGGAAACTGTTAAAAAGTGCTCTGTCACCTCTTGCTGATAGCGCTTGAGTTGCTGTTCGCTTTGCTCGAGACGTTTTTCTAGCTCTGCCGCTGAGGAATTGCCAGTGCCAGATTTGCGCGAATAAAGGTGCCCGATACCGGCACCGATCAAAAAGAAAGCCGCTGCAGTAAGTATCATGGTCAGAGTGATCAATGTAATGTCCCCATCTAAGTTTTGGCCATGCCCAAAAGTGCCCTGGGCCTGGTACTGTTCAAAGCCCAACTATTGTAACGCAAAATATAACAGTTGTTGCTGCAGAGTTTGGGTTGTCACCGACTTATTTGCTGGTTACAGTTCCCTGTGCCTAATATGTAGTAATCTGTTTATGTCTACCCCAAAACTTCGCTATCAAAATGACCTTAGCCGCGATGGCTTTGTTGCCGATGCCTCGCAGGCTCAGGCGGTAGAGCATCTGGAGGCGCTTTACCAGCGTTTGGTGGCTCGGCAGGCCAAACCGGCGGCCGGTATTTTGGGTGGGCTGCTAAAGCGATTTGCTCATTCTGCCCCTGAACCTGAGAAGGGGCTGTATTTTTGGGGTGGGGTGGGTCGCGGCAAGACCTATTTGATGGATAACTTTTTCGAGACACTGCCGTTTGAGCGCAAAATGCGCGTGCATTTCCATCGCTTTATGCGCCGGGTTCATCAGGACTTAAAACGCCACAAAGGTCAGACCAATCCTCTAGTGCTAGTGGCGGATACCATTGCCGATGAAACCTGCATTATTTGTTTTGATGAGTTTTTTGTCAGTGATATCACTGATGCCATGATTCTGGGCCTGCTGCTGGAAGAACTATTTGCCCGCGGCGTCTGCCTGGTGGCCACCTCCAATATTGTGCCTGACCAGCTGTACCTGAATGGATTGCAGCGGCAGAGATTTTTGCCCGCCATTGCCCTGCTCAACAAGCACTGTAAGGTGGTCAATGTAGATGGCGGCATTGACCATCGGCTGCGTGCTCTGGAAAAAGCCGAGCTCTACCATTCACCGCTGGACGCAGATGCCGATCGCGCTATTCAGGCCACCTTTGAAAGTTTGGTGCCTGTGGAGGGAGAAACTAAGCGCGGCGTCGACCTGGATGTGGAGGGCAGGCCCATTCCTGTCCTGGTGCTGGCAGAGGATATTGTGTGGTTTGACTTCTCTGCTATCTGCGAGGGCCCGCGCAGTCAAAATGACTATATTGAAATTGCTAGAGAGTTTCACGCGGTGATGATTAGCAATGTGCCGGCGCTGGGCCTGGCAAATGACGATGCGGCGCGGCGCTTTATCAACCTGGTTGATGAGTTCTACGACCGCAGTGTTAAACTGGCGCTATCGGCCTCTGAACCCCTGGCATCGCTGTACTCAGGCGGTCGTTTGGAGTTCGAATTTGCCCGTACTGAGAGCCGTCTTTTGGAGATGCAGAGCCGAGAATATCTGGCTCGCCCCCACCGCCCTTAATCAACCCCACAAAAAAGTTAGTTTTTGCTTCAAGAAGCCCTTGTAATAGGCCACGGGGGTCATTACAATTCGCCCCCTTTTTTGGGATCCCCCAAAAGCCAGGTAGGATAAGATGAAAACATATAGCGCAAAAGCAGAAACAGTAGAACGCGATTGGTATATAGTCGACGCAGAGGGCAAGACCCTTGGTCGCCTGGCCGCTGAGATCGCAACCAGGTTACGTGGCAAGCACAAGCCAGAATTTACTCCTCATGTTGATACAGGCGATTATATCGTTGTGGTCAACGCTGAGAAGGTTGCAGTTACCGGCAACAAGGCGAAAGGCAAAATTTATTACTCCCACACCGGCTACCCCGGTGGCATTAAAGACATTTCTTTTGAGAAGTTGATTGATAAAGCGCCTGAGCGTGTTATTCAGTCAGCGGTTAAAGGTATGTTACCGCGCGGTCCTCTGGGCCGAGAAATGTTTAGAAAGCTGAAGGTCTATGCCGGTGTGAGTCATCCCCACGCTGCGCAACAGCCTCAGACATTAGAAATCTAACGGAAAGCGACCATGGCAGATACTCAATATTATGGCACTGGACGTCGCAAGACATCAGCAGCCCGCGTTTTCATGAAATCTGGAAACGGCAACATCACAATCAACGATCGCGCTATAGATGTGTACTTCGGACGTGAAGTGGCACGCATGATTGTTCGTCAACCCTTCGAAGTGGTAGATATGGTTGAGAAGTTTGACCTCAATATCTCAGTCGCCGGTGGCGGCAACTTTGGCCAGGCTGGTGCAATCCGCCACGGCATAGCTCGCGCACTGGTTGAGTACGATGAAAACCTGCGTCCTTCACTGCGCAAAGCGGGCTTTTTGACTCGCGATGCACGTCAGGTAGAGCGCAAGAAAGTGGGCCTGCACAAAGCGCGCAAGCGTCCACAGTTCTCGAAGCGTTAATCAATACGCTTTCAGCGCCGAAAACCAAAAGCCCGACCCATTGGTCGGGCTTTTTTTTGTCTATAAAAATCAAAAGGTTAGCCTGGTTTGGCGCAACTAATTATTGCGTGTAAATCAGCTTTCCGTTACTATGCAGCGCCTTTTTTATTTGCACACGAGCCCGTGTGTTTTGAATCCAAATTTTAAGTTTAGAGGGAGAGCGTCATGACCGATGACGGTGTCAACCAAAGCCGCCGAAAATTCCTGTTGGGTGCTACTTCGGTAGTAGGTGGTGCAGGTGTAGTTGGTGCAGCAATACCTTTTGTCTCGTCCTGGCAGCCCAGCGCTAAAGCAAAAGCTGCTGGAGCTCCAGTTAAAGTCAATATTTCTAAGTTGGAAGCCGGTGGTCGCCTGGTGGTTGAATGGCGCGGAAAGCCAGTCTATATAGTTCGTCGCACCTCAGAGTCTCTGGATGCGATCAATGCAATAGATACCAGCATTCTTAGAGACGCGGATTCTGAAGCTGCAGCTCAGCCAAGCTATGTGTCTGGTTCAGCCCGCACCATGGCTGGCAAAGAAGAGTACCTGATTCTGGTCGGTCTGTGCACACACTTGGGTTGTGCGCCAATGTACCGCCCCGATGTGGGTGCTGTGGATCTGGGCGGCGACTCCTGGCTGGGTGGTTTCTTCTGCCCCTGCCATGGTTCCAAGTTCGATCTCTCTGGCCGTGTTTTTGCCGGTGTACCTGCACCGACCAACCTTGAGATTCCGCCTCATAGCTATGAGTCAGATGATGTTGTGATTATTGGTATAGATTCGGAGGTTGCGTAATGAGCAATGAAACAGGTTTTGCCGCATGGCTGAATTCCCGCATGCCGACGCTCCAGCGCGAATGGAAGCGTCATATGTCGGAGTACTACGCGCCGAAAAACTTTAACTTCTGGTACTACTTTGGCGTGCTGTCGATGGTGGTTCTGGTTATTCAGCTGGTCACTGGTATCTGGTTGCTGATGAGCTACCAGGGCTCTGCAGAGCAGGCCTTTGCCTCGGTTGAGTATATTATGCGAGATGTAGATCTCGGCTGGATTATCCGCTATGCCCACAGTACCGGGGCATCGGCGTTCTTTATTGTGGTCTATCTGCATATGTTCCGCGGCTTGATGTACGGCTCCTACAAGGCGCCGCGCGAGCTGGTATGGGTCTTCGGCATGACTATTTATCTGGCCCTGATGGCAGAGGCTTTCCTGGGCTATGTATTGCCCTGGGGGCAGATGTCTTACTGGGGTGCGCAGGTAATTATTTCCCTGTTTGGCGCTATTCCAGTGGTGGGTGAGGATATTGTGCAGTGGATTCGCGGTGACTATCTGATCTCAGGTATTACTCTCAACCGCTTTATGTCTCTGCATGTGGTGGCTCTGCCCATTATTCTGATTGCGCTGATCGTCATGCATATTATTGCCCTGCACGACGTTGGTTCAAACAACCCAGACGGTGTCAGCATCAAAGAGCACAAAGATAAAGACGGCAATCCTATCGATGGCCTGCCGTTCTACCCCTACTTTGTGATTCACGATCTGGTGCCCATAGTGGTGTTCCTGTTTGCCTTCTGCGCTGTGCTGTTCTTTATGCCAGAGATGGGTGGTTTCTTCCTTGAGTATGCCAATTTTGAAATTGCCAACTCATTGAAAACGCCAGAGCATATTGCCCCGGTTTGGTACTTCACCCCTTACTACTCTATGTTGCGGGCAGTTCCAGATAAGCTGGGTGGCTTTATTACTATGGGTGCGGCGATCGCTATACTGTTCGTGCTGCCATGGCTAGACAGAAGCCCAGTGCGCTCTATGCGCTACAAAGGCAATATTAGCCGGGCCGCGCTACTCATGTTTGCCGCTGTATTTATTATTCTCGGTTACCTGGGCGTTAAGGCTCCGACTGAGGGTCGTACTATTCTGGCGCAGATCTGTACCCTGCTGTACTTCTCGTACTTTATCGGCATCTACTTCTGGACCAAATACGAAACCACCAGACCTGAGCCTGCACGCATTACTATGGACGGTGGCATTGGGCCACTCAGGACTCTGGGTGCCATTGGTATAGTTGCACTGCTGGTGATTATTCCCATCAAGGCAGTGGGCGCAGAGAGTGGCCACAACTGTGGAACCATCGACTGTGAGCCCTTTGAAGCTCAGTTGACTAACGATGCCTCATTGCAAAATGGTGCTAAGTTAGCGGTAAATTTTTGTATGGGGTGCCATTCATTTAAATACTCGCGATGGGAGCGGGTTGCCAATGATATAGGTATCCCCAATCAACTGATGCTGGACAATATGGTATTCACTGGTCAAAAAATTGGCGAGCTGATGAATATTGCTATGCCTGCTGACAATGCTAAAGAGTGGTTTGGCGCCACACCGCCAGAT
Source organism: SAR92 clade bacterium H231 (assembly GCA_025153775.1). Classification (GTDB taxonomy): domain Bacteria; phylum Pseudomonadota; class Gammaproteobacteria; order Pseudomonadales; family Porticoccaceae; genus HTCC2207. The sequence goes on along the minus strand of JAOALC010000002.1, from coordinate 96,648 downwards.
TTAACGATGGTGGCGAGATCGCGCAAGCCAGAGTGGGTATATACCTATCTACTCAACTTCTACGCTGACCCAAGCCGCCCCTTAGGCGTGAACAATAAGGTCTTTAAAGATGTGGGTATGCCCCATGCACTGCTGGATCTTCAGGGTTTACCCGAATGTGCACCAGGCCCTGTGTTGGCAGCCAATGGTGGTATCAAGCGTGACCTGATGACCGGTGCCGATATTTTAGACGACCCCTGTGGTCGCTTTAATATCAATAAGGCTGGCAGCATGACCGAGGAAGAGTATCAGGCAGCAGTTTATGATTTAGTCAATTTCCTGACTTATATCGCTGAGCCCATGGCCGAGCAGCGCAAGCATATTGGCCGGCTGGTGCTATTATTTTTGCTACTATTATTGGTACCCACTGTTCTGTTGAACCGCGAGTACTGGAAAGGCATTCACTAGCTCCAGCTAACTTGCTGAGTGGCTACACTGGGGCAGAGCAATCTGCCCCTCTAACTATAAAAATATGAGAGGTAGTTGTGCGACGATCATCGATGACGTTATTTTCTGATCCTACTTGCCAGTACAGTCACCGAGTGCGTATCGTGCTTGCTGAAAAGGGCGTTACCGTTGATATTGAAGATATCGAAGCCAATGGAGTGACCGAGGAAATTCTCGAGGCCAACCCCTACGGAACACTGCCAACTCTGGTAGATCGTGATCTGGCTCTGTATGAGTCTAAAGTTGTGATGGAATATCTCGATGAGCGCTTTCCCCATCCGCCGCTGTTGCCAGTCTATCCTGTAGCTAGGGCTCAGAGCCGCCTCTGGATCTACCGCATCGAGCGCGACTGGTGCACCTTGATCGACACTATCATTGCCAGCCCGGAGACCAAAAAAGCCGAGGCTGCACGCAAGGAATTTCACGAGTCGCTGATGACCATTTCCAGTATCTTTACTGAGAAGCCTTACTTTATGAGTGAGGAGTTTACCCTCGTAGACTGCTGTCTGGCGCCAATGCTTTGGCGCCTGCCTCAGCTGGGAATCAAGCTGCCCAACAACCGTCAGGTTAAACCTCTGTTGGACTATATGGATCGCCTGTTCGAGCGTCCTTCCTTCCAGGAGAGTCTCACTGATCTGGAGCGCGAAATTCGCGCCTGATGAACTGAGATGAATATGAGGTCCAATCGACCCTATCTGTTAAGAGCCTTCTATGACTGGATAGTGGATAACGATTGTACGCCCTATATTGTGGTCGATGCCCATTATCCTGAGGTAGAAGTGCCTCAGGATTTTGTTACTGATGGCCAGATTGTTCTCAATATAGCCCCCCGCGCTGTCAGCAGTTTTGAGATGAACAACCAGTATGTTCAGCTATCGACTCGCTTTGGTGGTATGCCCATAGATATCTATCTCCCCGTGGGTGCCGTAATGGGCATCTACGCCCAGGAAAATGGTCAGGGTATGGTGTTTGAACCAGAGAACCCGGATGACCAACCACCGCCAAAACCTCCTGGTGGCCCCAAGCCAGTGTTGAGCTCGGCGGAAAAAACCCAGTCAACCACAGGGCCTAAGACCAAGCCCAAGACTAAACCCGCACTGCGAGTGGTTAAGTAATACTGCTCTTCCCACAGCAAAAATCACGGAGTTTCCTATGTCCCAAGCTATAGCCATCCTATCCGCAGCGCGGACACCTATGGGCGGAATGATGGGCAGTCTGTCTGCAGTGGCCTCTCCAGATCTAGGAGCCGTTGCCATCAGTGCCGCTCTGGAGCGTGCCGGGCTAGGTACAGAAAATATTGATGAAGTGATTATGGGCTGTGTGCTGTCTGCAGGCCTGGGTCAGGCACCGGCTCGTCAGGCGGCCCTGGCTGCTGGTATCAACAAAGCCACTGCCTGCACCACGGTGAATAAAGTCTGTGGCTCGGCCATGATGTCAGTCATGATGGCTGGCAATGCCCTGCGCGCAGGTCAGTCAAAACTGGTGGTTGCCGGTGGTATGGAGAGCATGAGCCGCGCCCCCTACCTGATTCCCCAGGGTCGCCAGGGCTATCGTTTTGGCAGTGCCGAAATGCTCGATCATATGCAGTACGACGGACTTCAAGACGCCTACCAGGCGGTAGCCATGGGTAATTTTGCCGAGAGCTGCGCCAACAAATACCAGTTTAGCCGCGAAGATCAGGATGCCTATGCCATCGAGTCACTGCGTCGCGCCAATGCTGCTATAGACCAGGGTTTGTTTGCTGCGGAGATTGCTCCAGTCAGCATTGCTTCGCGCAAAGGTGAGACTCTGGTAGATACCGACGAACAGCCGGGCAATGCGCGCCCGGATAAAATTCCTCAGCTGCGCCCAGCGTTTGCCAAAGACGGCACAGTGACCGCCGCCAATGCCAGCTCTATTTCCGATGGCGCAGCAGCGCTAACTTTAATGATGGCCGATGAGGCAGAGGCACGCGGTCTCAAACCTATTGCACTGATCCGCGGCTATGACCAGAGCGCCCAGGAGCCCGAGTGGTTTACCACCGCGCCAGTGACTGCGATTAGAAAGACATTGGATAGAGTGGGCTGGGCAGTTGAAGATGTGGATCTCTGGGAAGTTAACGAAGCCTTTGCTGTAGTGGCTATGGCCGCACTGCGGGAGATTGGCATGCCCCACGACAGACTCAATGTCCATGGTGGTGCCTGCGCCCTGGGCCACCCCATAGGTGCCAGTGGCTCAAGAATTATTGTGACATTGATTCATGCGCTGCAGCAGCGGGGCGGCAGCAAAGGTATTGCCAGCCTCTGCATAGGTGGCGGTGAAGCCACAGCTATGGCTATAGAGTTGGTTTAATCTATATATTCAAACACTCGGACCACTTTGCGAATACCGCTGCTATCGCTGGCAATTTTGCCGGCTAAGTCTGCGGTGGCGCGATCCACTGTGCCCATCAGATAGACCACACTGTCCTCGGTAATCACCTCAATATTTGAGGCTTTAACCTTGTCGTTAAACATCAGTTTGGTTTTGATCTTGCCCGTCAGCATACTGTCATTGGTACGCGAAACAATGGAAGTTTTTCCTCGCACCTGCAGCTCGTTGTAAACCTGGCGCACATCTTTAAAGTTACGTGCCACGTCGCCGGCCATTTTCTTCATTTCTGTGGAAGGTACCTCGCCGGTCAACAGCACAACGCGGTTTGCTACATTGATATTGATATGGGATTTATCCAGTTGCGGGTGAGCCTTTTTGATATTGACACCAATTTGGGTATCCATCTTTATATCATCGATAGCTGTGCCTACACTGGTGCTCGAAGGGTCCGGATCAAAGGGCTTAGAGGTAACCGAATCAACAACTGTAGTACATCCCGACAGCATAAACATCAGGGTTAATAATACCGCTAAAACTCGCATCTACTCGCCTCCAAAAATTTGATGGTCGACCAGTGCACAGAGGCACTGAACGATCTGAAACTGAGCTGCTGTCGCCAGCTGCCCCTGAAACTCCGCTGCGGGAATTACAATATCATTGTAACCGAGAGTAGCCGATAGTAAATCATCATTGACCCCCGAGAGCAGAATAACGCCTAATTGTTTATCAATTGCAGCTTCAATGGCAGTCAGCAGGGCAAGACTGTTATCCCCCGCGCTGACTATCAGTAGGACATCGCCTGCTTTTCCCTGTACCTGAACAGACTGGGCATAGCGTTCAGCGCCAAAGGAATTATCCATCAGTTTATTGAGATTTAGTGCGGGAAAACCCGGACGTTCAATTTCAAAACCCTGAGCCAAATAATCCGAGAATAACTGGGCCAGGGGCACCGCAGATTTATCACCACAGCTAAAAATAGTATTACCCGCCAGCAGTGCCTGGGCAATCTTTTCCGCAGCTGCTGCCATGGGTTCAGAAAAAGCGTCTCCGACTACCATGGTAGTCTCGATGACCTTCTGAAAGTGGGTAAAAATTTGCTTGTCCATAGTCCCTTTTGAGTTGATGTTACCTTTTGCGCTTATTTAACGCTGTATAGTCGCGGCTACATTATAATATTCTTAATCCAGTCAATGGCATAATTCTTTAACTGGCTATGTAAGTGGCCAGCATCATCAGTCATTGGGTTGCTACTCGGGCCTATGGTCACAGCATCAAAGCGGGCTGGATTAGAAGCGCCCAAACCGCGGCTCTGCAAATAGACCGCCGCCGCGGCTGTGAGCCGCCTGCATTTCTTCGCGGTAATAGATGCAGCTGCACCGCCAAAGATCTGAGAGCGGCGAAACCGCACCTCAACAAACACAATACAGCCGTTATCTTTCATTATCAGGTCGATTTCGCCCTGACGGGTGCGAAAATTTTTGCCCAACAACTCTAAGCCCTGATCCATCAGATACCGGCGGGCTAGATCTTCCGCCTGATCACCCGAAAGATAGCCGTGCTGCCTGTTTGCTCTATCCATAAGCCTTGCCGTCTTATTGCTTACCTCTGGTCACAGTCGTCCTGATAAATAATGCCCAGCGCTCTATATTGCAGCGCCTTCTAACCCTTAGCGGGCCAATTCCACCACCTTGCCGCGCTGGAATTCAGCCCATTTTTGTTGTCGTTTAATAATGCCATCTGACAGCGACAGTAATCCTGTGGCACCAAATACCCAGGCCTGCTGTTCAGACTGAAGATCGCGCAGATTTCTGTGCAGTAGAAAGGCATCGTGACCCACGGCATAGAGATGGCGATAGGCTGTGTGTAGGCGCGTATCCGGTGTCAGCTCTCTGGCCAGTTGACCGGGCAATGTCCAGGGCATGGCACTAAATTCAACGCCGGTTAAATCCCGGTCCAAGTCTGTCTGTTCAATACCGTTATAGATATGCGAGGTAGCCACTACAGGTACATCAGAGGCGTAGAGAAAATCGAGGGCCGGTTTGATTTGCCGCGCCACTACCGGATAGCCAAGCACCACCACCAGGTCAATGTCCTGTCGGCGCCTTACCTGAGATTTGATACGGCTGTTTACAAAGCGCTTGATCTGCAGCGCGCGGTCTTCGCTCATATCTATCAGCAGTGGCGGCTTGAGCAGTGGGGTAAAATCTTTGACCGAGGAGGGGTAGGCAACCTGATCCAGTAAAGTGCCGCCTTTTTCCGTCCAGTACTGGTTAAAGAAAGAAGCCGAGCTACGTCCCCAACTATTATTGGGTGAAACTATCAGTACATTGCGTTTGCCCTGCAGCCAGGCGCGATCGGCAATTTGGGCTATTTCGTCCTGGGGAGAGAGACCAAATTGAAATAGATTTTGCGGCTGAGACCCAGTGGCCCTATCTACCCGGTTGAGACTCAGTGTGGGCACAGGCAGACTGGCCATAGGCAACAGCGCCTCCACCTCAGACTGGCGCATGGGACCAATAATCATTTCGGCACCATCTTCCACTGCGTTGTTATAGGCCTTTTGCAGAGACTGCACACTGGTGTCATAGACGCGAATGTCCGGAGCATCCTCGATATTCTCGCTGAGAAACTCATAGTAGGCGCCCATAAAGCCGTCCAGCAAGGTGTAACTGGGCACCTCATAGTTATCTTGCAGAGGCAGCAGCAGGGCCACCTGGGATGGGGCTGAGGAGCGGCTGGATGAGCCGAGGTCCTTTACAGCTCTCGGCGGATTTTTTGCCGCCGGATGTGTTCGCCAGCGTCGCTGCCAATCCTTAAAGGCCAGTGCCCTCGACTGAGCATCAGCCTGATACAGGCGGTTTACTTGCGCCAGCTGCAACCAGCCGGCAAGCACAGTATTTGGGTGATTTATGCCAAGTTGCAAATAGCTGTAGGGCAGCACTGTGAGTTGGCGCCACAGGCTATTGTGCACAGCACGAATATCCTGTTGCTTTCTCAGCAGGCCGGCATAACTGATCGACTTCAGCAGCCCCAGCTCAATATTGCCCAAGGCAAAATTGCTGTCCGCTTGCAGGCTGAGCATACGCCTCAGTGTTGAGGCATTAAAAGTTGCACTAATGCCGACAAACCTATCCTGAGTCAAACGGTCAGCAGCACCCTGGGGGTTGCCCAAACTGAGTTCGAGCTCGGCTACAAACAGATTGAATTCAATATACTGCGAGTCACTCAGTTGCTCCGCAACCACCAGCTTTGCCGCTTCGGCACTTTTAGCCAGGTCTCCGGCGCTGGCAAACAGCATGGCGGCCTCAAAAATACGCTGATCCGGGTTGGCAGACACTGGTGCAGACTCCAGCATGGCCTGGGCCTGTTGCAGAGCACTGATATCCTGAACCTCGACACCGGTAAACACTGGTACACGCACAGTATCCTGGGTTGGAGTTGGCGCACAGCCACCAATAAAGGCTAAGATGCCCAGCGCTAAGACAAATAATGGAAGACGCTTTTTATTCATGAACTCTAATCAATCCGGTACGTTATATATAGTCGCTACACCCATAGGCCATCTGGGTGACATGGTACCCCGCGCGGTGGAGACTCTCCAGTCTGTGAGTGTAATCGCCTGCGAGGACACTCGCCACAGTAAAAAGCTGCTCAATCATTTTAGTATAGATAAACCCTGCATTGCTTATCATGATCATACCGACAAAAAGTCCAGTTACAGTATTCTCAAGCGATTGCGCGACGGTGAAGATGTGGCCCTTATTTCCGATGCAGGAACGCCCCTAATCTCCGATCCTGGTTACCGATTGGTATCCGAAGCCCGGCAACAGGGATACAGCGTGATACCGATTCCCGGCGCCTCTGCCGTAATTGCCGCTCTGAGTGTTTCTGGGTTGCCTACAGATAAATTCAAATTTATGGGCTTTCTACCAGCTAAAAGCACCCAGCGCAAAACCTCATTATCAGCCGTAAAGGGCAATACTGAGACCATGGTTTACTACGAGGCTCCTCATCGTATTACAGATACTATCGCCGATATGCTGGACATCTTTGGCGCTGATCGACCCGCTTTTATGGCCCGGGAGATCAGCAAAACCTTCGAGACCTATCTGCAGGGCAGCCTGGCAGAATTATTAGACTTGGTGCGAGCCGACAGCAACCAGCAGCGCGGAGAAATGGTACTGGTCATCGGTGGAGCAGCTACCGAGACTGAAACCGTCTCCGTGGATGCCGAAAAAATACTGGGCCTGCTGCTAAAAGAACTGCCCCTAACCAAAGCCGCTTCACTCACCGCCAAAATTACTGGCGGCGATAAAAAGCAGCTCTATCAGCTAGGCCTCGCAATTCAAGATAAAAACTAATTTATCTTAGCTCTGTTAGATAAGGAGCCCTCAGCTTCGCCTGGATAAAGAGCCCTCAGCTTCTCTTGGATAAAAAGCCCTCAGCCTGAATATCCGCTACCGTCAGCGCCGTCATATTAAAGATCCCGCGAGACGAAACCGACGGAATCACAATATGCGCTGGCTTGCGGAAACCATTGATAAAGGGACCAATCAGCAGAGCATCAGTCAGGGACCTGATCAGGCCCATGGCAATATTGGCCGCATCCAGATTGGGCATAACCAAGACATTGGCGCGACCCTGCAAATTGGCCTGGGAATACACCGTCTCGCGCAGCTTGGGGTTCAGGGCGCTAAGCACATGCATTTCGCCATCAATCTGCAGGTCTGGGTGAGCATTTCGGAGCATTTCACCTGCACTGCGCACCTTTTTCGCCGAGGCAGCATTAGAGGTACCAAAGTTAGAGTGCGACAGCAGGGCGACTTTAGGTTCAATACCAAAGCGCTTGACCAGATTAATACTGGCCTCGGTAATTTTTACCAGTTCAGCATCAGTGGGGTCCACATTCATCGCTGTATCAGCCAGAAATAGCGGGCCATCGGGCAACAGCAGTACGGCGGCAGAGCTCACCAGCTGAGTTTTATCCTCTGGCCCCAGCAGGTGCATAATTTCTCGCAGATGGAAATCAAAGCGACCTACCTTGCCACAGATCAGGCCATCGGCTTCATTGCGCGCCACCATCACCGCCGCAATCGCCGTCTGATCATCGCGCATAATCTTGCGAGCAGCGGCCACAGAGACCCCGTGGCGGCCAACCATCTCATGGTAGTAGGCAGCGTAATCCTCATGACGATCGTTATTGCCCGGGTCAAATATCTCCACATCCTCCTCCAGATCTATACGCAGGCCCAGACGGTCAATCTTGACCTCCATCCCGGCGCGGCGACCAATTAAGATTGGCTTGGCAATATTTTCATCCACCACAGCCTGTACCGCCAACAACACGTCATCATTTTCGCCCTCGGCATAGACAATGCGGGCCGGTGCTTTTTTGGCTACTTCAATAATTGGCTGCATAAACAGACCAGCCTGATTTACAAATTCATGCAGTGACTGTCGATAGGCTTCCATATCCGCAATAGGTCTGGTGGCAACACCGCTGTCCATGGCGGCCTGAACCACAGCCAATGGCACATCTTCAATCAGGCGCGGGTCAAAGGCTTTGGGGATTAAATATTCCGGGCCAAATTTTAACTGCTCATCCGCATAGGCAGCGGCCACTACATCTGAGGTTTCTTTGGTAGCCAAATCGGCAATGGCGCGCACTGCGGCCATCTTCATCTCTTCGTTAATTGTCGAAGCACCGCAGTCCAGTGCGCCACGGAAAATAAACGGGAAGCACAGAACATTGTTAACCTGATTGGGATAGTCCGAGCGACCAGTGGCAAGAATCGCATCTGGGCGAGCGGCCATGGCTTCTTCCGGCATAATTTCCGGAACCGGGTTAGACATTGCCAGAATAATAGGCTTCTCGCCCATCTTCTTCAGCAGGTCGCCGTTTAACACACCTGGGCCAGACAGGCCCATAAATAGGTCCGCACCCTCAATCGCATCTTCAATAGTGCGGTCGCTAGTCTCTACAGCATAGCCTTGCTTCCAGGGGTTCATCCCTTCTTTGCGGCCCGCATAAATCACGCCGGTGCGGTCGATCATGCGCACATTTTTCTTTTGCAGGCCCATGCTTACCAGCAGATCTACACAGGCAATACTGGCAGCACCAGCGCCAGAAACCACCAGCTTCACCTGGGAAAATTCTTTTTCGACTATGCGTAGACCATTGTAAATGGCCGCAGCTGCTACAATTGCAGTGCCGTGCTGATCGTCGTGGAATACCGGAATCTTCATGCGCTGGCGCAGTTTTTCCTCCACCATAAAACATTCCGGTGCTTTGATATCTTCAAGATTGACACCACCAAAAGTGGGTTCCAGGCTGGCAATAATATCTACCAGTTTGTCGACATCGGTTTCATCTACCTCAATATCAAAGACATCAATATTGGCAAACTTTTTAAACAGTACCGCCTTGCCCTCCATCACCGGCTTGGATGCCAGAGGTCCTATATTGCCCAGTCCCAAAACTGCAGTACCGTTGGTGATAACCGCCACCAGATTGCCGCGCGAAGTAACAGAGGCAACCTCAGTGGGGTTGTCTACAATCAGCTCACAGGCATGGGCCACCCCGGGGGAATAGGCTAGCGAGAGGTCGCGTTTATTAGCCAGAGGTTTGGTTGGCCTGATCTCCAGTTTGCCCGGCAATGGGTGAGTGTGATACTTGAGCGCGCTTTCTTTAAAAGAATCTGTCATAGGTATTTATTCCTTGGGGGGCTATTGCGAACATATCGCGCTGTGGAGGCTGAACTGATGTTATTTTAAAAATCATTTTAGCAATTGTGACTGTTAAATAGCTATCCAGAGGCATTGGCCCTTGTAATACAGATCAATTAGTAAAAGAATAAGGGCTCTGTACCTAGCTGCGGTCAATAGCAGTTATCTGTGGCTCAACTGCGACAGGATATAACTAACAAAAAAAGAGGATTAATCTTGGAAGCGTTTCTGGGTCAAATAAACTCCATTATCTGGAGCTCGGCACTAATTTATTTATGTCTGGGCACCGGGCTATATTTTTCTGTGCGCACCAAGTTTTTACAGGTTCGTCACTTTCGGCATATGTTGAGCATTATGCGCGAAGGCCGCAGCTCCGAATCCGGTGTTTCCTCATTTCAGGCGCTGGCTATGTCTCTTTCCGGGCGCATGGGTACAGGCAATATTGCCGGTGTTGCCACGGCGATTGCCATGGGTGGGCCGGGCGCTGTTTTCTGGATGTGGATGGTGGCCTTTTTGGGTGCCTCAACCGCCTACGTCGAAGCGACCCTTGCACAGATTTATAAAGAGAAAGACGACAATGGTGAATACCGTGGTGGTCCAGCATACTTTATCGAGAAAGCCATGGGACAAAATTGGTATGCCTGGCTATTTGCCGCATCGACCATTATTGCCGTCGGGTTCTGTCTGCCAGGTATTCAAGCTAACAGTATTGTTGCTGCCATGGGTAATGCTTGGAGTATTCCACCATTGGCAACCTCTTCATTGATTGCCCTGGGCGTTGCAATCATTATTTTTGGTGGCGTAAAGCGTATAGCGCACTTTGCTCAGGTGGTAGTGCCTGCTATGGCAATGGGCTATATATTGATTGCCTTTGCCGTGATTGGGGCCAATATCGAACAGTTCCCCGCCGTGATTAATCTTATTGTTAAGAGCGCTTTTGGGCTAGATGCAGGTTTCGGCGCTATTATTGGTATGGCGGTGCAATGGGGTGTTAAGCGCGGTGTTTACTCCAATGAAGCGGGGCAGGGCACAGCGCCCCATGCAGCGGCGGCGGCAGAAGTCTCCCATCCAGCCAAGCAGGGGTTGGTTCAGGCTTTCTCTGTCTATGTGGATACCCTGCTGATCTGCACCGCAACCGCCTTTATGATTCTGATGACTGGCCTCTACAACGTTCAAGGCCCAGACGGAGTAATGCTCTACCAGGGTCTCTCAGGTTATGAGGCTGGCCCCGCCTATGTGCAGAGTGCATTTGATACTGTATTGCCAGGCTTTGGCAGTGGCATATTGGCGATCTCCCTGCTGTGCTTTGCCTTTACCACTATTATTGCTTACTACTATATTGCTGAAACCAATGTGATGTATATCAATCGCAAAGTCCATCGCCCCTGGTTGGTCCTGTTTCTCAAAGCGCTGGTGTTGACCTCGGTTATGTACGGCGGCCTAAAGAGCGCCAATATTGCCTGGGCACTGGGCGATATAGGTGTGGGTCTAATGGCCTGGCTGAATATTGTGGCTATTCTGATTCTGCAAAAGCCGGCAATGCTGGCACTAAAAGATTATGAAACCCAGCTGGACAATGGTGAGGATCCAACATTTGATCCACTCAAGCTGGGTATTGAAAAAGCCGACTTCTGGGTCAATAAATAGACTGGCAGTGTGGCGTAAATATTTAGGCGACTGGCCAGCCGCCTAGTTCTTTCCAGCGATTGGTGATCTTGCAGAACAGCTCCGCGGTTTTAATGGTGTCATACAGCGCACTGTGAGCATCGCGGTTATTAAATTCAATCTCCGCCGCCTGACAGGCTTTGGCCAGCACGGTCTGGCCATAGGCCAGTCCCGCTAATGTAGAGGTATCAAAACAGGAGAACGGGTGAAACGGGCTGCGCTTGATTTGATTGCGTTCAATGGCCGCATTGACAAAGCCCAGGTCAAAATGGGCGTTATGGGCTACCATTACTGATCTGGTACAGCCTGTATCGCTAATCTCTCTGCGAATGGGCCGAAAAATTTCCCGCAGTGCCTCACCCTCTTCTTCAGGGTCGCGCTCTGGGTCATAGATATCGATGCCGGTAAATTCCAGAGCCGAGGGTTCAACCACAGCGCCGGGAAAGGGATCGATATTTTTATTGTAGCTCTCTTTGATTTGTAGGTTGCCCTGGGCGTCCATCTCCAAAATAACTGCGGCGATTTCCAGTAGCGCATCGGTGCGCGAGTTAAACCCGCCAGTCTCTACATCCACCACCACAGGCAAAAAACCGCGAAAGCGTTTGGCCATCAGCGAGGGTTGCAATAATTCTTCGGGCATATCCATTAGAGGCTCAATTTCCAGTTTAGGCTGGTGCCTGCGCCTAGAGGGATCAGTTGAGAACCATCGAAGGGTACAGACTCGGGCAGCTGCCAGGACTGACGCTGCAGTGTAATTGTTCCGCTGTTGCGCGGTAGACCATAAAAATCTGGACCATTGGTGCTGGCAAAGGCCTCCAGTTGGTCCAGAGCTCCGGCCTGTTCAAAGACCTCGGCGTAGAACTCTATAGCTGCATGGTGGCTAAAGCAGCCGGCACAGCCACAGGAGCTCTCTTTGCGGCCCTGGACATGGGGTGCAGAGTCAGTGCCTAAAAAGAATTTTTTATTGCCGCTGGTGGCGGCCTCAATCAATGCCTGCTGATGTAGATTGCGCTTTAAAATAGGCAGACAGAACAGATGGGGACGAATGCCCCCCACCAGCATATGGTTGCGATTAAACAGCAGATGCTGTGGCGTAATGGTGGCGCCTATATTGTCGCTGGCTCCGGAGACAAACTCCGCTGCCTGCTGAGTGGTGATATGTTCGAAAATAATTTTAAGCTGCGGAAACTGCTCGGCCAGACCGCGCAGATGGCGCTCAATAAACTCCGCTTCGCGATCAAAGATATCAATTTCACTGGCGGTCACCTCGCCGTGCAGCTGCAACACCATGCCCACTTCCTGCATAGTTTCCAGCACCGCACTGATATTGGCCAGATCGGTTACGCCGGAATCTGAATTAGTGGTGGCGCCGGCGGGGTAGTATTTGCAGCCCTGAATAAAACCACATTTTTTGGCCGCGCGAATCTCTTCTGGGTCAGTATTATCTGTCAGATACAGTACCATTAGCGGTTCCCAGCTCGAACCCTCAGGCCGCTGGGCTAGAATACGCTCTCTGTAAGCTGCAACTCCAGCCACTGTAGTGGCCGGTGGGGTTAGGTTGGGCATAATAATACCGCGTCCAAAGCCACGTGCCGCCGCCGGCACAGTGGTTTCCAGCGCCAGCCCATCGCGCAGATGCAGGTGCCAGTCGTCTGGTTGGATAATGCTTATTTGGTCCATTGAGCAGAGTCCTTGGTTGTAAACTGAATGCTACCGGAAACAGTGGCTTCATACGAGCACTTGTGTAAATCTAGCGCCATGAATATTAGTCTATTAACCAATCGTGATCTTGCCAGCCATATTGTCCTTAGCCGACTGATTGGTCTGCTCAGCGGACACCGGCTGTCGATTTTTATCTCCGAAAAAGTAGGTAGGGACCAAAGTTTGCCTCAGCCGTTAATGGCACTGGCTGAGTTTGAAAAACAGCTGATCACTGCCAGCCCCCATAGTTTTGATAGCCTAGCCAGACAGGCTGGCTGCAGATTGCAGGGCTTTGCGGATATAGACAATAGGGTCAATGGTACCCAGGGTATCGAGCGCATAAAGGCTACAGAGCCAGATGTAATTTTGTCTATTCGCTTTGGGCTGATTATTCGCGAGCCCATTATTGCCATTCCCAAATATGGCGTTATCAATCTGCACTCTGGGCTGCTGCCCGACTACCGGGGAGTAATGGCCAGTTTTAGGGCCATGGTTAATGGTGATGCTGAAATAGGCTCTACCCTGCATTACATTCAGGACGGTGGAGTGGACACTGGTGATATTCTATCTATTGCCAGGGCGCCCCTAAACCCAGAGCAATCTTACTTGCTCAATGTTCTCAGCCTCTATGCTGCTGGCTGCAGGCAGATGGCCTTTGCAGTACAACAACTGGATTCAGATATTAGTCTCCGAGCCCAGCCCCAGCAGGGGCAGGCAAATTACTACAGCTTTCCAACAGACCTAGAACTGGAAGAATTTTTTGCTCTGGGCTATCAATTGTTTAATCCTGCGGAAATTGAGCAAATCAGGGCCCTGCAGGCTTAAACGACACACAAAGCCGTCAATTTAGGGTAGAATTCTCAGCCATTTTCCCCAGCAAAGGAATTAGCAACGTGTCATCGGTCAATAAAGTTGTTCTCGCCTACTCAGGAGGCCTGGATACCTCAGTCATAGTGAAATGGCTGCAGGAAGAATATCAATGTGAAGTGGTTACCTTTACCGCCGATATAGGCCAGGGTGAAGAAGTAGAACCCGCACGCGCCAAAGCGGAAGCATTGGGTGTTAAAGAGATTTATATCGATGACCTGCGGGAAGAATATGCCCGCGACTACGTGTTCCCCATGTTTCGCGCCAATACCATCTATGAAGGCGAGTATCTGCTGGGTACCTCCATTGCGCGTCCGCTAATTGCCAAGCGCCTGATTGAGATTGTCAATGAAACCGGCGCCGATGCTATCTCCCATGGTGCCACAGGTAAGGGCAACGACCAGGTGCGCTTTGAGCTGGGCGCCTATGCACTTAAGCCAGGTATCAAAGTGATTGCCCCTTGGCGTGAATGGGATCTGAACTCCCGCGACAAACTGATGGACTACTGCGCTGAGCACAAAATTCCTGTAGAGATGAAGCGTGGCAAAAAGTCCCCATTCTCTATGGATGCCAATCTGCTGCATATCTCCTACGAGGGTGGGAATTTGGAAGACCCCTGGTCCGAAGCCGAAGATGATATGTGGCGCTGGACAGTTTCGCCGGAGGAGGCACCAGATCAGGCTACCTACATGAATATCAGCTATCAGAAGGGTGATATTGTGGCCATTGATGGTGAAGCCATGTCGCCAGCCACAGTGATTGAATATTTAAATAAGGTTGCTGGCGCCAATGGTGTTGGGAGACTGGATATTGTTGAAAACCGCTATGTGGGCATGAAGTCACGCGGCTGTTACGAAACCCCAGCGGGCACAGTGATGATGAAAGCTCACCGCGCCATAGAGTCGCTGACCCTGGATCGGGAAGTGGCCCATATGAAAGATGAGTTAATGCCCAAGTACGCCAAGCTGATTTACAACGGTTACTGGTGGGCACCAGAGCGCCTGATGTTGCAGAGTGCCATAGACCAGACCCAGGATGTGGTCAATGGTGATGTAAGAATTAAACTCTACAAAGGCAATGTGAGCGTGGTAGGGCGCAAGTCCGATGACAGCTTATTCGATGCCAATATTGCTACTTTCGATGACGATGGTGGCGCTTACAATCAGGCGGATGCCGAGGGCTTTATTAAATTAAATGCCCTGCGTCTGCGAATTGCGGCCAACCGCGGTCGCGACCTTAAGTAACAGCAGCAAGTGGAACCTGTAAAAAAGCCGCTCATTAGAGCGGCTTTTTTATTGCCCAGACATTATTAGCCGCGCATATGCACGTCCATCTGTGGGAATGGGATTTCCAAGTTATGCTCTCTCAAGCTATTGTATATGGCGGTCAGGTAAGTTGAGGTGATCAGCCCCGGGCGCTTGACCAGATCGCCTTCAGTCCATACCGATAGCATGCACTCCACACCAGAGTCACCCAGCTCACGAACAAGAACAGCCGGCATCAGGTTGGGGCGCTGCAATGTATGCTCGATACTATTTGCCGCCTCAAGACCAGCTTTTGTAACCAGTGATAAATCGCTGCCGTAGGCCACACTGAAATTAATGGTAAAGCGCCTAACATCGTCATTCAGGGTCCAGTTATTCACCTGATTGGTAATAAAGTCTGAGTTTGGCACCAGGATATCCGCATTATCCAATGTGCGAATCAGCGTGCTGCGGATATTAACCTCCCGCACCTCCCCCAATAGACCATTGGGCAACTCAATAAAATCCCCCACCCGCAGAGACTTCTCAAACAGAATAATAATGCCGCTGACAAAATTATTAACAATAGACTGCAAACCAAAGCCAATACCCACACCCAGTGCACCTACGATAAGGGCCAGCTTATCAAAACTAAAACCCAGTACCGACAGGGCCATAAAAATGCCCAGTGCATAAACTAGGTATTTCAACACCCGGTTTATAACATAGATATTTTGATCTTTAGCGCGGCTGCGTTTGCCTGCCACTGTGGCAGCGCGGGTGAGTACCCGCGATGCAATCATGGTGACAATAATAATGCCCATGGCAGAAGCCAGGTCGGACAGGCGCAGTGAAAAATCACCGATTTGTATAATAGGTAATGTTAGCCAGTATTCGATTTTTTCCATCACAGCCATTTATTCCTTTTAAATAGAGCTACCAGCCCAAGGGCAATACTGGCCATCACTCCCACCAAAATAAAGTAACCATTGGGCTGATGCAACTCAGGCATATTGTCGAAATTCATGCCGTAGAGACCAGCCAGAAAGCCCAGAGGCACAAAGATCGCAGTCACCACCGTAAGTATGCGCATGGTGTCATTGAGTCTGTGGGATGTGAGGGAGATATGCCCATCAATTAGATCTCCCGCTAAGTCGTAATAAAGGGATGACAGGCTGTGCAGACGCTCAAATTTCTCATAGACATCTGTGACCGCATGGCGAGACTCAGCAAAGGTGAGGTTGTCGTTATCAAAATGCTGCAGCAACTCTGCATAGGCAGCCTCATGGTAACTTTGCATACGCTTAAGTTTACGCAAGGAGGTTTTGCAGCTGATCAGCTCACGGAGTAATTCATCGCTGGGAGAATCCAGCAGCGAATCCTCAAAGCCAGACAATGTGGGCTCAAATTCCAGTAGCATGTCTATATATGCCAGCCCCATGCTGTTGGTAATGGCTGCAAACAACACCCAGGGCCCTTTGGCCATGGGGCTCTCAACGTCACCAAAATTCCACCAGTTATCAATTACCCCAGAGGTTTCATCATGGCGCGTAATCAAATAGTTATGGCCAATAAAACAAGCTACCTGCTGGGTCTCAAAAGACAGCCCCTCACACACTGATTTTAGCGCCCGAAGCAACACAAAGGACTGGTCTTTAAAATGCTCGGTTTTTGGCGGATGACGCTCACGGCGGGCATCCTGAACACAGAGTGGGTGGCAGCCAAACTGATCAAAAATAATCTCTTCAGCAGCTGGAGTCTCCCTACAAATATCAATCCACAGGGAAGTCCCTGTGGGCAGTGGTAGGGCAATTAGCTCAGTGCCGCCAACAGCTGTGTCGGTACCATTAAAAACACAGACTCTAATCATATGGCTTCCTTTATAGGGCAGTGATATGTCGCTCAACAGAGTAAGTATATGGCAAATTATGCTGATGCAAACTATTTGTTTTAGTCGCCAGCCTCGTCATGATTGGGCTAAACTGGCGCTATGAAATTAACCATTAAAGATATTCAGCAAGCCCATAAGCGCATAGCGCCCTATATTCATCGCACGCCTATTTTGCAGAGTCAGCTGCTCAATAAAATGATGGGCTGTGAATTATTTTTTAAAGCAGAAAACTTCCAAAAGATTGGCGCCTTCAAAGCCCGAGGAGGCTGCAATGCAATATTTTCCATGGACGATACTAGTCTGCAAAAAGGGGTTGTTACCCATTCATCGGGCAACCATGGTGCCGCACTGGCCTGGGCTGCAAGCCTAAGAGATGCTCCCTGCACAGTGGTGATGCCAGAGAACGCACCAGAAGTTAAAAAAGCTGCAGTAGCAGGCTACGGGGCCAATATACAACTCTGCCAACCCACTATGGCTGCGCGTGAAGGCGCAGTGGCTGTGCTTATTCAAGAGCAGGGCTATAGATTAGTGCACCCTTATGACGCAGATGAGATTATTGTCGGGCAGGGCACCGCTGCCCTGGAGTTATTGGAACAAATCGACCAGCGGTTAGATATTGTGATGGCCCCAGTGGGTGGTGGTGGCTTAATTGCTGGCACCGGTATTGCGGTTAAAGCCCTGAGTAATGCCCAGGTGCTAGGTGCAGAACCTGAACAGGCCAAAGATGCCTGGCTTGGCATGCAGAGTGGCGAAAGGCTCGCCGAGTACAGCCCCAATACTATTGCCGATGGATTGCGCGCCACAGTTGGCGTGCGCAACTTTGCAGTAATGCGTGAGACAGTAGATGATATATTGCTCTGCTCTGAAGAGCGCATAATAGAAGCCATGCGTCTGATTTGGACCAGGCTAAAAGTGATTGTAGAGCCCTCCTGCGCCGTGCCCCTGGCCGCGATAATGGATCAGCCCGAACAGTTTCAGGGTAAGCGCGTAGCCATTATATTGACCGGCGGCAATGTGGATTTGGATGGGTTACCCTGGTGACCCACAGTATTCTTTAGCACCTAGAGCTCAAAACTCTGCCATAGGCCATGGAAAGGTTATTTTGAATAACTTTTTAATTAGTGCCCACAGTATCAAATTTATAGTCTATATATTTATCTAACAAAATTTGACCCACACCCACGTGGATTAGGAGGCAGGTGCGGTGGTGACCATCATACAGAACGATAAATTCGAACAATGTTTTGAAATGGTGATGAGTCTGTGGCCTCAAGAATGTAAGGTCAGGATTAATGACATTGCAGATACCAATGAGATGGTTAGCCGAGATTCGAGTTCGCTCTACTTGGATATCTACAATGAGGTGCTGCACCATATGGAGGATGAGGATCGTCAGTTACTCCACAGGGTTCAGCACGGAGTCTTTGAAGTGGTTTCAACACTCTGCCACACCACTTCAGTAAAGTCAGTAAGTCGCGATTGCATCGATAAGCAAGAAGTTCGGGAGGTACTTAATCAGTCACCACATTGGCAGGTGGTGTAGCTCAAATAGGTGTTAGCAACACCTTTATACAATTAGGAAAACACTATGTGTAAACAATGGACAGTTGTCTTTTCGTTTGTCGCGTCAGTATTTTCGTTTGTGTCTGCATTTTCTCCCAGCAATGTCTTTGCTGCCGACCATTACACTCACTTTTACTACGCCCCCGATGCCTATATTGGTATCAATCTATCTGCTATGGAAATCGCTGAAGATGGTATTGAGGATGCCGAGGTAGCCGCCATCTACGGCCGCCTGGGCAAGCAGTACAACCATTATTTGTCGGCAGAATTTCGCCTGGGCTACGGTCTGGGCAACCAAATTCTTGTCGACCCCATATTAGGCAGCGACATAGAGTTCAAGGTGCAGGAGTTTTATGGTGCCTATGTGAGACTTGGCGTTCCATCTGGAGACAGGTTTTATCCTTACCTGTTGGTTGGCTACAGTCAGATTGGTTTGGAACAAATCAGCCTGGGTGTCACCACAGACGACAAGATAGATGATATTTCCTATGGTATAGGCGCCGACTGGGCCCTTAGGCCCCATGTGCAAACCAGTCTTGAGCTGGTGCGCTATGCCGATAAGCAGGGCAGCACTCTAACCTCTTTATCCCTGGGCTTTGCCAAGGCCTTTTGATAAACAGGTTCTAACAACCGCTTCTCACCCGTGGCGGCAGGTTCTATTACTGCCGTCTTTTATTACCTTAAATCGTCATAGGTTATATTCTGGAGCCCCCCCCCAAGCTTGAGCAGCCTAGCGGCCTATCCTAATATTTTGAATTCACCGAGAGCTGTTTTTGTCCTTAAACAAAAATATCCTTACCTAGCCAGTTAAAATATCCTATCCTACCTCCATGAAAAATACCCACTACCCCCGTTTTCACCTAGCCTTTCCAGTTACCGATCTGGAAGCCGCCCGCGCTTTTTATACTGATATTCTCGGCTGCGCGACTGGCCGTGAATCAGACCGCTGGATCGACTTTGATTTCTTTGGCCACCAGCTGGTGGCCCACTTGGTAGCCCCTGAGGATCACCCATCTAATGTAACCAATGCAGTGGATGGCCATGCAGTGCCCGCATCCCACTTTGGGGTAATTATGGAGTGGCAGCAATATGAGCAAGCAGTGGAGATGATGAAAGCCAATCATATAGAGTTTGTGATTGAGCCCTATATCCGCTTTGAGGGCCAGGCTGGTGAACAGGCAACTCTGTTCGTTAAAGACCCCAGCAATAATCATCTGGAATTTAAGGCATTTCGCAATATCGATATGCTGTTTGCCAAGGATTTTTAGACCAATCCAGTACTCCGTCATTGGCAGCGTGGCTAGCATCTAGCACCAAGCTGCTCTAGATTTATTCGTGACAAGACCAAATTCTTGGTCTATTAATTGACTAATAAAAATTACATCCTCAAAGCTTGGTTTTGTGATAGTAGCTAATTTTTAAATCACATGAAAAAAAAGACGGCATTATCATGATTCTGTTTTATCGCTTTCTCCCAGCTACACTCATTATTTTTTCGCTGTCATTAACGGCCTCTGTGTTACCCCGGAAGAATTATCATCCGGCCTTTAATATGCTATCGCTGGAGGCGCTTGCTCAGCTGAAGGCTAATGCTGCCGTGGAGATACCATTGTTAGATGCTGATATTGAGCTGGGGATTGATGAGCTGCACTACCATGAGGCGCACCCAGTCGACTGGGCTACACTGGTGGGTGCGGCTAGTTTTGACTTGTCGAGTCTGGAGGCGCGGAACCCTGAAAGGCCTCTGCCGCCAGGTGCCTATAGCAATTACCGGGTTACAGTGGATAGGCAGCAGTACCTTTTATCTGTGGTCGAAGTATTGGCCGATAAAAATAACCAGTTTCTCTATGTGACCGCTAAGCTGGTTGATCATAATGGGCATGCGAGATTTATTGTTAGCAATCAGTCAGGCCATATTGCAGCTCAACTTGTTGTGGATAGTACCAGGTACCTTATGCTCTCGCGACAGACTAACGAGTCGCAGCAGCTAATTTACAAACTACAACCTGTAGACGGTCAGCAATCTCAGTGGAGCAATGCCAGATTACTTTCTATGGCTGATATAGGCCCTATGCATAGATTAGAGTCGGAGCTAGTGAGAACTGAACTATTGCTGGAAATGGCGCCAACCTATTACTTTCACCATGCTTCAAAATCCTTGCTAACCAGCACAATCGAAGGCCCTGATCTGGGGAAGTTGGATACCTCTAAAATAAAAAAAGGTGCCATATCCCCGGAGATTTCCCAGTACTTATCGCAGCTAAAATTATTGACCCAATCTGCACATGACAGTGTATTTCTGGTTACCAAGGTTAGAAGAGATGCTGGACGGGTGAAAGGCATTAGTTTTATGCAGGTTGTGCAGGGTGCCGTTTTTGAATATGCCTCCAGTATCAGGATAAGGACTGATGGCCAGGTGGGAAGCCTAAATTTATATACAATGAATACTGCCGATGGGCTGTATCCACCAACTAGGTATTCTCATCAAGAGATTTTGGATATGGCTATGGATAAGCTCAAAGCCTATGTGAGTGCAGAGGAGCTACCGCTATATATACAGCCTAAATTGCCGCCCTATATGAAATATTTTTACTACGGAAAGGACCAGTCTGTGCACCCGTTATGGCTGGTAACTATCTTTGGGCAAAAGTCGACTGAGGATGATAGCTATATTGTAGTTATTAAAGATCGCACCGGTGAGATAGTTTTAACCAGAGGTAAGTCAGAACTCTATTAGCCCCTACATTACCCTTTTTGGTTGGTAAACCTACGCACAATCGCCCGCTTTACATCGCCCAATCTATCTCTGCCAGGTAGGCTGGCCTGTCGAACTTTTTCTTGATGCTGCGCATAGTAGCTCTTGCGGCTGTAGTCGATGCAGACCTCTAATATTACCGGTTGGCCCTGGGCTGTGGTTTCCAGTGCGCGGCGCATT
This sequence comes from SAR92 clade bacterium H231, assembly GCA_025153775.1. Lineage (GTDB taxonomy): Bacteria > Pseudomonadota > Gammaproteobacteria > Pseudomonadales > Porticoccaceae > HTCC2207. The sequence continues at coordinate 75,218 of JAOALC010000002.1, read as the reverse complement.
GTGGTGTCTATGCCCTGGTTATTGTTGATGGGGAAGTAGGCGCATTCCAGGGCGTCGGCAAAGGCACCCCAGTTCATATGCCCGGAGTTTTTATTGGTGCTGCGCTGGCTGTTATTAAACAGACAGTAGAGGGTGCCCAGTTTTTGGTGCACGGCAGTCTGCACTTCCATTCCATTAATCATCATGGCGCCGTCGCCCACTATGCCCACCACCTGTTTGTCTGGGTTGGCCATTTTGATGGCATTGACGGCGGGCACAGAGTAGCCCATGGCATTAAAGCTACTGGGGCAGATAAATCCGCGAGGATTATTGATGGGCAACAGTTCAGCGGCCAGTGCTCTGTGGGTGCCGTGGCCGGTCACTACAATGGCCTGGCTATCCAAAGCTTTACTCAAAGCGGCAAAGAACACCGCGGGGTTTACCCTGCCTTTACTATTGTGCTCCAGCCAGTCTTCGCTGAGTTGAGTTTTGTATTTGGCGATGGTTTTAGCATTGGTCTTTTCTCTAGTTTTAAATAGTTTGCCATTGCTCTGTATTTGGTTGAGCTGATAGAGCAGTGCGGGGATGGCTCGGGGTGCTAGCTGGATAATATTATCAGGCAGATCTGCAGACTGCAGGTCCTGTTGGTCTGTGCCCAGGGCCAGTAACTGGTCGCAGTCTTTAAACAGTTGCTGAGCACTGGGGCTGGCTGCCAGACCTGCATGCAGCATGTGCTCGGCTGGAAAAGCGCTAGTACCCTGTAAGCTGGTGCAGACTGGCATAGCCAGCCGCTCTGCAAGAGCAATTAGATCGGCCTGGACGCACAGGGCGCCCCAGCCAGCCAATAGCGCGGGGGACTCAGCATTTAGAAGGGCCTGGGCGGTGGTATCGATCTGCTGTATATCCAGCTCTGGTTGATTTGCGGCGCACAGGTGCACGGGCAAGGGCTCGTCTATCTCCTGAGTTTGCAGTTGCAGTGCCACTGGAATTTCGAGATAAACCGGGCCTGGTTTGTCACTGGTGGCTATCTGGTGAGCTTCGAACAGGTTGCTTACTATGTCTTGAGTGCGGCTGATTCTAAAGCAGGCTTTGGTGAGTGGCGCTAACAGTTGCTGCTGATCTAGAATTTGGTCTTCAGGTTCTGCGGCGCCGGCAATAATTAGCATGGGCACGCCGGCGATAAAGGCTTCGGCTATACCCTGGTTAATAATGGCGTCGGCGGTAATCAGCATGGTACCCACGGCTTCGCCCTGGGTGGTGCGGCTGATGGCATCGGCCATAAATGCCGCACTGATCTCCTGGTTGACCAGGTGGGTGTGAATAGAGGACTGCTGCAGTTCGCTGTAGATTGCGCGGTTGAGGTCGCCCACCACCCCAAAGGTTTGTTCTGTGTTGAGTTGTTCCAGTGCATAGCGCACTAACTGAGCGCCGGACCTGTGCATAATAGTTTAATTCCTTATTTGTTCCGTTCCTTTTGACACTGCTATAACAGATTAATTACTAACTGATATGTCCGGTGGTGCGGATGCGCTTGGCACCTTTAACTGGCGCTGTTTTTTGTGCGGCGCTACGTCGTTTGTTGGCATTGTCTATGGCATTTTTAATGGCGATTAAAAAACCGGTGACCAGAAATGCTCCAGGCGGCAGAATAATCACCAGAAAGCTGTAACTATCACCAAAGGGGCGCATCACCCAGTTGGAGGCACTGGCACCAAACAGCAGATGCATATCAGCCAATACGGTGCCCTGGCCCAACAGTTCTCGCAGCGCACCTAGCACCACAAGCACCGCCAGAAAACCCAGACCCATCATTAATCCGTCGAATGCTGCCATGCCCACATTCTGTTTGCTGGCGAAGGCTTCGGCGCGGCCGAGGATAGCGCAGTTAGTTACAATCAGCGGAATAAAGATACCCAGTATTTGATACAGCTCATAGGTATAGGCCTTCATTAGCAGCTCGGCGCAGGTTACAAAGGCGGCGATAATAATTACAAAGGCAGGCAGGCGCACGGCGTCGCTAACATGGTTGCGAATTAACGAGACTATAGTATTTGAACCAATCAGCACCGCCAATGTGGCTATGCCCAGCCCCAGTGCATTGACCACTGTGCCAGTCACTGCCAGCAACGGACACAGGCCCAGCAGCTGAACCAGTGCTGGGTTATTGGTCCAGAGGCCGTTTTTGGCGACCTCTGCTACTGTGACTTCACTCATGGATTGACCTCTGTGTTGTTCGCTGCCTGTACCTCTGGGGTTGCTTTGGCAGCTTCTATCAATAGTCGCTCGCTATCTTCACTAAAGTATTCTAGTACCTGAGCAATCTGATAGATAACCGCTCTGGGGGTAATAGTAGCACCGGTAAACTGATCAAATTCGCCGCCGTTCTTTTTTACATCCCAGCCCGATGCCTGGGGGTTAACCAGTGAGGCCCCATTAAAGCTGAGAATCCAGTCACTCTTTTTAAGATCGACCTTATCTCCCAGCCCCGGGGTTTCTCTGTGCTCAACAACCCTGACACCAGCAATGGTACCGTCGAAGTTAACACCTATTATCATATTGATATTGCCGCTGTATCCGTCTGGAGTCACAGAGGGAATAATCGCGGCTACAGGCTGGCCACTGTTGCGGGCTATATGAATATCACCGCCTTTTTTTAAACCCAGCACAGACCAAAATTTCTCCGGGATAGGCTGCACATCCATCAGCAGATCATTGTCGTGACGCTCGATAGGAATAATCTCCAGCAGAGCGCGCTGGGCGGCCTTGCGCTCGGATTCGGCAATTCTATCTTTGGTCAAAGAATCTGTAGTGGCCAGTATCAGAGAGGTGATAAGCGCAAAGCTGGCAAGCAGCAGGCTGTTAGAACGTATGGATGCAAAGGTCATTTGGATTTCTCCTCTTCCCCTTTCTCGGTCGCTCGGCGTCTATCAATATGGCCATAGGTGCGTGGCAATGTGTAGTTGTCGATAAAGGGTGCGGCAAAATTGGCCAGTAGCACAGCAAAGGCCACCGCATCTGGGTAGTTGCCCCAGGCGCGAATAATGTAGACCAACACGCCAATTAATGCGCCGTAAATTAGGCGCCCGCGATTGCTGACCGTCGATGACACTGGGTCTGTTAAAATAAAGAATGCGCCCATCATGCTGGCACCACTAAATAGATGCATCAGCGGTGAGCCGGGACTGTCTGAACTGCCGCCGTCCCAAAATAGTGCCGACATAATGGCGATAGCCGCTAGCATGGCCACTGGGCCATGCCAGGTAAATATTCTGCTGCCGAGCAGAACTAGGCCGCCGGCCAGAAAGCCGAGATTAACCCACTCCCAGCCCACACCAGCTATGCCAGCCTGACTAAACAGCTGGTTCTGACTGTAGATTTGCTCAACCAAAAGGCCGTCGCTATATTTGAAGCTATCCAGCGGCGTGGGCCCGGTAACGCCGTCGGCCGGGCTGTAGCCTGCAAATACAATGCTCAGAGATTCAATTAATCCCGGGTGCGAAACCCCCTCGGGCAGCAGTGCCAATGGGGTAACCCAGCTAGTCATCTGTATCGGGAAGGAGATCAGCAGTACCACATAGCCGACCATTGCAGGATTAAATGGATTGTAGCCCAGGCCCCCGTACAGGTGTTTGGCTATTACAATAGATGACAATGTGCCCACCACTACTACCCACCAGGGTGCCAGCGGCGGCAGGGCCAGACCCAGCAGCACGGCGGTAACTGCGGCGCTGTAGTCGCGCAGATAAAAACTTACTGAGCGGCCGCGCATCTGCACTATCAGTGCTTCTGCGACTACCGCGGTGGCGGTGGCTAACAGCACATTGATTAAGCTGCCCCAGCCAAAGTGGTAGGTGAGAGCCAGCAGTCCCGGCAATGTGGCCCAGAGCACTAGCTGCATTACTTTGCCGGTGTTTTGAGAGGCATGGGCATGGGGTGAGGTAATTTGCTTAAAAGCCATTAGTCCACCTGCTCCCCTTTGTGCTCTTTTATATGTTCGGCGAGACGACCCTTGGCCTGCTCTAACTTCTGTCGAGCAGCCTCAACGGCAGCAACCAGAATATTTTTCTGCTCGTCGGTTTGCTGGGCATCGGCTTCTGTCAATTTTTCCTCGGCCATTTGCAAGCGCATTTCTGCGCCAGCAATGGAGCGTTCAAACTTGGCCAGTTGCTGCTCCGGGCTGACCTTTCTAGCTGCAGCGCGAGCCTGTGCTGCAGCAATAATATCCGCGGCGGAATCCCCTGACTGACCCTCAGCGGTTGCCTTGGCTGCGCCGTTATTTGCGGCCCCGGCAGTTGCTTTAGCTTGCTCTGCCGCTTCGCGGCGTGCTGCGCGCTTGGCCTCCTTGTCTCGCTCTGCCTGTTCCATACGCTGCTGATGGAATTCAAAGCGCTGGCGGGCATGGTCAGACTTCACTTTTTCTGCCCGTGCCTTTTGTATTTCACCTTTGCTGTGACGATAGTACTGCACCAGCGGAATATTACTGGGACAGACATAGGAACAGGCGCCACATTCAATGCAGTCGAATAGATTATGGGCCTCCAGGCGCTCGTAATCCTCGGCCTGAGAATACCAAAATAGCTGCTGGGGCAGCAGAGATACTGGGCAGGCTTCCGCACAGAGTCCACAGCGTATGCAGGGCTGTGCTGGCTCATCATCAGGAATTTCTTGATAGCTGGGAGCCAGTATGCAGTTGGTTGTTTTAACTATGGGCACCTCTGCGCTGGTCAGGCTAAAGCCCATCATGGGGCCACCCATTACCAGTCGGCTGCAGCGCTCTTCATTGAACTGGCTGTGCTCAAGCATATGACTGACTGCTGTGCCGATAAGAGTTTCATAGTTGCGGTTAATGCCACAGGCATCACCTGTCATGGTGGTGACTCGCGAGATCAAGGGCTCGCCATCAACAATAGCCCGCTTAATAGCATAGGTGGTACCTATATTGATGCACACCATACCTATATCGGCGGGCAGCCCGCCACTGGGTATCTCCTGGCCGGTGAGTATATAAATTAGCTGTTTCTCGCCGCCCGAGGGGTACTTGGTGGGAAAGGACCTTACTGAGATGCCGCTGCCTTGAACATGGGGCTCCAGCGCCTCTATAGCCTCAGGTTTATTGTCCTCAATACCGATCATAATATTGTCTGGATGACCCAGAATCTGGCTGAGAATACCTATGCCTTCAATAATTTCCGCTGCGCGCTCACGAATGGCGGAGTCATCTGCAGTGATATAGGGCTCGCATTCGGTGGCATTCACGATCAGTGTGTGGATGGGGCGCTCGTGGCCGGGGTTTAGTTTTACCGCGGAGGGAAAGCCTGCGCCGCCCATACCGGCAATGCCAGCCTCGGCAATGGCCTGCAACAGGGTGCTGGCCGAGGCATTTTTATAGTCCGCAACACCCTGATGGGCTTGCCACTGGTCTTTGCCATCGCTGGTGATTTCAATGCAGGGCGCCAGCATACCGGACGAATGGGCAATGGGGCGGTGTTCTATGGCGCTGATAGTGCCTGAGGTGGGCGCGTGCATAGGCACAGACACTGGGCCTGCGGCCTCGGCAATTTTTTGTCCTTTGAGCACAGCACTACCCAGTTCGACACAGGGTTTTGCCGCGGTACCTATATGCTGGCTGAGGGGTATCAGCAATTTCTCTGGGATCGGCAATGTCCCAATGGGTAGGGTCAGCGACTGATGCTTGTTTTCTGGGGGGTGAACACCACCGGGAGTAACCCATGTTTTCATAGCTGCGGCCTCAGGTCACTGGCAATTATATCTGCTGTGGTTGGAGGCGCGGGCCAGTGCCATTCTTTGATAGTCTCTTCTACGGGCAGCATATCAATACAGTCTACCGGGCAGGGTTCTACGCAGAGATCGCAGCCGGTACATTCGTCGGCAATTACTGTGTGCATTAATTTTGCGGCACCCAGTATGGCATCTACAGGGCAGGCCTGAATGCATTTGGTGCAGCCAATGCATTCATCTTCACGGATGTAGGCGACGGTTCTGACCTCTGCTTCTTCGCCGTGCTCAGCATCCAGCTCTGGCGCAGGAACGTCCAGAAGATTAGCAATGGCATTGATAGTGGCCTGGCCGCCGGGAGGGCACTTGTTAATAGCATCGCCATTGGCAATGGATTCAGCATAGGGGCGACAGCCGGGAAATCCGCACTGACCACATTGGGTCTGGGGCAGCAGTTCATCGATCTGCTCAACAATAGGGTCACCCTCGACCTTAAATTTCTCTGCGGCAAAGCCCAGCAGGGCACCAAATAGTATGCCTAGTCCGACCAGCGCGATCAGCGCGGCGAGTATGGGGTACTGCGCAATGGTTTCGATCATTTACACCAGTCCACTAAAGCCCATAAAGGCTAGCGACATGAGACCGGCGGTAATCATGGCGATGGCCGCGCCCTCAAAGGGTGCTGGAATATCGGCGGCTGCCAGGCGCTCGCGCATAGCTGAGAAGAAAATCAGCACCAGCGAAAATCCAGCACCTGCACCAAAGCCGTACAGCGATGACTGCATAAAGTTAAGGTCTTTAGAGGCGTTTTGCAGTGCCACGCCCAGTACCGCACAGTTGGTAGTGATCAGGGGTAAAAATACGCCCAGCACCCGGTAGAGCAGCGGGCTGGATTTTTCGATAAACATTTTGGTGAACTGCACCACAGCGGCAATCACTAGAATAAAGGCTATGGTGCGCAGATAGATCAGACCCAGTGGCATTAGTACCAGCACATCGACTACATAGCTGGCCATGGCGGTTAAGGTCAGTACAAAGGTGGTAGCCGCCGACATGCCGATGGCGGATTCCAGTTTTGTGGACACGCCCATAAATGGGCACAGTCCGAGGAACTGTACCAGTACAAAGTTATTGATCAGAATGGAACTGACCAGAATTACCGCAAATTCCTGCATAGCTCGCACTTCGTTTATTTAGGGACCCATTATCCTAGAATCAACTCAGGGTATTCAATAGTAATGGGGCTGGCCTTTAGTACTTTTAGGTCTATCTAATAAGTACTAATGGCGGCGGGTTTTAGGTCACTCGCTGACCTGGCTGGGCACCGGAATCTGGCTCCAGTAAATAAATGCCCTGTTTATCGCCAGCGGCCAGCACCATGCCCTCTGACATGCCAAAGCGCATTTTGCGCGGTGCCAGGTTGGCCACCATAACGGTCAGGCGGCCCTCGAGATCTTCTGGTTTATATGATGATTTAATACCAGAGAATACATTGCGGGTTTCGCCGCCAATATCCAATGTCAGTTGCAGCAGTTTTTCTGCCCCCTCTACATGACTAGCTTTCAGGATCTGTGCTACTCGTAGATCCACTTTTATAAAGTCATCAAAGTTAATCTCATCAGCTATGGGGTCATCGGCCAATGGCCCCTCCAGTTGGGGAGCTGCGGCTTGTGCTGCCTCATCTTTACTGGCTTCTACCATGGCGTCCACCCGGTCTTTTTCGATGCGCTGCATCAGTGGTTTAAAGGGGTTGATACTGTGTTCGCTCAAAGGCTGCTGCAGGCTGTCCCAGCTGAGCTCGCTGTTTAAAAAGGCTTCGCCCTCAGCGGCCATCGCGGGCAATACGGGTTTTAGGTAGCCCAGCAACAGGCGAAAAAGATTGATGCCCAGCGAGCAGATATCTTGCACCTCTTGCTGTTTGCCTTCTACCTTGTTGAGTTTCCATGGCTCTTTGGCGGCTATATATTCATTGGACGCATCGGCCTGGGCCATAATCTCGCGAATGGCTTTGCCGTAGTCGCGGTTTTCATAGTGCTGTGCAATGCTGTCGGCCGCGCCTCTCACCTGTTCCCAAAGCTCAGGGTTTTCGATATTGCCCGACAGTACGCCATTATTGCCATTGGCTACAAACTTGGCACAGCGGCTGGCGATATTCACCACCTTGCCCACTAGGTCGCTATTGACCTTCTGCACAAAGTCTTCCAGATTCAGATCTATATCTTCCACTGAGCCACTGAGTTTTGAGGCGTAGTAGTAGCGCAGATATTCCGGATTCAGGTGATCGAGATAGCAGCGGGCATTGATAAAGGTGCCTCTAGACTTGCTCATCTTTTTGCCATTGACCGTGACAAAACCATGGACGCACACTTTGGTCGGGGTGCGGTAGTTGGCGCTTTTAAGCATGGCGGGCCAGAACAGGGCATGGAAGTTAACAATATCCTTGCCGATAAAGTGGTAGAGCTCAGTGGTGCTGTCTGGGGCCCAGTACTGATCGAAGTCGATGTCATCGCGATCGCAGAGATTTTTAAAGGCGGCCATATAGCCGATAGGGGCGTCCAGCCACACATAGAAGTACTTGCCCGGTGCATTGGGTATTTCAAAACCAAAGTAGGGGGCGTCGCGGCTGATATCCCATTCCTGCAGGCCGCTGTCCAGCCATTCGCCAAGTTTGTTGGCCACTTCGGTTTGCACGGCACCACTGCGGGTCCATTCCTGCAAGAACTCAGTAAATTCTGGCAGCTTAAAGAAATAATGGGTCGACTCTTTCTCGATGGGGGTGGCCCCAGAGATTGCTGATACTGGGTTGATCAGATCAGTGGGCGCATAGGTGGCGCCACAGGCCTCGCAGTTGTCGCCGTACTGATCGTCGGTTTTACATTTGGGGCAGGTGCCTTTGATATAGCGATCGGCCAAAAATAGATTCTTTTCCGGGTCAAAGGCTTGAGTGATCTCCCGCTTGGCAATATGACCATTGTCATTGAGGCGATTGTAAATCAGTTCGGACAGCTCGCGGTTCTCTTCAGAATGGGTGCTGTGGTAGTTGTCCACACCAATCAAAAAGTCCCGGAAGTCTGCTTCGTGAATCGCGCGCATATCGGCAATATGTTGTTCGGCGCTAATGCCTTTTTCATCCGCTTTAAGCATGATGGCAGTTCCATGGGCATCATCGGCAGAAACATAGTAACATTCGTGCCCGCGCATTCGCTGAAAGCGCACCCAGACATCGGTTTGGGTGTACTCCAGAATATGGCCAAGATGCAGTGCAGCGTTGGCATAGGGCAGGGCGTTGGTGACCAGTATTTGGCGCTTTGATGACATGGTTCAGATTCTTTTTTGAGGCGTTGTTGGCAAGGCGCAACTATAGCGATTTTACGTCAACTTTTCACTGCCAATTACGGCTCTGGAAGCTGGTGATTGGCAGCAGCAGATAAAATTATAAAATTTGGAGTGATTTAGTGTTAGATCAGGTGAAATATATAGTAGCGGTTGCCTCTGGCAAAGGCGGCGTGGGCAAATCTACCACCGCAGTAAATTTAGCGCTGGCCCTGCAGGCAGCAGGTAAAAAGGTGGGCCTGCTGGATGCAGATATCTATGGCCCAAGTATCGCTATGATGCTGGGGGTGCCCGAGGGTACCAGGCCCAGTGCCGCCGACGAAAAGCACTTTGCTCCGATTGAAGCCCATGGGCTTAAGACCATGTCCATGGCTTATCTGGTTACAGATCAGACGCCAATGGCTTGGCGCGGGCCTATGGCCGCTGGTGCGTTGCAACAGCTGCTGGGACAGACCATGTGGGGCGAACTGGATATTTTGGTGGTGGATATGCCGCCGGGCACCGGCGATATACAGCTAACCCTGGCCCAAAAAGCTCAGGTGTCAGGCGCGGTAATTGTTACCACACCCCAGGATATTGCTTTGCTGGATGCCAAGAAAGGCATAGAGATGTTTTTGAAGGTGAAGATTCCTGTGCTGGGTATTGTTGAGAATATGGCGGTGCATATTTGCTCTGAGTGCGGTCATTCTGAGGCGATTTTTGGTGATGGCGGCGGCGCCAATGTTGCCCAACAGTATGAAACCAAGCTGTTAGGTAGTTTGCCGCTGGATAGATCGATTCGTGAGAATGGTGATCGCGGGTTGCCATCGGTGATCGCTGAGACTGATAGCGCCATAGCGCAGCATTATGCTCAGATTGCTCAGTCGGTGATTGCTGAGTTGGAGGTTGGTGATGACAGCACTGGACCGGAGATTATTTTTGACTAAGGGCCAGTCCCAATAGTCAAATATGTCGCGGCTCAGATTACTTTGTCATACCTGATATGACAGGCTGGTGGGGGGCGCTGGCGCTGTGTCCTTAACATTCCCTAACTGTACTCAGTTTCTTCAAGTGCCTGCAGACGCTCATCGGTTAGCGATTTAATCTGATTTATCAATAACCCCACAAAGAGCAGCCCAGCAAAAATAGCGGCGACCATAAAGCCGTACTCGGCATTCCCGCCATAGCTGTCGCTTACCAGACCCATAATGAGAGGCCCCAAGGCTGCTCCCAGAGCGGTAAAGAAAAGAATCACGCCAGCCGCACCGCCATGGTTCTGTTTGCGGAAGCAGCTAATACCTTTTGAGTTTAGCGTTGGGTAGATCACTGACATAAATAGCCCAGAGAGTGGCAGCAAATAAACTGCCATATCAGTGCCTCCAATTATGGTGCCGACAAAGCACAGTAAAATCGCCAGGCTAAATAGCGACATAACCACTGCCCAGTCAAAGCGCGCCATCATCCAGATTCCTAGAAAACGACCTGCTGCACGCAGAACAAAAAAGATCGTCAAGGCGTAGGTGGCCAGGAATAGGGCGCTGCCGCTGTAATCTAACAGTAGGGTGGGCATCCACACGTAGATGGCGCTCTCAGTGGCCACATAGAGAAAGGCACCCAGCGAAAAACCCAGTGCATAGGGGTCTTTAAGCATTTTCAGGGTCTGTTTAAGCGTTATTGGATTTTTCGGAATATGTTTGCTCTCTGGATACTTAACCAACAGCGCCATAATAATCAGTGCAACGCAAAAGGTGGCGGCAAAGATATACAGCCATTTCCAATCCACGCCCTGAGTCAGCATATAGGTGACCAGTAGTGGTCCAATAATGGCGCCCACACCAAAGAATGCTTCAACCCCGTTCATGGTTGAGGTGTGCTGAGTAGTCGATGTGGAAATATCACCAATCAATGCCAGCGCGGCAGTTTTAAAAATACCGATGGCGACACCGGATATCATCATTAATCCGAGGTAATAGGCAAAGCTGCTCCCGGCGAGAAACAGATAGGCGGTAATGGAAAACAATGCCAGCCCCAGAATGATGGTCTTTTTGCGCCCCAGTCTGTCGGCTAAGAAGCCGAATAATATGCCGGAAAGTGCGATGGCTAGCATGGGGCCATAATGAAGCATTCCAGCAGCTGTCATGCTGAGGTCAAAGTCTTTCATTACCTCTGGAATAATCACGCCAACAGCATCAGTGGTCATGGCAAACATCATGAACATCATATAGGTTAGCCACCGAATTATTTTGCTGTCCGCGCCTGCCTGAGTGCCTGTCATGATGTTCCCCTAAATATTATTGTTGGTTTTGTCAGAGCTATTTAGCAGGACATTAAAGGATAAATGCTAAAAATACAAACGATTGCATTTATGATTTAGCTAAATGTCGGTGCAGAGCACACAACACCCTGAGAGTTTTGATCAATGTTATTCAATGTCTTTTGCTTGTAGGGCCCTAGCTTTATTGCAATCATTTGCATTAGCCAATATGCTGGCAAAACAGGGTCAGGTCCAGTTTAGGGTAGAGTTTCATGGCAAAAAGTTCCCCACGATTAACCAAGATGGAAGAGCTGGCAAAAGTTGCCGGAGTGTCCGTCTCGACTGTATCGCGCGCGCTTGCCGGGAATCCTCTGATCAACGCTAAAACCAGGGCGCGCATCGTAGACCTAGCCGCAAAACACAATTACCAGATCAATGAAAATGCGCGAAATTTCCGCCTGCAGAAAACCAATGTTATAGCTGTTGTGCTGATGCTCGATGTGAAGTCAGAGCAGCACACCTCTGATATGTTTTTCCTTGAAATGTTAGGCGCTATTGCCGATGCACTGTCAGTGCAAAACTACGATCTATTGCTCGCTAACTCACCCATGACCAATGTCTTAGATATCCATAATAGCCGGATATTCAGGCAGTCTGATGGTATTATTTTTATCGGTCAGGGTAATCAGCATAAGCAGCTCAATGAGTTTTCTGACCTCGACAAGCCAATGGTCGTTTGGGGCTCTAATTTACCGGATCGGCGCTACTGCACTGTGGGTGCAGACAATGTGGTGGGAGGCTATCTGGCCACCAAGCACCTATTAAATCTGGGGCGCAAGCATATTGTGTTTATGGGTGATATTAATATGCCTGAGCCCAAACAACGCTTTGAAGGCTATTTAAAGGCGCTCAAAGAGAAGGGCGTAAAGTTTGATAAGCGGCTACAGATTGATGTGCCCTTTGAAATGTCTCATGCCAGTGAGGCAATCAATGATCTGCTGCAGCAAAAGATCTCCTTCGATGGCGCTGTGTGTTGTAGTGACTTGATCGCCCTGAGCGCAATTGCTGCGCTCACTGAGAGTGGCCTGCGTGTGCCAGAAGATGTGGCTGTGGTGGGCTATGATGATATTGCTCTGGCGGGTTACAGCAGTCCATCCTTGACCACAGTGCGGCAGAATATTGTCCAGGGTGGACGTATTTTGGTGCAAAAGCTGATGGCACAGATCAATGGCGATACTGTGACTGACTCGGTTTTGAAGACCGAGTTGATTGTGCGTCGCTCCAGCGGCGCCTGGTAGCACTCCGCTCCTCTCAAAATATTTCTTTGTGATTTCTTAGCGCTTTATAAGCCGTATTTCTGCGAGTAAAACCCCAGTTTGTTCAATACCTTAATGGGATTTTCAAAGGTCACTTCTCGTAAAAAGCAGGTGGAATAGTTAATGCAATCGATTGATTTATGCTTGCAAACGATTGCATTTTAATGTTTTATGTCAACTAGGTTGATTTTTAAGGGCTCTATTTAAGCATGAGCCATCTAGTCAACTTGAAGTCATCGACCATCGACCATCGACCATCGACCATCGACCATCGACCATCGACCATCGACCATCGGTGACGGTTGAATAACTAGTAGGCAGAGACGGATTGATTGAAAGGCAAGAGTGGGAATGAAGTTTTTTAACTTGGTGCTGAGTCTGCTAGCTATGATTTTTTAAACTATTCTGTTGCGCTGCAAGATATGTGCAAATTATTAATTAAAAGTTGGGGGAAGTTCATGAAATATTTCGTTAAATCTAAAATTGCTATGTCCATTGCCGGAACATTGTCTCTGGGTCTGGCACTGCCAGCTATGGCTGGTACGCTCGACGAAATCATCGTTACTGGTAAGCCTGGTAGCGGCGTTTCTAAGTTTGAATCGACAGTGTCTGTTAATACACTGAGCGCTGATGAAGTGATGAAGATGTCTCCACGTTCTGCCGCAGAAGTACTGCGTGCAATTCCTGGCGTGCGTTCTGAATCATCTGCCGGTGAAGGCAACACTAACATCGCGGTTCGCGGTGTACCCATCGCCTCTGGTGGTTCTAAGTTTGTTCAGTTGCAAGAAGACGGCATGCCGATTCTTCAGTTTGGCGATATCATCGTTGGTACTTCTGATCAGTTCTTGCGTCTCGATGACACATTGCAGCGTGTTGAAGTATTGAAAGGCAGCTCTGCTGCGACTCTGGCAAGCAACGCGCCTGCTGGTGTGATTAACTTTATCAGTAAGACTGGCGACGTTGAGGGTGGCAGTGTCACTGTTTCAACTGGCCTGGATTACGATCTGTTTAAAACAAGCTTTGACTACGGCGGTGCACTGAATGAAGACTGGCGCTTCCATGTTGGCGGTTTTTACCGTGAAGGCGAAGGCGCTCGTGAAGTGGGTTTCAATGCGTCAAAGGGTGGCCAGATTAAAGCTAACCTGACACGTGAATTTGAAAATGGTTACTTCCGTTTATACGCTAAGTATTTAAACGACAGCGTGCCAACTTACCTGCCAATGCCAATCAAAGCGTCGCAAGATAGCATCTCTGGTTTTGATGCGGGTTCCGGTTCCAATATCTCTAATGATCTCCGTGATGTGCTGAGTGTTGGCGCAACTGGTGGCGGCCGCAGAAGTGGTATTGATAACGGCAACCACAGTGATTCAACTTCTTTCGGCGCAGAGTTTGTGATGAATCTGTCTGATGATCTGACCTTGACTGAGAAGTTCCGTTACAGCCAAAACTCCGGTACCTTCTTTGGTGCATTCACTGCCAGCATTGGCGGTGCATCTGATGTTGCTGGTATTTCAAGTGCCCTCGCAGATACAGGTGCCAATGGCCTAGGTTATGTCTCTGGCGCTAATGCCGGTGTTGAGTTGACGGCTGCTGAGCTCGCAAATCTAAACGGCAATGGTCTGATTCAGAATATCCGTACTTTTGATAACGATCTGGAAAGCCTAGATAACTTCACTAACGACCTGCAGTTAACTAAGTCGTTCGACGATATGACTGTAACCTTTGGTTACTACAAAGCGACTCAGGAAATTGACGTTAACTGGTACTGGCAGACCTTTGTTCAGGACGTGTCTAACAACGCTCGCCTGATGAATGTTTATGCCGATGGTGTGCAGTTGACTGAAAACGGCCAGCTTGCCTATAGCCAGCCTGATTGGGGCGGATGCTGTACTCGTGATACTGCGTTAGAAGCTGATCTTGATGCGGTCTATATTGCGATTAACCGTCAGGTTTCTGATGCCTTGACTATTGATGCAAGCATCCGTTATGACAGCGGTGAAGCAACCGGTCATTACTCTGGTGGCACTACTGTTGCTGCGGACCTTAACAATGACGGCACTAGTGATGGTCAATTAGCTGAAAGCTTTGTCACATTCCTTAACACTGCAGGCACTGCGTCTTCAGGTTTTGAATATGACTGGAGCTACATGTCTTACTCTTTGGCCGCAAACTACGAACTGTCTGACGATATGGCTGTATTTGGCAGCATCTCTAAGGGTTCACGGGTTAACGCTGATCGCTTAGGCGATGGTGGGTTCTACAGCAACGGTACTGCCGCTAATGGTTCGGTTGAGAATGAGTTAACCTCATTTGAATTTGGTGCCAAAGTGGATCAGGCTGACTACAGCCTGTTTGCAACATTGTTCTATGTTGAAACAGACGATGTTAACTCTGAGTCAACTAATGCTAACGGCGGCGCGCGCGTTCGCGGTTACGAGTCAACTGGTTTAGAGCTTGAAGCTAGCACAAAGATTGGTGAGATTGATCTGCGTGGCAGCATGACCTGGACTGATGCTGAAATCGTTTCTTCCAATGACGCGTCTATTATTGGCAACACTCCGCGTCGTCAGGCTGACTTTGTTTGGAGCCTCTCTCCTAGCTACCAGTTTGGTGAGCACTTCGTAGGAGCAACATTGATTGGTACTACTGACTCTTACGGTCAGGACAACAATGCTTACACTATGGATGGTTATACCTACATCAACTTGTTCGCCGACTTTGCTCTGGCCGAAGGCCTGAAGCTGCAAATGTCTGTCAACAATGTCACTGATCAGATTGGTATCACTGAAGACGAAGGTCAGATTCACACAGTAGATGGTAATGACTACATTCGAGCTCGCTCGATTGCTGGTCGCACTGCTGAGCTGGCACTTAAGTACAGCTTCTAAAGTACGGTAAAGGGCTAGGCGGATTTCCGTCTAGCCCTTTTTATCGTTTGATCCCAAGAAATAAAGTCCCAAGATAGAACTGATTCGGAAGCAAAAGAATGTTTGATAGTAGTTTAGATATGTCTTCAGTTGATGCGCAGGTATTCGAGGGTGCTATTGTCCACCCAGAGCTCTACTTGTGGGATTCCTGGTCATATCAAGAACAGGGAACCATGCACCTTTATTGTTTGGCAATTTCTCGGAACAAGCCCAATGGTGAGGCCTTGTTGCCTGCCGAAAAAGATAACTACCCCTTTCATATACGTCATTTTTCCTCTATCGACCAAGGTCGCCGATGGAAGGATGAAGGCTGCTTTCAGCAGCCAGGTAAGGCCAGCGATGGCCACGACGGGCGCAACGTGTGGAGCGGTTCCATCTGTTTACTGCCCAGCGGTGAAAAGCTCGCGGGCTTTACTGGCATTTTTGAAATCGACGATCAACGTCGTTATTTGCAGAATATTTCACTGGGCACAAGCTCAAGTGGACACATAGATACATTGTTATCCAGCCCACTATCATGTCCCTTGCGTGACCGTGAAGAAATTCTCGGTCTGGGTTACTACCTTGATACCGAAGATCGGCTCGGCAGTAACCATGGCGAAGAAGGTGGGCCGGTAATGGCGTGGCGCGATCCATTTTTGTTTATCGACAGTGATCAGCGCATTAACGCTTTTTGGTCAGCTAAAACTGGCCCTGGTGCAGGCGTTATTGCCCATGGGTTAATTACTCAGGGCGATGAGAAAAATAGCTACAGGCTCGAAGCACTCTATCCGCCAATGAGCTTGCCCGATGGCGAGAGCTTTACTCAAGCTGAGTTACCAAAAGTGTATATTGACCATACGCAGAGTATTTATTACCTCATTGTTTCGAGTTGTAACCGTCATTTTGAAGGCCAGCCTGATAGTGAAGTGGATAAAACTATCCGCTTGTATAAGTCTGATTCTATGCGCGGTCCCTGGCAAATCGCCGCTGGCGACAGCAGCGCGATCAACGGCGCTGAGGGTCTCTTTGGCATGACTGTTTTAGAAACCGACTTTCTAAACAATCGCTTGCTGTGTATCTCGCCGCGTACTGGGTCTGATGACCCTGCCGCCGCCTTCACGATTGGCGAGAGATTCTATTTGGATCTCAGCACTGCTACAGTTATCCGCTAATTTAACCTCAGGGTCTACAGACTGAGTTTCCCACTAGGATAGATATGGCCAGCACAATACCAAGCAAACTTTACGCAGGCATTGAAGCCGGTGGCACAAAATTTAACTGTGTCATCGGGACTGATCCACACACTATTCTAAGGCGAACCAAGATCGCCACCACTACGCCAGAGGAAACTCTTGCTGCGGTAAAAGACTGGTTCGTTCAGCAGAGTCTTGAGCTGGGCGCTCTGTCCGCACTTGGCATTGCCTGTTTTGGTCCCCTTGATCTAAAGCCTTCATCTTCGAAATACGGCTATATCACTGCAACGCCTAAGGCTCACTGGTCAAATACTGAGGTCGCAGGTTACTTTCAACGCCATTTTGGTATTCCTGTAGGATTTGATACAGATGTCAATGGCTCCGCTCTTGGCGAGCACTTATATGGTGCTGCCAAGGATATAGATGACTTTGTCTATGTCACTATTGGCACTGGCGTGGGTGCTGGAGTGTTTGTCAATGGACGACCATTGACTGGTATGGTGCATCCAGAACTGGGCCATATTCGGTTGCCAAAGAAGGCAGCAGATTCCTTTGATGGCAATTGCGCCTTTCACGGAGATTGTCTTGAAGGTCTGGTCTCGGGGCCAGCAATAGAGGCACGTTGGAATTGCATTGCCGCCCTATTGCCCCAAGAGCATCCTGCTTGGGATCTCGAAGCGCATTACTTAGCACTGATGTGCGTCAATATTGCGATGAGTTATTCTCCACAACGGATTATCCTCGGCGGTGGCGTGATGGATCAAAGTCATTTATTCGGAGTTATTAGAGCTAAGTTTGCGCAGTTGATGAGTGGCTATATGCTGCCTGATATCGAGCTAGAAGAGTTTATAGTCGCGCCGGGACTTCCTGGATTCTCTGGTGAGGTTGGGGCACTTGCCTTGGCGATTGGTGCAGAGTTAGCCTAGCATTGATAAAGGGTAATCTAACAGGGTCCTTTTATTGAGATACCTCAGATTCGTTTATGACTTCCACTTGCCCAGCCCTCGTAAAACGGTATGATACCGCCCCTATAAAGAGCAACCTTCACTCTGGAGTTACCACAGATGAGCATTAAGTCAGACCATTGGATTCGCCGTATGGCAGAGCAGCAGCAAATGATCGCACCTTTTGAGTCTGGTCAGGTGCGCTACGCTGGAGAGGATCGGGTTATTTCCTATGGCACTTCAAGCTACGGCTACGATGTGCGCTGTGCGGATGAGTTTAAGGTGTTTACTAATGTGCATTCTAAGACGGTAGACCCTAAGAATTTCGACAATGATTCCTTTGTGGATATGAAGGGCGAATTCTGCATTATCCCGCCCAACAGTTTTGCGCTGGCGCGAACGGTTGAGTACTTTAAAATTCCTCGTTCTGTGCTGACCATCTGCCTGGGCAAATCTACCTATGCCCGCTGCGGTATTATTGTCAATGTCACGCCCCTGGAGCCAGAGTGGGAAGGCCATGTAACTCTGGAATTCTCCAATACCACCAATCTGCCGGCCAAAATTTATGCCAATGAGGGTGTGGCGCAGATGCTGTTTTTTGAGTCAGACGAAGTGTGCGACATCTCTTACGCCGACCGCGGCGGCAAGTACCAGGGTCAGACTGGTGTGACCCTGCCTAAAACCTAATCTAAAAGCTAGCCTAAAGACTTACGGATTAAGCAGAGCATCTTTTAAAGCCAGTGCCTGCTGTTGCAGGCGCTGGGTATTCTCTGGGCCTGTGCGCAACAGCTGTTTCTGAATGGGCAGCAGCGCTTCCAGACTTGGCTCGGCGAACTGATAGGCCACGGAGTCTCTGCGTAATTTGATGGGCTCAGCAATAATGGGCGTAGCCAGAATATTATCAATTGCCTGCAAGATAATACCGTCCATCTGCCTTGGTCTATAACCCATCTCCGCAAAGGCACTTTCCAATAGCGGACGAATAAAGTGAAACATCTTGGCCATGGATTTCATATCCAGGCTAATTATGGCAGCCACTGTACTGTTGTAGCGCTCATAGTTGCCGGCATTCAACCAGATAATCTCGCCATCTCTATGGGTAGTGAAATTGCCTTCCGGCGCAGTGAGAGGAAAAATTTTACTCAGCACAACGCCGCGGGATAGGCCATCCATATAACTGGCGGTGCGGCGAATCAGGTCGTCGGTATTAAGCCAGGTCTCTACATCAGCTCTGTGTTTGATTAGCAGTAGCCGATCGCGAACAAAGTCATCGCTGTTATCCAGCGTCGGTAGCTGGGGTGCTTTCATTACCGGAGTGGTTTTGGGTTCGGGTTGAACTGCTATGGTCGTCTCTGGCTCAGGTATCACGGCCTCAGGTACCTGGGGCGCGGCCACCACAGCCTCAGAAACCAGCTGCTGAGGAATTACCTCCATCATGGCCAGCTCTTCTTCGTTGGAAAGTTTCTGAGCCTGATACAGGGCGCCACCGACCACAGCCACCGCGGCTACTGTTCCCAAGACTAAGATGATTTGACTGGTGCCAGTTTTGTTGGGGGGGCGAGCCATAGCTATTTCTCTGCTGCAATATTCAAAGGAACCACAGGTTGATTGTCGACCTGTGCATTAATAATTTTCATCTGATGGCTCTCGCCATTCTCAATTTGCTCTAGTTGCACGGCTAAAAAATCCCAATCGCTAGCTAGCCAGATTTTAGTCGTACGATCTTTATCTTCTCTGATACGTTGCACAAGCACTGTGTTCAGTGGGCCAATTGCCGTCTCTAACACTTCTCTGGCCGTCACCTGATACACATATTGTTTCAGCTTTCCCCGAGAAATAACAGGATATGAAAAATTCTCTTTGCCCGATTGTAAATCACTGCGCAGCTGGAGCTTGTGGGTAATAATATCCAGAGCGCCAGGCTGCAGAGGCAGCAGGGTTAGCTGGTCTTTTTTGCGATATTCCAATTGCTGGTTGGGCCAGTCAAAGACCTGCTGTTCCACACGTTTGACGCCCATCAATGAGCGTTCATAGCTATATTCCTGGGGAATCAGCAGCTGATTTTCGGATAGGCTAAACAATGCCTGCTCATTAATTTTGCCGAAGATATTTTTAGCTTTTAGGGTTTCTCTATATTGGCCGGATTCAAGTTTTTCCAACCTATGATCTGCCTCTATATCCATACCATTAAATTTAGCGGAATAGCTGGCGCTGTACTGTTTGATTTCTAAGGCCAATGAGGGGGGCATAACAGCAAGGGCCAGCAGGCCCAGAATGGCGCGAAAATAAAACTTTCTGCTGCTCGCTGTTATCGACATCTATGGTCTCTGTGTGCTGTTTGAGTTTTGCTGCCTAGCCGGATTAGTGTTACCAGCTGGGTTAGAGTGCCAAAACCCATTATTGTTCAGCGCCATCACTGAAAATAACGCCGTTCTCTGGCAGTGCCTGCCCATCCAGCAGGGCAACACCATTTTCCATGCGCAGCCGGCCTTCGCAAAACCACTGGACGGCGGTGGGATAAATGCTGTGCTCAAAGCCCAGCACTCGCTGTGCCAGAGTATCAGAGCTGTCATCGGGCAGCA
The DNA here is from genome assembly GCA_025153775.1 of SAR92 clade bacterium H231. Classification (GTDB taxonomy): domain Bacteria; phylum Pseudomonadota; class Gammaproteobacteria; order Pseudomonadales; family Porticoccaceae; genus HTCC2207. The sequence goes on along the minus strand of JAOALC010000002.1, from coordinate 54,993 downwards.
CTGGCACCTGTGCCTGCAGCACCGAGGGGCCACCATCCAGTTCGGGGGTGACAAAATGTACAGTAGCACCGGCCTGTTTATCACCCGCATCTATGGCCCGCTGATGGGTGTGCAGGCCTGGGTAGGCTGGCAGCAGCGAGGGGTGAATATTAATTAGTTTACCCAGAAAGCGATTGACAAATTCTGGTGTCAGAATGCGCATAAAGCCGGCCAGCACGACCAGATCTGGGGCGAAGCTTTCGATAATATCGCCCAGGCTTTGATCAAAGCCATCGCGGCTATCAAAGGCGCGATGATCCACAACTATATTGGGAATTCCCGCGGCAGCGGCGCGATCCAGACCTTTGACGCCGGCCCTATTGCTGATAACAGCGACCAGCTGCGCCTGCAGGCTGCCATTGCCACAGGCATCAATAAAAGATTGCAGGTTGGACCCACCACCGGAAATTAATACCAGTAGCCGCGGCTTTTTCTCTGCGGCTGGCTGCTCAGTCATGCATGCAGTCCCTGCAGCTGTACCTGCTCTTCGCCGGCTTTGGTTTCTTGGATAGTGCCCATAACAAAGGCTTCTTCACCCTGGGCATTGAGAAATTCTACGGCGGTCGCGGCCGTTTCTGCAGGAACACAGATCACCATGCCTACGCCACAGTTTAGGGTGCGGTGCATCTCATGCTCATCAATATTGCCGCCCTGTTGCAACCAGTCAAACACTGCGGGACGGGTCCAGGCTTTGGTATCTATTACTGCGGTTGCATTGTCGGGCAGTACACGGGGAATATTTTCCAGCAGGCCGCCACCGGTAATATGGGCCAGTGCATGAACAGGGGATTTGGCAATCAGAGCGAGCAGAGATTTCACATAGATTTTGGTGGGAGCCATCAATAGATCAATCAATGGCTGACCATCGAGCACTGTGGTTGCTGGGTCAGTTTGGCTGACTTCCAGGACCTTGCGAATCAGCGAGTAGCCGTTGGAATGAGGGCCGCTGGAGGTCAGGCCGATCAATGTATCGCCCAAGGCCACTTTGCTGCCATCAATCAGTTCGGACTTTTCTGCCATGCCAACACAGAAGCCCGCTAGGTCATAGTCATCGCCCTCATACATGCCGGGCATCTCGGCGGTTTCGCCACCAATTAATGAGCAGCCCGAAAGCTCGCAGCCATCAGCAATGCCATTGACTACCGCGGCTGCAGTATTAATATCCAGTTTACCGGTGGCATAGTAGTCGAGAAAGAACAGGGGCTCGGCGCCACAGACAATCAGATCGTTAACGCACATGGCCACCAGGTCAATCCCCACTGTGTCATGTTTGCCATGGTCCAGGGCAAGTCGCAATTTGGTGCCCACACCATCTGTGCCCGAGACCATCACTGGTTCGCGATAGCCAGTGGGCAGCTCAAACAGAGCGCCAAAACCACCCAGCCCAGCCATTACCTCAGGACGGCGTGTGCGTTTGGCCGCGCCTTTGATTTTTTCGATCAGGGCATTGCCTGCGTCAATATCGACACCTGCATCTTTGTAGCTCAGGGATTGGCTGTTTTTGGTCATGGATTGGCTTCCTGTTTAAAGCGCCTGTTGTTGAGCACTTTTTATTAGCTGGCTATTTTAGTGCGGGTGAGTCTAATTTTCATCAAGCACTGGTACAATGAGGCAAATTAATTTGGAGAAACGTCGTTGAAACGGATATTAGTGCTGTTTTTGGCCTGTTTTAGTCTGCATTCTCTCGCCGAAGAAGTGGCTGGACTCTACTCCGGGCTGGTGCCTGTAGCAAACCAGAGTGCCGAGGCGCGCGAAGCAGGTGTTCGCCAGGCCCTGGCTCAGGTGCTTATCAAGCTGACCGGCAACAGTGAAATTATGCTGACGCCAAGTATCCAATCTTTTTTCACCAACCCCAATGCCTTTGTAGCTGCCATAGGTTTTCGCAATATGCCCAGTGCTGACGAAACCGTCATACAGACTGGGCTGGAAGTTAGTTTTGCGCGGCAGGCCATAGACCAGTTGATTCGACAGGCGCAGCTGCCGGTGCTGCCCTCTAACAGACCCAAGCTGCTGGTGTGGATCGTGCGCGATGATGCGCTGATGGGGCGAGGTTTTATTGGCGACTACTCCGTAAGTGACAGTTCTGTCACAGAGATTTCCGAGGATGCAGAGGCGGTGTTACAGGCTTTTGATCAGGCTATGAAACAGCGTGGTATGCCATACCAGCTTCCCAACTTTGATTTGCAGGACCAGCTGTCGCTGTCAGTGAATGAGGCCTGGTCTCTGCGCGCAGATCTTATAGGCCCTGCATCCGAGCGTTACCAGACTGATGGCTGGATAGCGCTGCGTTTTTATACCACCTCAACCGGTGAGGTGCGTGGTGCCTGGCTGTATCAGTCGGCGGGCCGCGGTCAGCTCAATGATTTTCGTGCCCTGGCGGGTGAGGAGTTTATGGCAACTGCGGTGGATTCGCTGGTGGACAGTCTGGCCAGGGCCTATACCTATGTCCCCCAGCTAAATACCAACGAGCTGCTGGTGCAAATTAGCGGTGTGGACAGTTTTAAAAAGTATCAGGCAGTTCTGGCCCAGTTTAAAAAATTAGAGGTGGTTGATTCTCTGGAGATATCTGCCGTTAAAGGTGACCAGCTAACTCTGGCTGTGGATGTGGAGGGCGGAGCAGAGCTGCTGCACTCGGCACTGCTGCGCAGTGGGCGCCTAAAGGATTTGGGCACGACCCATACCAACCTCAGGGTTAAACTTGAGTACAGCTGGGTATCCGAGTGAATAGTCCTAAACAATTGAGTCTGGCGGTGACGCTGGACGATCAAGCAACTTTTGATAACTTCTATGCCCCCAGAGGCACTCCTCAGCATCTGGCCAGTCTGGTACTGCAGGATGAGGGCCAGCAGTTTGCATTTTTGGCCGGCGCCCAGGGCAGCGGTCTGTCCCATCTATTGCAGGCGGCCTGTCAGCGAACAGCACTGGGCAGAAACGCAGGCGCTGTCTATCTGCCGCTGTCTGAACTGGGAGACTACTCGCCACAGGATATTCTTGAAGGTCTGGAGGCTGCCACCCTGGTATGTCTGGATGACCTGCAGTTGGTGGCTCATAAACCCGACTGGCAGGAACCCCTATTTAACTTCTTTAATCTCTGTCGCGAAGCTGGCACCAAGTTGGTAGTGGCCGCCCATGGGGTGCCCGATGAGCTGGATGTGCTATTACCCGACCTGCTGTCGAGGCTAAAATCCGGGGTGATTTTGCAAATGCTGCACTACAGAGATGATGACCAGCGGCGTCTGCTGCAGCACCGCGCCAGCATGCGTGGGCTGTATCTGTCCAATGAGGTGGCAGTATTTTTGTTAAACCGCTTGCCCCGCGACAGCCAGGGGCTGATGAATGCCCTGGAGCGCTTGGATGGGGCGTCGCTGCAAGAACAACGACGCCTGACTCTGCCCTTTGTTAAGGATATTTTGGGGCTTTAACCTTGAGCTGAGGGCTCTTACCTTTCGCTGAGGGCTCTTAACTTTAACTTTCGCTGAGGGCTCTTACCTTGCGCTGAGGGCTCTTACCTTTCGCTGAAGGCTCTTAACTTTCGCTGAGGGCTCTTACCTTTCGCTGAAGGCTTTTACCTTTCGCTGAGGGCTCTTAACTTTCGCTGAAGGCTCTTACCTCCCTACTGAGGGCACTGATCGCAAAACAGATACATGCCTCTGGGGTCTGATAAATTATCCAGAGCCTGCAGTGGCTGGACCAGGGTCTTGGCCTGACGGCTTAGCAAATCTGGCAGCCAGCTGTCCTTGGTCTCAATATCCAGATTTGCCAGTGAGGTACCGGCACTGCTGCTCATGCTCAGCAATAACTGCTCATAGGCGCTGAGTGGTTTGCGTCGGTAATCGACCATATAGTCGGCGAGATTAGCCAGCTCTGCAGCCACCTTAACAGCTTCATTTAAATCACCTAACTGGTCCACCAGACCCAGCTCCAGAGCCTGTTCGCCAGTCCATACTCGACCCTGGGCAATCTCGTGAACTTCCGCTGGCGTTGAGTTTCGGGCCTCTGCCACCAGGGCGAGAAACTGAGTGTAGATATTGTCGACACCGGCCTGAAAGACCATCTCTGCCTGAGGGGTCATGGCCCGGTCGAGCTGCATAATGCCGGAGATATCTGCAGTGCTTACCCCGTCGGAATAGATACCCAGAGCCTCCATTGAGCGCTCTACTGTAGGCACAATGCCATAGACTCCTATGGAGCCGGTAATAGTAGTAGATAGGGCTAGCACACGATCTGCCTCGGTGGCGATCCAGTAGCCACCAGAGGCAGCAACGCTGCCCATGCTAACCACAATTGGTACTCCTTCGGCGCGGGTTGCGGCCATGGCATCGCGGATAACTTCAGAGGCAAAGGCGCTGCCGCCAGGGCTGTCCACTCTAAGTACCACTGCCTTCACATTCTCATCTTTGCGCAGATCCGCGAAGATGCCAGCCAATGTGTCACCGCCAACACTGCCCTCAGGTTGCTCGCCATCCATAATGGTGCCCTTGGCTACCACTAGGGCTATGCGATGTTCCTTGGCTGCGGCACTGATCAGCTGCTCGCGGCGAACATGGCTCAGATAGCCCTTAAGGTTAATGCTGTTAAATTCTCCGTCAGTGGTGGGAATAACTTCATTGAGGTACTTCAGCATCTGAGTGCGGCTGGCTACCTGATCAACCAGACCCTGCTGCTGTGCCAGCATGGCACTGTCGCCATTCGCGGAGCGCAATTTGGTGTGCAAATTATTGGTGTAATCATTGATAGCCCCTGTGGGCAGTCCACGCAGGTTCTCTATCTGAGAGCTATAGAACTGCCATAACTCGTCGATCATAGCCCGGCGCTCTTCTTTGACACCGGTCGACATGCTGTTTCCCATATAGGGTTCTACGGCACTTTTAAAATCGCCTACTCTAAAGATATGCACCTTAACTCTAAGTTTATCGAGAGCTTCTTTATAGTAGCTGCGGTAAGAGGCAAATCCGGTGATCAACACTGAACCCAGAGGGTTAAGCAGAATTTCATCAGCATGGGCTGCTAGATAGTACTGCTGTTGGCCATAGTCGTCGGCAACGGCAATAATGGGTTTGCCACTCTGTTTAAACCGCACCAGTGCTGAGCTTATCTCTTCAAGCTTGCTGAGGCCGGCACCTGCCATATAGTCTGTGTCTAACAGCAGATGAGTAATGCGACTGTCGCTGGCTGCTGCATCCAGGGCCTCTATGATATCTCTGACCAGGGTTTCAGACTCCATACCCTGGGACAGCAATTTTTCAAGGGGATCTGTGTAGGTCTTCTGATCAACCAGAAAACCACCTGGGGCCAGATAGAGAGCGCCTTTGTCGGGGATTGGCTGCAGGTTATCGGCAAACATACCGGCTATGGCAATCAGTACAAAACCAAAAATAACCACACCAAGCAATGTTCTGATTCCAGAAATGACGGTGCCAACGAAACGAAAAATCCGACGAATAATGCCCATTAAAAAGTCCTATTGTGATTTAGATATTATTAACCTGCCGAATACGGGCGTAAACCATTGAGGCGCTAAACAGCACCACGGTTAACACCAGCTCGGCTATGTCCATTGCCTGGGGTTCGGGAACCGCCATATTTTGCACAGCATTATAAAAATATAACAGCAACACAAAACCCAGCCAGATTAATGTTCGCAGGCGATCTGCCAGTATGCCTGGGATAAAAATCATCAGCGGCACCAGGCTGATCACATAGATAACGGCAGGCGCTGACTGCATCCACAGATGGACGGCTAGCACTGCTAGTAGCAGCCAGAAACTACCCTGAGTTAAGCGCCTGCTGATCGAAAGTTTTAATTCTGTGGTCAAGATTATGCGCCCTGTGATTGATTTAATGCAGTGGCCAGCAGGGCAATACGCTTGCCCTGAGCCTGGCTGAGTTGAACTTCTTCGACACTGAGATTTTCAGCCTCTACATGAGTTGCACCATAGGGGGTGCCGCCGGTTTTGGTGCTGGTCAGCTCAGGCTCGGAATAGGGCAGGCCAGCAATTACCATGCCCTGGTGCAAAAGCGGCAGCATCATGGTTAACAGAGTCGACTCCTGACCGCCGTGCATGCTCGAGGTGGAGGTAAAGACGCCGGCCGGTTTATTGATCATTGCGCCATTCATCCACAGCCCAGCTGTACCATCAATAAAGTACTTTAGGGGCGCGGCCATATTGCCAAATCTGGTGGGGCTTCCCAGCAGCAGCCCCGAGCAGTTGGCTAGGTCGTCGTCAGTACAGTAGATATGGCCAGTGTCGGGAATATCGCTTTCGCTAGCTTCACAGACGGTGGATACCGCGGGCACGGTGCGCAGGCGCGCCTCCATGCCGGTACTCTCAATTCCCAGAGCTATTTGCTCGGCCAGCATTTTCACATGGCCATTGCGGCTGTAGTACAGCACTAAAACATAGGGGGCAGGCTGTTCAGACATTTACAGTAACTCCAGAACATTTTCTGGTGGTCGGCCCAGCACTGCTCTATTGCCAGACACCACAATGGGTCGCTCAATTAATTTGGGATATTTCACCATGGCTGCTATTAGCTCATCCTCGGTAATATCGGCACGCCCCAGATTATTATCTTTAAAGTCCTGCTCGGAACGGCGTACCAGTTGTGCCGCGCTGATACCCAGTTTGCCGAGCAGATTGGCAATAGTCTCTGCATCCAGTGGCGTCTCAAGATAGAGTTCTATCTCTGGTTCCACGCCCTCAGCGCGCAGCAGCTCTAATGTTTGCCGAGACTTGGAACATCTCGGATTATGGTAAATTCTGGTCATAGACTATCCTTTTATGACTAACCCTGTACTCATTAGTCTCAGCAGACTGTCATTGTACGGGCAAACCTGGCTAAACCAAAAGAGAGGGATATCTCAGTGATCAGCAGTCTGGCTAAAAATCAGCGATATATGCATTTATTCTGGCATTTTTTCAGTTATTTGGTGCAGCGTTTTAAGCGCGATGGCTGTCGGCAGAGCGCTGCTGCGCTAACCTATATGAGTCTGTTTGCCATAGTGCCCATGCTCACCCTGATGTACGGCATGTTCAGTCTAATACCAGCCTTTCAGGATGCTGGATCACAGGTTGAAGCCTGGATTTTTTCCAAGGTGCTACCCAGCAGCGGCCAGGAAATCACCTCCTACCTGAGTGCATTCTCCAGTCAGGCCAGAAAACTGAGTTCGGTGGGTGCAATTATTCTAATGGTCACTTCCTATCTTATGCTGGCCAATATAGAGAAAACCTTTAATCACATCTGGGGTACAGATGGCGGACGCCGCGGCCTCAGCGGGTTCTTGCTGTACTGGGCTGTGCTCAGTCTGGGGCCCTTACTGCTGGCAGCAGGGGTAGTAATGAAAACCTACCTATTGTCGTTTCGATTGATGGTTGATGAAGTCGATGCCCTGGGTATTTTCCAGTATCTATTGGCCTATCTACCCTGGCTGCTGACATGGATGGCTCTCAGTCTGCTGTTTATTGCTGTGCCCAACTGCAAGGTACGCACTCGCCACGCAGTGTTTGGGGCGCTGGTTACCACGGTCCTATTTGAAAGTGCCAAAGCACTGTTTGGCTTGCTGGTGGCTCACTCCAGTTATACCAACATCTATGGCGCCTTTGCTGCGATTCCATTATTTCTTATCTGGATTTATCTACTCTGGATGCTGATTTTGATTGGTGCCGAATTTGTCCGCAGTCTAGAGACCTTCTCTATGGATGGTCGCGGTAAAAAACTACCGGATGTTTTAGCCGCTCTTATAGTGCTGTGGCACTGTTGGCAGAATCAGCAGAGTGGAAATAGTTTGTCGGATCAGGCCATGATCGCCCTTGGCATGGATTCAGAGCACTGGAAAAAATTGCGCAATCTGCTTATTCGGCAGCGGGTTCTGGAGAAAACTCAGAGCGGCCAGTACGTGCTGATACGCGATATGGGTAGCCACAGTCTCAACGATGTCTGCGCTTGGCTGGGAGAAAACATTCATACCCCAGCAACCTGGGAGTCAGATAAACTTTTCGCAGAGCATCCCTGGTATGCAAAATACGATATGCTTGCGGGCAAGGCTCGCCGCTCAGTGGAAGACTGTTTTTCCCTGAGTCTCGAAGCGCTGTTTTCCCAGGGCGCAACACCTCAACAATCTAATGGAGACTGACCCATGATCAAAAAACTTCTGCTGACCAGTTTGTTCCTGCTGGGCTGTTCCGCTGATAGGCCCAGCGAGTTTGCCACGCTAGATGGCGGTAGTGTCGATTTGCAGTCACCGCAAAAACTGGTGTTGATCAACTACTGGGCAGTGTGGTGCGCGCCCTGCCGCAAAGAGATTCCGGAGTTTAATAAGCTGCAGGCAGATCATGGCGATAAAGTCTCTATTTATGCAGTCAATTTTGATGGCTCCCAGGGGGATCTGCTGCGCAGTGAAATAACTAAGCTGGGCATTGAGTTCCCCAGTTTGCTGGCAGATCCCAGGGCTATTTGGGGGCTGGAAGCAGTGCAGGTATTACCTGAGACTCTGGTTATTAGCCCAGAGGGCAAGTTGCTGCAGCGGCTAATAGGGCCCCAGACATTAGAAACGCTGGAGAGCCTGCTTTAAGCTAGCTTTGTATTGCTAAAGATGAATCACCATAAAAGGGTATAGTTAAACTCAAATATTGCCAGTAATCTGCCGACACACCAACGAGGGGATAACGATGAAAGACCTGACAAAATTTTATATCAACGGCCAGTGGGTAAGCCCGCTGGTAGCCAATGATCTGGCGGTAGAAAATCCTGCGACAGAAGAGACCATTGCCACCATCAGCCTGGGTGCCGCCGCTGATGTAGATGCAGCTGTGGCGGCAGCCAAAGCCGCATTCCCCAGCTACTCGCAAGTCAGCGTGGAAGAGCGTATTGCGCTGATGGAAAACCTGCTAAAGATTTATATGGATGGCTACGACGAAATGTCTATGGCGATCAGCAATGAGATGGGCGCGCCCATCTCGTTTGCCTCTGCAGCTCAGGCTGACTGTGGCCGCGGACATATCAATGCCGCCATAGAAGCCCTTAAAAAGTTTGAATTTGAACGCCAGGTTGGCAACACCAGAATTGTCAAAGAACCCATAGGCGTCTGTGGCTTTATTACCCCCTGGAACTGGCCCATCAACCAGATCAGCTGCAAAGTAGCCCCAGCATTGGCGACGGGCTGCACCATGGTATTAAAACCCAGTGAAATCGCGCCCATCTCCGGCTATCTATTTACCGAGATGATGCATCAGGCCGGTTTCCCCGCTGGTGTTTACAATATGGTCAACGGCGACGGCCCCAACGTAGGCGCGGTGATCTCCAGTCACCCAGATGTGGATATGGTGTCTTTCACCGGTTCAACCAGAGCTGGCATTCTAGTGGCCAAAGCGGCCTCAGAAACAGTTAAGCGCGTGACCCAGGAGCTGGGTGGAAAATCGCCGAATATTATTTTCGAGGATGCTGATCTGGAAACAGCGGTCAGCTCCGGTGTCGCCCATATGATGGGTAATACAGGCCAGTCCTGCAACGCACCTTCCCGTATGTTGGTGCAGTCATCGGTTTACCAAAAGGCCGTCGAGATTGCCAGGCAGACCGCAGCGCAAGTCGAGGTTGATGACCCAATGAAAGAGGGCATGCACCTAGGTCCACTCTCGAGTCGTGTGCAGTTCGACAAGGTTCAGGGCCTGATTGAAAAAGGCATTGAGGAAGGCGCTGAGTTGATAGCTGGTGGCCCAGGTAAGCCCGAGGGGCTGGAAACTGGATACTTTGTAAAGCCCACTATCTTTGCCGGTGTAAATAATCAGATGACCATTGCTCAGGAAGAGATTTTTGGCCCAGTATTGACCATGATTCCCTTCGATACCGAAGAGCAGGCCATCGAAATTGCCAACGACACACCCTACGGTTTAGCCGCCTACTTCAGCACCAGCGACCAACAGCGCGCCCACCGAGTAGCAGGGCAGCTGCGTGCCGGTATGGTCAGTCTCAATAGCGCATCCCAGGATTATGCTGCGCCCTTCGGAGGTTATAAGCAGTCAGGTAATGGCCGCGAATGGGGTGAGTATGGCTTTGATGACTTCCTAGAGATTAAAGGGATTACCGGTTAAAAGGCGAATCCAAGCTAATTGACGCTGCTTGAGATTCCTGCGCGGGATAAGCCCCTAGATCAAAAGCTCTAACATTAATACCGAGCAGACTCCCAAGCATGAATAGCGTGCTTGCGAGTCTCCCCCCAAAGATAACCTCCAATCTGCCCACTCTGCTGCAACACCCGATGACAGGGAATAAAAAACGCCACTTGGTTAGATCCGATAGCAGTACCCACAGCTCGATAAGCCCTTGGCTTGCCCACTGCCGCGGCGACCTGCGCATAGCTATTGATACAGCCGGGCTCGATCTGCAGCAGCGCGCGCCATACATTGATTTGGAAATTGGTGCCTTTTACATAGAGTGATAATGGCCCATTAATAGTTTGCTTACCTGCGAACAGGGCCTCCACCATCTGTGTGGTCTCTGAGGCTTGATTGACTAGCTTGGCAGCGGGCCACTGTGCGTTCAGATCAACAATTTGTTGTTCTATATTATTGTTGCTGAGAAAAGACAGCTTGCAGATACCTCTGGGAGTCACAGCAATAAACGCATCCCCAAATGGGCCACCTATCACAGAATAACGAATCTCCATGCCTGCACCACCAGCTTTAAATTCGCCTGGGCTCGCGGCTTCCAGCTGCACAAAATGATCGTGTAATCTTGAGCTGCCGCTGAGACCCACAGAGTCTGATACCTCAGCTAATGGCTTGGATTGGGCCAGTAACTGTTTGGCGCGATCCACAGTGAGAATCTGCAAATATTTCTTTGGCGCAACCCCCGCCCATTGACTAAACAGGCGTTGAAAATGAAATGGACTTAAATGCAAATGAGCAGCAATATTTTCCAGAGAGGGCTGTTGTTTGGCGTTGGCATTAATAAACTCAATGGCTTGAGCTATGCGCTGGTAGTCAGAATTCATACTGACAGTATTGCCGACTCAGAGTGTTTTATCGACCCGAATCTTGCTCTATTTTATTGGCAGACAAAAAATAGATCAGACCACCCACGGCAATAATTCCCAGGCCAATAAGCGCCTCTGTTGGTCTTGAAATCAGCACATAGGCTAGGGTCCAGAGGGTAACGCTGAGATAAATAATCGGCGCAACTGGGTAGGCGGTGGTCTTGTAAGCACCAGCAATATTGAGTTTTTTAAAGCGCAGTATAAAAACCCCAAATACAGTAAACAGAGTATTGATAGCGAGTACAAAGCTAGAAAAGATCAATACAGACTCAAAGGTGGCGCTGATAATAAAAAATATTGCCAGAACGCCCTGAAATAATACAGCGGTGACAGGGATGCCCTGGTTATTGCAGTTGGCGAGTCTAGAGAAAACGCTGAAGTCTTCGCCAATCATCTGCAGTACTCTGGGTCCGGCCATGGTCATGGCGCTGACTGTGCTGATCAGTAACACCGCCAGCACAGCACCCATAACTTTGCCGGCGCTGCCGCCCAGTGCGGCCTCTGCCACTACCACTCCGATTTCTAGTTTACCCTCCATGCTTGAGATAGGTGCGGCACTGAGAAAGGTATAGTTGAGTAGCAGGTAGAGCAGCAATACCAGAGCAGTGCCTACGGCCAATACCACAGGTAGATTGCGCTGGGGGTTTTCCAGTTCGCCAGTCACATAGGTGGCGGCGTTCCAGCCGGTATAGGCATAGTTAACATAGATTAGAGCGACTGCAAAGGCACCGCTAAACAGCAGTTGGCCATCGCCGGCCTGGGGCGCAAAATTTAGGCTCTGTGGGCTATTGCCCCAGATCAAAATCACTGCGCAAAATAGCAGTATCAACAGCAGTTTAAGTGCGGTGAAAATTTGTTGCACACTGCTGCTGGCGCGCCGCGACAGGCAGTGGGCTAGTGTTAGTATCAATACTAGAGAGACAGCGGCCCAGGTTCTATTGAGCTCGGGGAAAACTGCTGACAGATAGGCAGCAAATGTCATAGCGGCCAGTGCCACTGGCGCTGCAAAACCTACGGTGGCGGAAACCCATCCAGAGATAAACCCGGCACAAGGGTGGTAGAGACGCGATAGAAAATTGTACTCACCGCCAGAGCGGGGCAGGTTGGCGCCCAGTTCGGCATAGGTCAGTGCGCCACAGAGAGCGGTTAAACCGCCCACCAGCCAAAGCATCATCAACACAAAAGGCGACTGAATACCCAGCAGCTGAAAACCCAGGCTGGTAAACACGCCTGTGCCAACCATATTGGCGACAACAACAGAGATACCTGTGGTTCTGGAAAAGCTATGCATAGTATTTTTTTAGGCTCTGCGAAAATCTTAGGCTGCACTTTACAGCACTGCCATTAAAGGACAAATGGTTTACTCAGCTGACCCATTAAAATAAATACCATCCGGTCAGAAAATATGCCCTAGTTAGTGGGTAAAAATCGGTTAAGCTACAGGGTCAAAATAATAACAATATGAAGGTAATCACAATGGAATTAGCATTACGCATTTTGCTGCGACTGCTGGCACTGGGCATGCTGATAGGAGCTGTGGGCTTTATCTTTAACCCAGCTGCAATGGAAGCGGATTTTGCGGTCAGGGCACTTGAGACCCATGGTATGGGAACCCTGCGTGGCGACTTGGGTGGTACCTTTTTAATGTTGGCAATTTTTACTTTTCATGGCTCAAGGCCGGGCAGTGCTGCTTGGCTGGCTGTGCCTCTGGTATTTATGCTGACTGTATTATTTGGCCGGGTGGTACATATAGTGCTGGATGGTCTGACTGATCCAGCAATTCGCTCTACCATTATTGAACTGATCGCTGTCGCCATACTTGAATACGCCCGCAGAAAATTAGCAACCGAAAATAATAATTAAGGAGAAAGCCGTGAGAACACTAGCACTAAGTCTGCTTTTGTCTGCTGCAGGTTTGGCCCAGGCCAGCGAAGGGACCGAGACCCAGTTGTATTTTGGTGACACCCACCTGCATACAACCTATTCCTTTGATGCATTTTTAAATAAAAACTTTACAGCTGATCCGGATACCGCCTACAGATGGGCCAAGGGTGAGCCGGTGATTCACCCCTATAATCGCACCAGAGTTCAGATTGGTACACCACTGGACTTTTTGGTGGTTTCTGATCACGCAGAGATGCTCGGTGTAATGCGTGCCATCCGCGGTGAGACCATCCAGTGGGAAGAGATTGGTCTGTATGCTAGCTTCAAACGCTGGTTGGCCGTCAGGCAGCTCAACGAAGCTCTGGATAAGGGCCTTGGGCGCGCATTTTTTGCTCGCTTTTTACCTAAGTCGGCAGAGGTGAAAGGTGGCGACCCGGTGGCCGATATCAATAATAATATAGGTGGAATCGCAATTTTCGGCGATACCACTAATACCTCCAAGGACGCCTGGCAAGATATTATTGGCGCTGCAGAGCGGCACAATGAGCCGGGCGTATTTACCAGTCTGCTGGGTTGGGAGTGGAGCTCAATTCCCACAGGCGCTAACCTGCACCGCATTGTGGTAACTCCAGAGGGTGGCGACAAAGCCAGCCAGTATCTCCCCTTTGGTTCGGACCAGAGCCAGTATCCAGAGGATTTATGGCAGTGGCTTGCGGACACCGCAGAGCGTACCGATAGCCGCTTTATTGCCATACCCCACAACTCGAATATCTCCAAGGGCTATATGTTTGCCGAAACCACCGTCAGAGGTCAGCCGATTACCGCTGACTATGCCCGCACCCGCATGCAGTGGGAACCCATTTCTGAGGTTACTCAGATTAAAGGGGATAGCGAAACCCATGCTCAGTTCTCGCCAGATGATGAGTTCGCTGACTTTGAAACCTATGATTACTATATTCAAACCACCAAAAACAACACTGAGATCTCCCCCGGTGACTATATTCGTCCAGCGCTAAAGCTAGGCCTGGCCCTAGAGCAAAAAGTTGGCGCCAACCCCTACAAGTTTGGCTTTATTGGTTCCACCGACGCCCATTCGGGTCTGGCATCGCCCGAGGAGAATAACTTCCAGGGCAAAATGGCCGCGGACAGCACGCCAGAGACCAAGGCTCCAGTTTTAGGCAATCCAACTGGTGCCAGTGGATGGGATATGTCGGCCTCTGGATTGGCTGCAGTCTGGGCTACAGAAAACAGCCGCGAGGCCATTTATGCCGCCTTTAAGCGCAAAGAGACCTATGCCACCAGTGGCCCTAGACTTCGCGTGCAGCTGTTTGCTGGTTGGGACTTTCCAGACAATGCAGAGAGCTCCGAAGACTTCGCCCGTATCGGCTATGATTACGGGGTACCCATGGGTGGTGATTTGACTGCCAATGCTTCTGCCAGTGCGCCAGAGTTTTTGGTGCGGGCAGTAAAAGATCCGATGGACGCTAATCTCGATCGTTTACAGATCGTGAAGGGCTGGGTTGATGCAGCGGGCCAACAGTATGAAAAGGTCTACAATATAGACTGGTCCGGCGACAGGGAGTTGGATGCCGAGGGCAATTTGCCTGCTGTGGGCAATACAGTAGATCTAAAGTCGGCCAGATATACCAACAGCATTGGTCAGGCGGAGTTTGCCGTTAAATGGTCAGACCCAGATTTTGATCCTGCTCAGTCGGCGTTCTACTATGCTCGCGTTCTGCAAATCCCCACGCCGCGCAATGGCCTGTACGACAGCTTGGCTCTGGGGTTGGATAACCCGCCGCGGGGACCAAAAACTCTGCAGGAGAGAGCCTATACCTCTCCCGTCTGGTACACACCCTGATTGGTGTTTGGGTTAAAAAAGGAATTTAAAAGGACAATAAAAGCACAATGATAAGCAAGCTGTTAAAAGAGCCACTGGTCCAGTTTTTATTGATTGCACTGATACTGCTGGGTGGCGAGCGTTGGATCAATGCTGAAGATTACGCCTACGATCAGTATCTAATAGAGATCAATGACCAGCAGCTGTTGCAGTTTATGCAGCTGCGAGCCAAAACCTTTAGGCCAGATCAGGCTGAGGCCGCACTGGCAGCTCTCAGCCCTGATCAGCGCCAGAGATTAGTGGATGACTACGCTCGTGATGAGGTACTTTTTCGCGAGGCTATGGCGCTCAATCTGGATAACAATGACCAGATTATTCGCCGTCGCCTGATTCAAAAAATGGACTATCTGGCCCAGGGGTTTTATGACGAGGCCGCTCCATTAACCGAGCAAGATCTGCGCGACTATTATTTGGAACACCGCCAGAAGTACAAAAAAGCTGCCGAAGCTACCTTTACCCATGTATTTTTTTCCAGCGAAAAACGCAGCGCTCAGGAAGCAGAGGCGATGGCAGAGAAGCTGCTGACAGAGCTCAATGCTAAACAGGTACCCTTTGAAAATGCATCCAGATACGGCGAGCGTTTTCTCTACAACCGCAACTATGTCAATCGCGAAGATGGTGAGATAGCCAGTCACTTCGGACAGTCCTTCCAGCTTAATCTTTTTGAGCTGGGTGTAGCCGAGCAATGGCAGGGCCCAGTGCAGTCCAGTTATGGCTGGCATCTGCTGTTGCTGGTTAAAAACACTGATGCCTATATCCCAGAGTTTGCAGAAGTCAGCTCCGCTGTATTTGCCGATGCCCAGCGCCAGCACCAGAGAGAGGTAAAAAGCCAGGCTATCGATAAGCTGATGGCTAAATACCAGATCGAGACAGAATAATGCGCACAGCTTTTATTGTTCTCGCAGTGCTGTTTAGTGGCTGGGTAGCCGCCGATGAGGCGCGGCCAGTCTATGTGGAAGTGGAGGAAAATAGCGCCAGCCAATTTCTTGTCAAGTGGAAGGTACCGCCGGTAATGCCTGCGGGGCAAGAGCCCTATATTAAACTCCAACATCCCGATTGCCAGCTGGTGGATGGCGCCAATGCCGCCGGACTTATAGGTCGACGGCTCTACCAATGTGATATTCAGGATACGGATGCGGTCTTCGCTGTGGTGCTTGACTACCCTCGCAGCAATCCTGCACTGACCTCGCTTATTGTCTTTAAACCCTTTGCGGCTGAACCCATACAGGTTTTTTCCGGCCCGGAAAAAACCACTGTCAGCATTCCGGTTAGTACCAGTGCTGGCACCGTAGCCAAACAGTACACAGTGGCGGGTATTGAACATATTTTAATTGGTACAGACCACCTGTTATTTGTGCTCTGTCTGATGATTATTGCCGGTAGTTTTAAGCGTCTGTTACTGACTGTGACCGGCTTCACCATAGCTCACTCCATTACCCTAACCCTGGCGACCTTGGATATTTTCCGTCTGCCCACGGAGCTGGTAGAGTTATTAATCGCCCTGAGTATTGTGCTCTTGGCGGTTGAAATTATTAAACATAATCGCGCTAAAGACTCTGCGGAACCCAGTTTCACCTGGCGCTATCCGGTCAGTGCTTCCTCTGCATTTGGTCTGTTGCACGGCTTTGGCTTCGCAGTAGTATTGCAGGAGCTTGGGCTCCCCGCGTCCATGAAGGTGCATGCGCTGTTGTTCTTTAATATAGGCGTAGAGTTGGGGCAGTTGCTGTTTATTGCTCTGGTGCTGGCATTGGTATGGATGCTGTTGCGCTCTGTCGCTGCGGCGAACAAGCACCGAGCGGTGCTTGTTGAAACTGTTGTTTATGTTGTAGGTATTACCAGTTCATACTGGCTG
Source organism: SAR92 clade bacterium H231 (assembly GCA_025153775.1). GTDB lineage: Bacteria > Pseudomonadota > Gammaproteobacteria > Pseudomonadales > Porticoccaceae > HTCC2207. The sequence continues at coordinate 38,286 of JAOALC010000002.1, read as the reverse complement.
TTTGAAAGGCTGGGGGTGCTGTTTTAGTCCCGTCGTCTACTTGAGATGGCCCAAATGCTTGGAAACCACTTTTAAGCTGGGCTTAAACAGCTTGGGGGTGCAGGCCAGAATATGGCCGCTGTCCATAAATTTCTCCCCGCCATTAAAGTCGCTCACCATACCGCCAGCCTCGCGCACTATTAGCACACCCGCGGCTATATCCCAGGGCTTTAGAGACATCTCCCAAAACACATCCATGCGGCCAGCGGCCACATAGGCTAGGTCTAGCGAAGCGACGCCCAGGCGGCGAATGCCCGCGGAGTTATTGGCAAATTCATGCATGCAGGCTAGATAGTTATTCATCTCATTGAATGAGGGCGCACTAAAGGGAATGCCGGTGGCATAGAGAGCTCCGGCCTCGTCGGTGCGACCTGACACACGAATACGGCGGCCATTGAGGCTGGCGCCATTTCCGCGACTGGCGGTAAATTCCTCGCGCTTAAAAGGCTCTAGAATAACCCCATGTTCCAGCTTACCTTTGATGCGGCAGGCAATAGAGATAGCCACATGGGGAATGCCGCGAACAAAATTAGTGGTGCCATCCAGCGGATCTATAATCCATTCCACATCGGAATCAGGATTGCCACTGGTGCCGCTCTCCTCACCAATAAAGCGGTGATCAGGATAGGCTTTCTTAATATGATAGATGATGGTCTCTTCTGAGCGGCGGTCCACTTCAGTGACAAAGTCATGGCGACCCTTTTCATCAACCTTAACCAGATCCAGATTATCGGCAGACTTAACAATCATTTCCCCTGCCTGGCGGGCAGCGCGAAGGGCTATATTAACCATAGGTTGCATAGGGTGTTTTCCAATTGACTTTAAAGAGCGGTGCGCATTGTAACAGAACTACTGTGTCAGAGAAGCCTGATTCTGCTACACTCGCGCCCGATTTTGGGGCGGTAACATTTATTACTGAGAGGCTTATTGTGTCTACCACTGAACGTCAGGCAAAAATTCGCATTGTGCTGGTCAATACCGCGCACCCGGGCAATATTGGCGGTGCCGCGCGGGCCATGAAAAATATGGGCCTGGCCGAGCTCTATCTGGTGCAGCCCCGAGAGTATCCGGCTCCCAGAGCTGTGTGGCGTGCGGCTGGCGCAAGAGATGTGCTGGCCAATGCCACTGTAGTTGATTCGGTGGATGAGGCTATTGCCGGCTGTGGCCTGGTAGTGGGCACCAGTGCCCGGGAGCGCCGAATTCCCTGGCCACTGATTGACCCGCGAGAGTGCGGCGCGAGAATTTGGCAGGAAGCCGAGACCCATGATGTGGCGCTGCTGTTTGGTCGTGAAGACCGTGGTCTGACCAACGATGAGCTTCAGAAATGTCACTACCATGTGCATATTCCCTCTAATCCGGACTACAGCTCCCTGAATCTGGCCACTGCAGTGCAGGTGTTGAGCTATGAGGTTCGCATGGCCAGCCTAGCCGATGCCGAGGGCAATCTGCCATCATTGCAGGAGTGGGATCAGCCGCCAGTACCAGCAGATGATCTGGAAAACTTCCATGTGCATCTGGCAGAGACCATGGCCGATCTTGGCTTCTATGACCCGGAAAACCCCAAGCAATTATTGACCCGTATGCGGCGGCTGTTTAATCGCCAGCGCATGGACAAAATGGAGGTTTCTATCCTTCGTGGTCTACTGTCCTCAGTGCAGCGTATTATCAACAAATAGTTGATTAAACTAATCAGGTATTTAGTTGACTAAAATACTCAGGTATTAGATAATTCGTACCCTTACCGCGCGATACAGGAAAGCCATATGAGACTGACAACTCGAGGACGCTACGCAGTAACAGCCATGCTCGATTTGACCCTGCACGCTGAGGATAAGCCAATTTCATTGGCGGATATCTCTGAGCGTCAGTCTATTTCTCTGTCTTATCTGGAACAGCTGTTCTCCCGCTTGCGCCAATCCGGTCTGGTATCCAGTGTTCGCGGCCCCGGCGGCGGTTACCACCTGGGTCGAGCCAGCAGTGGCATATTTGTGGCACAGATTATCGATGCGGTAAACGAGTCCATAGATACTACCAACTGCCAGGGCAAAGGTGATTGTCAGGGTGGCGAAATCTGTCTAACCCACAGTCTGTGGAGCGATCTCAGCAAAGAGATTCACGGGTTCCTCAGTAATATCAGCCTGGCTGATCTAGTGGCTAAAAGAAACGTACAACATATAGCTCAGCGGCAAGTTGAACAGCTACTGGTTATAGATGACAACATGCAGGCAGGCGCCTGCTGAATTTGGAGTAATTAATGAACCTTCCCATTTATCTGGATTACGCTTCCACAACACCGGTAGACCCGGCTGTTGCAGATAAAATGATGCAATTTCTGACCCCGACCGGTCAGTTTGGCAACCCGGCGTCACGCTCCCATGTTTTTGGTTGGCAGGCAGAGGCCGCGGTTGAAGATGCGCGCACCGATGTGGCCACATTGATTGGCGCTGATCCCCGCGAGATCGTCTGGACCAGTGGTGCCACCGAAGCCAATAACCTGGCTATCAAAGGCTGTGCCCACTTTAACCAGCGCAAAGGCAAGCACGTGATCACCTCAAAAATTGAGCACAAAGCCGTGCTGGATACCTGTCGCCAGTTAGAGCGAGAGGGTTGGGAAGTGACCTATCTTGAGCCAGATTCCAATGGCTTGATTCAGCCGCAAATGGTTGCAGATGCCATCCGCGAAGACACTACTGTTGTTTCCATTATGCATGTGAACAACGAGCTGGGAACCTTAAATGATATTGCCGCCATTGGCGCAATCTGCCGTGAGAACAAAGTATTTTTCCATGTGGATGCAGCCCAGAGCGCTGGTAAAACCGGTATAGACGTTGAAGCCATGAATGTGGATATGATGTCTTTCTCGGCCCACAAGATCTATGGCCCCAAAGGTATTGGCGCACTCTATGTTCGCCGCAAGCCCCGCGTGCGCATTGAAGCCCAGATGCACGGCGGTGGCCATGAGCGCGGCATGCGCTCTGGCACCTTGCCCACTCATCAAATTGTGGGAATGGGTGAAGCCTTTAAGTTGGGCTTTGAAAACCTGGACGCGGAGTCAGCGCGCATCGAAGCGCTGCGTACCCGTCTCTGGGAAGGTGTTTCCGATATGGAAGAAGTCCATCTTAACGGTTCCCCAGATCAACATGTGCCCGGCATTGTGAATATTAGCTTTGCCTTTGTTGAAGGTGAGTCACTGATTATGGCCCTGCGTGATCTGGCCGTGTCATCGGGCTCTGCCTGCACCTCTGCCAGCCTTGAGCCCAGTTATGTACTGCGCGCACTGGGTCTGAACGACGAAATGGCCCACAGCTCAATCCGCTTTAGTATCGGGCGCTACACCACAGAGCAGGACATAGACAACGCGATTGCCAAGGTGCGCCATGCGGTAGAAAAGCTGCGTGAGCTGTCGCCCCTGTGGGATATGTTTAAAGATGGTGTTGATCTCAACACCGTAGAATGGGCCGCGCACTAAGCGCCGCCATTAATGTTTTTTAATTAGGAGTCATAAAATGGCTTACAGCGAAAAAGTTATTGATCATTACGAAAACCCACGCAACGTTGGCAAGCTGGATGACAGCTCCAAAAATGTGGGTACTGGCATGGTGGGAGCACCAGCCTGTGGTGATGTTATGCGTCTGCAAATTCAGGTTAATGATCAGGGCATTATTGAAGATGCCAAGTTCAAGACCTACGGCTGTGGTTCAGCCATTGCCTCCAGCTCACTGCTGACAGAATGGGTGAAGGGCAAGAGCATCGACGATGCCGAGCAGATTAAAAACACCGAAATTGCCGAAGAATTGGCGCTGCCACCGGTTAAAATTCACTGTTCAGTGCTGGCTGAAGATGCCATCAAAGCTGCAGTGCGCGACGTACGAGAAAAGCGGGAAAGTTAAGCAATGGCCATCACCATGACCCCAGCTGCTGAGCAGCATGTCGTTAAACATCTCGAGCACCGCGCCAAGGGCGTGGGTATTCGTCTGGGTGTGCGCACCACTGGCTGCTCCGGTCTTTCCTATGTATTGGAATTTGTCGATGATGCGGCCAGCGAAGATGAAGTGTTTCAATGTGGTGATGTGAAGCTGATTATTGACCCCAAAAGTCTACTTTACCTCGACGGTACAGAGCTGGACTATGTCAAAGAGGGCTTAAACGAGGGGTTTGAATTTAAAAATCCCAATGTTAAAGATGAATGTGGTTGCGGCGAGAGCTTCCACGTTTAGACGCTCCAATCCTAACCCAGTAAACAGGTTGATCGGCCCTTGAAACTTTCCAGTGATTTCTTTGAGATATTTGCTATCCCGGTTGCCTGGCAGGTCGATAGCAACCAGCTTCAGCGCAGATATCTCAAGTTGCAGCAGGAGTTTCACCCGGATCGCTATGCCAGCCACAGTGATACCGAGAAGCGTCTAGCAGTGCAGACTGCGTCCCTGATTAACCAGGCCTACGACACCCTAAAGTCTCCCCTAAAGCGCGCCCAGTATCTGCTCGAGCTGAAACAGATTGACGCTAGCCAAGACAGCCATGTCACCAGTGATGGCGCCTTTCTGATGGAGCAGATTGAGCTGCGCGAAGCCCTGTCGGAAGTGCGTGACAGTGCAGACCCCTTCGCTGCCCTCGACAGTTTGAGAGCAGGTGTTGAAAGCAGCTACACCGAACAGCAGAACCAGTTTCAAGCCCAGTATCAGAGTTCTGATTTCGATCATGCCTTTAATACAGTGGCCAAAATGCAATTTTCATCCAAGCTGCTCGACGAAATAGAGCAGCTTGAAGCCGAGCTAGAGGACCTATAACCAGTGGCACTACTGCAAATCTCAGAGCCGGGCCAATCTCCCCAGCCCCATCAGCGCAAACATGCGGTGGGCATAGATTTGGGCACCACCAACTCCTTAGTAGCCACTGTGCGCAGTGGTATGGCGGAAGTACTGGCAGATGAGCAGGGCCGCGATCTGCTGCCATCTGTAGTGCATTACATCAAAGAGGGCGTCAGCTGTGTGGGCCATGAAGCGGCGGAGCACAATATCAGTGATCCACTCAATACATTGGCATCGGTCAAGCGTTTAATGGGCCGTGGTCTGGCTGATATCAAAACCTTTGGCAGCCAGCTGCCCTACGAATTTGCTGCCGACGATGGCGGTATGCCAAAAATTAAAACTGTCTCTGGGATGGTTAGCCCGATTCAAGTCTCCGCAGAAATACTGCGCAAACTGGCTGGTCGGGCCGAAATTGCCTTTGGCGGCGCCCTGGATGGCGCCGTGATCACAGTTCCCGCCTATTTTGATGAAGCCCAGCGTCAGGCCACCAAAGATGCCGCCACTCTGGCCGGTATTAAAGTATTGCGCCTGCTCAATGAGCCAACAGCCGCCGCTATCGCCTATGGGCTGGATGAAGCTGATCAGGACGCCAAAGACCAGGAACGTATCATCGCTATCTATGATCTGGGCGGCGGCACCTTTGATATCAGTATACTGCGCCTGTCCAAAGGCGTGTTTGAAGTGCTGGCCACCGGCGGCGACTCTGCGCTGGGTGGCGATGACTTTGACCATGCCATTGCCGACTGGCTGCGCCAGCAGATGGGACTGGGTGAAGACCTTAACCCTATAGAGCAGCGTATTTTACTGGAGACCGCCAAGTCAGCCAAAGAAGAGCTTACCGAGTCAGAACAGGTGGAGCTGGAAGTGCTGGACTGGCAGGGCGCTTTAACCAGAGACCTAATGCATAGCCTGATCGATGGGTTGATTGATAAAACCCTGAGAGCCTGCAAAAAATCACTGCGCGATGCCGGCGTAGACCAGAGCCAAATCAATGATGTGATTCTTGTCGGCGGCTCCACCAGAACCCCCAGAGTCGGTGAAAAAGTCGCTGGGTTGTTTGGTATTGAGCCCCTCTGTAGTCTGGACCCAGATCAGGTAGTGGCCATGGGTGCCGCGCTTCAGGCTGAGGTATTGATAGGCAATAAATCTGGCGACGACATGCTGTTGCTGGATGTGATTCCCCTGTCTCTGGGAATAGAGACCATGGGTGGCTTGATCGAAAAAATTATCCATAGAAATACCACCATTCCGGTGGCCAAAGCCCAGGAATTTACCACCTTTAAAGATGGCCAAACCGCCATGGCTATTCATATATTGCAAGGCGAGCGAGAGCTGGCCAGTGATTGCCGATCCCTGGCGCGCTTTGAACTGCGCGGCATTCCTCCCATGGTTGCCGGTGCGGCAAAAATCCGTGTTGCCTATCAGGTAGATGCCGATGGCTTGCTCAGTGTGTCAGCGCGGGAGTTAACCAGTAATGTAGAGTCTCGCATTGAGGTTAAACCCTCCTATGGTCTGGGCGAAGATGAAATCACTAGCATGCTGCAAGATTCCTTTAGCCATGCTCGCGACGATATGCAGGCCCGAGCGCTGCGAGAGCAGCAGGTTGAAGCGGACCGTATGGTTGAAGATTTGCTCGCGGCTATCTATAAAGATGGAGAGGCATTGTTAGATAAAGAGGAGCAGCGCTGTCTACAGGTCGCCATACAGGAGCTGCGAGAACTGAGAGAGAGCACCACAGAGCACCGGGTGCTGGCGCGTCAGATTGAATCTGTGGCCAAAGCCAGTGAAGAATTTGCCGCCCGACGGATGGATGCCAGTATTAAAACTGCACTGGCCGGCCAGTCATTAGATGAAATTGAAAAAGGTTAGTATCTAAGATGCCTAAAATTGTATTTTTGCCCCATCATGAAATTTGCCCAGAGGGTGCAGTGGTTGAAGCCAAGCCGGGGGAAAGCATCTGTGATGCGGCCCTGCGCAATGGTTTGGAAATTGAGCATGCCTGTGAAATGTCCTGCGCCTGCACCACCTGCCATGTGCATGTTCGCGAGGGCTTTGACGACCTGCCCGAAGCCGACGAGCTAGAAGAGGACTTTCTCGACAAGGCCTGGGGTGTAGACCCGGATTCCCGTCTTAGCTGTCAGGTAATTATGGAAGACAAAGATCTGGTGGTTGAGATTCCCAGGTACACCATTAATATGGTGTCAGAACGTCACTAATACCGAGCATAAACCGGTCAGCAGTAAGCGGAGTAATGGACTATGATTAAGTGGACTGATATTAACGATATCGCCATAGAGTTGGTTGACAATCATCCAGATGTCGACCCCCAATATGTTAATTTTGTTGATTTAAGAAAGTGGGTTTTAGAGATAGAAGGTTTTTCTGATGATCCAGATCGCTGCGGCGAAAAGATTCTTGAAGCCATTCAAATGGCCTGGATTGAAGAGCAGGATTAGCCCCACCTAAACCCAGTGCCGTTAACCAGAAAAGGATTTTCAGCAGGCAACGGATGCGCCAAAAAAACCACCTGTACAAAAAAGTATTGGAAACAGCGCCCTTCGGAACCTTATTTTTCGCCTATGGCGTATGCATAGACGCCAATCACAAAGCTCTCAATCTACTGCGCTGTGAGCGCAATCAGTTAGTGGGCCTCACCCTCAATGAAATCTCGGATGATCAACCCGAATCCTTGATACAACTTAAAACCGTAATTGAAAAGCTAGAGTCAGAGCAGCTGCAAGGCTTGCTATGGCGCTCGCAAAATACTCTGGAGAGCGATGAAATTGTGGTGTCGGTAGATGAGGTTGAGGCTGCAGATAGTGCCATGAGTATTATGCTCTACCCGCTGCCAGCTCTGGCCAAGATGGTGGTGCAGGAGTTTAGTCCCGAGCAGCTGCCGACTGCGGATACGCCAGCTCAGCCCCAGGTATCGGAACCGTTACAGGCTGCGGAATTAGCCGCAACTCAGAGTCTTCAGGGGGAGAGCCAGGACGAGGTGGTTGCTGGCCTGCCCATAGGCCATGCATTGTTGGGCAATATTAATAGCTACCTTGAACAGTCCGGCACCAGCTACGGCGCCCTGTTGTTAATTGACCTGGACCATTTCAACTCCATCAATGAGTCCCTGGGCAAGCATATAGGTGCTCAGATTCTCGATCGCGCCCGCGAGACTATCGGTAATATGCTGGGTGCCAATATGCAGATGGACCAGGTAGCGGGAGATGCTTTTTTGCTGTTTATTCAGGACTTGGCCATCTCCGAGTCCGATGCAGAGCAGCGGGCCACAGCCATTGCCAATGAAATACGCTGCACAATCTCAAGACCCTTCTTTACCGAAAACGGCGAGGTTATTGTTACCGCCAGTGTGGGTATAAGCCTGCTGGCACAGGGGGGGGAAGGTCCTGTACCCAGCGCTTATCAGGCAATACAGCAGGCCGAGAGCGCCATGTTTGAAGCCAAGCGCCGTGGCCGCGACGCGGTAATGCTGTTTGATACTCAAATAACCCGTCGCGCCCAACAGCGCATTAGCCTGCAGTCCAGTCTACGCAAAGCCGTGGTTAATCAGGAGTTTGACCTCTATTTGCAGCCTCAGGTGTCCATCCACGATGGCTCAGTGGTAGGTGGTGAGGTGTTGTTACGCTGGATTCATTCCGGTCAGGCCATGCACACACCGGCCGACTTTATTCCTATTCTTGAAGCCTCAGGCATGATCGTTGATGTGGGCCTCTGGGTGATCCGCACCTCCTGCGAATATCTGCGCAATATGCTCGACCGCGGTATCTGGACACCGGATATGCAACTGGGGGTCAATATCAGCCCTAAGCAATTCCACGATCCCGGCCTGATTACTGGCCTTGAGCACAGTTTAAAGAGCTACGATATCAGCCCAGACATGATCACCCTGGAAGTGACGGAAAATCTGCTGATTGATGATTTTGAATCTGTGGTGGATAAAATGAAAAAAATCCGCGATATGGGCACCAGATTTGCCATTGATGACTTTGGCAGCGGCTATTCCTCAATGATATACCTTAAACGTCTGCCCCTGGATATTCTCAAAATAGATCGAGAGTTTATTGCCAACCTCAATTCTGACAAGGACACATTGGGTCTGGTCGAGGCCATTATGATGGTGTCTCGCCACTATGGTTTAGACGTGGTGGCCGAGGGCGTTGAAAAACGCGAAGTGTTGGAGATATTGCGCAGTCTTGGCTGCGATAAATATCAGGGCGCTCACTTCAGTATGCCCGTGTCTCTCGATCGCTTTCAGCAACTGCTGGTGGCCTAGTTACAGAGCGCCAAAAAAAACCATTGTTACCACCACCCAGTGCAGGTAAAATCCGCGCCATTGCCCGTCAGGGCTATTTTTTTAACTTACATTAGCCCTATTTTGGAGAACGCTTCATGGCGACTGAACGCACCCTATCTATTATCAAACCCGATGCCGTAGCAAAAAACGTTGTTGGTCAAATTCTCAGCCGCTTTGAAGGTGCTGGACTGCAGGTTGTTGCGCTTAAAATGCAACAGCTGAGCAAAGAGCAGGCCGAAGGTTTTTACGCAGAGCACAGCGAGCGTCCATTCTTTAACGACCTGGTTGCCTTTATGACTTCAGGCCCAGTCTGCGTTCAGGTTCTGGAAGGCGAAAATGCGGTTTTGACTAACCGTGACCTGATGGGCGCCACTAACCCACAGGAAGCCGAAGCTGGTACTATCCGTGCAGACTTCGCCCAGTCTATAGATGCCAATGCTGTTCATGGTTCAGATTCAACCACCTCAGCAGCCCGCGAAGTAGCCTACTTTTTTGATGACAATGAGATCTGCTCTAGATAAGAGTCTGATCTTATAACTGAGAGCACAGGACAACCATGTCCCAATCAGTAGAAGTAACAGCGACAAACGAAGAACCCCAGCAAGTGAAAACTAACCTGCTGGGGTTTTCTGCGTCCAAACTCGGCGACTTTTTTGAGCAGATTGGCGAGAAGCGGTTCCGCGCCACTCAGATTATTAAGTGGATTCACCAGATGGGCGTCTGCGATCTAGACCAGATGACCAATCTGTCCAAAGACCTGCGTGAAAAGCTTAAAGATATTGTCCAAATCAGCTTGCCAGAGGTGGTCAGCTGTCAGGACTCCACTGATGGCACCAGAAAATGGTTGATCAAAGTAGATGGCGGTAGCTGCATCGAGATGGTGTATATCCCCGAGCGCGAGCGCGGTACCCTCTGCGTGTCATCCCAGATTGGCTGTGCTCTGGACTGTAGTTTTTGCGCCACAGGTAAACAGGGTTTTAATCGCGACCTGACCGCTGCCGAAATTATCGGCCAGCTATGGATCGCCGCCGATTCCTTTGGCCAGTTTGAGCACAAGGCGCCGCGCCGGGTGACCAATGTGGTGATGATGGGCATGGGCGAACCACTGATGAACTTCGACAATGTGGTCGATGCCATGAATATCATGCTCGAAGACAATGCCTATGGCCTGTCCAAGCGTCGTGTCACCCTTAGCACCGCCGGTGTGGTACCAGCGTTGGATAAACTGGCGGATGTCTCCGATGTGTCCCTGGCTATCTCGCTGCACGCGCCCAACGACGAGCTGCGCAACGAGCTGGTGCCTATTAATCGCAAATACAATCTCAAAGAATTTATTCGCAGTGCCGCCGATTATATTGACAAGATGCCGGATAATCGCCGCAAAGCGACGGTCGAATATACTCTAATGGACCAGGTTAATGACCGCATAGAACATGCCACCCAACTGGCCGAATTGCTAAAAGACTTGCCCTGCAAGATAAATCTGATTCCGTTTAACCCATTTCCGGGTTCAGAGTATAAAAGAGTCAGCAATAACCAGCTAAACCGGTTTAGGGACATTCTGGCAAACGAGGGTTACACTGTTACAGTACGTACCACGCGCGGTGATGATATAGCCGCCGCCTGTGGCCAGCTGGCCGGTGAGGTCAATGACCGCACCAAGCGCCAAGAGCGCTATAAGCGAAAGTTGGAAGAGGCGCAGCCAGTAAAGATTATCGATGGGTAAAAGTACTCAGTAGCAGCGTGACAAAGGAAGCATTACACAGAGGGATTCTGACCATGAAGTTGATAAAATTTTTGCTGTTAGCCGTGCTGATCACAAGCCTTTTAGGCTGTGTATCCAGTACAGAGACTAAAAACATAGTCGCCGATCCAGAAGAGGCATTTACGCGGCATATAAAACTCGCCAGGCAATATATAGGCAGCAAAAATCGCGACCTGGCCAGACTTCATTTAGAAAAGGCGGCCGCGTTCAGCAGCAAAACCCGGCGCTCAAAATTGCACAGCGGTTACGGGTTGCTCTATCAGATGGAGCAAGAGACAGAGCTGGCGGAAAAGCACTTTCGCCAGGCTATTGCTAGCGATAAGAAGGACAGCATGGCGCGCTATAATTTTGCTGCCTTTTTATATAACCAGGGTCGCTTTAAAGAGGCTCTGCAGCAGATGCAGATAGTGAGTGAAGATTTAGGCTACGAGCGCAGGCCCCAGGCGTTTTATATTGTAGGCTTGGCTCAGAGCAAAACAGGGCAACAGGCGGAGGCGCTGGGGTCATTTGAAAAAGCCACCCAGCTGCAACCAAAGTTTGCAGAGCCCTATGTGGAGGCCGCCGAGATTTATTTTGCGCAGCAAAAGCTGCCCATGGCCAAGCGGGCGCTAGACCAATATGGGTTTTTGGCCCAGCCCACAGCGAAGAGCCTGTGGTTGGCGGTGCGCATAGAACACAGCTTTGGCAATAGAGACGGCGCAGCCAGCCAAGGTTTAAAGCTAAAGAATTTATTCCCGTATTCCAATGAGAATCTGGAATACCAAAAGTGGTTAAAGCAATAGAGAGAGACTCTGTGTTTAGCGAAACACCTATTATTAGACGTAAATCGCGACAGATTATGGTTGGCAATGTACCTGTGGGTGGTGATGCGCCTATTTCCGTGCAGAGTATGACCAATACCAGCACTGCAGATGTTGCAGCTACAGTCGAACAGATAAAGCGCATACAGGTAGCTGGTGCAGATATAGTGCGTGTCTCTGTGCCCTCACTGGAAGAGGCGGAAGCCTTTGGCCAGATTCGCAAATTGGTAGATGTTCCCCTGGTGGCCGATATTCACTTCGACCACAATATTGCCCTGCGCGTCGCCGATTTAGGTGTTGACTGCCTGCGCATTAACCCCGGTAATATTACCCGCGAAGACCGCCTGCGCGAAGTGATCGCCAAGGCTCGAGATCTCAATATCCCCATTCGTATTGGTGTTAACGCCGGTTCGCTGGGTAAAGATCTACTGCGCAAATACAGCGAGCCCACCGCCGAAGCTATGGTGGAATCTGCTATGCGCAATGTGGAGTTGCTGGATAAGTACGATTTCCAAGATTTTAAAGTCAGCGTTAAAGCCTCAGACATCTTTATGGCCGTAGCCGCCTATCGCGATTTGGCCACCAGAATCGAGCAGCCGCTGCACCTGGGCATTACCGAAGCCGGTGGCCTGCGCTCTGGTACTGTAAAATCGGCCATAGGGCTGGGTGCGCTGCTGCTGGACGGCATTGGCGATACAGTGCGTATTTCACTGGCTGCAGACCCGGCAGAAGAAGCCAAGGTCGCCTGGGATATGCTCCGCAGCTTACGTCTACGCAGCAAAGGCATTAACTTTATCGCCTGCCCCAGCTGCTCGCGGCAAAACTTTGATGTGATTAAAACCGTCAATGAATTAGAAAATCGCCTTGAAGATATTACTGTGCCCATGGATGTGTCCATTATTGGTTGCATTGTGAATGGCCCAGGTGAGGCCAAAGAGTCGGATTTTGGTTTAACCGGTGGTACGCCAGCCAATCTGGTCTATCTAGATGGCCAGCCAGATCACAAGCTCAGCAATGACAACCTAGTCGATGAGTTAGAAGCAGAAATTCGCGCCAAGGCCGCAGCAAAAGAGCAGCAACTGGCGGCAGATGCTGCTAACTTAATTGCCAAAGGTTAAAAAGAGTTTACTAGAGTACAAACAACGCTATGAAAATCCAATCCATCCGGGGCATGAATGACCTGCTCCCAGAACAGTCCGCCACCTGGCAGTATCTTGAAAGAACTGTCGCCGAGCTGTTGGCGAGCTATAGCTACGGTGAGATTCGTTTCCCGATACTGGAGCAGACCGAACTGTTTAAGCGCGCGGTGGGTGAGGTGACAGATATAGTCGAGAAAGAAATGTATAGCTTTGACGATCGCAATGGCGATAGTCTCAGCTTGCGCCCCGAGGGCACAGCCGGCTGTGTTCGCGCCTGCACAGAAAACGGCTTGCTGCACAACCAGACTCAACGTCTCTGGTATACAGGCCCTATGTTCCGTCACGAGCGCCCGCAAAAGGGTCGTCTGCGCCAGTTTCATCAGGTCGGTGTGGAAGCCTTTGGCTTAACCGGCCCAGATATAGATGCAGAACTGTTGCTGATCACAGCACGGCTGTGGAAAATTCTGAAAATTGACCATGCAGTGACATTGCAGATTAACTCTCTAGGTACCTCGGCTGATCGCGCTGACTATCGGGCAGCTCTGGTCGAATATCTCAATGCGCGCCGCGACCAGCTCGACGAAGACAGTCAGCGCCGTCTAGAGACTAATCCCATGCGTATTCTGGATAGCAAAAACCCAGATACCCAAGCCCTGCTTAACAGTGCGCCCAGCCTTGAAGACTTTATAGATCAGGAATCCCGCGACCATTTTCAGCAGCTCTGTGCAATGTTAGATGCCGCCAATATTTCCTACGAAGTCAACCCGCGACTGGTGCGAGGTCTGGATTATTACGGCAAAACAGTCTTTGAATGGGTAACCACTAATCTGGGTGCCCAGGGTACAGTCTGCGCTGGTGGTCGCTATGATGGGCTGGTTGAACAGCTTGGCGGCAAGCCCTGCCCAGGTGTTGGTTTTGCCATGGGTGTTGAAAGGCTGGTGCTGTTGCTTGACGAGTTGGGCGCAGTCCCCGATAGTGTCGACCAAGCGGTAGATCTGTATCTACTGGCCGTGGGCAATGTGGAGCAGCAGGCGCTGGTACTGGCAGAAAATCTGCGCAGCGACTGCCCCAATATTAGATTAGAATGCCACTGCGGTGGCGGCAGTTTCAAATCGCAGATTAAGCGAGCTGATAAAAGTGGCGCTCGTATAGCGCTAATACTGGGTGAAGACGAGGTAGCCTCGGGCACTGTGGGGGTTAAGTACCTGCGAGAGGACAGGCCCCAGAAAACAGTGGCCCAGTCGGAGCTAAGCGGGCTTTTAGGTAGCTAGATTTAATAACAGTTAGTTTTAATAATTTTTACATATTTAAGGAATTACCGTGGCAGATCATCTATCAGAAGAAGAACAAATCGAAGCATTCAAGCGCTGGTGGGCAGAGAACGGCCTGCAAATGATTGCCGCCGTAGTCTTGATAGTGGGTGGTTACTTTGGCTGGCAGTTTTGGCAAGACAGGCAGCAGACTCAGATAGAGCAGGCCTCTGACCTGTATGTAGAAATGATAGATATAGTCTCCAGCCAGACCGATGGCGGACGCCTAACCCTAGAAAAAGAAGTCGCCATAGGCAAGCTGGCGGATCAGCTAAAAACAGAGTTTTCCGGTTCTGGGTACGCTCAGTTTGCTGCTCTGCTCAAGGCCAAGCTGGCAGTTGATAACAAAGAACTCGATCTGGCAGCCGCCGAACTACAGTGGGCCATGGACAGTGATCCAACCCCAGAGACCGAGCGCCTAGTCAGATTGAGGCTGGCTCGTGTTGAGGCAGCTCGAGGTAATCTGGACAGTGCACTGCAAATGGTTCAGGGCATTGATTCCGCCGATATGAAGTCAGCGTACGAAGAAGCCAAGGGCGATTTTTACCTGCAGCAGGGCAATACAGCAGCTGCCTACACTGCCTATGAATCAGCTCTGGCCGCCAATCAATCCTCAGACACAATGATCAGCAACATACTGCAGTTAAAGATCAGTCAGGTTAAGCCTGCAGAGACAACAATTGAAACCCCTGAAACTGACAGCCAAGAGGGCGATAGTCAATGAAGCAGATCACTCGACTCACCAACGTACTGCTGTGGTCGCTACTATTAACCGGCTGTAGTTTTTTTGGCGGCGACGACGATGACGCAGCTATTGAGCCTGCAGAACTGGTCAAATTTCAAGCTGAAGTTGATATCAAGCGCCAGTGGTCGGTCAAAATAGGCTCCGGCACCAGAGAATACTGGGCAGGGTTAAAACCCACAGCTAGCCGCAGCGCTATTTTTGCTGCTGGCAGCGAGGGCAATATCCTGGCGGTCAATAAAGATACTGGCAAGCGGCTCTGGGCCATCGATCTTGAAACCGCCATATCTGGTGGTGTGGGCTATGGGTCTGGCATGGTAATGGTGGGTACTATAGATGGGATAGTCTATGCCCTAGACGAAGATAATGGCTCCACAATCTGGACTGCTCAGGTAAGCACAGAGATTCTGGCCAGCCCAAAAACCAATGGCAAAGTGGTTGTGGTGCAAACCGTCGACAATAAACTTTTTGCCCTGGACGCCAACAGCGGCGAAGAGCTGTGGCAGCATGATGGGGATGCGCCCATTCTCTCTGTGCGCGGCACCAGTGAAGCTCTGGTAACAGACAATATGGTGCTGTCTGGCTTCGACTCCGGCAAGCTAATTGCCTTTAACTCAAGCAATGGCTCACTGGTGTGGGAAGCGCGTATCGCGCTGCCAAAAGGTCGCACTGAGTTGGAGCGCATGGTAGATATCGATGGCCAGCCTCTGCTGGTGGGCGATGTTATTTATGCTGTGACCTACCAGGGCAGACTGGGTGCACTGTCTCGCGGCACTGGCCGCAGCCTGTGGTTCCAGGACAGTTCATCACATTCCTCCCCAGCCCACAGTGACGGCCAGATATTTGTCACCGAAGAGCAGGATACAGTGCGCGCCTTTAAAGCGGGCAGTGGTCAGGTGGTATGGAGTAATGAGCAGCTGTTTTTGCGCCGTGTAACCGGTCCAGCCAAGCTTGCAGGCACCATGGCGGTGGCCGACGCTGAGGGTTTTTTGCATCTGCTTGATCCCAGTGATGGTCATTTTGTGGGTCGCACAAAGGTGGATGGCAGCGGCGTGAGTGCGCCAATGCTGAGCCTGGGTGATAGCCTGATTGTGCAGTCTAACAGCGGCACGCTGAGCGCCTACCGGATACAGTGAGTTAGGTTAAGCTACCCCTAAGGTCATCCTCTCTCCCTATCATATTGAGCGAAGCGAAATATCTTGAGATCCTTCGCTCCGCTCTAGGATGACAGGTTTGAGAACAGCATATAGCCGATTAAAAGCTCGGTGGCGAGCAGGCCGTGATTAACTCGCAGGGATCGCGCCCCACATTTTTAAAATGGTGGGGCACAGAGCTTTTGAAATAATAGGCATCACCAGCCTTTAATATTTTTTTCTCGTCCCCTACCTGCACCTCCAGCGAACCACTTAGGATAATTCCGCACTCCTCCCCCTCATGCTGAATCGCATGCTTCCCGGTGTGAGCTCCAGGCTGATAGCACTCCTTCATCATCTGAATCGACTTATTGTGCAAATGGTTGCCCACCTGTAGATAAGACACCCCGCCTTCACCCAGTTGCAGGAGTTTGTCAGCACTAAAAAACACCTGATCGGAAAAGCTAAAATCATCGGCAAAAAAATTACTCAGGCTGATGGGAATACCTCCCAGAACCTTTTTAAGCATGCCCACAGTAGGGTTTAAGGCCCCAGATTCAATTTGAGAAATAGTGGCATTGGCCACACCAGATGCCTTGGCCAGCTGCCGCTGGGAGAGGCCAAGTTTTTTGCGAATCTCTTTTAAGCGAGGGCCAGTTTCACTGTCCATGGGTTAAAACCTCAAAAACATTAATATTGTTTAGTATAGTAAACAGTTAATTTATAAAAGTGAATAAAATCAGCAGGTTAATAAATATAAGGTAACTGCTTGTTTAACATGCTGGCTGGGTTTTACAGTGGTGGACGCAGAACCTGTCCAACACAACTACCAAAACCGAGCCAGCCATGAAAAACCAGCCATCCCACCAACCATCAGCCGAGGCCATGGACGCCTATTGGATGCCCTTTACCGCCAACCGGGACTTCAAGCAGTCGCCGCGGTTAATTGCCTCGGCTCAGGGCCACCATTACATCAGCAACCATGGTCGCAAAATCTACGATGGTTTTTCCGGGCTCTGGACATCTGGTATAGGCCACTGCCACCCCAAAATTGTCGAGGCCGTGCAAAAGCAGGTGGGCGAGCTAGATCTGTGTATGGGCTTCCAGTTGGGCCACAACAAAGCCTTTGAACTGGCAGACAAACTCACCAACCTAGCCCCCGAAGGCTTTGATCACGCCTTCTTTACCAACTCCGGATCGGAGTCTGTGGACAGCGCCCTAAAAATTGCTCTGGGTTATCATCGGGCAAAGGGGGATGCCAGCCGCACCAGATTAATTGGTCGCCAGCGTGGCTACCACGGTGTTAACTTTGGTGGTATTTCCGTCGGCGGCATTGCCCCCAACCGCAAAATGTTTAGCGCCAATTTAATCAATGGCGTCGACCATCTGCCTCACACTCATAATTTACAACATGCCGCCTACAGCCATGGTCAGCCGCAATGGGGTGCTCATTTGGTCGAAGAGCTAGAACATCTGGTGGCCCTGCACGATGCCAGCACCATTGCCGCCGTTATAGTAGAGCCAGTGCCCGGCTCCACAGGTATATTGCCACCGCCGGTTGGCTACCTGGAGCGGCTGCGAGAAATCTGCACCAAGCACGGCATATTATTAATTTTTGATGAAGTGATCACTGCCTTTGGCCGGGTTGGCGCTCCCTTTGCAGCCCAGCGCTTTGGTGTCACCCCAGATCTGATTACCACCGCCAAAGGCCTGACCAATGGAGTAATCCCCATGGGTGCGGTGCTGGCTACAGATGCTATTTACCAGGCCTTTATGCAGGGCCCTGAACAGAGCATAGAGCTGTTCCATGGCTATACCTATTCTGGCCACCCAGTAGCAGCTGCAGCAGGGCTGGCAACATTGGATGTCTACAGGGAAGAGGGTAGTTTCGACCAAGCTCGGGAGCTGGAGACAATGTTTGCCGAGGCCATTCATCAGTTTGATGATCACCCCATGGTAATCGATGTGCGCAATTTCGGCCTGATGGGTGCCATTGAATTGGCACCCAGAGAAGGCGCCCCCGGTGCCCGGGGTTTGGATGCCCACAAGCACTGCTTCTGGGATCAGGATCTAGTGATTCGCAATGGTATGGATATACTGCAGTTTTCCCCTTTTCTAAATTCCAAGCCCGATGATATTCACAGTATGTTTGACTCAGTGAGGCTAGTGCTGGATAAAATCAATTAATGTTAAGCCAATCAAACTAAAGTAGAATGCCGCAATTAAAACCTGCGGCATTTTTTTTCACATGATTCCTGTTATAGCCCTTGTCGGGCGCCCCAATGTTGGCAAGTCCACGCTGTTTAATCGACTCACTCGCAGTCGAGATGCGCTGGTGGCCAACTATTCCGGTTTAACCCGCGATCGCAAATATGGTGATGGTGAGATGTATAACCGCCGTTTTATGGTGATCGATACCGGTGGTATTAGCGGTGAAGAAGAGGGCATTGATGTAGGCATGGCGGAGCAGTCGCTGCTGGCCATGGATGAAGCGGATATTGTGCTGTTTATTGTCGATTGCCGGTCGGGAATTATTGCCGCGGACTATATGATCGCCGAGAAGCTGCGCCAGAAGAACCGCAAGGTCTATCTAGTAGCCAATAAAATTGATGGGCTGGACCCGGCTGAAGCTCTGGCGGACTTCTACCAGCTGGGCTTTTCTGGCATGTTCCCCACCACTGCTACCCATGGTCGCGGTGTGCGCTCGATGATGGAGGAGTTGCTGGAGCCGTTTCCGGAATATGTTGAACCGGATAACAGTGGTTTAAACAGCATTAAGATCGGTGTGGTGGGGCGCCCCAATGTGGGTAAGTCGACTTTGGTTAATCGCCTGCTGGGTGAGGACCGTGTTGTAGTCTATGACGAAGCAGGCACCACCCGCGACAGTGTGTATATTGATTACGAGCGCCATGGTCAGGAGTACACGCTGATCGATACAGCAGGTATCCGCAAGCGCAAAAATATTAAGTTAGCGGTGGAGAAGTTCTCGATCGTGAAAACCCTTCAGGCCATTGATGATGCCAATGTGGTAATCCTTTTAGTGGATGCCCAAGAGGGTCTGGTGGAGCAGGATTTACACCTAATGGGCTCAGTCATTGATGCGGGTCGCGGCTTGGTAGTGGGTATTAATAAATGGGATGGCCTCGACCCAGAGAAGCGCGAGAAGATTAAGGCAGATATCAAACGCAGGCTGCGTTTTGCCGAGTTTGCCGATGTGCACTTTATCTCGGCACTCCATGGTACAGGTGTGGGCAATCTCTACGACTCTATTGGGGCAGCCTATTCTGCGGCTACAGATACATTGAGTGCGTCCCGGTTGACCAAGGTTTTAGAAGGCGCGGTAGAAGAGCATCAGCCACCTATGGTGCATGGCCGTCGTATCAAATTGCGCTTTGCCCATGCGGGTGGGCGCAACCCCCCAGTGATTATTATTCACGGTAATCAAACGGATTCTGTGCCGGCTCAGTACACCAGATATCTGGAGAAAATCTTCCGCCGCGAGCTGGGTTTACATGGTACGCCGGTGAGGGTTGAGTATCGGACTGGCGATAACCCCTACAAAACCAAGGCAATTACGGCGAAAGCTAAGCCGGCGGCCAAGCGTGCTAAGGTGGTCAAGTACAGCAAGCGCAATGATCCGGGTAATAAAAAGCGCTGACTCTTTGAGCGGCGCTTTTATATATGGTTAAGGGGCATTTCTGTTCTCTGCACCACCTGCCTTAACACAAAGCTAGTTCTAATACTGCTGACCCCTTCAATCTGATTTAGCTTATCCAGCAAGAACCTCTGGTAATAATCCATATCTGGCATCACCACCTTCAGCAAATAATCCGTATCACTCCCGGTAATCAGTGAGCACTCCACCACTTCAGGCCAGCTGCTGACCTTGCTGTCAAAGTTAGCTAATCGGTCTGGGCTCTGGTGATCCAGACTCACTGAAATATAGATACTGATCGGCAGCCCCAGCTTCTTCTGATCCAGCACTGTGATCTGGCGGCTAATAATCCCACTTTCCTGAAGTAGCTTGACTCGGCGTGCGCAGGGGGAGGGTGAGAGCCCCACGCGCTCGGCTAACTCTAGGTTACTAATGCTGCCATCCGCCTGTATGACTTCGAGGATGCGGCGGTCCATTCGGTCCAGCTTTGGAATTGGCATAAATCACCTGTAAATGAGTTTATTGTGGTGAATATAGCCATATATTTCTTTTTCAGCAAATATAAAAAAGAGATTTAACCCAAATAATGGCGTTATTCTGGAAAGTAATCAATGCCTTGAGTAACCCCATGTCCAGTACTAGTAATTCTAAACTGTCGTTTGCCACCCGTTCTGTCCATGCAGGCTATAACAGTGCCGACCATGAGGGGTCACTTAATCCACCGATTTATATGACTTCTACCTTTGCCTTTGACAATGTGGCTCAAGGAGCAGCTCGCTTTGCTGGTGAGGAGTCTGGGCATTTCTACAGTCGAGTATCCAACCCGACTCAGCAAATCCTTGAGACTAGGTTAGCCGATTTGGAAGAGGGTGAAGCTGCGCTTGCCACAGCCTCTGGTATGGGTGCAATTACCTCAACTCTTTGGACCCTGCTGGCACCTGGTGATCAGCTATTGGTGGATAAAACTCTCTACGGCTGCACCTTTTCTTTTATGGAGCACGGCCTTAAAAAATTTGGTGTAGATATCTGCTATGCCGACTTTACTGACCATGCTGATATTCAAGCCAATCTCAGCGAAAATACCAGAGTGCTGTATTTTGAAACGCCGGTTAACCCCAATATGAGGGTGATGGATATTGCAGCGATCAGTGCGCTGACTAAAGACTATAATCCCGAGATTAGGGTGATAGTCGACAACACCTACTGCACCCCCGCGCTGCAGCGGCCTTTGACCCTGGGTGCTGATCTGGTGGTGCATTCTGCAACTAAATATCTGGGTGGTCATGGTGATCTGATTGCCGGTGCAGTGGTAGGGGATGCCGAGACTATTCAGCAGATTCGTCTATCTGGTTTAAAAGATATGACCGGCGCGGTGATTGCGCCGATGACGGTGTTTTTGATTTTGCGAGGCATTAAGACCCTGCAGCTACGCATGGAGCGCCACTGCCAAAATGCTCAGGCCATTGCCGAGATGCTGGAACAGCACCCGACAGTGGATCAGGTGTTTTTCCCCGGCCTAAAAAATAATCCCGGCCACCAGATAGCCAGCCAACAGATGGATGATTTTGGTGGCATGATCGCCCTAGAACTAAAGGGTGGTTATGAGGCTGGCGTGCGCATGCTCAATAGACTGAAGCTGGTCAAATTGGCGGTGAGTTTGGGGGATGCAGAGACATTGATTCAGCACCCGGCCAGTATGACCCATTCTGTATATACCCCGGAGGAGCGCGCTGAGCACGGTATTAGTGAAGGGCTGGTGCGAATCTCGGCTGGGCTTGAGGCTGTGGGGGATATTATTGCTGATCTAGAGCAGGCGTTAGAGGGTTAAAGGGTTTTATTATTAGTCTCAGTCACCGCAAAAACCATCTCACCATCCATCAGCTGGCCCCTTAGCTGATCACCGGTTTTAACATCAGCAACAGTCTTAATTACCCTATTATTTGTGTCTCGGATAATCGAGTAACCCCGCCCCAATGTTTTTAACGGACTCACGGTATCCAGCAGGTGCATAGCCTGGGTGGCTTTACTTTGCTTAAGTTCCAGCTGTTGGCTAACTGCTCTTATCATCTGCTTTACTGCCTTGGCCACTGCCTGTCGATGTTGGGTGATGGCGTCTACAGGGTTTTGGCGAGTCAGCGCATCCTGCAGGTTTTGCATGGTCGCCCGCTGCTGCTGCATTTTGCCAGCTATGGCGCGACGCAGGCGTATATCCAAATGATCCAGATGCTGGGCCTGCTCTTGAAGCTTGCGGCCCGGGTGTTGCAGACGCTTTTGCAAATAATCGGTACGCTGTTCCAGATGTCTGATTTTGCGGGTGACCGCTTCGGCCAGCAGTATTTCAAAACCCTCAAACTGATTGAGCATCTCTCCGCCATCTGGGCTCAGTAGTTCTGCCGCCGCTGAGGGGGTGGGGGCTCTAAGATCGGCGACAAAGTCGGCAATAGTAAAGTCCACCTCATGGCCTACAGCGCTGATCACTGGAATCTCGCTGGTAAATATGGCGCGGGCCACGGCTTCTTCATTAAAAGGCCATAAATCCTCTAAAGAACCGCCACCACGACCAACAATCAAGGCGTCGCACTGGCCATATTGATTGGCATCTGCAATTGCCTGAACAATCTGCCCTGCGGCCTGTTCCCCCTGCACCATGGTGGGGAAGATGCTTATCTTGATAGCCGGAAAACGACGATTCAGTACCGAGAGAATATCTTTGACCGCAGCGCCGGTGGAAGAGGTGATAACTCCGATATGACGCACCGATTCGGGCATGGGCTGTTTGTGCTGATTATCAAACAGACCCTCCGCGGTTAGTTTTTGTTTGAGTTGTTCGAACTGACGCTGCAGGGCGCCAAAGCCCGCCTCTTCCATATGCTCGATTACTAGCTGGTATTCGCCGCGGCCCTCGTAGAGCCCAGCGCGGCAGCGCACCAAAACCTGTGTGCCATTGGCGGGCTGAAAGCCGACCCTCTGATTGGCATTGCGGAACATGGCGCAGCGCACCTGGGCCTGATCATCTTTTAATGTCAGGTACCAGTGGCCGGAGCCCGGGCGGGCGAAGTTGGATATCTCCCCTTCGACCCAGAGCAAGGGCAGCTGGGTTTCAATCAGGTGACGCACACTGCGGTTAAGCTGACTGACGCTTAGGATCTGTCTATCTGATGGAGTACTTTGCATTGGCTTATTGTAGAGAACAGCGGAGCCTTAAGTCACTGTTTTCCTGTAAGCATATGCGCAAAATACCGTATCGACTTTTGAGCTGAGTTTATGGTACCTTAACATGTCAGACGACATGTATAAAAGTTAGGAAATTATTTTGGCCTTAAAAATTACACGCAGGGATTTTTTAAATGGTATGGCTATTGGTGCTGGTGCTGGTGCAGGCCTATTAATGCCCGGGCAGGTTATAGGGCAGACAACTGCGTCATTAGCCTCTAGCAAACTTCCCGGCGACTATTATCCGCCGACACTTACTGGTATGCGCGGTAGTCATGAAGGATCCTATGAGGTTGCTCATGCACTAGCTTGGAATGGGCAAAAACCGTCCAGTTATGAAGAATTAGATGAGCACTATGATCTGGTGGTTGTGGGCGCTGGGCAGAGTGGTCTTGCCGCTGCCTGGTATTATCGAAAGAAGATGGGCCCTACTGCAAGAATACTGCTGCTGGACAACCACGATGACTTTGGTGGGCATGCCAAGCGCAATGAATTTCACCAAGACGGGAATATGGTGCTTGGTTTGGGTGGGGCTCAAAATATCGAGCCTATGTCGTCATATAGCGCAATGGCGATTGAATTATTAAAAGATATAGGTATTGACGATCAGGCTCTAGCTGCAATGACAGCCAATACGCCTGATGATTATATGCTCGGTGGTAAAATGTCCGCCAGTAATGGTATGACGATTCCTACTGCTGGTGGCCATAAAACCCTAAGTGGTAATTGGTTAGGGTTTTTCCATGGAGGTCAAGGATATGGCGCGGCGGTTAAAGAGTTGCCCATACCTGAGGAAGAGCAAGCTAAGTTGATAGCCTTTTTCGGTGGTGATCGAGACTTCCTAGATGATTTGTCTCTCTTGGAGCAATACAGATACGTGAAGTCCGTTAGTTATAACCAATTTTTGACTGAGCGTGTTGGTTTAGCTGAAGAAACCTTGCCCATACTGGGGGCTTTTACCCGTGTTTTATTGGGCCCAGCTGGGTGGAACCTTACGGTCCTTGAAGCTTTGAGTGTTGGGTGTCCTGGATTAAAAGCTATGGGCTGGTTGACCAATCGGCTCAGTGATCTGGCTGGCGGGTTTGTTTTAGGGGACGCTCCTGTGGCCTATATGTTTCCCGATGGCAATGCATCGGTTGCCCGATTATTGGTCCACAAGTTAATTCCTAATGTGGCTCCGGCCATGAAGGGATTTGAGGATGTTGCCATTTCAAACTTTAACTATGAGGCTTTGGACCTTGACGATAACTCGACTCGCTTGAGGCTCAATAGCACGGTGGTAGGAGTTAAAGAGACAGCTCTCAATCATGTAAGGGTGGATTATGTTGAGAAAGGTCAGCCTCTTAGTATCAGTGCAGACCATTGTATTCTCGCTTGTTACAACGGACTTATTCCACATCTTTGCCCTGAGATGAGTGATCAGCAGAAAGAGGGGTTGAGCTACGGTGTGAAGGTCCCCTTTGTCTATGCCAATGTGCTGCTAAAAAATGGTCGAGCCTTTGCTGGGCTTGACACGACTTTTACTCAATGTCCCTATGATCCTTTTCAATGGGTGAGTGCTGCGCCCACGGTGACATCAGGGGGCTATCAGCCACCCCAGAGTCCCGACCGGCCGATGGCAGCATTTATGATGGCCTCACCTACGCCAGCGGATATTAAAGGTATGCCTGCGCGTGAGCTATTTAGGCTGGGTCGCCACAAGATTTATGGCACACCATTTAAAGACTATGAGCAGCAGATTCGCGATCAGCTTCAGGGAATGCTGGGTCAGTATGGCTTTAATCATGAGACTGATATAACGGCAATTACAGTTAATCGTATCCCCCATGGTTATGCCTACTCTTATCTAGGGCTTGATGATCCCGACTGGGATGAGGGGCATGCACCCCATGAGATTGGCCGGGCACAATTTGGACGTATCTCAATTGCCAATTCTGATTCAGAGGCCATACCGCTGATGCAGGCGGCTTTTGATGCAGCTTGGCGCGCTGTGCAAGAGCAGTCTGCTTAACTTGTTTTAACCAACTTTTCACACTGACACAGGACAAAAAAATGAAAAAATTATACTTACTTGGAGTGTTTATTATGGCTACTGTAGTGATGCCCGCTCATGGGGAAATTTCTGTTTTGCCGCTCAATAAAGAGGTTATGAAGGGTGCTGAGCTGGAGTCAATTCCACCCTGGCCCGAAGGTGTGGTCCTATCAGGCGCCAATGAGCATTGGCAAAAAGTCATGCATCAGGGTGATTTTGTGGTCGCGCTATATGAATCCGAGGCTGCTCTGATAGATGTAAGCTATCCCTTTTCCTATGACGAGTTTGTCACTGTCCTGGAAGGTAGGGTTATCCTTACTTCCCTCTCCGGCGAAAAGCAGACCTATGAGGCGGGTGATACCTTTCTTGTGCCAAAAGGTTGGCAGGGAACCTGGGATATGCCCGTTAAGTTTCGAGAGATGATTATTATTGAAACCAAAGCCTGGTTGGCGGGCGAAGAGTAATGATTGATGAGAGATAAAATAACCAGACGAGATTTTTTAAATGGTGCCGCGCTATCTGTGGCGGCTACGGCTCTTGCTCCCTACACTTCTCTGGCATTCGGCACCACAGCTAAGGGCAAAGAGTATTATCCGCCACTGCTAACAGGCATGCGCGGAAGCCATAAAGGGTCCTTTGAAGTCGCTCACGCTCTGGTTATGGGGGGGCAGAGACCTGATAAGTATGAGCCAGTGGATGAACTTTATGATCTGGTGATTGTGGGCGGCGGCATAAGCGGTCTGTCTGCGGCTTATCTCTACAAGCAGCAAATGGGACCCGATGTAAAGATTCTAGTGCTGGATAACCATGATGATTTCGGTGGCCATGCAAAGCGCAATGAATTTGAGTCTTCGGGCAAAATGTTGTTGAGTCCTGGCGGTAGTCTCAACCTCGAGCAGTCAGCTTTTAGCGCTGGTGCTTATCAGGTTCTTGAAGATATTGGTGTTGACTTCAAAGCGCTGCAAGATGCAGGCCCAGATGACTATGGCCTGTCAAACGCAGCCGCGCCCTATGGTATCTATTTGAATAAAAATCTGTATGGCAAAGATACTATTATCCCAGGTGATTGGGGGTCCATATGGGCTGGTGCTGGTGACTATAAAGCCATGATTAAGTCACTGGATTTATCAAAGACTGACACTAGCCGTCTGATTGCTCTGGTCAGTGGTGAGAAAGACTATTTGCCGGATATTCCCCTGTCCGATAAAGAAACCTACATGCGCAGCACTTCCTATGCCACCTTCCTCAATGAACGAGTTGGCCTCTCCAGGCAGGGCGCCAAATTAACAGAACCCTGGGTTCGAGCTATATGGGGCGTAGGTATTAGCAGTGCATCCATTATGGAAGCAATCGAGTTGGGAGCACCTGGGGCCAACGCCATGGGCTTCCCAGAGTCAGATGGGGAGTCTGATGTGCCAGAAGATCCCAACGCATACCGCTCACCTATTTTCCCAGATGGTAACGCCTCTGTGGCAAGACTATTTGTGAATAAACTTATCCCCCAGGTGGCGGGCGCCGATTCAATGGAGGAGCTGGTTGCCAGTCGTTTTGATTATTCCCAATTGGATTTGCAAGACGCTCCAGTGCGCATTCGTTTAAATAGCACGGTGGTTAATGTTGCCAATAGGGGCTCAGACCTGGTCGATATTTCCTATGTGTCTGGCGATCGCGCCTTTAGGGTGCAGGGAAGGCATTGCATCCTTGCGGGATACAACGGCATGATTCCACATCTCTGCCCAGACCTACCTGAGACGCAAAAAGAAAACCTAGCCTATGGTTCGAAGGTTCCTTTTATCTGTGCCAATGTAGTACTTAAATCCAGTGAGCCGGTGCGTAAAAGTGGCGCATCTCTGTATGTCTGTGCTGATAGCTTTTTTGAGTTGGTCACCCACGCGCCGCCGGTAAATTTGGGGGCTTACCAGGTTTCAACCAAACCCAAAGACCCCATGGTGATGTATATGTTGCATATGCCAGCGCCAGAGGGCGATGGTAATCTGTCTGCGCGCGATCTCTGTCGGCTTGGCAGGCACAACATAATGGGCGCCTCATTTGCTGACTATGAGCAGCAAATTCGTACTCAGCTCAGCGGTATGTTTGGTGAGGCCGGTTTTGATGCTGATCGCGATATTGAGGCTATTACTATTAATCGTTGGTCCCATGGCTATGCTTATGAATATATGGATCTTCATGATCCGCGCTGGGAGCCGGGACAGGCACCCCATGAGCTTGGACGGCAGCCCTTCGGCAGAATCAGTATTGCCAATTCTGACTCTGAGGCCTATGCCTACGTGCAGTCAGCGATTGATGCGTCTATTCGTGCTGTGCGAGAAGTGGTCAGTTGAGTCTGCTGCAACACAGAGTTTTGAATGGTTGGCCGCTCTTTTATTTGATCGCGGGCTTGACCCTTGGCGGTATGGTTGCCGGGATGCTGATCATAGGTATCTCTTCGCCTGAAGCCACGGTCAAGTTGATACGTCTATCTGTGCAGTTTGCCTCTCCTTGGATATATATCGCCTTTGTGACATCTGCTCTGGTGACGCTTTTCCCAAATGCTATTACAAAGTGGTTGTTGCGAAACCGTCGTTATACGGGCCTGTCCTTTGCAGCTGGATTTGGCTGGCAGGCAGTCTTTATCGCAGTGTTGCTAACGTTATATCCAGCCCATTACTGGGATGACCTGCATAAGGCGAGCGATCTTTTGGGGCGCAGTCTCAGCTATATCTTCTTGTTGGCGTTGACCGTTACTTCATTTCTCCCGGTGCGTCGAAAGATGAGCCGCGCCCAATGGCATTGGCTACATCTGATCGGTATCTGGTACTTCTGGGCGGCGATCTGGGTGAGTTATGCCGAACAGGCCCTAAGTCAAAATGCAAAGACAATCGATGTTGTCTTTGCTCTTCTCGGATTGCTGGCACTCATTTTGCGCCTCGCTGCCAATATTAAGTCGCGCCGTATAATAGCTGCCCGCAAATCAACTTGCCAAACACAGCTTTAACAAAAATCTTAGATAACCCTATCTGGGAAGACTCTGGCTATCCTTTTCTGTAAACTCGCTGAACAGTCAGCAAATTAACGGATTCTACGATTGATGAGTGAGCGCAAACAGCAGGTATTACAGGCAGCAGTTGATATTATTGTTGATGAGGGCTATGGCAGCCTGAGCATGCGGGCCCTAGCTCGAGCCAGCGGTATTAAGCTAGGTGCTTTGCAATATCACTTCCGAACCTCAGAAGACATGTTGCGTGCGTTGGTGGCTTATATCGCTGACATATACCACAGCAATTTTGATGCTATAAAAGCTAATGAGCCGCTAACTATCAAAGGGGTCTTGGAATTCGCCTCGTCGGAACCAGCAGATGGCAGGTTACAGGCGGATAAACTTTGGCCACAACTCTGGGCCATGGGTCAGGTGGAGCCATTAGTGGCCGATCTGGTTGAAGATATATATGCTGAATATTTACAGATTCTTGAGGGTTTACTACACAAGGCTGGAAGTAAGAATCCTCGCGTTGAATCTATTAGTCTGATGGCTTTCGTAGAGGGATCAACCATTTTTGTTGCCCCGGGCAAACGTTGGGAAAATGATGACTCTAAGATTCGCTCGGTAGTCTATGATCTGGTCGATAAACTCTATGGCGGTGACGCCTAACACCTCTTTTTCACTCATCTGCCTCTGACGCCTAGTCATCTATTGTTGGCAGATACAAGAATTAATCAATCCTGTTGTGCCCGCTTGCGCAGATAAGAGACAAATCAGTCTTACCTGAATTTGTTTGTTCTTTGTTTGTCTAAAGGCGCTTTACATGTCACTCGACATGCCCTAGGATATCCATTGAGTCGTTTCTAACAGTTGTGTGCAAGCTCTCAGTGTAATCTCCAAACTGCCGTTTCCGTAGGTTATACAAACAATTTTTACAATTAATGCGGAGGCAAACATGGATATTTTTTCTTCACTGGACAACAGTATTAACAGGCTGGGCTTTTGGTCGGTTTTCGTTGTCATAGTCACGGCGATTATTAGTCTCTATCTTCCTTTGGACGCACCAAACGGTTATGCGGTTGAGCATGCGGACCGGGTGGCCTGGCTCAGCAATAACAGAGAATTATTTATTGCCGGCTGGGTCAATCAGATTGTCGCTATGCTGAGTCTATCCGGAGCGTTTTTTGCTATTGCCTGGCGGGTTGGCAGCACTAGTCCACTATTGGCCATGATTGCTGCTATGGTGGTGCTGATGTCGGTCATGGCATTTATTATCCCTAAGTTTATTGCTGTATGGACCATTCCCATTCTCGCCGACACCATTTCAACCGCCGCATCAGGCGCTGAGCTGGCCGATTCGCTACTGAGAATCTTGAACGTATCTGTGCCTTTTTCGTTATATACCTCTTTCGATTATTTAGGTTTCTGGCTGTATTCATTGTTTGCTCTGCTCGTCGCAAAACCGCTGTTTAGCTTGTCTTTGGCAACCAAACTTGCCTCAGTCACGCTGGGTCTGTTTGGTGTTATATATCAATTAATGCTGGTGGCTTTGTGGGCGTCGGAAATAGCCACGGTGGATATAGAAGCTTCTTTTTTAGGTATTTCTTTATTACTAATAATTGCGATTATTGCTATGGGCTTTGAATTCAAAAAAACCAGTAGCTCGGAATAGAGATAAATAAATTATTGTATAAAAGCGCAGTGTAAGTGCGTCACAAACTGATAAAAATGAGGGGTTGGCAACATGCTTAGTTCAATTGGTAGTATCCCGCTCGAGGCATCGAAGCGCTTTGGAGACAAGACGGCACTAATATTGCCGGATCGGTCTATTTCCTACAACGAATTAGAGGATCTGACAAACCGCTTCGCCAACGCGCTGGTCGGCCTCGGCGTAAAGCCCGGGGATAGGGTAACTCTGTACTCGGGAAACTGTTGGGAATGGGTGGTTAGCTATTATGGTGCCCTTAAAATGGGTGCGGTAATCAACCCCATTAATGTCATGCTCACGCCAGTGGAAGTTGAATTTGTTGCCAGTGATTGTGGTGCCTCAGTTGTGATCGCCTCCTATGAAAAAGCACTGCCTCTCCAGGGAGTGAAGGACAAGTCTCAGGTAACAGATATTATTGTCTTTGGAGATGAGGCTCTTCCCGAAGGCCTATTATCTTTCAATGAAATTCTCATTAACAGTAATGACGATTTCACTGTCGATGCCATTGATACTGATTCCCTTTCTACTATCTGCTACACCTCTGGGACCACTGGATTCCCAAAGGGGGCTTGCCTGTCCCATAAGAGTATTCTGATGAATATTGCTATAACCACCCTGATGCATCAGCGTAGTGAGCTAGATAAGGTGGTTATCGCATTACCCTGCGCCCATGTCTATGGCAATGTGGTAATGAGCTCCGCCATACAGAATGGAATGACTCTGGTGCTGCATGCCGCGTTTGAACCAAAGGCGATAATGCAGAGCATTCAAGACCACAAGGCGACGCGTTTTGAGGGTGTGCCCACTATGTACATGTTTATGCTCAATGACCCAGAGCTCGACAACTATGATTTGTCGTCATTGCGCTGTTGCACTGTCGGTGGCCAGACCATGCCGAAACCAAAAATGGAAGAAGTAGAGATGCGGTTTGGTTGCCCTCTGATTGAAGTATGGGGTATGACAGAATTGGGCGGGTTGGGAACAACATTCGCCGCCAATGGCCCAATCAAACACGGCTCTATTGGTACTGCATTACCTTACACAGAAGTTCGTATCACCGATACTGAAGACGTCAGCATCACAATGCCTACGGGGGAAGTGGGTGAATTGATGATAAAAGGCGGCATTGTTATGCAGGGATACTATGGCAATGAGAAGGCAACTAAAGAGACCATTGAGCCAGATGGTTGGATGCATACAGGAGACCTGGCCTCCATAGATGAAGATGGTTGCATATTTATTGTCGATCGCAAGAAAGACATGATTCTCACCGCTGGCTTTAATGTGTATCCCGCCGAGATCGAGCGAATTATTGCTGGTCATCCTGATGTTGCTGTGGTGGCGGTGGGGAGTATTCCCGATGAAGCCAAAGGAGAGTTGGCCAAGGCCTACATTGTACCCAAAACCGGCGCCAATCCAGATAGCGAGAGTGTCATCGCCTATTGCCGTGAACATTTGGCGGCCTACAAGGTACCAAGAGCTGTACAGTTTGTTGATGACTTACCCACAACTAGTACCGGCAAGGTGATGCGTAGAGAGTTAAAAACGCTGGATGCCTGAGCCAACAGTTTAAAAGCCCATCAGGGGCCAACAAAAGTCAGTTTTAAAATTGACCAACATAGAAAAACAAAAAGGGGATTTGAAATGAAAATACATGAAGATTTCGCCATGACTATCAATGGTCAAATGGTGACAACTGAAAACACTTTACCTGTTTATAACCCTGCGACCAGATCAGTATTTGCACAGGTTCCTGACGCATCCAGAGCACAGCTTGATGAGACTGTTAGCACAGCACGTCAGGCTTTTAATCTGTGGAGTAAGACCTCAACTGATGAGCGCCAAGCAGCCTTAGAGGCCTATGCCGATCTTATTGAAGCAAATGCCGAAGACATTATGAGCCTTTTGACAAGAGAGCAGGGCAAGCCAAGAGCTGGTGCAGAGTTTGAAGTATTTGGCGCTATCGCCTGGCTGCGTGGGATAGCGACTCAACGGTTGCCAGAAGAGGGAATTGAGGATACCGATGAACGACGAGTTGTGACTCGAATGACGCCGGTAGGTGTGGTCGGGGCTATTGTGCCTTGGAATTTCCCCATTCTATTGGCGATATGGAAGATTGCGCCGGCCCTTATGGCCGGTTGTTCCATTATTGTAAAACCCTCCCCCTACACGCCGCTCTGTGATCTTAAAATTGTTGAGTTGGCGCAGCAGGTTTTTCCGGCTGGTGTCCTCAGTGCACTAAGTGGTGGTGATGAGTTGGGTAAATGGATGACTGTGCACCCTGATATCAATAAGATTGCCTTTACAGGGTCAACGGAGACCGGGCGTCATGTTATGCGCTCGGCAGCAGATACCATTAAGCGCGTGACTTTGGAATTAGGCGGTAATGATCCAGCAATTGTGATGCCAGATGCCGACCCTAAAGCCCTCGCAGAACATCTATTTTGGGGTGCCTTCCAGAACAATGCCCAATTCTGCAATGTTATCAAACGCCTCTATATCCATGAGGATATCTACGAAGAGGTGCGTGATGCTCTGGCCGACTTTATTGCCATCAATATCAAAGTAGGCGATGGCACTGAAGCTGATACTGATTTGGGGCCAATCCAGAACTCCATGCAGTATGGCAAGGTGAAAGATTACTTCTCAGACTGTCACGCCAATGGTTATAAATTTGCCCTTGGTGGTGAAATCGATGAGAGTGCGCCCGGTTGGTTTGTGCCAGTATCATTGGTCGATAACCCACCAGACAACTCTCGTATTGTAGTCGAAGAACCCTTTGGTCCTATTCTGCCATTGCTAAAATGGTCTGATGAGGCTGATGTGATTGCGCGGGCTAATGACACGATTTATGGGCTTGGTGCCTCAGTGTGGGGGAAAGACCTTGAGGCAGTCGAGAGGGTCGGTAGCCAACTTGAAGCTGGTACTGTTTGGCTCAATGAAATTCATCAGTACTCGCCTTTCCAGGCTTTTGGTGGCCACAAGCAGTCTGGGTTGGGCTGCGAAAATTCACTGCATGGGCTTATGGAATATACCAACTGGCAAACCACAACACTTAATAAAACATCGGTATAGACGGTCAAGGAAAAACGTTGATATGAAGTCATTGCACATAGCACTTGGTATTTCTCTTACGCTGCTTGCTGCCTGTACCCCGGAGAAATACCAAGCCGATTTGACCGATAAAAGTACGCTGTCACCTTGGCATTCACTAACTGCTGAAGAGATACGGGAGGTTGCAGCGGCCGTTACTGAGTCAGTAGATGGCACTTTGGTCTTTAATCGGATGAGTTTATTGGAGCCCGATAAATCTCAAGCGCTCTCATGGCAGACTGATACCAATGCCGCGCGTGGAGCAGACGTGCTCTACAGGTTAGATAAGTTATCGTATCGGGTGAGATACGATTTCCAAACCTCCGAACTGTCATCTCCTGCCCTCCTCACCAGAGGGCAACCCATGCTGGTGGGACAAGAACTGTATACGGCATTGGAGCTTGTGAATGAACTACCAGAGGTAAGAGAGGTACTAGAGCAACGAGGCGTCAGTTCAGGTGATGGGCTCTGTCTTCCGCGCACAGTGGGGCGATTTTTCTCTGATCTTGCTGATCCAATAAACGACCGTCTTGTAAGGTTTGACTGCTTTAATATCCGCGGTCAGAGCGGCATGGGTATCTTACCCACAACCAGCGCATTCGCGCGCCCTATTGAGGGGATCAGTATTTTATTCGATGTCGAGGAGTTACGACTGATTGAAATCACTGATTCCTTTGTCGGCGTCGAGGCGCCACCAAGCGACTTCGAGGTTATTGAGTTTCACCCCTCGGCCCTCGATACAAGGGAGCGGCTCAAACCTATCACTATCAGTCAAAATGAAGGACGAAACTTCTCCATTACGGGCAGTCAAGTCGATTGGCAGAACTGGCGATTCCATCTCCGATTTGATCCACGGCAAGGGACGATCCTGAATAATATTGGCTTTATTACTGAACGAGGGTTCCGGTCAGTTGCCTATGAGATTGCAATGTCTGAAATGGTTGTGCCCTACCAAGATCCAGATATTCACTGGTTTTACCGCGCGTACTTCGATATGGGAGAGTATGGGTTTGGCAATATGGCCACGGAGCTTAAAGGCAATGATTGTCCAGCCAACGCTGTATATCAAGATGTGATGCTGCACTCCGCAGCTGGTGAACCCGTTGTCGCCCCTAATCGCATCTGTATCTTTGAATTTGATCCGGGCTATCCCAGCTGGCGACATTATGAGTCGCTGTATGAGGGCGTTCCGGGCATTGAAAAACATAACTCCCGTCGCGCTACCAATCTAGTGCTCCGCATGGTTGCGGTTATTGGTAATTATGATTACTTCCAAGATTATATTTTCCAGCAGGACGGACGAGTTCGTATCCGTCTGATATCAACAGGTATCGACGCGACCAAAGGTGTTTTCGCGGCAAAATTGTCAGACCCAACCGCCGATGCGGAAACTCAGACCGGTACGCTTATAGCGCCTTATCGCTTGGGAGTTAACCATGATCATTTCTTCAGTTATCGAATTGATATGGATGTCGATGGTGTTGAGAATAATTTTGAGCGGCAGCGACTAACAGCCGTCCCCCAACCTGAAAATGCCGATCGCCAAGCCATCTGGGCGGTGACCCGAGAGAAGGTTGAAAACGAGCAACAGGCACGCACGACCATGCGAGTGGAGAAACCTGCCTTATTGACTTTCTCGAGTGCATCCGTGACAAACAAGATGGGTTATCCCGCATCTTACCAACTGATGTTTCCCAATATTCGTCCGCTGGTAACCCTGCAAGATCCTATCTACCAGCGGGCAGGCTTTCTAAAGAATAATCTATGGGTCACCAGATATAAGCGCGATGAGATCTTCTCAACGGGGATTGCTGTTAACCAGTCGGCCCCAGGTGTTGGCTTACCCCTTTATGCCGCTGACAATGAGTCTGTAAAGAATGCTGATCTGGTCGCATGGCCCACGATTGGATTCCACCATGTACCCATGGCCGAAGACTGGCCAGTCATGCCTGCAAAAGTGGATGAGATTGTGTTAAAACCTCGCAATTTCTTCGACAGGAATCCAGCATTAGATGTGCCCGATTAAACTGTATTGCGCAACAAAAACCGGCGCAGCCAACAGCAATGGAGCAGGGATTTATCTCTCGGTTACTGAGAAATTTGTCTCCATCTGTAATACAAAACGATAAACACTTAATAGGTACGGCATGCAGTCACAGCAGGAAATCAAAATCTGGCTTGAGGAAAATAAAATTACCGAAGTCGAATGTTTAGTGCCAGATATGACTGGCAATGCTCGAGGGAAATTTATTCCTGCCAAAAAATTCCTCAAAGAGGACAGCCGACTGCCTGAGGGTATACTTGCGCAAACGGTCACCGGGCAGTACTCGGATGATTACTGGGAGCTCCTCGAAACCATAGACGGCGATATGCTTTTGGAGCCTGACTCAAAGACTAAGCGCACGGTACCCTGGGCTAACGAAAGCACAGGGCAGATTATTCATGACTGCTTCACCAAAAATGGAGAGCCGCATCCATTTAGTACCAGGGCAGTATTGAAGCATATTCTTTCGCTGTATAAGGAAGATAACCTGACTCCGGTTATTGCGCCAGAAATGGAATTCTATCTTGTTAAGCGCAACACTAATCCAGATATGGCCTTATCGTCGCCCCTTGGGCGCAGTGGTCGGCCAGAGACTGCGCGGCAATCTTATAGCATTGATGCTACTAATGAATATGAACCCTTTATAGAGGATATGTACAACTATGGAGAAGCAATGGGTCTCAATATCGATACCCTCATCCATGAATCTGGTGCCGCTCAGTTTGAGGTTAACTTTATTCATGGTGACCCCTTAGAGCTAGCTGATCAGGTCTTTACTTTTAAGCGAATGGTTCGTGAGGTTGCACTGAAACATGATATTTACGCAACCTTTATGGCCAAGCCAATGAAGTCAGAACCCGGGTCTGCAAAACATATTCACCAGAGTCTTCTCTCAAGTGTCGATGGCAGGAATATTTTTGCCACCAAAGAAGGCGACTATAGTGAGGCATTCTTTCATTATTTAGGTGGACTACAAAAGTACATACCCAATGTAATCAGTTTCTTTGCACCTAATGTTAATTCCTATCGACGGTTTTCTCGTGGGGTATCATCATCACCTATTAATCTGCACTGGGGTTATGACAACCGTACAACTGGATTAAGAATTCCGGATGCGAGTCCTAAAAACTACCGCATCGAAAATCGCTTGCCAGGAGCGGATGTCAACCCCTATTTATCTATTGCAGCTACATTGGCCTGTGGTTACCTCGGCATGAAAAATAAAATAAGTCCCTCTGCACCCTATGAAGGGAATGCCTACGAGGAGGCACTCACACTGCCCAGAACATTGGAGGAGGCACTGCGTGGACTTAATGAAAATCCTGACATTGAAAAACTGTTTGGAGAGCGATTTATTCAGCTTTACACCTCAATTAAATTGATGGAATTTGAGGAATTTAACCAAGTTATTTCTTCTTGGGAGCGAGAGTATTTATTGCTCAATGTGTGAGACAGCATAGGTTAGCCATTGATCACAATGGGCTAAGGCAAGGCGGTATCCAGTTCAAGAGATGTGCAATGGAAAATCAAATGTATAAGATTATTAATGTACTGTTAATTTTGCTCCCGGGTCTCCTCGGTCAATCGATCGCGATTGCTGAGGAGAGCGATCGGCCGACAAATCTAACCCTTGAATCGTTCCAGTTCGGGCCGGTTAATCGCTGGACATTCAGTCATATGCGGGAAGTGATCCCGACGGTTAATATCCCGCGGCATACTGATCGATTCCTGATACTTAAAAAGAGTGATGATTTCATCGCTGATTTTTCCGTCGAATTTCAAGGCCGTAAACAATCGATCAATAAAATCGCGGCGCATCAATTTATCGATGGTTTGTTGATCATCAAGGACGGTGAAATTATTGTTGAAAACTATTATGGCCACCTCAGGCAAGATCGGCCGCATTTGATGAACTCAGTGTCTAAGTCCATTGTTGGGTTGGTTGCCGGAAAGCTTGCCGCACAGGGTGTTATTGATCTTGACCAGCCAGTGTCCCATTATGTGCCCGCGCTTGCCAAGAGTGGCTATGGCCCGGATTCACTGCAAACCGTTCTCGATATGCGTGATGGATCCGACTACACGGAATACTATTCAGACTTCACGACGACGTTTCGCCTGCAAGACTGCGCCATTGGTTGGACGGACGCCGACTACTGCCCGGAAGATGGACCGACTGGCCTTTATGAATTTCTGCCGACGGTCGGACGAGACAAATCAAAACTCGGAACATTTAGTTATCGATCCGGTTCGACTAATGTGGTCGGCTGGGTACTTGAAGCGGCGACAAAGCAGCCTCTTGCGGAACTGATCTCAGAACATCTCTGGCAACCGATGGGTGCCGAGTTTGATGCCAATATTACGGTGGACAAAGGCGGCTTTGTTTTAGCCGACCACGGCATGAGCGCCACCTTGCGTGACCTAGGGCGCATGGGATTACTCGTGCTGAACGATGGCAAGGCCTTTGGAAATGAGGTGATTCCGGCTGCATTTATCCAAGATATTAAGGGCCAGCAAGGCGACCCCAACTGGTCTGATCCGGCACCCAGTGGATATAAGCCGTATTACCGCTCATTTTGGTGGGGCGAAGGCAACCCTGGCGGAGACATAAGTGGCTATGGCATACACGGGCAGTTTGTCCGTGTCGTACCTGAAGCGGGCCTCGTCATCAGTATGTATTCGACATGGCCACGTGCGGATGGAAACGGTGAAACGCACGGCTGGAATCCCTCACTGGAGTTAATGGATGCGATGATCGGTAAGTTTCGGTGATACCATCGATTCAATGTGGTGAGAGATACCTGACTGGAAGCGAGCTAACTCATCTAGTGCAGTGCTGATAATTTTTGCGGAAATAACAGGTTCGCTCTCGGTTGCTATCTTGGGGAAAGAAATCTTTGGAAAATTAAAGGACTATACCATTACTTAAAAACCTGATTGATGAGATAACAGGTTGACAGGAAGCAGAAAAATTATAATTAGACTGTTTAAATCTAACATAATTAAGCGTGATATTATTTCTGGAAAATACTAATTAGAAAGCTACATGTAAATACATTGAGGCATATGGAATGAAAACAATTGCATTTTTTCCTGAGGGTGCTTTCGGCCCCGCGTTAAACTCGGTGGGTATCGCACAGGCCTGTCGAGAGCAGGGCCATCGGGCAGTTTTTATCTGTGATTCGGGTTTCCGTGGTGTGTTTTCCGAATACGGATTTGAGGAATTTGAAGTCAATTTATCGGAACCTATGCCGCCCGAGCAGGCGGCCAACTATTGGAGTGATTTTATTCAACAGCATATTCCGAACTTTCATAAATCCGCATATGACCAAATAGATAATTACGTCAAAGATTGTTGGGAAGCCATCGTTGACACCGCAAAGTGGGCGCAGAAGGGACTTCCAGATGTTTTGAATGAGATAAAGCCTGATCTTATTTGTGTTGACCTTTCCCCAAAGATTCGGGCCATGACATAGATGAGATTTCCAACTACTCTAACGAGATGGAGGTCTCACCATG
>JAOALC010000001.1 GCA_025153775.1 SAR92 clade bacterium H231 | reverse complement strand
AGATTTTGTGAAAAAGGCGGCGTAAATTATGAATGATATCTCATCGGTTGAGTGGTACTAAACTGGGGGAAAGGTCATGGAGAATAAACTATGACAAATGAATGTAACAAATCAATTAGACAGTCAGTTGATGTGTATTTTTTTGAAGAAACTGTTATTGATCAGCCTGTCGAAAAGGTGTGGCCGCATCTTCTCAACATTAAAGGTTGGTTGAATGATTATGGGACAGAGAGACTTTCGGGTGAGGAGGGCAAGGTAGGATTGCTGGTTAAAGTCATGCCCCCTGGTATAGGTGATGAGGTGCCTCTGCCACATAACCATCTTTACCGCTTGGCTACGGTTATCCCCAATAAGCTGATTACACTGAAAGTGTTTTCGGAAGAGGGTGGCAGTTACGGCATGGACTATACCAACATTGACAATATGTTACTGACGGAAGTAGACGGAAAAACCAAAATCAGTTTTATTGGTGGGATGGAGATACGCCGACATGGAATGTCGGAGAAGGAGATTCAGGAATACGCAAAAGTGATTGAAGACAGTGTTCCAGTAAGGTTTGAGAAGTTTTGGGTAAATTTGAAACGCTTAGTAGAGCGCAACAATAATTGAGTTTTCAGGATACTCCTTGGTGAGAATAAAAGATGTAAGCATCTTATCGGCCAGTGCTCTAATTAGTAGTTAGCTTAGTCAACTAACCCGGGTCGCTAAGCGCGCCAGTTTGGGTATAGCCCGCACCGGCACCATTGGTGGCCATGGCTCTGGGGATATCTTTTTAGCGTTTTCTACCGCCAATGCCTGGGAGCCGGGTAAGCAGGCCCCGGCTCATATGGGCCTCTGTGTGCTCAATGACCAGCAGTTGGATACAGTCTATCGCGCGGCCCGCGATGCAGTGGAGGAGTCGATTATTAATAGCCTGCTGGCCGCCGAGACTTCGGTGTCGTTTAGGCCTGAGGGGCTGGTGGTTAAGGCGATTGATCATAAGGCTTTAAAGGCGGTGATGGAGCGGTATCGCGGGGGTTAGTTTGGGGGAGTTGGGTTGAGTTGTCCCCCTAAAAAAATACATATCTCGGTTTTATTAATCTCTAAATAATTTCCAGGGAGGAAACTATGGAAGTAGAAATGGTATTAGAAGACTGCCCCCACTGCGGTGGTGACGCTAAATTCGCTGGTCTGGCGGATTGGCCTTATCTTTCTTACATTGTGTTTTGTCCTGGCTGTTTGGTGAAGGGGCCGCAGGGGCCGGACTATTATATGGCTGGGCTTTTGTGGAATGAACGGTCTAATGCTGAGCCTGCGGCCGACGATGCTGTGGCTAGGGCCTGTGCCTTTTGTGCGGATGAAGTTGTTGTGGAGGGCAATAATGGTGTGGGCAATGAGCCTGGGCACAAGGGCACGCTGTACTTTAGGGCCTGTTCCGATTGTTTGGCCCGTGGGCCTCATGTGCGGGATAAGGATGGGACGCTGGAGGCTTGGAATAGGCGGGTGGGGGGCAGTTAGCCTGTCACTCTCCCATAGGTGGGCATGTTGGGCTGGTGGTGTCTAATGCAGCTTGATATTTTTGCTATACGTAAAAAGCGCCTTTCGGCGCTTTTTTGGGTTCTAGGGGCTTTTGGATTTATCTTATTCGGCAATGTAAGTGATTGTTGTCTATGGTTATTCCTAATATAAAAGAATTTCGTCGTTTATTAGACAGTATTTGGGGAGTTTAGGGGCCAGCATGAGGTTGGCTTGCCAAGAACGTTAATCTGAAGGAACAGATTGTGGATCCCATGGTTGTTGATGTGTTGGTTTGTCTGGATGGTGACCAATGCTCTGATAGAACGCTGTTAGCTG
This sequence comes from SAR92 clade bacterium H231, assembly GCA_025153775.1. Classification (GTDB taxonomy): domain Bacteria; phylum Pseudomonadota; class Gammaproteobacteria; order Pseudomonadales; family Porticoccaceae; genus HTCC2207. The sequence continues at coordinate 938,609 of JAOALC010000001.1, read as the reverse complement.
ATGCTGTTGGTGCTGAAGCTCTTTTCCTGCCGGTGATAGGCCGCGCTATATGTGGCGGTTGCGTCCCTTATGTTTCTGAAGTAATCCAATCTGTGAGATCTAGCTTGATGGCTGAAAGGCTGTTTTGGGGTTTTGGTGTTCGGGTTTTGGGTAAACTCATTTTTCGCTGGTTTGACTTTAAATTGGAAAATATGAGCTGCAAAGCCGCAGCCTGGTCTGTTGAGACTATTGGCGAGCTATTCAGGAGGTCAATTGGCTTGTTCGGTTTCGACCCAAAGCGGACGTTCAGATTTTGATAAAAAAGGGAAATCATGCATTTAAAATACTGTGACATAAATAATTTCCGATCAATACAAGACTTAAAAGTTACATTTGACAACAACTTTCAGATTTTGGTTGGCTTTAATGAGGCTGGAAAAAGTAATATTTTAAAAGCTTTGTCGTTGATTAACCCTGATATTTTACCTGATGAAGATGATATTAGGGACCCCGGTCATGATGAGGAGCCGGTAGAGACAGCATTTGTAAGGTTTGTCTTTGGGTTGGAGGTCTTCGAAACTAATAAAATATTTAATAACATAAAGCCAAAATTTAAGGCTAAAAGTATTGGATGCCCAATTTTTTTAAAAGGTAAAGAAGAGCTGTCTATAGAAGGCTTATGTGGCCTTAAAAAAGAGGGAATATACAAGGTTAATATTCTTGATAAAAGTAAACGGGGTCAATATTGGACGATATATGAATATGAAAAAGCCTGCTCTTCCACAGGAAATTGGAAAAAAGTTCCTTCAGGTTGGAGTGGTTATGAAGATTTTGATGATTCTGACTTTCAGTATATTTGTGTCCATGATTATCCGAAGTATGAAGAAGATGGAGAGCTTGAAGAAGTTTCTATGGGGGATGTATATTCTATAATTGGTGGTGAGATTTGTAATTTGGTTGTGGTAAGTTTGCCTGAATGTATAGTTTGGACTTATACAGAAAGTAATATTCTTCCTAATAAGGTCGATATTGAGGCTTTTACTAGTGACCCTGATACGTGTGAGCCACTGAGCAATATTTTTTATCTTGGCGGATACGATGATATTAAGAAAACCATTACAGACGCCCAATCAAAGACTAATGGAATTAGAAACTTATTAAAGAAACTTAGCAGTAATGCTACGTCACATTTAAATAGTGTTTGGCCTGAATATAAATCTATTTCTATAAATCTCATCGAAAATGGCGATTATATTGATATGGGCATAGAGGATAAGTTTAATATATACAGCTTCAGTAGAAGAAGTGATGGGTTTAAGAGGTTTAGTACATTTTTATTACTTATATCCGCCAAAGTTAAGGCCGATTACCTAAGTAATACCATTATACTAATTGATGAGCCTGATATTGGATTGCACCCTACCGGTGTGCAATTTTTGAGGAAGGAATTAGAAAAAATATCGAAAAATAATGTGTTGGTTGTAAGTTCACACTCCATATTCATGATAGATAAAGAGCGAATTGATCGTCATCTAATTGTGAAGAAAGAAGATGAGATTACAAATGTAACTATCGGCTCTGTTTCGGATATTCTAGATGAAGAAGTTTTGTATCATGCGCTAGGCTTTTCATTCTTTGATTTACTTAAAAGAAAAAATATTGTTTTCGAAGGTTGGCGGGACAAGCATGCTTTCCAGCGTTGGTTAAAGTCAACATCTGTAAGCTCCGCGACAAAGTCTGAATGGAAAGATATTGGCATGATGCATGCACTGGGTGCCAAAGATGTGGCTAGGGTCTCGAGTTTGATGGAGGGGTTTGGTCGAGAGTATTTTATTTTGACAGACTCGGATAAGCCTTCTCTAGATTGGAAGCAAAAATTTGAAGGTGATGGTAAATGGTTAACTTATCGTGATCTGGGCTTTGATGACAAAGAAACCATTGAAGATTTTATTGAATCTTCATACATTGACAAGATGATTTCTAAGGTTCTTCAGAATGAGCAGATTAATGCTGATGCATCTTTTCAGGACTGTGCGACCTTTAATGCTAAAGTAAAGCACCTTCGTACTACAATGTCTCTGTCAAAGGATGATAGTTCTAGGTTAGGAAATCTTATCAAGAACCAAATATTTGAAGATATACCTCCTAAGTTTATAGATTTAAATTCATTGGTGGGTGCTATTAATCTTTCATCCGGCGACCCTTTTATAAATGAAAGTTAACTCTGTAGTTTGAATGTTCGCTTTTTGCCGATAGCTGCAGCTGGTAACATTGAAATTGCTGCTTCCTCGTATTAAGAGTCAATAAAGTAGTGATTTATGGAGGTTTGTGTATGAAGGGTGAGAAGGTCTCCGTCACTAAGCGCCATTCAATCAGGTTTCTCACAGAGCATCACTCATCAAAAGCTCCGAACTTAATCACGGAAAATGACCCACTTTCTCCCAACCTTCCTGATGATGACTTAGAGCAACGACGAATACAGATATTGGAGGGGATTGCCAAGGGTGAGGCCGATATTAATGCGGGCCGTTGTTTTACGGATAGAGAAGCTAGGGATAGGCTCAAAATTTGGCTTGAGTGAGTCTGGGGTTTATGAGGTTTGCATGTCTTGTTGTATCTACTGAAGGATATAAGCATGCAGATGGATATTTCGTTAACAGCGGCTAACTTAAGGTTATTTTACGGCTTATATTTTGTTGCTTTACGGCTAATTATCGGCTAACTTAAGGCTATGAGCTGGGCACCCAAATACACAATTAGCAATAAGCTTCTCTCGACGATCCGTGAAATCGGTGAATCAGTGGGAGAGCTAAAATCATTCCATCTGACCGATCGGGATTTGGCCAAGCTGGAGATTGAGGCTAGAGAATTATCGTCTTATGCTTCTACCAGTATCGAAGGAAATCCCCTGCCTCTCACTGATGTAAAGCGCTTATTAAAGACCCAAAAAGAGAATGTGCGTGATACAGAGAGGGAAGTACTTAATTACAACAAAGCCCTGCAATCTCTTTATGCAGATGTGCGTTCCAGCAAGTTCAAGCTGAATATAAAAACGTTGGAGAAAATTCAGAGCCAAGTTGTTCATGGTTTGATGGACAATCCTGTGCATTGCGGAGCTTTGCGAAAAGCTCCGGTCATTATTCGCAATCCCCGAAACGTCGATGAAGTTGTGTTTATCCCGCCCGATAGTGAAGATGTTAATAAACTCACCGGCGACTTGCTCAAATTTATTGACAGCAATATTGGCAAGATTGACCCCATTATTCTAGCCGGTATTTTCCACCGCCAATGCGTGATTATCCATCCGTTCATTGATGGCAATGGAAGAACAACCCGATTGCTAACAACAGCCATTTTAGGGAAAGCCAGACTGGATTTATTCGAAATATTCAGTTTTGAGAATTACTACAACCGCAATATTACGCGCTACTTTAAAGCCGTTGGCCTTGAGGGTGATTATTACGATTTGAAGGATGATATCGACTTCACTGCATGGTTGGAGTATTTCGCGGATGGCATACTTGATGAGCTTCGTCGTGTACGTAAAACATTGCCAGAACAATCGGTAGAACAACCACGTCTAGAGCCGCACCATCGCCAAATACTGGATTATGTTAAAGAGCACGGCAGTATTACACAACGCGAATACGGGACGATATCGTCACGCAGCCTCGCCTCAAGAAAGCTGGATTTTAATAAGCTACTTAAGCTAGGCCTCATAAAGGTGGAAAGCACTGGGCGTGGTACTTACTATGTGCTGGCTTCTTAAATAAACGTCCGCTTTTGGCCGATAGCTGCTGTTGGTTCCGTTGAAGTTGCTGTTACTTCGCTCTAAGAGTTAATCAAGTAGTGATTTATGGATGTTTGTATATGAAGGATGAGAAGGTTGCCAAGACTTGCTCATATTTCTGCAGCTTCTTGTAATACATAGTCGCGCATATGGACATTGAGCTCATGCTCGGGAACTAGATCTATTTTTCGTCCGGTGATTTTTGCAAGATATTCTGTTAATGGCATGCGCTGCAGAAAAAGGTCATATCCTTGGGGTAGGTCAACCAGAAAATCAATGTCGCTATCTGGGTTTTCTTCTCCCCTGGCAACGGATCCAAAGATACGGATGTGTTTGGCACCGTATTTTTTTGCCGCCGCTTCTATTTCGGCCTTTTTGGTGTGCAGTTCATTGCGTAACATGACTGTATCTCATGGGGTATTGATTAGAGTATAAGCATTATTTTTTTCTAGTGCCGTGGAATATTGTGGAGTTTGATGGCAGGCTTGATTGAGATCCCTCGTCGCTTTGCTCCGGCGGGATGACAGGTCATAGGACTCAGGCGGAATGGCATGTTATCTGTTTCTGTCATGATTACAGAGGTGCACTCGAAATAATGGTGATGCTTTGAAGTCTCTTCTAATCCATTTGGCTAATTTGTCTGGCTAAGTTACGCTTGTTTGCACTCATTAGTACAAGATTTTTCCTATGGCCAAAGCAGACGCATTTATCCCCTTAGACTTTTCCCCGCTGGAAGAGCAGGCCATGCAGCAGCAGGCCGAGTCGTTTTATCTGCAAATGGCCAAGCGCCGCTCGGTGCGGGACTTCTCTGATCAACCTATTCCTCCCTCTGTACTCGAGCATGCCATTTTGGCGGCGGGCTCTGCGCCCAGCGGTGCCAATATGCAGCCCTGGCATTTTGCCGTGGTGCAGGATGCGGCGATTAAGCAAAAGATTCGACAGGCGGCTGAGATAGAAGAGCGCGAGCTGTATAAGCATCGCGCGTCGGAGGAGTGGCTCGATGCGCTGGCGCCCCTTGGTACTGATGCCAACAAACCCTTTTTGGAGACTGCCCCAGCGTTGATTGCTATTTTTCTGAAGAAATCCACTATTGATGAAGATGGCACCAAGCATAAGAACTACTATACGTCCGAGTCTGTGGGTATTGCGACGGGCATGTTAATTACGGCATTGCACCAGGCGGGGCTGGCGACTCTCACCCATACCCCCAGCCCTATGAAGTTTTTGAGTGAAATTCTTGAACGCCCCAGCCATGAGCGGCCATTTTTGCTGTTGGTGGTGGGTTATCCGGAAGAGGGTGCCTTGGTGCCGGATATCCAGCGCCTGCCGCTGGAGAAGATTGCCACCTTTTTGTAATAGGCTATGGGGTTTTTATTGCGTTTGTATGGCATTCAAGGTCGTTTAAATCATGTAATAGCCCGCTAGACTTTGCCATAATGCATAGCTATTCAGCACAATTATGGTTTTTGCAGCCTATGTCGCACCCAACTCAGCTAACCCACCTTAACGCCAGCGGCGAAGCCCATATGGTCGACGTGTCTGATAAAGCAGATACGGCTCGCACTGCTGTGGCCCAGTCGCAGGTTGAGTTAACTCCAAATATTGTGGCTGCTATTACCGACAGCAGCCTACCCAAGGGCGATCTGTATGCCACAGCTAGAATTGCGGGTATTCAGGCAGCTAAAAAGTGCAGTGATCTGATTCCCCTGTGCCATCCATTGCCCCTATCAAAAATTACTCTGGATATTGAGCTGCAGGGCCAGACTCTGATAATCACCGCTCTGTGCAAAACCACAGGCAAAACCGGTGTTGAAATGGAGGCCCTAACGGCGGCCTCTGTGGCGGCGCTAACGGTTTACGATATGTGCAAAGGCATTGATAAAGGCATGGTTATTAACGCCACTAAGCTGCTCAATAAAACCGGCGGCAAGTCCGGCGACTGGTCTGCTGGGGCTTAATATGATCAAGCTATTGTTTTTTGGCCGCTTGGGCGATTTTGCTGAGGGTGTAACGCCCAATATTGAAGCCAGGGCAGATTTAACGCCCGCCAAGATTCGCGATCAGCTGGCGGCAGACCATCCAGCTTTATTTGCCGAGCTATCTCAGCCCCAGGTGCTGATCTCGCTCAACCAGATGATTGTAGGTTGGGAGCAGCCGGTTTTCGATGGCGCTGAGCTGGCATTTTTGCCACCGGTCACTGGGGGTTAAAGGCTTATGAAACCCAGTATTCGTATTCAAACTGAAGACTTTGATCTTGGGGCAGAGTACCAGTTGCTGCGCCAGTTGGATGCTGCTGTGGGTGCGATAGTGACCTTTACCGGTTTGGTGCGCGACCTGGAAAAAGACAGTTCTATTAACTCGCTGACTTTGCAGCATTACCCTGGTATGACTGAGTCTCTGTTGCAGGAGATTGTGGATCAGGCTGCCGCGCGCTGGGACTTGATTGGCCTTACTGTGATTCACCGGGTGGGTAAGCTACTGCCCAGCGACCAGATTGTTTTTGTGGGCGTGGCCAGCCAGCATCGTGCCGATGCCTTTGAGGCGGCGCAGTTTGTGATGGATTATCTAAAGACCAAGGCGACCTTTTGGAAAAAAGTCGAACAGGATGGCCAGCAGCATTGGGTCGAGAGTAAAGATTCGGATCAGGCGGCCAGTCAGCGTTGGGCTAATGATGATTAATGTGGATGGGGTAATTCTGGCCGCAGGAAAGTCTAGTCGCATGGGGCGGGCCAATAAGGTGCTGGCCAATTTGGGGGGGCGTTCGCTGCTGGAGATTGCAGTGGAGAAAATGAGCCCTCAGGTGGATACTCTGGTGATTAATGGCGACCCGGCAGTCTGTGGTGAGCAGGCGCTGGCTGATCGGATTGAGGGTTTTCAGGGGCCGCTAATGGGGCTCTATACCGCCTTGCTTAGCGAGCAGCTATCCAGAGCGGACTATTTAATGATGGTGCCCTGTGACGGGCCTTTTTTGCCAGATAATCTGGTTGCCGAGCTGTATCAGCAGATTGTACAGGCGGATGCAGATATTGCCTGTGTGCGCTACCAGGGTTTTGCCCAGCCAACTTTTTCTCTGTGGCATAAGCGGGCACTGCCTGATATTGAGCAGGCACTGTTGGTGGAAAAGAACGGTGGCTTTAAACCATTGTTGCAGAGCTTAAATGCCGTGTATCTGGATTGGCCCGAGCAGGACCCCAGTCCATTTTTTAATATTAATAGCCCAGAGGATTTGGCTCTGGCTGAGAAATTGCTATGTCCTTAAATGACCAGCAGTTTATGCGCTATAGCCGGCACTTACTGATGGATGATATTGGCGAGGCCGGGCAGGAAAAGTTGCTCAATGCCCATGTATTAATAGTGGGCATGGGTGGCCTAGGCTGTCCGGTGAGTCTCTATCTGGCGGCGGCTGGTATTGGCCGGCTATCGATCTGTGATGGAGATACCGTCGACCAGAGTAATCTGCAGCGGCAGGTGCTCTATACCAGCGATGACTGTGGTAAGCCCAAGGTTGAATGCGCGGCGCAGCGGCTGGCTGAGTTAAATCCCGAGGTGCAAATAAGCGCCTATGCTGAAAAAGTGACTGAGCAGATACTGGCAGTGGACTATAGTTTGGTGGTGGATTGCACCGATAATCTAGCGGCGCGGCAGCAGTTAAATGCCCATTGTTACCAGCGCAAACTTCCCTTTGTCAGCGCCTCGGCCCTGGGCTGGGAGGGGCAGATAATGGCCTTTGATTTTGCCCATAACAGCAGTCTGTGCCTAAACTGTATTATTAATAAAGACTCTGCAGAGCCGATAATGAATTGCGGCAACTCTGGCGTGGTTGGGCCTGTATTGGGTGCTATGGGTAGCTTGCAGGCAACCACAGTGATTAGAATATTGTTGGGTTTTTTCCAGCAACATGGACAGGTTCAGCGTTATGATGGCAAGGCTGGGCAATGGCTGGCGCTTAAGGCCCAGGCGGATAAAGAATGCGCGGTCTGTGGATCTTAACCCACCAAAAACACCAAAACTAGGAGTAGTAATCAGTGGCTCATGATGCAACAGCCCCAAGACGGTTTGTCAAAATAGCGGTTTTGACCGTATCCGATACCCGCAGTCTGGATACAGATACCAGCGGCGCCTATCTACAGCAGGCGCTGGAGGAAGAGGGCCACCATCTGGCCGATCGCAAGTTGGTGATTGATGATGTGTACCAGATGCGCGCCATTGTCTCGGCCTGGATTGCAGACCCGGAGGTGGAGGTGATTCTCACCACTGGCGGCACTGGCTTTACCGGCCGCGACAGCACCCCAGAGGCGCTGTCTCCGCTGTTTGATAAACATATCGAGGGCTTTGGTGAGCTATTTCGGCAGCTCTCCTACGATGAGATAGGTACTTCTACTGTGCAGTCGCGCTGTCTGGCGGGGCTGTCTAATAACACCGCAATTTTCTGTGTGCCCGGTTCCACGGGCGCCTGCAAAACCGCTTGGAATGGCATTGTTCGGCAGCAGTTGGACAGTACTTTCCAGCCCTGTAACTTTGTGCAGCATGTGCGCAGAAAGTCTCAATAATGTTAACAGTCTCTAGTGCGGTAAAAAAATTAATAGCTAAGGCTCAGCCCCTGGTAGACGACCGGCGTCGCGCCGGGCTTGAGTCTGTGCCTGTCGCGGAGGCCCTGGGCCGTGTGCCAGCTGCGGATATAGCTTCTGAGATTGATGTGCCGCCCGCGGCCAATAGTGCTATGGATGGCTATGCATTCTGCGCAGCAGATGCCGCTGCCAATAAACACAGCCTATTGATTAGCCAGCGTATCCCAGCGGGCACTGCGCCTGCACCACTGCGGCCGGGTACGGCGGCCCGCATCTTTACCGGCGGCGAGATACCGGCCGGGGCAGATACAGTGGCCATGCAGGAAAACTGCATTGAGGCCGATGACTGGGTTAAGTTAGATAAAAAAGCACTGGCTGGCGCCAATATTCGCCTGCAGGGGCAGGATATTAATGGCGGGTCCATTATTGTTAAGGCAGGCACCAGGCTGCGGGCCCAGGAGTTGGGTCTGTTATCCTCAGTGGGTATTCCCAGGGTTGAGGTGTTTAAACCCCTGAAGGTGGCTATATTTTCAACCGGTGATGAACTGGTAGAGCCTGGTATGCCGCTGCAGCCGGGGCAAATTTATAACTCCAATCGAGCCACATTAATAGGTTTAATTGAATCTCTGGGTATGGTGCCAGTAGATTTGGGCGTGGTGCCAGACCGCTTGGCAGCCACCCAGCATGTACTTAAAAATGCGGCTATGCGCGGTGATGTGGTTATCAGTGCCGGTGGTGTCTCTGTGGGCGAAGAGGACTATGTGAAAGCCGCCGTTGAAAAAGTCGGTGCCCTGGAGTTTTGGAAGGTGGCTATTAAACCAGGCAAACCCCTGGCTTTTGGTCATGTGGAAAACACGCCATTTATTGGTTTGCCCGGCAACCCCGCCTCGGTATTTACCACCTTTATGATTTTGGCGCGGCCCTTTTTAATGGCCTGTCAGGGTTGTCATTCTGTGGCGGTGCCCCAGTTGAAGGCGCCAGCTCGGTTTGCCAGAGAAGCTGAGAAGCGCCAGGTATATCTGCGTGGGCGTCTGAGCCAACAGGCTGTGGAAATATACCCCAATCAAAGCAGCGGTGTACTGTCGTCGGCCTGTTGGGGCGATGTCTTTGTGGTGCAAAAGAGCGGTGAATCTATACAGGAGGGCGATCTGGTTGATGTGCTACCCTACGCCCTGTAATTCCCTATTGAGGTTGATTTGACGCCCTATCAGTCTACAGCTGCACAACTTACCGACTCGTTTGGCCGCGAGGTTAACTATTTGCGCCTGTCGGTAACAGACCGCTGCAACCTGCGCTGCACCTACTGCATGGCAGAGGATATGAGGTTTCTGCCCAGACAACAGATTCTATCTCTTGAAGAACTTCGCGATACGGCGGCAGCCTTTGTTGACCTGGGTGTGCGCAAAATTCGCCTGACAGGCGGTGAGCCCCTGATTCGCCGCGATATTCTCAAGCTGGTGGGTTCGCTGGCCAGTCTGCCAGGGCTGGATGAGCTAACCATGACCAGCAATGGCGTTATGCTGCCAACCATGGCCCAGCCATTAAAAGACGCCGGCCTGTCGCGTATTAACATTAGTATAGATAGCCTCAAACCTGAGCGGTTTAAAGAGTTGACTCGGGTGGGCAATCTGCATGAGGTGCTTGCTGGTATTAAAGCCGCTGCTGCTGTGGGCTTTAAGCGCGTTAAGCTCAACGCGGTGATTCTGGCCGGCTTTAACGATGATGAGGTTTTAGATCTGGCGCGCTTTGCGGTGGATAACAGTATGGATATCTCCTTTATCGAGGAGATGCCGCTGGGGGAGATTTCCTCCCACAAGCGCAGCAACACCCAGATTACCAGTGCGCAGATTCGCCAGCAGCTGGATCAGGAATTTAACTTGCTGGATAGTGCAGAGACTACCGGCGGACCATCCCGCTATGCCGCCGTGGCCGGCAGCCAGTCTAAAATAGGCTTTATCTCGCCTATGTCCAACAACTTTTGCAGCAGCTGCAACCGGGTGCGCCTTACCGCCGAGGGGCGCCTGCTGCTCTGTCTGGGCAATGAGCACAGCCTGGACCTGCGCGAGATACTGCGCGCCTACCCAGGTGATGCCGAGCGGCTTAAAAGCAGCATTATTAAGGCCATGGGCAATAAGCCCGAGCGCCATTATTTTGATCCGCAGCAGGTGGATATTGTGCGCTTTATGAATATGACCGGTGGCTAGACTAGGTGGCTGACTTTTTGCTACTGGCCTACGATTACTGGTTGCTGGCCGCCATTTTGGTGATGGCCATTCTTTATTCCTCTGTGGGTCATGGCGGTGCCTCTGGCTATCTGGCGGCCATGGCGCTCTGGGGGCTAGCCCCGGAAACCATGCGCCCGGCGGCGCTGCTTATGAATATTGTGGTGACTTGCTGGTTGCTCTACCGCTTTAAACCTTACCAATTACTGCCCCATAAATTATTCTGGCCGCTGGTGCTGGGCTCTGCTCCCATGGCATTTATCGGTGGCATGATCAGTGTTGATGCAACTGTCTATCGGCTGCTAGTGGGCGGGTTACTGCTTTTTGCGGCGCTGCGCATGCTGATGGTTAATCGAGAAGCTGCGGTGATTGAGCAGCCCCAGCTTGGCGTAGCATTGCTGCTGGGTGCTGTGCTGGGTTTTGCCTCTGGTCTAACTGGTATTGGTGGCGGGGTGTTTCTAAGCCCAATTCTGCTGATTTTTGGCTGGTGCTCTATGCGCCAGAGTACCGCGGTGGCTGCTGGTTTTATTTTGCTAAATTCTATCGGTGGTCTGGCAGGTTATCTGGTTAGCGATCAGGCCTGGCCTCTGGGCACTGGCTGGTTGCTGCTGGCGGCTTTTATAGGCTGCCTGGCTGGCGCCGAGCTCGCGTCTCATCGCGCCTCCTCCATGACACTGCAAAAACTGCTGGCTCTGGTGCTGGCAATTGCCTCTCTTAAAATGGTTTATACAGCCCTGATTTAGCGGTAATTAGGGCCATTTGCCCCTTGGACTAGTACTCGAGTATGTTATTCTTCTGCAAAGTATAACTATTGACCCCAGTACTTAGAGCCAATGAATTCAGTGATTAACAGCCAGCTGGTATCGCCTTTTAGCAAGGGTCGTCAGCACCAACTTAAGTTTCAGGCTATTTTGTCTGAGGCGGCGCAGCTGTTTAACTGGCAGGGCTCGAGGGCTACCACTCTGGCAGATATTGCCGGCAGCATGCAGCTCACCAAAACCTGCGTCTACTATTACGTCAAAACTAAAGAAGACCTTATCTATCAGTGCTATGTCTCCAGCTGTGCTATGTGGCTGGACCATGTGCAGGCGGCCAATCAGCTGCAGGGCAATGGCATAGAGAAAATTATCTCGCTGGTGAAGAGGCACTTTTATCAGTACATAGACACATTGCAGGGTGTTGGGCCCCATTACGCGCTGCTGTCCGAGATCTCGGCCCTAGATGCAGAGCATGCTGAGGATATAATGCAGCGCTGGAGCAATATTTTTGCCGACTGCCAGCAGATGGTAGAGCAGGGTATAGATGAGGGGCTGATTGAAGACCTGGACCCAGCAGTTATTGTTACTGGAATTTTTTCTATTCTGCAGTGGTTTCCTGTATGGCTCAACCGCTCCCACGGGGCCAACCCGGAGCCAGTGATTGAGGGCGTACTGGATATTCTGGTCAATGGCCTGTCTGCTCACAAACATCAGTTTGATGATATTCAGTTTCCCCAGCTAAGCGGTTTGCAGCTGGATAGCTTTGACCGGGAATACCAAAGTCATATTAAGCGCGAGGCCTTTTATCGTGTGGGCGCAATTTACTTTAACCAGAAGGGCTATAAAGGGACTTCGCTGGATGAGATTGCCAATTCGCTAGATGTAACCAAAGGCGCCTTTTACTACCATATAAAAAACAAAGAAGAGCTGCTATACCAGTGTTTTAACCGCTCCTTGGATGTTGAGAGCAGGCTGTTAAACAAAGCTGGTGCCAGCCAGGCCAATGGCCTTAAAAAAATCGAACTGTCGCTGCGCTATCTGTTTAATATTCAGTTTAGCGAGCAGGGGCCTTTGATTCGCTACCGTGCACTGCCCTCGCTGGACGAGCAGCACCGAAAAGCTGTTTTAAAAGCCAATAAAAATAACAGCAAAATTCTCGGTACCTATATAGATCAGGGGTTTGCCGATGGCACATTGCGGCCTATGGATGTGGATATTGCGCAGAATGTGCTGTCGGGCGCAGTTGAAGCCAGCCCCGAGCTGGCCAATTGGATAGCAGATATTCGAGCCCCTGAGGTCTCCGCGGCTTACTTTAATCTGTTTATTAACGGCCTCGCAAGGCGCTCAGCTTAACAATAATACTAAGAGCAACCTATGAACAATTTTCTATTTAGCACTGTCTCCGATGTGCTCTCTGGCCCCGGCACTTCCGAGCAGTTGGGTGAATTGGCAGCTGGCCTGGGCATTGGCCGTGCACTGTTGGTCACCGATCCTGGGATTATCCAGTTCGGTTTGTTAGATGCAGCCGCAGACAGTCTTAAAGCCCATGCTATTGATTACCATATTTACTCTGATGTGGTGGCAGACCCCCCAGAGTCAGTGGTGATGGATGCGGTAACCAGTGCCCAGCAATTTGCCTGCGATGGGGTAATTGGTTTTGGTGGTGGTAGTTCTATGGATGTTGCCAAGCTGTTGGCAGTGTTGATTAAGGGCGAGCAGGCACTGGGCGATATCTATGGCGTCGATCAGATTACCGGCGGTCGCCTGCCATTGATTCAGGTGCCTACCACTGCAGGTACAGGCTCTGAGGCTACTATGGTATCTATTATTACCACTGGCGAAACCACCAAAGCTGGTGTGGTGAGCCGCAGCCTGCTGGCGGATAAAATTATTCTCGATGCCAGCCTGACCACTGGTCTGCCCCCGGCGGTTACAGCGGCTACCGGCATTGATGCCATGGTGCATGCCATAGAGGCCTTTACCAGTAAACGCCTAAAGAACCCGGTGTCAGATATGCTTGCCCGCGAGGCTCTGCGACTAATGGCGGCAAATATTGAGACTGCCACTCTGCAGGGAGATAACCTGGAAGCGCGCAGCGCCATGTTGCTGGGGGCCATGCTGGCCGGTCAGGCTTTTGCCAATGCTCCGGTTGCCGCTGTGCATGCGCTGGCCTATCCCCTGGGTGGCAATTACCATATTCCCCACGGCCTGAGTAACTCGCTGGTGCTGCCCCATGTGTTGCGCTTTAACGCACCCTGGGCAGGGGATCTCTATGCTGAGCTGGCGGCGATTATACTGCCTGATCAAGAGCTGCCCCAGGATCCAGTGGCCGCTGCAGAAATACTGGCTGATTACTTTTTAGCCCTGGCTGAGAAGCTAGGCTTGCAGACCAGACTAGAGCAGATGAATATAGCTAAAACAGATTTACCCATGTTGGCTGAAGAGGCCATGTTGCAACAGCGGCTGCTGATCAATAACCCCCGTGAGGTCAGCCTGGACGATGCGCTGACCATTTATCAGCAAGCTTTTTAATTCACTCGCTAAGGGCTTTTTAACCATGACCCCATCAGATCAGCGCTCAGGCTACAAATACTTTGCCGATATCACCACCAGATGGATGGACAATGATATCTATGGTCATGTTAACAATGTGGTCTATTACAGTTACTTTGATTCCGTTGCCAATCAGTATCTGATCGAGCAGGGCGGGCTGGATATTCACAGTGCTGAAATTATTGGTTTTGTAGTGGCCTCCAGCTGTGAATACAAATCGCCGGTGGCCTACCCGGATAAACTGGAGGCGGGCTTTAGAGTCAACCGCCTGGGCAATAGCTCGGTGGAATATGGCATAGGTATTTTTAAGCAGGGCGAGCAGACTGTGTCCGCCCACGGCACCTTTACCCATGTATTTGTGGATCGCAAGACGGATAAATCTGTGCCTATTCCGGCGCAGTTAAGAGCAGCTCTGACAGCTGTATTAATCTAATTAAAGATAGAAATAGGGGATTCAGTGGATCTTAATAATCAAGTTGTAGTGGTCACTGGTGGTGCCAGTGGCATTGGTCGCGCACTCTGTGAAAAATTTGCCGCGGCTGGCGCCCGGGTGGCGGTAGCTGATTTAAATCTGCAACCTGCAACCCAGGTAGCAGAGCAGATCAATGGTATTGCTGTGGCCGCCAATGTGGGTCTGGAAGAAGATATTCAAGCATTGGTTCGCGAAACCGAAGAGCGCCTTGGGCCCATTGATATATTTGTCTCTAATGCAGGTGTGGCCTTTGGTGATGGGCCGGGCTGGATGGCAGCCTCTGGCTCCAATGACAACTGGATGACCAGCTGGAACGTCAATGTTATGGCCCATGTATTTGCGGCTAGAGCCCTGGTGCCTGATATGATCAAGCGCGGTGGCGGCTACCTGGTTAATGTTGCCTCTGGCGCTGGGTTGCTCTGTCAGCTGGGGGATGCCGCCTATTCAACCACCAAGACTGCAGCAGTAGGCTTTGCTGAATCTCTGGCTATTACCCATGGTGATGACAATATTAAAGTTTCGGTGGTCTGCCCCCTGTATGTGGCTACTGCTATGACTGAGGGCGGGCGCGGCGTAACTGGTCAGGATACTATGATGACCGCCGAGGAAGCTGCAGACTCTGTGCTGGCCGGTATGGCAGACGAGAGATTTATGATTCAACCCCATGCAGAGCTAGCTACCTATGTGGAGCGCAAAGGGGCCGATTACGATCGCTGGATTGCGGGTATGCGGCGTATGCGCCAGGGCATGCTTGAGCAGCATCCTGACTATGCCTATAAGGTGTAAGTCGCCATTATGAACCTAAGTTTTAAATTAGCTGTGCCCGTTATTGCGCTAGCCGCTGCTGTTCTGCCCAGCCAGGCGCTGGCTATAGATTACGATGCCTATGATAAAGATGTGGCGGCCCTGCTCTGGGAGTATCAAAATGGCCCAGACCAGAAGGCGGCCATTAAACCCTCGGTGCTGGTATTTAACGATGCGGCCGATAGTGACACTCTGGTCGACTTTGAAACCGGGCTGGTGGTTGTAACTGCAACCAGTCTGCAGCTGCTGCAGGAATCTATTGTAGAGATACTGCTCACCCAGATAGATCCCTCGGTGATCGATGCTAAAACCGCCAGTGATTTTGGGCTGATCAACGATCGCACCAACAAGCCATTTTTTTGGAAGCAGATTCTCGATCACAGGGGCAAGCCCATAGAGAACCCCTGGACAGCCGAGATTTATGCCGACCATTTGGCCCAGAGGGCTCAGCAGCATAGGGGTCGCTATAAAATTAAAATTAATATGGTCAAGGAGCATAAGAATATTGCTGGCGGCAAATATATTCAAACTGTCAAAGCTGCTGGCCGACAGCACAATGTTCCTGCGTCGCTGATGATGGCGATTATGGAAACCGAGAGTTCGTTTAACCCTTTGGCTCGCTCTGGGTCCAATGCACTGGGCCTGATGCAGATTAAGGCTAACACTGCAGGGCGAGACTATTTCTCAATTATTAAAGGTTACAAACATACCCCCAGCTCTTCTTACCTCTATAACCCAAGCAATAATATTGAGGTGGCGGCGGGCTATCTGCGTATTCTGGCTACTCGCTATCTGTCTGGTATCAAACACCCAAAAAAGTTGGAATATGCCATGATCTCCAGCTATAACGGCGGTGCCGGCAATCTGTGGCGCAGCCTGGATAAAAACGGCAACAAGACCAAATCACTGGCGCGTATAAACAATATGACGGTCAGCGAGTTTTACTGGTTTTTAACCAATAGACATATCCGCGGTGAAACCAGAAATTACCTCAAGAAGGTCAGCGGCAAGCAGAAGAAGTATCTCCACCTGTAGCCGCTCGTCTGGGCGCTAGTCTCGCTTAGTCTCTGTGCAAACGAATCAGACCCTCCTGAATAGTGCTGGCCACAAGGCGGCCATCGCCACTATAGAAGGAGCCTCTACTTAGCCCGCGGCCATGGCTAGATCTGGGGCTATCCATCACATACAGCAGCCATTCATCGGCTCGGAAGATATCGTGGAACCAGATGCAGTGGTCCAGAGAGGCCGGCTGCAACTTGGGGTTCATAATGCTAACTCCATGGGGCAGCAGCGAGGTTCCCATAAGATTAAAGTCAGAGGCATAGGCCAAAATTGCATGGTGCAGGGGCTGGCTGTCGGTCTCGGCCAGATCGGCAATTGAGCCGCTGGCTTTGATCCAGACTTTTTGCTCTGGGTCTCTGCTACTGGGGTTGGCATAGTCTATGGGGTCCACAGAGCGCATTTCGATTGGGCGCAGAGAGGGGCGATGCACAGCTGCTCTGGCTCCGGCTTTGTCGCGCTGTTTGGCAATCATTTCTTTCCAGCGCTCATTGTCATCGCCAAGCTCTTCTGGCCCGGGGCAGTCTGGCATATCTATCTGATGGCTCAGACCCTGCTCTGCAATTTGAAATGACAGCTCGGTATTAAAGATGGCCTTGCCCCGCTGGGAAGCTACTACGCGGCGGGTAGTAAAGGAGCCGCCATCGCGGATGCCATCAACCTGATACAGAATAGGCACAGAGGGGTCACCTGGGCGCAAGAAGTAAGCATGTTGCGAGTGCACCATGCGATCTTCTGGCACTGTGTCCTGAGCTGCACGCATGGCCTGGGCAAATACCTGACCGCCAAATACACGCTTGTTGGAAGTTTCTGGCGTCTGGCCGCGATAGATAGTCTCATCTATCTTGTCCAGGGCCAGGGTGTCGAGCAGCTGTTGCAGTGCTTTGCTCATGGCATATTTTCCTGATTAGATTCGCTTGGCCAACCCCTGTGGTTGCGCCGCGCAGTACTTTAACTGATAACTGCTTATGCAGTCGACCAGAGCTTTATTACTGCTGTAAATAGTGGAATTTATCAGCGGGATACTTGAAAGGTTTAATAACATACTGTAAGTTCAATTTTCTATTTTTGATGGGTTTGATCCCAGTGCTATCTAAGGATCAGGCGCCTAATAATCCCAGATTACAACCAATAAAAACCTTAGCAGCAGGAGCCTAATGTGAGTGATTTAAACGCTTTCCGGCATGAGACCAGAGACTGGTTAGAAGCAAACTGTCCCCCATCAATGCGCGAATCTACCCAGGGTGGAGAAGATATGTGCTGGGGTGGCCGCAACTTTGAGTTTGCCAGCGAAGAACAGAAGCAGTGGATGGAGCGCATGGGCGCTAAAGGCTGGACTGCACCGGACTGGCCTGCAGAATATGGTGGTGGTGGCCTGGATAAGGCTGAGCACAAGATTCTTAAAGAAGAGATGGCGCGCATCAATGCTCGTCCACCTCTGAGTAGCTTTGGTATCTGGATGATTGGTCCGGCGCTGCTTAAATTTGGCTCTGAGGCCCTAAAACAGCAGCATCTGCCGCCTATTATCCGCGGCGAGATTCGCTGGTGTCAGGGCTATTCAGAGCCAGGCGCAGGTTCAGATTTGGCCGGCCTACAGGCCAAGGGTGAGGATATGGGCGACCATTTTATCGCCAATGGGCAAAAGGTCTGGACCTCTTACGGCGACAAAGCCGACTGGATGTTCTGTCTGCTGCGCACCGACCCAGATGCCAAAAAGCAGATGGGCATTAGCTTGGTGTTATTTGATATGGAGACTCCCGGAGTCACGCCCAAGCCGATTAAGCTAATTTCTGGCAGTTCGCCTTTCTGTGAAACTTTCTTGGATGATGTGCGTGTAGAGAAAGATCAGGTGGTGGGGGATATCAATCACGGCTGGACCATAGCCAAGTATCTGCTAACCCACGAGCGAGAAATGATCGGCGGCATGGGTATGGCCGATGTGGGTTCTGAAACCATGGGCCAGATCGCCGCCAGGGCGCTGGGTGTTGACCAGGGTCGCATGAACAACCCGCTGCTGAGGGCTGAGGTTGCCAAATGGGAAATTGACGGTGCCTGTTTTGCACTAACCGCAGAGCGGGTTACCGACGAAGTAAAGTCGGGCCATGGCGTTGGGGCTACCTCTGCTATGTTGAAATATTATGGTACCGAGCTTAATAAGCGCCGCTTTGAAACCCTGCTTAAGGTCAATGGTAGCGATGCCATGGTCTGGGAGGGTGAGGCTTCTAATCAAGGCTGGCTGCCACGCACCTGGCTGCGCACCAAAGGTAATTCTATCGAAGGCGGAACCTCAGAGGTTCAACTTAATGTGATAGCTAAAAATATCCTCGGCCTCGGCTAATAGGTTGCTAAAGCGCTAACAGATGGCGACAGCGCCAATAAAATACAAAGGTACAGAATTATGGCATTAGTATTAAACGAAGAGCAGCAGATGCTCAAGGAATCAGCCCAGGGCTTTCTTGCTGAATTTGCTCCCCTGGCTGAGCTGCGTGCGCAGCGGGATGCGGGTAGTGAAACTGGTTATGCGGACAGTCTCTGGGGCCAGATGGTCGACATGGGCTGGGCGGCAATTTTGGTGCCTGAGGCCTATGGTGGTCTGGAGTTTGGTCATGTGGGTATGGGTCAGATTGTCGAGCAGACCGGCCGTACATTAACCGCTTCTCCATTGTTTGCCACAGCTGTGCTGGGTGTGACTGCCATCAAAGGGGCGGGCACTGAAGAGCAAAAAACTGAATTATTGGGCGCGATCGCTGGCGGCGAAATTACCACAGCACTGGCAGTGGACGAAAACGCTCATCATGCGCCAGCTCAAATCAGCATGACTGCAGTCAAGCAGGGCCAGGGCTACAGCCTAAACGGCGCCAAGCGCTTTGTGGTCGATGGTGGCACTGCGGACAAGCTGATTGTGGCGGCGCGCACCTCTGGTGAAGCGGGCGATATAAAGGGCATAAGCCTGTTTGTTGTGGATGCTACCGCCGCTGGTATTGAGGTTGAGCGCGTAGCGGCTACCGATGGGCGCAACTATGCCAATATTAGCTTTAACCAGGTTGAGGTGGCCGAGGCCGCACTGCTAGGTGAAGAGGGCCAGGGTTTTAAGGCGCTGTCCGCTACTCTGGATGCAGGCAATATCTATCTTTCCGCAGAGATGTTGGGCATGGCCCAGGAAAGCTTTGAGCGCACTTTGCAGTACCTCAAAGAACGCAAGCAGTTTGGTGTGTTGATTGGTTCGTTTCAGGCCCTGCAGCACCGTGCTGCCGACTGGTGGAGCCAGATTGAGCTGTGCAAATCAGTGGTACTCAAAGCACTGCAGGCTATGGATGAAAGCCATAAGCGGGTTCCTGCTCTGGCCAGTATTGCTAAAGCCAAACTCGCTGAGGTGGCTGAACTGTCTACCAATGAGGCTATTCAGATGCACGGCGGCATTGGTATGACCGACGAATATGACATTGGTTTTTTTATAAAGCGCGCCCGACCAGCGCAGACATTGTTTGGCGATAACAGTTACCATACAGATCGCTTTGCTCAGCTAAGTGGTTACTAATAAATGGTTACCAAGCTGCAAGCAGGCATAATAAATTACAATTTTAGGGGCATAGCAACATGGATTTAGGCATCAGTGACAAGTTAAAACCTATTCTCGAAGAGGTTAAGCAATTTATAGATATAGAGATACTGCCTCTGGAGCATGAGTATCATCAGGAAGTGGGTAAAGGCGACCGCTGGGCATTTACCGAGCGCCAGACTGAAATTCTGGAAACCCTCAAGGCCAAGGCCAGAGCCAAGAACCTGTGGAATTTTTTCCTGACCCATTACGAGGGTGGCCATGGGCTAAATACGGTTGAATATGCCTATATTGCTCAGGAAACCGGTCGCTCCCACCTGGCGCCGGAAGTATTTAATTGCGCGGCCCCGGATACAGGCAATATGGAAGTATTGGCCCGCTACTGCAATGATGAGCAAAAAGAGAAGTGGTTAAAGCCATTGCTGGCAGGTGAAATTCGCTCTGCCTATGCCATGACCGAGCCGGATGTGGCCTCTTCAGATGCCACCAATATTGCTATGTCCTGTGTTGCCGACGGTGATGAATGGGTACTGAATGGCGAGAAGATTTGGATTTCTGGTGCCGGTGACCCGCGCTGCAAGATTATGATTGTGATGGTTAATACCAACCCCGGCGGTCCCCGCCATGGTCAGCACAGCCAGATACTGATTCCTTTTGACACCCCAGGTGTTAAGAACCTGCGCCCCATGCAAATCTTTAATATAGATGACGCACCCCACGGCCATATGCATATGCGCTTTACCGATGTGCGCGTGCCCAAAGAAAATATGATTCTCGGCGAAGGCCGTGGCTTTGAAGTGGCACAGGGGCGATTGGGGCCTGGCCGTATTCACCACTGCATGCGTTCACTGGGTCTGGCGGAAGCTGCGCTCAAGCTGATGTGCGAGCGGTCTCTCAACCGCGAAGCCTTTGGTCGGCCTCTGGCCAAGCTGGGTGGCAACGGGGACATTATTGCCCAGGCGCGCATTGATATAGAAATGACCAGACTGCTGTGCTTAAAAGCAGCTTGGCTAATGGATCACGAGGGCACAGATGCAGCTCAGCCCTTTATCTCCATGATTAAAGTGGCAGCTCCTAATATGGCCTTAAAAATTATCGACGAAGCCATGCAGATGTATGGTGGTATTGGACTGTCTCAGGATACGCCGCTGGCCACCTGGTATGGCGCACAGCGTACGCTGCGTTTTGCCGATGGCCCGGATTCTGTTCACCGCATGGTGATTGCACGTCGCGAACTGAGCCAATACCGCTAGACTAAACTATAGGTATTTAACCTCAGAGGAGAGAGACGAATGACAATTAGATACGACGGACAGGTAGCCATAGTTACAGGCTCAGGCAATGGCCTGGGTCGCTCCCATGCCCTGGCACTGGCGGCGCGCGGAGCCAAGGTGGTGGTCAATGATCTAGGTGGCACAGTGAATGGCGTGGGCGGTTCAAGCGATGCTGCCATGGAAACCGTTGCCATGATTGAAGCCGCTGGCGGTGAAGCCATTGCCAATGGTGCCAATGTGGCCAAGATGGATGAAGTTGAAACCATGGTTGCCCAGGCCGTTGAGAAATGGGGCCGGGTGGATATTCTGGTTAACAATGCCGGTATTCTGCGGGATAAGAGCTTTGCCAAAATGGGTATGGACGACTTTCAGCTAGTGGTTGATGTGCACCTGATGGGCTCAGCCAACTGCTGCAAAGCAGTCTGGGAACTAATGCGTGAGCAGGGCTATGGCCGCATTGTAATGACCACGTCCTCCAGCGGCATGTACGGCAACTTTGGTCAGGCTAACTATGGCGCTGCCAAAATGGCTGTGGTGGGGCTGATGAATACGCTCTGTATTGAGGGTGAAAAATACCACATCAAAGTGAACTGTCTGTCACCCACGGCCGGCACAAGAATGCTCGAGGGGCTAGTGACTGAAGAGCAGTCCGATATTATGACTGTGGAATCTGTAACCGCTGGTTTGTTAACGCTCTGTGATGAAGCGGCTCCCAATCGCAGTATTCTCTGCGCCGGTGCCGGTGGCTATGCGCGCACTCATATCTATGAAACTGATGGCATCTACCTGCCACCAGAGCAGCAGACGCCAGAAAATGTGCGTGCCCAGATGGACAATATAGATAATCCGGAGGGCCAGCAGATGCTGGTGGGCGGGTTTCAGCAAACCAATAAATTTGTTGCCAAGGCGGCAGCCTATTTGGCCGATAAATAAAATAATAACATCAGGATAATACAATGAGAGCACTAGTCTGTAAGGAATTTGGTCCCACGGAAAATTTGGCTTTAGAAGAGGTGGAAGCTCCAACTCCGGGCAAAGGTGAAATTCTGATGGATATCAAGGCCACCGGGGTAAATTTCCCCGATGTGCTAACTGTTCAGGGTAAATATCAGTTTAAACCTGAGCTGCCATTTATACCTGGCGCTGAGTTGGCTGGGGTGGTTACCGCCGTAGGCGAGGGCGTCACCAGCCGCAAGCTGGGCGACAAGGTTATTGCCACCACTCAGATAGGTGCTTTTGCTGAGCAATGCGTGGTCAATGAGCACACTACCTTTGAGATGGGTAATACCATGTCCTTTGAGCAGGCGGCGGGCTTTGCCATTACCTATGGCACCTCCTATTACGCGCTTAAGCAGCAGGCTAATATTCAGCCCGGCGAGACTCTGCTGGTGCTGGGTGCAGCTGGAGGTGTGGGCATTGCCACTATTCAGATCGCCAAGGCGATGGGCGCCACTGTGATTGCCGCTGCGAGCACTGAAGAGAAGCTAGACTTTGCCTGCGAGGCCGGGGCTGACCTGCGTATTAATTACTCTACCGAGAGCCTTAAAGACAAGGTTAAAGAGCTAACTGGCGGCAAGGGCGTGGATGTTGTCTATGATCCGGTTGGTGGAGAGTTCTCTGAGCAGGCATTTCGCGCCATTGCCTGGGATGGTCGTTTCTTGGTGATTGGTTTTGCCTCGGGTCCTATTCCCGCTATGCCACTGAACCTGGCGCTGCTTAAGGGAGCGTCACTGATTGGGGTGTTCTGGGGTTCCTGGGCTGCCCGTGCGCCTGTGGAGTCTCGCAAGAACTTTGATGAGCTGATTGAAATGATCGACAGCGGTAAGTTCTCACCACTGGTGACCGAGGTCTACCCTCTGGATGACTACAGGGCGGCATTTGCATCAATCTCTGAGCGTCGCGCCAAGGGTAAGGTTATCCTATCCAACGCCTAGTTATTGGCTATAAGTGAAAAGGCTCGCTCAGGCGGGCCTTTTTTATACTATCTGGTTTTTCTCAGGGGTCTGGGAAGGGGAGCTTTGGGTTCGGTGGGATTTCTTTAGGCATAAAAAAGGCCCGACTATTACTAGTCGGGCCTTATTCAATTGTGCGCTCTTAGATATTGTAGTGAACGCCTAGCAGACCGACTATTGTCAGCACTACAGTGTAGGGCAGAGCCATTATCACCATGCGCATATAAGACAGTCTGATTAGCGGGGCCAATGCAGAGGTCAGCAGGAACAGGAAGGCTGCCTGACCATTGGGCGTTGCCACGCTGGGCAGGTTGGTACCAGTGTTGATAGCAATAACCAGCTTGTCGAAGTGCTCGCGGCTAATATCGCCAGCATCCAGTACAGCTCGTACCTCATTGATATATACAGTAGCCACAAACACATTGTCGCTGATAGCAGAGAGCAGACCATTGGCCAGGAAGAACATGCCGGGCTGTATCGACTCGTCCATTGCCAGCACCCAGTGAATAACTGGAGAGAACAGATGCTGCTCATGGATTACTGCCACAATGGCGAAAAACACTACCAGCAGTGCGGTAAAGGGCAGGGCCTCTTCAAAGGCGTGGCCGATGCGGTGCTCTTCGGTAATACCGTTAAAGGCGGTGAGCAGAACTATGATCATCAGACCGATAATGCCCACTTCAGCTATGTGGAATGCCAGAGCTAGAACCAGAATAACGGCAACTATGCCCTGGATAATCAGTGCAGCTTTGTCCTGCTGGGTGCGCTTTGAATCTTCGTGGTCGCTGGACTCTTTAAGTACCTGACGCACTGCGTCGGGCAGGGTAGCGCCGTAGCCGAGGATCTTGGTTTTTTCGAGCAGTATGCAGGTCAACAGGCCACAGAAAAACACCGGCAGGGTCACTGGCGCCATGCGGGTAAAGAATTCCATAAACTCCCAACCGGCTCGCTCTGCAATCAACAGATTTTGCGGCTCGCCTACTAGGGTCATTACTCCACCCAGAGCTGTACCCACAGCGCCGTGCATAATCAGGCTGCGCAGAAAGGCGCGGAAGTCTTCGAGGTTCTGACGATGATTGGATATCAGGCTTTTATCGTCGGCATGGTCATGATTTTCATCGATGATTTTCTTGCCCGATGCCACCTTGTGGTACACCGAGTAGAAGCCCACCGAAATGGTAATCAGAACTGCGGTAACTGTCAGAGCATCCAGGAAGGCAGACAGCACTGCGCCAGCGAAACAGAACAAAAACGACAATGCCGTTTTGGACTTAACGCCGAGTAGAATTTTGGTAAAGGTGAACAGCAGTATGTCGCGCATAAAGTAGATGCCGGCGACCATAAACATTAGCAGCATAATCACCGGGAAGTTGGCGACAGTCTCCTGGTAGACTGCTTCGGGGCTGGCCATACCCAGAGCTATGGCTTCAATGGCGAGCAGTCCGCCCGGCTGTAATGGGTAGCATTTGAGGGCCATTGCCAGAGTAAAAATAAATTCTCCAATCAACATCCAGCCAGTAATAAAGGGGCCGAAGAGGTAGAGGGCGATGGGGTTAAGGATTAAAAACGCAATAATTGCCGTCTCGTACCACCCGGGCGAGTTGCCGAGAAAGTTCTTTTTAAATGCCTGTGGCAAAGTTGGAGTCATCAAGTATCCCTCAAGTTTATATATTTAGAGTTAATTGTCTTATAGACCGGGCAGTCCACCGGGTTTATTCATGTTAGACTAGCGCAAAATCAGGCTCAAACCTTAGCCGCAGCGCAGTCAGTTTGCAAGCAATAAGAGCTTTTACAAGAGCCTTTCAAAATAGCCGTTTAGAATAGCCAAACATAAGGTGTTATCCCGTTGTCCAATGCGCAGATTACCAATGGCTTCCATGCCAACCCCAAGCCTCTAAATACAGAAAAGCGCTGGATTCTGGCCGTGATTGGTCGGGATATCCTGGTGCCGGATGGTGGCGGGCCCAGCTCGGCAGTGCTTATTGATCATGAGACAGCTGACCAGCTAAAGTTTTTCTGCGAGCGACGGCTGTTACTGGGCCAGTGGCAGGGAGTGGACTGTCAGGTCTGGGCTCTGTCTGAGGATGCCAGGGCGGCCTCGGACTTCAGTGCCATGGAGTTGCGCAGCCTGCTGGCTAAGTCTGGAGACGAAGAGTTTACTATGGTCTGTCGCGCAGTGCAGTTGCTCGACTGGCAGGACAAGCATCAGTACTGCGGCAGCTGTGGCACTCAGATGAGCTCGTCGGTCACTGAGCATGCCATGCGCTGTGAGCCCTGTGATATCAATAACTATCCGCGCATATCCCCCTGCGTTATTGTAGTAGTCACCAGGGGCGATCACTGTCTATTGGCGCGTCAGCCAAACTGGCCCGATGGTATGTTTAGTACGCTGGCCGGGTTTATTGAGGCTGGTGAAAGTGCTGAGCAGGCACTGCACCGTGAGGTGTATGAAGAAGTTGGTGTGGAAATCACTAATATCCGCTATGTGGGTAGTCAGTCCTGGCCCTATCCGGGGCAGTTAATGCTGGGCTTTATTGCTGATGCTGTGACTGAGGAGATTGTGGTGGATGGTGTTGAAATCAGCGAGGCCCACTGGTGCCGCTACGATGATTTACCCCATTATGTACCCCCGCCCACCATTATGTCTGGTCGACTGATTAAGCACTTTGTCGATCAGGCTTCGGCGCAACAGTAGCAGTTGCCAATTTGAACTATAATTTACCTTTTGAATATTGTTGGAGTGGAACTTGGAATTCTTAGCTGAATACGGGCTGTTTTTGGCCAAAGTGGCGACTGTGGTTATTGCTGTGGTTATTATTGTGTCTGCTGTTGTAACTGTTGGCCAAAAGAAACAGCAGGCTGATAAAGGTCATTTGGAAATCACCCCATTGAATCAGCAGTTTAATGATATGAGTGAAGCCATGCTGATTGCCACTATGGATGAGGCGCTGCAAAAAGCAGAGGAGAAAAAACTCCACAAGGCGAAAAAGAAGCAGGCTAAGCTCGATAAAAAGCGTGATAAAAAAGCCAGCAAACAGGCGGATACTGGGGATAGCGAAGAGACCCAGGCCAGAAGTCGAGTGTTTGTACTCAACTTTAATGGCAATATCAGCGCTTCGGCTACTAGCCATCTGCGCGAGGAGATAACTGCGGTGCTCACTCAGGCCACAGCCAATGACGAGGTTTTGGTCAAGCTGGAGAGCCCCGGCGGTATGGTGCACAGCTATGGTTTGGCTAGCTCTCAGCTGGATCGTATTCGCAAGGCTCAGATACCGCTGACAGTCTGTGTGGATAAGGTTGCGGCCAGCGGCGGCTATATGATGGCCTGTGTGGCCGACAAGATTTTGGCGGCACCCTTTGCCATTATTGGCTCCATAGGTGTGGTTGCTCAGCTGCCCAACTTCAATAGAGTACTGAAGAAGCA
Source organism: SAR92 clade bacterium H231 (assembly GCA_025153775.1). Classification (GTDB taxonomy): domain Bacteria; phylum Pseudomonadota; class Gammaproteobacteria; order Pseudomonadales; family Porticoccaceae; genus HTCC2207. The sequence goes on along the minus strand of JAOALC010000001.1, from coordinate 912,195 downwards.
CGATGTGGATTACGAGATTCTTACCGCGGGCAAATACAAGCGCACCATGACCATGTTTGGTGAGAATACCACCAAGGGGCGCAAGAAATTTGTTGAGGATCTAGAAGATATTCACCAGCTATTTAAGGCCCATGTGTCCTCGAGACGCCCACAGCTGGATATAGAAAAGATTGCCACTGGTGAGACCTGGTACGGCTCCCAGGCTCTGGAAATGGCAATGGTGGATGATGTACAGACCAGTGATGAGTATCTGGTAACGCGCATTCAGGAAGCCGATGTCTACGAGGTGGCCTACGTGCACAAGAAAAAGCTGTACGAGCGTCTGGGCATAGCTGCAGAAGAGAGCGCCGATCGCCTGCTGCTAAAGTGGTGGACGCGCCTGACCCAAGATTCCCACAAGCAGGTCTAGAATCTAGCCTACAGTACATCCTACAACCATTCGAAAATTTAGCTTAAAACAGCGCTTCCGGATCCAGATTATAGGCATCCGGGGGCAGGTTTTTAGCTATATCAATATTGCCCTCTTTGCCGGTGAGCTTGAGGGCTTTTTTTCTGGTCAGGCGGTTTTTGTTGGTGTCCAGAATAACGGTTAGCTCAGGCTTTCTGCCCATACCCACACGGAAATCACTGACCACTGCGACTTCACCGCTGGTCAGCTCAACCAGTGAGCCTGGAGGGTAGAGCCCAATGGCCTGGATAAAGGTATCTACCAGCTCCTTCTGAAACAATGTTTTGCGCCAGCCCGCCAATTTCATAATAGCCTCGGAATGAACTATGGGCGTGGCATAGTATCTGGGGCTGGTCATGGCGTCATAGCAGTCAACAATAGCTGCAATTCGGGCGAATAATGGTATCTGGGTGCCACTCAGCCCATCCGGGTAGCCACTGCCATCAAAGCGCTCATGGTGATAGCGAATTACCTGCAGTACTTCTTCTGGCAAGTCGGCGCTGGCTACAGCCTCGAGCCCTAGCTCCGTATGTCGCTGGGTCTCCTGTTGCTCAGCTGGGCTGAGGGATTGGGTTTTGCGCAACAGACTGTCCGCCAATAGCAACTTGCCGCTGTCCATCAGCAGGCCAGCCAGGCTGAGCCTGCGCATAGATTCAGTATCAAAACCCAGCTGGCGACCCATAACTGCGCATAGAATAGCGCAGGAAATACAGTGGCGATGAGCATAGCTGCTCTTGCTCTTAAGGCGTGCCAGCCAGACCCCGGCGGCGGGATTGCGAATAATACTGTCAACCAGAGCCTTGAGCAGGGGGTCTATGCGCTCAATCTGCAATGGGCTGCCAGACTTGATAGCTTTGCTGATGCGGGTAAATTCTTGCTGGATACTAAAGTAGGCCAGGGTGCCCACTCTGAGCTCTGAGGACAGTTCAGTGCTGATACTGTAATCAGTGAGGGTGCGCTGCGCCAGCTCGCTGGCAAGACTGGTGTCGCTGGTGGTTCTTAGTACTCTTGAGGTTCGATTCATAATCCCTAGACATCCCATTTGTCTGCATTGTGGATCCTGATTAATAGTCCGTTTGCTGTAGGATCAATATCAGGATAGCAGAAAATAACCGCCGGGCAGGGCTAAATGCTCCAGTACTTAAACTCTGTGGCGCAACTGCTAGTCGCGACGCAGACGACTGCTTATGGCTATAGGGCTGGGGAAGTTGATAACCACTATATAGCTGGATATCAGGAAGGTAACAATGGCCACGGCCTGTATAAGGTGTGAGGCATTATTGCCAATTAGACCAGTATTAAATGCCAGGTAGGCAATCAGCAGTGAGAATTCACTGTTTTGACCCAGCCGGAAACCTATATCCCAGGACAGGGCCTTGCTCTCACTTTTAGCCAGCAGAAATTTGTAGATTACCGGTTTTATACAGAGCATGATCGCGGCCAGTACCAGCACTGGAACAATAATATGGGGAATCAGAGCCAGATCGAAGGCGCCCCCCAGAGAGAAGAAAAACAGAATTAAAAAGAAGTCTCGCAGAGGCTTAAGGTTGAGGGCTATATACTGGGCAATAGGGCTGGTAGCCAGAGATATGCCGGCCACAAAGGCGCCAATTTCTCGAGAAAGACCCATTATTTCGGCCAGTTCAGCTACACCCAGACACCAGCCGATAGCCAGCAAGAACACATATTCACCTATGCGATCAAAACGTGCAAACAGGGGCTGCAACAGCACCCTAACCGCCACCAGGGCGCCGCCAATCAGCAGGGGCAGGGCCACTAGACTTTTGCCAAAGGTAATCAGGTTTTCACTGTTGGATTCTGACACTCCTGAAATCAGCACCAGCAGCACAAAGATTGCTAAAAAGTCCTGCATCAGCAGCATGCCAATCATCAGTTCACCGGAATGCTTGTGGTGCAGCACTGTGGTAGGCAGTAGTTTGATCCCTATTATGGTGCTGGAAAACATCATAGAGGTGCCAATGATTAGACATTCCAGATGGGAGTAATTAAACAGATAGGCAGTGGCGTAGCCAGCGGCGGCAAATAGCAGCGAGCTGATTAAAGTAATATGGGTGACCTGGCGGAGTACATTGAGCAGAGCCTGGGGCTGCATATCCAGACCCAGAAGAAACAGCAAAAAGATAATACCAATGCTGGCGATCTGGCCAATTAACTCTACATCGGCCACCATACCCAGCCCGTGGGGGCCCAGTATGGCACCCAGAGCAATATAGGCGACCAGCAGGGGCTGACGACCTATCAGAGCCAGGGAGGCAAGGGCAGCTGCGCCACTAAAAATAAGGAAAAATGTCTGTATTACATCATGTTCCATGGGCCCGCCTAGCTAGAGTATCTAGCGACGTTTAAATAGGGGTATTGGCTGATCCGCAGCCACCTGATAGGCGTCAGAAAAGTCTGCGAGAGATTTGCTGGCCTCGGCCAGATCAACCTCTTCGCCAAACTCAAAAGCGTTAAAGCCACAGCGCTGCAGTAAATATAACTGATCGCGAATTATCTCACCAGTGGCGCGAATCTCGCCCTGATACCCATAGCGCTCGCGCAGCAGACGCGCTGCCGAGAAACCGCGGCCATCCACAAACTTGGGGAAGCGGATAGCCACTACTGGCGCCTGGATAAGTTGCTCGGCGACAGCCTCAATCTCCTCGTTGCCCTCAATCCATAGGCCGACTCTGCCGCTGTGCTGGCTTAGCTGGCTATGTTGGTGTAGCCAGCGCTGTAGGGGTAGCAAAATATCGCCGGGGGGCAGATCGCCAGCATCCTCAACCACTGTGGACCAGCTGTTATCTACAACCTGACCCTCTTTAAGAAGCTGTGCCATATACCCTCTGCTTAAACTTTTCGATACCAATGCGTTGGTAGGTGCCCAGGAAAGCCTCACCTTCAAGGCGATTCTCCACATAGACATCCAGTAGTTTTTCGATGCTGTCTGTCACCGCATCTCTGGATAGAGAGGGACCCAGCACCTTGCCCAGTGCAGCATCTTTGTTGGCGCTGCCGCCGAGCTGAATCTGGTACCACTCCTCGCCTTTTTTATCCACACCCAGAATGCCTATATGGCCTATATGATGATGGCCACAGGCGTTCATGCAGCCGGAGATATTGAGTTCCAGATTACCCAGATCATAGACATAGTCCAGGTCGTCAAATTTTCGTTGAATGGCCTCGGCTACGGGAATAGATTTGGCATTGGCCAGGGAGCAGTAGTCGCCACCGGGACAGCAGATCATATCGTTGATGGTGCCAATGTTGGGCGTAGCTAAGCCAGCGGCTTTTGCCAGTTGCCAGAGCTCGAAGAGTTCGTCCTTGGCCACATCTGCCAGCACCACATTTTGGTTGTGGGTGGAGCGAATTTCCCCAAAGGAGAAGCGATCGGCAAGATCGGCAATGATTTCCAGCTGCTGATCAGTGACATCACCAGGGGCCACCCCCGCCGGCTTGAGGGACAGACTGACCGAGGCGTAGCCCGGTTGTTTCTGAGCCCTTACATTGCGGTCTAGCCAGCGAGAAAAGGCGCGGTTGTCCGCGGCAAGAGCCGCTACCTGGCTGTCCACAGAGGTCTGGTCGATCGAGCGGTAGTCGGGCAGGGTAAAGAATCCTTTGACCCGCTCAATCTCACTGCCGTTAAGAGTTGCCGGGCCATCTTTTAAATGGGCCCACTCGCTCTCAACTCGCTGAGCAAAGACTTCTGGAGTCCAGGCTCTGACCAGGATTTTAATTCGGGCCTTGTATTTGTTGTCGCGGTTGCCGTAGCGGTTATAGACCCTGAGAATAGCATCCAGATAGGTGAGCAGATGTTCCTTGGGTAAAAACTCGCGAATCAGTGAGGCTATGACAGGCGTGCGACCCAGTCCGCCGCCCACATAAACCTGAAAGCCGGTTTCGCCCTGGTCGTTTACTACCAGTTGCAGGCCAATATCATGGAGTAAAAATGCCGCTCTGTCCTCTTCCGAGCCACAGACAGCAATCTTAAATTTACGGGGCAGAAAGGCAAATTCCGGATGCAGAGTAGACCACTGGCGAATAATTTCGCACCAGGGTCTGGGATCTTCAATTTCATCGTTGGCCACACCCGCAAACTGATCTGTGGTGGTGTTGCGAATACAGTTGCCGCTGGTTTGAATAGCGTGCATTTCAACGCTGGCCAGCTCTGCCAAAATATCCGGCACCTCTTCCAGCTGGGGCCAGTTAAGCTGAATATTCTGTCTGGTAGTGAAGTGCACATAGCCCTTGTCGTAGCGGCGCGAGATATGAGCCAGTTTGCGAACCTGCTTGCTGCTCAGAAGGCCATAGGGCACAGCTATGCGTAACATGGGAGCCAGGCGCTGAACATAGAGTCCGTTCTGCAGGCGCAGGGGCAGAAATTGCTCTTCGGAGATTTCGCCAGCCAGGTAGCGCTGGGTTTGATCCCGGTACTGCTCGACGCGCTCATCGACAAGCTTTTGGTCGTATTGGTCGTATTTATACATGTGGGTCTGGTTTACGTGCAGCTAGATTAGGGGCGCTATGATAACGTCAGGGGTTATTCTTTTGAATTATTATTTGCCTATATGTGGCTATCTATTGGGAATAAGGCTGGCTGAGGCTAAATTTTCGTCAAGCATAGCCAAATACGCTGGATATAATGGGCTGTTTGGATTCTGAGCTCTGGAATGCAAGACAGTTACAGATTTGGTTGTTAGAATGCGCGTCGGAAAAAAACCCCTTTGAAATAAATACTTGAAACACAGGAACCTATCCATGGCTAAAGAAACAAAACCAGACACAGCAGGTGATTCAAAAGCAGATGCAATTGCGGTTATAGCCGTACTCTCTATTATCATGGTCGCAGTGGTTTACTGGCTATCGCGTTTCTAGTTATCTGCCTGCAAGCAGACTTTGAGTATTGATGGAATTATGACCGATCAGCAACAGACAGGCGGTACAGCCGAGTATCAGAGCCCCCGGGAGCTGGTTGAGACCTATCTCAATCAGGTGCCCGCCAGCACTGAAATTGATGCTGAGCGCAGGGCGCTGTTGCAGGATAAAATCAAAGCGCTGTTAATTGAAAAAAATGCAGTGCTTATTGCCCATTATTATACAGACCCACTGATTCAGGCTCTGGCCGAAGAGACCGGTGGCACTGTCTCGGACTCCCTGGAAATGGCTCGCTTTGGCAATAGCCACAAAGCCGAAATCCTGGTGGTTGCCGGGGTCAAGTTTATGGGCGAGACCGCCAAGATTTTGACCCCAGACAAGCGGGTTTTAATGCCCAGTCTGGAGGCCACCTGCTCCCTTGACGTGGGTTGTCCCATCGATGAGTTTGCCGCCTTCTGTGATCAGCACCCGGATCGCACAGTGGTCGTCTACGCCAATACCTCAGCTGCGGTTAAGGCCAGGGCCGATTGGGTGGTCACCTCCAGCATTGCTCTAGAAGTGGTGGACTATCTAGATGCGCAGGGCGAGAAGATTCTCTGGGCACCGGACAAATATCTGGGTGCCTATGTGCAAAAAAATACCGGTGCCGATATGTTGATGTGGGACGGCAGCTGTATTGTCCATGAAGAATTTAAAGCCAAGGGAATTCTGGATCTGAAAAAGGTCTACCCCGACGCTGCGGTGTTAGTGCACCCTGAGTCTCCGGAGTCGGTGGTGGAGATAGCAGATGTGGCTGGTTCTACCTCGCAGCTGATCGCTGCCGCCAAAAACCTGCCACAGCAGCAACTGATTGTGGCAACTGATCAGGGTATCTTTTATAAGATGCAGCAGGCGGTGCCAGATAAACAATTATTGATCGCCCCCACTGGTGGCAGTGGAGCCACCTGTCGCAGCTGTGCAAACTGTCCCTGGATGGGTATGAATAGTCTGCAAAACCTGCTCGACTGTCTTGAGCAGGGCAGCAATGAAATTCAGGTAGAGCCTGCACTGGGTCGCCAGGCCTATAAGTCCCTTGAGCGGATGATGAACTTTAAAGCCTAGGCCTCGCTTCGTTCTAAGCTCCTGGCCTCCAGGCTATAGATCTGGCTCCAGCTGTCAGATAACCAATTACCCGACCAAAAGCCACTAGAGCTTTTCTATACGATCTTCCAATGCGGTGATATCTCTTATGCGCTGGCGGACAATTGCCGAGCGCTTAAAGTCTGCGGCCACCAGTTTTGCAGCCAGGGTCAGCTGCTCTCTCGCCATATCCAGGGCGCCTACCAATATAAAGTACTCTGCTCTGGCCTCGTGAACCCCGGAGATATTTCCTGCCAATCCGCGCACCTCAGCCAGCCTGTACCAGATCATGGGGTCTTCAGGCCGCATTCGACTCAGTGCGGTCAAAACGGATCCAGCCTCCTCATAGCGGTGAGCCTGCCATAGAATCTCGGATTTGATGGCGGTCAGGGGATAGCTGTTGGGGCTGAGGCGCAGTAGTTTGTCTACCTTGGTCAGCCCCTGATCATAGCGGCTGAGCGCTATATCCAGCTCTAAATCTGCATACTGAAAGGATAGCTGGTAAGGGTTATCTCTCAGTAGCGGATCGAGAATCTGGCGGGCCTGCTTGTAATTGCCAGCTTTGGTATGGGCCAGAGCTAGACCATAATAAATAGCCTGTGGATTCTGGGGGTTGCTTTTGAGCTGTGCATTAAATCGCTTAATGGCATCCAACGGTTTGTTAGATATGGCTATCAGAGCCCGAGCCTTGATCAGGTGAAACTCCGGGCTGCGCGGATAGTGACGCATGGATGCACCCATGGCGCGGCCGCGGGCATCGGCTATGCGTTTCTCGGTAATCGGGTGGGTCAGCAGAAATTCTGGGGGGCGGCTGCCTGAATAGCGGGTAGCCTTGAGCAATGTGGCAAACATATCAGCCACAGCTCCTGGGTCGCGGTTAGCTCGCTCCATGGTTTGCAGCCCCATTCTGTCAGCCTCTTGCTCATTGGACCTGCTGTAGCGCAGCTGGTTATCCATGGCCATGGCCTGAGAGGTGGTGATAGCGGCCATGCCCGCATCACCGCCAGCTGTGGCAGCAATCACCAGACTGGCCAACAGTCCGGCCAGGCTAACCATGCTCGAGGAGCGCTGGGCCTCCAGCCCGCGGGCAAAGTGCCGCTGGCTTAGGTGCGCCAGTTCGTGTGCCAGTACAGAGGCCATCTGGTCTTCGGTTTCCGCCAGGGCAAACACCCCGGTGTGGAAGCCGACCACGCCACCAGGCACTGCAAATGCATTCATGGTGGGATTATTGACAATCACCAGCTCAAGCCTGGGATCCTCCAAATCCGAGTAGGTGGCCAGATTGTAGAGCAGCTGCTCAAGATACTGCTGCATAAGCGGATCATCATGCTCACGTACCCGGCTGCGAAAAGCCTTGAGCCAGGTTCTACCCAGTTCATATTCCTGCTGTTTGGATACAATGCCTGAGGCGCTGTCACCCAGTATGGGCAGCTTTATGTCTGCAGCTTCTGGGGCTGATTGCCCGGGGGCAAAAAAAAGCACAGATAAGAGAATGCTGGACAATATGGTTGCCGGCACTCTGCCACTGCTCTGCTTGGCCGCGATTGCTGTCGAATTGGGAGATTTCAAAATTAAATCTAATTGCCTTTGGGAGTTAGTCTAGTCGCACCACTGTAGCGAATAATGTTATCGATTTCGACAGTTGAAATATGCCCTGGTTTCATGTCAGATACGGGGCCTAAAAGGCTTGAGGTCAAAATGGGTTGACCCTGAACCTCAGCAAGCAGTTAAATGGACTAGAGTTTACCGAGGGTTGTGCATGAAGCAGGTGTTTAAAAAGTGGCAAGAGCAGTACTTTAGCAACGAAGAGGCTGTGCTGTTAGCGCTGATGCTGGCTGTGGCGCTGGTGGTTGCTACTACATTGGGCGCAGTGCTGGGACCTGTGTTTACTGCCATGATACTGGCGTTTTTGCTACAGGGTTTGGTCAATTTATTGACTCGACGGGGCGTTCCTCTGCGCCTGGCCATTACCATTTCCTTTACGCTGTTTTTTGTTGGCTTTGTCTCGGTGCTGGTGGTGCTGATTCCAATTGTGGGTCGCCAGACCTCGCTGTTTATTGCCGAGCTGCCCAATATGCTGGGCAGGATTCGCGATCTGCTGATTACTCTGCCGGAAAAATATGCCGAATATGTCAGCCCTGAGCAGTTTCAAATTATTGTGGCCCGAGCTTCAGAAGAGGCGGCCAGTCTTGCGGAGCAAATTCTCAGCCTGTCTATAAGTAGCTTCCCAGGGTTATTTGGCATTCTGCTGTACTTATTTTTGGTACCCATGCTGGTATTTTTTATGCTCAAGGATAAGGACGTTTTGATTAACTTTGTATCCGGCCTGCTGCCCACAGAGCGCAGTGTGATGACTGCTATCTGGTCGGAGATGGATATTCAGTTTGCCAACTATGTGCGTGGCAAGGCGATCGAGATTCTTATTGTGGGTGTGACTTCTTACTTTGCCTTTTTGATTCTTGGCCTTAACTATGCGGCACTGCTGGCGCTACTGGTTGGGCTATCTGTGCTGATTCCCTATATTGGTGCCACAGCAGTGACCCTGCCGGTACTGTTGGTGGGCTATATGCAGTGGGGCTATTCAGCCGACTTTTTCTGGTTGTTTATGGTCTATGGTTTTATCCAGTTTCTCGATGGCAACCTGCTGGTGCCTCTGCTGTTTTCGGAGGTGGTTAATTTGCACCCGGTCGCCATTATTGTCGCCGTGCTGTTTTTTGGCGGTATCTGGGGATTTTGGGGCGTGTTCTTTGCCATTCCTCTGGCCACTTTGGTCAAGGCGGTTTACAACGCCTGGCCCCGCAGTGCATTGACTGAAAGCTCAGAAATAGCAGCAGATTCAGAGGCCTAAGCTGGATGTTATGCTCAAGACGCTGCTATTAGATGCTTGAGTCTAGAGGCTTGAGTCTAGAGAGTTGCAGGCGCAGCTACATTAATAAACTTAGCCCCGAGGGGCGATTTAAAAAGGAACTCTCCATGTTGATATTGCCTCGGTCAGGTAGATCGGTTTTTGGGCTGGCCACATCTTTGCTGGTCGCGCTGTGTATGCTAGCTATTTTGCAGGGCTGTGCCGGCGGAGAACCAGCGGCAGAGAGGCAGGCCAATGGCCTGCCCAGCCTGGTAAAAAGCCCCAATGATCAGCGGGACTATCGCCATATCAAACTGAAGAACAAGTTGGATGTTCTGCTGATAAGTGACCCTGAGGCGGAGACTTCGGCGGCCTCTCTGGACGTATATGTAGGCAGCTACCAGAATCCCGCAGATCGAGAGGGGCTGGTACATTTTCTTGAACATATGCTGTTTTTAGGCACCAGCGATTACCCGGTTCCAGGCGAGTATCAGACTTTTATCTCCGAACATGGTGGCAGCCATAATGCAGGCACAGGCCTGGAGAACACCAATTATTTCTTTGATATCAACTCCGACTACCTAGAGCAAGCTCTGGACCGGTTTGCGCCGTTTTTCTCGAGCCCAAACTTTGATGCCAAATATGTGGATCGCGAGCGCAATGCGGTTGAGTCTGAATACAGACTGAAAATAAAGGATGATGGTCGCCGCCAGTGGGAGGTGCTGCAGACCCAGGTGGATCCGGCTCACCCAATGTCGAAATTTACAGTGGGTAATCTTGAGACTCTGGCAGATTTAGAGGGCAGACCGGTGCGCGATGATCTGCTGGATATCTACCAGCAATATTACTCGGCCAATTTAATGAAGCTAGTGGTGCTGGGTCGCGAGAGCCTGGACGAGCTAGAGGCCATGGTGATACCCAGATTTGAAATTATAGCCAACAATGATGCACAGGTTGCGCCCCCCATAGACCGGCTTATTCAGCCACAGCGCCTGCCGCTGGTGATTGAGTTTAAGCCGCTCAAGGAGATGCGCGAGCTGAGTCTGAGTTTTCAGCTGCCAAAAATGCAGCCCCACTGGCAGATTAAACCGGCTCGCTATCTGGGCGGAGTGATTGGCCATGAGGGGCAGGGCAGCCTGGTGCAGGTGCTTAAAGACCGCGGGCTTATCGAAAGTCTGAGTGCTGGTGTGGGTCTGGAAGATCGCGGTTCCAGCCTGTTCTCTATAGATATCGGCCTGACTCCCCAGGGTTTTGCCCAGCGGGATCAGATTGTCGAGATGCTCTTTGCCTGGATTGAAAAGCTGCGCAACCAGGGGCTGCAAAGTTGGCGCTACGATGAGCAGGCCAAGATGAGCGACGTTGCTTTTCGTTTTCAGGAGAAGCAGAGCCCCATGCGCTATGTGTCCTCTCTGTCGGGCATGATGCAGCTGTATCCGGTTGCCGATGTATTGCGGGCCGGCTATAGCATGACGGGCTGGGACCAAGAGCTGATTGCCAAGACGGCCAGCGCCCTGACTCCAGACAATCTGATAATGATGGTGTCGGCGCCCGAGGTAGTGACAGATAAGGTTTCCGAACGCTATCAGGCGGGTTATGCACTAACTCCGGTGGCCGCGGAAACCCTAGCCGCCTGGAAATCACCCAAGGCGGTGCCAGAGCTAGCGATAGCCGAGCGAAATCCCTATCTGCCCGATCGTCTTGAGCTTGCTCAGACAGATTCCAGTGTAGAACTGCCTGTGCTGATTGTGGATCAGCCGGGTCTGCGCGCCTGGCATCTTGTGGATACCAGGTTCTCAGTGCCCAAGGCTCATATTATTGCCTCTCTGGGCACAGATATGACCAGTAGCATTGCTGGGCTGGTAAAGGCGGAGCTGTTTCTGGATATGCTGTCTGATCAGCTCAATGCCCGAGTCTATCCTGCCTCTGAGGCGGGGCTAAACTTCTCGCTCAGTGCCGACAGCGAGGAGCTGTCTATAGTGGTGGGCGGTTACTCAGACAAACAATCGGTTTTACTGGGCGATATTCTCAAGGCTATGAATAATCCCGACTGGGATCAGGATCGATTTGAGCGACTCAAGCAATCCAGACTGCGTCGCTGGTCTAATTTTCAGCGCGAATATCCCTTTAGGCAGCTAATGTCTGGGCTCTATTCAATGATTAATGGAAGCTGGACCCCACTGCAAAAAGCCCCGGTGCTAGAGCAGGTGAGTTTGCAGCAGTTACAGCAATTTGCTGCGGAGTTACTGATTAATGTTGAGCTAAAAGTTTTGGTGAGCGGCAATCACACAGAGCAGGGCGCCAAAGCTATAGTGGAGCAGCTATCTGGGGCTATGCAGTTAGCCAGGGTCGATAATCCACAGATTGTGGCCAGGTTGGAGCCTGGGGCAATAGAGGCGCAGATACCAGTTGATCACGAAGACTCAGTGATGGTGCTCTACAAGCAGGGAGCCGATGACAGCCTGCGTGAACGCGCGCTATTCGCTGTGCTTGGCGAGATGCTGTCAGCACCTTTCTACAACAGCCTGCGCACCGAGAAGCAGCTGGGCTATGTGGTGTCTGCCTTTGCTAGTCATTTTGGCCCTGTGCCTGGCCTGGCGCTGCTGGCTCAGTCGCCGGTAGCCGATGAGGCGGCTCTGCAACAGGAGTTTGAGGGGTTTTTGGCTGGTTATACTCAGCAGGTTGAGGCCCTGACCCAGGCGGATTTAGAGCGTTATCAGCTATCCTTGCTGGGCAATCTAGAAGAGAAACCCAAGAATCTCTCGGAAATGAATGGTCGGTTTGTAGAGTCTCTGGGAATGGGTTATGAGGACTTTGATTTTCGGCCCCAGCTGGCCTCAGCTATTCGTGCTCTGACCCTGGCCGAGTTGCAGCAGGCTTACGGTGATTTGGTGGCCAAGGAGTCCCGCAGCCTGTGGCTGAAAACTGCCGAGCCGGGGAGCGAAAATACCGCAGTGGATAGACGCAAAGAGAATATTGCCTATAGCTATGATTTTTAATATCTAGGTAAAACCGGGCAATTTGTAGTTAAACTAACTTATTAAGTTTTGGCTTATAAATTATTTTAATGTAATAATTACAGCAAGTTATCTAGTTAATCTAATGTTATTTATAGAAAATGTTGATTTTATCCTCTAAGCCAAATAGGTTGAATTTGTAGTTAAGCTACATTAAAATGTTGCGCCAAAGAGTGAGGCAGTTTGCGGGATGCTAGTCCCGGGGTTAATCTAACCTTTCACAGGCTGCTTTCCTCGCCATTAACTAACTTTGATTGGTGCCGCATGTCGCAGGATTTAGACCCAACTGAAACTCAAGAATGGCTTGACGCCTTTGATTCAATTTGTCGGGCTCAGGGGGACCAGCGGGCAACCTATATCCTCACACAGCTGCAGGCTCATGCCGCGGACGAAGGCATTTCACTTCCCCAGTCGGTGACTACGCCATTTCGCAACACTATCCCTGTAAGTCAGGAAAAAACCATGCCTGGCGATCTGTTTATGGAGCGCCGTATTCGCTCTCTGGTGCGCTGGAACGCGCTGGCCATGGTGATGCGAGCCAATAAGCAGAGTGAAGGCATAGGTGGTCATATCGCCAGTTTCTCCTCGGCGGCCACACTCTATGATGTGGGCTTTAACTATTTTTTCCGGGGTTCAGACGGCGATGATATGGGTGATCTGGTGTTTTTCCAGGGCCATAGCTCCCCAGGCATGTATGCCCGCTCATTTCTAGAGGGGCGCTTTACCACTGAGCAGTTGGATAAGTTTCGCCGCGAAGTAGATGGCACAGGGCTGTCGTCCTATCCCCACCCCTGGTTAATGCCGGATTACTGGCAATTTCCCACGGTCTCTATGGGGCTGGGCCCCATTCAGGCTATTTACCAGGCTCATGTTATGCGCTACCTCTCGGCCAGAGATCTGTCTGCTCGGGGCGATCGCAAGGTCTGGGCCTTTTTAGGCGATGGCGAATGTGATGAGCCTGAGAGCCTGGGCGCTATTTCACTGGCCGGTCGCGAAGGGCTTGAGAACCTGATTTTTGTGATTAACTGCAACCTGCAGCGTCTTGATGGCCCGGTTCGCGGCAATGGCAAGATTATTCAGGAGCTCGAAGGTGTTTTCCGCGGTGCTGGCTGGAATGTGATCAAGGTTATCTGGGGTCGACACTGGGATCCGCTGTTGGAGAAAGATAAGAGCGGTATGCTGATCAAGCGTATGAATGAAGTCTGTGACGGTGATTTGCAGAACTACAAGTCCAATGGCGGCGCCTATACCAGAGAACACTTCTTTGGCAAGTACCCGGAACTGTTGGAGCTGGTCAAGGATATGACCGATGACCAGATTATGGCGCTTAACCGCGGTGGTCACGACCCCTATAAGGTGTATGCAGCCTATTCGGAGGCTGTAGCCAGCAAGGGCAAGCCTACGGTTATTCTGGCCCACACGGTTAAGGGTTATGGGCTGGGCGATGGCCAGGCTGCCAATGACACCCATTCGGTCAAGAAGCTGGATTCTGAGCAGCTGCGTTATTTTCGTGATCGCTTTGGTATACCTGTTGCAGACGAGGAACTGGAGACAGTTCCCTATTATCGTCCGGCGGAAGATAGCCCAGAAATTACCTATATGAAAAGACGTCGCGAGGCGTTAGATGGTCCGCTGCCATCCCGCAAGCATCACTTTGAGCCTATGCAGGTGCCGGCTCTCAACAGCTTTAAGAAGCAGTTGGAGAGCACCGGAGAGCGCGAGATTTCCACCACTATGGCCTTTGTGCGAGTACTCTCGACCTTGGTTAAAGATAAAAACATTGGTCAGTATGTGGTGCCCATTGTGCCCGACGAGGCCCGCACCTTTGGTATGGAAGGCATGTTCCGACAGCTGGGTATCTATACCTCGGCGGGACAGAAATATGTGCCCCATGACCATCAGCAGATCATGTACTACAAGGAAGATAAGAAAGGTGTGATTTTGGAAGAGGGTATTAACGAAGCTGGCGCCATGTCAGCCTGGTTAGCTCTGGCCACCTCCTACAGCACCAACGCGGTGCCAATGATTCCATTCTATATTTTCTATTCCATGTTTGGTTTTCAGCGTATTGGCGATCTGGCCTGGGCCTCGGGCGACAGCCAGGCGCGCGGTTTCCTGATAGGTGCCACCGCTGGCCGCACCACCCTAAACGGTGAGGGCCTGCAGCATCAGGATGGTCACAGCCTGATTCTTGCTAACACCATACCTAACTGTAAAAGTTACGATGCCGCCTTTAGCTACGAGCTGGCGGTGATTGTTCAGGATGGTATGAAGCGTATGTTTGACGACAGAGAGAACTGCTTCTATTACCTCACCACCATGAACGAGAACTATGTGCAGCCAGGCTTGCCCGAGGGTGCCGAAGAGGGCATTGTTAAAGGTATGTACAGACTGGCTGAAGCCGGTTCGGCAAAGCACAGTGTTACTTTGATGGGCGCTGGCACTATTCTCAATGAGGTGCGTGCGGCTGCTGAGATACTCAGTGAGCAATTTGATGTTGCAGCGGATATCTGGAGCCTGACCAGTGTCAATGAGCTGGTGCGTGAAGGCCAGGGGGTTGATCGCTGGAACCTGCTGCACCCCTCAGAGAAGCCAAGGCAGTCCTATATTGCTGAGCAGCTGGGCGACAGCTCAGAGCCGGTGATTGTGGCGACAGACTATATGAAGAGTTACGCTGAGCAGATGCGCGCCTATATCAAGCAGCCTATGTATGTGCTGGGAACTGATGGCTTTGGCCGCAGTGATAGCCGTGCAGCACTGCGCCACTTCTTTGAAGTGGATCGCTACTTTGTGGTTGTCACCGCCCTCAAGGCGCTGGCAGATCAGGGTGCGATTAAGCCAACTGTTGTGGCTAAGGCGATTAAAGAGTTTGGTATAGATCCAGAGAAGAGCAATCCGCTGTATCTGTAAGCTGTATCTGTGAATAGCGCAGATAAAAATAGCACGGGTAAAACTGTAGTAATAATTGTAAAGGGATAACAAGTGGCCGTAGAAATCGTAACAGTTCCAGATCTGGGTGGCGCCGAGACCGTCGATGTTATTGAATTGAGTATTGCTCAGGGCGATGCAGTTGCGCTGGAGGATTCACTGTTAGTTCTAGAATCTGACAAGGCCACCATGGATGTACCCAGCCCCTTTGCAGGTACCCTGGTCAAGTTTCTGGTGGCTGATGGCGATACGGTAAAGGTGGGCGATCCCATAGCGGAAATTGAAGTTGCAGGCCAACAGGCAGAATCCTCTGCCGAGCCAGCTAAAGCGGCTGCTGCAGTTATTGAGGAACAGCCTGAGCCAGTTAAACAACCCGAAGCTGCTACAGTATCTGCAGAACAGGCAGGCGGTCTTGCAGAGCAGCTTATTTTAGTCCCGGATATTGGCAGCGAAGACCAGATCGATGTGATTGAAATCTCTGTGGCTATCGGTGATCAGGTGGAAGAGGGCGATACCCTGCTGGTGCTTGAGTCAGATAAAGCCACCATGGATGTGCCCTCATCTCACAGTGGTACAGTGATTAAAATTATTGCCGCAGAGGGCGACAAACTAACCACTGGCTCCGAGGTGGCGGTGCTGCAGGTGAGCCAGACCAGTCCTAACGCAGAGCCCGCTCCAGTAGCAGAGGTACAGGCACCTCAGGCAGTGGTAGAGCCAACAGCTCAGCCAGCCATAGCGCCGCAGGCGCCAGCGCCTGTGCAAACTATTGTAGATGCAGCTGCACCCAATGAGTCAGGTGAAGTCTATGCTGGTCCCGCGGTGCGCATGCTGGCCCGTGAACTGGGTGTAGATCTCAGCCAGGTCTCCGGTACTGGTCCCAGGGGGCGAGTGCAAAAAGATGATGTAAACCTGTATGTGAAGTCAGCTTTGCGTGCGGCTCCCGCAGCTGCCACTGGCTCTGGTATTCCCTTGGTTCCGGCTGTTGATTTCAGCCAGTACGGTGAAATTGAATCTATTCCCATGAGCAAGATTCAGAAGCTAACTGCAGCCAATATGCAGCGCAACTGGCTCAATGTGCCCCATGTCACCCATTTTGATGATGCCGATATTACCGATCTGGAAGACTTCAGAAAGTCCCTTGCGGATGAGGGCGCCAAGCGCGGTATCAAGGTAACTCCTGTTGCCTTTTTGATTAAGGCGCTGGCCGCAGCCATGCAGAGCAATCCGATATTTAATCGCTCACTGGCCGCCGACGGCGAGCATTTTATTCAGAAGCACTACTGCAATATTGGTATGGCGGTGGATACCCCCAGAGGCCTGGTTGTGCCGGTGATTAAAGATGCTGATGAAAAAGGCATCTGGGATATTTCTGCCGATATAGCGGCACTGGCCGCCAGTGCCAGAGATGGCAAGCTAAAACCCGCAGATATGCAGGGTGGCTGCTTTACACTATCAAGCCTTGGTGCCATTGGTGGCAAGGGCTTTACGCCTATAGTTAACAGCCCTGAGGTGGGTATTCTGGGTGTCTCCAAATCCCAGATGCAGCCGCTGTGGAATGGTCAGGAATTTGTACCGCGGCTAATGCTGCCCCTCTGTCTGTCCTACGATCACCGAGTGGTCAATGGCGGTGATGCCGGGCGCTTTATGACTCAGCTGGTTAAATCTCTCAGCGATATTCGTCATCTGGCACTGTAAATTTTACTGCGCTATAGCCCTAGCTGATTTATGTTCAGGGGGCTGAGTTTTAGGTCTATAATCCAGACTTAATTATTGACCCGAGGCAGTTTTATGCAGTTTTTACACAGTATGGTTCGAGTATCCAACCTCGAACAGTCACTGGATTTTTATTGCAATGCCCTGGGTCTGACCGAGGTCTACCGCAAAGACAGTGAAGCGGGCCGTTTTACCCTGGTGTTTCTCGCCGCTCCCTCTGACCTCGACTCGGCACAAACAAATAGCGCACCAGTGATTGAGTTAACCTATAACTGGGATCCGGAAACCTACACTGGTGGCCGCAACTTTGGCCATCTGGCCTACAGGGTGGATAATATTTACGCGACCTGTGAAAAGCTGATGGCCGCTGGAGTGGTGATTAATCGGCCACCCAGAGACGGCCATATGGCCTTTGTGCGCTCTCCGGATAATATCTCTATTGAGCTGCTACAGCGCGGCGATAGCCTGCCCACCATGGAGCCCTGGGTTTCCATGGAAAATATAGGCGAATGGTAACTAGCCGGTTTTGCGGTAGGGCAATATCTCCCTTGCCTGCTGCAGGTGCTGTTGTACAGAGGCCTGTTCGGATTGTAAAAAGCGCTCTATAGCTCCATGGAACTGCGGGTGCTGAATCCAGTGCAGAGATTGGGTAGTGATAGGCTCAAAGCCGCGAATAATCTTGTGTTCACCCTGGGCGCCAGCATCATATTTCTGCAGGCCCTTGGCAATGGCAAACTCAATGCCGCTATAGTAACAGAGCTCAAAATGCAGGTATGAAAACTCCCCAGCACTGCCCCAGTAGCGGCCGTACAATGTCTCTGAATCAAAAAAGTACAGAGCACAGGCCACTGGAATTTCATTGTGATAGGCCACGGCCATGGCAATTTGCTCTGGCATGCTGCTGGCAATCTGATTAAAAAAGTCCTGGGTAAGATAGCCTCTGGTGCCATTGCGCTTGGCGTAGGTGCGCTCGTAGAGCTGATAGAACAGCTGCCAGATAGTCGGACTGATCTCAGCTCCCTCCAGCACCTCAATATTTAACCCCTGGGCTGCTACCTCCGCGCGCTCCTTGCGCACCATCTTGCGTTTACGGGAGTTGAGTGCGGCAAGATAGTCGTCAAAACTCTGGTAGTCACGATTCTGCCAGTGGTACTGGACTCCGCTTCGCTGCAGCAGTCTAGGGTCATCAAACAGCGCTCTCTGGCTACTGTCTGGAAACAGGCAGTGCCAGCTGGAGGCGCCAGTCTCTGCAGCCACTGCCAGCACCTCTTCAAAGAGCTGTTGGCAATGGTCTTCGCTCACAGCTTGGCTGCCGCGAACCCTGGGTCCCTCTGATGGAGTAAATGGCACCGCGGTCAATAGCTTGGGATAGTACTCCAGCCCATTCTGATGATAGGCATTGGCCCAGGCATAGTCGAAGACATATTCTCCCATGCTGTGATCTTTGAGATACAGGGGCATAAAAGCGTCCTGATCATCAGAGTTCAGCGACAGATGAATAGGCTCCCAGCCTGTATCTGCACAGGCGCTTGCGCTAGTCTCTAGGGCCTGAATAAATTCCGCCCGCATAAATGGATACTCTAATGCGGACTCTGCAGTTGAAGACATAGACCAGATGCGCCTGTTATTAAGATGGATGGATATAGCCTTTGCAAAGTATACGGGCTGCTGGGGAGAACTGGTTACTGATAAGCAAAAAAACTCCTGTCGCCGGCCCTGAGCTGCAATAAAAAAACTGCCAGTCGAGAACGAGATTTACAGCGGTTTGCTGTATGATGCGCAGCTAGCTGGCGGGCCCATTGCCTGCAGTGTTTATTACCAGAAAGTATGGAGATAATTGGATGATTATTAAGCCCCGCGTTCGCGGCTTTATGTGCATCACCACTCACCCTACCGGCTGTGAGGTGAATGTAAAAAACCAGATTGACTATATTAAAAGCCAGGGTGCAATTGATTCACCTAAGCGTGTCTTAGTTATTGGATCCTCAACAGGTTATGGGCTGGCGGCACGTATTACCGCAGCATTTGGTGGCGGTGCCTCCACACTGGGCGTTTTCTTTGAAAAGCCAGGTACAGACCGCAAGCCTGGCACCGCGGGCTGGTATAACAGTGCGGCTTTTCACCGCTATGCCGAGGCCGATGGCCTGTATGCCAAGAGTATCAATGGCGATGCATTTTCAAGCGAGATAAAAGAGCGGGCTATAGCCACCATAAAAGAAGATATGGGTCAGGTTGATCTGGTGGTTTACAGCTTAGCTGCCCCACGTCGTCAGCACCCGGTCACTGGAGAAGTATTTAATTCTACCCTCAAGCCCGTGGGCAAAAATATCAGCATGCGCGGCATTAATACCGATAAAGAAGAGATTCAGGAATTCAGTATGGACGCCGCCAGCCAGCAGGAGATTGATGATACTGTTGCCGTGATGGGTGGTGAGGACTGGCAGATGTGGATGGACGCTCTGGCTGAGGCCGGCGTATTGGCCGATGGCGCCAAGACCACAGCCTTTACCTATATAGGCGAGAAGATCACCTGGGACCTCTACTGGGATGGCACCATTGGTCAAGCCAAGAAAGATTTGGATGCGCGGGTAATTGGTATTCGCGAGAAGCTCGCAGCCCATGGCGGCGATGCCCGGGTCTCTGTTTTAAAAGGTGTAGTGACCCAGGCTAGTTCGGCCATTCCAATTATGCCCCTGTATCTGGCTATGTTGTTTAAAGAGATGAAGAACCGTGGTACCCACGAGGGCTGTATTGAGCAGCTGTACCGGCTGTTTACAGAGTGCCTGTACAGCGATAGCCCGCGCACCGATGAAGAAGGGCGCCTGCGAGTGGACGAGTTGGAGATGGATCCAGAGGTGCAGGCTGCGGTGGCAGCTGCCTGGTCAGAGATCAGCACCGAAAATCTAATTAGCAGCACTGACTTTAAAGGTTACAAGCAGGACTTTTTAAACCTGTTTGGCTTTGAACTGGATGGCGTGGATTACCAGGCTGAAGTGGATCCGCAAGTTGAGATCAGCAACCTTGTTTAAGGCACAACTGTGGTGGTGCAGATGACATCCAAGGCCACTCAATTTAGGGCTCAGCTATTGCATCCGCGCCACTGGCTTCTGTGGCTGGCCTTTGGTCTTTGGCGAATGATTTCGCTATTGCCCTATGGGGTTTTACTGCAGCTGGGCAAAGGTATAGGCCTGCTTGTTCACAGCTTTCCCAGCCGTCGTAAAACCATTGCTCTGCGCAATATTCAACTGTGCTTCCCGAATCTCAGCGATCAAGAGCATCGCGCTATGTTGCGATCTAATTTGATCAATGTGGGCACTGCGTTAATGGAAGTGGGTATCGCCTGGTGGTGGCCGAAAAAACGCTTTAGCAAGCTGCTGCAGTTCGAAGGTCTGGAGCATCTGGAAGCCCACAAAGGTCGTGGCCTGATGCTTTTGGGTATTCACTACACCACCCTAGAAATTGGTGCCGCGGCTATTTCCAGCGTATTTCAAATGGACGGCATGTACCGGGCCCACGGCAACCCTGTGTACGACTTTTTACAGGCGCGCGGGCGGCTGGATAAAGGCATTGGCAATGGTGTGGTCTACGAGCGCCGAGATGTGCGCGGTACCATGAAGGCACTAAAATCTGGCCGCTCCCTCTGGTATGGACCTGATCAGGACTATGGTCTGGGGCAGGGCTTATTTGCGCCATTTTTTGGCATTCAGGCCGCCACTGTCTATGCTACAGCTAGATTCGCCGAAAAAACCGGCGCCGCTGTAGTGCCTTTTAGCCATATTAGATTGCCGGGCTCTCAGGGCTATAAGATCACTGTGTATCCAGCGCTGGAAGATTTTCCCACTGGTGATGATCTGGCCGACGCGACCAGGGTCAACAAGATTATTGAAGAGTTTATTCTGCTGCAGCCAGATCAGTATCTGTGGGTGCACAGGCGCTTTAAAAACCGCCCCGAAGGTGAGGCTGATGTCTATCAGGTGGCGCGGAAAAAGAGAAGCGAGAGAAAGAAGTAACAGAGCAGTTAATCAAACTGCGTCTGCACAGGTTTCCCTTGTGTCCCGGCAACCTCGGCAGTAACATTGTGCGCTTCTGACAGCGTGCGTACTTATTAACCCTAGTTAATATTAGTAACCAGTTTTAGCAAGGAACAGAGATGATAAGCGGAAGTATTGTCGCCCTGGTGACACCAATGCATCCAGACTCCCTGGAGGTCGACTGGGACTCCCTTGCACGGCTGGTCGACTGGCATATTGCCGAGGGCACTAATAGCATTGTAGCGGTCGGCACCACCGGAGAATCTGCTACCTTAAATGTTGCTGAGCACAGCGCGGTTATTCGCTTTGTGGTTGCTCAGGCCGCGGGTCGCATACCTATTATTGCCGGCACGGGCGCCAATAGCACCAGTGAAGCCATAGAGTTGACTCAGGGCGCCAAAGAGGCTGGCGCCGATGCCTGCCTGTTGGTGACTCCCTATTACAACAAGCCTACTCAGGAGGGCCTGTATCAGCATTACAGGGCCATCGCCGAGGCCGTGGATATAGATCAGATTCTCTACAATGTTCCTGGGCGCACTGCCTGCGATATGCTGCCCGAGACTGTGCTGAGACTGAGCTCGATCAGTAATATTGTGGGTATCAAAGAGGCCACCGGTGACCTGCAGCGGGCACAGCAGATTATTTCCCAATGTCCCGCTGACTTTGCCGTTTACTCTGGGGATGATCATACCGCCAGAGAATTGATGCTGCTCGGTGGTAAAGGTGATATTTCGGTAACTGCCAATGTGGCCCCAGCTATGATGGCGCAACTCTGTGCCGCAGCTCTGGCCGGTGATGCCGCTGGGGCAGCGCAGATCGATAAGATACTCAAACCTGTGCACGACGCTATGTTTGTTGAATCTAACCCAATACCGGCCAAATGGGCGCTGAGCGAACTGGGCCTGATGGCTGGGGCTATCAGATTGCCGCTGACACCACTGGCCGCTGAATATGAAGAATCCGTGCGCGCCGCTCTCAAGAGTGCCGAGCTTTTATAACAAGCTAGTATAAACAGTAAATAGTTGACTGGTCTGCCGACCAATCATTGCCTAAAGGGGCACAGCGAAACGATGAAAAAGACGAATATCGCATTGATTGTAGTTTTAATAACAACTCTAACTGGTTGTGGATGGTTGGGTCTGCGTGATCGCACCAATGATTATCTGTTGGCGGAGGAGACTGAGCCTACGGTAATACCAGGAGAAATGCGGACTGCCCAGGGCACTCAGCTAGGGCAGGCCTACCCAATCCCAGCGATACCCACAACCTCTGTAGAGATAGAGGGTTTTGAAGTGCCCAGACCTCAGTCGGCCTCGGTTAACACCTTCGAGCAGCTGGTGAAAATTCAGTCAGTTGATGGTCGCCGCTGGGTACTGATTAATATATCCCCCAGTGAGAGCTGGCCGCGGGTGCGCAATCTGCTAAACCGCAACGGTATTCCCTCAGCTATGGCGGAGGGTTCGTCGGGGATTATTGAAACTGTGTGGGTTACCTTTAATAGTGATGAAGAGAACAGCCATAGATTCCGCTTCTCTATTGCCCCAGGTGTGCAGATTGACTCCACCGAGATTTCAGCCCTGCACCAGCAGGTTGCCCGGGGCTCCGAAGAGCAGGCGCAGTGGCCCGAAGCCTCTGACAGCGATACCAGGGAGCTGGATATGCTAACTGTAGTGGCCAATGATCTTGCTGCAGCAGGCAATTTTGCCAGTGTGTCTCTGTTGGCACAGAAGATTGGTGGTGAAGCCAAGGTGGAGGTAGTGACTCCAGAGGCCGCAGACCCCTATATTCTGGTCAAGCTGGGCTTTGATCGCTCCTGGGCTTCCATCAGTTACTCAGCAGATCGCGGTGGTTTTACTACTGTGGATCAGAATCGCACTGAGGCTGTGATGTATGTCAATTACACTGAGCCTGTTGAGGAAGAAGAGGGGTTCTTTAGTGGTTGGTTTGGGGGCGACTCAAAGGATAAGGTTTTAGAGACCAACTACATGATACTGGTGCAGCCAGTGGGCGCCGACGTAGAAGTGCGTATTGTAGGTGCCAATGGTGAGAGCCTGGGTCAGGCTGAGTCACTGCGGCTGCTGAAAGTACTGCGTTTGAATATGTCTTAAGCCGCTGTAATTATGCGGTTTGCATCCCTGGGTAGTGGCAGCAGAGGTAACTCGACGCTGGTGGAATGGCGCGATACCTGCCTGATGGTGGACTGTGGCTTTTCCATAAAGGACACAGTTCAGCGTATGGCCAAGCTGGGCAAGCGCCCAGAGGACCTCAGCGGGATTCTGGTAACCCATGAGCACAGCGACCACTGGAAGGGGGTCGTGCCCCTAGCCAACAAATACAATATTAAGGTCTATCTGACCGCCGGTTGCTTAAAAAGCCGCAACCTGGATAATCCCAGCACAGATTTCGAAGTGATCGATAGCCATCAGCAATTTGAGGTGGGCGATCTTAGGGTGACTCCTGTACCCGTGCCCCATGATGCGCGAGAACCTGTGCAGTTCCTATTTAACAGTGATAACCATCAACTGGGTGTGCTCACCGATATTGGCTCGCTTACTCCCCATGTGGAGTCACAGTACGCTCACTGTGATGGATTGCTGGTAGAAGCCAATCATGATCTAGACATGCTGGCAGCTGGACCCTATCCGGCTTTTTTAAAGGAGCGAGTCGGGGGTCAGTGGGGGCATCTCAATAATCAGCAGACAGCCCGTCTTATTTCATTGGTTGCCCAGGAGCAGCTACAGCATTTAGTGATTGGACATATCAGCGATAAAAATAATAGCCTCGAGAGAGTGCAGTCTGCGATTGAACCTGTGTACAGGGGGGATGGCAATATCTTCTATGCCTGTCAGCAGGAGGGATTTGACTGGCTGAAGCTGGAATAGACTGGATTTGAGCCTTTCCCGCAGTGGCTCAGAAGCATTTTTCTATTGGCATGGCAATAGGTTTTGCGACGAAAAAACATTTATTTTTGCATTATTTTGTTTTTTTTCCACAGATAGGCAGGCTTTCTAATAACTATTTTAAGAAACAGCCGTAAGTCATTGATATTTAGTTGAGAATTCTCTAAGTTATTGATATTGCTAGGGTTTATTAACTGATCAAAATTTGACCAATTTAACAAAAAGGCCCTGTATTGGCGGCTTCAAACCAGTTGTTCTGTGCTTCATCCACAAAGTTATCCACAGCTTCTGTGGAAAAGTATTGCACCAGAATAACGCATGGCGGCGACATCTTTTGGCATGCTGCCACTGCAGGGCTTCAGTCAGGGCAACTGAGGCTGGTTATTGGTTCTGTGGGGAGTAAATCTGCCAGTGATTTGATGTCGGTGCAGCTCAAATGTGGGTTGTTGGTTAAATCCAGGCGTTGCAACTGGCCAAAAAACATCAGAGGTTTGATATCAGAGAGTTTATTGTTGGCCAAATTAATGGTTTCGAGTTGAGTGAATCTGCTGAGACCAGCCAGAGTTTTAATGCCGGCAAAGGTACATACCAGAGTAGTTAATTGCTCGGCGCGAACAATGCTCTGATCACTGATGGTTTGATCTATGCAAGCCCTGAGGCCCGCATCCATAATCTGGTAATCGGTGAATAGGGCTGGTGGGCTGTAGAGTTCTCTCTCATTGAGGGTGACCTGATAACTTTCGCAGCCTGCGGTTATCAGCAATACCAGGCCGGTTATTAAGTTTTTTCCTATCATAAGTAGTCCCCTGAGCCTGAACCCAAAGTATATGTGTTTAAATAACTGCATGACCAGTATTAAAGTTTCTTTTACCCATCCAGAGCTTCAGGCAGCTGCTGTAAAGCTGGCTAAACGGCTTGATTTGGCTCTGATCAGCAGCGATAAAATAGCTGCAATAGGCAGGGCCGCTGCGCAGGTCTCGGATTCGTCTGTTGCTGGGAGCGGGGAGCAACCGAGCTATCATCTGCAGCTGGCCCCTGAGGGCCTCTCGTTGCTGCCTGTCAGGCGTAATCAGCATGGCCCGGTTCGCTGTGATTTTACTAGCGGTGCCTTCACTCACCGGCGCAAGTTTGGCGGCGGCAATGGCCAGGCCATAGCCAAGGCCGTAGGCCTGTCAGGTAAGTTTCTTCCGGGGGTATTGGATTTGACTGCTGGTCTGGGTGGCGATGGCTTTGTGCTGGCTAGTTTGGGCTGCAGGGTGCGCCTGCTTGAGCGCAACCCCATAGTTCACAGCTTGCTTAGAGATGGGCTGGACCGCGCTGTAATGGCTGGTGAGCAGGATTCGGAGCTGGCTGATATTGTGGCGCGACTATCGCTGATTGAAGCTGATTCCAAACAATTTCTGGGGCAGTTGGCGGCTTCAGAGCAGGAGGATATTGTATTCTTGGACCCTATGTTTCCCGAGCGCAAGAAATCAGCCAAGGTTAAAAAAGAGATGCAGGTTTTTCACTCAATCGTAGGCGCCGACCCGGATGCCGGGGAACTCTTGGAACTGGCCCTGCAGAGGGCTAGATACAGGGTGGTGGTCAAGCGCTCGGCCAGCGCAGATCACCTGGCGGGTATGGCTCCTAGTTATTCTCTCGAGGGTAAGTCCACCAGATTCGATATCTTTGCTCTGCAAAAATTGCCGAGCTAATCTGCCTGCCCTGGGCTGGTTTATTAGCGCCGTCCCATTACCAGGTAGTTGCCTGCAGCTACCAGCACAAAACCGGTCGCGGCCATCAGAGTCCATTGGTAATCTTCGAAGATAGTTGACATTAAAATGGCAAAGAAGGGGATCAGCAGCCCACTGTAGCTGGCCTTTTCTGGCCCAAGTATAACCAGCAACTTAAGATAGGCGCCAAAGGCCAGTATGGTGCCAAACACCGAGAGATAGAGCAGGGAGGCAGTGTACTCAAAGCTACTATCATAGTTAAACTCTGTGCCACTCAGCAGGGCGACTACCATCAGTGCCAGGCTTCCATAGAGAGTTCCCCAGGCATTGATTGTCCACACTGAGGTGCCCAGCAACCCATTGCGAGTTGCAGCTATATTGCCCAGAGATGCAATAAACACGGCTGTGAACGCCAGCGCAAAGCCCTTTAATGCATCTCCTGTCGAAGATAGCCTGGTGAGCTCTGGATAGAACAGCAGGCAGATGCCGGTAAGGCCCACAATACCGCCAACTACAGAGTTAATGGCGATGGGCCGCTTGAGAAATATGCGCCCATTAACAATGTTAAAGAACACAATCAAAGAAAAAATAATGGCGATAATGCCGCTGGGCAGATATAGCTCGGAATGGTAGATGGCCCAGAAATTAAGACCGAATAAGCACAGGCCTTGAAGGGCTACAAAGCGGTGGTCTTTCGCGCTTAGCTGCAACGATATACCGCGCACTTTACACAGGGCAAACAGTAACGCGCAAGCCAGCGCCATGCGATAGATAACCGAAGCCAGAGGGTCTACGCTGCCCAGTTGAAAAGTGATAGCTATCCATGTGGAGCCCCAGATCAGAACAGTGGAGGCATATAAAAAGGCGCTGGTAGCATTCACGGAGCGGTCAGCGAGTCGACGAACAGGTTGTTCAGCAGCTGTTGGTAAATTTCCGTCAGAATATCCAGATCTTTGATACAGACATTTTCATCTATCTGATGAATGGTCGCATTGACTGGGCCCAGCTCAACAACCTGGGTCCCCATGGGGGCTATAAAGCGGCCATCTGAGGTGCCACCGGCGGTCGATAACTGGGTATCCATGCCTGTGACCTTTTTGATGCTGGCCACTGTTGCATCTACAAGCTCACCCTCTGGGGTCAGGAAGGGTTGGCCGCTGAGTGACCAGTCCAGCTCATAGTCCAAGCCATGGCTGTCGAGAATGGCGGCAGTGCGATCGCGCAACTGTTGATCTGTAACCTGGGTTGAGAAGCGGAAGTTAAAAACTAGGTTGAGCTCGCCGGGAATAACATTGGTGGCACCTGTGCCTCCATTGATATTGGATATCTGAAAGCTGGTGGCCGGGAAAAATTCATTGCCTTCATCCCAGAGTTCCTGGGTCAGTTCGGTCAGTGCAGGGGCGGCTGCATGGATCGGGTTGCTGGCTAGGTGCGGGTAGGCCACATGGCCCTGGCGACCTTTGATGCGCAGCTTACAGCCCAGGGAGCCGCGGCGACCATTCTTAATAATATCGCCACAGACAGCGGTGCTAGAGGGCTCACCAACCAGACAGTAGTCCGGCGTGATCTGCTGTTGCTGCAGCCATTCCACCACTCGCACTGTGCCATTTGTGGCCACACCCTCTTCATCACTAGTAATTAAAAAAGCAATGCGGCCACTGTGATTGGGGTGTTCGGCGACAAACTGTTCTACAGCCACAATCATGGCTGCCAGAGAACCTTTCATATCTGCAGCGCCGCGACCATAGAGTTGGCCGTCTATGGCGGTAGGTTCGAAGGGAGGGCTGCGCCAGTTTTCCTGGGGGCCTGTTGGCACCACATCTGTGTGCCCGGCAAAGCAGAGAATAGGGCCCTGTTCGCCGCGAATGGCCCAGAAATTATCTACATCCTCAAAGCGCAGATGACTGACAGCAAAGCCGAGATTTTGCAGCCGCTCGATCATTAGCTGCTGGCAGCCAACATCATCTGGGGTAACTGAGGCGCGCGCAATTAGCTGCTTGGTTAAAGACAGCGTAGGCGATTCACTGGACATAAAAAGACCTTTACAGATTTGGGGATGGCTGACAGGGCTTTATTGTAGTGTCCAATGGGTTTGCATGCCATATCTGCATTATTTTGTTTCAACTGTTGGAATAGAGCTTTGGGCCAGATAAAAAAAGGGCCCTGTTGGGGCCCTGAAAGTATCAATCACTAGGAGTAGGAGTTTAAAGCAGTTTAGGCAGCTATTGCCTGGTTGTTGGAGTTGCGTCTGAGCAGTCCGAATAGGCCAATAAACATGGAGCCAAACAAAAAGACCGCACTGGGAATTGGATTGGGTATGGGCGCCATGGGAGCATAGAACTCGGACCTCAGGTTGGTGGAGGTATAGACCGTCATGCTATTGCTCCAGTTATAGTTGTCGATAAAACTATAACCATTGGTCGCGTAGTTATAAATGCTGGTGGCCAGAGAGCTGAGCTTGCCTTTTTTACCCATGATTTTCCATACAGCCTGATTAATTGCCGCGTTCCAAGCGGTGCTGCTGGTGCTCAGCTCGTCGCGGAAGTCCATATAACTAAATAGATAGCCGGTGCGGTTGTACTTGGTGGCATCTCCAGGCTTTTTGTTGAACTTGCCTGCGCCGGCCTGCACATCCTCATAGGAGTTGACAGTGGCTGTCCAGGTTTTGCCCTGTTTGGGAGGTTTTGCTTTGCCGTTCATGGCATAGGTACTGACGCCATCTATGCTAAGTTCGTGGAGTCCGGCATTGTCGCTTGAGGTTCCGCTATTCTCATAGGTGATTTCAACGGTGCCAGCCACAGCCGCCGAGCTGAATAAACACAGAAGAACTGTGCTGGCAAGCATCCTCAATGGTGCACTAGTGGGCTTGTTCATAGTTACTTCTCCTTGTCAGCATCCCGCCAACCCAATCTAATCTCATTAGGGACGATTCTATGCGGCCAAGGGCGCAGTGCAACCTGCGGTGGCCAGAAAAGTGAACCAGTTATCGTTTTATTGCCAACTGAAGCAATTTTATCTCTGTTTACATTGGGCTATACCCAGTTATTTGGGGTATTGGTTGGCCTTATTGGCGCTGGCGCAGTTGCGAAGTCCACAGTTCAGAGTAACGCCCACCTAGATTGAGCAGCTCTAGATGAGTGCCCTGTTCAACAATGCAACCCTGGTCCAGCACCAGTATTTTGTCGGCATCCACAATGGTCGACAGACGGTGGGCAATCACCATACTGCTGTGTCCCTGGGAGATTTTTTCGAGTGCCGCCAGTATGGAGCGCTCTGATTTGCTGTCCAGTGAGGAGGTGGCCTCATCGAATACCAGAATAGGCGGGCGCTTTAAAATAGTTCGGGCTATGGCTACTCGCTGCTTCTCACCGCCGGAGAGTTTTAATCCGCGCTCACCCACCATGGTATGGACAGACTCGGGCAGTTTGTCCACAAAGGCTTTTAGATGGGCCATTTCTAGGGCCTGATAGACATCCGCATCTGAGGCCTGTGGATTACCATAGCGGATATTTTCGATAATACTGTCATTAAACAGTACTGTATCCTGGGGCACTATGCCTATGGCCTGCCGCAATGACCTCTGGTTGACCTGGCTGATATCCTGACCATCAATACTGATGGTCCCGGTGTCCGGGTCATAAAAGCGAAATAACAACTTAACCAGTGAGGACTTGCCCGCACCACTGGCGCCGACAATGGCGACTTTTTGACCAGGCTCAATAGCAAAGCTAACCCCCTGTAAAATGGGTCGATCTGACTGGTACCTAAAAGACAGATTATTAAAGACTACGCGCCCACTGTTCACCTGTAGCTGCGGGGCATCAGTATTGGCAGGTACCGCGGACTGCAAATCCATCAGCGCAAACATATTTTCGATATTGGCCATAGAGCCTTTAATTTCCCGGTATACAAAACCGAGGAAGTTGAGGGGCATAAAAAGCTGCATCATAAAGGCATTGATCAACACAAAATCACCAATAGTCATGGTCTGTTCTGTGACGCGCTGGGCAGCGAGCCACATCATGGCAGTCATAGCTGTGGTGATAATCAGCGCCTGACCGCCATTTAGAGAAAGCAGTGAGAGGCGATTTTTGCGCCGCGCAAT
This sequence comes from SAR92 clade bacterium H231, assembly GCA_025153775.1. GTDB lineage: Bacteria > Pseudomonadota > Gammaproteobacteria > Pseudomonadales > Porticoccaceae > HTCC2207. The sequence continues at coordinate 882,505 of JAOALC010000001.1, read as the reverse complement.
CTCCCATTTATGCAATGAGCTGTCGTAGCGATTGGCCTCAAAGTCCTCATTGGTGAAGTATTTAACGGTCTCATAGTTCAACAGGCTATCTATGGCTCTGGTACTGGCCTCGTTATCTGCCACATTGGCTTCGCGCACAAACTGGGTGCGCCAGTCAGTAGTGACCATGGAAAACCCAATATACAGCAGCACAGAGGTCAGGGTGATAGCGGCAAAGGCGATGCCGTAGTTATACATTAGCAGGCCAATCACCAAACCAATTTCAATCAGAGTGGGGGCAATATTAAATACAAAGAAGCGCATTAAGAAACTAATGCCGTTGGTGCCTCGCTCAATGTCGCGAGCAAGACCTCCAGTGCGCCGATTGAGGTGGAAGTCCAGATCCAGACCATGGACATGCTCAAAAACTTGTAGACCTATGCGTCGCATAGCCCGCTCTGTGACCCGACCAAAAACTGTATCGCGTATTTCACCTAGCATTATCATTGAGAAGCGAGCGAATCCATAGGCGACTATGAGCGCCACTGGCACCAGCACTAGCGCTGTGCTCTGGTTCTGGCTGAGGCCGTCGACAATATGCTTCAGCAGAAAGGGCCCACTGACACTAGCTGCCTTAGACAGCACCAGACAGCCAATAGCAATAGCAATACGCAGCTTATACTCGAGCAGATAGGGCCAGATAACGGCAAATACTTTCCAGCTTATTTTGCTCTGGCTGTTCGACCCATAGTCCCCATGACGCATAGGGTTACCTTATATGATGACTGAATAATGACTCTGATATTGACCTAGAAAAACGACCTGGCAAACAGTATAACCGGCATGCCGACCCGGGTTATGAGACCAGTTTGTCTTTGGCTCGATTGATTTTTGCTGCCAGATAATCGCTGCCACCGCGGTCCGGGTGCAGCCTTTGCATCAGGCGTTTGTGGGCCTTAATTACCTCTTCAGTCGAGGCGCCATCTTCGAGGCCCAGTATCTTATAGGCTTCTTCTGTGGAAAAGTCTGCGAAATTTGCTGGCTGTTCGTCTCCTGGACTATATTGTCCATTGCCGCTGCGCAACAGATAGGCCTGCAGCAATACAAATGACTCGCGATCCGACTGTTTCAGCCAGGCCGTTAGCTCTTGAAGCTCTGCTTCGGTAAGTTCTGAAAGTCTCTTGCCTGCATAGTCACCCTGCAGAATCTCCCCATCCATCTGTCGGCTAGCAAAGTTAATTTCTACCAACAGAGACTTTGAGCGAAATTGAGAGGGGCTGGTTTTAAAGCGACTGAGAATATTAAGAAAGGGCAGTGCACGCATACTCAGTACAAGCAGGCCTTTGCCAATTGGAATCAGTGCAGCCAGCCCCGCCCCGAGCCAGTGCATGCGGCCTGTGGCCACAAGAACAATGGAAAGCCCAAGAATGCCCCAGAAGGCAGTGCGCCACAAAAAAGACCTGCGCTGATCGCCAGGCTTGCGCCTGAACAGGGACCACCAGTACCAGGCGGCAGCGGTTATAGCGACGAGCAAAAGTAATTTAGGCATAGAATGGCACCAGCTTCTGTAAAGCAAACACAATACCTTTTTATCCGCGACAGATCGAGTCAATCACTGGGTATTTTGGCTGGGGCCCTGCTTATCAGGGTCAAATCCTAATTCTTATTCTGATCGGTACACTGGCTTAGAATATTAATGGATTTAGATTTGATCTTTCTCATATCTTGGCTGAGTTTGTGAGTTCTCGACTTCACCCATTGTGAGAAAATAGCCAGTCCGGCAGTGGTGTTATCTGGCTGCTGGGTCTTCGACTCAACCAACTCGCAAAATTCATCGGACAGAAAAGCGCAATCGCGACTAAAATCGGCAATTTCATCATTAAAAGTTTGGATGTCGCGAGAAAGGATTATGCTCTGGAGAGTTAGTTTATCCATGAAATAATTGCTCCGTTTGAGGAGCAATACTGACAGTAAATTTTGGCAGAATCAAGCTCTATACACGGAGCATATTGGATGAATGTAATTGGACCCAAAGTCAAAGCTTTGAGAGCCTCGAAAAGGATGACCCAGGAAGCCCTGGCGGCGCGCTGCAATATTAAGAAATGGGATATCAGCCGCAGCACCCTAGCTAAGATTGAGGCTCAGGTAAGGCGCGTTAAAGATGAAGAGGTAGCCCTACTGGCCCAGGCCCTCAATGTAGATATCAAAGACCTTTATGAGCACACAGATGACCGTTCTCAGGACCAGACTAGCAGCAGAAATTCCCGGAGTTAGCCTGTGACATCAGGGCGAGATTCCTCAGTCTATCTAGTCTTTAGAACATCCCGCAGCTTGTCGGCCATACCAATCAGCGAGGCCTCTGTGGTCTCCCAGTCGATACAGGCATCGGTTACTGACACACCGTATTCCATATCATCAGCATTGCTGGACAGTTTTTGATTGCCACCTTTGAGGTGACTTTCAATCATTACCCCAATAATCGATTTATTGCCCTCGAGAATCTGGTTGGACACATTGGCTAGAACCAGCGGCTGTAGATTATGATCTTTATTGGAATTGGCATGGCTGCAGTCAACCATAATGTTGGCAGAAATTCCGGCCTGTTCAAGTTCTTGCTCGCAGATTGAAACACTGACTGAATCATAGTTGGGTTTGCCATTGCCTCCCCGCAATACCACATGGGCATAGGGGTTTCCGCGGGTAGTGATAATTGATACTCGACCATCGGAATTGATACCCAGAAAACGGTGTGGGCTGGCAACCGACTGCAGAGCATTAATGGCCACAGTCAGGCTGCCGTCGGTGCCATTTTTAAAGCCCACAGATGAAGACAGGCCAGAGGCCATCTCACGGTGGGTCTGAGACTCTGTGGTGCGGGCACCAATGGCAGACCAGGCTATTAAATCCTGTAGGTACTGGGGTGAAATGGGGTCCAGCGCCTCGGTGGCCGTAGGCAGACCAATCTCCAGAACATCGTGCAGTAGCTTGCGACCAATGTGCAGGCCGTCGGTAATTTTAAATGAGTCATTCATAAAGGGATCATTGATCAGACCTTTCCAACCCACAGTGGTACGAGGTTTCTCAAAGTACACGCGCATTACCACTAGCAGGGTGTCGCTCACTTTATCGGCCAGCGCCTTGAGGCGCAGCGCATACTCATTGGCAGCCTCAAGATCATGGATAGAGCAGGGACCAACCACAACAATAACACGGTGGTCTTTGCGTTCAAGAATATCTTCAATCGCACTGCGCCCCTGGGCGATGGTCGCTCGAGCCTTTTCAGACAATGGTATTGCCTGCTTTAATTCTGATGGCGTGATCAGAATTTCTGGTGGCTCGATATTAATATTTTCTACTGCGTGGGGGTCCATGGTGTAATTCCTGATATTCAAGATTCTGACGCGGGCGCTTATTGTACTTAAAAATGCAGATAGTTGAAGACTAATTGGCGCTAACCTCAATAAACATAGGTATTAGAGGGCAATAGAGTGCGCATTTGACCGGAATGTTCTCCATTCGTCGATAGAGCTCTGCATAATGGGCCAGCTGTGACTGGTATTGAACGATCTGTCGGTCGGCGAAATCCTGCTTGGACTCATCTGGCCCAGGCTGTGCCATTTTGTAGTCAATAATCCAGCGCACACCATTGTCTATAAAGCTACGGTCGATAATCGAGGTAGCAATGCTGTTGCTCTCATTCTGCAGATAGCCCAGTGGCTGTTCAGACTGAGCCTGATCATGCTGTTGCAAAATCCACTGTCCCCTGGGGTCTGTCAGCATGGCTTCAACCGCTCTGGTCAATAGCTGCAAGTCCTGCTCGCAAGCTACCCTACCCAGCTGCTTCAACTGGGCTGTCCAGCCATTGACCAGTCGAGCTCTGCGCTGGGCTGGCCACTGCTCAGTGCCTTCAATCGCTAGCTGCTTGAGAGTTCTGTGCAGCACTGTGCCCAGATGACGCGCAACCATGGGTTGAGTCCCCTCGGGTTTGGTTTGATTTTGGGCCGTCTCAGTGACGGTTTCTGTACCTGTAATCATACCGTTAGCTGGGTTGGCCGGCGCGCTAAAGTCGCTGGGCAGGCGACGCAAACTGTGGCGGTTACCATTGGTTGGACCCGCCTTACCAGAGAGTGCAGATGGCTCGCTACTGTCACCCAGAGCTGCAACATGGTATTTGTTGGCCTGAATGCCGGTCTCAAGGGCCTTCCAGATGGGAGCCAGCAAGGTGCCTCTGCCGGGAGCCTGGTAGCCGGTCTTGGTTGGGCTTAACTTGGCATAGAGGTACAGCTTGCGGATAGCTCTGGTCGCTGCAACATAGAGAATTCTGGTGTTTTCAAGTCTGGATTTAACTGTCTCCTGATACTTTAAAAATCTGTAGACTGAGTCATCCTCTTCATCATGGGCGCCGAGGGTTGCCATAATAAGACTGGCCTGATTCTGCTCGTCTACCTGCTCATGCCAACGCAAAAGTGGTTTGTCAGCCTGCCCAGATGTATTGGCTAAACCAGGTAAAAACACATGGTCAAACTCCAGTCCTTTGGCTTTGTAGATAGTCATAATTTGAATAACAGGCCCACCGCCATTAGCTGTGGTTACTGGCGAGGGGGCGGCATAGAGTTTATCTGCTGCCTGCTGAAAGCCATCCCAGTCTGGCACCAGTCCTGCGACCTGCCATTTTTCCAGCAGATCCAAATAGGTGCGCACATCGGTTAAATCATTGCTGCTGTTAATAGTGGCCGGCCCACCCAGAGCAGTCCACAGAGACTCCACTGAGTTGCGCAGGCTGTCCCGTCCACGATTGTGCCAGGCGGCCACAATCACAGGAGCTATTCTCGCCAGTATTAGCTGTCCCTCCCGGGATAAATAGACCGATCCTGGGTTCCGAACCAGGGCCTGGAGTCGCTCTAGAATAGCCTCAGGTCTTTTGCGGCCGGCATCGCCAGAGTTAGAAATCGCCAGCAAATCAGCCAGACTGACACCACAGAAGGGCGTTCTTAGCAGTGCCAACCAGGCAATCCTATCGGCTGGCGATATCAGTGCTCTGGTCAATGTCAGCATATCGATCACGGGCATGCGACTGGCCAGAGGGGTGATATCTATGGCCTGCCAGTTTAAATTTTCCTGCCTCAGGGCTGGAACTATAGCTTTTAGCAGATTGCGGCTGCGCACCAAAATAGCTATAGATTGCTCTGGCTGTTGCTCCGCTAAAGTCTTGCACTGACTGGCAATATGTTGTGCCTCTGCCTCTTTATACTGGTCTGTCTGTTCAGCTGTAAAGCCATAAAACTCCACGGCCCGATGCTGCTCCGCCTGTTTAAAGGCTACCGATGGGCTATAGGGAATTGCTCCGCGGCTACTGTCAGCCTCCACCGGAAATGCACTGTGAAAGGCCTGATTGACCCAGTCGACAATGCCTGCCTGGGAGCGGAAGTTGGTATTTAAGCTCAGGGGCACGCATTGTACAGGGCCTATGGGGTAGCGCTGAGCATTGATAAACAGACCTACGTTGGCGTTGCGAAATCTATACAGAGATTGCATGGCATCGCCAACCAGAAACAATGTGCGCCCATCGTCTGGCTGCCAGCCAGCGATCAGATGCTCAATCAAACTAATCTGGGTGCTGGAGGTATCCTGAAATTCGTCCACCAATATATGTCGCAGCTGATAATCCAGCCGCAATGTGATATCTGAGACTGCCTGATCCTCTGAGGACTGCTCCAGGGCTTGCAGCGAGGCCAGCATAATAGCCGTGTAGTCGCAGCATCTGTTCAGCACAAAGAGCTCATTGAGCCGCGCCGCCAACTGTGGCAGTAGATACCCCAGCGCATCCAGCAGCGCCTGCTGTGGTTCATTGATATCCCGATCGGGCAGATAGCAGCAGTTGACCACAAGCTCATGAACAGCGGGATGTTCCCTATACCAGTCAAGTAATTCCAGCATGCGTGCCTTGGCTTGTTTTTGGTCAGCGGGAAAACCCTGGGCCTTGGTGATGGTTTTCCGTGGGCTAGGGTCTTTATCTGCTGTGACCAGCAGGCTGAGGACTGTTTTCCACTGGGCGATGCCGTCAAGACTTGGCTCTGGCAGCTGGTCAATACCGGCTAGCTGTGCCAGCGGCGAATCAGTATCCTCAGGCAGGTGCCCGGCGGCGAAGTCAGCCATAGCAATAAGCTCTCCAGCTATGGGTGCCAGAGCAGCTTCCAGCTGCGACAGATGATCATAGACTGTCTGTTCAATTACCTGCTGAAAATACTGGCGGTTATCCCTAATGCCAAAGATATAGGGCAGCCATTGATCGCGTTTTAGCAGCATATCCGCGAGCAGTTTTTCGCAGCGTGACAGGTCATTACCTGTATGGGCCACTAACAGCTGCAGCTGCTGCCCAGTTTCGGACTCCTCTTCGATACAGTCGAGCACAGAGCGTGCCGCCGCCCTGTACATGGACTCAGGGTTATCCATGGGCTCAGGCAGCTCCCCCAGGCTGGTCTCTAGGGCAAATTGGCTGGCTACATAGCGGCAAAAACTGTCTATGGTCTGAATGCGCAGGCGGGCGGGCATCTCCAGCAGGCCCCAGTTCAGCTCTGTGTTGCGCGCCAGTGCCTCAGAGGCCAGATCCCAGGTCTGGGCCAGGTAGTTATCTGCTGGTCTGGGCTGATAGGCGGCTTGCTGCAGAGCACTGTGCACTCGACTAGACATTTCTGCCGCCGCTTTTTTCGTGAAGGTAATGCAGAGTATTTCTTCAGGATTTTGCACGCTGCACAGCAATCTGAGTAGTCTCTGGGTAATCAGCCCGGTTTTTCCCGAGCCTGCAGGTGCGCTGACAATAAAGCTCCCCTGAGGATCCAGGGCCTCTAGTCTCTGTGCCTGGTCTGTCATAGTTCTCTATGCCCCCCGGCAGCACTGTGGTCTGTATCTGCCTGCTCGTTCCAGCGGTTTAAGGGCAGCAATGCCGACTGGTGGCGAAAAGCTGTCTGGTCATAAACTTCTATTGGGGCGTAGCCAGAGCTAAATTCAGCAGCCAGATTTGACAGCGCCTGCTGCCATTTGAGCAACTGTTCTGGCCAGTCTTCGATGGGCTTCTTTTCTGCAATAAGCTGGCTGTCGCTGTGGCCAATAAACCTGATGTTACCCCCTTTTATCTGAGCAAAGGCACAGCCATGGGCGCGGGGATCGCTGGCCAATAAATAAAGCGGCAGCTGCGGGTCCTTGGGGCGGTCTCCCAGCCAGTTGCCTGGGGTCACTTCGCCAGTTTTATAATCGATAATAAGCAGCTTGTCGCCAATTTTATCTACTCGGTCGAGGCGCATTGATAGATTTAGATCGCCAAAATTAATACTTACTTTTTGCTCCCGCTGTACTACTTCAAAAGCTGGCCGCTGTATCTCCTGTTCAAGCCACTGAGCAATTAATTTGCTCAGACGCTGCTGCTCAAGCTTGAGATATTGGGGGCCCTGCAATAGTCTGTGCTGGGATGCAAACTGCGCCAATGTTGAGGCTACAGTCTGGCTGATTTGCGCCTCAAGCTGTTCCGCTGAGAGAGCCGCTAGCCCCGCTGAGTTTTTCCATTCTCCCCAGAGGCGGTACATGGCCTCATGCAGTATTGAGCCCCGGTCTGCCGCGGACAGTCCATGGCTGGGCTGCTCCAATGGTTCGGCCCAAAGCCGGTGCAGGGCAAAGGCATTAAAGGGGCAGGCAGACTGATTTTTTAGCAGGCTGGCGCCGCCTTTTATTTTTTCTTGATCTGGTTGATAGGCGGGTCCTGGGTCATCCTGTACCTGGGTTAAGTCCTGTTGCTGTAACCAGCGGGGATGGATAATTGCCAGGGTGGAAAAATCCTCAGGATTTAACTCTGGTAAATCACGCAACAGCGGGCTGGGCTCTAACTGCTCTTCATCCTTAAACTGTGGATAGCTAACAATAAGGCGACTGCTATTGGCCCTAAATCCCTGTAAAAGCTCATGAGCAATTTGCAGCTCTCTCTGGGGCAGGGCATGGGGCATCTGGTGCTGGCGCTGCAATTCCGCAGGCAACATTGGATTAATAGACACAGAGGCGGGAAACCTATGGCTGGTCATGCCCAGTATCCACAGCTGATCAAACCTCAGGCCTGAGGCCTCCAGCAGACCAAGAACTTGCAGTGGTGCATCACTGGTCTGGGGATGAAAAACCTTGTCCTGGGCCAATTGTTGTAGATGTTTTATAGCTTTGGCTAGCCCCACTTCAAAATTAAGATTATCCAGCTCGGCTAGCTTCTCTAGGCTGTTCTTCCACTGCTGGCGCTGCTGATATTCGAGGCTATTAATAGTTCGGGTTCCAGGCCAGCCGAAGCTGTGGAGAAATTCAGTGATAAATTGGGCCCATTCGGCAAAGCTCTTAACCCCGGTGCTCTGCTGGCGCAGGCTTTGCTGCAGAGTTATAAGCGGGGCCAGGGGCTCTGGCAACTGAGCTTCCATGTTATCCACGGCTCCAACATCCAGTGGCCCTGTCTGGGTGCTGCGCGCCGCGGCAATAAATTGATCCAGGGTAAACTCGAAGCGCTTGCTCGCCCTGAGAGCTAACTCTAACTCTGTGCGCATCTGCACTGACAGCTGAGAAAATAATGAGTAGGGGGAGTAGATACTGTCCAGCCAGTCCTGCAGTGGCCTTTTGTGGCGGAATAGTCCCAGCAGCTGAAAAGCCCCCTGCACTAAGGGAGTCTCTGTCAGAGGAACCCCAGCAGAGACGTTCACCGGCAGCTGAACACCATGGGACTGGAGAGCTTCAGAGATATGTCTGATGCTGGCATGCAAGCGATTATTAAGGTCCGGAATCACCAGTCCAATGCGCTGTTGAGGGTTGGCCGCCAACTCAGTTGCAGCCCAGTTTGCCGCGATCACCAACTCTTGACTGGCATCCCCGCAGGCTAGGGTAGCTGCTCTATGGCTACCCGGTAGCCGCTCAGTGACTAGGTTCTGTCGCCCAGAGGCGCTAGGTACAGGCGCACTGTGCATAGGCACTGTTAATAGACTGGCGCTGGCCTGCTCCAATACGGCGGTTTGTAGGGGAGGTATTGACTGGAAGCCATAGAGAAAAATGCATTGCTCTGCGGGCAGCGCCCCGGTATCAAAGCCCGCGCCTACCAGCTGCCAACTCTCTTGGGCGGTAACCAAACCATTGCGTTTTAGCAACTGAGAGAAGTTGGTTGACCAGGCTTTAAAGTGATTGACTGAGGGGCTGCTCGCGGGAATCTGCTCTGTGGTCAGTTGCCAATTTTGTACAATAGCCAGGGTCTTCTCTGCGGTTGTGGCGTAACTGCCCACGAGCTCTGGGTCCTGCTGGCTGATTGCCCGGTCCCAGTAATAGCTGCTCTGCTGCTTGCCCACAACAGCAAGTCCCTCTACCAGGCTGTGGTTTTGGTCCTGAAGTTCATCCCAGCACTGTCCCAGCCAATGTTCAATAGCCAATACTCTGGGGGCTTTCCAGGCGCCTCTATTTTCGCTGGCCATAAGTTCCCCCCAGGCCTGGGTAATCTTTGCCGCCAGCCGCTGATTGGAGGTAAGAATCAGCTGGTCGGCTTTAATAGCAGCAGAGAATGGGGCTATATCAATTAATGGTGGCAGCATTGGTGAGAGAGCATCTTAATCTATAAATTCAGTGGTCAGTATAATCGCAAAACAGCAGTGTAATTGACAGCAGGCTGATACAATAGGGCAATGGAACTATCTATCAGTATTGATTTACTTTTAACTGCAGGCCTGGCCTTCGCGCTGGGTATTGGGCTCGGTTGGTGGCTGGCGATATCTCGTTCGGCACAGCAGCGGGCCGGTCAAGTGGCAGAGCTGTTGGCGACCAACAGAGTCCTAGAAGAGAAGCTCAGTGGACAGCAAGCTCAGTACGAGGCGCAGCTCAAGCTGCTGCAAGAGGCCAAGGTTACACTGGGACAGGAGTTTGAAAATCTGGCCAATCGTATTTTCGATGACAAGCAAGCCAAGTTTTCTTCCCAGAGTAAAGAGGCGCTGGAGGTTTCTCTCAGTCCATTGCGCCGGGATATAGGTGATTTTCGCAAACAGGTTGAGACCGCGTACGATAAAGAGAACGCCGATCGCAATAAGCTGGCCGGTCAGATCAGCGAGCTGCAGAAGCAGACATTACAAATATCTGCGGATGCTGTGAGTCTTGCCAATGCGCTGCGTGGAGACAATAAAGCCCAGGGTAACTGGGGTGAATTTGTACTCGAGAAACTGCTAGAGGACTCTGGTCTCACCAAGGGTCGCGAGTACGACACTCAGGTGGCCCTCAAAGACGATAGCGGCAAGCGCAAGAATCCCGATGTAATTGTGCATCTGCCCGAGGGCAGAGATATTGTGATCGACGCCAAAGTAAGCCTGGTGGACTATGAGCGCTATTTTCATGCTGAGGATGAGGACAGTAGAGAGCTCTGTCTGCGCCAGCATCTCGCCTCGCTGCGCTCCCATATTAAAGGGCTGAGTGGCAAAGACTACGAGAACCTGGAAGGCGTTAACAGCCTCGACTTTGTACTGATATTTGTGCCTGTTGAAGCGGCCTTTATGCTAGCTCTGGATCAGGACCCGGACATGATGCGCGACGCCTATGATCGCGGCATTATTGTGGTCAGCCCCAGTACATTGATGGTGACATTGAGGACTATTAAGAATCTGTGGCGCTATGCAGATCAAAACCGCAATGCTCAGCTGATAGCCGACAAGGCCGGCGCTCTGTATGACCAGTTTGTGCTCTATGTCGAGGCCCTTGATGATGTGGGGCGCCATCTGGACAAAAGCAAAGATGCCTGGGATACCGCCCGCAAAAGACTCTCAGTGGGGCGCGGTAATCTGGTGCGCCGCACCCAGGAATTAAAAAAACTGGGAGCAAAAACTAAAAAGAGCCTGCCCGACGATCTTGATAACGAAGCTGACAGCAATGTCCTCGAAGATAATCAGTCAAACTAGGCGCTAGTCTCAGAGCTGTGTAGCCGGCGGCTAAGTTAAACAGTCAATTCAGAATAAATAATTTAGAGGTTGCAATGGATTTAATCATGGTCGCTGTGGCTGCGGCAACGGTTCTAGTTATAGGGCTGGGAGTCTATGCCAGTTGGCTATTTGTGCAGCTGCGCAAACAGGCGAGTCGAGCCCAAACAGCTCAGGTTCAACTGGAAGCCGAGCTACAGGAAAAGAATCTGGAGGCGCGCCGGTCTATTCAAATTATTGCCCGGGCACTGTTACAGAAGGATCTATCTGACACTGAGGCGGCCATGCGCATTGCCTACCTGTCCCAGCAGGTAAATGCTACAGAGCTGGAGATCGAGCAGATCACCGTGTTTTTGCAGCTGGCAGAGGCCACAGCCCATATTCCTATACTGGATGACTGGCAGATGCTGGAGAAATCTGAAAAACGCCGCCTTAACAAAGAGCGTTCAGATATAGAGCTGGTCTATGGGGAATTTATTCGGGCAGGGGCGGAGCAGCTGATAAATATAAGGCTCGACTAGTTGGGTGAGGCTCAGTTCTTACGCCGCAACAGTACGCCAGACTCCAGATGATCAGTCCATGGGAACTGGTCGAAAACTGCCACCGACTCTATGCTGTGAGTCTTGGTAATCTGGCTAAGATTATTGGCCAATGTCTCTGGGTTACAGGAGATATAGAGAATATTATCAAATCGGCAGACCAACTTTTCAGTCTCAGAATCCAGTCCGGCTCGCGGTGGATCGACGAAAATTGTTGAAAAATCGTAACCCTGCAAATCAATATCCGCCAGCCGCCGAAACGGCCGGTCTCCATTCAGGGCCTGGGTAAACTCCTCGCTGGACATTCTGACTACTTTCACATTGTCTATTTGATTCTGGGCAAAATTAGTGAGGGCAGAATTGACCGACACCTTGGAAATCTCTGTGGCCAACACCTGATCAAAATGCTGGGCCAGCACGGCGGTAAAATTGCCATTGCCGCAGTACAGCTCGAGCAAATCTCCGCGGCTGCCAGTTAACTGCTGGCTACTCCATGTGAGCATCTGGCAATTAATTCCGGCATTGGGTTGGGTAAAGCCAGATTCGACCTGCTGATAGCAATAATCGCGACCCTCAATAGTCAGCTGCTCGGTGACATAGTCCTTATCCAGTACCACTTTTTGTTTGCGGCTGCGGCCAATAATCCCCGCGCCCAGCTGTTTCTGGAGCACCCTGGCTTCAGCTTCCCATTCTGAGTCCAGAGGCCTGTGGTAAATCAGGCTGATCAATACCTGGCCACTGCTGGTGGTTAGAAACTCTGCAGAGAAACACTTGCGACTCAGTACCGGGCTGCTGTTGAGCGCCTGTAAAAGCCGGGGCATGGTCTGAGTAATCAGCGGCGCACCAATAGCAAAACCTTCAATAATATAGGGCCGCTTTTCACCTGGTCGGTTCATGGCATAAAACACCTGGCCATCCTGGTGCCAGACACGGAACTCTGCACGCATACGAAAACCCAGTGGTTCGGATCTGTGCACAGCTATATCGCCAATTGCCACCCCAGCCTGCTGCATGCTGAGTCTGTAGTGGGAGACCTTGTTGTCTAGTTGCAACTGATACTGATGAGGGTCTTGCTGATCTATGCTCATAGACTACTGTAGGCCTTGTCGGTTTTTGCGGCCAGGACAAAATCATTTAGATGCAGGCCGCCGATGCTGTGTGACCACCAGTTAATCTTGACCGAACCATACTGGACTAACAGGGCGGGATGATGATCATTGGCCTCTGCTATGGGGCTGATCTGGTTGGCAAAGGCAATGGCCTCGACAAAGTTATTAAAGCTAAAGGTTTTCTCCAGCTGAAGTATTTGTCCATGATTGACGGTTGACCAGCCTGGCACCTGCGGCAGCAGTTCTGCAATCTGTTCTGGGTCGAGCATCTGAGCATCACTGGGTGTGGCCTGGCACTGCAGGTCTGAGAGCTGGCTCATAGACAGTTTTTCGGCTTGGGTAACCCGGCCAGCAGGGCGACTATTTTGGCCGGACTGCCCGGGAACTGCTGATTAAGGTAAATACTGCGGCCTTTCTCAACGCCCAGTGCAGCTGTTACGGACTTGCACAGCGGCCGCATAGAGGGAGAAAAGCCATAGTCGGCATAGAAGTCCCTGGCCACCTGCAATATTTCAATATGGGCGGGCGATAGCGAGATGTTCTCTTGCTGCGCCATGGCCTGGGCCGTTTCGATTGTCCAGCTGGGCAATTTATCTAGATATTGTTCGGTCATAGTATCGGACAGTGCTTAGGTAAAACTGCTGCATTAAAAAAGCCCTGAGACTACCAGGGCTTTTTATTATATCTCTAAAAGAGGGTCTAGAAGGCTGAATTAATCATCGCCGCCCATCAGGCCAAAGATTTGCAGCAGGCTGACAAACAGGTTGTACAACATCACAAATAGGGTCACGGTTGCAGAGATGTAGTTGCGCTCTCCACCATGAATAATTGCGCTGGTCTGCCACATAATAAGGGCTGTCGACAGCAGAGCAAACACAGCGCTGACGGTCAAAGACAGTGCTGGAATCTGCAAGAAGTAGTTGGCGATCGCCGCCACAAATGCCACCAGCATACCAGTCATCAAGAAACCGGTCATAAAGCTGAGGTTCTTTCTGGTGGTCAGTACATAGGCTGATGAGGCGAAAAAGATCAGTGCAGTGGAACCCAGTGCCATCATGATGGGCTCAGCACCGCGCACAGCGAGGAACATATTGAGAATAGGGCCCAGAGTAAAACCCATCCAGCCGGTCAGAGCGAAAACCCAGATAATGCCACTGGCATTATTTTTGTTCTTTTCCGTCATCCACAGGCAGAGCACATAGGGAAGCAGAGTCCAGAGGCCAAAGTAAGGGGCATTCATGGCCATGGATACGCCGGCCATAATTGCACTAAATGCCAGTGTCAGGCTAAGTAGAAAATAGGTGTTCTTTAAAACCTTGGCAACAGCGGGATCCAGTGAGGTGCTTTGAATGCCGCTTGGCATGGTTTTAGTACGGTTGTTGCTGTCCATATCAATATCCTGATTTAACATCGGTTAGTGTTCAATAAAATAATAGCTTAATAATACCAATAAAATTGCAAATAACCAGCAACCTTTCGACCTGATGGTTCAGTTAATGTTCAGTCGCTAGCAGCGGAAAACTCTGAAGTTGATAGCCACTGTCGTCCATTTCAAGCGCCCACCCGTGGCTGTCCCAGTCGCCCAGAACAATGCGTTCGCCACTCGCCGTGCTGTGACGGTCAGGGCGATGGGTATGACCATGAATTAGAGTACTGACTCCATGCTTTTCCATTACCCTGTCCACAGCCGCAGCGTTGACATCCATAATGGAGCTGGCCTTATTGCTGTTGGCAGCCATGCTTTTAGCCCGCCAGTCCACAGCCAGCTTTTGCCTTCGCTTTAGGGGCAGGGCGCCCAGGCACCACTTATAAACGGGGTTGCGAGATTTACGCCTAAAGCGCTGATAGTCGATATCGTCGGTGCATAGGCTGTCCCCATGCATCACAAGTGCCCTCTGGCCCCAGTGATTAATAACAGTCTCATCGCCAATAATCACAGCACCGGTATTGGCGGCAAATCTTTTACCCAACAGAAAATCCCGATTGCCGTGCTGCACGAAGAGCGCCACGCCGCTGCTGGATAGCTCGGCAAAGGCTTTTTGTACCTCCAGCGATAGATCTGTGGGGTCGTCGTCGCCAATCCAGGCTTCAAAGAGGTCCCCCAGCACATACAGAGCCTCAGCTTGACTGGCTCTATCGCGCAGAAAAACCAAAAACGCCCGAGTCACTGCCGGGCGTTCTGGAGATAGATGCAGATCTGAAATAAACAGTACAGACATGGTTTTATATCAGTGGTTAGAGACTGGCGTAGGCTTCACTCACCAGTGTTTCTGTAATCTCTATGGCGTCTACAGGCACGTCTTGATGATGGCCAGCATTGCCGGTTTTAACGCCCTTAATAGTCTCTATAACGTCCATACCATCAACTACCTTGCCAAACACAGCATAGCCCCAGCCCTGCATGTTTTTACCGCTGTGGTTTAGAAAGCCATTGTCGGCTACATTGATAAAGAATTGAGATGAGGCCGAATGGGGCTCGCCAGTGCGGGCCATTGCCAATGTACCTATCTCATTTTTTAGACCATTGTCCGCTTCATTTTCTATAGAAGCCCGACTGGTTTTTTCATTCATCTCTGAGTCCATACCGCCACCCTGAACCATAAAGCCGTTAATAACACGGTGGAAAATGGTACCGGTATAAAAATCATCGCGGGCGTACTCTAAAAAATTAGCGGCGGTTATTGGCGCTTTATCGAAATCCAGTTCAATGGAGAAATCGCCCATATTGGTGCGGAAGGTAATCATAAGAAATCCAAAATTAAGTTGAGTGTTGAAGCTTGGGACTATTTTAGTTTGTAACAGAGGCAATTTAAACCAATGTTTATGATTTTCATGGTTTATCAGGGCTTTTTGTTTATTGCACTGCTGCTGGAGGCTATAATCGGCGCCTTATTCTGCCAGCCTAAAATTGTTGCCATGTCCGATACTGAAAAACCAATTAACTTTATCCAGCAAGTTATTAACGCCGATCTTGAAGCTGGGACTGTCAAAAAGGTAGTTACCCGCTTTCCGCCAGAACCCAATGGCTACTTGCATATTGGTCACGCCAAGTCGATCTGTGTCAACTTCGGTATTGCTGCCCAGTATGGCGGCGGCTGTAATTTGCGCTTTGACGATACTAATCCTGAAAAAGAAGACCAGGAATATGTCAATGCCATTATTGAGGATGTTCGCTGGCTGGGGTTTCAGTGGCAGGGGGATATTTGCTATGCCTCAAATTATTTCGATCAGCTGTACAGCTGGGCCCAGTATCTGATTAATCAGGGCAAAGCCTATGTCTGCGAGCTCAATGCTGAGGATATGCGCGCCTACCGAGGCACCCTAACTGAGCCTGGTAAAGATAGCCCTTACAGGAATCGCTCGGCTCTCGAGAGTCTGGAGTTACTGGAGCAGATGAAAGCTGGGGCCATAGACGAGGGTGCAATGACCCTGCGAGCCCGCATCGATATGGCATCGCCCAATATAAATATGCGCGATCCGGTGATGTATCGCATCAAAAAGATGGCCCATCAGCGCACTGGCGACAAGTGGAATATCTATCCCTCCTACGACTTTGCCCATGGTCAGGAAGATGCCATAGAGGGCGTCAGTCATTCGATCTGCACATTGGAATTTGCCGCTAATCGGCCCCTGTACGATTGGTTTGTGGCTAACTTACCACTGCCTTCAATACCTCGTCAGTACGAGTTTGGTCGCCTTAATCTCAATTACACAGTAACCAGCAAACGCAAGCTTAAGCAGCTGGTTGACGAGCGTCATGTTGAGGGCTGGGATGACCCACGTATGCCCACCATTAGCGGCCTGCGTCGACGTGGTGTCAGTGCTGCCGCTATTCGTGAGTTTTGCGATAGCTTGGCAGTGGCCAAGACCGATGGCGTGGTGGATATGGCGCAGTTTGAACATTTTATCCGCGATGATCTCAACAATAATGCGCGGCGCGCTATGTGTGTGCTGCATCCGGTACTGCTGACACTGGCCAATTACAATGAGGCGAAGACTGAGCTGTTTAGTGCCCCCGGGCATCCCAGTCGCGATGATCTAGGTGAGCGCAGCCTGTCCTTTGGGCGCCAGATTTATATTGACCGCAATGACTTTAGCGAAGACACCAGCCTGTCGCGCAAAAAGTTTAAACGCCTGGTGATTGGCGACTATGTGCGCCTGCGCAGCGCCTATATTATTCGAGCTGACCAGGTGATTCGCGATGGCCAGGGCAAGATCAGTGAGATTATTGGTTCTGTAGTGCCTGATACTGTGGGCCAGGATGCACCAGAGGGTATTAGACCCAGAGGTGTTATTCACTGGGTGTCTGCTACCCACAGCGCAGACTGCACTGTGAAGATTTATGATCGGCTATTTAATCAGGCGGCGCCGGACTCTGGAGAGGGCAACTTTCTCGACCATATCAACCCGGATTCGTTAAAGCTGATCCAAGGCTGCAAGATTGAGCAGGGACTGGCCACAGCTGCGGCAGGGGAGCACTACCAGTTTGAGCGCGAGGGTTATTTTACCCGCGATAGCCAGGCTCAGGATCTGGTATTCAATTGCACCATTGGATTGCGGGATAACTGGAAGGCCTAAATGAGTCTAACCCTATACAACACATTATCGCGATCCAAAGAGCCCTTCACTCCTCTGGACCCAGAGCGGGTTACCCTCTATGTCTGTGGACCTACAGTCTACAATCGGGTACATATTGGCAATGCCAGGCCGGCGGTAGTCTTTGATACCTTATTTAGGTTGCTGCAGAGCCAGTATGCCAATGTGGTCTACGCGCGCAATATTACAGATATTGACGATAAAATTATGAAAACGGCGGCAGAGCTGGGTGAGGATATCTCCGAATTATCCAAGCGTTACGCCCAGGCCTATTTTGAGGATATGGAGGCATTAAACTGCCTAGACCCCAGTATTATTCCCTATGCCACTCAGCATATTCCCGAGATGATCAGTATGATCGAGCGGCTGATTGCCAAGGGCCACGCCTACGCCGCCGAGGGCAATGTGCTGTTTGCAGTGCAATCTATGGACAATTACGGTGAGCTGTCCGGTCGGTCTCTCGATCAAATGCTGGCCGGTGCCCGAGTAGAGGTTGCCAGCTACAAACAATATTCCGGCGATTTTGTACTCTGGAAGCCCTCCGCAGAAAATGAGCCCGGCTGGGATAGCCCCTGGGGTCGAGGTCGGCCTGGCTGGCACATTGAATGCTCGGCAATGATCGAAAAGCATCTGGGTGACAGCATAGATATTCATGGTGGTGGCCAGGATTTAATTTTCCCCCACCATGAGAATGAAATTGCCCAGAGCTGCTGCGCCCATGACGGCAAACCCTTTGCCAAATACTGGCTGCACAATGGGTTTATTAATATCGAAGGGGAGAAGATGTCCAAATCTTTGGGCAACTTCCGCATGGTCAATGACCTGCTTGATTTATATCCAGGTGAGGTACTGCGCTATGTGATTCTGTCAGCTCATTATCGCTCCGAGCAGAACTTCAGCAAAGACCTGCTCGATAGTGCCTGGCGCTCTCTGGACAGCCTCTATGGCTACCTGCGGGGCGAGGCTAATGCAGAGCCCAGGCTGGATAGAGGCAGTGCTGGCTATACCGCGCTGCTCGACGATCTCAATACTCCAGTAGCGATCAGCGAGATCTATCGAATGGCCAAAGAAATGCATGGGGCCACTGGCGATGCCAAAAGCCAGCTGCACAGTCAGCTAATGGGATTGGCTAATCTGATGGGTTTGTTGCAACAGGATCCGGAGCAATGGTTTAAACAGGCTAGGGGCGGCGATGCAGGCGCTATCACTGAAGCTGAGGTAGAGGCGGCAATTGCCAAGCGGCAGCAGGCTAAGGCGGATAAAGATTATGCGGGCGCGGATCAGGTTCGCGAGGATCTGCTGGCCCAGGGCATAGTTCTTGAAGATAGCCGCGAGGGTACCACCTGGCGTCGCAGCTAGCTGGTTGTCAGGGGCTTTGCATAGCCTCTATTTCGAAGGTCTCCAACATATCCACATGACGCGCCAGCAGCTTCTGGCCAAGCTCCTGGTTACCTACCTCATAGGTAACCAGTAGGGCATGGCTCAAAATAGGGATACTGGTTAAATCGCAATCCCCAGGAATATTGGTATGGTTGGTATAAATATAATCTGGCTGCGCCAGCGCCACATCAGCCTGATCTAGATCGTCCCAGCTCTGCAGCACCAAACCAACCCTAGGCCAGCCAGCCTCTCGCGCGGCAATGGCCAGGGGATAATCAAAACTCATTAGCACCGTCTGCTGTGCCACCGGCCGCAAAATCTCCTGCACTGACGCAATCATTAATGCCCGACCACAGTGCGCTATCGATTCTTCTTTTAACTCAACAAAAGCACTGACCTGGGGATGAGCCACAAGAATATCCACCAGAGTTTCTAATGGCGAAATCTTCTCAGCGATAAAGCTGTCACCCAGCCGCTGTGGCTCATAGGCAGAACAGCCGAGCAGCTCTGCTCTTGACAGCGACAATACAGAGCCAGACTGGCCGCTAACCCGCTGCAAATCACTGTCATGATAGATAATTGGCAGCTGGTCCCCGCTAAATTGCACATCCAGCTCAATAAAAAGTGCACCGGCCTCTATAGCCTTGATAAGAGACAATGCTGTGTTCTCTGGATACTTAGCTTGAAACCCGCGATGAGCAACGAGCTTGCTGGGATGGATCATAAAGGTAACCTGATTCATTACTGAGAGGGCTAATGGTATCCTTGGGCCAGGAAAAATTAAAGGAACCTTCCATGTCTTTAGTCCTCTTTGAAGTTCGCGACAATATCGCACTGATTACAATGAACAATCCGGATAAACGCAATATGCTGACGATCGAGCTGTGTAAGCAGATTGTTGACTGCGTGGCTCAGGCTGAGCAAGATCCAGAGGTAAAGGCGCTAATTGTCACTGGTAATGGCCGAGCCTTTTGTGCCGGCGGTCAGTTAAAAGACCTAACCCCCAACCGAGAGACTCTGGAAACCATTTACAGCGGTTTCCTAAGTATAGCCAACTGTACCCTGCCAACCATCGCCGCCGTTAACGGCCCAGCTGTGGGGGCCGGTTTTAATATGGCTGTTGGCTGCGATGTGCGCATAGTCACTGAACAGGCGCGCTTTGAGCCAAGGTTCTTTGGCCTGGGATTACATCCGGGGGGCGGCAATACCTGGATGTTGCGACAGCTAGCCAACTGGAATACGGCGGCAGGCATGCTGTTGTTTTCGCAATCTCTCAGCGGCACTGAGGCGGTTGAAAAGGGTTTGGCCTGGAAATCTGTTGCGGCAGACCAGCTACTTGAGGAGGCTTTTGCCTTTACTGCCAATATACGCGATCTACCCAAAGAGCTATTGCTGCGCACCAAGCAAACATTGCGGCAGGCAGGGGGCACAAACAGCCATAAAGAAATATTGGATATTGAGACCACCGAGCAGATTTGGTCGATTAACCAGCCCTATGCGCGAGATTCAATTGACGCGATGATCGAAAAGATCAGCAGTAAATAAAAAATTAAGAGAAAATGGGGTGGACGACGGGGATTGAACCCGCGACCACCGGAATCACAATCCGGGGCTCTACCAACTGAGCTACGTCCACCATTAAGAGCTGACTGCCGCTGACGTGCCCCACTTGAGAAGTGGCGCGCCCGGCAGGATTCGAACCTGCGACCCACGGCTTAGAAGGCCGTTGCTCTATCCAACTGAGCTACGGGCGCACAATAAAAGCCGACAAATGGTCGGGGATGAGGGATTTGAACCCCCGACATCCTGCTCCCAAAGCAGGCGCGCTACCAGACTGCGCTAATCCCCGAATGTGTCTCCATGCGGTCTCTTTCGAGAGCGCGCATAATACTGACAGAGCCGGTTTCCGTCAATGCGAATTCATCACATAGGGCAATTTTAATGCCTGCAATAGATACCTATAACATTTAATAGCGTACAACCCTGGATCAAGTGGTTAAATAAGCCCTTAAGGTGCCCTCAAGAGGCGCTAAACTAAACAAAATTATTGGTTAGGGGAGAGATATGATTCAATTTACGCTTAACGGCAAGCTGGTTCAAACCAATGATGAACCGGATACGCCATTGCTCTGGGTGATCCGAGACAGCTTTAAGCTAACCGGTTCAAAGTTCGGTTGCGGTATGGCCCAGTGCGGAGCCTGTACCATGCATGTGGATGGCAGAGCGCAACGAAGCTGTGTTCTTCCGGTGGCCGCGGTGGCCGGCAAATCAATTACCACTATTGAAGGCCTGGGTACGCCGGATAATCTCCATCCCCTGCAGCAGGCTTGGGTGGATCAGGGTGTTCCCCAGTGCGGCTACTGCCAGTCTGGGCAAATTATGAGTGCAGCCTCTCTACTCAGCGATAATCCGAATCCCAGTGAAGCTCAGGTTGAATCTGCTATGGCAGGGAATATTTGTCGCTGCGGCTGCTACCCAAGAATTAAAAATGCGATTTTGACTGTGGCAGAACAGAGTCAACCAGGTGCTGTTCAGGTCGCTATTCCGGTCACCAGTTCAGATGCTGAGGGAGTTCAGTCATGAGCGGTATTCAACTGACGAGACGCGGATTCTTACAGGCAACTGGCATTGTTGGTGGCGGCCTATTGATTGGTTATGTGGCGACTTCCGGCACGCATACACCGGCAGTGATGCCAGGTGCAGGTGCTATTGCGCCCAACGCCTTTATCCAACTCACTGCAGATAACCGGGTCATTTTTTACAGTCCCAGAGATGAGATGGGCCAGGGTATCTATATGGGGCTGGCTACATTGATAGCCGAAGAACTAGATATTCCCCTGAAGGACATCCAAGTGGAATTTGCCTCAGTGCATGATGATTACAAGCACCCGGAATATGGGGTTCAGGGTACTGGCGGCAGCTCCTCAATGCGAGTGCATTATCTACCACTGCGTCAGGCAGCCGCAGATACCAGAGCTCTTCTGCTGGCCGCTGCTGCAATTGATCTTGGGGTCAGTAGAGACTCTCTGACTACAGAAGATGGTTATATTCTCAGCAATGGTACAGGCCTGCCCTACAGTGACTTTATTGGCACAGCTCAAACATTGGAGCTTCCCACAGAGACAGCTTTAAAACCCAAGGCCGATTTTAAATATATTGGCAGTGATATTGCTCGCAATGATGCGTTAGCAAAATCTACTGGCACAGCGACCTACGGGGTAGATGTGGATCTGCCCGACCTTTATTACGCCATTGTGAGCCGCAGTCCTGTGGCTGGCGGCAGGGTTAAATCAGTGAACGACAGTGTCGCCAGATCAATGGCCGGCGTAACTGATATTGTGCAGATTGATTCAGGTGTTGCTGTGGTTGCTGAGTCATTCTGGAAAGCCAAAAAAGCGGCTGCAACATTGGATATTTCCTGGGATCTGCCTGAGCTTGCAAAGTTTAGCAGCGCCCAGATTAAGGCGGATTATCAGGATGCATTAAATAGCGGCGCTGGCGATACCGAGATTTCCGGTAGTATTGAGGACGGTATGTTGTCAGCGGCACATCAGATAGATCGGGAGTTTTGGACCCCTTATTTAGCTCATACTCCCATGGAGCCTGTTAATGCGGTGGTGAGAATTACCGGTGATCAGGCCGAACTTTGGGCTGGTACACAGAGCCCAGGCGTTGCTCGCGGGTTGGTGGCCAGGCATGCCGATGTGCAAGTAGATAAAGTAACCGTAAATAGCCTTTTCTCTGGCGGTGGTTTTGGTCGGCGTGGGCAGCTCAGTCATGTTGCTGAGGCTACCCAGGTTGCGGTGGCAACAAATAAGACCATTAAACTGGTCTGGACCAGAGAAAATGATGTACAAAATGGCTGGTTTCGCCAGGCGTCAGTGATGCAGATCAATGCTGGTATAGACGAAAGGGGCCTAGTTACCGCCTGGGATGCAGCGCGAGCTGGTGGAGATCTAACGCCCCATACAGTGGCTAGTGTATTGCCTGGGGCACTGCCCTCAGTACCCAAGGGAATCAACGACTTACTGGTAGATGCCACAGAGAGTATCTTTGATGGTTGGGTGATTGATGGTGGCGGTGTAGAGGGGTTGGTTGACGACTATGACTTCCCCAACAAGCAGCTGCGACACGCCTCGGTTAACCACGGTCTTCCTCTGGCAGCTTGGCGCTCGGTCGGGCACTCGTTCACTGCCTTTGCCAAAGAGACAGTGATGGACGAACTCGCTGAGCAGGCGGGCCTGGATGCTTTTGAGTTCCGCCGACGAAACCTGCAGGGCAATCCGCGCTTACTTGGCGCTCTGCAAGCTGTTCAGAAAGGGCTAGAGAACTGGGATATTCCTGAGGGTCACCATATAGGTGTCTCTGCCCATGGCTCTTTCCACTCCTATGCAGCTCAGGCAGCGGAGGTGTCGGTTGAGAACAATCAGATTCGCGTCCATCGCGTGCTCTGTGCCATTGACTGCGGTCAGGTGGTGAATCCGGATATAGTGCGCGGGCAGATGGAAGGCTCTATTATGTACGGTCTAACCGCAGCGCTTTATGGCGATATTGAGATTGAAAACGGAGCAGTTAAAGAAAGTAATTTCCACGATTATAAAATGCTGCGTATCAGTGAGGCACCTGAAGTCGAAGTTCTGATTGTTGAGAGCGAGGAGGCCCCGAGCGGTGTGGGTGAGCCAGGTCTTCCCCCAGTGGCGCCTGCAGTGGCTAATGCTGTTTATCGGGCCACTGGCGTGCGTCTTAGCTCAATGCCCCTGGTTTTGGTATAGGCGGGCAGAGGTGAATTTAGAGATTGGGGGCAGCATCCAGTGCCCTCTGTGCTCCGGCTTGTCAATATCGAACTATTGCACTGAAAAAAGGCGCAACTATTTATGCTGCTCAGACTGCTCTCTGGTGTTTGTCCCCAGCGATCAACATCTTAGCCCCGAAGATGAAAAAGCCGTCTATGACCAGCACCAGAACTCCCCGGATGATCAAAGCTACCGAAAATTCCTCAGCCGATTAGCAGAGCCACTGGTGGAGCGTCTAGAGGCTCAGAGTTATGGGTTGGATTTTGGCTGTGGGCCAGGACCAACCCTATCGCTAATGCTGGAGGAGCAGGGCCATCAACTGGCGCTCTTCGATATCTACTATGCCGACAATCCCTTGCTGTTGCAGGGTAGCTATGACTTTATTACCGGCACTGAAGTGGTCGAGCATCTATCCAGCCCAAGACAGGAACTGGACAGACTCTGGGCCATGATTCGCCCCGGTGGTTATCTGGGGCTAATGACCAAGCTGGTAAAAGATCAGCAGAGTTTTATGGGCTGGCACTATAAAAATGACCCTACCCATATCAGCTTTTTCTCAGTCGCCACGTTTAATTATTTGGCTGATATCTGGGGTGCCCAGGTCGACTATATCGCCAATGATGTGATTATTTTCCGCAAATCAGCTCTCGAGCATGGATAAAAGCCCGCACCGATCGACTGATATCTTCCGGGCTGGTCATCCAGGAGCAGACACTGATTCGAATAACCTTGTTGCCCTGCCAGACTGAGCTTCCCACCCAGCATTCGCCGCTTGATTGAATCTGCTCAAGCACTGCCATAGTAGTGCCGTCATTATCACTGGGGGATACGATAACCTGGTTAAACACCACATCATTGTGAACAGTAAAATTAGCCTGTTTAAGCTCATCAGCAAACTGTACTGCTCGCTGATGCAGACCATAGACCAGTTCATCCACACCGGATTTACCCAGATATTTAAGGGCTGCCCACAGCTCAATTGCACGGGCGCGGCGAGACATCTCTGGGGTGTACATCATGCCATCCCGCTGCTCACCGTAGTTGGAGGTTAGATAGGCGCCAGAAGCCTGCAACGCTGTAACCAGAGCCTCTTTATCTCGACACAGCAGGATTCCGCTGTCATAGGGTGTATTTAGGGTTTTATGACCATCCAAAGACCAAGAATGGGCTTTCTCCATGCCCTGAGTCAGATGTTTAAGTCGCTCTGTACCGCCAGCCCAGAGACCAAAGGCACCATCTATATGCACCCAGGCACCCGCAGCGTTGGCGTTATCACAGATCTGATCAAAGGGGTCAAAGGCACCGGAATTCACATTGCCAGCCTGCAATATCACAATACAGGTAGCATCTAGCTCTGGCATCTGGTTCTGATCAATACGTCCCTGGTCATCCCCCTCGACCCATTCAATATTGTCCAACCCAAACCCCAGTAGCGCTATGGCTTTGATCACGGCGCCATGGGTATGGCGGCCAGCAATAATACGAATGGGTGGCGCACCATTGTGGCCCTGCTGATTGAAATCCCAACCATGGTTGCCATAGATGCGTAATCGAGCTGCAGCCAAACCGCAAAAGATTGCAGAGGAGGTGCCGCTGACAAACCCCGCCACTGTGGTATCTGGCAAACCCAGTAACTGCTGCAGCCAGCGCTGGCAGACCTCTTCCAGCTTGGAAGTAATAGGTGACATCAGCTGCAGCGCGGTATTCTGATCCCAAAAATCTGTCAGCCATTTGGTAGCCAGTGTCACAGGTATAATGCCGCCATTCACAAAGCCGAAATAACGGCCACCGGTCTGTGCCACAGACGCGGGGGAACCATAGTCATGGAGTTGCTGCAGAATACTGCTGGCATCCCCAGGATGGCCTGGCATAGCTTCAACAAACTGCTCTAAATCTGCGATCGCTTGCGGCGTTGGGAAGACCGCCCGATCTGCAATTGCCTCTGCATACTCAAAAGCATAGCCCTTGGCCTGCTCAAAAAGGGCTTTTAGCTGTTGTTCAGCTAACATTGTTTCACGAAGATTCATCAGAGGTTCGGCTCAGTATTGTCAATAGTGGTTATTCTCTGGCAGTAAATCATAGACTAATGTTTTTACAAAGTTAGAATGTCGGTCTCGAAAATTTTAACCGTCAATGGGAAGCCCTATGTATAGTGGAAAAACCTTGTGCCTCAAGTCGATCGAAAATGGATTTGCTGAGATTAACTTTGATAACCAGTCTGGTTCGGTCAATGTTTTTAATCAGGAGACTCTGGCTGATCTGCACCAGGCACTGAGCATTCTAGCCAATGCCACAGATATTCGCGGTTTACTGCTGAGCAGCAGTAAATCTGTGTTTGTGGTGGGCGCAGATATTACTGAATTCTCCTCTATGTTTGCTGCATCAAAAGAGGATTTCCTCAAAGGTGCACAGCACGCCAATAGCCTCTTTTCCCAGATAGAAGATATGCCATTTCCCTCGGTTGCCGCTATTAATGGCTTCGCCCTCGGCGGTGGATTTGAGATCTGCCTGGCCTGTGATTGCAGGCTAATTTCTTCAACTGCAGCCATTGGTCTACCTGAAACTGGTTTGGGTATTTTGCCCGGCTGGGGCGGCACGGTTCGCTTGCCCCGTTTGGTGGGCTACGCAACTGCGGTGCAATGGGTCACCTCTGGCAACCAACAAAAGCCTGAGGCGGCTTTGGCTGCAGGTGCTGTTGATGGAGTAGTGGCACCAGAGGCTCTCCGCGATGAGTCTCTAAAGCTCCTTGCAGAGCTGGCTGATGGCAGCCGTGACTATCAGGCGCGCCGCACACAGAAGCTCAGTGCACTGGCCGAGGCTCCCGAGGAGGTAACTGGTCTCTCTGAAAACTTCCAGGCAATGATACAAAGCAAGGTTGGGGTTCATTATCCGGCGCCTCTAAAGGTAGTTGAATTAATGACTACGGCGGCCTCTGCGGATCGTGATGAGGCTATTAGGTTAGAGAATTTGGCCTTCTATGAGATTTCCCAGACACCACAGGCCCGGGCAATGGTAGGTTTATTTTTAAATGATCAGGCTATCACTAAAAGGGCCAGAGGCTATGCCGCCACGCTATCTGAGAAACCAGCGCCAGTTAGCCTAGCCGGCGTTATTGGTGCCGGTATTATGGGTGGCGGTATCGCATACCAAAATGCGGTGCGGGGCTATGCGGTGGCTATGAAAGATATTGCTGATTCTGCCTTGGATTTAGGTATGCAGGAAGCCAGCAAGCTGCTAAGTAAATCTGTTAAACGGGGCAAGCTTAGTGAAGAGGGCGCAGCACAGATTATGGCAAAAATTACCCCAACTTTGGACGATGCTGCTATTGCTGACTGCGATATGGTGGTTGAGGCTGTGGTCGAGTTGGAATCGGTTAAAAAGCAGGTTTTACCCTCTGTGGAAGCTCAGTTAGCCAGCACTGCCATCATTGCGTCCAATACCTCTACCATTAGCATTAATCGTCTGGCGGAATCTCTTGAGCGTCCAGAGAATTTCTGCGGTATGCATTTCTTTAATCCGGTTCATGCCATGAAACTGGTGGAGGTGATTCGCGGCGAAAAGACTTCAGACAAAACCATTGCGGCTGTCTGTAATTATGCGCTTGGACTGGGTAAGAAGCCTATTGTGGTCAATGATTGCCCTGGCTTTTTGGTTAATCGGGTTCTTTTTGCCATGACATTTGGCCTGGAGATTCTACTTAAGGAGGGCGCAGACTTTCAGCAGGTGGATAAGGTGATGGAGGCCTGGGGCTTGCCTATGGGCCCTGCCTATCTTATGGACGTGATTGGTATTGATACTATTATCCATTGCTATAGTTCTATGATTGAGGGACTGCCTGAGCGTTATATCAAGGGCGATAACTGGCCTACTGAAACCATCCACAACACTGGTCGTCTGGGTCAGAAAAATGGTCTTGGTTATTACAGGTATGAGCTCAATGAGAAGGGTAAGCCTGCTAAGTTGGTTGATCCCGACACGGTTGCTCTGCTGGAGTCGATCGCTGGGCCTGCCCATCAGATTGCTGCTGAGGAAATTGTTGATCGGTTGCTGATTTCGATGGCTATGGAGATGGTGCGTTGTCTGGAGGAGGGTATTGTTTCCTCGCCTGCGGAGGCTGATATGGCGTTGATCTATGGGGTTGGTTTTCCGGCCTTTAGGGGTGGTATTTGTCGCTGGATGGATGAGGAAGGGTTGCAGTCTATTGTTGAGCGTGGCGATAAGTATGCGCATCTTAGTAAGCTTTATCGTCCTACCGAGAAGTTGCGGAAGATGGCGGCAAATGGGGATTCGTTTTTTTCTAGCGTTTAGTCTGGGAGGAGGCCCTTAGATACAGCTGGGCTGAAATGCCGAGCTTATTAAACCGCCAAGTGGTGGCTGTCAGGACGCGCAGGAGACCCCTGCAAAAACGGCCCATCCACGCAGATACGCTGACCATCTGGCGCCGCACAGGCACCACAGATACCTACACCACATTTGGTCAAATAATCAATTGCGCTAAAAATCTGATCATCGCGACAGAACTCACGCTGAACCGCTGCCGCCGCATGAACCATAGGCGCAGGCCCACAGTTATAAAACACCAACTTATCCAACTCCGCTGGGGTCATCTCCTGTAAGCGCGCCCGCAACAATTCAGTCACAACCCCTTTAAAGCCCTGACTGCCATCATCCGTGGCCACATGCACCTCAGCGATCTGCTGACATTCCTCGAGATAGTAGAGGCGCTCAGCAGAGCGGGCGCCCGTAAATACCTCGGCATTACCAAAGTCGCGGGCAAGCTGATAAACAGCCGCCAGACCAGTGCCACCGGCAACTGCCATAATCTTAGCGTCCTCTGGAGGAGACACTGCAATACCATGGGGGCCGCGAACATAGACCTCTGTGCCTACAGCGAGATCCATAAGATGATGGGTAAAATGACCCACATCGATCACAGCAAGCTGGAAAGGGTCATCAGAGAGCGCAGAGAAAGGCTTCTCACCAACGCCTGGCACCCAGAGAAACACAAATTCACCAGCCTGAATATTAATCTTGCGATCGAAGGTTAGAACACAGATATCCTCACAGACGCGCTTATTTTCGACCAGGACCACAGGCTCAAAATCCATATCTATATCGTAGCGGATGTGTCCCTCAGCTTTATCCGAGTCAAAACAGAGATCCGACTCAAGCTGATTAAAATAGCTGCCAATATCATCCGTCGTCATGCCAGTAAGGGCAGAGCCAACACCCACAATGGTGGAACCTGCTTTAATAAACTCTCTGGTATCAGCTGCACTGCTGACACCACCGCAACCAATAATGGGCAAATCGGTTACCGCCTTAATTTCGCGCACGCATTTAAGGGCAATGGGCAGCACACCTTTGCCCGACATGCCGCCTGCACCATTGCTCAGAACCGGCTCACCGTGGGAAGAGGTATAACCTGGCCCCACTGTGTTGATGGCACAGATAGCGTCGGCGCCGCCAGCTACTGCGGCCAGGGCGATATCGGCAATATTGTCTGTGTTAGGTGTTAGCTTGGGTATCACAGGGATATCAACAACCGCCTTAACCGCTGCGGTAACTTCACGCACCATCTCGGGGTCCTGACCCATGGCCATGCCATAGCCTTTGGCATGGGGGCAGGAGAGATTGAGTTCCAGGCCGTTAGCTACTGGTGCCATGATTTTTGCTACTTCAACAAATTCTTCAACGCTGCCACCGAAGATAGAGACCAGTAGAAAACGATCTTCTGGAATACGCAGTTTGGCCATAGCCTCTGCTGCGGCCTGTGCCCCTGGATTAGTGAGGCCCACCGCATTGACAAAGCAGCCAGGTGCATACTGGCTATAAACCGGCTCTCGATTTCCTGCTCTGGGCTCTGGGCCAACGCTCTTGGTGGTTATTACACCAATCTGCGGCATATGGTCGAACATATACTGAATAATTGAGGTGGCTGTGGTGACAATGCCCGAAGGGATTGTGAAGGGACCGGAGACTGTCTTGCCAAGAAATTCTGTATTCAACTGGGATCGCTCAAGCTAGTTTAATGTGGTGTTTACGCAGGCGGAGATTATACCGATTTTAGAAAGTTAATGTGCTTGGTTTTTGTCCTCAGTAAAAATTTATCGCCTCCGGCGCGGCCCTTTTTGTTGGATCAAAGTCGCGCCTATCAGATCTGGGCACTAAAACTGGATTAACGGGTCTATACAGATACGGATAAAGGATTTTATCCAAACCAAGACATAACTAAAGAAGGAGAGGGTGATGGATTACCAGTTCCGAACGTTTTTTGAGATTGCCGGTACAGTTGTTGTGGTTATGCTTATGTCCGCCCTATTGAGTCTTTTTTCTGGGCAGACTTTTAGTCAGGGCATTCACCTCTTTATCGAGGAACTCAGGCAGCCTATAGAGATTATTGACCTACTTCTCTGTGGATTACTGTTTTTCTTTTACAAGGGGTTTTGCTTTAAGCGCTAAAATAGAAAACGGCCTATACCTTTGAGAGATATTTGCCGTTTTCAATAGCCGCAGGTAGCGGGCTGCTGAATCTTTTCCTGCTAAAACTGATTCATGGTGTTGTCTTTGCCCGAAGCTTTTAGGGCTGCTTCACCCGCAAAGTACTCTTTATGATCATCACCCATATCTGATCCAGCCATATTTTGATGCTTAACACAGGCGATACCCTGGCGGATTTCTTTGCGCTGAACGCCGGCAACATAACCGAGCATACCCTGGTCGCCAAAATACTCTTTGGCTAGGTTGTCGGTAGACAGCGCCGCAGTGTGATAGGTGGGTAGAGTGATCAGATGATGGAAGATGCCAGCATGCTTGGCGGCATCTGCCTGGAATGTGCGGATTTTCTCGTCAGCGGCGACTGCTAGAGCGCTGTCGTCGTAACTGACATTCATTAGATCTCCGCGATCATAGGCTGACACATCTTCTCCAGCTTCAGACATTGCGTCGAATACCTGCTGGCGGAAGTTGAGGGTCCAGTTAAAGGATGGACTATTGTTGTAGACCAGTTTGGCATTGGGCACTACCTTGCGAATCTCATCCATCATGCCACCGATCTGGCCCACATGGGGTTTTTCGGTTTCAATCCAGATCATATCGGCGCCATTTTGCAGGCTGGTAATACTGTCGAGAATACAGCGAGCTTCACCGGTTCCCGGCTTAAACTGGAACAGATTGCTGGGCAGGCGCTTGGGGCGCACTAGTTTGCCATTGCGGTTGAGGACCACATCGCCATTTTGCATATCAGCGGCTGCAATCTCTTCAACATCAAGGAAGGAGTTGTACTGGTCGCCGAGATCGCCTGGCTCTCGGGTTACAGCGATCTGTTTGGTCAGTCCAGCACCCAGAGAGTCGGTACGCGCTACAATAACGCCATCATCTACACCCAGCTCAAGGAAGGCGTAGCGCACCGCATTAATCTTGGCCAGAAAGTCTTCATGGGGCACTGTAACCTTGCCATCCTGGTGTCCACACTGCTTCTCATCGGAGACCTGGTTTTCAATCTGAATACAGCAGGCACCGGCTTCAATCATTTGCTTAGCCATCAGATAGGTGGCTTCGGCATTGCCAAAGCCAGCATCAATATCAGCGATAATAGGCACCACATGGGTCTGGAAATTATCGATCTGATCCTGAATAGCGGCCTTGGCATCGCCCTGAGCAGTATCCAGCTGGCGGAACAGACCGCCGAGTTCCCGCGCATCTGCCTGGCGCAAAAAGGTGTAGAGCTCGCCGATCAGCGATGCCACGGAAGTTTTTTCATGCATTGACTGGTCGGGCAATGGACCGAAATCGGAGCGCAGTGCCGCCACCATCCAGCCTGATAGATAGAGATATTTCCTGTCTGTGGTACCAAAGTGTTTTTTGATGGATATCAGCTTCTGCTGGCCGATAAAGCCGTGCCAGCAACCCAGAGATTGAGTGTAGGCGGACGAGTCGGCGTCATAGGCGTCCATATCCGCTCGCATTATGCCTGCGGTGTATCGCGCTATATCCAAGCCAGTTTGAAACCGGTTCTGCAGGCGCATGCGAGCAGCGGATTCTGAGCTTATGGCTCCCCAGCCTGGCTGTCCCTCTTTAAGCTTTGATACTGCAGCTATATTGTTTTGGTAAGTCGACATCTTTAACCCCTTTTTGAGAATACTTATTTGCTTGCTAATTTGACTGATGCTGAAGTTTAGGTATCATGGCGCCATAAATCTAATTAATAGTTTCTATTGCGGGCATTATTCAAATGAATATCTCAAGAGTCGATTTAAACCTCCTTGTCTACCTAGATGTACTGCTTCGCGAATGCAATGTAACCCGCGCCGCTGAGGAGCTAGGCATCAGTCAGCCCGCCATGTCCAACAGTCTAAGACGGCTCCGAGATCTGTTTGGTGATCCTATTCTGGTGCGTACTAGCGATGGTATGACGCCCACAGATCGGGCTCTGGAGCTGCAGCCCATGGTGCGTAAGGTACTGTCTGCAGCGGAACAGGCCATATTGCCAAAGACCGAATTTAATCCCATGGAGTCAAGCCGTATTTTCCGCATTATGGCCAGTGACTATACGGAATCAACATTATTGCCGGTGCTATTGCGGGAGTTGCGCAAGCAGGCGCCCAATATACGCCTAGATATTATGACCCCAAGCGATGTCAGCTTTCACGATGTCGAGCGGGGCAAGGTTGATATGGTTATCAACCGCTTTGATTCACTGCCTCAATCCTTCCACCAGGTGCATCTTTGGGATGATAGTTTTAGCTGTGTAATGAGTTCTAATAATCCGGTTAAAGATAACTGGAACCTACAGAGCTATCTGTCTAGTAAGCATATCTGGGTGAGTAAAACCGGTATGGGTGTAGGCGTGGGGATGACACCGGATGATGTGCAACGTCTCGGCTGGGTTGACGAGGCCCTGAGCAAGCAGGGGGTTAAGCGGGATATTTCTCTGTTTACCAGACATTATCAGGTGGCATTGCTTTTGGCGGAACAGGATGATCTGATTGTGACCATTCCCAGCATGTCTGCTAAATCTATCGCCGGTAGTGACAGGGTAGTCATTTTAGAGCCGCCCTTTGAGATTGAACGCATGCGCCTCAAAATGGTTTGGAGCCCGCTATTGCAGCATGATCCCGGCCATAAGTGGCTGCGTCAGCTCATCAAGTCGGTCTCAGTGGAACTCCTGAAATAGTCGTAGGGTATCAGCCTGTTGAATACCAAGCATAGTAGCCATAGATTTGGAAAATTAGCCGCTTGCCAATAGACTCGACTGATTAGGCAACTGGATCCGCGGAGAGTATTTAAATGACCATCAGAATAGAGCATTCAGGCTTGCAGATTGCCAAGCCAATATACGACCTGGTTACCCAGCGCATCTGTCCTCAGGTGGGTATTGATGCAGATAACTTCTGGCAAAATTTTGCAACTATTATCCACAGCTTCGCGCCCAGAAATCAGGCCCTGTTAGCCAAGCGAGATAGCCTGCAGGCTCAGATAGATAACTGGCATCAGCAGCACCAGTCAGGCGCTGGGTTTGCAGAATACAAAACATTCTTAGAGGATATTGGCTATCTGGTAGCCGAGGGCGCGGATTTTGCTGTTTCACCTACTAATGTGGACCGCGAGATTGCCGAGCAGGCTGGGCCGCAGCTGGTAGTGCCTATTATGAACGCTCGGTTTGCCCTCAATGCCGTCAATGCGCGCTGGGGAAGTCTCTATGATGCACTGTATGGCAATGATGTAATTTCAGAAGAGGGCGGAGCAGAGAAGGCTGGGGCCTATAATCCAGTCCGTGGCAATAGGGTGATCGATTATGGACGGGACTTTCTCGATCTCGCTGCCCCCCTTGCTGATGGCTCCCACAGGGATGTCACTGCTTATGGGGTGGTTGATCAGAACTTTCAAGCCAGACTGGCTGATGGCCAATTGGCGGGGCTAAAGCAACCAAGCCAGTTCGTTGGCTTTTTGGGAGAGGCTGAAACTCCTAGCTCAATATTGTTAAAAAACAATGAGTTACATATAGAAATTCAGGTAGATTCTAGACATCAGATCGGCGCAACCGACCGGGCTGGCGTCAAGGACATAGTGCTGGAGGCTGCTCTGACCACCATTATGGACTGTGAAGACTCTGTTGCAGCTGTAGACGCTGAAGATAAGGCGCTGGCTTACAGCAACTGGATGGGGCTGATCTCTGGAACCCTAGAGGAGACCATTGATAGGAATGGTAAAACCTTTGTCCGCAGCATGAATCCCCACAGGCAATTCAAAGCTGCAGATGGCTCTGAAATCTCCCTCAGCGGGCGCAGCCTTATGTTTGTGCGCAACGTGGGGCACCTTATGACCAATCCGGCGATTCTCTATGGCGACAATTCTGAGATTCCGGAAGGCATTATGGACGGCGTGATTACCAGCCTGATTTCGATGCAAGATATTAAGCTGCCGGGCAGCCACAACAACTCCCGGGCTGGCAGTATCTATATAGTGAAACCCAAGATGCATGGTCCTGAAGAGGTTAGCTTCACCGACGACCTGTTCAATAGTATCGAAGATGCTCTGGGCTTGGATCGGCATACTATCAAAGTGGGCATTATGGACGAGGAGCGACGCACTTCTGTCAACCTTAAGGAATGCATACGGGCTGCTAAAGACCGAGTGGTATTTATCAATACCGGCTTTTTGGACCGCACTGGGGATGAGATTCATACCAGTATGCACGCTGGCCCCTTTGCCCTTAAAGCTGATTTAAAGGCTCTGCCGTGGATTGCTGCCTATGAAGATCACAATGTGGATATAGGCCTGGCCTGCGGGCTCAAAGGCAAGGCTCAGATAGGTAAAGGCATGTGGGCAGTACCGGACAATATGGCGGATATGATGAAAGTCAAAATCGCCCATCCCAAGTCTGGCGCCAATACTGCCTGGGTGCCTTCGCCAACCGCGGCCACATTGCATGCAATGCACTATCACCAGGTCGATGTAGCCAGTTTGCAGGATCAAATCGCTCAGCGAGAAATAGCCAATGTGGATGATATTCTCGATATTCCGCTGCTGGGCGATCGAGTATTGAGTGCAGAGCAGATTCAGCTTGAGCTGGACAATAACGCTCAGGGATTACTGGGCTATGTGGTGCGCTGGGTAGAGCAGGGAGTTGGCTGCTCCAAGGTGCCGGATATTAATAATATTGGCCTGATGGAAGACCGAGCTACATTGCGAATCTCTAGTCAGCATATGGCCAACTGGTGGCATCATGGAATCTGCAGTGAAGAGCAGATCAGAGAGACATTGCAGCGCATGGCCGCTGTGGTGGACGCTCAGAATATTGCCGATGCTGACTATGTGAGTATGGGCCCCAATTTTGATCAGAGCATTGCCTTTCAGGCCGCCTGTGACCTGGTATTTAAAGGTCTGGAACAGCCCAGCGGCTACACCGAGCCTCTGCTGCATGCCTATCGCCAAAAAGCCAAGGCCAGGGGTTGACTCCTATGCAGTCAACGCCGGACCTCTGTGATCAGTACCCTGAATTGGTGCGCGTTGTTGAGCCCATGCTGAGCAATTTTGGCGGGCGCGAACAGTTTTGCGGGCAGATTACGACGATTAAGTGCTTTGAAGATAACTCCCTAGTTAAACAGCTGGTCGGCACTTCGGGTGAGGGCAGAGTAATAGTGGTTGATGCAGGGGGCAGTCTGCGCCGCGCCTGTCTTGGCGATATGCTTGCCGAGCAGGCTGCTAGCAACGGTTGGGCCGGTCTTATTATCTATGGCTGCATCCGCGATGTGGACCAGATAAGGGCAACAGATATAGGGGTTCAGGCCCTGGGCGTTCATCCTATGAAAACAGATAAAAAAGGTGTTGGAGAGCTAAATATTCCTGTGACTTTTGGCGGCGTTACCTTTGCCCCAAAAGACTATGTCTATGCCGACAACAATGGAATCATTCTGTCCGCCCAACCCCTAGCCTAGCCGGTTAACCTGAAGATTTAATCGCAATATGCATTAAATTGGTGCATTTTTGATTGCCACGGAGCGGTAATTGATAAAAAATGGCCCCCTGTTTTAAAGATGATTAATCATAGAGCCCCGCATGAAAAACCTATCGGTCTATCTTATTGCTGCAGCCTGCAGTTTTTCCCCATTATTTGCCTCTGGCACAGCGCTATTAGACTCTAAAGCGCGCTTTCACCCGGTCATCAGTGAGACTGGTATGGTGGTCTCTCAGGAGATTATTGCTAGTCAGGTGGGCGCTGATATTCTCTCCGCTGGCGGCAATGCTGTGGATGCTGCTGTGGCCACTGGCTTTGCCCTGGCCGTAACCCTGCCTCGCGCCGGCAATCTGGGTGGCGGTGGCTTTATGCTGGTCCATCTGGCCGAGGCAGATAAAACCATTGCTATTGATTACCGAGAGATGGCCCCCGCTGAGGCCCACAGAGATATGTTCCTCGATCTAGAGGGTGATGTAGACAATAACAAGGCCCGCTACAGTATCGAGTCGTCCGGTGTGCCTGGCACTGTTGCTGGGCTTATCCATGCCCAGGAAAAATACGGGTTACTGAAGCTAAAGCAGGTTATGCAGCCTGCCATAGCACTTGCTCGCGGCGGCTTTGCAGTATCTGCTGATCTGTCCGATTCACTTAAATCTAGAAGTCAGCGCCTACAACAAGACAGTGCCAGCAAAGTGTACTTCTACAAACCCGGGGGCGACTCCTACGAGCTTGGTGAAACGTTGATACAGACCGAGCTTGGCGCCACCTTAGCGCGCATTGCCAATGGAGGCCGAGAGGAGTTTTATCAGGGCAAAACTGCAGATTTAATAGTGGCCCAGATGGAGGCCTCTGGAGGCCTGATTAGCCATCAGGACCTGGTCAATTATCATGTGGTTGAGCGCCAGCCTGTCTGTGGCGACTACAAGAAAACTCGCGTCTGCACCATGCCACCACCCTCGTCTGGCGGTGTGCATTTGGTCCAGATGTTAAATATTCTGGAGGGCTGGGACCTTAAAGGCCTGGGGCATAACAGTGCTGACTATATACATCGTTTGGTCGAATCCATGCGTCGGGCCTATGCAGACCGCAGCCTCTATCTGGGCGACCCTGACTTCTTCCCGGTACCAGTGGCGCAGCTCACAGATAAAAAATATGCCACCGTGCTGCGGGATCAGATTGATCCGCTGAGGTCCAGTCGCTCTGTAAATATTAAACCTGGGCTAGGTGAAACTGGGTTAAGCCTCCAGGCCACAAAAGAGAGCACAGAAACCACCCACTTCAGCACCTGGGATCAATGGGGCAATGTGGTCAGCAATACCTATACCCTCAACTTTTCCTATGGCAGCGGTATCTCAGTTACCGGAGCGGGCTTTCTGTTAAATAATGAAATGGATGATTTCTCGTCAAAGCCTGGCTCGCCCAATGGCTACGGCCTGGTCGGCGGCGTTGCCAATTCTATTGAGCCTGGCAAGCGGCCTCTGTCCTCCATGACCCCCACTATCGCCTTTGATGCCGACGGCAAACCCATACTGGCTACTGGCACCCCGGGGGGTAGTACCATAATTACTATTAGCATGCAGCTGTTGCTCAATGTTGTAGAGTTCGAAATGGGTGTGGCAGAGGCAACAGCTGCCCCCAGAATCCACCATCAGTGGCTGCCGGATATGGTTTTTTATGAGTCTGGAATCTCTGTGGATACCCTAAATCGGCTGAAAGACATGGGTCACAGAGTCAATGATCGGGCGAGCCGACTGGGTGCGACCCAGAGTATCCAGCGCAAGGCTGGCACTCGGCTGTTTGGGGCCTCAGACTATCGCCGAGAGGGCTCTGGTGCGATTCCTCAGGCTCAGCAGTAGGCAGGATTTTTTTAAGGCTTGTATTCAGTCCTGCTCTAGGCCGTTATTAAAGTAGCGTCGGCCACCGGAAGTATCTGCACAGTCTATACTGGCTCGGCGCTGCTCTCCGGTAATATCTGTCAGCATAGGGTACTTGGGCTCAGTCATGTACTGGGCAAACCATTGCGCTAGCAACTGATCATCATCTAATAGCTCCAGCATGAGCGACCTTATCTTTGCGATATAGGCTTCAGGTATCTTGTCAGTAGCCATCTCTGGGGTAAGAGGGGGGTCGGTTAGATAGTTTGGCGCCAGGCCTCGACTGAGTAATTCGGTGGCCAGATCGTCGAGCATGTCTGTGGCTGAGGGTGCGCGAAACCCCACGGAAAATGTGGTGCACTCACCTATAGCCACGCCATGATGGGCTATCTTAGGTGGTATATAGAGCATATCGCCGCAGTTGAGCACCCATTCTTCAGTGGCGTTAAACTCGCTGAGAATCTTTAGGTCTGTATCTGCAAGCAATGGACTGTTGCTGTCGCAGACCTGCCCAATCTGCCAGCGGCGCTGCCCTGAGCCCTGGAGTAGAAACACATCATAGTAGTCAAAATGAGGTCCAACACTGCCGCCATCTTCAGCATAGCTAACCATAATGTCGTCTAGGCGCCAGGGGGGCAGAAAGGTGAAGCGCTCAAGTAGAGCAGCCACCTCGGGAACCCAGAGATCCACCGCCTGCACCAGTAGAGTCCAGTGGCTAGGAGGCAATGTTTGAAAGCGCTGCTCCGCAAATGGGCCATTCTCCAGTTGCCAGTCTTGGCCGATCACTAATCTGGACTCCACCTCGGGCTCAAGGGCTAGCCCGGCGAGCTCGTCGCCATCAATGGGTGGCTCGAAGTCTGCAATAGCACTGCGAATCAACAGCGGCTTTTTCTGCCAGTAATCTCGCAGAAACTCTTGCGGGCTAATATCCCCAAGCAAAGCAGTTTGCTTATTCATCAAAGTTAAATATCACTGGCCTGCTGCACTGCGTTGCCAATATAGCCAGCTGGGGTCAGGGCCTTGAGCTCTGCCTTGGCCTGTTCAGGCATATCCAGGCTATCTATAAAGCTCTGGATGGTTGATTGATCCATTACATTGCCTCTGGTTAGAGCCTTGAGTTTCTCATAGGGCTCTTCGATACCGTAGCGGCGCATAACAGTTTGAATAGGCTCCGCCAGTACCTCCCAGCTCGAGTCTAAGTCGGCCGCCAGTCTGTCTGTATTTAGCTGTAGCTTACCCATACCCTTGTCCAGTGAAGCGTAGGCAATCAGGTTGTAGCCCAGGCCCACACCCATATTGCGCAGTACTGTTGAGTCGGTAAGGTCCCGCTGCCAGCGGGATATAGGCAATTTGCTGGCCAGGTGGCCAAACAGTGCATTGGCAATTCCCATATTGCCCTCGGCATTTTCAAAATCAATTGGGTTGACCTTGTGGGGCATGGTAGAGGAACCCACTTCGCCGGCTATGGTTCTCTGCTTAAAGTAACCCATAGAGATATAGCCCCAAATGTCCCGAGCAAAATCAATAAGTATGGTGTTGGAGCGCGCTACAGCATCAAAAAGCTCCGCCATATAATCATGGGGTTCAATCTGGGTGGTGTAGGGGTTGAAATCCAGACCCAGCCGCTCAATAAATTGCTTGGCACTGGCCGCCCAGTCAATCTCTGGATAGGCTGAGATATGGGCATTGTAATTGCCCACGGCGCCGTTGATCTTACCCAGCAGGGGTACCTGGCGGATCTGAGCAATCTGCCGCTGCAGTCTGTAAGCAACATTGGCAAACTCTTTGCCCACTGTGGTTGGCGACGCGGTTTGACCATGGGTCCGCGACAGCATGGGAACTGCTGCAAACTCCTTGGCCATGGCTGACAACTGGTCGCTAATTGCTTGCAGAGCGGGCAGCATAACCTGGTCGCGACCTTCTTTAAGCATCAGTGCATGGGATAGATTATTAATATCTTCAGAGGTGCAGGCAAAGTGAACAAACTCACTGACAGCCTGCAACTCGGCGTTGTCAGCTATGGTTTCCTTGATCAGGTATTCCACGGCTTTGACATCATGGTTGGTGGTGCGCTCTATTTCTTTAATGCGCAGGGCCTGCTCCTGAGTAAAGTTTTCGGCCAGGCTGTTGAGCAGACTGTTCGCCTCGACGGAAAATTCAGCCACTTCTGTTATCTTGGGATTTGCTGCCAGGTGCTGCAGCCAGCGCACCTCAACTAAAACCCTGTAGCGGATAAGACCAAACTCGCTAAATACGGTGCGCAACCTCTGTGTTTTAGAGCCATAGCGACCGTCTATAGGCGAAATAGCAGTGAGCGAGGAAAGTGCGGTGTTGTCCATATTGGCTTCCAGTCTGGTGGGTAAAATAGGGCGCTAATAATAACGGATTTGAACTTTGATTTCAGAATTCAATTGCAGTAAAAAGCAGTGCGTAAAACCTACAGATGGGGCAGCAGTTTAACCAGAGTTTTACGCTGCAACATAAGGTGAATACGTGTGCCGCCCAGTTGCTGCCACAAAAAAGCACTGCGAATTGCCACAAATAGCATACAGCGAATTCGCTGAGCTATGGCCGGTTGCTGCAGATAGACACCAGAGCCGCCAACCTGAATACGCAGGCGCATGGTGCTCACTGTAGACTGGTAAAGCGAGTCAATATTGGTAAACACATTGTCATGGGTGGGAGAAAAGTGCTGAGCCTGGCGTGATGCCCCTTCAATACCTTCAGCAATTTTTGCCAGCATGGCTTTATTGCCAGATAGCTTGCGCGCCAGATATAGAATAGAAATCACATAGCGCATAACTTCCGGCTGCTTGGCAGCCGGTGATTGCCGGCCCATAAAGCTGGTCATGGAATTGATACCAGTAGTTAGATTTGCCACCGGGCCATAGAGGTCCACTAGGGACTCAGGGTTTTGATTGAGCAGGGCGCCCATGGCAACCTCAAGCATAACTTTGTCAGCCTCACCCTGATGGGCCAGATCTGCCACTAGTTCGCAAGCTTGGAACACCGCGGCTAGGGCCAGAGCCTGATCCTGGGTGGGACTAGGAAAAATCAAGCGGGCTCCTGATGCTCAGCTAGAGAGCTAAAGTTAGAGTCGGAGTTCCAGGTGCTCTCAATAACGCCACCGCCCAGACAGAGATCATCTTGATAAAACACCACAGACTGGCCTGGAGTAACAGCTCGCTGGGGCTGATCAAAGACAGTCTGGCAGCCACCATTTACATCTGGGGTTACCCAGCAGAGCTGGTCTGGCTGGCGATAGCGAGTCTTGGCATAGCATTGCAGTGGCGACTCAGGTGGGCCGTTGATCCAGTTAATATCTGCAGCAGCCAGATGATTGGTAAACAGCAGGGGGTGATTGGTTCCCTGGCCCACAATTAGAATATTGTTATCTAGATCCTTACCCAGGGTAAACCAGGGCTCATCAGAGCTATCTTTAACGCCGCCAATACCCAGACCCTGGCGCTGGCCCAAGGTGTAGAACATCAGTCCCTGGTGCTCGCCCATTAGCACACCTTCAGGCGTGCGCATCTCGCCGGGCTGAGCTGGTAGATACTGCTCCAGAAAATCTTTAAATCGACGCTCGCCAATAAAGCAGATACCTGTGCTGTCTTTTTTCGAGGAGGTCACAAATCCCTGCGCCTCAGCAATACGCCGTACCTCAGGCTTGTCAAGCTCACCCACAGGAAACAGCGACCTGGCAAAGGCGCTCTCAGCAACAGCATGCAAAAAGTAGCTCTGATCTTTATTGTTATCCAAGCCTTTCAGAAGCTGAGTCTGCTGACCCTGGGAATTGACTCTGGTGTAGTGCCCGGTAGCTATATAGTCAGCACCCATAAGTTGCGCATAGTCGAGAAATACTTTGAACTTAATTTCACGGTTGCAAAGAATATCCGGATTGGGCGTGCGCCCGGCCCGGTACTCCGCAAGAAAGTACTCAAATACATTATCCCAATAATCTGCGGCGAAATTA
This sequence comes from SAR92 clade bacterium H231, assembly GCA_025153775.1. Taxonomy (GTDB): domain Bacteria; phylum Pseudomonadota; class Gammaproteobacteria; order Pseudomonadales; family Porticoccaceae; genus HTCC2207. The sequence continues at coordinate 841,339 of JAOALC010000001.1, read as the reverse complement.
GCTGTATGCAGGGGGATATTGAGCTTGTCGCAGACCTGCTGGGCGTCAGCTAAATCGGCTTTGGCGGTGCAGTACTCAGAGCCATCATCCTCGTCCCAGTTTTTCATAAACAGGCCTTCGACCTGATAGCCTTGCTGAATCAGCAGATATGCCGCCACCGAGGAGTCAACTCCACCGGACATGCCTACAATAACTTTTAGTGATTTGTTCATGTGTATTCTGGCTGCCACAGGCAGCTTTGATCAGCGATTTTCAAGGCGACACTATAAGCTGTTGCGAAATATATCCAAAGGAAAAATACGCTTGGCGAGATAATCCTCAATACAACCAAGCACCATAGGGCTGCGCAGCTGATGCTGCTGTGCCCGAATCTGCTCCAATGTCATCCATAGGGCAACATCAATATCGCCGTCAATTTCCGCCTGGTCATCAAAGCACACTGGCTGAGCAACAAAGCTCATGCGGTAATAGGTGACGCCATTGTGGGGGACGAAATGGGTCGAGAAACCGAGAAAACCACTAATGCTTACCTCCCAGCCGGTTTCCTCCATAGTCTCGCGCAGGGCAGCCTGCAAAATATCCTCCCCTGGCTCCACATGACCGGCGGGCTGATTAATTACCTGCCGACCAGACTTGGTTTCCTTGACCATAAGAAATTGACCGTCCTTTTCCACCACAGTGGCCACGGTGAGATGTATTTTATCTGGCATAGCGAAAGCCCTATCCTCGAAATGACTTGGGCCGATTTTTCCGGCCTGACTGCAGCTTACTGCTGATCGGGGGAGAAGCTACATCCAGCTGTCGATATTCTCCGGGCTGCAGGCCATCTAGGCTCCAGTCGCCAATTTGGGTACGTATCAGCCGCAGCGTAGGCAGATTTACCGCCGCAGTCATGCGACGCACCTGCCTATTGCGACCCTCTGCAATGGTTATTGCCAGCCAACTGTCGGGAATAGACTGGCGCACCCTGATGGGGGGATATCTGTCCCAGAGCTGCGGTGGAGCCAGTAGTTTGGCGCTCAGCGCAGCAGCCTTGCCATCTTTTAGTTCGACACCGCGACAGAGTCGATCGCAGTGCTCCAGTGTTGCCTGACCTTCCACCTGCACATAGTAGGTCTTGGGCTGCTTATACCTGGGATCACTGATCTTGGCCTGTAATCGACCATCATCAGTCAGCAGCAGCAGGCCCTCCGAATCATAATCCAGCCGCCCAGCAGGGTAGACTTTTTTGAGATGCAGATAATCCGCAAGCGTAGGTTTATCACTGTCGGTGGTAAATTGGCTCAATACCTGAAAGGGTTTATTTAATATGATCAATTTAGCCAATTTTTTTCTCCATTTTTGCCCATTGTAAATGAAACAAGGTTACAAAAAAGACGTGAAATGCTGTAAAATGCGCGCAATCTGGTAAATTTTTTACAAACATTCTTAAATTCAGTTATTAATTCTCGGAGATCACAATGGGATACCAACATATCCAGGTACCACAGTCTGGTGAAAAAATTACGGTTAATGCCGACCTATCATTAAATGTGCCTAATAACCCAATTATTCCCTTTATTGAGGGTGACGGTATTGGCGTCGATATTACCCCAGTCATGGTTAAGGTAATCGATGCCGCTGTGGCTAAAGCCTATGGTGGCAGCAAGCAGATTTCCTGGATGGAAGTTTACTGTGGTGAGAAAGCGGCCGAGCTATACGAGGGCGATTGGTTTCCCGCCGAAACTCTGGAGGCAGTCAAAGACTATGCAGTCTCCATCAAAGGCCCTCTAACTACTCCAGTTGGTGGCGGCTTTAGATCATTGAACGTTGCGCTGCGTCAGGAGCTCGATCTATTTGTCTGCCAGCGTCCGGTTCGCTGGTTTGAGGGCGTGCCTTCACCAGTTAAAGAGCCAAACAAAGTTGATATGTGCATTTTCCGTGAGAACTCTGAAGATATTTATGCAGGTATTGAATGGCGCGCTGGAACAGATGAAGCCAATAAGGTAATCAAGTTTTTGCAGGAAGAAATGAGCGTCAGCAAGATTCGTTTTGACCAAAACTGTGGCATTGGTGTTAAGCCAGTATCAGAGCAGGGCACCAAGCGCCTAGTCAGCAAAGCAATTCAGTATGCTATAGATCAGAACAAGCCCTCAGTGACCCTAGTGCATAAAGGTAACATCATGAAGTTTACCGAAGGTGCCTTCTGTGACTGGGGTTATGAGGTTGCTGTTGAGCAGTTCGCTGGTGAGCCCCTGGACGGTGGTCCATGGCATGTGGTTAAAAACCCTAAAACCGGCGAAGATATTATTATTAAAGATGTTATCGCTGACGCTATGTTGCAGCAGATTATTCTGCGTCCGGACGAGTACAGTGTTCTGGCTACATTGAACCTCAATGGCGACTATATTTCCGATGCCCTAGCAGCTCAGGTGGGCGGTATTGGTATTGCCCCTGGAGCTAACCTGTCCGACGATGTGGCAATCTTTGAGGCCACTCATGGCACAGCGCCAAAATATGCAGGGCAGGACAAAGTGAACCCAGGGTCATTGATTCTTTCTGCTGAAATGATGCTCCGTCATATGGGCTGGATGGAAGCTGCTGATCTGGTAATCAAAGGCATTGAAGGTGCAATTTCAGAAAAGAAAGTCACCTATGACTTTGAGCGGCTTATGGATGATGCAGTGTTGATGTCTTGCTCTGAGTTTGGTGACGCCATGATCGACAATATGTAAATCTGGCACACTATCTGTCTAAAGTAAAAAAACCGGCCCTATACTCTAGTGCCGGTTTTTTTTGTCAGATTTGTCGAAGAGTCTCTAGGCCACAGCATCAGCCACAGCTGACCTAGAACTGATTTGAGTTGGGTCCTCGCCTGGGTCAACTGGGGTTATATTAATCGCATGAAGCCCTTTTTCACCGCGTTCGGTCTCATACCTAACCTTCTGTCCCGCCTTTAATGTTTTATATCCCTCGATATTAATTGCGCTGTAGTGAACAAATATATCTCCCTCACCGTCGTTGGGGAGAATAAAACCGAACCCTTTTGCATTACTGAACCATTTAATAGTACCTGTGTTTGACATAACCTGCCGCCTTCGTCCAATGAAGTTATCTAGATTGACCTGTGTTGACCTCTCAGAGTTATTGATTACAAATAACAGGCTAAAAGCAATCAAAAATAGTAACAAAAAAAAGCATTGATCTAATTTACGCTAAGAACGTTATTTAGATGCTTTGATAGACTAAATTGCCGCAACTTTATTCACAAGTACCGCTCATCGGTTCACTGGCTCGGCGGTTCTGTTGTAAGATACACGCACTCTTTTATTGTTAGGTAATTGGCTGTTTTCACATGAGCGACGAAAAAAATACACCAGATTGGCAACGGGACAGTGATACTGTGGTCGAAGAATCAAGGCCAAAGTTAAAAAAGCCCCGTATGTTTCAAGTAGTACTGTTAAATGATGACTACACACCTATGGAATTTGTAGTTGAATTAATTGAGCAATTTTTTTACAAGTCGCGGGAGAATGCGACTCGGATCATGCTTAAGATACACACCGAGGGAAAGGGCGTCTGTGGCATCTATACTGAAGATGTAGCAGAGACGAAAGCGGCAGTTGTAAATCAATACTCGATGGACCATCAGCACCCGCTACTGTGTGAAATAGAACCCTGCGACGATGAAGAAGAGTCATAGTTATGTTAAGTAGAGAGCTTGAAGTCACCCTCAATTTGGCGTTTAAAACAGCCCGCGAGAAACGGCATGAATTTATGACCGTTGAACATCTGCTGCTGGCACTTTTGGACGATGCATCCGCTTCCAGCGTGCTCAGAGCCTGTGGTGCAGATCTGGATATTCTGCGTCAGGATTTGACCGAGTTTATTGATTCCACCATACCCACCATTCCCGAGACCCAGCTAGAGCAAGAGACGCAGCCAACCCATGGCTTCCAGCGAGTATTGCAGCGAGCAGTGTTTCAGGTTAATTCCGCCAATCACAGCGAAGTGGTTGGGGCCAATGTGGTAGTCGCTATTTTTAGCGAACAGGAGAGTCAGGCGGTCTATTTTTTGCGCCTGCAAAATATTGCCCGCATAGATGTGGTCAACTATATATCTCACGGTATCTCCAAATATGCAGACCAGTCTGAACACAGCCACAGCCAACATGAGGAGACCGATACCGAAGCTGGCAGCGCTGAAAATCAAGAAGAGAGTCTGCTCAGCCAGTTTGCTTCCAATCTCAATGAGCAAGCCAAATTGGGGCAGATTGATCCTCTGGTGGGCCGCAGCGCAGAGGTTGAGCGTGTCTGCCAGATACTGATCCGTCGTCGCAAGAACAATCCACTGCTAGTGGGTGAATCAGGCGTGGGTAAAACCGCCATTGCTGAGGGCCTGGCTAAGCTAATTGTCGAAGAGCAGGTGCCAGAACCGATGCTGGACAGCACAGTGTACTCTCTGGATATGGGATCACTGCTTGCTGGTACTAAGTATCGAGGGGATTTTGAAAAGCGACTCAAAGGTATTATTGCCGAGCTGATTAAGAAAGAAAAATCCATTCTGTTTATAGATGAGATACATACTATTATTGGTGCAGGCGCAGCTTCTGGCGGGGTTATGGATGCCTCCAATTTATTAAAGCCACTGCTGTCTTCAGGCCAGCTGAGATGTGTAGGCTCAACCACTTTTCAAGAGTACCGCGGGATTTTTGAGAAGGATCATGCGCTGTCGCGCCGCTTCCAGAAGATTGATGTTCCTGAGCCCAGCATCCAAGAGACCTATGAGATACTAAAGGGCCTCAAGTCTAGATTTGAAGATCACCATGATTTAAAGTTTACCAACCCTGCCCTAAAGGTTGCAGCAGAGCTGTCTAGCAGGCATATCACCGATCGCTTCTTGCCGGACAAGGCCATAGACGTGATTGATGAAGCCGGCGCCTATCAGCGCCTGCAGCCTGAGAGCCGTCGCAAGAAGACCATTGGTGTCAGTGATATTGAGTTGGTTATTTCTAAAATTGCCAGAATCCCGGCCAAGAGCGTATCCAGCTCTGATAAAGCCCAGCTCAAAGGCCTGGCTGAGAAACTTAAAATGGTGGTGTTTGGTCAGGATCCGGCTATTGATGCACTGGCTACCTCGATTAAATTGGCGCGGGCAGGCCTGAGAGAGGGTGAAAAGCCCATTGGCAGCTTTCTGTTTGCTGGCCCCACTGGAGTAGGTAAGACCGAGGTTAGCCGCCAGCTGGCCAATGTTTTAGGTGTAGAGCTAATTCGTTTTGATATGTCGGAATATATGGAGCGCCACACCGTTTCGCGACTGATTGGTGCTCCACCGGGTTACGTGGGCTACGATCAGGGTGGCCTGTTGACCGAGGCAGTCACCAAGCAGCCCCACTCGATTATTTTGTTGGATGAAGTTGAAAAGGCGCACCCGGATGTCTTTAACCTGCTGCTGCAAGTGATGGATCACGGGACATTGACAGATAATAATGGCCGCAAAGCCGACTTCCGCAATGTTATTTTAATCATGACAACCAATGCGGGGGCCGAGCTGATGAGCAGGGCTTCTATGGGATTTGCTCAGCAGGACCATGCCACTGACGGTATGGAAGCCATTAAGAAGATGTTTACCCCAGAATTCCGCAACCGGCTGGACAGCATAGTACAGTTTGGTGAGCTGAGTTTAGATGTGATCAAAACTGTGGTCGATAAATTCCTGGTACAGCTTCAGTCGCAACTCGACGAGAAGAAAGTGTTTCTCGATGTGGACGATGACGCACGGCTGTGGCTGGCTGAGCATGGTTACGATGCCAAGATGGGCGCCAGACCCATGGACCGTCTGATTCAGGAGAAAATCAAAAAGCCTCTGGCAGAGGAAGTGCTATTTGGCTGTCTCGCCGATAAAGGCGGCACAGTGTTTGTTGCTGTGGAGGATGGCGAGCTCTCTGTTACCACTGAACCAAAAGAGGTGGTGGCCGGTTAGTGGTGGCTGATTTAGCTAAATAGATAGGCCGAAAAGAGCGAGATATTTCCAGGGAGTATCTCGCTTTTTTTATAGGGCTTTGTTTTGTAGCCTACTGGCTATCAGACCGTAACGGCCGAAGAAATAGGCTGGACTAAAGAGGGGAATTAGCGCTCGCGGAAGGTAATGCGGCCCTTGGTAAGGTCGTAGGGAGTCATCTCAACCTTGACCTTATCGCCAGTTAGAATACGGATATAGTGCTTGCGCATTTTTCCTGAGATATGAGCAATAATAACATGGTCATTTTCAAGCTTTACTCGAAACGTAGTGTTTGGCAGGGTATCTATTACCTCGCCGTCGAACTCAATGTGATCTTCCTTCGCCATAGAAATCTTTCATGCCTGTAAAAGGGGCGCAGTTTGCCCTAAAACGGCGGTTATAGCAAAGTCAATTGCAAGGTATTTAGCGGTTTAGCAAATGGGCTTTTTAGGCACCTACTAGTTCAACCCAAAACTCGCCAGGTATTTTGTTCAAGTACTTCCAACGGCTGGTAATTGGTCTTGTAACTCATCTTTTGACAGTCAGCTATCCAGTACCCCAGATAGACATGGTCCAACCCCATCTCCTGGGCAAGTTGAATCTGCAGCAGAACTGCAAAGGTACCTGGGCTGCGCTCAGCATAGTCTGGGTCAAAGTAGGTGTAGATAGCCGACAAAGCATCTGGCAGCTGGTCGACCACAGCACAGCCAATCAGTTGTCCCTCAATGCGAAATTCCAGAAACCTGGTGCAATCCCAGGCATTGCCCAAAAACTGCTCAAACTGGTCCCTAGAGGGTGGAAACATATCGCCCTGATCATGACGGCTAGAAATATAGCGCTCATAAACTGGGTAATGCTGGTCATAGTTTAGAGCCTTAACCTGTGTGACTGTCATATCGCCATTGCGCTTCAGGCAGCGTTTTTGTGAGCGCGAAGGGCGAAATTGATTCACTGGTATCCGCGCTGGTACGCAGCTGTTGCAGGCACTGCACAGAGGAGAGTAGAGATACAGACCGCTGCGGCGAAAGCCCAGTGCGCTCATGCGCCCATATAGCTCGGCATCTATCTCAGTTTCCGGATCCACAAATGCTGTAGTGGCCTGATGGTTGGCCAGATAGCTACAGGCGTGGGGCTCTGTTAGCAGCAGCCGGATTTTGCTAATATCCGGTGAAATATCTCTAGTCATAGATTCACATAAAACAAAGTTACTGCAGAATTTTAAGCCTAGTTGATCGAGACGGGTTACTCAATCTTCTTGTGCACCTAAAGCACAGCTCCAATCATTGCCCCAATCATTCTGAGCAGGCCAGCCCGGCTGCTTGTCACGGCACAACTCCAAGGTTGCTAAAAACTGGTCTCTGGGTACCAGAGAGGCCCCCATACTTATAAGGTGGGGGTTTTCCAATTGGCAATCGAGCAGCTTAAAGCCCCTCTGGCACAGACCCTGACAGAGATAAGCCATAGCAATCTTGGATCCATTGGTGACTCGGCTAAACATGGACTCACCGCAGAATACTTCTCCCACGGCCACACCGTAAATCCCACCCACCAGCTGACCCTGGTCCCAGACCTCCACAGAATGAGCCTGGCCCATACTGTGCAGCTGGCAATAGGCCTCGACCATCTCTGCGGTAATCCAGGTACCTCCATCATTATCTCTGGGGGCCGCGCAGGCTTGCACAACTCCGGCAAAATCTTTATCGCTGGTGATAGTATATTCTTGGCGACGCAGGGTCCGAACCAAACTTTTGGAGAGGTGCAGGCCCGCCATCGGGATCAGGCAGCGCTCACTGGGGCTCCACCAAAGAATAGGGTCGTCGTCCTGATACCAGGGAAAGATACCCTGGCGATAGGCATTGATAAGCGTAGATGGGGACAGGTTACCGCCGACTGCAAGGAGCCCATCGGGCTCCTTAACTGCGTGGCGTGGATGGGGAAACTGGGGCTGCTCGGAATCTAAAAGCGTCAGATTCATCAGTTATCTAGGTAACGCTCGGCATCCAGTGCCGCCATGCAACCGCTTCCCGCAGAGGTCACAGCCTGACGGTAAACATGGTCAGCCACATCGCCGGCGGCAAAGACGCCTTTGACACTGGTCTCAGTCGCATTGCCGGATAGACCGCCGGCAATGGTTAAGTAGCCGTCTTTCATATCCAGCTTACCGGCAAAGATATCCGTGTTGGGCTTGTGACCAATGGCAATAAACACGCCGGTCACGTCGATCTGCTTCTTCTCGCCTGTACTGGTTTCAAACAGTTCCATGCCAGTTACGCCGGCATCATCACCCAGAACCTCGCCCAGATTATGATTCCACTCAATGCTTATATTGCCGTTTTTCTCTTTCTCAAACAGCTTGTCCTGGAGCATCTTTTCTGCGCGCAGCGCATCTCGACGGTGCACCAGCACAACCTCAGAGCAGATATTTGATAGGTACAGGGCCTCTTCGACCGCCGTATTACCACCACCAATCACAGCGACTTTTTTATTGCGGTAGAAAAAGCCATCGCAGGTGGCACAGGCAGAGACACCTTTGCCCATAAATGCTTCCTCAGAGGGCAGGCCCAGGTACTGAGCGGAGGCACCAGTGGCAATAATCAGTGCATCACAGGTATAGGTACTAGTACCTACCAGGGTAAAGGGCTTGCTGGACACATCGACAGAGTCAATGTGGTCAAAAATAGTCTTGGTATCAAAGCGCTCAGCATGCTTCTGCATACGCACCATCAACTCGGGGCCCTGCACACCATCGGCATCGCCGGGCCAGTTGTCCACATCAGTGGTGGTGGTAAGCTGCCCACCCTGTTGAATGCCGGTAATGACCACAGGGTTGAGGTTGGCGCGTGCAGCATAGACAGCTGCGGTCCAACCAGCGGGGCCAGAACCAAGAATAATCAGGGGATAATGTTGTGAATCAGACATAAAACAAACTCTACCTATCAAAAAGTGGCGGCCAATGGTTGCCGGGGAATGCTAACTGGGCGCTACTATAAAGAATCCCGCCAGCATCACCAATTGGTTTTTTATATTTAGGGCATAGTTGCTTATTATCGTGCTTCAGCATGGCGTTTATGCTGGAATCAGCTACAATTGAGCACGCAAAATAAGTACAGGGACACTGGCCGTTGAGCACTGACCAAAACAAACCAATGCGAGGAGCAGCCACCAGCGACAGCGATTCTGAATCCCGCAGCAAAAAGCTACTGGCAGAAGGCGCTCTGATTGGCTGGATAGCGCTGTGCCTTGTCTTGCTTCTGGCTCTGCTTACCTACTCATCAGAAGATCCGGGCTGGTCACATACAGGCTCCCGCGGGGATGTCGCCAATCTGATTGGGCCTGCAGGCGCCTGGCTCTCAGATGTGTTTTTCTCATTGTTTGGCGGCATGGCCTATCTGTTTCCACTGTTACTGGCTATTCGCGCCTCGCAGATTCTACGTACCCATTTTCTCCACGAGCGAGAAGACTTCGATTCGGTCAGTTTTATTCTGCGGGTTATTGGTTTCTGCCTGGTAATGATCAGTGCCACCTCATTGGCCAATATCCAGTATTTAGAGAACCTGGCTTACTACCCCTTTGGCAGTGGGGGTATTCTGGGCAGCAAGATCGGTGAGGCGGTGATTGCCGCATTTAGCTACACAGGCAGCACATTATTACTGTTGGCTCTGTTCCTGTTTGGTCTCACTGTCTTTGCAGATATATCCTGGATCCGTACCATAGATCGCCTGGGTGCCTTTGCCCTAAGTAGGCTAGCGGCCACAGCCAATGCACTGGCAGAGCGCAAACGGCGCCAACAAGAGCAGCGCGTCGCTAAAGAAGCTCAGTCAGAGCGCATGATCAAGGTAGAAGCTGCAGTCAAGAGCACCAAACAGCGCAAGCCGCCGACCATTCAAACCCCTAAGGCTAAACCTGCAGTCAGCCCCAGAATAGAGCGGGAAAAACAGCAAACTCTGTTTGGCGACACCGAGATTGTCGGCTCGCTACCGCCCCTTAATCTGCTTGATCCCACAGACAAGTCTAACGATACCGGCTATTCGGAAGAGTCTCTTGAGCACCTATCCAGATTGTTGGAGCTCAAGCTACAGGACTTTGGTATTAAGGCAGAGGTGGTCGAAGTGCTGCCGGGCCCAGTGGTCACCCGTTTTGAGATTCAGCCCGCAGCTGGGGTCAAAGTTAGCCGCATCAGTGGTCTGGCCAAAGACCTGGCCCGCTCTATGGCGGTGATTAGCGTGCGTGTGGTCGAAGTGATCCCCGGCAAATCAGTGGTGGGGATTGAAATCCCCAATGAAAAACGCGAGATGGTGCGTCTCAGCGAAGTGCTCTCGTCCGAAGCCTATGATCGATCAAACTCACCACTTACATTAGCGCTGGGCCATGATATTGCGGGCGTGCCCACAGTCGCCGACCTGGCGCGCATGCCCCACTTACTAGTGGCAGGTACCACCGGCTCCGGCAAGTCAGTGGGTATCAATGCCATGTTGCTGAGCCTGTTGTTCAAAGCCTCGCCCGACGAAGTAAAACTGATTCTAATCGACCCGAAAATGCTCGAACTCTCGGTTTACGATGATATTCCCCATCTATTGACCCCGGTGATCACCGACATGAAAGATGCCGCTGGCAGCCTGCGCTGGTGTGTGGGCGAGATGGAGCGACGCTACAAACTGATGGCCGCCATGGGTGTCAGAAACTTGGCCGGGTACAATCGCAAAGTTGAAGATGCCATCAAGGCAGGTAACCCCATTAGCGATCCGCTGTGGACCTTTAATCCCGATGAAATGGGCTGGGACGACAGCCAGGAGCCGCCAGAGGCACCATTGCTGGAGACCTTGCCCTATATAGTAGTAGTGATTGATGAATTTGCCGATATGATGATGATCGTCGGCAAAAAAGTCGAACAGCTTATAGCCCGCATCGCCCAGAAAGCGCGCGCCGCTGGCATCCATCTGATCCTGGCTACCCAGCGCCCCTCAGTGGACGTGATTACTGGCCTAATCAAAGCCAATGTGCCCTCAAGAATTGCCTTCCAGGTGTCTTCCAAGATCGATTCCAGAACCATTCTCGACCAGGGTGGAGCAGAGCAGCTGCTGGGCCACGGCGATATGCTCTATCTGCCACCAGGCACCAGTGTGCCAGAGCGTATTCACGGCTGTTTTGTGGATGACCACGAAGTGCACAAGGTTGTAGCTGACTGGAAGCGGCGGGGCGCACCAAACTATCTGGCCGAAATCACCGATGAAACCTCTCTGTCATCCATTCCAGTACCAGGCTTTAGTGGCGGCGAAGAGGGCGAAGATGACCCGGAATCCGATCCGCTATATGACGAAGCCGTCGCCTTTGTACTGGAGAGCCGCAAGGCCTCCATCTCATCGGTACAGCGCAAGCTCAGGGTGGGGTACAACCGAGCCGCGCGCTTAATCGAGCAGATGGAAGCTGCGGGAGTGGTTAGTCCTATGGGCAGCAATGGCAGCAGAGAGATACTGTCGCCCAAGTCGTAGCTACAGTTTTAGCCTAAACTCCCCAGGAGATTTAGCGCTCTTAATGGGAGTCAAAAGAAATATGCACCTCTTTAAATTTGCAGTCAGCATTATGTTTTCAATTGGCATTTGTAATGCCCAGGCCGGCGGCAAATCCAAAGATATCCAGCAGCTGCGCGATCTGCTGCAGCCCATCACCAGCCTCTCAGCCCAGTTTGAGCAGCAGATTATTGACGCCAATGGCTTGTCGATTCAGAACTCCAGCGGGCTTTTTCAAGTGGCACAGCCCAATAATCTGCGCTGGATTGTTGCTGAACCTTTGCCCCAGCAAGTGATCTCTGATGGGGTGACATTATGGCTTTATGACCCAGACCTTGAGCAGGTAGTTGTGCAAGCCTTTGATGCCAATATTGAATCGACGCCGGCGGTCCTGTTTTCTGGAGATCTGGATCGATTGGATACAGCTTACTCTATTGTCCAGACGTCAGATATGGTGTTTGAATTGACACCGGAGCAGGGGGGCAGTCTATTTAGCTCGATGCAAATTGTGTTTGCCAATGGCGCCCCTGAATCCATTGCACTGACCGACGGTCTAGACCAGGTTACAGTCATTCGTTTTACCGCCCTTGAGCTTAATCCTGAGTTAGCGGCTGATCTGTTTGTGTTTGAGATTCCCGCTGGCGTTGATGTGATTCGCAATGACTGATCTCTTTACCCAGCAGGTCTATCAGCCACTGGCAGCCCGAATGCGGCCGGGCACACTGGAGGGTTTTTATGGCCAGCAGCATCTGATTGGCCCGGGCAAGCCATTGCGGGAGGCCATTGAGAGCGAGACTTTGCACTCGATGATTTTTTGGGGCCCGCCCGGAGTGGGCAAAACTACATTGGCAAAAATTATTGCGGCATCTGCAGATGCCCACTTTGAGAGTATCTCAGCGGTGTTGTCTGGGGTGAAGGAGATTCGGGCGTCCATTGCCAAGGCAGAGGAGCAGCGCGATCTGCGGGGCCGCAAAACAATTTTGTTTGTGGATGAGGTGCACCGTTTTAATAAGTCTCAGCAGGACGCGTTTTTGCCCTATGTGGAGGATGGCACTCTGGTGTTTATCGGCGCCACCACTGAGAACCCGTCCTTTGAATTAAATAATGCACTGCTGTCTCGCTGCCGGGTCTATGTGCTGAAGAGTCTGGATGCGGATCAAATTAAAGTCGTAATCCAGCAAGCACTGGCGGATGGCGAGTCTGGGCTGGGTGAGCGAAGGTTGCAGCTGGATGAGACGGCTCTGGATCTATTGGCCAATGCGGCCGATGGTGATGCGCGGCGAGCGTTGAATCTACTTGAGATTGCTAATGACCTGGCCAGCGAGCAGGGTGATCAGGCGGTGATCGATGCAGCGGTGCTGGAGCAGGTATTAGTGGGGGATACTAGGCGCTTCGACAAGGGCGGAGAGTATTTTTATGATCAAATTTCCGCCCTGCATAAGTCGGTGCGCGGCTCGTCGCCGGATGCGGCACTTTACTGGCTGTGCCGTATGCTTGATGGAGGCTGTGACCCTCTGTATATTGCCCGGCGAGTGGCGCGCATAGCCTCAGAGGATATTGGCAATGCTGATCCCAGGGCTCTGGAGCTGGCGTTAAACGCCTGGAATGTTCAGGAGCGTTTGGGCAGTCCTGAGGGGGAGTTGGCTCTGGCACAGGCAGTGAGCTTCTGCGCTGTCGCAGCCAAGAGCAATGCGGTCTACAGCGCCTTTAAGGCCACCATGGCAGATGTGCAGTCTCTGCCCAGTTACGAGGTGCCCATGCATCTGCGCAATGCGCCCACCCAATTGATGAAAGAGCTGGACTACGGCAAAGACTACAGATATGCCCACAGCGAAGAGGGCACCTATGCGGCGGGGGAAACCTATTTGCCGGAAGAACTTGCCGGCAAGCAATATTACTTTCCTACGGATAATGGTCTGGAAAAACAGATTGGCGAGAAACTTGCGCACCTGAGATCGCTAGATGCTCAACAGAATAGGGATTAACCCATGTTAAATTGGATCGCAGTGGCTTTTGGCGGCGCCCTTGGGGCCATGGCTCGCTATGGCCTGAGCACGTTGCTATTTGATGCGGCCAGCAATAAGTTTCCCTATGCCACGCTGACTGCGAATGTGCTGGGCAGTCTGGCGGTGGGCATAGTCTATGTGGTGATTGTGGAGAAGGCCATGTTGCCGCCGGAGATGCGCAGTTTATTAATGGTGGGTTTTCTTGGCGCGTTTACGACATTCTCAACGTTCTCGCTTGATGCCCTGGGTCTGTGGCAAAATGGCCACCTTGCTCTGGCGCTGGCTTATGCGCTGGGTACAGTTGTTTTATGCTTGGCGGCAGTTACGATTGCGGTCTGGCTAACAGGTTTGTTTTTGAATTAATTTTAAGGATTACACCATGCTCGACCCGAAGTTGTTACGTTCGGACCTAAATGCCGTTGCCGCTAGCCTAGAGGTAAAAAACTATCAGCTTGATACCCAGGCTTTTTTGGCCCTTGAAGCTCAGCGCAAAGAACTGCAGCTGGCTGCTGAAAGTCTACAACAGGAACGCAATAGCTACTCCAAGTCCATGGGCAAGCTGATTGGCGAGGCCAAGGCAAAAGGTGAGGATATCGAGCCCTTAAAGGCCAAAGGGGAGCAGATTAAAACTGATTCCGCTGCTGCAGATGCGGCCCTTGCCGCGGTGCAGGAGGAGTTGGATGCTCTGCTGCAGGGTATTCCCAATATTCCCCATAAATCAGTGCCAGCTGGCAATGATGAAGATGATAATGTGGAAGTGCGACGCTGGGGTGAGCCCCGGGTGTTCGATTTTGAAGTTAAGGACCATGTAGATCTCGGCGATGCTCTAAATGGTTTAGATTTTGATACAGCCTCTAAAATCACAGGTTCAAGGTTTTCTCAGATGCGCGGTGGACTGGCCAGCCTGCACCGGGCATTAACCCAGTTTATGTTAAACACTCATATTCAGGAGCATGGTTACGAAGAGGTCTATGTACCCTATATTGTTAACCGTGAGTCTCTCTACGGCACTGGCCAGCTGCCAAAGTTTGAGGAAGATCTGTTTAAGCTGGACGACGAGCGTCAGTTCTATCTGATCCCCACAGCTGAGGTGCCCATCACCAATATCTATCGCAATGAAATTGTAGACCAGGTTCCTATCAAGTTTGTCTCTCATACCCCCTGCTTTAGAAGTGAAGCTGGCAGCTATGGCCGGGATACCCGCGGCATGATTCGCCAGCACCAGTTTGAGAAAGTTGAGATGGTGCAGTTTGTGCATCCCAATGAGTCTTGGGATGCGCTGGAAGGGCTGGTGGGCCATGCGGAAGCTATTCTGCAGAAGCTAGAACTGCCTTACCGCACCGTGATTCTCTGCGGTGGTGACCTAGGTTTCTCTGCGGCTAAAACCTATGATATTGAGGTGTGGCTGCCGTCTCAGGAGAAATTCCGTGAGATTTCCTCCTGTTCTAATTTTGCCGATTTCCAGGCCCGGCGTATGAAAGCCCGTTTTAGAAATGCCGAGGGCAAGCCGGAGTTGCTGCATACGCTCAATGGTTCTGGGCTGGCAGTTGGTCGCACCTTGCTGGCGGTTATGGAGAATTATCAGCAGGCGGATGGGTCTATTGCCATCCCTGAGGTGCTGCAGCCATTGATGAATGGGCAGACTGTTATCAACTAATGGATTACCTACCCCTATTTCACAACCTCAAAGGGCGCCGCATTGTTGTGGTCGGTGGCGGTGAAATCGCTCTTCGCAAAGTGCGTTTGGTTCAAGAAGCCAGCGCACTTATCACCATTATTGCCAAAGACTTCTGCCCAGATCTACTTGAGATGGCCGCTAAAGACAAGGCGTCCGGCTGCAATGGCCTCGAACTGATCACTGCCGGCTATGAACACCAGCATCTTTTGCAGTACCCAGATACTGTGATGGTCATTGCAGCTACCAATGATCGCGACCTAAACCGTCTAGTCTCCGAGCATGCCCAGGCAGCTAATATGCTCTCCAATGTGGTGGATGATCCAGGGTTCTCGACGGTGATATTCCCGTCAATTGTGGATCGCTCGCCCATCCAGGTGGCGATCTCCAGTGGTGGTGATGCGCCGGTGTTGGTGCGCCTGCTGCGCACCCGCTTTGAAAGTCTACTGCCTGCGGGTATGGCCAAGCTGGGTGCTCTGGCTGGCAGCTTTCGCGAGCGGGTTAAAGATAAGTTTTCTAATGGCGCGGACCGCAAGGCTTTTTGGGAGGAGGTGTTTTACGGCCCCATTGCTGAGCAGGCCTATGCCAATAATCTTGAAGAAGCGGAGCGACTACTGGCAGATAAACTTGAGAGCACAGATGAGTTTAAGACCGGCGAAGTGTATCTAGTGGGCGGCGGCCCAGGTGACCCTGACTTACTGACTTTTAAAGCCCTGCGATTGATGCAGCAAGCAGATATTGTGCTCTATGATCGCCTGGTGTCCAAAGAGGTACTGAATCTGGTGCGGCGGGATGCCACGCGTATCTATGTGGGCAAAACCGCAGGGGATCATCCAGTAACCCAGGACAATATTAATCAAAAACTGGTGGACTATGCCCTTGAGGGTAATCGCGTGGTACGGCTAAAAGGTGGCGATCCATTTATCTTTGGCCGAGGTGGCGAGGAGATTGAGACCCTGGCAGAGCATGGCATTCCTTTTCAGGTGGTACCTGGTATTACAGCGGCTTCTGGCTGTGCCAGTTACGCAGGTATTCCTCTAACCCACCGGGACCACGCGCAGTCGGTGCGCTTTATTGCGGGTCATTTGCACTCAGGTAAGATGGATTTAAATTGGCCGGAGCTCGTGCAGCCCAACCAAACTCTGGTGTTTTATATGGGGTTGAACGGTATGGAGACCATCTGCCAGCAACTTAAAGAACATGGTTTAGACTCGGCCACGCCGACGGCGTTGATCGAGAAGGGTACGTCGGATCGGCAGCAGGTGTTTGTTGGAGATTTGGATACACTGCCCGGAATTGTCCGCGACGCTGGTGCCAGGGCACCAACACTCATTATTGTGGGTACTGTGGTGAGCCTGCACACAAAGCTGGCTTGGTTTAACAAGCCTAACAATAAACTCGACGGCACAATCAATAAGAATAACGATGTGTAAGGTGTGACATGACTGATCAGTTTGACTATGACCTATTTGTAATTGGTGCTGGCTCAGGCGGCGTTCGCGCTGCGCGCATGGCGGCGTCTAAAGGCAAGAAGGTGGCTGTGGCTGAAGAGCGCTATCTGGGCGGAACCTGCGTTAATGTGGGCTGTGTGCCCAAGAAACTATTTGTCTACGCCTCCCAGTTTCCGGAGCTGTTTCATGCCAGTGCCGGCTTTGGCTGGTCTGTGACCCAGCAGCCTACCCTAGACTGGGCGACCCTCAGGGATAATAAAACCGCTGAGATTGAACGCCTCAATGGCATTTATAACAGTCTTATCGATAATAGCGGAGCTGAGCTATTTGATGGCCGCGCTACCATCGCTGGCCCCCATCTGGTGTCGGTGAATGGCCACAACTACAGGGCTCGCACTATTCTGGTGGCAACTGGCGGCTGGCCCTATATCCCTGAATTCCCCGGCAGCGAGCATGCGATCAGCTCTAATGAGATGTTTTTTCTGGATGATCTGCCCAAAGCTGCAGTTGTGGTGGGTGGCGGCTATATAGCCGTCGAGTTTGCGGGAATTTTAAATGGCTTGGGGGTAGAGACCCATCTAGTCTACCGCGGACCTGTACTGCTGAAATCCTTTGATCGGGAGATGAGTGAGAAAGTAGCCTCAGGTATGGCGGCTAAAGGCATAAAAATTCACCTTAATACTGAAATTGATCAAATCACTAAGTCTGGCAATAACCTCTCTGTGGCGCTCAATACCCAATCCAGCCTGGATGCAGGCTTGGTGCTCTATGCCACGGGCCGCCAAGCTAATACCCAGGGTCTAGGCCTGGAGTCTACCAATGCGGTGGTGCGCGCCAACGGCGCCATTCAGGTAGATGATAACTTTGCCACTGCAGAGCCCAGTATTTACGCGCTGGGCGATGTAATTGACCGGGTTCAGCTAACTCCAGTGGCGATTCAGGAAGCCATGGTGCTAGTGGATCACCTCTATGGTCAGGGACTTGCACAGATTGATTACAGCGATATTCCCACAGCCGTATTTTGTCAGCCAGAGCTGGGCACTGTGGGTCTTAGCGAAGAGCAGGCTAGGGCGGAGTATGGAGAGATTGATGTGTATGTCTCGGATTTTAAGCCTATGTTACAGACATTGGGCGGCGGTGCTGACCGCATTACCATGAAACTGGTGGTGGATAGCATCTCCGACAAGGTGGTGGGCTGTCATATGGTGGGTGAGCATGCGGCGGAGATTATTCAGGGCATGGGTATTGCTCTCAAGGCAGGGGCAACCAAGGCCCATTTTGATGCCACTGTGGGTATTCATCCGTCGGCGGCGGAGGAGTTTGTGACCATGAGAGATAAAGCAAGATAACCCATTAAAATCAATATCTTACTGGGTTTTCTTAATGTAGATTACTTGCGTGGAGCACTGTTTTCTGCCGGATGCACAGCCTCTTCTCCCCAGGCCCATAACAGCCTAGAACTGACTTTTCGCCCGCTCCAGCAGCATTAGGCTGAGATGCTTTAATTCGCTGAGGGTTTTAGCGCCATCGGCTGCATTTTGGTTTACCACCACCATTATTAGGGCATGGGTTAATTCCAGATAGGTGCGCCCCAGGCGGGCCAGCTCATGGGTCTCTGAGCTAATATCCATGCGCTCAAACATACGCGCCATAGACGCGATAATCAGCTCGTCATGAATTAAGTCGAGCTCCGCAAGCTCTGGCACGCCATACATGGCCTGCACCAGAGGCAGCAAACCCTGCTGATTGACATATACCAGCCGCATGCGCTCTATACATCGCTCTACAAAGCGCTTTAGACTCAAGCCCTCTATAGCCTCAGCCTCCAGCTCCTGGAGCGCTATATCCATCTCCCCGACCCATTGCTCCGCCAGCGCGTACATAATGGCGTACTTATTGGGGAAGTAATGGTAGAGCGTGCCAACGGATACGCCGGCCCGCTTGGCTACCAGAATAGTGGTTAAATCGTCCTGGCCCACCTCTTCAAGCAGCTCTGCAGTGACCTGCAGTATCTGATTGCGACGCTCCTGGGCTCGGCGCTGCACTGGCTGGGTTCTGGGGGAGGTTTTGCGTAAATTAGTCATCAGAAGCGATCCCTGAGAGCGTAATAGAGCATGCCGGCAACCATGCCAGGCCAGCGCAACAATGTGCCGCCGGGGAACTTGGCGGTGGGAAGATCGGCCATCAGATCAAAGCGCTCTAGTTTGCCGCTCACCGCCTCGGCAATAAGCTTGCCCGCAAAGGTGGCTGTGGGCACGCCATGACCAGAATAACCCTGCATATACCAGATATTATCCTGCAGGCGGCCAAAGTGGGGCAGTCGATTCATAGTGATAGCTACTCGGCCGCCCCAGCCATAATCAATTTTACTGTCTGCCAGCTGGGGGTAGACCTGCAGCATATACTGCTGCACAAAACCTTTGATATCTGAGGGAAAGCCGCGGCGATAGTTTTCGCCGCCACCAAACAGCAACCGATTATCGGCAGACAGCTTCCAGTAATTAATTACAAAGCGACTGTCTGCCATGGACGTATCCAGAGGAATAATCTCCCGGGCTAGCTCATCAGACAATGGCTCAGTCGCCAGCACAAAGTTATTAATGGGCATAATATAACCATTGATTTTCGGCTCTAGCTTTTCTATGTAGGCGTTGCAGGCTAATACCAGCTCAGCGGCCGTTACCTGGCCCTGATCGGTCTTTACCACCACTGGAGTTCCCGCATAGGAGGTCACTGGCGACTGCTCACAGATAACCACGCCGGCTTTAACTGCTGCCTCTGCCAGGCCATGCACAAACTTAAGAGGGTGGAGATGCTTGGATGCGGTATCCATTACCGCGCAGTGATAGGCGTGGCTGCCAATTACATCGGGCAGTCGATCCTTGCCGATATATTCCATTTGATCAAAGCCATAGCGATCATTGAGAAATGCGACTTCCTTCTCCATATCTCTGCTGTATCTGGCCTTGTGGGCAAAATGCACATTGCCATGCTTCAAATCGCATTTGATGCGGTGCTTCTCAACCAGGTGTTTTACCGTATCCACAGCCTCTAGGCTCATGGACCAGAGAGCACTGGCAATATCATGACCAAACCTATCCTCCAAATATTGCTGATCCCTGCGCTGGCCTGTGCCCACATGGCCGCCATTGCGCCCAGAGGCGCCATGACCCACAGTCTCAGCCTCCAAAACAATCACCTTGTAACCCAATTCGGATAGATGCAGGGCAGAGGAGAGCCCAGTAAAGCCCGCACCTACAATACAGATATCCGCCTGATGACTGCCCTGCAGCTGGGGGTAAGGGCCTGATTTGGTTGCGCTTGCCTGATAGTAAGAGCTCACATTAGCCTCGCAAAATAGTATAAAGATTGACATTATGATCTTTTCGAATAATAATTCAACATTAATTGAATAATTATTCGAAAATAACAAGACATCAGGTGCCTCATGCAATCGCAGATGGAAATAGAAAATTGGCTCAAGGAACACAAAATTACTGAGGTTGAATGCCTAGTACCAGATATGACAGGTAATGCTCGCGGCAAATTTATTCCAGCGAAAAAATTCCTTAAAGAAGATAGTCGCCTGCCCGAGGGTATTCTGGCTCAGACGGTTACCGGCGAGTTTTCGGATAACTACTGGGAGCTGCTGGGTACCATAGATGGCGATATGTTGCTGGAGCCCGACCCTTCCACAGCCCGCATTGTGCCCTGGGCCAATGAGACTACAGGTCAGATAATTCATGACTGCCACACCAAGGATGGCAAGCCCCACCCCTTTAGCACTAGGGCCGTACTTAAACATATCCTCGAACTCTACAGAGAAGAGGGTTTACAGCCAGTGATAGCGCCCGAAATGGAATTTTACCTGGTTGAGAAAAACACTAACCCAGATATGGTGCTAAAGCCGCCACTGGGTCGGTCAGGGCGGCCAGAGACCGCCCGTCAGTCCTACAGCATAGACGCGGCTAACGAGTTTGAGCCCTTTGTGGAAGATATGTATGCCTATGGCGAAGCCATGGGTCTGGATATAGATACGCTAATCCATGAATCTGGTGCCGCCCAGCTGGAAGTGAATTTTATTCATGGCGACCCGCTTAATCTGGCTGACCAGGTATTTACTTTTAAACGCATGGTGCGTGAAGTGGCATTAAAGCATAATATCTACGCCACCTTTATGGCCAAGCCTATGGCTTCAGAGCCCGGCTCTGCCAAGCATATACACCAGAGTATTCTGTCTGCTGCTGATGGCAGAAATATTTTTAGCACAGCAGATGGCGAATACAGTCAGGCTTTCTACCATTATCTGGGCGGACTGCAGAAATACACGCCCTATGTCATGAGCTTCTTTGCCCCCAATGTAAACTCTTATCGGCGCTTTACCCGGGAGGTGTCTGCGCCAATTAATCTGCACTGGGGCTTTGATAATCGCACTACCGGGCTCCGGGTGCCAGATGCCAACCCAAAGAACTATCGCATTGAAAACCGCTTCCCCGGCGCAGACGTCAATCCCTATCTGTCTATTGCGGCCACTCTCGCCTGTGGCTACCTGGGTATGAAAAATAAAGTTGAGCCCTCGGCTGCCTATCAAGGTAATGCCTATGAGGAAGAGCTGGCACTTCCCAGAACTCTGGAGGAGGCTCTGCGGGGTCTGCGGGAGGATAAGGATATTGCTGAGCTATTCGGTGAGAAATTTATCGAGCTGTACACCTCTATCAAACTAGTGGAGTTTGAAGAGTTTAATCATGTAATTTCCTCCTGGGAGCGCGAGCATCTGCTGCTTAATGTTTAATCAGTGTTTGATTACAGCTGCGGCAGTTTCAGCTTACAATAGACCCTGATTAGGTAACCACAAGATCTCTTATTTCCCGTGCGCTATGTAGCTCTCTCTTTACTGCTGCTCCTGACTGTGAACAGTCAGGGGGCGAATTATATAGGTGCCGCAGAATGCGCAGGCTGCCATCAGCAAGAATTTAATGATTGGCAGGGCTCTCACCATGACTGGGCAATGAAAATAGCCAGCCCTGAAAGCGTGCTGGGGGACTTTAACAATGCTAGCTTCAGTCATGGCGGCGTTGTCTCTACCTTCACCCGCAGTGGCAATCAGTACTATGTCAATACTCAGGGGGCTGATGGCCAGTACCAGAAGTTTAAAATTGACTACAGCTTTGGTGTCACGCCGCTGCAGCAATATTTAATTAGCTTTCCTGATGGTCGCATTCAGGCGCTGACCACAGCCTGGGACAGCAGACCCAAAGCCCAGGGTGGGCAGCGCTGGTATCAACTAATGCCCGACGATAAAGGCGAGCCTGGCGATAGCCTGCACTGGACTGGCGCCTACTACAACTGGAACAGTCGCTGTGCCGAATGTCATTCCACCGGGCTGCAGAAAAACTACTCAGCCACAACAGACAGCTATGCCACCATCTGGTCCGAGATCAATGTGGCCTGTGAGTCCTGCCATGGGCCGGGCTCTGATCATCTGGACTGGGCGCAACTCCAGGGCAGGTCTGGCAGCCAGTCTACCGCCAATAATGGCCTCAAGGTACAGTATGGCAAGTCCGTTAACTGGGTGATTGCCAGCGGAACCTCAATCGCCAGCGCCCAGGGGGACCCGCACCAGGCCGCCATAGCTGAGACCCAGTCCTGTGCCGGCTGCCATTCCAGACGCAGCAAAATCAGTCAGGACCCTATTAATAATCATCCCGGGGGCGGGGGCTTTCTCGATCACTACAGATTACAAACACTGCAACAGGACCTCTACCATGCCGATGGCCAGATTCAGGACGAGGTCTATGTCTATGGTTCATTTATCCAGAGCAAAATGTATCAGCGCGGAGTCACCTGCAGTAACTGTCACAATCCACACAGCTTGGAACTTGTGGCTCAGGGCAATGATCTCTGTGCCGGCTGTCATGCACCAGAGGCCTACGATCAGCCCAGCCATCACTTTCATAAGCAGGAGGGTAGCTCCGGCGCCCAGTGCGTAAACTGCCATATGCCCGCCACTCTGTATATGGGTGTCGATGCGCGCAGAGACCATAGCATGCCTATCCCGAGACCAGATATTAGCCAGCAAATTGACGCACCCAATGCCTGCAATAACTGCCACAGGGATCAGTCTGACGCCTGGTCGACGTCTGCAATTCAGAGCTGGCTAAAAGATAGCCCAAGGCCTGCAGACAGAGTCGCCACAACTCTGTCTGCAGCCAGAACCTCGCAACCCAATGCCAGCCAGCTTTTGATTGAGCTGGCCGACAATTCGGGCATCAGCGCCATAGCCAGGGCCACGGCCCTAGGTCTGCTTGCAAGCTATCCAGATGGCCAGAGCTACAGTGCTGCCCGGCAACAGTTAAAAAATAGCGATCCATTAATTAGACTGGGGGCGCTAGAGGCTCTGGCGTTTTTGCCTCTGCAGCAGCGCTGGCAAGATATCTCTCCGTTACTCAATGACCAGGTTGCCTCGGTCAGACACCAAGCCACCCAATTGCTACTCGGGATTCAGGGGTTGAACACAGAGCAGCAGCTACAGCTGGATGCTCAAATTGCCCTGTATATGGAGGCACTGAGAGTCAGCGCCGATATGCCCAATGGCCAGCTAAATATTGCCAGTGCCCATATTGCTCAGGGGCAATATACACAGGCCCAGCAAGCCTATCTGCATGCTTTGCGGCTTGACGGTCAATCGTTGCCAGCACTGTTAAATCTCGCAGATTTATATCGGGCTCGGGGCCTGGAGCAGAAAGCAATGGAAATGCTGATGCGTGCTCGAGCCTCCCATCCAGATAGCGCCATGGCTCATCATGTTTTAGGCCTGGCGCAGATTCGCTCCAAACAGACCGTCAAAGCGCTCAGCAGCCTGCAGCAGGCATGGCAACTGGCGCCTGATAACAGCAGATATGCCTATGTCTATGCACTGGCATTAAATTCCCAGAACAGGACCCTGGAGGCCCTAGAGATACTGACCCAGGCCTTGAATCCTCAGCAGCCAGACAGAGATTTGCTGTTTTCTCTGGCCACCATGAACCGGGACCTGGGCAGATATCAACAAGCCCGAGACTTTGCCAATAAACTAGTGGTAGCATTCCCACAGGACAGTGCTGCGCTAAGGCTCAGAGACTCACTAAAATAATAAGCATAAATTGAGTGCACAATATGAAAATAAAACCTGCAGCGGGTGCTCTGGGGGCTGAAATAAGCGGCATAGATTTAACTGGCGAACTCAGAGCAGAGGACTATCGCGCTATCCGAGCTATGCTGGTCGAGCACGAGGTTATCTTTTTTCGCAATCAGGATGTGACTCCAGCTCAACAGCATGCGCTGGCGTCCTCTTTTGGGCCGCTACAGACTCATCCCGCCTATGCCACTGTGGAGGGGTTTCCAGAGATTACCATTCTTGAGAGCACTGCCGATAAGCCGAGTAAGATTGAATGTTGGCACAGCGACATGACATTTCGCCAACATCCGCCAATGGGGACTGTGCTGAGATCCAAGGTTATTCCTGAGAAGGGTGGGGATACACTCTGGTCCAGCATGACATCGGCCTACGATGGGCTATCTGCGCAAATGCAGACTTTTCTCGCAGAGCTTACCGCAGTTCATGACTTTAGCTATGGCTTTAAAGAGAGCCTGGCAGAGCAGGGCGGTGCTGAACGACTGGCCCGGGCAGTGGCAGACAATCCACCTGTGCATCACCCGGTCATTAGAACTCACCCAGAGAGCGGCAAAAAAGTGATCTTTGTAAACCCTCTGTTCACTACCCATATTGTTGGGCTGCCCGCCGCTGAGAGCAGGGCGATTCTGGAGTTTTTATATCAGCACAATACCACCCCAGAATTTACCTGTCGCTTTGCCTGGGAGGCAAACTGCATCGCGATCTGGGATAACCGCAGCACCCAACACAAGCCAGTCAACGACTACTTTCCAGCTTACCGCTGTCTGGAGAGAATAGTAATTGACGGAGACAAGCCCTACTGAGGGGCCAGACAGAAGTCGATCATTAGTTTGGCCACCCAGTCTTGATCCGCATCCTGGTCTAGCGAGGCCATAGCCGCAGCGTAAGTTTCCGGCGGATAGGCTGGGCGTCGAAACTGGTAGAGTGCGCGGCTGTAATCGGCAAAGAATTCTGGATGGCCCTGAAAGGTCAAAATATGCTTGCCCAGACTGGTAGCTGCGATAGGGCAGCTGTTGGTGGAGGCTAGAATCACTGTTCCCGGCGCAGGCACCACCACCTGATCCTGATGACTGTAAATTAATTTAAACGACTTGCCGGCCAACAGGTCGGGTTGTGGCTCTGGCTTCGCATTTCTCTGTGGAGTAGTCTGTTTAGTGCCTAGAGACCAGCCATTCTCAGCTGGTCTGGTTTCACCGCCTAGAGCCTGGGCCACCATCTGGTGACCAAAGCAGATGCCAATAAATTTTTTCTGCCGCTGATGTAGGCTGCGGACAAATTTACCTAGCTCAAGCACCCAGGGCGTCTGCTCATACACACTGCTCTTGCTGCCAGTCATAATATAGGCATCAACTTCATCTATATCTGCAGGGTAAATGCCTTTATTGACCTTATAGGTAACAAACTCAAGCTGCAGCTGAGGGTTGCTGTTTGCCGCCCGCAGCAGGCGCTCAAACATCAGCGGATACTCTCCATGATCTTCCACTAAATTGCCGAGAACATCATCCGCCTGCAGTATACCCAAAACTAATTTCACCTGTTGTTACCTCTGCTGTTAATTGAAACGGGCCAAATAATCGGCCAGGTCGCGCTTGATTTCGGGCCCGTAGAGATACAGACCAATAATATTGGGCAGAGCAATCAGAAACACCATGGCATCAGAGAAATCCAGCACCGCGGACAGCTGAATCATGCAGCCCAGAGCCACAAAGCCACAGAAGCCGAGCTTAAAGATCATCTGAGTTGTGGCGGCCTCGCCAAACAGATAGGTCCAACCCTTGAGTCCATAATAGGACCAGGCAATGGTAGTAGAAAATGCAAACAGCAGCGCAGCTACCGCAATTATGTAGGGGGCCCAGCTAATATGGTGGGCAAAGGCGGCTGAAGTCAGAGCAATGCCCTCCAGGCCGCGGCCATCGTCAAGTAAACCGTTGGGTATAGCAGTTGTGACTATTACCAGAGAGGTCAGAGTGCAGATAACCATGGTATCTATAAAGGGCTCCAGCAGAGACACCAGCCCCTCGGTCACCGGCTCATCAGTCTTCACCGCAGAATGGGCTATAGAGGCAGAACCAATGCCAGCCTCATTGGAGAACAGGGCGCGCTGAAAACCCACAATAATTGCGCCGACCATGCCACCCTGAACACTGGTCCAGGTAAACGCACTGCTAAAGATCAGCGCTATGGCTCCGGGCAGATGCTCTGCACTCATAGCTATAATTATCAACGCTGAAACAATATACAGCGCCGCCATGGTGGGCACGATTCGCGAGGCCGTGGCTGCGATAGAGCGAATACCCCCAACAATCACCAGAGCCACAGTGGATGCCATCAGCAGCCCAAACAACCAGCCTCGCCCATATAAAAAGCTATCTTCGCCACCGGTAATATTTAGCATCTGTACATAGGCTTGGTTGGACTGGAACATATTGCCTATACCTAGACAGCCAATCACCAGAGCCAGTGCATAGAAACTGCCGAGAAACTTGCCAACTTTGGGCCAGTGACGCACCTGAAAGAAGCGCTCCAGGTAGTACATAGGGCCTCCGGATACAGAGCCATCGGCATTGACCCGCCTGTACTTAACCCCCAGGGTGCACTCTACAAACTTGGTCGACATAGCCAGGAAGCCCGCCATAAACAACCAAAAGGCGGCGCCAGGCCCTCCCAGGGCAATGGCTACAGCAACACCGCCAATATTGCCCACACCCACAGTGCCGGATATGGCTGTGGAGAGAGCCTTAAAATGTGAAATCTCGCCAGTGGCGCCCGCGTTGGCCGGAGGATTAATTAAAAGCCTTACTGCATGACCAAATCCGCGAAGATTGATCAGGCGCAAATAAAAAGTAAACCATAGGGCCGCAATGGCCAGCCAGAGCACAATCAGCGGAAAATCCTGATCAAAAAGTTGGATAGGGTAGAACACCAAATCCGAAAGCCCCTGAGCCAAAGGCCGCACCCAGGCCTCAATTTGCGCATCTATACTCATTAATCACCCCTCAATGGCGAACTATAAGTCCGCCTTATATCAATAATTTACTTTATATTTAATCTTTAACTAACTGTTTTTATTAGACTTCTCTAGTCTTTCCTGAGCGCGCGCGCTCTTTCATATCCGACTGTATATAGACCTGATCTGTTGTTCCCATGCTGGCATGGCCCAGATCA
Organism: SAR92 clade bacterium H231; assembly: GCA_025153775.1. Classification (GTDB taxonomy): domain Bacteria; phylum Pseudomonadota; class Gammaproteobacteria; order Pseudomonadales; family Porticoccaceae; genus HTCC2207. Next base: position 814,382 of record JAOALC010000001.1, on the reverse strand, counting down.
TCTGCCATATGTTTCAAAGGTCTGGTAGCTATATCCTGCGAAGCGCCAGTATGCCGCAACCAGTGAGTTGTAGCCTCGCGCAAGGCCTTGGCCTCATCGACAAACCCCTCTGAACCCATTTTTTCATAGGCCAGGTCAAAAGCCTGCTGGACTATGCGACGCAATTGGCGTGAAGTCATACCACCCGTGCCTCGGTTCTTAGACACCAGCGCGCTGTTGGCTCCAAAATTTGCACTCAGTGCAGCTCGGTATTTCTGATAGCGCTGAATATAGGGAAAAAGGGCACTTGGCACCGAGATATCTCTAATCTTATTGCCCTTGCCCAATACTTTAAGCCACTGGTTACCGTCACTGTCCTGCCAAAAATGCTTCCAGGCCGGCTGCCAGTTGGCCCGCTCGGATAGCTCAGATACCCTCAAATACAGGGTTTTCAGCATAGCAATAATAAATAATGTGCGCTCATGGTCAGGGTTCTTATCGGCTGCTGCCTGGGCGCACTCAAGCACAGTTTCCCACTGTAGGTCTGACAGGCGCTTAATATTTTTCTGGGTAGCCCCCTTAATCAGATAGGCAGACTGCTTGCGAATAGCTGGAATAGGATTGCCAAAGGCATAACCCTCGTCAGTCAGATAGTCATAAAAGCAGGAAACCGCTGAATAACAGATTTTCATCGCCTCATGGGAGAGCAGGTGCCCGTCTCTACTGATTTCCAGCTCCAGACCAGCTGCCATAGCTTCAGCGCGGTCCTCCTTGGCGATTTTCGCGGCAAATGGCCGCCAGTTTTGATTTTGACGGGACTCTCCGCCGATTATTTTAAAGCGATCCTGCACAGATGAGCCCACCCAGCTGGCATAAGGGCTGTGCACAAAATCGAAGTAAGCCTCCAAATCCGGCCGCTTTAGCTGGATTACCGACTTATTGGCCAGAGTCCAGGCCCAGAGCAGCAAGCGCTCAACCTCATTGCGATAGCCACGGTAAGTAGCTTCAGATTTGCGGCTGTAGCTTTTTAAAAATGACTGGGTATGTAAAACATCATCCCGCACATCCGGAATGGTCTCGCACAGCGTATCTATAAAGTGTTTTGAGTCTGGGTAGTCGTCAAACATTGCCATACCCATGGGTAAGCGTACAAAGGCTTTGTGGGCATCGAACAGCGGCGTAGCATTAAATGCCTTGGACATAGCTAGTCTCTGGAGAAATGGCTGTGGTAACCCAGGTATCTGGCTGTAGGCGCTAGAAGGACTGAGTTTTGATTAAAGTTACTGTATCAGCCTAGTTTATTAAAGTCTAGCTATGTCCACTAATTGAGATTAGAGGACATCAAAGATAGAGGCAGGAGCCACAGCTGCACCTACAGCAACAATTAATACCAGGGCCATTGAAATTAACAAACTGTCCTATGGTCTATATTCAGTAATTCCAGTTCTTGCTAAACTCTCGGGCCCATACAAGGAACAGTCTATGTCGCGCGCTATAATAGCCCTACTCATCAGTATTGCGTTCAGTACAGCAGTATTTGCCATCACAGTGGAAAGCACTGTTGTTCCCATTGAGAAAAAGTCTGAACAGACTGCGCTATACCGAGAGATCTTTGATCGACTGGCTACCAGGCATTACCGCGGCCAGGTTATAGATAACGATTTATCTAAGCGTTATCTGGAGCATTATATTGACCAGCTGGATTCCACCAAGAGCTATTTTTTGCAGTCCGATATAGAAGAATTTAACCAGTGGCAAGACCGCCTGGATGATCTTGCCAAACGCGGCGATGTGAGCCCGGGGTTTATTATGTTTAACCGCTTGCGTGAGCGAGCAACGGCCCGGCTGCAATCTAATATCGCCCTTCTCGAAAATCCAGATTACAAATTTGATTACAGCCTGGATGAGACCATTGTTCTCGATGGCGATAAACGGGACTGGCTAGCCACGCCTGAACAGGCGGATGACTTCTGGCGCAAGCGCCTTAAGGATTCGATGATACGCTTGATGCTCAGTGACAAAGAGGAAGACGCTGCCCGCGAGCTTTTGGTCAAGCGATTCACCACCCAGATAACCCAGTACCAGCAGCGTGACAGCCAGGATGTCTTTCAACTTTATGTGAATGCACTGGCTTCCCTTTATGATCCCCATACATCTTACTTCTCGCCACGCACCACAGAAAACTTTCAGATTAATATGTCCCTATCCCTCACAGGCATAGGCGCTGAACTCAATATAGAAGACGAGTACACCAGGGTGGTGAGAATAATTCCCGGGGGGCCCGCCGATCTGCAAGGTCTCTTAAAGGCGTCGGATAAGATAGCTGGCGTGGGCCAGGGTGACGACGAAATTGTTGATGTGGTCGGCTGGCGACTGGATGATGTCGTGGCACTTATCAGGGGCGAGAAAGACTCCACAGTGCGGCTGCAAATAATACCCTCAAAAGGTGCTGGCGCCGGCAGTAGCAAAGTTATCTCAATTGTTCGCGACAAGGTTAAGCTAGAAGAGAAATCTGCTCAGAGCAAGGTACTAGAGCTAGTGCAGGACGGCACAGCCTATAAAGTTGGAGTTATTGATATTCCGGCGTTTTACCTGGATTTTGAAGCCTACAGAAAGCGGGATCCAGACTATCGCAGCACCACCAAAGATGTTTTAAAGCTGCTGGCAGAGCTCGAAGAACAGCAGGTTGATGGAATTGTTCTCGACCTGAGAAACAACGGTGGAGGCTCTCTCTATGAGGCCACAGCTCTCACCGATCTATTTATAGGTTATGGCCCGGTGGTGCAGATTCGCGACGCCAATCAGCGAGTCTATCGCAATCAGCGTGCCACCAGGCCGCCGGTCTACGATGGCCCGCTGCTGGTCATGATCAACCGCCTTAGCGCCTCAGCCTCAGAGATTTTTGCCGGCGCCATGCAGGATTATGGTCGAGCATTGGTAGTGGGCAGTCAGAGTTTTGGCAAGGGCACGGTACAGGACGTTACCGGGCTATCTGCAGGCCAGTTAAAAATGACTACCTCCAAGTTTTACCGCGTATCTGGAGATAGCACCCAACACCGGGGTGTGCTGCCCGATATAGCCTTTCCCTCGGCCTATGACCCAGAGGAGGTAGGCGAGAGTCATCAGGACTACGCCCTGCCCTGGGATCGAATTCGCGCAGTGCCCCACAGCAACAGCAACCAACTGCAACCCCTAGTGAGCCCGCTACTAGAAGCCCATAAACAGCGCAGTCAAAATGATCCAGACTATGCCCATATGCTCAGTCAGTTGCAGTTCAGTAAAAACTGGAGTCAGCAGGATGTACTGTCATTGAATATTGAGGCCCGACGCGCCCGCAGTAAGCAATGGGATGAAGAGCTATTTAAACTAGAAAATATCAGGCGCGAGAAAAAGGGGCTGGAGCTGTTCGCCAGCATTGAAGCCTGGAAAGAGGAGTCTGAGCCTGACACTGATGCCGACTCAGAACCAGATCTAACCTCTTCCTCTGATGTTCAAGAGAGAGACCAGGATGCTGCGGAGTTGGATGAAGAAGAAAATATTGCTGAGACCGACCCCATGCTTCAGGAGGCCGGGTATATATTGAGCGACCAAATTCGTCTCGAAGAGATGGCCAAACAGCGTCAGCTGCAACTAGTACAACTAGAACAACAAAAAGCGAGTTAACCATCAGTGCGAATTATCTCTTTTAATGTCAATGGGCTGCGTGCGCGCCTGCATCAGTTACAGGCGGTTATAGACCAGCATAATCCAGATATTATTGGTCTTCAGGAAACCAAGGTCAGCGATGAAGAATTCCCTCTCCAGGCTGTTGCAGACATGGGGTATGAGGTGGATATCCATGGCCAGAAAGGTCATTACGGCGTAGCCCTGCTCAGCAAGATACCAGCCGCCCGAGTTACCAGGGGTTACCCTACAGATGACCAGGAGTCCCAGCGCCGAATGATTCATGGAGAATATGATGTAGGAGGCAAAACCGTCCATGTGATCAATGGCTATTTTCCTCAGGGGGAAGGACGGGCCCACCCTACCAAGTTCCCCGCCAAACAGAAGTTCTACGCTGATCTACTCACCTATCTTAAAGATAATTTCACCGCTCAAGATTTAGTGGTGGTCATGGGTGATATGAATGTTGCTGCTGAGGACAGTGATATTGGTATCAAGCCGGAAAATGCCAAACGCTGGTTGCAAACTGGCAAGTGCGCCTTTCTTCCTGAGGAGCGTGAATGGTTACAGAATCTTCGTGACTGGGGGCTGCAGGATAGCTTCAGAACAATGAATCCCGAAGATACAAGCTCCTTTAGCTGGTTTGATTATCGCAGCCGCGGCTTTGAGCAGGACCCCAAAAGAGGACTGCGTATAGACCTAATACTGGCTTCAGATACAGCCATGCAACTGTTGCAGGGCACAGGTATTGATTTCGAGGCGCGCTCATCAGAAAAACCCTCGGACCACTGCCCTATTTGGGCGGACTTTTTATTATCTGATTGAGCCGGCAGCCTGAGGTCAACCAATTTGAGCGTGCAGCGTTCAAAGTCCCGAATGATTTGATTGGAGACCATTATGAACAGGGCCGTTATTAGTATCGCAATCACATTGGGGGTTGCAATACTCCCGCTACAGGTCACAGCAGCAGAGCGTTCTGCCCTGACCTACAGTGCTGGGCATGTGCACAAACAGCAGCATGACTGGCAGCGTCATCGCGAACATAGACGCGAGGCAATCCCCCATAGGAACTCATATAATCAGCTGGTGATTAAAACCGATCATCGCGCTGTCAAAAAACGCCTTGCTGCGCAGCGCCTCAAACACCGGCGCCACCACAAAAAGCATTTTTCAAATCCCAGAGAAATATCTATCCATTACTATGGGGGCGACCGTAGCAAGTATCACCACTATAGGGGTCGGCATTCCCATAGTCATCAGCATGACAGGGATTATCTGGAATGGCTGGCAGTTATGGCTATGCTCGACAGCATTTACTCAGACCGACCACATTAGGCTGCTGTTGCAGATACCATGAGAGTTGATTCCCAAAACAATTGTGCAAGGTCGGTCGGTATGGAAAATACGGTAGCTGTGGTTGCAGACAAGCAACTGCCCTACACCACAGTTGAGCAATTCCTAAAACATATTGAGCGCCGGGCTTTTCATATGGCGCGACTTGGCACCGGAAATGCAGACAGTGCCATGGATATAGTTCAGGACAGCATGTACAAGCTGGTGGAAAAATATTCCACCAAGCAGCCACTGGAATGGAAGCCACTGTTCTATCGCATACTCAGCAGCAGACTGACCGATTATTACCGCCGCAAAGCGGTTAGGGATAGGCTATTTGTTTGGTCAAAGTCCACATCCGTAGACAGCGAAGATAGTTTCCCTGATGCCTTGGCCCGAGCTCCGGGCAGGAACTCTGAAACACCAGATGAGATGCTAATGCGCAGCCAGCGCATTCAGCAACTGGACCGCTCCGTGCAACAGTTACCCAACCGGCAGCGCCAAGCATTTATGCTGCGCTGCTGGGAGGGGCTCAGCACCATTGAAACTGCTATTGCCATGGAGATATCCGAGGGCAGCGTTAAAACCCATTACTCAAGAGCCATGCATGCACTGAGAGACATGCTGGAGGATTACCGACATGACTAAACCTACATCGTTTGAACAGAATTTGCAGCGTGATCTGCTAGCTCTGGAAGAAACCACAGGGGCCCCAGAAATATTCCGTCTAGCCCAAGCTAGACGCAGCGCACTGGCTCAGGAAAAAAGCTCTGAGTCGAGTTTTTTCTGGCCGGCCTTTGGCATCTCCGCGGCTTCACTTTTGTTGGCCGGGGTTATGCTCCAGGGGCAACTGGGCCTGAATTACCAACAGGAAGCCAGTAATAATGAGGTGCTGCTAGAGTTTGAAGATGACCAGCTAGACCTCTACCAAGATCTGGATTTTTATTACTGGTTGGCGGATATAGATATGGATAGCGCGAGTTAACTAATGAACTTTTTAACCTACAGATTTAAGCGCATTTTTAAACACAGCCTGATTAACCTGGTTATTTTCAGTAGTGCCATCCTATTTGCCAACAATGCTTTTGCCGAGGCAAAAATCACCCCATTTACAGAACTCTCCCCTGAGATACAGGAGGTACTCTCCCCTTTCGCCGATAGCTGGGAGCAAATTGAACCCAGGCGCCAGCAAATGCTGATCAGGTTTTCTCAAGATGCTGATCCAGAGATGCGTCAGCGTATAAAGCGCCATGCCAGCCACTGGAAAAGCCTGCCTATTAAAGAGCGCAAAAAGGTGCGCAAGGCCATGCGAAAGTTCGACAAATTGCCAGCCCACAAGCGAGAAAAACTGCGCAAGCGCTGGCGAGATATGCCCGCAGAAAAGCGTCGTAAAATCCATGGAGCCTTTGATACCTTCGAGCAACTACCAGAAGAGCGAAGGAGAGAGATACGCGAAAAGGTGCGCAATATGAGCCCTGAGGAGCGCAGAGAGTTTTTAAAAGAGATTGCTCAGCAAAGTACTCAGTCGACCACTGAAGCCGGCGAAGAAAAATCGCAACCCTAAAAAAAGGGCCCCGCCGGGGCCCTTTTAAACAGCAGCTGTCAATCTGAACCTAGAGAGCAGTTTCAAATTCAGGCAGCGCAGTAAATAGATCAGCTACCAGACCGTAATCTGCGACCGAGAAGATAGGTGCCTCTTCATCTTTATTGATGGCCACAATCACTTTGCTGTCTTTCATACCAGCCAGGTGCTGAATTGCACCTGAGATACCCACAGCAACATAGAGGTCTGGAGCCACAATCTTACCTGTTTGCCCTACCTGCATATCGTTGGGAACAAAACCCGCATCCACCGCAGCTCGCGATGCGCCAACAGCAGCACCCAACTTGTCGGCAATGCTGTAGAGCATATCGAAGTTTTCACCATTGCCCATACCGCGGCCCCCAGAGATAACAATCTCTGCAGCAGTCAGTTCCGGACGATCGGATACAGCAACTTCCTCGCCCACAAAGGTTGAGAGCCCGGTATCATGGGCCGAGCCCACTGCCTCAATACTAGCAGACCCACCTTCAGCTGCAGCTGCATCAAATGCCGTTCCGCGCACGGTCAGCACCTTAATGGCGTCAGACGACTGCACAGTAGCAATTACGTTGCCTGCATAGATAGGACGCTTAAAGGTATCGGCGCTAACCACAGCGCTGATATCAGAGATGGCCTGAACATCCATCAAGGCTGCTGCCCGGGGCATAATGTTTTTAGCTGTGGTGGTAGATGTCGCCAGAATATGGCTGTAACCGGCACCCAGCTCAGCAATCAGAGGAGCGACGTTTTCCGCCAGTGCATTGGCATAGGCACTATTATCAGCAACCAGTACTTTTGCTATACCTGCAACCTGGGCTGCCTGAGCAGCTGCATCCTGACAGGACTCACCGGCCACCAGAATATCTATATCACCACCAATAGCCTGAGCGGCAGCAACAGAATTTAGGGTAGCAATGTTTAGGCTGCTATTGTCGTGTTCAGCGATAACTAGAATACTCATGAGATCACCTTCGCTTCATTTTTAAGTTTATCCACCAACATGGCAACATCTTCTACCTTGATTCCCGCCTGTCTTTCAGCGGGCAATTCTACACCCAGCAGGCTAACTCGGGCCGCTGTATCCACACCCAGGTCGGCTGGAGTTGACATATCCAGAGGCTTTTTCTTAGCTTTCATAATATTGGGCAGCGAAGCGTAGCGCGGTTCATTAAGGCGCAAATCAGCTGTCACAATAGCAGGGAGACTTAGCGCTAGAGTCTGCAGGCCACCGTCAATTTCGCGCATCACTGTAGCCTTTCCTGAGTCTATAGTTAGTTCAGAGGCAAAGGTTGCCTGACCATAACCAGCCAGCGCAGCCAGCATTTGACCCGTCTGATTGTTGTCGCCATCAATAGCCTGTTTGCCCATCAGAATAATATCTGGAGACTCAGAGTCGCAGACAGCTTTCAGACACTTAGCAATGGCCAGAGGCTCGAGCACATCATCAGTGTTCACCAGAATGGCACGATCAGCACCCAGAGCCAGGGCGGTACGCAACTGCTCCTGAGCCTGCTGTGGCCCTACAGAAACCGCCACGATCTCAGTGGCCACGCCCTTTTCTTTAAGGCGCACAGCTTCTTCAACGGCAATTTCACAAAATGGATTAATAGACATTTTTACATTAGCCAAATCAACATCAGTGTTATCAGATTTGGGTCTAACCTTGACGTTGTAGTCCACAACGCGCTTTACGGCTACCAGTACTTTCATGGTCATCCTTTTTAGCTCAGTGATAAATTTTAGATTAGTGATTAAATCGGCTTATGGATATTTATGCTAATAAGCCCAATCCCCGTATTTTTGAGCCAGCCATCTTGCCTAGAAAGACCGCATAAATCAAGCCATCCAATTGCCCAAATACGACTGCTTAGTCAGGCTGCAAGACAGGTAATACGTGATAATTACCGTTATTGATATTGGCTATAGCTATGGTTAAATGTTGTGCGTAAAATACAGACATATCTAGCAAATAACCTTTGGAGAAAGAGTTTGGAACGCGAATTTATGGACTACGATGTGGTCATCGTCGGGGCTGGACCCTCTGGTCTGTCCGCAGCCTGCCGCCTTAAACAGGTCAACCCGGATATTAGCGTCTGTGTTGTTGAAAAAGGCTCGGAAGTGGGCGCACATATCCTCTCTGGCGCTGTACTGGAGCCAACCGCTCTCAATGAGCTATTTCCGGAATGGAAAGAGATGGGAGCGCCACTGATCACGCCGGTAACTGATGATCATATCTTTGTGATGACTGGTGCCGAGAAGCGCATCAGGGTTCCAGGGTTATTTGCCCCTAAAACCATGCATAACCAGGGCAACTATGTTATCAGCCTGGGCAAACTCTGCCGCTGGCTAGCAGAGCAGGCGGAAAATCTCGGCGTTGAGGTTTTCCCAGGTTTCGCAGCAGCCGAAGTCCTCTATGGCGCAGACAACCAAGTTCTGGGGATTGCCACCGGCGATATGGGCGTGGGCCACAATGGCGAAAACAAAGACTCCTATATGCAGGGTATGGAGCTGCGCGCCAAGTACACATTATTTTCCGAGGGCTGCCGAGGCCATCTAGGTAAGCAGTTAATTGCCAAATACGCGTTAGACGCAGGCAAAGACCCCCAGCACTACGGCATTGGTATCAAGGAACTCTGGAAGATACCCGCTGACCAGCACAGACCCGGACTCGTGGTGCACAGTGCTGGCTGGCCCCTGGACGAGAGCAAGTCACTGGGTGGCGGGTTTCTCTATCACCTCGAAGACAATCAGGTGGCTGTCGGCTTAATTACTAATCTGTCCTATACCAACCCCCATGTCAGCCCCTACGATGAGTTTCAGCGCTACAAGCATCATCCGGAGATTAAGCAGTACCTGGAGGGCGGTGAGCGACTTACCTACGGAGCCCGAGCCCTACTTAAAGGCGGCCTGCAGTCACAGCCAAAAATGTCTTTCCCCGGCGGTCTGTTAATCGGTGACGACGCGGGCACATTAAATTTTGCCAAAATCAAAGGCAGCCACACCGCCATGAAGTCGGGTATGGTTGCTGCTGAGACTGTTGCAGCAGCGTTGGCGGCAGATAAAAGCAACACAGACCTGGAAGAGTACGCAGCAGCTTACAAAGCTTCATGGGCCTACAAAGAGCTACATATGCAGCGTAATTTTGGTCCGGCCCAGCACAAATTTGGCAATATCCTAGGTTCGGCTTACGCCTTTATCGATATTAATATTTTCAATGGCATGCTGCCCTGGACCATGAGTGACAAGGTGGCTGACCATGAAACATTAAAGCCAGCCGCAGAGTGCGCCAAGATAGACTACCCCAAGTACGATGGTGTGCTGAGCTTTGACAAGGCCTCCTCTGTGTTTATGTCCAACACTAACCATGAAGAGGATCAACCCTGTCATCTGGTTCTCGCGGACCCGGATATGCCTATCAATAAAAACCTTGAACTCTACGACGAGCCCGCCCAACGCTACTGCCCGGCCGGTGTCTATGAAGTAGTGGCCAATGAAGATGGCAGCCAGAGATTCCAGATCAATGCGCAGAACTGCGTGCACTGTAAAACCTGTGATATTAAAGAACCCAGCCAGAATATTAACTGGGTTGTGCCCGAAGGTGCTGGTGGTCCTAACTACCCAAACATGTAGGTATTTTCAGCGGTTAATAAAAAGGCGGCCCGCAATTGGCCGCCTTTTTTTATGCCTCAGATAAACCAGCCTAGTCAGCTACAGTACCCAGCCTGTACTGCTGTCCCATGCTAGCAATAACCAGTTGAGTTTCACCATTGGCTGCAACCTGTTCATGGCCCCAATCAACCAGCTGGTAGTACACCGACCTGCTCAGCAGGCCATTGAGATTGTCCCTTACCCTGACCAGCGGAATGGGAGTCTGCCCGTCCTCTTCGCAATCAACCCACAGAGGGTGATTGGCGTCGACCACAAACTGGTCCTCAGTTGAGGTATGAACCACCAGTGCCTGCTGAGAGTCGCGAATTTCTCTGCTAGCTGAGACAATAAAGAACGGTGCCACATCCACGGTGATCTGCCACTTCTCAACTGGAGTCACCAGAAAATAGCTGTTCCCCTCGCGTCTCAGTATGCGGGAAAACAGCTTCACTAGGGGCCTACGCTTAATTTTGCCTCCCTCATGTATCCATTGTCCCTCCCGGTCGATACGCATATCCATAACCCCTGATAGCTTTGGGTGCCAGAGGTGGACTGGAGGCAGGTCTTCAGCGGACTTTTGCTGTTGTTGCAACAGATCGGCAAATAGATCTTCCAGAGCAGATGCTTGGGATGGGATCATTTTTTAGATTGAGGTTTAGATTTTGATTGGGTCTTCTTATCTGGGCTGCGATACTGGCCGCGATTGCCCATGGTCACACCTATATTAGTGATAAACTCCATCAGCTCTTTGGTGTCTGTGCGGTAGTTCCAGCTGGCATTAAAACACAGCTCCACTGCACCCTGCGCCAGAGCCCAGCAGGCCAGATAGTGAAAATGAGGTGGCACGTCTTCGAGAGTTCCCTCTCCAATCAGCCCATTCATCAGCTCACTCAGTGACTCCTCATTGGAACGTCTAGTTCTGTGCAGTTCTTCGATCTGCTCGGCAATATCCGGGGCATCGATCAGCCGCGCTTCCAGCTGCTGAACCAGTCGATCAAGCTCTGGCCGTTCTAATCGCGCCTCAAAATAACCTTTGGCAGCCGCACCTGGATCGCCCTTCTCTGCCTTCACAATACCAGCGGCCAGGCAGTTGGTAATATTCCGTTCATAGTCGAGCATTATGCGTGCAAGAATTTCGTTTTTGGTCAAGAAGTGCTTGTAGACAGTGCCCTTGCCTATACCGGCCACAGCAGCGATTTTAGACACAGTGACCGAATCTATATTCTGCTTCAGAAACAGCTCAAGAGCAGCATCAATAATTTTCTGCTCACGAGCGAGAAACAGCTTCTTTTTCTCGCGAATCCGATCAGCACTGGAAGTCTTATTGCTCATAATACAGGCACGGTTCCCTTATTTATTGACAACTATAACTCAATATCTCGGTTGCTGGCGCGAACAAACTCCTGCTTAAGTGCAGCAAAGGTCTGCACTGCAGGAAACTGGGGGAATTCATCAATAACGTTCTGTGGTGCATGGAACAGAATTCCAGCATCAGCTTCCCCTAACATGGTCGTATCGTTATACGAATCGCCAGCAGCTATAGTTCTGTAGTATAGACTTTTAAACGCCACAATGGCCTGACGTTTCGGGTTGGCCTGGCGCAATTTATAGTTAGTCACAGCGCCATTGGCATCAGACTCCAATCGATGGCACAGCAGCGTGGGATAACCCAACTGTTTCATTAGTGGGCTGGCAAACTCATAAAAGGTGTCAGACAAAATAACTATCTGAAAGCGCTCTCGCAGCCAATCGATAAATTCCACAGCCCCGTCCAGAGGTTTGAGGCTGGCAATAACCTCTTGAATCTCATTCATGCCCAGACCGTGCTGACGCAGTAAATCCAGTCGATAATTCATTAGCACATCATAGTCTGGTTCATCTCTGGTGGTCTTCTTTAACTCTTGTATACCAGTTTTTTCAGCGAAGGCGATCCATATTTCGGGGACCAGAACGCCCTCCAGATCTAAGCATGCAATTTCCACAGTGTTACCTCAAAAAATATTTGATCCGCACTCTACTTAAATTCATCAGTCTCCGCAATTGAAGCAAATGGTTATAAGCCTATAGCCGCTAATTCTTTTTACCTATTTGGTGCTTTTGCTATAGTCCCGCCATCAACGCCCCTCGGCTGATAAGTTTCAAAGATAGTTTAGCTTGCGGGGGTATCGACTTCTGACCAGCATCTAAAGAGACCTATTAATGAGCAACACAGCGGCAATTAACCTGACCGATATAGACACTGAACTGTCCCAGCAGTCCCCCCAGAAAATTTTGCGCTATGCACTGGAGAACCACGACAATATTGCTATCTCTTTTAGTGGCGCAGAGGACGTGGTACTGATTGATATGGCTCACAAGATTCGCCCTGATATTCAGGTTTTCTCTCTGGATACAGGCCGCCTGCATGCTGAGACCTACAGATTTATCGACGCTGTGCGCAACCACTATAACATTCAGATTGACATAGTTATGCCAGAAGCTGCCACTGTGGAAGCTCTGGTAAAGGAAAAAGGTCTGTTTAGTTTTTATCAGGACGATCACAAAGAATGCTGTGGTATCCGTAAAATTGCCCCGCTGCGCAAGCAGTTACTCGGCGTGGACGCTTGGATCACCGGTCAGCGTAGGGATCAGAGCCCAGGCACCAGAGCTGCAGTACCTGTTATTCAGGACGACAAGGCCTTTGCCAGACCAGATGCGCAGTTAACCAAATACAATCCATTGGCCAACTGGACCTCACAGCAGGTTTGGGACTATATTCGCGCCTTTGAGGTACCCTACAACGAGCTCCATGACCGCGGTTTTATCAGCATAGGTTGCGAGCCCTGCACCCGCCCAACTGGACCAGGGCAGCACGAGCGCGAAGGACGCTGGTGGTGGGAAGAAGCCACTAAGAAAGAGTGCGGCCTCCACGCGGTCAATATAGATCAGTAGACCGGCAGCTTCATATCAGCAAAAAAGCTTTCCTGAGCTTCTTTGGTAGGCAGAGCCATGGCTCTGTCTACAATATCAGGGGTAAGATGGGGCGCAAACGCACTGATAAAGTCGTACATATAGCCCCTTAGATATGTGCCTTTGCGGAAGCCTATACTGGTGACACTGGCATCGAACAGGTGCCCTGCCTCTATGGCCACCAGATCAGTGTCTACCTCCGGGTCATAGGCCATATGGGCCACAATACCGATTCCCAGCCCCAGGCGCACATAGGTCTTGATCACATCCGCATCTGTAGCAGTGAAAACCACCTTGGGCGTAAGATTTTTAGCACTAAAGGCGTCGTCCAGTTTTGAGCGGCCGGTAAAACCAAATACATAGGTCACTATTTGGTACTCAGCTACCTGCTCAAGTGTCAGCTCCGAGCAGCGAGCCAGCGGGTGATCTCTGGGCACAAGAACACAGCGGTTCCAGCGGTAACAGGGCATCATCAGCAAATCTGAAAACAGATCCAGGGCCTCGGTGGCAATGGCAAAATCCACAGTGCCATCCGCTGCCTTCTCGGAAATCTGTATAGGTGTGCCCTGGTGCATATGCAGTGATACCTGGGGATATTTACTGATAAAACCCTGAATGACTGAAGGCAGCGCGTAGCGCGCCTGAGTATGGGTTGTAGCTATAGACAGACTGCCGCGATGGGGATTGTTATGCTCCTGGGACAGCTGTTTGATACTTTCTACCTGACCCAGTATCTCCCCAGCTATTTTTAGTATCTGTTCTCCGGCCGGAGTCACTCTGGTGAGGTGCTTGCCACTGCGAGAAAAGATTTCCACTCCAAGTTCATCTTCGAGCAAGCGAATCTGTTTGCTAATACCGGGCTGAGAGGTGTAAAGACTGGCCGCTGTAGCTGAGACATTGAGATCATGGTGGGCCACTTCCCAAATATAACGGAGTTGTTGAAGCTTCATTGTTGTGCCTCTGTGGATATTATTTAGCAATCCTGAATAAGGTTAATCCCATCATTAAAAAGCAATATACTCTAAAGCTATAAAAATATACAAATTTATTCCTTCTTAGAATACCTCTCAGTTGTTAGAGTAGAGCCTGTTTGCTACCTCATTATTTTCGGTCTCCTGACAATGGATATTCTTTTCTATATAGCAGCTGGTGCAGCTGTTGGCCTGGCCATCGGCTTAACCGGTGTAGGTGGCGGCTCATTGATGACACCTCTGCTAATTATGTTTGGTTTCCCCTACAACGTAGCAATAGGCACAGACCTGCTCTACGCGGCCATCACCAAAGCCGGCGGTATGGCCTCCCATGCAAAGCGCAAAACTGTTGAATGGCGGGTTGTTGGTTTTTTGGCGGCGGGCAGTCTGCCGACCTCCATAGTGACCGCACTGTTTTTAAATTCTGTGTTTACCGACTCATCGGAATATCAGTCGATCCTCACTCGCAGCCTCGGGGTTATGCTGGTTCTCACCGCTGGGGTAATCCTGTTAAATGGCCGACTGCGCCAATCTAGCGCCAACAGCCCTAGCAGCGCCGGGCAGTTTATTCGCCGTCACAACGATGCGGTGGTGTTCTTTGCCGGTGCGTTTTTAGGTATTTTTGTCACCCTGTCTTCTGTGGGCGCTGGTGCATTCTGTGCCGCCATACTAATGGTGCTCTACCCCAGGCTACCGGCACTGCATATTATTGGTACCGATATTTCCCATGCTGTACCACTGACATTGATCGCCGGGCTGGGCCATTACTTTTTGTTGGGCAATGTGGACTTTATGCTGCTGGGCTGCCTGCTGATCGGCTCTCTACCGGCCATACACCTGGGCACAGCCCTGGCCTCGAGGATACCCGGGAATCTACTGCAGACCGCAATAGCCGCAGTGCTGTTGGGCATGGGTATTAAATTTGCGGCCTTTTAATTAGAAATTAAACAGTCCAGAGCCAAATCTGCCTAAAAATAGGGCAAATAAAAATAGATAAAACAGGTAGTAAAGCGGCGAGTGACGGCGGCGCAGTTGTTTTTTCTTAGTGGCGCTGTCAGCCTGATCTTTGAGATTGCGCTGTTCAATTTCAATGTCGAGAAAGTGGCGCTCCTCTCCCAGCGGTCTATCAGCATAGCGCTTTATGATCTGGGCGTCGGACAGAGTTTGCAGCTTCTTAGATCTGATCAGGCGATTGCTGTCCAAGGCTAGCTGTTACCCTGCTTAGTCTCATTGGCCACGCCGTGGGGCACATGGCCTGTGGCCACATATTCACTGGCAGAGCTGCAGTGATCTTGCTGATCATCAAAAAACACATCGGCGCCAAACGAATTTAAGAAGTCCCCTTTGCTGAGGCCGCCCAGAAATAAACTTTCGTCGATGCGAATATCCCAATCTCGCAATGTGCGCACAACCCTTTCATGGGCTGGCGCAGCCCTGGCGGTTACCAGAGCAGTGCGAATAGGACATTCACCAGCGGGGAATTCGGCTTGCAGGCCATGGAGCGCCTGTAAAAAGCCCTTAAATGGGCCGGCGTCCAGAGGCATATGGGCCGAGGCTTTTTCATTGGCTGTAAAGGCATCCAGCCCCTGTTCCTTAAAGATTCTCTCCGAAGCATCGGAAAACAGCACTGCGTCACCATCAAAAGCAAACCTCAGCTCATCTGATTCGCTGGGCCCACTCTGAGAAGGCAGCAGAGTAGCTGCCGCCATACCGCTATCCAGGGCGCTGCGCACATCCTCTGCATGGGTTGATAAAAACAGATCACAGCCAAAGGCAGACACATATCTGTAGGGGCTATTGCCACCGGAGAAAGCCGCTCTGGAAATATTTAACCCATGGTGAGCTATGGAGTTAAACACCCGCAACCCTGTGTCGGCGGAATTTCGCGACAACAGCACAATCTCGACCTTGGGTTCACCGCCAAGTTTTTCATTGATGCGCAGCAGTTTGGTGGCCAGAGGAAAGGCCTCGCCGGGCTCCAGAATATCGTCTTCATGCTCGCGCTGGTAGAGGGCGTAGGCGGCAACACCCTGATTCTCATAGATGCTATGGCTTTCGCGCATATCAAATAGCGCGGTTGAGGATATGGCTATAACTAACTTTGGCCCTGCTGATTGGGACATTTTACTCTCTACCTAAATGACTCTATGTATTTTCCTGTGCCAGTTTTGCCTCATCGGCAAAATACTCCTGAGTAAGCTTAAATACTACTGGCGAGAGGAAAATAAGTGCAATTAAATTTGGAATAGCCATCAAACCATTGAGGGCATCGGTCATTTTCCAAACCAGCTCCAGACTCATCTGGGTACCCACAAAGATACCTATAACCCAGAGCACCCTAAACGGTGTAATCACCCTGGGCCCCAACAGAAACTCTGCGCATCGCTCACCGTAGTAGCTCCAGCCCAGCATAGTGGTAAAGGCGAAAAGAGCCACACAGATCGACAGCAGCAAGTCGCCAAAGGGCAGTGCACTGGTAAATGCCGCCAGAGTCATGGCAGCACCCTGGGGCTCGCCACTCCAGACCCCGGTCACAATCAGTACCAGTCCAGTCATGGTGCAGATCACCAATGTATCTATAAATGTTCCCAGCATGGCGATAGTGCCCTGGCGCACCGGACTATTAGTCTCTGCAGCCGCATGGGCAATAGGCGCTGATCCCAGACCAGCCTCGTTGGAAAAAATACCCCGAGCTATGCCCATACGCAGCGCCAGCATCAGAGTGGCCCCAGCAAAACCTCCAGTGGCTGCAGCGCCGTTAAATGCGCTATCTACCACCAGAACTACAGCGGCAGGTATATCAGTTGCATGGGTAATTAAGATCAACAGGGTGGCAGAGATATATAGCAGCGCCATAAAGGGTACAAGCTTGCCTGCAACCACGGCAATACGTTTGATACCACCCAGCAGCACTGTGCCAACCAGAACAGCCATCACCAGCCCACTAACCACAGTGGGCACGGCAAAGTTGGTCTCTAGCACCTGAGACACCGCATTGGACTGAACCGTGTTGGCCAGACCAAAACCGGCCAGGGAGCCAAACAGAGCAAAAGCCATACCCAGCCATTTCCAGTTACCCCCCAGACCATTTTTAATATAGTACATAGGCCCACCCACTTTGCGGCCCAACTCATCGGTCTCTCTGTAATTGACCGCCAGCACAGCCTCGGCATATTTGGTAGCCATACCCACAAAGGCGGCACACCACATCCAGAAAAGCGCCCCTGGGCCACCCAGGCCTATGGCTGTGGCAACACCGGCAATATTACCCATACCTATGGTGGAAGAAAGCGAGGTCATCAGTGCATTAAAGGGTGTGATCTCCCCCTCCCCGCTGCTTTTACGACCTTTAAATAGCTGGCGAAATGCATAGGGGATATGGCTGATAGTCATACCCTTTAGGCCAATAGTCAGATAAATACCTGTGCCAAGCAACAGGGTCAGCATCACCGGACCCCAGACAAACCCATTTACCGTATCCACTATTTGCTCAAACATAAATGCCTCTTATTATTTTTAGTAATTAAGCTTTTGCTGCTGGGCGAACAGCCCAAACAGACCGCCTGTATGGACAAACACCATATCAGAGGCACTGGCATAGCGCCCCTTCTGAATCTCTTGAACCATGCCATAAAAGGCTTTTCCGGTGTAAACCGGGTCAAGTATCACCCCTTCCAGCGAGGCTAACTGTTTGATCGCAGCAAAAATCTCCGGGCCAGCTACACCGTAGTCCGGGCCTATATAATTATCCAGGGTCACAATGGGCAGTTCATCGATCTCTACAGCGACCGAATTCTGCTCAGACCACTGGCGGATATCCTCGGTCACCTTGCGTTTGAAATAGTCGCTGTTATCACAGACAGCATAGGCCTCCACCTGCGTATCCATGCCCAGCAGGCTAAAGCCCATGGTCAGGCCCGCCTGGGTTCCACCTGATCCGGTGGCATGAATAATATGACTGGGAGAGATCCCCTGGCGTTTAAAGTCCTGCTGCAGTTCCTGTGCTGCGGCTATATAGCCCCAGAGCCCGGTGCCATTGCTGCCGCCGGTAGGAATACTGTAAGTCTTGGAGCCCTGCTGCCCATAATGCTGTTGCCAATAGGCAAACAGGGAATCGAGTTTTTTAAACTCCTGGGGGCTGTAATGGGAAATACTAGCGTCGACCAGCTGGTCTATCAGCAGGTTACCTACTGGCTGGGGTTCAGTGTCAGAGCGCAGCAAAAGATGCACCCTAAAACCGAGCTGAGTGCCCAGTACAGCTGTGGCGCGACAATGGTTGGATTGGACGCCACCAGAGGTAATCAGCGTGTCGCAACCCTGGGCCCTTGCTTCAGCCAATAGAAACTCAAGCTTGCGCACCTTATTGCCTGAGGTGAGACTGCCGGTTTGGTCATCGCGCTTAATCCAGAGTTGCGGACATTGCGCCCCCTGGGAACGGAGTTGCTCAGTGAGGCGATCCAAGCGGTGAAATGGCGTTGGTATCTGAGCCAGGTTGAGTCTATCTGGGTAGGAAATCATGGTTATGGGGCCACCTATGCGGCCCCAATTCGGCCGTGGTATCAAACTGATTAAATAGCTTTGATGGTACCTTTGGGCAACACAGCATGAACTGCGCTCTTCTGAAACTTCAGCTCCAGATTGTTGCTCACTTCGAGAACCACGTAATCGCCCTCAAGTTTAGTAATCTTGCCCAGCATGCCGCTGGTCATTACCACCTCATCCCCTTTGCCCAGAGCTTCAACCAGATTGGCGTGCTCTTTTTGGCGCTTGCGCTGAGGGCGAATAATTAAAAAGTACATAAACAGGAAAAGACCACCGAACATTACTAGGGTTACCATGGGGTTCGCTTCCTGAGGTCCAGCAGACTGGGCGTAGGCACTTGAAATAAAAAACATCTATAGGGTTCCTTTAACCGGATTAAAATTTAGTAAATATATATTGCTTAACTGAGGTTTTCTCTGACCCAACTGAGGGCGTCGTCGTGGTGTGTTTTAGTTTTTACCTTTTCCATCACATGGGCGATGCGGCCGTCTTTGCCAATAAAAAAGGTGGAGCGCAAAACGCCCATAAATTCGCGACCCATAAACTTCTTCATATCCCAGGCACCATACTTTTCGGTAATGGCGTGATCTTCATCAGAGAGCAGGGTAAAGTTTAGCTCTTGCTTGTCTTCGAATTTAACCAAACGGTCGACAGAGTCTGGGCTGACAGCTAAGACTACAGTATCCAGAGCATCAAATTCCGCCTTAGTGTCACGAATACCACAGGCCTGCACTGTGCATCCAGGCGTCATAGCCTTGGGGTAAAAATAAAGGACCACATTTTTAACATCTCGAAACTGTTTAAGACTGACCTTATTGCCTCTTTGATCCAAAAGCGTAAAGGCCGGAGCGACTTTCCCGACTTGAGCAAATGCCACTTATTTCTCCTTAATCCAGTTTGGGTGGTGAGGCCGGCTACTTTAGCAAACTTTTCCAGAGCACTGCCAATGAATAAGCGCTTTTTTTTTACCAGAGCAAAAAAAAAAGACCGCCCCGAGCTACAGGGCAGTCTTTTTAACTTGCTCAGCTAGATGTTAGGGCAGCAGATGCTTCACTGCGTCTCGCTCTTCGCTAAGTTCTAACTCGGTGGCTTGCATTTTGGCCCGGGAGAAATCATTAATTTCCAATCCCTGAACAATTTCCCAGTCGCCGTCTTTGCAGACACAGGGGAAAGAGTAAATCAGACCTTCGGCAATGCCGTAGCTGCCATCACTGTAGACACCCATGCTAACCCAGTCGCCCTCAGCTGTACCCAGAGCCCAGCTGCGCATATGAGCAATAGCCGCATTGGCCGCTGAGGCTGCGCTTGAAGCGCCACGAGCATTGATAATAGCTGCACCGCGCTGCTGCACTGTGGGAATAAAGTCATCTTCGTACCAGCTCTGATCGACCATATCTATAGCTGCTTGACCATTGACCTTAGTCTCATGCAGGTCTGGATACTGAGTGGCTGAGTGATTGCCCCAGATCGTCATATGAGTCACATCATTGATGGTGCTACCGGTTTTATTGGCGATCTGGCTCATGGCACGATTGTGGTCCAGACGCGTCATAGCAGTAAACTGGCGAGGGTTGATATCCGGCGCATTGCGCTGGGCTATCAGAGAATTAGTATTTGCAGGGTTGCCCACCACCAACACTTTAATATCTTTAGAGGCATTGTCGTTTAGAGCCTTGCCCTGAGCTGAGAAAATTGCCGCATTGGCTTCCAGCAAATCCTTGCGCTCCATACCCGGGCCGCGGGGACGAGCACCTACCAGCAAAGCATAGTCGGAGTCTTTAAACGCTACAGTCGCATCGTCGGTGCAAACCATACCTGCCAATAGAGGGAAAGCGCAGTCTTCCAATTCCATGGCTACACCTTTTAAAGCTTCCAGGGCAGGTGTAATTTCCAGCATCTGCAAAATAACAGGCTGGTTGGGGCCGAGCATTTCGCCGGCGGCGATGCGGAACAGAAGGGAATAACTAATTTGCCCTGCTGCACCTGTAACAGTAACGCGAACGGGTGAAGTCACAGTTTATCTCCGTAAATCTAATCTATGGGTGTGGGGCTCTGGCCCGTACTGGCCAGAGAGGCGGCTATTATAGTGCCACAGCAGAAAAATGCATCAGCCATTTAAACGCTGATATGTGGATTGCATCTGGCTGTAGAGATCATCCTTAAAGCTGGCAGCACTGGTATCCAGCTGAGCAACAATTTCCACCAGATGTTCATTGTCCTCTTTGCCGCCCCACTGCTTGTGATAGCTGCCGTCCTTATAGCCATTGTCCTGACGGAAAAAATTCAGCACATTCTTGCCTACATAGCCCACGTAGAGAGTCTCAAAATCCATGTTAATGCCGTCCATCAGACGCGCAAAACCCGCTATATCAAATTCTTTAGTCACCAGCGTCTGGGCCGTGAACTCCTCGAGATCGCTGGCAAAATCATCGCTACCCTGCTGATCTGCGAAACCTGCAATCACTCTGTCGCCGATAGTTTCCAGGTCATCGCCGGACAGCAACAGCAAGCTGAGGCCAAAGTGCCAGATATCTACCAATTCGAGCGCGATCTGGTCCACATCAGGTGTCTGTTTCTTCCACCATTTCCAGCCGTAATGATCCAGCAACTCTGCGCACTCAACCCAGATGGCCCGGTACCATTCAAAATCCTGATCGCGCCACTCGGCATGTACCTTGGTATTCATATTACCCTGCAATTCAAGCATGGTTGCTAACTGTTGTTTCATGGTTATTCCTTATGCGCGGACAAAACTATTGGCCATTTTTTCATGGCCTATACTGGTGTTGGGACCATGCCCTGTCACCACTACGGCCTCGTCGTCAAGACTGTAAATACGCTCTTTGATAGAGCTGATAATCTGGTCAAAATTACCACCGGGTAAATCAGTGCGCCCTATACTGCCCTGGAACAACGTATCACCTGCGATCAGCGTCTTGTACTCTTCAAAATAAAAACTAATGGACCCCGGCGTATGGCCAGGGGTATGAATAGCGACTCCGCCGCAGCATCCCAGGTCCTGGTCGTCCTGCAAATAATGGTCAGGATCTGGCAGCTTCACCGCTGGTACTCCAAAGCGTGCGCACTGCTCTTCCACTATATCCCATAGAAATTGATCATCTTTATGTAGATAGATGGGCGCCCCAGTGGCATTTTTAATTTCACCAGCGGCGAGGATATGGTCGAGATGAGCATGGGTATGAATAATTGCCACAGCTTTTAAGTTGAGCTCGTTGAGCAGCGCCAGTATTTGGTCTGCATTGCCGCCTGGATCAATCACCAGAGCTCGCCCAGACAGACGGTCGCCAATCACTGAGCAATTGCAGCCCAGGGGCCCAACCGGGAATGTGCGAATAATAAACTGGGATTCAGCGGTGGCTAGTTCAGGCATAGTGCTTCTCAATAGAATTCTTTACAGGGCGGGTATTCTAAACAATCGGTGAAAATTTTGCGTAGTAATTTCAGCTAATTGCTCTAGGCTAACCCCTTTTAAATCGGCCACAGTCTCCGCCACTTCGCGAACATATTGGGGCTCGTTCTGTTTGCCCCTATGGGGCACTGGCGCTAACCAGGGAGAGTCGGTTTCCACCAGAATACGGTCCAGGGGCACGCGACGCACTACCTCTCTGAGTTCGTCGGCACTTTTAAAGGTGACAATACCTGAAAAAGAGATATAGAAGCCCAGCTCAATTGCCGCCTCGGCCATTTCCCAGGTCTCGGTAAAGCAGTGCATCACCCCGGCGGCCTGCAGCGGGTATTGGCGCAGCAGCTCAAGAGTCTCCTCACGGGCATCTCTGGTATGAATAATGATTGGCAAGCCGGTCTGCTGACTGGCTTGCAGATGGCGAATAAAACTGTCTCGCTGCCACTGATGGCTCTCAGCGCTGTAAAAGTTGTCCAGGCCAGTCTCGCCTATGGCCACCACCTTGGGCGCCCTAGCCAGAGCCACCAGCTGCTCCACCTCGGGCACCGGCTGATCAATTTTTTGCAGCGGATGGACACCCACAGAGGAGTAGACATGGTCGTAACGCTCTGTGAGCTCAACCAGGGAAGCAGATGTGGCGAGATCCACAGCAACACTGAGAAACTGCGTAATACCGCGGGCGCGTGCATCGGCCAAGATGCCATCGAGACCAGCATCTCGATCTGATAGGTCTAGACGATCGAGGTGGCAATGAGAGTCTACCAACATAGGTTATTTTAATTTTTTTAGGTTACATAGTTAAAGTAGGATGCTGTGCATGCACCGTACCTGTTAAAGCCTGCTCAATCTGTATCTTAAGCTCTGCCTGCTCATCCGTAAACTGTACACCAACCCCCTCCCTCTGGGAGCTGCCAGATCCCTGGTGAGCAACCCAGACCACCTTGCCTGTCATAGGTATGGGGTCAGAGTGCAAGTAAATACTCAGCAGAAAAAAAAGTTCGTCGCCCAGCTCATGGTTTCTCTTGGTAGGAACAAACAGAGCGCCTCCCTGCACAAAGGGCATATAGTGCTCATAGAGCTCTCGCTCATCATTGATTTCCAGGGCCAAAATACCGCTTTTACCGCCGCTAAACCCGCTTCCTTTTGCCATTTTGACTACCTCTCCCTGTGTCCATCAGTGACCATTTCCTGGGCCACAATCTATCTTACCCCTAGTGTTACAACCACTGCTACAACCACTGTTGCAACCGCCAGTGCTTATTAAAAGATTAGCACATAGCCAGTCGCAATCACCTGCCTCTGCGGCGAAATACCTGAAGCCAGTCCATAAACAGCTCCTCCCAAAGCAACTGGGGATTGATATTGGAGCCGGATAACACCCAGCCGCGCGCCGTGCGCAGCTTGTCGGAAAAATCGAATAGAGCTGGATTTGGGCTATTCTGCAATTCACCGGTTGCCAGTCTATGCAAATAATTCATAAACCAGTCCAGCAGTTGATCACTGTTGAGCTTGTGACAATGCTGAGCCGCATCTACAGGGGACAGATCTCCCCGGCGCACCTGCTCAACTGTTCCCTCAAAGTCCTGGCGCTGCTGCAGGCTATCCCCTTGCATATAGTCTAGGGCCAGAAGCGGCCTGCCCCCCGCAATCTCCAAGGTTTGTTCCGCCAGCTTTTGATCTCCACTGACCTCGGCCAGCCAGCGGCTCGCCTGAGCTGAGTCTGGCAGTGGCAGACCCTGTACCTGACAGCGGCTGCGAATAGTTGCAGATACTAGGCTAGGACGATAGGAGAGCAGAAGCAACAGGGTTTGCCCCTGAGGCTCCTCGAGGCTCTTAAGCAGTGCATTAGAGGCGCTGATATTCATGGCTTCTGCCGGTGAGATCAGGGCGACCTTCCAGCCCCCCTGCTGAGCGGTCTTACTCAGCTTGCCCAAGAGCTCCCGCACCTGATCTATAAGGATGGCCTTACCCGATTCCGCTGGCTCCAGAATTGATAGATCCGGGTGATTACCCGCCAGCATTAGCTGGCAGCCCTTGCAGGTTCCACAGGCGTATTTGCTTAGTTCAGCAGTACAGAGCAGACGCTGAGCCAGGGCTGTGGCTATGCGCTCAACACCAATTCCCGGGCTGCCAGTCAGCATCATGGCATGGGGCAGCCGGTTTTGGTCTAGGCGCGAAATAAACGACTGCCAAAGAGACTCCTGCCAGGGCAATGGCAGAGCCAGAGAGGCCTGATCCTGTGATTCCAGCCCCAACATTAGCCTGACTCCTCTGAGGAGTACCAGAACGCCTCTAGGGCTATGGTTAATTCTCTCTGCACTAGCTCCAGGGGCTGAGAGGCATCGATAACCACGCAGCGATCCGGGTGCTTGCGGGCTATATCTAGATAACCGTTGCGCACAAGATCAAAAAACTCGGTCTTCTCCTGCTCAAACCGATCTGGATCACTGCGCTCGCTGGCGCGCTTGAGCCCCAGTTCCACAGGAATATCTAGAATCAGAGTCAAGTCGGGTCGCAGGCTACCCTGAACAATAAGCTCAAGCTCAGCAATAAGAGAGGTTCCCATGCCACGGCCGGCGCCCTGATAGGCGTAAGTTGCGTCGGTAAAACGATCGCAGAGCACCCAGGCGCCCTCGGTCAGCGCCGGCTCAATAACCTGATTCAGATGCTGAGCGCGACCGGCAAACATCAGTAGCAGTTCTGCAGTATCACAGACCAGCTCCTCCCGCGGCGCCAATAGCAATTCTCGAATCTGTTCCGCCAGCGGTGTACCACCGGGTTCACGGGTGCACAGATAGGCCAATTGCTTGGACTCAAGCCAGTTTTGGATAAACTGGATATTGGTGGTTTTTCCAACCCCCTCAGTGCCCTCAATGGTGATAAATTTTCCGCGCATTTAAATTCCGTAAATCTGACTGTTACTGAGGTGCAGATTGATAGTTCTGCTTTCGCTGATAAATTTGATACTGCCTCACCGCTCTCTGGTGCTCTTCTAGGCTGTCTGAAAAGTAATGGCCGCCATCGCCCCGCGCCACAAAGTATAGGCTAGAACCGGGCAGCGGATGCAATGCGGCATATATAGCGGCCTCGCTGGGCATGGCTATAGGTGTGGGGGGCAACCCATTAATCATATAGGTGTTGTAGGGGGTGCGCTGCTTTAGATGTTCTCTGCGAATATTGCCACTGTAGGCATCGCCCATGCCGTAGATTACCGTGGGATCCGTCTGAAGGCGCATCCTACTCTGCAGCCTGCGTACAAAAACCCCAGCAATCTCTTCACGCTCGGAGGCCAGACCTGTCTCTTTCTCGATAATCGACGCCATAATCAGCGCCTCGTAGGCTGACTTATAGGGCAGATCAGGCTCTCGATCCTCCCAGGCATTACTCAGCACTTTGCGCATCTGCCCATGGGCCTGGCGCAGAATATCCGCTGCCGAATCGCCATCGCCATAACTGTAGGTATCGGGAAAGAACCAGCCCTCCGGGTTAGCCAATTCAATATCGGCTTCCGCTAGCAACTGATCAACAGTGACATCTGCTATACCATCGAACTGGGGCACTCGCTGTAGTTCTGCCAACCATTGCTTAAATGACCAGCCCTCGGGAAAGGTAATCTGATACTGCACAACCTCACCACGATTAAACTTGTCCAATAGAGAGTTGGCACTATCAGCTGGCTCAATCCAGTAACTACCGGCCTGGATGGCAGCACGGCCTGAGAATTTGGCATATCTGGCCATTAGCACTGGGCCTGACAGAATGCCCTCTGCGTGCAACTGTCTATTTACCTGGCTGAGATTGCTGCCCCTATTAATGGTCCACAGGCGCTTTGGATTATCCCCCTCCTGGGCAAGCACTACCGTTTGCTCCATATGGTATTGCACATACACATAGAGGCCAGCACCAGCCACAGTCAGCAGCAGCAGAAAGATAATTAATAGGCGCAGTAGTGAACGATTCATAGGTAACAAGAATACTGCTGCACGAGGGCAGATTGAAGCATTTTTGTCTGTTCACCTATATCTTTACTGACCACTGCTGCAGAATCGGACTCGCCCAGTTGGGTTACCGGAATTATTCCTCTGAGTGAATTACAGATAAATATTTCGCTGGCCTGCTCTAATTGGCCCAGAGCTATTGGCTCAATCGATACAGCGGTGGCTGTATTTGGAAAGATCTCATCCATAAGTAGAGCGCGCATAACACCGGCCACACCAGAGTCATCCAGGCGGGGTGTCACCCAGCCATTCTTTGTAAGGGCAAATAGATTGGCCGCTGTAGCCTCAATTACGGAGCCTTGGGGCGACAACATCAAACCATCAGCATAATCAGCAGAGGTCCATTCGCTGCGCGCCAGCACCTGGTCTAGGCGGTTGAGGTGCTTAATACCAGCCAGAGGTGGATTTATTGGCAACCTATGGTTGCAGCGCCACAATTTAATCCCCTGTTGTCTCTGCAGGCGCGCCTGCTCAAAATCAAATTCAGCATGCTGGCAGATGATCAGCGGAGTCATAGCGGCCGGGCTCTGATAACCTCGGCCACCGGAGCCTGCAGTTGCCACAAGCTTCACCACGCCCTCTTCGACCCCGACGGCTGCTAGCTGAACTAGGAAGTCATCCAGGTATGCGCTAATTGTAGCTGGGTCTAGCTCTATACCCAGCACCAATGCATCTGCGCACAGACGCTGCATATGCCGCAGTTTATGGGGCAGTTGGCCGCTGTGGTAACCAATGGATTCAAACAGACCATGGCCGTAGGCCAGACCGCGATCTCGAGGCCCTGCCGCGAGATCAGAGGCAGTAGCAAACTCGCCATTAATACTGTGATAGAACATGCAGTGCTGCCTAATATCTGTTTAGGATGGGCCTGGTTAGTCGGGAAACATTATAGGCTGCATTATGACAAAACTGTCAGGCATAAAAAAACCGCCCCATCAGGAGCGGTTTTTTTGAATGCGAGACAATCAGCCGTTGGCGCTGATATAGGTAATGGCATCCTGAACTGTAGCAATCTTCTCTGCTTCTTCATCGGGGATTTCGGCATCAAACTCTTCTTCTAGAGCCATAATCAGCTCAACCGTATCCAATGAGTCTGCACCGAGATCTTCAACAAAAGACGAAGTCGTCTTAACGTCTTCTTCCTTAACACCCAGCTGCTCTGCAACCATTTTGATAACGCGTTCTTCAATGTTGCTCATCGTAATTCCACTCCTATAGGGGATCTGATGTCTAACTTGCTAACAAGCTTTAAAGCTCATTAAACGATAATCCTTGTTTTAGGGCGCGCATTTTACCTAACAAATCTTAAAATGCTAGTGCCCTTTTAAAAAAAGCCACTTAAATCATTAAAATCAGCGAGTTACGCCATGTACATACCGCCATTCACATGGATAGTCTCACCAGTGATGTAGCCCGCGGCCTCTGAGGTGAGAAAACTAACCACAGCTGCAATCTCCTCAGGAGCACCCAGTCGGGCCAGTGGTATCTGGTTAAGCATAGCCTCTTTATTGGCTTCCGGTAACTCTTTGGTCATATCTGTATCAATAAAACCTGGGGCCACACTGTTAACTGTAATGCTTCTGGAACCCAACTCTTTGGCCAGCGCCCTGGCGAAACCCTCAACACCAGCTTTGGTGGCGGAATAGTTGCTCTGACCGCCGTTGCCCATGGATCCCACCACAGAGCTGATATTAATAATTCGACCCCAACGCGCCTTGGTCATAGCCCTTACACAGGCTTTGGAAAGACGGAACACCGCATTGAGATTGGTATTGATAACATCTGTCCATTCGTCATCTTTCATGCGCATTAGAATATTGTCTTTGGTAATACCGGCGTTATTAACCAGTATGGTAGGCGCGGCAAATTCCTCAGACATAGCCTTGAGTACCGCTTCTATAGAGCCTGCCTCGCCTACATCGAGCACCATACCTCTGCCGCTAATATTTTTTTCCGCAAAACGCTGGCTGATTTTATCAGCCCCAGCTTCTGTAGTGGCAGTTCCCACCACGGTGATACCGGTGCGACCCAGATCATCGGCAATTGCCGCGCCTATGCCACGACTTGCTCCGGTGACCAGCGCCACCTTTTGTTCAACGGTCATACTTTACTCCCAGAAATAATTAAATAGAGGTTAATGCGTTATCTAGACTGGCGGCATCGTCTGTTGAGAGCGACTTTAAGTCGCGATCAATTCGCTTGGTCAAGCCATTGAGCACTCGGCCCGGCCCACATTCGACATACTGCTCAGCGCCAGCTGCTTTGAGAGCTAAAATACAGTCGACCCAGAGGACCGGCTTGTAAATCTGTTCCAGCATTAGAGATTTTATAAGGTTAGGGTCCTGCTCAGGCTCAGCGCTGACATTGTGTATCACCGGGATAGAAGGACTGCGGAACGCCGTGCTCTGCACCAACTCAGTCAGCTGTTCAGCTGCCGGTTGCATCAGGGAGGTGTGAAATGGAGCGCTGACCGGCAGAGCTAGGGCACGCTTGGCACCGGCCTCTTTACAGATAGCTATGGCTCGGTCGACGGCCGCAGCCGAGCCGGCAATAACCACCTGCCCCGGAGCATTAAAGTTAACCGCGTCGACAATGCCATCTTCCCGCGCCGTATCACAGGCGCCAATAATTACATCGTCAGCCAGCCCCAAAATAGCTGCCATGGCACCCTCACCCACAGGTACAGCTTGTTGCATATAGGCTCCGCGAGCGCGAACTATTTTAATCGCATCGCCAAAATCAAGTGCCCCGGCACAGACCAGAGCTGACCACTCACCCAAACTGTGTCCTGCCATCTGCGCTGGAGCCGGGCCGCCCTTTTCGTTCCAGAGACGCCAGATAGCCACACTGCTGGCCAACAATATGGGCTGAGTGCGTTCGGTGAGATTAATATCCTCCTGCTCACCCTGCTGAATCATTTGCCAAAGATCGTAATTCAATACATCTGAGGCTTCCCTAAAAGTAGCTTCAACTGTTGGGTTTTGGCTCGCCAGTTCAGCCAGCATGCCAATTTTCTGCGATCCTTGGCCAGGGAATACAAACGCTAAATTAC
The DNA here is from genome assembly GCA_025153775.1 of SAR92 clade bacterium H231. Classification (GTDB taxonomy): domain Bacteria; phylum Pseudomonadota; class Gammaproteobacteria; order Pseudomonadales; family Porticoccaceae; genus HTCC2207. Next base: position 785,242 of record JAOALC010000001.1, on the reverse strand, counting down.
TCTTTGTCATAGGTCCTCTAGTTAGATTTGCCAGTTTGATTATTGTCGATCCTGCTCTGAAGTATAGGCGACAAAACCTCTGGCAGATTGTGTTTGGCTGCCTCTATGGCCACATCCAGGGCATGACCAAAGGCAATTGCATCGGCGCCACCATGGCTTTTTACCACGACACCATTTAATCCCAGCAAATAGGCGCCATTGTATCGCGCAGGGTCAAGATCAGATTTAAGCGCGTCCATAGGCCCGCGCAGCAACCAAGCTACCAGGCGATTTAACCAGCTGCCGCGAAACATATCTGCAACCATACCGCTGACCATGCGCGCTGCACCCTCAGTTGCCTTTAGCGCTACATTGCCGCTAAAACCATCGCAGACCACTACCTGCGCATCGCCATCAAACAGGCCATCTCCCTCAACATAGCCACAGAAGTTAACCAGCGGATCAGCCTCAAGCAAGTCGGCGGTTTTTTTAATCACACCATTGCCTTTGCTGACCTCTTGACCCACATTTAAAAGGCGCACCCTAGGCTGAGAAATACCATCCAACTCAGTGGTGGTCAGCGAGCCAAGCACAGCAAACTGATTTAGCTGGGCAGGTGAACAGTCTAGGTTGGCGCCCAGATCGAGCATATAACAGCGGCCCTGATGGCTTGGAAATAAGGTGCAGATAGCGGGACGGGAAATGCCGGGCAGAGTTTTCAGTATTGAGAGCCCCAGAGCCATCAGCGCTGAGGTATGACCTGCACTGATACAGGCATGGGCATCCCCATGGGCAACCGCCTGCAGCGCAAGACCCATAGAGGAGTCCCGTTTGCTGCGAATCACATTAGAGGCACTGTCATCATCATTGATAACAGTACCACTAAAGCGGCAGATAATACGGGGGAGAACATCCTCGGCGGAACAATTATTCAACGCCATTTCTAATGCCCGCTGCTCACCAAACACCAGAGCTGAGACACTGGGGTGTTTACGGAGCGATTCTACTAGCGCGGGCACCAGAGCACGGGGACCAAAGTCCCCGCCCATAGCGTCTACGGCAATTCTGAGCGAATTTGCCAAGAGAGATCTATCAGTTAGTCGGCGCTGGTCTCAACAACTTTGCGGCCGCGGTAAAAACCGTCTGCAGTCACATGGTGACGCAGGTGCTTTTCACCGCTCACTGAATCCACAGATACAGTTGCTGCAGTCAATGCATCGTGAGAGCGACGCATGCCTCGTTTAGATCGGGTTTTGCGACTTTTTTGAACGGCCATAGGAACTCCTAAGCAAAAATTAAGCGCAGCTGACTACTTTTTCAACTGCAGTAAAACATTAAACGGGCTGTCCGAAACAACCTCATCACCAGTGGACTCTACCCCTTCTATAAAGGTGTCTCCGGTACATTCACCCACAGGGTGATAGTTAACCAGAGGTAGTGCCAGTAAAATCTCATCCTCAAGTAACTCATTGAGGTTGGCCAGCTTATCGACCACAAGCCAGGGCTCATAGTTTGCCGCTACCCGGTTGAGATGATCTTCAGACCATATCACCTGCACGGCAAACTTAGCCTGCAACTGCACCTCAACTGGATCAAGACAGCGCTGACACACAGTCTCAACCTGTACTCTAGCCTCACCCTGGGCAATCTTAGCTCTGGACTCATCGAGACCGAACTGGATGCTGGCCTGCAGAGGACCACAGATCAGGTTAACCGACGTTGCCAACCTAGGGAGATCAGTCAGCTTTACAGTGCCTTCGAGAAGGTTGCCCTGCAGAGCCAGTTTACGCGGATCAATTTGAGTCGGCAGTGCCATAATATCGGTGGTACCCAGTTAGGCGCGCATGATAGGGTCAAGACTATGATCTGTCAAAGAAAAACTCGCACTAATCCCAACCTATCTGCGCTGATTGCCGAGGCTAAAACAGGTACCATTGCCAACCTAAATTAAAGCCTCGCCAATGAGATAATTTATGAGCACCCTAATTCTGGCCTCTTCCTCCCCCTATCGCAAAATGCTTTTGCAACGTCTGGATATAGAGTTTAGCTGCTACTCACCCAATATAGACGAGTCGCCCCATGCTCTTGAGAGCCCAGCGGCCCTTGCCGAGCGACTGGCCGCAGAGAAAGCCCTGGCGGGAGCTGAGAAGTTTCCTGGAGCCATTGCAATAGGTTCTGATCAGGTAGCTGAACTAAACGGCGAGATACTGGGCAAGCCTGGCAATCATTACCAGGCCCAGCAACAGCTGCAGGCTCAGTCCGGACAAACCGTGCAATTTCACAGCGGCCTGGCCCTTGCACAGCAGCTCCCAGACGGCAGCTTAAAGCAGGTAAAGCTGGTGGATACTACCCAGGTCTGCTTCCGCCAGCTTGAGCACAGCCAAATAGACCGCTATTTGCAGCGGGAACAACCCTACGACTGCGCCGGCAGCTTTAAGGCAGAGGGGCTGGGCATTAGCCTATTTAGCGCTGTAACCAGTCAGGATCCAAGCTCATTGATAGGCTTGCCGCTCATAAGCCTGTGCACAGCGCTAAAGGGCTTCGGTGTGGAGACCCTCTAACTTATAGATATAACTTTAAGTTTAGATAATAACTTATTGTTTTCTATAGATAATCTGAAATTTTTGCGAAATCATCCAGGCAGACAATGGGCTCATACTCCAACAGCCTAGATTTTTCATGGGCACCATAGCTCACAGCAATACGAGGCATATTGGCGTTGACCGCCATCTCCATATCAAACTCAGTATCCCCTACCATTACGGCATCCTGCGGCGCCATGCCATGCTCTTCCAGCAACTCCTGCAGCATAAGCGGATGGGGCTTAGAGCGGGTCTCGTCAGCGCAGCGAGAACCATGGAAAAAGCCCTGTAAATCAGTGGCTTTAAATACCCGGTCTAGCCCTGCACGGCTTTTGCCCGTGGCCACCGCCAACAGATAGCCGGAGGCTCGCAAGCTCTGCAGGCTGGACAATACGCCCGGGAAGAAATCGCAGGGGCTATTATCCTGGCTGCGGTAATGGGCTGAGTAGCTGGCGCTAAAATCTGCCACCATAGAGGCATCAGCGGAGGGAAAGAGCTGCCTGATCGCCTCACTGAGCCCAAGACCAATAATCTCTTTGGCCTGGTCAAAGCTGGGCTGGGGTAACTGATGATCTTCAGCAGCAAGCTGAATGCAGCGCGAGATGCGTGCCACAGAGTCCGAGAGGGTTCCATCCCAGTCAAAGATTATCAGCTTTGCAGCTGTCTGTTGATTACTCAAGATTGCTCCTCAACTAAGATTGCTGAGCACTGTTGCCAGCTCTTTTGGCAGGGGCGCTTCAACATCTACCCAGTCACCAGACAGAGGATGCCTGAACCGTAAATTGCTGGCATGTAAAAATAGCCGCTTTAGTCCCGCATCACGCAAACTCTCATTAAAGTGCTCATCGCCGTACTTGGAGTCCCCTGCTATGGGCTGCCCAGAAAACTGACAGTGCACTCTGATTTGGTGAGTTCTGCCAGTTTCAAGCTTGATTTGCAGCAAACTGGCGTCCCTGTAGCGCTCAGCAATTTTAAAGTGAGTCACCGAAGGCTTGCCCTCTGCATCCACCCGCACCATACGCTCGCCCGAGGACAGCTGGTTTTTCTTAAGCGGAGCATTAATAGTCGACTTGCCCTTGGGCCACTGCCCCTTGACCAGCGCCTGATAGCGTTTTTCAACCTGATTGCGCTGCATAGCTGCCTGCAGCTCCAGCAGAACAGCACGCTTTTTGGCCAGCATGAGACAGCCTGAGGTATCCCGATCAAGCCGATGCACCAACTCAAGGAATCTGGCCTCGGGACGCTCAGCTCGCAGCGCCTCAATAGCGCCCAGAGAAATACCGCTACCCCCGTGAACTGCCAATCCACTGGGTTTATTAATAATCAGTAAACCCTCATCTTCAAACAGTATGTTGTCGGCCAGGTAGCGCTTCAGCTGTTTACCGGGTACAGGCGCAGCACCCCGCTCGGCAACCCGTATTGGCGCAATTCTGACAATATCCCCCTGCTTTACTCTGGTATCTGCTTTCACCCTACCTTTATTAACGCGCACCTCGCCTTTGCGCAGCAGCCTGTAGATACGTGATTTGGGAACACCTTTAAGATGGCGTATTAAAAAATTATCCAGGCGCTGCCCGTCGTGCTCAGGGCCAATTTCGACAAACGACACCTTAGAAAACTCTGAGGCAGTATGCGCCTGGGCTGGCTTCGGCTGCTGTTTAGACTGGGTTTTGAAATCTGATTCAGACAAGATAGGTCAACTTAGACGATGGAAAACCGCGCCATTGTAACCACCTGATGCATAATCACCCAACTAAATTATGGGATTCAATTGTAGCTGAGTGCATTTGTTGTTATATTGCGCCGCGATGTCCCTCGGCCACAAGCCAAAAGCTGGCCGCCCCGAGTGAGACTGCTCCCATATTTAGATTGGGCAAAGAATAACTGATTACCTGACATAGCTTTTTATATAGGTGGTTCGCAGGTAATCAACAATAGCTGAGTGATCTCAGCCAGTGAAATAAGTTTAGAAACAGGCTTAGAGTCCAGATACTGCCGTTTTAGAGCGCTGTCTTATATGTCTAGCAAATTTACACTAGACCAGATATGCCACTCAAAACGTTGAATTACAGTAACTGGCTGTTTGAGAAACGAAAGAATTTTAAGATATTGTTAATAATTTGCGACTAATTGGGCCATTGCCCAGGGTCGTGTAAAACTGATAATAGGGCCTTTACCCACTGGGAAAAGCGCCTGTTATTGCCAGTCTTAGCAGCTAGAGCCCCATTAGCAACAGTATCCCATAGGCTACAGATATAATTTTACTGTGAGGCCAAACCCCTTAAAAGCGAGTGTTTGCTGCTGCTTAAGGTTTTTGACTACTGCTTTGAGCAGTCTGACAGTTTATTTGATTTAGCACTTTCGCTTTCACCTCCCCTTCTTACCTTCTCTCATCTGGCTCTCACTCTAAACAATGAGAATAGGTGAATTATGAAACGCATGTTAATTAACGCCTCGCATACAGAAGAAATGCGAGTAGCCATGGTCGACGGCCAACGGCTGTACGATCTGGATATTGAAAACCGTACCAGAGAACAAAAAAAATCTAATATCTACAAAGGTAAAATTACCAGAGTAGAGCCCAGTCTGGAAGCTGCATTTGTGGATTATGGCGCTGAGCGTCACGGCTTCTTACCCCTGAAAGAAATCTCTCGAGAGTACTTTAAAAAAGGTTCCTCCGATGGTGGGCGCGTGCGCATTCAGGACGCAATTAAAGAGGGCCAGGAAGTTCTGGTCCAGGTAGAGAAAGAAGAGCGCGGCTCCAAAGGGGCAGCACTGACTACCTTTATGAGCCTTGCGGGACGCTATTTGGTGCTTATGCCCAACAACCCTCGCGCCGGTGGTATCTCACGCAGAATTGAAGGCGATGAGCGCGCTGATCTACGCGAAGCTATGCGCGGTTTGAATATTCCCGACGGTATGGGCGCTATAGTTCGCACCGCCGGCATTGGCCGCGCCACCGAAGAATTGCAGTGGGATTTAGACTATCTACTGCAGCTGTGGAATACCATCACAGAAGAAGCTGATGGTTCCAAAGCCCCCCACTTCCTGTTCCAGGAAAGCAATGTTATTGTCCGCGCTATTCGCGACTATCTGCGTCAGGATGTAGGTGAAGTGATTGTGGATAGCGAAGAGGCCTATGCCCTGGCTGCCGCCTTTATAGGCACTGTAATGCCAGACTTTACCAGCAAGGTTAAGTTCTACCAGGAAGAGATTCCGCTGTTTAACCGCTACCAGGTTGAGAATCAAATCGAGACAGCCTTCTGTCGCGAAGTTGTGCTGCCCTCTGGCGGCTCAATCGTTATCGATGTGACTGAAGCCATGGTCTCAATCGATATCAACAGTGCCCGCGCCACCAAAGGCGGCGATATTGAAGAGACTGCATTTAACACTAACAAAGAGGCGGCGGAAGAAATCGCCCGCCAGCTGCGTCTGCGTGACGTGGGCGGCCTGATTGTTATCGACTTTATCGATATGCTTAATAGCAAGCACCAGAAAGCCGTGGAAAATAAAATGCGCGATGCACTGGTAATAGATCGCGCCAGAGTTCAGGTCGGCCGTATCTCTCGCTTCGGTCTGCTGGAGATGTCTCGCCAACGCCTGCGCCCTTCTCTGGAAGAAACCATGTCCAAGGTCTGCCCTCGCTGTAAGGGTCAGGGTACTATTCGCGGCACTAGGTCGCTGGCGCTGTCGATTCTCAGACTGGTTGAAGAAGAAGCTCAGAAAGAGTCCAGCCGCGAAATTCGTGCTGTTGTGCCCGTGCCTGTAGCTACCTTCTTGCTCAATGAAAAACGCAGAGAGATTCTGGATATAGAGTCTCGTAATAAAATTCAGGTAACTGTATTACCCAACACAGAGATGGAAACACCCCATTTTGAGGTAGTGCGCATCCGCAACCAGGACGAAGACACCTCAGACTTTAGCTACAAAATGGCTCACGAGTTGAGCAAGCCAGAAGTTGAGGTTGTGTCGGACGCTACCAATACAGCAAAAGCCCTGGCCCAGCCTGCAGTTAAAACCTTAGTGCCATCTACACCTGCACCTCAGGTTGCGCAGCAAGCCACGCCCGAAGAAGTTAAAGCACCAGGATTGGTAAAACGCCTGTGGGATAGCATGTTCGGTGAGGGTTCTGCTGAAGAAAAGCAAGAGGAAGAAAAGCCCAAACCCAGAAGTAATAACCGCAACAACAGAAACCGCGGTGGGCAGAACAACCGCAATCGCAATAATAACCGACGCTCCAACAACAGCAATGATGACAGCCGCAATAACAGGGATGCTCAGGGCGAAGGTCGCAATAATAGCAAGAGCAGTGATTCACGGGGCAGTGATACGAAGGGCAATGACTCTCGCAATAACGAGAATCGCCGCAACAATAATAATCGCCGCAATCAGCCTAAGAGCAATGATGCAGAGGCGCGTAACGCTGCCAAGGATACCAAACAGAGCGAAAGCCAAGATGGTAATAATGCAGCACCTCAGGGCGACCAACTAAAACGTCGTCCAGATGATAAGCGCCGTGGGCCACGCCGCCGTCGCCAGCGCCAGGATGTGCCGCAGGAAATGCTGGATAAAACAGCAACAGTAGCAGCCCCTGAAGCAGGCAATGCGCCGCAAAGCTCTGTAGCACCAAGCGAGCCTGTAGCGGAAAAACCAGTATCGCCAACAGCTGTAGATAGCCCAGAGGTAGCAACAGAGAAGCCAGCGGCAAAGCCAAGACGCAAGGCTAAGCCCAAAGCACCTAAGCAAGAGACAGCTGAGGCTCCTAAGCAAGAGACCGCTGAAGCTCCTAAACAAGAGACCGCTAATTTAGAGACGTCGGCGGCCGCAGATGTGCCAAAAGCTAAGGCCAAAGCAAAGCCAAAGGCCAAAGCTAAAGCCAAGCCAAAAGCAAAATCAGCTGCAGCGGATACGCCTGCAGAAGGTCCTCGCGCCAGCAATGACCCTCGCCAGCGGCCCAAGCCAGTGGCCAAGGTTGAGGTCAGCACCGAGCGACCAGTTGTGCCAGCTCCACAGGCAGCTGAATCAAGTGCTCCTGCAGCCGCGGCGCCAAAAGCTCCAGTCGTACGAGCATCCAACGATCCTCGCAAAAGGCGCGGCGCTGCAAAAGCACAGCCAACAACTGCTGCAGATACCAGTGCAGCTACTGAAAGTAGCGAAAAAGCACCAAAGGAGTAATTGTTACTTGTCAGTGCTAAAAGGCGCTGTATAATCAGCGCCTTCAGACAGTCAGGGTAGATAAATAATACTCTGGCAAGCAGAATCAGGTGGGATGGCAGAGCGGTTGAATGCACCAGTCTTGAAAACTGGCATACGTTAATAGCGTATCTAGGGTTCGAATCCCTATCCCACCGCCACCTCTAAAAGCCCCTTTATAAGGGGCTTTTTTTATGGCTCCTAATAACGTTAAAGACCCCAGTCACTGTTACCAGTCGTCGAGCAAAGATGCTTGCCTACTTGCTATTCATTTATGCATATGTTTCGCTTAAAAAACATGTCAGCATTCAATCAACATAACAAGGACCCATTATGAAGCCAACCCCTCAAAATATATTTAGCGGCGCAGCCGCATTTCTAACCTTGATTATCGTTTTATCATCTTTTGTCATTGTAGATGCAGGCTATGTGGGCGTAGTTAAACGCCTAGGCGCAGTTCAGCCAGACTACTTGCCAGAAGGGTTTCATATAAAGACGCCGTTTATCGAGGGAATTCAGGAGTTTGATGTGCGCTTGGCCAAGGTCCAGACAATCGCTGGCGCCTCATCGCGAGATCTGCAGGTCATTACCACGGAGATCGCTGTGCAGTACAGTATGATCGCCGAGCTAACGCCAATGACGCTGCAAAAAATTGGCACTAGAAAAATTGTAGAGCGCACCTTGATCGAGCCGGCGATTATGGAGTCGGTAAAAGCCATTACGGCCCTGTATACAGCTGAGCAATTGATTACTCAGCGTGAGGAGGTAAAGAACAAGATTCAGGACAGAATTAATAGCTTCCTCAATGAAACCTTAAAAGAAAAACAGCTGATGGGCGCCCTGGCTATTGCCAATGTGGCCATTACTGATTTTGATTTCTCTGAGGAATTTAACCGCGCCATTGAAGATAAAGTTCGCGCAGAGCAAGAAGCCCTTAAAGCCAAAAACGAGAAACTGCGCCGAGTCACTCAGGCAGAGGCAGCTGCCGCCGAAAAAACCCTTGCTGCGGATGCTAAAGCCTATGAGATCAAGGTTGAATCCCAGGCTAGAGCCAATGCAATCCAGCTAGAGGCAAAAGCTCTGAAAGACAACCCTCAGCTTATTGATCTGCGCATCGCTGAAAAATGGGACGGAAAGCTACCCAAGTTCTCTGGCGGGGAAGCAATACCTCTGCTGAATATAGATAATCTGGATTGATCCAGCCCAGTACAAACTAAGGTTCAGATATAAAAAAAGGCTGCCTAGGCAGCCTTTTTTATTGCACAGCTTTTAGCAAGCTAGGGTGATTAGCCCATTTCTTTGATTCCATAGAGATCAAAGTGGAAGTCTTCACAGGTCGCTGTAGCTTCAAACATCTCGCGAGCTTCACCGCCTTCGGCCATCCATCCAGCCATGCCAGCAGCCTTCTCTTCCTCACTGCGCCAGAACGCTCCCTGATAGAAGTCAGCGCCTACATAGGCACCCTCTGTGGTCGCGGGATCAAACAGAGGCGTAAGCGAGGTACTCATAAAGCCATCGGCTCCTCCGGCAGCACGGCCAGCGGCAACCCAGTCGGCGAACACAGCTGAGGCTGAATCTACATCGGCCATAGTCATGCCTTCATTGAGCTTACAGAACTGATACATAGCTTGAAACGGGCCTCTGCCCTCCCATTCTGCAGCAGGCGCAACTACCTGCTCGACCTCAAACATAAATACGCGCTCCGGATCGCACTTCAGAGTAGCATCATGTTTTGCGCCAAAGTCCTCGGCTTCATTCTCAAGCCACTCCTGCCAGCCCGCATCACGCGCTTCCTGACTAGCCCAAACATTGGCCCACATACCGTCATAAGCATCGTTAGGCTCCTTGGGGATCAGCCCAAAAGCTCCAGAGGTTTGATGCTGAGAAGCGGCTTCGCGGGCATTCCAATCAGCATTAAGCGCCATATGGGCTTCCTGGGAATAGTTTTCACCCGCCTTGCACCACATATACTCAACCAGCATGTTACCCGGCTCAGCTGTGGGCTCTTCTACCGCTGCTACTGAGACTTCTTCTTTTGCACAGCCAGCCAACAACACTAGCACTGCAGTTAATGGTAATAATTTTTTCATGAGTATCCTCTTATTTTTATGTGATTATGAATAATTTTTATCAAAAAAAGTAGCGGAATCTGTTCTTACGCAGGCTCTAAACCTTAGCCTGTGAGGTTACAAAGCCCCTAACAGGACTGATTTAAACCTGATTAGGCATGTAATGCAATGAGCAATGATCCACAGAGCACGGCGCCAGAGCCGTTTAAAGCCTGTTTGATAATACAATTGAGTATATGTGTCCCGTGAGGGACTTGAACCCCCAGCAGTCGCTTAGGAGGCGACGGATTTATCCAGTTAATCGAACGGGACATGGGCTTATTATAGGGCAACCAGTGAAAACCGCCAGCCTAGTGCAACCCTAAAGCTCTGAATTTCCTTTACAATCTGCGCTATGAATTTATTGCTGTTAAAGCCCGATCAAATCTTTGACCACCAGGCGGTTGTCACTGGACGCCAACTGGAACATCTGACCCAGGTGCAACGATTGCAGACTGGCGACTCAGTACGCCTGGGTGCTCTAAATGGCCTAATGGGCCAGGGGCGAATCAGCTCCCTAGATGGCGAACAGGCCTGTCTAGATATCCATTTGGATACTGCCCCGCCGGCGCCCTTGCCACTGACATTGGTTCTTGCGCTTCCTCGACCCAAGATGCTCCGCCGTACATTGCAAACAGTGGCGGCCATGGGCGTTAAACAAATCTATCTGGTCAATTCCAGTCGGGTTGAGAAGAGTTTTTGGCAGACCCCTCTGCTTACTCCAGAGGCTCTGGAGGAACAACTTATCTTGGGTTTGGAGCAGGCCAGAGACACGGCTATGCCTGAGGTGCATCTGCGCAAACTCTTCAAACCCTTTGTCGAGGACGAGCTGTCAGATATTGTTGCTGGCTCCGAGGCGCTGGTGGCTCACCCAATTGCGGATAGGGGCTGTCCAGTAGACTGCAAAAGTCCGGTTACCCTGGCCATAGGACCAGAGGGCGGGTTTATTCCCTACGAGATCGACAAACTCAATCAGGTGGGTTTTGAGTCAGTGCACCTGGGGCAGCGTATTCTGCGGGTAGAAAATGCAGTTCCCGCCCTAGTCTCCAGGCTTTTTCCCAGCTAGACAGTGTATAAAAGCTAACCTATTTGCGGCGACGTGGTGCTGAGCGCGATGACCTGGCCTGGGCTCGTGGCTTTCTCGACTCACGCCTCTGCACTTCTTTCTCGCGACGAGACTCTCCAGGCACTAAGAAAGAAGCACCAGTGCCAATTAAGTCGGCCCTGCCCATACGCCGGAGTGCTTTGCGCAGCATGGGCCAGTTATCTGGATCGTGATAACGCAAAAACGCTTTGTGCAGAGTGCGCTGCTCTTTGGTCTTGGCGCTGAATATCTTCTCATCGTTATTCCGGCCCAGAGGTTTTAGGGGGTTTTTCTCTGTGTAATACATGGTGGTGGCCGAGGCCATAGGCGAGGGATAAAAATTCTGCACCTGGTCCACACGAAAATCATTGTTCTTTAACCACAGGCCTAGGCTCATCATATCTTCGTTGGTAGCCCCAGGGTGGGCAGAGATAAAATAGGGAATCAGATACTGCTTTTTGCCCGCCTCTTTTGAAAAGCGCTCGAACATCTCTTTAAATTCGTAATAGCTTCCCATGCCCGGCTTCATCATCTTGGTCAGAGGACCATCTTCGGAGTGCTCTGGGGCAATTTTCAAATAGCCTCCCACATGGTGGGTAACTAACTCTTTCACATATTCTGGATCTTTAACTGCCAGGTCATAACGCAGCCCCGAGGCAACCACGACCTTTTTAACTCCCTCAAGCTGACGAGTTTTTCTATATAGCTGGGTGGTGTGCCTGTGATCTGTCTCTAAATTCACACAGATACTGGGATACACGCAGGAGGGTCGACGACAGGTCTCTTCGATCTTTTTATCCTTACAATTCAGGCGATACATATTGGCGGTCGGCCCGCCGAGATCGGAGATAACACCGGTAAATCCAGGCGTTAGGTCGCGGATCTTTTCTACCTCATCGAGAATCGACTGCTCTGAGCGGCTCTGAATAATGCGCCCCTCGTGCTCGGTAATAGAGCAAAAAGTACAGCCGCCAAAACAGCCGCGCATAATATTCACCGAGAACCGAATCATATCGTAGGCGGGAATTTTACTCTCACCATAGGACGGATGAGGTACACGCTTGTAGGGCTGCTCGAAAACCCAGTCCAGCTCCTCTGTCTCCAGCGGGATTGGCGGCGGATTGACCCAGATATCATTGCGCCCCTGACTCTGCACCAGCGGACGGGCATTGCCTGGGTTGGTCTCACGATGAAAAATTCTGTCCGCATGGGCGTAGAGCACCGGGTCATTGACCACCTGATCAAAGGACGGCATGCGAATATAGGTTGCACTGGGGTCGGTTTTAATCGCCTGGGTATCGGGGATTATGGACAGAGGCTTGGTTTCAACCTCCGGGGCCACCTCAGCCTGAGCTCTGTCGGCTTTTATGCGTATATCTTTGGCGTCATCGCACTGGGTGGGATGGGCGCCCTCGTAGGGATTCTTCTGCTTTTCTACCCGACCCGGCTGATCTACAGAGGTAGAGTCAATTTCCTTCCACCCCTTGGGTATCTCGCGACAGAGAAATGCACTGCCGCGTAAATCGGTAATCTCGCGTATGGATTCACCACTGGCCATACGATGGGTCAACTCCACCATGGCGCGCTCCGCATTACCGTACAGCAAAATATCTGCAGTAGAGTCCATCAATACACTGCGCTTTACGGTCTCAGACCAGTAATCATAATGAGCCAGCCTGCGCAGGCTGGCTTCTATGCCACCAACCACCACGGGGACATCTGAGAATACTTCGCGGCATTTCTGAGTGTAGACAGTCACAGCACGATCTGGTCGTTTACCGCCCTCATCGCCCGCTGTATAGGCATCGTCATGACGCAGCCGGCGGTCCGCGGTATAGCGGTTAATCATGGAGTCCATATTGCCCGCGGTAACACCGAAATATAGATTGGGTTTGCCCAGAGCTCTAAAGGCTTCTTTATCGCGCCAGTCCGGCTGAGACAGTATGCCAACTCGGTAACCCTGGGATTCCAATACACGACCAATCACTGCCATACCAAAACTCGGATGGTCTACATAGGCGTCACCTGTCACTAGAATGACATCGCAGCTATCCCAGCCCAGCTGATCCATCTCATCGCGGCTCATAGGCAAAAATGGCGCCGGACCAAAGCATTCAGCCCAGTACTTGGGGTAGTCAAAGAGTGATTGTGGTTTAGCTGAAAATACCGCCATAACTGAAATCCACTGTAAGCGCAGGTTGGTTGTCAAAATCGGCGCCATTGTAGCGGATTTAACGCCGCGACGAGTGATTTAATGGTCCCTTAGCCCTCAGAGCAAAGTAATTTGCAAATGAGAATCAATATTATTAACATTTAGCAAATTCTAGCGTACAATGAAATCAATTCTTCAATCAGAGACAGACTATGACTCTTTGGGATCTTACACAGGGCGCCAGCGCCAAAGTCAGCCGCTTTAAATCAAGCATTGAAAGTGGCTACCGCACCCGCCTCAGCGAGCTGGGCTTTCACCCCGGCGAGCAGATTGCCTGCGTCCTGTCTCCAAGTATGGGCGCACCCAAGCTCTATAGAGTCAATAACACGGTCTACTCACTAGATGATAGTATCGCTTCGTTAATCGAAGTTGCCTAAGTAATACATCCCCCCTGATGCCCACAACTCAAGCCTCAAGGATTGCCCTTATTGGCAGCCCCAACAGCGGCAAGAGTCTGCTGTTCAATCGCCTCACTGGTCTCAATCAAAAAGTAGCCAATTTTCCAGGCATCACCGTCAATATAGCCTCGGGCCAGAGCCTGGACAATAAAGCTGTTCAGTATCTGGATTTTCCCGGCGTCTACTCCCTGCAGGCGATTTCTGGGGAGGAAAAGGTGGCTGTTGAAGCCTTCACCAGCGCTCTGCAAGATAACCTGCTGGATGCCGTGGTCTGTGTGGTCGATATCACCAGGCTAGAGAAAGGGTTAATTTTTGCGCTGCAGGTGCTGGAAACCTGTCACAGGCACAATATACCCGTTCTGATTGCCGCCAATATGCTGGATGTATTGGATCAGCATGGTATGCAGTTTGACTGCTCTGGCCTGAGTAAAGCACTCAGGGTATCTGTGCTGCCATTATCAGCCAAGACCGGTGCTGGCCTAGAGCAGGTCTCCCAGTCGCTAGCCGATGCCACAGTGCCGCCAGAGAAATTTCAGAGCGATATTATTGCCAGCGATGACTCGGTTAATCATTTGCATGCTCAGGAGCTCGCCGAAAAATATGGCCCCAAAGGTGATCTGCTGATCAATACCCAGACGCAACTGGATAGCTTCTTTCTGCATTCCTGGCTCGGCGGCTTAAGCTTTCTGGCCATTATGTATCTGCTATTCCAGTCTATCTTTACCTGGGCAGCACCGGCAATGGATGGCGTAGAAGCCTCTATTCAGTGGCTGGCCTCGGTGGTTCTGCCCCTAGTACCGGCGGGCGTTGCCAGTGACTTTGTCTCAGATGCACTGTTTGGTGGCCTGGGAGCCTTTCTGGTGTTTGTGCCGCAAATATTTGTGCTGACTATGGTTGTGGGCATGCTGGAAGACAGCGGTTACCTAGCTCGCGCAGCAGTTATTTGCCACAAACCGCTGCGCTTTTTCGGCCTGACCGGCAAGAGTTTTATCCCTATGCTGTCTGGAGTGGCCTGCGCCATTCCCGGTATCTATGCCGCTCGCACTGTGGAGTCAACCCGCAAGCGCTGGCTGACTTATCTGGCCATTCCACTGATGCCCTGCTCTGCCCGGCTGCCGGTGTACAGCCTTATTATTGCCGCATTTATTCCAGCCCAAAAAGCCATGGGCGGCCTGATTGGCTGGCAGGGTCTGGCCATGTTTGGCATCTATCTATTCGGCATTCTCTGCGCCCTGCTGGTAACTGCTGTGGTATCGCGCAGTAACGCAGAGCTGCGCACTGATTTACCATTTGTACTTGAAATGCCTCCCTACAGATTGCCCTCATGGCGACCACTGATTATTAATGCCTGGAATCGCAGCAAACATTTTGTCACCAAGGCAGGCAAGGTTATCTTTGCGGTCACCCTGGTTATCTGGGTGCTGGGTTACTTCCCCAATTACGGCGCCTCTCTGGGGGATTCCTGGCTGGGTACCATGGGTCAGTGGATCGAGCCCATATTTGCACCCTTTGGTCTGGACTGGCGCTACGGCGTGGCTATTCTGTCCTCCTTCCTGGCGCGGGAAGTCTTTGTGGGCACGTTGGGCACCATGTTTGGCATTGAGGGGGCTGAGGAGAACTTTACTTCGCTGGCGCAACAGATTCAGGACAGCGGGCTGCCCCTGGGTGCCGGTGCTGCCCTGTTGGTATTTTTTGCTATAGCACTGCAGTGCGTGTCCACTTTGGCGGTACTGCAGCGGGAGACCGGCTCCTGGCGCCTGCCAGTGCAGCTATTTATCAGCTACAGTATTTTTGCCTATACTGCGGCCCTACTGGTATTTCATCTGGTGGAATTGCTGGTTTAAGGGGTTCCCTGCTCAAACATCACATAGTCACAAACCTTCATGCCGCAGTCTTTGTAGGTTGCCTGGGCATTGGTATTTTGGCTCTCAGCATAGAGTCTAAAACCACAGACCGGTATGGATGAAGCCTCAGCCATAGCCTGCAACTGCTGGTACATGGTGCGGTAAATTCCCTGGCGGCGAAACTCTGCTTTCACATAGACCGACTGAATCCACCAGAACAACCCATTGCGCCAGTCGGACCATTCATAGGTCACCATTAATGTAGCGGCCGGAACAGAATCTACTTCAGCAACCAGGTAGAAACCAAACTGGGGGCGCTCAAAAAGACCCTCGACACCAGCCAGGGAAGCCACAGGGTCGAGTATTTTGTCTTCAGTTTCCATCGCCATGGCACAGTTGTGACTGCTGAGTAACTGAGCATCTTCAAGGCAGGCAGTGCGTATTTTCAACATCTTAGGTCGTCCTCAGAACAGTGGATTGCAGCTGGTCAAATTAAACCATTGATGCCGCCAATTGACCATTGCGTAAAGTCAATAGAGTACTTAGAGTACCGGCTTCAGTTGTCCAAAGCCAACAGCCAAAAGCGACCAGCAAAATGCAGCCAGTCAGAGTCAGGGATATTGCCTACCAGCAAGATAGCGCAGCGCTGTTTGCCGCCCTCCGTGACCTGCCCGAAGCTATCTGGCTGGACAGCGGCAAGCCGCGCAGCCTGCAGGGCTGTTTCGATATTATCTCGGCCTGCCCAGATCAGTTATTGGAAACCAGAGGGGCGCTAACCACTGTGACAGCTGCTGATGGTAGTCAGAGCTCCAGGCAAGATCCCTTTCGGCTGGCTATGCAACTACTGCAACCCATGCTGGATATTGAGCCCTGCCCAGATATTCCCTTTGTGGGCGGTCTTTTAGGCTACTTTGGCTATGATCTGGGTCGCTCTGTGGTGGATATACCCAGTACCGCTGCAACAGTTGCCGACCTGCCGGATATGCGGGTTGGTCGCTATCTCTGGAGTCTGGTAGTCAATCATCAGGCGCGGCGCAGTCAGCTATTTTTCCATCCTCTCTGCCCTGCATCTCTTGAGGCCGATATCAGCTCAAGGCTGGCTAATGCAAGTGATGATAATCTAGCTCAGAGCCAGAGGTTTAAACTGAGCGGGCCATTTAAGCCAACTCTTACCAAGGATTATTACCGCCAGTCTATAGCGACCATCAAGGACTATATTGCCAGTGGCGACTGCTACCAGACCAACTTTACCCAGCATCTCAGTGCCGAGTACCAGGGCGATCTATGGCCGGCCTACCTGGCACTGCGAGAGGCTACACCTGCACCCTATGGTGCGTTCTGGCAGTGGTCAGACCAGGCAATTCTCTCAGTATCACCTGAACGCTTTATTAAAACTGATAGGGAAAACGAGCGGATTAGCGTGGAGAGCAAGCCCATCAAAGGCACTATGCTGCGTGGATCCACTATTGAGGAAGACCAGGAGAATGCTATAAAGCTGGTTAACAGCAGCAAAGACCGAGCAGAGAATCTAATGATTGTCGATCTACTGCGCAATGACCTGGGTAAAAACTGCGAGCCCGGTAGTATTCGTGTCCCCAAGCTATTTAGCCTTGAGAGTTTTCCCAATGTTCACCATCTGGTGAGTACGGTTAGCGGCGTGCTGCGCTCTGACCGCACCGCCCTAGACCTGCTGCGCGACAGCTTTCCTGGGGGCTCTATTACTGGTGCGCCAAAAAAGCGGGCTATGGAAATTATTGAAGAGCTAGAGCCAGTGAGGCGCTCGGTATACTGCGGCAGTATTGGCTATATCAGCGCATCCAATCGCATGGATACCAATATAGCCATTCGCACCCTGGTGGCCGACGGGACCTCCCTTCACTGCTGGGGCGGCGGCGGCATTGTGGCGGACTCTGAGGCCGATGCGGAATTTGAAGAATCCATGAACAAGATCAGAGCCCTGCTTAGCTGTCTGGAGCAGCTCTAAAGTCACCAATATCTCTGCCTAGACCGCCTGACTGGCCTGCTGATAGGCAGCGGCCACTTCCTGGGCAATAATCTGAACTCCCTGCTCTACGGTTTTACCGTCCTGAGCATAGGATACGCGAATACATTCCTGCTGATGACGCCAGCCAGAATCCATACCGGGGAAGAAATTATGCCCGGGCACCACCAGCACGCCTCGGGCCTTTAGCCGCTGATAGAGCTCTTGGCTGGTAATGGGCAAGCCATCAAACCATAGCCACAGAAATATAGCCCCCTCTGGGCTGTGAATACGATAAGGCAGGTCGCCGAGAGCTGCCCTAAACCAACTTACCGCCTGCTCCGCACGCTGTTGGTAAAAAGGCCCCACTAGCTGTCGGCTCAGACTGAGTATCTCGCCAGAGCTAAATAACTCTCGAGCTATGGTGGGTCCCAAATTGCCACAGGCCAGGCTAACCACTGTATTGGCATTGCTGTAGGCCTGCACTATATCCTCGCGGGCGACAATAATGCCGGTACGCACGCCGGGAAGCCCCAACTTGGACAGGCTAAGAACCAAAATAGTATTGTCATTCCAATGGGGTTTGGCGTTATTAAACAGTATGCCCGGAAATGGCAAACCGTAGGCGCCGTCGATAATAAAAGGAATATCGGCGCCCTGAGCGATCTGATCCAGATGCTCTATCTCATCGTCTGTCAGCACATTACCTGTGGGGTTGGTCGGGCGCGAGACACAGAGCGCTCCTGTGGTCTCACTGCTAATATCCAGCCCCGAAAAGTCCACATGATATTTAAATAGATTGCCATCGAGCAGCTCGATCTCTGGCCTGGTGGCAGTAAAAAAGTTTTGCTCCAGCCCTATATCACCATAGCCAATATATTCTGGAGCCAAGGGTAGATGAATGGATTTATGGCTGCCATCTGGCATGCTGCCGGCCAGCATATTGTAGAGAATAAAAAACGCCGACTGGCTACCATTGGAGATGGCAATATTGCGCTCCGATAGATTCCAGCCGAACTCTTTTTTCAGCAGGCTGGCGATCTGACCACGAAATACCTTATCCCCCTGGGGTGACTGATAGATGCCCATTAAACTGTGCAACTGCTGGGGATCAGCCAGCACAGACTCCAGCCGCTGCTTAAAAATAGCCTCGGCCTCGGGAATACGCCCCGGATTACCGCCGCCCATAAAAATCATATCTGGGTTTTCATTGAGCGCCGTGCCCAGATCGTCCATGAGTTCAACAATGCCGGTAGCCGCAGTAAATTTTTCGCCAAACTTAGATAGTTTCAAAATCACATCCTGTCATTTTAAGCCGCTCTCCATATATCTGAAGGTAAAGTTAACTCTGGGCTCCTGGAGCGCCGCCACCTTGGCTATGCGGTGCTGCCAGTGAGCCTGAATGCCAGCGCCCATCAGCAGCAGTGAACCATGGGGTAATGAGATCGATAATCGCTCTTTGCTATGATTGTGGCGCAACTGAAAAACCCTCTCAGCACCCAGGCTAAGCGAGGCGATTACTGGCGCTGGCCCCAACTCGGCCTCATCGTCGGCATGCCAGTCCACACTGTCGCGGCCATGTCGATAATAGTTCACCAGCGCACGGTTAAAGGATTGCTCTGTCTGCTGCTCCACGGAAAGTCTCAGTCTCTCCATCCAGCTGGGAAAGCTCACAGCTTGCAGGCGAATATTGGAATAAGTATAGCTGGTCTGGGGATCTCCGAACCAATTTTGCAGTCTTGGCAGAGGGATAATTTTGCCCATGATTCTAATGCTGTCCTGGCGCCAGGGAGTTTTATCAATCGCCGTTTGCAGTAGTTCGTCAGCCTCAGTACCAGATAACCAGTTGGGCCAAAAACTTATTTCAGCCTTGCCGGCCTCGGCGCTCAGGGGAACTGGAATTATCTGCTGATCAAATAGATCCATACTAATAACCCTTCAAGACTGCCCATAGATGCGCGGCTCAATCTCCAGCGCAATAGCAAATCGCTCTAACACCTCAGATTGAATACGATTGGCCAGCGCCAGCAGCTCGGCCCCAGTGCCGCCAAAATTAACTAGCACCAGAGCCTGATCCCGGTGCACACCCACATTGCCCGAGCGCAGCCCCCTAAACCCAGATTGGTCGATCAACCAGGCGGCAGGTACCTTGGACCAGCCATTGTCTGCAGAGTAAAAAGGCATCTT
Source organism: SAR92 clade bacterium H231 (assembly GCA_025153775.1). GTDB lineage: Bacteria > Pseudomonadota > Gammaproteobacteria > Pseudomonadales > Porticoccaceae > HTCC2207. Next base: position 765,674 of record JAOALC010000001.1, on the reverse strand, counting down.
CGGGTTATCTGCCAGCAGCGACTTCAGCTGTTCTGCATCCACCATAGGGTTCTTAAAGAAACTTCCCGCATTGGGTATCTGCGCGGGATCGGGCAGCTTGGCGCTGCGTATAGCACAGACAGCTGCACTGACCATCTCTGGCGTTGGCTCGCTCTCAGCAGCCAGAGCCTCGGCCAGTGCCGGATACTGAAGATTGACCTGGGGCTGTGCCCATAACTCCAAACTGACCTGGGTAATCAGGTAGCAGTTACTATATTTATGCTTAAAAATACTGTCGCGATAGCCGAACTCGCAGGCCTGTCTGTCCATTATCAGAACCTCGCCAGTGGCTATATTGATGGCTCGTAAGGAAACAAACAGATCGCATAGCTCAACACCATAGGCGCCTATATTCTGAATAGGGGCCGCACCCATATTACCGGGAATCAATGAGAGATTTTCCAGGCCATACCAACCCTGCTGCAGGCAGTACTCAATGGCTTTATGCCAATTTTCGCCAGCGGCAAACTCAATGGTTACTGAATCTTTACAGCTGTCCACACAGTTGATGCCCCTGAGATCTAAATAGATAACTAACCCGGCTATATCCCCTGCCAATAGCAGATTACTGCCGCCACCCAGGGCGGTCACCTGTAGATTATGACTCCGGGCATAGTCCAGGGCCTGAGCAATCTGCTGTTCGCTGGTGACCGAGCAGAAATACTCGGCACAGGCGGGCAATGCCAGAGTATTGTAGCCTTGCAGGCTGACCTGAGAGGCTATCTCAATCACTGAGAGCCCTGCTCCAGCTGCGCAACCATATGATCTAGCAGGCCAGCCGCAGCATCTTCGACCAGATCCAGAACCAGTGCGAAACCATTATCGCCGCCATAATAAGGGTCTGGAACCACAGCCTGATCTCTGTTTTCAGGCTTGCGGGCAAAGCTGAGGAACAGCTCAACCTGACCTTTAAAGTCCTCAGGCCTCATCAGCATTAGATTGCTGATATTTTCATGGTCCATACCAATAATATAATCAAACTGCGCAAAATCCTTTGGTTCTACAAGGCGGGCGCGCAACTCAGACATATCGTAGCCTCGCTCTGCTGCCTGAGCGCTGGTACGCTGATCTGGCGCATGCCCTAGATGCCAGTCGCCAGTACCGGCAGAATCTACCAAAATTTTCGCGCCAAGCCCGCGGCTATCGACCATAGACTGAAAAACCGCATGGGCGGTTGGCGAGCGACAGATATTGCCCAGACAGACGAATAACACTGAAATTTTATTCATAAAACAGCCAGATATTAATTAAAGTATAATATTAAGTAAGTTACTTAAATACATGTTTTATATGCGATTATAGGCATTAAATATAGGTCATTAAAATGCAGTTACAATGAGCCTATCAATTTACTTACCTTCTGCAAATCCTCTTCGGTATCCACGCCGGGAGGAACCGACTCAAGAGCATCAGCCACATGAATGGCCACAGAGTTCCAGATAAACCGCAACTGCTCTAGAGATTCAGCCTGCTCCGTAGGCGCCACTGGCCAACCCACAAATCTAGTTAGCTCGGCGACCCTGTAGGCGTAAATGCCTATATGCCGGCGCGCTATATTGGGCTCGGGCATCGCATTGCTATTATCGGCAAACTGATCTCTGGGCCAGGGAATTGGCGCGCGACTGAAATATCTAGCCAGACCCTCTGCGTCTGCAACTAGCTTGACCACGCTGGCATTGCAGAAATCCTCAACTGTATTTACCGGCTCGCACAATGTGGCTACCCCGGCCTGAATATTGGCCTCCAGATTGGCCGCCACCTGGTTGATCACCGACGGTGGTATCAACGGCTCATCACCCTGTACATTAACCAGAATCTGACTGTCCTCCAGCTCAAGCAGCTGTGCCACCTCCTGCAGCCTATCGGTGCCAGAGACATGATCTGCACTAGTCATGCAGACCTCTGCTCCAAATTTCAATGCAGCAGCTTCAATACGGCTATCGTCTGTGGCTATAACCACCCTGGCCGCTGCACTTTTGCAGGCCTGCTGCCAGACTCGCTGGATCATAGGCTGGCCAGCAATATCACGCAGAGGCTTGCCCGGCAGTCTGGTCGACCCATAACGCGCCGGTATCACAACTATAAACTGCATATTTTAGTCCTGTATATCATTAACAGCAGATCGATCGGCCCCTGTGTCCAGTGCAACCAGGCCGGCTTTCGCGATAAACTCATCGACAAATGTAGGCTCCAAAACCATCTCAACATCCAATACCCAAAGATTATCTGGTATGGGCCCGCCTAGCTTAACTGCATCCTTGGCTGTGATTATCACTGGCAACTGGTCAGCGTACTCAAGATCACCTGGGCTCAGGACCTTATGGTCGTCTCTGCCATGGAGCAATACTTCCAGCCCCAGAGACTGGAGGCTGGCCGCAAAGCGTTCAGGATTGCCAATAGCAGCTACCCCATGAACAACTCTGGACTCTCGCCAATTATCGGCGGCCACTGTTTTATTGGAAGCCAGATGGCGAAATAGTCTAGGCTGCAGCCCTATTCGCCCATCAGCGCGAACTCCGGGGATGTCTGCCTGGCCATTTATTAGCACTAAATCCACTTCTAATAAGCGCTCGACTGGCTCTCGCAGCGGACCGGCTGGCAGAGTGCGACCATTACCCAGACCTCGAGCACCATCAATCAGGACTATCTCCAGATCTCTATGCATGCTGTAGTGCTGCAGGCCATCGTCGCTGAGTACAATATCCACATCAGTCAGGGCCAGCAGATATTCCACTGCCATCAATCTGTCTGGCGCCACCACAATTGGGCATCCCGAGGAGCTCAGTTCAAGGGCAAGTAACTTGGGCTCATCGCCACAGAGAGTTACATCTGTGTCAAATTTAACCTCGAGGGGAAAGCGCCGAGCGCGGCCACCATAGCCCCGACTGACTACACCAGCTTTAATCCCTCTGGCCGCCAGCGCCTTTACCAGAGCTATAATCGTAGGGGTTTTGCCACTGCCACCCAGAGAAATATTACCTATAACTGCCACTGGGGCCTTAAATGCCCTGCCCTGAAACCTGTTCTGCAGGCGGCGGCGACGCGCGCGAGCCAGGCCACTAAACAGCCAGCTTACTGGCCGCAAAAAGACCAGCCACCAGCTGTCGCTGTACCAGGCCCTCAGTAGTCGCTGCTCGACAGACAAACTCTTTGCGCCAGACAAGCTTAGACAGCCTCTGACTCATCAAACTGGTTTTGATAAAGCTGAGCATAGCGACCTTGCTGAGCCAGCAAGTCAGAGTGACTGCCCTGCTCTATTATCTCGCCGGCTTCCATCACTAGGATACGATCTGCCTTTTCCACAGTACTTAAACGGTGAGCAATCACAAAGGTGGTGCGATCTTTCATCAGAGCTTCCAGAGCCGCCTGAATATGACGCTCAGAATCTGTGTCCAGTGCACTGGTGGCCTCATCCAGAATTAGAATTGGCGCATTTTTCAACACTGCTCGCGCTATGGCAATACGCTGACGCTGGCCGCCGGAAAGCATCACCCCATCATCACCAATATCTGTGTTGTAACCCTGAGGTAGCCGCTCGATAAAATCATGGGCATGGGCCACTTTGGCTGCCGCCTCCACCTGTTCGGGACTGCGGTCGGCCAGTTCGCCGTAAGCTATATTGCTGTAGATACTGCTATTAAACAGGGTCACATTTTGACTGACTATCGCAATATGCTGACGCAGATTAGTCAGAGAATAATGATTAACATCCTCCCCATCCAGCAGAATACTGCCCTCGCCATGGTTATAAAACCTAGGTATCAAACCCACCAGGGAGGTCTTACCGCTGCCAGAGGAACCCACCAGGGCAATAGTCTCTCCCGGGCTCACTTTGAAACTAATATTACTCAGTACAGGGCGATCGCTATTTTCATAGGCGAAACTAATATTGCTAAACTCAAATTCACCCTGCACAGAATCTCTGAGCAGAGTGCCGCTATCTACCTCAGCCTCTGAATCAATAATTTCAAAAATAGAGGCCGCCGCGGCAATACCTTTTTGAATCGAGCTATTAATTTCCGTCAGCTGACGGATAGGTTTAATCAGCATGCCGGAAGCCACCAAAAAAGTAATAAAACTGCCGGTTGTCATGGTCTGTAGAATAGAGGGGTTAAGCATAAAACCCGTGATAGCGCCAAAGGCCAGAGACACTATCAGCATCACCAATGGGTTACTGATACCCTCGGTGAGAGCCATTTTCATATTTTGCCGGCGATTGCTGTGGCTGGCCAGCTCCATGCGGTGCCGCTCAGAGTTCTCAGCGCCAAATATACGCACTTCTTGATAGCCGTTGACCACCTCCTGGGTGACATGGGTGACATCGCCCATCGCAGACTGAATTCTGGTACTGATTAGCCGGAAACGCTTGCTGACCAGAGCAACTAGCAGAGCAATCAGCGGCATAATGGCAATAAAAAATAAGGTTAGCTTCCAATTCACATAGAACAGGTAGGCCATCAGCCCAATAACTAAACTACCCTGTTGCAAAAGGGTCTTGAGCGCCTTGGTGCCCGCTTCGGTTACCTGCTGAACATTAAAAGTAACCACTGACACCAGGTGACCGGCCATAGAGCGATCAAAAAAGCCAAAGGGCAACTTGAGGTATTTATCTAGGATATCAACTCTTAGCGCATGAACCAGATAATTAGCCACATAGGCCAACCCATAGCTGCCTATCAGGTAGCCCAGACCGCGAATCAGACTGACCAGAATTAAAAACACCGGAATTACCATCCAGCTTTTGTCCGCTATAGATTCACCAAATATAAGACCTGCAAAAAAGGCGGTCAGGCCGGTGGAGGGCAAACTGGACTCAGAATCCCCAGAGCCAGTGATGGTGGCAACTGTATCGGTGATATAGCCCAGCAAGTCGACAAAGGCCACCTCGGCAGCAGAGTGAAGCACCAAGCCAGCTATGCTGACTACAAAGGCTAGCCAGTAGCGCCTCACATAACCAAGGAGTCTGGCGTAGGTGGCAACACCGCTGGTAGATGAATCTTGGGTCATAAAACTAATGCTCTCGGAGTTTCTGGGCTGCCATATCAGTTAGGTATAGGGCCTAAAAGCCTCGCCCTATCCATGGCAGTAACGAACCACATTCGCCGAGTTTTCAATCCTCGGCAACAGGGTCGAACTCTAGCATAATCCCAGTGGAATCAACACTTGCAGCACGCCACCAAAACTGAGGCCCATCAAGCCTGGCAGCCTCTATAGCTAGCTCGCCAGATTCCGACCAGACAAAGGATAGCGCACCCTGCTCAGCTGTATTCCAGAGCTGACTGCCAAGCTCGCCGTAACGAACCCGTACAGCCGGGTGCGGATGGCCAAAATGGTGTCTATATCCGGCGGAGAAAACCACATGGGCAGGCTTGAGTGCAGCAACAAAGGCCAGTGTGGATGATGTTGCACTGCCATGGTGCGGAGCCAATAAAATATCTACCTGCGGCAACCCGGGGTTGGTCAACAACTCTGACTCAATCTCACGCTCTATATCTCCAGGCAGCAGAATTAACTGATCTCGCCAGCTAATCAGCAGTACACAGGAAAAATTATTACCCTCTGGGGGAGAATTTAGGGGATACAGAAGGCTCTGAGTATTTGGAGCTAGTATTTTAAAATGCACCTGTTCACTGCTGTTGGCTTGGAGACTTACGGGCCAGCTCCAGCTCTGGCCTGCAGCACAGACTTTGCTATCACCAGCTAAATCCCCAGCGCCTATTGATATATCAGATAACCCCGGCCCCACCACAAGCTCCTTTATGGGCATAGATTCTGCCAGCCCCAACAGTCCGCCGGCATGGTCCATATCCTCATGGCTGACAACAAGCATATCAATCTGTGAGCGACCCCGGCTGCGCAAATAAGGCGCAATAATCCCAGCTCCAGCATTAAATCTACCACCATAGGACGGCCCTGCATCATAGACCATTACCTGCTCTGGGGTCTCTAGCACAACAGCCAAGCCCTGCCCCACATCCAGTACGCTCAGGCGCAGAGCACTGGCCTCTGAGGGGGCGAGCAGATAAACCCACAGCGGTATAGCAGCCAATAGGCGAATGCCCAAACCACCAGGTAATAACCAGCCTAGGGCCGCCACAAGCCCAGAGGTAACCAGCACAGGTGAAAGCGGCACTGGCGAGCTAATTATGCCCAGGTGCTCTGGGATTAAATCCAACACGAACCAGAGGCCTGTAATGGAATAATCCGCCAGCAACCAGACTGTCTCAGCAGCCTGAAACCAAAACAGTAGACAGAGGCAACCCAGTAGAGCCAGGGGTACCGTAATAAGGGAAATCCAGGGTACCGCCAGCAGATTGACCAGTGGCCCCAACCATGAGGCCACACCCACAAGTACAAGGCTGGGTATCAGCAGGCCGACAGTCAGCGCCAACTGGGCGCCGAGCACCTGCTTTAAATTAAACCTAACCTGAATAGAGTGCCAGGGGTAAAACCAAGCGACCAGAATAATAACCGCCAAAAAAGATAGCCAAAACCCACTGCTAAGCACTGCCAGGGGCTGGCTTAGAGCCATTAAGAATAGTGCCCAAACAATGCAGCTCAGAGGCCGCACCCGGCGCAAGCAGAGCCTAGCAACCATAACCACGGATACGGCAATCAGAGCCCGCTGTGCCGGAAGAGAAAAGCCGGCTAACAGACTGTAGACTCCTGCCGCGCCAAGTCCTACTATGGGTGCCAACCATCTAACTGCTGGGGATAGATCAATAGAGCTGAAAAGCCTGCAGCCGGCAGCCAATAGTGAGCCCGCCCTACCCCCTATTATAAAGCCAAAGCCCGCTACTAGGCCCACATGCAAGCCTGAGACAATCATTAGATGCACAATGCCCAGTCGCACTAGGCTGTTCCAGAGGCCAGTTATCTGTCGTTTGTCCCCTATGGTCAGAGCCGCCAGGACAGCTCTACCCTGATTGGACAGATCAGCCGCCTGGATCTTTAAAACTACCTGATGCCTCCAGCGGTTGATAGCATCCTGGAGTTGGCACCAATTATTGTGTCCTGGTTGATTAATTCTGCCATTGGCCTCAGCAGCCACAATATAGCCTGTAGCAGAGACTCCTCGCTGCACTAGCCAGCGCTGATAGTCAAAGGTACCAGGGTTGAGAAAACCTCTGGGCCGTCGCAGACGCACTGTAAACTGCCAGTGCTGTCCCGGGGCGAAACTATGTTCTGTGCCCGACTGGCCATAACTGCTCAGCTGCAGCAATTGCAGATCCATCGGGCTGTGAGCACTAATTGCGCTGTGGGCACTGATTGCGCTGTGGGCACTTTGCTCGCCGTTGATACTATCGACCCGAAAATCGAATCTGCTGCGCTGGTTATTGCTATCGACCAGCCCAACAATGGTTCCTGTCACTACAAATTCTTGTCGATCAAGGGCCTCTGGCAACTGATGCCCAAGGCTCTGATAGGCAGCCTGCAGTCCCCAGCAACTGCCCCATAAATAGCTCAACATTAGCAACATAGTCGCAACCCATAGCCTGCGACCACAGACCCAGCGCAGGACCCCCCAGATAAGGCTCAGTGCAGCCAGGGCAAATAGCATTAAATTCTGATCCGGCAGCTGTTGCCACCAGGCCACCGAAAAAACTCCCAGGCTGAACGCGAAAAGAAAACCCATACTATGCCCCTGCTTGCAGATCGCACCCAGACTGGTAAAGTCGCAGGTAAGCGATTGAGCATCAGTGTAGGCAAAGTGTTTTTTTTACCCACAACGGCATCCACAAATAATGAAAAATTTGCTGATTATTTATCACAGCCAATCGGGCAACACAGAACAGCTAGCTCGCGAAGTGCTGGCGGGATGCAGACAGGAAGCCGATATACAGAGCCGTCTGCTAGGTGCCTTTGATGCAGATCTGGACGATCTGCGGTGGGCAGATGGGTTATTGTTTGGCACTCCAGAAAATTTTGGCACCATGAGCGGCGCGCTAAAAGATTTCTTTGATCGAACCTATTATCCGGCCGAGCCCTACAAATTAAATCTTCCCTATGGAATATTTATCAGCGCTGACAATGATGGCAGCGGTGCAGTCAGGGACATACAGCGGATAGCAAAAGGCTATCCTCTGCGTCTAGTCAGTGAGCCGCTGATTGCCAATGGTGAAATTAATGCAGATCATCTGCGCTGCGCTCGAGAGTTTGGGCTGGCAATGGCCGCCGGATTAGATTTAGGGATTTTTTAATACCCAAAGTGTTTAAACAGGATAATCGCAAGTAATGAGCAGAGGATTAGTGTTAACCGGTGGCGGAGCCAGGGCAGCCTATCAGGTGGGTGTACTCAAAGGGATAGCCTCAATTTTGCCCCGCGCAGTCTACAATCCATTCCCGATTATATGCGGCACCTCCGCGGGAGCTATCAATGCCCTGTCTATTGCAGGTCGCGCAGGCCCCTTTCGCCTGCGCACTAAAAAACTGGAGAGCATCTGGCAAAATCTGCGTGCCTCAGATGTCTACCGAACAGATTTTATGGGAGTTTCTGCCAATGCCTTCCATGTACTAGCCTCATTTTTACACAGCGGTTACGGCATAGGTCGACCCATATCACTGCTGGATAATACTCCACTGCGTCAACTGCTCGAGAGCTATGTGAAGTTCGATTACCTGGATACCGCCATTGCTAATCGCGAGCTAGAGGCAATTGCCGTCAGTGCCATGAGTTATGCTTCTGGGCAATCCGTAACCTTTTTCCAGGGGCATCGGGATATTGAGCCCTGGGAGAGAGCTCGTCGCCGCGGTGAAAAAACCACTCTTAATATTGACCATTTAATGGCCAGTACCGCTATACCCAGTTTATTCCCCGCTGTGCAGCTGGCAGAGGGATACTTTGGTGATGGTGCAGTGCGTCAGCTCAAGCCTATCAGCCCAGCGCTGCATATGGGCGCCAGACAGCTATTGATTGTCGGCGTTAGCGACAATGCAACAGCCCAGACACCAGCAGCACCAGAGCAGCATTCGCCCTCTATAGCTCAGATTGTGGGTCATATGTTTAACAGTGCGTTTATTGATTCAGTAGAGAGTGATCTTGAGACTCTGCGCTCCATTAACCGCCTGGCCAGTGCCCTGCCGGAATCGCTGCGGGCCAACAATGGCATTACGGACCTCAACCCCATTGATGTGCTATCTATTTCCCCGAGCCAATCTATTGACCAGATTGCCCTGGAACATATCCATGAACTACCGCGCTCACTTAAACTATTTCTGCGCCTTACCGGCGCCACGGCTCAGGGGGGCGGCACCAGCGCCGCCAGTTATCTATTGTTTGAACCGGGCTTTTGCCGAAAACTTATAGAGCTGGGATACCAGGATGCATTGGCCCAGCAGAGCTCAATCGAAAGATTTTTTGCCATAACTTAGCCCCACAACAGCCTAAATTAGAGATAAAAAAAAGCGGACCCTTACGGGCCCGCTGGCTCTCCCCCTCTTGTCTTATTATTAGCCACTATTCAGCAACAGTAACAATAACAAGAGGAATTCTTAAAACTTACCTCTAGGACGAGTCGCCTCTGCAAGCCCTCATAAAAAAACCAAAAAAAAACGCAAAACCGAGGTTTTGCGTTTTTTAAATGGAGCGGGAAACCGGGTTCGAACCGGCGACCTGTACCTTGGCAAGGTACCGCTCTACCAACTGAGCTATTCCCGCATATGCCAAAAAGGCATATTTTAAAATGGCGTCCCGTAGGGGAGTCGAACCCCTGTTACCGCCGTGAAAGGGCGGTGTCCTAGGCCTCTAGACGAACGGGACGTAATGGCTAGGAGGCGCGCATAATAAGTAGCGGCAGGTACAGTGTCAACCCTTAGCCGCGTTAATTTTTAGGGGTTGGGCGCTTTTATTTAAAGTGCTCGATATTTAGCCAAAAAACCCTTGATCTGCCGGGTATTTAAACCGAAATCATCAGCCAGCTCTCTTGACGAAGAACGTATATCTACAACAGTGCTACTTTCATCCAAAGAGACAACTCGTATAACCACATCAGATTCAAAACCCATAATCGCGGATATCGACACTGCCTCAATGGAGCCAGCGGCTGCGTCCTGCTTGATGACTGTCCAACCCTCAAGACCTACTATGTAACTTGCTCGCCTAAATGCCTCGCGCAGCGACAGATCTACATGCAGAGATTCAACTCCCGGCACCTGATCCACCTCTGCCAGTCCGTATAGGGCAGACTGCAACTCTAGCTTATTGTGGCTTTTATCGCGCAGAGCATATGCATAGGTGAACTGAGGAGGACTTATATTATCTGTGCTCACATCATTTACATAGGATGGCTTCAGCCCACCTAGTAGCGGAAACCCCGCCAAAACAGGTGCCAAGAGCAGCATCAGCAAAAGCAACAACTCAAAGCCAATACGCCTAGAAGTAATAATCCTCGAAGCCAGCAGAACCAGAGCAGCGACATAGAGCAGCATGCAAGCGGCCACCATAAAATAGAGCGCAGAGATAGCGATAAATCCGGGCAGAATACCCATCCGAAAACTCAGTATGTCCAAGCAGATAAATAAAATACAGACTTCTGCTAAAACGCTGATTATTTTTTCCAGTTTATCCCAAACTGCTGGGCTTTTGGCTACAATGAGCACCCGGGCCTTCCTTTTCTATGTGAATATGAATAATGACTGATTTATTAAAATCCCACAAGCTTTCTGGTGTCTGCTATGACATTCGAGGTCCAGTTCTCGATCATGCCAACTGGCTTGAGGATCAGGGTCAAAGTATTATTAAACTTAATATTGGCAATCCCGGCGCCTTTGGCTTTGATGCACCGGATGAGATATTTCAGGATGTAATTCAAAATTTGCGTGAAGCCCAGGGCTACTGTCACAGCAAAGGCTTATTTTCTGCCCGCAAAGCAGTGATGCAGCGCTACCAGGCCCAGGGAATAGAGGGCATTCAGGTTGAAGACGTTATTATGGGTAATGGCGTTAGTGAGCTGATTGTTATGGCTATGCAGGCGCTGCTCAATCCCAATGACGAAATACTAATACCCTCCCCCGACTACCCCCTATGGACTGCTGCTGTATCCATGGGTGGCGGCACACCCATTCATTATCGCTGTAACGAGGCGGATCACTGGCAGCCAGATATTGCAGATATTGAAGCCAAAATTACCGCCAATACTCGTGGCATAGTGATTATCAATCCCAACAATCCCACTGGCGCTGTCTACACAGAAGACAACTTAAAACAACTTGCGGCTCTGGCAGAGAAGCATAATTTAGTGGTGTTCGCCGATGAGATTTATGACCGTATAGTCTACGATGATGCCGTTCATACGCCCCTGGCCAGTCTGGTTACCCAGACTCTCTGCCTAACTTTTAATGGTCTGTCAAAAACCTATCGCCTGGCCGGCTTTCGCTCTGGGTGGATGCTGATTACCGGCACCAAAGAGCGGGCTGCCAGCTATATAGAGGGCTTGGAAATGCTCGCCTCCATGCGTCTATGCGCCAATGCTCCGGCAATGTTAGCAGTGCAGACAGCGCTGGGTGGAAGACAGAGCATTGATGATTTAATTCTTCCCGGCGGGCGTCTCCTAGCCCAGAGGGATCTGGCATACAAGCTGATTACTGATATACCCGGGGTCAGCTGTGTTATGCCCAAATCGGCGATGTATCTGTTCCCCAGACTTGATCCGGAGATATATCCAGTCGCCGACGATGAGCAACTGATGCTAGACTTACTCAAAGAAGAGCGTATTTTAATGGTCCAGGGTTCGGCTTTTAACCTTGATAGCAAGCAGCATTTCCGAATTGTATTCTTGCCTGATCAGGAGCAACTTACCGAGTCCATAGCTAGGTTTGCCAATTTTTTAGAGCGTTTAAGATTGTAACAACAGGATAGACAATGATAAGTAAAGAGCAGGAAACACTGCCAGAACAGCCTAATTTTAATGGCGCGGCAATTATTAATGAGCATGGAAAAGAGATTCCCATCACCGAAGAGATGGTACAGACCGCCTGCGACGAGCTAGACGATAGCGAAACCTAGGCTGTGATACTGAGCCAGGTTTTCTTCTGTAGTCCTCTCAATACCGTAGTAACTGAATTCCCGGCGAACCGGATAGTCTTTGCGCAGCTGATCAAAGGCCTGCGCAACTCTGGCTTGATCTGAGCCCGCTTCGGCCATAGCTGAGAGCATGCGCTGATGGTCATCAGCCACATCATAGCACTCTAAAATCGCCTGATTGACTGAGGTAGGCTGCAGTAGCAACGGCGCTTTATAGACAGTCTCAGAGGCTTTGTTAGCAGTTAAGCCTGACCATTGCTTAAATGCGCCGAACACCATCTCTGTGCCATTAACCTTGCCCTCAAGGCTATAACCGGCTATGTGCGGAGTTGCCAGCGACACAAAACCCATTAGATCTGTATCTATGCCGGGCTCGTTTTCCCAGACATCTAAAGCAACCTTAAACTCAGCACCATTCTGAAACAGCTCCAGCAGTGCCCGGTTATCTACAACCTCACCTCGGCCTGCATTAATTATCAATGCATCTGGCCCGATAGCTGCCAAGCGGGATGCATCGAGCAGATGATAGGTGGGAAATGGGCCGCTGCGAGTCAATGGTGTGTGCAGGCAGATAATATCGCAGCCCAGCACCCTATCGAGCTCGGCCAAATCTACTATGGCCGTCGGCGATAAAAATGGATCATAGACCAGACAGTCCACATTGAGCTCGCACAGTTTGCTATAGAGCCGCCCTCCGACATTGCCGCAACCAATAATGCCCACAGTTTTAGACTGCCATTCAGGCATTAAACGACAGATCACACTGAGATCGTACTGCACCACTGCTTCAGCATTACAGCCAGGTGCATGGGCAAACTGAACAGCCTCCTGACGCAGATAATCCAAATCTATATGATCGGTTCCTATGGTCGCGGACCCCACAAACTTAATCTTTGTGCCCTCCAGAAGCGCCCGGTCAACTCTGGTTACTGAGCGCACCAGCAAAACATCGGCATCCATTAAATGTTGGCGTTTAATATCGCGACCAGCCAACAGCTGAATATCAGCAAACTGGGCAAACAGCTCCGCAACTAAAGGCATATTTTGATCTGCAATGATTTTCAGTTTATCTACTCTTTAAAAATCTGTCGTTGGTCTAGCGCGTTAAAGTGCTCTGGTTTCTCTGCTTAAGCTGGTTGGCGCGACCGGTAAAAGCTGTCCCAAACCCCATCTCATCGCAAAATAATTCAAAGGCATCCTGATAAATGCCCTGCCAGCCTATTTCCTGCAGTCCCGGCGCTTCATCTACATCAGTCACAATAGTCGCCAACTGGCGAGAAAGGAACAGTTGATCGCGATGAGCATCGAGCCTATCAGCCAGCTTTTTGGCCCCCCGCACAGGTAGGTCCTGTAGTTGATCCAGATGCTCCATAATGGCATCTATGTCTGGATAATGGGAGAGCAGCTCTCGTGCAGTCTTGGCTCCAATACCTGGGACCCCTGCGATACTGTCACTGCTGTCTCCCATCAGCGCCAGCAGATCCGCCATCTGACCACATCCTATATTCAACTCAGCTTCAAGCTGAGATCTGCTTTTAGGCTGGGACTTGCCAAAGTCCCAGTACAGGTCGCTGGACTGTACCAACTGAATCAAATCTTTGTCACGACTGACAAAAACCGGCTGGACATTAGCCTGCCTAACCTTACTGGCCACACCACCAATCAGATCATCTGCCTCAAAGGTATTGGAGGCCATTTCACTAATACCTAATACACGACAGAGCTGACGGCAGGCATTGAGTTGAAAAGCCAGAGCCTCATCGGGCAACTCTCGATTAGATTTATAATCAGCACAGAGTTGATGGCGAAAACCAGAACCCAGACTTTCGTCAAAGGCACAAAAAAGATGTTGGGGCTGTTTCTGGCGCAATATATCCAATAGAAACCCGGTAAACCCATAGACCGCATGGGTGGGATAGCCGGATTCCACAGCATGCCAGTTTTCCGGCAAACTAAAGTAACTGCGGAAAATATAAATAGAGGAGTCAATTAAATAGGCTTGCATAGAATCTGCTTTTAATTAAGTTTGTGCCGTTGATACTGCATTGCATCCAGCGCATTCAGACTGTTGAACCCGGCGCTGAGGGCCTCAACAAACAGCGCAGCCCTGCCTGGTAATCTGCCTGGCCGACACCAGTCTATCGCCTGCTGGCTCACTGCCTCAGCAAAGCTCTCGCTAGCCAGGGTGCTATCACCGTCAAGATTGTCAACGCTGAGGGTAAAGCGCTGTTTGCAGGCCACAGAGAATATCCACTCCAGTGCCTGAGGCTTGACCTCCGCGTCCTCAAAGATTTTCTGCTGCCGAGCACTGCGCCCATCCGGGTTATACCAGTAACCAAAGTCCTCTAATTTAAGACGCTCTAATCCGGCGATACACCAGTGAGCTGTTTCATGCAGTGCGCTGGAGATAAAGTCCTGCCGAAACAATAGACGATGCCAGGCGCAGTCGCCACTGGCCGGCAAATAAATCGGCTCACTGGCGCCAGACTGAAGCCTGGTATTAAACTGGTCAAAAAACTGCTGCTCAAACAACTTAATAATTAGCTGCAGATCAGTGCCAGTATTCTCCTGATAACAGGCCTGAACTTCGGGGCTCTGAACCAGCCGCTGATCCCAATTTAAATTACAGTTTGCATTAAACTGAGCTGTCTTTTTGTTGTCCAAGAAATTCACCGCGCGGCATATTGTTTGCAATCGTCAAAAACAAAGCGGTATTTTACAGCAAAATGGATAGGCCGGGTTGGATTGCAAACCCGTTTATATACAGGTGTTTTCAGAGCCTGGACAACAATAAAACACAAATTGTTGTGCTTTGTGAAATTCTGGAGTACCTTATGTAGTGTTAGTACTGTTTTGCTACCAACTGCCTCAAGGAGAAGTATTTATGCCCACACCGGCTCTTGATCACCAGATGGACAACGTGATCGATATCTTCACCCGCAAACCTCTCTCTGAACTTTCTGACAATAAACTTATTCGTATAGCCCCCGAACTCGATGGCCTCGAGATGCTTTACAGCAATTCCGAAAATCCGGAAAAACTGTTCTCTGTCAAGGTATTGGCCTGGGGCCTGCGCCTGAGTGGAGAGGTTGTAGGCCTGGTTCCCTGGCTCGATGAACTGGTTGCCTGCGATGAAATCAACGACCCCTTAAATGGCCAGTGGCAGGGCTATTACGACCAGGGGGTCGATGAGCTATTTTTCGCTGCACCTCTACACAAGGTGGTCGAGCTGGAGACCGCCGCCGACTATTATGAGTACCAGTGTGAGACCGGGCGAGAAATTATTCAGGAGGTACCTGACACCATTGGTACCCATGCGGTGCTATCTGCAGACGGGTTTCACAGCATCACGCTCAAAGAAGTTGTCAGCTGGAGGCTGCTCCATGATGGCTCTATGGAGGCTATGCTGATCGATGAAGAAAAAATGCTTAACACCCCAGTGCTGCCAGGTGATGAGTGCCTGTACGCTGCAGACAAAAATGACGACTTCCGCTACTTCTTCCAGCACCATATAGCCAACAAGCTAAAGTCTCAGGACCCGGAGGCACTGGCCGCTATATCGCTGCTAGAGGAGCGTTAAAATAAGGTTTGACTAGAGCCCTAGTGGGCTGCTGCGCCAGGGCTACGCAAAACGGACGCCTGGCGTAGAAACTAGTCCGGCTTGCCGTAGGACATCAACCGCTGGTAGCGGCGCTCTAACAGCTCGTCTATAGGTATGGCCTGAAGCTCGTCAAGCTGTTCACTGAGGCGCGTCTTTAAGCTATTGCTCATGGCCTCAATATCCCGATGAGCGCCACCTAGGGGCTCGGGAATGGTCTCATCGACAATACCCAGACTCTCGAGGTTATCTGATGTCACACCCATGGCTTCAGCAGCCTGGGGAGCTTTCTCACTGGTTTTCCAGATAATATTGGCGCAACCCTCTGGAGAGATTACAAAATAAGTGCTGTATTGCAGCATATTTAACCTGTCACCCACACCGATAGCCAGAGCTCCACCTGAGCTGCCCTCGCCTATCACAGTGCAAATAATCGGCGTTTTCAGCCGGGACATAACTGCCAGATTTCTGGCAATGGCCTCAGAGATATTGCGCTCTTCGGAGTCAATCCCCGGGTAGGCTCCCGGAGTATCTATCAGAGTCAGAACCGGCATTTTGAAACGCTCGGCGGTCTCCATCAGGCGCAGCGCTTTGCGATACCCCTCAGCTTTAGGCATGCCAAAGTTGCGCATCACTTTATCGCTGACACCACGACCCTTCTCTTCGCCTATAACCATAACCGGCTTGTCGTTGAGGCGAGCTACACCGCCCACAATAGCACTGTCATCGCCAAAGTGGCGGTCACCATGCATCTCTTCCCAGTCGGTAAAAATTCGCTGGATATAATCTAGACTATAGGGTCGCTGGGGATGCCTAGCCACCTGCACTACTTGCCAGGGACTGAGCTTTGAATAGATATTCTGGGTTAACTTGTGGGATTTATCACGCAGCTTGGCAACTTCTTCTGCAATATTCAATTCATTGTCATTACCCACCAGATGCAGCTCTTCAATCTTTGCTTCCAGTTCGGCAATTGGCTGTTCAAAGGGAAGATAATTCAAATTCATATGCTGGAATGCCCTGATGGTTGGTGGCGCGCATATTAACATCTACAGAGTAAAGCGCCAAAGTGATTGTTAAACTAATGATAGTGCAAGGTGACGCTGTTTTTACCAAAATCTTCGCGCAATCGACTGATTAATTCATCTTTGGGCTGCACCAGCCACTGGCTCCCCAGCCGCAGCTGCCCCTCTGCACTGGGCACTGAGTACTGGACGGTGACCGGACAGTTGCCGTCCTTAAAATCACCCAGAGTGCCGTGAAATTTATCCACCCAATCCGCGCTGCTATCTGTCTGTGGAATTGATAGCTCCAGCCGACTCAGCTTACTGCAGCGCGCCTCGTAAATAGACTGAATAGACTCAGCTACCATTTTTAGGCCACCGGTAAAGCTATCCTCAGCCACAGCACCCTGAATTACCAGCAGCGCATCCTTAGTGAGAATATCTCTGTAGGCATTAAATTTCTCAGCCCAGACCGACAACTCTATGCGCCCGCTTTTGTCGTCTATGGTCAGAAATGCAAAGCTTTCACCGCGTTTATTTTTCATAATCCGCATGCCAATCACCATGCCCGACAGGATCACGTTATCCTTGCCTGGGCGCACATCAACAATCCGATTGGGCACCATGGAGCGCAGCTCCTCTTCGTACTCATCAATAGGATGGCCGGTCAGGTACAGCCCCAGAGTTTCTTTCTCGCCGTTAAGGCGCTCGCGCACTGATAGAGCGCGCGCCCCGTTGTAGCTGTTGTAGTTAATATCAGAGGCGCTATCCACTACAGATTCACCAAACAGATCGCCCATGCCACTGCTGGTATTGCGCGCATGTTGCTCGGCTAATTTTACCGCCTCATCCATACCGGCTAGCATGACTGCACGGCGATACCCCATCTCACCATCAGGGCCAATTTGGTCCAGAGCGCCGCTGCGAATCATGGCCTCTAGGGCACGCTTGTTGACCTTGCGACCGTCCACTCGGGCGCAGAAATCGAACAGATCTTTAAAGGGTCCACCTTCGGTTCGGGCGGCGATAATATTTTCCACCGGCCCCTCACCCAGCCCCTTGATTGCACCCAGACCGTAAATAATACGCCCTTCAGCATCGACACTAAAATGGAACTGCCCCCGATTGACATCCGGCGGTAACAAATCTAGCTTCATCGCCCGGCATTCATCGATAAAGGTCACCACCTTATCGGTCTTGTCCATATCCGATGAGATGGTGGCCGCCATAAACTCAGCCGGATAATGCGCCTTTAGCCAACCTGTCTGATAGGCCACCAGAGCATAGGCCGCACTGTGAGATTTATTGAAGCCGTAGCCGGCAAACTTTTCCATTAGGTCGAAGATATTGGAGGCAAGGTCTTCGGCAAAGCCTTTTTCTAAAGCTCCCTGGGTAAACAGTTCTCGCTGTTTGGCCATCTCATCTGCATTTTTCTTGCCCATGGCTCGGCGCAGTAGGTCCGCACCGCCCAGTGTATAGCCACCCATTTCCTGGGCAATCTGCATCACCTGCTCCTGATAGAGAATAATGCCGTAGGTGGGCTCCAGCGCTGGCTTGAGGCATTCATGCTGATACTGGACATGGGGATAGCTAACTTCCGCGCGGCCCTTTTTGCGGTTAATAAAGTCATCGACCATACCGGACTGCAGTGGGCCGGGGCGAAACAGGGCAACCAGTGCCACAATATCTTCAAAGCGGTCGGGGCCAAGCTTTTTGATCAGCTCCTTCATGCCGCGAGATTCAAGCTGGAATACTGCAGTGGTCTCTGCACGCTGCATCATTTCATAGGTGGCTGTATCGTCCAGGGGTATTTTCTCTATATCTAATGGTTCCTCCCCCAGGGTTGCTCTGGTGCGATTGATCATGCGCACCGCCCAGTCAATAATGGTCAGGGTACGCAGCCCCAGGAAGTCGAACTTCACCAGCCCAGCTTCCTCGACATCATTTTTATCAAACTGAGTAACCACACCACTGCCACTGTCATCGCAGTAAACCGGCGAGAAATCTGTGATCAATGTGGGCGCAATTACCACGCCACCGGCATGTTTCCCGCAGTTTCGCGATACGCCCTCAAGCTGCAGCGCCATGCTCCAGATCTCGGCAGCCTCATCATCATGGGCGAGAAACTGCTTCAGCTCTTCTTCCTGCTCAACAGCTTTTTCCAGAGTCATGCCCACTTCAAAGGGAATCAGCTTGGATAACTTGTCCGCCAGGCCATAGGATTTGCCCTGAACACGGGCTACATCTCTCACTACGGCTTTGGCCGCCATGGTGCCAAAGGTGACAATCTGCGCTACCGCATCCCGGCCATACTGCTCAGCCACATAGGCAATCACCCGATCGCGACCCTCCATACAGAAGTCGATATCGAAATCAGGCATAGACACTCGCTCTGGATTGAGAAAGCGCTCAAAGAGCAGGTCGTATTCCAGGGGATCCAGATCAGTGATCTTGAGTGCATAGGCCACCAGCGAACCAGCGCCGGAACCTCGACCTGGGCCCACGGGAATCTGGTTGTCTTTAGCCCAGCGAATAAAGTCCATCACAATCAGAAAATAACCGGGAAAACCCATTTGGATAATAATATCCAGCTCAAACCTGAGCCTCTCTGCATAGAGCTTTTGTGTGTCAGGGAAATCGGCAGACTGGGTATCAAATAGCTTGGCCAGACGTTCCTCAAGGCCCTCCTCAGACAGCTTGATAAAAAACTCATTGATAGTCAGCCCATCGGGGATGGGATAATCCGGCAGGAAATACTCTCCTAGACGCAGCTCGAGCGTGCAGCGTTTGGCGATCTCTATACTGTTTTGCACAGCCTCGGGGATATCCGAGAAAAGCTCAACCATCTCCTCAGCACTGCGCAAGTATTGATTTTCCGAATAGCGACGTTCACGCCTCGGGTCGTCCAGAGCGCGCCCCTCATGAATGCAGACCCTCGCCTCGTGGGCTTCAAACTCCTGGGCGTCGATAAAGCGCACATCATTGGTGGCCACCACCGGGCAGCTATACTGACTGGCCAGATTAACCGCTGCGTGCAGATAATCTTCTTCTCCAGCCCGGCCTGTACGTTGTAATTCCAGGTAAAAGCGATTGGGGAAAATCTGCATATAGTCGAGCAACAACTGCTCAGCTTCAGCATCGCGCCCGGAAATAAGAGCAACACCTACATCACCACCTCGGCCACCAGACAGGGCAATCAGCCCTTGGTTCTGGTCCTTGAGCCAGGATTTCATAATCATGGGCACAGCCTGGCGCTGACCTTCCTGATAGGCTCTAGAGATTAATTTGGTCAGGTTTTGATAGCCGCTTTGGTCGGCTACCAGTAGCAGCAGCTGCGTGGGTTTGCCTTCTCCCGTCTCATCCTGAACCAGCAGATCTGCCCCCAGGATAGGTTTTATTCCGGCGGCCTGTGTGGCTTTGTAAAACTTAACCAGACCAAAAAAATTATTGAAATCGGTGAGTGCAACCGCTGGCATACCCATTTCCGCAACCTTTTTGGCCAGCGGCTTAATGCGTACTAAGCCATCAACCAGGGAGTATTCAGAATGTAGCCTTAGGTGAACGAACTGAGGGGTCATTTAGATAACAGGTGCTGAGCATCAACTCCGTAATAGTTAAAACTATCTTTCATAAGATCAAACACTGTGCCCTCGTAGGGAGCTATTTCAGCGTCGCAAGATCCCAGTGGCACAACTCTATCACTCCAGCGAATAATACCGGCACCACAGGTGAGGCCGGCGCCAAATGATGCAGTCAAAATAGTCATACCAGGTTTGACTTTATCATCTGCCAACGCATCGCAGAGTGCCAGCGGAATCGCAGCTGCGCTGGTATTAGCATATTCATCTATGCACACCACCACTTTCTCCATAGGGAAGTCGAGCCGCTTGGCCAGGGATTGAATAATACGCACATTGGCCTGATGGGGAATAAACAGGTCTATATCGCTGGCGCTCAACCCCTCGCGCTCCAGAACTTCCGCAATGCTATCAGCCATGCCTTTTACGGCACTCTTAAAGATTTCCTGACCCTCGAAATTTAGCGACACATGAATATCGCCCGTCATATGCTTTGGTGACATGCCCCAGCTGGGCAGGTGTAGACACTCCCTGCTATCGGGGACACAGCTCATATGGGCGGATAACAGCCCCAACTTCTGCTCAGTGGCCTCAATGACCACAGCGCCGGCACCGTCGCCAAACAGAAAGCAGGACTCTCGCTTACTCCAGTCCATAGCCAGAGAAAGGCGCTCAGAGCCAATAACCACTGCCTTTTTAACCGACCCGGCCTTGATCATATCTGTGGCCACGTTCATGGCATACAGCCAGCTGGTACAGGCCGAATTAAGGTCAAAGGCAGCCGCCTTGGTGGCGCCCAACTGGTTTTTAATAAAACTCGCGGTATTGGGACAAATCTCTTCAGGCGTGGTGGAACCCAGAACTACCAGATCAATATCAGCAGCATCAATACCTGCTGCCGCCAGAGCTCTCTCAGCAGCTAACCAACCCATCTCTCCTACAGAGACATGACTGTAGTGGCGCTGGCGAATACCAGAGCGAGAAAATATCCACTCGTCGCTGGTATCCACAACTTTTGCCATATCATCATTGGTCATTAACAGGGGTGGTGCATATTTGCCCCAGCCTGTGATTTCTGCGTAATTCAAGCCAAACACCCCGTAATTTCTGAATGATTTTATTAGAATGAATGTAAAGCTTGCACGCCTTTAACTCAAGCCCTAACTACTATTTTAGGACTCAGAGCGGACAATTATTCGAAAACGTATAAAACCCTAGAACAGTGGCGACTGCTCAAGATGCAACCCATCCTTCACCGGTGCAAATGAGCGCCGATGAATAGGGGTTGGACCCAGTCTCTGCAGCGCCTCAAGATGCTGGGCAGTGCCATAGCCTTTATTGCTGTCAAAACCATAGCCTGGGTATTTTCCATCCATTTCGAGCATCTCCTGGTCGCGCACCACCTTCGCCAGAATCGATGCCGCACTGATCACTTCAACGCGGCCGTCACCTTTGACTACTGCCTCTCCCCGATATTCCCACTGGGGAAGTCTATTGCCGTCCACAGCAATGTAATCGGGCTGAATTTTTAGCCCCATCACAGCGCGACGCATAGCCATAAGGGTAGCCTGTAAAATATTAAAGCGATCAATTTCCTCGACTGAGGCACGGCCAATACACCAGCTGCTGGCATGACTGATAATATCTTTGTAGAGGTTTTCCCGCTGACGCGCCGACAGTGCCTTGGAGTCTGTCAACCCTTCGATCCGGTGGCCAACCGGCAGAATAACCGCCGCAGTCACCACATCTCCCGCCAGAGGTCCACGCCCCACCTCATCGACACCGGCCAGCAGCTTAACGCCTGCTGGTGGCTTCCAGGGCTTCAGTGATTTAACTATCTTCGATATTGTCACTGGCCTAAAACCTCGGCAATTGCCGCTGCAGCAAGAGCACCGGAATCCACTCTCAGCTGCTGATGCAACTGCTCAAACTCTGCAATAACCGCCTGCTGCTGTTCGGGGTCAAATGCCTGTACAACAGCTGCAACCAGATTAGCCTCGGTAGCCTGATCCTGAATAAATTCTGGCACTAGCATTTTGTTAGCCAATAGATTGGGAATTGAGGCATAGGGCGTTTTAATAAACGGCGATACCAGCCTATAGGTCCAGGCCCCCAGGCGATAGCTGACCACCATGGGTTTTTTTAGCAACATAGCCTCCAGGGCTGTGGTACCAGAGGCCAGCAACACCACGTCAGCTGACTCCATAGCCAGATGGGAATTTTGCTCCAGCAGACAAACTTTGATTTCAGGCCTGTCGGCCAATATATGACTCAGCTGGCTGTGCCTAGCCTGATTGGCCGCTGGTATCACCAGCTGCAAGTCTGCACCCATCACTGCCTTCACCTGCCGGGCCACATTGAGGAATAGCTGTGCCAATAACTCTACCTCGCCGGAGCGACTGCCGGGCATAATGCACAGCACTGGTAGCTCTGGGTCGAGGCCCAGTTTTACACGGGCGCCCTGCACGTCCGGTTGCTGCGGAAACTGCCCGGCCAGAGGGTGGCCCACAAAGCGGACCGGTACATTGTGCTGGGAATAAAAATCGATCTCAAAAGGCAGCAGGCAGAGCATCAGATCCACAGACTTTTTGATCTTTTTTATTCTACCCTGGCGCCAGGCCCAAACTGAGGGGCTGACATAATGAACTGTTTTCACCCCTGCATTGCGGAGCCTGAGTTCAATACCGGAGTTAAAGTCTGGTGAGTCTATGCCAATAAATGCTTTTGGCGGATTGGCGGTATAACGCTGGACAATACTGCGCCTGATACCAAGAAGCTCCGGCAGCCGTTTAAGGGGTTCGACAAATCCCATCACCGAAAGGCGGTCCATTTGAAATAGGCTGTGAAAACCTTCGGCCTGCATTCTGGGGCCGCCGATACCCTCAAAGGTTGCAGAGGGAAACTGCTTGCGCAGCGCCCGAATAAGATCTGCTCCCAGAATATCACCAGAGGCTTCTCCAGCGACTATGGCGAAGACCTGCGATAACTGACCCATGGTTTAACGGATAATGCCGCGGCTGGAATTCTCTAGAGAGCTGAGCAGCATGGCAACAACCTCATCATCACCCAGATCCGCAATTGCCTTTAACGCCTCGTCCAACTGCAGGCCGCGACGATAGAGCAGTTTGTAGGCTTTGTTAGCCAGGGCAATCTGATCAGCACTGTAACCTCTGCGCTTGAGACCTTCGCGGTTGATTGTGCGAGGCTCTGCCGGGCTGCCAAAGGCTGTCACAAATGCCGGAACATCATGATAGATAAAGGCTGCGGGGCCAATAAAGCAATGGGGACCTATATTCACAAACTGATGTACCAGGCAGTAACCAGATAAAATTGTCCAGTCACCCACATGCACATGACCGGAAATCGAGGCATTGTTGACCATAATCACATGATCTCTCACCACGGAGTCGTGACCCACATGAACATAGGCCATCAGCAGGTTATGGTTACCAATCCTTGTTTCACTCTTGTCCTGAACCGTGCCTCGGTGAATGGTTACCCCTTCGCGAATAACATTGTTGTCGCCAATAATTAACCTGGTGGGCTCACCTTTATACTTGAGATCTGGCGTATCCTCACCCAGGGTAGAAAACTGAAAAATCTTATTGTTGCGCCCTATTACAGTTGGGCCTTTGATCACCACATGGGAGGCAATTTCACAGCCGTCACCAATCTCAACATTTGGGCCAATAATGGTCCAGGGGCCAATACTGACGTTTTCGCCAAGTACGGCTGAGGGATCAACAATGGCGCTAGAATCTATCATGCTAGGGAATCTCTATCCTGATAGGCACAGAGTAACATAGCCTCGCAGGCAGTTTTGCCATCCACCGATGCCGTGGTTTTAAAGCGCCATATATTGCGCTTTACCGTATCAATTTCCGAGGTCAGCACCAACTGATCTCCAGGTACTACGGGACGCTTAAAGCGCACCTTATCTACTCCAGCAAACAGGTATAGCTTGCCATCATCGGCTTTTTCACCAGTGGTGGCGAAACCCAGCAAGCCGGACACCTGAGCCATAGCTTCCACCATCATTACACCGGGGAAAATAGGCGCGCCGGGAAAGTGGCCATTAAACACCTCTTCGTTAATCGAAATGTTTTTGTAGGCCACTATGCGTTCACCGGGAACAATCTCAGTTACTCTATCAACCAGCAGGAAGGGATAGCGGTGAGGAAGCAGTTCCATTATTTCATTTACATTCATTTAAAAGTCCAACTCTGTTAATCGCCCAATGGCGCTGAGCTATTGACCCAGCTGAGTTATTATTTTTCCGGTTTAGCAGACCTGTTGCTCTCAACCGCTTTAATGCGCTTGGCCATACTATCCAGCTGGCCAATACGAACTGAATTCTTGCGCCACTCTGCTGTTGTCATCAGGGGCGTCACTATAGAGGAATAGGACCCCGGCTGACTGATACTTTTAGTCGCCAGTGTCTTAGCGGTCAACATCACATTGTCACAAATTTGCACATGGCCGACCACACAGGCATTGCCACCAAGGATACAGTTGCGGCCCAGCACAGAACTACCGGCGATGGCCGAAAATGCTGCCATAGCCGTGTTATCGCCTATAACGCAGTTGTGAGCTATCTGCACATGATTATCTATAATCACCATATTGCCGATCAATGTGTCACCCAGAGCACCGCGATCAATGGTAGTGCAGGCGCCAACCTCAACATCATCGCCCAGCCTGACACCACCAATTTGGTGTATTTTCTGCCAGCCACCCTGGCCATTGGGCGCAAACCCAAAACCATCGGCCCCTATAACGGCACCGCTGTGCACAAGCACTCGGCTACCCAGCACCACATCGTGATAGATGGAGACATTGGCAGCCAGCTGGCAGTTCTCACCTAAAACCGAATCAGCGCCAATAAAGCAATTGGCCCCAATAGAACAACCAGATTCAATTTTAGCCCCGGACTCAACCACCGCATTGGGACCTATATACACATCGTCCTTGACCATGGCGTTGGCATGGATAACCGCACTGGGATGAATGCCGACGCCCTGACAGGAGGCCGTGGTAAACCAGGCGCTAATTTTGGCATAACCCAGATAGGGGTTGCTCATTATCAGACAGCTACCTGGGGCGGCAGCAGCCTGATCAGCACTGAGTATCACAGCCTCTGCCCTAGTCTCAGACAGCTGACCGGCATATTTAGGATTGGCGAGAAAGGCCAGCTCCCCTGGACCAGCATGCTCCAGGGTATTTAAACCAGCTATGCGCGCAGAGCCATCTCCGCGCAACTCAGCGCCGAGAAACTCGGCAATATCCGCCAGACTATAATCCCGTTTCATTACAACGCTCTGTCAGAAACTCACTTAGCAGCGAGATTACTTAGCAGCTTTGTTGAGACGGTCAATAACTTTGGGGGTCAGATTGTTTTCCGCCGCAGCAGTAATTACCGCTTCCTGACGCAACAAAATAGTAATGCCCTCTTCTTTGACTACATCCTGGATCACTGTTTGCAGCTGAGGCATAAACTCCTGCTGAATCTTCTGCTGCAGCTGCTGCTGCTCTGCCTGAATTTTACGATTAGCCAGTTCCGCGTCAGCCTTTACGTACTCCATTTTCTTCTGATGGGCAGCGGCCTCTTCCTGTGACCAGGTCAAGCGCTTGCTCTCAGCTTCTTTGGCCAGTGCCTGAAAATCTGCTGAGGCGCCTTCAAGCTTGGCCTTCAGCGCCACAAAATCAGCGCTCTCAATCGCTTGCTTAACACGAGCCTGAGCTGGCTCTGAAGCAAAAATCGCCGAATTAATATCAATCACAGCAATCTTAACCTCGGCCACCGCACTCAGTGAAAACAGCGCAGAAAACCCAGCCAAAACAACCAAAACCAGTGCTTTTACATTACCCACAATACTTCTCCCTACTATTATTAAAATTGATTACCCAGTGAGAACTGAAATACTTCAGTTTCATCAAAGTCGTTACCATTGAGAGGCTTGGCCACACTAAATGTTATAGGACCAAAACCGCTCAACCATGTTGCACCCAGACCAACAGCATAGCGCAATTCTCCCGCATCAGGCTTAAAACAGTTAACCTGAGATACTCCACACTTGGTGTTGAAAATATTACCAGCGTCCAAAAACAATGAAGACTGCACCGAGCGTTGATCTTTAAGGAATGGCAGCGGGAATATCACCTCCGCACCAAGCTCTACTTTTACATTGCCGCCAATCGGATCTGGATCGTCGATAAAGCCGGTAACACAGGGGGGATCTGCAAAGTTACAGGGTGTATCCTGTGGGCCCAGAGTATTGCGCTTAAAGCCACGTACCGAGCCAAAACCACCGCCATAAAAGTTCTTAAAGAACGGCAACTGAGTAGTGTCCCCATAGCTCTCGCCATAGCCCAGATCCGCCCTTAGCTTCAGGGTTAGTGCCCTGGTCAGGCCACGCAGATACTCTGCATTGTAGTTCACTTTATAGTACTCAAGACCGGAGCCAGGCAGGGCCAGGTCCACACTCAGGCGCTGAGAGGCACCCCGGGTGGCAAAAATGCCGCGGTTTAATGTGGACTTAGCCCAATTAACATTAAAGCTGAAAACATCAAAGTTACTGCCATTGCCCTCGACAAAATCACTGATTTCCCTGGAGGCAAATGCTCCGGTTCTAAGATCGAGATTTTCATAGCCAATGCCCAAACCAATGCGCTGCACATCTGAAATTGGGTAGCTCCAGTTAACGCCGCCACCATAGGTGTTGGTGGAGAAGCTGGCAACATTGATGCGATCGTAGTCAGTCTCTCTGACATACAGGTTATAACCCACACTGACCCCATCCACAGTAAAGTAGGGTTCGGAGAAACTAAAATTCAGTGAGCTCTGGTAGGTGCTGCGATTAATACCTATGCCCACCTGCTTACCTGTGCCCAGGAAGTTATTCTCGCTGAGATTACCACCTAAAATTAATCCTGTACCCTGGGCATAACCCACACTGGCACCCACAGAACCCGAAGGTTGCTCCTCTACGCTGTAGACTACATCGATTTGATCGTTGGTACCCGGGACCGGCAGATTTTCAACATTGACCTCTTTAAAGAAGCCCAGCCGCTCTAGGCGCACCTTAGAGTGCTCAATCAATGCATTATTAGCCGAAGCCCCCTCCATCTGGCGCATCTCCCGACGCAAAACCTCATCGGCGGTCTTGGTATTGCCACGGAACTCGATGCGTCGCACATAGGCTCGCATACCGGGAGTCACCACAAATGTAATGGTCGCGGTACTGTCCTCTTCATTGACCTCAGGGTAGCCATTGACCTCGGCGAAGGTGTATCCCTCATTACCCAGACGACGGGTAATATACTCACTGGACGTAGTCATCAATGTCTGGGAGAAGGTCATGCCCTCTCTCATAATAATCAAGGCGCGTGCCTGGGCCTCGGGTATTTTTAATTCACCAGACAGCTCGATACCGTCGATGGTGTAGACATTGCCCTCATTAATATTAATAGTGATATAGACAGATTCTTTATCCGGGCTAATAGATACCTGTGTGCTGTCTACAGCAAACTTTAGGTAGCCGCGATCCAGATACCAGGTCTCCAGAGTTTCCAAGTCACCAGATAGTTTTTCTCTGCTGTATTTGTCGTCGCTAGAAATCCATGACAGCCAACCTGTGGTGTTTTGCTCAAAGGTATCCAGCAGCTCTTCTTCGCTAAAGTCTCGGTTACCGACTATATTGATATGGCGAATCTTTGCTACATCGCCCTCTTCAATATCAATATTCACTGCCACCCTGTTGCGTGGCAGCTGCTTAACCTCTGTTTTAACCAGAGCGCCATAGCGACCCTGAGACACATATTGACGCTGTAACTCCTGAGTCATGCCCTCAAGAATAACCTGGCGAAAGATCTGCCCCTCGGCGAGACCATTGTCACGCAGCGCATCCAGCAGCTGATCAGTTTCTATTGCTTTGTTGCCATCGAGATTAATCTCTGTGACCGCTGGGCGCTCGGCCAGACCAATCACCAAAATGCCATTTTCTCTTGCCATCACAACATCTGAGAAGTAACCAGTGCGAAACAATGACCTTGTGGCATCGCGAATGGCGGACTCATCAACCAGGTCCCCTGCACTAATAGGCAGAGCCGCAAATACGGTTCCTGCGGAGACTCTCTGCAGACCCTCGATACGAATATCAGAAACCTGAAAAACCTCGGCTGTCACCGAAAATGATAGGGAGCATAGGACTATGAGTAGGCCTGATAAAAGTCGCTTCATGTAAGAAAAAGAACCCAGGTTAATTTAATTTGTGCGGATCAAAATGTCCGCGCTATATCGTTGTAGGTGGCCACGACCATCAAACTCATAACCAGCGCAAGCCCTACCTTATACCCCATTATCTGAATCCGATCTGAAACCGGGGAACCCTTTATTACTTCAATTATGTAATACATTAGATGACCGCCATCCAAAACCGGGACAGGCAACAGGTTCATAACGCCGAGCATTATACTGAACATGGCGACAAAACGAATAAAATTGTCTACCCCCGACTTTCCACTATCGCCCGCCACTTTGGCAATAGTAATAGGGCCACTCAAATTTTTAGCCGATAAATCACCCACAAGCAACTTGCCGATTGATTTGACAATAAACACACTGGTGTCAAAAGTCTCTTCTACGCCGCGAGCCAGAGCCCCCAGCAGGCCGTATTCGGTGGTGCGAATTAACTCTTGCGGGTATTGACCTCGAGATGCCAGCTGCACGCCCAACTGCCCCACCTGCTCACCGTCGCGCACCACTACCAGGGGTTGCACCTCAATGCGCAGCTGCTCAGCACCGCGCTGAACCTGCAAAATAACCGACTGATCTAGACTGCCGGCAACCTTTTCCACAAATCGGTTAATACTGGTAATCGGCTGCCCATTAATTGACAACAGCTGGTCATCTTTTTGCAGACCGGCCCTATAGCCTGCACCATCTTCAAACACAGCTGCCAGGGTCAGACTACTGAGCTCAAAAGGCGGGCTAACACCCAGCTCGCGCAGAGGAACAGGCTGATCTTCATTGCGCAGCCAGCTAACCACGGGCAGGTTGAGATCGTATTTTAGGTTCGAATCCTGATAGCGTACCGTAAAAGGAATATCACCGGTTGTACCAATAAAACCCAGCAGCTGACGGGAAACAGAGGTCCAGGTACTAGTGGCTACACCATTGACCGCCAGAATTTCCATACCTGGCTCAAAACCTGACTGACTGGCAATAGAGCCAGCTTCAACATCCCCTACCACTGGCGCCAGACCGCGCTCACCGCCAGTAAAGATGATCGCAAAAAAGGCAATCGCCAGAATAAAATTAGCCATGGGACCAGCAACCACAATTGCCATCCGCTGCCATACAGTTTTGCGATTAAAGGAAAAAGGCAGATCCGCTGAGTCTACATTGCCCTCACGCTCATCAACCATCTTGACGTAGCCACCCAGGGGCAACAGCGCAAATACAAACTCGGTGTTTTGTTTGTCTCGCCAGGTCAGCAGAGCTCTACCAAAGCCGATGGAGAAACGTTCAACTTTGACCCCACAGCGCCGGGCCACCCAAAAATGGCCAAACTCATGAATGGTTACCACCAGCCCTAGGGCCACAAAGAAGTAAAAAATTGTCTGCAGTAAATCCATAAACTAGAGCTCAATCTGCGAAATATACTTTGCGCTGTGATGGCGCGCTTTTTGGTCGGACTCTTGGACTCCGTGCAGCGAGTCTGGTTCAGAAATACCTAGCCCAGACAGAGTATTATCCACAACCTGTGGAATCTGAGCAAAACCTATACGCCCATCTAGAAAAGCCTGCACTGCAATCTCATTGGCCGCATTGAGAATAGCCGGAGCATCGCCGCCTGCAGCGGCAGCATCAAAGGCCAGTTGCAGACAGAGAAAACTTTGCATGTCCGGCCGCTCGAAGTCTAATCGAGCCACTTCAAACAGATTTAAATCTGCCACACCAGACTCTATGCGGTCAGGCCAGGCGAGAGCATGGGCTATAGGTGTGCGCATATCCGGATTGCCCAGCTGGGCCAACACAGAACCGTCTCTATACTGCACCAGACTGTGAATTACACTCTGGGGATGCACTACCACTTCAACTTGCTGAGGGCTAACATTAAACAGCCAGCAGGCCTCGATTAACTCCAGCCCCTTGTTCATCAAGGTGGCCGAATCTACCGATATTTTGCGCCCCATGGACCAATTGGGGTGAGCGCAGGCCTGTTCCGGGGTAATCCCCTGCATCTGCTGCGCTGACCAGCCGCGAAAAGGCCCGCCGGAAGCAGACAGCAGTAATTTGCTGATCCCAGAAAGTTCAGGCTGGCTATAGTCGGCGGGCAGACATTGAAATATAGCATTGTGCTCGCTATCAATAGGCAACAACATAGATCCAGAGGCCGTGACTGCACGCATAAACAAGTCTCCAGCCATGACCAGAGACTCTTTATTGGCGAGAAGTATCTTTTTACCAGTGGTGACCGCAGCCATGGTAGGCAGCAACCCTGCAGCGCCAACAATAGCAGCCATCACTGTATCCACCTGAACCGCACTGGCTACCTGACAGAGCGCCTCGGCGCCAAAGAGCACCTCAGTTTTGCAGCCTGAATCCTTCAGCAGCCCACGCAGCTTATCTGCACCTGCCGCATCGTTAACCACCGCAAACTGAGCTCCATGGCGCAGGCACTGAGCGGCTAGTTTTTCAATTTGCAGATTGCCGGTCAGCGCAAATACTTCGTATTTATCAGGGTGTCTGGCAATGACGTCCAGAGTGCTTTCACCTATGGAACCCGTAGCCCCTAGCAGAGTAATAGCTTGCATAAATTAACGCAGACTCAGTTGGCTGAGCAGCAGAGCAAACAGAGGCATGCCCGCCATAATGCCATCGATGCGATCGAGTAATCCGCCATGGCCAGGCAGCAGCTGACTGCTGTCCTTAACACCACTGTGGCGCTTAATCATGCTCTCGAAAAGATCACCCAGCACAGAGTAAAGAGCAACTGGAAACAGCAAAATAAACCAGTTTTGAATATCAGTGTCGGGTAGAAACCAGATTAATCCCATAATCAGCGGTAACTGCAGAGCCAGCCCACCGGCAAAGCCCTCCCAGGTTTTACCCGGGCTCACTATGGGCGCTAGTTTGTGCTTGCCAAAAAGATTACCCGCTATGTAGCCACCTATGTCGGCGAATGCAATCACAACAATTGCCAGCAACAGCAACCAGGCGCCAAACTCTCCGTGCAGTATTGAGGCCACAGCTGCCCAGGTAGCCACCAGCAACAGCAGTCCGATCAGACCCAGCACCGGCTTCGGCGACCACAGAATTGCGCTTGAGGGATAGCCTTGAATCCACAGAAAAATAATTGCCCAAAGCCCCACAGCAATCAGACTAATCTGTGTGCCAAGTTCAAAATCAAAGGAGGAATACAGGCCAATAGAGTAACTACAGGCCAAAAGCGAGAGCAACAGCAAAGCCAGAAAACCTAGCCTGCCAGCCTTGGAGCTGATTTTAATCAGATGGCTCCACTCCCAGCCTGCCACCAAAACTAGCAGTATCAGCGCCAGAGAAAACCACATAGGTGAGAGGTATACCAACATGCCCAGTAGGACAGCCAACATTACAATAGCTGTGAGAACCCGCTGTTTAAGCATGGGCGCTTTCACCGGTATCCAGTTCAGAGACATTGCTGCTCTCTTCGCGGAGACCAAAGCGGCGCTGGCGGGAGTAGTATTCTTCGATAGCTATTTGCAGGGCTTTGGCATCAAAATCAGGCCAGTAACAGTCAGCAAAATACAGTTCGCTGTACGCTAGCTGCCACAGCAAGAAGTTGCTAATACGCTGCTCACCCGCTGTGCGAATGCACAGATCTGGGGCAGTAATGCCACCCTGCTGCATATATTTATTAAACAGATCTTCATCTATATCAGTGGAGCGCAGGCGACCCATCTGCACCTCAGAGGCCAGAGTCTGAGCAGTGCGCGCTATATCCCAACGACCACCGTAATCAACACAGAGATTGAGAGTGAAGTTACCATTGGCAGTCATGGTCTCGGTATCGTTGATCAGGCGCTTAAGCCGGTCGCTAAAGTTGCTGCGATTGCCTATTACCCTGAGGCGAACGCTATCGTCGCGCAGGGTCTTGGCTTCTTTCTTGAGGTAGGAGGAGAATAGCGACATCAGGCCGCGCACTTCCAAATCCGGTCGTTTCCAGTTTTCACTGCTGAAGGCAAACAGAGTCACTGTATCTATACCATTGTCACGGGCAGCATCAAGAGTTCCGCGAATACGCTCAACTCCAGCCTCATGACCAGTGATACCGCCCAGGCCCCGCTGCTTAGCCCAGCGATTGTTGCCATCCATAATAATGGCAACATGCTTGAGCGGATGGGGAGATACTATGGAAATTGGATCTGCCATAATGTTCAGTCTGAGGAGATTAAATCTCCATCAAGTCCTTTTCTTTGGCCAGCAAGGCCTCGTCGACTTTCGCCACAAATCGATCCGTGATCTTCTGAATATCGTCCTGAGCCTTGCGCTCCTCGTCTTCGCTAATATCTTTGGCTTTTTGTAGCTCTTTGATATCAGAGATCACATCGCGACGAATATTGCGAATTGAAATGCGGGCACCTTCGGCCTCAGCCTTGGCCTGCTTTCCGTAGTGCTTGCGAGTCTCTTCGGTCAGCGCAGGCAGAGGCACGCGAATCACCGTGCCTGCTGTAGAGGGGTTTAGGCCCAGATCGGACTTCATAATAGCCTTCTCAATCTCTGGTACCAGGGACTTTTCCCAGGGAGTAACAGAGAGAGTGCGGGCATCTTCAATGGCAATAGATGCGGCCTGGCTCAGCGGCGTATCCACACCGTAGTAGTCCACGGAGAGCCCATCCAGAATGCTGGGGTGGGCCCTGCCGGTGCGAATTTTGTTAAAGGCACTGCCCAGTGCATCCAAGGCCTTGGACATACGCTCTTCAGCGTCTTGTTTTAGTTCATCAATCATAGTGACCCCTTATCCCTCTTCAATCAGCGTGCCCTCGGCACCGCCAACTACCAGGTTAAGTAAAGCGCCCGGTTTTGCCATACGGAAAACCCTGAGCGGCATATTATGCTCTCGACACAGACATATGGCAGTTAAATCCATAACCCCAAGCTTTTTGTCCAGCACCTGATCATAGGTTAGATGATCGTAGAGTTCGGCGCCCGGATCAAGCATTGGATCTGCGCTGTAAACACCATCTACCTTAGTCGCCTTGAGCACCACATCAGCATCAATTTCAATACCGCGCAGACAGGCTGCTGAGTCGGTAGTAAAAAATGGATTGCCCGTGCCTGCTGCAAAGATAACCACATCGCCATCTTTAATATAGCGGATAGCGCGGCGGCGATCATAGTGCTCAACCACACCACTCATGGGTATGGATGACATCACATGGGAGGATATATTAGTGCGCTCCAATGCATCGCGCATCGCCAGGGCATTCATCACCGTGGCCAACATCCCCATATGATCGCCAGTCACGCGGTCCATGCCAGCGGCATTGAGCGCAGCACCACGAAACAGATTGCCACCACCTATAACCAGTCCAACCTGGACCCCAATGCCCACAAGCTGGCCAATTTCCAGAGCCATGCGATCCAGCACTTTGGGGTCAATCCCAAAGCCCTCCTCGCCCATTAGCTCTTCACCACTAAGCTTGAGAAGGATACGTTTGTACTTTTTCTCTCTACCGGCGGTTGGCATAACTGCTCCTATCTATTTATTCGCTGGCACCTGCAACCTGAGCTGCTACTTCTGCCGCAAAATCAACTTCTTCAACCTCAATACCATCACCCACTTCAAAGCGCACAAATGAAGTGACTTCTGCGCCGCCAGCTGCAACCAGCTTGCCCACAGTGGTATCTGGGTCTTTGACAAAAGGCTGATCAAGCAGACTGCTCTCTTTCAAGAACTTGTTGACTCGTCCACCGATCATCTTCTCAATAATTTCTTCTGGCTTACCGCTCTCGCGAGCCTGGGCGGCAAAAATTTCTTTCTCAGCTGCAATCAGCTCTGCTGGCATCTGATCTGAACTAACCACCGCAGGGTTCACTGCCGCAACATGCATAGCTACATCTCTCGCCAGCTCTTCGCTGCCGCCAGTCATTCCAACTAGCACTGCGATGCGATTATTGCTGTGCACATAGCCACCAATTACTGGCGCTTCCAGACTAGCTGCTCGGCGAGCCGAGATATTTTCGCCGATTTTCTGCACCAGGGCTTCACGAGCGTTGGTCAGGTCGCCGGCCATAATGGCTGCTATATCAGTTTCTTTGGC
The DNA here is from genome assembly GCA_025153775.1 of SAR92 clade bacterium H231. Taxonomy (GTDB): domain Bacteria; phylum Pseudomonadota; class Gammaproteobacteria; order Pseudomonadales; family Porticoccaceae; genus HTCC2207. The sequence continues at coordinate 731,126 of JAOALC010000001.1, read as the reverse complement.
GCTGAAGCCAGCATCCAAAACATTGTTGGCAAAGCTGAGAAAACCCTCGTCGCGAGCGGCAAAATCCGTCTCACTGTTGACTTCCATAATCATGGCATAGCCGCCTTCAGACTTAATTAGCACAATTCCGTCTGCCGCGGTGCGGCCAGCTTTTTTAGCCGCTTTCATGCCGCTGGACTTGCGCAATTCTTCAATTGCCTTGTCAATATCGGCTCCGGCTTCAGTCAGCGCTCTCTTGCACTCCATCATGCCCAAACCAGTGCGATCTCGCAGCTCTTTTACTAAAGATGCTGTTACCTGTGACATTGTATTCCTCTCTAAAACATTTAATCAGTTGGAAAAAAGGGGGCAGCGGCCCCCTTTTTACTTATTACCAGCGCTTTGGCCTGTTCGGCTGCAGTCGGAATTATTCCGCTGCGGCTTCCTTGGGCGCTTCTTCAGCTGCTGGAGCCTCAGCCGCTGGAGCAGGAGCCTCAGCCGCAGGAGCCTCAGCCGCCTCAGCCGCAGGAGCAGCTTCAACAGCTACCTCTTCAACAAACTCATCCTTGCTAGTGATGGTGGCTGACTGCGCCTTACCTTCAAGAACAGCGTCCGCAATCGAGGCTGCATACAGCTTGATTGCGCGGATCGAGTCATCGTTACCTGGAATAACATAGTCAACACCGTCCGGGTCGCTATTGGTATCCACAATGCCTACAACTGGGATACCCAGCTTGTTGGCTTCGTTGATCGCGATACGCTCGTGGTCAACATCAACCACAAACAGAATATCCGGCAGACCGTTCATATCCTTGATACCACCTATGCTGTTCTCAAGCTTGTCCTTGGTGCGCGTGCGCATCAGAACTTCTTTCTTGGTCAGCTTTTCAAAGGTACCATCAGCCTCTTGGCCCTCCAGCTCGCGAAAGCGGCGGATAGAAGCGCGGATAGTCTTGTAGTTAGTGAGCATGCCGCCCAACCAGCGATGGCTGACATAGGGCATAGCGCAGCGCTCTGCTTGCTCTTTAACGATTTTTTGTGCGGCACGCTTGGTTCCGACAAAAAGAATTTGATTACCTTTAGCAGCGTGCACACGCAGAATTTCTAGCGCTTCGTTAAAAGCTGGCACAGTGTGTTCAAGGTTGATTACATGGACTTTATTGCGTGAGCCAAAGATGTACTGGCTCATTTTGGGGTTCCAGAAGCGGGTTTGGTGGCCAAAGTGCACACCAGCCTGCAACATATCTCGCATACTGACAGATGACATAAGTTTTCCTCTAAGGGTTAAGCCTCCACATCCCCCGATAATCAACCCGTTAAGCGATCTTGCTACTACTTTACAGGCACCCAGATTAGCGTGTCGGAATGTGTGTGTCGTTTAGTTAATAATTACCGCTGCAAGGACATCCCTACAACGGCGCGCTTTATACCATAACCAAACAGCCATATAAAGAAAAAATACCCAGAGATTTGCTGGCTCAAACCGGCTTCTGCGCCCCCACTGAGACTGGCTCAACGCCAAACGCACCGTAAAATAACTCTCAGGGGCCAATTCGGCTGGGAAATTTACCCACAGCACTCCCTCAATGACCAGAAGATGCGTACAATAGACAACTTACAGAGTGCTTGAGAATATCAATGACAGTAGAACTCCGAACTCCAGATCAAATAGCCAAAATGCGCGTGGCTGGCCGGATGGCCGCAGAAGTGCTTGAAATGATTGGCGACTATGTTGTGCCTGGAGTTACCACCGAAGAGCTAGATAGAATCTGCCATGAGCACATAGTCAATATCCAAAAGGCGATTCCAGCCTGCCTGGGTTACCGCGGCTTTCCAAAATCCGTATGCACCTCGGTGAATCAGGTTGTCTGCCACGGTATTCCCGCGGACAAAAAGATACTTAAAAACGGCGATATAGTAAATATAGATGTAACCGTCATTAAGGATGGCTGGTATGGCGACACCAGCAAAATGTATTCCGTGGGCAAGGTCCCCAGCCATGCTGAGCGACTGATCAAAGTCTCACAGGAATGTCTGTATAAAGGCATCGAAATGGTGCGCCCCGGTGTTCGCCTGGGGGATATAGGCCATGTTATTCAGACCCATGCCGAAGCTAACTACTACTCAGTAGTGCGCGACTACTGCGGTCATGGCATAGGGCCAGAGTTTCACCAGGAGCCACAGATACTCCACTATGGCAGACCAGATACTGGCTTGGAGCTGGTTGAGGGCATGACCTTTACCATTGAGCCTATGGTCAATGCAGGCAAGCACCAAACCAAGCTAAAATCTGATGGCTGGACAGTAGAGACCAAAGATGGGCGACTGTCGTCACAGTGGGAACACACTATGTTGGTGACTGCAGATGGTGTTGAAGTGTTTACCGCTCGCGGTGAGGAATCTTTCTAAAATTTTCGATTAGCCCGCTGGCCTGTCTACTATCGCAGTGACGAGCCAGATCATGAGAAACTGAATTAATGTTGAGCGAACCCATACAGCTGCCCTCAGATTTGGCAGTGCCCTTATTTTTTGATCAAAAGCGTTTTCTTGCGGACCTGGGCAGCGGCGATCCGGTGACCGTCTTCCGGGATGCCCTAAATGCGGCTCAAAGCCATTTTTCTAGGCGCTTCCACGAGGGTGAAGATGTGCACAGCCTGGTCAATGAGGCTGCCCGTTTTGCTGATATTATTCTCTGCTATGCCTGGAGCAGATTTGAATGGGACGACAATATTAGTCTGATTGCCGTTGGCGGCTATGGCCGCGGCGAACTGCATCCCCATTCCGATATAGATCTGCTTATTCTTATGCGTCGCAATCGGCCACAGAAATATCGCCAGAGTATCGAGCAATTTCTGACTTTTTTATGGGATATTCAGCTTAAGATCGGCCACAGTGTGCGCTCCCTATCCCAGTGCGTGGACGAAGCCAAAGCTGATATCAGCATAGCCACAAACCTAATGGAAACCCGTCTGCTGTGCGGCGACAAAGCTCTGCGCCAGACCATGCTGAAAAAAACTGGCCCCAATAAAATCTGGTCATCCAGCAACTTCTATCGCGGCAAGATCGACGAACAGCGCGCCCGCCATCGCAAACATGCGGATACAGAGTACAACCTAGAGCCCAATGTTAAAGAGGCTCCCGGCGGCCTGCGGGACATACAGCTTATTAACTGGACCGCCAAGCGCCACTTCAATGTGCACAGGCGCTCGCTGCTGGTGCATGCCGGCTTTCTGTCCGAAGAAGAATATCTAACCCTGCGCCGGGAGGAGGAGTTTCTGTGGAAGGTCCGCTACGGCCTGCATCTTATCGCCGGCCGGCCCGAAGAGCGCCTGCTGTTTGACTATCAGCGCAAACTTGCCACCATGCTCGGCTTTCGCGATAGCGAGGGGCGCCTGGGTGTAGAGAAGTTTATGCAGCGCTATTACCAGGCGGTACTGTCGATACGCGAGCTGACCGATGTGCTTTTGCAATATCTGGACGAGGCTATTTACCGCAAAAACAAAGCCAAGGTTATCACCGAGATCAATGAGCGCTTTGTGATAAGGGACGACTACCTGGATACCAGAGGCGAAGATATCTTTATCAACCAGCCCTCCGCTCTACTCGAGCTGTTTGTAATTCTGGGTGAAAATGAACATATCAAAGATATTCGCGCCTCGACTATTCGCCAGATTCGTCTGCACAGAAATCTAATCAATGACGAATTTAGAGCAGACCCCATTAATCGAAAGCTATTTATGCGGCTGCTGCGCGCACCTTACATGCTATCCCTGCAGTTGCAGCGCATGAATCGCTACGGAATTCTCGGTAGCTATCTGCCCGAGTTTGGCAAAATTGTCGGTCAGACCCAGCATGATTTATTTCATATCTATCCGGTAGATGTGCACACTCTGCAAGTTGTCCGCAATATCCGACGAATGGCGCGACCAGAGGTAGCAGAGCAATTTCCAGTGGCCGCTCATATCTTTAAAAATCTACCCAAGCCCGAGCTGATTATTATTGCCGCCCTGTACCATGATATCGCCAAGGGGCGCGGCGGCGATCACTCGGTACTGGGCTCAGTGGATATTGCCGACTTCGCCGAGCGCCACGGGCTGCAATCTCAGGAAATCAAACTGCTGCAATGGCTGGTCGAGAACCACCTGCTGATGTCCACAGTGTCCCAGCGAGAGGATATTTCAGACCCGGATGTGATCTACAAATTCGCCAAACACTGCGGCGATCTTATGCATCTAGAGTTGCTCTATGTGCTGACGGTAGCTGATGTTAATGCCACCAATCCGCAGCTGTGGACGGACTGGAAAGGCTCATTGATGCGCAACCTGTATTTTGAGACTAAACGCGCCCTCCAGCAGGGGCTGGGTGTGCCGGTGGATAAATCAGTATGGGTTGACTATGCCAAGACCGCAGCCCTTAGAATCCTAGCTGACGAGGCTATCACTGAGCAGCAGGCTCTGGCCGCGTGGAGTGATGTGGACCAGGAATTCTTTTTGCGCGAGCGGGCTGAGGATATAGCCAGCTTTACCCAGTCAATTATCGCCAATCAGCATCCAGGCACCCCGGTGGTAGTTCTCCGGGATGTGGGTGTAGAGATACCAGTGGCCACCCAGGTTTTTGTCCATGCCACAGATCGACAGAATATCTTTGCCATTATTGCCGCTGTGCTGGACCAGTTGCAGCTGAATATTCAGGATGCCCGCCTGCATACCACCAGCGATAATCGCGCCTTTGATGTGTTCTATATTCTCGACGACGAAAACCGCCCCATAGGCACAGACACTAATCTCTGCACTCTGGTAGCTGACTCGCTGAAGCAGGCCATTATGGACCCCAGTGCAGTCAAGTTTGATATCTCCCGGCGCACCTCGCGCCAGCTGAAGAACTTCACCCTTAAAACTCAGACCAGCCTGAGTAATGACACAGAGACCAACACCACGGTCCTGGAAGTGATAACTCCTGACCGCCCCGGCCTGCTGGCTCACCTAGCCAGTATATTTCTGCGCTTTGGCCTCAACCTCTATAATGCTAAAATCTCCACCCTGGGCGAGCGGGTTGAGGATACTTTTTACCTGACTGACTTCAGCCACAAACCATTGACCGATGAAGCCTTTGGTCAAAAACTTCAGCAGACTATCTGTTCTGAATTAGACGCGCGCAACTCTGAAGATACCTAAGTCAAGCTATGGGACAAAACCATGAACTCTAATCTCCAGTTGCTGCACCCCTACCCCTTTGAGAAGCTCAGGCAGCTTAAAGCCGGAACAGAGCCCCCAACTGGTCTGCAGCATATTGCTCTGTCTATAGGTGAGCCTAAGCACCAGGCCCCGGAATTTGTCAAACAGCGCCTGCGCGATACGGTCGACAAACTGGCTCTGTACCCAACCACCGCCGGCAGCCCGCAGCTACGTGAAGCCATAGGCCGGTGGCTGGAGCAGCGCTTTTCACTGCCCGCTGACACCATTGACCCAGACAGGGAGGTGCTGCCGGTTACAGGCACCAGAGAGGCCCTGTTTGCCTTTACCCAAACAGTGATAGACAGGGCTGACCGCAAGCCCTTGGTGGTTTCGCCCAACCCCTTCTACCAAATCTACGAGGGCGCAGCCTTACTGGCTGGTGCAGAGTTGCACTATCTCGACTGTAACTCGCAAAATGGCTTTATCCCCGACCTATCTCTGGTGCCAGAGCAGGTTTGGCAGCGCTGTCAGCTGCTGCAGCTCTGTTCTCCCGGTAACCCTACCGGCGCAGTTATGTCTCTGGCCCAGTACCAGCAGGCCCTAGAACTGGCAGATAAATATGACTTTATTCTGTCCAGCGACGAATGCTACTCAGAGGTGTATTTTAATGAGGACAATCCGCCACTGGGCTTGTTAGACGCCTGCTGGCAGCTGGGGCGCAGAGACTTTAGTCGCTGTGTGGTTTTTCACAGCCTGTCCAAGCGCTCCAACCTGCCTGGTTTGCGCTCCGGCTTTATTGCCGGCGACCACCGCCTGCTGCAGGACTTTCTTAAATATCGCACCTATCACGGCTGCGCCATGTCTCTACCCACCCAAGAAGCCTCAATTGCCGCCTGGACTGATGAGGTTCATGTAGTAGAAAACCGTCGCCTGTACCGAGAAAAATTTGCAGCGGTCACGGATATTCTGCGTGGCAAACTAGAATTTACTGAGCCCAGCGCCAGCTTCTACCTGTGGCCCAAAACACCGATCGACGATACCCAGTTTGCCCTGGGGCTTTACGCCCAGCAAAATGTAACTCTGCTCCCAGGCCAGTATTTATCGAGAGCTACAGCCACAGGCAATCCAGGGCAGAATCGCGTGCGCATGGCTCTGGTGGCAGACATCAATGAATGTGTTGAAGCGGCTCAGCGCATAGTGCGCTATGTCGACAGCTTAAAACTGTGACTCTGGACTATGTTAAAAAAACAACGCGCTGAATTTATCCTGCAACGGCTCAACCAGCTGTACCCAGAGACTCCTGTGCCTCTCGACCACAGGAATAACTTTGAACTTCTGGTGGCTGTTTTACTCAGCGCCCAGTGCACAGATATCCGAGTCAATCAGGTAACACCAGCCCTTTTCGCCCTGGCAGATAATCCCTTCGATATGCAGCATGTGCCTGTAGACAGTATCTATAAGATTGTTCGTCCCTGTGGTCTGGCACCACAGAAATCCAGCGCCATCTCCAAGCTATCAAAGATTCTGGTCGAGCAGTATGCAGGTGAAGTCCCGGATGACTGGAAAGCATTAGAATCACTTCCTGGTGTGGGCCATAAAACCGCTGGGGTGGTGATGTCCCAGGGCTTTGGCCATCCCGCCTTTCCTGTAGACACTCATATTCATCGCCTGGCCCAGCGCTGGGGGCTGACCAAAGGCAAGAGCGTCACCCAGACAGAGCGAGATTTAAAAAAACTCTTCCCCCGGGAAGCCTGGAATGCCCTGCATCTGCAAATTATTTTTTATGGCCGTGAGTTCTGCTCAGCCCATGGCTGCGACGGTCGCGTCTGTGACATATGCACCAGCTGTTATCCCAACCGCAAAAAACCCTTTGTGGCTCACAAGCCCTAGCAGTTTTGCTATGCTTAACCACCCAGATAACAAGGAAGACAATCAGTGATTACAGTATTTGGCATTAAGAACTGCGATACCATTAAGAAGGCACGCAACTGGCTAACAGACCAGGGCATTGAGTATCAATTTCACGACTTTCGCGCAAACGGTATAGACCGGGACAGAATTGAAACCTGGATCCAGCAGGCGGGCTGGGAGACAGTACTGAACCGCCGCGGCACCACCTGGCGCAAGTTAGATGCTGCTATTCAAGATACTGTTAACAGAGATAATGTCGCGGCCCTGCTCGCCGAGCACCCGGCAATGATCAAGCGCCCGGTGCTGGATATAGATGGCGATATCAGCATAGGTTTTAAGCCCGATTTATACCAAAGCATTTTTAACCTTTAAATAAGAGTAATAACATGAGTAGTCTGTACAGCTTAGCCGTTGGTGTTGGCACCAAAAATAGTCGCAATGAATGGCTGGAAGTTTTCTATCCGGGCCCACTGCTCCACCCGGATGAGGCTGTAGTCGATATTTTTCGCGTTAGTCTGGGCCAAGACAGTGGCGAAATTGAACCCAGCACTGAGCAACTGGCGGCCCTGGAATCGGCCCTGCGCCACAATGGCCACTCCGAGTTAGCCGAAGCTATGGTTGCGCTGGCCGCATCAAATCGCCCTGTAGTGGCGGTTATGCTGGCCGAGGACAGTGCTCCGGCCACAGTGCCAGAGGGCTATTTAAAATTACATCTGCTCAGCCACCGACTGGTGAAGCCCCATGGCACAGATCTGAGTGGCATCTTTGGGGTATTAAAAAATATTGCCTGGACCAGCGCCGGCGCCATAGATATTGAAGAGCTTCCCGAGCGTCAGCTTGCCGCCCGCATGGTCGGACAGCCATTGTCAGTCGACTGTGTCGATAAGTTTCCCAAAATGGTCGACTATGTGGTGCCCTCCGGCATTCGCATTGCAGATACCTCAAGGGTTCGACTGGGCGCCTATGTGGGTGAAGGTACCACAGTAATGCACGAGGGCTTTATCAATTTTAATGCTGGTGCTCAGGGACCCAATATGATCGAGGGCCGAGTTTCAGCCGGGGTATTCTGTGGTGCCGGCTCGGATATTGGCGGCGGCGCGTCCATTATGGGCACCCTCTCCGGTGGCGGTAGCATGGTGATATCCATGGGCGAGAAGTGCCTGTTGGGCGCCAATGCCGGGCTGGGTATCTCTCTGGGAGATCGCTGCACAGTGGAGGCTGGCCTGTATATCACTGCCGGCACAGTGGTGACCATGCTCGACGATAAGAAGCAGGTCACAGCCAAGGTAAAAGCCAGGGACCTATCTGGCAAAAGCGATCTGCTATTTAGGCGCAACTCGGTCAGCGGCACAGTGGAGTGCCTAACCAATAAAAGTGCTGTTGAGCTGAATGAGGCTCTGCACTCGGCCAACTAAACCAAAGGCAATGGGGGAGACTACCTCCCCCATCAACCTGCGCCTATGCGCCCAGTAGACTCTGCCCGCAAACTCTCACCAGATTGCCATTGATTCCCGCAGCCTGTGGACTCACAAAAAAGCCAATCACCTCAGCCACATCAATGGGCAGACCACCCTGTCCCAGCGAAGAGAGCCTGCGCCCCATCTGTCTGGTGACGAAGGGAATCGCCGCGGTCATCTGAGTCTCAATAAAACCGGGCGCTACCCCATTGACCGTAATGCCTCTGGCAGCGCAGGGCTCGGCCAGAGTCTCCACCATGCCAATAATGGCTGACTTGGAAAACCCATAGTTGGTTTGACCCCGATTGCCGGCAATACCACTGATAGAGGCAACACCAATTATTTTGCCGCCATTGTCCAGCAGATCAGTTTCCAGCAGTGCGGCATTGATCCGCTGAACACTACCCAGATTAACCTGCATCAGCATATTCCACTGCTGCTCGCTCATGCGCGACAGCATCTTGTCTCTGGTAATACCTGCATTGTGAATAATGCCATGCAGCGAAGATGTCTGAGCTGCGCAGAAATCTCGCAACAGGGTCTCGGCGCCATCGCTGGTAATATCTAGAGCCAATGCAAGCCCCCCCAGTCTGCGCATATTAGAGGTCAGCTCCTCCTCTGCCTGGGGTATATCCACACCAATCACTATGGCGCCATCCCGCGACAACACTTCGGCGATCGCCAGCCCTATGCCTCTTGCAGCTCCAGTGACCACCAGCATCTTGCCCATCAATGGCCGTCGCCAGTCTCCCTCAACTGGGGTTACCGGGCTGGCAGCGGTCAGCTGCTGAGCATTCATAAATGCGGAGCCCGCCGAGAGCATAAACCGCACCGGCGCCTCAATAGAGGCTTCACCGCCTTTTTCCACCAGCAACAGATTGGCTGTGGCGCCATTGCGACCAATCTCCTTGGCCAGAGACTTAACAAACCCCTGCAGACCGCGCTGCACAGTGCCGTGATCTATGGTATCTGTGGCTGAGGCTTTTAAGCCAACCACAATCACCCGACCACAAGGTTTGAGAAATTTTATATTTTGATGAAAAAACTCATACAGCTCAGTACTCTGCTCGGCGCTGGCAATACCCGAGGCATCAAAGATCAGATGACCCCTCTGGCCCCCGACACTGTCGATAACCTGCACCTCCGCAGCCTGCAGAAAATGCTTAATCTGATCAGCAAACCTGGAACCCTCGGCACTGCCAATCAGCACCTCGCCACTGAGCACATGGGGTTGCGCAGCATCCTCGCGATCCAGTACTACAGGCTCAGGTAGTCCCATGGCCGCAAAAAGCTTTTTGCCCACTGCTGAGTTGGCAAGTTCTAAATAGGTATCAGACATTATATATTTCCCTGTTAACAACAATCAGCGCATTCTAACCCCAGGCTAGCAAATAGGATTGACCTAAATGACAGTTTCGCTGAAATTACCGTCATTGGCTTCCTGAGCCGAATCCCCTATCCTAGAGCAATATTCCACCATTAGACGAGACCCCTATTATGAGTGATATTCGCAAAGTAGCCATTGTCGGCGGCAACCGAATTCCCTTTGTACGCAGCAACACCTCCTACAGCCATGCCAGCAATATGCAGATGCTGACCGCCGCCCTGCAGGGCCTGGTGCAGCGTTTTGATCTTGAGGGTGAGCGCCTGGGGGAAGTTGCGGCGGGCGCTGTGATGAAGCATTCAAAAGATTTTAATCTGGCGCGTGAAGCCACATTGGACTCGGGACTGTCCCCCCAGACCCCAGCCTATGATGTACAGCAGGCCTGTGGCACTGGGCTTGAGGCAGCCATACTGGTGGCCAATAAAATAGCACTGGGGCAAATCGACTCTGGTATTGCTGGGGGCACAGACACCGCCAGTGACGCCCCTATTGCCCTCAATGAAAAATATCGTCAGATGATACTCAGCCTAAACCGCGCCAAGACGCTGGGCCAGAAGCTCAGGGCACTGGCCAGCATTCGCCCCAGCTTTATGGCCCCCTCTCTCCCAGCTAATGCCGAGCCCCGCACCGGGCTATCCATGGGTCAGCACTGCGAACTGATGGTCAAAGAATGGGGTATTAGCCGTGAGGAACAGGATCAGCTGACCTATCACAGCCACCAAAATTTAATTGCCGCCTATGAGCAGGGTTTCTTTGATGATCTGATCTGTGCCTTTAATGGCGTCGAGCGCGACGGCATTATGCGCAATACACCACTGGAAAAACTGGCGACATTAAAGCCCGCCTATGATCGCGAAAATGGCACCTTAACTGCAGCCAACTCCACCACATTGACCGACGGCGCTGCCACTGTACTGCTGGCCAGCGAACAGTGGGCCCATGAACGCAACCTGCCCGTTATGGCCTATCTCGCCCACAGTGAAGTGGCTGCCGTAGATTTTTACAGCCAGGGTGAACAGAGTGAGGGCCTGCTAATGGCCCCGGCCTACGCGGTGCCAAGAATGTTGGCGCGCGCCGGCTTAACATTGCAGGATTTTGATTTTTATGAGATTCACGAGGCTTTTGCTGCTCAGGCTCTGTGCACCATGAAAGCCTGGGAAGACAAAAATTTCTGCGTCGACAAGCTGGGGCTGGATGGGCCGCTGGGCAGCATTGACCGCACAAAACTCAACGTCAATGGCTCCAGCGTTGCCACAGGTCATCCGTTCGCAGCCACAGGGCCAAGAATAATTGCAACATTGGCAAAATTATTGGAACAAAAAGGGAGTGGCCGGGGTCTTATCTCTATATGTGCTGCTGGCGGTCAGGGTGTAACAGCCATTATCGAAAGATAAACCGCAGAGCAGGCCCGGTTTTCTCCCCCAAAGGGGTCTTACGTTGGTAAAAGTAGGGCCCCTTTTTTAATGGCTGTCGGTAATTGTCAAATGACTGCCGGCGGCCAAGATATTTAGGCCTTTGCTGCATTGGCCAGTATAAGGCGCACAAATTCCGGCAGCAGTTTTTGTGGCAATGTATGGCCCATACCATCAAATAATTCCAGTTCGGCATGGGCAATGTGCCTGGCTGTATCCTCACCGCCATTAACTGGCACCAACACATCCTGCATGCCATGAATCACCAGCACAGGCACCTTAATTGTTTGCAGCAGTGCTCTGCGCCCCGGTGCAGTACGAATAGCAGCAATCTGGCGCATATAACCGGCCGGATTACTGGAGCGCTTATGCTCGGCCACTACAAGGCTACGCACCTGATCGTCGGACATAGGATAGCCAGGACTGCCAATTGTCTGCCATATATCCACCGCATTATCCAGCGCACTGCGCTCTGGGGTTACTGGCTTAATCATTTCCGCCGATACTTTTAACGAGGGAACCCCCTTCCCCCGCTCACCACTGGTAGACATAATCGAGGTCAGTGAAAGAATTCTATCTGGATACAGCCCAGTCACCAGCTGGCTGATCATACCGCCCATAGACATACCCACAATATGCGCCTGAGCTATATTCAAGGCATCCAACACACCCACTGTATCGGCCGCCATATCATTTAAGCTGTAGGGCGCAGATACAGGAATACCCAAATAGGATTTAAGAAACAGGCGCAACAGCCCGGGCGCACTGATGCCATCCATCTTGTCGGTGAGGCCAATGTCGCGATTATCAAAGCGGATCACATAAAACCCACTGTCCGCCAACATCTGACAAAATTCCACCGGCCATCTAACCAGCTGATTATAGAGCCCAGCTACCAGCAAGATCGCCGGATCGCCGGGCTGACCAAAGTCTTCATAGGCCATTTTAAGACCGTTGGAGTGCAGGAATTTGGTTTCCCGATCACCAAAAATAGGATTTTTCTCGCTCAAACTTATGCTCTTTTTATAGGTGTAATGTCAATTATGCCCCTATCTAGAGGGCGCTATTCAAGGCTAGCAATTCCTATAGCCTGCTCTCCCGCCTGTGGCTTTACTAGGGCGTTACTATATTAAAGTTATCATTGCTCTCACCCAGCAGCGAAAAGAACTTCAATAGTTTTAATACGCTGCCATCAACCTGTAACTCATCAGTGGTCAGCAACTGCTGTATACCCACCTGACCCAACAGCAAATCCACAAATAGATTTTTAGTCAGCGCAATGCTGGCATCGGCATTGTTCGCTGCGGGCAGCTGCTGATAGTGCAACACTGAGTTGCGCACAGTCAGCACAAAGTTTTGCTGCTGATCGGTAAATAGCACATTGATCACCAATAACTCAGCCTCGGCTTTTTCGGCGTCCAGCCGAACCGACAGGGCCTTCATAAACTGCATAAGGGGCACCTGCTGCACAAAGGCCCTGGCTAGCCCGGGGTCATAGAACTGCTCTCGGCTCTCGGACTGCAGCTCTAGCGCCCCAGACAGATAGATATCCCGCCAGGGGCCAGACTCGGCCTGATAGCCCAGCTGTCGATAGGCATAGGCCAGCATCTGTAGAGCGGCATCATTATCCGGCTGGGCAAATACCAGGTGATTGAGCACTTCGGCCACCCAGCGATATTCGCCCCGCTGCATAGACTCAGAGGCTTTATGCAGGATAGCCTCAGCGCCACCCATAAACTCCACATAACGCACAGAAGACTGCTCCGGGGGCAGCGGATTTAGCTGTGCCGGATTGCCCTGATACCAGCCAAAATAATGCTGATAAACCGCCTTGCTGTTGTGACTGAGGGTGCCGTAGTAACCCCGCAGATGAAAATTGCCCGCCAGACTTTTCGGCAGTTTCAGCCGCTCGGCTATCTCGCTGGGGGTATAACCCAGGTTGGCCAGTCGCACTGTCTGGTCATGGGTAAACTTGTACATATCCTGCTGCTGTTCCATCTGGGTAATAATTCGATCGTGCCCCCAGGTCGGCCAGTGATGACTATTAAAAAACACCTCTACTTGGTCCAGTCGATCTATGGACTGACCAATATAATCACTCCATAACAGCGCATCCCGCACCTTGGCTCCACGCAGAGTCAGCACATTGTGCATCACATGGGACAGCACCTCGGCGCCGCAGAAAGCTCTGTGCTCAGGCAGGTAAAAGGTTAATTCCGCCGGCGCTTCCGAGCCGGGCATATTGTAAAACTCAAACTCTACACCATCTATACTCAGGGCCATTTCAGGCTGATCAATAACCAGAGTAGGCTGCAAAATCGAGGTGCTGCCATAGATAACCTGCTTACCCAACCCAGCATCCACATGCCCTTCGGCAGAGCGAGGCAGGCTGTTGCCAAACATATAGACACCGCGCCTGGTCATGGCCGGCCCAGCGATAATATTCTCGCTGGTGGACTCTTCCATAAACCCAGCTGGCGCAATAATAGGCACATTATTATCAGCCGCCTGCTGGCTGTTAATCAGAGATAGCACACCACCAAAATGGTCGATATGACTATGGGTAAAAATAACGCCGGTCAGTTTAATATCACCCAGGTGCTGCTCTGCAAAAGCCATGGCCGCTTCGGTGGTTTCCATGGTGGTCAGAGGGTCTACCAGAATCCAGCCTGTGTCACCTTTGATCAGGCTAGTATTGGCCAGATCAAACCCCCGCAGCTGATAGATGCCTTCATCCACTTTAAATAGTCCGCGGATATTATTCAGCTTGGCCTGGCGCCACAGGCTCGGATTCACTGTATCCGGTGCCTCGCCCTGTATAAAGTCATAGGCGCCGGCATCCCATACCTGAACGCCACTTTTGCTGATCAGCGCGGTGTTTGGCGCTTCGGCGATCATGCCACGGCGGGCATCTTTAAAGTCTTGCTGGTTATCCAGATCCAGGTTGTCTGCGAAGGTTTTATTGCTGGCAATGGTGAATTCACTAGCCCCGGTATGAGCTGAGTCAGTTACTATAGAATTCTTTGGTTGATCACATCCAGTGGTTAAGGCAAAGATAGCAAAAAGGCCTGCTAGTGCAGGAGCCATAGAGCCTTTACTGGGATTGATACTTATCATTTTGCTTACTCTCTTATTATTTTTATCGTTACATTAACCTAGCTTACATTGCCTTTCTAACGAACATATTTCAATATAAAAACCTGTTAAAGACCGAAGCAAGGCGCTATTAAAGAGACCTTGGCGCTGGCTATCAAACCTGCTGCTGAAGATAAGCGGTGAAGGCAGCCCCTATTTGCAAACGCCACCCACTGCAAAAGCTGCACATATACAAAAACGCCACCAACCCAAAGAGAGTTGATGGCGCATTTTCTATCAAACTAATCAGTTGCGGTTAAAGCACTTCAAACAAACCAGCAGCACCCATACCACCACCAACACACATAGTGATAACCACATACTTCTCACCGCGACGCTTACCTTCCATCAACGCATGCATAACCATACGCGCACCACTCATACCAAAGGGGTGACCAATAGAAATAGAACCGCCATTAACATTCAAACGCTCCATAGGAATGCCCAACTTATCGCGACAGTACAGAACCTGCACCGCAAACGCCTCGTTCAGCTCCCAAAGACCAATATCATCCATCTTCAAACCATTGCGCTGCAGTAACTTAGGAATGGCGAAAACCGGGCCAATACCCATCTCATCAGGCTCGCAACCAGCAACCGCCATGCCGCGGTAGACACCCAGAGGCTCCAGATTGCGCTGAGAAGCCAAAGTACCATCCATCAGAACAACAGCAGCAGCGCCGTCAGATAACTGTGAGGCATTACCTCCAGTGATGGTGCCGCCATCGCGGACCGCCTTCAAACCAGATAGGCCTTCAATATTAGTACCAGGACGGTTGCCCTCGTCCTTAGTCAGAGTCACTTCCTCTTTAGAAACCTCACCAGTTTCACGATCAGTCACCAACTTAGTGGCAGTCACAGGCACAATTTCATCGGCAAACAGACCAGCTTCCTGAGCCGCAGCAGTGCGCGCCTGAGAAATTACTGAGTACTCATCCTGAACTTGACGAGAGATATTGTAGCGCTTGGCCACAGTCTCAGCGGTGTCCAGCATAGGCATATGAATCAGAGGGGCATGCTTCATAGCCAGCGGATCCGCCACACGGTGGGCGTTAAACTTCTCGTTTTGAATCAAGCTGATGCTCTCACAGCCACCGGCGATCACCACCTGAGAACCATCGTTAGTAATATTGTTAGCGCCGATAGAAATCGCCATCAGGCCAGACGAACACTGACGGTCAATAGTAGCGCCAGCCACAGAAACAGGCAGACCAGAAGCCATAGCCGCCTGACGACCCAGATTCATAGTCTGGGTGCCCTGCTGCATCGCCGCACCCATAATGCAGTCATCGATCTCAGCTGGATCAACACCGGCACGGGCAACAGCTGCCTTGATAGCATGGGAGCTCATAGAGGGTGATTCCAAATCGTTGAATGCACCGCGGAAGGCCCGCCCAATCGGCGTGCGAGCTGCTGAAACAATTACTGCTTCTTTCATAACAAATTCCTTAATTTTCAGTGTTTTATGGTTATTTATTAAACTAGATTATAAAGAGAAATTACCCCTGAAGAGCCGCCATGGCCTTCATTAAAAACTTCTCGGTTTGCTTGCCACCAGATTCCAGCGGCTGATGATTATTGGTGTCACTGAGCTGATCCCACTGAGCCACAATCAGATCGGGATTCTGCTCATCTTTCGACATAAAGATGCCATCAGTTTCGTACATACCAGCCACAGCGTAACCGCCGGCACCGGCACAGAGAATAGTTCGGGTTGGCGCCTTCTTATCGCACAGAATAAGCGCTCCTGCAGTCACAGATTCCGCAGTCAGCATGCCCAGCACTTCTGGAGGCATAAGGTCTTCAGTCATACGGGTGCCAGCTGTGGGCGCCAGGGCATTGACATGAATATTGTTCTTGCCGCCTTCAAGCACCAGCGTATTCATAAAACCCAGCACCGCCATCTTGGCTGCACCATAGTTGGTCTGGCCAAAGTTACCGTACATGCCGCTAGAAGAGGTGGTCATTACAATGCGGCCGTAGTTCTGCTCGCGCATAATGTCCCACACCGCCTTGGTACAGTTGACCGAACCCATCAGGTGTACATCCATCACCAGCTGAAAGTCAGCCAGGTCCATTTTAGCAAACGACTTATCACGCAGAATGCCGGCGTTATTGATCAGAATATCAACACGGCCCCACTTGTCCATGGCCTGGGCTACCATATCCTGCACTTCATCAAACTTGGCCACATTGGCACCATGAGCAAAGGCTTCACCCCCGGCGGCTTCAATCAAACCAACTACTTCCATGGCCGCATCCGAAGACGCACCTGTGCCATCTCTGGCGCCACCCAGGTCATTGACCACCACCTTGGCCCCACGCTCAGCCAGAGCCAGTGCATGAGAGCGCCCCAAGCCATTGCCCGCGCCAGTAACTATAGCCACCTGCCCTTCAAAATTAATACTCATTGTCTACCTCAATACCCTATATCAATGGATTATAAATGGACTTAATTAGCCATCTGTACGCTGAGCCATTCAGCAACCAACGCGGGCTTGTCGCCACCTTCAATCTCCACCGAGACCTCAACCTTAAAGTCAAACTGGCCCGGGCGCTTCTCGTTAATTTCCACCACTGTGGCATGGCAGCGGATTTTGCTGCCCACACGCACAGGAGCTACAAAACGCACCTTATCGAAGCCTTTGTTCACACCCATATAGATGCCTTCAATCAGCAGGTTATAGCTCTCGGAAAAGTAAGACAGCATAGACAGGGTCAAAAAGCCGTGAGCTATGGTGCCACCAAAGGGAGTTTTAGCTGCAGCCTCTGGGTCTACATGAATAAACTGTCGATCCAATGTGCATTCGGCAAACTCATTGACCTGGTCCTGAGTCACCTCAAACCAGTCGGTAGGCTCGCACACATGGCCAATATACTGAGCTATTTCAGATTTTTTTATAATTTGTGGCATAAACTTGGTCCTGGGTTAGCTTGATTTATAGCCGCCAGATAGTTACCCAGCGACTGACTTAACTGTAACGGAATCTCTGCCTTGCTATTCCTGCGATTCATCATATTAGTTGCTGCCGCGCTCCAGCGCTATCACTGAAACTAATATCAATCATTGAATACCAATAGCGAGCATTGGCCGGTTAGGGCAGGCTATCTTTTGGCAGTAATAATGCCATATATGACCGCGGTGCCCAATAGCAAAAAGGCAGCCACAGGGCTGCCTCGTTGATTTTCATGACCCTAGAGTCAATTACCAGCCGCAGGAGCGGTCCTGGTTCTGTTCCTTTAACCAGGCATTGAGCGGCGCAAAGTAATCAATAATTGCGCTGCCATCCATGCTGCGCTGTCCTGTGATTGCCTCCATAGCATCCGGCCAGGGCTTGCTCTGCCCCATGGCCATCATATTACTCAGCTTTTTACCGGCGACTTTATTGTTATAGATAGAACATTCATGCAGTGGCCCATCCTGACCAGCGGCCTCACAGAGAGCCTTGTGGAACTGGAACTGCATAATAAATGACAAAAAGTATCTGGTATAAGGCGTATTGCCTGGCACATGGTACTTGGCGCCCGCATCAAAATACTCTTCACCACGAACCATAGGTGCGGCTATACCCTGGTACTGCTCACGCAGCTGCCACCAGCCCGCATTGTAGTCCTCTGGGGCTATGTCGCCGGAAAATACCTTCCAGCGCCACTCATCAATCATTTTGCCAAAGGGCAGGAAGGCAATTTTTTCTAAGGCCAGCTTCATCTGCTTATTGATGGTCGCTTCATAGCCCTGGGTGACTTCTCCCAAAAGCCCTTTTTCCTGAAAGTAACCGGGGGTCATAGACAGTTGAATCGTGTCGCCTATGGCCTCGTGAAAGCCATCGTGGGCACCCCCTTTAAATACCGAGGGCAAATCCTTGTACAGCAAGTAGTAGTAAATATGCCCCAGCTCGTGGTGCAGGGTACCAAACTGCTCGCTATTGATCTCGACGCACTGCTTAACCCTTGGGTCATTGCCATCATCAAAATCCCAGGCGCTGGCATGGCAGACTACATTGCGATCTCTGGGCTTTTTGAGCATAGAGTTTTTATAAAAGCTCTCGGGCAGAGGCGGCATTCCCAGGCTGGTGAAAAAGCCCTCGGCGGTTCTGGCCATTTTTACCTCATCCCATTCCCTGGCCTGCAGGGCTGCGGTTATGTCTACCTGAGACACCCCCGGATAAGGCTCCATAATCCCGTAGATATTATCCCAGGTTTGCGACCACATATTGCCCAGCAGATGGGCTGGTATAGGAGCGTCCAAGGCCACCTTGGCACCATAGGTCTCATTGAGCTTAGCCCGCACATGGCAGTGTAGTTGGTCATAGAGAGGCTTTACCTCATCCCAGAGTCGGCGGGACTCAATGGTAAAGCTATTGCTGTCCATATCGTAGCCGCCCTGCCACAGCTCGGCGAGATTTTTGTAGCCAAAGTCCTGGGCTCCAAGATTGCCGATCTCCACGAAGCGCTGGTAATCGGCGCGGTAAGGTGGCGATACCTGGCGCCAGCCCTGCCAGATATCCAGCAGCTCGTCGTAGTCCCGCGACTCAGCCAGCACAGCTTCCAGCTCCTGCAGCTCTCGACAGACACCCTCTGCATTGCAGTACTTGCCGGCGCCGTACTGCCCCTCCATATTAGTTAGAATGGCCGATAGCTCTGCCTGTAACTCGGGGTCATCCGGAGCCGGAGCCGAGGAGCCCCGCAACATTAGCTCAATCCCTCGGGCTGTCTGCTGGTCCATCTCTGTCCCCAGATACTGCTTGGCCTGCTTAACCATGGCGCTTTCAAAGGCCAGCCCCCGCTCTCCAGCGGCAGCAGCCAGAATCGCAGTATCATCGGTAATATAAGTGTTGCGCACCCAGTAGGCAGCGCGAGCCTCGCGGGCCAGCTCACGACCCTCGACCTCCATACGCGCCACAAAGTCAGCGGCAGATTCCCGAGGCGCCTGATCAGGCGCCTGGCCACAGCCCAGCAGCATGGCAACCGCAGTTAGCAGTAATAGTCCTTTAGTTTTCATAGTCTTTCCTCTGCAGCCGGGGCTCAGTCAGCGCCGCGCATCATCTTATTGATCACCGGCGATATCAGCAGCATCAGCAGCGCTATACCCAGTGCTATGTAACCCACCTGAGCATAGACATCCACATAACCCGCCTTGGCCGCGGCCACATTGGTCATTTGACCACCAATGGTCTCAGCGCCAGTGGTTCTCGCAATCACGCCAGCCAGATAATTGGACAGACCAGAGTAGAGGAACCAGGCGCCCATGGTCATGCCCACTATTTTTGCTGGCGCCAACTTGGTTACAGCAGAAAGGCCTACTGGCGACACCATCAGCTCCCCCATGGTGTGAATCCAGTAGATCAGGAAAATAAAGATCACCGGCGTAAGACCCACAGCGCCACTCCCCTGCATACCGGCTACCAGGGCCAGAAAGCCCAGCCCCGCCATAGCGACGCCCAGAGCAAATTTAACCGGCGTTGAGGGGTTGAGCTTACGTCTGGCCAGCCACACCCAGAGCCAGGCCATAAGGGGCGCAAACAAAAAGATAAAGCCGGCATTTAATGACTGAAATACCGGACCTGGCACAGACCAGCCCATAATTTCACGGTCTACCAGGCGAGCTGTAAACAGATTGAGGGATGAACCCGCCTGCTCAAATAGCGCCCAGAATGGAATCTGTGCCAACACAAAATAGATAGCAGCCAGCATACGCGAGCGCTCATCGCCCTGTAACTGGGTAAAGGCATGACTGACCAGCCAGATAAACATCAGAATGCCCACAGGCCCCAGTATTCCGCCCACTAAATCAGCATTCATCACCAGCAGCATAGAGACAGCGATAATACCCAGCCCCACCGAATAGCAGAGCCACTCCACATTGATGCCAAACAATACTTTTTCCTTGAGCTTCTCAACGCTGGGGGGCTCGGCCTTGCCGTCCAGCCAACTCTGGCAGGAGAGGAAAATAACCAGCCCCAGCAGCATGCCGGCCCCGGCCAGACCAAAACCGTACTTCCAGCCGTGCACTATGCCCAGATAGCCGCAGGACAGAGAGGCTAAAAATGCGCCTATATTGATACCCATATAAAAGATAGTGAATCCCGAGTCTCTGCGCGCATCGCCAAAGCCATACAGGGAGCCCACGATGGTGGATATATTGGCCTTTAAAAAGCCCACGCCAGCAATAATTAAGGCCAGAGATAGGTAGAGAATATTGAGGTATTTCTCCTCAGTCTCAACGCTCATAGTGAACTCTGAACGATCAATACTGGGGACCAGGCCAACAGCCCCTGGCTCCGCTATATCCATACTGGTCTCAGTAAAGCTGACATAGGAACTACCCAAATTTGTAACAATCTGCTGGCGCGCATCACCCCCACGGCCATCGAGAATAATCTCGTACTGATTGTCGCCATGACTGATCAACTGCCTGGAGCCCTCACCCTCAAAAGCCATACCAAAATGGCCGAAGGTCAGCAGTATGGCGCCGAATGTCACCGCCTTGCGGGCACCCAGATAGCGGTCGGCCAGGGACCCACCAATAATGGTCATCACATACACCAGCGCCCCATAGGCGCCATAGAGCACACTAGAACTCTCATCGGACATCAAAAAGTGCTGGGTGAGATAGATAATCAGCAACCCACGCATTCCATAGTATGAGAAACGCTCCCACATTTCGGTCAAGAACAAAATTACTAGACCGCGGGGATGGCCCAGAATGGTTTTTTCTGCTGACTCAGCCATAGAGACTTTCCTTCAATTGGTAATCTTTTAATTGTTATTGTTGTCGCAATAGGTACTAGCGAACCGACGGACTAGACATTAGCACAGACCAGAGTTGCAGGTAAGCTGAAGTTTCCCCTGACTCAGACTTAAATAGTAGTAGAATTGGCGTCAAATCTCTGTCTAATGGCACGGATTCAAGAGACAGTAAGTCGAGCTCTGGTTAAGGTATAAAAATAATATTAAATCTGGGGGAAATTGCTGATGAGCATTGAGCTAGAGCAACAAAACGAGCTGAAAGAACTGCGCGCAGAAGTCACTGACTGGATAAAACATAATAAACCAGCAGACCCGGGCTTTTTGCTACCGCAAACTTTTATGGAGGTGGGTTCCGAACCAGTTCTGGACTTTCTCCGGGAATGGCAGCACAAAGTTTGGTCCGCCGGCTATCTGGGAATGGCATGGCCCGAAAAATACGGCGGCCGCGGCCTTAGCCCCGCTCATCAGAACCTGGTCGATGCCCAGATGAAGCTGGCTCGAGCGCCTATCTGCTTCAATGTCATAGGCCTGGGCTGGGCCGGCCCTCTTATTCTAGACAAGGGCACAGAATACGAGCGAGAGAAGTATCTTAAAGGTATTCTCAATGCTGAAGATATTTGGTGTCAGGGTTTCTCAGAGCCCAATCATGGCTCGGATCTGGGCAGCATCCAGACCAGGGCGGAGCGCGACGGCTCAGACTATATAATCAATGGCAGCAAAATCTGGACCACCATGGGCAACTATGCCAAGTACATGATTCTGCTGGCCCGCACCGAGGCCCAGGCTGAGCGCAAATACAATGGGCTTTCATTCTTTCTCGCCCCTATGAGCGCAGAGGGCATCAGCACCCAACCCATTCAGAAACTGACCGGTGAATATGGCTTTACCGAAACCTTCTTTACCGATGCCCGCATTCCCGCCGACTGTATTATGGGCGAAGAGGGTCAGGGCTGGCGCATTGCCATGCAAACATTGCAGTATGAACGCGGTGCCGAAGCCGGCGCTGCCGGTGGCATCTCTATTCTGTCCATAGTAATGAATGATCTTCTAAAGATGGCAGCCAAGGTTGAACGCGAGGGCCAGCCCCTGCTTAAAGACCATGTCACCAGAGATAATCTGGTCAAGCTGCTCATCGAAGAGAAGGCCCTGCATCTCACAGATAAGCGTCTAGGCATCCCCGCCCTGTGCGCTGATTACCCCAACTCTCTGTCTCTATCTGGCAAGCTGCGCAGCACCGAGTTCTATAGGCGCATGCGCCAGTATGCGCAGAGCTTGCAGGGCACCCAGGGTTCTCTCTATGTAGGTGATGATCAGGCGGTAGATGGTGGTTTTTGGCAGCGCGCCTATTTAAATAACTTCTCTACCACCATAGGTGGCGGCACCAGTCAGGTGCAGGCCAACATAGTCGGCGAGCATGTGCTCGGCCTGCCCAAAGATTAGAGCGAGGACTCAAACAATGACAAGAAAAACTAATATGGCCCTCGCCTTTACCGACGAGCAGTCAATGATTCTCGAGAGCGCCAAAGGCTTTTGTAGCGACCGTTCCGATATCACAGCAGTGCGCAGCTTACTGAGCTCTGCGAGCGGCTACAGCGCAGACATCTGGGCAGAAATGGTAGGCCTGGGCTGGACTGGTATAGCTATTCCCGAACAGTACGGTGGCTCAGAGCTGGGCATAGGTTCCACGGTCCCTCTGGTAGAGAGCATGGGCCGCAATCTGCTCAGTACGCCCTATATTTCCACCACCATGGCCTCTCAGGCAATACTGCGCGGTGGCTCCGAAGAACAAAAAGCCAAATGGCTGCCCCTGGTAGCCGAGGGCAGTGTAGGTACCTTAGCCCTGCTGGACAACGAGGACTGGGGTGCCAGCGCCACCAGCTGTCAGCTATCCGCAGATATGCAACTTCAGGGTACCAAGCTGCTGGTCAATGACGCCGCAGTGGCCGACTTCTTTATAGTCTCCGCCTGTCACAATGGCGCACAGGTACTGGTGCTGGTTGAGGCCGCTCAGCTGGCAGAGGGAGCCCTGGGTGCCAAGGTGTTAATAGACGAGACCAAAAGGGCCTGTAATATTAATTTTAATGGGGTAACCCTCAGCCCTGAAGCAATTTTACCCCAGTCAGAGGCTGCGCTGCGCGATATCAAGTTGCTTGGCGCGCTGCTAACCGCTGCGGAGTCTACCGGTAGCTGCGCTGCAGCCCTGGATCTGGTAGTGGCCTATCTGACCAGTAGAATCCAGTTTGGCCGCCTAATTGGCTCCTACCAATCTCTAAAACACCCCACAGTGGATATATTAATCGGCATGGACTCAGCGCGAACCCTGATTTACCACGCTGCCACTGTGGTTGGCGATCAGTCCCTGGATCAGGATGCAGAGATTGCCTGTCGCATGGCCAAGGCCCAGGCGACCGAGGCCCTTCTGTATGCCGGAGATCGAGCCATTCAATTCCATGGAGGTATGGGCTTTACCTATGAATGCGATGCCCAGCTGTATCTGCGCAGAGCACTCTGGAGCCAGCATCAATTTGGTGATGCCCAGCATCACCGCACTCATCTGGCTAGTTTATTACTGGATTAAACCATGGGTTATAAAAAAATACTGGGGCTACTGGCGGTGCTGGCTGTAGCCAGCATAGCTGTGGTTATTGCCCTGCTGGATAGCGGCGCCGGCCTAGAAACTATGGCCACAGCGGAGACCCAGATGCAGGAGCCTGACCCCTATTCGGCACGCAGCACTGCCAATGGTGAGGTTATCGGCTTTGCGGACAGTAATAATAGCTACGGCTGGCTGGGTATACCCTATGCCGCGCCACCGGTCGGCCCATTGCGCTGGCGAGCGCCGCAGCCTGCGACCAACTGGACTACCCCCCTATTTGCAGTGGAGAGCAGCATGCCCTGCACCCAGCACTGGACCTTTCTTGCCGGCACGCCAGGCAAGGAGGGCGATATAGTGGGCAGCGAAGACTGTCTCTACCTGAATATCTGGGCACCCCGCCGACTTTCGCTCAATCCCAGTATGGCCCAGAGAAAACTTCCAGTGATGCTATGGATTCACGGCGGCGGCAACACAGTGGGCTCAGCGCGGTTTTATACCGGCGAGAAAATAGCGGCCCAGCAGCAGGTTATTTTTGTGTCGCTCAACTATCGCCTGGGCCCATTGGGCTGGTTTAACCACAGCGCCCTGCGCAATACCGCCGCCAATTTAGAGGATGCCTCAGGCAATTACGGCCTACTGGATATTATTGCCGGCCTGCAGTGGGTGCAGACCAATATTGATGCTTTTGGCGGCGATCCCAACAATGTCACTGTATTTGGCGAGTCTGCCGGGGCACGCAATATTTATGGCCTGCTGGCCTCGCCCCTGGCCAAGGGGCTCTTCCATAAAGCCATTTCTCAGAGTGGCTCTAGCAGAACTGAGTCCATGGAGTCCGCGGAGCTATTTGCCGATCAGCTATTTACAGAGCCCTACTCAGGAGACAGTCAGCAGCGCGGCTGGCCCAATAGCTCAAATGAAATATTGGCCCAGCTGCTGGTCAATCAAAATATCGCCAACAGTAGTCAAGAGGCGAAAAAAGATTTAAGCAGTATGACCGATAAAAGTATTGCCGCTGTCCTCTATCAGCAGAGCCCAGAATCACTGATCAATGTCAGCATGTCTCTGGTGGAGGAGCAAACCATGCCCCTGAGCCCGCAACTGTTGCGAGACGGCCATGTGCTTCCCACAGAGCCGCTGGCTGAGCTATTTGCTGTGGCCGGCAACTACAACGCAGTGCCCATGATAATGGGGGCCAATCGAGATGAGGATAGGTCCGCAATGGCCAATGACAAGGAATTTGTCAGCCTGCGATTCGGTGTCTTGCCATCAATTAAAGACCATGAGCGCTATCAGCGCTACTCCAACTATTATGCCGATCGCTGGCATAGCACCGGTGTGAGTCAGATGGCCAAACTAATGACTGGCGCCAACCCTGAGGTTGGCATCTATGGCTATAGATTTGACTGGGATGAAACTCCCAACAACTGGCCCGTCAATCTGCCTAAACTGTTAGGCGCAGGCCATGGCCTTGAGGTTAGCTTTGTATTTAATGACTTTGTAGGCGGGCTGCGCCTGCCCTTTTTATATGGCGAAGACAGCGAACCGGGGCGAGAGAAACTATCCAGGGCAATAATGAATTATTGGGGTCGATTTGCCCACAGCGGCACCCCGGGCACAGGGCTTTTACAAAAGCAACCAGAATGGACGGCCTGGCAGGAAACTGGCGCCAATATTATGGTGCTAGACAGCCCGGCAGATGGCGGCTGGCGCATGGAACACTACTACCCCAGCCCTGAGGCTACAATGCAGCGCATTGAGTCCGATACTGCTATAAGCAGCCAGCAAGAGCGCTGCAAACTTTTTGTCGAGAGCTTTTTGCTCTCCTACCATAGCAGCGACTACTGGGACCCAGAGCGCTATCTCAGCCTCAGTGGAGGCGGCTGTGCTGAGTATGATCCCTATAAATTTGAAGGCATCTTCTAAAACTCAGCTGCTCTGAGCACTGGTATCACTGTGGCCCAGCTAATAATGAATCCGAGGCCAGATCAATCTCCGTATACAGCACCATAATCTACTATAAAAATAACTAACTATTCGCTGAGAAAAATAATAATGAACAGAGCTAACAGCTTGATCGGAATCCTGGTTTCACTGGTGATTGGCGGCCTAATATTGCAGGCGGGCAGTCAGGGCAGCATACAGGTCTATGGCCTGCCGCTGTTTGTTATCTGCGGTGCCATTGGTTTTATATTGCACTGGACAATATTTCTGCCCTCTTTTGCCTTTCAAACTGAACATTACTTCGACCTCACAGGCTCTCTGTCTTATATCAGTACGGTCATAGCTGCTCTCTACCTAAATCCCAATCTGGATATTCGCGATCTAATCATCTGCGCAATGATTCTGGTATGGGCGCTGCGACTGGGGTCATTTTTATTCTGGCGGATCAAGAAAGATGGTCAGGACAAACGCTTTATCCTGATGAAAACCAAATTTACCTGGTTTTTAATGACCTGGACCCTAGGCGGTCTCTGGGTTCTGGTCACCATGGCTGCGGGCCTTGCCGCAATGACCTCCAATACCAGCATAGCTCTGGGGCCAATGGCCTACCTGGGTATAGCCCTGTGGGTTACAGGCATGCTGATTGAAGTGGTGGCCGACAGCCAGAAGACCAAATTTAGAAAAAACCCAGACAATCGCGATCGCTTTATCACCACAGGCCTCTGGGCCTGGTCCAGACACCCCAATTACTTCGGTGAAATTACTCTGTGGCTGGGTCTGGCGCTAGTCGCGCTGCCGGTGCTGTCCGGCTGGCAACTGGCCACCATGATCTCACCCATCTTTGTCTATGTGCTGCTGACCAGAATTAGCGGCATACCGCTACTGGAGAGGCTGGCACAGAAGAAATGGGGTTCGGAGCCGGAGTTTATCGCCTACACAGAGTCCACACCTGCACTGATACTGCGCAAGCCCAGAAGTAGGTAATATTCAGTTATGGCGGTCTAAAAATTCACTGATCTGCTGGAAAGCTAACTCAGCTTCCGGCAGCTCAGGATAGAAGATGGGCCACACATGGGGCATCTGCATACAGTAGACAAACTTAGCCGCTGAGCCCGCAGCCACCGCCTTGTTCACATAGCGGCGCCCGTCGTCGCGCAGAATCTCATGCTGACTTGCCAACACCAGTGTGGGCGGCAGATCAGACAGATCGCCCAGCAGTGGTGAAATCAGTGGATCACTGGGATTATCCTTGGCCAGATGGCGAGCGGCGAGACGCAAAAGCACCTTTGGCACCCTGGTAATGCGACTGGCTAAGGGTTTGAGCATCACATCAGTGCTCAGGTTGGAAAAAATACTGGGGCTAGCAAAACGACAGTCAGTTACTGGCGACAGGCAGACTGCTGCGTTTGCAGCTCTACCTCCTGTATCGCGCAGCAGCGCCATCAACACCAGGGTTAAGTTGCCCCCGGCAGAATCTCCGGCCACCAGAATATTGTCTGCCTGGCCCGGGCCCTGAGAGCCATTACCCAGCATCCATTGATAGGCTGTGGCACAGTCTTCAACACAGTCGCGCCGACTGAATTCAGGCATTAATCTGTAGTCTATGGCCAGCACCGAGCTATTGGTAACTTCCGATAATTTGCTGGTAATCACGCGATGGCTCTTCGGGCTGCCGGCAAAGAAAGCACCGCCATGGATATACATAAGACGTCGGTTATTGTCTGCATCAACCCCCGGGGCCACCACCCACTCAGCAGGCACTGTGTCGGCATCCACGGGAGTGAAACTGCTGACTGCCCGCTTCTCTTCCTCGGCAAAAAAGCCCTCCATCGCCTCACGCATAAGGGGCACACGGCGCTTGATAGAAAGCTTGCTGGAGCTAGCGGGAGTAGAGCGCAGACGCTGGGTGATATTGTCTAGCGCCTGCTCAGACTTGAGTTTAGCTTCGGGACTATCCACTGAGGCTAAGTGCCCCAGCGGAAGATCGAACTGAGCCAGCGGATCCCTGCTCAGTAATTTATAGCCCACCCAAGCCAGTCCGGCGCCGCCGAGACCATAGGCTAATGTAGGCAGGCCAATCACTAGGAGGAATAGCTTAGCTGATTAAACTTCTTCTGGTGGTAATCACCATCGCCAAAGCTGACATTGATCATCATTAGACGCTTAACATAGTGGCCAATATTTAACTCATCGGTCATGCCAATACCACCGTGAATCTGAATAGCTTCTTCGCCCACCAGACGGCCATAACGGGCCACTGTTGCCTTGAGCGCATGCACAGTTTTCAGCAGAGCTGCAGAGTCATCCTCACTCGCCTGACAGAGCCCGCGATAGAGCATAGATTTAGTCTGCTCGCAGGCCATAAAGGTATCCACCATTCTGTGCTGGAGCACCTGGAAAGAACTAATAGGGGTATCAAACTGCTGGCGCACTTTGGTGTATTCAACCGTGGTCGTGTTTAGAGTGGCCATAATACCTAGCGCCTCTGCACTTAGGCCCATCAGAATCTGCGGCATCACCTGATCAATCAGATCCATGCCCTCACCCGCCGCGTTTAGCAGCTGGCTCTCGGCGACCACAACATCCTTGAGAGTCACAGTAGCTGCGCTCTGGCCATCCATCATTTTGTAGCTTTTTACTTCAACCCCTGGGGCATCAGCATCCACCAAAAAAAGGCTGACGCCATCGCGATCAAACTGCTCACCGCTAGTGCGGGCCGTCACAATAAACTTGTTGGCCGTACCGCCATTGGCGACCACGGTCTTTTCACCGCTGATCTTATAACCCCCATCGCAGGCGGTTGCTCCAGTGGCAACATCTGCCATCTCATAGCGAGACTGAGCCTCTGTAGAGGCCAGAGACCCCATGCAGCTACCATCGATAATACTGGGAATAACCGCGCTCTTGAGGGCCGCGTTATCAGAGGCAGCCATCAGGCCGCCAAATACCACAACGGTGGAGGCGTAGGGTTCAACTACAATACCCTTACCCAGCTCTTCCATCACTGCAGCAATATCTTCAACGGTGCCGCCAAAGCCGCCGTACTCTTCTGCAAAGGGCACTGACAGCCAGCCTAACTCGGCAAACATGGACCAGAATTCGCGACTAATGCCCTCTTCTGAGCCAACAATCTTGGTTCTGGTATCAAAGTCATACTCGTCTCTCACAAAGCGCGAGACGCTGTCTTTGATCATGGTTTGTTCTTCGGTAAAATCAAAATTCATCTGTGTAAACTCCTGAAATCTTTTAGTGGCTCAACCCAGTGGGAGCCTGCTTATAGGCCTAGTACCGCTTTCGCGATCACATTGCGCTGCACTTCATTAGAACCACCATAGATGGTTGCCGCGCGTCCATACATATATTTGCCGCGGGCCTCGAATGCAAAGTCGTGGCCCAGCTGGTCAGCGTTCAAGTCTTCGGGCAGCGCACCACCATAGTAAGACGCCAGCTGTAATTGCAGCTCATGAATAGCCTGAGAAATTTCAGTACCTTTAATTTTGAGTAGCGATGACTCTGGGCCCGGCATACCGCCAGCGGCCATGGAGGCAAACACCCGCAGTTCAGTGTATTCAAGTGCCATCAACTCCATCTCGATATCCGAGAGGCGCATCTGGAAAATCGGATCCTCAATCATGGCTTTACCACCATTGACTTCCACAGAGGCGCGCTGCTTTAGCGCGTCCAGCATACGAGTAGAGTCAGCGACTTCGGCCATGCCTGTGCGCTCGTGGGCCAGCAGCGCCTTGGCGTAAGTCCAGCCTTTATCCTGCTCACCAATCAGGTTCTCAGTGGGCACTGCAACATCTTCAAACAGCACTTCATTCAGACTGTGCTTACCATCGATGGTCACAATAGGCTTGACCGTAATACCAGGGGTTTTCATATCAATCAGCAGAAAGCTAATGCCCTGCTGCTTGCGCATACCTTTGCTAGTGCGCACTAGACAGAAAATCCAATCCGCATACTGGGCAAAGGTGGTCCAGATTTTGCGGCCATTAACAATATAGTGATCACCGGCATAATCTGCGGTGGTATTGAGCGCCGCAAGATCAGACCCGGCCCCAGGCTCAGAATAACCCTGACACCACCAGTCCTCACTCTCGAGAATCCGGGGTAAGAACTTGGCTTTCTGCTCTTCATTGCCAAAGGTGTAAATAACCGGCGCCACCATCTTCAGCCCAAAGGGAACCACATCTGGGATACCAGCCAAACCGCGCTCAGTCTCATAGATAAACTTCTGGGTAGCAGACCAGTCTGTGCCGCCATACTCAGTGGGCCAGCCCGGGGCAATCCAGCCTTTGGCATGGAGTTTTTTCTGCCAGGCCACAATGCCGCCCTTATAGTCTGTGCCCTGAGCACCGCTCAGTTGCTCCGCTATAGCGCCGTCGTATTCGCTGGCAAAAAAATCACGAACCTCGTCTCTAAACGCGAGGTCTTGTGCTGAAAACTTAATATCCAATTGGGTTCACTCCTAAAAAATGTTTATTGCAGACCAACTCACTCCGACCCAGTCTTCACTTCGGCAGATTAAGTAATGGCATTAAACATGTCAATATGATTCCCTGACCTAGGGGTCTCAAAATCCAATGTCATTAACCCAGTGTTAATTTACTAGTGCGCTAGACCATGGCAGCTGAATCAAAGCGCGTGGCACGCAGGAATCCAGGACGTGCCTTTAGACGCTCAAAATAAGCTCTGGTGTTAGGCTTAAAGC
Source organism: SAR92 clade bacterium H231 (assembly GCA_025153775.1). Lineage (GTDB taxonomy): Bacteria > Pseudomonadota > Gammaproteobacteria > Pseudomonadales > Porticoccaceae > HTCC2207. The sequence goes on along the minus strand of JAOALC010000001.1, from coordinate 700,673 downwards.
CCTCTCCCAGCCTAAGGGTCTCAGCTAAATAAAGGGCGTAGCCCACCGCAATATCAGCAATGGTAAAGCGGCCGGCACAGAGAAACTCACGGTCCGCGGTGGCATCCTCCAAGGAGCGCAATCGGGCGTGAAACCATTTGGCATAGTCCTGGGCAACAGTGGGCAGACGCTTTTCCTCAGGCTCGAGAATGGTATATCTGAGCACCAGCGTCTGGGGAAATGTCAGGGTAGCGTCGCTGCGATGCAGCCAGTTTAGATAGAGCCCATAGTCCGGCTCATCAACCCCCACCCCAAGCTCTGTAGGGCCATGTCTATCCACCAAATACTGACTTATGCCAGCAGATTCAGTCATCTCAACCTCCCCATCGGTAAAAAATGGCACAGTGCCAATGGGATTGATATCCGTATAACCAGGGTGCACAAAGCGCGGCGGAAATTTCATCACCTCGATATCATAATCGATCCCCATTTCCTCTAAAGTCCACAGGGGGCGAATCGATCTTGAACCGGCGCAGTGCCAAAGTTTTAGTGCCATTAGTGGGCCTCTTCTTGTTGTATTTCGATTAATACGTCATCGGCGGCCACTTGGTTGCCTGCTACTGCAGTAACCTCCTCTACAGTGCCATCTACCTCAGCGATGATTTCATAGTGCATTTTCATGGCTTCCAGCACCGCCAGATTTTGCCCCTTAATTACCTGATCTCCTGGCTTGACCAGCACCTCCAGCAGCAGACCGTGCATAGGCGCTACTACGCGACCGCCACCAACTGCTTCATCAACCGCACCGTCGAGGATAATCTGATCTTTAAACATGGCGCTGCGACCAGCAATTGAACAGTACAGCTGCCCCTGCCGGCGCAGTTTAAAGGTTGCCAACTGAGTAGAGTCATTCACCAGCAAGCTGGCACTCTGACCCTCCAGGGTAAGCAGCTGAATTTCAATCTGCTGCTGGGACTGGGCACAGCTCACCAGATAGGTATCTGGGCTATTGGCCAGGGGTGAAATTGACAGGTCATAGAGGCTTTCACCAAACTGATACTGCTTGCGCGAGACCAGCCCGCTAGCCATGGTCCAGTTTTTTAGTTTATGGCTGCTCAATGTGCTGCGAGCAAAATGGCGCTGATATTCCAGATTTAAATCAATCACAGCGGCCGCCGCGGCATCTTCGACACTGGGTTGGGCCACAGCCAGATCTGTTTCGTTAAACTCCTCGGCAATAAATGCGGTGGTAGCGGCACCATCGATAAAGCGCTGCTTTTCCAGACACTGAATTAAAAAATCTTTATTGTTGGCCGTGCCAAACAGTACGGTTTCTTTTAGCGCATCAATTAATCGCAGGCGAGCAGTTTCTCGATCTGCACCATAGCCAATCACCTTGGCTACCATAGGATCATAAAAAGGTGAGATTTCCTGCCCGGTGCAGATGCCGTCATCAATACGCACACCAACTCCACTGGCTGGCTGCCACAAATCTACCGGACCTGAGGCGGGTAAAAAATCCTGACTGGCATCCTCTGTGTACAGGCGCACTTCTATAGCAGCGCCCTGGAGTTTTATATCTTCCTGAGTTAAGCCCAGAGGCTGCCCCTGAGCCACATTAATTTGCAGCTCGACCAAATCCAGACCAGTAATCAACTCGGTCACCGGATGCTCCACCTGCAGCCTGGTATTCATCTCAAGAAAGTAAAAGGCACCGCTGCTATCAAGTAGAAATTCCACTGTGCCTGCGCCGCGATAGTTAACACTTTTTGCGGCATCAATGGCCGACTGGCCCATCTGCTTGCGGAGTTCCGGGGTCATAATCGGGCATGGGGCCTCTTCCACAACCTTCTGATGACGGCGCTGCACTGAACAGTCCCGCTCACCCAGATGAATAGTATTGCCCTGGGTATCGGCAAATACCTGAATCTCCACATGGCGGGGCTGAATAATGGCTTTTTCCAAAATCAGCTCACCAGAGCCAAAGGCACTCTCCGCCTCGGCCCGCGCCAGCTTGATGGCATTGGCCAGCTCTTTATAATCATGCACCAGACGCATACCACGACCACCGCCGCCAGCCGCAGCCTTTACCATCAGAGGCAAATCAATCTTATTGCCCTCGGCCAGCAGGGTTTTATCCGACTGGTCCAGACCCTCATAGCCCGGCACGCAGGGCACACCAGCATCAATCATGCGGCGCTTGGACTCGGCCTTATTGCCCATTACATCAATGGCTTCTCTGGTCGGCCCAATAAATACTAGCCCGGCAGACTCAACTGCCTCGGCAAAGGCGGCATTTTCACTGAGAAAACCATAGCCTGGATGAATGGCTTCAGCGCCACTGGACGCGGCTGCGGCAAGAATATTATCCGCCAGCAGGTAGGACTCTCCCACAGGGCCTGGGCCAATACAGACAGCGGCATCGGCCAGCTGCATATGGGGCGCACCAGCATCGGCCTCGGAGTACACCGCAATGGTGCGGTAGCCCAGCTGTTTGGCGGTACGAATAACCCGGCAGGCAATCTCGCCGCGGTTGGCAATCAAAATACTGTTAAAGGGTTTCATCAATAGAATTCCTATTATTTATTCCAAGAGGCAGAGCGCTTTTCAACAAAAGCCGCCACCCCTTCCAGGCCCTCAGGGCTCAACATACAGTGGGCAAATCCCCGGGAGGCAAAATCCAGCGCCTCAGCCCGGGGACGGCGCAGTGATTCAAATAAAATACCTTTGGTCACCGCATTGGCTCCTGGAGCACAGGCCTGAATATGGCCCAGTATGGTCTGGCACTGGGCCTCCAAATCCGCTGTATCCGCCGCCACACCATGGGCAATACCTAGGGTTACAGCTTCTTCACCCTTAAACCTGGCCCCGGTTAGCATCAGTCGTCGGGCCTGGGTTAAACCCACTCGCTCGGTCACAAAGGGCGCTATCTGCGCCGGCGGTATGCCCAAACTGGTTTCGCTTAAACGGAAGCGGGCCTCCGCAGTCACCAAGGTCACATCGGCCACACAGGCCAGACCCAAGCCACCGCCAATAGCAGCACCCTCAACCAGAATAATCACCACCTGAGGCTGCTCATTTAGCTTGATCATCAGATCGCCAAAGCTGCGATTGCTAGCGGCCACTTCATCTGCATCTGTGGCCTGCATGCCCGACTTAAAGCCTTTGATATCGCCACCGGCGCAGAACACACCGCCAGCACCGCGCAAGACAATAGTGCGAATGCTACGGTCATCGCACACAGCATCCAGCACAGCATGTAATTCCTCAGTCATTTCCGCCGATAGGGCATTTTTGGCCTCTGGGCGGTTAAACCAAATTTTTAATACCGACTTATCCCGCTCCAAAATCAGAGACTGGGTAGCTGGCAGTTCAGAGCTTGATAGATCACTCATAATTATTCTCAGTTTCCAGAGTTAAAGAGTTACAGGCGGGCAATGCCAAAGCTATTAGGACGCACTGTTCTATGGCGCGCTTCGCGCACAGTTTCCAGCAGCAGACCCAAGGTTTTGCGCATATTGCGCGGGTCGATCATGCCATCGTCCAGCAGATGACCGGAGGTATAGAAAGCATCAGACTGGGAGTCAAAGATATGGGCCAGGCCCTTCTCCTGAGCGGCCAGCGCCTCTTCATCTGGCTCCACACCCATGGCTGCCGCCTTGCCTCGGGCCACCATAGACATGGTTTTAGCCGCCTGCTCACCACCCATCACACCCATCTTGGCATTGGGGAAGGTATAGAGAAAATCCGGATCATAGCCGCGACCGCACATACCGTAGTTGCCGGCACCAAAGCTGGCGCCAGTCATAAAGGTAATGCGCGGCACTTCGATATTGCGCACTGCCTGAATCATCTTCGAGCCATGCTTAATCATGCCCGCCTGCTCTGACTTGGTGCCTACTATATAGCCGGTGGTATTTTGGAAAAACAGCGCTGGAATATCAGCCTGGTCTAATAGTTGTAAAAACTGTGTAGCCTTGTTGGCACCCTGGGGATCAATGGGGCCATTGTTGCCAATAATGCCCACCGCCTGGCCGTAAATCTCTGCCTGAATACAGACGGTAGAAACGCCAAAGCGCGGTTTAAAATCAAGAAAATCGGAGCCATCCACCACTCGGGCTACTAGCTCACGCATATCATAAGGGGTGCGATAATCTACCGGAATCACTCCGGCAAGCTCGTCTGGGTCATAGATGGGTTCGGCAAATTCCCTAGCCTCGGGCAGCTGGCAGCTATCATTCCACTGCAGACGGGCCACTACTTCGCGACAGATCTGAATGCCATGGCCATCATTTTCCGCCAGATATTCCGCCAGGCCTGAGGTAGTGGCATGCATCTCCGAGCCGCCCAGCTCTTCTTCAGTAGCTATCTCTCCCGTAGCCGCTTTAAGCAGCGGCGGGCCAGCTAAAAAGGCGCGGCCCGTGCCCTTAACCGCAATCACATAGTCACTCAGACCCGGCATATAGGCACCACCGGCGGTAGACGAGCCATGCAGTATAGAGATCACCGGAATGCCCTCTTTACTTAGTTTTGCCAGCGCGCCAAACAGGTCGCCGCCCTCTGCAAAGTTCTCAACGGTGTAATTCATTAGGTCACCACCGGCACTCTCTACCAGATGCACAAAGGGCAATCTTTGCTCGAGAGAAATCTGCTGGGCCCGAGCAATGCGGTAACCACCGGCCAGGGTCAATGAGCCCGCCAGTATGCCGCTATCGTCTACCACCACGCAGCAGCGCACCCCAGAGATAAAACCAATCCCGGAAATCACTGTGCCGCCCGGAATCGACTTGGCTTCGTCTTTGGTATCCAGCTTATAGCCCGCCAGATTACCGATCTCCAAAAATGGCATACCGGGATCTAGCAATCGCGCCAGGCGCTCTCTGGGAGTTAACTGACCCCGCTTATCAAAGCGCGGCTTGCGCTTTTCCGAAATGGCACGACCGCGGCTATTGAGCTCATTGAGCTTAACCACCAGCTCAAGCATCTCTGCCCGCTGCCTTAAATAGGTCTCTGAGCTGGTATTTATTTTTGAGGCAAATACTGCCATGGATAGATCTCCAGATTGGTCTTGTTATTTATTTGAGTTGGCTGGCAATAGCGGCACTTACCGGAATGGCCGCATCCAGCATTAGCTGGCCATAGCCTTTACCCTGAGCGTCATTGCGAATACTGGCCATGCCACCGCCGCCCAGTACATCATGAATTAAAAAGTTAATCGCATCTGTGCCAGGCATTAGATAGCGCTCGACATAGGTCTGACTCACAGCCGTGGCTCCAGCGGGCAAAAAATGCCCGAAACGATCCGCCACTGCCTGCTCAGTGAGCGCAGCATAGATATAGGGCAGATACTCTGGCTTGCGGGCAATAACCCCTATATTCGCCTTGTCACCTTTGTCGCCACTGCGAGCCCAAGCCAGTTTGATCAGCGGCACAGAGACTGTGGCATCAGTGGGGGATGCCGGCATATCAGGCCTGCTGAGCGCAGCCCGATTCAAGGCAACACCCTGAGTATCGGGCACATCCATGACCGCCCCATCCATCTCCACCTGAATTTTTGCTGTGCCCTTGGGCAGCGCAAAGGAAAATAATCGCACCACGGGCGATGGGCTCGGCCTTGCACCGGCAAAACCAGAGAGCCCAGGCGGTGTTGCCAGCCCCAGACCCACAGATTCTTTGAGCATAATGCCAATGCCAGCGGCATCCGGGTGTTTGGCGGCAATCTTCATCACCAGCTCACGACATTGGCTGATCTGAGCATTGCTACCGTACTGGCTCTCGGCACCAATCAGTTCGACACTGGTTTCACTAAAGTCGGCTAAGCCCAGCTGTTTTAGAGTGCGGCGGGAGGCGGTAAAAATAGCATCTGCAAGCTTTTGCGCTTTGCGGTCGGCATCCACCCCATAAAACGTCATATTGGTGCCACCGCGAAATTCATCGGCATAGGTGGTGCAGACTTTATAAGTATCCGGAGCAGGCAAGCCAGTGGCGCCAGTAACACGCACTAGATTTTCTGCCAGCTGCTCAAGCTCAACATTGGAGAAATCACAGACCACATCCGGCAGCATATAGGCCTGGGGGTCACCAATTTCATAGACCATCTGCTCAGCAATGGTTGCGCGATTCACCAGACCACCAGTACCCTCGGGCTTGGAGCAGTCAAAGCTGCCATCAGCCCGCACCTCAGCTATGGGGTAACCTATGGTCTCCAGGCTTTCAACCTCTTCCCAGTCGGTAAAGTTACCGCCAGTTGCCTGGGGGCCACATTCAATAATATGGCCAGCCAATGAACCCATGGCCAACTGGTCGAGATCATCCCGACCCCAACCAAAAGTATGGATACAGGCGCCTAGAGTAACGGCGCTATCGACACTGCGGCCCGTTACCACAATATCTGCACCCTCATCCAGAGCTTTAGCCACCGGAAAGGCACCCAGATAGGCATTGATACTGGCGATTTTATCTACAGACGGAAAAGCGGCACCAGTAAACATCTCAGTGAAGCCCTGCCCTGCCAGCTGATCAGCCTGGGCGATCATATCGTCCCCCAGCACACAGGCGACCTTTAAATCTAAACCCATATCTGCAATCACAGCACGCAGCGCATTGGCGCAGGCCTGGGGGTTTACACCGCCGGCATTGGAGACAATTTTGACCCCCTGGCGGGCGATCTCTTTAAGATTGGGTTTCATGGCCCCAGTAACAAAGTCTAGGGCATAGCCATAATCGGGATTTTTAGCTCGGGCGCGAGCCATAATCGACATGGTAATTTCGGCCAGATAGTCGTAGGCAATAAAGTCCAGATTGCCGTCTTTTAACAGTTGCGGCGTGGCTCTAGCGGCATCGCCCCAAAAGCCACTGGCGCCTGCTATACGAAGGGTTTTCTCTGCCATCGGCTATATTCTCCAAAAAATCACTAAGGGAACAAATACTACTGACTTACCGGAGAACACTCTTTGGATTCTATGCCAGCAATTTAAGAGCCTATGCCAATTAATCTGCGTTGGGCGACCGACCAAATTGGCAACCTAGGCTCTGGCCTTCATCTTTTCGAGGTAGATAGAGGCGATAATAAAGCTTACTGGCGCAGCTGCAGACAAGATATCGGCACTCAATAGGGCTTTGGTAAGGGGCTCAAATATATTATTGGCGGAGAAAACATCGCTGAGAACACCAGTCATCATGGCGCCTATACCCAGACCAAGAAGATTGCAGGCCACCAGTAACAGCCCTGTCATTACCCCGCGCAGGCGCACTGGCGTCAGGTCCTGCACCGTAGAAAATGCCGGCCCATAGAAGGAACTTACGCTAAACATACCCGCAGCCATGCCTACATAGAACAGCGCCGATGAAGGATCTACAAAGCGAAATGAAATCAGTAGTGGCGTCACTGCCAACATTAACAGGGCTAAAAACCTTACCCGGCCACCTTTGTATCTGGCCTGATACCAGTCGCTGAGTATGCCACCCAAAAATGTGCCAGCGGTGCCAAAGACTATATAGACCAGTCCATAGGTAGCACTGATTTCACCAATGCCAAAGCCTCGCTCCCGCTCCAGCCAGACTATAGCAAACTGCCCGGCGCCCAGAGGTATATGCAGAAACACAGCCCCGACCATGGTCCAGGCTAGAGCAGGCGTTGACTTCACTACCTGAAAAACATCAGAGACTATGGACCGCCAGTTGCCACCAATCAGACTCTCCTGCTGGTCAACCTCAGAGCCCTTCTCCTCCATGGCACCGCGCTCTGGATCCTTAATAAACAGAAGCACCAGTGCTAACACCAGACCCAGGCCTCCCAGCAACAAAAAGCAATTGCGCCAGCCAATCATAGGCCCGAGAATGCCCGCCACTATAAAGCTGGCACCGGCGCCCAGAGGCACACCCAAATAATAGATTCCAGTTGCAGTGCCTCGCTTGGCCTTGGGGAACATATCAGAAATCATTGAGATTGCCGAAGGCGCCATCGCAGACTCCCCCACGCCTATAAATAATCGGGCAACACCGATCTGCGCAAAATTCTTAGCCACACCAGAGACAGCGGTTAGTGCACTCCAGAGCACCAGACCAGCGGCAATCAGGCGCGGGCGATGAACACGATCAGCCAGGGCGCCCATAAACAGGCCCATAATGGAGTAAAAGAACACAAAGATTGGGCCAGTCAGCAGGCCAAACTGGGAGTCACTCAAACCCAGGTCGGTGATTATGGCTGTGCCAAAGCTGGTGATCAGGGTGCGATCCACCATATTAAGAATATTGAGCAGCAGCAAAAACAGCAGTATGCCCGTGGCTTTTGGTGATGCTTGCGGTTGCTCTAGTGACCTGTGCATTTTTACCCTTATTTATTATTTTATTTCTGGGGATCTAGATTAGAGATTAAATTGTCGGCCCCACTATTACAGAGTCAGAGCTAAAAAACGACACAAACTATTATTTCTGTGGCGGGGTTTTGGCTTGCCCCGCTCTCTTACCTACCCTTTACTTGGAATAATAAATTTATGTTGAGTTTGAGGGCAATTATTTTTACAGTGTAACTGTCAAAATATTGCAAAGGTCCGCCACTGGCGGGCTTAAATAATAAACTGAGGGTTTGGATATGTCTCTAGAAGCTGTTACTGCTGGTTTAAAGGATAAAATTGGGGAGGACTGTGGCCTGGGTTCTATCTTAAAGTTTGATTTTGGTGACCAAGGCATTTTGGTTTTGGATGCAACCCAGGTACCTAATCATATTAGCAACGACGATGCCGAGGCTAACTGCACTATGGTAATCAGTCTTGAGAATTTTATGGAAATGGCTGATGGCAAGCTTGATGGAACCTCTGCATTTATGTCTGGCAAGTTAAAGATTCAGGGGGATATGGGTGTGGCTATGAAGTTGGGGCCACTGTTGTCTTGAGGTCTATTATTTAGGCTGTCTGAGTATGGGGCGAGTGAAGCTGCGCTGTCCTCAGACAAAATCGAGGCCAGCAGGGATGCCGGCCTCGAGATCAATCCGCTCAACTAATATCACAATCCAAACTGCCGAGCCGCCAGGTCACGCATAATCTCTTCCGAACCACCGCCAATGGCATTAACCCGCACCTCGCGATAAATACGCTCAACCCGACTGCCACGCATATAGCCAATACCACCAAGAATCTGCATCGCCTCCCGGGCACAGAACTCCATAGTCTGGCTGGACTGCACCTTTAACAGTGCTATATCCCCTGCATTTTCAGTTCCCGCCTGTATTTGCTCGCAAGTCATCAGCAAGTAAGCTTGGGTCGCATTAATTTTTTGCTTCATCTCGGCAATTTTATGGCGAATCACCTGGTGGTCGGCGAGGCGCTTACCAAAGGTCTTGCGCTCTCTGGCCCAAGCCACAGCATCTTCAAGGCAGACACGAGACAGAGCCTCCATGGCCGCGGCCATGGCCAGGCGCTCGGAGTTAAAGTTATTCATAATTACGGCAAAGCCTTTGTTTTCCTGGCCTAGCAAATTGCCCACAGGCACACTAACATTGTCGAAATAGATGGTGGCTGTATCCGAGCACCACCAGCCCTGCTTTCTATCCAGAGCAGTGCGCGATACGCCCTCTGCATCGGCGGGAATCAGCAGAGTGGATACACCGCCTGAACCCTCTCCACCAGTGCGCACTGCGGTGGTAAACCAGTTGGCGTTCATGCCGCCGGTAATATAGGTTTTTGAACCATTGACCACATAGTGGTCGCCATCCAGACGGGCTGTGGTTTGCAGCTGGGCTACATCGGAGCCACCGCCCGGCTCGGTGATGGCCAGCGAAATTCGCTTAGTGCCTGCCAATACAGGCGGGGCTACCATCTGTTTTATTGCGTCACTGCCAAAATTAATCACTGGTGGCAGACCAATGCCGTGCACCAGCAATGTGGCAGCTACACCACCCACGGCGACCCGGGCCATTTCTTCATTGACGATAATGCCGTGCCACAGATCTATACCTTCGGTGACTCCACCAAACTCCTCTGGGTAACCCATACCCAACAAGCCAACCTCTGCAGCCTTGGGCCATAGCTCCTGGGGAATTGAGCCACTCTCATCCCAGTCTTCCGCATAGGGCATAATCTCGCGGTCAATAAATCGTCGCAGCTGGGCACGCCATTCATGGTGCTCTGGGGTCAGATTTTTATTCGGCAGACGAGCGCTATCAAAGTCCAGTGACATGGCGGTACCTGTAATTATAGTTTTATGGATATAGTTATAGTACTGAGATAGTAGTTTGAGTGCATTCAGCTGGCAACTTTATCAGCGCCATTAAATTGGGAAACAATGCCAACTCAAAGGCTTACTTGCGCCGATAATCTCGGGGTGAAACGCCGTGCCAACTTTTAAAGGCACTGGAGAAAGAGCCCTGATCACCATAGCCCAGCAAAAAGGCAATTTCGGTGATGCCCAGGCGGCTATCCGACAGATAGCGCAGAGCCACTTTGGAGCGCACCTCCTGCAATATATGCAAGAAATTAGTATCTCGGTCAGAGAGACGACGCTGCAATGTGCGCCGGGAGATATTGAGCTTGCCAGCTAGCTTATCTATGGTGACCTCACCCTCAGGCAAGTACTGGGCAATGGACTGTTTTAAATTAGACAGTAACTGATCAGCAGGGTCATCGCCCTCAAAGAATTCCAGGAATGGGTTGTCCTGGTCTGGCGCCACCTTATGGTCCTGCTTAAGCATAGGAAACCCAAGGGCTTCGCGGTCAAAAAATAGGCTGCTGTAGGACTGACCAAAGGCCAGATTATGGCCAAAAGTTGCCTCGAGTCTGCTTACATCCTGAGGCCGAGAATAGGTGAAGTTCACCTTAACCACAGGCACAGGCATCACGCAGAGGGAATTAAAAATACCCGCCGACGCCGCTAGCATTTCATCACTGATAAAGCGCTTGCGGCCAGTTTCAGCCAACAGGGGTTCCCAGCGCAGCTCTACCAGATTGCCCTCTCGATAAGCGGTTACCTGACCAATATCACCCCTCAGTCGCAGAGCACTGGGGATCAGATTGAGATAGTCGCGAAAAGACTGACACACAGTCGATAGATACAGCTGTAAATTAAGCCCTTTTAGAAAGGTCACTCGCCCCACGGTCAAACCAATATCCGGGTCTCCCGATGCATCGGCCAGCAGTTGAAATAATCGAAAATAGCCGTTTACAGGAAAACGACGATCGGGAATGGTTAACTCGGAAGCCTCCAAACCTGAAGCCATCAGCAGCTCGTCAGTATCCAGACCCAGCTGCTCACTCACCTGCAATAACGTGCTGATTGGCGCTGCATAAACAGTCCAGTTGGGATCTATAAGCTGCGGTGAGTTTGGCGCTGTGGACATAGATAAAGGAGTCTGGGCTAGGCTGTAAAGCCTCACTGTACCACCAGCAGCGGAACTCATACAGAGGTTATTTATAATCCTTAACCAGACTTCAATTACAGATGACATATCAGCAAATACTGTATATATTAACAGTAGTTAAGAAATAGGTCTTACTCGCAACGCAGTTTTAATTTCATGCCCAACAATATAGCTACAGTACTCTCCCGCCAGGATACCTGGCGCGGCCGCAGCCAGCGCATGCCTAGTCGCAACATCAGCACAGGTTACAACAACTTAGACTTGCTATTGCAGGGCGGCTGGCCTGCCTCAGCCCTTGTCGAACTTATGCCACAGCAACCGGGCATAGGCGAGTTGAGTCTACTGCTGCCAACCATTAAACATTATGCCGACAACAACCCGCTCTGCGTCTGGCTCGACCCACCCTATCAGCCCTATGCACCCCGTTTGGCCGCAGCGGATATTGCCCTGGATAAACTGCTTGTGGTGCGCAGTAAAAATCATGCCGAATGGCTGTGGGCCGCCGAACAATCTATTCGCAGCGGTGCCCTATTACTGGCTTGGACAGGGTCGCCACCACCTCGCTACGCCGACCTGCGCAAGCTGCAGCTGGCCGCAGCAGATAGCAGCAACCCGGCATTTCTATTTAGCTCCCCAAAAGCATTATCTGCACCCTCACCTGCAACACTGCGCCTAGAGCTAAAGAGCCTGGAGGTTAACCAGCTGTTATTAACCGTGCGCAAACAGCGTGGAGTCGCTGGTGGCGCATGCCTGCATCTTTCCCTGGGAGAAGCCAATAGCCAGAGAACCAACCTTGCCCTATTGCCCGCCGATCGACATCGGACCTATCCAACCCAGCAGCTCAATAACTAAATGTTAAAGCAAGATATCTGGCTTTATCTGCATTTTCCTCTGCTGCCTCTCGAGACATTATTACCTCAGAGGCCAGAAGAACTGGCACAAAAGCCCATCGCCATTATTAATCTGCAAAAGAATATTCAGCAGGTACTCTGCTGCAACACCCAGGCCGCGGCCTGGGGAATAGAACCCGGCCTTTCGATCTCTACTGCCCTGGCGCTATGTCCAGAGCTTGAAGTGTTGCCCAGGCAGTTTGAACAGGAGCAGCAGTCGTTGCAGCAGCTGGCGCTGCTTGCCTATAGCTTTAGTCCGGTGGTTATTCTCGAGGGTTCAGAGCTATGGCTAGAAATCTCCGGCTGCCAACAGTTATTTAAAGGTTATGACGCGCTACTCAAGAACCTGCAAAATAGACTTAAATACCAGTCTATTAGCGCAGTAAATGGCATAGGCCAAAACCCACTGGCGGCAAAGTTACTCTGCAAAAGCAGATTTGAAACCCAGCTACCAGATCAAACAGAAATACAGCGCCGCCTGCGCAATACAGATATAAACCTCTTGAAAACCAGCCGCAAGCAACAGCAGAGCTTTAAACAGCTAGGCTTAAACAGAGTGGGGGATTTACTAGCCCTGCCCCGCAGTGCCCTAAGCCGCCGTTTTGATGCTGAGCTTCTGACCACTATCGCCCAGTTAAATAACGAAAAGCTTTTTACTGCGCCGCGCTTTCAGCCCGCCGACAGCTTTCGCGATCTTATCCAGAATCCCCAGGGAATTTTTAATAAAGAGAGTTTGCTGTTCCCCATGAAGACATTGCTACAGCGGCTCTGTCAGTATCTGATGGCAAGGCAGTGCCACTGCCGAGAAATTGAATGGCGCTTTGAGCCTTTAATAGGAGAGTCTCAGCATATGCAAATACAGCTCTCCGGCAGTCAAAATAACTGGTCCAGCCTGCTGATGCTCAGTCGCTTACAACTAGAACGGCTAGAGTTACCCCGCAGTATTGAGCAAATTATACTCTGTGCAGATCAGTTTATTGAGGCACCCATGGGTATGTTTAATCTGGATTTATTCGATGACCAAAAACTAGCGCAGCAGTCCTGTGAACTGATTGATAGTCTAAATGCGCGACTGGGTATAGAGGCCCTATCGCAACCCATACTCAATCAAGACTATCTGCCAGAACAGGCCAGCACTCTGGCCATACCGGGCCAGCACAGCAGTGCAGCCTACAGTGAAAGGCCAGGTGAAAAACTAAAAGCACCCCAGCCCCTGTGGTTATTAACCGACCCAGCACCAGTGCATCTGCGCAATCGACAGCTGTACTGGCGTCAGCCCCTGAGCATTATCAGCGGGCCAGAACGGCTATGTGGCAATTGGTGGCAGGCCGAACAGCAGCGCGATTACTATCTGGCTTGCGATAGTAACGGCGCACGTTATTGGCTGTTTAGAGATACCAGCAGTCAGCGCTGGTTTGTCCATGGTCTTTTTTCTTAGCCCTTTTTGATAAAGGCCGTTTATTTAGAGGCCACAGCTAGATATCAAACTGCTCTTTTAACTTAAACTTCTGTACTTTGCCCGCTGGGTTTCTCGGTAAAATATCAATAAACCGCAACTGGCTGGGTAACTTATAACGGGCCAGGGACTCACCAGCAAAGTCACGTAGACCTTCCAATGTAAGCTCAGCGCCCTCTTCCAGCACAGCAATAGCAGTTACCGCCTCACCCCATTTATCGTCGGGCAAACCAATAACAGCCACTTCAAGAATGGACGGGTGGCCATAGAGAATACTTTCCACCTCAGCGGGATATACATTCTCACCACCAGAAATCACCATATCTTTAACCCGGTCACAGAGAAACAGAAAGTCCTCATCATCCAGATAACCGATATCACCACTGTGGAACCAGCCCTGAGTATCAATGGCTTCCGCTGTGGCATCTTCGCGATTCCAGTAACCTTTCATCACATTCGGGCCTTTGATACAGACCTCGCCATGAACTCCAGCAGCCACAGGATTATTATTTTCATCGACAATCCGCACCTCAGTAAACATAGGTGCCTTGCCCGCCGAGCCCACTTTAACCATAGCCAGGTCGCTGGCCAGCAAACTGGCAAAAGGTGCCGTTTCCGTAAGGCCATAGCCCTGACAGAAATTAATACCCCGCTCGCCATAGGTTTTAATCAGTGGCACAGGAACAGGCGCGCCGCCGCAGGTCAATGTGACAATACTCGACAGATCCCTGGTGGCAAAACTCTCGTCCTGCACCATCATCAAAAACATAGTCGGCGCACCAAACATGGTGGTCACACTGTGCTTCTCAATTAATGACAGCACCTCACCAGCATCAAAGCTGCGCAGCAGTACTACCTCAACACCTTTGCCCAGAGAGAGCAGCGTGGTGACATTCAGACCACCAATATGAAATAGCGGCGCACAGGTTAATGTGGTGCCTGACAGGCCATCCTCACCAAAGCACACATTAATGCTGTTCCAGAATACATTGCCATGGGTCAGCATGGCGCCCTTGGGCAGACCAGTGGTGCCCGAGGTATACATAATAAAGGCCACATCATCCCCATCCACCTTTTCGCTGGCTTCAATTGGTGTGGCAGCTGCCATTAAAGGCTCAAGAGGTTCCCAGTTATCGGCATCAGCTTCGGCGGTGATATAACGGCTGCACTGGAGACTGTCTCGTTCGCTATCGACTAAGGGGCGCAACATGCTGTCTGCCACCATCACGCTAATGCCAGCGTCATTGGCAATAAAGCGCATCTCTGGGCCGGTTAAGCGAAAGTTAAGCGGCACAAACACAGCACCCAGACAGCCACAGGCATAGAGCATTTCCAGAAACACCGGATGGTTAAGACCTATATAACCCACCCTGTCACCGGCCGAAACACCACCGGCCCGCAGCAATGCTGCCATGCGCCGCACTCGATCACCGAGCTCAGCAAAGCTCTGTGTTACACCCTCAAAAGTTAGTGCTGGTTTCTCTGGTGAAATAGCGGCGCGACGCAGAATTGTCTGGCCCAGGCCTATATCTGCGGTTTGTAAATTAGACATTGAAAATCCCCTGTAGTGGTTCTGATCTGGGGTCGGTCAGTATTCTAGATCGACCCTTCTATTTTTAGTTAGCCAAGCATAAAAGCTGTATCCCAAAATATCTATACCCCCATCAAAGACTTGGCATGCTTTCTGCAATCACCGGTTTAAAGACAGGTAAATTTAAGCTTAGGAGGCACAATGAGTAGCAATAGCCATAACAGGTCTCCCAATATGGTGCGCAGATGCACCATAACAGGGCGCCCAAATCCATGAGAGTTATTTTTACCGATTTAGACGGCAGCCTGCTCGACCATTACAGCTATAGTTTTGCACCTGCGGCTAACTATCTAGAGCGTTTAGAGAGCCAGCAGACTCCTGTTATTGCAATCACCAGCAAGACCAGAGCTGAAGTTCTGGCAATCAGAGAACAGATGGCCAACCCGCACCCCTTTGTTATAGAGAACGGTGCTGCTATCTGTATACCAAAAAACTACTTTTCCGAGCGCCCACAACAGGCAGTGGAATCCGGCGACTACTGGGTAATCAGCAACACAGAACCGCGCAGCCAATGGCAACAGATCCTAGATCGAGTGGGCAAACCCTTTGCCGATGAGTTTCAGACTTTTAGCTCTGTCTGTGCTGAACAGGGTATAGAGGGCCTTGCCCTGCTAACCGGACTTACTCTAGAGCAGGCCAACCTGGCCCAGCAGCGCGAGTACAGCGAATCGATTAATTGGCTGGGCACCCAAAGCCGCAAAGCCGAGTTTATTCGCCGGCTCAATGATGCGGGCGCTCACCTGCTACAGGGCGGGCGCTTTTTAAGTATGGGAGGCAACACAGATAAAGGCCGGGCCCTGCTGCAACTCCAGGCGCTGTATCAACAGCAGCAGGGTGAATGTCAGTCGCTTGCCATTGGCGATAGCGCCAATGATATCAGCATGCTCGAGGCAGCCAACTCTGCATTGATTATCCGGTCGCCCAGTCATCAGATGCCATCTCTTGAGCGCACCAAAAATCTATACCGCAGCAAGGCAACCGGACCCAATGGCTGGGTTGAGGGTGTTTACGCCTGGCTGGAAAACCAATACTAATAATCATCAACTGAGACAGCTATGGGCGACTTTCACCAAAACGGCAATATCACCACATTACATAATCTATCCCGTCGACCTCTGGCGGAAATGGAACAGGAGCTGGCTACTTTTTCTCAAACCCGACCTATGGGTTTAATCCTTCCCTCATTGTTTTCTGAACTTGAGGGCGAGGCTATGCCCAAAATTATCGACGAACTCAAACAGGTGCCCTATCTCAATCAAATTGTAATTGGCCTGGATCGCGCCAGCGAAGATCAATATCGCGAAGCACTGTCGTTTTTCTCCGGCCTGCCCCAGGAACACAGAGTGCTTTGGAATGATGGGCCCAGACTGCAAGCTCTGGATGCAAAATTACAAAAACTGGATCTGGCCCCCAAAGAGTTAGGCAAGGGCCGCAATGTTTGGTACTGCATGGGCTACACCTTAGCCTCCAACAAAGCCGAATCTGTGGCACTGCACGACTGCGATATCACCACCTATAACCGCGAGCTTTTAGCCCGGTTGATCTATCCTGTGGCCAATCCCAGATTTAACTATGAGTTCTGCAAAGGCTATTACGCGCGAGTGGCCGATGGCAAAATTAATGGCAGAGTATCAAGACTTTTAGTGTCGCCCCTTTTACGCGCGCTGAAAAAAACCGTTGGCCATACAGACTATCTAAACTATATGGATAGCTACCGTTACCCATTGGCTGGGGAGTTTTCATTTCGCCGCGACGTTCTCAACGATATTCGCATCCCCAGCGACTGGGGTTTAGAAATTGGTGTGCTCTCCGAGATGTATCGCAACTATGCCAGCAACCGACTCTGCCAGGTGGATATTGCCGACAACTATGATCACAAACATCAAAAACTCAGCCTGGATAATGACTGCGACGGTCTATCTAAAATGTCTATCGACATAGCCAAGGCGCTGTTTCGTAAACTGGCCACCCAGGGCGAAGTATTTAGTACCGAAGCTTTTCGCTCATTAAAGGCAACCTACTACCGGCTGGCGCTAGACACCGTAGAAAACTGCCATAACGACGCCATTATGAATGGCCTGACCTTAGATATTCACGAAGAGGAAAAAGCCGTAGAAATGTTTGCCGAGAACATTATTAAAGCCGGCGAAGTGTTTTTTAATGTGCCTATGGAGCGGCCCTTTATTCCCAGCTGGAACCGAGTTGTCAGTGCTATCCCCGATATCTTTGAACAGCTAGTTGAAGCCGTAGAAGCTGACAATGCAGAGTTTTCTTAACCATGGCGCAAAATAAATTACAGATACAGGTAGAGAGGCACCTGGCGGCTATCTACCAAGACGGCGAACTCAGCAACGTCAAAAACTTTGCTGATGAACTAATCGAACTGATGGGTCTCAGCGACAAAGAGGTGATTGAAAATCGCAATATCAACCATTGGGACCAAACCGACAGCCTGGTGATTGCCTATGGCGACTCAGTGCTGGCCGAGGGTGAAAAGCCGCTACAAACCCTCAACCGCTTTCTGGATAAATATCTGCGCAGCTCAATTAGTGGCGTGCATATTCTGCCCTTCTACCCCTTCACCTCCGATGATGGTTTTTCGGTATTAGACTATTCCAGCGTCAACGAATCTCTGGGTGACTGGAGTCATATCAATACCATCGCCAGCAACTACTCGTTAATGGCAGATCTGGTAGTAAACCACTGTTCCGCTCGCAGCCCCTGGTTTGAAAACTTTAAACAGGGTCGCGACCCAGGGCATAATTTCTTTTATACCGCCAGCCCAGAGGATGACCTAAGCGCCGTGGTGCGACCGCGCACCAATGATCTGCTGCGGGAAATCGAGACCTCCACAGGCACCCAATATGTCTGGTGCACCTTTAGCCATGACCAAGTCGATTTAAACTTTCGCAACCCAGAAGTACTCAAGCAATTTGTTAGCATTATCAAACAGTATCTGGACAATGGCGTGGGTATTTTCCGTCTCGACGCCATTGCCTTTCTGTGGAAAGAGCTCGGCACCGACTGCCTAAACCTACCCCAAACCCATGAAATGGTGCGCCTATTTCGAACCCTCATCGAACAGGCTCAGCACGACGCCATTATTATTACTGAAACCAATATTCCCAACCGAGAGAATCTCAGCTACTTTGGCAATGCCGACGAGGCCCATTCTGTCTACAACTTTTCATTGCCGCCTCTGCTGGTCAACAGCCTGGTTACAGGCAACTGCGTCTATCTCAAGCAATGGATGATGAGCATGCCGCCAGCGCGCAACGGCACTACCTACTTTAACTTTGTCGCCTCCCACGATGGCATAGGTTTAAGACCAGCCGAGGGCCTGCTCAGTGATACAGAGATCAATACATTGGTCACCACCATGCAGGGTTTTGGCGGCCATGTATCCTGGCGCGCACTGGACCATGGCGGCAGCAAACCCTACGAAATTAATATCTCATTATTTGATGCCCTGCAGGGCACAGTGCAGGGTGCGGACGATCTAGGATTACAGCGTTTTATCTGTGCCCACGCCATTATGCTGGCACTGGAAGGTATTCCAGCCATCTATATTCACAGCCTAGTGGGCACCCGCAACGACCATCAGAGAGTCGAAAATAGCGGCCATAACCGGGCGATTAATCGACACCAGTGGGACTACCAGCAACTCGAAACCAAGCTAGCCGATCAAGACAGTAGTCACCACCAGGTCTATAACCAGCTTAAGCAGCTACTTAAGATACGCCGTCGTCAAACTGCCTTTCACCCCAACGCCACTCAGTTCACCCTGCATCTGGGTGACCAGCTATTTGGCTTTTGGCGCCAGAGCCTGGATCGTCAACAGAGTATTTTTTGCATCAGTAATATCAGCAACCAGGTGCAGCATTTATCTCTGGCAGATATCAATCTGATCGACAATGAACAGTGGCAGGATCTTATCAGCGGGCAACCCTGCACGCCCAATGCCCAGTTGCCTATGCAGCCCTATCAAACAGTATGGATTACCAATTGCCCTGCATAACAAGGCTCAATAGCAGCACTCAATAGCAACACCATGGTGGCAATACAAACGCTCTAGGCTTATACTGTTTATATATACAGTATTTATTCTCAATAGCAGTTGTATAACCTATGGCCTATGCCGAACTTCACTGCGTCAGCAACTTTACGTTTCTGCGCGGGGCTTCCCACCCTCAGGAATTAGTCCGCACTGCCAGTGCGCTTGGCTATAGCGCCCTGGCAATTACCGATGAATGCTCCTTAGCAGGCGTGGTAAAAGCCCATGTAGCAGCCCAAGATTACGGCCTGCAGCTAATTGTTGGCAGCGAGTTCCGCCTAGAGGGCCAGCGCCTAATTATTCTGGTCAGCAATCGCCAGTCCTATGCCGAACTCTCCGCATTAATTACCACAGCTCGCAGGCGCAGCAGCAAAGGCGAGTACCAATTAAAGTGGACAGACCTCAGCGGCAACCTGCCCAACAGCTTACTAATCTGGTTGCCCAGCGGCGATCTGGAGCCAGACCATGAGGTGGGTGAACGGCTGAGCTACTGGTTTAAACAGCGCCTGTGGATTGGTGTCGAGCACCTGCTCGATGGCAATGAGACCCACCAATATTATTACTACCGCAATCTCGCCGCCCTATGGCAACTGCCCATGGTCGCCTGCGGCGATGTGCATATGCACAGTAAAGAGCGCCGAATGTTGCAGGACACATTAACCGCCATTCGCCATAGCTGCTCCGTAATGGAGCTGGGGGATCGACGCTTCCCCAATGCCGAGCGCCGCCTGCGCAGCCTGCCCCATCTTGAAAAGCTCTACCCCGCCGCCCTACTAGCAGAAACCATTAATATAGCCCAGCGCTGTGACTTCAGTCTGGAAGAGTTGCGCTACCAGTACCCCAATGACGTAGTACCCCAGCATCTAACTCCGGCCGAGCAACTGCGGTATTTAACCGAGCAAGGAATAGAAAAACGCTGGCCCCAGGGCCCCTCAGCAACAGTTCGCCAGCAGATTGAATACGAGCTTAAAGTTATTGCCGAGCTGCAATACGAATGTTATTTCCTCACAGTGCACGACCTGGTCGCCTTTGCCCGCAGCCGCCATATTCTCTGTCAGGGCCGCGGCTCCGCCGCCAACTCGGTGGTCTGTTACTGTCTGTTTATCACCGAAGTGAATCCAGATCAGGTGTCATTATTATTTGAGCGCTTTATCTCCACCGAGCGCAATGAACCCCCGGATATCGATGTCGACTTTGAACACGAGCGCCGCGAAGAAGTGATTCAATATATCTACCAGCGCTACGGCCGCGAACGCGCCGCACTGGCCGCCACTGTTATTACCTACAGACCCCGCAGCGCCATTCGCGATGTGGGCAAAGCTCTGGGCCTGGACCCACTGTTTATAGAGCAACTCAGCCAATCCCTCTCATGGTGGGACCGCAGCACCGATCTGCAAGCGCAGTTTGAAAAAGCCGGTGCCAGAGGCACCATGGCCGAACACTTCTATAACCTCTTGCAAGAAATACTCGGCTTCCCCCGCCATCTCTCCCAGCATGTGGGGGGCTTTATTATCACCAAAAGTCCCATCAGCACCCTGGTACCGGTAGAAAATGCCAGCATGCCCGACCGCACCGTGATCCAGTGGGACAAAGAAGATATAGAAGCACTGGGCCTGCTAAAAATCGATATTCTGGCCCTGGGCATGCTCACCGCCATCCATCGCTGCTTTGATCTTATTCGCGGCCATCAGGGCATCGACCTCTGCATGCAGGCTATACCCAAAGAAGACAGCGCCACCTACGATATGCTGTGTCAGGCAGATAGCGTTGGCGTATTTCAAATTGAATCCCGCGCCCAGATGGCCATGCTGCCCAGGCTTAAACCCCGCTGTTTTTATGATCTGGTGATTGAAATTGCCATAGTGCGCCCCGGCCCCATACAGGGCGGTATGGTGCACCCCTATCTAAAACGCCGCCAGGGTTTAGAGCAGGTCAGCTACCCCCACCCAGAAATCAAAGCCGTGCTGGAGCGCACTCTGGGTATTCCCGTTTTCCAAGAACAGGTGATTCGCCTGGCCATGGTGGCCGCAGGCTTTAGTGGCGGTCAAGCCGACCAACTGCGCCGCGCCATGGCCAGCTGGGGCAAAAACTCCGAACGCAACAACGAACTGCTCGGCTTTAAACAAAAGCTTATCGACGGCATGCTGGCCAGAGGCTACGACCTAGACTTTGCCGAACGACTGTTTCGTCAGATACAGGGCTTTGGAGTCTATGGTTTCCCCGAGTCCCACTCCGCCAGCTTCGCGCTGCTGGCCTATGTGTCCGCCTGGTTAAAATGCCATTACCCCGCCGCCTTTTACTGCGCCCTTTTAAATAGCCAACCCATGGGCTTTTACTCCGCCTCCCAGCTAGTACAGGATGCCCAGCGCCACAATATAAAAGTCCAGCCCATAGATGTGCTCTCCAGCCAATGGGACCACAGCCTAGAGGGTGACAGCGGCAACCCAACCCTGAGACTCGGCTTGAGGCTAATCAAAGGCTTAGCCTTTAGCACTGCCCAAAAAATAATTAACAGCCACCGCCAGTTTAAAACCATCGCCCAACTCACCAACAGCACCAACCTGTCTCGGGCCGAACTCAGCCAGCTCAGCAGCGCCGGCGCCCTGAAATCCCTCACCGAAAACCGCCGCCAAGCCCATTGGCAGGCACTGGTAATCGACAGCAGCGCCAGCCTATTGCAGCAACCTGAGCCAGAGCAGGTCCGCTTGCAAACCCCAAGCGAAACCGAAAACCTCTATGCCGACTACAGCCACACCGGATTATCTCTGGGCCGCCACCCCATGGAATTACTCAGAGAACAGTTTCCCATTTTCCGCCAATGCAAACGCCATGCAGATTTAGCCGAACTGGGCCACCGCCGCTTTGTGCGCATCGCCGGATTAGTCACCGGCAAACAGCGCCCGGGCACCGCCTCTGGCGTGGTGTTTTTAACCCTGGAAGATGAGACCGGCAACAGCAATGTGGTGGTCTGGCAAAACGTACAGAAAAACTGCCGGCAGGCATTATTAAAAGCCCAGCTGCTTATGGTCAAAGGTGTGGTAGAAACCGACGGCGCCGTGGTGCATGTAATTGCCCAGGAGTTAACGGATTGCTCTGAATTGCTGTCTCGTATCGACAAGCAAAGCACTGATGGTGTAGAGATCAAATCGCGGAATTTTAGGTAGTAAATTCAGGCTCCCATCACTCCCCGCGCTCAATGTCACCTCCCAGCCGGTTATCCTGAGAGAGCGCAGCGAACCGAAGGATCTTTTTATGGGTTCCACCCTGACCCCGCAGTCAATAAGATTCTCAGTCAGATATATTCAATTGTAGTAGGATATAGATTAAAGATGCTGCCTTATCTGCCTAAACAGAGGCGCCCAGGCAATAGACATCAGAATAATAAAAAAAGGGGCAAATCCAATGAAAAACTTCTCCAATAAAGTTGCCGTAATTACCGGCGCAGGCTCAGGCATGGGGCGCTATTTGGCCATACTGCTAGCCAAAGCTGGGGCCAATATAGCCGCCTGTGAGATCAATCAAGCTACTCTGGCCGAAACTGTGGCCATGTTGGCCGAGTACAATGTAAAGGTCAGCAGCCATATACTGGATGTGGCCGATAAAGCCGCAGTTGAAGCATTGCCCGAGCAAGTAATTGCCCAGCATGGGGCTGTTGATCTGGTGTTTAACAATGCTGGGGTAACCGTTGATTCCACCTTTGAAGACCTCTCTGAAGATGACTGGGACTGGGTGTTTAATATCAATCTGCAGGCTGTTATCAACTCCAGTCGCGCCTTTTTACCCCATTTAAAAACCCGCCCAGAAGCCGCTCTGATCAATACCTCTTCTATCTTTGGCATGATTGCTTTGCAGCGACAGTCGGTCTACCACACCGCCAAATTTGCCGTGCGCGGCTTTACCGAGTGCCTGGCCAAAGAAATGAAAGGCAGCAATGTGCAGATTCACTGCGTACATCCAGGTCATATAGGCACTAATATTGTTACCAATGCGCGCATGAACAAAAGCGAAGAATCTGCCAGCTCCATGGAGCGCCTGGTGGGCAAGGTAATGGGACTTGGCAATAGCCAGGAGGAACTGGCTGCTTTCTTCCGCAACAATGGCATGCATGCCAGCCGCGCATCGCAGATTATTCTTAATGGCGTGCGCAATAATCGCAGCCGCATTATGGTCGGCACAGATGCCAAGCTAATGGATCTATGCCAGCGCCTAACCCCCATGCACTATGAGATACTGTTTCCATTATTCACTCTACCCCTGACCTTGCTGCGCAATAAAAAGCCCATAAAAGGCATGCCCGTCGAAGGCAGCGAAGAGGCCGTTAAAGGGACTGCATAAGCATGGAACACAGAGACGTTATTATTGTGGGCGCTGGCCTAACTGGTATTGGTGCTGCATACCACCTGAGCGACAAATGTCCGAATCGCAGCTATCTGCTGCTGGAGTCACGCCAGGCTATGGGCGGCACCTGGGACCTGTTCCGCTACCCCGGCATCCGCAGCGACAGTGATATGCACACCCTAGGCTATAGCTTTAAGCCCTGGGAAAGCAAAAAAGCCATTGCCGATGGCCCCGCTATTCTCAAATATGTGCGCGAGACTGCGGCAGAAAATAATATCGAGCAGCATATTCGCTACGGCCACCGGTTAATCAGCGCCAGCTGGTGCTCAAAGCAGTCCTTGTGGACATTGGATATACGCCAAGATAATAGCGATGCGCTAGTGCAAATGACCTGCAACTTTCTCTATATGTGTGCCGGCTACTACAACTACGATCAACCCCATGATCCCCAGTTCCCCGAGGTGGATGCCTATAAAGGCACGCTTGTTCACCCACAGTTCTGGCCCAAAGACCTGGACTATCAAGACAAGCAGGTAGTGATTATTGGTTCTGGTGCCACGGCCATGACCCTGCTACCCGCCATGACCGACAAAGCCAAGCAGGTCACCATGCTGCAGCGCTCGCCCACCTATGTGGTTACCCGCCCCTCCGAAGACTGGTTTGCCAATGGTCTGCGTAAAATCTTGCCGGCAAGCTGGGCCTATGCCATTACGCGGGCCAGAAATGTTCTGTTTCAGGAAGTGCTGTTTAAGATGTCGCAAGCCTTTCCCAAAGTCGCCAAAAGCTTTTTTATTGGCGAGGTGCGCAAGAAGCTGGGCAAAGACTACAATGTCGACAAGCACTTTACCCCCAAGTATTTTCCCTGGGACCAACGCCTCTGCCTGGTGCCCGATGAAGATATGTTCAACGCCATTAACAGCGGCGGCGCCAATGTGGTCACCGAGCATATTAAGCGCTTTACCAAGAACGGTATCGAGCTGGAAACCGGCGAGCATCTAGAGGCAGATATTATTGTCAGTGCCACTGGCTTAAGACTATTGGTGATGGGCGGCGCCACATTTACTGTAGATGGCGAAGCTATAGACTTCTCCAGCAAAACAACCTACAAGGGGCTAATGGTTTCTGATGTGCCCAATATGGTCAGCGTCTTTGGCTATATCAACGCCTCCTGGACATTGCGCGCCGACTTGGCCGCCGAATGGATATGCCGATCCCTCAACCATATGAGCGGCACCCAGACCACCAAAATGGTACCTCTGGTACCAGAATCATTAAAAGACATGCCCACCAAAGACTGGATAGCCGACTTCCCGGCGGGCTATATGCAGCGCAGTATGCATCTGCAACCCAGACAGGGTGATCAGGCCCCCTGGGTAAACAGCCAGAATTTCCGCAAAGAACGGGCGCTGTTTGGCAAGCCTATAGACTCTGATGGAGTCTTGCATTTTACTGCTGTATAAAAGGCTAACTGACTGCTCCGCAGCCCTCTGTTGAATATCGACCCTAGCCATGAACAAAAGACTTATCCGACCCGGCAGCCGACTGGACCATTTGGCAGCCATGATCCAACCCTCCTACAGCACCATTTGGGACTGCTGCTGCGATCACGGGCATCTAGGTATGCGCCTGCTTAAAGAGCGCTGCGCTGACCAGGTAATATTTGTAGACCTGCTTGAAAATATTATGGCTGCGCTGGCTACCAAGCTAGCCCTAGACTTCCCCCAAGACCAATACAGCTATCAGGTGCGATGCGACGATATCAAAAATATCCAGGTACCAGCCCAAGAGTCCCAGCTATTTATCATAGCCGGGGTTGGCCCCCACCAGACTATTGAGTTTATCGACAGCCTCTGCGCCTCAGCTCCAGACACCGTTTTTGATCTGCTCATCTGCTCCGTCCATGGCAACTACGCCGTGCGCCAGGCATTGATTAATCAGGGCTACAGGCTCAGAGAGGAACGCATAGTTTTTGATAAAAACCGTTTTTACGAAGCCATTTATCTGTCTAAAAGCGCCGATCAACCCCTAGTAGAAACCGGCCAACAGATGTGGAACTGGGCCGACCCAGTGCATAGGGATTACTGGCACAGAGCCGTCGGCCACTATCAGCAAAAAGCCAAAAAAGACCCAGCGCAGTTCCTACCAATTATTAAACGCTACGAGCTATTGCGAGACTCAATAAGCCAGACAGGTCAGCACCCAACAACTGCATCTACTCTATTGCCCGCCAGCTAAGCAAACCCGTTATCCAAACCATACTGCTACCGGCCACTGGCAAGCGTCTAATCTAGATCGTCGATAACAAACTCAAATAGTCCCTGCCAGTGTCCTTGCGATCAATCAGGGCCCGTTTATGGGTGCAGGTATTTTCAGATTGAGAGAAGACTTGTCTGAGCGAAGCGAGTTGTCTGAACGCTGAAAATACCTGTACCCATGGGACCGATCGCAAGGGCACTGGCAGGGACTATGGGGGCTCGGCACCAGCTAAAGAGATATCTCTCCTAACCCTCAAAATAACAGCATGGCTAGAACAACCGCCGCACAAAACCCAAGACATAAAAAAAGCGGCCCGAAAGCCGCTTCTTTAAATTGCCTTAAAGAACTTACCAACCAGTAATTTCTTTCAAGCCAGCCCCAATATCAGCCAGGCTGCGAACTGTCTTAACACCAGCATCTTCCAGCACCGCAAACTTCTCATCTGCAGTACCTTTACCACCAGAAACAATCGCACCAGCATGGCCCATACGCTTACCAGCAGGTGCAGTAACACCAGCAATATAAGACACAACTGGCTTGGTAACATTGGCTTTAATATAGGCCGCTGCTTCTTCTTCTGCAGTACCACCAATCTCACCGATCATAACAATGGCCTCGGTAGCTGGATCTTTCTCAAATAGCTCGAGAATATCGATAAAGCTAGAACCTGGGATCGGGTCGCCGCCAATACCTACGCAAGTAGACTGGCCAAAACCATAGTCAGTAGTCTGCTTAACCGCTTCGTAAGTCAGAGTACCTGAACGGGAAACGATACCCACTTTACCGGGCAGATGGATATGACCGGGCATAATGCCGATCTTGCATTCGCCTGGAGTGATAACGCCTGGGCAGTTGGGTCCAATAAGGCGCACGCCCAAAGTGTCGCAAACAACCTTACAATCCAGCATATCCTGAGTAGGAATGCCTTCAGTAATACAGACAACCAGCTTTAAGCCAGCGTTAGCCGCTTCAAGAATAGAATCTTTACAAAATGGTGCAGGAACATAGATAACCGAGGCCTCTGCGCCTGTGGCTTCCACAGCCTCTGCAACAGTATTAAATACCGGCAGACCCAGATGCTCAGTGCCGCCCTTACCTGGGGTTACACCACCAACCATTTTAGTACCGTACTCAAGCGCTTGCTCTGAGTGGAAGGTACCCTGCCCGCCCGTAAAACCCTGGCAGATAACCTTAGTGTCAGCATTGATTAAGATAGACATATTAGTTACCTCCTGCGGCTTTAACAGCTTGTTGCGCGGCATCCGTCAAGCTGGTTGCAGCAATAATAGCCAGACCAGATTCGGCCAGCTTTTTAGTACCCAGTTCAGCATTGTTACCCTCAAGGCGAACAACCACTGGAATCTTTACGCCCACTTCCTCAACTGCACCAATCACACCATCGGCAATCAGATCACAGCGCACAATACCGCCAAAGATATTGATCAGTACCGCTTTAACATTGCTGTCAGAGAGAATAATTTTAAAGGCTTCAACCACACGCTCTTTGGTTGCGCCGCCGCCTACATCGAGGAAGTTAGCGGGAGAACCACCGTGCAGGTGCACAATATCCATAGTACCCATAGCCAGGCCAGCGCCGTTGACCATACAACCAATATTGCCGTCTAGAGCCACATAGTTCAGCTCAAATGAGGCCGCATGAGCTTCACGGGCATCTTCCTGGGAGGGATCGTGCATAGCTTTGATAGCGGGCTGACGGTACAGCGCGTTGCCATCTATAATCACCTTGGCATCCAAACAGTGCAGATTGCCTTCGTCGGTGATAACCAGTGGGTTAATCTCCAACAGCTCCAAGTCTTTCTCTTTAAACATTTTGGCCAGACCCATAAAGATCTGCACAAACTGCTTAATCTGAACCCCTTTAAGGCCCAGTTTAAAGGCCAGATCACGGCCCTGATAAGGCTGTGCGCCTGTCAGAGGGTCGATAATCGCCTTTAGGATTTTCTCGGGAGTCTCTTCTGCAACCTTCTCGATCTCAACACCGCCTTCGGTGGAGGCCATAAAGATAATACGACGAGTCGCGCGATCGACCACAGCGCCCAGATACAGCTCTTGGTCAATATCGGTGCAGGTCTCAACCAGAATACGGCTGACCGGCTGACCATTGGCATCTGTCTGGTAGGTCACCAGGTTTTTGCCCAACCAGTGGTTGGCAAACTCTTCGATTTCGGCTTTGGAGCTAACCAGCTTTACGCCACCAGCTTTACCTCGGCCACCAGCGTGCACCTGGGCCTTAACAACCCATTTGTCACCGCCAATGGTATCGGCAGCAGCTGCTGCTTCCTGTGCGGTCTCTGCAGCAATGCCCTTAGACACTGGCAGTCCGTACTCAGCAAATAGCTGCTTACCCTGATATTCGTGCAGGTTCATACTTCTCTTCCCGTTAAATCTTTCGGATGGATGGTTGCCCGGGCTAGCGCCCGGGGGTTAAAAGGTATTGTTAACTGGGCTTAGCGACGCTTGCGATTGGCAATATGAATAGCAGAGCCATTCACAGCCAGTGCTGCTTCGTGAACAGTTTCCGACAGAGTCGGGTGACCAAATACGGTCATACCTAAGTCTTCTGCACTGGAGCCAAACTCCATTGCAATGGCTACCTGCTGAACCAGGTCCGCGGCGCTGGGGCCAACAATATGGCAACCCAGAATGCGGTCTGTATCAGCATGGGCAATAATCTTAACCATTCCATCGGTATCATTGGCGGCCATAGCGCGGCCACTGGCTGCAAAGGGAAACACACCTATGTTGTAGGGTTCGCCTGCGGCTTTAATCTGTTCTTCGGTCTGGCCCACAGAGGCAACCTCTGGGTGGGTGTAAATCACATTGGGCACTATGTCGTAGTTCATCTGAGCTTTGTGGCCGGCAATAATCTCAGCCACCATCACGCCCTCTTCTGAACCTTTGTGAGCTAGCATGGGCCCGCGCACCAGATCGCCAATGGCATAAACACCAGAGACATTAGTGGCACATTGGTCGTTAACAAATACAGTACCGCGCTCATCCAGCTGCACACCACTATCTTCGGCCAGCAGGCCATCGGTAAAGGCGCGTCGGCCTACACAGACAATCAGCTTATCGAAGGTTTCTTTGTGCTCAGAGCCATCCGCAGTCATAAAGGTCACTTCAACAGCCCCTTTAACAATCTCGGTGCCAGTCACGCGGGCGCCCAGACGTATATCCAGGCCCTGCTTGGTAAAGATCTTTTTAGATTCTTTGGCTATAGCCTTGTCCATAATGGCCAGAAAGTCTTCCATAGCCTCCAGCAACACAACATCTGAGCCCAGACGGTTCCATACAGAACCCAGTTCCAGACCAATCACGCCAGCACCAATAACGCCCAAACGCTTGGGCACTTCGCCAATTTCAAGGGCACCGGTAGAATCCACAATCAGATCGCCATCAACCTTGGCCACGGGAATATCTATAGGCAGTGAACCAGAGGCCAGAATCACATTGCCCGCTTCAATCACAGACACTGTGCCATCGTTGGCAGTCAGCTCGACTTTTTTACCGGCCAACAACTTGCCTTTGCCATACAGCGCAGTCACGCCATTAGCTTTAAACAGACCGGCAATACCGCCCGTCAGCTGATTAATAATCTTGTTTTTGCGGTCCAGCATGGCAGGAATATCCATGGCCACACCTTTGGTGCTGATACCATGAATGCCCAGATCTTCCTTGGCCTCATGATACTTATAGGAACTATCCAGCAATGCTTTAGACGGGATACAGCCCACATTTAAGCAGGTACCGCCATTAACGCCCTTGCCTTCATTATTTTGCCACTTCTCAATACAGGCGGTTTTAAGCCCCAACTGAGCGGCGCGTATGGCGGCAACATAGCCAGCGGGGCCACTACCAATTACCACAACATCATATTTATCTGACATTTAAATACCTATTTATCAATAACTTACGTGTTAAATTTCAAGTAAAATCTTAGCTGGATCTTCGATTAACTGCTTAATCGTAACCAAGAATTGTACCGCTTCCTTGCCATCGATCAGGCGGTGATCATAGGACAGCGCCAGATACATCATAGGACGTATCTCTACCTGACCATTGACCGCTACCGGACGCTGCTGAATAGTGTGCATACCCAAAATTGCTGTCTGGGGCGGGTTAATAATCGGCGTTGAAAGCAATGACCCATAGACGCCACCATTGGTAATGGTAAAGGTGCCACCAGTCATCTCTTCAATGCTTAGCTTGCCATCCCGCGCCTTGCCGGCATAGTCACCGATGCTGTTCTCTACAGTAGCAATACTCATGTTTTCTGCATTGCGCAGCACAGGCACTACCAGGCCGCGATCTGTAGACACTGCTACACCTATATCCTGAAAGCCATGGTAGACAATATCATTGCCATCAATTGAGGCATTCACCAGCGGGAAGCGCTTGAGAGCCTCTACTGCAGCTTTTACAAAGAAGCCCATAAAGCCCAGTCTGGTGCCATTGTGGGTCTTGGTAAATTCGTCCTGATACTGCTTGCGCAGCCCCATCAGGGCCGACATATCCACTTCATTAAATGTAGTCAGAGATGCAGTGTTCTGGGTCACATCCAACAGGCGCTCTGCAATGCGCGTGCGCATTCTGGTCATGGCCACTCGGCGCTCAACTCGCTCACCTGCTGGCATGGCGTCGTCCGCAGGGGCTGCCGCAGCAGGCGCTGCACTGGCCGCTACAGGCGCAGCAGCTGGGGTGAAATTCACCACATCTTCTTTGGTAATTCTGCCACCTTTGCCGGTGCCAGTGACCTGTGATAGATCAATATCACGCTCATCAGCAAGCTTTTTGGCCGCTGGATTAACCAGTGACTCTGCCACCTGGATGTCCGCTTCTTCCTTTTTCGCCGCTGGAGCCGCTGCAGGCTGGGCTGCCTCGCCCTCTTCGATGCGCGCAATCACTTCATTGCTGAGCACAATATCGTCCTGAGCTTTAAGTATCTCAGTCAGAGTTCCTGTGGCAGGTGCAACCACCTCGAGAACTACCTTGTCGGTTTCGATATCAACAATAAGTTCGTCGCGGGTTACGCTGTCGCCAACGTTTTTGTGCCAGGTTGCCAATGTGCCTTCTTGCACAGATTCTGGGAAAGTGGGTGCCTTAATTTCGATGGCCATTAATCTATTCCTGCTTTAAGAGTCGATTGTGAGTGCTTGATTAATAAATTGCTTCTGCTCTTCTAAATGAACAGACATATACCCGCTCGCCGGTGCCGCTGAACTTTCGCGACCCACAAAGCTAAGGTGTAATTCAGGTTTTAGGTGCTGTATAACATGGCGCATATGGTGCTGACTGCTATACCAGGCACCCTGGTTCATGGGCTCTTCCTGGCACCAGATAATATCTTCTATATTGCTGTAGGGGCGCAGAATATCTTCCAGCTCGTCGTCCGGGAACGGATACAGCTGCTCCAGGCGAATCAGAGCAATATCATCTATACCGCGCTCTTGGCGCTCTTCCAGCAGATGGTAATAAACCTTGCCAGAGCAGAGCACCACACGGCGGACCTCAGCGGGCTCTAGCTGGTCGTCAATCACATTGTGGAACTCGCCATTGGCAAGCTCTTCCAGAGAAGAGGTGGCCAGCTTGTGACGCAGAATCCATTTGGGACTCATAATCACCAGCGGGCGGCGCATGGGACGAATAGCCTGGCGACGCAGCAGATGGAAAATCTGCGCCGGAGTGGTAGGAATTACCACCTGCATATTGTGCTCTGCACAGAGCTGTAAAAAGCGCTCTAAGCGGGCAGAGCTATGCTCTGGCCCCTGCCCTTCAAACCCGTGGGGCAACATCATGGTCAGGCCAGACAGGCGCTGCCATTTGTGCTCACCACTGGCAATAAACTGATCGATCACCACCTGGGCACCATTGGCAAAATCGCCAAACTGAGCTTCCCAAATAATCAGGCCCTTGGGCGCTGTAGTGGCATAGCCATATTCAAAGGCCAGTACCGCCTCTTCCGAGAGCACTGAGTCATAGATATCAAAGCGCGGCTGATCATCGGCCAGATGAGCCATTGGCAGATAGGCTTCGCCATCTTTTTGATTAAATACCACCGCGTGACGGTGCGAGAAGGTACCCCGGCGCACATCCTGGCCAGTAATACGGATCGGATAGCCCTCATCCAACAGGGTGCCATAAGCCAGAAGCTCAGCCATACCCCAGTTGAGAGGCAAGGCACCGCCAGCCATTTTGCGGCGGTCATCGTAAATCTTAGCCACCTGACGCTGCACCTGGATGCCGTCGGGAATACTGGTTATCTTTGCCGCAACCTCTTGCAACTGCTTGATATCCAAGCCAGTGCTCGAAGGGGTTCGCCAATCGTGGCCCAAATAAGGCTCCCAATTAACAAATAGAGTGGTGTCCGGCTCGCGCACCAGGTTGTGCACTACAAAGTCGCCATTATCCAGGCTGGCTCTGTATTCATTGGCCATTTCATTGGCCTGATCCTGCTCTACCACTCCCTCGGCTACGAGTTTCTGGGCATACAGGGTTCTGGTGGTGCTGTGCTTGCGAATAATGTCGTACATCAGCGGCTGGGTAGACGACGGCTCGTCGGTCTCGTTGTGGCCGCGACGGCGGTAACAAACCAGATCAATTACCACATCTTTGCCAAACTCATAGCGGTAGTCCATGGCCAGCATGGCCGCAAACATCACCGCATCCGGGTTATCGCCATTCACGTGCAGAATAGGCGCCTGCACCATCTTGGCAATATCTGTGCAGTATTCAGTGGAGCGCGCATCATCCTGGCGGCTAGTGGTAAAGCCAACCTGGTTGTTGATCACAATATGAATAGTGCCGCCAGTTTTATAGGCGCGAGTCTGGGAGAGCTGGAAGGTTTCCATCACTACACCCTGACCGGCAAAGGCCGCATCACCGTGCATCAGAATAGGCACTACTTTCTCGCCGCTGGCATCGTCGCGACGATCCTGGCGGGCGCGGCCAGAGCCAATCACCACCGGGCAGGAAATCTCCAGGTGCGACGGGTTAAAGCCCAGCGCCATATGCACCTCACCCCCGGGAGTCATCACATTGGATGAGAAGCCCTGGTGGTATTTCACATCGCCACTGGTGTTAACCAGGCGCTTGCCTTCAAATTCTTCAAACATCTCGGCAGGGTTTTTGCCCAGAATATTCACCAAGACATTAAGCCGGCCACGGTGGGCCATGGCCATTACAATTTCTTTGCAGCCGTATTCCCCAGAGCGACGCACCAGGCAATCGAGCAGTGGAATCAGGCTCTCGCCCCCCTCAAGACCAAAGCGCTTGGTGCCCGGATACTTGGAGTCCAGGTGCTTCTCCAGCCCCTCAGCTGCAGTAAGGCGGCTCAGCACATCAATACGGGCCTCATCACCATAGGTGGGCTTGGAGCGCACAGACTCAAAGCGCTGGGCCAGCCACTGCTTCTCAGCAAAGCTGGTGATATGCATAAATTCTGGGCCCAGATGGCCGCAGTAAGTCTCTTCCAGTGTCTCGACAATCTCGCGCAGAGTTGCCTCGGGCTTGCCCATATACAGTGGGCTGGTCTGAAAGGTGGTATCTAAGTCCGCGTCGGTCAAGCCATGGAAGTGCAGATTTAAATCTGGCACATCTTCACGAACCATCAGCCCCAGCGGGTCTAGGCTGGCTTTCTGATGACCGCGAAAGCGGTAGGAGCTAATTAACTGAACAACCTTAACCTGCTTGCGCTCGTGCTCAAGGTGTATACCACCTGAGCCTGGAGCCGGAGTTGGGCGCGCCTGGCGACGACCCAGCAGTTCAAAGTGCTGAATAATGGTGGCGTGGGAAATATCAGGAGTAACTGATCCATTGGTGCGCGGTAGGGAGTCGAAAAAGCTACTCCACTCCTCTGGCACGCTATTGGGCTCGTGCAAGTAGGTTTCGTAGAGTTCTTCAATGTATGCAGCGTTTCCACCAGAAAAGTGGGAGGAGCGTAAAAATTGCTCCATTAAGCCCTCAGGCATTGCTGATGTTCCCCGTATAAATACTGTGTATTAGGCAAATTTCGAACGCGGGTATTCTAAACTGCATTTACTAAAACGGCCAGTAAAAACTGGCCGTTTGGGGTTTTAGCCTAGCAATTCAGGCTTATCTGATCATTAAGTTGCGCTTCTGATCAACATACTTCGAATATGGCCAATGGCTTTGGTGGGATTCAACCCTTTTGGACAGACCTGCACGCAGTTCATAATGCCGTGGCAACGGAACACACTGAAGGGGTCATCCAGGTTAGCCAGGCGCTCTTCGGTGGCCGTGTCGCGACTATCCGCCAAAAAGCGATAGGCCTGCAACAGGCCGGATGGGCCAATAAACTTATCCGGGTTCCACCAGAACGATGGGCAAGCCGTTGAACAGCAGGCACAGAGAATGCACTCGTACAGACCATCCAGCTTGGCACGCTCTTCCGGAGACTGCAGTCGCTCGATGGCAGGCGCCGGGTTATTGTTAATCATATAGGGCTGAATCTTCTCGTACTGAGCGTAGAACTGGCTCATATCAATCACCAGATCACGAATCACCGGCAGACCGGGCAGCGGGCGAATCACCAGCTTATTGCCCTTCACCGCCTCTGAGAGAGGTGTGATACAGGCCAGGCCATTCTTGCCAGAGATATTCACACCGTCGGAACCACAGACACCCTCGCGACATGAGCGGCGGAATGTCAGGGTTGGGTCCTCTGTTTTTAACTTTTCCAGTACATCCAGAACCATCACATCTTTGCCCTGGGTATCCACCTTAAAATCTTGCATATAAGGCTCAGAGTCCACTTCTGGGTTGTAGCGATAAATACTTACATTCAACATAATTCAGTCAGCCCCTATTAATAGGTACGGATTTTAGGTTCAAAAGCTTCGCGAGTTTTCAGCGTGAAATTTACACCGCGCTTGCCCAGAGTCTTGCTCTCGGGGAAATACACCGAGTGGCACAACCAGTTTTCATCATCGCGCTCTTGGAAATCTTCGCGAGCGTGAGCACCGCGGCTCTCTGTGCGACCCTCAGCAGCAATAGCCGTAGCCTCTGCAGTGGCAAACAGGTTCTGCAACTCCAGCGCTTCGATACGGGCCGTATTAAAGGCATTGCTCTTGTCTTCCAGCGCCACATTTTCAATGCGTGGGCGCAGAGCATTGAGCTTGTCAATGCCCTCTTTCATAAAGTCACCGCGGCGGAATACACCGAAGTAGTTCTGCATAATGGTCTGCAGCTCAGCACGCAGCACTGAAGCTTTTTCGCCACCTGCCGAGTTGTTGATGCGGTTGAGGCCAACCATAGCAGCTTCAATATCCGCTTCGCTGGCCTCTTTAAGGTTAATACCTTCACGCAGCTGCTTCTCAATAAACATACCAGAGGCGCGACCAAAGACCACCAGATCCAGCAGCGAGTTGCCGCCCAGACGGTTAGCCCCGTGCACAGAGACACAGGCCGCTTCACCACAGGCATAAAAGCCTTCAATAACCTGGTCATTGCCGTCTTTATCAATGGTCAGTGCCTGACCATCAACATTGGTGGGAATACCGCCCATCATATAGTGACAGGTAGGTACCACTGGAATAGGCTCTTTTACTGGGTCTGCATGGGCAAAGGTACGCGAGAGCTCAAGGATACCGGGCAGCTTGGCATTCAATGTATCCTCACCCAGATGATCCAGCTTGAGATATACATGGTCGCCATCCGGGCCACAGCCGCGGCCTTCAAGAATCTCCAACACCATAGAGCGGGCAACCACATCGCGGCCAGCCAGATCTTTAGCATTGGGGGCATAACGCTCCATAAAGCGCTCGCCATCTTTGTTGATAAGATAACCACCTTCACCACGACAACCCTCTGTTACCAGAGTACCTGCACCGTGAATACCTGTGGGGTGGAACTGCCACATCTCGATATCCTGCACAGGGAAGCCCGCGCGCAGTGCCATACCCACGCCGTCGCCGGTGCAGATATGAGCATTGGTAGTAGAGGCATAGATACGCCCTGCACCGCCGGTAGCGAACACAGTAGCCTTAGATTTCACATAGACAGTTTCACCAGTCTCTATATTGATTGCCACAACACCAACCACGGCATTATCAGCATTCTTAACAATATCCACCGCATACCATTCATTGAGGAATGTGGTCTCGTTTTTCAGGTTGCCCTGATACAGAGTGTGCAGCAGTGCATGGCCGGTTCTGTCCGCCGCCGCACAGGTGCGCGCCGCCTGGCCGCCATTGCCAAAGTCTTTAGACTGACCACCAAATGGGCGCTGATAGATACGACCCTCTTCGGTACGGGAGAAAGGCAGACCCATATGCTCCAGCTCAAAAATAGCCTCTGGACCAGTCTGGCACATATATTCAATGGCTTCCTGATCACCAATATAGTCAGAGCCTTTAATAGTGTCATACATATGCCACTGCCACTGATCATTGGGATCGTCACTGGCAATCGCACAGGTAATACCGCCCTGGGCAGATACTGTGTGGGAGCGAGTTGGAAATACTTTGGTAATTACTGCTGTTTTATAACCAGATTGCGCCAGCTGAAGTGCAGCGCGCATACCAGAACCGCCACCACCGACGATTACGGCATCAAAACTCATCGTTTTAATGTTAGCCATTTAGTTAAATTCCCCAGAGGATATCGATAGCCCAGATCACGTAGAGCAAGGTAATTGCAATCATGCCCAGTTGAAAAAAGATACGGATTGCAGTGGCCTTTGGCCCAATCAATCTGACGGTAATATAATCCGTTAGAACACACCACATGCCAATCCATGCATGAGCCGCGATACTAAGTATGGTGATCAGGCTAAACATACGCATAGGCAGAGAGCTATTTAACTCTGCCCACTGCCCATAGCTCAGGTCAGGGTTGCCGATAAAGTAGGCAACTATAAACACAAGATAAGCTGTCATTACCCAGGCGCTGATACGCTGGATCATCCAATCCGACAGGCCGCTGCGGCCCAGGCTAGTAACTGTAGTAACCATTATAGAATCCACCAGGTAATCAGAGCGATCACAACCACCGACAGCACCAAAGCTGCCCAGGCGCTGTTGCGTCCCGCATAAAATGAGTCTTCACCAAAACCAAAATCCATAATCAGATGACGGATACCAGCAATAGCGTGATAGGCCAGCGCTGCAAGGCTGCCCCAGATAATAAACTGACAAATCGGGTTGCTCAGCAGCCCACCCAGCTCATTAAAACTTTGCTCTGAGGCCAGGCTGCTCTCCAGCATCCACAGAAAAATAGCCACGGCAAAAAACATAATCACACCAGATACTCGGTGCAGAATCGAAACATAGGAAGTGATTGGAAGCTTGATTGTTCCAATATCTAAATTGACTGGTCTTTTTTTATCCACGGCAGGTAGTACCTTAATAAGATGATCCGCATCAACGGAAATGGATTTAAATAAACTCATAAACGATCAGAGCCAGGATGGTAATGCTCAGACCGGCTGTTTGATGGCGACGCAGTATAGTTAGCTGCAAGCCTAAATTCAATTCACAAAAACTATATATCCGATTCAAAAAACTAATAAACCACAGGGTTTTAGTGACTCAGGGTTCGCATAAAATCTAGCGGGGCGCAGCATAGGCTAAATTTTGTAAAATAGGCATTCGAGCAGTGAATAGCCGCTATCTCCCACACCTGTCAACCCCTGCTAGCAGGCTGTTTGAGAGATTTCACCCTTGGGTTTAAGTTGACAATTTTGGCTGAACATCTATGATTGCAGTCGCATTTTTATCCCCATCCCATGTAAGTATTTCTGAGGACCCAGTATGACTGATCGCAAAGCAACCCTAAGTATCGACGGCGCAGCACCCATCGAATTGCCAATTCTTAAAGGCACCAGAGGGCAAGATGTAATCGATATAGGTACCCTTGGCAGCCATGGTGTGTTCACCTACGACCCAGGGTTTTCCGCCACAGCGGCCTGTCAATCCGATATTACTTATATCGACGGAGACAAAGGCGTACTGTTGCACAGGGGCTATCCCATTGAAGAGTTAGCTGCAAAATCAGACTATCTAGAAACCTGCTACCTGCTGCTCGAGGGTGCACTACCCAATGCAGAACAGAAGGCAGAGTTTGAAACCACCATTAAATATCACACCATGGTCAACCGTTCTGTTGAGCAGTTTATCAGTGGCTTTCGCTACGACGCTCACCCAATGGCAATGCTCTGTGGTGTGGTGGGTGCCATGTCATCTTTCTACCATGACTCACTGGATATCACTAACGAAGAGCACCGCAAAATCTCTGCTCACCGCCTGATTGCCAAAATTCCGACCATTGCGGCCATGTGTCACAAACACTTTAGCGGTCAGCCCTTTATCTACCCAGATAACAGCCTGTCTTATTCAGAGAACTTTCTGCATATGATGTTTGGCACCCCCTGCGAACCCTACAAGGTAGAGCCAGCCATAGCCCGCGCTATGGACCGCATCTTCCTGCTGCACG
The DNA here is from genome assembly GCA_025153775.1 of SAR92 clade bacterium H231. Lineage (GTDB taxonomy): Bacteria > Pseudomonadota > Gammaproteobacteria > Pseudomonadales > Porticoccaceae > HTCC2207. The sequence continues at coordinate 662,285 of JAOALC010000001.1, read as the reverse complement.
CAGACCATGAGCAAAACGCCTCTACATCCACAGTGCGTTTAGCTGGCTCAACTGGCGCTAACCCATTCTCCTGTATTGCCGCTGGTATTGCTGCACTCTGGGGACCTGCCCATGGCGGTGCTAACGAAGCCGTACTGGATATGCTTGAAGAGATTGGCCATGAAGACAATATCGAAGAGTTTATTGCCAAAGCCAAAGACAAGAGCGACCCCTTCCGCCTGATGGGCTTTGGTCACCGTGTCTACAAGAACTATGATCCACGCGCCACTGTGATGCGCGAAAGCTGCGACGAAGTGCTTGAAGTGCTGGGCCTGGAAAATGACCCACTGTTCCGTCTGGCCAAGAAGCTGGAAAAAATTGCCCTGGAAGACGAGTACTTTGTCTCCAAGAAGCTCTACCCCAACGTAGACTTCTACTCAGGTATTATTCTGAAAGCTCTGGGTATTCCTGTAGAGATGTTTACTGTTATCTTCGCCACAGGCCGCACCGTAGGCTGGATAAGCCACTGGAACGAAATGATTACACACCCTTACCGCATAGGTCGTCCACGTCAGCTCTACACAGGCGCAGATATTCGCGACTACACGCCGGTTGAAGATAGATAAGCGTTAGTCCAGCGCACAAAAAAGGCAGCCTTAGCTGCCTTTTTTATTGCCTATAGCTTTTGGGTATCTAGCCCTGAGTCTCAACCACCCAGTCATCAACCAGAGTTTCCAGCACATTCAGCGGCACAGCACCACTGCTGAGTACCAGCTCGTGATAGCCGCGGATATCAAACTGATCGCCCAGTGCAGTGCGGGCTTTTTCGCGCAGCTCCAGTATCTTGAGCATACCCACCTTATAGGCCGTAGCCTGGCCGGGCATAATCATATAGCGCTCAATTGCCTTGGTATTGGCTACCACAGAGCTAGAGGTATTAGCGGTGAGGTAATCAATAGCCTCCTCCCTGGTCCAGCGCTTGTGGTGCAGGCCAGTATCCACTACCAGACGGCAGGCTCGCCAAATTTCCATGCTCAGGCGGCCAAAGTCTGAATAGGGGTTGCTGTAGAGCCCCATCTCTTTGGGAATATATTCCGAGTACAGCCCCCAGCCCTCTGAATAGGCGGTGTAGCCACCATGGCGGCGGAACATGGGCAGGCCCTGTTGCTCCTGAGAAATCGTACCCTGCATATGGTGCCCGGGAATACCCTCATGGTAAGCCAGCGCCTCTAGATCATAGGTGGGCATATCTTGCATACGGTAGAGATTGGCATAGTAAGTGCCAGGCCGCGAACCATCTTCCGCAGGGCGCTGGTAAAAGGCCCGGCCCGCAGACTTCTCACGAAAAGCCTCAACGGCCTTAATCATTACCCTAGCTTTGGGTTTGGAGTAAAACAGCTCATCTAGGCGCCCTTCCATCTCGTCAATCACTCGAGCCGCCTCATCCAAATAGGCCTGACGCCCTTCATCTGTATCAGGTAGATAAAACTGCGGGTCGCTGCGCATAAACTCAAAGAAAGCCTGCAGATCACCTTCAAAGCCCACCTGCAGCATAATGCCGCGCATCTCGTCCTGAATGCGGGCAACCTCATCCAGACCCAGCTGATGAATTTGATCTGGCGTCATATCCGTGGTGGTTATACGCTTCAGGGCATTGGCATAATAAGCAGCGCCATTGGGCAGGCTCCAGACCCCAAAGTTGCCTTCAGAGCGCTCGCCCAGGGCTTGCAGGGTGACAATTAGCTCCCGGTAAGCCGGCGCAAACTGCTCTGCCAGGGCCTGATTAAGCTGGGCCAGCAGATCTGCTCTCAGGCTGTCATCCAGCTCAAGCTTATCTAACTTGGCTTTAAAGTCTTCCACCAGCGGATTTTGCTCAGCCCCAGCATCATCACCAATACCAGCAATAATATTCTGGCTATCGCGAATGCTGTGAGGGAATACAAACTTGGGGGCGATAATGCCTTGATCAGCGCGGATATTTAAATCCTCAATCACATGGCTCAGCACCTCGGGCACAGCGCGCACCCGGGCAATATAGGCCTCAGCCTCGGCCTTATTGGCAATTAAATGCTGGTTTATCAAAAAGCTGGGAATGCTGGAGTGCACACCAAACATCTGATTCACCGGGTAGCCATGATAGCGCCACTGAGTGTCGGCCAGACCATTTTCCAGGCGCTGGCTGTACAGAGTCAAACTCAGAGCCTCTGATTTATCCAGGCCCTCGGCATCTATCGCTCGCAGGCGAGCCAGTTGGTCTTTGCTCATGGCAACGCTGCGATCAAATGAGGCCTGAGAATAGTCATTCCATTCATCATAGCGTTCGCGCATGCCCAGATAGGCCATATATTCCGGGCTTTCTCTCAGGCTCTCCATAAAGAGTTCGTCGAAGATCTCGCCAGCTGGCTTAGGTTCATTGGGAGTGCAGGCAGCCACAAACGCCAATAGAGCGAGAGCAGCAAGGGATAAACCGCGTTTTACAAGAGTATTTAAAGAAAGCATTATTTTAGAAACCATTTTAGAAACCATTTTAGAAACCAGACACAAACATACGTTAGCCGACTAAAGCAAGATCATGATATACCCATAAACCCAGAAAGCCGGTACCCCTATCAGGTAGGCAAAAAACGCCATCCAGCCAGCCAGTTAGCTCAGAGGCCCAGAATGAAACCTAAACTCCGTATCCGGCTGCTCAATTAACCGCTGCTCGCATTCCGCAAACAACGCAATGCGATCATCAATACCCTGATCCCCCGCTGCCTTTTTAGCCAGCTTTAAATAGTCTTGGTAATGCCGCCCCTCCGACTTTAACAGCGAAGTGTAAAAGGCCTTCAGTTCATCATCTAAATAGGGCGCCAAGCGCGCAAAGCGCTCGCAGGACCGCGCCTCAATAAAGGCGCCAATCACCAGCATATCCACCAGTTTGCCAGGATCATTGGGCCGCGCCAGCTCACGCATACCAGCCGCATAGCGAGAGGCCGAGATATGTTGATAGGCGATATTACGGCGCTTCATAATAGCTATCACCTGCTCAAAGTGACGCATCTCCTCCCGGGCCAGGCGCGACATTTTATTTAACAGTTCAAAATTATCTGTGTAGCGGTAGATAAGATTCAGTGCAGTGCTGGCGGCCTTCTTCTCACAGTTGGCATGGTCAATCAGCATCAGCGCCTGGTTATCCAGAGCATTTTCCAACCATTGATCTGGGGTGGCACAGGGTAAAAAGGCCTGAATTTCCAGCAGAGCACTATGGGTGGCGGATTGTTTTAGAGCAATAGTCATAGATCTAAGCTGTCTGTGTTGTTAGTGGTAATACTGGATTTGCTGTTATCCTGAGCATCGCGACGAATCTCTTAGATAGTTAGCCGCGCTCGATATCACAGCGCCCGCCCAGGCCGCCATTATAACCTTCTGCTAGGGAATAATGGCTATAACTGAATATTCTGTAAATAAACTACAGATTCACGTACAATCCCGACCCGAATCCAGTGCTCAAAAGCGCTGTCGAATCCCACAAATTTTTAAAGGAGAAGCACCCAGTGCTAGAAGCCTATCGCGCCCATGTCGCAGAACGCGCCCAACAGAATATTCCCCCCAAGCCACTGGACCCAGAGTGGACTGCCGGCCTAGTCGAGCTACTGAAAAACCCACCAGCTGGTGAAGAAGAATTTCTGCTCGACCTGATTGCCAACCGCGTACCCCCAGGGGTAGACGAAGCCGCCTATGTAAAGGCCAGCTTTTTAAGCGCTATTGTCAATGGCGAAGCTTCCTCCCCCCTGATCGATCGCAGCGCCGCAGTCACATTGCTCGGCAATATGCACGGTGGCTACAACGTAGCGACCCTGGTTGCCCTGCTTGACGATGCAGAACTCTCAAGCCAAGCCGCCGAAGAACTAAAAAGCACATTATTAGTGTTTGATGCCTTCCACGATGTGGCAGAAAAAGCCGATTCAGGCAATACAGATGCCAAAGCCGTAATGCAAAGCTGGGCCGATGCCGAATGGTTTACCAGCAACGATGCCGTACCTCAGAGCATCAAAGTTGCCGTGTTTAAAGCCACAGGCGAAATCAATACCGATGACCTCTCCCCCGCACAGGACGCCTGGTCGCGCCCAGATATCCCACTGCATGCCCGCGCCATGTTTAAAATGACCCGCGACGGCATGCACCCAGAAGAGCACGGCGTCACTGGCCCCATGACTCAGATCGACGAGCTCAAAGCCCGCGGCCTGCCCGTAGCCTTTATAGGTGACGTGGTTGGAACAGGCTCATCTCGTAAGTCAGCTACAAACTCCGTGCTTTGGTTCTTCGGTGAAGATATGCCCGGCGTACCCAACAAGCGCTCCGGCGGCATCTGTTTCGGCAGTAAAGTAGCCCCTATCTTCTTTAACACCATGGAAGATGCTGGCGCCCTAGTGTTTGAAGCCCCAGTAGACAATATTGCCAATGGCGATGTGATTACCATCTACCCCTACGAAGGCAAAATTCTTAACGAAGCGGGCGACCTGGTTTCCGAGTTCGAGCACAAGTCAGAAGTGATTCTGGATGAAGTTCAAGCCGATGGTCGTATCAACCTGATTATTGGTCGTGGCCTCACTCAGCGTGCTCGCGAGCATATGGGTCTGCCCCCTTCAGAGGTCTTCCGTCACCCCACCGCTCCTATAGTTTCCGATGCTGGCTTTACCCTGGCTCAGAAAATGGTCGGCAAAGCCTGTGGCACCGACGGCATCCGTCCCGGCACCTACTGCGAGCCAAAGATGACCACTGTGGGTTCACAAGACACCACCGGCCCCATGACCAGAGATGAACTGAAAGATCTGGCTTGCCTGGGTTTCTCAACCGACCTGGTAATGCAGTCTTTCTGTCACACAGCGGCCTACCCCAAGCCCGTTGATATAGACACTCAACACAGCCTGCCCGACTTTATTATGAATCGTGGCGGCGTATCCCTACGCCCCGGCGACGGCATTATTCACAGCTGGCTAAACCGTATGTTACTGCCAGATACCGTAGGTACCGGTGGCGACTCCCACACCAGATTCCCCATGGGTATTTCATTCCCCGGCGGTTCCGGCCTAGTGGCTTTCGCAGCCGCAACCGGCGTTATGCCACTGGATATGCCCGAGTCAGTACTGGTGCGCTTTAAAGGCAAAATGCAGCCCGGTATTACACTGCGCGACTTAGTACATGCCATTCCTTACTACGGTATTAAAGAAGGTCTACTAACCGTAGAGAAGAAAGGCAAAAAGAACTTCTTCAGTGGTCGTATTCTAGAAATTGAAGGCGAAGGCATCGAAAGCCTCACCGTTGAGCAAGCCTTTGAATTATCCGATGCCTCAGCCGAGCGTTCAGCTGCAGGTTGTACCATCAAGTTAAGCGAAGATTCCGTTGCCGAGTACCTGAAATCCAACGCTACGCTGCTGCGCTGGATGATTGCCGAAGGCTATGGCGACGTGCGCACATTAGAGCGTCGTGTCCGCAAGATGGAAGAGTGGTTGGCCGAGCCAACACTAATGGAAGCCGATGCCGACGCAGAATACGCTGCCGTTATCGAAATTGATCTGGCGGATATCAAAGAGCCCATCGTCTGCTGCCCCAACGACCCAGATGATGCCAAGCTGCTTTCCGAAGTGGCCGGCGATAAGGTCGACGAAATCTTTATCGGCTCCTGCATGACCAATATTGGCCACTTCCGCGCCGCCGGCAAACTGCTCGACCAAGCCGGCTCAGTAGATTCCAGATTCTGGATCTGCCCGCCCACCCGTATGGATGCCCACACGCTGATGGAAGAAGGCTACTACAATATCTACGGCAAAGTCGGCGCGCGCACAGAGATGCCTGGCTGCTCACTGTGCATGGGTAACCAGGCACGTGTATTAGCCGGTGCTACTGTCCTCTCGACATCTACTCGTAACTTCCCCAACCGTTTGGGTGATGGCGCCAATGTTTATCTGACATCTGCAGAACTGGCAACAGTCGGTGGTATCTTAGGTCGACTGCCAACCGTAGCCGAGTATATGGAATACGCCAGCAAGATTGATTCAATGTCGGCAGAGGTTTATCGCTATATGAACTTCGATCAGATTGAGTCATTCCAGAAGTCCGCTGAGGAAGGCAAGTTGATTGCCGCGCAGCAGATTGTTGAGGTAACTGGAGCTTAAAGTTCCAGTTATCCTGAGATGCAAAGCATCGAAGGATCTCAGGCAGCTTTTTCTCTGGTCGAAATGACAGGCCATAAAAAGCCCCGTTCAATTGAGTGGGGCTTTTTGTTGCCAGAAATTAATCAAGGATAAACTGCTACAACCCATTCAGCTCCAATTCAGTACCAACCATCTCAAACCTATTTATTTACCTCCACCCTTAGTCAAGGATACCCGCATCATTTAAGGGGTCCCATAAGCCGTGAAAACACCATCAAATAACAGCCATAAATCACTACTTAACCTAGCCAGTATCCGCCGGACTGTTGGCATAGTATTTATAGCGACCTCCTTGAGTGCCTGCGGTGGCGGTGGCGGTGGCGGATCAGCAGCTCCCACACCAACCCCAACGCCAACCCCGGCAGACAATACCCCCGTCGCCGTTGACGACAGTTTTACCATTGACCAAGACACAGCGCTAAACGCAGATATAAGCGCTAATGACAGCGGCCTAGAAGACACCCCAGTAACCTACAGCCTTGATAGCGCGGCCACCAATGGCACTGCAGCCGTCAATGCCAATGGCACCGCTACCTATACCCCCAATAGCGGCTACAGCGGCAGCGATAGTTTCACCTACACAGTAGTGGATGCCGATGGCGACAGTGCCACAGCTACAGTTACCATAGAGGTCATTGCCGATAGCACCGCCTTTAGCTGGCCCGCGGTAAACTCTGTGGTCACCGAAGATGTAGATGCAGCAGTGGCGATTATTTTGGCGGAAATGACTCTGGCCGAAAAAGTGGGCCAGATGGTGCAGGCCGAAATTAGCGAGGTGAGCGCAGCCCAGGTGCGTGACTATAACCTTGGCTCCGTACTCAATGGCGGCGGATCCTGGCCCAATGGCAAAAACTCCAGCCTGGCCGACTGGGTTAACCTGGCCGATAGCTACTACCAAGCCAGCACAGACACCAGCGACGGCGGCGTAGGCGTACCCCTGATCTGGGGCACAGACGCAGTGCATGGCCATAATAACGTGATTGGCGCGACTATTTTCCCCCACAACATTGGTCTGGGTGCAGCCAACAACCCCAGCCTAATGCGCCAAATTGGCGAAGCCACAGCCCTTGAAGTGGCGGCCACAGGTATTGATTGGGTGTTTGCACCCACCCTGGCCGTAGTGCGCAACGACAGCTGGGGGCGCACCTACGAGGGCTATTCAGAAGACCCAGAAATCGTCAAAGCCTATGCCGGAGAAATTGTTACCGGCCTGCAGGGTGATAGCAGCGACCGCTTTGGCCCCGGCCATGTAATAGCCACCGCCAAACACTTTATTGGCGACGGCGGCACCCAGAACGGTGTGGATCAGGGCAATACCGTAGTCACCGAAGCGGAGCTGCGGGATATCCATGGCCAGGGCTACCTCACCGCCCTAGCCGCTGGCGCCCAGACCGTAATGGCCTCCTACAACAGCTGGAATGGCTCCAAACTCCATGGCAACCAATACCTGCTCACCGATGTATTAAAGCAACAGATGGGTTTTGATGGCTTTGTGATAGGCGACTGGAACGGCCATGGCCAGGTGCCAGGCTGTGGTGACGCAGAGTGCGCCCAGGCCATTATGGCCGGTGTGGACATGATAATGGTGCCCTTTGCCTGGCAGTCATTTATTGCCAATACCATAGCCCAGGTAGAGAACGGCACCATTCCCCTATCCCGTATTGACGATGCGGTCACCCGCATTCTGCGCGTTAAACTGCGCGCCGGCTTTGCCGACAAAGTAAAACCCTCAGAGCGCACCCACGCCAACAACAGCACACTAATAGGCGCAGCGGCCCACCGCACCATAGCCCGCCAAGCGGTTCGCGAATCTCTGGTGCTGCTTAAAAACAGCGATAATATTTTACCCCTAGCCCCCAACGCCAATGTACTGGTAGCCGGCAGTGGCGCCAACAATATCGGCCAGCAGAGCGGCGGCTGGACCATTACCTGGCAAGGTACCGGCAATAGCAACAGCAACTTTCCCGGCGCCACCTCCATCTATGCCGGTATACAGTCCGCGGTAAATGCCGCAGGCGGCACCACCAGCCTAAGCGCCAACGGCAGCTTTACTGGCACTGCCCCAGATGTGGCCATAGTGGTATTTGGTGAGTCGCCCTATGCCGAGGGCGTAGGCGATTTAAACAGCCTGGAATATCAACCAGGCAACAAATCCGATTTGGCCCTGCTGCAGTCACTGCGCGACCAGGATATCCCCGTAGTGTCCATCTTCCTCACCGGGCGCCCACTGTGGGTCAATGCCGAGCTTAACGCCTCCAACGCCTTTGTAGCCGCCTGGCTGCCAGGCACCGAAGGCGCAGGCGTAGCCGATGTAATATTCAAAACTCCCGCCGGCGCCACTCACCATGACTTTAGCGGCAAGCTATCGTTCTCCTGGCCCAACAGCGCCGACCAGCTGGCAGTCAACCGCAACGACAGCACCTACGACCCACTGTTTGCCTACGGCTTTGGTTTAACCTACCAAGACACAGACAGCTTGGGCGACAACCTAGACACCTCCGGCAGTGGCGGCGGCCAATCCGACGTAGTGTTCTCAGTGCCCGGCACCATAGAAGCCGAACTCTATGCCGCCATGAACGGCATCCAAACCGAAGCCTCCACCGACAGCGGCGGCGGCACCGGCGGCGGCAGAAATATTGGCTATGTGGATACCGGCGACTGGCTGCAGTACAACATAGATGTACAGACCCCCGGCAGTTACCTAATCGAATACCGCGTGGCCAGCGACGTAGGCAGCAGCGGCTTTGCAACACTGATTAATGGCACAGAGATAGACCGCCAATCAGTACCCAATACCGGCGGCTGGCAGAACTGGGTAACACAGAGTGCGACCGTTGATTTGCAAGCTGGGGAGCAGGTGCTGCGGATTAATGCGCTGGGGCCTTCTTGGAATCTGAATTGGATTAGGCTTTCGGTAAGTAATTAGCAGTCGTAACAATACCGGGCTTTTCAAAAATATCCCTAGGTGACCAGCCGTGCAATATTCTCCTCCATTTTATGCTCGGTGTTCTTCATCTTATCCAATTGATTCGCCAGCCCTTTCTTTATGATAAGTGCACTACTAATTATTTTCGCTAGGCCAGAGAAGAACACTAAAATGGGCCACAAAGTAACTTTTAGCCCCCATATCTTATGCTTATAAATATCTCTGGCATGGCGGAAAAATTGAGCCACTAAATCCTTGTATTCCAGCGGCATATCTTCGTTGTGTATCCTCTCCAGAATGCTATCAATATGTTTCATCATAGCTTTATCTCTATAGATGGCCGCATGCATATTGAGAAATTCGGTAATTCGGAAACCTTTGGTGGAGCAGAGCGTTCCATTTATCAGGGTAATTAGCGTTCTGTATTCCTCCGACATTTCATCAACAACGCCTCTCATGGCCAGCAGTGCAAGACGATCTCTTAATTCATAAATAGCAAAGCGTTTTTTATTCAAAAGTACTGGCTGCAGGAACTTTGCATTAACTGCCATAGCAACCCACAAAGCTATAAGGGTAATCAAAATATTAAATACAATAATTGGTTCAACAGTCATCGCCTATCTCCAGAGGATCAATCCCACTCGTAGTTTCCATAGTGAGATGTTTCATTTGACCTGATTCTAGACCATGAATCAGTTCCTTGCGGGTCGCAGTTAACGTTCTTATATGACTCTTGTAGTATTTCGCTTGCAAAACATTAGCTGTAACGCTTATCGACAATGCCAATCCAAGGGGAAAAATATAAAACATCTCCTGAGATAATATTTGGATTATAGTGGCTTCCAAAAAGCTCTGTGACACTTTTTCGATCAAATAGACCAAGAAACCGAAACCAAACAATATGACGACGCCAAAAATGTTCCCATTGTTTGTTAGGTTATACAGTGCATCGACTATTCTAATCAAAACATCGTATATATTCGTTGATCGATCTGAATCAAACCGGTCATGTTTTGATAGCGCTTTAGGTCTTCTCGTCATACGGCATCCCTATAGGTTAGGCCCCATCCCTGGGCTGGGCAAACCCACTGCTTTTTCTTTAGCTTGTATGACACTCATTCGCACAGTAATAGCAACCATCAATCTTTTCATTGGGCCAATCGCTCTTAGCTTTGGCAACAGCACCACGACAAGAATCGTGGAAACCTAAGTCTATTTGATTCACATAATCTGGCATGTAGGAACATCCCTTAGTTACATTGTGAACTTCATGATCACCATTAGCTTGCTCGTTTTTGTTAACAATAAATCTATCCATTTGCTAAACCTCTAAGTTCGTTAAATATCTAATTCATTAGCGCTGACTAAATTAATAGAGCTCCCTCAACTCCTAGTGCAAATTCATTCGATTTTTATCTATTAAGAGTAACCATAGTCCAGAAACAGACTGGTTTCCGAGATAATTTATCCAGATAAACAAAGTGTCTAACCCTCACCCCTTCTTATGCGGTCTCTGCTTCAATATGCACAGGGGTTAGACCTAACTGCGCTACTGGCCTAAGGGTTGCTTGGGGTTTAGCTGAAGGCGCACTATTCCAACAACGAAATAACTGTTTCCAATGAGCCCTCGACGCGGCTAATGGATTGAGCGCTGTGGTCTACCTGGGCTTCCAGGTTGATTAGCCTTTGGTCTAGGGCGGCGTTGCTGGGCACCATGGTGCTCTTTAATTGGTGCACTTCGTTGTTCATAGCCTCAACCTTAGTGGCGGTGCTATCTATTTTATGCTCCAGCCGTACCAGCGAGCCTTTGCCCTCTTCGTACAGCCACAGAGGTACGGCCACCAGGGTGACAATAATGGCCGCGGCGCCGCAGACAATGGTTTTTTGCAAGGGCCGCAACCAGTCGGGTATTTGGGTGGCAATGTGTGTTGCATCTTGCATCTCTGTGTCCTGCCTTGTCTTGGCCTGCGCCTCAGCGCAGTGGGTTTTATTGTTGCCCAGCTCGCAGGCCCCAGCCTGGGCCGGCGCCTGAGCATGCATCTCTGATTGGCTTGCCCTGTGGCTGGGCATGCAGCTCAGTGGTGTTTTAGTGGACATTGCGCCTATACGCATATTGGTGTCCTGTGGTTAAGCATAGTCTGTCAGGCATGGATTTTCCTGATGGACTCTACATAATTTATGTTGGTAAAGCATTAATGGCTGCGCTGTAAAACTGCACTTTGGGCTAGCAAGGAAACAGCGCACAAACCTGATGGGCCCAGTGCACAGCCCCCAACAAAAGCCATACTCTTTACATAGCCAGCTATGTAAGTTTCATACCCTAGCCATACTCTTTACATAGCCAGCCATACTCTTTTCATGGCCAGCCATACTCTTTTCATGGCCAGCCATACTCTTTGCATAGTCAGCTATGTAATTTACATGGCCAGCTATGTAACTTTCATACCCCAGCCATACTCTTTGCATAGCCAGCTATACTCTTTACATAGCCAGCTATACTCTTTACATAGCCAGCCATACTCTTTGCATAGCCAGCTATGTAAGTTACATGGCCAGCTATGTAATTTGTATGGCCAGCCATATCATTTACATGGCTGTTGATACTCGCGACATGGCCATTGGGGTAATGCAACACAGGGTTATAGTGCCCAGCCTAGAGCGCCGGGCCGGGCAAGCCGCCGGTGATGGTGTCGATATCGGTGATGATGTCTTCATCTTGGCTGCTGTCAGAGCTGCCCTTTTTAAAGAAGCGGCCCAGCTCGCGGCGGTGAACATCCAAGCCATCGCCTTCTCTGGCTACTTTAAGGTAGCCATAGACTTCCAGGGCGCTCACATACATATCACTGCGCACACCCAAAATGGTGTCTTCTATTTGCTGAGCCAGCTGAGTCACGGCAGAGGCCACCTGTTCCAACTGGGTACTTAGGGCCACGTCGCGGTCAAATTCTGCAAGGTCAAACTGGCGCGGTAAAAAGTCTGGGTTCTGGTTGCAGACCGCGCGCATCTGATGCACAAAGTCCACATGGTTAGCCCGCAGTTTGGCGGTGCGCTTGCGCTGCTCGGGGCTGAGTGAGATTAAAAAATCCATGCTACTTTCTAACTGCTTGATAGCTGCAAGGTTGGTGTTAAGGGATTCGTCAGTTAGCACACCTGACACGAGGTTTTGAGAGGGCATATTAGTCTCCTGGTTTGGTTAACAACAAGGAGTTAGAGGGCTGACTTAACTCGTGAGCACGTTTGGTCTTCAGAGCGGAATAACGGAGGCAAGGCACGCTTGGGCCTAAGGTAAGCGTAGCTGTTTAGGGGGGCGTTGCAGAGACTTTTGGGGCAGGCTGTGCGCTGGCCCAAATGCAAAATGTCTGGGGGCGCGCAAAAGGCATTATTTTGGAGGGCTGGGTTTGATTGAGCCGGTAATACGGCTAGGGAGGATTGATAGACAATGAAGGAAGTTTTGAGAAGAGGTGGCCCTTGGCAAGATTTTGGTGACTAAGGTGGCTATATCTGAATGGCTTCCAGGGCTTTGTTATAGTCGGATTACTTTGATATGTGTCTCTCCTCTTTTCAAGATTATAGGACTCACACAAAATTCTGAACAGACTCAAACTACCTTTCAATATTAGCCACTCAACAAGGTCTTAATGTCTATTTCATCAGCACGAGCAGCAATTAAACGAACTCTACCCGCCGACTTAGCATTCAGACCACCAATAATTGTGCTAACAAGATTGTCTGCCGGGATACTAAAGACTTTTCCCATTCGCCTGATAAATCTATCAGAGTGAGCGTCAGGTGCAACAATGTCATACTGTTTGTCACCTCCGTTGCGCAAAATATCATTAAAATGCTCATCGGCATTATTAAACGAATAACCAATCACCACTATTTTTTCTGCTTCTCTAACTAATAGAGAGGCTCTTGCCCATAGGTCAATATACTTATGTGATAGGACAGGCTTTAGTTTTAGTGGCGGAACCAAAGAAGGAATAACATGTTTTTGGTCAAATACGTTACTCTGAGAAAAATCAAGATTTGGTGAAATCTGATTGCGGGCGAACTCAATAATATTGAGCTTTGAAATATTTTCAATCGGTAACAACTGACGAGTATCCATTCGCACATATTCCGCAAGGCCACCATGAAAGTGGATAACTTCTCCTGCGACATGATTTTTCAAAAACGTCGTATAATTTAATGTTATCGCTGATAAATCTTCAGGTAAATCAGCGTAAAACGGCATCTCTAAGGCTGCAGATGACCTAAGCACCTCCTGTTGTTTGGTGACCAAAAAACCCCAAAGACACCATGAAATATAGATATATTGTTTAACAATAAAGGGCCTACCTGAATAAAAACCTAAAAATTGCTGTATCAATAATTGCTCAATATCCAACAAGTGAGAGGCCATTGCATCAGAAACAGGATTTGAATCCTCAAGACTCTCTCGCAATGTTGTCTTTAATATAGTTTTGAATGTATCTGACAAAGAGACCTTATGCATGTCAATTACAAAATCACTCTCCGCATATTCCTCGCCGAAAGCTTCTTGAATTAATAAATGGGTTGTATCATCAATTTGGCTGGATTCTTGAATAGACGCCATTTTATCAAACAAGGTTGCAATAACATGACCACGCTTTGATAGCAGAGAGTCTGGATCATCAATAGTCTCGATGGCAGTTTTGACTATATCAACAATCTTGCGAAGCTCTTCTTGATCCTTACTGGTAATAGCGTCAATTTCGGCATTAATAAACTTAGTAAAATCAAACCGCAGTCCAGGGATGGCGGCTCTAACCTCTTTCTCAAAACCTGCCCCCTCGCCTTTTATAAAACTATAAAGCTCAGGGAGCAGTCTTTCGGCAAGGGGAAATTCAATTCCTGCCGTTTTATCAACCCCTGCACCCGTTATTAATAAGTTACTCATAGAATATGTTTCAGGCTAAGGGCGATTCCGTTAAGCATGACAATTGTTATCCGCAACTGCGTTGGAGGTTGCGATATTTTGTTTCAACTGGAACTCGATGTCCGACTGATTGCAGCTATTACACATGGGAACAATTCTTTCAACCCCGTCATCATTCACAATATGGGCACCTAATATCGCAAGACCGCTGCATCCATCAACTGTGCAGGACAATGGCCATCTCTGGCCAGTCCGATTAAGCCAGTGTTGTTTCCATGTCCCGCATCTGCAGGTGCGCTCACTCGTATTCCGTTTATTTCTCCAATAAGTTGATCTGACCATAGCGATATTCCTAGATATAAAATAATTAATTTTGACTTCAGGAAGACTGCGAAATGTAAAAGTTTTTACAGAAATCTTTCGGTAACTCGTAGTAAGACTTCGTGCGAGCTAAAAACCCTACCTTTAATATCAAATAAATTACCGAACAAACTCCACCCCTACTCCAAAAACCAAAAAAGCGCCATAGGGCGCTGTGGCGGCTTCTACCTGAGTCAGATTGCGGCTATCTAACGCTGACTTGATCTCTAGCATAAGGTGACGACGCAGGTGCGTATTGGCTGCTCGGCCGGCAGTAAGGTCAATCATTGAAAAACAGTGCGCAACAAAATGGCCTAGCTGGTTGGCAATACCGGCGAAGAAACCCCCACCGCATAATAATCCCGCCCCGCACCCGACAGCGTCAGGCGACGGTTCACATCCTCCTCCATCAATTCCCACATCCCCGGAAACAAACCTACACCCGGGTGAGCACCGGCATCCTCAAAGCGCATATAATGCCGAGCCGCATCTGTATAGGGCTGCCAGCTGGGCAAACCCTCCACCTCAGGCCGCCCCGTTTTAGCAAAGGCCACCCAATAATCAGACATGATCTCAGCCATAACAACATCATCCGGCGTCGGCGGATACTCTGCGCTAAGCTGATGGCTTATCAGATCGTTTAAAACGTACAGCTGCTCAGCACCATGGGCAGCCCCCTCCTCCCGTTCTTGACTACGACCGGGAACCGGCGAGCTCACATGTCCATGAGGCGGAATATGGGCAAAGTGATAGAGATAAGCCGAGGCTCCCACCGCTGCCCCATGGCGTACCCAGCTCTCCGATGCCCAGCCAAACGCGCGATCGCGCAGGGCGTTATAACAGGAGTCAATAATAGTATCGGCCGGGTACTGGGCTAAAAACGCCTCAGCCAAATCACCATAGCGTTTTTTAATTTCAGTTTCATAGGCCGCGGCGGTATCGGGCATATCGGCGGCATAGCCTAAAAGCGCCACCACACTGCCATCATTAGCAGTACAGCCGGCCATCACCGATACCGGGTTTTGCTCACCCCGTCGGCTAATCATCAAAGGCTGGTCCGGTATCACCCAGCCATCAACAATTTCATCCAGGTATTTGTAAAAGCTACCCTTACTCACGGTATCCGCAACCTGCACCAGCTGGTCCGCTGGCAGATTACGCAACTCCTCCAACGAATTGACCCCAGCGTCTTGCATAAAATCCAGCCCTAAGGCTTCCCCGGTCTGCGCCTCTAAAAGTGGTTGTGACAGGCCCCGGCAGGGAAAATACAGCGAGCCACTCTCAGCAATGGCTTTATGAAACAACCCCTTGGCCAAAGGCGACACCACCAACCCATGCACACTGGCCCCACCGGCGGAACAACCAAATATAGTCACATTATCCGCGTCTCCACCAAAGGCAGCGATATTATCCTGCACCCATTTCAGCGCCTGAATCTGATCGAGAATCGCATAATTGCCAGAAGAACCCTGGGGCGATTCAGCGCTAAGCTCAGGGTGGGCAAGATAACCAAATAACCCAACCCGGTAATTAAACGAGACCACCACCACCCCTTTACTGGCCAGAGGCACTCCATCAATTTCACCATTACCCCAGCGCCGGGCACCGCCGTGGATCCACACCATAACCGGCAATTTTTTATGTGGGGTATGCTTATCCAACTCATTGGCGCAAGCTTCTTTAGCGGGCGTCCATATATTCAGATATAAACAGTCCTCACTGCTCTCCCTCAGGGGCATATTAAAGGTATCGGGCATAGTTGCTTGCATCGCCTGGGGGCTAAAGGCTTTAGCCGATCTTATACCCGACCAAGCGCCCACAGGCTCCGGCGGCGCCCATCGGCGATTGCCCACCGGTGGCAACGCATAGGGAATGCCTTTAAACACACGAATACTGTTATCAGGGCTAGCAGTTTCGCCCAGCAATTTACCCTGAGGTGTTTCCACCAGCGTATCCATGGGTTCGGGGGATACTTTACTACTCGATATTATTGTCATCCTGACAGAACCTTATTAATCATTAATATAAAAAAAAGAGATCGGCTTAGCCACTGCATCAACGCTTCACCACATTGCCCCCATCAACCGGGAGATTTACCCCAGTCAACCAGGCACCGCCGGGTGAGGCCAGGTAGATCGCCGCACTGGCAATATCTTCCGCCCTGCCAAGTCGCCCCAGCGGGATAGACTGCGCAAATACATCACCACGCTGTTCGATAATCTCTTTGCTCATCTCGGTAGCAAACAGCCCAGGTGACAATGTGTTAACGGTGATATGAGCATCGGCAAGACTCATGGCCAAATGGCGGGTGAGATTAATCACGCCCCCTTTACTAGAGGTATAGGCATAATCCGTATGACGATGGGGAGGAATCATCCCTGCATTGGAGGCTATATTAATCACGCGGGCCGGCGCATCAAACTGTGCCCCCTGTTTTAAGGCGGGCAATAATTGTTGCGTAAGAAAAAACAGCGCCTTCAGGTTAATATCCATGGTCCGGTCCCAATCAGACTCACCGAAGTGCTCAATGGCATCGCTGAGTTCACTGAACTCCTGGCGGGGTTTCATAAAACCTGCGTTGTTGACCAGAATATCCAGCTTCTCTTCTCTTGCACTGAAGGCTTTAACAAACTCACCAATACCCTCAAGGGTCGATAGATCAGCGGGGATAGCGATGCATTCGCCATATTGAGACAGAGCAGCTGCTGTGGCTGCGCAAGTCTCTTCAGTGCGGGCAGTGATATAAACCCGGGCGCCGTTTTCGACAAAACCGCGGGCGATCATTGCGCCGATACCGCGGGAGCCGCCGGTGATGATGGCGACTTTGTTTTTAATGGTGAAAAGGGTTTTCATTATGACTGCTTTCCTGATTCCAAAAAAATATTTTGCTGCTTAGCTGAATAACTCAAATCTGCCAATTTGATTCACAAGTTTCAAATATCCTCACCCAGTGCTCGCGCTCGCTCTAATAAGGAATTTTCATCCGCAACAACATGCTTAACCGCGAGAATAAGAAACCCCAGAGCGACAACGGCTACAATAAGTGATAACTGCATGGCATAGCGCAGCGCGTCGCCGCTGTCGACACCGGTCTCCACAAAGGCGTCACTAAATAGCCCAACACAGTAGGGCCCCAGCGCAATACCTAAAAAGCTCATGGCCAATATTAATAGCGCCGAACCCACCGCCCTTGTACGGGGAAGCATTAGATCGTTAATGGTTGATGTCACCGGAGCTGGCATCATGCACCACACTAATCCACTACAGAGACTAGTGGTATAAGCCACAAACAGGTTCTCTACAAAGAACAGGAATATGATTACAAGTAAAAACCAGAGCATGGTTCCACCTAACGCCACATACAACTTACCCCGTTGAGTATACTGGCGCAGCCAATCGGACAGGACGCCACTCAATATCGCGCCGATTAGTGCACCCAAGGCGCTACCTAAGCCGATTATTATCCCCACATCCGCCGCACTTGCTCCAAAATAGCGCTGAAACCAAGGCACCATCCAAAAGCCCACTGCTGAAGAAGCAAAGAAACTCAAACCAAAAAACAAATAGAGATAACGCACGGTTTTACACCGAAAAATTAAACTAAAACATACTCGATCTCGGCATAGCAGAACCTGCGCCCAAGAGAAAACACAGTAGAAGCCAATCCCCAGGGCCAGCCATTGCAGCGTTTCCCCTGTCAGCTTTATCAAGGTGCTAGCAGCTAAACCAATAAGAAGACCCACACCCAAATTCAATAGTTGGGATTTTGATCCCCCGCCTACACGCTTTAGCAACCACAGATTGACAATAGGCAGCATTGGCATAAATTCTCGAAGCAAATTTTGTAGAGGACGAACTGTAGACAGATTAGTCGTCAGATTTTGTGTCGGTATTTTTAGAGGGATGTCGGCTTGACCCCGCGCTGGCTCCTTCAGGGTCCAGATCAATAACGATAGTAAAAGCCCCGGCAGCCCCACCACCATAAAGGCAGCCTGCCAGCCTTTAAGACCAAAAGGCGCAAGGCTCGGATCAGGCCAGGCATTGCTCCAGGCACCCAGAATCGCACCGCCTAAAAATAAGCCAAGCCCTCCACCAATGGCAGGACCAGAGGCATAAATTCCTATCACCGTGGTACGGACCTTGGGTGAAAAGTAATCGTGAAGAAGCGACAAGCCTGCAGGATTAGCGCCAGCTTCACCTACAGCCACCCCAAAGCGGCAAACCGCCAAGGGCAAGAAACTTTTTGTTAGACCCGACAGCGCGGTCATGATGCTCCAGAAGCCAAGACTAAGTGAAATCTGTTTAGTACGACACCAACTATCTGCCAGGCGCCCGAGCGGGATACCAAATACCGCGTAGAACACCGCGAAGGCGGTACCAAATAAAAACCCCAGATCACCATCGGATAACTGTAGGTCTGCCTTAATCGCCTCGGCAAGAATCGCAAAGATCTGCCGGTCGATATAGCTAAAAATACCCACTATTACCAGCACGGCCAGTACATATTTTGCATAGGGCCCATCCACGACAGCCGATTTATCTGCCGCAATTTTTTGATCAGAGTTGGACTCCGCCGTGGAGGTCGATACTGTTTCTGAAGTTACTGTCATTGTTATTTGCTCCTTGCCGCTTATTGGGTTTTTACTAGCTGCTCGCACAATTGGTATTTCGCAATTTTCTGCAGAGCCGCTCGTGGAAAACCCTCCACAATATGCACCGCTCTAATGACTTTAAAATCCGCCAGGTTTTTCCGGCAATGATCAATTAACCGATTCTTTATGTCGCCAGGAGCATGCTTATTCACCTTGACAAAAGCCACTGGTACTTCATCTAACATAGGGTGTTGCTGACCTACCACCGCACATTCACTCACCCAGCCAGTTTGGTAAATCACCGCTTCTATTTCAGAGGCCGCGACGTTCTCCCCACCCACCCTTAGCAGGTCCTTCTCACGATCTGCAAAAAAAAGATAGCCCTCAGCATCAGCGTAAACTCGATCACCGGTGATAAACCAACCGTCCTTATCAAAGCTATTGGCGGTTGCCTCTGGGTTATTAAGGTATTCTTTAAAAAGTGTCACGCCTCGTATGCCCCGCACCAATAATGCACCCACCTCCCCCGGCAAACAGGGCTTTCCCTGCTCATTGCTAATTGCAATCTCAATGCCCGCAGCCAGTCGACCAATACTGCCTTCGGGACAGGGATGATGGGGATCATGCAAAATCGGCAGGGTAATCATTTCAGTCATACCCCAATGCTCCCGACGGGTGATACCAAAGTGCTCAGCCAATTCAGAGCTGCAGTTAACAATCCAAAATCGAAACTGATGCTCCGGCACCGGGTACTGCCGCAGTGCTTGAATAAAAAACGCACCGCCAGGCAAACAGGTCCAAGTGGCATCGTATTTAAGCGCCGGTGGCCAGAAGTAGCTGGCAGAAAACTTTCGTTGCAGCAGTACTGTTCCCCCGACCCACAGCGTACTGGTCACCAGTGTGGACAAGCCATTGGTATGAAATAGCGGTACAAAGACTTGGCAGATATCACTGTTGTTAAGGCCATAACCCAATGCGGTTTGCTGGGCCGCATAAATCGCATTGGCATGGGTTGAGAGAACTGCCTTTGGCTCGGCAGTGGTGCCACTAGTAAACTGCACACGCAGATCACAGTGGGGATTAACAGGCCGAGAAGCGGTCAAGAGGTCATGCTCAAGCAAAGTGTCACTTGCAACAACAAAGGACAGATCATATATGTCATCAAATAAAGGCAGAAACGACCTTTGGGTGACTACCCCCACCACCTCGGTTAGGGCCACATTGCCTTGTAGCTCTCGGGCCACAGAACGAGTATTGGTCAATACCGAAACAACACCTAACAGTGCACAAGCAAAGTAGGTAATCAAAAAGTCAGGACTGTTTTCCATATGGATCAATAGACGTTGACCCTGCTTTACGCCTAAAGACTGCAAGCCCTGCGCTACACGCCTAACCGCATCATCAAATTGGGCATAGGTCCATTGGCGGTCGGCACCATCACAGAAGCTGTCCCCCGGATTAGCCGCCCAGATAAGAAATACCTTATCTGGCTGACGCTCGACCCATTGCGCCAATAGCCAGGGAAGGTCACGCCCACGAACCATAAGCTCTGCGGCCTGCTGACTTTGTTGATTGACCTGTATGGGTAGGGTTTCCAAAAGACTATGGACCTCACTTGAGTATGTCTAATTGAGATTACTAGGGGCTGCGATTACTGCCCATGGCAGAACCGTCGCGATTACTGAACAGTTTTGACAGGGGTCAACTATGCAGTATCACCTGGGGATGTAGAATTAACTAAAGACAATAACTAGGCCTTATTTAGAGAGATGTCAGATGTATATTGATAAGCGATTTGAAGTTCAATTAATTCTTCGATGTCGTTTTTACTGTAATCCAACTCTTCTAGTATCTCTGTAGTGTGCTCACCCAAAATCGGCGTTTTTCCCAGTCGCCTGTATGTGTTACTTTCACCAACGCGTACGCAATTTGGGGCTAATAAATAAATAGGGTAACCAAAGTCAGAGTTGTCCCAACTCAATAACTCACTTGCGCAAGCGGCCCTTTCGTCTGCATCTTCCTTCGCAACGTGACGTACATTACGTCTATAAATATCATTAGCATCTAACACCTGATGGCAGGCAATATCGGCGGCAGATAATGTCGTTAACCAGTGCCTACAACTCTGCTCGGCAAACGCCGTTTCTAATGCTGCTGTACTACTCGTAGATTGTTGCGTTACTGTTTTAAAAAAATCTGACGCATGTGTGTCGGTGGTCGCTACATAGATCCAACCATCTCGACAGGCGTAAAGTCGCCGCCATGCGTCTTCCCCAAGTGCAAATTGACCAGATGGAGCCTCCCACTGACTGTTACCATTCTCGTCAATCATCCAAGGAAGCTGGTAGTAATTAGTCGCTTGAGCTAGGGAGGTACGCACCTCTCCCGCCTGACCGGTCAGCTGCCGCTGATAAACGCCCAGTAGCGCAGAAAACGCCAGGGCAAGGCCCCCGATACAATCGGCAGCGGCGACCATGCCATGGTATTGCGGGGACTCCCGCGTACCAAAGTGCGCCATTAGACCACTGGCAGCCTGTAACAACGGTTCAACACCTTGCCGCCCCTCTATGCCGCCGCGAGAGGTGCCCCCGTAGGCTGAAAATTGGGCCGTTATTATATTTGGGTTGATTTTGCCTAACTGTTTATGTGTGACGCCAAGACGTTTGGCAGCTTCACCCAGACAGTTGTGCAATACGATATCAGTCTCCGATACTAACCGCGACAGCACCTCTTGACCTGGCGCTGATTTCATATCTGTCACGATGCTTCGTTTACCTGGGAAGAATGTTCGCTGCGGACCCGGAGGAGTAGGACTACATGGATCGACTTTGATAACCTCGGCACCAAACCCCGCCAAAAAATAAGCACCCGCCGGACCAGCAAAGAGACTGCTCATATCAAGCACTTTCAAGCCACGTAGCAATTCGCCCTTGCTAAGTGATGGAGAGTTAGATTTCGAAACATTGAAATCAATACAATGACCAAATAATTCACTGGCCTCCTTTACCGTAATAGACTCTGCTTCTTCATATGTGTTGTTTAAATCTTCTTTCGCTTGACTGGGCGAACTACTTACGTGCGCTACTCGACCAGGAACAATCAAAGTCGACTTGCCTTTTGTCATTGTGGTGAAAACACCAGATTCCGACAAAGACGGCAAAGCCATCCACTCCTGCCTTGTACGCACCATGGCGGCAGGCACTCGTGCTCGCTGAAATATTTCCTCCCATTCGTGGGCAGTTTTGGTCAAAAAAGCATCATCAATTGTTTTTGTAAGACGCGCTCTTTTATCTGTGCTGAGGTTATTACAATCACAAATATTATTGTCCAACCCAGGGTTTTGCCAGGGGCTGACAGTGACGAATCCCTTTCGCATTAGCTGTGTATCAATATTCATCGCTTTGAGCATTCGTTTCACAAACTGCTCGTCGTCCCACATCGGGAATAGTAATATCTGACGACCATTTAAGCAGGTGTGAAAACGGGTACAGGGAGTACCGACAAAAGCCGTTGATAACTGGGCCCGTTTAAGTTTCTTGATCTGTTCATCGTTATTATCTTCAGGAGAATAGATAAGGTGTTCTAGTGCCTCTGGCAACCTTAGATCTGGCGCCCATGGGCCAAGAGGCAGCATCGAATACTGAAAATCCATGATAAATCCGGACAAACCGGCATCCACCAATGGCGTTTCGATAACCGTACCATGACCGTGCTCTTTTCGAGCAATAAGTCCTGCCATAATCCCCACCACACCATGCATTGCACCATACATGGAACACTGGGGGATTGAGCTATAGACAGGAGGAAATTTCAGAATAGACCGAAGTAGATTGGGCATAGTATAAACACCCGCTGCTGCGCTAAGAACACCTTCCCAGGCTTGAATATGTGAACGTTCTGCATCCGTCGAGGCAAACCCCGGCAAGGACAAATAAACGTGTCCAGGATTGTCTGCCTTCAGACTGGCATAATCCAAACCCAGTCGTTTCATGACGCCAGGCCGAAAGTTTTCAATAACCACATCGGCTTTTTCGATTAGGGAGAGGGCCTGTGCTTTCCCCTCTTCTGTTTTTAGATCGAGCGTTAACAGCTTTTTATTGCGATTGAGTAATCGGTACTGCTGGCTAGGCAATTCAGGCTCACCTGGTCTAACAATACGAATCACATTGGCACCTTGATCTGCCAAAAGCATGCCAACCATAGGGCCAGCATAGTAGTGGCCGAAGTCGATAACATTGAGGCCTGCAAGCGGGCCACAGTACTCATTATTTTCTGTCATAGTTATCTGCTCCTGTGAATATAATATTGTTAGTCAGTTGTCCAAGACGGCTTTCGTTTCTCAATAAAAGCCGCTGTCCCTTCTTTTCCCTCATCACTAAACAGCCTCTCTGCAAACACATCCGCACCATGATCCAGCACGCTGTCTATAGTCGCGTTATCGATTGCACCGCCCAGACTCTGCAGCAGATGTTTGGTCGTTGCATTGGCTTTTGGCGCACAGCATTTGATATAGCTCACTACCTTGTGCAACTCCGACTGCATTTCCTCTTCACTGTGGGTGACAATATGCACCAGACCAATTCGCAAGGCTTCTTCGCCCTTAATGCGTTCACCTAACAGTGCCAAGCGCCTCGTCTGGCTCTGGCCGATGCGCTGCATCACAAACGGCGCTATCTGTGCGGGAACTACACCAAGACTGGTTTCTGGCATTGAAAATGTCGCCTGTTGATCGGCAATGGCTATATCTGCGGCACAGGCCAGCCCCAAGCCACCACCCATCACGGCACCCTGTAACACCGCCACCACTACCTGTGGAGCGGCATTGACAACCGTACATAGCTCACCAAAGCGACGATTAATCGTGCGTATCTGTTGTTTGTGGGCTTCGTTTGTTTGACTGCCGTCCTGCATACCACCAATATCCCCACCGGCACAAAAGTGCTTACCCTTGCTGCGCAGTATCACTGCGCGAACACTGCGCATTTCAGCAATTTCGACAAAAACGGCAAGCAACTCATCTACCATGGTTTGATTTAAGGCATTGTGTTTTTCTGGTCGGTTTAAAGTGATAGTTAATACTGGTGGCTGGTAGCTCAGAAGTAAGGTGCTGCCGATATAATCTTTTATTAGACCATGAATCTTAGTACTCTCAGCAATGTTCATAAGTTGTCACTCTCGAATGTTACTCAAAACCCGTTGCCAGTATGAATTGCCACTTCAGCTTCCATTTATAAATAGAGCAGGTTATTTCAACAGCTAAGCTCTACATCTTAAATCCCAAAAGGTTGAATAAGTTGCTGTTTTAGCACTTTTTAGCAATCAAGAATTAACTTATCGACGTAGATTAAGACTACAATCCAAATGCCCGTTTCAACACTTCAATGTATTCTCGCTTGGCTTTTGCTGAAAGATAGGTATCTTGGGTAAACATAAACGCATGTGGTGCCGCGGGAAGAACATGAAGTTCAGTGGGTATACCTGCGCGCATTAACTTTTGCGCATATTCAATAGTTTCATCAACGAATAAATCCAAATCACCTACTGCAATATAAGCTGGAGGAAAACCAGTAAAGTCATCAACTAAGGCAGGGACTGCGTACGGATTTTTTTGATTCTCGATATCGCCACCCAAATAAAGTGACCATGACAACTCGTTAACTTCGCGATGCCAAGTTCTTTTATCCGTTACCCTTCGGCTTGACGGCGTGATACCTCGATTATCCATTTGAGCGCCTTCGATAAGCTGAAAAATAAATTGATCCTCAGCACGGTCTCTGGCAAGAAGCATCATTGCAATCACCAAACCACCTGCCGACCCCCCTCCGCCTATTGCAATTCGACTAGTATCAATTTCAAGTTTCTTGGCATTTGCAATTACCCATTTATAAGCACTGTAACAATCTTCCAATAAGCCTGGAAACCTAGCCGCAGGAGGTAGGCGATGATTGACAACGATAAAAGTGCAACCAATTTCTTTTGCCCACCCATCCATCCACCTTGCACTGATGTCGACTTCGTCAATTCCCATAAAGAGAAAGCCATTCCCCATGACATACAAGAGCACGGGCAGCTCTCCTTGCAATTCAGTGGGCCGATGAATGCGCAGTTTGATTGTGGGTTCACCCATAGCACCTGTGATAGTGTGATAAGTAACATCAACACCTTCAATGGGCGGTTCCAGTGCTTGTTTCTTCTTCGCTTCATCGACCCATTTTCTATTTGAAATATCTATTTTTTGAGTATTTTTATAAAGGTCTTGATATTCAGGGTCTACTAACAATTCAAGGTCCATAATAATTTTTCCTCACAGAATTAAGTTATCTAGGTACAAACAAAAAAGCATTACGCCATTTTTGCCGTCCATGCTATGTCTCAATATTCAATCACCTGCCCTTACGACTTAAGCTTTAGCTTTTTCAAGTGCCATTGAGTACTCTGCTCAAAGGCCAAGCCTAACGCCAACACCTTATCCTCTGCCATGGGAGCACCGGCTATTTGCAAGCCTATCGGCAAACCACTTTTTGTAAATCCACAGGGCACAGAAATAGCTGGGTTTCCAAATACATTAAACGGCATTGTATTGTGTAGCTCCGGTGGGTAAGGTTTTTCAGAGTTTGCTCTTTCAATTTGTTCTTTTATGGTACGGGGAGGACGCTGTAATGTGGGCGTAACCAGCAAGTCGATGTCATCAAAAAAACGTCCAATCTCTCTGCGCTTTTTAAATAGTTGTTTCCGGGTTAAAACGTAATCTTCCGCATTTGCGTGAGTTATGTTTTCGGCGAATGCTTTACGGTATGCCGGTTGCGCAAGTACCCTGGCCTTTGCCAGATAGGGGCGATAAAAAGCCATACCCTCTGCACCTAGCGCACCATATTCATAAAGCGTATCGGCAGGAAAGTTAACATCCTTCATACTGGCCGATAACGAGGAGACGACTTTCAACGCCTCATTAATGACACGTTCCACCTCTGAATCCAGGCCATCGTAGAAAAAGGGACGTGGAATGCCTATTCGAAATTGCTTAGTAGAAACAGTCGATGCTAAGCCATAGTTTGGGATTGGAATGTTTTTTGATCTAGACCATGCCGGATCGTGCCCCGCTATTGCCTGCAACATCAATGCCGCGTCAGCGACTGTTTTGCATAAAGGGCCAACATGATCAAATGAATCGCTGGCCGGTATAGTTCCTCGATTACTGACCAGACCGAAAGTCGGTTTTAATCCCACCACACCGCAATGTGCGGCAGGCAACCTGATAGATGCACCAGTGTCAGTACCTAAGGCGCCAAAACAAAGATCGGCAGCCACTGCCGCTGCAGACCCTCCTGATGATCCTCCGGTCTCAAAATCCACATCCCACGGGTTATGCACCGGCCCCCAATAACTAATCACTGAGCTATCACCCCAGGCAAACTCATGCATGTTTAATTTACCCAGAAAAACTGCACCGGCGGCCTTTAATCGCCTCACAACTTCTGCATCTTCCGTCGGTACTCGGTCAGCGAAAACAGCGCTTGCCGCCGATGTGCGGATACCCGCAGTGTCAATATTATCTTTTAATGCTATAGGGATACCGTGCAACGGCCCATGCCATTTCCCTTGGGAGATTTCTTTCTCCGCTGTATGTGCCTGAGCAAGCGCTTGTTTTGCCGTAACTGTGATAAAGGCATTGAGAATGGGATTGTATTTTTCTATTCTGGCAAGGCAGGCTCTAGTCAATGCAACCGGAGAAACCTGCTGGCTCCGCACCAATTCCGCAGCTTCTTGAATAGTTAGTCCTGTTAAGTCCTCAGGCGCTATGGGCTTCGCTAGCAAAGAGAGTGGCTGTAGCGAGTAAGCTGCTACAGCTGAGCTAGCGAGAGATAAAAATGTTCGTCTATTGATTATCGAATTAGTCTGCTCTTTCATTCTTATCTCCAAGATCAATTAAAGAATTTTTACACTCCCCTCTCAACGCTACCGGCACTCCAATACGCTTGGCTCTTAAGCATTCCCCCAATGATTTCGCCTGCCCATCAGTGCGGGTACTGGCGGCTATGCCATCGCCCAAAAGCCCATGAATATAAAAGTTTAGGGCCTTAATATTGGGCAGTGCATAGCGCTCTATTTTGTATTCTTTGGTGTCAGGTAAGAGTTCTTTTAGTCGCTCGACGCTGAGACTGTGATAGAGGTATTGATAGGCGCTATCGGTTTTGGCCCAAACACCCAGGTTGGCACAGCCACCCTTATCCCCCGAACGGGCACCGTACAAACGCCCGAACTCGATCTCTGTTAGGGGGCCATCGGGTGGTACGGGAATATCGTAAGCTGGGGTCTTATAGCTGACCTTAGCTATCTGTTTAAGCTGGCTAGTGGGCAACACAGTGAGCTCAGTCTGGTTGATATGCACCTTTTCGGTGATGCAGGCGCTATCTATCAATGCTGGCCAATGTTTAATCAGGGCTCCGGTAGGAATAGTGGCAGGCCTGTTATAGAACCCGGGGTAGTTGGCCAGTGCCAGTTCGGTTACCTTGCGCGGAAATGCCTTAAGCGCCTGATTGTTGGTTTGATGAGTGATGCTGAGCCGTAATACCGCCGTAGCTTCGTCATTGCTATTGGGGTTGGCTTTATCAGTGCGAATAAGTTCTTCGGTTACCTGATCAAACTGCTCTCGCCCGCCCAAAGCTTTAAATAGCACCTCTGTAAAGCATTGAGCTTTTGCTTCAATATCCAATCCGGTGATCATCAGCTCCACCGCGCTGCGGTAACCGCCGTGGGTATTGATGCAGACTTTGTGGCTACCCGGTGGACTGGAGCCACGACAGCCACTGACCTTCACTTGATCTGACCCTACCTGGGTGAGTTGCACTGTATCAAAATGGGCGATCACATCCGGATTAAGGTAAGCCGGTTTATGGGTTTCATAGAGCAGCTGGGCGGTGACTGTACCCACCGAGATCAGACCCCCGGTGCCGGGATGTTTGCTTAGGGTGAAGTCTCCATTAGCGGTAATTTCTGCAATGGGGTAACCCATATTGTGAAAGCTAGGCACCTCTTCAAAAAAGGCGTAGTTGCCTCCAGCCACAGAGGGGCCACATTCAATCAGGTGGCCGGCCACCAGTGCCCCTGCCAAAGCATCATATTCATCGCGTTGCCAGTTAAAATGCCAGGCGGCCGGACCGATCGCCAAAGCAGCATCGGTCACCCGGGGGCAAATCACAATATCGGCGCCTTGATCTAGCGCCTCTTTAATACACCAGGCGCCCAGGTAGGCATTGGCCGTGAGAGCCGAACTTTCGCAATCGGCAAAGGCTTCACCGGTTTCAAGGTGAGCCAGGGCTTCCCCACCGTCAAGCAAGTCGCCAAGCCGGGGCATTAAATCATCGCCGGTGATATAGGCCACGTTAGCCTTAAGGCCTAACTCAACTAACATTGCCTCTATGGCCTTGGCCAAGCCTTGAGGGTTAAGGCCACCGGCATTACTGACAATTTTTATCTTGCGGGCAAGGCACTGCTCTATCACCTCTTTGACCTGCTTAACAAAGGTGCCCACATACCCGGCTTCAGAATCTGCCTCCCGTTTGCGCTGCAGGATAGCCATAGTGAGCTCGGCCAGATAATCACCAGTTAATACATCAATGGGGCCCCCTTCCACCATCTCCCGGGCGGCAGACAGCTTATCGCCATAAAAGCCACTGCAATTGGCGATTCGGAGGCTATTCGATGATCTGGTTGTTGATGGCTGTGACATAACCGTTTCCTGAGGTGCTGGTATAACAGTGGCGCTCGGCGTGGTAATTTATATGTTGCTTATTATCTGAGGCTGGGGCGCTATGGCCCATGGGAAAACCTGTGCCATTACTTAACATTGTTGACAGCCTGCAATTGGCAAACTCAGGGTTTATTTTGTTTAGGGCTTAGATTCTGACTTGGCATATTTAGCCCGATATTCGGTTGGCGATAAGCCGGTCCAGCGTTTAAAGTTGCGTGAGAAATCCCCCGGCTCTGAAAACCCCAGCGCATCGGCCACCGCTGATACTGGCAGGGAACTGGCCAACAGTTTGTTTATGGCAGACTGCTTTCGAATCTGGGCTTTTATCCCTTGGAACCTTGTATTCTCACGTGTCAGTTGGTTACGAAGGCTGCGTGGAGTGATACTCAGTGCTTTCGCCACCTGTTCTGTTGTCGGGTGAAATACTCCCTCATCTTGCAAGCGGGATAGGGCCTGCTCTACCTGACGGGTCATACTCAAATCACTGCCGGGTACCTCAAGCCAATCGTCATAATGCTCGATGGCAATCCCTTGCAGGGTTTCTCTATCGGTGCGAATAATCGGCTGGCTCAGGTATTGGTTATCATAATAGATGGCGGTCTGTGCCTGATCAAAACGCACCTCACAGTCAAACATGGCCAAATGGGGCAGCGGTGATTTGCCATAGTGACTCGGGGCCGGGCCGGCAAAGTCGATATGATCTAATTTAATACGCCGGCCGATTAACCAGGAGTGATAGCGATAGATGGTGCTTAATCGCAACCAGTAGAACAGGTGAGGGTCAACGCCCTCCACCATCTCAAAACCGGTTAAGGACAGGCAAAATGAACGGGCCTGTTTATCTATTTTAAATTCGTAGTGCACATCGTCGCGGATGGATTCACGCAGGCCAATGCGGGCGCGGATGCTCTCCCCCAATGTTTCGCTACCGCAGGCGATGTTCATGACTGCGTAGTTTAAGACCGGTTTATAGCGGTCTTTGACAAAGCCTAAATAGAGATCATCTAGATGATCTGTAATGGCAATTATTAGGCGTTGAAGCTGAACGCCATCGAAAGTGGTTTTAGGGTTATTGATGGCCTCTAGTTCAATATCAGCATATTGAAGAATGCTGTTGAGTTTATGGCCTTTGTGTTTAACACCGGCCAAAAAAGCATGCAGGAATGCACTGCTCAAAGTACGATTAGACACCCTTATAGCCATTTAACATCGGCTGTGGGAGACCAATGATAATACCCGGCGTCAAGTGGTAGCATGACTTGTTTATATTTAGTTTTCCTTCTCAAAATAAGGTTTATGATCCGGGTCATTGTCAGGATTAGATCGATGTAGTCTGATAAAAAGATTTTCAATATCAGCCACGGTACACATCAAAAGGAATGGTCACCTCAATGCAGGTGAATAGTCGAACTTGCTCGCCGTTTGATGCGTTAAAGCCGAGTCTTCCGGCAATTTATCCTCAACGTCTGTTGTCTTACTAATCTCCGTATATCGATACTCGATTCTAGGCTCATTACCTCCCCAGAACACTTTTTTACCGATCCAGCTGTTTTTATCGGCAGGATTAGCATTTACGACCAATACTTCTGCGCGTTTGCTATTAGTGATCCGATTACCACCCGCACTACCTAGATCACCGCCACCAAAATCGACAACAGAATGGCTCAAGCCAATATCAATAATCGTCAGCCCAAAGCCGGCAGAATCAACCTCAGTGTTTTCTACCTTCAGACTAGATCGGTTATCGATGCCTTGCTCGAAAGCCGGAATAAACTGAATACCGGAAGTATATCTACCAGGTATTAGGTTACTAGATGACAACTTAGGATGGTCAAATATCGCTGAACGAAAAACCAGCTTCGTATCTTTAACTTCCACGTCCATCGTACCGTTCGTACCCCAATTGACAAATTGAATACCGGCCATCGCGTTTAAATCTTCGAATAGGCTGTCGACTATTTTTAGCGTAAGTTTACAACCATCGCACGGTAGTGGAAAAAAGCTGTCTTTCGGGTATAAAATAGCTTCTAACGCCGTATTGGAAGCCGTAAGCCCAACTTGATCTGTGTTCTTGTAATGATAATTTTGAACTGTCCATATCTGTTCAGAATCACCTGACAATCCCGGACCAATACTATCGGAGTTATTGTTTCCAACACCTATATTGTTTGCGTAGCAGTTTGAAATGTTTGTTTCAACATAGCTGCTATCTCTGCTCCAAACAATCATTGCATTCCCCTCCAAGCGATTGAATTTATTTTCTGAAAAACCATAAGAGCCAATACTATTTTTGCTGTGACGGACAGTTATACCAGCACCTATTTGGCGACAGGATTCGTCAAACAAATTACATCTTTTCCCATCGGTGCTTATATTTTCGGCAGTCATTTTTAGTACTCGTACGGAAATGTTGCTAGTATCACTTACATTGAAGTGCATACCGTGCCCGATATCTACATAGGTGTTGCTCTCAAATCGATAATTTCCATTACTGTCTCCACTCTGTGCGACCATGACACCACCTAGCCTGTTACTGTTTTTGAACAGGTTGCCAGATACTAAGACATCTGAGGTAATTCCGAATTTGAGGTCTAAGAAAATTGACCAGACTGGATCATCTTGATCGGTTTCATTAGTAGGTAGTCGGGTAAATACATTGTCATGGATGTTTGCCCCTGAGAAATCGATTCCAGCAATGCCATTCCCATGCCTGGAGGTTATTTCAATGCCCGATATTTCATTATTATGGGATAACTTGATAACAACTCCGTCATTTTCAAAGGTTGAGTTACTTATACGGACCGCTGAATTAACAACGGACTTTTCTCCCTTAGAAGCCATACCAATAAGTTTTTGGCCAGGTTTCAGAACAATCCCTCCATCTAGTATTTCTATCCCATTTTTTATGACATATATGAAGTCCCCTGGTCCAGAAGTTCGCTCAACTTGCTGCAAGCTGGAAAACGGATTGTCATACGTTTTCCCATCTCCATCGTGTGATGCGCCACTCTGAACGTAGAAGGCCATCGGTTTACTCTCTGATTGAAAGTGTTGAGAATCAACACAAGCCGTAACAATCAGCATCATTGCGATCAAGTTAACAATATTAATTTTATTTAAATTTAACACTTACATACTCCTTTAACTAAACGACCACCAACTGCTTGAGCATTGCACCAGACCAAGGCGGCTTTTTGATATTGGTAACCGTGGATCTTTAAGCTTCACAATCATCGAAACTTGCTTATAACAATGGGCTATCTATCCACGGATACATGTCACCAGTATTAACGCGTTTATAGGGGATTTGCTGCACGATGGGCGGCACGGCACCTGGCGCTGCCATATAAATCACCTCGCTGGCAATCGGTGCAAAAGCGCCATAAAAGTGCTGGATTGATTTGACGACCAATAGTGATTTTTCCTTTGCCGTAATGCCAAAGTCACCAAAGATACAGGGCGAGAAACATTGACTTCGTTCGCTGCTCACAATGAGATCAATACCCTGGCAATGTAGAGCGACTGTATCTCCCACTGGCCAGTAGACCGGTTTGCTTTCTTGACAAGTTGCTGGGTCAATTTGCGGAAAGCGATGTTGGTAGTTTTCTTTGATCATGCCCACCGTTACATCAATATCCAACGGCGAGCCTGAGGTAACCCCCAGCTTACCGCCGAAGCGAATAGATAACTGCGCTCCTTCGCCAGCAGCCTGCGCCAGCCTGACGACTTGGGGATCATAAAAAATAGCCATCCCCACATTCTGTATGTGATGTTCCAGTAGCCAGGCGAGTGTGTAAGTAGCATCACCTGGTGCACCACCCCCGGGGTTATCGGATTGGTCCGCTATAACAACTGGTTTTTGTTCACTTTCATTTGCAGTGGTCGAACATCCTCGAAGAGCGATGGCTGATGTCGCCCGGGTCATTGCCTCTTCCTGAGGCAATGTAGGAAAACCAATCCCGTGGCGCAGGGCAAAAACCTGCCGACCTAATGTTTTGGCTAGGGATTTTGCCAACGGTATATTATTATCGGTCACCACTAGAATTTTGCCGCCGGCTTCGGGTACATCGCCAAAGGGAAAACCGTGTGCAAAAGAGACAGACAAAACACCTTCTTGCTGCTCAGCTTCCGTCATGGCGGCAATAAAACCCCGCATCTCTCGCGTTGTAGTAGGATACATACCCATCATATGGCAATCGTACATCGCCATGGTGGGACCACATTTTTTCTGCTGTGTATCAATTGCCAGATTGAAAAGTTCTTCCGCGCGAGCATCGATATCCACATGAGGGTACTCTTTGAAGGTAATAATAATATCGGATTGCTTGAGCATCTGTTCACTGAGATGGCAGTGCAGATCCAGTTCAACCGCGATAACAACTTCAGGGCCTACTATTGACCGGACCTTGTAGAGAAGATCACCTTCACAATCGTCGTAACCATTAGCTACCATAGCGCCATGGAGATATAGCAGAACAATGTCTACTGGACCCGCTATTTGTAGCTCGGTCAACACTTCATCGCGTAAGGTTTGGTATGCGGTTTTTGTAGTTAAACCGGATGGCTGAGCAAAGGCAAACAAGGAGAATATAAACTCATCACCTCTCGCCAAAGCCTTTTTATGCCAAAGTGCAAATGGAGGAATTTCGTCAAAGTTGTGTGCACCAATCACAATATCGTCATTTAGGACCGTAAAAAAATCATTCTGCCCGGTTGGGATTGGAGAAAACGTATTGGTTTCAGTCGCAAGGCATGCAGAGAATATTTTCATTAGCGCGTTACTCTTTCAATCGGTAATCCTGGTATATTTTTCTGAGCTGCACCTTATCGATTTTCCCCGTAGCACCCAGAGGCATCTCGTCGATAAACTCCACCGCATCCGGCACCATCCACTTCTCCAACTGGGTAGCCACATAATCACGCAGGTCGGTTGCTGCAATAGCATCCGTTTGCGAGCGGCAGGCGATCAATAGTGGCCGCTCTTGCCACTTGGGGTGTGGCACAGCAATCACCGCTGCCTGAGCAACACCCGGGTGTGACAGGGCCGCATTTTCTAGTTCAATCGAACTGATCCACTCACCACCGGACTTGATCATATCTTTGGCTCGGTCGCTGATATGCATATAGCCTTGCGGGTCGATACTGGCAATATCGCCGGTGCGAAACCAACCGTCCTCGGTCAGGGCATCCAAATCTGCTTGATGCAGATAGCCCTCGGTAACCCAATGTCCGCGCACCTGTAGTTCGCCGGTGGCCTGGCCATCGCGGGGCAAGGGACGGTTCTCTGTATCGGCCAGTCGCATCTCTAGACCAAACACCCCGCGCCCCTGTTTAAGTGCCAGTGCATCAGACTCCGCTTGGCTTATATTTTGAGATCGCTGCTTGGGCATATTGACGGTACCCACCGGGCTGGTCTCGGTCATGCCCCAGGCATTAATCACAGTAACTCCGTAATCCTCCCGAAAGCGCTGCAGCATATCGCCAGAGACCGCCGAACCACCGCTAACCAACCGCTTTAAGCTAGGGAGCTGTCGGCCGGTACGGTCCAGATAATCTAATAAGCCCATCCAGACCGTGGGCACTCCATAAGCGGAGGTCACATTTTCCTGGTCGATCAGGTTAGCGAGGCTTTCGCCATCCAGCATTGGACCGGGCAGTACCAGCTTGGCACCTGACATGGGCGCCCCATAGGGCAGGCCCCAGGCATTGACATGAAACATAGGCACCACCGGCAAAATCGTCTCCATGGCACTGAGGCCCAGGACATCGGTCATACAGATAGCCATGGCATGGAGCACGGTAGAACGATGTGTATAACAGACTCCTTTGGGTTTACCGGTTGTACCGGAGGTGTAACAGAGACCGCAGCTTGTATTTTCGTCCAGATCGGGCCAATCAATATTTGAGCGTTGCTCATTGATCAATGTTTCATAGAACAATGGCTTGACCGAGTGCGGCGGTAGCCAGTTCTTTTTGCTGTCCGCCTCAAGGGCAATCCAGTGGTTGACACTGTTGATCGTACCAGCGGCATCAATCATTGATGAAAACTGGGAATCAAAAAACACCAGCTTATCTTGCGCATGGGCCACTACCCAGGCTAATCGGTCTGCTCCCATACGCGGGTTGATCGTATGACAAATTGCACCGATACCGGAAATGGCGTAGTAAAGTTCGACATGCTGGTAGCTGTTCCAGGCGATTGTGCCAACAACATCGCCCTTCGTTACGCCTAACGCTTGCAGAGCATTCGCCAGTTTGGCAATGCGTTGGTAACAATCCGCATAGGAATATCGATGCATAGCTCCGCCATTTAAACGAGAAACAATCTCTTGATCACTGTGGTTCTCGGCCGCAAAACGAATGATTGACGGAACACTTAAGGGGGAATAAATCATGGCATTTGTCGCCGACGACGATTCAGCGAGCACCAGAATAAACTGATTAGTAAATGGTAGTTTTGCATAAATACGTCTCGTGAACGTTAGAGGTTAGGTGAATGATATTTATACCAATGCTCAGCCATTTGCTGCCTTGTGCATACCCACACATCGGAATGGCTTTTGATATAGTCCAGAAACCGTGCAACGGCATGTGCCCTACCAGGTCTTCCACTTAAGCGGCCATGTAAAGCTATAGTCATCATCTTGGGAGATTGAGCGCCTTCTTGGTATAACTGATCAAAGGTAGCTTTGTTATAGTTAAAAAAGTCATCGCCTGTCGCCCAACCGGAGAAATGCGCATAACGGAAATCGTTATTGTCCAGCATGGAAGGAATGATTAAATGTGGCTTACCTGACACGGTTGTCCAATAAGGTAAATCGTCACCATAAGCATCTGAATCGTAAAGAAAGCCTCCCTCCTCAACGATCAAGCGTCGTGTGTTAAGACTGTATCGACCGGCGTAGATACCCTGTGGTCGGGTTCCAACAGTTTCTTTAATGGCCGCGATTGCACGCTTAAGATGGTTTCGCTCTTCCTGTTCGGACATCACATAATAGCTGATCCAGCGGTAATGGTGACTGGCAATTTCAAATCCTGCCTTTGCCATAGCAATAATGGGTAGTGGGTTCTTTTCTATAGCCTGTCCCACCGCCCAAACAGTGGCGGGCATCTCACGCTCAGTGAGTAGTCTTATCAACCGCCAGATACCGGCGCGACTACCATATTCATAGATGGATTCAACGCTCAAGTCACGGTAGCCAACCGGTGGTTGTGTCAAAGACATCGATTCTGACAAATAGGTTTCAGAATAATCATCACCATTAGGAATAGCGCTTTCAGCGCCTTCCTCATAATTGATCGCAATCGTCAATGCCAGCCGCGCACCATTCGGCCATTGTGGGTCGGGTGGTGTTTCTCCATAGCCGATAAAATCCCGCTTATGATCCAGCTTCACTTTCACCTCACTGTCATTCATGGTTTTCACTAATAACCAAAACCTGGTTTTATCTGAAAACATCACCACCATTCGGTGATAAGGTTTGCCCAACAAAAAAAGCACCATCTTCTGAAGCAAGCAGGACAGCTGTGGGCGCAATATCTTCCGGTGTTCCAAAGCGTCCCAGAGGTATTGCTTTCAACTTATCCGTCATAAATTTTTCGCCACAGTCCTTAAGC
Organism: SAR92 clade bacterium H231; assembly: GCA_025153775.1. Classification (GTDB taxonomy): domain Bacteria; phylum Pseudomonadota; class Gammaproteobacteria; order Pseudomonadales; family Porticoccaceae; genus HTCC2207. Next base: position 625,960 of record JAOALC010000001.1, on the reverse strand, counting down.
ATTTGCGTCATAGTGGCACCGGGGGCAATGCTGTTGACCAGCACACCGAAGGGTGCGGCTTCCACTGCAAGGGCGCGTGTGAAACCGACTAATCCGGCCTTAGCTGCACAATAGACTGAGGCGCCTACCCCACCGGAAAATGCCATTTGTGAGCTGATATTGATAATTCGACCCCATTGCTTTTCTTTCATATCAGGGTAACAGGCTTGGGTGACTATAAATGCGCCCGTTAGATTGGTATTCAGTACGCGAGACCACTGATCCAGCGATACCTTTTCAATTAAATCACCCTCGGCAATACCCGCCCCATTGACCAGAATATCTATTGCACCATGCTGCTGGCGAATTGCTTCAATCGCGTTGTAAACTTGGTCTTGACGTGTGATGTCACAGTTAAAGCTGAGGCAATGTTGATTAATTTGCTTTAGTTGGTTCAGTGTATTCTCAGCGTTGGTATGATCGTTGTAGTGAATAATGGAAACTGTCGCACCTTCTCCAACAAAGGCTCTGGCAATAGCGGCTCCGATGCCGCGACTGCCACCGGTGATCACCGCATTTTTTTGGTATAGCTTGCCCATAGGATGTTTTTCCTTACTCTCAACTATTTTTGTACGGCACACGATGATTTCACCGCTAATTCATATTGATGCCGCCATCGATATTTAACGCTTGTCCTGTTATGTTTTTTGCACCAGAAGACGCAAAGAAAACCACAGCATGACCAATGTCTTCGGCAGTTTGAGGGCGTTGTAGCGGTATGATTTCTTTAATGTCTTGTATAAATTTTTCTCTGTTAACAGCACTTTCACTGTCTGTTCCTTCCATCAGCCGCGCGAATGTTTCACACATGGGTGTCCAGATAACACCAGGACAAAGCGTGTTCACGGTAATGTTGTCAGGGGCCAAGGCAAGCGCAAGGGATTGGGTCAGACTGATCATTGCCGCTTTTGAGGCGCTGTACGCGGGAAGGTCAGCCGACCCACGGCGCCCAGCCCCGGATGAAATATTGATAATTCGGCCTTCACCGCAAGCTTTTAAATGGGGCGCACACGCTATGGCCATACGCCAGGTACCATTGATATTGATAGTATGGCAACGACTGAATTCTTCCACAAGGGTGTGTAAACCCTTTGTTTGCTGCATGACACCGGCATTATTGATAAGGATATCCAGACCTGAAAAGTGGGAGACTGTTAACTCTACACACTGTTTTATTGACGTTTCCTGAGTAACATCAACAGGGACTGCGATCGCGTTTCCACCTAATGATTGTATTTGCGCAATGGTGCTTTCAGCATTCTCATGATCTGTGGGGTTATCAAAATAGGTAATGACAATATTGGCGCCCGCAATTGCCAATTCGCAGGCAATACCTTTACCAATACCCTGACTAGCACCGGTGATGAGTGCCGTTTTATCAGCTAATGAGTTCATCATTGATATTCACCTTTAACTTTCGGTATTAGTCGTCCCATACAATAAAGATAGGTTGGCTTTCCTAATGGGTCGAAATCGAGAAATGATAAGGTTAATCCCGGCTCACCTATTTCGTTATAAGCCAAGAAGGTGTCGTTATCGATAGGGCTTAAACTCCAACGTTCCGTTTCTTCAGGTGCTTGTTTGAAAAGCATGTAAGTTATGCTCAATTCACCTTTATTCAGCGACACAACAAAGGCACTTAGGCTACTTTCATATCGTCCAACTAGAGGCTCTAAGCTCATAGATTTTGCTAATCCTGGTTTTGCAGTGATCTCAGGCAGTTGAATATTAACCAAGTCCGATAATAGCTTGGCTAACAATGCTGGCAGTAGGTCGGCATTGGTTGAATTGTGGAGTGCGGCTATAGCGAGCTTATTCTCCGGCACTAACTGCAACATGGATTTTTGTCCCGGACCCGTTCCAAAATGGCCCACAACCACAGTATTTTTTTCCTTTGTTAAGTGCCAACCCAGGGCGCAATGGGTGTTAGACATATAGGAATAAGATGGCATTGGAGTTTGGGCTTGCTGCATAAGCTTGACTGATGTGGGTGACAACCACGACAAACCGGCTTGTGTTCGCCCCTCGTTTAAATGGGCCTCGGCAAAGGTAATTAAATCCGATGCCGATAGCGTTAATACTGAGCCACAAGGTGCCCAGCAGATAGGAAAGTAGCAGTCGGGAGATACCGACCATGGTTTTTCATTATCTGTATTAGGGACATGCCCCAAAGCGACACGATGTTTTATCACTTGCGATGGATGTGCCACGGCCTGCTTCATCCCAAGCGGCTTAAAAATTCTTTCTTCAATGGCATCAAACCAAGTGGTGCCTAAAATAACTTCTATCAATCGCCCGGCGATATTGTAGGCGGCATTGGAATAGGAGTATCTTTCTCCTGGAGGATGTATCAGGTAAAGAGCACTGCAACGATCCACATAGCGCGCAAGCGGATTTTGTTCGGTGTAAGAATTATTGCCAATAAAGTCACCGGGGATGCCGTTAGTATGGTTAAGCAATTGAGCGACGGTAATCTTTTCTGCTGTTGCAGAATCGGCCAAATTAAAGTCACGTAAATACTGCTTTACCGGGGCATCTAACAGTAGCTTTCCCTCATCCACTAGTTGCATAATCAGCGAGGCAGTAAATACCTTTGAAATGGAAGCGATTTGGAAAATTGAGTCGCTGGTGGCTTCAACACCAGTGTCTAGGTTGAGCACTCCGCTAGTAGCACTATAGCGTTTGTTATTGAATAGGATAGCAACTGACAGTGCGGGAACATTATATTGCTTTTGTACCTGCTCGATATAACCTTGGAAATTTTTTAGTATATCCGGTGCTAATCTAACTTCTACCATGGTTGTTCCCAGTTTTCTATTTTATACAAAAGGATTATCTACCCAGGGGTATTTGTTATCGGTGCGCATTCTCTGATAGGGAATCTGCTGCATCATGGGCGGGACTGCCCCCGGTGCCGCCATATAGATGACGTCACTGGCAATAGGGGCAAAGGCGCCATAAAAATGTTGTGCAGATTTCACTATGAGCAATGATTTTTCCTTTGGGTTAATTCCCAAATCGCTGAAGATACAGGGAGAAAAACATTGCGCCCTTTTGCTACCCACAAGGATATCGATACCTTGGCAGTGCAGTGCCACTACATCGCCAATGGGCCAATACACCGGGTCGCTTTCTTTACTGGTTTCCAAATCAATTTGTGGAAAGCGATGTTGGTAGTCTCGCTGTATAGCAATAACAGTCACTTCAAGATCCAGTGGGTCACCGGAGGTAGGCCCGAGTTTACCGCCGAAGCGGATAGTCAATCGGGAACCCTCTCCGACAGCTAGAGCCAGTTTGATTACTTGCGGATCATAGAAGATCGCCATACCCACATTTTGTATTTGATGTTTTAATAGCCAGGCCAAGGTATAGGTGGCATCGCCAGGTGCGCCACCACCGGGATTATCGGATTGATCAGCAACCACAATAGGTTTTTGGCTATCAATGGATAGGGTGTTGGCTTGCGATAACGCCTCGTCCAGAGGCAAGCAGGGAAAATTGATTTGCTCACGCAGTGCAAAAATTTGTTGTCCTAACGACTGGGCAATTTTCTGGGCTAAGGCGGGGTTATTATCTGTAACCACCAGCATTTTTCCTCCCGCATCCGGCACATCCCCAAAAGGGAAGCCATGGCCAAAGGACACCGATAGCACCGCATCTTGCTGTTCTGCTGCGGTCATTACGTGAATAAATCGGCGCATTGCGGCTGTATTCGTTGGGTACATACCCATCATACGACAGTCATACAGGACCATGGTGGGCTGAATCTTTTTTTGTTGTATAGCAATCGCTAAGTCAAATAGTTCTTCGGCTCGCGCATTGATATCCACATGGGGATATTCTTTATAGGTAATCATCAGGTCGGCGGTCGAAACCATTTTTTCTGACAAATGACAATGCAGATCCAGCTCAACGGCGATCACAACGTCTTGGCCAACAATGGCTCTAACCTGTTCAATAATATCCCCTTCACAATCCTCATAGCCGTCGGCTACCATGGCACCATGAAGGTTCAGTAGCACAATATCCACTGGCATTTCAGCACGAAGACTATCGAGCAATTCATCCCGCAACCGTTCATAGGTAGTTCGGGTGGTTAAACCGGAAGGCTGCGCAAAAGCAAATAATGAGAATACAAATTCGTCGCCTCTGGATCGTGCCATTTTCTCCCATAAACCTAGTGGTGGAATTTCATCAAAGGAAGCATTGCCGTTGGCAATATCTGTTGGGCGTACTTGCGTAAAATCATTTATCCCAGTGGGGATCGGTGAGAAGGTATTGGTTTCTGTGGCCAAGCAGGCAGAAAAAATTTTCATCGTTTTTGCAGCTTAGCCATTGTCCGGTAACAACGGGGTTGCCATCGGCTTAGTGGATAACTGAGTGAAGTTACTTTTAGGGTCCCGTTTGCTATTTTTGGCATTGATTCTAATTTTTTGCCGCAGTTCCTGCTGCACCTTTTTGGTAATAGGAAATTTCCACAGTATTAAAATAGCGGGAATCAATAGCACTGAGTTAATACCGGAGAAAGTGATTCTTATGACCAGCACATCATAGGCAGTATGGGTAGCAGCAGCGGCATCAAAACCTATAATATCCAGAAAACCATAGGCAACTCCTACTCCTAACGCCAGTCCCAGCTTAAAGACCAGATTCAATGCCGCCATATAAATGCCGGTACGCTCTTCACCAGACCTAGCTGTATCATAGTCGACAATATCGGCAAGAATCGAAGCAGGCAAAATAAGTAGACAGGAAAATACAACCCCCAGAACACACATAAAAGCGGATATTAGGAGGTAATTACCCATTGGAAAGAGAAAAGCGGCAAGGCTTGCCAGAATTAAGAGCGCAATAGCTCCAGCCAATACAACATGCTTACCGACCCTACTGGCTAATCTCACCAATAGCGGCGCCACCAAAATAGCGATGACATATTGAGTAAAAAACAGCGAAAAGAATGCACCGGGCAAACCAAATCCTATATCAATTAAAAAGATAGCGATGGAATTGATCACACCTAAACTAATGTAGAGACATCCTACGGCCATAAGGAAACGTTTCATTGGGCCATTTTGCCATAAGTCTTTAAATACCTTAATTACGTTAAGCCTGGACCTGGCAATGGGGCTATGATCCTTTATAACTATAGTAAGTGGTACCGCTGTGATAGGAATTAATACGACAAGCAGTATTGAGATCAACAATAAGACATCGCGAACCGGTGCATCGCTGGGTAACAACAGTAAGGGCGCAGCCGCCACGATCAAATTGCCAATCATGCCACCACTTTCCCGAAAACCGGTGACTTTACTTCGTTCCTCATAATTTGCAGAGAGCTCGGCACCCCACGACCAATAGGGTATTTTGATAATGGTTTGCGCGGTATAAAACAAGATCGCCCAGAGGAAAAGATAGGATAGTTCAACCTTTGCAGGAGGGTTGCAAAGACACCAGGCCGCCGCCATAAATATTGGTGTACCTGCAGCTATCCAGGGTTTGCGCCGACCAAAACGTGAAGCAGTGCGGTCTGATAATGTTCCGATTATGGGGTCAGAAATTCCATCCCATAACCGAGCCAACAAAAAAACCAGCCCTACCATACCGATACTTAAACCGACTTCTTTGGCATAAAAGGCCGGTAGATAAAGAATAATCGGCAGTTCGGCAATAGCCAGGGGTAAGGCCAAGCCCCCATAAACGATCAGGGTACCGTTGGTAAGTTGCGTCTTTGATTGGTTATTTAGCATGGTACTGTCGCTCTCTACTACTAAAGGAATAACCGCAAATACTAAAGGACGCTCTAGCTGGCCAAGACTCAACGGCAAAACTCACTTTAGGCATAGGAGTTTTTCTAAATTGATGTGACTTAATCATGGGAACAAAACATCTGAACAATATTTTTTGCAATAGCGTCACAACCGTCGATGACTGAATCGACACAGGGCAAGCCAATATCTTTTTCTAAGGCCTGTAGATAATTTTTATGCTCTTCTGGGGCTAGGCCAGAGGTGTTAACGCTGATACCTATGCACTTTACTGCTGGGTTAGTGAGTCGTGCACATTGCAGATTGAAATCGATACAGTTTCTAATACTGGGAATAGGAAACTCCGGGCAACTGTCAATATGCTGCCTGGTGGCATCGTGACAGACCACAATGGCATCGGGTTGTGAGCCATGAAGCAAACCCAGACTTACCCCGGCATAGGCAGGGTGGAATAATGAGCCCTGCCCCTCAATTACATCCCAGTGCTCTGCGTCGTTATTTACTGAAATCATCTCAGCTGCGCCGGCGACAAAATCGGCAACCACCGCATCAATAGGAATGCCCGTGCCAGCAATCATAATGCCGGTTTGGCCTGTGGCTCTAAACGTCGCATTGATCGATGCCTTTTGCAGGCTTTCAGTTAATGCAAGCGCTGTGTATTTTTTACCGACGGCACAATCCGTACCCACCATGAGCACACGGTAGCCTGTGCGTTTTTTTCCATTGGCAATGGGAATAGAGGCCGATGGTATTCGAATATCAATTAAGGTGGCACCAGACAAGGCTGCCGCTTCCGCTAAACCAGGAATGCTCTCCAATCGACTATGTAAGCCACTGACAATATCCATGCCCAAAGATGCAGCTTTGATAAGCTCAACCTCCCAGTGCTGTCCAATGGTTCCGCCCACAGGGGCTACACCAATTATCAAGCTCCTAACCCCCTCTTCAAAGGCCTTCTCTACGCTTAAATCAGGGACACCAAGATCTAACCTATTGCCTGGAAAGCGCAATTGTCCAGCGACTAATTCTTTGCGCCATTGGACAAGTCCTAAGCCGGTTTTGGCATAGGTGGGGCTCTCGATATCGCCGATAAAAACCAGGTAGGGGGCGCTTAAACTTATAGGATTAACTATGCTCATCCATTTCTCTTGAAAATAAACAGGGATACAAGGTGATTTTTCATCCAGAATCTACCGGACAAGTTTGCTTGGAAGTTGGTCTATTTTATTCAGTCGATGTGCCAGCTAAACTTGCCGCTGCATCTATAGGGTATTTCTAGTCGATCATAACTGAGAAGACAAAATGTCTTCTCAGTTATTGCAATACCATTAATTAAACAAAAAGAGATTGTGTCTTTTCATGTCTTAGAATTGGTAGTTAACACTCAACCCGTAAGTGCGAGGCACAACGTAGCGCTCTTTATTTCCGCCAAAACCAAGGACTGATCGTTCGATGGGTTTATCTTCGTCGGTTAAGTTTTTACCCCATAGAAAAACGCCCCACTGTCCTTCATTAGAACGAAAACCAATGCGACCACCTAACCTTCCCAATGAGGGGCTCACTCCATCTGGATGATTCGTTAGATTGCCGCCTGAAAAAAACCTGTCTTTATAATCATAGTTAAGGTTAGCAACCAAACTACCAACATTGCTAAGCTCTCGCTCATAGTCGATAGCGAGATTAAAAGTCCACTCCGGTGAGATGGGATTTTGATTACCGCTAGCATCAACAATACCAAACTCCGGGTCAGAGGCACCTTCGTATTTGTCAAAAGTTGCGTCTAGATAAGCAATACCACTGGTAATGCGCAGACCTTCAGTCGGCGCGGCAACTATTTCCAGCTCTACACCTTGAGAGGTGAGTGCGGCAGCGTTATCAAAGATACTAGTAAATAATGTGGTTCCGTCTGGCAAGGTACCACTTGCAACATTGGTCAGTACCTGGTAATCGGTATAATCCATATAGAAGATGGCGCCATTTAAGCCCAACCGTCCATCCAGCCAGGTAGTTTTTGTGCCAAGTTCATAACTGGTAACAAATTCATCATCGACAAATAGTGCCCTTGGATCTACGCCATTCGGTGTGAGCGGCGAAGTATTAAAGGCTCCTGCTTTAGCGCCGCGGGATACAGAACCATAGATCATGGCATTGTCACTGATATTATGTCTTAAGCCGACAATCCAGGATACATTATTGGAATCAAAGTCCAGCTGTCGTGGATTGATATCGACATTAAAAACACTCACCCAGAAAGGCACCCCTGAGGCTTGACTATCAATACTTTGGTCTTCGTTAGTGTAGCGAAGACCCGCAAAGGCTGTTGTCGCTTCTGAGAAATGAAAGTTGGAATGCACAAAAGTCGCATAGGACGTGGATTCAAGATTGTGCACTGCTCCTAATAGTCTTTCCCCCACATCACCGCCAAAGGCGGGACCGAAATCAAAAAATTCACTAGTAAGGAATTTTTGATCAAAATAATAAAGACCGAGCACATAGTCAAATTGCTGACCCGCTGGAGAGGCAATACGAAGTTCCTGGGATATATTTTCTTGACTTGACTCAAAACGCTGAACCAAACCATCGCTAGCTGTGGAATCAATGTCACGGACAACATCCACATTATTTTCTCGCCGACTAGTAATGGATGTCAGCGTATGACCACTATCAAACTGATGCTCAATGGTTAGCGCAATGCCTTCACCCTCTTTTTTTACGACGGGGTCTACCGAATGAAAGAAGGTATAGGGAACACCGTCGCCAACTGGAGGCAAGGTTTCACCGCTAAGAAAGTTCGCCTGTGAATCTAATCCATCAATCACAAAACGAATATCGGTATTTTCGGTTGCTGTATAGAGAAATTGCGCTCGCCATGATGTGCTATCGACAGTCCCCAAATCAGAGCCAGTAGTCAGATTTTTCGCGTAACCGTCACGATCAGTGTTGTTCACGCTAAACCGAGCGGCGAGTTTATCACTTATTGGGACATTGAGGCTTCCACCAATATCTGCATGATCATAATTGCCGACTTCCACCTTCAAACCGCCCTCCAACTCTTGGCTAGGCTTCTTAGTAACCATATTGATAGCACCACCGGTGGTGTTCTTACCAAATAGAGTACCCTGCGGGCCGCGCAATATCTCTACGCGCTCAAGGTCGCCTGAGCCGAAATTAAACGCGTCGTTCTTACCCATAAAAATACCATCAAGGTAGACACCCGTACTGGAATTCATTCCCAAAAACTGGATGGGAGTGTAAGCACCACGAATCGCAATCGTATTGCCCCAGTCAGAAGTGGAGTCGTCTGGAAAATTCACATTGGGGGCGCCAGAGACAATTTCCTGAAGGTTTTTTGCCCCTAGGTTTTCAATAACTTCGTCTGATACCACGCTGATAGAGATAGGCACATCGTTGAGCGATTCCTCCCGCTTAGTCGCCGTCACAATAATCTCATCAATCCTACCCTGCTCCGTAGCAGCCTCACCGCCCTGGGCCAAACTGCCCGAGGCGCCGCCCGCTGCAAATAGCCCTACCATGCTGGCGAGCAATGTTTTCCTTGTGTATGTATTCATTTTCTTCCCCTTACCGTATTGGTTAGTTCCACTGTGATTATCAGCTGGTGCAATCGCGATGATTCCACCCTGGGTAAGGCCGCCATGCAGGCCGGTGTTGCGCAGCATAATCACCAGGGCTTGCTCGATGGTGAAGTTGCCCTGTAGTGGGCCTATGCTGTGTGACCTGGCGATGTCGTAGGGGAAGAGCACCTGTATATCGGTTTGCTCTGATAAGGTATTGAGTGCTGCGGCTAGGCTTTGCTTGGGGAGGTTGAGTGGGTAGCTGGGTACTGCTTGCTGTCCCTGGCCCTGTTGCATTTGCAGTGGCTTTTGCGGTTGCATCTGCTGTTCCTGTCCCTGTGTTGGCTGTGCCTGTGCTGCTTGGGTGTGGCCTGTGTAAGCTGTGCTGCCTATGGCGATAAGGAATGCTACCGCCATTAGAAGCTGGTTTACCCGCACCTTGTTGCATTGGTTGCTGCATTTATTGCTGCACTGTTTACTGCTTATACCTACTGCCCTACAAACCCATCGGTGGTGTCGGTGGCCCCTGGTTGTTGCTGGCTGCTGACAGTCGATGTTTTTGCTGGCCTTACGTGAGGTATGTCGCATGGATAATTTAAAACCTCTATTGGTTGGTGTTTTTTATTCTGATTTATTCTGGTTTGTTGGGTTTTTTGTGGCCCCAGCTGCAGTTGCTATAACGGCCTAGGCTGGGGTTTTTTAAGTTATTGTTATTAGTTATAGATTAAATTTTTGGGCTTTTTTGGGCTGTTAGGTGAATTTTATGGTTGCTGTGGTAGCTTGCTTGTATGCCGAAGCTGGTGGCTAGCACGTCGAATATGGCATCTAGCTCGCCCACTTTAAAGCGGCCCCCCACTCTTATATCGGCCAGGGCTGGGTCGGCTATTTCTATATGCATGGTGGTGTAGCGGTTTATTTCTGCCACTACGCTGCTGAGGCTGTCGCCTTCAAATACCAGGTAGCCGGTGCGCCAGGCCAGTTGGCGTTCGAGCTCTGGGTGGGCCAGGCGGTTGAGGGTTTTTAGCTGTTGGCTGGTGCTGCTAGCGGCTGTGCGCTGGGGTACGGTGCTGCGGCTAAACTCTGCGCTTTGGCCTAGGTTTAGGCTGGCTATTTTTTGGGTGCTGTGGCGCTGGGGGGCGGGCTGGGTTGGCTCGCTGGCTGGGTCTATGGCTAGAGCTCTGGCCGGGGCTGGCGCTATTACTGAGGCTAGGTCTACCCTGCCCTCGTTGACCACTACTTTAATGCTATCTGGGTTGAGCCGCACGGCAAAGGCGGTGCCTACGGCTTTGACCATGCCCTGGTCGGCGTAGACTTCAAAGGGCCAGTCGGGGTTGTGGCTTACATCAAAATGGGCTTCGCCTCTGAGTAGGCGAATTTTGCGCTGGTTGTGGCCAAAGTCCACCTGAATTTGGCTGTCGGTATTGAGTTGCACCAGGGAGCCGTCGGCAAGGCTGATCTGCTGCAGTTCGCCTATGGCGCTTACATAGAGGCCGTTGCTGGCGCTGGGGCTGGGTGGCACAAGGCTTAAGCTCAGTGCCAGTGCTATGGCTACAATTGCGCTGGCGGCCATGGCGCTGTAGCTGGCAGCTGGTGCGCTGCTGTGCCACTGGCGCAGGGGTTGGATAAGTTGGCGCAGTTGGCTGCTGATGGCTCTGGTTGTGAGTACCCAAATGCTGGCGGATTCGTAGGCTGGGGTCCAGAGTTCGGTGAGGCTGTTGGCCTCGTTCCAAAATGCAGAGATACGCTTTAGCTCGGCCTGATGGGCTGGGCTGGTGGCGGCCCATTGGCGCAGCTCGGCCTGTTCTTGTTCGCTGGGCGGCTGGTCGCGGTCGAGACGAATTAACCATTGGCGGGCCTGGGCCTCGATGGTTGCGCGGTCGTCTAGCTGATGTATGTTGCTGGTCATGGTTGACCTCTGGTACTGGCTGTGGCCCTGCTGCCATTGGCGGGGGCTGCCGCTGCTCTGGTTAGGGGCTGCAAACTGGTGACGCTGGCCTGAGCCTGGGCTTGTGTCCCGTTCGGGGCCTCTGCTGTGTCGGCCATGCGCTCGCGTATATAGCGGTCGCAGCCCTCTACGCCTTTGAGCAGGTGTTTTTCCACGGTGCTGAGGGCAATGCCCAGGCGCTGGGCAATCTCTTTGTGGGGCATGCCGTAGACCTTGCGCATCAGATATACCCGCCTGCACTTGGGGGGTAGAGATGCTACGGCCTCGCAATGTATACCGAGCTTTTGCTGCGCCATCACTTCGTCTTCAGTGGACCATTCTCCTATTAGGACGTCGCTGCTGCTCTGATCCTCTATATAGTCGGTAATTTGTCGTGACTTGGATCTCAGCTCGGAGATGGCGACATTTTTGGCAATGCGGAATAAAAAGGATTTGGGCTGGCGTATATCGGTGGTTTGCTCGGCCTTGTAGGCGCGCAGAAACGCCTCTTGGCTGACGTCTTCGATATCCTCTGCATTGTTGAGGTAGCGGCCGATAAACCGCTTTAATGACAGCCGGTGCAACTGAAAGGCACCCAATACATTGGCGCCCTGGTTTTCCCCTGCCGGTCTCTGCTCTGACATCCTTGCTATCCCCCGGCGATATGCCATCGCCGTATCCAAATAAACAGAGCGCCTGGCAGCTCTAGAGGCTTGTGACCAGCGCCCTCTGTTGGATCTTCACAGTCCGCGGGTAAGGCTGCGTAAACCTGCGATACCTGCCACTGTGCTCCTTACTATTAAACGTAGTTGAGGTTTTGGGGAAATGCCAGTTGAGCAGTTACAGCATGCTATGCCTAGAATTGAGCATTAGTGCAATCTGGCGCTCTGGCAATTTAAGTATTATCGATTTTCATTTGGGATAAGTGGCTACACTCAAACTTGACTATGCATATATTATATGTATATTAAGTGAGGATCGATGGATATCGAATATCATGCCAGCAAGGCGGCTGCCAATCCAAAAAAGCAATGAATGTTTTCGATTGATATCGGCCAGAAAAGCTACTCGAAATGAAGGTTACTACTATGCGCAATAACTACGATTTATCAAAAGCTAAACGAGCTAAGGATATTCCGCATCTTAAACAACTACAGGCTAAATCCAAGGGCAAAAGTAGAATTACCATCATGCTGGATGACGATATTTTAGACGCGTTTAGGCAGCAGGCCCACGCTGAGGGCCTGGGCTATCAAACTCTGATTAACAGGGCCTTGCGAGCCCACACTGGCGAGCACCTTTGGGATGAGCGAGTTTTACGCAAGATTATTCGTGAGGAAGTGCAAAATAGCTTGATCGATAAGGGCTGAGACCCTTCGGCTTTGCTCAGGATGACAGGCCTGCGGGCTTACTGGTGTAGCAACAGGGATGTATCATTAAGAGCTAGCCTTTAGCCGGGCAGTCAACCCGGCCTCTGCTCAACTCAATGTCAATGTTTCTAACTCGTTAATTCCCCAACCCAACACTTCTTTTTTCAGCCACAATATAGTCATTACCATCAGCAATTAACCAAAACTGGGTGCTTGCCACTGCGCTGTCGCTGGGCTGGCTTAGGCCATTGGGGTTAAGCGAGAGGCTGGTTTGATTAGCGGCCAAGGTTACCTCGCCATGGCTGGTGGCTACCCAATCGTCGGTGCTGCTGTAACCGCGTATTTCGTATAGCACTTCCAGGCTTTCCATGGCTATGCCGCTGCGGGCTATGCGGATATCGCTGCCGCTATCTTCGACATTCACCTCTACTAGCTCATCCAGCAGGCCTTTAGCAGCTTTGATGCGCACCGGGTTGATGCCCAGCATATAGGCGTTATCGCCGTCGTACATACTGAAATCGCTGATATAGAAACTGCCTGTGCTGTCCCAGCTGTCGTAGCCGGTAATAAATGCTTCGGCGCCGGAAATGGGATCCAGCTCATTGATAACCATCAACTCATAGGAGTCGCCTGTGGCTATATCGTATTCATAGATGGCATTGTCTCTGGCGCCATCACTGAGCCCGATATAAATCTTTTCGCCATCGGCACTCAGCTGAAAGACCCAGGTTTTTAGGCTGCTGGAGAAACTGGGTCTGCCCAGAAAGGTCCAGCTGGCGGCAGCATCATTAAAGCGGTAGATATTGCCCTGGTCGTCGCTGACATAAAGGTTTTCCCGGCGGCGGTCCCATTGCCCCACTTCCATGGCGTTGGGGCCCTGCAGTGCAAAGGCTGGCAGTTCACCAAAGCCGCTCTGGGGGTCGTAGTACCAAACATGGTTAAAGGTGCTGGCTGATTCGCCTTGGTTCCACTGGTTTCTGGAGGAGCCGCCAGTGATATACACACGCCCGCGGGAGTCCACCCACATAAAGCGGTTGCTGTAAAAGTAGCCGGTCCAGGCACTGGGCTTGCCAAGCACTGTGGTGGTGCCTGTGGCTATATCGTAGCGCACCAGTTTATTTTCTGGGATGCTCATGCCGTAGAGCAGGTTGTTTACCGGGTCTTTTTGAATGGTAACAATCTGCAAGGTCTGGGCACCTACCCCATTGGGCTCTGTGGCACTGAGGTCGGTAAAGCTATTGTCCGCTGGTTGGTAGCCATACCAGTGAAAGCCTCTGGTATTTAGAAAGCTATTGTTCATATCCGAGGTGTCGAGCGTGGCCACGTAGACGGTTCCATTATGGTGGATGGGTCTGGTGTGGAATTTCTCGGCGGTCTCGTTGGTCTGCCAGTTATTGGCGGCTTCGGATGCTGATTTGGCATCACCTACCCAGCGCAGCGTATCGTCGTGCTGATACATGCGGTAGAGCATGGCATTGGTCTGGTGGTCATGGCCGGAGATATAGATCTCACCTTCGGCATCGGAGCCCACGGCCAACCAGCTCTGGTCGGGGCGCGAGCCATCTGGGGCATCGGGCATTTGCCAGATATGCACCCCGTCTATATCGCCGTCTCTGGCACTGTCATAGGGGACGGTAATTTCCTCTGTCTCTGGTTCAGTCTCGGTCTCTGGCTGCTGACTGCTGGGCTGCTCTGATAAGGACTGCTGCGGCGCATCTGGCCCGCTGGAGCCGCCGCCACAGGCACTGAGCAGGCTAATAATTGCTATAAGGACAAAATGTTTGGTCCACTGTGCGCTGCGCACACACAGGGGGGTAACGCCTTCAAATGGCATATTGTTAGTCTCTTAGAGGTAGAATTGGCTTTAATTATTATTTAGCCATAATGGGGTGCATAACGGCTAACCCTGCAGCCCCACTAGGTTATATTGAGCGCCGCGCAATATCTTCTCGATATCTGCACCGCGCCAACTGTTACATATAGGCGTTAGAGGTATCCGTATGATCCGTCACATCCCGCACGCCTTTTAGCTCGGGAATCTTTTCCATTAGGGTTTTCTCGACTCCCTCTTTCAGGGTCAGCGACACCGCTGAGCAACCCTGACAGCCACCGCCAAACTCCAACACTGCAATGCCCTCTACTATTTCAGACAGGGACACAACGCCACCGTGGGAGGCTAGACCTGGGTTAATATCGTTGTACAGCAGGTAGTTCACCTTATCTTCCATGGGGCTGTCGTCGGTTACATTGGGCAGTCTTGAGTTGGGGGCGCGTATGGTTAGCTGGCCGCCAAACTTATCTTCGGCAAAATCTACCTTGGCTTCGTCTAGGAATGGAATGCTGCGCTGCTCGAAGTAGGCATTAAAGGCTTCGTACTCCACTACCATATCTTCTTCGTTGTGCTCGCCCGGGCGGCTGTAGGCTATGCAGGTCTCGGCTTTGGGTGTGCCTGGGTCGCTGACAAACATGCGCACGCCTATACCTTCGCAATTTTGTTTTTCCAGCAGGCCGGCTAGATAGCCCTGGGCGGATTCTGTAATGGTGACATTTAACATAGCGGGTTCCTGAACCATAATCTTGAGTGTGCAACTGGGTTATTTTACGTTATTAGAGGTTTTTGGTAAAAGCTTCTTTTATTTTAAAGGGTCGCTTTTTGAAATTATTTTGGTATGATGCGCATCCATCAAAATATTTTGATACAGCAGACAAATTAAGGCATAGACAAGCATTATGGTTGACAAAATTACACAGGCGGCCCAGCAGCGCATTCTAGTGTTAGATGGTGCTATGGGCACCATGATTCAGCGCCATACCCTCGAGGAAGAGCATTTTCGCGGCGAGCGTTTTGCCGACTGGCACACCGACCTCAAGGGCAACAATGACCTGTTGAGCCTGACCCAGCCAGATATTATCTGCGATATTCACCGCGCCTATCTCGAGGCCGGTGCCGATATTATTGAGACCAATACCTTTAACTCTACTCAGGTGTCTCAGGCTGACTATCAGATGGAGGCTATCTCTCGCGAGATTAATGTAGCCTCTGCCCTACTGGCGCGCAAGGCGGCGGATGAGTTCTCTACGCCGGAGCGCCCGCGCTTTGTGGCCGGTATTCTGGGGCCTACCAGCAGAACCGCGTCGCTGTCTCCGGATGTAAACGACCCTGGTGCCCGCAATGTCACCTTTGATGAACTGGTGGAAAACTACACAGAATCCACCCATGCCCTGATTGAAGGTGGCGTGGACCTGATTATGGTCGAGACCATCTTCGATACATTGAATGCCAAAGCTGCACTGTTTGCGGTGCAACAGGTGTTTGAGGAACTGGGCACTGAGCTACCTATTATGATCAGTGGCACCATTACCGATGCCAGTGGCCGCACCCTATCGGGCCAAACGCCAGAGGCATTCTGGAACTCGGTGCGCCATGCCAAGCCTATTAGCATCGGCCTAAACTGTGCCCTGGGGCCCAAAGAGCTGCGCCCTCACCTGCTGGAAATTTCTACTGTGGCCGACACCATGGTCAGTGCCCACCCCAATGCCGGGCTGCCCAATGAGTTTGGTGGCTATGATCTGGATGCGGCCAATATGGCTGAGACAGTGGCGGAATTTGCCAGTGCTGGCCTGCTCAATATTGTGGGCGGCTGCTGTGGCACTACGCCCGAGCATATTCGCGCTATTGCCGATGCGGTTGCGGCTATAAAGCCTCGCCAGGTGCCAGAGATTGCACCCGCCTGTCGCCTGTCTGGCTTGGAGCCCTTTACCATCAAGTCTGACTCGCTGTTTGTCAATGTGGGTGAGCGCTGCAATGTCACTGGTTCGGCAGCCTTTAAACGGCTGATTCTGGAAGAAAATTACGATGCCGCGCTGGCCGTTGCCCGCCAGCAAGTGATTAATGGCGCGCAGATTATTGATGTGAATATGGACGAAGGCATGCTGGATTCTCTGCCTGCCATGGTCAAGTTTTTAAACCTGATTGCCAGTGAGCCGGATATTTCCCGGGTGCCGATTATGGTCGACTCCTCAAAATGGGAGGTGATTGAAGCTGGTCTGAAATGTATTCAGGGCAAGTCGGTGGTCAACAGTATCAGCCTTAAAGAAGGTACTGACGAGTTTGTTGAAAAAGCCAAGCTGTGCAAAAAGCACGGCGCCGCTATTGTGGTGATGGCCTTTGATGAAGATGGCCAGGCCGATAACCTTGAGCGCCGTCAGCAAATATCCCAGCGCAGTTACGATATTTTGGTAAATGATATTGGCTTCCCGGCGGAAGATATTATCTTTGACCCCAATGTGTTTGCAGTGGCCACTGGTATTGAAGAGCACAATAGATACGGGCTGGACTTTATTGAGGCCTGCGGCTGGATTAAAAACAACCTGCCCCATGCGCTAATTAGCGGCGGTATCTCCAATGTGTCGTTCTCGTTCCGCGGTAATAATCCGGTGCGCGAGGCGATCCACTCTGTGTTTCTCTACCATGCCATTCGCGAAGGCCTGACCATGGGCATAGTTAACGCCGGCCAGCTGGCGGTGTACGACGATCTGCCGGAAGAACTGCGCCAGGTGGTGGAGGATGTGGTGCTATTCCGCACCCCTGAGGGCACAGAGAACCTGCTGGCGATTGCCGACAAATACCGTGGTGACGGCTCTACCCAGTCTAAAACTGAAGACCTTAGCTGGCGCGAGGGCAATGTTAATCGCCGCCTTGAGCATGCACTGGTTAAAGGTATTACCGAGTTTATTGAAGAGGATACCGAAGAGGCCCGCCAACAGGCAGACCGCCCCTTGCATGTCATTGAAGGTGCGCTGATGGACGGCATGAATATTGTTGGCGACCTGTTTGGGTCTGGCAAAATGTTTCTGCCCCAGGTGGTGAAATCTGCCCGAGTAATGAAGCAGGCAGTGGCCTATCTGCAACCCTATATTGAAGCTGAAAAAGATGAAGCGGCCAGCACCAATGGCAAGATTCTGATGGCTACGGTAAAGGGCGATGTGCACGATATTGGCAAAAATATTGTCGGCGTGGTGCTGCAGTGCAACAACTATGAGGTGATTGACCTGGGCGTGATGGTGCCCGCAGAAAAGATTCTA
The DNA here is from genome assembly GCA_025153775.1 of SAR92 clade bacterium H231. Lineage (GTDB taxonomy): Bacteria > Pseudomonadota > Gammaproteobacteria > Pseudomonadales > Porticoccaceae > HTCC2207. Next base: position 608,205 of record JAOALC010000001.1, on the reverse strand, counting down.
ACCACAGCTCGCGAGCTGAATGTGGATATTATTGGTCTCTCCGGGCTGATTACCCCCTCGCTGGATGAGATGGTCACTCTGGGTAAGGAGATGGAGCGTCAGGGTTTTGATATTCCCCTGTTAATTGGTGGCGCCACCACATCCAAGGCCCATACAGCGGTAAAAATTGCCCCTACCTACAGCCACAACCAGACCATTTATGTGTCTGACGCTTCGCGGGCTGTAGGCGTGGCCAGCAAGCTGATTAGCAAAGACAGCCGCGATGCCTTTGTGGCCGAGATACAGCGCGACTACGACGCAGTGCGACTGCGCACAGCCAACAGAACCCCAAGGGGAACCTTGTTCACCTACAGCGATGCGGTAAAACAAAAGCCGCAGATTAACTGGCGCGACCATCAGGCGGAGATTCCCAATACGCTGGGTGTGACTGTGCTGGATGACTACCCGCTGGAAACCCTGGTGCCCTATATTGACTGGACGCCGTTCTTTATTACCTGGGATCTAGTGGGCAAGTACCCGAAGATTCTCGACGATGAGGTGGTGGGTGAAGCGGCGCAGAACCTATTTGCCGATGCCCAGAAGCTACTGGCTGATATTATAGATAATAAGCGTCTTACCGCACGGGCTGTGTTTGGCCTCTGGCCGGCCAATACGGTTAACCATGATGATATTGAGGTCTATAACTCAGATGGCAGTACAGCCGCCAGTCTGCACCATATTCGCCAGCAGATTCAAAAGCCTGGCGCCAGTGAAGAACTGGCCTCATTGGCGGACTTTGTTGCCCCCAAAGAGAGTGGCGCTACCGATTATATTGGCGCCTTTGCGGTGACCACTGGGATTGGCGCAGACCAGCTAGCCGAAGAGTACGAGGCGCAGCACGATGATTACAATGCGATTATGGTTAAGGCCCTAGCCGACCGTTTGGCCGAGGCCTTTGCCGAGCATCTGCACGAGCGTGTGCGTCGCGAACACTGGGGCTATGCCGCCGATGAAACATTGGATAACGAGGCGCTGATCAAAGAGAAATACCGCGGTATTCGCCCGGCGCCCGGCTACCCTGCCTGCCCGGACCACACTGAAAAAGGCACATTATTTAAGCTGCTGGATGTGGAGAAGAATATTGGCTTGGAGCTCACCGACAGCTATGCCATGAGCCCTGCTGCTGCTGTGAGCGGCTGGTACTTTGGGCACCCGGATGCCAAGTATTTTAACACCGGTAAAATCGATACGGATCAGGTAGAATCGCTGGCTCAACGCAAGGGCATATCGTTTGCGGATATGGAGCGATGGTTGACCCCTGTACTTAACGACTAGCTGGAACCCTACATGGCCGACGACAAAACTAATAGCCAACCTACAGTAAAGCCTGGCTTGGGCTCGCTGGTGAAAAGTATTTTGGCTGCGGCCATTGGTGTGCAGACGGATAAAAACCGCGAGAAGGATTTTACCCAGGGCAGCCCACTGGCATTTATTATTGGCGGTTTTGTTTTTACCGCGCTGTTTATTTTCACTATTGCTGTGATTGTGGGCATTGTTACCAGCTAGGTTGGTTGCAGAGGATGCTTCAGTCGCTGGGCTCCTTCAACATAACCTGGTACACAAAAAAAAGGCCGCCTGAGAAGGCGGCCTTTTTGTTAATTACAACTATTAGAAGCTGTAGTTAACCTGCAGTGCGATATTTCTGGGACGATTTACAAACGCGTAGTACGAGTTGCCTGCACCACCAGTCAGTGTGCCACCCAGTGGCGTGTTGCCACCAAAGTTAATCACGGTTTCGTCAGTCAGATTACGACCGAGCAGCGCCAGTTCCCAGGCTCCCTCTGAGCCAGCCAGAGCAATGCGCGCATTTACCATGCTGTACGCGTCTTGCTTGGAGCGTGGATCCAGGTTAGCTGCGTACAGGTACTCATCCATAAAGGACACATCTAATGAAGCATTTAACTCTAGGCCATTAGACATTTCACTGGCCCATGCCGCTCCTAAATTAGCCTGTAGCTCAGGCGTGAATTCCTTACGCTTGCCGCCAGCATCACAGAGTTTGTCGCCGTCTGTATCTTCCTGCTGGAAGTAGCACTGAGAGTTAGGGAATTTCTCATAGTTGAAGTCTAGGTAGGCCACAGAACCGGTCAGAGTAATGTTGTCAGTCAGTGCCCAACGACCGTCTGCCTCTATACCCTGTACCTTAGCTTCACCAGCATTGGTTACATTAAAGCCCAGAGTACCGTCAAACTGAGACACCTGAAGGTCGGTGTAATCAGTCATATACCAAGCCACACTGAGTTCCGCTGCACCATCGGCAAGACTCATCTTGGAACCCAGCTCTACGCTGGTTGCCTCTTCGTTGGCAAACTCCCAAGAACCAGTGATAGCGGCGCCGCTCTTGAGTCCATTATTGACACTGGCATCTGGATGACCGTTTGAACGAGCATCGAAACCACCTGACTTATAGCCTTTGGTCCAGGTTGCATAGACCATGGTGTCAGGATTGGCATCCCATTCCATAGTAACCACTGGCGAAAATGAACTGTCGTCCAGTTTGCCATTGATCTGGTCATAGGCTTCGATTGCAAAAATGCCGTACAAAACATTGTAAGCACCAGACACTGGGTCTGCGGTGACTGCTGGCATGTACTGGCCGCCAAAGGTAGCGTTGGCTTTGTGTCGCTGCTGACGATTGGCGTCTTTCTTCTCTTCGGTATAACGACCACCCACAGTTAGACGCAGAGCTTCACTGACTGACCAGGTACCCTGGGCAAACAGTGCGATCACTTCGCCTTCTTGATTAAATGTGCGATCGGTCGAGGATCCTGGAGCAAATGGCTGCAGAGCGCCGGCACCCAACAGGCCTAGAGCTGTGTTGACCACTGTTGGATCTGGCAATTGAATCTGATCGGCATAAGTGAGGTCAGTGTCCTGGAAAAACAGACCAGCAATATAGTCGAAGTTGCTGCCCAGGTCTGAAGTCAGACGGAATTCTTGACTCAGTTGCTGGTACTCTTCCTGACGTCCTGCATCAAACACTGGAGCTCCGGTAAAGTCGCAGTCACAGCTTTCTGTAAACTCATAGTCAACATAGCCTGTCACCGATGTCAGAGTCAGACCTTCTAGGTCCCAGTCGACAGTCAATGTGCTGTTGTTCACTTCGTTGTTACTAAAGTGGCCGTTATTGTCGGCGATATAATTGAGCTCAGTATCAACTGACCAGGGTGCAGTTGGGCTGTTATAGACGCTGTTTAGAGCCTCGAGGTGACCAAAGCTTTGGTACACTTCCATATTGCGACCCAGCACATCGAAGGTGGATTGCGATGACTTAAGGGTAGCGGTGACGCTGTCGTTAACGTCCCAACGCAATGTGGCGCGCACTACCTGCTCATCTTCGTTTTGCTCGTCTACACCTAATTCAGTATTTTTTACATAGCCATCAAGTTCGCGAGTCATTACTGCAAGTCGGCCACTGAGGTTATCGGTTAACGGGCCTGACAGCACCATGCGCAAATCTGTTTCGCCATGGTCTGGCTCGTAGAGAGCAGTTACAGAGCCTTCGAACTCGTCGGTGGGCTTGGCTGAGATTTGGCTAACTGCACCGGCAATACTGTTTTTACCAAACAGAATACCCTGGGGGCCACGCAGAACCTCAACGCGCTCCATATCGATCATAGGCACTCGAGCTAGCTGATCACGGCCATAGAAAATACCGTCGTTGTACATACCCACAGACTGTTCAAAGCCAGAGTTAATGCCTGAACTGATACCACGAATGGTAACCGTGGTTGAAATGCCTGTTTCATTGATAGAAAAGTTAGGCACTAACTCAGACAGACCCTGAAGGTCAACAATGCCAGAGTCAGAGATTTTCTTTGCAGTAACCGCAGCTACGGAGACAGGTACATCCTGAAGTGACTCTGCTCGCTGCTGCGCTGTAACAACAATTTCTTCTAGTGTTGCAGCATTGGTAGTCAGTGCAATTGCTGAGACAGCAACGGCCATAACTGACTTACTTAATAACTTACTCATTTATTCCCCCCGGGGATATTTATATCTTTTTACATAGTATTCTGCAGAACTAGGCCAAACATAGATTGTATGGCTAGTCTTGCAGAGGTATTTGACTCTTACTTATTTATACAGACAAATATTGCGGTACACTTTCCTTTAGAGCAATGATCAATTGTTTCATTACCCTTGTCTTTTTTTAGTGCGCCGCAAGGTGCTTGGGACAACTCTACCTTAGCCTGTCTGAAAGTCAGCCGAGTCAAGCTGATCCAGGCTATCCAAGCCGCTGGTAACAGCGCTTAGATAACCAGAATTACGGGTTAGTATTTGGCTTGCAAAGAAGCCGGTAGTGGCGATTTTTTGGGCGTAGTACCTGTCGTCAGAGCCTGCCTCGAGACGCCCTTGGGCCGCAACGGCAAGTTTCACCATCAACCAGTACGACACCGAGTTACCAAACAGCATTAAGAAGTGGTAGGCGATATAGCTGGCCCTGTCGGCATTGGCTTTGACGTAATCCAGAGCTTGCTGGCATTGGGCTATTGCCTGTTCTAAGGCCTTGAGTAACGGCCGAGTTTGCTCATTGGCGCTGTCGATCAGCGCCGCTGTCTCTGCCATTTCTGCCAATAGCTCAGCTATGGCTTCACCGCCATCGCGCAGACATTTGCGGCCCACAAAGTCCAGAGCCTGGATGCCATTGGTACCTTCGTAAATCGGTAGGATTCTAGCATCGCGCATATGCTGGGCGGCGCCAGTCTCTTCGATAAAGCCCATACCGCCATGCACCTGCACACCCAGCGAGGTGGACTCCATGGATGATTCTGTGCACCAGCCTTTAACCAGCGGGGTTAATACTTCAACCGCTCTGGCGCTCTTGGCGCGCACCTGCTCGTCGCTGTGATGGTGGCTGCGATCTTCATGGGTGATGGCGTAGAACGATAGCGCCCGCCCTGCTTCTGTTAAGGCGCGCATCTGCATAAGCATACGTTTAACATCTGGGTGATGAATGATAGACGCCTTGCCCTCAACACCTGCCACCTTGCCCTGCACTCGCTCTGAGGCATAGGCCACAGCCTGCTGGTAGGCACGCTCACCAATACCCACACCCTGATGGCCCACAGAGAGACGGGCATTGTTCATCATGCTAAACATGCACATTAGGCCCTGGTTTTCCGGCCCTACCAAATAGCCCACTGCGCCACCCTGGTCACCAAATTGCAGGGTGCAGGTGGGGCTGCTATGGATACCCAGCTTATGTTCAACGCCGACTGGTTTAACATCGTTGCGCTCGCCCAGGCTGCCGTCGGCATTGAGCAGATATTTGGGTACCAAAAACAGCGAGATTCCCTGATTACCCGCTGGGGCATCTGGGGTGCGCGCCAGCACCAGATGAATAATATTTTCTGCTAGGTCGTGGTCGCCCCAGGTAATATAGATTTTTTGGCCGCTAATTAAAAAGTGGTCGCCCTGGGGCACGGCTTTGGTTTTTACCGCCGACAGATCTGTACCCGCCTGTGGCTCGGTCAGGTTCATGGTGCCAGACCAGACGCCAGAAATCAGATTGGCCAGGTAACTGTCTTTTTGCTGATCGGAGCCGTAGAGATTTAGGGCGTGAATAACACCGCGGGTTAACATAGGCAGCAGGCTAAAGCCCATATTGGCGGACTGCAGCATCTCTTGCACAGCCACATCGACCACGCCGGGGAATCCTGCGCCATCGTATTTGGGGTTGCCGCTAATACCACACCAGCCTGCCTCAACCATCTGCTGATAGGCGCCGGCTAACATGGGAGCGGTAATTACCTGGCCATCTTTTAGGTGCGCTGGCTGGGTGTCTGCTTGCCAGTTATTGGGGGCTACTTCCTGCTCAAAAAACTTGGCAGCTTCAGGAATAATGGCCTCGACCATATCGCTGCCTACTTCGTCATAGCCCGGCATCTGACTGTGCTCTGCATAATTAACCAGTTCTTGAAAAAGAAATGCGAATTCTTTTTGCGGCGCTTTATAAACAGACATTGGGCAAATTCCTCAGTATTGACCTGGCTCTGGAGCCTTTGTATGACTAGATAATGCGAGGAGAATAATGCTGTGGGACTGAGGGTGTAAACCTATAACAATGACCAATTGGTCTATGGCCCCGCGAAACTAGGGGGCCATTATTTATGGTTAATTTAGCTGGCCTGCAACACTGGGTTATAGGCTGGTTTGGTGACTGAGTAGGCCCAGTAAAAAAACAGGAACTGGAATGCCAGGCGCACATAGAGCAGTGCTAGTGGAATATCTGGGAAAGCTTGCGGATTGATGGCCATATAGATATTGGCGGGATATACGGCAACCAGCAGAGCGACCAACCCCCAGCCGGCAATTTTGCGCAGCCTCGGGATCAGCACACAGATGCCGCCGACTATTTCAAAAAAACCACTGATATACACGGCCTCTGCGTGAAGGGGAAATGAGGGCGGCATAATATTCAGGTAGAAATCTGGGTTTACAAAGTGATCTACACCCACATTGATAAAAAACCCAGCCAGGCCAAACAGTACCAGCTTCTTCCACCAGCCAGCGGGCAGTTGCATTGCATTAAAAAAGCGGGTGATAACTGTCATGGCACTGATTCCTATTTTTATTAGATGCTGCTGGGTTTAAAGCACTTCTATGGAGCCATGTTCGGCGAGCAGCTTGGCTGCTATGGCACGCTGCTCTGAGGGCATATCCAGGTTGGCACAGAGGCCATTGTTCCAGGCGCGATAAGCCTCTGGGTCTGCATTGCCCACATTGGTAAAGGTTTCCCAGGCGATATAGCAGCGTTGCAGATTACTGGGAGCGCGGCTGAGGGCCATATTGTTGAGCAATGAGTCTACGCTGTGCTGCTCTCTGTCCATGCGCAGGGCATCGTCTTTATCCAGGCGCAGGAACTGGGGGTCGGTGGTAGTAAATTTATGCCACTGCACCGGCTTTTCGCTGTCTGGCTCTGCGCGCTTGGCGAAGTTGGTCCAGGCACTCATCACTGTGTTCTCCATTTGATCCCGCGCCTCGGTGTCTGGATAGACATAGGATGAGATGGGCCCATAGGTAAAGTTGCCAGTGACAAAGGCTATATCTGTACCATGGGCTGCGCCGAATAGATTAGGAAAGTCGATGAGCATTGAGCTGTCCTGATGGTCCCAGTCAAACTGGTAGGCATAGAGGTCTGTGTAGCCTGCAGACTCCATGGCCGCCAGTGGCTGGTCTACGCCCTTGATTTTCCAGGCGTGGGATCTGGTGCGAACCCAGAGTTCATAGAGCTCTGGGTCTTTGACGGTAATTCGGGGCGGCAGAAACTTGGTTAATATATAGCTGGTGTCCATAAAGTAGCGATGCAGTGCCAGCCACAGCGACACTTCATCTTTGGTGGCGCCGGCGATCACAGGAATATTTTTGGCAAGCTCTGGGTTGGCCAGGGCGCCCAGTATGCCCTCCTTCGGAATTACCACACCGTCTACGGTGGTAAGGGGCATTCTGTCGAAATCTAGGTCGCCGGTTTGGTAGAGGCTCATAAACTCAATGGCATCGGTGCCCTTTAACAGGCTGCGCAACTGCCCAGGGCTGTGCTCAGACTGGGATTTATCCAACAGCTTATTGGTGATCTGCCAGCTGCCCCGGGCGATTAGACTATTGGTGCCATTTTTGTTGTAGGCATCTTGGGCCGAGACTTCCTGGGTGTAGCCCGACTGGGAAATCGCTTTGTGAAATAGTCCCTCAGCCTGTGGCGAGGCCAGCAGAGCCAGTACATTATGGCCACCAGCTGATTCACCAAAGATGGTGACATTGCTGGAGTCGCCCCCAAACTGGGCTATATTTTTCTGCACCCATTTTAGTGACTCAATAATATCCAGTAGGCCGAAGTTGCTGGTTTTGTCTAGCCCCTGCTGCAGGTCCTGAATTGCCGGATGGGTAAACCAACCCAGCGCACCCAGGCGATAGTTAACCGCCACTACTACCACATCTTTGCGGGCTACTAGTTTGTCGTATTCGTAGTAGTCTTTAAGCCCAGAGGTGTTGCCTCCGCCGTGAATCCATAGCATCACTGGATAGTTTTGGCTGGCAAAGTCGGCGGGAGCTTTGATATCCAGATACAGACAGTCTTCGCTGCCTACCATGCCCTCGCCCTCAACACCGGCAAAGCGGCTGGCTTTTTGTACGCAGGAGGTGTCATCGCGCTCAATGATCAGTTGCTCTGGAGCATTTAACTCTCGGGGAGCTCTCCAGCGCAGATCGCCCACTGGGGGCTGGGCATAGGGAATATCGAACCAGGAAACCACTCCGGCGGGTGCGCTGGAGGATAGACCAAAGGACTGTCCCTGGGTAATTCCCGTTGAAGTGCTGACTCTGTGCTCTGCCAGCCGCTGGGCCTCCGGATCTGAGGTGCCGAACAGGCTGCAGGACGAAATGGTGGCACTGAGGAGCAAAATGCTGAGGGGGCTGATTAGTGATTTCATGTCGGGCTCTTTTCTGCTGTTTGTTGGCTATTTTTATTGTTTTTAATTAACGACTATACAGCTACTTTATTACACCATGTTACGCCTATAACCAGCTAAAAGATCACCAACATATCAACGCTGAAATCAATAGGCTGAGCCGGGACTCTATTAAATTAACTCTGCCCCGACCCAGCCGATCAACCAGGAAAAAACCCCAAACTAGTGATTACTCTCCCTTCGCTGCTTACTGCTTACTACTTCACTCCCTACCTGCTGTTGCTAATGGGTTGTGCCCGCTGGCCGCTAAATGCAGCATGCCACCGGGTTTGAATTTGCGCAGCTATCTGTACCCATGGCGCCCTCGGCGCTCACTACCAGGCCCTGAGAGCCGCCGTTGTAGCCATTGCAGCTTAGCTTGCCCGAGCCGTAAGCCTGGCCAGTGACGCTATCGCGGATTTTTGAATTGCTGGCACTGAGGGTGCTGGCCAGTAACCAGGCACTGCCTGAAAGATTAGCTGCCGCTGCGTTGTATCTTGAGTTGGCAAACTCTTCAGAGCTGCACACCTTGGCGCCGCTAAAGGTTGCATCGCAGGCCGCCTGCAAGGGTCGCAAACCCTGGTCACCCGCCTCGGAGTTGGCTGAGAAGCCCTGAAAGACTACTCTGGTTGAACCGGCCTCAATGGCATCTAGTCGGGCGTCGTTGTCATTTACTGCGGTCTCAATCACCGTAAAGTTTTGATTTACATCTGAGGCGCTGGTGGTATTTCCCGCAGAAAAGCTATTGGGAATTATCAGCTCCCCAGCATTGGCTATTGAGCTCAGAGTTAACAGGACTGTGGCAATGATTAGTTTTAACATGGTATCGCTCCTTGCGTGCTATTGGTTATTTCCATTCCTTTGCTCCCCATAGATCAGCATTCCAAATACTCACCTCTTGGTCTGACTCTGCCCCCCAAACAGTGTTAGCCCATGAATCCTTGTCGAATGTATCTTCGGCGCTGCGGCTGGCGTCCAGTGGATAGGCATCTGCACTGTCGGGCACCCCGTCACCATCGTCATCTGTATCTGTGTTATTACCCATGCCATCGGCATCGGTGTCCAGATTCTCTGAGCTATCCAGCGGGAAGGCATCGCTACTGTCGGACACGCCATCACCATCGTCGTCAGTATCTGCATTGTTGCCTATGCCATCGCTGTCGGTATCCAATGTCTCTGAGGCATCCAGAGGAAAGTCATCAGCACTGTCCGCTATGCCATCGCCATCATCGTCGCTATCTGTATTATTGCCGGTGCCGTCGCCGTCGGTATCCAGAGTCTCACTGGCATCCAGCGGGAAAGCATCGCTGCTGTCGGCAACCCCATCATTGTCATCGTCGCTGTCGCTGTTATTGCCTGTACCATCAGAGTCTGTGTCCAGAGTCTCTGAGCTATCCAGTGGGAAAGCGTCGGCGCTGTCGGCAATACCATCGCCATCATCGTCTGAATCTGCATTATTGCCCAGTCCATCGGCATCTGTATCTGTGGTCTCCGTGGCATCCAGCGGGAAGGCATCGGTGCCGTCGACCACTGCATCACCATCGTCATCCGTATCTGCATTGTTGCCTACACCATCCCCATCGGTGTCTAACCACTCGGCACTGTTTAATGGGTAGCTATCATCCGAGTCTGCAACTCCGTCGGCATCGTCGTCATGGTCTTGATTGTTGCCAATGCCATCGCCGTCGGTATCCAGGGTCTCGCTGGCATCTAGGGGGAATGCATCGGTGTTGTCGACAATTCCATCACCGTCATCGTCTGTATCTGCGTTATTACCAATGCCATCAGCATCGGTATCCAATGTCTCTGAGGCATCCAGTGGAAAGGCATCTGCACTGTCGGCAACGCCGTCACCATCGTCATCTGGGTCTGCATTGTTGCCTACACCATCGTCATTTGTATCTATGGTTTCTGTAGCATCCAGAGGAAAGGCATCTAAGGTGTCGGCGATACCATCGCCATCATCGTCTGTATCCGCATTGTTACCTATGCCATCGCCGTCAGAGTCTATTGATTCAGTGGTATCCAGGGGGAAAGCATCGCTGCTATCGACCACCCCGTCGCCATCGTCGTCGCTGTCTGCATTGTTACCCAGGCCGTCGCTGTCTGTATCTAGGGCTTCACCGCTGTCTAAGGGGAAGGCATCGGCACTGTCGGCAACTCCGTCGCCATCGTCGTCGCTGTCTGCATTGTTGCCTATGCCGTCCTGATCTGTATCTATAGCCTCGCTGGCGTCCAGCGGGAAGGCATCGACACTGTCGGCAACGCCGTCACCATCGTCATCTGTATCTGCGTTATTGCCTGTACCGTCGCCATCAGAGTCTATTGATTCATTGGCATCCAGAGGGAAAGCATCGGCGCTGTCTGCAACATTGTCACCGTCATCATCTGTATCTGCGTTATTACCTAGGCCATCACCGTCAGAGTCTATTGATTCAGTGGTATCCAGGGGAAAAGCATCGCTGCTATCGACAACCCCGTCGCCATCATCGTCTGTATCGGAATTATTGCCTATGCCATCAGCATCGGTATCCAATGTCTCTGAGGCATCCAGTGGAAAAGCATCGGCACTGTCGACAACGCCGTCGCCATCGTCGTCGCTGTCTGCATTGTTGCCTATGCCGTCCTGATCTGTATCTATAGCCTCGCTGGCGTCCAGCGGGAAAGCATCGGCACTGTCTGCAATGCTGTCACCGTCATCGTCTTTATCTGCGTTATTACCTATGCCATCAGCATCGGTATCCAATATCTCTGAGGCATCCAATGGAAAGGCATCTGCACTGTCGGCAACGCCATCACCATCGTTGTCGCTGTCTGCATTGTTGCCTACACCATCGCCATTTGTATCTATGGTTTCTGTAGCATCCAGAGGAAAGGCATCTAAGGTGTCGGCGACACCATCGCCATCGTCGTCTGTATCCGCATTGTTACCTATGCCATCGCCATCAGAGTCTATTGATTCATTGGCATCCAGAGGGAAAGCATCGGCGCTGTCTGCAACATTGTCACCGTCATCATCTGTATCTGCGTTATTACCTAGGCCATCACCGTCAGAGTCAATTGATTCTGCGTTATCCAGAGGGAAGGCATCTAAGGTGTCGGCGATACCGTCGCCGTCGTCATCTGGGTCTGCATTATTGCCTATGCCGTCCTGATCAGTGTCCAGGGTCTCGCTGGGGTCTAGGGGGAACTGGTCGAAGGCGTCTGCAATGCCATCGTTATCATCGTCTGGATCGCTGTTATTGCCCAGACCATCGGTGTCGCTATCAATAAATTCACTGGCATCTAGCGGGAACCTGTCGTCTGTATCTGCTATCTGATCGCCATCATCATCGCTGTCTGCATTGTTGCCTATGCCGTCTTGATCTGTGTCCAGGGCCTCGCTGGCGTCCAGAGGGAAGGCATCGGAGCTGTCCGGCACAGCGTCACCATCGTCATCTGAATCTGCGTTATTACCTATACCATCATTATCTGTATCTATGGTTTCATCGCCATTAAGCGGAAAATGATCGGCCAGGTCTTCTACCCCATCGCCATCATCATCTGTATCTCTGTTGTTACCCAGTCCATCGCCATCTGTGTCCAGCGACTCAGAGGCATTTAGCGGGAATGCATCCTGCGCATCTGGCACACCGTCTCCGTCGTCGTCGGTGTCGGCATTGTTGCCAATACCATCTGTATCTGTATCCAGGCTCTCAGCAAATACAGTGGGAAAGGCATCAAAACTATTAAGTACACCATCGTTATCGGAATCAGCATCGAGAATATCTACCAGGCCATCGCCATCGCTATCTGGGAAACCCTCGACCTGAATATTGGCAAATAATATTTCGATAGAGCTCTGCTGGACAAAACTTTGCGGGCTGATCTGCCCATTGATCAACGCCCTAATTAAACGACGCAGCTCTATAAAAGCTGCACGCCTAAGCGCAATAGAAAAATCACTGACTGGATTGAGTTTCGGGTTGGCAAATATCTCACTGACAGCAGCCAGGGCCCTAGCTATAACCTCAATGATTTGTGGATCTATGGGGCTGCTAAAGTCTTGCTCCAAACGCAATCTGTTGTGGCTCTGGTAGAGCATGCTTTTAATTGCAGCTGTCTGCGTCAGAGATGCTCTACCTCTGACAAGGTTGGCAATTAACTGCTGGGTAAATACCTCAGAAAATATCAGTGGGTCCAGAGGTTCCTGGGTATCCAACAAACTGTCCAGAGACATAATCAACAGTAGAATCTGCTGGTTCAGTCGCTGGGTATCCTGAGACCCTGGGTCACCAGCCAGAGATTTAGCCCAGGCGTCCAGAGTGTAAATCTGCGTAGCGTCCTGGCTGAGACCCATCATCTGCAAAAACGCATCGCGCTCTGGTGCATAGCTGATCTGCGACAGCACAGTGGTCAATGGTGTCACCATGGTCGCCATGCCACTCTGCTGTGGAAGTTCGGAAACCAAACCTAAATGAGCAATGGATATATCAGTGTTTTTATTTGCGCCGCCCAGAGAAATAATCTGCGTGGCGCTGTTATCAGTGGGCAGTGCCTCTGTAAAAATAAAATGGCCTGAATCGCTCGTTATGGCCTGAGGTTCATTGAGGTCTAACTGGGCATTGGCATTGAGATCTAGAAATACTCTGGCCCCTATCACTGGGTCGCCACCCACACGTCCTTCCAGACGATCCAGAACCTCAATGCTTAGTAATTCAGACACTGTGGCGCGACGGTCCGAAGCGCTGATTGATACCTGATAAATATTATCTATATTCGTATCATTCGGCTGCTCATAATCCGGAGCTACGATAAATTTTAATTCGCCACTGGCACTGATGCTAAACAGCTCTGCATCAGCGCCACCCTCTATGGACCAGAGCAACTGGTCACCGTCGCTATCAGTGGCTGAAATGACTCCTACTGAACGCACCTGTTCTGGTGTTTGCACTATGTTATTAGTATCAATCTGTGGTGCATGATTGCCACTGCTGATCCCAGATGGGCTGTCAGAAGATGAGCCGCAGGCGGCTAAGAGAGAAGTTAAGGCGATTAGAATCAACTGGTCAAAAGAGGCCCCAGGCACTGTGGGTACCTGAGTGTTTGGCCCTTTTCTTGGGCCTTGGCTTAAATCCTTTAAGCTATCCATGTTTGAATAATAGTTAGCATTATTCAGTTATGCAAGAAAAATTTTTAGGCTTATTGTTGGAGCGAAAAAAATGGGTTGAGCGCTATTACTGTTTGTCTGTCGAAAACTGTAACTTGGCCAACCGGCTATATAACTCGCTCGAAGAAAGCAGGTCATTATGACTGCCCGTCGCCACAGCCTGGCCCTGATCCATGACTACAATTAAGTCTGCATGCAGAATGGTCGCCAGGCGATGGGCAATAATTACTGTGGTACGCCCTTTCATTAGCTTATCCAGCGCTAGCTGAACCATATATTCACTCTCTGCATCCAGAGCACTGGTGGCTTCGTCAAGCAATAGCACTCGCGGGTCTTTAAGCAGCGCACGGGCAATGGCAATACGTTGCCGCTGCCCACCAGAAAGGCGCACGCCCTGCTCACCCAAATCACTCTGATAGCCGTCGGGAAGATGGCGAATAAACTCGTCGGCATGGGCCGCTGTGGCTGCGGCCATCACCTGTTCATCAGTGGCCTCTGGTTTGCCGTAGCGAATGTTGTACATCACATCGCCGGTAAACAATGTGGGCTGCTGCTGCACCACGGCAATCTGCTGGCGCAAATCTGTTGGGTATAAATCCTTAATGTTGCGGCCGCCAAAAAAGATACCGCCTTTTTGCGGATCGTAAAAGCGCTGAATTAAATCAAACAATGTGGATTTACCTGCACCGGATGGGCCCACCAGTGCAACTATTTTTCCCTCTTCAATGCGTAGGGAAAAATCATCTAGTGCTGGCTGCTGTGGCCGCGACGGGTAGCAGAAGCGGAGGTTTTTAAACTCCAAAACTGGCGTTAAATCTTTGGCTTCGACTGCTACTTTGGCGGCGATCAGAATATCATTTTCAGCGTGAAGCAATTCCATTAGTCGCTCAGTAGCCCCAGCGGCTCTCTGCAATTCGCCATAGACTTCTGACAGAGAGGCAACCCCTGTAGCCATTAAAATGGCATAAAAAATAAATGCGCCCAATTCTCCGCCGGTCATGGTGCCATTGATCACATCGGAGCCACCCACCCAGAGCATGACCGAGAGCGCACTAAACACCAACATTATGACCACAGCCATCAATATTGCCCGCTGACTAACTCGGCGCTTGGCCACATCAAAGGCTCGCTCTACCTCGCGGGAGAAGGCGTTCTTTTCCTGAGTTTCCTGAGTAAAACTCTGGACGGTTTTAATATGCTGAATCACCTCTCCTGCATAGGAGCCCACATCGGCAATACTGTCCTGACTCTCGCGAGAAAGGTTGCGCACTTTGCGACCAAAAATAAGGATGGGCATCAGCACCAGGGGCACTGCCAGCATAATAATTAACGACAGTTTTAAATTGGTGATTAGCAACATAATTAATGCCCCGGTAAAGCTAATCACACTGCGCAGGGCTATGGATACCGAGGAACCAATAATGGACTGCAGTAAGGTGGTATCTGATGTCAGCCGCGACATAATATCGCCACTGCGGTTGGTCTCAAAAAATGCCGGATGCAGATGCACCACATGGTTGAACACGGCGCTGCGAATATCTGCACTGACCCGCTCACCCAACCAGGAGATTAAATAAAAGCGGATATAGGTGCCCACCGCCATCAAGGCGGAGGCCAGCAAGATAAACAGGATAGCGCTGTTGAGATGCTGCTGAGACTGCTCGGAAAAACCCTGATCAATCACCAGCCTGAGACCCTGACCAATAGATAGAGTGACCACTGCGGTAAATACTAGAGCAAATAAGAAAATGCCTATGCGTCCACTGTAGGGTTTTAGAAACTGTGCCAGTGACAGCAGCACCGGAGGCCTGCCCAGTGCTGGTTCTGGATGTGGGTTTTCAGCCAAGTTTAACCCTCGAGAGCCGCACAGGCTTTCCTTGTGATTTGTGCACTACTGTACTGTCCATTGCCGCCCATAGGTTTGTGCTGTGCTTAAAGTGGTGCTGGGGATTATGCCCAGCGCAGAGCCAGATGCAAGGATTTGGCTGCTGTTTATACAGCAACCATAGGTAAATGGTTTACAGGCACAATTTAAACTGGGCTGTTCTAGACACAGGGTTTTGGTGTGCCTGCATACAGGGCCTCAACCAGAGGGATAAAATGGTCTAGAGGTAGCGTATCGTAGTGGGGGTCAAAAGAGGTCTGATCCCAGTTGGCGCAGAAGTCGACACAGTCTTGATAGTAAGGGTGATTTCGCAGTTCATCTCGGGCATTTCTGTCCTGGTCGTAATAATGCATCCAGTAATAGCCCTGAAACAGGCCATGGTGCAATAGCACCCAGTAATTCTTATCGCTGATATAGGGGCGCAGCATGGCGGCAGCTACCTGGCTGTGATTGGCCGGTGCTATGGCATCGCCTATATCATGCAGCAGAGCACAGACTACGGTTTCATCGTCGGCGCCATCACGCTGGGCCCTGGTAGCGGTTTGCAGACAGTGGTCAAGGCGACTGATCTGGTAGGGGGAGTCGCCGTCCATGGTCTTCAACCAGTGGATAATACGGGCAGCCTGCCCTTGCATCTCTTGCCGCTCGTGCTCAAACACCAGGTCGTAGTCCTCTCTGCTGGCATGCTCCATGGCGGTAAAACTCACCTTAGCTGACATTTTTACCTCTCCTTATTCTGACTTTTGGCTGGCCTGTAACTGGCGTAACTTATTGGCGACATTATCTAACTCAAAATAGGCGTCTTGCAAATGCCGCGCAGCCACAGGCTGAAATGACTCCCGTGCATGCAATACCCGCTGGGCAGCCACTAGCAGCAGTTGCCCGCCCTCCAGTCTAAAGGTGGATCTGGCGGCTGATTCCCTGTGCATAATTCTGACACAGAGCTCCCTATAGGCAGAATAAAACTGCTGTATACCGGGCTGCATTGGATTCATCATCTGCATAAGCTGATTGGAATATCTCAGACTGTGAATACTGCCATCAATATTACAGCGCACCATGGGCTCTGTAGCATAGGTTTCGTTGTCCTGATCAAACTCCCTAAAGGGCACCGGAAATTCACAGAGAATCTTAAAGTACTCCGGGTGATCCAGTCGCAGTTGCTCGAGAATAGCCCAGCCATCGACAATTATTGACTCCCCCCCGGGAGTTTCATTTTGCAGCATATGCAATGCCTGCACCGAGGGTGGGAAGCTGTAGCTGGCAAAATCGTTGTGGGGCGGCAGGCCCAGGGAGGTATGGGCAATATTGTAGACATGACCTGTGACTGACACATTGTGGATACGATCAAACAACAGTTCGCGTATGGGCCCCAATACAGGGGACAGCAACTCCAGGCTCTCAGACTGGGTGGGTGCCCCGGTCAATACAATGGCACCCCAGCGCATAAAGCTTGTCAGGCTGGCCACTGTGGTCTGGCTGTGGGTTAAAAACAGACTCCAGTCAAAGGTCTCTGGAGTAAAGTTATGGGGCCAGGGCTGATGCAGTTTTGGTTCAGGAATCATCAGCTGATCTATGGTGCTGAGGGGAAACCGAGTCTGATGATTGTCGGGCCAGGTAATACTCAGCTGACTATTATCTAGGCCCACTTCTGTGGGCGCTAGATCTGCATCCACCGAACTGAGAATAAACCGCTTTTCCTGAGTCTCCACCACTCGACAATCGTCACAGGGGCAGTTATCGCGAAGCCATAGATTGGGTAGCTCGTACTCTCTGCCTGCAGGTCGGCGAATAATCACCGAATGCGCCGTTATCTGAAAAGCTTCAGAGTTTAGTTCAGCCGCCATCAACAGGCCCTCTACAAAAGGGTTAAAGGTTAATTTTGGACGAAAGTATCATAAAAATTTCGCCACACAAATAACCCTATTAGCGGCTGGTATTTTTGTGTAAAAAAATGTCGTTTTTGGCTAAATTGTTGACTGGAATAAACCAGCTATTATCGGAAACTTGCAGGCGCCCCATCATCAGTTCCGTTACCACCAGATCAATGGTTTCTAAATCCCGCTGAGCCATATTGACAAAATTATCCTCACCTAATTGCTGCTCAGTCTGATCGGGAAAGTTGCGTCTGGTGCGATGAATCCAATAGCTGGTAGACACCTGCTGCAATTCAAAGGCTTGCATAACGCCCTCAATACCCAGCATAAAACCCAGCAGCCCACCCCAGGTAGCGGTGGGATTATCAGAATCCCAACCCACCAGGCTGCCTATCTGTATGGTTCTGACTATATCGCCCTGACCATGAAACAGACTGACCAGACTGGCTGCAAAGTTAATCAGTGCATCGAAGGGCTCGACATAGCTATAGCCGTCGGCGCCCTGCAACTGATAGCGCTGGTAAACAGCATCTCTGGTCTGCTGCCAGCTGTCCGGATGACGCAGATATTGGTCCCAGACAAACTGGTAGATTTTGTACACTGAAGAGTCTTTTGGCAGTCGATTGCTGGCCTGCTGAGCCAACCATTGAGTCTGCTGCTGAGGGCTCTTAGAGGAATCCACCACAGAGGCCAGGCTGTGCATAACCACATAGAACTGCGCTACCCAGTAGGCTTGATCATGGGCCGTGGTTCGAATCGGTAACTCGGCAATTTGCATAGCAATATCGGGTCTGCCCGGCGCCAGCAGACCAAATATCTCAGTGGTTAGCTGGGCATCAATCATGGAGGATTTGGGGTTATTAATCGGCAGACTGGTGTGGGGCGGCACCATGCCCTGCTCCATTAATTGTCTGGCTCGCTCGTTGGACACCCAGAGAAAGTTCTCTACCTGAGGCCTGGAGTCGGGAAATTTTTTAAACAATGGAGCATCGGTTTCCGAGTAGATATGCTTTAGCCAACCATCGCGAATTTGCTCGGCACTGAGCTTGCTGGTGCGGTGCTGATGATGAAGATAGGAATACATATATTCTATGTCGGTATCATCATCTGAACCCCAGGGCTGTTCCTCTGGCTCAAAGTAAAAATCGATTGAATTTGCATGGGGTACATATTCGCCCCAGTAGGCTTTTTGATCTGGGCTTCCCCAGTCAGCATCTGTATAAAATGGCATAGTCTCTGCTGTGCCGATTTTATCCATCTCGGTAATCAGGCCAGTCCAGTTAGCAATATTCTGTCCCAGCCAAAAGCCCTGCAGACGCTGGCCGTAATCCGCCTTGGAAATTACCAGTAATTGCTGCTGACCGCTGTCACAGGAGGTGACAAAGATAAGTAAAAGGCTCAGCAGATATTTATTGTTTTTCATTATTCTGCTCTTATAAGTCAGTGTGATACCAAGGTTTTTGTTGTTGGTCATTGGCTGATCATGCTTGTGGTTAGTGGCTAATGCAATCAACATTATCTTGACCACTAATACTAACTGATACCTGCGTTGGCCTCATCTGGGGGTCTGATAACCCGGAGGCCCAGCCTGACAGCCCTGAGTCCTGAATCAGTTATCGCTAACCAGTTGGTCCAGCTTGGCGGCACAGATAAAGTCGTTGCTGGATAGCCCATCAATTTCATGGGTGGTAAATGTCACTGAGCAATAGCCCCAGCCAAAGGCAATATCTGGGTGATGACCCTGGCGATCCCCCAGCCAGGCAATAACATTGGCCATCTGCACTGCCCTGGCAAAACCTTTAAAGCTAAATTTCCGCGAGATTTCTTTATGGTCTGCCGATAGCTGCCAGTCTGTATGCAGTTCGGATAGCAGCTGCTGGGCCTCGGCGGCATCCAGGGCGGCCATGCCTCCCTGACAGGGTTCACAGGTCTGATTACTCAGGTCACACTGTTGATTACTCATAGTTTTTATCCCGTTAATTGGCAGTCGTAGGCGGGCTCAAATAGCCCCAGTGACTGCGCCTGTTTTATATCGGCCAGTAGGTTTCTATCAGCCGCTTTAAATAGATCATTGATATCTTCTATCACATAGTAAATAGGTTGATGAATATCGATACGGTATGGGGTGCGCAGAATATCTATCACATTGAACTCGCGGCGCTCTGGAGCCGAGCTCTGAACTGCATAGACCAGCTCGGTGGGCGATGAATTAAGACCTGAGCCCAGAGCCCTGTATTGCCCCTGCTCCCGACTGAGGCCAAACTCTATGGTGAACCAGTAGAGACGTATTAACCAGCTGTAATCCGCCGGTTGCACCTGCAGACCTAACTCGCCTATGGTCTGGGAAAAAAAGGCAAACCCCGGGTCAGTCAGCAGCGGTGTATGGCCAAAGATTTCATGAAAAATATCTGGCTCTTCAATATAGTCAAAATCAGCCCTGCTGCGGATAAATGAAGCTGCGGGAAAAGTCTTTTCCGAGAGCATCTTAAAAAAGCGACCAAACCCAATTAATGCGGGGACCGGCTCGACACGCCAGCCTGTTAGGGGCATCAGTACCTGACTGATTTCATCGCACTGGGGTATACGATTATCTGGCAGAGACAGCATCTCCATCCCATTGAGGCAGGCCTGGGCTGCATATTTTTGAGTACTGGGCAGTTGCCGCTGAAAGAGGTCGCGCCAGATATCCTGCTCCTCTTGGCTGTAATGAATAACTCCATTGCTGTCTGGGGTCTTAGCTACATAATGGGTAGACTTAGCCATAGTATGTTCCTTAATCCATAGGGATAGTATTACTGAGGATAGGGGAAAATACTTTGCTATAAAGGGGAACTTTGTCTTATAACCGGTTATATTTACCATATAAAGCAAATACTAAGGAATTAACTACCTATGCCAATAATTGATAATTATGACCGCAGTATTCTGCGTGTGCTGCAAACCGATGGCAAAATTGGCAACCAGGAATTGGCCTCCAGGGTTAACCTCTCCAACTCGCCCTGCTGGCGGCGGGTGAAAAAACTGGAGGATACTGGGGTTATTAATGGCTATGCAGCTATGCTTGACCCCAAAGCTCTGGGACTTACCGCCATGGCCTATGTGCATATAGCCCTGCTTGATCACCGCCAGCAGACTATTGAGACTCTGGATAACTTTGTGGAGGCTCAGGAGCAGATTATTGAATGTTCGTCGATCACTGGCTCCAATGATTATCTGCTTAAAATTGTCGAGAGAGATACTGAAAGCCTGGAGAAATTTATTATGCAGCAACTGCTGCGTTTGGGTATTGTGCGCTCTTCTACCACCAACCTGATACTGCGGCAGAAAAAATACACTACGGCCCTGCCGCTCTAGGCTCTCTAGGTTCTCTAGGTTCTCTAGGTTCTCTAGTCTCTCCAGACTCGATAGCACACCTAGCTCTGATGCTGGGCAATTTGCTATACTTGCCCGGAGTTAAACCAGCGCCAAATTTACGATTTGGTTAGCCGAACACCAGGATATGCTATGCCCACTCAGTACGTTACCTGCGCGCTCTATAAGTTTGTTGCGCTGCCCAATTACGGCTCTATTCGCCACCCTCTGTTAAAAGTGATGACCGACAACCAGGTCTACGGCACATTGTTGCTGGCCGCCGAAGGCATTAATGGGACCATTTCTGGCACCAGAGAAAATATAGATTCGGTGCTTCACTGGATTGGACAACAGCCCGGCCTGGAAAATATAGATACCAAAGAATCCTTCGACGATGAAATTCCTTTTTACCGCACCAAGGTCAAATTAAAAAAAGAAATTGTCACCATGGGTGTGGAAGGCATAGACCCCAGGCAGGTGGTGGGCACCTATGTTAAGCCTGAGGACTGGAATGATCTGATATCTGACCCGGATGTACTGGTGGTAGACACCCGCAATGACTACGAGGTGCAAATTGGTACCTTTAAAAATGCCATAGACCCCAAGACCACTAGTTTTCGCGAATTTCCCGAATGGGCCAATAACAATATCGATCGCACCAGCAACAAAAAAATTGCCATGTTCTGCACCGGCGGTATTCGCTGTGAAAAGTCCACTGCCTATATGAAAGAGCAGGGTTTTGATCAGGTCTATCATCTTGAGGGCGGCATTCTTAAATATCTTGAAAAGGTGCCTAAGGATCAGTCGCTGTGGCAGGGAGAATGCTTTGTTTTTGATAATCGTGTGGCTGTGGATCAGGATCTAAAGCGCGGCTCCTACGATCAGTGTCACGCCTGCCGCATGCCAATTACTGAGCAGGAAAAAAACCTGGACAGCTATCAGGAGGGACTCTCCTGTCATCATTGCTATGGGATCCTAAGCGAAGAGCAAAAACAGCGCTTTGCCCAGCGCCAAAAACAGGTGCAGCTGGCCAAGGCCCGCGGTGAGGAACATATAGGCAGTGCCGCCCAGCAGGATACAGAGCGCCGGCGAGCCGAAAAAAAAGCGCGCAGAAAAGACCAGCACAGAACCTAGATTGCAATGGATAGCAGAGCGCAGCCTATCAGTGCTGGGCCTCACAGAATTGCATAGCATGAGAGCAGATTAGAACTTACAATTCGATTTGCAAAAACTATAAAACTTAAAGGTGCTCGATGAGACATACACTTCACCAACAATGGCTGCGGCTGGGCACTTTTATTACTTTTTTAATGCTTACTGGATGTGGCAGTGGCGAATTAAGCCTTAACGAGCCACGCCCCATCAGTGAGTTTTTGTTTGCGGAGACGGCAGAACTGCGCGCCAAGCAACTCAGCAATATCAGCTATGATTTGCAATTTAATCTAGACAGTCAGTCTGAGTTTTTTTCTGGGATTACCGAAATAAGCTTTGATCTAGCAGCGGGCAATCAGAATGATCTCAGCATAGATTTCAGCCAGGGCGATGTTCAGTCCATCACCAAAGATGGCAAGCCCGTTGTCTTTACCTATGAGAAGTGGTTTATAACCATACCTGCCGCTGAGTTATCTGCTGGTGCCAATACTCTGGTGATCAACTACAGTCACCCCTATGCTACAGATGGCTCTGGGCTACATAGATTTGTTGACCCGGAGAATGGCGAGATCTATTTATACACAGACTTCGAACCCTATGATGCCAATCGCCTTTTCCCTCACTTTGATCAGCCAGATCTAAAGGCGAGCTACAGCCTTGAGGTAAGTGCCCCACAAGACTGGCAAATTATCAGCGCCACTAGGGAGTCCAGCATTAAACAGGTGGAGGACAAAAACTACTGGACATTTCCTGTCTCAGCGGTGTTTTCGTCCTATATCTTTTCGCTGCATGCTGGCAACTATGCTGTCTGGGAAGACCAGTTCGAAGATATTCCCCTGCGCCTGTTTGCCCGCCAAAGTTTGGCTCAGTATGTTAAAACTGATGAATGGTTTACCCCTACCAAGCAGAGTTTTGCCTTCTTCAATGATTACTTTGATATTCGCTATCCCTTTGGTAAGTACGACCAGATAATTGTTCCTGACTTTAATGCCGGCGCCATGGAAAATGTTGCCGCCGTAACCTTTAATGAAGCCTATATCGCCAAAAGTGAGAAATCCACATTGGCAAAAATGCGCCTCGCCAATGTGATTGCCCATGAAATGGCCCATATGTGGTTTGGTGATCTGGTGACCATGCGCTGGTGGAACGGACTCTGGCTCAATGAGAGCTTTGCCACCTATATGGCTAATCTGGCACTTGCCAACGCCAGTGACTTTGAGCGAGTTTGGGAGGTGTTTTACTCTCGCACTAAACAATGGGCCTATCGCACAGATGACTCGGTAAACACCCATCCGATTGAATTGGCAGTGGCCTCGACCGGCGAGGCCATGACTAACTTCGATGGCATTACCTATGGCAAAGGAGCCTCGGTTTTAAAACAGTTGCCCTTCTATCTTGGCGAGGAAAATTTTCGCACTGGCGTCAGCAATTACCTGAAAAAATTCTCCTATAAAAACACTGATTTGGATGACTTTATGGGCGAGCTGGGCAAGGCGGCAGACAGAGATCTGTCCCAGTGGACTCAGGACTGGCTCTACAAGGCCGGGCTTAATAGCATCAGAGTCGACTACCAATGTGCCGACAGTAAAATCAGCCAGCTGAGTATTGATCAAACAGCACCTGAGGGATTCCCTACCTTGCGGGAGCAGCGAGTGCAGATTGGTTTTTACCATATCTCTGGGGGCGGCCTATCCAGAACCGGCGCTGTGCCTGTAACTTACAGTGGCGCAACCACCGATGTACCAGAGGCGGTGGGTATGGATTGCCCTGATCTGCTGTATCCCAATGAGGAAGACTGGGGCTATGTGAAAGTAGATCTGGACAAAAAATCTCTGGCTGTTGCCAAGCAATATATCAATGCTGTAGATAGCAGCATGATGCGCCTGATGCTGTGGCAGAGTTTGATCGACAGTGTCAGCGATGCCAATCTAAGCGCCGAAACCTTTGTTGAATTTGCCATGGCCAATATCTCTGGCGAGACAGACTACAATGTGGCGCGCGCCATAGGCGGCGGGCTTGTCAAAGCATTGGACTACCTGTCGACGGCCACCCGCCTGCAGATCAAAGATTACAGCGTGACCTATGCCCAGGTTGAGAATCTGTACCTGGAACTGCTCAGCAGCGCCCAGGCTGGCTCAGATTTGCAGAAGTACTGGTACAGCCAGTACGTTGATTTGAGCAAAAACTCGATGCACCTAAATAATCTGCGCCAGATTCTGGCGAGCGAAAAGACTTTTAGCGGCCTGACCATTGACCAGGACAAACGCTGGGAGATTGTGGCTGCATTGAATCGCTATCAGCACGGGGACTATCTGGCGCTGCTCGAGGCTGAGAAGCTACGCGACAACTCAGATACCGGCGTTAAATACGCCATCTATTCTGAAGCGCTGCGCCCAGACCCTGAGATAAAGGCCAAATGGTTTGCCGTGGTAACAGACAACCCAGACAGATTAAAACTGTCGACCCTGCGCTATATTATGGCTGGCCTGTTTCCACCAGAGCAGTCTGCGCTTGAGCAGCCCTATAAAGCTAGGATACTGGCACAGATACCTGTGCTTAACCAGGGCAGTGATCTGGGCCTAACAAGATCCTTTACCAGTAGCCTGCTGCCAGCCCAGTGCACAGACCAGAGTGAAAAAGAACTGGCTGGCCTGGTAGAGGAGTACCAAGCTATGAAACCTCAGATTCTTAAGGCGGTAAAAGCCAGACACCAAACTGTGCAGCGATGCATTAAGGCACTGACTCTATTGCAAGAGCCTCAGTAGCAGCTTCTACTGCGTTGATATGGCTAGTCATATTGGCGATTAAATCGGGGATTACCGCAGGGGGCAGGTTATGGCCCATGCCCTCAAAAAGCACATATTTAGAGCCTTTTATCAGCTCGGCTGTGTGCTCGCCATGGGCTGGTGGAATAAGCCCGTCGTCCACCCCGTGCAGCACCAGAGTGTCGGCTTGAATTGTCGCCACCTCTGCTGACCGATCCCCCACTTTAAACACCGCCATTAGATGCCGGGGCATGGAAGCCGGATAAAATCCCCGCGCACGAATACTTGCCTCGCGCTCCTCTTCCGCTTCTCCCTCGGCGAGATTTCTCAGCCGGGTCTCGGCCAAATTGGTGGGCGGCGGCAGATGACGAGCCCCGGTGGTCGACATAATTGAGATTAGGCTGCGGGTGCGCTGAGGATATTTTGCCGCCACTATCTGGGCAATCATGCCACCCATAGAGGTGCCAATAATATGCCCGTCCTGGTAACCCAGAGCATCCATCAACCCCACTGCATCTGCCGCCATATCATCCAGAGAGTAAGGGGCATTCACTGGCAGATTCAGCTGGCGTTTAAGTAACTGCAGCCAGAGGGTTGGCTGACCCCATTGATCAAAACGAGTGGAGGCTCCAGTATCGCGATTATCAAACATCAGAACTTGGTAACCGGCCTCAGCCAGCCCTCTGATCATATTGTCCCCCCAGGCCACATTGGAACCCCCCAGCCCCATAATGACCACCACCTTGGGCCTGCCCTCACCCTCCCCAACAGTGCGATAGGCAATTTCAATACCATTGACCTGGGCCATTTTTAGCGGATGTGTGTCCAGATAGGTGCGGCTAAATTCTGCCTGGGCAACAGAGGTGAAAATTAACAGTAGGTATAGAATGATATGCTTCATGGCGTAGCCTTTTTATATGCCGGGCCCGGGCCCAGTCTTTATTTACTCTGGTTGTACGGAAGAGATGTTGCCACTAGATTATTTATCTGATAGTTTTGGCATTATAGGTGCCATAATATATGCTCCCAATAAGCCAACTTAGCCTACTAGAGTAATCGCCATGACAAACAGAGTAACTAAAACACTAAAATGGACAGTGCTATTCGTTGCACTGTTAGCCCTGTTCCTGCCATCCATTTTGCAAGGACTGGGACTTCACCCTGAGTACCATGGACCAACCTATCAGTTGCCCGGCAAACGTGCCCTGGTTATTACCACAAGTAATGCTGTATTGAGCTCTGCCGGTGAGACTGAGGGCAAGCCCACAGGTGTTATGGCGTCAGAAATGACCCACCCCTACTACGGCTTTACTGATGCGGGTATGCAGGTGGATATTGCCAGCATTAAGGGCGGGCAGATTCCTGTTGACCCCCAAACTCTGGGTCGGGCGATTAGGTCAGCAGAAGATGATCGCTATCTGGCAGATCCCATCATGCAGGCCAAGGTTAACAATTCCCTGTTAATTGATGACTTGGATTTTACCCAGTACGACGCTATTTTTCTGTCTGGTGGCTGGGGCGCGGCCTATGATTTGGGTTACTCAGAGGTGTTAGCAGAAAAAATATCCGCAGCCTACTATGCCGAGACCCCCATTATTGGCTCTGTGTGCCATGGGGCCCTGGGATTAATTAATGCTCTGGACAGGGATGGCAATAAGTTAATTGCTGGCCGGCGTATGACTGGAGTTACAGATAGACAGATCAAGCAGCTTGGAATTGAAATCACGCCTCAGCATCCAGAGACGGAGCTGCGCAAAGCCGGCGCTTTATTTGAAAGCCAGACCAAGCTGATTGATTTTTTTGCTACCCATGTGGTGGTAGATGATGAGCGACGCTTTGTCACTGGCCAGAACCAAAACTCCGGCCATGAGACAGCCCATCAGATGATGGCGATTATAGCGGCGCTAAACGAAGCGCCGCAGTAAATCCCCAGAGGCTTACTGCCCCTGATACCAAATGGGCGATGTCCAAGCCATCTCCCGAACAGTTTGCGGATAGGCGTCGTTGCTGCATACCTCTGGGCGGTCTGCTTCGGCGACTGCTGCGCAATCATAGGTGTGCCAGCGGGCTGTCTCTGGCTCTACGGCTCGCAGGTAATAGTAAGCCGACTGGGAGGGATCAAAGCTACTATCCGTGTACAGCTGACAGAGACTATCGGCACCGGCCTCCGCACTGGCCACAGGTATAACTTCTGAGTTCATATTGCCCTCGGCATCGATCCAGCCTTTAATCAGATGCAGCGCTTCAAGCTTTTTGCCATCTGGGTCTTTGGCCGCATAGGCCAGGAATGAAGGCTTGGCAGATTGGTCGCTGGCGCTGAGGTCTGCGCCCATGGGCACGCCATTAGCATAGGCCTGGGCAATCATATCATTGGCTTCGCAGAGCCCAGCATCCAGGCCCCAGCCAGCAAATAAGCGGGGGCGAATTCTCGGCCCCGAGGTGCCAAATACCTCTTTGCGCAACATGGCGTCGAAGATGGAGTCACGGGTATTTTCTTTGGCCCAGACTCCTGCCAAGCCACCGGGGTTGCCATCAATACCGCTGGTCAACAGACCGGGCTGCAATCGCTCCAATGCTGTTGATTCACCGGTGACTGCACCATCCCAGTTTGACTCCACCAGTCCGCCCGGGTTGGCAGAATGAGTGTCTGTGGCTGCTATAACCCCGAGCTTGACCGGATTGAGGCCGATCTGCTGCTCTTCTTTAAGGCCCACTAACAGACCAGAGCGCTGAAAATCTGTGGCATGCACGCAGCCGGCGCCGAGCATACCATTGCTACCATTGACGCCCTCTTCACATTCAGCGGTGACTTCAGAGGCCTGCCCCACAACCAATCCCTCTGCTGACATATCTCTGGTGGCATAGGTTTTGTTCTCACCCATGCGACGCACAGCTTCAACATTACAAAGTTCATCTGGAGCCGCAAACACAGTGCTCAGACCGTTGATACATTCGGAATTACCTTTGTGCTGGAAGATTTCCATAATCGGCTCGCGCTTGAGTCGCGACTGGGCGTAGGCAACTTTAGCGGCATCTGTATCTTCGAGCTGCATATAGGGCGCCATGCGGCCATTGGCCAGGTTAGAGTTGTGGGGAATGGTCAGGTAGTCACAACCAGCTTCCGCATCACAGACTGCATCCAGCTCAGTCCACAGCTTGCTGTCGATTGGTGCATCTATATAGCTGACTGGTAAGGCTGGCACATTGTCATTTCTGAAGATGACATTGCGGTGATAATTACTGGTGCCAGGCGTGCCTGTGTATTCATAGGCAACAAAGCTGGTAAATTCGCAGGGCTCATTATTGGCATTGGAAGTAGCCTGAATAGTCTCCCAGGGAGACTGGGCAAAATCTCGACATAGTGAACCATCTGCACCACAGATTTCGGGAATGCGTGCCGGCGTTTCGGTGGTGATCACTGTACCCAGCATCATCATGCCCAAGCGTTGATCAGAGCGATAGCCCACACAGAACTCAGTATTGTAGACCGGTGAACCCTGGGTGCTGCACAGGGCTCGCTCGCCGAGAAATTCGCCATGATCTGTCACTGCCAAAAAGTCCAGGGGGCGGTCGATCTTGATCCGCCCTGTGGCCTCGCCCTCAGCATTGACTGGGAAAAACGGAATCTCGCCACCTCGGGCATAGTTGTGGGCATCCTCGGGCGTTGCACCGGTACTAATGGCTGCGGCATCAAAGGAATAGCTGGTGTGAACATGCAGGTCACCAAACAGCGCTGTGCCATTTTCATCGTACTGATCACAGCTTCCGGAAGAAACGACTGTATTCTCAGAGGCACTCTGAACAGCAATATTTGTCGGCGCCTCTGGGTCGCTGCAGGCGCTGATCAAAAGCGCAGCAGAAAGGGTTGCAACCAATGGTAGATGTAATGACTTGTACATATTCACTCCTATTATTATTGAGCCCTGGTCAGCCGGACACTGCCGCTATGGTAAAACCTTTTACTTATTGTGATCGAACAATTATTGACTATGAAGTACTGCATTAATGAGCTCTGATTAACGGTTGCGGCCCAGGGCATCATGGCTGGTTACCCAGTCGCCGGCCAGTACCGCACTCATTAATGACACCTCTCCAGCTAACACAGTGGCGCCAATAATCTCCGCCAATTTATGCACCTTGCCGGCGCCATCACAGCCTATCATTTTCAAACATTCCTGCTGCGTGGCCAAACCTGTGCCACCACCAAAAGTAGCAATAATAAGCGAAGGGATTGTAATAGACAGATAGTAGTTGCCCTCTTCATCCAGATCCGCGTAAACAACTGCCGCCGATGACTCTGCTACATTGGCCACATCCTGACCTGTGGCAATAAATGCTGCGGTAATACCATTGGCAGAATGGGCGCCAGTATTGTTTGAACCAGCCATAAAGGAGCCGATCTGGCTGATGGATCTAGCCTTGTACAGGGCCTCGGCCGAGATATTCATGGTTTTCTGCAACAGCTCACCTGGAATTGTCACTTCGGCAATAACTCGCTTGCCCCTGCTGTGCAATGTATTGAGATGCGAGTGCTTCTTGTCTGTATCCATGGCGCCAGACAGCATATAACGCTGAATACCCGGGTAGTTGGCCACAATCCATTCGCAGGCGACAAAGGTAGCCTTGCCCACCATATTCTGCCCTGCTGCATCACCAGTGGTGTAATTAAAGCGCAGGTAGCGCATACGGGCGGCAGCGAACTGCTGAATATTGCGCAACTTGCCAGATCTGGTGGTGGTTTGCGCCTGGGCAGCAATCTCGTCGAATTTGTCTTCGACCCAGAGGCCAAAATCGCGGGCCTGGCGGGCATCTTCAAATATAAATACAGGCGCCCTCTGCATAGCATCATCAACCACTGTGACTTTGGCTCCGCCAGATTCTCGCAACAGGCGAGCGCCGCGATTATAGCTAGCGATCAAGGTGCCTTCACTGGTGGCCATGGGCATATAGAAATCACCATTGGCATGCTCACCATTGACTAACAATGGTCCAACCAAACCCATGGGCACCTGAGCCACGCCAATAAAGTTTTCAATATTACCGGCAGTGGTTTCGGGGTCAACAGAGTAGTGACCAACATGATTCAGTGAGGTGGATGTTTTCTCACGGATAAAATCACGGCGATTGTGAGCCATCTCTTCGGTGTAATCATTGGCGCTATCTCTTGGGATTCGGTCAGACATAAATGGGGCTCTTTTTTATTGTTTTTGTGGGATCACGAATATCCCAGAATCCACCTATCTAGTCCACCGCTTTATGCCAATGGGGTTGGCTAGACAGCAGATAACATTCTGCCAAACTCGGCATTGTCATGAAATGTCAACTTGCTGTCGTACTATGCTAAGTCTGGCTGGTAAAACTAGCTAGTATAGGTGCCATGGAAATTTTAGATTCACAGCAAAAAGTACAATTAAATCAACAGGCTCTGGTCTGCGCCCGGGAGTATCGCTATGCCTTAGCCTGGCCTACTGTATTTCTTGGCCTGGTAGCCTTTACAGGCTATTGGGCACTGCTGTTTCTGGTGATCTTTAAACAATTATCCCTGCTTCTGGCGATTCCCCTGATGGCCATACTGATCTATGCCGCCTACACCGTGCTGCACGAGGCTGTGCACTATTGCATCAGCGGCAATATAAAGTCTCTGCGTTGGCTCAATGATGGTATTGGTTATCTGGCAGCCACAATTCTCCTGACCGGACTGGTTGTTCATCGCTACGAGCATCTTAAACATCATCGCAATGTCAACAATGGTAGCAAAGACCCGGATCAATACTCTGCGCATATTGTCAGCTCGCTTGGCTCTATGCTGAAGTCCTGCTGGACCGCGATTGCCGGCCAATACACCACTTATATGGCCGACCGCTGGGATCAGGCTCCCGCCAGACAGAATATTGTCATGGTGCTGGAAATTGCACTAGCTATTGGACTGCGCGCACTGCCCTTTGCTCTGTTGTCTGCCTTTGGCGATGCAGGCATTCAGGGGCGCTGGGTTGAGGGTTTGATTGCTCTGGTCGCTAGTGGCCTGGCTGGCACCTTTGTAGTGGTCTATCTGTTTGCCTATATTGTTCACCGACCTCACAGAGTCACCGAGCGGTATCTAAACACCTCGATTATTCTGATTCCCGGCCCCCTTTCCCATCTGACAACTCTGCTGTGGGGCTACCAGAACTACCATGCTGTGCACCATCTGTTTCCCTGGGTGCCATTTTATCAGTATCGCCGACTTTTCAACCGTATCCGCCCAGTGATGAATGCCATGGGAGCCCCTATTTATAAGCTTAGCTGGAGAGGTTTGCGTCCGGTTTTATCTGAAAATCAGTAGCGGCGAAAATCTATTGACATGAATACTGCCAATTTTGTTATGATGTGCTTCAAATAACAAACCTAAGTCAAAGGCAGTCACTATGAAAATTCTAAGAACTCCAGATCGCCGATTCGCAAATATCAAAGACTACCCTTTCGAGCCCCATTACACAGTGGTGAAAACCCATGATGGCAGTGATCTCAGAATCCACCATATCGATGAAGGCCCAAAAGATGGTCCGGTGATTCTGTGCATGCACGGGCAGCCGGTTTGGAGCTATCTCTATGCCCGAATGATTCCTCATCTGGTAAAAGCAGGTATAAGAGTCATAGCCCCGGATCTGCCTGGCTATGGAAAATCTGACAAGCCAGCGGCTAGAGAAGACTACAGCTATCAGCGCCAGGTGGACTGGATGAACCAGTGGCTGGTGCAAAATGACTTTACTAAGCTAACCTTTTTTGGCCAGGATTGGGGTGGGCTGATTGGTTTGCGTATGGTTGCGGATAATGGCGACCGCTTTGATCGCGTGGCCATTGGCAATACAGGCTTGCCCTATAACCCCGATGTGTCCGAGAGCATAATTGCAAAAGTTAAAGCCTTTCGTGCCAGCCCATTAAAGCTCAATCTGTTTTCAATGCAGAAACAGCTTAATAAAATGAAGGGCATTGGCAAAGATTCTGGTGTCGATCTATTTGCCTACTGGCAGAAATACACCTGGGAAAACCCGGATTTACCTGCAGGTGTTATTGCCTCCTCTATGATGGAGCAGCGCAGCAAGCTATCCATTGTCTTGGAGTTGTTCATGGGCCATATAGGGTTGCGCAATATCTCCCCTTTCCGCACCCAACTCACCAAGGCCTATGAGGCGCCCTTCCCAACGCCGGCCTACAAAATGGGCCCCAGAGCTATGCCTAGTCAGGTGCCCACTATTCCTGATCAATCTCTGGAAGCACAGAAAAAGGCTTGGGCGTTCTTTGCCAAGTTCAAAAAACCGTTTTTATGCGTTGGTGCAGGCAATGACCCTGTCACCGATGGCTTTGAAAAAGTCTGGCTAGCTAAGGTGCCGGGAACCAAGGATCAGCCCCACACCAATATAGGTGGCGGCCATTTTTTCCAATGGGCTAAGGCAGAGAAGCTCGCCGAGATACTGGCTGACTTTATTAAAGCCAACCAATAACTGAGCAAGGATTTGGACAGAGGCCTAGGGCTGGCCGGCAATTGCGCGGAAAAATTCTATGGACTCAAACTCGCTGGAGGCGTCCTTATCCTCCGGCGTGCCGTAGGCGCTATTGGCCGATAGCTTAACAATCACTGTATTGGATTCTGGGGCTATATAGATAAACTGGTTGTACACACCAATGGCCATAAACTCGCTAGCGATGCCCTCGGGAATCCACCACTGGTAGCCATAGCCCAGGGGCCAGTCTGAAGCTGGATTATCGCCCGGTATCAGATGTGGGGCATCTGCAACTATAGAGGCAGACACCCAGTCTGCTGGCACAATTTGCTGGCCATTAAAGGCACCACCCAAACGATATAACTCACCCAGCTTGGCGTAGTCACGGGCAGTAATATTTAGCCCCCCAAAGGCCATTTCCATGCTATCGGCATCGGTAAGCCAATAGCCTGTATGCTCTGCACCCATGGGATGCCACAAATTTTCAATCATGTATTCTGTAATGCTGCGGCCAGTAGCTGCGGTCAGCAGCATACCCAGCGCCTGAGTATCTGTGCTGTTGTAGCGATTATAGGTGCCGGGCGCCATCTCCCTCGTCAAGGTGGTGGCGAACTTATTCATCGAACCACCCAGAGCAAAAACCCGGGCAAAGCGATTAATATCGGACTCCGGGTCGCCATAGTCCTCATTCCAAGAGGCGCCAGAAGACATCTGCAAAATATCCTTGATTGCAACATTGTCATAGGCCGAGCCTGCCAGCTCCGGCGCATAGTCGGTGATAGGGTCATTAATATCGCGGATATGGCCCTGCTCAATCGCTATGCCAATTAACGCTGAAATAAAACTTTTGGCCACCGACATAGATAGCCAGGTCTGGGTTTGCCCTCCGCTGCGCCAGTACTGCTCAAATTGAATAGCGCCATCTTTAACCACCAGCACAGCACCAGTATCTGTGCGCGCCAAAAATTCTTCGGTCTCTACCCGCTTGCCCCCGTAGCTAAATTCAGTTGGCAGCGGCACTGACTCCGCTACCTGAAAGCTATATGGCTGATCGGCAGCAGGCATTGCAGTCACTGGGAACATCTGGTGCATTCGATTAAAGTTATCTATCTGCTCTACGCCAGTAAATAAACTGCTGACTATCTGCACCCGCTCTATCCGATCACTAAAAAAATACCAGAGAGATGCTGCAACCAGTACCAGTATGGCAAGGCTAATGGCCAATCCTTTTTTAATCATTTTGCGCTCCCGGAAAAGCTGTTAAATACTCAAGTCCATCAGGTTGTAGTCCTTCAGGGAAGCCAGCTGGCTTTGGTCCCAAACAGGATTTTCTCCGGCTTTAATATCTGGTGCATACTCATAGGGCTGCTCTTCGGGAAAGCGCTGCTTTCTGGCTGCAATGGCCAGCCCAATTACTCTGGAGCGCTCTTTGATAAAGGCATCATCAAAGGTAGCAGCCTCCGCATGGATACCAGCTCCCTTTACATTGAGCACTGAGGACCGGCGATGAAAACCAAAGTTAACCGAGACCCGGGTTTCAAAACCTGTATTGGCAAAGGAACCGTGCAATAGCTGCCGATTATTAATAACCACATCACCGGGATTACAGATAATGGGCACGGCATCAGGTAGGCGTTCAGTGCCGGCCTGTTCAACCATTTTGACTATATCTAACCGCCCCTGCTTATGGCTGCCGGGCACTACCCAGACCCCATTGACAGCCGTGCTGCCGTAGACCTGACCCATAAAGTTAAAGCCATGAATATCTTCATCAAAGTCTGGGTTGTCCCAGTGGGTATCCCCGTCCTGATGCCAGGACACGGCCGCACCCAAACCAGCATCTTTAATAAATAGTCCCTCATGGAATGGGGTAAAGTCTTGACCATTTATAGCCTCGGCCATTTTTAACAGCCCAGGATGACCATAGGCGCGCAAACAGGCCGCTGAGTACTGCAATGATCCCGCCAGATAAAACGGCGTAACCTGAGGCGCATTATCCCCGGGCACGGGCTCAAAAAGTTTTACCTGGTGGCGGCCATTGGCGATCTGGCTGCCCCCCAGAGGATCTGATAGTGGTTTGGCCCACTGCAGTGCCATAGCCCGACTGTCCGCACCCAGAGCTGGACGCCCCTGGGCATCTGTGGCTGCCCCCATGGTAGTGGGGAAATTATCCCTCAATCGGTCTAGATCATCTTCGAGGTCTTTCACCTCTTCCTGACTCAGTGCCTTCTCAAAAATATAAAAACCATAGGTGGAGTAGGCATCGAGAATATCTTGCTCAATAGCACCCTGTTGGTCAAACCGAAGCGGCCCGCGATTGGGCAGTGCCAATGCACGCTCCTGCCCCTGAGTAAGATATTGCCGAACTGCGCCTGCGTCTTTGCCATAGTAGGCGGCACAAGCTTCGATAGATTTGGAAATGTCCTGAACCATAAAATCACTCTTATTATTGTGGTGCATTCGCCCCGGTAGTGAGCTCTGCACCCTGGAGTCTTTTCTAATGAGCCTGAGTATATGAGCTAAATGCCAACGCTTCAAACCAATAAAATGACCTGCCATTACTCAGGGCTATAGTGCCAAGTAATTGCAAATAGCTCTGCCGAATACAAATGTCGAGAGGCAGCTTCAAATCACAGCAGCGCAAACTAAAAACACTACCTAGGCTAAAGAGTCTGTGCGTAAGGCTCAGTGACCATTCAGAAAAGCAACGTGTTGTTCATCATCTATACAATGTTGCAGAACTACGCCTTTACTATATGATTATTGCCGACACTTCCTGGTAATTTGATGTGAGGCGATTGTTAATGAGTTTTGAACGAATACTGTATCGATGCTTTGTTATTGTTATTTCATCTGCAGTCATTGGATGCTCTCCTACGCAGTATATGCCCCAGTTTAACGAGGCGACTCTTGAGATCAAGCGCAATGAAATAGCCAGTCAAATAGAGCGAACTCCTCAGGATATTCAGGAGGAGCCAGATCTTGTTCTATCAAGGATCTATAGCCGACTAGAACCTCACGCCAAAACAGCCTGCCTTGAAAATGGCGAAAAATGGCTCGAATCGTCCTGTAGTAGTTGGACACTGAATGTAGTTGATGATGAAAACTTTAACGCATATATAACACCAGCGGGCGACATTACGTTTCATAGCGAAGTGTTTAAATATACTAAATCAGACGATGAAGTCGCTTTTATATTAGCCCACGAGATGAGCCACCATATCCTGAATCATGGAATGGAAGATATAGTGAATAGCGAAATAATGGGCGCTACAACTGGGTTGCTGTCTGGCATCTTAGTGGGCGCCATTGCTGCGGGTCTTGGTGTGAGTGACGCAGTATTAGATGATGTTATTGAGGACGCTGTCGAGGATGGTTATGCGTCTGGTCGAGAGGCGGGGAGATTAACTTACTCAGTCGATCAGGAATCAGAAGCCGATAGATTAGGACTCAAACTAATTAACTTAGCTGGTTATGATGAGTTGGCCGCCAGACAAGTCATATTATTCATAGGTGCAGATTCAACTGAGCTTAGGTCTGGGCAAAGTTCCAGCCACCCAAGCGGGCCTGAGAGGCTTGCTGCATTTGATTCCTATTCCAACGGGACATCTTCTGGGCAAAATTCATTGATAGGTTGTGTAAGTGGCGATTGTGTCAATGGCGATGGAAGCTACAACTGGGCTGATGGAAGAAAATATGTTGGCCATTGGATGGATGATAAGGTTCATGGACGCGGCGCCTATTCTTTGGCGGACGGCACCACATTCGTTGGCCAATTTAAGGCTGGCCAGATAAGTGGCCAAGGAGTATTTGAATCAGCTAATGGCCACAAATATGTTGGGGAGTTCCAAAATAGCAAAAGGCATGGCTGGGGTACCTACACATGGCCAGATGGGAAAAAATATGTTGGTGAATTCAAAGATGATGAGGAGCATGGTGAGGGCTCATTAACCTATCCCGATGGAAGGATTTTCCGAGGTCAATGGGCAAACGGTAAATTTCTTACCCAATAAGGGCTCTGTAATCCTATGTGTAAAGCTGCAGATGGTGCCCGGGGCCGGACTTGAACCGGCACGGTATTGCTACCGACGGATTTTAAGTCCGTTGCGTCTACCAATTTCGCCACCCGGGCGTCTAGCAAGGTGGGCTTTGCATCATCTATATGAACTGATTGTTCTACCAGTCTTTCAGACTGGCGTTGCGGTCGCTACCGGCGTCCTGCCTATCGCGACACTTGAGCATCCTGCTCTTCGTCTACCAATTTCGCCACCCGGGCGTCTAGCAAGGTGGGCTTTGCATCATCTATATGAACTGATTGTTCTACCAGTCTTTCAGACTGGCGTTGCGGTCGCTACCGGCGTCCTGCCTATCGCGACACTTGAGCATCCTGCTTTTCGTCTACCAATTTCGCCACCCGGGTGTCTAAACAGACTGTGATGGACTTTTATCAGCAGCGGTTTGCTGAGGGGCGGCAGTATACATGATCATTATCCCCAATGGGAACGCCTCAGCCGCCGCTATTGACAGTTTTTCTCCACTCTCTGGGTGTGCTGCCGAACCAGCGCTTAAAAGCGCGGGTAAATGCCGTATTGTCTGCATAGCCCAGGTAATCTGAGAGCTGGATAATGGATATATTAGAGTTGCGCAGACGCTCTGTGGCTATCTCCTGGCGAACGGACTCCAGTAAATCGGAGAATGAACTGCCCTCTTCCTTTAGCGTGCGCTGCAAGGTGCGCTGATGCACGGCTAACCGGTCTGCCACAGTTTCTAAACCACAGGGCCCCAGCGGTAGTAAGTCTTTGATCAGGCAGACCACCTCATCACAGAAATTGCGCGGTATATTTTGCTCAGGTTGATTGATATGAGTACTCAGAATCATATTCAGAGCTGGGTCTGTCTGAATAATGGGCGCATTCAACCAGTGCTTTGGAAAAACCATCTCAGTCCGCTCCTGACCAAAGAACACAGGCGCTTTAAATAACTTTTGATAGGGTCTTTGGTTTTCAGGAGCCTGGTGACAAAAACAGACTCTGGTGGGTCTCCAGTCTAGGCCACAGAGTGCCTGCATAATAATAATACTGTGAGCCATAGCCAATTCATCTGACTGCTTGCGAAGCTGGGTTTGGGAGGCGTTGTGGTAACTGAGGTAGGCCTGATTGCCAAAACATTGCAATGCGCCATTAATAGGCCCTTGAATATGCAGCAATAAATGATCAACTAGCTCTAGCAGTGCGGTGCGCACATCGTTGGATTGCAACATTAAATCGCCGACCACCCCCAGAAGATTAATATTTTGCTGAATACCCAGCATAGCGGCAAAATGAGGGCAGTGGGTAGCATCAGCCGCAGCCTGCAACAACTGCTCGATCCGATCATAGGGCAGCAATTCATCTGGATCGCATTCAGAGGAAAAACCGGATGTAAACCCGTTGTCCCGCAATATTTTTTCGGGGTCGGCCTTGAGGTGCCGCACCTGATTGTCAAAGCCCGCCATTACTGCGGCTCGCACCATTGCCATTTTTTTTGCCTATACATTACATAATTGAAAGGAATACTAGGCTTTTGTCGTCAAATGTCAATACTTTGTCGCTGTTTGCCGAGTGAGCACTGATCCAATCGCTAATATAAGGTCCCCCCGCAGGATTTGTCTTGCAACTGGGTACTACAAAAAATTGGTTACAGTTTTACTATGAAAGAGAAGATTTTTAATTTCACCTATATCACCAGTATATTGATGCTGGTAGCTCTGGTGTTTGGCGTGCTTTTGGTGGTTGCATCTACTGGGCTTGCCGTACCTTTGGAGAGTATTTCCTCAGAGCTATCCCAGATTGGCGAACTAGCTATCAAACTGATCAGCTAAAGTAACCAGGACTGGCCCCAGTACAGAGCCCCTTCAAGAATTAAACAGACAGATTTGAAATGGAGGCGCCGGTCGGAATCGAACCGACGATGGCGGAGTTGCAGTCCACTGCATTACCACTTTGCTACGGCGCCTTAAAAAGACCGCATTTCAAATTTCAGACAGAGCCTAAGTCAGCGTTGACTCAGACGCGGCTATTCTAGGGATTACCAGCAATAAATCAACTACTTCTCGGCCTCAGCACTCAATTGAGGCCAGGCGAGCACAAGGTACTGCACCATAGACCACAGAGTCATTATCGCAGCCGCATAAATAGCCACAAAACCCACAGTAGTCAGCAGCTCCTGCTCTGGTTTTGCCAGCAACAGTATGGCTACAGCCGCCATCTGCACCCAGGTTTTAATCTTGCCCATCATAGAGACCGCAACACTGCCCCTGGAGCCCAGCTCTGACATCCATTCCCGCAGCGCGGATATAACGATCTCGCGACCTATAATGACAATCACCGGCAGCGCAAACCAGGGTGTTGAATGTACCTCTAACAGCAACACCAGCGCAGCAACTACAATCAGCTTATCTGCAACCGGGTCGAGGAAGGCGCCAAAGGGCGTCACCTGATTAAACTTGCGAGCCAGGTAGCCATCGACCCAATCGGTCAGCGCCGCCAGCCCAAAAATAGCGGCAGAGGCAAAGTGATGCCATTCCCAGGGCAGGTAATAGACAACAATAAACACTGGGATTAGGGCGATACGCATCAGTGTCAGTATATTGGGCAGATTCCACATAGACTTTTCTAATTTTCCATCTTTATTGACGACTAGGGGACGTCACGTTAATCATTGTACAGGGCACTGTAAATAGCTTCAGCTACCTTTTTGTTTATATTATCAACCTTCATTAAATCCGCAACACTGGCTTTTTTAACCTCGCCAATACCACCGAAATGCTTGAGCAAATCTCGGCGCCTGCTGGGTCCCACGCC
This sequence comes from SAR92 clade bacterium H231, assembly GCA_025153775.1. Classification (GTDB taxonomy): domain Bacteria; phylum Pseudomonadota; class Gammaproteobacteria; order Pseudomonadales; family Porticoccaceae; genus HTCC2207. The sequence goes on along the minus strand of JAOALC010000001.1, from coordinate 569,217 downwards.
GGCAATCCCCTCCAGGGGTGAGGTGCGACGCTTTTTATCTCGACGCGCCTTGTGGCCGGTAATTGCAAAGCGATGCGCCTCGTCACGAATCTGCTGAATAAGGTGCAGGGCCGCCTGCTGGGGCCTAGCTATTACCTTGTTATTCTGGTCAGCTAATATTAGGGTTTCCAGACCAGGCTTTCTGGTGGTGCCCTTGGCCACCCCCAGCACTATTACCCCGACTACGCCCAGATCGGCCAATACATTTTTAGCTATACCAATCTGTCCTTTGCCGCCGTCAATCAGCAGAATATCGGGCAACTTGCCCTCGCCTTTCATCAATCTGGTATAGCGTCGGCGAATTGCCTGCTCCATAGCCGCATAATCATCGCCATCGGTAATGCCTTCTATATTAAAGCGTCGATAATCACTCTTCAGCGCACCATTGGCATCAAATACCACACAGGAGGCAACCACTGCTTCCCCGCTGCTATGACTGATATCAAAGCACTCCAGTCGCTGCGGGGTCTGCTCCAAACCAACCGTGTCGCGCAGTGATTCAAAGCGCTGCTCTATGGTCTTTTTCGACGCTAGCCTGGCGGTGAGGTTTTGCTCTGCAGTACGTTGAGCCAGCTCGATCCACTTGGCTCTGAAGCCGCGCACTGAATCTCGTATCTCAATATTGCGCCCTACTCTGGTCTGCAGCGCTTCAGTGAGCGCCTCTGCCCCCTCTATAGGCGCATTGACCAGAATCTCTTTGGGCAGATCTGGCCGTCCAGCGCCATCCAGATACAGATGGGGTAAAAATTCGCCAAGTAGCTCTGCAACCTCCTCGGCCAGCGGTGCCTTGGGGTAATAGCTGCGGCTACCTAGTATTCGACCCTGGCGAACGTACAGCATATGCACACAGGCCTGACCATTGGTAACAGCGCCGGCGACCACATCAATGGTGCCCTTGCCCTTTTCTATCATCTGCTGGGCCTGCACTGTACGCAGCGCGGAGATTTGGTCGCGATGTTCGGCGGCTTTTTCAAACTGCAAATCAGCTGAGGCAGACTCCATATCCCGCTCTAGCTGCTTGAGAATCTTATCTGCCTTGCCATCCAGATAGAGCCGGGTTAACTCTACGTCAGCGCTGTAGTCCTCAGGGTTCACAAACTCTACACAGGGCGCAGTGCAGCGCTTAATCTGGTACTGCAGGCATGGCCTGGAGCGGTTTTTAAAAAATACATCTTCACATTGGCGCACTTTAAAGGTCTTTTGCAAGAAGCTCATGCTGTCACGCACTGCATGTACTGAGGGAAACGGGCCAAAATAGGTGCCCTTGGCCTTTTTGGGGCCACGGTGAAAGGCCAGGCGAGGCCACTGGTCGCGATCGGATAAAAAGATATAGGGATAGCTCTTATCGTCGCGCATTAAAATATTATAGGGCGGACGATACTGCTTGATCAGATTGTGCTCGAGAATCAATGCTTCAGTCTCAGTCTCGGTCACTGTGACATCAATTTTGGCAATGCGCTTTACCAGCGCCGCGGTCTTGGGGGTCAGACCAGTCTTGCGAAAATAGCTGCCAATGCGCTTTTTAAGATTTTTGGCCTTGCCCACATAGAGAATAGCGCCGTCGCCATCAAACATCTGATAGATGCCGGGTCTGCCGGTCAGGGATGCAAGAAAAGATTGGTGATCAAAAGCCATGGCGCGATTGTAGCCGGTCTTGGCATGCACCGCATCAGCCTATCAGCTGAACTTCTTATCTCCTGCCATACAAATCTGCTTGTCTGCGCTGGTCACTGTGAAGTCTCTATCCAGCACCGTGCTGACAAAATGCCATTGATTGGTCGCGCTCTCTGGGGTCAGCACTACCTCTGACCAGCCACGCTGCGCTGTATCCACTGCATAAAGCTCTAAGCTGGCATCTTGCATGGCCCGGGCAAGCACATCAGGCTCTGTTGCCAGGTAGGTTTCTAGGCCAGGGCTATTGACCCCCGGCGTACCCAGCTCCACAGCCACAGGCTGAGCCTGATCATTAGCTAAATTAAAGGCCCAGGCATTATGGGTATCACCGGCCAGTACCAGAGGGTTAACCCCGTGCTCAAGCAGCGCGTCAAAAACCCGTTCACGGCAGGCCCAGTAACCGTCCCAGGCATCGAGATTAAAAGGTAGATTATCCCCGGCCAATGTCTGCATCATCTTTAGGATAGGGCGATACTCTGGCTTGGTTTCCTCCAGCCTAAGCTCTTCATCGGTGAGTGTCGGAAGTTCAAGCTTGCCCATTAACACCTGCTGACCGAGAATTTGCCAGGTGGCGGCTCTCTGCTTGCTGGCCTGTAACTCTGCGCCCAACCATTGTTCCTGGTCTGCTCCAAGCATCTGTCGATCAGGATCAATCAGCGCCTGGGTTTTAAAGCGCTCTGCATCGGGCAAATAGTACCAACCCTCTGGCAAGGTCTCAGGGCTCAAATTTTGGATCTGACGGTAGTCCGTAATGGCTACAGGCTTACCGCTAGAAAAATCAAAGGGCAGATTAACCCGCTGCAGCTGGTCCGCCGCAATTAGTGCTCCCTGCTGCTCAGTAACCAACCTGGGGCCACTGGCATGCATATAATAGAGGGCGGACCGCATAGGTAGATCAACGGCATAGTTGAGCGGCCGGTCGCGGCCATGGATTCTGGTATCCAACATCATCAGATCGGCCAGATTGCCAATCTTAAAGCTGCGATAAATCGGCGCCTGATCTCCTGCCTCAGCGGTGCGGATAGGCATCCATTCGTGATAGGCCTGGCGAGCAGCCCGCGCTCGGGCAGCAAAATCACCCTCGCCTTCATTGTGATTTTCCGCCCCTTCAGTCCAGCAGTCATTGGCAAACTCATGATCATCCCAGACGGTGACGAATGGGTGTCGGGCATGTACTGCCTGTAAATCTGCATCTGTGCGATACAGGCCGTAGCGCATGCGATAGTCTTCGATACTGAGGATTTCAGTGCCGGGCTCTACCTGCCGGCCCAATTCGCCTGTAGCCACGGGATTAGCATAGACCCCCTCGGCATATTCATAGATATAATCGCCCAGATGCAGCACCAAATCTAAGTCTGTATTGGCCATATGGCGGTAGGTATTAAAGTATCCCTGAGGGTAGTTGGAGCAGGAGCAGACACCGAGACGGAATTCACTGATATCCCCCTCGGGCAATGTGCGAGTTGTGCCCACTGGGCTACTGATGCTGTCGCGCAGAAACCGATAGTAATACTGGCTGCCTGGAGCAAGACCTCCAGCATCTACTTTGATGGTGTAATCTCTGGCGGCACTGGTGGAGGCAGAACCAGAGCTGACCAGCTGCTTAAACTCGGCATCTTTTGCCACCTGCCACTGACAGTCAATCTCAGCGTGCTGGCCATTCCCAGGAATCAGCCGAGTCCACAAAATAACTCTGTCGGCGAGCGGGTCACCGCTGGCAATGCCATGGGTAAAATAGAATGGTTCATCGGCATAGACTTCAAAGCCCCTTAGAGCCAGAGCCCCCAGACTAGCCCCGAAACCCTTCAGCAGTTGGCGGCGATTGAGATGGGAACCAGTCATAGCATTTTGCTCTTATTAACTTGAGTTTGTAGCCGCAGATTAACCCATAAAAAAATAATCTGTAATAGAAAATATAGGTTTTCGCGTCCTAAAAAAGACCGGTCAGTCTTGCTATTTGCTCCTCTGTATTGCACAGGTGAGGAGATAGACGAACACCCTGTGCGCGACTATCAAAATGCACCTGGTGCTGCTGTAAAACAGCACTGAGTTGGGGCTGGCGGTCAGCAAAATCGACGATCAATGTGCCGCTTCGCAGTGCAGGGTCCAATGGCGAAATCAGCTGTTCAGGAGATAACTTGTCAATAATTTGATCGGCCAACTTCAGGTTGTGAGCGCGGATCGACTCAACTCCCCTAGCATTGATAGCGGCCAAACTATGGGCCGCCAGAGCAAAGGGGTAGACCGAGGGGGTCCCACCCCAAAAGCGCAGCGCGTCTGGCTGATAGCTAAAATGGTGTATATCGAATTCAAAGGGATCCCTGTGGGAGAACCAGCCAACACTGCGGGGCTGACAATGCTCAATTATCTCAGGGCTAAGCCACATAAATGCGGCGCCAGGGCCGCCCCCAACCCATTTCACACAGGAGCCCACTACAAAGTCTGCACACCAGCTATCCAAGTCGATGGGCAAAATACCTACAGACTGGGCAATGTCCACCAGAGAGAGAATACCTTTGTCTCGGCTGAGTGCAGTGATGTGCGCAACCGGCAGTTGACGACCATTGTTAGACTGCACATGGGTCGCCAAAACCAGGCCTACATCCTCCGTCATATGCTGGTCCCAGACATGGATGTCTGAGGTATCAGCTTCAGCTGCTATAAACTTTAGTGCGACCCTGTCACCCAGAGCTTTTTGTAGCGCAAAAGCTATAGAGGGAAAGTCTTGTTCGCTGAGCAGAATACAGTTTTTGCTTGTCTGCCAAGCCAGTGAATCAACAATTTTGGCCACTGCAGTTGAGAGACAGGTCTGGGGACAAAAACTGGCTGTATCCCCATTTAAGAGTATGGCCAGCTGAGTGCGAAACTCCTGGATTGCCGCTAACCAATGGGTCCATATATTGCTATCTGCAGCCTGCCAGGGCTGCCAAAAAGAATCGGCGGCGGCCTGCTGGGAGGAGCGCAGTGGCAGACCCACCGAATGACTCAACAGATAGATACCAACCTGGTCAATAAATGGTCCTCTACTCATCCCAGGTAGCCTCTGAGGGTCTGCATATCTGGGTAGCGGGTGTTAAATTCTCCGCCCACATCAGCGGCACAGCGCATATCGCAGAGCTTTTTGAGACCTTTGAGTAACACAGGTAATGGGGGACCACTGGCGGTAATTCCCGGCCTGTGGGTAAGCTCTCCCTCAGCGGCAGGCTGTTGAATAAATTTGTGTACCAGCTGCTCATGATGTTGCAGTGCAGTCTGACCATGGGCAGTACAGACCTGCAAAAATAGCTCTAGATTGCGCTTAAACCAGGGTTGTTTAGCGGCACCCTGCTGCCCTGCCTGTAAAAAACTATCCAGCAAACTCTGGCGGCGCATGCAGTCACGCAGCACCAGTTGGTCCTCCGGGCGCATAAATAGGAATTTATCGACCAGCAACTGAGAGTAATAGGGGTCGTCTGCCTGGCAGACACCCAGCAGTAAATCGATCACATTGATACCGGCAAAATCACCCGCATTGGCACCGCGATATTCATGCAGGCCCACTCGGTGGGGCCGGTAGTAGGGCCTAACAGAGTAAAAAAAATGATTGCTATCTAGCTGATCAAACAGTTGCTGATTGTAGGCGCAGACATCCTGCAGCGCCTGCTGCGCATTAAGCAGCAAATCGTAGCTAACCGGATGTGAAACCCCCAGGGGCAGAGTCTGACGCAGGGCCTCTGATGCGCGAATAAATGCAAATACACTTCTGGTGTTGTAGTCGAGAAATGTTTTTTCGTCACTCAGATGGGTAAAGGTTTTGTAGACGGCATTGATCGCATAGTTGTGGGTTTCCAAGTGACTCGAAGCAAACCGCGGAATAACACCCAGAGAAGCGCCAAGCTGCAATGCCAGCGCCGAGGCTTCCTGCAAGGGAGACCTGCTCTCTCGGGAGGGCTCGGTAATTTCATGGCGGCGGCAGGCGGCCATATAAAACCCCACATTGCCCAGCAGATCAAAGCCACTGTCAAAGCCTTCATCTGTATTGCCTTCAGCCAACAGGTCAACTATTAGTGCCTGACCCTCAGTGACCAATTGCTGCTTGATACTGCCGCCTATACCCTCCACGGACTCTGGATATGCAGCAGCGGAATACAGCTCTTCCAGTGTCGTATTCATATCTCGAAAATCCGAGCGAATCCAGTGATCCAATGCCTGGGCTTTTGCTGTCATCTAGGTCTTTCTCCGCTGCTGAATGCAGTTGAGATGCTAACAAAAAACCCTGAGATCATTCGGCTAAATAGCGGCTACAAAACCCTCATATATGTATAATTATGCTTATAATTAAATCAACGGTAGCAGATTATGCCAATATCATCGCAAAGACTAGAAAGACTAGAGAGACCAGAAAGGTTAGAGAAGTTAGATAGCACCGATATAAAGATTCTTAATGCCCTCCAGGCCAATGCCCGCATCAGCAATGCTGAATTGGCCGCTCAGGTTTGCCTGTCCCAGACCCCCTGCCTGAGACGCCTGCGCAAACTCGAACAATCCGGTCTTATTGAACAGTACAGCGCCAGGCTCAATCACAGCATGCTGGGTATCAATGTATCGGCCTTTGTCTTTGTCAAACTCAATAAAAACACCTCCCAAAATGGGGCGGAATTTGAAGCTGCTATCCAGACCTTCCCCGAAGTCTTGGAGTGCTGTGTTTTGGCCGGTGTGCATGACTATGCACTGCGCGTGGCCATGGCCGATCTGCAGGCCTTCGAGTTGTTCCTAAAAGACAAGCTGGCTAATGTGCATCAGGTTGAAAATATTGAATCTACCATCATCCTAAATCAGACCATGGCGCGGCTATCTCCGCAACTCAACAACCAATAATTACTGGCCAGATTTGCGCACCTGAGGAAACAGCTGATTCACTAAATCTGCGCAGCGCTCAATATGGCTTATACAGTCCCATACCAGAGGCGGAACCCCATGGGCAGACTCATTGCGAAGATGAGGCAGCACCCTCTCCAGGGATTTGCAGTAGCCTCTGCTCTCCCCGGGCTTTTCAATATGCCGAAAGCCTGAATCCATCAGCCAATTTTTATCATTGGCCAGTATCAGTAGTTGGCGCAGCATTAACTCTGGTCTGTTAGCCTTAATTCGCAGCGCATGCTCAATGACACTGCAGGCCTTGAGCTGCACCTCTGAGCCCAGAGAATAAAAAAAATAAGAGTACAGGGCCATATTTCTGGCGATATTAAACTGACCACGGATTATCTGTGGTACGCCTGTATGCAGTTGAATTGCCTTGAGGGTGCAGTGATGTGAGGGAAGGTCCATTTCCTTGCCGCCCATTTTTTGCAGAAATAGATGTTGTTTATCAACAGACGTAATCTGATCAAAGGGTTTAAATGAGTCCATTCAGTGTTCCTTTCTGACAATAATTAAATTGAAATAAAAAGAAACCTCGCAGATATAAGCATCTGAATCCTTTCAAAAGCAGTTAGTTTATTTTTAGTATCATTTGCAGATAGGTGCAACTCAAATTAGCCTGACTCTGACTGCCTGCTGTAGTCACCAAGCATATCGCACAGCTGCTGCAATCTGTTGCGGGTTGCTCTGCTAAACCTGCCCATACTAATAAACCCATGAGTGCAATCGGGCATATGCTGATGAATCACCTTGACCTGCCCCTCAACAAGCTTGTCTACAAAAGCTAAACCCTCATCCCTCAGTACATCGTATTCTGCGGTCACAATCAGGGTATCCGGGGTATCTGCTAGATTATCCCAGGCCATGGGACTGGAGGCACTGACTGCGCCACTGTCAGCGCCCAGTAAATAGTTATGGCGAAAGAATTTCATGGTGCTCTCGGTCAATAACAGGCCCTTGCCAAACCGCTTAATAGAGTCCGATAGACTATCAAGATCGACCCAGGGATAGAGTAAAAACTGAAATGCCGGCACAGCAGATAGCTGACCCTCAATTATTCCGCTAAAGGTTTGCATGGACAGTACTGCAGCCAGATTACCCCCAGCACTGTCGCCGCCCACCCCTATTTTTGTATCTTTTAAACCCAGCTCAGCTGCATGATCCACCACCCAGTTATAGGCGCCTAAACCATCTTCCAAAGGTCCGGGAAATGGGCTTTCAGGTGCTCGCCTGTAGTCCACTGCTATCAGGTTTATACCAGCTCGACCTGCCAGCAGACTGCAAAAGCCATGATGGCTCTGCAACCCACCAATCACATAGCCGCCGCCATGAAAATAAACCAGAGTAAGCCTGGGCTTAGCCTGAGTTGGCCGATAAATTCTGATCCCCAGCTGCTGCACACCCAGAGGAATCTGCATATCCTGGGTACTGACATCTGCCCTTGAGCCGCTGCCGAACACCAAATCATAGGTATCATAGACTCGGCGCAGTTCAGCCAGGGGCAACTTGGCGAATTCGGGGCCCAAATTACCCAGGGTACAAAGAATGCGCTGACCGGTAATTAACCTGGCTGTGCTGCTTAACTCGGCCCGGTTACTAGCTGTGCTACCAGAAGATACTGTCATTAGGTGAATCCTAATTGTGATTTTTATAAGCACCCATACAGAGCTGTGCTGTGCCTCTTTAAGATCAAACTAACCCAAGCCAAAGCGATTGGCAACTGCACCCAGGGCTGTGGCAGAACAACCCATGACCCTGTAGTTTTCAATCACAAAGGCTAACCATGCCAATAAGACTTGTGTAAAATGCGCCACTGAGAAGTCGGACCCATACCCATGCCCGCATCCGCAAATCAGAATGCCACAGAGCCTGCAGCAATGGACAGAATCAACAGAAAATTCTGCGTAGCCCCCATGCTAGACTGGACCGATCGTCACTGTCGTTATTTTTTGCGGCTAATCAGCCAGCACTCTGTGCTCTACACCGAGATGATCACTACCGGTGCCATTATCTATGGCGATACCCACTACCACCTGCAGATGGACCCCTTTGAACACCCAGTCGCCCTGCAGCTGGGTGGCAGTGACCCCAAAGATTTAGCCAGAGCCTGTGTGCTGGCCAGTAAATACGACTATGCCGAGATCAATCTAAACTGTGGCTGCCCCAGCGATAGAGTTCAGAACGGCATGTTTGGTGCGGTGATGATGAAAAACGCCCAGATCACTGCAGACTGCATTGCAGCCATGCAGGATGCCGTCGACCTGCCCATCACCGTAAAGCACCGAATTGGGGTGGATGACTTTGATAGCTACGAGTTTCTGTGCGAGTTTGTGGACAAAGTAGCCAAGACCGGCTGCGGAACATTTCTGGTTCATGCGCGCAAAGCCTGGCTGAAAGGCCTTAGTCCAAAACAAAATCGTGAGATTCCAGAGCTCAATTACGATCGGGTTTACCAACTCAAAAAAGACTTCCCCCATCTAGAGATTATTATCAATGGTGGCGTAACCACATTAGACCAGTCCCTGGATCACCTAGACCATATAGACGGTGTGATGGTCGGTCGCGAGGCCTATACCAATCCATACTTGCTGGCCACTGTGGATCAGCAGATCTATGGCTCAGAGCAACCTTTGGTCAGCCGCGAAAAAATCGCTGAAGCCTTCCTCGATTATGTGGATAATGAGTTGGCGAAAGGCACAAAACTTCAAGCCATGACCCGACATATTTTAGGCCTGTTTCACGGCATGCCCGGGGCGCGGCAATACAGGCGGCATATTAGCGAAAATGCCTATAAATCAGATGCAACCATTGATGTATTAACAGCGGCGCTGGCCAAAACATCAGGGCTTTAATTAAAACGACGGGAATTTAATTTTCATGACTGACAAAAGTAAACTTGCTCAACTTAAAGAGATCACCACAGTGGTTGCCGACACTGGCGATTTTGATGCCATAGCTCAGTACTCGCCAGAAGATGCGACCACCAACCCTTCCCTGCTGTTAAAAGCGGCGCAAATGCCAGCCTATCGCAGTTTGGTGGATGGGGTGATTCAGTCGGTGACCAGTGGCAAACTGTCCTCTGACGAGCAGCTTTCAGCCTGCATGGATAGACTGGCTGTGGGTTTTGGTGAAAAAATTCTCGAGACTATTCCCGGCCGCGTCTCTACTGAGGTCGATGCGCGACTGTCCTTCGACAGAGATGGCTCCATTGCCAAGGCGCGCCAGCTGATTGAGCTATACCAACAGGCAGGTATTGGCAAAGAGCGTGTGCTGATCAAAATGGCCTCTACCTGGGAAGGCATCAAAGCCGCCGAGCAGCTGGAAAAAGAAGGTATCAACTGCAACCTGACCCTGCTGTTTAACTTTACTCAGGCAGTGGCAGCAGCAGATGCAGGCGCTTACCTGATATCCCCCTTTGTTGGCCGCATTCTCGACTGGTACAAGGCCAATACTGATCTCAGCGACTATGCGCCAGCTGACGATCCCGGTGTGCAGTCCGTCACCCGCATCTACAACTACTACAAGCAGCAGGGTTACAATACTGTGGTTATGGGTGCCAGCTTCCGTAATACAGACGAAATTACCGAGCTGGCCGGCTGCGACCGCCTAACTATTAGCCCCCAGCTTCTGCAGGCTCTGGATGATGACTATGGCCTGCTGGAACGCAGATTAGACCCAGCCAACACAGGTGAGAAGATTCACTACCAGCTGGGTGGCGAGCCAACATTCCGCTATGAGCTCAACGATGATCCCATGGCCACTGAGAAGCTGTCTGAGGGTATTCGCGCCTTTGTAACAGATCAGATTAAGCTCGAAACCTGGCTGCGAGATATTCAGTAATGATCGACCGCATCAAGAGTTTTTTCGCCAAAAATGTTCTCGAGCCCGAAGAGACAGTAGCCAGCGAACAGCTAGCTACTGCTGCTCTGCTCGTGGAAGTCATGGTTATTGATGGCAACCTAGACGAGCAGGAACTGGCCTCTATCAGCCAGACCCTCTGCGATATTCTGTGCCTTGAAGCCCAGCAGGTAGATGAGTTGCTGCGGCTGTCTCGCGAAGAGGTAGCGGAAGCTACCTCTCTGTATCAATTTACCCGTGAAATTAACCTGCACTTTAAGCTCGAAAAAAAGATGGATCTGTTGACCGCCCTGTGGCGAGTGGCCTATGCAGACGGCCATCTGGACAAGCATGAAGAGGGTATTATTCGTCGGGTGGCTGATCTGCTACATATTCGCCACAATGAATATATTCGGTGTAAATTGAAGGCTCGAGGGGAGTAGACCCTTAAATTGGCGCTAGCCCGGAATCCACATCGGCATTTTGCCCGCGATGGCGCAGGTAGTGGTCCATAAGCGTAATAGCCAGCATAGCCTCGGCAATAGGCACAGCGCGAATGCCCACACAGGGGTCATGGCGACCAGTGGTAATCACCTCGGCGGATTCGCCAGCAGTATCAATGGATTGCCCTGGAATACGAATACTGGACGTGGGCTTTAGCGCCAGATGGGCCAGGATATCCTGACCTGAAGAAATCCCCCCCAGCACGCCGCCAGAGTTATTGGAGAGAAAACCCTCGGGAGAGAGCTCATCGCGGTGCTCTGTGCCTTTCTGAGCCACCACATCAAAACCAGCGCCCAGCTCAACACCTTTTACTGCATTAATGCCCATCAGCCCATGGGCCAATTCGGCATCCAGGCGGTCAAAGATTGGCTCGCCTAAGCCCACTGGCATATTCTTGGCCACCACTGTGACCTTGGCGCCAATGGAATCACCCTCTTTGCTCAGAGCCTGCATATAGGTTTCCAGCTCTGCAACCTTGCCCGCATCTGGGAAAAAGAACGGATTATTTTCAATCTCCGCCTGGTCAAAATTCTCCGGGACAATTGGGCCAAGCTGTGAAACATAGCCAAAGATTTCTATGCCCAGACGCTCTTTTAAATACTTTTTAGCAATGCCACCAGCGGCCACACGCATGGCAGTTTCCCGGGCAGAACTGCGCCCACCACCGCGATAATCCCGCTCACCATACTTCTGATGGTATGTATAATCTGCATGAGAAGGTCTAAATAAGTCTTTGATTTTACTATAATCTTTTGATTTCTGATCTTTGTTTTCGATCATCATACCAATCGAGGCGCCTGTGGTTCTTCCCTCGAACACACCGGAGAGAATTTTGACTTCATCGTCTTCTTTGCGCTGGGTGGTATAGCGAGACTGACCGGGCTTGCGGCGATCCAAATCCGGCTGCAAATCCGAGGCGCTTATCTCTAGTCCGGGAGGACAGCCATCTACAATACAGCCAATCGCCAGACCATGGCTCTCGCCAAAACTGGTGACAGTAAATAGTTTTCCGATGGAATTTCCCGACATAGTTTTCTCTAAATCAAATGATAGCTTAAAATGGTTACCTGAATGCTGGCGGCAATTATACGTAAATTAGGTAAAAGATTCCCGATGTTCAAGCAATTCGTTGCGAGACAGCACAAATACACCGGCGTCTCCTTCGGTAAACTCCAGCCAGACAAAAGGCACATTGGGGAATGCTCTCTCCAGAGCCAGCCAGGAATTGCCCACCTCCACCACCAGAACCCCCTCCTCCGAGAGATACTGCTCTGCTTCGCGCAATAATCGCCGAGTAAAATTCAGTCCATCTCTACCTGAGGCCAGGGCCAATTCTGGCTCGTGATGATACTCATCGGGCATCTCCGCGAGATCTTGAGCATCTACATAGGGCGGGTTGCTGACAATAAGATCAAAACGCTGCCCGCTGAGCCCATCGAAGAGGTCAGACTGCAGGGCCCTCACCCGATTACCTAACTCATGTTGCGCAATATTAGTCGCTGCAACGGCCAGGGCCTCTGAACAGATATCGCTGAGCACTACATGAGCCTCCTCAAAGGCATAGGCACAGGCAATACCTATGCAACCACTGCCAGTACAGAGGTCTAGTACCTTGGCAGGTTCAGCCTCACACCAGGGCTGAAAGCCATTGAAAATAAGCTCTGCCACCGGTGAGCGTGGAATAATCACCCGCTTATCCACGGCAAAGGGCAAGCCGCAGAACCAGGCCGTGCCAGTTAGATAAGGGGCGGGAATACGCTCTGTAACTCTTCGCTGATACAGGGCCTGAATATCGGCCTGCTGTTGCTCTGTAACTGCCTGAGACAGCAATGAGCGGTCTGCACCTGGGGGCAAATCGAGAACATAGGACAGCAGGTACACAGCTTCGTCCCAAGCGCTGGTAGTGCCATGGCCAAAATATATCTGCGCTGCTTCAAACTGTTGCTGCCCCTGCTCTAGCATGGCTGCAACAGTCACCGGCGCTGAACTGGCATGGGTATGGGTTGTTTCTTTCATGGTGCCTCCGCAATAGCCATTATTTTACCTGTGAAACTAGCAATGGTCTGTAGTTTGTTGGAGAATGCAGCAATCCAGAGAAATATAAAAATTTAACAGGGACTACCATGAAAGAGCAATATCAGAAAATTATTGAAAGCACCGGCGAAGACGTGACGCGAGCCGGTTTGCTGGATACACCTGATCGTGCATCCAAGGCTTTTGCTTACCTCACCAGCGGCTACAAAATGGATTTGAATGCGGTAATCAATGATGCATTGTTTCCCTCTGATTCAGAAGAGATGGTCATAGTTAAAGATATAGAATTATTTTCTCTCTGTGAGCACCATCTGCTGCCGTTTATCGGCAAATGCCATGTGGCCTATATTCCCAATGGAAAAGTGCTGGGTCTGTCAAAAGTGGCCCGAGTGGTGGATATGTTTGCTCGCCGGCTGCAGATTCAAGAGGCACTGGCCCAGCAAATCGCCTCAACTATTCAAGAGGTAACTGAAGCCCGTGGCGTGGGTGTTATCGTGGAAGCCAAGCATATGTGCATGATGATGCGCGGCGTAGAAAAGCAAAATTCCTCCATGAAAACCTCTGCCATGCTGGGCAGCTTCCGCACAGATCAGGCGACTCGCACTGAGTTTTTGGCTCTGCTAAACAATCAATAATGCTCTAGCCAGAGCATTTCAATCCTTAAAAAAACCGATACTGCTTATGGGCAATATCGGTTTTTTGCTATGGTGCTGACAGCCCAGCTACCAGCGCTGACCTGTGCCGCCACAGACCCCACAGCCGACCAGACCGCCATTACAGAGATGGCAGCGCAGCTGCTTTAACCCTGCGCAAATAAGACATGACTGCTGAGCCCACTTACCCAAACAGCCAATGCAGCCAATATTGCCACTGCCATGGCAGGCTTCGCACTGATGCACTTTACTGCCCCAACAAACTACACATAATTCAGGTTCTGGCTTCCGTTCCAGTGAAGTACTCATTGGCTTTAGACTCCTGTCTAAAATCTAGCTCAACCACCGGCTTTAGCGGCTGACGTCATCCTTGGTTATCACCTGTTTACTGTATAATTCTCAGCGCCAGATAGGGCACAAGATTAAATACGATCACCAGAAGCTTCAATCTGCCCAGATAGTCAAAGTACATAGCGGGCAATGTTTCAGGGTCCAGGTCAAAGATTTTACTGTGCATATTGATGGCAAAGTCTTTCACCAGAGCAAGTATCAGTGTGGAGAACAGTAACAGGCCTATATTGATCAATGTGCACCAGCCGAGAAAGGCGGTTAACTGCTCGATAGAAATTGACATAAAAACTCTCCTTGATAGGACACAAAAGCTAATTCTTTTGTCGCATCAATACTAGCCTAATCGCAGACGGTGTTTTTTAAAAGTAGCTGCTTAGTTGCGCCGAATCAAGGCTTGGCCCCAGCTCTTCAGGTGAATAGGGGCTGAATACTCCGCGCCACCTGCTCAGCCTGCCCCTCAAGGTGGAGGTGGTGTGAGCCTGGCAGTTTGATAATTTTCATATGAGGTATCCACTCAAAGGCCGCAGACTGCTCTGGACTAGGGGTAAATGCGCTGTTTTGTGCCTGTACCAGAATGACCCTTCCGCGAATCGCGGTTAAAAAGCTTTGCAGATGATCCTTGGAAAACTTAACCATTGATGCCGCTTTAAGCCGCTGATCGTTGCGCCAGTAAAATAGCCCATCGGCCTCGACCACGCCGCGCTCGGCCAAAATAGCGGCCGCATCATGGTCAAGCGGCACGAAGCCTTTAACCCGCGCCTGCACTGCGCGTTCATAGTCCGCAAAGCCTGTGGGTGACGCGGCGCCAAAGCGCTTGTTTTCATGAATGGCCCGCGCTATGTGTTTGGCGGTGTTATGGGCCTCCTCTGGCAGAGGCAGGTAGCCATCAATCATAGCTACCTGAGTTATACGCTCTGGGAAAGTACCGGCCACCAGGCCTGAAATAATGGCCCCACGGGAGTGCCCAATCAAACCAAAGGTCTCCCATCCCATCTGGTCGGCAATCGCCATCACATCGCCTATATCGTGCCAGATATCATAGCCGGAATCCTGGGAGCGAAAATCGCTGCGCCCATGACCGGCCAGATCAACCGCAATCACATGGAGATTTTCCATATGGGGCAGCATGCGATCAAAGGTGTTGGCATTATCTAACCAGCCATGCAGGGCTATCACCGGAGGGTAACCGGAGCGACCCCACTCTTTGGCTGTAAATTTTAAACCTTTATTTTCGAAGCTGCGCTCTCTGATAAATTCAATCGACATTATGTATCCAATGTAAAGTTGCCATTCCCGATGCGGGATAGTCCATAGAGAGCGAAGCCAGGCTCGCAGTACCCATCCGGATACCTGTTTCTCTGGTTAAATAATCGACCAACAAACTCACCAATGGCAACTTAGGTGCCATCAGTAAACTATTTACTTGAGTTTGCTGCAAAAATCCCTCTATGACGCGCAGGTTACCCCGCGGTGTTAGATCATCTAACCCATCGATTGCATTATTATTAATTTTGCGTCGAGCCAAAGTAGCTCAGCTCGGAAACTCCCTACTCAGCATAGTCCTGAAGCCGCGGTTACAGCATCACAGACCATAATTATTTTTTGGCTTTTTTCTTGGTGCCCTGCTCTTTGGTCTCTGTCTCTTCAGTCTCGGTAAACGATGGTACATTATCGTCTTCCACCTCAACGAACTCAGCTTCCTCAATATCCTCTGCTGAGCGCACCGAGTAGCCTTCCGATGGGTCAACCTCCGGCCACTCATCAAATGGGAAAGGTTTGCTATCCGTGTTAAAGGTCAAAAACATAACCGTCTGATAGACCCACTTCCCCAGGCCCTGCCCAAGATTGCGCAGGTTTTCGTTGTCGCTACCAGTCACCAGCACCAGCAAAAACTGCACTATCACCACCAGAGTGATAACTAGCCGGGCAGCCATAAGCAGCAATGTGAATACAAACATATAGGCCAGACGAACCCAGGTATTACTGTTGCTTAATGTTCCTTTATTATCAGTCATTTGCTTTCACCATAAACTCCACATCAGTATTTTGTTCTGCGAGCATCATCGACTGCAGAGACTCCAGGATAGAGCGCTGCTCAAATAAGGTCGCGTATAGAGCCGAAGCCAGTGGCATATAAATACCTAAATCATCGGCCTTCTCTTTTACTAGTTTAGTCGTATTTACACCCTCGGCCACCTGCCCTACCTGAGACACTGCCTGATCCAGAGTTTTTCCCTGTCCCAGCGCCAACCCCACACGGAAGTTGCGACTCAGGGGCGAAGTGCAGGTTACATAGAGATCACCCACACCGCTAAGGCCCAAAAAGGTCAATGGGTTAGCCCCAAGATGCACCGCAAAACGGCTCATCTCGGCTAGACTGCGGGTCAAGACAACAGCTTTGGTATTTTGCCCCACATCCATGGCCTCAGCTATGCCGGCCACAATGGCATAGATATTTTTTAATGCTCCGGCTAATTCCACACCATAGCGGTCATGATTGGCATAGACCCTAAAATATTGCGATCCCAGCAATGTCTGAATTCGCTCGCAGAGCTCAGCATTTTCGCTGGCAATAACTGTAGCCGTAATTTCAAACTGAGCAATCTCTCTAGCCAGATTGGGCCCACTTATTACTCCGACCGAACAGTGGGGAATTTCCTGCTCCAGAATTTCACTGGGCAGCATAAAGCTATGGGCTTCTATGCCTTTGGCTGTACTGACCAAAACGCAGTCTTTATTGAGAAAGGGGAAGGCCCTCTTGGCCAGCTCACGGAATGAGCTGCTGGGCACGGCAAAGAATACTGTCTGGGCTCCCGCCAGAGCCTGCTCTAGATCGGTGCTGACCTCCATGGCGCTATGTAACTGGTAGCCAGGGAGATAGTCGGAGTTTTCGCGGGAGTCGCGGATACTGGCGGCGCGAACTTCGCTGCGCAACCAGAGGGTCACAGCATAGCCATTGGACGCAATCATATTGGCGATTGCGGTGCCAAAGCTGCCACCACCCAAAACTGCTACCCTATGATTTTTATAGTCTGTCACCGAGCCTATGCTCCACAACCCCATTGGAGTTGCATTATAGCCGCGAAACCACAAATAGCGCCCCTAAAAGCGCGCCATTTGCGTTGATTTTAGCTATTTTATTCAAACATTAATCGGTTGAGTTCCTGTACAAACTCTGCAGGGTTCTCCAGTGGACGACCAGCTGACAGCGCTGCCTGATCAAATAGCACCCGCGCTAGACGCCCAGCACTGGCCTCATCTGCTTCCGCCTCGAGCTTGCTGACCAATGGATGATCAATATTGACCTCCAGTATCGGCTTGGACTCCGGTACCGCCTGACCTGCAGCCTGCATAATTTTGCGCATCTGCTCGCCCATATCATTATCACCTACTACCAGACAGGCCGGTGAATTGGTGAGTCGCTTGGTGCTGCGCACCTCTTCAACCCTGTCGTCCAGCAGAGATTTAATACGGCTAATCAACTCGCCCTGCTCTGCATTCTGAGATTCCTTATCGGCCTCAGCATCCTTGTCCGACTTGGGCTCTTCGCCAGTGATCTTGCTGAGATCGAGTTCGCCCCGCGCCACATCCTGGAACGATTTGCCATCAAACTCAGTCAGATAACCCATCATCCACTCATCGATGCGATCCGACATCAGCAGCACTTCAATGCCATGCTTGCGGAAGACTTCCAAATAGGGGCTGTTGGCAATAACCGAGTGGCTCTCCCCAGTCACATAGTAAATTTTATCCTGGCCCTCTTTCATACGCTCAATATAGTCGGGCAGGCTTACTGTGGGGGCTGCGCCTTCGCTGGTAGAGCTGGCAAAACGGAATAGCTTGGCAATCTTTTCTCGGTTACTGTGATCTTCGCTAGGGCCCTCTTTTAGCACGGCGCCAAACTGAGTCCAGAATGTCGCATATTTTTCTGGCTCACTGGTTGCCATCTTGGCCAACATATCCAGAACACGCTTGGTCAGTGCAGCGCGAATACTGTCGACCATTGGGGTGTTTTGCAAAATCTCGCGCGACACATTGAGGGGCAAATCAGCACTGTCCAACACACCTTTAACAAAGCGCAGATACATAGGCATAAACTGTTCAGCGTCGTCCATAATAAACGTGCGCTTGATATACAGCTTAATGCCCCGCACGGCTTCTCGCTGGTAGAGGTCCATAGGAGCCATACCAGGGATATACAGCAAACTGGTGTACTCCTGTTTGCCCTCTACACGGTTGTGACTCCAGGCCAGTGGTTCAGCGAAATCATGGGATACATGGCGATAGAACTCTTTGTACTCGTCATCGCTGACCTCACTTCTGGACTTGGTCCACAGGGCCTTGGCGTCATTGACCGCTTCCCACTCGGGAACCACCTCTGCTTCCTGCTCCTCTGCTGTCTCCTCAGCGCCAGGCATGGGCGGAGCCTCTTGCTTAAGCATTTGCACCGGGATAGCTATGTGGTCGGAGTATTTTTTTACAATGCTGCGCAGGCGCCAGTCATTGCCAAATTCCTGCTCCTCCGTCTTGAGATGCAAAGTAATCTTGGTACCGCGCTCGGGGCGCTCGATAGTTTCCAACTGATAGTCCGCTTCGCCCTCACAGGTCCAGCGTACGGCTTGGTCGGCAGCTGCTCCAGCGCGACGGGTTTCAACCACCACGCGATCGGCGACAATAAACGACGAGTAGAAACCCACGCCAAACTGACCAATTAATTGCGAGTCCTGCTTCTGATCGCCCGTCAGGTTTTTAAGAAATTCTGCTGTGCCAGATTTGGCAATGGTACCCAGGTTGGTAATCACCTCATCTCTGGACATACCAATACCATTGTCGGAAATTTCAATGGTTTTGGCTTCTTCATCGACCGCGATACGAATGCGCAGCTCGCCATCATCTTCATAGAGGCTGGAATTCTCCAGAGCTTCTACGCGCAACTTGTCCGTTGCGTCTGACGCATTGGAAATAAGTTCGCGCAGAAAAATTTCCTTGTTGGAATACAAGGAGTGAATCATTAAATGTAGCAGCTGTTTGGCTTCTGTTTGAAAGCCTAGGGTCTCGGCACCTGATTTAGCTTTGGCAGTCATTTCCGTTTTTTCTCCTGGTTGATAAAACATTATTGTTGCTTGTTCTAGGAGATGGGGACTGGCGCCCAAATTTCAAGCGCTGGCTATTATTTAAACGAGCTTTTACTTGGAGATAAGGAAATGGCAGCGAGCGGTGGCTATAGGGGTGTCAGGGTTATCCTGCCAGGCTGTGGCCGTGACATTCACCAGTTTCTTGCCCTGACGCAGCACAGTGCAGTTGGCATAGATGGTTTTGTAACGCCCGGGGCGCAGATAATCCAGAGAGAAATCAACCACTTTGGGAATAAGCTCAACGTTTAGGGTATAGAGAATCTCAATAGCAGCGGAGAGCTCGAGAAAACCACCAATAACACCGCCATGTATAGCCGGCAGTGAGGGATTGCCTATATTTGAGGGACGCCTGTCCAACCAGTACAGCACGCCATCGCCCTCAACTTTGGCCTCGGCGCCAATAAAACTGCTGTAGGGAATTAAATCGAGAATCTGCTGAGGGCTAGACTCATGCCTTGCCCTCTGCAGGCTGGCTTGCAGTGCCTGGTGTGGGTCGCTCATTTGTCTGCCTCTCGCTCATAGGCCCGGTCACCGCGCACCAGGCGATTGAGGCGGCGGCGAATAATATTACCCAGAGAAATACTCGGCGTATCCACGGTCATAAAGGTAGCCACACAGTGTGCTATAGGGTTCTCTGGATCGTCCTGCCAGGCAGAGCCGCGGCAGAAAATAACATTGGAGGTACTGCGATAGACCTTGGCAGACACATAGATGGGCTGATGGGGCTCCGCCGGATGCATATAATCCAGGCGCAAATCCATAGTTGGAGTGACCGAAGCCCTGGTTAATGTGGTGATTGCCGCAGTCCCGCAGGCGGTATCCAATAAGCTGACAATCACTCCGCCATGGACCACCCCGGTAATGGGATTTCCCACCACCTCTTCCTTGTAGGGAAAAGTCATCTCAACTTCTCCGCGGCCAATTTTGGTTAATTCAAAACCCAGCGCCGCGCCATGCCCATTGCGCTCCATGGCGAGCTTAAGCATAGGTCGAAATATGGCCAGCTTTAAATCCATCAGGCTAGGCTGTCTTCGGCAACAAAATATTTGGGATCTTCAATCACATTGACCTCGACCAGATTGCCGGCTTTTTTGAGCAGCTTGCGGCACTCTTCACTCAGATGTACCAAGTGTAATGTTTTTCCAGCATTTTCATAGCGCTCAGCCAAGGTATCTATGGCCTCTAGACCGGAGTGATCTGCCACCCTAGAGCGAGCAAAATCAATCACCACATCATCATTGTCCTGGGCTGGATCAAAACGCTCTAAAAATGAGGTGACGGAACCAAAGAACAGCGGGCCAGTTACTGCATAGACGGTTGAGCCCTTGTGATCTTCCCGGGCATCAATGCGAATATGCTTGGCGTGCTCCCAGGCAAATACCAGTGCCGAGATAATCACACCCACCACTACGGCAACCGCCAGATCTGTGGCCACGGTCACTGCTGACACGGTAACCAGAATCAAGGCATCGCTGCGCGGCACCTTGCCAACAATTCTAAAGCTGGACCATTCAAAGGTACCTATAACCACAATAAACATAACGCCAATTAATGCGGCCAGGGGAATCTGTTCAATCAGTGGCGAGGCAACCAGAATAAACAGCAGCAAAAACAGCGCCGCACTTATTCCCGACATACGCCCACGACCGCCAGAATTTACATTGATCATGCTCTGGCCAATCATGGCGCAGCCGCCCATGCCACCAAAGAACCCGGTCACTGTATTGGCCACGCCCTGCCCTATACATTCGCGATTGCCGCGACCACGGGTCTCGGTAATTTCATCGATCAGTCGCAATGTCAGCAGAGACTCAATCAGGCCAATGGCCGCCAAAATAATGGCATAGGGCAAAATAATCCACAGGGTCTCCAGAGTGAAGGGCACTACAGGGATATGGAAACTGGGCAGGCCACCGCTGATAGAGGCTACATCACCCACCACCTTGGTATCTATATCCAGCCAGAGTACCAAGCCGGTAACCACTAGAATTGCCACCAGCGATGACGGCAGAGACTTGGTAAAGCGGGGCAGAGAGTGAATAATAATCATGGTCACCAGCACTAGGCTCAGCAACATATACAGCTCCTGCCCCTCTAACCAGGCCACATCAACAATACTACCCTGCATAAAAGTACCATCCAGCCAACCGGGCTGACCGGCTTCACCAAACTGTCCCAGCTGAGCGAGGAAAATAACAATAGCCAGACCATTCACAAAACCCAGCATCACAGGGTAAGGCACCATGCGAATAAACTTGCCGAGCTTGAGCACCCCTGCAGTAATTTGCAGCAGGCCCATCAACACCACAGTGATAAACAAGTACTCGACACCATGGTCGGCCACCAGCGACACCATGACCACGGCCAGAGCGCCAGTCGCGCCACTGATCATACCCGGGCGGCCACCAATACAGGCAGTAATCAGGCCCACCATAAAGGCTGCATACAGACCCACCAATGGGTCGACCCCAGCCACAAAGGCAAAGGCCACCGCCTCGGGCACCAGGGCCAGAGCAACGGTCAGGCCAGAAAGTAGATCATTTCTTAGGGTAGCAACTTTGCTAAATTGGAACTCAAACATTTATGGGGCTTCTCTCGATGATAACTAAGATTAAAAACAAAGATTTACAGCCTGAGGGCGCGTTCTATCTGCGCCCGGAGCTGCGGTTGGAATTGCCTCCAGAGGGACGATTGCGGCCACTGGCATTTCTGCCACCGCCACCACCATAGGGCGAATTCCCCGAAGGTTTGGCCGGTGCTGAGCTGTTTCCCGAGGCTGGGCGAGAATCGCCGCGCTTCTCTCCAGCGGTTTCCGAGCGCTGGCCAGGCTTGCTGGTCTGATTGCGACCACCAGACTTTAGCTTGCTGCCCGGCTTGGGCCCATGTCCAAAGGCGGAGCGCTTTTTAGTGCGACTCGCGGTATTATTGTGGCGACTATTATCGCCGGCACTGCTCTGGCTCTTCAGCGGCTTGCGCGGCTTTTTGCTGCGCACAGGCTTGTTTAAGGTAGTCTCTGGCAAATTTTGATCTGGCTCAAAACCGTCAATTTCTCTGCGCTCCAGCAGCTTTTGCGTCAGACGTTCAATATCAGAGAGCAAATCCACCTCATCAGCACTGACCAGCGAAATCGCCTGACCTGTTGCCCCAGCTCGACCGGTGCGACCAATACGGTGAACATAGTCCTCTGAGACATTGGGTAGATCGAAGTTAACCACCTGGGGCAGCTGCTCAATATCTAGGCCTCGAGCAGCAATATCGGTGGCCACCAGAATGCGTATTTCACCGGCCTTAAAGTCCGCCAGTGCTCTAGTGCGAGCACCCTGGCTCTTATTGCCGTGAATAGCTGCAGCCGTGATACCAGCAGCATCTAGCTGTTTGGTCAGCTTGTTAGCACCATGTTTAGTTTTGGTAAATACCAGCGCCTGATCCCAACCGCCATCTTTGATAAGCTGAATCAGCAGCGGGCCTTTTTGTTTTTTATCTACAGGGCAGATCCACTGTTCAACAGAGGGGGCCGCAGCGTTGCGCGGGCTCACTGAGATTTCAATGGGGTTGCGCACCAGCCCTTTGGCCAGAGCGCGAATATCATCAGAAAAGGTGGCAGAAAACATCAGATTCTGGCGGCGCCTGGGCAGCAGGCCGATAATACGCTTAATATCATGAATAAAACCCATATCCAGCATACGGTCTGCTTCATCTAGCACCAGCACTTCAAGGTGATCGAACTTCACCGCGTTCTGGCTGTGCAAATCCATTAAGCGACCGGGGGTGGCAATCAAAATATCCACACCTCGACGCAGTTTCATCATCTGCGGATTAATTTTAACGCCACCAAATACCACGGCAGAACTGAGATTGAGGTGCTTGCCATACAGGGCAACACTCTCTCCTACCTGAGCCGCAAGCTCGCGGGTTGGGGTAAGAATCAATGTGCGCGCCTGGTTGGGCCCTGCTCTGCGTCCCTTAGACAGCCGCTCCAAAATTGGCAGCGTAAAGCCGGCAGTTTTACCTGTGCCTGTCTGGGCGGCGGCCATAACATCATGGCCAGCTAACACGGCCGGAATAGCCTTGGCTTGAATAGGTGATGGTTCGCTGTAGCCTTTTGCGGCAATAGATTTAAGAATAGGAGCCGAGAGGCCCAGGTCATCAAAGGTCATAAAATAGTCTTATAAAGTGCTGCCGACTTTGGACCTGAGTGGCAAGTATGAATAGGATTTTCGAGATGGTCCAGATGGGGGCGCAGCTTACAGAAAACTACTCAACATTGCACCCTAAACCATTGAATTTACGTGATTTTAAGCTTCAGCTAGCACTTTGTAGGCATTGATAACTGAATCTGGCGCCTGCACCAGCTCAACCAACACGCCCTGAGAACTCAGGGGGAACTCCTCATTGCCTTTGGGATGCACAAAACAGACATCGTAGCCAGCAGCACCTTTGCGAATTCCGCCTGGGGTAAAGCGCAGACCCTGCTGGGTGAGCCAGTCCACTGCCGCAGACAGGTTATCGACCCAGAGGCCAACATGGTTTAGGGCTGGAGTATCCACTCGAGGCTTTTTGTCGGCATCCAGAGGCTGCATTAGATCCACTTCAACCACAAAGTCCCCTACACCCATCTCGCAGATATCCTCATCCACATTCTCAGATTCACTGACAAAGGTATCTCGATAACTCAGTCCCAGCAGATCAACCCAAAAGCTGCGCAGTTTTTGCTTGTCTGCACCGCCCACGGCAATCTGTTGAATACCGAGGATGGAGAACGGGCGATCTGTAGTGGAAGAGTTCATAAATAGGCCTGCTTCAGTGCATCAATAAACTGTGCCAGCATATCAGCTGGTAAATCATTAATGCCAGCGGCAGCCTCACGACCGCCACCAGTGGGAAACTGACGGCACAGTGCGGAAGCACCCTGCTTATTATTCAGCGGAGCGCGCACACTGACCAGATAGTTACCATTGGATTTAGCGGTTAATACCGCATGGGCACGATCCGGATGCTGATTAGTCAGGTCATTGCTGTACACGCCGCTAACCCGGCGCGCCCAGGGCGCGTCGGGCAATTCAAATACAGCTACAGCACTGTCGGCAATCAGAGCCTGAGTAGCCTGAGCCAAACTTAAATCCTGATGATAGCCGGTCTCCAGACGCTGAAAATGCTCTGCCCCGTCCTCAATAAAGTCTAGGGGATTAGCGTATTGCACTGCCAGCCGATACAGCTCTGCCGGATCAAAATGCAGATCAGCCAAATCAGACCCATAACCATTGTAATTAATATAGATTCCCAGGTTTTCTAATCCCTGTAACTGCTCCGCGCCTAGATCAGTATTTTTGGCCATGCCGATGGCGCTTTTTTTCAAGTTATCGCCAAAGGTACCCACAATGCCCCAGGCCAGATAGGCCCCGCGCAGATAATGGTTAATCAGCAGACTGGTGCAGACATCTGGCGCTTCATTAATCATAGACTTCAATGCGGCAGATGACGGCACCTCACCGGCAAAATGATGGTCCACATAAAAAACCTCAGCACCGGCATTTAACACTCGATGCAGGTCATTGCGATTTTTATCCATGGAGATATCGAGCACTGTAATGCGATCGCCTGGCTCGGCATCGACCTGTTTGAGAAGGCTGATATCGCGCTTAACGCCAGTGACTAGATGTGCCTTGCGAGGTTCGGCAAGGCGCAGCTGCACCAGAGCACAGATGCCATCCGCGTCGCCATTAAAAACATCGTAGTCAGCCATATTGTCTCTTTTTTGGTGCCAGTGTTAGTTGGTGCGACCCTTAGCTTGCGCTCAGGATGACTAATTGCGAGGTCATCCTGAACCCAGTAAAGGATCTCCAGACCTCAAGCATTCTCTAGCTGGTAGTAGTCCATCAATATCTTAGCCACTTCCGGTCGCGAAAACTCCGGTGGCGGTGCGATGCCATCGCCAAGCATCTGCCGCACCTTGGTGCCTGACAGCAAAATAAAGTCGTCTTTGGTATGATCTTCGGCTTCATTCATCATCACCACACGACCCAGCTTCTTGGAGAAAGCGGTGTGATCAGCATTGAATATCTCAATTTCCAAAGCACCGGCAGGTACCTTATCCGCGAAAATAGTCTGTGCATCAAAGGCGCCATAATAGTCTCCTACACCTGCATGATCGCGACCAACAATCAGATGGGTACAGCCCATATTCTGACGGAAAACCGCATGTAACACCGCCTCTCTTGGGCCTGCGTAGAGCATATCAAAGCCGTAGCCAGTCACCATCACAGAGTTAGCGGGGAAATACAGCTCAACCATCTTGCGGATGCAGTCATCGCGCACCGAAGCTGGAATATCACCCTGCTTTAATTTGCCCAGCAGCATATGCACCACAACACCATCAGCGCCCAGGCGCTCCATAGCCATATGGCACAGTTCCTCATGGGCTCTGTGCATTGGGTTGCGGGTCTGGAAGGCCACTACTTTCTGCCAGCCACGCTCGGCTATTTCATCGCGAATCTCGCCCGCTGTTCTAAAGGTATCGGGGAAATCTGCCTGGAAGTAACTCAGGCTTAACACCTGAATATTCCCAGAGAGCAACTGGTTACCCAGGCTGGTAAATGTAGCCACGCCCGGATGCTGTGGGTCCAATGTGGCAAAAATTTGCTCGGCCATTGTCTCAATCTGTGCGTCGCTCACTGTTTCAATAGCCGCCAGATCCATAATCGCCATCACTGGGTTTCCTTCAGTGTTAGGGTCGCGCAGAGCAATACGACTGGCACCCTCAATCGCCGAAGTATCCTTGACCAGATTAACCACGGGCACAGGCCAAAATAGCCCATCTTCAGTATGCAGATTTTCCGCAACATTCAGCGAGTCGGCCAGATTCATATAGCCAGTCAGTGGGTTGAAATATCCAGCCCCCATCATCACCGCATTGGCGGCGGCCGCGGAGTTAAGAACAATTGAAGGCAGGGATTCTGCTTCAGTAAGCAGCTGTTGTAGCAGTTGGTTATCTGTCACTAAAAGGCTATTGAGGGTATCTGAGCCATGGGGCTTAATCAAAACGGTTTCTCCATTGGGTAACAATTAAAAAGATGTGGGGCTTCTGTATTCCAGTCTAGGGCTGGGGAGTAGCAATAAATCCCTGATTTTGAAGATAGTCGATAATTGTCTCAACCTCCTCCTCGAGACTCATCTGGTCTGTATGCAGATGAATTTCTGGCGACTGGGGCGCCTCGTAGGGATCGTCTATACCGGTGAAATTTTTAATCTCTCCGGCGCGGGCTTTTTTGTAAAGCCCCTTGGGGTCGCGCTCTTCTGCGGTGGATAGAGAGCAGTCAACAAAAATTTCTACAAAGGGGTAGCCGGATTCAGCGTGCAGTTCACGAACCAGCTGACGATCCACCTGATAGGGGCTGATAAAGCTGGACAGGGCGATCACCCCAGCGTCGACAAACAGCTTGGCTATTTCGCCGATACGGCGAATATTTTCTGCGCGATCTTGCGCGGAAAACCCCAGGTTTTTATTGATTCCCAGGCGCACATTGTCGCCATCCAAACGATAGGTCAATTTGCCGCGCTGAAACAGGGCCTTCTCTAGTGCCACGGCAATGGTACTTTTGCCGCTGCCGGACAAACCGGTAAACCACAATGTGGCACCTTTTTGTCCCAATAGATTGTTGCGATCCTCGCCTGTTATATCACCCTGATGCCAGTGCACATTGGTGGCTTTCTGTTCCGTCATAGAGGCTTTCCAGTAGTTCTCGGAAGGCGCAATAATAGAGATAATTTGTGATTTTGTATATCTCAAATAGACCTGAGGCCCTATAATCTAGAGTTCTGAGAATTTAAATCAATAATAAAAAGAATAACTATGCGCGCTCTAGAAAACCTAAAAATACTCGACTTCACTACCTTGGTTCCCGGTCCATTTGCCACCATGATGCTGGCTGATATGGGAGCAGATGTGCTGCGAGTGGAATCTCCTACTCGGCCCGATATGGTCCGCGCCATGGGTCCCTATGCCGACGGCACTTCCACTGGGCATGGTCTGTTAAACCGCAATAAGCGCTCTATTGGGCTGGATCTTAAAAAGCCCGAGGCTGTTGCTATAGCTAAGCAGCTAGCAGCAGACTACGACATAGTGATAGAACAGTTTCGTCCCGGCGTAATGGAGCGCTTTGGCCTGGGCTACGAGCAACTTAGCGAAATAAATCCTAGCATTATTTACTGCTCTATTACCGGCTATGGTCAAACCGGCCCCTATAGAGATCGCGCCGGCCATGACAATAACTATCTGTCCCTATCAGGGCTCAATGGTTACTCGGGACGCCAGGGTGAACGAACGCCTATTATGGGTATGCCCATTGCCGATCTGGCCGGCGGTTCACTGCATGGCGTTATTGGCATTCTGGCGGCAGTAAATCAGCGTCATATGACTGGTGAGGGCCAACATGTGGATATCAGTATGACTGATTCCATGTTCGCCATGAACAGCCTGTTTGGCTCTGGCTATCTGGCGGCTGATACAGAGCCTCTGTCTGGGGGAACCAACCTTAATGGCGGCAGCTTCTACGATTACTACCGCACTGCCGACGATCGCTACCTGAGCATTGGCAGCCTAGAGCCACAGTTTTTCCAGCAGCTCTGCGCCACATTGGGCGACAGCTCATTACTGGAGCTAGGCAACCCCATGGATACAGAGGCCCAAACCAAACTGCGACAGAGAATAGATGCCATTATTGAGCAGAAGCCCCTAGCGGAGTGGGTGGAGATATTTGCCGATAAAGATTGCTGTGTCGAACCAGTGCTGACCTTTGCGGAGGCCTGTGCCAGCGAACATATTGCAGCGCGAGACCTAATTGTCGATCTCAAAACCCACGATCATGGAGTGCAGCAACAAATTGGCAGCCCCATCAAGCTCTCAAAATCGACCCCAAAATATGATTCCATTGGCGCTCTGTTGGGACAGCACAATCAGCAAGTTTTAGAGGAGCTAGGCATGGATCAGGCCGCCATCAAAGCCGCCAGAGATGCAGGAGCCTTCGGCTAGCTACAGAACCCCACCAGCACTCCTCACTGTTCACTGTTCACTGTTCACTGTTCACTGTTCACTGTTCGTTAATAATGGCCAGAGCATTGGCCGCAATAGGCTGCACCATGGTGGCAATACCGCCTGCAGCTTTACTGGAGGCATTGCCATCCGCTGCACGCTTGGCCACGCCCTGGGCAATTGCCGCCAGCCGGAAAAAGCTAAAGGCCAGATAGAAATTCCAATTGTCCAGTTTATCTATGCCCATGCGTTGACAGTAACTGGCGATATAGTCTTTCTCACTGGGGATGCCCAGCGCATCAGAATCTATGCCCAGCAATCCCGAGGAGGCGCCCGGGCCATTGCCCGATGGCAGGCGCATGCCCATGCACTGATAAGCCAAGTCTGCATAGGGGTGACCCAGAGTAGAGAGCTCCCAATCCAGCACCGCAATCACTCGCTCGTTATCTGAACTAAACATCAGATTATCCAAGCGATAGTCGCCATGAACCAGAGATACTCTGCCATCATCTTCAGGGATATTTTTACCCAGCCATTCGATCACCTGATCCATCTCCGGGATCGGCTTTAATTCCGAGGCCTTGTACTGAGAGGACCAGCGATCGTACTGGCGCTGAAAATAGTTACCGGGTCGACCGTAATCACTGAGACCTACTTTATCCAGATCGACCGAGTGAATCGCCGCCATTACCCTACTCATCTCGTCATACATTTTAGCGCGCAGCTGATTGCTGGAAATATCCTCCAGCGATGATTCCCAGTGCACATTGCCCTCGCAGAACTCCATAATATAAAACATGGAACCAATCACGTCCGAGTCTTCACAGAGATGATAGACCTTGGCAACCGGCACATCGGTATCCGCCAGTGCCGCCAAAACACGGTACTCGCGGTCCACCGCATGGGCAGACTTGAGCAACTTGCCCGGGGGCTGACGACGCAGCACATAGGAGCCAGAGGCGGCATCAATTTTAAAGGTGGGGTTCGATTGACCGCCAGCAAATTTGCTGGCAGTCAATGGGCCTTTAAACTCTTCGATATTGGCCTCTAGGTAGCTGGCCAGAAGAGCTTCATCTAAGGTATCTACTGCAGACATAAATCCTTCTTATTTTTTACTTTATTGTTATTAGTTGCGATTAAAAACTACAGACCTGCCAAGCGCTGCTTAATCAGGCTATCTGCCTCGGACATAATTCGGTCCATTAATTCCTGCACAGTTGGCACATCATTAATAAGGCCAGCAACCATACCACAGGACCAGGCACCGGCATCCATATCACCCTCTTTCATAATCTTGGGGTAAACACCGGCCACTTCCGGAAGAATATCTTCAATTTTTATATCCGCACCCAGGGCCTTTTCTTTTTCCAGCAATCTTTCAACAGCAGAGTTATTGAGCACGCGCTCGGTATTGCGCAATGGACGCATCACCAAACGAGTATCAAGTTCCGTCGCCGCCAGAATCGCCGCCTTTACATTGTCATGCACAGGCGCTTCACGGGTGGCGATAAATCGAGTACCCATATTCATACCCTCAGCACCCATGGCCAATGAGGCTACCAGGCTACGGGCATCGGCCATACCGCCGGAGGACACAAAGGGAATTGTCAGCTCATCGGCTGCTCTGGGCAGCAGAATAAAGTTGGGAATATCGTCTTCACCCGGGTGGCCACCGCATTCAAAACCATCCACTGAGACAGCGTCACAACCAACCTTCTCAGCTTTCAGGGCATGGCGAACCGCGGTGCATTTGTGGATCACTTTAATACCAGCCTCTTTAAGGGCAGGCATATAGGGAGCAGGGTTATTACCCGCAGTTTCAACAATTTTAACACCGCCATCAATCACCGCCTGAATTAAACCAGGGTAATCCGGAGGCGTCATAGAGGGGAGAAAAGTGATATTTACGCCAAAGGGCTTATCGGTCATAGTTTTGCAACGGGCAATTTCCGCTGCTAACTTTTCTGGCGTGCCCTGGGTCAGCCCAGTGATAATACCCAGACCGCCGGCATTGGATACTGCGGCGGCCATCTCGGCCAGACCTACATGGTGCATGCCACCTTGAATAATTGGATGCTCAATACCCAATAGCTCTGTGATGCGCGTCTTCATTTTCCCTCTCCTTTTTAGTCATTTTGTTACTTATTTAAAGCGTTTACCCTGCTCCGCCAGTGATACCAACAGTGGGCTCGGCGCCCAGAAATCATCACCAGTAGATTCGTGGTAATGACGAATTTTAGCCAGCACCTTATCCAGCCCCATGCTGTTGGCATAGTGCATAGGACCGCCGCGATAGACGGGCCAGCCATAGCCGTAGACATAGGTCACATCAATATCACTGGCGCGAACTGCAATACCCTCTTCGAGAATCTTTGCGCCTTCATTGATCATAGGCAGCAGGCAGCGATCAAGAATTTCTTCATCGGAAATATCACCCTGAGTCACACCCTGAGCCGCTGCAACCTCGGCAAATAACTCTGCAGTCACAGGCGCTGGAGTTGGCATGCGTTTTTCATCGTAATCATAGTAACCGGCAGCAGTCTTTTGGCCGCGGCGACCCAGCTCACAGAGGCGGTCTTTGACATCCATTGGGTTGGAGTTATCTTTATCCCAACCCAAATCCAGGCCGGCCAGATCACCCATCTGGAATGCACCCATAGGGAAGCCAAAATCAAATAGCACCTTATCTACCTGCTCGATCGGCGCACCTTCAAGAGCCAGCTTGCTGGCTTCAATCTGGCGTGGAAATAGAATACGGTTGCCGACAAAGCCCGGGCAAACACCTACTAATACAGCCACTTTACGAATGCGCTTGGCCAGCGCCATACTGGTTTTAATCACATCGTCAGAGGTTTTTTCACCGCGCACCACTTCAAGAAGTTTCATAACATTGGCTGGGGAGAAAAAATGCAGGCCAATCACTGACTCAGGTCTGCTGGTCACAGAGGCGATTTCATTGAGATCAAGTGCCGAGGTATTAGAGGCCAGAATAGCGCCCTGTTTGGCAATAGCATCTAGGCGAGTAAAGATATCTTTCTTTACCGCCATATTTTCAAATACTGCTTCAATAATCAGATCGCAGTCGGCCAGATCAGCCATATCCAAAGTACCCTGAATCAAACTGCAGCGCTGTTCAACGGCCTCTTCAGTCAGACGACCTTTGCGCGCAGTATTTTCATAGTTTTTGCGGATAGTGCCCAGACCACGGTCCAGAGCCTCTTGACTGGTTTCCACAATGGTTACAGGTACACCCACATTGGCAAAGTTCATGGAGATACCACCGCCCATCAGGCCACCACCAATCACACCCACTTTGGCAATCGGCAGTTCTTTGGCATCCTCTGCCAGTCCAGGCACCTTGCCCGCCTGACGCTCAGAGAAAAAGAAGTACTGCTGGGCCTGAGACTGAGGACCGCTCATTAGCTCGGCAAATAATTTACCCTCGGTTTTTAAGCCCTCATCAAAGGGTTGATTAACCGCTGCTTCAATACAGCGGATATTATATTCCGGGGCCAAAAAGCCGCGAGTCTTGCGGGCCAGCATCTTGCGTGTAGCGGCAAAAATTTCTGGGTTATCTTTAGCGCTCTGCAGTTTGTCATCATTGTCGCGCACCCGCGGATGAGAGCCACCCTGAGCCGCCTTATCTTTGGCAAAGGCCAATGCTTCAGCGCGCAAGTCACCCTCAACTAGCTGGTCAACCAGCCCCAGCTGATGGGCTTCAGCAGCACCTATAGGGACACCAGAGGTCACCATGGCCAGGGTTTTTTCTACGCCAACAACACGGGGCAGACGCTGGGTGCCACCGGCGCCAGGCAACAGGCCCAGATTCACTTCCGGCAGACCAAACTTGGCGCTGCCCACAGCCACGCGATAATTACAGCACAGCGCAGTTTCCAGACCGCCGCCCAGAGCAGTGCCATGAATGGCAGCCACAATAGGTTTTGGCGAAGCGTCCATAGTTGACAGCACCGCATGGAAGTTCGGCTCCATGGGACCAGATGAGAACTCAGAAATATCAGCACCTGCGATAAAAGTACGTCCCTCACAGAAGACCAGTATTGCCTCGGCAGAGTCATCGGCCAACGCCTTCTCAACCCCGTCTTTTAAACCCTGACGAACGCCCTGACTCAGAGCATTAACCGGCGGGTTATTGAGCGTTAATACAGCAACGCCCTCTTCGACGTTGTAATCAACCATAGATGTTAGCGCGACCATACTTTTATCCTTTTAATCGGTTTTCTTAACGGGAATATATTGGCACTAATTATGCCAAATAAAATACTAGAATCAACCTTTAATCAAAAGTCGTTCAAATCTGAATTATAGTAACCCAGCAATCTTGGATATGCCTTAACCAATAATGACTATGGGGTTGCGAAATAAAGGGGCTTAGAGGCCATGGCTAAACCCAGACCTCCAAATTATCCCGCTGCTCCAGACGCCGGTCGAGCTCAATTGTCAGCAACTCCTGCAGCCCACAAGAATCCAGCATAGTCTCTATGCCGGCACGCTCAGCGTCATCGCAAGATTTATAGGCATCCTGAACTATCTGCAGCTGGAAAAATCTGTAAGGTTGGGCGCCGGTCTCAAAGCTCTGCCCGCGCACTACAAAGTGGGATTTGCCGTCATTCTGCCCCAAGTAACGCGAGGCCCTATCGCCACTGACCGCAGGGTTGTCCGCTAGCCAGCCATTAATAGACTGTGCAGCAGCTCTGGTCTCGGGCAGAAAATCTTGCGCCGCAGCGCGCAGCACTGTCAGCAAGGTATCCGGAATCTGATCATCTGCCAGAAAGCCAGAGCCCGCGTTATAGCACTCCGGCGCATCCTGATTTGAACGATTCATACGTTCCACCCAGCGATACACATGTACAGCCTGCTGCTGCATTATCTGTAATGGCTTTGGGTCGCGACCCAGATGAGCAAAAAGCGGCGCCAATAAACCAAAGTCACCTATGCAGGGTTTCCAACCCAACAGATAGGGGTACTGCTCAAAATGCTTATCCAGGGCCAGTAAAAACTCCATGTACAGAGTCTCTACCAGCTCGCGGCTATCATCAGTAACCCCAAATACAGTGGCTGCATAGCGCATCTTATCCATCATATATTGGGTTTTAGCCTCGCGCTCTGGGTGGTCCCGCTGCGAATGAAAAAAGTGGTAGTGCAGAAAAGACAGATTCTCCTCGGGAAAATTCCAGCGGTAATGCATGGCGGGACGCAGCAGGCCCTCGGCACCAATCAGATCAAAAAGCCCACTGATAATTTGCTGCTTTGGCGTTGCCGGCAGACAGGGGCGACCGTTAGCCGCTTCGAAATACTCAATAATAGCAGCGCCATCGCGAATCACCTGTCCCTCTTCGGTGCGCAGTACCGGAATGGTAGCCAGCTTGGCTTCGGCCACAATCTCCGCTTTATAACTTTCATGGCCACAGGAAAACTCCTGGAAGGGAATATTGTTTTTAATCAGGTAGGAGCGGGCTCGGCCAGAATATAATGAATGGGGTAAGGCATAGAGGGCATGGGTCATAGAGTTGTACTCGTCGAATAAGTGTTATTAGCCTTGTGATTTGCTGCGATAAACCAGCACAAAAGGCAGCAAGAGGAAAAACATTAAAATACCAATCAGGATATTGTCGCGAAAGGCGTTATTCAGCGCGTTATAAATAACCTGCGTCAAAAAACTGTAGCCCGCTGGCATAGGCAGAACATTATTCTCCGCTAGATATTGCTGATACCGACCCAGCATAAGTTGCAACTGCGCAGGGTGCTGAGCACTCAGATCCATTGTCTCGCCCGGGTCCGCAACAATATTAAACAGACGCCACTGGTTGTCTCCCCAGATATCCCGGTTAAAGACAATTTTATACTCACCCATAAACAGTGCCCCATGACCCATCAGCTCATATCCAATAGCATCCTGATCACCGTAAACCGCCTCGGCTCTGCCTGCCACCAGAGGCATCAGGCTGCGCCCAATAATAGGCTCCACAGAACGGCCGCCAAAGCGAGCAGGCGCAGGCTCAACACCAGTCAGGGCTAAAATCGTTGGAGTGATATCGGTAACAAAAGCAAATGCATTGGTCA
Organism: SAR92 clade bacterium H231; assembly: GCA_025153775.1. GTDB lineage: Bacteria > Pseudomonadota > Gammaproteobacteria > Pseudomonadales > Porticoccaceae > HTCC2207. The sequence goes on along the minus strand of JAOALC010000001.1, from coordinate 534,982 downwards.
GTTGATTTTTCACCTCTATACCGGCACCAGCAATAATCATGGGCACCCGCATGCCGCCCTCGCCTAGATAAAATTTGTAGTACGCCAGAGGTGATGCAGCGGCGCTGGAAAAGCCAGGATTGATAGCATTAAAACTACCTTTTAAACCCAGAGTTTCGTAGTCGACACTGTATCCCTGAGAGGCCAGATTGCGTCTATTACGCCAGGAGTTTTGCACCGGCTGGCCCATGGCTTCAGCACCATTGTCCGAGGAGAATATAAAGATCGTATTATCGTATTCGCCTATAGCTTTTAAATGCTCAATCAGGCGCCCAATATGATGATCCATGGCCTCAACCATGGCGCCGTAAACCGCCATGCGCTTGGCCTCATAGGCTTTCTCTTTGGGCGTCAGAGCGTCCCAATCTCCGGTGCTGGCCATAGTCACCATAGCGCTATCCGCCGGCACTATTCCAAGATCAATGGCACGCGTTAGCCGCTCTGTACGCAAAGCTGTCCAGCCCTGGTCATAGACCCCCATATAGCGATCAATATATTCCTGTGGGGCCTGCACTGGCATATGCACAGCCTGAAATGGAACATAGGCAAAGAAAGGCTGACCATCGCCCTGGTTACTATCGATAAACTCAATGGTTTTATCCACTAGAAAGCCTGAGGAATAGAAGTCCTCGGGAAGCTGGTATTCCTCTCCATCTGCGTACCAATTAGCTTTTTTATAGATGGGCAGATAGGGTTTCTGCTCCCAGTTATCGGCGCCAGAATCTGCTAGCGCCACCGTGCGCTCAAAGCCCCGCACACTGGGCAGCTGATCCGGAGTTTGGCCCAGATGCCACTTGCCCGCCATATAGGTGTGATAACCAGCGTCCTGTAAAAGTGTAGCCACAGTTACCACATTGTGGCCCAGGGTGCCTGAGTAATGGCTTTCCGTTGCCTGCTCTGGTGGAATCATTTCCGGGATATTGGGCACGCCGGTTCTATGGCTATCCACTCCCGTTAACAGCATGGCCCGAGATGGAGCACAGTTAGCGCCAGTATGGTAGTTGGTAAAGCTAACACCCTGCTCCGCTAGCGCCGAAATACTGGGCGTATGGATTTCACTCCCATAGGAAGCCAGATCACTAAAGCCCAGATCGTCCGCCAGAATCAGCACAATATTTGGAGCCTGCTGGGCACTTGGTAACGACGGCTGAGCACTTGATAGCGACGGCTGAGCACTTGCCAATAGCAAAGCCAGAGCCCATGACTTCCTCCTTAAATGCACAGTTAGTCCTCGTCAGCTAACCGAAGCGAGCCTAGGTAGAGCACAACGCAGGCGATAATTTCCACTGCAATCATATCCACCGCCAGACTGGCGTCGTGAAACATCCATGCCATGGTGCGCATAATGGCCGTCAGGCCGAGCAGTATAATCGGCGGGTAATACCAGGTGCGGCGACCAGTGGTCAGCGCCAGCAAAATAAAGATAGCCAGAGATAAAAAAAACGCCCCCAGATCACCGATCTGTGAGCTCAGCCCCAACCCTTGCATCAATGTCATGCCAAATTCTGCGGCCACTCCCTCAGGTGCCACCAGCCAGCGAAAACCAATGGAGGCAAATACCAGCGCCAACAAGGCAACTACGATTTTCAGGATTTTATTCATTGTAATTTTCCCTGTTTTTATTTTAGTTTTTAAACCAGATCCAGCACCTGAATAACCGGCGCAGCAGCTACCAGTCCACCCATAGCCTGTTGGGCCTCAAGAAAATAATCCATCTTGCCATGGGCATCGATATCAGCGGCACTGCGATACTGCTCCATTACCACATATTCCTGAGGATTCGACTTACTGCGGTGCAATGCGTACAGCAGCACCCCTTCCTCATTGGCCAAAACTTTTTCTGTCAGAGCCGTAAACAGGGTTTCAAATTCTTGGTTTTTACCTTCTTGAATGCTAATTGATGCCAGTACTCCCAGTGCCATAATGGCCTCCTATGGTTATTAATTTAATCCAATACTATTGATAATAACGGCTCTGGTATCCATAGGATTAATCACCCCATCGATCTCCAAAAATGCCGCTGCTTCCGCCGCTCTGCCACCCTCATACATCTTGGCCACCAGCTTATTAAACAACTCCTCTCGAGCCTCGCCTTCAAGCTCTTCCAACTCCTTTTTAAAACCCAGCTTCACCGCTCCTTCGAGGCCCATGCCACCAAATTCACCCATGGGCCAAGCGGCGCTGTACACAGGCTTAACAAAAGAGCTGCCGGCCATGGCCATGGCGCCCAAGCCATAGGCCTTGCGCACAAAAATACACACCAGCGGCGACTTGAGATTAGCGCCGGCAGTAAATAGCTTCGCCATCTTCCGCGCCGCGCCCTCTTCTTCACTATCTGGCCCCACCATAAAGCCCGGGGTGTCGCAGAGGCTCACCACAGGCAGAGAAAAGTTACTGCACAGGGTTAAAAACCGCGCTGCTTTAGAAGAAGAAATTCCATCCACCGCACCACCCAATACGCGGTTGTCATTGGCAATCAACCCAACCGGGTGGCCCTCAATGCGCATAAAGCCAGTGACAATAGTTTTGCCGTGGTCTTTTTGAAGCTCCAGAAAACTCCCCCGGTCCGCCAACACATCAATCAGCTTTCTAATATCGTAGGTGTAGCGTCTATCGTCGGGCATGATGCTCTGCAGCAACGACTGATCCGCGGCACTCCAATTGCCCAGAGGCCCCTGAAAGTAACCCAGAACCTGCTTGGCCAGTGTCGTGGCTTCCACTTCATCAGCCGCCAAAATATCGATCACACCGTTTTTATTATGCACCTCAGCCGGGCCAATCTCGGTTGGTGCAAAGGTACCCAAACCGCCTCCCTCAATCATTGCCGGGCCCGCCATACCAATCCAGGATGACTGGGTGGCAATACAGATATCTGCACCCCCATACAGGGCCGCATTACCGGCAAAGCAATAGCCATTATTGACCGCAATTCGAGGCACCACTCCCGCCAACTGACTCCACACCAGCCAGGTGGTGATATTTAGGCCCGCAATCTGAGTGGCCACATCAGTGTCGCCGGGGCGACCACCGCCCCCCTCGGTATACATAATCACCGGCAGTGCTTTTTGTGTTGCCACCTCCAGCATGCGATCAATCTTTTGGTGATGAAAAAACCCCTGGGTGCCCGCCAGGCTCATGTAATCATTAATAATTACTGCGGCCTGACTGCGTAGCCCGCCAAACAAATCTGAATTAATGGTGGCCAGCCCGGTAATCACACCATCAGCGGCGGTTTTAGACTTTAGCTCCTCGGCGCTGCGGCGGCTGCGCTGGGCGGCCACGGCAAACTGGCCATACTCTAAAAAGCTACCATCATCCACCAGCTGATCGAGATTCTCCCGGGCGGTGCGATAACCACTTTCATGCCTTTTCTCCACATCAGCGGCACGATTGGAATCCAAAGACTCCTCGACCCGCTGTAAAAAGCCGCCAATACTGCTGTGATCTGACTGTTTTGATACCATAAAAAGTGCCTGCTAAGAATCCGAGTTTAGAGCTAACTGCCGCTCAATTTCCCGGGCCACCAACCATAGTCTGTCCTGCCCCCAGAGCGCCAGCACCGACTCGCCCGCCTTGTTTAACAGACGAAAGCTAGGCACACCCCAGAGGCCAGCCTGATACATTGCCAGGCGATTGCTCTCCAGCATGTCCTGCCAGTCAGGCTGACCCACTAGGGTTTTAGCCACTGACCAGTCCAGTCCGGCATTTTCAACCACACTCTTTAGCCCTCGGGAATTATTAGTATTAATACCCTGAACAAATGCCGCATTTAAAAAGCTGGAGATCAATTGATTGCCCCGATCCTGCTCACAGGCCCAGGGATACAGGGAATAACAGTTTCGCGCTGGCTGACCAATGGGATCATAAAAATTGCCAAAAGGTACCCCAGCACTGCGCGCCTCGCGTGCCGCGTCGGTAAAAATATACATGCCTTTTTCTCTGGTGGCGGGCACACCGCGCATCACCATGGGCAGCACCGGGCGCACCAGCAAATTAACCCCTGTGGTCTCCGCCAGCTTCAGGGTCTGGTCAAAAACCACAGCTGTGTAGGGACTCCGCAAGGAGGGATAAATCTCCAGGGTAAGGCTGCCATTGTCCCGGTGTTTACCCGCTTCAACCTCAAAACGGGGCATCAATAATGGTGCTTCAGGACAGAGGTCTGCACCCAAATCTGCCAGGCGCTTCTCCAGATAATGCAGGCGATCCACGCCCCAGTACCACTCGCCAGCATAGTAAAACATGGCGCCGGAATAGTGCTTTAGCTCAGCCCGCCGAGCATTGCCAAGGGCAAGGCAGTCCAATGTTTGCTGCCCAGAGGCTCGGCCATGCTGTTCTGCCAATCTATCCAGAATCGCCCTATCCCCACCCCAGAGTGCGGCGCCGACGGCTATTGCCAGCGCAGCAAAATCTGCACCTGCCTGCGCCTGCAAACTAGGCGCGGCTAAAATCGATTCAGCAAACTCGATGGCCTCCCGATCGGGAAGTGCATGGGCACCAGGAGCCTCAAGGCCATAATGGGGCGCAATAAACGACGCATCGTACTGGGAAAGTTTAACTAATAACTCGGGTTCAACTGCATTATTACCGGAGGGCCCGGCAACCAGGTGACAGCGCAGCTCAATATCATAGCGCTCAGCAAATGCCCCGAGCGCCTGAGCCGCCAGGTGGCTGTAACCATCTTCCACCTGGTGAAAGTACTCAACCACATGCCGACCGCCATTGGCGTGACGGTGCTTTTCAGCCTTTTGGCGTTGCTTGATTTGCCGCTGGGGGCTGATCACGCTGCTCATGATCTGGGACGATAACCAGCGAAATGCGGCACTTGGGTCCATAGTGGCTGCACCACCCTGTTCCTTAAACTGCTCTGTCATCCCCAGCCCCTGTATTAATTATTGTTGTAATAAAAACAGCGCCTAAGTTATCAGCTTATGGCTAGAAAATAAACTGGCATACATAGTGTTAATTATTTAAGTTAGCTATATTGACTATAGCAACCCATAAAAAGGCAGTGCCAATCACATCAATCGAAAAGCTATTTCCCCAGTAGGCCAACAATAACTATCAGAGTAGTGTAATTGCCCAGTACAGATTCTATCTGCTGATGGCTATTTATACCTTTCGCAGCTTTATGCATTTCCTGGCTGCAGATAGCGGCATTAACAGCATAGCTTCAATTATTATCTTCCCCTTTGCGGAGGGCGCGCCCGATCCCAATAATGTGATCTATCTGTTTGCCTCGCTCTGGGAATCAGCTCAGCTGATAACGCTGGCTATAGCCAGCATTATGCTGGTGCTATCTCTCAGGCATAGGTGGTAGTGAATAAAAAACCACCGCAGTGCGATGGTTTTTTTGGGCCTAAGCTCAGCCTAAAGCCTTAGGGATCGGCCTAAAGAATAATCTTTTCGCAGCCGGTGCCTGCCAGCAACTCATCTACCCTAGCCCGGTCCGCTTCGCTCAGGGCCTGATACTCCTGATTAATCCACTGTAAGCACTTGCCCTGATAGGTAAAGGTCTGCTGAGTCCAGCGGCTGCCATCAATCTCTGTCTCCCAGGTTTTCTCTCCGGCTTGCAAAGCCTGTGCATTAGCAAGCAGAGCCGGGGCATAGACATGACCCACCTCATTAAGAATACTCTTCAGCGTCTCGGGCACAGTCTCTGCCCTGCTCCAATCACTGGTTTGCGGCTCAAGACCAGTTTGATCTTCCATCAGGCCGGTATAGGCCACGGTGCGGGAGGATAGATTATGGGCAATGGCCCTTGACGTGGGTTCAAAGCCCACCAGCTGAGTTAGCTGACCATAGAGTGCAAAGTCCGAAGCCCCGGGGCGGTCGCCCATCAAGTAGGGTTGCTGAGCGAAATGGGCCTCCATGGCTACGAGCAAACGTTTATAGCTGGCATCGATCACCGGCGCTGTTATCTCGTTAGACCCCACCACATGCAGTCGGCCCACCTGACGCTCGGTGATATAAGACTTAAAATGGTTAAAGGCATCAGCGGGCAAGTTAACCTTCTGAAACAGTGGCAACAACGAGCCTGCATTGTCTGCATCTGCATCAAAATGCCAGCGGTAATGGAACATATATTTAGTGGCCCATTCATCGGCAAAATCTTCCAGTAGATAATCGATAAACGCCATAGCCGGATCATCTGGGATAACAGAGCGCCCCTCATACTCCGCTTCCAAGCGGCGAATAATCGGTGTCGAATCGCACACCGCTTGGAGTTCTCCTGTCTCATCGGGCAACAGATAGGTCGGCAGCAGGGCCACCTTAGGCTTGGCAACCCCAATCTCTGCCAGTATCGCGGCCGGATTGTCCCAGATAATTCGGTAAGCAATATGGCGGTATCGCATGAGCGCGATCATTTTTCTGGTGTAAGGGGATGGCGGTGAACCAATTAAGGTAATGGGACTGTGCTGAGACATGGGGGCTCCTGTATTTTTTTAGCCTGCTGTTTAGCGATAAACTATAAGTAGATTCGAATGCCAATTATATTGACATGATATATGCCAACATGTCACTCTTTAAATCTTGCATCAAACTGAGGTGGCCATGAAAAAGTTTTCGATTATTGTTCTTAGTATTGTTGTTCTGGGCGCAGGTATTTATAGCCAGCGCGGTGATATAGCACTGCGAATTCTTCCCAAAGGCGCAGAGGCTCTGTTGGCCAGTAACAAGATCGATACATTGGGCGATGGTCTGCATATTGCTCTCTGTGGCGCCGGTGGCCCCATGCCAGCCCCCAATCGCTCCGGCCCCTGTGTTGCGGTTGTAGCCGCAGGCAAGCTGTTTCTGGTGGATGCAGGCGCCAATGGATTGCGCAATTTGGGTCGTATGGGCTATCAGGCTGGCAATATCAGTGGCGTATTTTTGACCCACTTCCACTCAGACCATATTGATGGACTTGGTGAGGTCGCCACCATTCGCTGGGCGGCGGGCAACAACAGTACACCCCTCAATATCTATGGACCAGATGGCGTAGCCAATGTGGTTGCCGGGTTTAATCTGGCCTATGGCCAAGACAAAATCTATCGCAATGATCATCATGGCAATACCGTGGCACCATTAACCGGTGCTGGCATGGCCGCTGTCAGTGCCCCACTGCCGGCAGAGGGCGAACTGATTACAGTCTACGAGCAGGATGGTTTAAAGGTGGAGATGTTGGCAGTGGATCATTTCCCCATAACCCCGGCAGTAGCCTACCGCTTTAGCTACAGGGGACGCAGCGCTCTGATTTCTGGCGACACCAACAAATCTGCCAATATAGAGGAGTTTGCTCAGGGCATTGACCTGCTGGTCCATGAGGCACTCAACCCTGCAATGCTCAACGCCATGAATCAAGCTGCCACTGCCGTCGGCCTGCCAAACACCGCGAAGATTTTTGACGATGTGATCGACTATCATGCGTCTCCCATAGAGGCCGCCGAAACTGCACGAGATGCCAATGTAGGCCATCTGCTTTTCTACCATATAGTGCCACCACTGGTCTTGCCCGGCAGCGAGGCCCTCTGGCTAGATGGGGTTGATCAGCGATTTAGCAACTATACCCTCGGAGAAGATGGTACTAGCATCTCACTGCCCGCTAATTCCTCCGATATTGTGGTAAACAGTAATGACCTATAAGCGAGGGGCTGCGGTGGCAAGTACAGTGCAACTTGAGGCTAAATATGTCAAAATTGCAGCTATGATAATCCACAGAAGCCAAGCTCTATGTCAGACAGCTTAAGCCCAGCTACAAAAGTCGATGGTCGCCGCTTGCGCAGTGACCGCAGCCGTCAGGTTATTGTTGAAGCTATGCTGCAATTAATTGATGGTGGTAACCTAGTGCCCACCGCACAGCAAGTTGCCGACCATGCAAAAGTAGGTATCCGTTCAGTGTTCCGGCACTTTGAAGATATGGAAGCTATTTTTGCCACCGCTGATGAACTATGGCGCAAGGACTTTGTAGACAATATTAGCGACATTGATATCAAACTTCCGCTAAAGCAGCGTATAGCCCAAGTGGTGAGCTCCTTAGCCCAGCTTTATGAGAGCAACACCAATATCTTAAAATCAACAGCCACTAGGCGCTGGCGATCTGCTTTCCTAAAACAAAACTATGCCAAGTATCAAAGCAGAATCCGCAATGATATCCGACAGGCCTTGCCGGAACTTGAGCAACTCCCGCAGCCACGTCAAGAAGCCATTATTGGCACCCTGTCATTTGAATACTGGGATCGCCTGCGAGACCATCAGTCCAACAGTGCCGAAGACACTGCAGCGATGCTAATCGACCTGCTAGAAATATTGGTTACTGCCGCTTAATATAGCTCTAAAACCCGAACTCATGGGTCATCATTTTCGATTTACACTGGAACAGCCTCAGCGCTACTCTGACCCCGTAAATAGGTGTGCAACCACCTTGCCCAGCAGAGGAAAGTGCAGTGTCTAAAACCATAGACTTTTATTTTGATTTCGGCAGCCCCACGGCCTATCTGGCCCACAAGCGTCTGCAACAATTAAATGCACAATACGGCTGCACCATAGACTACAAACCTGTTCTGCTGGGTGGGCTGTTTAAAGCCTCAGGCAACATGTCACCGGTCACAGTGCCTGCCAAAGGCAAGTATATGATGACCCAAGACTTGCCCCGCTTTGCCAAACTCTATCAGGTGCAGCTGGGCTTTAACCCCCATTTCCCGATCAACACCTTAAATCTGATGCGCGGTGCAGTAGCAGCTCTGGGCCAAGACTACTTTGATAACTATGTCGACGCCGTCTATGACGCAATCTGGGTCAATGGTGAAAATATGGGCGACCTGGAAGTAGTGAGTAGAGTACTGACCGACGCCAGTTTAGATGCACAGCACATAATTGCCGGCACCCAGGACCCAGAGGTTAAAGCCGCATTAATTAGTAATACCGAAGCCGCCGTCGAAAGAGGCTGTTTTGGAGCGCCAACCATGTTTATTGATGGCGATATGTTTTTCGGGCAAGACCGTATGCAATTTATCGAAATGGCCCTACAATAATCACAAAACAAGACTCACAAAGAGCAATGGAGAATCCTATGGCATCTCGCCTGATCCAATTCGCAACTGCCCTGCTATTTAGTAGCGCTCTTATACAAGCCCAAGCCACAGTGGTGAATGAGCAGTCGATTACCGACCCAGATACAGAGTGGCTAAGCTATGGCCGCAATTACAAAGAACAGCGCTTTAGCCCACTGGACAAAATCAATCGCGATAATGTAGACGAGCTTGATCTGGCTTGGTCCTTCAAATTTGATACCGCCCGCGGCATGGAAGCAACCCCATTGATGCATGATGGCGTGCTCTATGTCAGTACCGGCTGGGCCCATGTCCACGCCCTAGATGCCCGCACTGGGGAAGAACTTTGGCACTTTGATGCAGAGGTTCCCAGAGAGCATCTAATCAAAGCCTGCTGTGGTGCTGTAAACCGCGGTGTCGCTATGTGGCAGGGAGATGAAGAGACAGGCTTGCAGGTCTTCTTTGGCACCTTGGATGGACGCCTGATCGCCCTGGATGCCAAGACCGGCGAACAGAACTGGTCAATCCAAACTACCCCAGCCAATAGCAACTACAGTGTCACCGGCGCACCCCGCGTGGTGGACGGAAAAATTATTATTGGTAATGGCGGCGCCGAATTAGGAGTGCGCGGCTACATTACCGCCTACGACACAGCCACCGGCGACCAGCTATGGCGCTTCTACACCGTGCCCGGCAATCCCAACAAACCACAGGAGCACCCTGCTCTGGACGTTGCAGTTGAGACCTGGGGTGATAAGTCTTGGCACGAACTCGGTGGCGGTGGCGGTACCGTTTGGGACTCCATTGTCTACGATCCAGAACTGGACCTACTTTACATAGGCACAGGCAATGGCTCGCCCTGGAATCGTGATCTGCGCAGTCCTGGTGGCGGCGATAATCTCTATGTCAGCTCGATTGTAGCCCTGCGACCAGATACTGGTGACTATGTGTGGCATTACCAGGTCACCCCAAAAGACAACTGGGATTACACCGCCACACAGCAAATGACCTTGGCCGACATCGAAATCAAAGGCGAAATGCGTCAGGTGATTATGCAGGCGCCAAAAAATGGTTTCTTCTATGTTCTAGATCGAGCCACAGGGGAACTGCTGTCTGCAGAGCCCTTCGCCAAAGTCACCTGGGCCAGCCATATTGATATGGAAACCGGCCGTCCCGTAGAAACCGAATACGCCGACTACCAGAGTAATGGTGGCAGCTATATCTGGCCATCGCCCTATGGTGCCCACAACTGGCAGCCCATGTCCTTCAGCCCCAAGACTGGCCTGATGTACATCCCTGCTCAGAGCATTCCCCATTACTTTAGCGCCCAGAAAACCACCAAGTATCAGCTCAACCGCTGGAACACCGGTGTTGACCTCAACGAATCCAGAGATCCATTGAGCTGGGTGGCGGGCAAAGCATCAACGGACGCATTGGTCTATGGCGAACTCTTAGCCTGGGATCCGGTGAAGCAAGAAGCCGCCTGGAAAGTACACCATAGCAAGCCCGCCAACGGTGGCATCCTAAGCACCGAAGGCGACCTGGTATTCCAGGGCATGGGTAACGGCACCTTCGCCGCCTACGACGCCGAGAATGGTGACGCTCTGTGGCAGTATCAGTCAGATAGCGCCGTACTTGCAGGCCCCATGACCTTCGAGCTAGACGGCGAGCAATATATAGCTGTCGCCCAGGGCAGTGGCGGCACAGTGATGCTGACGATTGGTGATGAGTTAAAGCGCAACAAGGTAAACCAGAACAAATTGCTGGTGTTTAAGCTGGGCGACTTTGGCCACACTAGAAGCCTGCCCGACGAAAGCCTAGCCAGCATTCTGGCCCTGGGCCACGAAGCCAATACCGACCCAGAGATTATCAAAAAAGGTGAAGAACTGTACGGCCATAACTGCGGAAGCTGCCACGGCATCAGCGCCAAGAGCAACTATGTGGTGCCCGACCTGCGCTATATGAGCGAACAGACTCATATCGACTTTGCCGGTATTGTGCTGGGCGGCTCAAAAGCCCACAAAGGCATGGTAGGCTTCTACGAAACTAATAGCATGGAAGATGCCGAAGCCATTCACGCCTACCTGGACAGACAACAACAGCGTCTACCGGAGATGGTCGAAATGACTTTCGCGCAAAAGATCGAGTACTGGTTCACTTACGGCATGGCAAAATTAGGAACCCACTTCCCTGGATTGCTAAATGCAACTCGGGATATGTCTTACTAACGGTCTAAACAGCCTGAAAAAAAAAGGGGATAACTAAGTTATCCCCTTTTTTTGTCTGAACCCAAAGACTCAGCTGCCAGTAAACTTCGCTGGTCTGCGCTCGGCAAATGCCATAATTCCCTCTTGCAAATCATTCGACTGCAGACTGGTCATCAGGGTGTACATACCATTGACCATTAAACTCTGCTCGTCGGTTAGATTCTCCGATTGGCGCAGAACAAACTTGGTGCCGCGCACGGCCATAGGCGAGTTACCTGCAATCTCCTGAGCCAGAGCCATACCGGCTTCCATAGTGGCTTCCGCGGACTCATAGACATCATTGACCAGCCCAATCTTTTCAGCGCGATCAGCTTTAATGTCTTTGCCCGTATAGGCCAGCTCGGCTACGTGACCAGCATTTAGAATCTTCGGCAGGCGCTGCAAGGTACCCACATCGGCCACCAGGCCCAGGCGGGTCTCTCGGACACTGAACACAGAGCAAGCACTGGCAATACGCATATCGCAGGCGGTGATTAGATCAACACCGGCACCCAGACAGAAGCCCTGCACTACCGCAATAACTGGCAACTCACATTCCGCCAATGAACTAATAGCTTGTTGGAATTTTTGGGTGTTGTGCAGCTGTTGAATATTGGCTTCGGCTTTGGAGCGAGCTTTGGCTTTTTTATGCTGGCTAAGGCCGTCTTCAGCCAGATCAATACCGGCACAGAAGTGCTTGCCGCGACCCGCCAACACAATGGCACCAATCTCTGGGTCTTCGCAGAGTGCGGCCAGCCCAAGGGGTATGGTGGACCAGAGTTCAGTGGAAAGCGCATTGTATTTGCTTTCACGGTCCAGGTAGATAATACCAACCTGGCCCTGTTTTTCGATGCTTAGTACATTGGATGAAAAACTCATTGTAAATCCTCTATATTCGTCTCTTTTTTTGTCTAAGACTGCGACTGTCTGTTGAGAGAGCGCATGGTCATTTTGGCCAGCTGAGACATATGCACTTCGTCTGGGCCGTCGGCGATACGACAGAATCTACTTGTTGTCCAGATATGGGCCAGTGGCGTGTCTTGGCACACGCCCATGCCACCAAAGATTTGCATGGCGCGGCTGGACACATCTTCACACATTTTTGGGGCAACAATTTTGAGCATGCTGATATCTTCGCGAGCGCCGTCTATGCCGTATTTATCCATTTTTTCAGCGGCGGCCAGCACCAATAATCGACACTGTTCAATATCGCAGCGGCTGCGGGCAATCTCGTGTTGCACGCTGGTTTTTTTGCTCAGGGTTTCACCAAAGGCTACCCGCTGCTGAGCACGCTCACACATCAGCTCCAGACTGCGCTGGGCCATACCCACAAACATCATGGCGTACTGGAAACGACCCGGCCCTAGTCGGCCCTGAGCGATTTCAAAACCACGGCCTTCGCCGAGAATTAGATTAGTGACGGGCACACGTACATCACTAAAGATCATATCGCCCTCGCCACCAGGAGAATGGTATTCGCCAAACACTTTAAGCGGCCGTGACATTTTGACCCCTGGGGTATCTGTGGGTACCAGTATAGTACTGTGCTGTTGGTGGCGCGGTGCATCTGGGTTGGATTTTCCCATCACCAGCATAATTTTGCAGGCGGAGCCGATCACGTTGGTGGTCCACCATTTGCGGCCATTTAAAACATATTCATCGCCGTCACGCTCAATTTTGAGCTCCATATTGGTAGCATCGGATGAGGCCACGTCCGGCTCAGTCATGGCGTAGGCAGAGCGGATATCACCGGCTAACAGGGGTAACAACCATTGCTCTTGCTGCTCTGGAGTGCCGTATTTAGCAAGCACTTCCATATTGCCGCGGTCAGGGGCATTACAGTTAAATATCTGTTGGGACCAGGCAGCTCTGGACATGGTTTCAAATAGCGGCGCAATCTCCAGATTGGTTAAGCCGGGGCTCCAGGGCTTGTATTCTTCGGGTAGAAACAGGTTCCACAGGCCCTGCTTTTTAGCTTCATCTTTCAGGCCCTGATACCAGTCCGGGTATTGCCACAGATTATTGTGGTCGCCGGTAAACTCTTCGTAATCGCGCTCCCGCGGGTAGATATGCTCGTCCATAAATACCTTTAGGCGTTCATTTAAATCCTCTGCTCTCGGTGTTAATTCAAAACCCATTGCCTGCTCCCCTTATACTTAAATTTGCTATTAAATAATGCCAGTAATTTTGCGCATCAACTTGTTCATGCCACCAATCCAACGGTCGTAGTTGTTGGTTTTATTCTGCATAAATTCTTTCACAATTGGGTGCGGCAAGATCAAAAAGCTCTCGTCGCGCAACCCTTCTACTACTGTGTCTGCCAGCTCTTCGGGCTCAATCATGCCGTTATTTGCTGCTGCGGCAACAGCGTCATTATCCACTGCTGTCATGGCGGTGCGCACAGCCTGCGGGCACAGCATTGAGACGCCTATGCCTTCGTGTTTGTGATGTATGGCCAACCATTCGCCAAAGCCCACAGCAGCATGCTTGGTTACCCCATAGGCTGCACCACCAATTTGATTAAGCAGGCCTGCAGCTGAAGAGGTATTGAGGAAGTAGCCACTGCCCCGCTCGACCATGCGCGGTACCAGGTGACGTGCAGCATAGACATGGGACATAACATTGATATCCCAGATCGACTGCCACTGCTCGTTGGGCGAATGAATACTCTCTCCATAGCCAACGCCGGCATTGCAGCAAAATAGATCGATGGGGCCTATATTGGCTTCTGTGTCTTCGATGATGCGTGCGGTGTCTTCCTCTTTGGCTACATCGGCCAGCATGGCCACGCCGCCAATCATATCGGCGGTCTCCTGGGCATTGGCCAGATTAATATCGGCACAGACTATTTGTTTGGCGCCTTCAGCCTGAAAACGCAGGGCGAGGGCTCGACCTATGCCGCTGCCTGCACCGGTGATCACGACTATTTTGTCTTGCAGTTCCATTCTGTTCTCCGTATTCGGTTTCTGGCCTGTACTTTTTATTGACGCAGTCTGCCTTAGACCAATTCGCCCAGATGTTCTTTGCGGAATGGTTTTAGATCGTCCATTCGCTTGGCTTGCACCAGGTTGACCCAGTCCGGATTGGAAATCAGTGCGCGGCCCACGGCCACTAGTTCAAACTCATTCTGGTCTAGGCGATGCAGTAATGTATCCAGGCTGGCGGGGTCCGCTTCTTTAAAATGCGCTTCGCCGGGCTTGGGAGTAAAGTCTGCATCCAGTCCAACACTACCCACGGTGATAGCTGGCTTGCCAGTGATCTTCTGGGTCCAGCCCGCTAAATTTAATTCACTGCCTGCAAACTCCGGCTCCCAGAAGCGTCGCTGTGAACAGTGAAAGATATCCACTCCCGCGTCTGACAACGGCATTAGAAAACGCTCTAACTCTTCTGAGGTAACGGCCAAACGGGCAGTATAGTCCTGCTGTTTCCACTGGGACCAACGCAAAATAATAGGATAGTCCGGGCCAACGGCAGCGCGCACGGCGCTAATAACCTCTACGGCAAAGCGACCGCGGTTTTCGATAGAGCCGGCATATTGGTCTACCCGCTGATTGGTGCCTTCCCAGAAAAACTGATCAATTAGATAACCATGGGCACCGTGCAATTCAACCGCATCGCAGCCAATGGCTTTGGCGTCGGCAGCAGCCTGAGCAAAGGCGGCAACCACGTCATCTATATCCTGCTGGGTCATCACTTCGCGGTTAACCTTGCCCGGCACATTCATCCCTGAGGGGCCATAGCCTGGTACATCGCCCTCTGGTAGAGCCCCAGTTTTGCGCACTGCGCCCACATGCCAAAGCTGAGGCGCAATTTTTCCACCAGCCTCATGTACCGCATCTACCACTTTCTTCCAGCCCGCCAGACGCTCCTCACCATGAAAATAAGGCACCCCTGGATAGCCGCTGGCCCCTTTATGGCCGATGCAGGTGCCTTCGGTAATTACCAGACCCACACCACCTTCAGCACGGCGGCGGTAATAGTCCACCACATTGTCACCGGGAATATTGTTATTAGGAGAGAAATTTCTCGTCATAGGGGCCATTACAATGCGGTTTTTTAACTGCAGGTTACCCAGTTGAAATGGCTTAAATAGGAGGTTATCGCTCATAGTGATCTCTGTGTTTTTATTATGAAATTGCAATGTGAGTTAAGGCGGCAACCAAGGCCAGGCCCAGGGCCACTAGTACCCGCGGCGAGCCCATTAACATGCTGGCGGTAGCGGGAAAGGCCAATGTCTTTTCCAGCGATGCCAGCTTATCTGCATGGTGGTCACTGCCGAAGGTATTTAGCAACGCTTCGGCTAGGTCGCGGCGGCTGCGATAGCGAATTATCCCGGTTGAGGTCCAGTTATCTGCATGCTCACAGTGGAGGTTCTCTATATTTCTAGCCTGGGCATTGGCAACAAAAAACGGATGCCCTGCCCGTTTAAGCAGGCCGCCCAAAAAGATTTTGCTATAGCTTTGCAGTAATTTGGCTGACTCTCGCTTAGGCGACTTAAGTTCAAGTAAATTGACCATAAACCACTCACGGCCATCATCGTTAGCCATAAAATAGCGCAGGTTTTCCAACCTGTCAGGGGCTAGGCCTAAGGCGTCAAAGCGCAGCAGATACTGCTCTACTTCCGTTGCAGATAGTTTGCCCTTTAAACCCACATACCAGGCCCAAAATACGCCATAGATAAGTGCAGCTGCTCCCCAGATGCTGGTTGCTGTTATCACTGAGACCCCCTGTAGCTAATGTTTTGATTGATTGCTTTTTATTTTGACATCTATTATGCCACTAGTTTTCAAGCATGGCCAATGCGATGCGTCACTATGCCTGTTTGAGTTAACTTTTGCCCCACTAACCTCGGATGCTGAGTCACATTTAGGGGTGCCGAGCTGGGGCGCTAAACAGAGGCTATCTCCGACTGTACCGCCGGGCTCTAATCTAGCCCCGCGGCGGTAATCCATGCACCATGGTTAGAAATTCCATTTGGGTACCAGCGCGACGGAATGCACTGAGCTCTTGATACTCCTGATCGGCCCACCAGGCATTGGCCACCTCTTCAGAGGGAAAACTAAAGATAATCATGCGCCCCTCTCTTGGTGTTAGACCTTCCAGAGTAATCGGGCTGTCATCAAAGGTTAAAAAGCTACCACCGTATTTTTTCAGTATGGGGAAGAAACCTTTCTCGTATTTGCGGTATTCATCCGCATCTGTGACTTTTAGGTTAACCACCATGTAAACAGGTATATCTGACATTGCATTAGCCTCTTTTATAAGTTTTATTGTTTACAGCTACATTAATTATTCTTGCGCCATTGGGCAATAGCGCAACCAATTTTAACGGGGGAATCCTCCTGCATATAATCATGACCTGCCCCAGTCACCTCGGCCTGGTTTGGCCCATGACTGACTGGACGTACTTTTTATAATTGAATTTTCCAGAAATCATATTAACTCCGATATACTTGGTATCAAGCAGATAACTATTATATTGTCATAGTAAATGCCATAATAATTGCAAGAATTAGCCAAATAATTAGAATAAAGCTTAGGGGCCTGTAATGAGCAAAGTTATTGAATTTTTTCGTGTGATGTGGAATTTTTTCCAAGCCGCACCCACACTAATTTTCTTTAAGCCCCCTGGAGATGATGAAAAAACCTCCCTGGGACTGATGTTTCAAACTACCGCGGCCAAATACCCAAACAAATCTGCCATTGTCTGCGAAGGCCAGGAACTCAACTGGTCTGAGTTTAATGCCCTGACCAATCAATTTGCCCACAGCTTTAAACAGCAGGGTGTCACCCGCGGCGACTGTGTGGCGGTGCTGATTGAGAACCGCACGGAGCTGCTGTGCAGCATCTTTGCCCTGGCCAAAATTGGTGCTACAGCCGGCTTGATTAATACCGGCCTTACCGATCGCCCTCTGGCCCATTGTATTACTACCGTAAACTCCACGAAGTGCCTGATCGGACAAGAGTTACTGGCCTCAGTTGAGGGCGTAAAAGACCAGCTTGAGCTTGCAGACAAAGATTATCTCTGGCTAAAAGACCCTCAGCTGGACCAGACCTCACCTGACTGGGCTACCGACTTTAGCGCCACACTGGCCGATATGCCGACCCACAATCACCCAGAGACCGATGATATTGCTGCTGGAGAAATTGCCCTGTACATCTTCACCTCGGGCACCACTGGTCTACCCAAGCCAGCTGTTATCTATCACCGCAAAATTATGTCTGCGGCCAAGCCCTATTCTACAGTGGGTTTTCATGCTAAGCCTTCAGACCGCATGTATATCTGTCTGCCGCTTTACCATGCCACGGGCTTTCTGCTAGGAATTGGCAGCTGTCTGCACTCTGGTGCCTCTATGTTTGTGCGCCGTCGCTTTTCTGCCACTCAGTTTTGGCCTGAGGTACAAAAATATCAGACCACATTGTTTGTCTATGTGGGTGAGCTGTGCCGCTACCTGGCCATGGCTCCAGAATGTCCGGATGAGAAAAATAATCCGCTCAAAACCATGCTGGGCAATGGTTTACGGCCAGATATCTGGGATACCTTTCGCAACCGCTTTGGCGTTAAGCGCATTACTGAAATCTATGGCTCCAGTGAAGGCAATGTCTCCTTCCTGAATATCCTCAATAAAGAATCCACCATCGGCACTGGCTCTGTGGTGGTGATGCTGGTGAAGTACGATATTGAGAACGATGAAATTGTGCTAGACGAAAACGGCAAGGTAATTGAGGTGGAACTTGGTGAGGCTGGCCTCATGCTCGGCCAAATTGATGATCGCTATAAGTTCGATGGCTATAAAAATGCCGATGCCACCAATGACAAAATACTCACTGATCTGCGCGAGCCCGGTGATCGCTGGTTTAATACCGGCGATCTGATTCGCAAGATTGATGTGGGCTTTGCTATGGGCCTGCCCCATTACCAGTTTGTCGACCGCGTGGGCGACACCTTCCGCTGGCGCGCAGAAAATGTCTCAA
Organism: SAR92 clade bacterium H231; assembly: GCA_025153775.1. Taxonomy (GTDB): domain Bacteria; phylum Pseudomonadota; class Gammaproteobacteria; order Pseudomonadales; family Porticoccaceae; genus HTCC2207. The sequence continues at coordinate 516,693 of JAOALC010000001.1, read as the reverse complement.
CCAACGAAGTGGGCGAGATTCTCAATGCCTGTGACCAGGTTGAAATCAGCAATGTGTATGGCGTGGATATTCCCGGTGCCGAGGGTAAAGCAGGCATGGCAGCCATCACTCTAGTGCCCGGCCAAACTTTCGATGTTGCGGCTTTTACTGAGTATACCGATCGAGAACTACCGGCCTTTGCCCGCCCAGTGTTTGTTCGCATTGAAGATGAGCAGGACACCACCGGCACCTTCAAGCTGTTTAAAGGTACGCTGAAAAAGCAGGCCTACCACTTGGATCAGGTGGCACAGCCTATTTATGTGCGCCAGCCCAAATCAAAACAGTACGTTCTGCTAGACCCTGAATTTTATGAGCAGTTAATTAATGGTACAGCAGGATACTAATAGAGAAATCTCCTATGGCAACCATGAACCTAAAACTCATCGATGGCGTTCATATTCTGACCCTGACCAATGCAGAAAATGGCGGTGACAATCGCCTTACCACAGAGGTTGTGACGGAATATCTGACTGCTCTGGATACCGTCGAACAGTACAGGGGCAACACAGCTCTGCTGCTGACCTGCACCCATGAGAAAACCTTCTCCACAGGTATTAATCTGGATTGGTTAATCCCCCTAAATGAGGCAGACCGCAATGAATTTACCACCGCCTTTGAAACATTGCTGTGCCGCCTCGCCCTGCTTAATGCGCCTACGGTGGCCTGCATTAATGGCAATGCCTATGCAGGTGGTGCCATTGTAGCCAGTGCAGCAGACTTTCGATTAATGCGTTCTGACCGCGGCCGTTTCTGCTTCCCGGAAGTGGATATTAAAATTCCCTTTACCCAGATATCCAGCGATATAGGCCAGCTATTACCCAACCAGCAGGCAGTGAAAAATATGATGCTGACCGGGGTTGCTTACACAGGGATAGAATGTGCCGAACAGCAGATTGTCGACGCCATTTATCCACAGGACCAGTTACAGGAAGAAGCGCTTAACCTGGCCAAAACCTTGGCTAGTAAAGATCGCAACACCTACTGCATAAACCGTAATCTTTTACGACCTGCTATAACAGCCCACTTAAAAAACCTTACTCAATAAACCTATTTGGAGAAAACCATGGCGACCAATCTTTTTGATCTAACTGGCAAAATTGCCCTAGTCACTGGTGCAAGCCGTGGCATCGGCGAATCAATAGCTAAACTTCTTGCCGAGCAAGGGGCCCATGTCATAGTCTCCAGCCGCAAGATTGATGGCTGCCAAACTGTGGCCGATGCTATTACCGCGGCTGGCGGCAGCGCTGAGGCGTTGGCCTGCCATGTGGGCAATATGGGTGATATTGAAAACTGTTTTGCCCAGATCAAGCAGATGCATGGCAAGCTAGATATTCTGATTAACAATGCAGCAACCAACCCTTACTTTGGGCATATTCTGGATACGGATCTGGGTGCCTACACCAAGACAGTTGATGTGAATATTCGCGGCTATTTCTTTATGTCCATCGAAGCGGGCAAGATAATGCGCGAAAACGGTGGTGGCTCGATCGTCAACACTGCGTCTATCAATGCATTGCAACCCGGTCCAATGCAGGGCATTTACTCCATCACCAAAGCCGCTGTGGTTAATATGACCAAAGCCTTTGCCAAAGAATGTGGCGGGCTGGGTATCAGAGTAAACGCTCTGTTGCCAGGTATGACCAAGACACAGTTTGCCGGTGCGCTATTTAGCGATGAAAAAATCTATAAGCAGGCCATTGCTACTATTCCTATGCATCGCCATGCGGAGCCGGATGAGATGGCGGGTACTGTGCTTTATCTAGTGTCGAATGCGGGCAGTTACACCAATGGCGAGTGCATTGTTGTGGATGGTGGCTTAACGGTTTAGAGGCCCGCCTCTGATACAAAAAAGCACAGCTCAGGCTGTGCTTTTTTTTCGCTTAAAAATGCCCTTTAATTCGGCCAATAAATAAACTCATCGCCTTCTTCGAAGGGCTCATTACTGGTCTTATCAATCAACTGGGGTGCATTAAATACACTGGGCCAAAGTGGCTCTACCTGCTCAGCATTATGGGCGGCTAACAATGTCTCTAACTCTGCCACTTTCTCCAGATTATCTGCGGCCAAATTATTCTGCTCTGTGGGGTCCAGTGCCAGATTAAATAACCATTTAGCCCTTGGTGCCGGTTGTGGCAAGTTAGACTGCTCGGCACTGATTAACTTCCAACCCTTATGCAGCACTGCCTGCTGATGTCCCTCACGCCAAAATAATGTTTGATGGGGCTCTCCCTCAACCTCATTGCGAATATAGGGCAGCAAATCAACCCCATCTATTTTGCGATCCTGAGGTACCTGCACGCCCGCTGCCGCAGCAATGGTGCTGTAAATATCATTGTGATGGATCGGCGCGTCCATGCTGGTGCCAGGATTAATCTGCGCTGGCCACTTCGCCATAAAGGGCACATGGGTGCCACCTTCAAAATGATTGAGCTTCCAGCCGCGGTAAGGCTTGTTGACGTTGGGTAAGCCTATATAGCCCGCCCCGCCATTATCACTGGTCAAAATAATCAGGGTGTTGTCCGCCAGACCATTGTCTTCCAATGCCTGGGTAACTCGCGCCACACTGCGATCTACTGCGCGAATCATGGCGGAATAGACCCGCAGCCGATGATCCGCAATATGGGACAGCGCATCGTAGTCTTCCCGAGAAGCCTGCAATGGGTTGTGAACTCCCCAGTGAGCCAGATATAAAAAGAAGGGACGATGGCGATTATTCTCAATCACCTCCACCGCCTGATCCGTGTAATAGTCTGTTAGATAACCTTTGGGCTTAAACTGCTCCCCGGGGTTACCCAGGCCATTAAAGGTGGCCGAATAGGTACCTGTGGCCCAAACCATGCGATCAATACGATCCCCCTGCACTTTGGCATTAACTACATCTGGATGATCTTCTGGTAGATACAGCACCCCTTTTAACTCCAGGCTGTCGTCAAACCCCTGTTTGGTCGCCACCATGCCATCCACAGAACCCAGATGCCATTTGCCCACATGTGCTGTGTAATAGCCCTGCTGTTTGAGTAATTCAGCAATAGTAATCTCTGCAGGCGGCAGGCCCAGCTCGCCGATTGGCTTCATGGTCGCCGCATTGGCCTCATCCAAAAATAGCGGAATCTCGCTGGGCTGTAACTCCTCCATCCAGCGGAAGATAGTCACACCGGTTTTATAAAATGGCGTAAATTCAAAACCAAATCTGGTGGAGTAGCGCCCGGTCATAATCGACGCGCGAGATGGCGCACAGACCGCATTGGCGGCATAGCCATTGGTAAAACGCACGCCCTGCTCTGCCAATGCATCAATGCTAGGGGTTTGCAGAGTCCCATCGCCGGCACCGCCGTTGTAGAGAGAAATATCATTAAAGCCCATATCATCGGTAACAATCAGCACTATGTTTGGCGGCCTGTCGGCGGGATCTTGGGACGCTACCTCTGGGCCCTGAGACCAGCTTAGGGCTCTATTTTCCGCAACCGGGTTAGTTATCTCAAGCAACTTGGGTGCCACCCAAACCAGCAGTTCAACACGTTGTTGCCAGCCCGCAAAACCAACAATAATTAATAGGACTGCGATGGCGGATAGTTTTTTCATAGAGCGACCATCAGGCCGCGGCTTGGCGCAATTTGATTATCCAGTAGCTGAGCCCAATGCTCGGCCAGACTCTCAACACCATTAACCCATTCAATATTAATATCAGCCACCACGCGCTCAGCCACGTCGGCACTGGCGGTCATGGCCTTAACCATAGCGACCCCTGGCCCCCATTCTTTATTGCGTTTTTCAATTTGCCCCGGCGCAAAGAAGAACCGAGGACGAGCACCGGGCAACTCACCCACCTTGCCGCCCTCCTGCCAATGACTGCCTCCCACCATACAGCTCTCAACCATATTCTCGCCAAGATGACTGTGCAGACTAATAGTGAGCCGAGCATCGCCAGACATATCTACATAGGCTGTGGGCAACCCGGCATCAATCTCTGCCTCATTGTTATACAGGACTATCTGATCACAGCAACCCAGCCCCTTAACAAATTCCCTATTGCCCGCAGAAGTTACCCCAATCACTGCCTGGGTCACCTGTGGGTCATTGTGCAGCATCTGCGCCAGACCAAAACCGGTCTTGGAGGATACAGAACCAATCACCACCTGCTGAGCACCAAAAAATTGGTTATCAATTAAGTAGTCATAAATTAGGTAGGACGTCATAAATAGCGGAAACAGCAGGCAGCGCTCATTTTCCATCTTTTGTAGAAACTCTGGCTCGGCCTGGGTGCGACGGAATTGATTGTAGATTAGCGGTAACTCGCGACGGTGTTCCACCACATCTATAAAGTAGTCCTCATGAATATGGCCCGGCGTCAGCACCGCATGGCTGGCCATGGGAAAGTAACCCCAGAGCCGCTCGCCCAGGGGAATATCCCCACAGTTGGACTCCGTCACCGTAGCACAGCCCCAAACCGGCACTATGCCCCATCCGCCCTCAGCAGGATAAAACTGCCAGTAGCCAATACTGTCGCCAGTAACAGCATAGCTGACATTATTGGCGGTCAGACCAAACCTGTCTATGGCCACCACAATCTGGCCATCAGCTAACTCCGGTATCTGCGACACGACCTGCTTGGTTTTGGTGATATCGGCCCGGTCTACCCATAGTGCGATACAGTCAGTCATTGGTACATCCTTAGCTGTCTTGGTGAATGCTTCTAATTATTTTGGCATCATAGATGACAAAACTATTGAGGGCAACAGGCTAAGCCATTTGAAAGACTGGGTATATGCCCTATCTCCCACTGAACAGACTGAGGGGCTCTAAAGATGTTTCGCTGAGTTCAACATGATCGGGCATGCCTAAAGTCACATTTCTCACCAAACTACAATTCATGTCCTATACTTTAAAAAGATGGTGTTTTTTAGTTTGAGGGGACTAGGCCATGAAAAATCATGTTAACTTCAATTTTTCCACATTTCTCGCGGTGCTGATGCTGGCCATAATCTGTCTGCCAACACAGGCTGGAGCAGCAACCTGGTCAGAGAGAAAGCTTGATAAAGCGATTCTTAAAATTGACCGTGACCTGACCAGAAAGCGCTGGGACAAGGTAATTACCCGCAGTCAAAAAGCAATTCCGCAATGTATTGCTCGACATGGCGATACCAATCAGATGTGCATTGTAATGCTCAGAAACATTAACCGCAGCTATGAGGAGACCAGGCGCTTTAACCCAGACCACGGGCAGATCGAGAGCGCCTATAAACTGGCCTCTCAGGTATTTGGCAAGGCCCACTCAACAACGGTAAAAACCAGAGACTACTATTACAAGTTTCTGATTTTTACCGAAGACTATGCGGCAGCTATACCTTTGGTTAAGGAAATTATAGAACTTGAGGAAGCTGGACCTGGCGACGAATACAGACTGATGCAGCGCTACAACCAACTCTACGCTCTAGAGGGTCTAGTGGAAAACTGGCCAGCTGAAGAAGCGGCCTTAACAGTGGTACTTAGATTGGCTACCGAAGTAATGGGGGAAGACAGTGAAGATGTGCGCGCCGCTGCAGAGGCTCTGGCCCACAACTACTGCATCCAAAAAAAATACCACGAGTTCTTTGAGCTGATCAATAAACAGGATATACAAGTACCCTGCTTTGCTGACCCCAGGGGTTAAATCAGTACCAGCTTATTGCAGAGTTCACTTTTTTCTTTTGTAGCAGGAAACTCAGCTGCAAGCTGGTCACCAACATCTACCAAGCAGGCCATAATGCCCTCGAATGCCTCTCCAGCTGCGATACTCGCGGTCAGCTTGTCTATATCTTTTTGCCAAACTGAATTATCGATTCTAGCAGCAATACCGTGATCGACCAGAATTTCAACCTGACGCTCTAGCTCACAGATAAAAATTAATACGCCCAGATTGCTTTCCGTGGTGTGTAAATTTTGCTCTAAAAACTGGTATCTCGCCAGCAGGCTACTGCGTTTATCGCGAGTGAATTTAGGCACTAAGCGCGATAAAACTGGCCTAAATCGCAACACTATAGCCAACACAACAAATACTAAGAACTGTAAAAATAACAGGTCAAATAACTCTAGCCACAGCGGTGTCATTAGAAGCATCCAAGGCGATATCAGCGCTAGCATCGACGCAACCAATGTTGGTATGTAGTAATAGCTATCTGCCTGTCTGGCAAAAACCGTCACTATTTCAGCATCAGTGCTTGATTCAGCTTTCTCTACAGCCAGCTCAATGGACTTTAGCTCATGTTCTGTAAATAAACCCATTACCAACTGCCTCCACCACCGCCGCCGCCAAAGCCACCGCCACCGCCCGAAAACCCACCAGAAAAAGAATCAAAAGCATCAAACCCCCCAAGAGAGCCACCGGGGTAATATGACCCACCATAGCCATAGCGAATTCGCAGGAATGTTGGCAGCCCCCAGAAGACCAACAAAAAAATAAAAATCATTAAACCCATCAAAAGTGAGTTTTGCTCAGGTTTTCGACTGCTAACTCTCGGCAGCTGGACTTTTTTACCTGACAGCACCTCAAGAATTTGGTTAGAGCCAGCGATCACACCACCATCAAAATCTCCACGCTTGAAGAAAGGAACAATAGTGTGATGAACTATCGAGGTAGCAAGCGCATCGGTCATCAGGCCTTCCAAACCATAGCCTACCTCAATACGAAGCTCGCGATCATGTTTAGAAATCAGCAATATCAAGCCATTGTTTTTACCTTCCTGGCCTATACCCCAATGACGGCCAAGCATATAGCCGTACTGTGCAATTGTTTTCGAACCCAGATCATTAATAGTGGCCACTACCACCTGATTGCTTGTTTGGGTTTCGTGTCGCTTGAAGGCTGCCGAAAGCTGCCCCTCGACTGACTCGCTAAGAATTCCTGCTTGATCGACAACTCTTCCGGTCAACTTGGGGAAAGGTGTTTGATCAGCACCAACCTCAACGGTAACCATTAACAATGCCAGCGCCATAATATACAACGCGGGAGAATGGAGTTTAGACACAGCTAAAACTCAATCTTTGGAGGTTGTTTTGCCTCCTCAGCTATGGCTTTATAGTAGCTCTCTCTGGGTTTTAAATCTGGATATAGCCATCCGTGCCAGAGTTTTCCTGGATAGGTTCGCAACTCAGTATTGTATTTTTGCATCGCCAATATATAGTCTCTGCGAGCCACGCTAATTCTATTTTCGGTGCCTTCAAGCTGACTCTGCAGTGCGAGAAAATTTTGGTTTGATTTAAGTTCAGGATAGCGCTCACTGACCAGCATCAAGCGAGATAAGGCCGACCCCAATTTCGCTTGCCCCTGTTCAAAGCGCTGCAGCATTTCTGGGTTATTGATAAGATCTGCATCAACATTGAGTCGACCAACGCTCGCCCGCAGTTCTGTTACCTCTGTGAGAACCGCTTTTTCCTGAGCAGCAAATCCCTTGACCGTTGACACCAAATTAGGAATTAGATCAGCCCTTCGCTGGTACTGATTTTCCACCTGCGACCAGGCAGAAAAAACTTGCTCGTCGTAGGCGGGAAGATTGTTGATACCGCATCCGGATAAGAGTAAAAGGGAGAAAAGCACGGCAATTATTCGTGACATCAATTTTCCTTAATCATCTATTTAGCTATTCATAGATGCATAATGCCTGATACAGCCCGCCAATACAAACCAGCCGAAATTACATAGCTCCTATTACTGAGGGTTCTTGCTCTGTAAGTGCCAGCAAGTTTTAATGTCAACAAGTAGACGCTTTACTTTACCCCAGCCTGCTTTTTGCTGCCCGATACTCCGCGGACAGTCGACCCACCAGTGCTTCTGTGGTTTGCACTGATTTCACTGCACCAATGCCCTGGCCGCAGCCCCAAATATCTTTCCAGGCCTTTGAGTCGGACTCACCCCCCGAGCCAAAACTCATTTTTGATGCATCACTGGTAGGCAGGTTGGACGGATCTAAGCCGGCCGCCTCAATAGAGGGCTTTAAATAATTGCCAGATACACCGGTAAACAGGTTGCTCAATACGATATCGTCCGCATTATTATCCACCACCGACTGTTTGTAAGCCTGCACAGCATTGGCCTCGTCGGTCGCGATAAAGGCCGACCCTATATAAGCAAGATCTGCACCCATAGCCTGGGACGCCAATACTGCATCACCATTTGCGATAGACCCGGACAGTAACAGCGGCCCATCGAACCACTCACGAATCTCTTGCACCAGGGCGAAAGGTGAAAGCGCCCCAGCATGGCCCCCAGCACCGGCGGCAACGGCGATAAGCCCATCGGCACCTTTGGCCACCGCTTTCTTGGCAAATTTATTGTTAATAATGTCGTGCAGCACTATTCCACCATAGGAATGTATGGCTTCATTGACGAACTCTTTGGCACCGAGGGACGTGATCACTATGGGCACCTTCCACTTTACGCACATCTCAACATCGTGCTGGAGGCGATCATTGGAGGAATGCACAATCTGATTCACTGCAAATGGCGCAGAGGGTGCATCAGGATTTTCCGCATCATATTGCGCCAGCTCAGTGGTAATCTTTTCCAACCAGCGATCCAACTCTTCCGCGGGACGCGCATTCAGCGCAGGGAATGAACCTACAATACCAGCCTTACACTGGGCAATCACCAGATCGGGGTTTGAAATAATAAACAGTGGAGCTGCAACAACTGGCAACCTGAGTCGTTCGGATAAAATAGGCGGCAAAGACATAAAGATTAATTCTCAGTAAGCAATAATTAAGTTGATGTACGTTTTAGAATAAAAATGAGTTTGTTATTTTTTAACTTATCCATTCAGCGAAATAGCTTTGCGACGGAGTCTACAGAACAGATAGTGACTTGGCTTTTTTATCTGGTAATAGAGATTATTGGTTATCTAAATATTTGGCCAGATGCTGATGGAAATTCACAATCGCACTTTCAAAGTGACCAAAGGTGAAATGGGTATTCCCGTTGCTACTCACTGACTGCTGAATAGCCCGCGCCGCCTCGCGGTCTTCAATCTGCCCCGAATCACCTACAAATAGCGCATCTCGCTGCGCCTCTTCCAGAGGGATATCCTTGCCATCAACTGCTCGGTTGACCATGCGATACAGCACCCACCTTGAGCTGGTGGGGCTCAAGGGTTCAAGTATTGCCAGATTAGTGTGCTTGGAAAGCACCGAGACACTGGCAGTGGGAAATACCAAATAAACCGAGGTGACCAAACCATCAATACGCCGCTGGTCTGGCGCTACGTCGCGCATCTTTTCGATCCGCCGAAAGGGGTAGGTGACTCTGGAATTGGCGCCGTAGATTTCCACCAGGTTAATATTATCCAGACCATAGGGATAGAAAGTCTCACTGTGCAGAGACTTAATATGATAGCCCTCCATCAACGTCTCATTGAGTATCTTCCAATTGGCCTCATCGACCATTTCCTCAGTCTCGAACATTTGTTGCTCAGGGCTAAAGTAGTCCAGGCAATCTTCCAGCATATCCTCGGTAATCTCGCCCTTCTGCATCACATAGACAATACCGCCCTTTTCTCGAGCGCTAACCTCAACTAGGCCGTGCTGCTCAGGGTCTACACCGGGAAACCCCTCCTGCCCGGGAATATGTTTTAGATTGCCCTCGAGATTGTAGGTCCAGGCATGATAGGGGCACACAAAGGCCCGGGAACAGCCCCTGCCGCTGGCCACCTGCATACCGCGGTGGCGACAGGCATTGATAAAGGCGCGTACCACCCCATCCAGGCCTCGCACCACCACCAGAGGCGTCCCCGCCGACGAGCGCGCTATATAGCTGCCTTTGTCTGGCAGAGCAGCTGAGGGGCAATAGGCCACGGGCAGGCGCTTAAGCATGGCTATTTCAGCATCGAAGCGCTCTTGGGAATAATAATTATCCGCCGGTTCGCGCCAGACCCTTTCGCCCAAATCTGTGGTGCTGTTATCAATATGATTGAACACGCGCTCAAAAACCGCCTGATCACTGAGTAGTCGAGTTGCTATTGTACTGTCTGACATGGAGGGCCAAATCTTTATTATTTTGGTTAAGTTATAACAGCAGCGGTTGTATGGCAAGTCTGTTCAAATTGACCTAACCCACAGCAGCAACAGTCAGCTGTGCAGAGAACTGGGAGATATAAAGGCCGGCATTGTGTTAGTTGCCCTGAATTTATACACTGGAGCGAATCTCATAAAAATAATAAAACTGGATATCTATCATGCTTACCACCTACACAGATTACCTCAATCAATGGAACAGCCAACACCCAGATCAGGTATGGCTGCGCGAGCGCAGTGGTGACTCAACGACCGACTGGACCTGGAGCCAGGCCCACCGCGAAATCAATGCCATGGCCTGCTGGTTCGAGTCTCGCTTTGCAACCACCGGGCAATCTGTTGGCCTGCTATCACGCAATCGCGCTCACTGGTACTTTGCCGATCTGAGCGCCTGCGCCGCTGGTCATGTGGTAGTACCCATGTTTACTACTGCTCCAGGCGAAACCACCGACTATGTGATGAGCTTTACCGATATGAAGGTGCTGTTTGTTGGTGAGACAGAGAACTGGGATCAGGTGCGGCAGGTATTGCCTGAGGGTATTCTGCTTATCGCCCTGCCCGGGGTCGATCTGGCCCAGGAACATCTGCGCTGGGAAGATCTAGTAGCCCCCTTTAGAGGCAGCATGCCCGCTTATCAGTGCCAGGCTGATGATCTGGTGTCACTGGTATTCACCTCGGGAACCACTGGTGTGCCCAAAGGGGTTATGCAAACCCATAGTTCAAACCTGATTCCAATTGCGCGGTTTAGCAGCACCTTCTCAATGGCTGTGGGCGCAAAATTCTTTTCCTACCTGCCCCTGGCACACATTGCTGAGAGACAGCTGATCGAAGGCAGCTCTCTGGTCAATTGCGGTGAAGTCCACTTTAATGAAAACCTAACCACATTGCTGCGCGACCTGCCCCTCTGCCGCCCAGCCTTTATGTTTGGTCCACCGCGAGTCTGGGAGCAACTGCAACAGGGTATTATTGCCCAGTTTGGCTCACAGGATGCGGTGGACGCCGCTCTTGAAGCCGATGCCGAAGGCGTGGGTAAAATGATTCGCGACAAACTTGGACTGGATCAGGCGCAGTATCTGCTGACCGCCGCGGCACCAACACCGCCAGCACTGATTCACTGGTATGACCGTTTTGGTATCTGCCTGATGGAAGGCTTTGGACAAACCGAATGTATGGGGCCCATTGTGTCTCGCAAAGAGGAGCGGCGTATTGGCTCAATAGGCAAGCCAACTGACGACGTTGAAGTTCGGGTATCCGATGAGGACGAACTGCTGGTCAAAGCCGCAGGCTGCTCACCGGGCTATTACAATATGCCGGAAAAAACTGCCGAGACCTTCGTCGATGGATGGGTGCACACAGGGGACAAAGTGCGCATCGATGAAGATGGCTTTTACTACATCACCGGGCGAGTCAAAGATTATTTTAAGACCATTCAGGGTAAGTTTGTCGCCCCAACACCCATCGAAAATATCTTTACTGAAAACCCCTACACCGAGCAGATATGCTTGCTGGGCAGAGGCTATTCAAAAACCGTAATGACCTCTGTACTCAGTGCTATAGCGCTTGAGCAGCCAAGAGAAGTGATAGAAGCCGCCCTGCTTGAAAGAGTTAAAGCAGTTAATACAGAAGTAGACAAACACGCGAGAATTGGCGCCGTAATCATATCCTCCGAGCCCTGGTCTATCGAAAATAGAGTGCTTACCCCGACAATGAAAATTCGCCGGGAGCGGGTGGAAGAACTATTTGGGGATAAGGCTCAAGAGCTGGCCCGGGAAGCTGCTGAAACCGGGGAGATATTGCTGCACTGGATGTAGAGATTGATATAAATCTCCGGCAAATAAAAAACCCCCAGGCTTACGCGTGCTCTGCTTGAGCAGAGGCAGTGCATCGTCGCGGGATGATTCGTCGCGGTGCGACTCACCCCTTCGGGGCCGCCCTGAAGGGCGTTCTGCGTCGCTTTGCTCCTTGTGAACCGGGGCTTAAACTCAATCACACTAATCTCCGGCAAATAAAAAACCCCCACGCTTACGCGTGCTCTGCTTGAGCAGAGGCAGTGCATCGTCGCGGGATGATTCGTCGCGGGGCGACTCACCCCTTCGGGGCCGCCCTGAAGGGCGTTCAAATTTGCTGCGCAAATTTAGTGAACCGGGGCTTAAACTCAATCCCACTAATCTCCGGCAAATAAAAAACCCCCACGCTTACGCGTGAGGGTTTTTTATTTGGTGGAGCCTAGCGGGATCGAACCGCTGACCTCAACACTGCCAGTGTTGCGCTCTCCCAGCTGAGCTAAGGCCCCATAATATTGCTGCAAGTACCGGTCTGGATAACGGAGCACTTGGCTTTTAATTTACTGCTCAGCTGCAACCAGCTGCACCCAAGGGCATAAAAGCTAAGGCCCCATAATATTGCTGCAAGTACCGGTCTGGATAACAGAGCACTTGGCTTTTAATTTACTGCTCAGCTGTAACCAGCTGCACCCAAGGGCATAAAAGCTAAGGCCCCAAAAAAGGAACGCGCATGATAGGGAGCGGCTCCTATCAAGTCAAGACTAATATCCCCAGAATCGAGGCTTTCAGTCCAGTTGCTGGTAGGCTTTTTCCATTTTCTTGAGCTTCTTTTTACCCACGCCGCCAAGCAGCTCTATGGCATGGCGCAAGCGCGCTCTGGACATATCTGCACCGAGCAAATTCATTGAGTCCATCACCGAAATTGAAGCACTGCTGCCGGCTATGGCGATAAATAATGGGGCTAGGAATGGCTTGAGTTTGATCTCCATGCCATCGGCAACTGCTTTGAGCGCAGCAAAAACATTATCTCTGTTCCACTGCTGCACGGATTCCAGTCGCCACAGAGCATATTGCAGCACCTCAAGAAGCTGATCTTCTTCCATGCCCGCGGACTTTAGGTCCTCGGCAGTAATGGGCAACATACCGGACACCAGATAGTTACCCAGAGGAGCCAGATCGGAGAAGGTCTCCATGCGCTGGCGGGCAAATGGCAGAAAGGCCATCAATGTATCGCGGTTTAGGGCCCATTCCTGCAGTCGGTCGGCCAGCTGCTCATCGCTCAGCTCGTCACGAATCCACATGCCATTGAGCCAGCTGAGTTTTTCCACATCAAATACTGGGCCGCCCAAAGACACACGCTGAATATCAAAGGCCTCCAGCATTTCACTGAGATTAAACTTCTCCCGCTCATCAGGCATAGACCAGCCCATACGGCCCAGATAGTTGAGCAGCGCCTCGGGCAGATAGCCCATACGCTGGTAGTACAGAATACTGGTGGGATTTTTGCGCTTGGACAACTTGCTCTTGTCCACATTGCGCAACAGTGGCAGGTGGCAGAATACTGGTGTCTCCCAACCAAAATACTGGTACAGCAAAATATGCTTGGGGGCTGAATTAATCCACTCTTCACCACGAATCACATGGCTAATTTCCATCAGGTGGTCATCCACCACATTGGCCAGATGGTAGGTGGGCATGCCGTCTGCTTTAAGTAGTATCTGCAGATCGATCTGGGCCCAGTCGATGCTGATCTGTCCGCGCAGCATATCGTTAAAGCTGCACTGGCCTTCTCTGGGAACTCGCATGCGCACCACATGGGACTCGCCCTTGGCTGTGCGCTCAGCGACCTCTGATTTATCCAGGTGCATGCAGTGGCCGTCGTATCCCAGCTGCTGTTTGTTTTCCATCTGGGTGACGCGCAATTTATCCAGTCGCTCGGCAGTACAGAAACAACGAAATGCATGGTCGCTATCTAAAAGTTTGTCGGCGTGCTTGCGGTAAATCTCTGATCGCTCGCTCTGGCGGTATGGACCTTTGTCGCCGCCATTGTCCGGGCCTTCATCCCAATCTAAGCCCAGCCAATGCAGCGCATCCAGAATCGCCTGCTCTGATTCCGGCGTGGATCTAGCCTGATCAGTATCCTCTATGCGCAGTAAAAACTGACCACCCTGACTCTTAGCAAAGGCCATATTGAACAGGGCCACATAGGCAGTGCCAACATGGGGATCGCCAGTGGGCGATGGGGCTATACGGGTACGAACGGTCATTGAGTAATCCTAAATAATTCAGGACGCCATTATACGGTTCCAATTGCGGCCCCGCGAGAACAACTTATTAGCCATTGAGACTAATTAACTGTGACACAGCCGACAGACTGAGCCTAAAGCCCTATACCAACTGCATTAGTTTAATTATTTTGTATTTAAATCAACAGGTTGAAGACAATAATTAAAATTACTAGCAGGCTGAACCCAATGCTCAAATCAACACAGATAATAATAAGTAGGCACCACAAACCCACTTCATTCGCGGCTGCAGTTATCAGCCTATTACTAGTGGCTCCCCTAGCTCCGGCAAATCCTTTAACTCTCTCCGAACCTCTGCTACAGCAGGTCTACCAACAATATGGCGAGCAGGCTCAAACAAGATTGCGACAATGGCAACAGACCATCAATCACGCCATAGGTAAACCCGAAATTGAGCAGCTGAAGCTGGCCAATAACTTTATTAATCAGGCTCAATTTATCCACAGCCCCTATTATCAGGATGGCTTCGACCTCAGGTTGTCACCTGTGGCATTTTTAATACAGGGTGCCGGGGACTCTGAGGAGTTTTCTATCGCCAAATATTTTACTCTTCGGGAAATGGGCATTGATAACAGCAAACTGCGACTTACCTACACTGAGATAGAATCCAGCAGAGCCTCTCATATGGTGCTGGCTTATTACAGCGCTGTCGACGCCGAACCTCTGGTACTAGATTATCTGGACAAAGCGGTCAGACCCCTGTCTCAACGTCAGGACATTCGGCTGATCTACAGCTTCGATGCTGAGCCTATCTGGCTGAGCCAATCCAATGCCAGAACAGAGTTAAATTTTCGACTCGCTCGCTCGCTGCGGGGACCCTACAAACCTGTGCCATTCCAATTTCGACCAGTTGCCACCATGGATTCCACCCATTACTAGGCACTGAAATAACTATTTTGGTATGGCTGCCATAGCTAAATACCATGGGATATTCACTCTACAGCCCACAACCCACCTTGGCTATGCTATCACCGCATGTTTTAATATAAAAACATGCAATATGGATATGCCCTTCTCACCCAGGTAGCTGCTGTTACCCATAAGACCCGCTATCCAGTTGACCAATCCCAGCCAATTAAAGGAGAACTAGATGTCTAATCAGGAAAGAATATTTGTGGTCGTCAACCCAACATTAAATGAGCATGTGGCCCTGCAGCGTGCAATTATCACCGCTAAATTACTCAACCCCAGACCATTGATTTGCGTGTTTGTGGCCATAGATCCGGATACTGTGGATACAGACGCCAGCAACGACAAGATATATCGCAATACTGACTGGTTTGAAGAGCAGATTCACGGCCCTCTCAGAGCTGCAGGTATAGACTACAAGATCGAAGTGTCATGGTCCCACAACTGGCAAAAATCCATTATGAAATCTGCCGAGCAATTTGGTGCTACACGCATACTTATTCGCGCTGGCGAACCTGTGGCCAGCCGCAGATTTAGTTTTGCCGAGTCAAAATGGGAGCTACTCAAGCGTGCCAACTGCCCTGTTCTGGTGGTTCGTGACGGTGCTGCAGAACAGCGCAAAGTTGTGCTGGCAGCGGTAAATTTCCAGGCTTCCAGAAAGCACCAGGAGATTCTCAATGAAAATATTATCAGCCGCGGCAGAGCTCTGGCTGAGAGCTACAGTGCCGACTTCCATGTAGCCAACGCCTATATAGATTCAATGCTGTATCCGGATCGCGGGCGCCTGCTACGCGAGACGGATCTGGACCCAGATAAAATCCATGTGGTCAAAGGCTACACCGATGAGGCCATCGCCAAAGTGGCTAAAGATATCAGTGCTGACGTGGTTATTATCGGTACATTGGGCCAGACAGGCCAGGCAAAAACCAGACGCGGCAATACGGCGGAACGAGTTATCTCCGCACTGGATGTAGATGTGGTAGTGGTCAACTCTGAATATGAGAGCTAGATAAAACCCCAGCAGCTAGGTTTTGTCGATATCTGGCAGTTTAAACCTAGCTTGCAGGCGGTCAATTTCAGCCTCTGCCCATGGCTCGAGACTATCCATAATCTCCCACTCCTGATTTAAATCATGGTGATCACTGCCAGAGGCTGGAGCTGAGGCAGAACTAAAACCAGAACTAAAACCAGAACTAAAACCAGAGCTTCGCCGCTCAAGAAACTCCTGCTTTTGGGATTGACGGCGAGGCCATTTAATCCTGAGCCAGCGAACTAGTTTAATGACCCTGCCTCCAGCTAACACCCAGAGCGCTAAATTCTGACACCGCATGCTTAATACTGCCCATAGCCTCATCTATATGGCTGTCAACAACAGTGGCTGGCAGACCTAGATGTTCTGCAATACGGCTGCGGCTCAGCCCCCGGTAACGGTGCAGCAAGAAGATATAGCGAGTTCTATCCGACAGCTCGATCAACCCATTCTTTATGGCTTCAGTCTGCAATTCATTGACCAGGGTTCTATAGGCCACTGCCTCACCAGCGTCTGAGTCCAGCTGAGTCTCTGAAACATTGCCCAGGGATCGCCGGCCACCAGCAGACTGGCGCCTGCCCAGCGCGCTCACCGCAAGCCGCACGGCCATATTAAACAGATAGCAGCGCTGGTGGTGAATATCTCGATAATGATTGAGTCTGAAAAGTTTGGTATAGGTGTCCTGGGCAATCTCATCAGCCTGCTCGGCATTGCCAGTTTTGCACAGTAGAAACTGTCGCAATTGCTCTGCAGCATCCTGATAAAGCTCATTGACCTCAGGCGCATTACTTTCGGCGCTTATTTGCACAATTATTGTTCTCAGCGTAAATCTTACTGGTTACGACGCCCTGTCACTGAAAAATCCCTCTCTGACCGCACTCCCGCAGCCAGTCCCCTGATCAGAATTCATTTCCAATCCGGCACGCAGTCCTTGGTTTAAAGAATAATCCTGCATTGCCTGGGATATATGACTCTGCAGAGGCGATTTTCCCTACCTGAGAAGCAAAAATAATTGAATGGAGTACCGCTGAGACAGGATAGACAGTCCTCAGCTTTTTAAGAAAGATAAGTAAGCACTATCAGAAAACATTTGGGGAAAATGGTGGGCCGTCCGCGACTCGAACGCGGGACCAATTGGTTAAAAGCCAACTGCTCTACCAACTGAGCTAACGGCCCTCAGAGGAAGGTGCGTACTATACTGGCCAGAAGACAAAATTCAAGCACTTTTTTTGTATCTGGTGGGGTCTTTTAATCCCGCCTCCAAAAAGCCCTGTGCCCGCAGTCTGCAGCTATCGCATTTACCGCAGGCTAAGCCATCCAGACTGGCCTGGTAGCAGGAAACTGTCTGACTGTAATCCACACCCAGAGCCACGCCGGCCTGCACAATTTCAGCCTTGGTCAGCGCAATTAAGGGTGCGTGAATATTCAGGCGCTGGCCCTCTACACCGGCTTTGGTCGCCAGATTGGCCATGGCCTCAAATGCACTGATATATTCCGGACGACAGTCCGGGTAGCCAGAGTAATCCACTGCATTCACACCGAGGAAAATATCATTGGCGCCCAGCACCTCGGCCCAGCCCAGTGCAATAGACAGAAACACCGTATTGCGCGCCGGCACATAGGTCACAGGAATACCAGTTGTCTCATACTCAGGCACATCTATAGCTGTGTCTGTCAGTGCAGAGCCGCCTATGGTACCCAGATCCAACACCACCACTTTGTGCTCGGCAACGGCCACAGATTCGGAGACTCGCTGGGCGGCCTCCAGCTCTGAGCGATGGCGCTGGCCATAGTCAAAGCTCAGGGTATAACACTCATAACCCTGATTCAGAGCCATAGAGAGTACAGTGGTTGAGTCCAGCCCACCGGAGACTAGAATAACGGCTTTTTTTGGCATGTTTCTAACCTGTGACTTTTAGCCTAGTAGATTTTCGATCTAATGGCCGGGCTGATCGCCCCAGATATATTTATGGGTTTGAAGCTGCATTCTAACATTGCGCTTATCCTGCAGTATCCATTCTGCCAACTGTTTGGGCGCCAACTGACCCTGGCTGGGTGAGAACAGTATCTCCGCAGCGCGATCTGCCAGTCCTAGCTCGTCCATTTTCAGACAGCTCCAGTCGTAATCCTGTCGATCGCAGATCACAAATTTAACTTCGTCATGGGGTGCCAGCAGCGGAATATTGTCATACAGATTGCGGTTGACCTCGCCCGAGCCCGGCGTTTTTAAATCGACAATTTTAAATACCCTCTTATCCACATCAGCTATAGGCATGGCCCCGCTGGTTTCAAGAGATACCCTGTAGCCGGCATCGCACAGCTCCTTGAGCAATTCAATGCACTGGGGCTGAGCCAAAGGCTCTCCTCCTGTCACAGTGACATAGCGAGCCCCATAGTCATCCACAGTGGCCATAATTTCACTGAGCGCCATTTTCTGGCCACCCTCAAAGGCATAGGCAGTGTCACAGTAACCGCAGCGCAGGGGGCAGCCAGTCAGGCGCACAAAGGTCGTGGGCAGGCCTGTGGTACTGGTCTCACCCTGCAAGGAGTGAAAGATTTCGGTAATACGCAATTCTGACATAAAGTATTCGGGCTTTGGCTAACCAGCAATTTGGTTGGCGATTAAAAATTATTATCTAGGTAGGCGCGAGCCTTTCGGGACACTCCACCGGTGCTGGTAGCCGCTATCTCGAGCAGCTCTTTTGCGCGGGAATCCTCTCCCAACTGGTGATATATCTTGCCCAGCTTAAATCGCGCATCCATGGCCTTGGCATGCAATGGGTGCCCCTCAACCACGGCAGTAAATGACTGACGAGAAAGCTCTGCCTGATCCTGCAACAGATAGATCTCGCCCAGCCAGTAATAGGCATTGGGTACATAGGGGCTGCTTGGATAATCCACAATATGCTGTTTAAACGCCAGGGCAGCGCCATTGATATCCCGCTGTTTAAGCAGCAGGCCAGAGGCCTTGTCATAGTCAGCCTTCATAGCTGAGCTATCGGCAGGATTTACCATCCCATCCGCGGACCCGTCGGACGGGGGCATAACTGGCTCCCCACCAAAACTTCGGGCAGCGGGCGCTGCCGGCACCCCAGAGGCAGAGGTCGCTCCACTGACGGCAGAGCCCGATACCTGGGCACTCAGTCGCCGATCAATATCCAAATAGTCATCCATTTGCCGCTGCTTAAGCTGCTGCAGCTCGTAGTTTAGTTCCTCAACCATACCGCGCAGCATCTGCACCTCTTCCTGCAGTACCTGCATCTGATAATAGCGATCACCCTGGCCATCCACTGCTCTGTCGGGCGCATCCATAGACAGAGATGCCGGGGCATTTGCCGCTGCATCTACCGGACTGTTGAGATCAACTATAGGCGTCAGGTTTTGCCCGACAGCTGTTACCGTAACCAGGGTCAGTGTAATCAGCACTGCAAGAGAAAATTTCATGAGTAGTATCAGTTTTCCAGTTAAAGCTAAACGCAGAAACGGCCAGAGTTGATATCAACCCCGGCCGTACTAGAACAACCATGCACTGCAAAGCAGCCTGTCCAGCCGTCTACACAACAATATAGACCATAGCTGGGCAGTATGTGTTACTTCAGCTCAACGCGACGGTTCAGGCTCCAGGCACCTTCGTTGCTGCCATAGGAAGCTGCACGCTCTTCACCATAGCTAATCACTTCGATCAGGCCGCCAGATACACCCTGCAGTACCAAAAACTCTTTTACCGCATTGGCCCGACGCTCGCCCAGAGCCATGTTGTACTCACGTGTACCGCGCTCATCGGCATGGCCTTCAAGACGCACGCTGCGAGGGCTGCTATTGAGTGCCGCCGCATGCTCCAACAGAGCAGCGCGAGATTCTGGCTTCAGCAGTGCCTTGTCAAAGTCAAAGTAGAAGACTGTGTCTGCTGAGGTAGTCACCTCAGTATCATCAATCCCAGAGGTATCAACCTGACCAGTCTGAACTGAAGTATCTTCAATCTCAGTGGTCTCCTCAACTGGAGCAGAGCTACAGCCGGCCAGTACCATTGAAAATAAAATTGTGGCTAAGCCAGTTTTGTTAAACGAGGTCTTCATATTAACTCCTGTGAGTTACTAGTATTAAAAATTAACAGTTAGCGCAAAAAGGGCGACCAGGCCGGTTCTCGCACATCTCCATTCTTGGCTGGGAGCACATAGCGCACTCCAGCATCCAGTGAAACTGCGGCTAGAACCCCGCGGTCACCCTGCTTTGTCGCGTACATTAACATAGCTCCGTTAGGTGCAACAGTAGGCGATTCATCTAATCTTGTCTCTGTAAGCTCAATCATGCGGCCAGTTTTGAGATCAAAAGACGCTATGTGAAAGGTATTGGTCTCTCTGTGCACCAGAGCCAGGGTACGTCCGTCCGGCGCTAAACTCGGGCGGGCGTTGTAATTACCCCTGAATGTTAGGCGTTCTGTAGCCCTTGTGGCAACATTTAATTTGTAAATCTGGGGCGTTCCGCCTCGATCTGAGGTAAAAAGTAGGTTTTTACCGTCCGCCATCCAGGTGGGTTCGGTATCAATGGCAAAATGGCGGGTCAGGCGGGTGAACTTCGAGGTCTCTAAATCCAGGGTATAAATCTCAGGATTACCGTCTTTCGACAACACCAGCGCCAGCTGTTTGCCATCTGGCGACCAGGATGGAGCGCCGTTTAAGCCCCTAAAATTGGTCAGCTGCTGACGCTTGGCAGTAATTAGGTTCTGGCGAAATATGGCCGGCCGGCCGGTTTCGAAGGACACATAGGCCAGCTCCTTGCCATTGGGCGCCCAGGACGGCGACATTATAGGCTCTGGAGATTCCAGCATCAGTTTTTCTCTAGCGCCATCAGCATCAGCGACATTTAGCCTGTAAATAAACTTGCCACTGGCTCTGTTAGCCGTGACATAGGCTATACGTGTAGAAAATGCGCCGGGAATACCAGTGATCTCCCGGTACACCTTATCACTGACCAGATGGGCCAAATCGCGCATTTCATTGGCACTGCCTCTAACCCGGTGCTTGAACTCAGTCTTCTGGGCAGTCACATTGAGCAGGCTAAACTCCAGTTCATAGCGGCCATCGTCCATAGCCCCCATAGAGCCCACCACCAGATACTCAGCTCCCAGCATGCGCCAGTCGCGGTAATAGACATCTGATGCACGGGAGGGAAAGGCCAACATATCGCGCCTGGGAATACTGCGGAACAGCCCGCTGCGCTGCAGATCGGCTTCCACAATGGCACCTATATCTTCACTCAGTGGCAGGCCGTTAAGGGCAATTGGCGACACCGCCACTATGGTCGGCTGGTCGTTCCCCTGGGTCACACGGATTACCAGCTCGGCCCAGGCACTGCCAGCCAGAGGCAAGCCCAGTAAAACTGTCAGAGCCAAACTTCTATAAAGTGATTTCAACCGGCTATCTCCCAAAAAGTCGCCAAAATACAGATTCTATCCACAGAGTTATAGCCTTAAATCCTGCGGAGTAAAGGCTACTTTAACAATACGAAAATGCTTTTCAAACAGCCGCGGCTCCAGCTGCTGAATTTCTTCAAACTGCTCAGCCTTAAAGGCGGCCTGCTCCACCGAGCGGTCAAAGGCAATATCACCACTAGATTTTACAACGGTCACGCCCACAATCCGTCCAGTGGGTACCAGTCTGATCTCCACCAGGGTCTCCATATCGCGGCGAGCGCTGGGAGGACGGTTCCAGTTATCAGACAGCCTCTGGCGAATCAGCTGCATAAAACTATTGGCCACCAACTCATCTTCCTGAGCATTGATATCCGCCTGTTCCTGAGCCAGAGTTTCGGCAAACTCATTCTCGATACGCTTGCGCTCGGCCTCGGCGCGGCGCTGCTGTTCCTGTTTTTCACGCTCTCTATCGGCTCGCTGTTTTTCCTTGAGTGCCGCCAGCCGTTTGGCCTCAGCCTTTTTCTTTTCCGCCGCCCGGCGCCTATCTTGCTCGCGCTCTTTCGCCGCCCTGTCTACCTTGGGTTTGGGAGGCTTGACTACAGGCTTTTTCTTGGGCGCCAGCTCAACAATTTTCGCCTCAATATACTGGGGCTGAATAATCACCTTTTTACCGTCGGACTCCCAGTTAGCCAACAGCGCCGCCACCATGCCCACATGGAGAACAATGCTAAACAGCGCGCCAGTTGAATAGCTGGTAACCTCTCTCATATTAGTTGCTGGGGGGCTCCGTCACCAGACCTACAGAGGGGGCACCCGCCAGCTGCAGCTCGCTCATCAGATTAACCACAGCACCATAGTCAACCGCACTGTCGCCCCAGACTAGAATAGGCGTAGCTGGCTTCTGCCGCAGCACCTTGGATACACGGTCTTTAATCACTGCCAATGTCTCGGTTTTATTGTTGCCCTGCACATCGATCCAATAGCTGCCGTCGGCCTTGATGGAAACAATAAAGGGCTCCTGGTCCTTGGTATCCATGGGCGCCGAATTGGCATCAGGCAATTCAACTTTAACGCCCTGCATCAACAGAGGCGCCGTAATCATAAATACCACCAACAGCACTAGGGTGACATCAATATAGGGGACTACATTGATCTCAGCGACTAGCTTGCGTTTCGGTTTTTTATGCTTCACAACTTAGGCCTCAGGCAGAGTTAGCGGGAGTGAACCTGGCGGTGCAGAATGCTCGAGAACTCTTCAGAAAAAGTCTCGTAGTTAGCATTGATAACCTCCACCTTGGCCGCATAGCGATTGTAGGCAATCACCGCAGGTATGGCTGCAAACAGCCCCATGGCTGTAGCTATCAATGCCTCGGAGATGCCCGGGGCCACTGTGGCCAATGTGGCCTGCTGCACCATAGCCAGGCCTCGGAATGAGTTCATAATGCCCCAGACGGTGCCAAACAGACCTATATAGGGGCTTACCGAGGCCACACTGGCCAGAAACGGCAGGTTGGTACTGAGCTTTTCATCTTCGCGGCTAAGGGCCACGCGCATAGCGCGGTCTGTGCCCTCCATAACTGCATCTGGGTCGGCCTTGTCGGTCTGAGCAAGACGATTAAATTCGCGGAAGCCAGCGCGGAAAACATTTTCTATGCCGTCCACATGCCCACTTTGCTGGGCCCGCTCAGTCAGCTCCTGGTAGAGCTTATTGAGGTCAACACCGGACCAAAAGGTATCCTCAAACTCCCGAAAACTGCGTTCGGCACCGCTTAAGAATAGACCCCGCTGGATAATCATAATCCAGGAGATAACCGAGGCTATAAACAATATAGCCATCACGGCCTGCACCAGCAGACTGGCGTTGACCATCAGCGCTAGTATGGATAAGTTTTCTTCATGCACAGCATAGGCTCCAGTAAAATTTAGCCAACATGGCTTTTTAAGGTTTCATACATAGGTTTGGGTATACCGCAGGGCCGCTTGCTTGCCACATCTATACAGGCCACCTTGATACTGCCCTCAACCAGCAATTCATCACCGCGAAACACCTGCTGGCTCATTACAAAGGTCACCCGGGAGACCTTGTCAAATTTGGCGGTCACTCTGATCTCATCATCCAGCACCGCCGGCAGGTGATAGAGCAGATCAACAGACCGCACCACCAGCTGCAGATCACCAAATAGCGCTGGTTTATCATAGCCCAATGTGCGCATTAGCTCAGTGCGTGCCCGCTCCATATATTTAAGGTAGTTGGCATAAAATACAATGCCACCGGCGTCGGTATCCTCGACGTAAACACGGATCGGCAGAGAAAAATCAGTCATCCAGAATATCCAACTGATCCTGCACTGACTTGGGGCTCTTTAGCCCAAAGTGCTCATAGGCCATGCGGGTGGCCATGCGCCCTCTGGATGTGCGCATCAGATAACCCTGCTGGATCAGAAAGGGCTCCAGTACATCTTCAATGGTGCCCCGCTCTTCACTCAGGGCAGCCGCTAGACTATCCACACCCACAGGGCCACCATCAAATTTTTCCATCAGGATAAGCAGCAGGCGGCGATCCAGATGATCAAAGCCGCTCTGATCCACCTTGAGCATATTCAGCCCAGCATCGGCAATAGCACTTGTCACTGTGCCATCGCCTTTTACTTCGGCATAGTCTCGCACTCGACGCAGCAGCCGATTGGCAATCCTGGGCGTGCCTCTGGAGCGGCGAGCAATTTCGCTGGCGCCATTGTCGTCCACTGGCACCTCGAGAATATGCCCTGCCCTGCGCACAATACTGGTGAGATCAGCCTCAGAATAAAATTCCAGTCGCTGGACTATGCCAAAGCGATCGCGCAGAGGCGAGGTCAACAGCCCAGCTCTAGTGGTGGCGCCGACCAGGGTAAAGGGGGGTAAATCCAATTTGATGGAGCGGGCCGCCGGCCCCTCACCAATCACAATATCCAGCTGATAGTCTTCCAGCGCCGGGTAGAGAATCTCCTCAACCACTGGGCTCAGGCGATGAATCTCGTCAATAAACAACACATCCCCCGCCTCCAGATTGGTGAGCAGTGCCGCCAGATCACCAGCCTTTTCCAGCACAGGCCCTGAGGTAGTTTTTAGATCCACCTGCATTTCGTTGGCAATAATATGTGCCAATGTGGTTTTACCCAGCCCTGGAGGGCCAAATACCAATGTGTGATCAAGGGGTTCGCCGCGCTTGCGAGCGGCCTCTATAAAGATTTCCAACTGCTCTTTAACTGCCGGCTGGCCCACGTAATCGGCTAGGGCTGTAGGCCGCAGAGCGCGGTCAAAACGCTCTTCGCTAACGGAAATATCTGCGGAAATAAGTCGATCTGGTTCTATCATGGGGCGCCATCTCAAATTTGCCTGTAAGCATACCTTGATGACCCTGAATTTACACTAGCTTTGCTACCCTGCTATTTGGAGACCATGCTCTTAAGTGCAGCCCTGATCAGCTGTTCGGCACTGGAGATATCATCGCTGACTGCACGGCTAACCATCTTGGCCGCATCCTGAGGCTTATAACCCAGAGCTATCAGCGCGCTCTCGGCCTCTTCGGCAATATCTGGTTGCTTGCTGGCCGCTGCCAGAGTGCCAGTGGCACCAGCCTCAATATCCCCCACCCTGTCGCGCATCTCTATCACCAGACGCTCGGCGGTCTTTTTACCCACACCGGGCAGCTTTACCAGGGTGGCAACATCATTATTGTGCACACAGAGAGCAAATTCGCTGGCCGACATCCCAGAGAGAATCGCCAGCGCCATCTTTGGGCCCACGCCATTAACCTTAATTAAATGGCGAAATAATGCGCGCTCGCCCAGTTCAAAAAAACCGAACAGCAGCTGGGCATCCTCGCGCACCACAAAATGGGTGTGCAATGTGACCGACTCGCCAATATTGGGTACTGCAAAAAAAGTACTCAGAGATACCAGCACCTCATAGCCCACCCCCTGCACATCCAGCAGCAAGTCCGGGGCCTGTTTTTCGATTACCGTACCTTGAAGTCGTCCGATCATAGCTGTAGATCACCTTTTAATCTGTTCTAACCTGTGTTGTGCTATTTTAATCTGCCGCGGGCATAGCCTTTGACGCCAGAACTGGCCAGAGCCTGATTGGTGCGCCTGCTGTGGGCATGGCAAATAGCCACAGCCAGAGCATCCGCAGCATCTTCGGCGGGAGACTGAGATAGCTTTAGCATCTGCACAATCATCATCTGCACCTGAGTCTTATCGGCCGCACCTGTACCCACCACAGATTTTTTAACGCTGCGGGCTGAGTATTCCCCCACCGGCAGCTGCGCCTGTACCCCCGCCACTATGGCGGCACCCCGCGCCTGACCAAGTTTTAGTGCAGAGCCCGCATTGGTAGCCACAAACACCTCTTCAATACCCATCTCCTGGGGCTGATATTGGCCAATAATCTGACTGACCCCATCGAAGATAATTTTTAATCGCTCGGGCAGCGCACCCTCGGGCAGTCGGATAATACCGCTGGTGACATAGCTAATTTTGCTGCCAACAACGTCAATCACACCGTAGCCGGTGCGCCGCGAGCCTGGGTCTATGCCTATTATTCGAGTCATGGAAATACTTGTGTTTGCCTGGTGGCAGAGTGTTGCAACCGCACGGCAATCAGTCAACCATTAAAAAAGCCCCCTGAAATAATTTCAGAGGGCTTTTTGTATCGCTCAGACAGAGCGCAACCGCAAACTGGGTTGCTGTCTTAGTCTTCTGCTTTTGGCTCAGCTTTGGCTTTTGGCGCTGCCTTGGCTTTAGCTTTGGCTTTTGGAGCTGCCTTAGCTTTTGGTGCCGCCTTGGCTTTAGCTTTGGCCTTGGGCTTTTCCTCGGCTGCAGGAGCTTCTTCTGCTGGAGCTTCTGGCGCAGCTTCCTCTGCTGGAGCTTCTTCGGCCGCAGGCGCTTCTGGAGCTGCTTCTTCTGCTGCAGGTGCTTCTGGAGCTTCCTCTGCAGGGGCTTCTTCTTCAGCTGGTGCTTCTTCAGCCGCAGGCGCTTCTGGAGCTGCTTCTTCTGCTGGAGCTTCTGGCGCAGCTTCCTCTGCTGGAGCTTCTGGCGCAGCTTCCTCTGCTGGTGCTTCTTCTGCTGGTGCTTCTGGAGCTGCTTCTTCTGCTGCAGGTGCTTCTGGAGCTGCTTCTGCTGGTGCTTCTTCAGCCGCAGGTGCTTCTGGAGCTGCTTCTGCTGGTGCTTCTTCAGCCGCAGGTGCTACTTCCTCGACAGCAGGCTCTTCAACTACCGGGGCAGCGGGCATTACAGCCTTGATCAGGCCTTCAGCCAGCAGAATCTTAACTTTCTCATCTGCATTAACCCAGTTTTTATTGGCGTCCTTTACCGCGTAACGACCACTGGCCTTTTGGTAAACAACATATTCTTTTGTCTTCTTTATAACTTTCATCGCATTTTCCTCGCTTAATGATTACTCGTTTGAGTTTAGGGTTTAACGTTTTAAAACTTCGGCCATGGTCTCAGCCCTTACTGGCTGAGCTCTTCCATCACCTCATCGGGAATCTGCGCATTGGTATACACGTTCTGCACATCATCCAAATCTTCCAGGCTATCGATCATATCCAATAGCTTTTCCGCCCCGGCCTTATCCAGTGGCACAGTAATATCTGCAACCATGGTCACCTCTGCATGCACTGGCTCAAAACCGGCAGCAACCAGACTATCTTTAACATTTAAAAATTCTTCAAAACTGGTTTCTACATCCACAGAGCCATCGTCATGGGACTTAATATCTTCGGCGCCAGCTTCCAGTGCAGCGTCCATTAATGCTTCTTCATCCACACCGGGCTCATAGCTTATCTGCCCAATACGATTAAACAGATAGGCCACCGAGCCGTCGGTGCCCAGATTGCCACCGCGCTTGGAGAAGCCATGGCGCACATCGCCTACAGTGCGGTTGCGGTTGTCGGTCATGCACTCAACCAGCACAGCTATGCCGCCCGGGGCATAGCCCTCATAGGTAATCTCGTCATAATTCTCGCCGTCACCAGCGCCAGCGCCGCGGGCAATGGCCTTGTCTACTGTGTCGCGCTTCATATTGGCGCCCAGCGCCTTGTCTACGCCGGCTCTGAGCCTGGGATTATCATCCGGATTGGGGCCGCCAGCTTTTGCAGCCACCACCAGCTCGCGGATAAGTTTGGTGAAAATCTTACCGCGCTTGGCATCCTGCGCCGCTTTGCGATGTTTAATATTGGCCCATTTACTATGACCTGCCATCAACAACCTCCATTGCTAAACTATTGATTGCCACCCCAGATTAACTGGATGGCTTTTCTTCCTTTACTCGCAGCCTAATACTTAAGTCGCGCAGTTGCGCTGCCTCTACTGTGCCCGGTGCATCTGTAAGCAGACAGGCCGCCGACTGGGTTTTCGGGAAGGCGATAACATCGCGAATACTGTCTGCACCCACCATCAGCATAATCAAACGGTCAAGACCAAAGGCAAGACCACCATGGGGTGGCGCACCGTGCTTGAGTGCGTCCAACAAAAAGCCAAACTTCTCACGCTGCTCTTCTTCACCTATGCCCAGCACATCAAAAACCACTTCCTGCATAGCCTGGTCATGAATACGGATAGAACCGCCACCCAACTCACAGCCATTGAGTACCATATCGTAGGCCCGCGACAGTGCATTGGCCGGGTCAGCTTTAAGCTCCTCAGCAGAGCAGGAGGGAGCGGTAAATGGATGGTGCAGCGGAGTCAGCGCGCCGCTGTCAGTGCGCTCAAACATAGGGAAGTCTACAACCCACATAGGTGCCCAGTCGCAAGTATAGAGATTGAGGTCCTCACCCACTTTGCAGCGCAGTGCACCCAGGGCCTCAGAAACCACATTGGCTTTGTCTGCACCGAAGAACACAATATCTCCGTTCTTGGCATCCAGACGCTGCATAATATTCATGGTCACTTCATCGCCGAGGAATTTAATAATCGGCGACTGCAGACCTTCTATACCAGTCTCTATGGCATTGACCTTAATCCAGGCCAAGCCTTTGGCACCATAGATACCTACAAATTTGGTGTAATCATCAATCTGCTTGCGAGAAATCTCTGATCCACCCTGCACCTTCAGTGCAGCAACGCGGCAGCTAGGGTCATTGGCCGGCCCAGCAAATACCTTAAACTCAATATCCTTTAGCAGGTCTTTGATCTCAACCAGCTCCAGTGGTATGCGTAAATCTGGCTTGTCAGAGCCATACTTTTCCATGGCATCTGCATAGGTCATGCGCGGAAATGCGTCAAACTCAATATTCATATGCTCGGCAAAGATGCCGCGAATCATGGTTTCGGTGGTTGACATAATGTCCTCTTCATCAATAAAAGAGGCCTCAATATCAATCTGGGTAAATTCGGGCTGACGGTCAGCGCGCAGATCTTCATCGCGGAAACATTTAGCAATCTGGTAGTAGCGATCAAAACCGGCAACCATCAGCAGCTGTTTAAACAGCTGAGGCGACTGGGGCATGGCAAAGAACTGACCAGGGTGGGTGCGCGAGGGAATCAAATAGTCACGGGCACCCTCGGGGGTAGCTCTGGTCATAATCGGAGTCTCTATATCCAGAAACCCGTTATCCACAAGGTAGTTGCGTATAGATGAAGTGACCTTGGAGCGGAATCTCAGACTATTTTGCATCTCGTTGCGACGCAGATCCATGTAGCGATACTTGAGGCGCACATCCTCGCCCACGGTGACATGGTCGTCCATCTGAAAAGGAGGAGTGACAGCAGCATTGAGAATTTCCAAATGAGTGCCATAAACTTCGATCTCACCAGTATCCATATTAGGATTAATGGTGGCCTCACTGCGCCCTCTGACTTTACCAGTGACCCTGAGAACATATTCCGAACGAACCTTATCTGCCTGAGCAAAAAATTCCGCCGCATCAGGGTCAAATACCACCTGCACAATACCTTCGCGGTCGCGCAAGTCGAGAAAAATCACACCACCGTGATCGCGGCGACGGTCAACCCAGCCGCAAATGGTAATTTCTTCGTCAATATGTGCGCTTCTAACTAGTCCGCAATAAGTGGTTCGATACATCAGTCATTTATTCCCAGGTTAATCAACTGACGCCCACTGGCGGCAGTATATTGTGTAATTTGTCTGTCTAGTTTTGCTCTCAGCCTTACTCGGCCGACGCAGTTTTGCTATCGGCAGTTTTTTGTTCGCCACTAATATTCTTTTTATCACCGCTCTTAAAGTCGGTCTCGTACCAGCCGCTGCCACTAAGGCGAAAGCCGCCGGCAGACAAGAGTTTTTTCAGTGCCGACTGATTACAGGCAGGGCAATCTAACAGAGCATCGTCGCTCATTTTTTGCAGCGCCTCAAACTGATGTTCACAGTCGTCACAGCGATACTCATAAATCGGCATGATGTTGGGGTCCTTGTCTAAAGCCTGCAGACAGTTGTCTGGCATTTAAAAAGCGCAGCATTATACATCAGCCATGCCATCAGGCGAATGCTTAATCGGGCCTGTTTAATCCGTCAGAGTTAAAATCCACTAAAAAAAGCCTGTATACATGGCACAACCGCAATTCAGCAGCTATAAATAATGTCGAGGCCCTGTTTACGGTACCTGAGCTACCACAGGGTTGGTTTTAATCGGATAACCAATTATCACAAAGGAATTTACAATGGCTGTCAAAAAAGGTACTGCAAAACGGAAAACTCCCACAAAGAAAAAAGCGCCCGCAAAGAAAAAGGTCGCGGCTAAAAAAGCTGCCGCAAAAAGATCTCCTATCAAAAAAACTCCCGCAAAGAAAAAAGCTGCCGCGAAGAAAAAGCCCTTAGCTAAAAAGAAGCCCATAGCGAAGAAGAAGCCCTTAGCGAAGAAGAAGCCCTTAGCCAAAAAGAAGCCCTTGGCGAAGAAAAAGCCCTTAGCTAAAAAGAAGCCCTTAGCGAAGAAAAAGCCCTTAGCGAAAAAGAAGCCCATAGCGAAGAACAAAACAACTGTCAGTAAAAAGCCAGCAATCAAGAGGCCAGCCAAAGCCCCAGCTCGCAAAACCACCGCAATACGCGAGCGCTACAGCAAGACCGAGATAGTCAACGAACTGGCTATTAACTCTGGTTTAAATCGCAAACAGGTAAACACCTTGCTCGACGAACTAGCGGTGCTGGTTTCCCGGCATGTTAAAAAACGCTCAGTGGGCGAATTTGTGCTGGCGGGCCTAATTAAAATAACCACCGTAAAACGACCTGCCAAAAAAGCCCGCGAGGCCATCAACCCATTTACTGGTGAATTGACCAGGTTCAAAGCCAAACCAGCCTCAGTCGCCGTAAAGGTTCATGCCCTCAAAGGTCTAAAGGACATGGCGCAATAACAGTAGCACCAGGGTCACCAGAGCAACAAAAAAGCCCCATCAATCTGATGGGGCTTTTTAATGGGGCATTTTAATGAGCATTGGCTCAGATTAGAGTATCCGCCAGACTGTGGCGCAGATCAGTCAGCCGCTGCTGCAATAGCCCATCCTCATATTCCATAGCCTCCACCGCTCCCCAGACCGGGCCCGGCCATGCAGCATCCGACTCCCTGCGCACCACATGGTGCATATGCAACTGGGGCACCTTATTGCCAATGGTAGCTATATTTAATTTATCTCCCTGAAAAATATTGTCCATGGCCTCAGCCAGCGCGCAAGACTCCAGCAATAACTGCTGCCGATCTTCCCCGCCAAGCTGATAGATCTCTTTTACCCCCTGACGCTGAGGTACCAAAATAACCCAGGGATAATTGGCATCTTTGCACAGCAGCGCCAGACAGAGAGGAAATTGGCCAATTAATACCGTATCAGCCTGCAATCTCTTGTGTAATTCAAACATTTTTCTTATCTACTCCCCTTTGCTCTGTACCGGGACAGCCGCGCCCCGTAAAATACCTGCTTTAATACTGCCAATAAGTGTAAGAAAACTATGCGCGCCAGCCAATACCTGATCACCACCAAAAAAGAATCTCCCGCCGACGCAGAGGTTATTAGCCACCAGTTAATGCTGCGCGCTGGCATGATTCGCAAAGTTGCCGCCGGATTATACAGCTGGCTGCCTCTGGGTCTGCGGGTATTTCGCAAGGTTGAAAATATAGTACGCCAAGAGATGGACAGATCCGGGGCGCTCGAAGTGATGATGCCGGTGGTGCAGCCAGCAGACCTGTGGGAAGAATCTGGTCGCTGGGGTCAATTTGGCCCTGAGCTGCTGCGCATCAAAGACCGCCACGATCGCGAATTCTGTCTGGGCCCCACCCATGAAGAGGTGATCACCGACATTATCCGCAACGAAATCAGCAGCTACAAACAGCTGCCTGCCAATTTCTATCAGATTCAAACCAAGTTTCGCGATGAGCGACGCCCGCGCTTTGGTGTAATGCGCACCAGAGAGTTCTGCATGAAGGACGCCTACTCCTTCCACAGCAATGCCGCCTCACTGCAAGATACCTATGACTTAATGTACCAAACCTACAGCACTATCTTTACCCGCACAGGGTTGGTATTTCGCGCTGTACTGGCAGACACCGGCAGCATAGGTGGCAGCCATTCCCATGAATTCCATGTACTGGCCGAGTCCGGTGAAGATGCTATCGTCTTCTCTACAGAGGGTGACTACGCCGCCAATATCGAAAAAGCTGAGGCCCTGGCTCCCAGCGAAACCGCAACCCCTGGCACTGGCGCAATGGCAGAACTGGCCACTCCAGGTGTACACAGCATTGCCGAGCTCTGCGACTTTGTGGGCACCAGTGCAGATAAAACGCTCAAGGCACTGATTGTTAGCGGCGAGAACGACGCAGGCAAAACCCAGCTCTACGGCCTGATGGTGCGCGGCGACCACGAGCTCAACGAAGTCAAAGCCCAGCATGCGCTGGGCCTAAATGGTGAAATCACTATGGCCACAGAGGAGCAAATTAAAACTGCCCTCAATTGCTCACCGGGCTCCATAGGCCCAGTAGGTCTCGACCTGCCCATGGTAGTAGACCCCAGTGCTGCGCAGCTCAGCGACTTTGTGTGCGGCGCCAACCGCGATGGCTACCATTTAACCAATGTAAACTGGGGCAGAGACTGCGGTGAAATCCAGATTGC
The DNA here is from genome assembly GCA_025153775.1 of SAR92 clade bacterium H231. GTDB lineage: Bacteria > Pseudomonadota > Gammaproteobacteria > Pseudomonadales > Porticoccaceae > HTCC2207. The sequence goes on along the minus strand of JAOALC010000001.1, from coordinate 484,081 downwards.
CGACATTCGCAATGTGGTTGCTGGCGACCCCAGTCCAGATGGCAAAGGTGTGCTGGAGATTAAACGCGGCATAGAAGTGGGGCATATTTTCCAACTGGGCACCAAGTACAGTGAAGCCATGAAAGCCACAGTGCTGGACGAAAATGGCAAAGAGCAGTTTATGAGCATGGGATGCTACGGCATAGGGGTCAGCCGCATTGTTGCCGCAGCCATTGAACAGAATCATGACGACAACGGCATAATATGGCCAGAGGCTATAGCGCCGTTCCAGCTGGCCATAGTGCCTATCAATATGCACAAGTCAGAGGCGGTCAAAGAAGCCTGCGAATCTCTGTATAACAAACTTAGCCAAGCTGGCTATGAAGTGTTATTTATGGACGAGCCCAAGGCGCGTCTGGGTGGCATGCTGGCAGATGTGGAGCTGATTGGCATACCCCATCGCATTGTGATTGGCGACCGCGGCCTAGAGGAAGGCACAGTGGAATATCGCAGTCGTCGCGAGACGGAAAACCAACATATAGCTATGGATAAGCTGGATGACTTTATTGCGAACAACCTCAGCAAAAAGCACAGAAGCCAAGTGTAGACAGAGACAACACTGGACCAGCCTGCTTGCCTGGCTGGTTCTTTGCACCCTCTCTGGTTTTGTTTCTGCCTCCGACACAACAGAGCCAGACCCCAGCCTTATCTCAAAGCTAAAACTGGCTGCCGCCGACGCCCAGAGTTTTGACAACCACTACGATGCACAGGTGTGGCTAACCGCCAAAGACTTCCACCTGGCCAAACTGATTAAAAACGCCGATCAGCGCCTGGAACTGCTCAGCCTGATTCACAGCGAGGCCAGGCGCGCTGACCTTGCGCCAGAGATTGTACTGGCCCTGATCGAAGTTGAGAGCGGCTTTAACTCCTATGCGGTGTCTAGCGCCGGGGCCCAGGGCATCATGCAGGTAATGCCCTTCTGGAAAACCGAGATTGGCCGCCCCCAGGATAATCTGATTAATACCCAGACCAATTTGCGCTACGGCTGCACTATACTCAAACATTATCTCGACTTGGAACAGGGCCGCCTAGCTGAAGCCCTGGCCCGCTACAACGGCAGCTATGGCCAGACCTGGTACGCCGAGCGAGTACTAGATGCCTGGGCCGAGCGCTGGCGCTAGCTTAGCTCACCGGTATCTACCACCTCTGGGTTACTGCTAATGAGTTTGCCAGCCAGCTTTGCTAGACTCTGAAATCACTTCGAGGGTTGTTATGTCATCGCAAATACAAAATCTCCCCCCCCAGGAACTGCGCCAGCAAATTCGCAGCGGACAGTACCAGGGCAACACCTCTGGCTGCTGCGCGGGCTTCGTGCAGTGCAATATGGTCATTCTGCCCAGCGACTGGGCCGCAGACTTCCTGAAATTTTGCCAGAACAACCCCAAACCCTGCCCATTGATTGCCCTGTCTGAGCCGGGCGAGTTCAGCATCCCCAAGCTGGGCGCGGATATAGATATACGCACCGATATCCCCAGCTACAGAGTTTTTGAAAAGGGCAAACTGAGCGCCGAGGTCAATGATATCTCCGATCTGTGGCGCGATGATCTGGTGGTGTTTTTGCTGGGCTGCTCCTTCTCTTTCGAGGAAGCATTGGTCGCCGAGGGCCTGGATGTGCGCAATATCAGCGAAGGCGTAAACGTGCCTATGTACAGAACCAATATAGACTGCACCCCCGCAGGCCCCTTTGCAGGCAAAATGGTGGTTAGCATGCGCCCCTTTGCTCCGGAGGAAGCCCTGCAGGCTGTGGAGATAAGCGGCCGCTTCCCCTCAGTACATGGCGAGCCCATTCATTATGCCAACCCAGCTGAAATTGGCATCCAAGACATTAACAAGCCGGACTATGGCGATAAGGTGAGTATCAAAGAGCATGAGCATCCATTGTTCTGGGCCTGCGGTGTAACCCCCCAGGTAGCTCTGGAAAATGCCAAGCCGCCGTTTTGTATTACCCATAGTCCAGGTTATATGCTGGTGACAGATTTAAAGAATACCGAGCTTGCAGAAGGCTGAGAATGACAATAATGGGGATGACAGAAAACAAACCGGCGGAACACCACATTGATTAAGGAAACAACATGCCATTACTTCTAAACTGCGATCTCGGCGAAAGCTTCGGCGCCTGGAAAATGGGTCTCGACGATCAGGTAATGCCATTTATCGACCAGGCCAATATCGCCTGCGGTTTCCATGCCGGCGACCCAGTGGTTATCAAAAAAACTCTGCTCGCCGCCAAGCGCAACAATGTCCAGGTAGGCGCTCACCCAAGCTATCCAGACATCTCCGGCTTTGGCCGCCGCTCAATGAAAATTCCAGCGGTGGAGCTTATAGCTCTGCTGCAATATCAGATCGCAGCACTCACAGGTATGGCCAGCAATCTGGGTATAGAGGTTGCCTATGTTAAGCCCCATGGCGCCCTGTACAACGATATGATGGCCGACGGTCATATTCGCAGTGCCGTTATGGAAGCCATCAGTGAATGCCACCAACCCCTAGCCTTTATGTTGCAGGCTACTCCAGATGCAGAAACTCATCGCGAAGAGGCCAGAGCCTTTGGCCTTGAAGTGCTGTTTGAAGCCTTTGCTGATCGCTGCTACGACGACAGCGGAGCCCTGCTGTCCAGAGCCAAAGAAGGTGCAGTGCACAGCAGAGAAAAAATGCTCGAGCAGGTAATCCAGCTGCAGCAACATGGCACTGTAACCACAGTCAGCGGCCACCAACTTGAGCTTCAGGCAGACTCCCTATGTGTCCATGGTGATAATATGGATGGCGTCAATGCCATCGAAAAAATCCGCCAACTGATAAGCCAGTAAATTACAGTGCCCCCCCAGCTCCCCATTTCAATCGCCGGCGAGAATTCGCTGATTGTGTATTTTGGCGACCAACTCAGTGCCGAGATTGCAGCTCAGATTGCCCAGACTGCTGAGCACCTCAGGCAATCTATGGCTGATAGGCTAATCGACCTGGTGCCCTCCTACGGCTCATTACTGGTGATCTATCAACCATTGCTGACCGACCATTTTAGGGTACGCCAGCTGATTCGCCAGGCACTGCAGCAGCTGGACAAAGGCAAAGGTGAAGATAGCAATAAAGCGCCGAGCCAGAGCGGCGCCCTGGTCAGCCTGCCGGTCTACTACAGCACAGAGTCAGGCCCAGATCTGCAATCCCTGGCCGACAGAGCCAAGCTCTCTATCGACGAAGTGATCGCCATTCACCAACAGATCCAATACCGCGTCTATGCCATTGGTTTTGCCCCGGGATTTGCCTATCTGGGCGAGGTGGACGAACGTATAGCTGCCCCCAGGTTGGCCACCCCCAGACAGAAAGTCCCCAGAGGCGCAGTGGCTATTGCCGATCGCCAAACCGCAGTCTACCCGGCCCAGTCACCAGGCGGCTGGAACCTGATTGGTCTCTGCCCCCAGCCTATGTTTGACCCCAGCGCCGAGCCCAGCATGCCAGTTCAGGTGGGAGATAGAGTGACCTTCAGAGCCATAGATCGACAGGAGTTCATTGCATTAGGTGGTGAGCTATGAGGGCTGGGTTTAGCGTGATTCAACCAGGCATCCACAGCCTGCTGCAGGACCAGGGTCGCTATGGCCGCCACAATATAGGCCTGACCACTGGCGGCCCCATGGACAGCCAGTCCTTTCACTGGGCCAACCGTCTCTGCCAAAACTCGCCCCAGTGCGCAGCCATAGAAGTCACCATTGGTGGCCTGGTACTGGAAGCTAAAATTAATACCAGCATAGCCCTGACCGGCGCAGCCATACCCCTGAGCATCAACAAACAGCCCGCCGCCCTGTGGCAGAGCCACAGGATAAAACCAGGCGACCGCATTGAACTGGGCTTTGCCAATGCAGGCTGCCGCGGCTATCTAGCAGTGGCCGGAGGTTTTCAGGCCAGCCCCAGCTTTGGTAGCCAGTCCACAGTGGCCCGGGAAGGACTGGGCGGCCTGCATCAGGATGGCAAGCCACTGCAGGCCGGCGACCAACTGCCCTGTGCTGAGTCCGCTGACCAGCCAGCCAACCAACGTCTTGCTCAGGCCCAGCGCCCCAACCCAAGCACTGATAACAGCGCCCATTGCAGAGTTATACTGGGCTATCAGCACCAGGCGTTTAGTTCGGTGCAAAAACAGCTATTTTTTAGTTCGACCTATCAGGTGACCGATAGCAGTGACCGCATGGGCTATCGCCTCAATGGACCAGCTATAAAACCTGCAGTCGATGGTATTTTATCCGAGGGCATTTGTCTGGGAGCCATTCAGGTGCCCGCAGACGGCCAGCCCATAGTGCTGCTCGCCGATCGCCAGACCATTGGCGGCTATCCCAAAATAGGCTCAGTGCTATCCCTAGATCTGGGCAAGCTCGCCCAGGTCACCCCCGGAGGCACAGTTAGCTTTGAAACTATCAGCATAGAGCAGGCCCATAACCTATTGCTGCTCAATCAGCGCCAGCTTGACTGCACTGAGCTAGAGTTTGTAACTGCTGAGGCCAGTGATAATGATCAATCTTAGCCAGCAGATTGAAGACCTGATGGTCGCCCGCAATCCCAGGGGCATGCAGACAGTGCAGGCTGCACTGCAACCTGGTTATTTTTGGCGCGCAGCCCAAATGATAGAAACCGCCATGGCCAGCGATTCCGCCACAGTGCTAATTGGTACCGGCTTTCCGGTAGCCAATACCTTTGAAACCGATGGGCCACTGGGTGCCATTGCCCTCTATCAAACCATTGAAAAGCTGGGTGGCAACCCGATAATGGTCTGCGGCGCACCGCTGGCAGACTGTATTAAGCAGGACTTTAACACCTATAAAATTGCCGTGGCAGAGGCCGATAACCGCGAGCAAGAGGCCCGTCATGCCCTAGAGCAGTTGCAACCCGACCTGGTGATTTCCATCGAGCGCCCTGGCCTCAATGCCGAGGGCAACTACAGCAATATGCGCGGTGAAGATATCAGCGCTCACTGCGCCAGCTTTGATCACTTTTTAAATCTAGCCCGCTGCCCAACCATAGGCATAGGCGATGGCGGCAATGAAATTGGCATGGGCAATGTAATCGACGCCCTGGTGTCTCTGGATATTAAACCCTCCATCACCTGCTGCGACGAGCTGGTTATTGCCGATGTATCCAACTGGGCGGCCCATGGTTTGATCGCCATGCTGTCCAATGCTCGTGGCGAAGATATGCTAGCCGGCTGGAATAATATTGAAGTGCTGCGTTATTTAAGTGCCCAGGGTAGCGTCGACGGTGTCAGCCGCAAAAATACCCTAACCGAAGATGGCCTGGGTTCAGAGTTGAGCGAACAGCTTATCCTCAACCTGAGAATCCTAGGTGGTTTTTGTTAACCCTGAAACGTTTTACTGCAAATAGGCATACCCGTAAGAGTTATTGCTGCAACGGGCAATATCTAGCAGACTTTTACACAGATTCCGCTTTGCGCAGAGATGGTCTCACTGATACTATTTTCCCGCAGCAACAGTGGCAACAAACATAGAGCATTAAGGCCCAACTATGAGTATCGCGTATTTAGACGGCAACTATCTGCCCCTGGAAGAAGCCAGAATTTCACCTATGGACAGAGGGTTTCTCTTTGGCGATGGCATCTACGAAGTAGTGCCCTCCTACGCCGGCAAAATGGTTGGCTTTGCGCCCCATATTGCCCGTATGAAGAGCGGCCTGGCCTCAGTGGGCATAAAGCTGGACTGGTCTGAGCAGCAATGGGCCGATCTGTGCAATCAATTAATTACCGAAAATGGCTCGGGCAATCTGGGTATCTACCTGCATGTTAGCCGCGGCGCCGATAGTAAGCGCTTTCATGCCTTTCCCGAAGCTGTCACCCCCACAGTGTTTGCCTTCGCCTTTGAAATTGCCCCACCACCGGTGGCAGACAAAGCCCAGGCCAAGCCCTACAAGCTTACCAGCACCCAGGACCTGCGCTGGGACCGCTGCCAAATCAAATCCACGGCCCTACTGGGCAATGTGCTGCACTTTCAACAGGGCTACGAAAACGGCCATGACGAAACCCTGCTCTATAATGCCAATAACGAATTAACCGAAGCCAGCGCCTGCAATGTCTTTATTGTGAAAGACAACCGAGTGATTACCCCATTGCTGGACAACCAAAAACTGGCCGGCATTACCCGGCTGATAGTGCTGGGCACATTGCGTAGCAATGGCAATATTGAAGTTGAAGAGCGGGTTGTCACCATGGACGAAGTGCGCAGCGCCGACGAAGTTTGGATTACCAGCTCGTCCAAAGAAATTGCCCCGGTCACAGAGATAGATGGCGTGCCCGTTGGCGATGGCAAAGTGGGTGATATGTGGCTGCGAGCTCAGGCCCTGTATAGCGCTGGCAAATTCGATTATTAAAATGAGTATTAGGTAGGCTGAAACCATGTCGCGACCCACAGCAGCAATTATCGACCTGCAGGCACTGCGCCATAACTACGGCCTGGCGGAATCCCTGGCACCCAATTCCCAGACCATCCCCATGGTCAAAGCCAATGCCTACGGCCATGGCGCCATAGAGGTGGCCACCGCCCTGGCCTCCATGGCCCCCGCCTTTGGAGTGGCCTGCATTGAAGAAGCTATTGCCCTGCGTGACGCCAATATCAGCCAGCCTATTCTGCTGCTGGAAGGCACATTTACCGCCGACGAAGTAACCCAGGCCGAGCACCATAATCTGTGGCTGATGGTCGAAAACCAGCCCCAGCTGGATGCCATATTGGCCGCCGATCTCAGTCACCAGATCAAGGTTTGGCTAGGGGTGGATACAGGCATGCACCGACTGGGCTTTCAGCCCGAGGATCTGGCAGCAGCCTACAGCGCCCTAAAAGCCAGCCGCAATGTGCACGACGAAATTGTGGTGACCTCCCACTTTGCCTGTGCCGATGACCTAAATAACTCGGCCACCAGCCAACAGATCGCCACTTTTGATAACAGCCTGCCCAGGGATAGTGATCCGGCAATGCCAATGACCAGCCTGGCCAACTCTGCCGCTATTCTGGCCTGGCCAGAAGCACAGCGGGACTGGCAGCGCCCGGGCTATATGCTGTACGGCAACTCACCCTTCGCCGAACCCCAGGCCAATGCAGACCAGCTGCAGCCAGTTATGTCCTTTGAATCAGCGGTAATCTCGGTGCGAGAAATTCCCGCAGGCGATTCTGTGGGCTATGGCGCAAACTGGACTGCACAGCGTCAATCCCATATAGCTACTGTGGCAGTGGGCTACGGGGACGGTTACCCAAGGCATGCACCCAATGGCACACCAGTATTGGTCAATGGCGTTAAATGCCCGTTGGTGGGCAGAGTCTCTATGGATATGATTACCGTGGATGTAACTGATTTGGTCAATAACAGAGCCAAAATAGGCGATAGGGCCATACTCTGGGGCCCAGCACTGCCGGTAAATGAGGTGGCAGCTGCCTGCAATACAATAGGCTACGAACTGCTAACCCGCATGCCAGATAGAGTACCCCGCATCTATAGATAAGCCGACATTAAAAGCAGCTAAAATTCGATAAAATCCTGCAAAATCCCATAAAATGCTAACAAAAAGCTCGAACGCCTCCGATCTTGCTAATTTATCTGAATCGCCGTCTCAGATTTAACATCCTCAATCACCACATAGGTATGGGTCTGGCTAATGCCCTCAATAGCCGATAACTGGCCACCCAAAAACCGCTGGTAGTGCTGCATATCCGCAACCCGAATCTTAATCAAATAATCAAAGCCCCCCGCCACCATCTGGCACTCCTGCACCTCTTCCAAAGCTAGCATGGCCTCATTAAAACGCTTGATTGATTCAGTGGTGGTGCTGGTTAACTGCACCTCAATATAGGCACAGAGCGCGGCATTGGCCTTAACCGGATCAAGCAGCGCCACATAGCCAGTAATAAAACCTTCGTTTTCCAAACGCCGCACTCGCTCCAGACAGGGTGTGGGTGTGAGGTTTACGGTGCGCGCCAGATCCACATTGGCAATACGGCCATCTTTTTGCAGCACAGCAAGAATTTTACGGTCAGTTCTATCCAGGTCTTTTAGGGTTTTCACTGCAACTCTCCATAAATTGACATCAGCATATTACCCCAAAATATCAATATAAAAAGCATTAAACACTGCTAAATAGATAATTATGGAGACAAATATGGTTATAAATAACCAATAATGCAACATATTGTCCATGAATACCAACAGGCCACCTATGAACCAAGCAGAGCTTCGCCACAGAATACGCGCCAACACCCATCAGGACGAACATCAGGCGGTTACCCAGCTGCTGCACAGCAATCCACTGTCCAGCAAGGCCCGTGAACAGATACTTAATGACGCCCGCAGCCTGGTTACCGACTGTCGCAAGGATAAAAACAGCAGCGGCACATTAGACGCGTTTTTGCTGGAGTTTGGCCTCTCCAACGCCGAAGGCGTGGCCCTAATGTGTCTGGCCGAAGCCCTGTTGCGAGTACCAGACGCCCTGACCGCAGACCGCCTGATTGCCGAGAAGATTCGCGGCGGCAACTGGGGTGCCCACAGCGGCAAATCCGAATCCTTATTTGTTAACGCCTCCACCTGGGGCCTGATGCTGACCGGCCAGCTGGTCAGCCTGGATGCCGAGATTACCCAGCATACAGATAGCTGGCTTAAGCGCCTGACCGCCACCATGGGCGAGCCAGTAATTCGCACCGCCGTTATGCAGGCCATGAAAATAATGGGCGGCCAATATGTGCTGGGCCGCACCATTGAAGAGGGTATCAAGCGCGGGGGCAAACAGAATGACCAGAGCACCAGATTCTCTTTCGATATGCTGGGCGAAGGCGCCCGCACCGATCTCGATGCCCAGCAATATTTGCGCGCCTACAGCGCAGCTATAGATGAAATTGGCAAAACCATCGACCCCAACGAGCAGGTCGAACAGGCCAATGGCATTTCGGTAAAACTCAGCGCCCTGCACCCCCGCTACTATTACGCCCAACAGCATTTAGTGATGGATGAACTGCTGCCCAGAATCAAGCAACTGTGTCTGCAGGCCAAGCAATACAATATTGGCCTATCGATTGATGCCGAAGAAGCCTACCGCCTGGATATATCCCTGGATATTTTTGAGGCCCTGGCTCGGGATCCAGACTTAGAGGGCTGGCAGGGCTTGGGTTTTGTACTGCAGGCCTACCAAAAACGCGCCCCCCATGTTGCCAAATGGTTAATTGGTTTGGCCCGCGAGACCAACCGCCGACTGCTGGTGCGCCTGGTTAAAGGCGCCTACTGGGATGCAGAAATTAAACATGCCCAAGAACTGGGGCTAGAGAGCTACCCAGTGTTTACCCGCAAAGCCAACACCGACCTCTGCTACCAGCAATGTGCAGTGATTTTGTTCGAGGCTCAGGCTGAGATTTTTCCCCAGTTTGCCACCCACAATGCCTATACCGCCAGCATGATACTGAGCCTGGCGGGCGATCGAGAATTTGAGTTCCAGCGCCTGCATGGTATGGGGCATATTCTCTATGCCCAGTTAAAAACAAGACTGCAAAAGCAGGGCAAAGCGCTGCCGGTGCGCGTGTACGCCCCCATAGGCAACCATAGCGACCTACTGCCCTACCTAGTGCGCCGCCTCCTGGAAAATGGCGCCAACAGCTCCTTTGTCAACCGCTTTCTCGACCACCAGACCCCAGTGGAGCAACTGCTGGATGACACCCGCCATGAGGTCACTCAGTCATTCCCCTATCAGCACAGCAAGATTGCTATCCCAGCAGAGATCTTTGCAGATGCAGGAGAGCCCAGAGCCAATGCCAAAGGCATAGATCTCGACTCGCCACTGGAAACCAGCAAACTTTTAGCAAGCATTGCCAGCACCAGTGCCGAGCCCCTGCTGACCCACTCAATTATTGACGGGCAGGCGGTCGAGGGCGAACTGCAACCCAGCTACAACCCCGCCGACAATAGCCAGCTGATCGGTCACTACAGCAAGGCCGACAACCAGAGCATAGAGCAAGCCCTAGCTTCCGCCACTGCAGCTCAGCCCCTATGGAACCAACAGGGTTCTGCAGCGCGAGCTGCCCTTTTAAATAAAGTGGCCGACCTGCTAGAGCGCGACTGCAGCCAGCTTATGGCTGTGGTCAGTATTGAAGCGGGCCGTACCCTAGATGATGGTATCTCGGAGGTGCGCGAAGCCATCGACTTCTGTAGGTACTATGCATTACAGGCCAAGGAGCTAATTAACGGCCCAGTCCATGGCCATGGCGTATTTCTCTGTATCAGCCCCTGGAACTTCCCCCTGGCCATCTTTGTCGGCCAAATTGCCGCCGCCCTAGCCGCAGGCAATACAGTTATCGCCAAACCAGCCGCCCAGACTCCGGCTATTGCCGCCTGCGCTGTACGTCTGTTTCACGAAGCCGGCGTGCCAACAGCTGCACTCCAGCTAGTGCTGGGCAGCGGCGCGCAAATTGGTCAGCTGCTAATCCCCGACAGCAGAGTCGCCGGCATTGCCTTTACCGGCTCCACCCACACAGCACAAACCATCAACCAGCAGCTGGCCCAGCGCCCCGGCGGCCCGATTCCCTTTATCGCCGAAACCGGCGGCCAGAACTGCATGATTGTGGATTCCACCGCCCTGCCCGAACAGGTAGTGGACGATGTGATTACCTCCGCATTTCTCAGTGCCGGCCAACGCTGTTCCGCCCTGCGTGTACTGTTTATTCAGTCGGATATTGCCGACCATACCCTAGATATGCTCAGCGGCGCCATGGCCGCCATTCAGGCCGGCGACCCCAGACTATTGAGCAGCGATCTAGGCCCAGTGATAGACCGCGGCGCCCAGCAAGAGCTGGAAACCCATATCCAGCGCATGCACAAAGAAGCTCGCTTAGTGGCCAAGGTTGAACTGCCCGAGCATTGCCAACAGGGTAGCTTTGTGGCCCCCCATGTATTTGAACTGCAATCCCTCGACCAACTGACCGAAGAAGTATTTGGCCCCATACTGCATGTGATTCGCTATAAAGCCGAGCAGCTTCCAGAGGTAATCCAGCAGATCAACAACACAGGCTATGGCCTGACATTGGGCATCCACAGCCGTATCGAAGCCTTTGCCGAAACCGTGTATCGCAACACCATCGCCGGCAACACCTATATCAACCGCAATATGGTCGGCGCCGTCGTTGGCGTAAACCCCTTTGGCGGCCGCGGCCTCTCGGGCACAGGCCCCAAAGCCGGCGGCCCCAATTACCTGTTGCGCTTCTCCACCTTAAAAGCACCAATGGATAGCAAGGAAGCCTATTCACCTGAGCTAAACCATAGCCCACGCAACACCAAGGCTGTCAGCACCGCCATGCAGGCCATGGCCAAATGGCAAGCCACCAGCATCGATAGCCGCCTGTTAATAATCAAACAGTGCGCGCCAGAATTTGCCCCAATTATTGAGCCCATTGCCCGAGAAAAACTCGCCAACCCCATCCAGCTACCCGGCCCAACCGGTGAAGACAACAGGCTCTCACTACTGGGCCGCGGCCCCATGCTATTAGCAGTCACCCAGGCCGATACCATTGCCGCTGCAGAAAAACAGATTGCCAGCGCCCTGCTCTGCGGCTGCCCAGTGATTATTGTCGCCGACCATAGCCACAGAACGGCCCTAGAGGCCATTCAAACCCGCTACCAAAAAGCCACACTACCCAGCGGGCTATTGCAGCTAGAGCCACTGCAAAGCCTTGCCGGCATAGTTAAAGATAACGGCATTGAAGGAATGGTGGCCAACAGCTTAGATAAAGACAGCAGCCAGATCAGGCAGCTAATGGCCCAGAGAACCGGAAGCATTATTCCGCTTATTGAATGGCCCGAAAATGACCGCGGTTATAACTACCACTGGTTGCTATGGTTTTTAAGTGAGCGCACCAGAACAGAAAATCTGGTGGCTAGAGGGGGGAATACGCAGTTGTTTAATTTGGCGGAGTAGTTAGCTACTTCTCCGCCTGAACGTTGTCATCCCGACAGAGCGGAGGGACCAAGGACCTCAGTCAAGAGTCGCCTATCTGCAATAAAAACCTTTTCAGCTCCCGCTCTTCACGAAACACATACAACACAAACACTTGGTCCCCATCAATCTTATAAAAGACCCTGCATGGAGAAACGACAACTTCCCTGTAACGGCTTTCAGGTAACTCCAGAGGTACCCGTCCAGATTCGGGAAATCGCTCCACCCGACTGACTTTCTCAAACACCGTCTGAACCAATTTCTTGGCTGCCTGAGGATTGCTGACAGCAATATACTCAGCTATCTGATTCAGCCCATCCAGAGCTTCTTGCGTCCATATTAATCGAACCATTTATTCAGCTTTTCCTTCGCCTCTGCATGAGTGCAGGTTCGGCTCTCCTGAATATCACGCTCACCTCTGGCAATGCCTTCCAAAATCTGCATTCGTCTCTGCTGAAACTCGTAGTCCTCAACATCCACAAGATAGGCAGACGGCTGCCCATGCTCAGTAATCAGAATAGGTTCTTTTGAGGCATGAAGCTCAGACAGAATTTTGGTTGCATGGCGCTTGAGGCTGGTAACTAACTCTACTTTCATAAAATTGACCTCCATGAAGTGGCACTAAAGTATCACTTATCCTTGAGCGGCGCAATTGCGTTGTGTGGTAGAGGCCACTTTCGGCCAAGAGCAGACATTTAATATGAGATCGTTGTAGTCTTGTAACGACCTGGTAAATATATGATGTATTTTTTAAGTATCTGTTTTCCAGCCAACTTCACAAGCCAAATAATCTGCAACTACAATTCGTATAACTGAGTACCCAATATCATCAGTCGCAAGATAACGATAACGACCTTCTTGAACATCTATCCAGTCGTTTACAAGTACTCGCATTACCTTTCGTTCTTTGCTCTCAGATTCGAGAGCTATTTCCGCAACGAACCTACGCTGCATATTTCTAGAACCTATTCCCCAAACAACCCTTGAATATGTGCTGCATTAAAATCTTCTCTAGATTCTTCATCTAGCGACTCCAGAGGGCCACACCAATAGTAAAATGGTTCTTCCCTACATATTGGTTGTGCCAGTTCAAACGCAGCATGCCCACGAGCATTTTTAAACATTACGTTTTTAATTCGAGCCACCTCTGGCACGAATACTACCCGACCATCAACTTCGGATTTTGTTGCTTCAATTCTAGCTCGGAGTGCTGGAGCACGCCTCATCGCTCTTGAGCTAGAGGGATGCTTTATTACGTTAGGGTCGGTTGACCCCGCTAGAACGGATTCCAAAAAACATGCGAGATATTGCTCATCTATCGAAAATCGTTGATTACACGTTTTACAAGCACCAACAACAGGTAAATTTTCAGGATAAGGGAAATTAAGTAGCACTTTAGATGGGACATGATCTCGTGTATCAGCAGTGGCCCCACAAAAAACACAATCGTTGATTAATCTTTCATCGGCAAAGTCTAACAATTGTTTCATCTTCGCAGTATGACAGATTTGAGGTGACATTCGAAATAACGAATTACTTTGCAAGTAACCATTACCTTCCCTGTAGAAAAAAGCTGCTGTAAGCCACGCAATCACACCCAAAGTGGCTAGAGTATAGCTCGACCGAAAGCGGATATTTAAATTTTAGAAAAACAAAGTCCTAATTTTGTTTTCTCAGCCATTCAAACTTATCACTTCCTACTCTGCTACCTTGATGCGCCAACCTGTTAAGAGTCTCTTGAGCGTAAACATCCTTTAATTCACCCAACCAATTGAAGCTATCAGTGGTACTGTGAAAGTATGGATAATTAGCCTTACCTCTCTTACTCCCCCTAATATCTCTAGTCTTTTTATGTGCAACGAACCTAAAGCTATAAATGTTGCGTGGTTTAACCTCGCATTTAAACTTTAAATTTTCTCCATCATAGGGCGCGATAAAATCAAACTTTCCTTGCTCTACTGGCTTTAATTTCAGGAAAGGAAAAGAGTGCCCACTTGTTTTTTCACTATCTAATCGGACTCCATCACATAGTGGCTGGACACACAGATAAAAAACATTCTTATCTTTATGTTTTAAGATCGTTCCAAGTTTAAGAACAGGCGAGTTTTCATTTTGACGATAGGTCCTTTTTAACAAATCCAATACGGAGAGTTCTAAATGTGCTTCATATTCTGGATTCTTAAAAAATAAAGGAGACTTTCCATCTGAAAAATGCCTCATTTTTTTACTTTTTAGAGACAGTACTTTTTCTACTTTTTTCTTTAAACCTTCATAGTTAGTACTTCTAAGTATTGTGATTATCTTTGATTTATCATCACATTCATTATCTTCACTACACAATTTCAGCGCATTTTGAGCTTCCAAATATTTAATTATCGCAGTTTTTGAAGAGGCATTTTTAACATATTCAGAAAAGGATAGGCTGCTTTGAATGCTAGAGGCTACTATGTTTGACACATATTGTCTGAACTGCATTTCTGCTGTATCGAAAGTTTCTTCTTGAGATTTCAATGCAGTGTAATGACTAATTACGGCATGATCCAATCCGCTATGGTACTGTGCCAAGTACTCATAGGTTTTATTTCGTATTTCTGCTACCGATGACAGCAAGATATTGGGAAGGAATCCCCCGGCAAATGCTAAAAAATCTTCAATTAACTTATCTGCTAATTGATCTTCTAGTACGGCCCCCTTAGAAATCACGTTTATTCGGCATATTTTATGGCCGAGATTAGAGGCAATATCGAGATAATTATTTTCCCCAGTCACTTCAGCTCCTGGTATCTCGACTAGTGCAAGTTTTAGCGGAGTTAAAACGTCATCTTGTTTCTCTGATGTGTATATCGAAATAAAACGTAAACGCTCTTTATTTTTGATATCTTTCTCTAACCTGTTTTTAATAAAGCCTTTTGCGTATGTTCCTTTTTCTTCGGCTCCTTCTTCTAACTTCCAATCAAGAATAAGTAGATCAGCTTTTTCTGAAGAGTTGGGAAACTCATCATCTTCTGCTCCCCAAGTATAAGGTGAGCAAACAATTCCATGGCTTGAGAATGACTTTATAATCGGCTTAGCATGCAATTTTGATTTCAGTGGTGCGGAATCCTCTGGGGTTTGATTTTCTTCTGCTAATTCAAATTCCTCAGGTTCTTCTATTTCAAATTCATCAAAAGTCTCACCTGATTGTCCCCAATATGACCATTCAATTTGATCGTCTATCAGTACGGCAGAGTGAAGAAAATTACTCACCATTTCTTTATTTAAATCAGCAAAGGTCACTTTTTCTCTTCCATTGGTTCAATAACAAAGCGCGCTCCTGCTTTTTTATCGTTAGAGACCGTTATATCCAGCCCTTCTTTAATTAGAGAGGTTTTTGCTATGTACAATCCCATGCCCCGACCAGCCAATTTTCGGGTATACCCGAACTCGAAGACATAGGGTAAATCTCTCGGAGATATTCCCGGCCCATTATCTAAAATTGAAAATCCAGAATTTGTTGTATCTAATGTTATGGTACGCACACCATCCTTTTGCCCCAACCAGTAAAAGGCGTTATCTACTACATTCACAAAAACCGGATATATAACAGAAGCATAGGTTGACATCGATTGTTCGAGAAAAGCGGGAGTTACTTCAAGTGCAACGTTGTGACGAATTAGTCTTTCGCCGAATAGGTCTTTAATAAAGTCAGAAATGGCCTCTCCGGTGATCTTTGTTTTTCTTCTACGTAATCTCTTATCTAGCGGAGTGAATAGGCTAAGATAATTATCTAAATGGTCGAACCCATTGCGCATATCTTCATACATGGCCTTTAAAGCTTTATTTTTATTTGCCCATTTTTGTAGGGCCTGTAAAGACTGTCTGACGCCCTTAATGTTCGACTCAAATTCGTGATGAATAACACTGACAGCCATCCCTAATTGGGCCATTTCCAGACTTTCATTATAATCATCTTTTAGCATTTCAAGCTCTGTTTCTAGTGCAGCCACAGCAGCATCCGAAGACACGTTAGCCTCCATAGACTCATCTGAGACTCTTTTTAGCTGACTCTTAATAGTTTCAAGTTTTTCTTTAAGTTCGGAAGAAACACCATCTAGTTTATTTTCCAACTTTAGACGCATTGCCTCTAAAGACTTTTTATCCATTTTTGCAAAATCGGCTTGGCTAATTTCTTTTTCTATTTGGGCTTTTGTTTCCTCTAATATTTGTCTTGAAGAGCGTATTTGATCTTTAACGTATAATTCAGTTGCTTCCAGAGCGCTTTTCGCGCCAGCTTGTTCTTCGATTACTTTCTTGAAACTATAATCTCTAACAGAAGAGATAGATGCCTGTAACCGAGCACGCATATCTAAATGAATTTTGGCTTTTTTCGCTATATCGCCAATGGCCTGATCAATTCTTGTTTTAGCATCATGGAATGTAGGCATAACCGTTTCGTCAAAAGATTTTTCATACGATCGCCAGTCTTTCTCCAGCTTTTTTGTCAAGCCGACCCCCCTAGGTTTTTTAATAATGAAATTTTCAAGCTCTTCTCTGAGATCCCTATTTATATCGGCTTCGAGTTTAATGATGTCTGTTGCAACATCTTCAAGATCAAAGCCTTCAACCATTGCCTGGAGACGATTTTCTAGATCTTCACAAATGGAATTAAAAACTTGTTCTGGTTTGTTTTCTCTTATCTGCTCAAAAAACTTGTCTAAATTACCTTGCCAAGTTTTCTTTTGTGCAGTTACAGCTTTCCGCCTTTTTTCAGCAGCCTTGTACTCTCGCTGTAGAGAACTCCTTTTTTCTGCCCACTCTTCAGCATAAACACCATCTTCACGGAAATAGAGCGCCGCCAGCCTATCAAAGAAATCCATGAGATATTCCCTGAACTGTCTATAAGCTTTATTGCTCTGAAAACCTTCTCGACCAGCTTTTTCCTGCAATGCGCTATTATCTTTGGTTGTTATATGAATCGCTCCAAACATGCGCCGATAGGAAAAGAAATAATAAGAGGCGCTGAGCGTTCGACGACGTTCTATTTCTAAAAAGTCGTAATCGGAATTCCCGTAAGGAAGGATTCTAATGCCGTTTTTGTATATATACAGGCCACCAATACTATCGAGCTTATTAACCATAGAATCATAGATATCGAAAGGAATGGTCGTATCCTTCTTCTGACCTTGAACATATGCAAAATCGATCTTAAAGGGGCCACACTCAAGCTTTTCACCAGATTGATTGAAAATTATTTCAATATGTTTTGGTTGGTTGTGATAAATGCTAAGTTGGCCTTTAAAGTTACCATATTCGTCAAATTCTCCTTCTATGTGATGATCCGCAATTTCGTATTCGGAAGGCGTAAAAAACTCTTGCGAACCAACCCTGGATATTGTTCGACCATCAAGCAAGTGGTCTCTGAATTCTGTTTTAATAGGCGCATCCACCTCCGTGCGCATTGTATTGGAAAAACCCAACAACATTCTTTGTAAATTAGTGGCACCTTTGTTTCTACTGGTTACATCTTCTTCAATATCACTTATTAGAGTGCTATCGACAGGCGATATAATAAAGTGAGTTCCTTGCCCACTGTCTTGTAAGCTAGGGCCTGCAGGAAGAGATAAAAGCTTATTTACAGCACCTGCCTGAAATTCTCTAAGCTCTTTTCTTATTCTTCTAACGAGGGTGGGTGCAGTTTTTCCTGCCACAGCATCTAAATTCTTTTTTACATTTCCTACTAACTCAGAAATTGCATCTTCGTTGATCTTCTCTACTGACTTAAATTCTGCAACGGGAATTTCTATTTCATCAAGATCAACTCCCGGGAGCTCAAACATTCCCCAGTTTATAAAACAAGCCGTGATAGAGCTAAGCTTGTTTTCTCTTTCTGCTCTTGTAAGAACTAAAACTTGTGGACCAATAGTAGCTATAGCAAGGCGACCAATACCTTTCTCACCCATCACAGCCCTGCTTTTTTTATCAGGAGCTTTTGGAGGGACTGATAAACCTTTTAGGTTAATTTTGCTTTCTGTCCCCAGTACAAGCCAACGGCTTTCAAACTCTTCCCGAGTCATGCCTATGCCGTCATCTCGTAATAGGAGCATGTTTGATTTTCTAAAAAAATCCACCTCTACATTATCTGCATAAGCATCGTGTGCATTCTTGAATAGTTCATGTAAAGCTGTAGGAATACCGGCAATCTGCTGACGACCGAGCATATCCAGTGTTCTGGCCCGTGCTTTGAATTGGGCCATATTAGTTTTTGCCCTGATGCTGAATTATTGCTTTACCAAGTGCCTTAGCAAACACTACAGGAACTGCGTTACCCACTTGTTTTGCCGCCTGTATCAAGGAACCTTCAAAAACGAAATCTTCTTCAAAAGTTTGCAATGCAGCGGCCTCTCTAACGCTTAAAGCTCTATTTTGCGTAGGATGACCATATCTTCCATTCGATAAAGAGACACACCTGGTTGTTAACGTCGCCGCATACTTGTCTTTTCTGAGCCGCCCATAGGTGTCTGTGTATCCCAAGTTGCCTTTGTGGCAATCCAGCAGTAAACGCTCTGGCCAATCTCTCCTATCCCCTCCTTCAGGAGTATGTTTTATACGCTCAAGATTAAGTTCTGATATTCTAGCTGTTTGATGATTGGGAATGCGGCTACTTTTCTCGCCTGCCCGCAAAGGGTGGTATCCTCTAATTGTCTCCCAGACCGTTTTGTATGGCTTCAAATTCTCTACAGAGCCGTGAGTCTCTTTAGGTAAATTAATTTTCCCATGTTTGGAGGCAATAAGAACAAGCCTTCTACGTGTCTGAGGCACACCATAACTTTTTGCATCTTTAATATCAGCATCAAAGCTATAACCAAGTTGTTCTAGAAAATCCGTAAATCGTGTAAAAGGGCCTTCTTTTATCTTTTGAAGACCAGGAACGTTCTCTAATAGGATGTAATCAGGCATGCATTTTTTTACAAATGGATGCAGAGCGTCCAGCAACGATTCTCTCTCATCATTCTTAGATTTTTGTCTGTTTTGCTTGGAAAACGGCTGGCATGGTGCGCAAGCAGAGAACAAAACAGGAAAGCTGCTGTTTTTAGTAAGTTTTTCGATATCGGCTGGGTCTAAGCTATTAATGTCTTTATTAAAAGATTTGGCTTCTGGAAAATTTTTATTAAAAGTCTCTAAAGCTATTTCATCTATATCAATTCCAGCAACAATATTCATACCAGAAAGCCGTAACCCTGCGCTCGTGCCGCCACAACCACAGAAGAAATCAATAACCGAAATTGACATTATATATCCTTTAAATCCACTCTTTAGCTCTAACATTACCTTAAAATTCAACATTTTGAACTACTTGTTTTAAGAATTCTATTGGTTCGTCATTCCTGTTTTGATCAATTTTTAAACAACCAAGGCTAGCAAACAATATCTTGATTTTCATAATCTTCTAGTGGTGTGTGCAATCTCCAATGTCCGCTTTGCGTCGCTAGCAGAAACTATAAACCTACCCACCACAAACCCTATCCCTCTCCGCAATCACCACCGGATCACGACTTCCCAACGCCGCAGCAATAGCCAAATTACAAGCGGCTTTTGCTTTCTCATCATCGGTCTCTTCATCAGCCCCACCAATCCATGCAATAGTAGCCTCATACGATACAGCCGCATTGCAGTACATATTTTTAGTTTTGATATGTCGCCAGTGGTCACTCGGCTTTTGCGATAGCTGGGGACAAAGCGTTGTAAAGAGCTCCTTCGCGGTGACGGTGCAATGGGAGTAATAGGTTAGATCGGACTGATATTGCGAGCAGACGCTTTTGTCTTTTACCCGCCACATTTGATATTGAAAAGGGACTGGGACACCCTGATATTCGATTATCAGAGCTTTGATTTCAGTGCCGAGGGTATCGCTGACTCGGGCATTAACAGTGGTCTGTACCGAATCTATATAAGCGGCCAACACCAATGCGATGGGATCCATTATCTGTTCCTTCAGATCAACGTCTTAATTAGCCAGCTTCGTGCCAGCTACTAAACTCCCCATATAACGCTAATGACTAAATCCTTTTATTAAGAATAACCATAGTCAAGAATCAGCCAGATTGCCGAACAAAACCCAATCCACAGCCCCAACAACCCAAAAAAGCGCCACAGGGCGCTATTTATAGGGGGGTCAACCATTACTTAAATAATCAAGGGCTGGAGCCCAACTCTTTACTATAATTAAGACACCCAAAAACAAGAGCTACGACCATGCACAACCCGCCCCACCCCGCCGACTTTATTCGGGCAACCTATATGGAACCAAACCGGCTTAGCTGCAGATTTATGGCCGCGCAGCTGGACGTTGCGCCATCAACACTTAACCGGATATTAACCAAACAGAGTAGCGTTAGCCCAGAGATGGCACTGCGCCTATCAAAAGCCCTGGGGCGTACGCCGGAAAGTTGGCTGGTAATGCAGAATGCCTATGACCTGTGGCAAGCTCGGCTAAACGTAAAGCTTGATCGGGTGCACAGTATTGGGATTGATGCTGCTTAAGGGCGGAATATCCATAGGCCTGTCGGGTATTCATGCCTTAGCAGCTAAGAGCCCTTACTAAACCACAATCTCATCCGTCAACGCCGCCTCATCTTCCTCAAATAAGCAATTGCTGTGTTATGTAGGTTAGGTCACTCACCAACCCAGCAGGTGAAGTGAGAGAACTAAAGCCAGAAGACTTCGCCAAGTTCCAGCCAGCAGACGAAGTAATACCCGGCATCGCCGAAGGCATAAATATGCTAGCTGTAAGTAGCTAAGGGCTCATTGACTTTATTAAGATCGAGTAACCTCTCGCTGCGCCAGACTCTTACCACTTGAGCGGAATGAAGACCGCGCAAATAGACCACACGAAAAGGCGGATGAATAAGCTCTCGGATATGAGCTTCGCCGAACTCTGGAACCACTCGGCCTATATCGGGGTGATCTCTTAGTGTTTCAATGTGCGCGAAAATTGAGGCAACAAACTCTTCGCCCACTGCAGGTGCATCCAGCTCTTGATAATAGGCTTTAATATTCTCAAGATCGGCAAGTGCAGATGCAGAGAATGTAATGTCCATTTACTTGATACCTAATTTCTTTTTAGCCTCACTCAGGGTTATTGTTTCGTCGTTTTCGATATCCATCAATCCCTGCGCAATAGCTTTAACAAAAGCCAGTTCTTCTCCGTTTCTTTCGTACTCTTCCAGGCCCTGTACTACAGCGACGCCGCGTCCTCGGCTGGTTAAAAGCACCGGACGACCGGAATCTTTTGCATGATTAACTATCTTGCCTGGATTGACCTTAAGATCTGCCAGGGAAACGACATCTTCTGAAAATTTAGTGGCCATAGGACTTGCCTTGCAATGGGTTAAAGACCTGTTTATAGCACCAGTTAACAAGTTCAGTCAATCTTAGGGTTATAAATGCCTATGACCTGTGGCAAGCTCGGCTAAAAGTGAAGCTTGATCGGGTGCACAGTATTGGGATTGATGCTGCTTAAGGGCGTAATAATCATAGGCCTATTGAGTATTCACGAATTACTAGCTAAGAGCCCTTACTAAACCACAATCTCATCCGTCAACGCCGCCTCATCTTCCTCAAATAAACAATTGCTGTGTTATGTAGGTTAGGCCACTCACCAACCCAGCAGGCGAAGTGCGGGACCTAAAGTCAGAATACTTCGCCAAGTTCCAGCCAGCAGACGAAGTAATACCCGGCATCGCCGAAGGCATGAAGCGCCTGCGAGGACAAAGAGGCAAACAAAAGGCACCTAGTAGCCTTCATTTGCCATATAGCCCCAATACCAAGTAGCCAGATAACGAATACGCTATCAGAGTAGTCGAGCGGCACCCATTCCGCTTGGAAATGGCGGTTGCTTGGTGGATGAGATCCCTCCACTTCAGGCGGGATGACAGAGAGTAGTGGTCAAAATTAGGAACCGATGCCTTAGCTCTTATGCCTCACATCGCTAAGTTTCTCAGGATTTGAGTTCTACCTTACGCCGCCTCAAACTCAGTATTATCCCAACCGGGAAAAACCAAAACTGCAGGATGGCAATGCAGTGCTCGGGCCAACACTTTAGAGCGCTCTACTCCAAGGCTGATCCTATTGTTCTCAATCGCTGATATGGTTGATTGAGGAATGCCGGTAAGTTGCGCCAAATCATTTTGACTGAGCTCCTGCAGCTCTCGAACTATCCGCACAGATTCGCCAACTGACAAATCGAGATTCTTTTTAGCTTTGTTAAAATTTTCCATGTTTATTTCCTGCTGTAATCATGGGGCGTTACTTTTACGACCTTGACTAACACCTGTTGCCGTTCAATTTTATAGATCACTCGATATTGGCGATTAAGCCTTGAAGACCTGTAGCCATGCCACTCTCCACGAAGTGGCTCATCATTGAGACCCCGAATAAGACGCAGCCCAGCGGGTCCCGATATCACGATGATGTCTTTCCATTTTTCATATCGTTGGAGCACATCTAGCGGCAACTTTTTAAGCTCCCGAGGCACTCTCCTGTGCTCATAGATTTCCCACATACTGCTTAGGATAGATATACTATATATGGTATGTCAAGCTCGGCTAAAAGTGAAGCTTGATCGGGTGCACAGTATTGGGATTGATGCAGCTTAAGGGCGGAATAACCATAGGCCTATTGAGTATTCACGAATTACTAGCTAAGAGCCCTTACTAAACCACAATCCCATCCGTCAACGCCGCCTCATCAAAGCTGGCCCCATGGCCAGGCTCATCGGTTACATGAATCACCCCGCCCAGCTTAGGGTCGTAGGTCATACCGCCTCGTACTGGGTCTGTTTTAAAATCATAGGCCGAGTCTAGGTCTAAAAACACAATATTGGGCCGCGCCAGTGCCAGATGGGCAGCGGCACCCAGGCCCAAACGCGACTCGCCAAAGCAACCAATCATGCACTTGCAGCCTGCCGCCTCGGCGATAGCATTAATCTTTAAGCCAGTGTGAATACCCCCGGCCTTACCCAGCTTAATATTCAGATAATCTGCCGCCCCGGCGCGGATTAACTTGAGCGCATCATGATGGTCAAACACCGACTCATCGGCGCAGATGGGCAGCTCCACCTTGTCTCGCAGGCGCGCCAGATTATCAACATCCCACACCGCCAAGGGCTGCTCGGAGTACTGCAGATTCAGAGACTGCATGGCCTGAATATTGGCCACCGCTGTGGGGTAATCCCAGCCCTGATTGCTGTCCATCTTGATAGCAATGCCGGGCCCCGCCAGCTCCCGCACCGCCGCCACATGGACCACATCCTCCAAACCAGGCCGGCCCACCTTTAACTTAATTGCGTCAAAACCGGCATCTAAAATACTCTGGGCCCGGGCCACCGTCTGGGCCACGGTGTCCTGAATACCTATTGTTAAATCGGTGCGAATAGCGCGCTTCTCGCCACCCAAAAACTGATACAGCGGCATATCCGCCGCCTTGGCAGCAATATCGTAGAGCGCCATATCAAAGGCCGAGCGAATCGACGGCTCACCCACCGTAAAGCCATTAATCTCGGTCATGCGCGCCTCAATGGCCAGCGCATCCTTGCCCTTAATCAGCTGCGCCAACTGCTGCGCGGTTTGGTAATTGGTGGCCTGGGTATCACCGGTAATATAGCAACAGGGACTGGCCTCACCCCAGCCAACCAGGCCAGACTCGGTGGTGATTTTAATGGCAATATTTTCAGCGCCAGCAATTTCGCCAAGAGCGACTTTTATAGGGTATTGGAATGGGACATTGAGTTTGAAGATATCAATTTGGGTGATTTTCATCAGTGGATCACGCTCCTTGTGACGGGGAATTTATTCGTTAATTTATCCGTTAATTAATAGCACAATACTGTTAAGGCAGAATGAAATTCCAAGTATCACCGACCACCTACCCACGTGAGAATGACAGGCTAAGTGCCTTCCACCCGCCTATTCCAAGCCTCCAGGGTCCCATCCTTATCTCGCACATGGGGCCCACGGGCCAAACAATTGGGGCAGGCAGTGAAATAGAGGGTCCCCTCGTGCCCAGGCTCATTACCCAGCCCATTATTACCCTCAACCACCTCTTCCCAGGCACAGTAGGGGCAGGCCTTGGCAAGCGCATCATTCTCAGCTGGGTGCTCAGCCCCAAAGCGGAGTGTCCATTGCGCAATAGCATCAGCAAAATCTGGCCCCTGGGGACCTTTTGCCAAGCAGCTGGGGCAAAAAACAATGTGGGTTAAATAAGGCCATTGCGCCGGGCTAGCCAGCGTGGCTTCGCCACCGCAGTGCGGACAGGCTTTGAGTGCAGTTTCCTGTTGCATAGTTTCCTCCCTGGAAATTATTTAGAGATTAATAAAACCGAGATATCTTGAATAAAAAAGTGCCCATGAATAACACCGAGTCATCCTGGGCGAAGTGAAATATTCTTATCCAACACCACTAACTCGACCCACCAATCCAACTTACTTAACCAATTGATCAGCACATCCATACTTAACTTATCAAGATGCCTGGAGAGCAGATAGCTGAAGTGCGAAGGTATTCTTGTTCTGGTTTGGCCTAGAGACATGTCATCCCAATGACGCCACCGACCCCAGCTTCTTATTCAGTTTGCCTAACCACATCACAGTCGCTGGCTCAGTCGCCCACCGAAAAATAGATAAGCCATCTGCCCCGCTTGATTGGGTTCCAATAGCGCAATATTTTTACCCCGAGTTCCGTCGGGCAAATAAGTCGCAAAGATTGAGGCGTCAATGGGTCTTAGCACTAAGTCCATTGGCGGTAAGGGGTCAATTTTATAAACAACATGGGCCATTAGCTGATCATCACGCTGTTTAATTTCCGCCAGAGAATCCAGAGATTCATAGCACCCAACATAGTGACTTGGAAGGATATTATCGGTAGCCACTGATAACTCTGGCGGCTCTGGCTCTGTGCTATCAAGCCCAGCTATTACCTTTAAACAGTCTGCGGTAATGGCATCCATAGCCGCGGGTTTAAAGCCATTCATCAAAATAGCAAAAGCCGCATTTTGCTCGGGCAGAATCTGTAGCATGGCCAATGAACCACAGGTGGCGCCTGCATGACTGATGGTTTTTATATTACCGCCGCTGTAAGTGGCTAGCCCCCAGCCCAATCCTGCACTTTTCTCACAGAGCTGCGACACTGCGGGCAATTGAATCTGTGGCGTTTGCATGGCCATGATAGATTCCTCTGATAGCCACCTCTCATCCGACTGGCTCAGACCTTTATCCATATGAGCCCGAGCAAAGGTAATAAGGTCGCTTGCACTCATGGTCACCGTCGACCCCACTGGCGCTAACCCTAAGGGAAGATAGGTGCTGTCGGCTAAACGGCACTTATCGCCTTCATAGACATGTCCCATCGCGGCACGAAACCGAATGGCTTCAGCGGGATCAGCGATCGAATGATTCATGCCCAGAGGTTTAAAGATCATCTCTTCCATGGCCCTGTACCAACTCATTCCCGAGACCACTTCAACCAGGCGCCCGGCAATGGCAAAAGCACTATTGGAATAGGAGTACATCTCGCCCACGGGATGGATCAAAGGCAATAAGCTGCAGCGGTCCACATAGCGCGCAATAAGATTACCCTGATGACCACGATCATCCGGGAAATAGTCGCCTGCTATTCCATTGGTGTGATTAAGTAACTGACGGACAGTAATCTGCCGCGTGGCTTCTGGATCGGCAATCTGAAAGTCGTGCAGATAGTCAACCACTGGCCTATCCAGGTCTATCAATCCGCGATCTACAAGTTGCATGACTAGGCAGGTGGTCATGACTTTGGTGATGGAGCCTATTTGGAAGATGGAGTCTGAGGTGGCCTCTACACCGGTGTTCATATTAAGAGAGCCGAAGGCTCCAGTGGTTAGTTGTCCGTCATTCCAAAGGGCAATTGAAGCAGCAGAAACCCGAGAGTCCGCGACCCACCCTTCCGCACATTTTAGTATATCTTCATAATTAAACTGGTCCACAATGCCTCCCTGGCAGCGAGCAGAAATATAAAATCTCTTGAAGAAAAGCCTAGAGCACCCCGCTCGATAATAAAAACGATAACACCATGGACACTTTAACCATATCCTTAGCCTCAAAGGCCACCGCTGTAGCGCTGACTCGTTCAAACATCGGCAAGTAAGCTAATAACTCAGCACTCTTGCGTTTAACGCAGTTCACCTCAACGACTACAGGCAACTCAATACGGTAAGGTTTAAAATCACCTAATCGATGTAATGCGGCTTTAACTTTTTTCTGAATAAGCGCACAGGCCTCTACCGGTCTTAAGGTTCTTGTGCTGGTGTAACTGCAGGCTGTTTTAACCGCGGCTACTTCAATATCGCCAAAAACCGACTGCGCATGTTCAGCATAGGCATCATCACCAGACACCATGACTATGGGCACATTAAAATGCGCCGCCGTCGCAGCACTAATCACGGTTTCGGAAGCCAGTTGGCCATTAAGTTTAATGCTGGCAATACCACCGCCATGCAAGGTATGAGCTAGCACACCGCGAAGGTCGGTGGCACCTGGGTGATAGCCTAGTAAAAGAGCCGCATCAAATTGACCCTGCTCAATGCCTTCCATCATGCATAACGGGCGAGGCCAACCGCGCACCAGCTGTGTGTGCTGAGGTAAACGGTCAATCAGGAGATTCTGGGCATTACCGTGGGAGTCAGAAATAATAATTTCTTCAATGCCACAATCAAAAGCCGCCTCGCAGGCGGCAATAACTTCTTTGGTCATCCATTCCCGGGCCTGTTGGTACTCAAAGCCATTCGGATTCGTCTGAGCACTACTTGATACGCCGGCGACACCTTCTATATCTGTGGAAATATAACATCTTCCCTTGTTCAATCTTCTGACTCCTAACACGTATTTAGATAAATTGACTTAACAGCTAATTCTCATACAGCAGCACCAATAAACGATTTCAAAAAAATTGTTATCTTAAAGCATATTAGCTATTAGCAGCAGCAGCCTGCTCTTTAGCCGCAGCCGATTGCCATATTAGATCATTACTGGTTGTAAGCTTAAACTCTGGTGGTGGCTCCGCACCAAGCAAGTGCTTCACTAGATAATCCCACCCACGACGAGTAGCATAACTACTCATACCATAACCATCATTGGGTAGAAGCAGCATGTCGAAATCCTTGTTGGCTTGTTGCAAGGCATCAATAAGACTGAATGATTGATTTACGTTTACAGATTGGTTTAACAATCCATGCATTATCAATAATTTACCTTTGAAGTCTTTCACATGGCTTCGCGGGGATTTCCGGATATTCGAGGTTGCAGGAAGGCCCCCGTAAGCTTCGCCGTTAAAAGCAGGTGCTAAGCTCAGATCAAAGAAAGCGCCATTACAGACCCCGACTTTATAAAAGTCGGGGTATCCCAATAGACTACTGACGGGTGTAGCCATTGCCACTATTGCACCAGCTCCAACTCGATCGAGGTCCATATAGGGGTAGCGTTCGGCCAATTGACGGATACCGGCAACGCGATCAGCTTGATTCTTGCTGGAGGGCAATTTAGGGTCAAGGTCTGTGCTAAGGAAATCCCGATGCCGACAGGAGGTTCCACGACCGTAGATTTCAACCACAATAAATCCCAGTTGTGCGACAGCAGCCAAGCCTAAATAAAATGCCCCTGTTACAGAATTGTTGGTAAAAGACCCAGCGGGGAGCGGACCACCCTCTTTGGTGTTGTAGGAATAATCAAGTACTGGGTAGGATTGATCGGGAGAAAAATTGGCAGGACGATAGACCACACCATAGATATCAGTTTTTCCGTCTGCTGCAAGCAGTTTTACCGGTTCCGGCCATTGCCAGCCATCAGGCAACCCGGAAATATCTGCTGTCTCAAGTGTGAGCAATTTATTGCCCGCTCTATCAAGTAATATGCTCTCTGGAACTTCATTTGCCCGCGAACGAGTGGTAACTAGATAATTGCCGGTAGCTGAAACACCAGCGCTACCCCAAATATCTCTGGTGATTTGAAGATTGAGCGCCAGCTCACTACCTTCTTCAAAGATAATATATTCATGATCGGTGGAGAGGATAGGTGTTAACTCTCCGGTATCGATGTGGACGCGACAAATATCACGATAATATGCGTGACGCCCTTCTACACGGTCAGCGGTTTGAATTATCAGTTCGCGGCGCTCGGGATCATAGTGATGAATCTCCCGCACGATCCAAGCACCTTCGGTAATAGGATGTTTTAGCTGACCAGTTTGGAGATTATATAAATACAGATGCCCCCAACCACTGCGTTCTGAGTACCAAATCACTTCGTCACTGTTGGGTAAGGGTTTCACAAGTATCGGCCAGCGGGAGTCCAGTCGTAACTGAAAGCAGGTGTTTGGAGAGGCTTCTTCAATCACTACTCGAGTTGCACCAGTATGGGTATCAAATTCTACCAATCGGGCTAGGCGGTCGCCACCGCGCTCAAGATCAATAAAATAGGTAAGGCGACTGTCCTCAGCCCACCAGCCATAATGGTACGTGAAAAAGCCTCCCATGGCTGGGCGAAACACGGGGCAGCGTCGGTAATGAGCGTCATGTTGTTGGCCCGTTTCTACATCAATCGCCAAAAACCGATATTCGTCAATATGGTCATCACCAGGGAAGGCTACCCGACGGTTAGCGCCTACAACAACAGGCCGCGTACTGCCGTCCTGGGGTACATGTTGGATCATGGGTAGAGTTTTTACTAAGCGTGTATCCTGTTGCAGAGTAAATAAACGCTTGGAATCCGGTGACCATAAGGCCTCCAAATTTGGTGAAAGTAGGTTCAGCCCCCAAGCAGAAGGTGTGCTGGCGTAGCTATAGAAGCGCTCACCATCTTGGGTCAGCGCATGTTCTTCGCTGTTTCTTAAATCTCGTACCCAGATATTGTAATCTCGCACAAAAGCGGCTCTACCACCGTCAGGTGAGATTAACCAATCGTTTGGATAAGTTTCTATCTCTGTACAAGTGTTTTCAGGCGAGGTAAAAATCCAACGTTTGCCAAAAGCGTCAAACGTGAGTTGCAGTGGTGATAAAGACATGTCTATTTTGCTGATTGGGAGGTCTTCAGCATTGGTAGCTTTTCCGGAGGCGTTGGCCAATGTTCTGGCCAACGCCTCATGGTCAAAGGCGATATCATTCGATCGTGCAGCAGCATCCACCAGTCGAAATTCCTTACCGCTTCTAAATTCCCGTTCATACCAGAAGTGGTCCGAGTCGCCTATCCAGTGAGGAACCAAAGTCGTATTGAACACGAGACTTTTGCTGTGTATTCCCTGCATCAGGGTTTGGGCGCGTTGATATCGAGCTTCCATTTCTTGCGCACTTATTGTTGTATTTGGATGATCAGTCATCGTTTATCTCCTAACATGAATTCAAATCTCTGTAATAAATTCCACAACTGCCCAAACTTGGTATAGCTGTAACCAAAAAAAGACATATTTCTTAGTCATTTTTTATAAAATTTTATTTGTAAGAAACTATGGCGTTAAGGTTTTGAGCGTATCCTCGCTTACTGAATCCCTACTGCGATTCAGCTTGTAATTTATCAAAAGCAAATTCCACACCATTGCTTAGTTGAAACTCAGGGGGTGGTTTATCTCCCAGAAGATGAGTCACTAAATAATCCCAGATCCGTCGAAGACCGTAATGATTAGAATTCCACGAATGACCACCATTGGGGAGTAGAACTAGGTCAAAATTCTTGTTCTCTTTTACCAGGCTATCAACTAACTGGAAAACACCGCTTAGTGGGAAAAAGGGATCCATAAGGCCATGCATCAGCAATAATTTTCCCTTTAAGTTACCAGCCATATTACTTAAAACGGATTGTTTATAATTAGCCTCCGATAGTAAGCCTTGATAGGTCTCACTTTTCGCCAACAAGCGAATATCCCAAACAGAATAAACTGTTCCCACTTTATAAAAATCAGGGTAGGCCAATAAACCGTAAACTGGTGAATTAGACCCTCCAACATCTGTGATCCCAACTCGACCCAAGTCCATGTAAGGGTATCTCTCTGCTAATTGACGGATACCTGCTATTTGGTCCTCAAGATTGCTGCCTGTATGCATTTTTCCATAAGCTTCGTTATGAAAATCTTTGGATCGGTAACAACTACCTCGGCCATCAATCAATACTGTAATAAAACCTAACTCAGCATAGGCTAACGCTGACATATATGTAAAACCGCCAACTGCATTGCAGCCGAATGCCCCCTTGGGTACAAATGCATAAAAGGGATTGTTGAAGGCCCAATTAAGTACGGGATAGTTTTTTTCTGGAGAGAAGTTCGAGGGTCTGAATACCAAGCCGTAAATATCTGTCTTGCCATCAGCAGCCAAAAGTTTGACCGGTTCTGGCCATTGCCACCCATCCGGTAATCCCGATAGATCGGCAGTTTCAATCGTTAGCACGATCTTACCCTCACGATCTATAAGTTCTGTGATAGGTATCTCATCTGCTCGTGTACGGGTTGTAACGATGTAGTGACCATCCGCTGATATACCGGAGCATCCAGTTGCCGCATGGCCAAAACCGATAGCGGTAGAAACCAAACCGGTCATTGGTTTACAGACAAGATAGTCGTATTCATCTGATCCGATGCTAGTAATGATTCCTGTATCGACATTGACCCGACAGATTTCGCGATAATAAGGGTCGCGTTCTGCGACACGACCAGCTACCTGAATTAAGAGCTCCCGCCTCTTGGCATCAAAATGTAATACCTCTCGAACCAACCAGTCTCCACTGGTGATCGGATTTTTCAGAATACCTTCCTCCAAATCATAGAGGTACAGATGGGCCCAACCACTACGTTCAGAAAACCAAATTAATTCGTTGGTTTCTGGAAGTGGCAATAAGAAAGCAGGGTGTTCAAAGTCAAGATTAAGATCAATATGAGTGTCTGATATTTCTTCAAACAGTACCCGAGTCGCACCGGTTTGCGTATTAAAATGTACTACGCGAGCCTGTTGCTGACCACGGACCATATCTATAAAGTAAGCTTGACGACTATCTTTGGACCACCACGCCCGGTTGCCACTAAATAGACCGGCATATAACACGGCATCCAGAACCGGAGGATAGTGAGCACGGCACGCCTGCCCTGTTTCGACATCTATGGCTAGTATTCGATATTCAGCAATATGTTTATCGCCGGGTAAGGCGTATTTGGTTTGTATACACCGCGGACGGAGACTACCGTCTGTTGGCACATACTGCGTTACCGGCAACGATAATACTTGTCGCTCATCGACCTGCAACGTTAGTACACTTTTCGAATCTGGGGACCACACAGCCTCCGGTCTCACTGAATTTACCATGGAGGAATTACCTAAACCTGCAATAAGATTTACTCTTTCAGGCTTTACAGCGTAGGCGTTGTAGCACTCTCCGTCCTGTGTTAAAGCCTGCTCTTCACCACTACACAAGTCTCGGACCCATAGATTGTAATCCCTTAAAAATAGAGCGTTTCTCTCATCAGGTGATATCAACCAGTGTGCTGGGTTGGTAACTATTTCTTCACAGTTTTTTTTCGAATTATCAAATGCCCAATGTTTATTAAAGGCCAAAAACGTACCGCGGCATAATGACAAATCCAGTTTGAGCTCACTAATAGGCAGATTCTTCGGGTCGACATTCCTCCCGGTGACTTGGGCTAGCTTTTGCGCCAGCATCTGATGGTCAAAGACTTCGCTATTTGTGGCTGTTTCCGCATTAACGAGGCGAAACTCCTTAAATACTTCCGTTGTCGTCTTATCGTTGTTTCGACTTTTTCGCACGTACCAAAAATAATGGCTATCATCAACCCAGTGGGGGAAAATTTGAGCATTTAGTACCATGGACTCTGTATAAACTTCGTGCTCAAATGCTTCTGCACGTTGGTATCTAGACGCTACAGATTGTTCATCACTAACATTTACATTTTTATCATGGTCATCCATTACAGTCATTTCCTTGTAAAATAGGGCTGAGCCTTGCGTTTAATCATTAGGGGTATTCTCAAAACTTACTAATTAGTATTTAGTCGGCGACTAATAATTGCGTGACGGCGTTCATTAATAGGCGAAACTAAAATAAATATTAGCGACAGTGACCCCAACAGAGAAGGGAGCCAGGCAATCGCAAAAGTGAGAGCAAAGGTGCTCTGTTCGCTATGGACGGTCTTGGTAGCATCAAATCCATACCAACCAGCAATACCAAGCCCCAAAGCAGTGCCAATGGCAACCGTGGTTTTGTACATAAAAGAATATAATGCAAAGAAACTTGCCCTTTTATTGGTACGGTACTTCCAATTGCTAAAATCAATAATTTCAGCAAGCATCGCAGGCGCCATGATGCCCATACAGGTAAACCCCAGAGTCTGAATAGACTTGAGTATTACAAGCTCTGTGAAATTCGTGTTTCCTGGCAATAGAGAACCAGTATAAATAAAGCTTGAGATTAGCAACAAAGCAGCAACTGTCCATGTTGTTTTTTTACCTAACCAAAACGCTAATTTTAACCAAGCGGGTGTTGCTGCAACACCTATTGAAAATGCAAGCAAAAACATTTTTGCAAATTGGTCCCCTAGACCTAGATAAGCATCTACATACAGGAAAATCAAACTATACCAAATACCCGTACTAAGACTAATAAATAGATAGGCAGCAATGAAAATAAGCAGGGGTCTATTATTGACTAATGAGGGAGAAAAACTGAATACGACACATCGCTTCTTAATTGTACTATGGTCTGATTTTTTCCAATTTCTTTGTGGAGCATTATTTTTTAAT
Organism: SAR92 clade bacterium H231; assembly: GCA_025153775.1. Taxonomy (GTDB): domain Bacteria; phylum Pseudomonadota; class Gammaproteobacteria; order Pseudomonadales; family Porticoccaceae; genus HTCC2207. The sequence goes on along the minus strand of JAOALC010000001.1, from coordinate 451,296 downwards.
TCAGGGGTGATAAACTTTGTTTTCATACTTATAACTAAAAACAGTATCATCAAGGTACCTGCTATCAAGACTGATACTTTTAGTGTTTCCGGGGTAATCTCATCGCCTTCAAAAAACGGTAGCAAAGGAGTCGCATAAAACAATAATAAACCTGCATAACTGGCCATATTACGAGCACCATATATTTTAGTTTTGTCCTCAGATACAAGAGCTAGTTCGCTTGGCCAAGCCAAATGGGGTATTTCAAATAGTGTCCATGAAAAATAGAAACCAAATAAGCATGTCATAAGATAAATAGCACTGGCTTCTAGAGGTGGAACATACAAAAAATATCCACTAATAACGAATAATAGTCCACCTAGAACCATGAAAGGCTTAAAGGTTTTAGTAGTCTTATAATACCGATCTGCGTAATAGCCTATCAACGGATCTAAGAAAGCATCGAATAGGCGAGTCAACAAAAGAAGAGTAGCTATAGTGGTCAACGGTAAACCATAATATTTCGCATAGATTCCTTGTATCACAGAAATCGGTGCCATTAGCCAGGTCGTTGTTATCACCGGCAGTGCATAGGCCAAGCAATGGTAATTGGAAATTTTATATGGCATGTAGGACATAACAATAGCTGATTATATTGAATAATAGGGCTATAAAGAGATGTCCATTAGCCTGATATCGCAAGCTAATGGACACTTTTAGCATTTTGGGAAATATAATACTAGGATCAAAAATTGTAGGTTACGTCTAAACCAATTTGGCGAGGCACTTGACGAATCATCGAAATATTATCAATACCAACAAATTCATCGGCATTGGTTAGATTGTTACCGAATAGTTCTATATCCAGGTCATTAATACTCACACCTATTCGCATGCTGAGCTTACCGTAGTCACCTAACTGCTCTGAACTTTCTGATAAATCATTATGAAACCCACCAACATAAGCATATGTAGCGTGAACAAAACTTTGATACGATCCCATACTAAATACGTAATCTAATCCAATGTTTGCACTGGCCCTTTGATTGAAAGGTAGTCTGTCTCCTTTAAGCCCGATTCCTGGGGAGTCTTCGGAGAGTTCAGCATCATTGTAACCAACCCCGAAATCAAGGCGCAGTCTCTCAGACAGGTAATAACTTGTTTCAATTTCCAGCCCCTCTGAACGTGCTTCTCCCCCGTTTCGCTCAGTAAAACAAACACCACTTGAAATAAGCGTTATTGGAATATCTTCCCAGTCGATACGATAAATAGCTGCATTTAGAGTGAGCTGGCCGTCTAATAAAGAAAACTTACCACCTAGCTCAATGTTTTCCAGGCTATCGGAATTTAAGGCTCCATGTGTATTAATGGAAATATTCGTTCCATCAAGAATATCATCTCCATTTGTGTCACATGTTGCTAAAGGTAAAGGAACAGGCTTACCCAAACGAAAACCTTCGGCCCATTGAGCATAAAAAAGCATTTCGTCATCAGGAGTATACGTAATATTAAATTTTCCTTTACTGCCATTCTCACTACTATCTTGATTAAATGGTGGGGTGGCTAAAGCACCAGTACTGGATCGAACTAGTGCTCGGTCATAATCGAACCAACGCCCACCGAGCGTTATTTTTAAATTATCTAAAAGACCATAGGATACCTCGCCAAATAAAGCCTTTTGTTGAATGTGATGATCAAAGTTCCCAGCCACCAATATGGGATTGCCGAATATATTTGTCATAGCGTCACCGCTCCAACGAAGTTCAGTAAACGAAGTATTTTGTAAATTTTCATAATACCCACCGACTAAAAACTGCAATGCCTCACTCTTTTGTGAGGTCAAACGAATTTCCTGAACGAATCCCTCGCTATCATTGCTATTTCTAATCGCCGTTGGAAAGGGTAGCGATCTTGTGAAATCTAAATCTCGAGTGTAATTACCCTCACTTTTAGTGGAAGATGAGATCAGACTACCCCATCCAAAATCGTATTCGAAAACCAGATTTGTAAAATCGATCTCATCTGAGCGGCCTTCCTTATCATCAAACAATCCATTAAACCCAAATGCGGTGCTATTGTAGCCCCCTTTATTTATGTCAACATAAGTCATGCCATCTTGGTCTAAATTCTGTACGCCGTGATTGACCGTAATGCTTAGATTTTCAATTGGGCGCCATAGTAAACTAGCTCTAAAGCCGCTGAAATCAGAATCATTGGAGTCTGGTGTGTCATTGAGAACCCCCCCAAAAGCTGCAACAGTCGCGACTTTTGCAGGGTCACTGGAGCTAACCAAATCAATGTAACCAGCATTATCAAAGTGATAGGCGGCGATACGAATACCAATAACGTCTTTTACCAAAGGAAGGTTTAAAACACCTGTAGCTTTGTTATTAAGGTCTTCCGCACCATCAGTACCAGATATACCGACTTGTAAATTCGCCGCAAATTCTGATAGATCCGGTGGGGTTGGTATATTTCGCACCACTCCACTCATCGCTCCTGAGCCAAAAAGTGTGCCCTGAGGACCACGCAGTACTTCCACTCGATCGATATCTATTAATTTTAAATCTACAGCACTTCCGTTTTGCCCTATATTATTTAGTAACACTTCCCCTAAATAGACCCCAACGGTCGCTTCGTCGCTTGCAGAAGTACTTATACCTCTCATTGATAACCGATTTAAACCAACGCCTAAGTCCATCTGACTCACCCCCGGGATAGTACCAAGATAGTCTCCCATTCCGACTAGCCCGCGTTTTTCAATTGTGTCCCCAGTCAACGCAGAAATACTCATCGCCGTATCCTGCAAACTCTGCTCCCGCTTATTCGCCGTCACAATAATCTCATCAATCCTACCCTGCGCCGTGGCCGCCTCATCGCCCTGCGCCATGGCAGAGCTGGCTCCACCTGCGGCGGCAAATAGGCCTACCATGGCCGCCAGTACGTTTTTACGTTTGGTTAATGTTGTTTTGCTGTTCATATTACCTCTCCCTTTGTCGGTATTATCACCAGCGCTGGCGTCGGTGATGACGATAACGCCGCGCTCTGTAAAGCGAGCAGTGAGAGGTGTGTTTTGCAGTATTAGCTGCAAGGCATTGGGGGCTGTGTGGTCTCCCTTGACTGCTGTTGATTGCAGGGAGTTGACCAACGCGTAGGAAAACAATAGTTGGTGGCCGGTTGTTTCGGCCAGCTGGCTGAGTGCCTGCTCTACTTTAACGGCGGGAATGTTGAAGCTGTAGATGGTTGAGCCTTCCCTGCTGCTGTCGTTTGCGCTTGCTACTAAGCCATAGCTACCGCAGGCCAAAATTAGCACTGATTTTGCGATAGCGTTTTTCCATTGTTGTCGACGGGTCGGTGGTTTTGCACAGCTAAGTTTGTTTCTCACCGGTCGCATATTGGGTAATAGCATTTGGCGCAAAAACCTCAGGTGGGGTGATAAAAATAATGCATTTATTTTTGCTGGGCCTGTTGAGTGTTGGTGTTGGCTGGCATGGTTGGCTTGCTGTTGCTTAACGATTTTCGCTGGAGATAAGGTAAACCACATCGTCAGAGACCTCTTGTACATGGATGTCAAAACCATCCCTTAGGGCTTCAAACAAGGATTCTGTGTCCCCTACCTTGAATAACCCCCCCACTTTCATTTCTCGAGCGCTGCGCTCGGGAATAATTATTTTTAGGTTGGTGTAGCGGCTTACTTCGTCTACTACCATTTGCAGGGGCTCACCTTTAAACACCAGCATGCCCTGGCGCCAGCTCAGCTGTTTTTGCAGCTGGCTGGCGACCATAATTTCTACGTCGTTGACTAGGTCTTTGTTGAAGGTGACTAGGCTGCCGGCAGTGGCTTTGATGGGTGTGCCGGCTTGGGTGCCGGCTTGAGTGTCGGCGGCTTGGATAATACTCACCTTGGCCTTGAGCTCAGGGTCGCTGGGCTGGTCTATCTCTACTGTGCCTTCGGTGACTATGACTTCTACATCTATTTTGCGCACATGCACGGTAAAGGCGGTGCCTATGGCGCGCACTAGTCGGTTGCCCACGTAGACTTCAAAGGGCCGGTCTGGGTCGTGGGCTACGTCGAAGTGGGCTTCGCCCTGGGTTAGGGTTAGGCGCCTTAGGTCGTTGCTGTAATCCACTTGTAGGCGGCTGTTGGTGTTGAGTTGCACGGTGGACTGGTCGGCCAGTTCGATGGTTTTTTGTTGACCGATTTGGGTGCTGTAGTGGGTTGGCCCGCCCAGTAGTACTGTTAAGCCGAGTATTGCCAACGCTGTGGCGCCGGCGGCTCTGGTATAGGTTAGTGCGTTGATGATGGGCCTGGCCAGTGCCTGCAGTCTGTGCCACAGGCTGTTGCTAGTGGCGCTGGGCTGCTGGGGCAGCAACTCTCGGGGCAGTATGGTCTGGGTGAGAATATTCATTTCGTCCCAGAATTCCACTAGTGCTTCGAAGGCCTGCCGGTGCTCTGGGTCGGCATTGACCCATTGTTTGAAGGCGGCCAAATCGTTGGGGCTGGGCTGTTCGGCATCCAGTTTGGCGAGCCATTCGCTGGCTTGGCTGTCTATGGTTTGGATGTCGGGAAAGTCCAGCACTGCGGCGCTGTGGTCGCTGCTGTGGCCTGGGTTGTGAGTATCGCTGTGGTTACTCATGGGTCTGTCCTCGTGCCTTGTGTTGGGGGTCGGGCAACTCTGTTAGCTTGGCATCTATCCCGCTGTTAACTCCTTCGCGATGTTCTATATAGCGCTTGCAGCGCTCGGTACCTATGGCTATATGTTTTTCCACGGCGCTGCGGCCAATGCCCAGGGCCTGGGCTATGGCTTTGTGGGGCATGCCCTGCACTTTACGCATTAGGAAGACTCGGCGGCACTGGGGAGGCAGCTCGGCTATGGCATCAAAAAATAAGCTGACCTTTTGTTGGGCGGCTATTTCGTCTTCGAGGGCGTCGGTGCTGCCGGCGGCGTCTTCTAGGGCATCTTCTAGATAGTCGGTAAGTTTGCGGGTGTTGCGGGATAGTTCGGTGTAGGCCAGTGAGCGGGCCACCTGAAATATATAGGCTTTGGGTGAGTCTATGGCCCGGCCTTTGGTGGCTTTGTAGGCGCGCAGAAAGGTCTCTTGGGAGATTTCGTCTATATCTTCCTGTCTGTACAAAAAGCGCCTGAGAAAGCGCTTTAAGGATGACTCGTTTTGCAAGAAGGCTTTAAAAATGCCGTTCTGTTGCTGGTTTTTGTCTGACGACCCTGTCTTCATGCCCGCGACCTGATTAATGGTGGTTGGCGATTACTGGCCCGGCTTCGCTAATGCTACCTGCGAAATGCGGGTTCACCAACTAGGTGTAATGGCAAATCAGTGGAAATCCTCAGTAGCTGGGTGGTTTTATTTTGCGGCTATGTGAGGAACCCCTTCCTTATATAAAGATAGACTATGGCGGGGGTTATTGGATTTTGAGGCAGCTACCCCTCCTATTTAGAGAATTGGCTGTCTATCTGGGCAAAGAGGCTGTCTGCAAGTGCTTACCGGATTACGACCATTTTAAGGGCTATCGTAAATTGGTCTTGACTATTTTACGATGGTACTTAAAATAGTCGACATGAAAAGATCTTACGAGCAGCTAATCAAACAGCATTTCGCTGATCATACGCAAATGGCTTTGTTAACTGGCCCCAGGCAAGTTGGTAAAACCACTACATCCCAGTCTATTCAACCCAAGAACAATACCTATTATTTCAACTGGGATGATATTGAAGATCGCCAACGAATCCTTCAAGGCGGGCAAGTGATTGCTGCGTATATAAATATAGACAGACTGAGAGACAAGGTGCCACTGGTTATCTTTGATGAAATACATAAGTACAGCCAATGGAAATCGTTTATCAAAGGGTTTTATGACCGCTACCATAAGGAATGCCGCATACTGGTTACGGGTAGCGCTAGATTAGATGTGTTTAAGAAAGGCGGCGACAGCCTAATGGGGCGATATTTTTATTATCGCCTTCATCCACTTTCAGTTAACGAATTACTCAACCGGCCCCCTTCTGCTACGGACATACAAATGCCCGTGAAAATTGCCGATAAGGCATTTCTCAACCTTCTCAAATGGGGAGGGTTCCCTGAGCCGTACCTCAAGCAGGATCAGCGTTTTTATAATCGCTGGACGCGCTTGCGAAAGCAGCAGCTGTTTCAAGAAGATATTCGCGAGCTCACTAATATTCAGGGCTTGGGGCAATTGGAAATACTGGCAACCCTAATACAACATCAGACCGGGGAGCTAACCAGCTACTCTAGCCTAGCCAAAAAAACCAGGGTCTCTGTGGATACTATTCGTCGCTGGACAGGCACATTGGAATCTCTCTACTTTTGCTTTGCTGTTAGGCCTTGGACTAAAAACATCACCCGTTCACTGCTTAAAGAGCCCAAATACTACTTATGGGACTGGTCACAATGCACTAGCAAAGGCGGGCGCAATGAAAATTTTATTGCTTCTCATTTGCTTAAGGCGGTGCATAACTGGACCGACCAAGGGCTAGGCGAGTACGAACTCTTTTTTCTGCGTGATAAAGACAAACGTGAAGTTGATTTTCTTGTTAGCAAAAATCAGCAGCCTTGGTTTATTGTGGAAGTAAAATCCTCAATCAAAGAAAAACTTTCACCTAATCTCGCGCTGTTTCAGAAACAGCTTTCGTTAAAGCATGCATTTCAAGTTGCAATGGACGGCGATTACATAGACAGAGATATCTTCACACTGGATAAACCCACAATTGTTCCTGCTAAAACATTTTTGTCTCAGCTGGTTTAATCTACCGGCTAACAAATAAGTGGTGAATTAGAGAAGGTCTATACTCCTGTTCTCTTATTTAGCGCTAGGCCCAGTTACCCCACCTCGGCGTGGCGGCGCAGTATATGCAAAAAGTCATCGCCGTATTTTTCCAGTTTGCTCTCCCCCACGCCATTAATGCGCAGCATCTCAGCCTCTGAGGTGGGCATGGTATCTAGCATTTCTTTTAATGTGGCGTCGTGGAAGATGACATAGGGGGGTACGTTAGATTCTTCGGCGAGCATTTTGCGGCACTCTCGCAGTTCATCCCATAGCTCTTGGTCTTCGGGCAGTATCTGGGCTTTTCTGGCGGATTTTGAGCCTGGTTTTTTGGCGGTTGGGGCTTTGATTTCTTCGATGCGCAAAAATAATGATTGCTCGCCTTTTAATACTGGCCTGCACTGGTCGGTCAGTTGCAGTGCGCTGTAGCCTTCTATATCCACCCGCAGCAGGCCGCGCACCACTAGCTGGCGGATAAGCGAGCGCCATTGGGCTTCGTGGATATTTTTGCCTAGGCCAAAGGTGCTCTGCTGCTGATGGCCGTGCTGCATGACCTTGTCGGTCTCTTTGCCCTGCAATACATCCATCATATGCATGGCACCAAAGCGCTGGCCGGTGCGATACACGCAGGAGAGGAGCTTTTGGGCGGCTTCGGTGGCGTCCCAGGTCTGTGGGGGTATCTGGCAGTTGTCGCAGTTGCCACATTGGTCTGGCGCTTGATCGGCGAAATAGTTGAGCAGCACTTTGCGGCGACAGCTGGTGACTTCGCAGAGCCCCAGCATGGCGTCGAGCTTGTGGCGCTCGGCGCGTTTAAATTGTTCGGAACCATCTGATTCTTGCGCCATCTGTTGCAGGCGCACCACATCTTGCAGGCCATAGACCATCCAGGCATCTGCGGGCTGACCATCGCGGCCGGCGCGGCCGGTTTCCTGATAATAAGCTTCTATGCTTTTGGGTAGGTCAAGGTGGGCCACAAAGCGCACATCGGGCTTATCTATGCCCATACCAAAGGCGATGGTGGCGACAATAATAACCCCGTCGTCCCGCAGAAAGCGTTTCTGGTGGGTCTGCCTCAGCTGGGCTGGCAGCCCGGCATGGTAGGGCAAGGCGGTAAAGCCCTGCTGGGTGAGCCAGGCGGCGGTGTCTTCGACCTTTTTGCGGGACAGGCAGTAGACTATGCCGGCTTCGTTTTGGCGCTGTTTTAAAAAGTCTAATAGCTGTTTTTTGGCGGTGGTTTTGTTGGCAATGGCGTAGCGAATATTGGGCCGGTCAAATCCGCTAACGAAGGCGCGGGCATCGGTGAGGGACAGCCGCTCAACAATCTCTTTGCGGGTGCGCACATCGGCGGTGGCGGTTAGAGCTATGCGTGGAATACTGGGGAAGCGCTCCTGCAACAAACTCAGGGACAGATAGTCCGCCCGAAAGTCATGGCCCCATTGGGATACACAGTGGGCTTCGTCAATGGCAAACAGTGCAAGCTTGCAGTTTGCTAGCAGCTCTTGGGTATAGGGCTGTATCAGTCGCTCTGGGGCTATATACAGCAGGTCTAGCTGCCCTGCCCTAAGCTGTTGCTCGATACTATTTTGTTCGCTGTGGCTAAGGCTGGAGTTTAAAAACGCTGCCTTGACCCCAAGCTGCTGCATGGCGTCGACCTGATCCTGCATCAGGGCGATTAATGGCGAGATAATCACCCCGACGCCATCGCGAACTAGTGAGGGAATTTGATAGCAAAGGGATTTACCGCCACCGGTGGGCATTAGTACCAGCGCGTTATTGCCGGCACTAACAGTCTCGATAATCTCAGCCTGGTGACCGCGAAAGCTATCGTAGCCATAGAGGCTGTGGAGAATCTCTAGTGCGCTATTTGACATAGGGTTTCGACTTTTGGTTGCGTAAGGGCCCGGTACTAGCCCGAGACGGTAATTTTTTCTGGCGTTAATCTATAACCCAGGGCACCCATAATGGCATTCACATTGTCTAGGCGTGGGTTGCCTTTGCTGGACAGGGCTTTCTGCAGGCCCTGTCGGGTCATACCTGTCTGCTTGGCCAACTCTGTAATGCCTTTTACTTTGGCAATAATCCGCAGTGAAGCAAGCAGCGCGGCCGAATTACCATCGGCAGCGTACTCTGAAAAAATTTCCGCGACATAGGTATCTATCTCTTCGGGGTGATCGCGAAAATAGCTCTCTTCTAAATTATCTAGGGTCGTGTATTTAGTCATTATCTCGATACTCCTTGCCTTGGTACTGCTGCCAATAACCTATGGCGGTGACAATATCTTTCTGCTGCGTCGCCTTGCTGCCGGCTGTCAGCAATACAACAATTCTCTGTTGATCCTCTGCAAAATAGACTCTATAGCCTGAGCCAAAGAAAAACCGTAGCTCAAAGATGCCGCTCTGAAGATGTTTGCAGTCTCCATAATGGCCCTGCTCCAGTCGACGTAACCGAGCCAGCACCAGGCGGCGCGCTTTGGCGTCTCGCAAGCGACGCAGCCAATCTGAAAAGGGTTCAACGCCCTTTTTATTTCTGTAAACAACCACTTTTTTGGGTTTAATTAATTGGCCCATCCTTGCCCCGCTAATATACCTAAGCCAACTATAGTTGGCAACCAGATTATCCATTATAAGCTGCTGGTGAATAATAATTGTTGGGGCTAGGAATAACTGCGAGGGCTGTCACTTGCGGATGCCGACGTCTGTAGACTGTTCTATTTGGCCTTTACAACTGCCACTCGGTACGGCCTGCGAAGCTGTCACCATTATTGGTGAAGCGCACAAAGGATGGGGTGACGCGGTAGAAGTGGCTGCGGCCGAAGGCGGCGCCGATTAGCTCTTCCTGTTTGGTCTGGGGGCTGTCTATTAGGCCTTGGATTTCTGGAAAGCGGGTAAAGTAGGCGGCGGCGATTGCTGCCCTGCTCTCTTCGGCGACCTGTTTGATGGTGCCGTGAATCTGGGCGCCGCGAATAGATTGCCAGTTGCCGTCGTAGTCGGAGTAAATGGAGACGGCGGCGGCGCCATCTAAGGGTAGGCTTTTAATATGGCGGCTGTTGGCGGAGGAGAGAAAATACAGGGCAAAGGGCTCGGCGCTTATATCTGCCACATAGAGTACCGGCGCCGACCAGGGGCCGCAGGCGTCTGCTGTGGCTATGGTGAGTACAGATTCCTTTTGCAGAAACTGGTGCAGCTGAGAAAAATCAGCAGTTGAGGGCTCAGACATTGCCCTGCCAGCGTTTTAGGCTGTCGGACTCTATATCAAATAGGTCTAAAACCCGAGCTACTGAATGATTGATAATATCGTCCAGGGTTTTGGGCTCTGTATAGAACGCCGGTGATGGCGGGCAGAGTATGGCGCCGATCTGACTGGCTTTGAGCATCAGCTCGCAGTGACCGGTGTGCAGCGGTGACTCCCGAGGCACTATCACCAGTTTGCGGCGCTCTTTAAGCACCACATCGGCGGCGCGCACAATCAGGTTATCAGCATAGGAGTTGGCTACGCCGGACAGGGTTTTCATGGAACAGGGCACCACAACCATGCCGGCAGTTTTAAAGGAGCCGCTGGCAATGCTGGCACCAATATTTTTATTGTTGTGTACCACATCGGCCAGGGCTTCGACATCTTCGACCTTCCAGTCGGTCTCTATGCCTATATTCATGCGCGCTGCGCTGCTGAGTATAAGGTGGGTCTCTATGCCGTCGCAGGCTGCGAGCATCTCCAGCATTCTTATGCCGTAGATAACGCCGCTGGATCCGGACATGCCAATAATAAGTCGCATAGTAGGTGCCTGTATTGCTGCTGGTAAGCCAGCGATTATTCTGCCCTGTTTGACAGGGCAATAACAGCTGTAAGTACTGTTACGCGGCATCTTCCTCTGTGGTTTCGCCGGCCCTGTCGCTGGCTCTTGCTTTGGCCTTCTCCTGGGCTTTGAGGTCTTTGCGCAGTACTTTACCCACATTAGTCATGGGCAGCTCATCGCGAAACTCCACAAATTTGGGCACCTTGTAGCCGGCCATATTCTCTTTACAGAAGGCAATTACATGGTCTGCATTGAGGTCGGGGTTGGTGCTGACCACAAACATTTTTACCACTTCACCAGCCTTGTCGTCGGCCACACCAATAGCCGCGCACTGGGCTACGTCCGGGTGGGTGGTCAAGGCCTGCTCCAGTTCGTTGGGGTAGACATTGAAGCCGGAGACAATAATCATATCTTTTAGGCGGTCGACAATTTTAATGTAGCCCTCTTCATCTACGGTCACAATATCGCCGGTGTGCAACCAGCCGTCGACAATGACTTCGTCAGTTTGCTCTGGGCGCTGCCAGTAGCCTTTCATTACCTGGTCGCCGCGCACGCAGAGTTCGCCGGTGCCGCCCACTTCTTGTTCGACGCCGTTTTCATTCACTACTTTGATCTCGGTGCCTGGGATAGGAATGCCCGCTGTGCCAATTTTTTCGTGGCCGGAGGGGTTCATGGAAATAACGGGCGATGACTCGGTCATGCCATAGCCTTCGCTGACCACACAGCCGGTAGTTTTTTCCCAGTCGTGGGCAACAGACTCCATCAGGGCCATGCCGCCCGACAGCGTCATGCGCAGGCGCGAGAAGTCTAGGCGCTGAAAGTCTCGGTCTTGCAGCAGGGCTACAAACAATGAGTTGAGGCCGCAGAATATTTCAAATTTAAAGTCTTTAATGGCGCGCACAAAGGCCTGGATATTGCGCGGATCTGGAATCAGTATGGAATGGCCCCTGGTGGCTGGCATCAGGCCCATACACAGAGAGAAAGCATAAATATGGTAGATGGGCAGCGGTGCCACGGCCACATTGTATTGAATAGGCTCATCGAGAATATCAATCACCGCCAGCGACTGGGCAATATTGGCCATCAGGGTGCCCTGGGTCAGCATTACGCCTTTGGAGGCGCCAGTGGTGCCCCCTGTATATTGCAGGGCGCAGATATCGTCTAGCTGGGCTCTGTGCACTGAGTAATTGCTGCTGCCGGTAAGCAGCTGAGTAAAGGGAATCCAGTCGCCCTTGGGTAGCGAGGGTCGCTTGCCCATCAGGGCCATGGCCGCACTCAGGACTGCTCGCTTGGGCTGAGGCAACAGATCCACCGGGCGGGTTACCACCACATGTTCAATATTGGTATTGGGCAGGGCCTCGGCCAATGTTTCGTAGAACTGGTCAAGCACAACCACGGCTTTTACATTGGCGTCGTTAAACTGATGCACCAGCTCGCGCACTGTGTACATAGGGTTGGTATTAACTACCACTAGCCCCAGCTTCCAGGCGGCAATAACCACCACAGGATACTGAATAAGATTGGGAAGCTGAATGGCAATGCGGTCACCGGCCACCAGCTTTAGCTGCTTTTGAAAATAGCTGGCGACACGCCGCGCAATCTGGTCGACTTCGGCATAGGTGAGGGTCTGGCCCAGACAGGTGTAGGCGGGCCTGTCGTTGGCGTCGGCCACTGCGCCTCGCCACAATTCCAGCAGCGAACCTGCAGGCAGTGCTGGCTGCTGGGCATTTAAGCCCACTTTTTTCTGCGCTTTTTTAACCGCTTCTTGCACCAACATATTGATTCACCCAATAATTAATAAGTTTTGTAGTCTTCCTTTGCCTGCGCTACCTGGACAGCCGCGCCATGCCTTTTTCTAGACCGGCCAGAGTCATGGGAAACATTTTATCCTCTACCAGCTCTTTGAGCATCAGAATTGAGGGTGTGTACTCCCAATATTTTTCCTGCACTGGGTTAATCCAAATCAACTTGTCGTAGGTTTCGGTCATGCGCTGCATCCACACTGCGCCCGACTCTTCGTTGTGATATTCCACGCTGCCACCGGGGCTGGTGACTTCGTAGGGGGCCATGCTGGCATCGCCCACATAGATAACTTTGTAGTCTGATGAGTACTTGTGCATCAGGTCAAACACCGACATCTGCTCTTCGCGGCGACGGTGATTGTCTTTCCACACATAGTCGTACATGCAGTTGTGGAAATAGAAATATTCCAGGTGCTTAAACTCTGTTTTTGCCGCTGAGAACAACTCTTCGCAGAGCCGCACATAGGGGTCCATAGAGCCGCCAATATCAAAGAAAATCAGTACCTTAACTGCATTGTGGCGCTCTGGGACCATTTTGATATCCAGATAACCGGCATTGCGTGCTGTACTGCTAATGGTGTCATCTAAATCCAGCTGGTCGGCAGAACCTTCGCGGGCAAATTTGCGCAGACGGCGCAGCGCCACTTTAATATTGCGGGTGCCAATCTCAACCGAGTCGTCCAGGTCTTGATACTGGCGCTCGTCCCACACTTTAACTGCAGTGCCTTTGCCGCCGGGACCACCTATGCGTATGCCCTCTGGGTTAAAGCCGCCGTGACCAAAGGGTGAGGTACCATTGGTGCCCACCCATTTATTGCCGCCCTCGTGGCGCTCTTTTTGCTCTTCGAGGCGCTTTTTAAACTCTTCGATTAGCTTTTCTAGGCCACCTAGGCTTTCGATCTTGGCTTTTTCTTCGTCGGTAAAGTGCTTTTCAAACTCCTGACGCAACCAGTCTTCTGGAATCAGGGCTTCAATAATGCCGTCTATATTCTCGAGATTTTTAAAGTAGGCGCCAAAGGCTTTATCAAAGCGATCGTAGAACTTCTCGTCCTTGACCATTACGGTGCGGGCCAGAGTGTAGAAGTCGTCAATCGAGCCAAAGGCCAGGTTGTGATCCATGGCGTCGAGCAGGTCTAAAAGCTCCCGCAGGGAAACCGGAACCTTGGCTTTCTTGAGAGTGTAGAAGAAGTTAATCAGCATGGGAGCGGCGCTTATTGTCCGGCGCGGCGGGTCATAAAGGCCAATCGCTCTAGCAGGTGAACGTCCTGCTCATTCTTCAGCAAGGCACCGTACAGTGGTGGAATAGCCTTGGTGGGGTCACGGTTGGTCAAAATATCCTCTGGTATATCGTCAGACATCACCAGCTTCAGCCAGTCCACCAGCTCTGAGGTGGAGGGTTTTTTCTTGAGGCCGGGAATCTTGCGCACATCAAAGAAGATATCCAGAGCTTCGTCGACCAGCTTTTTCTTAATTTTGGGGAAGTGCACATCCACAATACGCTGCATAGTCATACGATCGGGGAAGTTAATAAAGTGGAAGAAACAGCGGCGCAGAAACGCGTCTGGAAGCTCTTTTTCGTTGTTACTGGTAATAATCACTATGGGTCGCTGTACTGCTTTAATAGTCTCTCCAGTCTCGTAGACATGGAATTCCATCTTGTCCAGCTCTAGCAATAGGTCATTGGGGAATTCTATATCGGCTTTATCGATCTCATCGATCAGCAAAACCACCTGCTCGTCGGCGGTAAAGGCTTCCCACAGCTTGCCTTTCTTAATGTAGTTGCCAATATCCTGAACCTTGTCGCTACCCAGTTGTGAATCACGCAGACGGGACACAGCGTCGTATTCATACAGGCCCTGTTGCGCTTTGGTAGTAGATTTAATGTGCCAGGACAGCAGCGGCATACCCAGAGAGCTGGCCACCTGCTCTGCCAGCATAGTCTTTCCTGTTCCCGGCTCGCCTTTAATAAGCAGGGGACGCTGCAAGGTTACGGCGGCGTTAACTGCCATTTGCAGTTCGTCTGTTGCTATATAGTCGTCTGTGCCGGTAAATTTCATATCTTTTAAATCCACATCATTGAGTTAGTCTTTATGTTTAGCCCAGCATAATAATCTAATCTGCACTGTTTTTTGAATCTAAATCGCCTCCAGACCGCGTCATAATTACGAATATCGAAAAAAAGTATGACCGCGGAGTACTTGCCGAATTTGAGCTGTCATAAAGAATAGATTATGCGGATATGCATTATCTCGGCTTTAAAAGTCCCACAGAGGACATGGAGAAAATGATGAAAATGGATCTAATTAGAAACTTCTTGCTCGTAATGACCATCTACCTTGTACCTGTATTAATTACCACTCTGGTAATCGGCAGTTTGGCCCATGCCTAGGGCAGCCGGCTCATTAATAATCTAGCTATAAAGCCTCTGCGCCTGGGGTGCAGGGGTTTTTTAATGGGCAAAAGCTAAAAACAAATCTTTTTTGAATCCAAATTGCTTGGTCAGCGCGTCCTACCTATGAACACTAAGATTGCCTGGCATCTGATGCTGCTCTTAGAATAACCTTTGTCCACAGCTCTAAACCCATTAGGAGTTACTAATGAAGACCAGTTTATTAAGCGCCCTGCCGCTATCAGCAGCACTTATGCTCTCACTAGCCACTGCGGCTGAGCCCGTCGAACAGCAGCCTGCTCAGCAGCAGAGTGTTGAGAAACATGTAGAGGTGCTGCTCTCGGCAACTGACGACGGCCCGGAGAAGACCATGAAAATTGTGGTTCGCGGCTCTGATGATGGCGAGACCCAAACCTGGGTAACCGATATAGACAGCGACCAGGATGCCTCTGACCCCGAGGACGACCAAACATTTATCCGTTTCCAGTCCTCAGAAGACGGCATTGCTTCGATTAAGAAAGTGATTAAAACCCTAGCCATGACTGAATGGCAGGATCTCAGCGAAGAAGACAAACAAAAGCTGCTAGAGACTCTGGAAACCCTCGACGATGATATGGAGCTAGAGGTGCACCACGAAATTGATATAGACGGTGACTCCAGCGCCGAGTCGATTATCGCTATTATTGCCGTCTTTGGTTTACCTCTGTTTCTTTTGGTCGCCGTGCTCTACTACAAGCATAGAAAGCGCATGGTCAAGGTAGCACTGATTAAAGACTATCTGGATGCCGGCAAGGATGTGCCAGCTGAAGTATTGGTAGCAATTAATGGTGGCGAACCTGATGCACCTGCTGACAGCTTTCAGAGCGCCGTGCGCAATATAGCCTTGGGTGCCGGGTTATTCCTTTTTCTTGGTCTGCTAATTGACTGGGATCTTGCCGCAGTAGCCTTAATTCCTCTGTTTATAGGCATAGGTAAACTGATTGTGTGGCGTATAAACAGAAATGCCACTGAACAGCAGGCCGACTAGGGCAGCTGGTGGTCGCTACCGACCAGGCACTGATCGAGAGGGTCGCGGCAAATCATTGTCGTGACTCTTTCTCGATTCTGGTAGCGCGTCACCAGTCGGATCTGCGCTATTCCCTGCGCCAGATGACCGGATGGGATGAGGCGCTAGCGGACGATCTTGCTCAGGAGACCTTTATCAAAGCCTTTCAGGCTATAGGCAGCTACAAGTCTGACGCCAAGTTTAGCAGCTGGCTCTATCGTATTGCCTACAACCAGATGGTCAGTCATTTTAGGCTCGCCAGAAACCGGGAGGTTACCGGCAGCGAAGAAGCCTTAACCAGCGCAACCGAAACTCCGGTTAGCGGTGAGCTCTCCCAGCAGGAATTGCACCAGGATCTGGCCAGAGCCATGCAGCAACTGCCCAGCCAACAGCGGATGGTAATTCATCTCTATCTGCACAGGCAGTTAACTCATCAGGAGATCTGTACTATTATGGAAATACCGCTGGGCACTGTTAAGACCTGTATCACCCGCGGCAAAGCCAAGCTGAGAGAGCTACTCTCCAGCTGGCAAAATGAGGAAGCACTATGAGTAAGGCAACAGATATAGACAATTTATTTGTCCAGGCTCGCAATAGCGAACCCTATTTAAACGATCAGGGGTTTGTCAGCAGAGTCACAGCCGGGCTGCCAGCTGAAAGAAAGGTTTCTGTTGCACAGGAGACAGTCATTACCATTGCTGCCACTATTCTCGGCGGTGCTGTAGCCTATCCATTTTTTCCGGTCGGCGAGATTATTGCACTGATACCCAGCAGCTTTACCATTACTCCGATCGGCTTGCTAGCTGCTTCTGGCCTGGCCTCTGGGCTGTTTTACTGGCTTGCCGAGCACGCTGCACCCAATAGAATTTAAACTCGGCTTTCTGGCTGGGCAATACCTGCCCGGATTTAATCTTTTTCATTAACTGCCCCGCCCCTCTGAAACCCACTAGCGACATAGCGGTGATCATTCCTGCCATCAATGCGCCAACAACGCCGCAGCTCACCACATCCTGACCGGTTAAATAGAGGCCGGGCAATGAGGTTTTTGGCTTTAGCCAGTCCTGCTTAAAGCGATCTTTATGGTGGGCCAAACCATAGGCCTGACCGTGCTCGTAGCGACAAAAATGACTTGTGGATAATGGCGTGGAGACTTCGGAGTAGTCAATCTTGCCCTCTAGATGGGGCATCTGCCTGTACAGGGCAGCCAGCATGCGATCGGAGAGATCCTGTTTGAGGGCCTCGTAGTCGTCGCCACGCTTGCCCCAGGTTTTGTCTGCCCACTGGCGATACTGCTCGTAGTCGCAGGGACCCACCACAATTTCTATGGTCGAGCGGCCCGGGTAGCGACGCTGAAAGTCTGGATCTTTGGCGGAGGGAAACGACACATAGACCAGCGGCAATGGCGCGCTGGGGTCTTTTCGCAGGGCCTCCACATTGGCGTCATGATGTTCATCGAGATAGATCCACAGATTGGTTTTGGGTAGCTGCAGCTCCTCTGCTGTGCCCTTGAGGCCGATATACATGCCTGCATGGGACATAGATCGGCTCAGCTCGCTGGCCTTTTGTTGATAGCCTAATTTGGTACTCACCTCTCTGGGCAGCAGCTTGTCGAAGGTATTGACCACACCGGCATTGCTGATAATGCTGGAGGCATAGAGACAGTGGCCGTCGGCCATTTTAACCCCCACTGCGCGGCTATCTGCCACCAGAATTTCCTGTACATCGGCATAGGTAAACACATCGCCGCCGGATACCTGAATCTGAGGAATAATGGTTTCAGCAATTTTTGATGCCCCACCCACAGGGTAAAAGCCACCATTAAAGTAATGGCCGGCAATCAAAGCATGCATTAGAAATACCGATTCTTTGGGCGGGCAGCCATGATCGCCCCACTGGCCGCACAGCACGGCGATCAGTTTTTCATTGTCAGTCAGGCCTTTTAACACATTGTAAGCGCTGTCCAACGCATAGTCGGGCAGACGATTTTTGGCGGACATAGACATCAGCTTAGCTACTGAGCTGGGCATGGCCTTGAGCTGGCTGATATTGCCCATGTACTTGGTAGTAGCCAACACCAGATCTACGTACTGATCTATGGCCTCAGCATCATCGGGAAACTGCTGCTTAAGGCTGGCTTTAAAGTTATCTTTGCCAGCAACAAAATCAAACTGCTCGTCGCCGAGAATAATGCGGTCGTAAACTGGGTCCATCTCGGCCCATTGCAGCTGGCCGCCGGAGATAAAATCAAACAGACCACGGCCAGCACCTTTGCGACCCATATCACCTATGTAGTGCACCCCCACATCCCATTCATAGCCATTGCGCTCATAGGCATGGGTAAAGCCTCCAGCTGTGTAATGCTGTTCTAGCACTATAACTTTTTTGCCCATTTGGGAGAGCAGTGCAGCTGAGCACAGCCCACCTATGCCGGAGCCAATAACAATGGCATCGTAATCGGCATCGACCCGCTCGGCGCGGTAGCGCTTGCCAATGCGCAATCTACTTGGGGCGGTTTTTTTATTGTTGGTTTGGCTGGGAGCTGCGGTTTGATCGGTCATTGGGAGGGCCTTTCTTATTCAGTTTCTTATTCAGTCTCTGGTTCAGGGCTGGTCTGGGGGCGCCGTTTTTTCACTCGCCAAATAATAATGCGCAGTAATATATAGAAAAACAGGGTAAAAAAACCTATCGCCAGAATGGGTGCCAACCCACGCTGAAAGCCCAGATCATCACCAGAGGCCAAGAGACCTTCGTAGAGACTAACAAAGAAGGCCGGAGCCAGGTGGGGATCGTCGCGATAGGCAGTGACTGGGGTAAATAAAGCCACCAGTGCCAGCAGCAAAATGCTGTGGCGAATGGCCGCTATGCCAATTTTGCGCACCAGTAACCAGAGGCAAAACAGCAGGCAGAGCGCGCCTGTTGAGTAGGCTACCCAGCCCCAGAGATAGTTTTCGGCGCTATACATGGTTGTTATTCATCCCTACTCATCAAAGTTAGTCGACCCACTGAACAATATGGTCTTCGATATCCTCGTCGTGCACATGCAGCTCGGAGATCACCCGCCCCTGCAGCGAGGCGCCGTAGCTGTGCAATGTCTCTTTTGAACCACTGACCAGATGATGCCATTCTGGCAGCTGCTGGCCTGCGGCAATCAACCGATACGAACAGCTCTTAGGCAACCAGGCTAGACTGTGAATATTCTCTCTATCCAACTTGATACAGTCGTCTACTACATTGTGGCGACCTGCATAATCTATGCACTGACAACTCTGGGTGTCCAGCAGCTCACAGGTTACATTGGTATGGTAGATCTCACCACTTTCGTGGTCTTCGAGTTTGACCAGGCAACATTTTGCGCAGCCGTCGCAGAGTAGCTCCCACTCTTGGGTGCTCATCTGCTCCAGGGTTTTAGTCTGCCAGAATTCAGCCATATTTATTGATTGAGCTCGGTGGCTGGTCTGAAGTTGGATATTTGGGCGGCGGCATCTGCAGGTAAAAACCTTTGTCGCGCAACTCCTGCAACACCTTGAGAATATCGGCGCGGGCTAGTTTGCGGGTTTCGCTCAGTACCAATGTGGTGACTGGCGACAGGTCACCAAAACTCGATAGCAGCTCCTCTGGCACTCTGTCCAGGCCGTCGGTTTTATTGACATAGAGATACATCTCTTCTTTTTTATTGCCTTTGTAAATATCGCAGAGCACTCTGGTTTCACCGCTGCTTTGCTTGCTGCTTTCTTTGCTGGATAGAGTCATAGGGCTTCCGTACTGTCTAGCACTTCCTGTAATGCGGGCTGCACTAGCTCTAGTCGCCAGCCCTGGTTAAGTCTTTCAGGCCATTGACACTGGCCCTCCATGGAACTGCGCAAAATACTCTCAAGTTCCTTTTTGTTGCATAAAAATTCCTGGGGAATATGGATATCCTGCGCCACTCTACCCATGGAGTCACGCATTTCTCGCATAAGCACCGAAATAGATTTGGGCAGAGGCTGGGGCATAACCGGCACCGGGCTGTCATTGGCCGAATCTGCTATTTGCTTGAGCACTGTCTGGCCATGGCGTTTTACCGAGCGCGGATACCAGTCCTCTATGCCGTGCAACTGCTCCTGGGCACTGGGCAGGCGCCGGGCCAGCTCAATTAATACCGAATCTTTAATGATATGAGCCCTTGGGCGATTACTGGCCCGCGCAGTGTTCTCGCGCCAGTCGCAGAGCCGGTTTAGGGCTGTGAGTGACTTCACCCCCAGACGCCAGGCGCCTTTAAGTCGCAGATAGTACTGGCTGTGATCTTTGCGCCCTTCGACCAGTGAGAACAGGGCCTGGGTTTCTTCGGCAAACCAGTCTTCGCGCTGCTGCTCGGCCAGGGCCTTGGCGAGTATTTTTTCCATGGCATGGAGATATTGCACATCCACCGCGGCGTAGTCCAGCTGACGCTGAGTCAGTGGCCGGGCCAGCCAGTCAGAGCGGGTTTCCTGCTTGTCCAGGCTGACGTCGAACATACTATCGACCAGCCGCGCATAGCCCATACAGTAGCCTATATTGGCAATACCAGCGGCTAACTGGGTATCAAAGATCGAGCTGGGCCTGATATCCAGAGCATATTCCAGCACCTCCAAATCTTCGGCACAGGCATGAAAAATTAGCTGTTGATCTGGGTTTTCCAATAGTGCCTTAAGGGGTACAAAATCCTCTATGGCCAACACATCGATCAGCCAGCACTGCTCTCCATCAGAAATCTGTATCAGGGCAATCTTGGGGTAGAAGGTGTCGGTGCGAATAAACTCTGTGTCCACCGCCAGTTTAGGTACCTGGCTAAGTTGCTGGCACATCTGCTGCAGGGCGCTATCGCTGTCAATCCAATCAATCATCTAAAGGGCCTTTCTGCTTTGCAGTGCCATATTTAAGGTGCCGCCATCCACATATTCCAGTTCACCACCCATGGGAACTCCGTAGGCAATGCGCGATACATTGACCCCCAGAGCCTTGGCCTTGTCGGCAATAAAATGGGCCGTGGCCTCACCTTCAACTGTGAGGTTGGTGGCTAGAATAAGTTCGCTGATCTGGTCCTGTTGCAGGCGCTGAATCAGCTGGTCTATACCTAACTGTTCCGGGCCTATGCCATCGATGGGCGAGAGATGGCCCAGCAGCACAAAGTACTTACCCTGGAAGCTTCCCGCCTGTTCTATGGCGTAGAGATCGGCGGGGTTTTCAACCACACATATCTCTGTGCCACTGCGCCTGCTATTGCTGCAGATGCCGCACTGCTCGTTTTCTGTCAGGGTGCGGCAACTAGCGCAGCGACCCACATGTTCAACGGCTTCTAAAATAGCCTCGGCCAGCCTGCTAGCTCCCACTTTGTCTCGCTCTAGCAGCTGCAGGGCCATGCGCTGGGCAGACTTGGTACCTACACCGGGCAGTACGCGCAGTGCATCAATTAATTGGTCTATCAGATTTCCGTACAAGGGGCGGCCTCGCTAAAAGGGCATTTTAAAGCCCGGCGGCAAATCCATACCACCGGTCATGGCGCTCAGGGCATCTTTGCTCTGAGCTTCGACTTTGCGCACTGCATCATTGACTGCGGCGGCCAGCAAGTCTTCGAGAAACTCTTTATCTTCACCCATTAAGGATGGGTCCAAGGTGACCTTGCGCACATCGTGGCGGCCGGTCATCACCACCTGAACCATACCGGCACCAGACTCGCCCGTCACTTCCGCGCTGGCGGCCTTCTCTTGCATTGCAGCCATTTTCTCCTGCATCTGCTGAGCCTGTTTCATTAGGTTGTTTATGTCCATTAATGCCTCTGTTTAAGCTGGTTAGTGCCGCTGTTAATCTATGGGTCGCACAGACTGTTCGTTCAGATGTCCGTCGAATAGCTGTTTAAATTTTATTACCGAGGGGTCGGAGTTTAGGCTGTCTACGGCCTGGGCTAGGCGTTCGGCCTTCTCTCTGGTGTCTGCGGCTCGCGGCGTCTCCTGCTCGGCCACACCAAAGGTGATTGCCACAGTCACCGGCTCTGCAAAATAATCGGACAGGGCTTCGCCCAGAGTCTGCTGATGGACCGTATCGTAGAGACTGGTCTGGTTATTGTCGATCAGAAACTGCAGCTGACTGCCGTCGCGGCCTTTATACAGGCAGTGGCTGGCAATCTCACCTAGCGAGGCACCTATGCTGAGCTGCTTGCGGATTTCAATCCATTTCTCTGAGGTGAAGTCCTGCAGGGATATTTTTTGTGCTCTGGGCTCTTGAATTTGCTCTGGAACTTGCGCTTTATCAGTAGCTGCGACCTCCCAGGGAGGCGAGTCCATTTCGACGGCGGCGCTGGACTGTTGGGGCTGTGATTCGGGCTGTTTTTGAGGCTCTTGTTGAAGCTCTGGCTGAGGCTCTTGTTGGAGCTCTGGCTGAGGCTCTGGCTGAGGCTCTTGTTGAGGCTCTTGTTGGAGCTCTGGCTGAGGCTCTGGCTCGGGCTGGGGCTGGGGCGCCTCGGCAGCTGCAAGTTCAGCGACCGGAGGCTGAGCCTCTGGGGCCGCTGCTTCAGGCTTTTTTACCTGAGACTCCGCCTCCTGGGGAGCAGGTGCTGAGGACGCTTCGCGAACCGGTGGATTGGCATCGGGACGAAACGCCAGTGCTCGCAACATCACCATTTCAAAGCCAGATTTTAAATCTGGTGCCAGGTGCAGATCTTTGCGCCCGAGCAGGCAAATTTGATAGAACAGCTGCACATCCTCTTTGCTGGCCACTGCGGCCAGGTTGAGCAGCTCGGAATAATTGCCTACCCCTTTATCCAGCGCCTCTGGCACTGTCTGCAAAATGGCGACCTGATGCCAGATAGAGAGTACATCTGAGAGCGCCTGATCATAGTCTGGGGCCTGTTCTGCCATTCTTGAGATGGCGGCCAGCACATCTGTGCCTGTGCCCCCAGTCAGTGCAGTGCAGATATCCACCACGTAGCTGCGCTCTATGGTGCCGAGCATGGAGCTCACATCGGCTTCGTTAATCTGTCCGCCACCATGGCCAATGGCCTGGTCGGTCAGACTGAGGGCATCGCGCATACTGCCATCGGCGGCGCGGGCCAGGGACCAGAGTGCGGCCTCTTCAAAGGGCACTGCCTCTTCGCCCAGCACAAACTGCAGATGCTGGGTAATTCGCTCTGGGCTGAGGTTTTTAAGGTTAAACTGCAAGCAGCGCGACAGCACGGTGATCGGTAGTTTTTGGGGGTCTGTGGTGGCAAACAGAAACTTTACGTGGGCTGGCGGCTCTTCCAGTGTTTTGAGCAGCGCGGCAAAGCTGGACTTGGACAGCATATGCACTTCGTCGATCAGGTAGATCTTAAAGCGACCTCTGGACGGCGCGTACTGCACATTGTCGAGCAGATCGCGCATATCGTCGACACCTGTGCGCGAGGCGGCATCCACTTCAATCAAATCAATAAACCGACCCTCGGCTATCTCTGTGCAGCTGGAGCATTCACCGCAGGGCACTGAGCTAATACCTGTTTCACAGTTGAGGCATTTGGAGAGAATGCGACCTATGGTGGTTTTGCCCACACCTCTGGTGCCGGTGAATAGATAGGCATGGTGTAGACGGTCGTTGTCCAGCGCGTTGATCAGTGCCTGCAGCACATGTTCCTGCCCTGCCATTTCGGCAAAAGAGCGTGGACGCCATTTACGGGCGAGGACCTGATAACTCATAGCGCAGTCTGCTTTGGTTTAAAGAGATCATTATAGGGAGATAAACGTAGCGCTGGAAGGGCTAATGGCGATGACCCCCAATAGCCACACCTCGGCACACAGCGTCACCACTACCGTTGCTCCCTTCCGGGCCTGGCGGGGTTCGCGGTTGGCTGTTGCGAGGGGACCAGAGGGGGCCACCATTAAAGCGAAGCGCGGGATTATCCGGGGTTTGGCGGGCAAGTGCAACAGGTCTGGGCCCTCAATGCTGGACTCAGGGTAAAAAAGCGGCCTGACCACCCCCATTGAGGGGTTCTTCTGTTGTTTCTATTCAATTCCTAGCTCAACTTGTTTACACTCCGTCGCAGCTAGTCAGACCACTGACTGATCATATAATAATTAAGGAATCTAACCTTATGAAACAGTGTCCATCAGTTTCAAGTTCATCCCTAATTTCGGCCCTCGCCCTAGTCCTGATTTCAAGCCTGCTGTTAAGCGGCTGCGGCAGTTCAGAGAGCAATGTTGAATCAGGTAATCGCACAGGTACATTGCACTGGGGCAACGGTACAGAGCCACAGAGTCTCGACCCACATATAGCCACCGGCGTGCCAGAGCATCATATTATTATGGCGCTGATGGAAGGCCTGGTGCACAAGGACAGCAAAACCCTGGGGCCAACCCCTGGTGTTGCCGAGTCCTGGACAGTCAGCGAAGACGGCACTGTCTACACCTTTAAGATTCGTGACAATGCCCGCTGGTCCAATGGCGATGTGCACAATGCCCACGACTTTGTATGGTCCTGGTGGCGCGCCCTGCAGCCAGCGCTGGGTAACCTCTACGCCTATATGTATTTTCCGATCGTCAATGCTCGGGAGTATTACAAGGGCGAAGTTACTGATTTTGCTGAGGTGGGCGTGAAGGCGCTGGATGATCTCACTCTGCAGATCACTCTGGACAACCCAACGCCCTATTTTCTGCAGCTGCTGGATCACTACAGTATGTACCCAGTGCACAGGGCGACGGTGGAGAAGTTTGGTGCTGCTGACGAACGTGGCACAAGATGGACCTATGCAGGCAATATGGTGGCCAATGGTCCCTTTAAGCTGAAGTCCTGGGAAATTAACCGCGCTATTGTCGCGGAGAGAAACACCTTCTACTGGGGCAATGATGATGTGCGCCTCAATGAGGTTGTGTTTTACCCTACAGAGAATGCCACCACCGAAGAGCGTATGTTCCGCGCTGGACAGCTGCACTACACCAACGATGTACCCATAGATAAGGTGCAAACCTATCGCGAAGCCAATGACACGGCTTTAAAGGTGGTTCCCTATCTGGGTACCTATTACTATCGCATTAATGTTCGCGAGCCCCACCTGCAAGACAAGCGCGTTCGCCGAGCCCTGGCTATGACCATTGATCGCGAGCAGCTGACTGAGCATGTGCTCAAGGCGGGTCAGATTCCGGCCTACGCCATGACTCCGCCCAACACTCGCGGTTACTACCCTCCGATTAGCCTGAACTTTGACCCGGAGGTTGCACGCCAACTGATGGCTGAGGCGGGCTACCCCAATGGTGAAGGTTTTCCTTCAACTGAGATTCTCTACAACACCAATGAAGGGCACCGCAAAGTGGCTGTGGCTATTCAACAGATGTGGCGTGAGCACCTGAATATTGAAGTGAAGCTTCTCAATCAGGAGTGGAAGGTCTATCTGGACAGTGAGAGCAGCGGCGACTACCAAATCTCCCGCGCAGGCTGGATTGGCGACTATGTGGACCCCAACAACTTCCTGGATATGTTTATTTGCGACGGCGGCAATAACCGCACCGGCTGGTGTAACCAAGAGTACGATCGCCTGGTATTGGATGTGGCTCCCAGAGCCAAAACCCATGAAGAGCGCATGGCTATATTTACCCAGGCAGAGCAGATGCTGATGGACGACCTGCCGGTATTACCTATTTACACCTACACCACTAAGCACCTGGTGCACCCCTCAGTGAAAAATATCGCTAACAATATTATGGATCAGCAATCCTACAGAGAGATTTATCTCGAAGGAGCTGAAGACTAATGTTTCGATTTGCATTAGGTCGCCTGCTGCAAGCGATCCCCGTATTATTAGTCGTGATTACCATGACTTTTATGCTGGTTCACAGCGCGCCCGGGGGGCCTTTTTCTGCGGACAAAGCCGTACCAGCGGAAGTGCTTGAGGCCCTTGAGGCTCAGTACAATCTAGATCAGCCTCTGTGGCAACAATATATCAGCTACCTAGGTGATGTGGTGCAGGGCGATATGGGGCCATCATTTAAATACCCTGGTCGCAGTGTTAATGAGTTGATTTACTCTGGCCTGGGCACCACCGCTGAGCTGGGCTTTTACGCCATGCTGGTAGCCATATTTATCGGTGTGATCGCTGGGGTTACCGCCTCTATGCGGCCTAATACCATGCAGGACTATGTGCCCATGACCGCGGCAATGATTGGCATTTGCATGCCTTCATTCCTGCTGGGACCACTGCTGGTGCTGGTGTTTGGTATTCATTTGGAATGGCTGCCTGTCTCCGGCTGGAATCAGATTCCCGGCGATAAGATTCTACCGGCAATTACTCTAGGCACTGGCTATGCAGCCTATATTGCTCGTCTGTCTCGAGGCGGTATGCTGGAGGTTCTGTCTCAGGATTATATTCGTACTGCCAGGGCCAAGGGCCTGTCCGAGTTTTTAATTATCGGCAAGCATGCTCTGCGCGGTGGCCTAATTCCGGTGGTGGCTTTTCTGGGGCCGGCTTTTGCTGGTCTGTTGGGCGGGTCTTTTGTGGTGGAAACCATCTATCAGATTCCCGGCCTGGGTCGCTTCTATGTGCAGGCCGCGTTTAACCGCGACTACACCATGATTCTGGGCACCACTGTATTCTTTGCCACGCTGATTATTCTGTTTAATCTGCTGTCGGATATGCTGGCTGTTTGGCTAAACCCCAAACTGCGTCAGCAAGTTAGAGGAGAAGGCTAATGAACTCTAACTCTATAGACGCAACCGCCGAAAAAGGCACTTCTCTGTGGGAAGACGCCTGGATTAAATTACGGAAAAACCGCCTGGCCCTGATTGGTCTTGGCCTATTGATCTTTCTCTGTGTGGTCTCTCTGCTGACTCCATGGATTGCCCCCTACGGCTACGAGGAGCAGGATCTGCTGATGGGTGCCACACCGCCCTCTGCGGAACATTGGCTGGGCACGGATATTTTTGGTCGCGATATGCTCACTCGCATTATGTGGGGCGGCCGGGTTTCGCTGATGGTGGGCTTTATTGCCACCGCAGTAGCTCTGGCGATTGGCGTGATTTACGGCGCTGTGGCTGGCTATGTGGGCGGTCGTGTTGACGCGGTAATGATGCGCCTGGTGGATATTCTCTACGCTCTGCCCTTTATGATTTTTATTATTCTGTTGATGGTGGTATTTGGTCGCAACCTGCTCCTGCTGTTCTTTGCTATAGGTGCAGTGGAATGGCTGACCATGGCGCGTATTGTGCGCGGTCAGGTGATGTCGCTGCGCAAGCAGGAGTTTGTTGAGGCGGCTCATTCTCTGGGTCTGTCCCAGTGGATTATTATCCGCCGTCATATTATTCCCAACACTCTGGGCCCGGTGATTGTGTATACCACTCTGACTATTCCCAGCGTTATGTTGCTGGAAGCTTTTTTGAGCTTTTTGGGTCTGGGTATCCAGCCGCCCCAGAGCTCTTGGGGCCTGCTGATTAACTACGGTGTAGAAACCATGGAGGAGTATCCCTGGCTATTAATTTTCCCAGGTATTGCCCTCTCTTTAACCCTCTTTGCCCTTAACTTCCTGGGTGACGGCCTGCGCGATGCGCTAGACCCACGCACTGCAAAGGACTAATGGATTAATTACTATGGCTGCTCTACTGGATGTTAAAAATTTAAAGGTCCATTTCCACACCAGAAATGGTCTGGTCAAAGCTGTGGACGACGTTAGCTTTTCGGTTAACCCTGGCGAGACTCTGGCTATTGTGGGTGAATCTGGTTCTGGCAAGTCTGTCACCTGCTACAGCCTACTCGACCTGCTGCCCAAACCACCGGCTAAAATTGAAGGTGGCACCGCAATGTTCGACGGTGAGGATCTGCTGACCTGCAACAAGGATCGCATGCGGCATTTCCGCGGCAATGATATTGCGATGATCTTTCAGGACCCAATGACTTCGCTGAACCCCAATCTTACCGTTGGCGAGCAGCTGATTGAGCCTCTGATCTACCACCCTGATAAAGAGCGCCGCCAAGATCGCGCCACCGCTAAATTGCGTGCTATCGAGCTGCTCAATGAGGTAGGTATTGTCGATTCCGAGCGACGTTTCGATAGCTACCCTCATGAATTTTCTGGCGGTATGCGTCAGCGTGTGATGATAGCCATGGCTCTGATCAATGAGCCTCGCCTGCTAATCTGTGATGAGCCCACAACTGCACTGGATGTAACCATTCAGGCGCAGATTCTGGAGTTAATTAAGAAGCTGCAGCAATCTCGCGATGTGGCTGTCATTTTTATCAGCCACGATCTGGGTGTGGTTGCTGGTATTGCCGATAAGATTTTAGTGATGTGCAATGGTGTGGCCATGGAGTCTGGCACCACTGATAATATTTTCTATAAGACTAAAGATGACTATACCAAGCGTCTTTTAAGTGCCATTCCGGAAGGTGCTAAGACGATGAAAAATCGTGCTCAGGCTGGAAGCCCTCTGGTTGAAGCTAAGAATATTCGCACCTGGTTTAAGGACTTTTCTGGCTCTAAGACTATCACTGTTAAAGCAGTTGATGATATGTCGTTGACCATTAAGCGCGGTGAGATTCTTGGTCTGGTGGGTGAATCTGGCTCGGGTAAGTCAACCCTGGGGCGCTCTATTCTTCAGTTAGTGCCCACTCAAGAGGGTACTGTGACTTTTGACGGTACTGACTTAACTAGTCTGAGCCCAAAGCAGATGGTGCCCTGGCGGCGTCGTATGCAGATGATTTTCCAAGACCCCTATGCGTCGCTCAATCCTCGCATGACTGTTTTTGAGACTCTGGCTGAGCCTCTGCTCTATCACGGTATTGCCAACAAGCACAATGTTACTGAGCAGGTACAGGCGCTGATGGACGATGTGGGTCTGGCCCGAGCGCATATGCGCAAGTATCCCCACGAGTTCTCTGGGGGTCAGCGTCAGCGTATCGCTATTGGCCGTGCCATTGCCACTAAGCCTGAGTTGATTATTGCTGATGAGCCAGTCTCGGCGCTGGATGTAACTATTCAGGCGCAGATACTGGATCTGATTCTGAATCTGGTGGAGCGGCATAATCTAACTATGATGTTTATTTCTCACGATCTGTCGGTGGTACGTTATATCTCTGACCGGGTGATGGTGATGCATCATGGTGTGCTGGTTGAGCAGGGAAATACGGAGACATTATGGGCCAAGCCTAAGAAGGCTTATACCAAGAATCTGTTGAAGGCGATTCCGTTGGCGGACCCTAAGTCGGAGAGGACTCGGCTTTCTAATTAGGCTGCTGTTGGGTTTTTATTAGCGGGGCGTTTAATTGGGTGGCCCCTTCCACAGGCAAGCCTCAAGACCGAGCGAGGTTTAGGTTTTCTGAGCTTATAGTGCCTTTACAAGTATCGAGTTTACTGTGCTACCGGCATTGCGGTGTTTGGCTATGGCTTGATAGTCATCAGATGTCATCCAGGTTAAAGCAGATTCTTTTGATGGGAACTGAATAATTACCGATCTTGTATCATCCCATTCACCTGCCAATACGGTGGGATCTTCATCAATACTCAACATCTTGCCATCGAACTTCTGAAAAACCTCTGCGAAGCCAGCTGAGTATTTATCATATTCACTGCGATCATGAATTTTAAATCTGGCAATTATGTAAACGGACATCCTGTTTAACTCCTAATATTGTTTTAGTTTTGACTGCCGATCTGGTGCAAGAAGCCGGTCAGTTGTTCAGACCTTATCATACTAGTGTTTTAACTAATTCAACATTGCAATGACCGTCGGTCATTTATATACTGACCATCAGTCATTTAAGATCACTGGCCTAATAATAAGACTATGAGAGGCGTACCTGACTTATCAGGTACAGCCGCAACATATAGCGAGATAAGAAATGAAATTACTTACGTTCAAACTGCAAGGCTCAGAATATCTGGGTGCCTTGACTGATGCCGGCGTGGTCAACCTGAGTGCGGCTGCGCCGGGGGAGATCGCTTTTTCCTCAATGCAACAGTTTATTGAGGCAGGCCAACCTGCCCTTGACCGCGCCTATGCAATGCTAGCTTCTGACCCAGCCTCCACCCCATCTGACCAGCTGGACTGGTTAGCACCACTGCCTATACCAGCTCAGATACGTGACTGCCTGGGTTTTGAAGAGCATCTAAAAAATGCGTTTGAAAGTGCGATTAAACTGAGCGCTATGGCTGCGGATGACCCCGTAAAAGCTGAACAAGAATTTCGTGCTAGTGGTCGATTTACAGCCCCCGAAGTCTGGTATCAACAGCCCCTCTATTACAAAGGCAACCGTTTTTCTGTTGCACCAAGTGGCAAAGACATTGTCTGGCCAGCCTATTCCGAGGTAATGGATTTTGAGTTAGAAATGGCCTGCGTTATTGGTAAAAAAGGTAAGGACATTATTAAAGGCAATGCTGAGGACCATATATTTGGCTACACGATTTACAACGACTTCTCAGCACGAGACGCTCAAATGGTCGAGTCCCAAGGCATGTTGGGGCCCGCCAAAGGCAAAGATTTTGATGACTCAATTATTCTTGGGCCAGTTATAGTCACCAGGGATGAGCTCGATGATCCTTACAACTTGCGTATGCAGGCTCGCGTCAATGGAGAGACTTGGTGCGATAGTAATAGCAACACAATTCACTGGAAGTTCTCAGACATGATCGCCCATATCAGTAAGAGCGAAACCCTCTACCCCGGTGAGGTCATTGGCTCGGGTACAGTCGGATTGGGCTGTGGTCTGGAGCATCTGCGCTTTTTAAATG
Source organism: SAR92 clade bacterium H231 (assembly GCA_025153775.1). Taxonomy (GTDB): domain Bacteria; phylum Pseudomonadota; class Gammaproteobacteria; order Pseudomonadales; family Porticoccaceae; genus HTCC2207. The sequence continues at coordinate 420,793 of JAOALC010000001.1, read as the reverse complement.
ATGGCGACATTGTCGAGCTCGAAGTTGAAAAAATTGGCGTTATCTCAAACAAAGTTATAAGGCGGTAATCTGAATGAGCAATCAAGAAACTCTGAACATTAATGACCAATACACCGGCGGAGAGTTTGCTCGCCATTGGCTTCTAGTCTTGGTTTGTGCGGCAGGAATAGGCGTGGGTGTCTCTGCCCTACCCTTTTACACTCAGGGAATTTTTATTGAAGCCTGGATCGCCGACTTTGGATGGACCCGAGCTCAAGCTTCCCTAGGAATTTTGGGGTCGACCCTGGCTCTGGCTGCAGCATTGCCATTTGTGGGTTTAATTGTTGATCGCTACGGCCTTGTAAAACCGGTTATGATTTCACTCCTGGGCCTGTCCCTCGCCTATGTATTGTTGGGTATGTTTGTTCAGTCCATTGCTACCTTTGTAATGCTGGCAATGCTGCAGGCCATACTTGGCAGTGCATCATCACCATTGGCCTATACCCGCGCAATCAACACCGTGTTTAACAAACAACGAGGCTTGGCCCTTGGCGTCGCCCTATCAGGTGCAGGTGTGGCAGCCACATTTGGACCCACTTTGATCAGTAACGCTATCGAATCCTTCGGCTGGCGAGGCGCTTACTTTGCAATGGCCGCCTTCACCCTGGTAGTGGGATTAATCATAGTTGCAGTCTTATCTCGTCTCAATGGCGCCAAAACTCCGATCGAGATCGACACCGAGGCGGCTAGCAGAGACTTTAAAATCGCAAAGCAAAGTCGCACCTACTGGACAATTATGGCGGCCATATTTTGCCTGTCTCTAGGGCTTGGCGGTTTGATGATTCACTTTGTACCCATTCTACTGGAAGTCGGCTTCACTACAGGTGACGCGGCCAAAATTGCCGGTGTTATTGGTATAGCAGTTGTGCTGGGCCGTCTCTTAGTGGGGTTTGCTGTCGATCGCATCTTTGCACCTAGGGTGGCCATTGCCATTCTATTCGCCTGTATCTCAGGGGTTTTGGCTCTGGCACTATTTGGTTCCGCGGTCGCGGTACCAGCTGCATTTGTTATAGGTTTTTCCGTGGGTGCCGAAGTTGATCTGATTGGCTATCTGGTGGCTAGATATTTTGGCATACATGCCTATGGGCAGATTTACGGCAGACAATACTCAACCTTCCTAATCGCAACGGGCCTTAGTCCAGTCATTCTTGGCGCGGTTCGTGATGCGACTGGCACTTATACCGCATCTTTATTTACAGCCGCAGCCTTTATGGTCGTATCGGCTACATTATTTGCAAAACTGCCAAAATTTGAACAATAACAAAACACTGCAAGGCACAGGCGCGCTCTCACTAACCTCAGATTTGCTGCCCAAGTAAAGAGACCCTTTGCTTCCGCTCAAGATCACTATTGGCTGATGGAGGTTTAGCCGCAGCTGATGCCGGTGCCGCGGAGACCGCAGTACCCTGCTGGATTCTTGGCTAGGTACTGCTGATGGTATTCTTCGGCATAAAAGAACTCAGGAGCCGCCATAATCTCCGTAGTAATCTCACCAAAACCCATTCCCGTTAGCTGCAATTGCACAGACTCCGCTGACGCCATTGCGGCCTCAAGCTGCTGGGTACTGGAGCAATAAATAGCGGAGCGATACTGCGAACCGCGATCATTGCCCTGGCGCATACCCTGGGTGGGGTCGTGAGCTTCCCAGAACACAGCCAGCAATTTCTCATAACTAGTCAGCGCAGGATCAAATACCACCAGCACCACCTCAGTATGGCCAGTCATGCCAGTGCAGGTCTCTTCATAGGTTGGGTTTGGCGTGTGGCCGCCGGCATAGCCAACAGCAGAGGTCACCACACCAGGCTGCTCCCAGAAGCGGCGCTCGGCACCCCAGAAACAACCCATAGCGAAATAAGCAGTTTCCAAACCTTCAGCAAAGGGACCCAGTATGGGCTGGCCATTAATATAGTTAACATTGTTAACCGGCATTGACTGACTGCGGCCTGGTAGAGCCTCGCTGGCACTGGGTATTGCTGGGGTTTTAAAAAACATAATCAACCTACTTTATAGTGCGCCTAAACCCAGATCCAGGTCGGCTTTAATATCAATAATATCTTCAAGGCCCACAGCAACACGAACCAAGCCATCGCTAATACCAGCTGCGGCTCTTGCTTCGTCGGTGAGGCGACCATGGGTAGTGGTGGCCGGATGCACTATGGTGGTTTTAGCGTCGCCCAGATTGGCAGTTAGAGAAAGCATTTTAGTATTGTCTATCACTCGCCAGGCCGCATCGCGACCGCCCTCGACCACAAAAGAAACCACACCACCAAAATCTGACTGCTGCTTTTTAGCAAGAGCATGACCGGGGTGATCCTCCAGGCCAGCGTAGAAAACCTTTTGCACTCTGGGGTGATTATTGAGCCAGGTAGCCAACTCTGCTGCATTGGCAGAATGGGCCTGCATGCGGATGCGCAGCGTCTCAAGACCTTTAAGAAAAACCCAGGCATTAAAGGGGCTCATGGTGGGGCCTGCAGCGCGCAAAAAACCTACCACCTGCTCCATTAAATCTGAGTTACCAACCACAGCACCGCCCAGACAGCGGCCCTGGCCATCGATATATTTAGTGGCCGAGTGAACAACAATATCCGCGCCCCACTTTAAGGGCTTTTGCAGTACTGGGGTACAGAAACAGTTGTCCACCACAAAGGTGGCACCAGCTTTTTTACTGATAGCAGCCAGAGCCTCTAGGTCGGCAACTTCAGATAGCGGGTTGGAGGGCGTTTCGCAAAACAGCATTTTGGTATTGGGCTGCATGGCGGCCTGCCAGGCATGCAGATCGGCCAGTGGCACATAGGTTACCGACACTCCAAACTTGGTGATATATTTATCCATCATCACTCTGGTGCTGCCAAATACATCCTGGGAGCAGACCACATGGTCGCCGGACTGCAACAGCGCCATAATCACGCTGAGTGCAGCCGCCATGCCCGAGGCGGTGGCTACGCACTGCTCACCCTCCTCCATGGCCGCCAGGCGCTGTTCAAAACTGCGCACCGTGGGGTTGGTGTAACGGGAGTACACATTGCCCTGCAGCTCGTTGCTAAAATACTTAGCGGCCATCTCCGCGCTTTCAAAAACATAGCTGGAGGTCAGAAACATAGCTTCCGCATGCTCATTCTCATGAGTGCGCTCATAGCCGCTGCGAATAGCTAATGTGTCCTGCTGATACTTGTCCATTTCCTTTTCCATGCTTAATTCAAGGGTTTTAGTATAGACCCGTTAAGTCACGCTATTGTTATGAATGCCAATCACCTGGCCCTTTTCCGGCTCGGCATTGGGGTCTGCTTTCTGTTTGGCGGCATCATTGCGCAGGGCTTCAATGCGTGCCAGGTAATCGCTGTCCACATCACCAGTAATATAGTTGCCGTCGAACACAGAGCATTCGAAGCGCTTAATATTTTCGTTGCCCTCTGCGCCGGAACTAATTAGATCGTCGAGATCCTGATAGATAATCCAGTCTGCGCCAATAATTTCACCCACCTCTTCATCGGTGCGGCCATGGGCAATCAGCTCGCTGGCTGAGGGCATATCTATGCCATAGACATTGGGGTAGCGTACGCCTGGGGCCGCTGAGGCCATATAGACCTTATTGGCGCCGGCATCCCGAGCCATTTGAATAATCTCTTTGGAGGTGGTGCCGCGCACAATGCTGTCATCGACAAGCAGTACATTTTTACCGGCAAATTCCAGCTTTACTGCATTGAGCTTTTGGCGCACAGATTTTTTGCGCTCGGTCTGGCCGGGCATAATAAAGGTGCGGCCTATATAGCGGTTTTTCATAAAGCCTTCGCGCAGCTTAACGCCGAGTTTCTCGGCCAGCGCCTGGGCTGACACTCGGCTGGTATCCGGGATCGGAATAACCACATCGATATCATGGTTGGGCCGAGAGCGCAGTACCTTTTCCGCCAGCTTCTCACCCATACGCAGGCGACATTTGTAGACCGAGATATTGTCCATAAAAGAATCTGGGCGGGCAAAGTAGACATGCTCAAAAATACAGGGCACCAGCTCGTGGTCTGGGGCGCACTGTTGCAGATGAACCTCGCCAGACTTATCGGCAAACAGCGCCTCACCAGGAGCCAGATCGCGCACCAGCTCAAAGCCGAGGCTGTCCAGAACCACTGATTCAGACACCACTGCATACTCTTTGCCTGTCGGCGTCTCGCGCACGCCAAAGCACAGAGGGCGAATACCATTGGGGTCGCGGAAGGCAAACATACCGTAGTTAGCAATCAAGCCAACCACAGCATAGGCACCGCGACAGCGTTTGTGCACATGTTCAACGGCGGCAAAAATATCTTTGCTGGTGGGTTCTAATTTGCCGCGCAGCTGCAACTCGTGGGCAAATACATTGAGCAGTACTTCAGAGTCGGAGTCTGTATTTAGATGGCGCAGATCGGCGCGGAAGATATGTTCACGCAGGTCGTCGGCATTGGTCAGATTGCCATTGTGCGCCATACAGATACCGTAGGGGCTATTCACATAGAGCGGCTGTGCCAGCGCGGGGCCAGAGCTGCCCGCAGTGGGATAGCGCACATGGCCTATGCCCACAGAGCCCACCAGGCGCACCATATGGCTGCGGCGGAAAACATCCCGCACCAGGCCTTCGCTCTTGCACTGATGCAATTCACCGTTGGCCTCGGTGACTATACCAGCGGCGTCCTGTCCGCGATGCTGCAGCATAGTAAGCGCATCGTAGAGCTTTAAATTAACATCAGAAGTTCCAGAGATTCCAACAACACCGCACATGGTCTATATCCAACTCGTCAAGAAGTCTTTAATGCCGGCTGCTGCCTCCCTGCCCCAGGATTCAAACCCCTGAAACATTGGAATCAGTGCCGACTCCGTCCACCAGGGGTCCTGATCAACTGGTACCGCCTGAGGTAAAATTATTACCAGCGCCAGCACAATTAACAGCCCCCTAAATACACCAAAAACCAACCCTAACGTCCTGTCTGTTCCGCTCAATCCTGTCGAGCTAACCAGTTTTCCCAATAAAAAATTAATCATCGAACCCAGCAGCAGTGTGCCAACAAACAACCCGGCCCAGGCTGCCAACTGGCGCATCGAAGCCAGCGAAATAAAGTTAACCAGCAAATCGGCAGCGGCCTCTTTAAAGGTCATGGCTACAGTGAATGCCGCCAGCCAAATAATCAGTGACATGGCTTCTTTCACAAAGCCTCGCACCAGGCTGACCAATCCAGAAATGGCGACAATTCCAACAATGGCGGTGTCTACTGATGCAATCTCCACAGCCTAAACCCTAGGGTACAAAATGCAAAATAATGGCGTCGGTATTAAATGCTCTGTCGATATTTTGCTTGTCTGCCTGGGCTCGGCTCTTGCTAATTTTCGGCCCTACATAGACTCGGTAGCGAGTGCTACCCTTGACCTCGACACGCTTACTAAACGCATTGTATTTTTGTTGGCGCAGCTGGTTTACAAAACCGCTGGCGCTGGCCTTCTCTTCGAAGCTGCCCACCTGCAATATCCAACCATTGGGCAGGCCCAATTCGTTGAGGCCAGGAGGCTTTTCGTTGGCCTCTGTCACTTCTGTAGAGCGCTCTATATCAAATATCTCAGCGGTTGTGGGCTTGTCGCTTACGGCTTCGGGACGCTCGGCTTTGGCCACACTAATGGATTCAATTTCTGGGGCTGGGGGCAATTTAGAATTGCGATCAACACGATTGGGATCGGCGAAATCAAATAAAAGAGGCAGAATAATCAGGCCCAGGGCGCCCAGCACAAAGGCTCCGACGATTCGCTGTTTTAATCCACTACTCAATTTAGACCTCTGCCAAAATTATTTTAAGTACTGCTGCCACAGTGTGAAATGAACCAAATACCAGTATTCTGTCTGTTGCTGCTGCATTGTCTACGGCCAATTCAAACGCCTGTTCGACTGATGGCTGCAACCGGCCTGTCTGGCCAGCATTGTATAACAAATCCAGCAGAGATTGGCCTTTGCGCGCTCGCGAACTATCGCTTATTTCCCCCAGAATCCAATCATCAACAGGATCGACCATCGGCTCTATAATGCCCGACCAGTCTTTATCTTCCAGCACGGCTGCCACGGCTATGGTGCGGCCCTCTGTCTGGGCCAGACTTGCGGCTAATACCTTGGCGGCCGCCGGGTTATGAGCCACATCTAGAATTACCTCCAGGCCCCTGTAGCTCAGCTGCTGATGGCGGCCGGTGAGGCTCACCTGCTGCAGTGCTGCGGCGCTGTCTTGCTGATTTAGCTGAAAGCCCGCGGCTGTGAGAGCCTGCAGCGCTAGAATTTTATTGATGGGCAATAGCCCCTGGCCGTTAAGTTGCTCAAAGCTGCGGGGGGATTCTGGGCTGCTAAGCTGGCAATCAAAAAGCTCTCCGCCGGTAAAGGTAAAATCGCGGCCAGCCCAGAGTGGCTTGGCGCCAGTATCAGCCACTAACTGAGCAAAGCCCTCGGGATAATCCTGCTCACCTATAATCAGTGGTCGGTTGGGGCGAGCTATACCCAGCTTCTCGCGGGCTATAGCTGTTCTGGTATCTCCAAGCCAGTCGCAGTGATCCAGCGCTATGCTGGTGAGTACGGCTATATCTGCATCTATAATATTGATGGCATCCAGACGGCCGCCCAGCCCTACTTCCAATAGCATCACATCTGGACTGGCCTGATAAAAAATCACCAGGGCGGCCAATGTGCCCACTTCAAAATAGGTGAGAGACAGCTCATCGGTGACCGCTTCGATTTGCTCGAAGGCATCAACAATGAGAGCGTCGCTAACTGGCTTGCCCGCCAGGCAGATACGCTCGTTATAGGCTAAAAAATGGGGCGACGTAAAGGTGCCAACGCTGTGGCCGTGCTGCAGCAACAGCGCCTGCATACTGGTAATGCAGGAGCCTTTGCCATTGGTGCCGGCAACGGTAATGGCCAGAGGTGGTTTACATTGGTTGAGACGGGGCTGCTGCAGCAACCGGTGCCAGACTTCTGCAACTCGGCCTAGGCCCAACTCGATCTCGCTGGGGTGCCTGCTCTCTATCAGAGTCAGCCATTCAGCGAGAGAGCGGTCAGGCATCAGCTGGTTCTGGTACGTTGATCAGCTTGGAGAGGATGCTACCCAGACGGTCGCGCATCTGGTGGCGACTAATAATCATATCTATATGGCCCTTCTCCAACAGAAACTCGCTGCGCTGGAAGCCTTTGGGCAGTTTCTGGCGAATGGTCTGCTCAATAATATTGGGGCCGGCAAAGCCTGCGCGGGCACCGGGCTCGGCGACATTAAGATCGCCCAACATAGCCAGACTGGCGGAGACGCCACCGTAAACCGGGTCGGTCATTACCGAAACATAGGGCACGCCAGCAGCACTGAGTCGCTCGAGTACGGCACTGGTTTTGGCCATTTGCATTAGCGAGATCAGCGCCTCCTGCATACGTGCACCACCTGTGGCAGAGAAACAGATAAAGGGGCGGCGCTCTTCGAGAGCCAGGTTGGCTGCGCGGGTAAATTTCTCACCTACTGCATAGCCCATAGAGCCACCATGGAAGGCAAACTCAAAGGCACAGGAAACCACTGGTATACCTTTTAGATTACCGCTCATGGCAATTAAGGCATCTTTCTCGCCGGTCTTTTTCTGCGCATCAATCAGGCGGTCTTTGTATTTTTTAACATCTTTAAATTTGAGGCGGTCTATGGCTTCAACGTCTTGAGCAATCTCAAGGCGATCATTTTCATCGAGGAAGATATCCAGACGGCGGCGGGCGCCGATGCGCATATGGTGTTCGCACTTGGGGCAGACATCTAGGTTGCGCTCTAATTCCGGGCGATAGAGGGGTGAGGCACACTTGGGGCATTTTTTCCACAGCCCTTCGGGTATGGAGTTTGAGCGTTCGTTTTTGCCTGAAGCAGGACCCGCAGGCCTAATGCGTTTGAGCCAGTTCATCGATTACCTTTCAACTCACTTAAATGGTGACGCTGGTTAAGAGCGGCATTCTATCACGACAGATTCAGTCTAGCTAAGGGCCAGAGCAATTATTTATCGCCTGGAAAAAGCCCCCACCAGCAGCAGCTGGAACCAGCCCCAATAGTTGCACTGGCCTCTCTATACTATAGGCGACTTGGGCTGGGCCTGTTTGGCATTGCTGATAAATGTTGCAACTTTGCCCTGGTCTTTCACCCCTGGTGAAGACTCCACTCCGCCGCTGACATCCACCATATCCGGTGCCACCAGGCTCACTGCGCTGGCCACATTATCGGGGGTAAGCCCACCGGCCAAAATAAGGGGGTAGTCTCTGCTGCTGGGCAGGCGACTCCAGTCAAACTGGTGGCCGGTACCACCATATTGGTCCTCACTCCAGGCGTCGAACAAAAAGCCTGCATCTGCTCTGTAGGCCGCAACCTCGGCGTCTATATCTAACCCCTCTCGCATACGAATAGCCCGAATAAAGGGAAAATCAAACTGCTGACAAAAGGCCGGGCTCTCGTCGCCATGGAACTGAATTAGATCGGGCTGCACCTGGTCAATTACCTGCCGCACTGTGGCTTCGTCTGCATTGACCAGCAGCACTACAGCTGTGGTTTGCGGGCCGATAACGGCACGAATTTCAGCTGCACGCTGGATATCTACATACCTGGAGCTCTTGGCATAGATCACCAGACCCAGGGCATCGGCACCCGCCTGCTGGGCCATAATGGCCTGCTCTGGACTGGTGATACCACATATTTTTACGCGTACGGCCATCTAATTAACTCTCTGTTTAAACCTCTAACTGGGTAATCTCGCCCGCCTGAGCCAGGTTGTCAGGTAAAAACGCAGGGCCTGTGGGCAGATCGGGCAGCGCAAAGGCTGGCGGGTAGTTTACCTTTACTAGGTACAGCCCATTGGATGGCGCTGTGGCAGCACTTTGACAGCGATCGGCATTGGCCAGCAACTGTTTTATCCATATCGGCTGCTGGCGGCCATAGCCTACCTCCAGCAGTGCCCCCACCATATTGCGCACCATATGTAACACAAAGGCATTGGCACTAACCTCAAAGACCAGCAGCTGGCCCAGCGAGTAAATATTGGCGCTGGTCACATTGCGAAACGGCGACAGGGACTGACAGCCGGCACCGCGAAAGGCTGAAAAATCTTGCTCGCCCAATAAATACTGACAGGCCTGCTGCATGGCGGCGGGATTGACCGGAAATTTAATCCAGGTGACGCCATTGGCCAAAATAGCTGGGCGGGTTTTACTGGCAGAGATTACATAGCGATAGGTGCGCGAGGTGGCGCTAAATCTGGCGTGAAAATCTGCGCCTATCTCTCCGGCCCAGCTTAGTGCAATGGATTTGGGCAGCTGACTATTGGCACCCTGCACCCAGTTGTGGCCGCTGCGAACTGCACTGCTATCAAAGTGTATAACCTGTTGGCTGGCATGCACTGCGGTATCTGTGCGACCGGCGCAGCTAAGAGTAACCTGGCCATTGGCCACAGTGCTTAGTGCGCGCTCTAGCTCTTGCTGAACCGAGGGGCTGTGCTTCTGTTTTTGGAAGCCACAAAAAGCACTGCCGTCGTATTCAACGACGGCAGCATAGCGTTTGATTCCTTCGGGCATGGTCTCGCCCTGTGGCATCTTGCAGTTAGGGGTATACACCCAATCAGGCACGATTAATATTTCCTGTTATACCTACTTACTCGTCGATGCTGTCCAATAGAGCCTTGGCTTTACCCTGGCCCTCTTCGTCGGCTTCACCAATAATCTCATTGAGAATTTCTCTGGCTCCCTCGGAGTCACCCATTTCAATAAAGGTGTTGGCCAGGTCCATTTTTACGTCCACTGAGTTGAGCTCTTCGACATCGTCGACACCCTCAAAGTCATCTATGCTGGCCATAAACTCTGCTATGGCTGCAGCTTCGTCGCCCATGGTGTTTTCGAGATCGGCAGTACCGGGCAGCTCATCAACACTGACCTCGAGACCCAGATTTTCTGGCTCTGCATTCTCTTCAGGCTTTTTGACTTCGGCCACATCGGCAAAGATGCCGCCGTCCATAAAGCTATCGTCGAGGAAATCTTCATCGAGAACCGACTCGGCCAGCTCGTCGATGGCTTTTTCGCCGGCGGATTCCAACTCTTCAAGAGAATCAGGCTCTGGTGTTGGGGGGGCTGAGGGCTCTTCTAATTCCGCTGAGGGCTCTTCATTAGCCGAAGGCTCTTTATCGGCTGAGGGCTCTTTTTCCGCTGAGGGCTCTTTATCAGCTGAGGGCTCTATATCGGCTGAGGGCTCTTTATCGGCTGAGGGCTCTTTATCGGCTGAGGGCTCTTCATTAGCCGAAGGCTCTTGATCCGCTGAGGGCTCTTTATCGGCTGAGGGCTCTTTTTCCGCTGAGGGCTCTTTATCGACTGAGGGCTCTTTATCGGCTGAGGGCTCTTTATCCGCTGAGGGCTCTTTATCAGCTGAGGGCTCTTCCCACTGGGCGACCGTGGGTTCGCTTTCGGCGAAGATACTGTCGTCTTCCACTGGTTCTTGGAATGGCGATGGCTCTTCTAAACTGGGCTTTTCGTTGAGGGCCAGAGATGCCGGATTTAGTGTCATCTCTTGCTTATCACCGAGAATAACGCTGGCCATGGCTATGGCTTCTTCGTCGCCAATTTTATTAATTTCTTCAGCGATTAGTTTTAATTTGTCGAATGAGCCCTCTTTAAATAGCAGCTCCATCAGTTTTAATCTGCAGGCGGTGTCTTGATCGCTAGTTCTGCGGGCGCGCTCCAGCACATTGATAGCGCCATCTGTATCACCTAGAGACAGATAGACTTCGGCTTCTTCCATGGCCTCAACCATGGCACCGAAGATTTCCCTGTGCACACTGGCGTCTTTTTCGGCAAAAATCTCAGTATCGCTCTCGTCAAACAGAGCTTCCTCAGGGTCCAGATGCTTGGCGCTGGGATCGTCGATTAACTGGTCGGCACCTGTATCCACAATAATTTCTGGCGGTGGCTCTGGTATTGGGCGAATAGGAAAGTCTTCAACGCTGATGGTGCGTTTTCTGGTTAGCCACAGAATTAGCAAGACCAACAGAATTCCCAGACCGGCAAGGCCGCTCCAGGCATAGAGTGGTTTTTTGTCGAGCAGCAGCACCAAGCCATTGGAGATTTTCCGAACCTGGTCCATAGCGGTTGGCTCGGCAGCTGGCGCTGTTTTGGCAACCTGGGCGGGCAACGGAGCCTCTGCCTGTAGTTCTTGAGCAGCTGGTTGCTCTGCATCCGTATCTGCTGGGTCCTGTAAGCTCGGCGCGCTATTGTCTATGGCCTCTGCTTCGGCAAGGGTTTCCAGTTCATCGCCCTCTGGGAATAGGTCCTCTTCGGGGAATAATGCTTCTTCGGGGAACAGCTCGGTGGTTGCTAGTGATTGGGTTTGGGGCTCTTGATCCGCTGAGGGCTCTTCATTAGCTGAGGGCTCTTTATCCGCTGAGGGCTCTTTATCCGCTGAGGGCTCTAACTCTACAGCCGCAATCAGCTCCATGGCGTCGCTGGATACTGGGCTATCTTCAATCTGGGCTGGGCCATTGATACCGATCTGATTGGCTACAACATCGCCCTGCTCTTGGCTTATATCGGTTTTTGTGGGCAGCCGCAGTACGGCGCCCTTTTTCATATTATTGGCATTGCCATTAATAAAGGCTTTGGGGTTCTGGCTATACAGGGCGTCCATGGTCTGCAATATGGTCATACCCTGAGGGCGCAATCTTTTAGCTACATTCCACAGGGTATCGCCAACCACAACCCTATGCTCTGGGCCGGTAAATTGGCTGTCGGAGCCGGGCGAGGTCACTGCATCTGCGGTGGACTGCTGCACCGCTGCCGGGGCTGCTCTACCACTGTAGTCGGGCAGGTCCAGCAGTAATGTGTATTCGCGCATCATGCGCCCGGAGGGCCACTCCAGCTCAACCAAAAAAGCCATATAGGGCTCGGTTACGGGCTCTGTGCTGCTGACCTGTATCACCCGATCACCAGCGGCGTCGCGGGTTACCAGAAAGTTGAGTTGGGTAAGGTATGAGTCTCTGCTTACACCGGCTTCAGTGAAAGCTGCGGGAGATGCCAACTGGGCCAGCAGCATGCCTTCTTCGACACTGCCTGTATTAGTCAGAGCTATCTCGGCTTCTAGGGGCTCGTTGAGCGCAGATTTAAGCGTAATTTCGCCAAAACCCACGGCCATTGCGGCGGTGGAGTTCAGTAGAAGAACTATCAGTAAACCCTTTAAACCTTTCAATTTTAAGCCTTCTAGCAATTGGGCCGACCATTTGATGGTTATCATGATATTTTCCTGTAAAACACGGCGCTTTTACAAAATCAGCCCGTTAATCCGTTAAGTGAACTGAGTGAAAAATTTTTCGGTAGTAAATTTTAGAGCTTGCGGCGAAATATTCTAGTTATACTTGCATTATTTGCCCGATTAATTGCAAAAACCTACAAAAAAAAGGCCAAACACTGTTTTTAACCAGTATTTGACCCTTTTGGGCTGCAGATTAACCGCCAAAAACTGCCTTTGGCCTTAACTTTCGACCAAAATTCTCAACATGCGGCGCAGTGGCTCAGCAGCACCCCATAAAAGCTGGTCACCCACGGTAAAGGCGGAGAGATATTGCTCTCCCATATTCATTTTGCGCAGACGGCCAACTGGCACATCAAGGCCACCAGTCACTGCAGCTGGGGTGAGGTGGGCAACCGAGGCTTCTCTCTCATTGGCAATAACTCTGGCCCACTGGTTGGCCTCGGCCAACATGGATTCGATCTCATCCATTGGCACATCGCTGGCTAATTTGATGGTCAGCGCCTGGCTGTGGCAGCGCATGGCACCCACCCGAACACAGAGCCCATCCAGAGGTATTGGGTTGCCCTCCCGATTAAGAATTTTGTTGGCCTCGGCCTGATTTTTCCACTCTTCGCGGCTCTGGCCATTTTCAAGCTGGGAATCAATATAGGGCAGCAGGCTGCCAGCTAGGGGGTAACCCCAGTTATCCACCGGAAAGCTATCGCTGCGCAGAGAGTCGGTCACCTGGCGGTCAATATCCAGAATTGCTGAGGCTGGATTGGCCAGAGCATCAGCGGCAGAAGCATGAATGCTGCCCATTTGATTGATCAGTTCGCGCATATTTTGCGCGCCGGCGCCAGAAGCTGCCTGATAGGTCATAGACGTAGCCCATTCCACCAGATTGGCATTAAATAATCCGCCGAGGCTCATCAGCATAAGGCTGACGGTGCAGTTACCGCCTATATAGTCTTTAACGCCATTGGCGAGGCCGTCTTTCACCACGGACATATTCACTGGGTCGAGCACGATAATGGCGCTGTCTTCCATGCGCAGTGCGGAGGCGGCGTCGATCCAGTAGCCATTCCAGCCTGCGTTGCGCAGTTGCGGGTAGACTTCTTTGGTGTAATCGCCCCCCTGGCAGGTGAGGATAATATCCATTTGCTTGAGCGCTTCTATATCAAAAGCACTCTGTAGCAATGGTATTTCTACGCCCACATCGGGCCCTGCCTGACCGGCCTGGGAGGTGGTAAAGAATATGGGTTCGATATGGGCGAAGTCATTCTCTTCGCGCATGCGCTCGATCAGAACTGACCCGACCATACCGCGCCAACCGATTATTCCTGTCTTTTTCATCTTTCTAAACCCTTTGTTAATTCTGTAAATCTTTTTGTTAGCATCTGTGCCGATGGTATGTGCCAGGCTCGAGGCAGGTGTTTATATTGCTGACACGCCGTGAATACATCCATGTAGGCTCCGCGTCAGCATCCATGCTGACGAGGGTCAGCAATATAAACACCTGCCTCAAGCCATCAAGTCAGTGCCAAAATCTCGCTGGATAGTGAAGCCAAGCCATGGTGACCCTTCGGGATCAATCAGGGCCCGCTTATGGATTGGTGATTTTCAGATTGAGAGAGCGCCTTGTTTGAGCGAAGCGAGTTGCGCGAACGCTGAAAATCACCAATCCATGGGACCGATCCTGAAGGGTCACCATGGCTTGGCCCCCACCGAACCGGCCCCAAGAACCTAAAGCGCCGCTACCACCGCATCACCCATCTCAACCGTACCAACCCGCGTCATGCCATCCGTATAAATATCCCCAGTGCGCAACCCCTGATCTAGCACATCACTCACCGCCTTCTCAATCGCATCCGCCGCTTCAACAGCATCCAGCGAATAGCGCAACATCATCGCCACCGACAGTATAGTCGCCAGAGGATTAGCCACCCCCTGCCCCGCAATATCCGGTGCCGAACCATGGCAGGGCTCGTACATACCGCCACCATCCTTATCCAGCGATGCCGAGGGCAACATACCAATGGAGCCAGTCAACATGGCCGCAGTATCCGACAGAATATCGCCAAACATATTACCGGTCACCACCACATCAAACTGCTTTGGCTCCATCACCAACTGCATTGCCGCGTTATCCACATACATATGGCTCAGCTCTACCTCAGGGTAGTCTGCCGCCATTTCGCTGATTACTTCGCGCCATAAAATAGTGGCTTCCAGCACATTGGATTTATCTACCGAGCATAGTCGCTTGCCGCGCACCATGGCCGCTTCAAAGGCCATACGACCAATACGACGAATCTCAGACTCATTGTATTTGTAGGTGTTATACCCCTCGCGTTCACCATTCTCCAGAGTACGAATACCCCGCGGCTCACCAAAGTAAATACCGCCCACTAGCTCGCGAACAATCAAAATATCCAAACCCGAGACAAACTCTGGCTTCAACGAAGAGGCGTGAGCCAACTGGGGGTACATAATTGCCGGACGCAAATTACCAAACAGCTCCAGCTCAGAGCGAATGGTTAACAACCCCTTCTCTGGGCGCAGGTGACGCTCTACATCATCCCACTGGGGGCCGCCCACAGCGCCGAGCAAAATAGCATCGGAGGCGCGGGCCTTATCCAAGGTCTCTTGGGGGCATGGCTCGCCTGCGGCATCCAGTGCAGCACCACCCAGATGGGCGTAATCCAGCTCTATACCCAGACTGTACTGCTGGCTGACTTTCTCTAGCACCTTAACGGCCTCGGTCACTATCTCCGGGCCTATATTGTCGCCTGGTAATACCAGTACTTTCTTGCTCATTTTATGGCTCCAAATACCCAGGGATGCTGAGCTGCACGCTCGGCCTCGTAGGCCTTAATGTCATCCGCGTTTTGCAACGTCAGACCAATCTCATCCAACCCATTAAGCAGGCAGTCCTTGCGGAATTCATCCAGCTCAAAGCTAAACACATGGCCAGAGTCTGTGGTGACGGTCTGAGACGGCAGATCTATGGCTAGCTGGTAGCCCTCTTCGGCCTCCATCTCCTTAAACAGCACATCCACCTGCTCTTCAGTCAGAATCACCGGCAATAAACCATTTTTAAAACAGTTGTTATAAAAGATATCCGCATAGCTGGGTGCGATAACCGCATTAAAACCATAGTCTTCCAACGCCCAGGGAGCATGCTCACGGCTGGAGCCGCAGCCAAAGTTTTTCCGAGCCAATAAAATCGACGCACCTTTATAGCGCGGAAAATTCAGCGGGAAATCTTCTTTCAGAGGACGATTACTGCAATCGGCTCCAGGCTGACCCTCATCCCGATAACGCAACTCATCAAACAGGTTCGGTCCAAAGCCACTGCGCTTGATCGACTTTAAAAACTGCTTGGGAATAATCATGTCCGTGTCCACATTGGCGCGGTCCATAGGACCCACCAAACCACGGTGTGTAGTAAATGCTTTCATTATTGATCACCCCCAGCAAACTCACGCACATCAACAATATGCCCAGCCACCGCAGCGGCTGCCGCCATTGCCGGACTCATTAAATGGGTGCGACCGCCATTGCCCTGACGACCTTCAAAATTGCGGTTGCTCGTGGAAGCGCAGTGCTCCCCCGCCCCTAACTTATCCGCATTCATGGCCAGACACATGGAACAGCCCGGCTCCCGCCAATCCATACCTGCGTCTATAAAGATTTTATCCAAACCCTCGGCTTCCGCCTGCGCCTTCACCATCTGCGAACCCGGCACAATCAACACCTGCTTAACCGAGCTGGCTACTTGGCGGCCCTTGGCCACAGCTGCCGCTGCACGCATATCTTCAATACGGGAATTAGTGCAAGAACCAATAAACACCCGATCAACCTTAATAGACTCAATCGCCTGACCGCCTTCAAGCCCCATATATTCCAGAGCGCGCTCCAAACCTTTACGCTTCTCTTCGGTAGGCTGCTCATCTAAAGTAGGCACAGAAGCCGTTACCGCCGACACCATCTCTGGCGAGGTACCCCAGGTCACCTGAGGCGCAATATCATCGGCGTGCAATACCACCTCAGTGTCAAACACCGCATCAGCATCGCTGGTGAGGGTATTCCAGTAAACCACCGCCTGCTCAAACATCTCGCCCTTAGGCACAAACTGGCGCCCTTCGCAGTAATCAATGGTCTTCTGGTCCACCGCAACCATGCCCACACGGGCACCAGCTTCAATCGCCATATTACAAACCGTCATGCGCCCCTCAATCGACATATCGCGGAACACAGAACCGGCAAACTCAATGGCATGCTCATTGCCACCAGCCGTACCAATCTTGCCAATAATCGCCAAGACAACGTCCTTGGGAGTCACACCAGCGCCCACTGTGCCATTCACAGTCACGCGCATATTTTTCATCTTTTTGGCCACCAGACACTGAGTCGCCAACACATGCTCAACCTCAGAGGTGCCAATGCCATGGGCCAGACAGGCCAGCGCACCATGGGTGGCCGTGTGGGAATCACCACAGACCACGGTCATGCCCGGCATGGTGGCGCCCAGCTCGGGGCCCATCACATGGACAATGCCCTGCCCCATTTCATTGATCTTAAATTCCTTGATGCCGTAGAGGTCGCAGTTATCATCCAAGGTCTGCACCTGAATCCGCGATACTTCATCGGTCATGCCCGCAACACCAGCATCCCGCTCCGACTTATCGGTAGAGATATTGTGGTCCGGCGTTGCAATATTGGTATCCAGACGCCAGGGCTTTCGATTAGCCAGACGAAGGCCTTCAAATGCCTGAGGTGAGGTAACCTCGTGAATCACATGCCGATCTATATAAATCAGCGATGAGCCATCGCTGTTTTGCTTAACAAGGTGGCTGTCCCACAGCTTGTCGTAAAGTGTTCTTCCCGCCATAACTCTCTCCCAGAGAATTCCCGTATTGCGCCCATTGTAAACCTGTCATATGATGAATAAAATTCATATTTCGCATATTTTATATTCTTCCGGGGAATGAAATGGACAATCAGAATATCAAGGCCTTTATTACCGTGGCCCATTGCGGTTCATTTTCCGAGGCGGCCGAGCAGCTGTACCTAACCCAGTCGGCCATTAGCAAGCGCATTGCCCAGCTAGAACAGCAGGTGGGCAAAAAACTATTTGACCGCTTTGCCCGCCAGGTGAGCCTGACAGAAGCTGGCACCGAACTGCTGCCCAGAGTCAAACGTATTCTTCAGGACTATGAAAACGCCCTGCAAGCAATCAGCGACCTCTCGGGCGAGGCCAGCGGAACCCTTAGGCTGGCAATCAGCCACCATCTGGGTCTGCACCGCCTACCGCCAATACTTAAACAGTTTGCCCAGCAGTACCCTGGTGTGACCCTGGATATTGAGTTTATGGACTCAGAAAAAGCCTACGAGCGGGTGCTGCAAGGCCAGTCTGAGGTAGCAGTAATTACCCTGGCCCTAGAACCCCAGCACAATATTGATAGCCAGGTGATATGGAACGACCCGCTGCGGTTTATCTGCGCCCAGGATCACCCTCTGGCACAAATCCCCCAGCCCTCTCTGAGCGATCTGGCGGAGTACTCGATTATTTTGCCGGGCATTAATACCTACACAGGGCAGATTATTCAAAAGCTTTTTAAGCAGGAAGGCATACCATTAAAGGCGCCCATGTCGACCAACTATCTGGAGACCATAAGCACTATGGTAGAGGTGGGGCTAGGCTGGAGTGTGTTGCCAGAGACGCTGGTTAGGGGCCTGCATGTAATGCCCTTTGAGGGCGTGAAGATTGAGCGAGAGCTGGGGTATATACACCACACTAAAAGAAGCCTATCTAATGCAGCGCTGGCGTTTTTGGGGTTGTTGCGCGCAAAGTAACAGGGCTAGGCACCTTTAAAACAGGCTGCGAATCAGGTCGCTAAAATATAAAAAAGGCCGCCGTGCAGCTCAGGCTTTTGCTATATTATGCCCATCAAGCAGATTCGAAGGATTCGAAAAAACAAAAAGGAGGTTGTATGCCATCCCGTAACAAATCGTTAATAAAACGGTCTATATCGGTTGTGAGAAGCGCAGCAGGAAATAGTGCCATGATAATAAAAGACGAAATTACATTCAGTGTGCTGGGTTATAGAGAAGATAACTGCTGGGCTGCGTTAGCATTAGAATTTGACCTGCTGGGTCATGGTGATACGCCAGAACAAGCGCTTGAAGAATTAATGGGTGTAGTTACAGCCCAGCTGGAATTCGCCATAGAACAGGGCGACCCATCCCTTTTAGACTTCCCCGCAGAAAAGAAATACTTCTCGCTGTTTGATAAGGCCCGCAAACAGGTCTTCCTGAAAGAGTACTTCAGCTGTGTAAGCGACCCCCAGCAAGACAACTTTGCCCTGCAAATTCCAGTAGCAAAATTGAAGCCAGGCGGCCAAGCGCACCAGTATGCCTAAAGTTCTCAGCGTACGAGAACTACTGAAAATCCTCAAACAGCACGACCCTCGATTTGAACTAAAGTCGCACAGAGGCAAAGGTAGTGAACAAATTCTTTGGCACCCAGACATAAATGGACGGGCCCAGGCTTACCCCCTGCCCTGCCACGGCAAAGGTGCAGAGATAAAAAAAGGCCACTACCCAAAAATCAAACGAAGATTTAATCTGCCAAACAACATTTTTAAATAGCACTTAACCAAGATGACATGAGTGAAGACAGACCTAACAATAAAATAATCCAAAAGGCAAAAGCCAAAAAAAAATTAAGACCCAGACGAATCATACAACGCCATAAACTCCTCACCCGTCATCCTGTGAGTCTTGTCAGCAAAGCTGTAATTACCCGGCTTCTCATCAATAAATGCCTCACGGGTAAATTCAAACTGCGATGGATCGTCAAAGGCCTGGACCATAACCGCCATAATAGAATGGTCGAGCATGCGCCAAAATAAATTGCTGCCACAGTGACGACAAAACAACCGCTCACCCCAATCAGAAGACTGATAGGCGGTTAACTCAGATTCATTATTAATCTGCACCGACGAGCAGACCACAGCAAACAGCACACCACCGCTCCATTTGCGGCACTGAGTACAGTGGCAGGCGTCCATTTCAGGGGTCATGGGTTGGGCTGAGAAAGTGATGCGGCCGCAGAGGCATTGGCCGGGGATGGAGGTGGACATGGGCTGGCCTTTGGGGACGTTTGATTTAAAGTAAGTTATAGGCCGTAGCGCTACTTTTTTCCAGCTCAATGTCATTGGCAAAAAGTGAAACCAGACAGCTGCGCAGCAACTAACCATGGCAAGGAACCAACCCACAGCCCGAGTGGGCCCAGTGCACAGACTGCAACAAAAGCCATACTCTTTACATAGCCAGCTATGTAAGTTTCATACCCTAGCCATACTCTTTACATAGCCAGTCATACTCTTTACATGGCCAGCCATACTCTTTGCATAGTCAGCTATGTAATTTACATGGCCAGCTATGTAACTTTCATACCCCAGCCATACTCTTTGCATAGCCAGCCATACTCTTTGCATAGCCAGCCATACTCTTTGCATAGCCAGCCATACCCTTTTCATGGCCAGCTATACTCTTTGCATAGCCAGCTATGTAATTTGTATGGCCAGCTATGTAATTTGTATGGCCAGCCATATCATTTACATGGCTGTTGATACTCGCGACATGGCCATTGGGGTAATGCAACACAGGGTTATAGTGCCCAGCCTAGAGCGCCGGGCCGGGCAAGCCGCCGGTGATGGTGTCGATATCGGTGATGATATCTTCATCTTGGCTGCTGTCAGAGCTGCCCTTTTTAAAGAAGCGGCCCAGCTCGCGGCGGTGAACATCCAAGCCATCGCCTTCTCTGGCTACTTTAAGGTAGCCATAGACTTCCAGGGCGCTCACATACATATCACTGCGCACACCCAAAATGGTGTCTTCTATTTGCTGAGCCAGCTGAGTCACGGCCGAGGCCACCTGCTCCAACTGGGTACTTAGGGCCACGTCGCGGTCAAATTCTTTAAGGGCAGCCTGTGCGCTGACCCAAATGCAAAATGTCTGGGGGCGCGCAAAAGGCAAATGCCATTGCTCGCAGACGACAGAGGAAGAACTGTTAAAGGCTCCATCTGATATCAGTGGCGAGAAATTGCCTTACTGTTTGCTTGACACCAATGGGTTATGAACTATAACTGAGTGAATCATGCTGACTCATAGTGTCGGCATTGGATCGAAAGCCAAAGGATTGGTAATGAGTTACTGCAAGCTACTTACAGCGAGGAAAGCTGCTTTATTCCTGAGGGTTCAGCGATGAATTCCCCATATGTAATCTCGACAGTAATACCGCTTGCAGCCATAACCATCTCCATAATCTCCTTATATAGCGCGCATAAAACCTCAAAAAAGATGATTGCGTTTGAGGAAAAGCACGCCAAAGTCAGCGAGATTAAAATCCAAACTCACGAAGCTGAAGAAAAGCAAAAACAAAAAGCCAACCTTCATATGGAGCTGCACAGTGAGCGCGGCAGTGGTAAGTTTATTATAGAAAACAAAGGTCCTGCCTCAGCCCATCAAATCCACTTCTCACTTACGGACAATAATTGTCATGATCCACTTGTGCATGGCGATTACGAAAATAAAATACCCTTCCCCAGACTAAACAAGGGCGAGTCATATTTTCTTCTAACAAGCTTCCCAATGGGTTCGTCGCAATCTATCCATGAAGTTTTGCTTCGCTGGACAAACGCAGATAAAACAGAAGAATCCCAGATCTATTCACTTGCCAGGTAATCTTACAAAGCCAGGAGCCAATATCATGAATAAAATATCAACTCTCTTTATGTATGCCCTTATATTTAGTTTGTCAGCCTGCTCTACAGTAAAAACCCTACAAGCAACCGGTGGCAGTAAGTCTGATGGCGTTGTAGAACTATCATATGAATACGGAATGTTTGAAAATCCGCAAGTCGATTTCAATCAGGGTTTAGAGCAGGCATCCTATCGATGCCAAGCATGGGGTTATTCGACAGCGGAGGCCTTCGGGGGATCGACATCTCAATGTCAAAGGCGAAATGGTTATGGCAACTGTGTACAGGAACTGGTGACTGTTAAATATCAATGCCTAGACTAACAACATTCAAGCAGCCGCCCGAAATCATTATTGAGGGTCACAGAACATGATTAACCTAATTTTTAATTGGTCCTGCTTTGCCGGCAGGAACACCGAAGAAATAAGAGATATCGAAGATAGTATTAAAGGCGCGCTGGATCAAATGAACTGTAAATCCTGTTCGTGTAATTCATTAACAATAAATATAAATCTAGACGCGACATTAAATAACAAAATAAATGGCACCGTTTCATGCTCCTGTGGTGCGAATTTATGGAGTATTGAAGGACATGGTAAATGTTGGACTCTTACCAGTATTAACAACGGAGGTACCAGACCTGGACTCAGCTAAAGAGTATTTATCAAAAACTGAAAGTGGAGTTAAAATTCTTTTCAAAGGAATCGAAGAATACCAAACATTGCTCAGGGATGCCGTGCCATTAATGTTCACCTGCACCCATGGAATCAGCGATAAAGAATTTTATAAGAAATATAACAGCTGGTACAAAGAAAACTGCAATGAGATAGAAAAACGCAAAAAGTCTGAAGCAAAGTATATTGAAGAAATCTTTGCCCAATCTGTGCTCTGCGGCAGCATTATCCAAATCGCTGCTATGGCAATAAAGAAATACTCACCCCAACAACCCATTCCATCTAAGTGGAATAAAGTAAAAAATATTGGCTTGGCAAAGCAATACTTTATAGGCCGAACAATCAAAGAAATACCCATCGGCCTTCTAATTTACGCCTCGCGGAACCAACACAACCATCATGATGACGAAAAACTAAGAGAACCAGCAAATACCATATTCCAGCGACTATCAAAGATAGAATCGTCACCAAACAAGGAAGCGACCTATATAGATCCGGCTTTTGATTTACAAAACCTAAACGTCATTCATTATGCATCGAATATTACAGCGTTGATGGAGTGGCGAAGCTATGACCGATACATTTCCGATATGGAAGATATGCTTGTGCATAGATAAATTAAATCACAGCCAACGAATGCTGAGGCTCATCATGCAACCCCCAATACGCCTCGCTTAGCCGCTGAGTCACCTTGCCTGGCTCACCCTCATTCACCGGTTCACCATTAAGGCAAATAACTGGTATCACACCACCGGCGGTGCTGGTTACAAACACCTCATCGGCGCCCTTGGCCATGGCTTCTGTAATGGCCCCTTCCTCAGCCTGCAAACCCAAAGTGGGTGCCAGCTCCAAAATGGTCTGGCGGGTAATACCCTGCAACACACCACTTCCTGGCGTTAACAGGCTTTTGCCTTTAACAATAAAAACATTAAAGCCCGGCCCTTCGCAGAGATAGCCCTGCTCATCCACCAGCAATACCGACTCAGCCCCACGGTCATAGGCCTCGTATAGGCCCAACACTAAATCCAACCAATGATAGTTTTTAATCCTGGGGTCCAGAGAGGCCACGGGAATACGCTGGCGCTGACTAATAATCACCGATAAGCCTTTTTTACCGGGCTCAAGGATATACACAAAGGGAATGGCAAACACCCAAAACTGGTTTTGGCAGGTTCGCGGATCTCGTGAGCCAGGTTTAGGCTGGCCACGGGTACAGATAATCTCTACATAGGCATCTTCAAGGCCAGTGGCTTTGACGCAGTCAATCATTGCCTGTTTGACCTGCAGCCGTGTCATACCTATGTCCATATGCAGGGATTTCATACCTGCAAAGAAACGATTGATATGGTCTTCTAGACGAAAGAATTTACCCTTCCATAGATGGGCGACATCATAGGTGGCATCAGAATGGAGAAAGCCCCAGTCGAGGATGGGGATTTTAGCTTCGCTGATGGGGACCAGTTGGCCCCCAATAAAAGCGACACCCTTTTCTAAAGATTCAGTCTGCAAGGCTTTCAATCCAACGACTCTGCATTTGCTGTTTAATCTCATCCGTTAAGAGCATTGACTTGCGCTCACCCAGGTCAAAATAGATCAGCTTAGCCCGCATTCTCGCCGCAGGTTTACCGGTGAGTTTATTGATCATCACATAGTCGCAGGTGAAGGAACTCTTGCTAATGGCACTGATGCCCCCTTCAATCACAACCAACTCACCGGCCTTAAGTTCAGCCAAGTAATCAATGCTGTTATGAACATCGGCAAACCCCCTTCCCTTCCAATCGGAGGAGGTGGCTGACCAGCCGGTGGCTTCGTTAAGCAGTTGATAACTGGCGTCATCGAACATCGCCAGATAGTGGCGAGTATTCATATGACCCATCACATCGCAGTGCCAGGGATGGACTACGCCTTTATAAAGACCGTGCATGGCTAGTATGACTCCTATACAGAGTTGTTGAGGATGAACTCTAAGTTCATTTCATTGCTATCAGCAGCATCTGAATGAATAAAAACTTACTCGAGGCTGCTATTACTAAATCACTTTATTTGCCCAAACCCATTATCGCTCTGGCTTCGTTGGGCGTAGCCACCTCAAGCCCAATACCCTCAATAATACTGCGGGCTTTTTCAACCAGCTGGCCATTGGTGGCAAACACCCCTCTGCTGAGATACAGGTTATCTTCCAACCCTACCCGTACATTGCCGCCCAGTAGCGCAGCTTGAGCCACCATGGGCATCTGCATTCGGGCAATACCAAAGGCCGCCCAGATAGCATCCTTGGGCAGTAGGCTTTTCATATAGATCAGGGTTTCAGGGGTGGCGGGTAAACCCCAGCGGGTGCCCATAACAATTTGATACAGGGGTGGCATATCAAATAACCCTTCTTGAAGCATCTGGTTGGCCAATAGAATATCACCAGGCGCAAACACTTCTATCTCAGGCTTAACCCCTAACTCTTGGAAGCGCTTGGCCATTTTGCGTAATGTGTATTCGGTATTGAGATACACATAGCTTTTATCGCCGTCTAGCTGGTTTTGCGTGCAGACATCCAAGGAGCAGACTTCGGGCTTGCACATTGCAATATGTTTAACCCGTTCCTCAGCCGAGGCCATATCGGAACCTGGGCCAGCTTTGCTCTCATCATTGGGATCAGGGCAGTAGATGCCGCCGCCACCACAGGTGATATTCATCACGGCCTTAACGCCGTTTTCCCGCACACGGGTGGCCATCTCTAGAAATAGCTCAGGGTCACGACTGCCCTCACCTGTTTCGGGATTGCGTACATGCAGATGGACACAGGAGGCACCGGCCTGTTCGGCTTCTAAGGCCGCATCTGCGATTTGCTGGGGGGTTATGGGGAAGTTGGGGTGTGCTTGGTTGTATTGGTTTTCGCCTACAACCGCGCAGGTAAGTATTACTTTGCGTGTCATTTTTTTGATACCTTTTGGTTTGTCATCTAGTTTTCAGAAAATCAAAGGGTTTTAAACTCAAATAGCTCAAAAGCGGTTTCACAGGGCGGGCCAGCGGCCAAATGCATTCGAGGCACATCACCTAACTCATAGATGGATGAACCAGCAGTAAAACCAATTGAGTCACTTTCACTATTCGTATTGCGGGAAACCGGGTTATCAGGATCATCATGGGCGGCCAACGCAGCTTTAATATCGTCCAACGTGAGCGTTTGTGTGGTATTACCTAATCGATGACAGATTGAATCAAGTCGGGCTTCTGAGTTATTTAAACGATGGTTAGTTAACTCTTTGAGTGCGCTCTCATCTCGATTAATCAGAGGGTGATTAGAATGGAACACTCTGCCCCGATTTTGCTTGGGAGCATACCGAGCAACACTAGTCGCACAGCACTCAAAACAGCGCATATCGCCGGAGGACGAGAGAATATAGTTTTGACCCGATGCGTGTTTTATAGCGCGCAGGAATTCCTCTGCCTGATCAATGGAGTTCTCTTTAAGAAGGGAGCGCACGATAAAGCCGACTGGTAATCCTTCAACCGAATAATTGAGCTGAGCCAAGGTGTTCACTGTAATGCCTAGCCCCCGTGCGTTAAGCCCATTGATTCCAATATTACCTGCCATGGTAAAAATCAAAGTTTCGGGACAGCCCTCTGTAGCGGCAAGCCGAAGCAATACTTGACCTCCCTCGATCCAACTGGGGGCATCTAGATTTTGCCCGGCAAAACTAACACCCTTGTCCTGATTAGGTACACCAAAGGCGGTACACTTAGTAGTTGGCTTATTTAGTCGACGGCGAAGACCAAAGACCCACTCCTCATCTACAAGCTGCAAGCCTAGAATATCGTGAAAATCTTGCTCGGCCCCTTCTGCGATGCCCTGGACTTCGTCCAATAAATCGGGGGCCCATTGTTTAATCGCTTTTATATAGTTCGTTTCTTTAAAAAACGTAGCTAGGTATTTATCCGGATCTTCCTTTTTCCCGGAAGAGTCACCTTTGTAAAAGCTACCAAGATCATCCCGCCATCTATTGACTAGATTGGCGATCAATGGCTTAACGGCTTCGCCATGAGTACGACCCCGCTCACGGGGTGTGCCACTTAATTCAATTACGGGGAGATCAGATGTTTTCATCAATTTGACTCGCTATTAGCATTAGATTCAGTAGGTCTTTATCAAAATATATTTACTAGACGTAACTCACTCGGAGCATCATTACTGGTTGAGTGAAAATATGATGATGTCAAGTGGTTCGACAAGTTACTGCTCCCATTCGCAATTACCATCCACGGCAAGTTCCTGCCCGGTAATATGCCGCCCTAGATCTGAGGCAAGAAAAACAGCTGTATCCCCAATCTCACTGGGTTTAATCCAACTTTTTAGGGAGATATATTGTAAGAATTCCGCTTCAGCATCTTCGACAGATAGGCCATGTTCCTCGGCGTGCTTGGCCACTAGCCCACGGCCTCTAGGGTTATCCATTAAGCCGGGCAAAATCGTATTAACACGGATATTAAAGGCGCCCAACTCACGGGCCAGGTTATGACTTAATCCTAATACGCCAACCTTTGAGGCCACATAAGGCAATCTATGGGGTAAGCCGGTTTTTGCAGAACTTGTGGAAATATTAATAATGCAGCCAGAGTTCTGCCCTTTCATGGTGGGAACTACTTGCTTAACGCAATAAAACATACCGCTCAGATTAATCTGTATACAGTCATCCCAGTCTTGATAATCAATCTCTTCAACCTTTGCCCGAGGGCCACCAATGCCCGCGTTGTTGACCAGTACATCAATGCCACCCAATGTGGAAAGTACTTGGTTAAAAAACCCTTCTACCGATTGTGGATCACCTACATTGGCTAATCTACCCTGAAGTCTGGGGTTTTCATTGAGTGCTGTATCGAGTGCGGGGGCCGAGATATCGCAAATAAATACCTCGGCTCCGTCCGCTAAGAATCTTTGGGCAATAGCCAAACCAATACCGGACGCGCCGGCGGTAACAACAACGCGTTGTGATTTATTAGTCATATTCTCCATACCTATCTTGTCAAGAGAGGTCCTGACCTGTTTATAAACATTTATTGATCACCTCAAATACCTCAGCCGACAAGCTCGGTAGACTTTGTAGCCGCTGCAACTGAGATTTGATAAGGACCTGCCGTTTTATATCGTAGCGTCGCCAATTGACCATGGGCGATCTGGCTAAAGTACGACTAGCCATCTGAGGATTTATGGAATTGAGGATTAAAATTTGGTCGATCAGAAAGCTATAACCGCTGCCATCAGTATGGTGAAAATTGACGTGGTTATTGGTACAAAACTGTCCGATTAATGCATTCATTTGATTGGGACTTTTGATATCAAAAGCTGGATGATCCAGAAGTTTTATTACCTTAGTTAGGGTGCCGGACAATTGACAGCAGGCTTGCACCTCAAGCCATTTATTGAGAACCAAAGGCTCATCCCGCCATTTGGCATAAAAAGACTCCAAAGCCTGTTGCCTAAACGTTACAGAAGCATCGGCGTCACTATTTACCAACCCTGTCAATGCAGCCATGGTGTCGGTCATATTGTTGGCTTTATTGAATTGGTGAATACAGTTTTTTACCCAAACACTATCACCAGTCCCCACTAGATAGTCTAGGGCCAGATTACGCAGCGCTCGACTGGCAATAGCGGTTACCTCGATACTCACAGGCTCCTTGGCCTCATACTGTCCATAGACCTCCTGGAAACTGGCTTTTAGGGCGATGCCAATCCGTTTTTTTACTGCGCTACGTGCTTGATGTATGGCATCTATATCTATCAATTCAGTGGCTGGGGTCAGCTCGGCAAGATATGCTTCACTGGGAACCGTAAGTAGTTTAGCAACCAACCCTTGATCCAAACTCGGGTCGGTCTGGCTTTGGGTTAGTAGTTCGATATAAAATGCCGCTAATTCGATGGGTAGCCCAGTGCTAGTATCAAAATCGTTTGCCGCAATCGCCTGCTCAATAAGCTGCGTCCAAAGCAGCTGACTGGCTTCCCACCGACTAAAATCATTACTGCTAGCTCGAAGAATCAGCATTAAGTCATCGAATGTATAGTTGTAGGTCCATTTCACTGGAGCGGAGAAGTCCTGGAACAAGAGCGGTACAGGCTTTTCATCTACCTCACTAAATACAAAACTCTGCTCGCTTTCGGTAATTTCCAGCACTTTCGAATGCGACACTTTTACCTTGCCTTGGAGCGCTTGATCAGGAACCTTACTCAGGTTATTTAACACAACAGGTCTCTCACCATCCTGGCCCAGTAAACTTAAACGTAAAGGGATAAGTAGTGGGTCAACGATATCCGAGTTTCGTGCTTTTGGATTAGTCTGCTTAAATGTGAGCCTAAACTGGCTTTTGCCCTTGTCATAATCGCCGCTGACCTCAACCTGAGGCGTTCCGGCCTGGGAATACCAGCGCCTAAACTGGCTTAGATCTCTATTTGCAGCCTCTTCCATCGCCACAACAAACTCTTCAGTCGTTACGGCTTTGCCGTCGCAGCGCTGGAAGAATAGATCGGTGCCTTTACGATAGTCTTCCGGCCCCAACAGGGTCGCTAGCATACGAACTACCTCAGCCCCCTTCTGATACACCGTGGGCGTATAAAAATTCCATATCGCCCGATAAGCCTCTGGTCTAATAGGATGGGCCAATGGACTGGCATCTTCGGAAAATTGAGTGGTGCGGATAAATTGGGTTTCTTCAATCCGTTTAACAACACTCGAATATTGGTCCTGATTAAATTGCAGGCCCCGATAGGTGGTAAAGCCTTCTTTTAAAGTTAGTTGGAACCAGTCACGACTCCCAACACGATTGCCGGACCAGTTGTGAAAATACTCATGGGCCACTGTTTCAGTAACGGTTTGCAAGTCAGAATCGATTGTTGTTTGCGCGTCAATCAGTAGACGATCAGCACGATAGACATTGAGCCCTTTATTCTCCATACCTCCTGGATTCATCTTAGTAATGACGGCAATCATAAAGATATCCAAGTCATATTCACGCCCATAGACTTTCTCATCCCAACTCATCGCTTGCTTAGTAATATTCATAGCATGGCGACATTTCTCCAAGTCTTCAGCGTGCTCTACAAATATTCTTATCGTGATTTCACGGCCTGAACGGGTGTTAAAGGTATCTTCAAGGTATTCAAGGTTTCCGGCAACCACAGCAAAAAGGTAGCTAGGCTTTTTAAACGGATCATGCCAAGTCGCCCAGTGACGATTGGGGCGATTAGCCACTTTTCCTTGAGAGAACAGATTTCCATTAGCCAGCAACCTAGGGTATTTTTTAATATCCGCTTCCAAAGTAACAGTAAACTCACTTAGCACGTCTGGCCGATCTTGATAATAGGTTATGTACCTAAAACCCTCTGGCTCGCATTGAGTGCAATAAAGACTCCCCGAAATAAATAGTCCAACTAACGAAACGTTCTTAATGGGATCAATTTCCGTAACACATTCCAATATAAAAGCGGAAGGAACATCATAAATAGTAAGGCTAGTTTCATCGACACTAAATCTAGGTTCGTCAATAATTACGCCATCAATAGACACAGATCGAAGCGCTAGATTCACGCCATCTAAAACTAGTGGCGTCGATATAAGCTGTTTATTCGTACTCTGATGGACTGGGTTGCGCCTGAGGTGTAACCGTGATTTGACGACAACATTTATTTCCTGAAAGTCAATGTATAAATATGTTCTATCAATTAAATAATCTGGCGCTTTATAGTCGTTGTAGTTAATCATATTTAACTGAAGTGTACTTTGAGACATAAGATGCACTTTATTGCTCCCACCTTCTTTGTTAACCGAAGCCATGACTTCGGGGCTCTGAGACATATATTTATCCCTATGTTGATTAATAAAATTTAAAAATTCCGTCTTTAAGTAAAAGAGGTCGCCAGCTCTCTTTAATGAGAACCCCGCTAAAACTCTGTACTTTATTTTTAATGGATAACTGGTAAGTCAATAAAGGAAGCATAGACACAGTTTCGCTCCACGCTTATCTTTTGGCTTGCTAAATTTGCAATCGGAGAAAAGGTATCCTTATCTGCACAGGCTATCGCAAGTCGAATCTGCTGTCCCTTTTTGAGTAATACTGAGATAGGGAACAAGTCGAAGGTGATTTCTGCTATTTCACCGGGAATGAGATACTGAGCGTCTTTTTCCTTTAAACTGTGATAAGGACCAAACATTTTGTAAGGTGGGCTTTCTAACGATACTTTGCGATGGAGTGCTCTGAGCTGTCCCTCAGTGAGCATGCGTACCTGGCCATCTGGATCAACCATTTCCAAATATACAAAAAACTGACCGTCGCTTGCATCTGACCGAATATAAAGATGAACTACTGGGTGACCAGTGATTTCAGTGTCTCGCTCTAAAACTGGTGTGTTGTAAACTAGGAGCCTTTTATCCTCTTGTCGCCGGTCAGGGAAAAGAATAGGTTTGGCCGCTGATTGCGCGTGCCAACGGTTGTTTAGTCCCGTCGTCGCGGTTTGATCCACCCAATAGCTGTCACTGCCATCGAGTGACGTGTTGGCTGTTTTACTTAAACTACCTCCTTCTGCAAGATACAGGCGCTGAAATTGAGTGTCTGGCAGAGGCCATTGTCCCGTAGTTTTCCAAGCATTTTCGCCAAGTGTATAGTAGTCAATCCAACCAAACTGTTCGTGAATGCCGTCCTCAGAACACTGTTCCTTCTGAAAAATGACGTCGAGAGACTTTACTCTGAGAGCCCTTTCGTCATCGATTGGTATTGGTTCAGCATGTGTATCAGCATTGGCCTTAAACGGGTCTACCAGAAACGTACCCTCGTGACTCCAAGGCCCTATAATTAATTGAATGGGGCTTCTAATCGAAGTAAACATTGAAAGGGCCCCAAGGGCAGTGCCAGCATCATGCCAACCACAACGGATGACAACCGGCGTATTTCCATTCTCAATATTTTCCTTGTAGGGTGATTCGAATAAACTTAGATGACAACCAAACGGTTTTCTATCAATAAACGTTAATCTATCTCCAGCATCCGCAACATTATAATTAGCCTTGTGATCTGCAATGGCAGACGTGAGTAAGGCTTTGTCCTTGTCATCATCGACAGGCCTTACACCTAGCAGATTATCAAGGGCACCGTCTGGATGGGGCCAATAGCCCCCCCGAAATAGAGCTTTCATGTCATTTTTGTCTAGGGCAGATGTGGCGTGCCCCCAAGCGTCAATAAACCAGTGATTGACAATTCCTCCTGGGGCGAAAAGATGACGATATAAATCAAAATCTGGGGCTCGACAAACACCGAGCTTCAGCGCTGGAGAGCCGCTCACCAAACTACAGAGGGTAGTAATTCCAGAGTAGGAGGCGCCAGTGGTAGCAACACGCCCATCACACCAATCTTGGTGTGCAACCCAAGCAATAACTTCCCCGATATCCGCCACCTCAGCAACGGACGCTTCCCCTTCCCTGACGCCAAAGGACGCACCGGACCCTCGAGCATCAACAGCGACTAGCACGTAGCCATGAGCAAACAAATAACATGCTGAAAGGTAAAACGATTGAAGCTCAGGACAGTCCTGCTTAAATTCCATTGCACGACCGTAACGCGTGATAGTCACAACAGCGGTATATTTTTTATGGTCGTAACTCTGAACGCTTGGCAACCAAGCGCTCACCGCTAGCCGTATACCATCACGCATAGTAACGTATTCACTTTTGCATGCTATTTTCGAAGAACTCATATAAGGCTCCGCCCGCCTAGCTTCCCGTTATATCTTAAGACCGAATTAAATGAATCCATTCTGTTTTTTCCCATATTAAATATTAAGCGATAAATCCATTAAATTTTACGTATATCAGAAGCAATTTCGCCGGTATTGATTAATTCATAATCTGAAATATCAACATTATTTTCTTCTAGTTCAACAGCTCTAATATCCGCCTCTATGGTGACGCTCGCTTGCCAATAGTGATAAGCAACCCAAAAATAACCGGGAGAAAATATCACTAACGCATAGCGTAAGGATTCCTGTCTAAATATCGGCGCTAATAGATCGCTCAACACTCCAATTGCTAACGGCCCTAAACCCGCACCAACCAAATTAGCTAATAAAAGGACTAAAGACACAGCAACTGAACGCAAACGTCCAGACACCAAGCTCTGAATTGCCGAAAAAATAACGCCAGTGGCTAATGAGCCTAAAAATGTGAGCATAGCTATACAAGTTAAAGACATATATTTACTTGTGACGATGTAAGCTAAAACATACAACCCCCCGCAAATAGAAAAACAAAGCGACGCAGCTCGCATATGCAAGGATTCTTGTCCCTTAGCATATCGAGTCGCGAGCCACCCCCCTAGATAGACGCCGAGTATGCCGCATACTCCACTGACAAGCGCCAACCATGAGCCCACTTCTATGGGCCCCATTGCGTAGCTTCGCATTAAGAAAGCGGGAAGCCATATGAGAATACCTGACCCAAACAGATAGGCCACTAAAAAAGCAGTAACAATATGTGGGAAAGTTTCTTGCCGCCACAAAGTTGTAAGTACTTCTTTAAATGACGGTATTCTGGCAGCCTCAGAGGCTTTATGTTGTAGTCGAGGCTCAAGCAGGGTGAACTTAACCAACATTGCGAGCGCGATACCTGGTAGGCCAACTACAACAAATGTCATACGCCAACCGAGATTCTCAGCCAACCACCCGCCACCAACATAGCCAATAATTAAAGCAATAGGAGAACTCAGAAAATAGATTGATGTAGCACGGGGACGATCTTCGCGACTAAAATAATCGGCGATCAATGACAATGCCGGCGGTACACAGCCAGCCTCTCCAACAGCAACACCCACACGTGCTAATAGAAGCTGGGTGAAATTGCCAGCCAAAGCCGAAAGCGCGACCATTCCACTCCATAACGCCGTAGTAAGAGAAATAATGGTATTCCGGTTTCCCCTATCTGCCCAGCGAGCAATAGGCACACCAGCAATTGCATAAAACAATGAAAAAGCAATTCCTGTTAACAGCCCGAGTTGGCTATCATTTAACTGGAGATCGTATTTTATTGGCTCTAATAACAAAGAAAGTACAAAGCGGTCTAAATAATTAAACACCGCAACAATCGTAAGTAATACAAGGAAGTAGTGCTTGTAGCGTAAATTTTGCATAAGAGACTGCTAGCGTTCGCTAGGCTTAGACCCAGCGATCGGCAGTACATTATTAACGAGCGCTATCAATACTTTACCAGGCTCCTCATTTACAACCGCGTGACATGATTCGTCAAAGTGGATTAGCTTTTTATAAGGTGCGTCAATATTGTTAAACCAACTGTCGGATAAGGGATGAGGAGTATGCCAATCGTGCGACCCAGTAAAAAAGAAAATCGGCACATCAAATGATGAACCGATATCATTTGGAAGGTCTACGTCTAAAAACTCTTTAGTAAATAGATAGGGGGCCCGGGCAACTGCGACTTCGTCTCCGATGATCGAATTACTCAAATCGGTTAATGTTCGCTGTGGCGATATTAAATTATCGAGATTAATCAAATCAAGCGCATCATCCCAAAATAAATGATGCATAAAAGTCTCGCCTGCTAATCGGGAAAGCTCTCGACGCGCAAAATCACAATATTTTATCCAAGATTTTTCTCGTTCTGGGAAACTGAAATCTAAATACGGTATTATGTCGTTTAAAGTTTCAATAAGATTTAACTCATTCTTATCCGTAGCGTGGTTGAGTAACCGTTTTAAAATTTTCCTCTCTGCTTCGATCGTATTTACGACTTGTCCAACACCAATATAAGCGTGTATCCAATCAGGATATCTTTTTAAGGCATGCATACCAAGTACAGATCCCCAAGAATGTCCAAGCACAAATATTTTTTCTTGGCTAAATTTATGCCTTAAATGTTTAATTAACTCACAGGTGTCATTAATCAATTGATTGACTGTGAGAGGATTATCTTCATCATCCGCTGGGTAATAGCTTTTGCCACACTGTCGTTGATCCCAAAATACCAGTGTGAAATAGTCTTCCCAAGGCCTTGTCGACGCACTCAGAGTGCCCCCTATGATTGCCCCGCCTGGTCCACCATGCAAATAAAGTAAAATAGGGTTGCTCCTATTACGACCTCGAATATGGCACCATTGATCAACGCCACCAATTTTTATAGGTTTTAACTCATCGATTCCTTTCGGATTTCTAACTCCTTGAACGTTAGCTTGGTGTTTTTGCAATACTTCTCTGGCCCAAAGCAATGCCGCAACAGTATCAGGACTAGACGACGGCAGTGGAGGCAATCCGAGCTTAGAGAATTTAAATTGTTGTGCCATATTATCTTTCCGAATTAATAAAGTAATTTTTTTGACAACCAGAACGTGACTCTCTTATTCTAGGAGGAGTCACGTAAACCTTCTGGTTGCGATTTCGATGGAGTCTTGATTTTAGAAGTGATAGCCGATGTTGAGGCCTATAGTACGAGGTCGAAGCCTATAGGCTCTAGTGTCGAAGCCAATGACACCGACAGAAGTAATAGCGTCTTCATTGGTCAAATTTTGAGCAAATATCTCAGCAGTGAAGTTGTTTATAACAATGCCTGCATTCATGTTAAATTGTCCATAATCTCCGCCTTTATCTCCTGCTTCACCGACTCTATTATAAAATTCACTAACGACAGCATAGTCAGCCTGGACATAACCCTCATTTCCAGCCAGCACGAAGTCGTAGGCTAAACCCATATTTGCATTATACTCTGGGGAGCTTGGTAACCGATCTCCTTTCGAAAAGCCGAGTTCAGTAATCCCCTGTGAAAGCTCCACATTGGTGTAGCCCCCGCCAATATTGAAACGCAAACTGTCCGTCAGCTGAACTGAGGTTTCTAATTCGAAACCATTTGATTCAGCATCACCAACGTTAACAATGGTTCCGCCAAAACAGATCTGAGTAGCTTGAGAGTCAAGTTTCCCGGCAGCAATAAACAAAGGCATAGCGTTCCATTTTACCTGATACAAAGATGCATTAACCTGAACCCGATTTTCAGCAAGGCCCATTTTGATACCAAATTCGATATTTTCTGTACTATCAGAATCAAATCCACCTCTTAACTCAGCACTTGTTCCATCAAGTAAGCCATCGTTATTTACGTCACAGACGGAAGGAGGTAGTGGTAAATTTGAATTTCCAAGACGAAACCCTTCAGACCATGTGGCGTACATCAACATATCTTCGTTGGGCACATAGGATACACTTGCCTTATAATTGTCACCGGATTCCTCAGTTTCTCCTGGTAGAAGACGTAAGCCAAATGCGCCCATTCCGTCAAGCAAATCGGTTTTTTCATAATCGAAGTAACGGGCACCAATAGTTACTTTTACTTGCTCGGTAACGTCATAGGATAATTCACCAAAAACAGCTTTTTGAGTAGTCGTGCCAGTTCGTGTTCCGATATCAATAAGGGGATTCGTAGCACCAAATGGTGTTCCAAAAACATTTAGACTTAAATCACCAGTTGCATATGATTCGCTATCAAGAAAACGAACAATGTCTTCAAAATATAGACCAGTGATAAATTGCATAGGCCCCTCTAGTTTCGAGACAAGCCTGATCTCCTGAATAAATGCTTCATTGGAATCAGCATTTAGCTGAACCAGGGGTGAGAGACCAACTAAAGCAGTAATGTCGTAGTTCCTGACACTTTTATTGTCGACATATGCGGAGGAGGAAAGTAACGAAGCCCAACCAAAATCATACTCTACGATCATATTTATGATGCTTATGTCGTCTTCAAGCTTTTCACTTTGGTTAGGAAGAGCGTCACCAAAAGCTAAGGTGGCCTGAGTATAACCACCTGTATTTAGTTGAACATATGGACGCCCATCCAATTCAGCTTTTTGTGAGAGATATTGCAGCGTGACATCGAATTCTGTCGTTGGCGTCCATTTAAGCGCTATTCGTCCACCTGTGAATGTAGACCCGCCAGTACCCTTTTCATCTTGAAAAAGATCGGCACCACCGAATGCAGCCACAAGGCCGGCAGCTGTATAAGTCGTTGCGATTGGGCCTCCCGTAGCCAGCTGTGTGCCAGCAATGTTATTGACATAACCATCTGCTTTATGTCGATAGGAAACGGCTCTTAGTGCCAATATGCCCTCAACTAACGGAATATTTATTACGCCCTCTAATTTTGTATTATCACCCCCGAATTCGGTGGTATTTGAATAACCGGTTTTGATCGCACCTTCAAATTCCTCCATATTTGGTTGCTTTGGGATATTGCGAACTGCTCCTGCCAATGATCCTGAACCAAACAAGGTACCTTGTGGCCCGCGAAGAACCTCTACTCGATCTAGATCGATCATTTTTATATTGGCATTCCCTCCCTCGAGAGAAAAGCCCGCTAAAGGAACCTCCCCAAAATAAAGACCGGTTGTTGGCGAGGTCAGTGCGGATTCCAGCTCAGGGTCAATGGTAATTCCGCGGACAACAACTGCATTCCGGCCTGCACCCTGATCTATAAAATTAACGCCAGGCATAGTTCGAAGATAATCATTCATTTCCGTGAGGTTACGGCGGGATATTTCTTCGCCGCCAATCGCCGCAATACTCAATGCCGCATCATTCAAACTTTCAGCACGCCGGTTTGCCGTCACAATAATCTCATCAATCCTACCCTGCTCCGTGGCAGCCTCACCGCCCTGGGCCAAACTGCCCGAGGCGCCGCCCGCTGCAAATAGCCCTACCATGCTGGCGAGCAATGTTTTCCTTGTGTATGTATTCATCTTCTTCCCCTTATGGTTTTGGTTACCAAAAGTGCCAGCATCGTCCGCTGGGGAGATGGTGAGCACTCCGTCCACAAGGTCGCTTCTGAGCCCGGTGTTTTGAAGCAGCTGTGCTGTGGCTTCTAACAGGGTGAAGTGTCCGCTGATTGGCTTGGCTGTCTTGGATTGGGCGAGCTGAAAGGGGAAGAGGAATTGTGCGCCGGTGTGTTTGGCTAGGTCGTTTAGTGAGTCTGCGACGCTCTGCTGGGGTAGGTCAAATGTGTAATGTTGGTGCACATCTGGCCTTTTTACCTCAGCTACCGCAGTTAACGAGAGTATCGTTAACGTTACGCATAGCACTATTTGACGGGTTATCCAGTTTACCGGTGAGGCCATTTGGGTTGCTTGCCTCACTGCCCTTCCCATGGTCTGGCTTGCTGTCCATGACAGGCCCACTTGCGCGGCCTTGTGAGGTTTATAACCTGTGGCTGGGTACAACCCGCTAGTGGGGAGGTGGTTTTTTTTGTGATGGATTTTTTTGTTTATGGTGATGCCCCTCATGTGCTGTGGTGACTGGTGGTGAACTGGTGCACATGGTTTAAGTGTAGTTGAGGGATTGGGGAGTTGCTGTGGGAGACCCTTCGGCTGCGCTCAGGGTGACAGGGGAAAGTTCAGGGTGACAGGAGGCAGTGGCCTAAGTGGGGGCTCTGTTGGTTTGAATTTTAAATGCTTGCTCTACCAGCTCTTTGGTTTCGCTGTAGCAGTTGGCGCAAAATTCGCTGAATGCTTTTAGCTGCTTTGGGTCGGGCCATACGCCGCTGGCGTCGGTTAATTGGCCAATACTTATTTGGTAGGTACTGAGCGTTTCTATGTAGGCGCGGCGTTGTTCTTGAGGAATGACTAAGGGCGGTAGACCGCTTTTTAATAGCGGTATGTTGGCTAACAGCCGGGCGATGCGTCCATTGCCATCGAAGAAGGGGTGGATGTGGGCGATGCCCATATGAATCTTGGCGTAGATCTCTGCTGCATTGTTTAGGGTGACGCTTTCTGGGCTGGTGGCATTAATGCTGTCTAGAACCTGAGTCATTAGTGTTGGTACAAATAGCGGCAATGCATATTCAATAAAATGGGGTTTGTTATCTTGGCCCACTATATGGGTGCCGTTAGCTTCGACTTTCCAGGCGCCAATGGGTTTGTAGATGTCATCAAACTGCTCGGTTTGTACGGCGCGATGGAGTGCAAACACCCTTTCCTCTTCAATGGGTTTGCCGATGCATTGGTAGAGTATTTCGATGGCTCTGGCATGGCCGCGCACTTCTAGGTGGTCTTTTATGGGCTTGCCTGAAACGGTCAGCCCCTCTTCGAGAATAAAATGCGTGTCGCCCAATGTGAGGGTGTTGCCCTCTAGCGCGGTGGATGAGTGGGTCCATAGGTCACGAATTTGATTGAGCAGCGCGGCGCGTAAGTCGGTGTCGAGACCTTCGAGAAACGCGAATGAGTCGCTTGCTAGGGCTGCTGTGGCAGGTTCTTTAGACGCTGGTGTTATTTGGTAGCTGGTTGTGGGGCCTGCTCCGGTTTTTTGGACTTTTTTGTCAGCTTGCCAATCGGCTAACCAGCGACGCAGGGTGCGTTCGGAGACGCTGTGGTTTAGTTTTGTGGCGAGTTCGCTAAGTGACAGTGGCTTTGAGGCCTGTCTTAGCAAGGTTAGTGTTGCTTGTTTTTGGGTGTTTTTGGCCATAATTTAGTTGTTTAATAAGCAGTCTGGCCATTATAAAGCGAAAATGGCCGGATAGGTAGAGGTCTGGCCATTTTGGGTTTGGTTGGTGGAAAGGTGGTTGGTGGACATGGTTTAAGTGTAGTTGAGGATTTTGGGAGCTGTGGTGAGGTTCCACATTGCGTCATGCCAGCGGAGGCTGGCATCCATTTATGAGAATGTGGACCCCAGCATACGCTGGGGTGACGATGCTTTGCTGGGGTGACGTTTTTTAGTTTAGGGCTAGGTGTACGGTGGTTGCGTTGGGACGGCTAACTTGTATACCAAAGCTGGTTTCTAGCACTTTGAGCATGGCTTGGGTTTCACCTACTTTAAACTGGCCGCCGATGCTAAGGTCGGCGATATCTGCATCGATAATTTGGATATCCAGTTTGGTGTAGCGGTTTACCTCTTTAATCACTTGAGCTAGGGGTTCGCCGGCAAATAGCAGCAGGCCTTGGCGCCAGGCGAGCTGTTGCTCTATATCATGCTGTTTTAGCTGTTGTATGGGGTTGCCTAGGCCGCTGCTGGCCTGGGGTTGGAAGTCGACGCTCTGGCCCTGTACTAGGTAGCCGCGGTCTTTGGTTGGGGGCACAGGTGGGGCTGGCGTATCGCTGTTTGTAAGCTGGGTGTTTTCAGGTTCGATGCTGTTTGTTTCCACTTTTTGTGGCTCAAATTTCCTCAGTGCTACTTTGCCTTCTGTGACAGTAACTTTAAGCGCTTGGGGATTCATGCGCACGGTAAAGGCTGTGCCTACGGCGCGCACTAGGCCTTGGCCGGCTTTGACAACGAAGGGTCGGTTAGGGTCTTTGGCGACTTCAAAATGGGCTTCGCCGGCGATCAGAACAACATCCCGTTGATTGTGCTCGTAGTTAACTTGTAAGCGGCTGTTGGTATTGAGAAGTATGACTGAACCATCGACTAATGTGATGCTGTTTTGCTCGCCGATACGAGTTTGGTAGATGCCATTGCCCGACACCCCTGCCCCGCTATTGAAATACAAGCCCAGGGCGACGGCAACTGTGAGGCTAAATGCAATACCCAGGGTGGCGCTTGCTTGGCGGCCGTGGGTAAGGAGTTGCCTAAACTGGTAGCGCAGGTTGCTGAGCCACCCCCCGGGGCGCTGGCTGCCTGGTAGTGGGAATGACAGCTCTGTGAGTAGGTTGGCGCTGTGCCAGTACTTTGTTAGGCGTTTGAGTTGTGCTGTGTGGGCTGGGCTGCGCTGCATCCATTCTTTGAGGGCCTGAAGGTCTTGCTGGCTGGGCGCATGGTCGCTATCAAGCCGCACTAGCCAGTCTGCGGCCTGTTGCTCGATATCTTCTGCTGTGCTCAATTGGCGGATATTATCCATGCTGTTGCCCTGCTCTGTGGTCGCTCTTTGCTGGTGGAGTCATTGGTTTGTCGCCGGTCTGTTGCTCTATATAACTGGCGCAGTCTCTAACCCCTTTGGTCATGTGTTTCTCGACGGTGCTAATGGCAATGCCTAACTCAGTGGCGATATCTCTGTGGCTCATGCCGTGCACTTTGCGCATTAGAAATACTCGCCGGCACTGGGGTGGTAACTGGGCTACCGCCTCGCAGTGAAGACCAATAAGCTGGTCTGCCATGGCCATCTCTTCGGCCGAGTCTTCTAACCATACAACTGCTGACTCATCAATGTCCGCTATATAGTCGATGATCTGGGTGGATTTTTTAGTCAGTTCTGTGATGGCCACATTGTGGGCAATACGAAACAGGAACGATTTGGGTTGTTCTATGGGCCTGCCCTGCTCGGCGCGATAGGCGCGCAAAAAGGCTTCTTGGGCTACGTCGTCTATATCTTGGGTACGCTGTACAAAGCGCGAGATAAAGCGCCGCAGCGCTGCCTGATGTTTTTGAAAGGCTTGTAATACTGGTGTTGTATTTTTGTCTTTTTGTGCTGGCATCACGACTTCCCTTGAGCGATGGCTAAATACCGGGGCACTGTGATGTGATTTTTTATCTGGGATAACAGGCGGTATCTAGGCGTATTCCATGCATTAATAATTAATCCATGAATGGCGTTTTCGCAAGTTATTCGGTGAAGCCCCTCAGTAGTAGAACTGTTTGGCAGAGCAAACCCGCTAGTGGGAAGTTATGGCCGGAGGCCTGGTTATTTTAGGGCCAGGTGTACTGTATCTGGGTTGGGACGGGTGACCCTTATGCCAAAGCTTATCTCCAGTGCCTGCAGCATGGCCTCGGTTTCACCTACCTTAAAATGGCCGCCTATCTTTAGGTCGGCGATCTGCTGGTCGATAATTTTAATCTCTAGGGAGGTGTATCGGTTGATCTCTGCAATGGCCTCGGCAAGTGGCTCGCCGCTAAATAGCAGCATGCCTGTGCGCCATGCTAGCTGCTGGTCTAGATCGTCCTGTTTAAGCTCTTGGATTTCATTGCCCAGCCCATCGCCTGCCTCTGGTACAAATTCTACTGTCTGGCCCTGCACCAGGTAGCCCCGGTCTACGGCCCGTTTTACGGTCTCTGCTGTGTCGCGACTGCTGCCGCTTTTGCTATTGGGTGAATCTAGGCTGGTGGCCAGTGCTACCTTGCCCTCGTCTACTACCACTTTTACCGCTTCTGGGTGCAAGCGCACGCTAAAGGCCGTGCCCACGGCACGCACCAGGCCCTCGCCGGCCTTAACTATAAAGGGTCTGGTTTTGTCTTTGGCCACTTGAAAATGCACTTCGCCCGCAATCAGGGATACGGTGCGCTGTTTGTCGACAAAGTTGACATGGATGCGGCTGCCTGTGTTGAGCTGTATCACTGAGCCGTCTCTCAGGGTGATGCTGTTTTGCTCGCCGGTGCGGGTTTCGTAGATACCGTTGCCGGATATGCCGCTGGTGTCGCTGGTGAGTAGATTCATGGTCAGGGCGCCAGCTATGCTGAGTGCCACACCCAATGTGGCTGTGGCTCGCCAACCGCTGCTAAATAGGCGGCTGAGTAGGTTGCCGTTGCCGGGCTCTGATGGCGCGCTGCCGGAGGGGGCCAGTGACAGCTCTGCTGGCAGGTTGGCGCAGTGCCAATACTGAGCCAGACGCTGCAGTTGTTCTTTGTGAGCTGGGCTGCGCTGCACCCAGGCGGTGAGTTCGTCGATTTCGGATTTGCTGGGCTTGTGCTCGGCATCAAGACGCAGCAGCCAGTCGGCGGCCTGTTGCTCTATATCCTGTTCGGGGGTCAGGTTATGGACATTGTCCATACTGCCGCCCTGCATTGGTTTACTGCTCTGCGCGTTCAAGGTACTGCCCCCTGTATGAGTGGTCGCCAGTGCATCGTTCTTAATTATGAGCAATTGCAAAACATCAGGGGCCCCAGGGACTCTGATGTTATCTATTGAGATAGCGGGCGATGTTGTTATTGAACCTATTATTAGAGCCTGTAGTTAAGTGTTAATACAGAATCTGTGGTTTCGCAAGTTTTTGATCAAACAAATTTACCGCAATAGGTATGGGCTTAGCTGCCAGATTCCAGGGCGCGGATTAGGTCGGTGAACTCTTTGCTGCTGTCGGGGCTGAGCTGGGTGAGGAGTTTGTGGGCTTCCAGTACCTGGCGGCGCACTTCGTCTATATCGGAATTGACGGTCTCTATGGCGTGCAGGTCGGCGTCTATATCTGGCACCTCTTGGCAGATATCGATTATCTCGTCGAAGCTCATGCAGTCTAGGGTGCGCAGTATGCTGGGGTTTTGACAAAACAGCTGCATATTGATGTTGTATTCTTTGCGGCAATGCAGGGCTAGCTTGGCGATTAGGCCCAGGGTGGTGCTGTCGACACACTCGGCCTCTAGCATATCTATAACTACATGCTGCACGTCGGTGCTGCCGAATATGGCGGCCATATGATGATTGAGGGAGCCGCACAGGTTGACCCGCACGTCGCCGCTAAATTTGATCAGGTAGTTGCCGTCTTTATCCGAGACCAGTATTTTACCTGTGCTCAACTACATGCCCCCCGTTAGCAGCAACACGGAAATATCGTCTTGGGGGTCTTCTATATAGTCTATAAACAGAGCTTCTTTAAGCTGGTCTATATTGCCGGAGCTGGTGGAGAGATACCTCAGCAATGTGCGCTCTTTTTGCACAATTTCTTTATTGGGCAACAGGTCGTAGACGCCGTCGGACAGCAGCACTAGGGCGAAGCGTTCGGGCAGATGTATCTGCTCTACTGTCCAGTTAGCGTCTTCGAATATACCGGCGGGCTTGCCTTTGCCCGGTAAGTATCTGGCTTTGTTATCTGTGATTAATATGGGCTGGGGCTGCTGGGCGCCGACCACATAGCGCAGCTGTCTGGTCTCTGTATCCAGGGAGCCGGCCACTATGGTCAGGTGCTTGCCCAGGCCAGTGGCCAATAGCTGATTGTTAATATGCTCTACCAGGCCTTCAGGTGCCTGGGCCAAGGCCACATAGTCTTTTTCTAGCATATGGCGGCGGATAACTCGGCCAATCATAAAGCGCAGCAGCACTGTCACAAAGGCTGAGGAGGCGCCGTGGCCGGAGACGTCGGCAAAGTAGAACAGCAGATAGCGGTCGAGTACAAAGTTATAGCCAACAAAGTCGCCACTCAGATACAGGGAGGGTGTGATGGAGTGGGAGATTTCATAGTCACCAAAGGCCAGCGGGCTCTCGGGCATTAGGCTTTTTTGCACTTCCAGGCCGGCCAGCTGGTCCTGTTTGAGCAGGCGCAGGCTCTCTTGCAGCTCGACATTGGTTTTTTCCAGCTCTGTGCTGTACTGACTGGCCCGGCGGCGGGTTTCGGCCAGGTTGTCGACCCGCGCCAGAGTGAGCCTGAGCTCTTTGGCGCTCTGGCCTGAGGTGAGCACATCGGCGGCACCCAGGCGAAAGAACTCTGTGGCCCGGTGCTGATCTGCTTCGTCCAGTGCCATGACTACCAGATAGTCTGCACAGATTGTGCGCAGGGCATCGATTTGTTGGTCTGTGTCTAGGGGAGTATTTTTGGCGCGCAGCACCACCAGTTGACTGAGGGGGTCGTCGCAGATGGCGGCTATGGACTGGATGTCCGCTGCGGTTAGAGACTGTTGTCCAACAGCCTTAAAATCTGCCTGTAGCCTGTTTAGCCCGATATCGTCGTGGTCGACGAGTATTACTGGGCCCTTTAGTTTGCTCATTATTTACCAGCTTTAACGATTTCTTGGTGGTCTCTGCTGAGAGCCACTGCTGCTTTGTGCGAGGGTAACAAGACTAGCTGCGCACAACAATCTTAAATTAGGTTTTTACTCGCCGGTTTAATAGTCGTCTAAATCGCCAAAGTCATCTTCTATGGCTCCGTCCTTGACCAAATAGTCTCGACGCTGCAGGTAGACATCTCTGACAAACAGGTAGCTGT
Source organism: SAR92 clade bacterium H231 (assembly GCA_025153775.1). GTDB lineage: Bacteria > Pseudomonadota > Gammaproteobacteria > Pseudomonadales > Porticoccaceae > HTCC2207. Next base: position 377,176 of record JAOALC010000001.1, on the reverse strand, counting down.
CACCTGAAATTGCGTCGTCTAGGCCAAGTAATTCGGCTCTGGCGGACACCAGGCCTACCAGTCGGATGCTGTTGCGCGCAGAGGCATCTTCTAGGTGGGAAACCGGATTGGCAAAACTGTCGATATATTTTGATGGCGCGTCTCTCAGCGTTGAGGGGCCTACCAGTGGCAGCATTAGATAGGGGCCTTCGCCTATGCCCCAGGCGCCTAGGGTCTGACCAAAGTCTTCGCCTTCGCTTTTGGGCAGCCCGGCTCGCTCTGCCACGTCAAATAACCCGCCTATGCCCAGGGTGCTGTTGATTAAAAACCGCCCAGTGTCATTGGCCGCCTGACCAAACTTGGCCTGGAGCAGGTCGTTCATTATATTGGTGAGCTCGTCGAGGTTGCTAAAGAAGTTAACCACCCCTTTTTCAACTGGGTCGGGCAAGGTGCTGGTATAAATTTTTGCCGCGGGGCGGGCAATATATTTGTCCAATGTCTCGTTGAAGCTGTGGGATTTTCTGTTGAAGCTTTCGTAGGGGTCTGGGTCTTTGACTTCCGAGGACTGGGCAGACGACGCCATTGCCACTAGGCAGAGCAGAGCTATCTGCAGCTGTTGCGTTAATTTAATCATCAGTCTCTCCCAATCCATTGCTGTTGCTGTCTAGGTTTATCTAAACCTATAGCCTTCTATACATTATCGATTAAAAACCTAATCTTTGCCCGTTTTTTTGACCCGCTTTCTGACCCTGTATTTTACTGCTGTGGCGCCTCTGCATACAACAGAATTTAACCCTTAATTGGGGTGGAACCCGCTAATAATCTCGCTGCTGTAAAGTTTGCTAAGTATATGGGCGCCAAACTCGACCAGGCTCTCCGGCTGTGGATGGTTAATTTCTTTGGCGAGCTGGGCTATAGCCTGCCTGCCGCTGCACTGCTGAGACTGGATAATATCCAGCAGGCGCAGGGTAATGGGATTGGATTCCATAAAGCCTATTTGCAGATCGCGGTTGCGATAGACAATCAGCGCCACGGGCTCTGCCTGCTCTGCTGTTGGTTGATACTGAGGGCCTATTTTGTGCACTGGATATCTGTAGTTGAAACGCCAGGCTGTGGGCGAGATCTGGGGGATATTATCGATCATATTGCCCTGGGGGGCGCTGTTAGCTGGCATCTCTAGGTTGGAGATATCCAGAGCCAGCTCAACCCACTCATAATGGGCCAGCTCTAGCATAAAACCCGGATCTTCTTGGCTGGCGATACGTTCGGTTTGCAGATAGCTGAGAAACTCTTCGCTGATTTTCAAAAAATAGGGGCTGTGGCTCTGGTGACGATAAATAAAGTCGCGCACCATGCTGTGCCAATGGGCCTGCTCGAGGATGGATTTGAGTACCGGAAAGCCGGATGCCAGAAAGCTCTGGATATTGTTGTAGAACAGATCGCGGTAGATAGCTAAGCGGCGATCTTCTATACCAGGGGGCGGTGGATTTTGCTCGGGGTGGCGAATATGGGCGGCAAATTGCAACTGTGTATCGCGAAAGTCTCTGTGCTCTGTGCCTTGCTTTAGCTTAGCCATGGACAAGCTGCGCCTCGCTGGTAGCTCTGTGCTGCAGTTCTCTAATATGGCTTATCTCCTGCAGCAATGCTGGCACTGGGGGTATATTAAAGTCTCGCTCCAACAATGTGGGGAATGCCCCAAACTGCTGGTAGGCGGCGGCTAGCAGATCCCAGACTGGGTCGCTCACATCAGCGCCATGGGTATCTACATGCAGATCTTTCGCCTCTTTAAAATGGCCAGCAATATGTCCGTACACCACTCTGTGGCCCGGCAGCGCGCGCAAAAAATCATAGGGGTTATAGCTGTGGTTAATGCTGTTGACATAAATATTATTCACATCGAGCAGCAGGTTGCAGTCGGCTTTTTGAATCACTGCATTGGTAAATTCTATCTCGGTCATTTGTTGCTGGGGTGCGGCGTAATAGGATACGTTTTCCATGGCGATACGCTCTCCAAGAAAATCCTGAATCTGGATAATGCGATCGGCAACATAGTCCACCGCTTGTTCGGTAAAGGGAATGGGCATCAGGTCATAGAGGTGGCCGCTGTCGCTGCAGTAACTGAGGTGCTCGGTGTAGCAGCGAATCGAGTGCTCGGCCATAAAGGCTTTGATATTTTTGAGCAACTGCCAATCCAGTGGCGCCGGTGAGCCTATGGACAGGGACAGACCGTGGAGCAGGGTGGGGAATTTCTCGCTGTATTCTCTGAAGGCTCTGCCATAGCGGCCACCCACGTCTATCCAGTTTTCTGGAGCAACTTCCATAAACTGAATCTGGTCGCTGGTGACGGATGAGAGCGGGCCCAGAAGAGCCCGCCTCAGTCCTAGACCTGCGCCTGTTACTGGATATTGGCTGGTCATAGTTTAGAAATATTTATAGGGGCCTTAGCCTAGGAGGCTCCCCCGCACTTACCCTCACCACATTTGCCTTCAGCTTCAGTTTTGTCGCCGCCACATTTGCCTTCGCCGCACTTGCCTTCGCTATCAGCTTTGTCGCCACCACATTTACCTTCGCCGCACTTGCCCTCTTCTTTGGCTTTGTCGCCACCGCATTTGCCCTCACCGCACTTGCCTTCTTCTTTGGCTTTGTCGCCACCGCATTTACCTTCGCCACACTTGCCCTCGGCATGTTTGCTCGCCAGGTTGTAGCCGGATGAAAGTTGATCTGCTTGAAAGGGGTTTTGGTTAGCCAGTGCGGCTGGAGCCAGGGCCAGAGTTGCTGCAAATGCAACACTGACTGCTGCGGCCATGGGTTTGATAGATTGCTTAGTCATTAGAACATCTCCTTGTATTGACTGATATTACTCCGGGTATCCCTAACCAGGATGGTTTTGGGATGCTATTCTGACTTGAGCTGTGCGCGGAAGTTTCACGGCCGCAAAAATATATCTAGGCTATTGGATTAGAGAGTAAAACGACGCAGCTGATCATCTAGCTCCAGCCATTGCTTTTGCAGGCGCTTGGCCGACACAGGCACGCGGGTTTTTAATTGCTGGGCAAATAATGAGATGCGGTATTCCTGGAGGGTCCAGTGGAAATTATCTATGGCCTGGGTCAGCTCCTCGGACAGCAACTGCTCTCCAGACGACCTAGGATTGGGTACCGGCTGTAAAAAGGCCTGTATCTCCCGAATATACTGCTGGTCTTTGCCCACCTGGGAGGCAAGTTTTTCCAGGCGAATTTCTATGCCGCGCACCAACCTGGGATACTGGGCCATAAGGTCTAGGCTGATATGGCTCAGGGTGTCTGTAGAGAATAGCCACTGAAGCTGCTGCTCAATATCTTCTTTGGCATAGATAGCCGACAGGCCCAGGGCGCGAACCTGCTTTTGATTTTGATGTAATTTGGGTAGGACTGACTCAATATGGGCGCCCAGCTGCTCGGCAATATCTACCACCCTGCCTATGCCTGCCTGAAAACAGCGATCAAAACTGGCCTGGTCGCGCAGCACCCCCACCTCGGAAAATAATGCTTGTTGAAAGCTGGCGGCGATCAGTGACTGCACTATATCCTGGCGGCTACCTATGGCGGCGGCTTTTAGCGCCAGGTCTGCACCGCGCAATAGATGTTTCGTTAAATATTTTTCCTGCTCGCGGCCCCTGAGCAGCGCCAATCTCAGCTGGCCCTGGCGGCTGACTTTTTCTGCGGCTAGGGGGTTGTCCATAACTTCAAGCGCTACGCAGTCGCCGCAGTCCACCAGCGCGGGCCAGGCTTTTATATCGATTTTGCCGCGCTTTAAACTGACCTGCTCGGGCAACTCAAAGTCCCATTCAACAATGCCCTGGCGTGACAGACTGTCGTCGGAGGCCTGTTCTAAACCTGCATTGATCTGCTGTTTAAAGTCTCGCTGCAGCTGCTCCAGACTTCTGGCCATGGCGATGGTCTTGCCATTTTCGTCCTGGAGCAGGAAGTTGGTTAAATACCAGGGGTCGAGATTTTCTGTTCGCCAGTCTTGGTCTTGAATACTGACCCCTGTATGGCGCTTGAGCTGTTCGGCCAATACTTCGGTAAGGGGTCTGTCCTGGGCGCGCACCTGGAGCAATACTTTGTCCACATAGTCTGGCACAGGTACAAAATGACGGCGGACCTGTTTGGGCAAGCTTTTTACCAGGGCTATGCATTTGTCCCGCAGCATGCCTGGCACCAGCCATTCAAAGTAATATCTGGGCAGCTGGTGCAGCAGGGCCAGTGGAATTTTGGCGCTGACGCCATCCTCTGCATGGCCGGGCTCAAAGGTGTAACTGAGCTCAAACTCCAGGCCGTCGCAGCGCACTGTCTCGGGAAACTGCGCCTCTTCGTCGGCGGACAGGCCCCGCAGCATCAGGGCCTCTTTGCTGATGCTGAGCAGGTTGGGGTTATCTCGCTCTGCGCTTTTGCGCCATTTTTCGAAAGCGGGCAGATTGTAAATTCCCTCTGGAATTCGCTCATGGTAGAAGCTGTAGATGACTTTTTGTTCGGCCAGCAGGTCGCGACGCCGGAACCGATCTTCCAGCCCCTGCAGTTCTGCTACCAGCTTTTGATTGGCTGAATAAAAGCTGCCCTTGCCTCTGTAACCCTCTTCTACCAGCGCCTGCTGAATAAATATTTCTCTGGCTTCTGCCGGTGCCACATTGCCATAGACGGTGTTTTTACCCTCGACAATGGACAGGCCAAATAATGTTTGGCGCTCTTTTGCCATAACCTGGCCGGACTTTTGATGGTAAAAAGGTGCGCTGTAGGTCTTTTTGACCAGGTGAGCGGCCAGGGGCTCGAGCCAGTCGGAATCTATTTTGGCGGCGTTAAGTCCGTACTGTTTGGCGGTCTCCATCAGCGAGCCTACCATTACCCATTTGGGCGGTTTTTTACTGAGGCCGGAACCGGGGAAGATAAAAAACTTGCGGTTTCTGGTACCCAGAAACTCCCACTTGTCTTCGCGAATACCTACCTGACCCAGGAGGCCCGATAACAGCGCCTGGTGGATGGCGGCATATTCTGCGGGCTTTTGATTTTCGGTCAGCTTGAGAGCGCGACAGGCGCTGTGCACCTGATGGTGTAAATCCCGCCACTCTTTCATGCGCAAAAAGGATACATAGTGGGCGCGGCAGTACTTGCTGTACTGGTTGCTGGAAAGCTCTTGGCGCTTGCTCTCAAAGTGCTGCCAAAGGTTGAGCAGCGACATAAAGTCTGAGGACTGATCGCGCCACTGGGCATGGGCCTGGTCTGCGGCTTGCTGTTTGTCGGCCGGGCGCTCTCTGGGGTCCTGAATACTCAGGCCGGTGGTGATAATCATCACCTGGGTGAGAGAGCCATTTTTGCTGGCTTCAAAGATCATACGGGCAAATCTTGGATCCAGGGGAATAGACACCAGCTGCCTACCCAGCTTGGTCAGTTTGCCTCTGCTATCAACGGCCTGCAGTTCTTCCAATAGCTTGAAGCCATCGCTGATCATGCGGCTGTCTGGCGGGTCCACAAAGGGGAAATTGCGAATATCACCTATGCGCAGGTGCAGCATTTGCAAGATTACCGCGGCCAGATTGGTACGCACTATTTCCGGGTCGGTAAACTCTGGGCGATTATTAAAGTCGTCTTCTTCGTAGAGTCGGTAACAGACACCATTGCTAACGCGGCCACAGCGCCCTGCCCTCTGGTTGGCGCTGGCCTGGGAGATGGCCTCGATTGGCAGCCGTTGTACCTTGGTTCTGTAACTGTATCTGGACAGTCTGGCGCGGCCTGTATCTATCACATAGCCTATGCCTGGCACGGTTAGCGACGTCTCGGCCACATTGGTACTTAGCACAACACGGCGGCCTCTGTGGGGAGAGAAGATTTTACTCTGCTCTGCAAGGCTGAGCCTGGCATACAGAGGCACCACTTCGGTATGGGGCAGCTGGGCGCGCTTGATGGCCAGGCTGGCTTCGCGAATTTCGCGCTCGCCACTTAAGAATACCAGCACATCGCCAGCGCCTTGGTTGGGGGTGGTATTTGAGTTTATCTCGCGCAGGCATTCAATAATGCGCTGGTCGCGGTCCATATCCAGGCTGTCGATATCAGAGTAAATAACTTCTACCGGGTAGGTTCTGCCGGATACCTCTACCACTGGCGCATTATTAAAATGCTGGGAAAACTTTTCTACATCAATGGTGGCTGAGGTAATAATTAGCTTTAGGTCGCTGCGCTGGGCCAGTAGGTTTTTGAGGTAACCCAATAAAAAATCAATATTGAGGCTGCGCTCGTGGGCCTCATCGATTATCAAGGTATCGTATTTGCTGAGAAATCGATCGTGCTGAATTTCCGCCAGCAAAATACCATCGGTCATCAGCTTGATGGTAGTTTTGGGCGAACTCTGGTCAGAGAAACGCACCTGATAACCCACGGTCTCTCCCAGGGGTGTTTTAAGCTCTTCGGCAATGCGGTCGGCCACGGTGCGGGCGGCAATTCGTCGCGGCTGGGTATGGCCAATAATGCCTTTGATACCGCGCCCGGCTTGTAGGCAGATTTTGGGCAGCTGGGTGGTTTTACCAGAGCCGGTTTCGCCGGCAACCACCAGGACCTGATGGTTGCGAATTAACTCAACTATCTCGTCGGACCTGGCACTGACCGGAAGATCTGGGTAGCTGATGGCGGGCAGGTTGTCGCGCCTGGCGCTGACTATCTGCTGAGAGCGCTCTGCAGCCTGGCGCCATTGACTCCAGCCCTGGGCAATATCTTGCTTGCGGCTGGCCCGCTGCTGCAGTTCGGCCAGCTGTTTGCTGAGGCGAAACAGGTCTTTGCTGGTAACTGACTGGGCTATGGCTTGTTTAAGCGGCTCAAAATGCGCAGCGCTGCTGGGGACCTGTTCGGGGATACTGATATCCAACCCGGGATGTGGATCTGGGGGCGATATAGGAGACAAAGCAGGTTATTCGCCCAAATTTTGCCAGACACATTCACCGCTGGACGCTTTGATGGCGTCCAGTTTTTTCTGGTGGCTGGCCAACTCATCTTCATTGGCGGTAATAACCCTCAGCGCCGGACGGCCCTCGGGCAGGCGGCGTATATTGCTGGCCTGGTTGATCTCACCGGAGTCTGATGCCGATTGATCGCTGATATTGAGGTTGACCTGCCCGCCAGTCATCAACAGATAGACATCGGCGAGAATCTCCGCATCAAGCAGTGCGCCGTGAAGGTCGCGCTGGGAGTTGTCGACGCCATAGCGCTTGCACAGCGCATCCAGGTTGTTTTTTTGCCCCGGGTGCTTCTGCCGCGCCAGGGCCAATGTGTCTATCACTTTGCAGCCAGACTCTATGGGCTTGGTGCGCCCAGGTAGCTTGGAGGCCTCGTGGTTGAGGAAGCTAATATCAAAGGGAGCATTGTGAATCACCAGCTCGGCGCCTTTGATAAAGGCCATAAACTCTTCGACTATGGCGTCGTAGGTAGGCTTGTCCTCAAGAAACTGATCTGTGATGCCATGAACTTCCATGGCGCCCTCGTCCACTTTGCGCTGAGGGTTTATATACTGATGATAGTGGCGGCCGGTGAGTTTGCGGTTGATCATCTCGACACAGCCAATCTCGATTATGCGGTGATCCTGAGATGTCTCCAGGCCGGTGGTTTCTGTATCCAGTACAATCTGTCTCATGGTTAGTGCCTAGCTCAGTTCTAATTCGTCGATGCCGCGGTTGGCCAGCTGGTCGGCTATTTCATTTTCCCGGTGACCGCTGTGCCCCTTTACCCAGTGCCAGTTTATCCTATGTTCACCTATAACCGCATCGAGCTTTTGCCAGAGATCCGCATTCTTGACCGGCTTTTTACTGGCGGTTTTCCAGCCGCGCTTTTTCCAGTTGGGCATCCACTCTTGAATACCTTTGAGCACATAGGTTGAGTCTGAGGTTAGCTCTACATCACAGGGCCTGGTGAGAGCCGCGAGAGCCTCGATAACAGCGGTTAATTCCATACGGTTATTGGTAGTTTCTGATTCACCGCCACAGAGGGATTTTTCTTCGTCACCATAGCGCATTAAAACGCCCCAGCCACCAGGGCCGGGATTGCCGCGACAGGCACCGTCGGTAAATATTTGAACTGGATTCATGCTATTCCTTAACTGAAGCTTTTTTGCGACTGGATTTACTGCCGGTGGAGCCATAGCCATTGGTGGCTGCAGGGCGCCACAGGTGGGTTCTGGTGCCTATGCCGCGAAGCTCTCGCTTTACCGCGTGGATCATATAGAAATTACCCAGGGGAAAGCGAATCTTTTGGGCAATCTTTTCCCAGCTGGTATCTGCCTGCGCCCAATCGGGACGATTGAGGGGCAAGTTGTAGGCCCCGTGGTCAATCTCGAGCACCTGAAAATTAAGCAGCGACAGCCAGTCGATAATGCGGCCCTTGCGCAGATTATGGAACCTGTAGTCGGGTCGGCCGCTGAGTAGCTGCATAGGGAACTTGATCAGTCCCCTGGGCCCGTAGGGGTTAAACAGACAGAGCAGCAGATGGCCGCCGGGAGCCACCACTCGAGATACTTCGGCCAGCACCGCCTTGGGGGATACTGAGTACTCCACTGCATGCTGCACCAGGGCCAGGTCTATTACTTCCGATGGCAGGGGCAGCTGAGCATAGTTGCTAGCCAGGGACAGCTGCGGCGCCGGACTGTCGGCATTGGCATGAACATAAAAGCGGTGCAGCTGCTTAAAACAGTCGAGGGTTTGCTGATTGGGGCCCAGGCCTAGGTGCATTAGCCTATACCCTGGCAGGCCGCTGTATTTGCGCTCTAAGAGTTGGGTTTCCTGGTGCAGCAGGTAGCGGCCAAAGTCGGAATTTAGCCAGCTATCTAGCCTGTTGGCGGTAACAGCCAGATCCTCTACTTTTAATCGGTCGAGGATAAGTTTGCTGCGTCTGTAGAGAAAGTTTTTTGCCATACCAGTTTATTTTTACCCTAACTCAGCCTTTGGCCCCGTTTTGCCTATTATGTTCAATGATCTCCGTAAAGACCAGTGGAGCTTTAGGGCAGCTCAGGGACTTTTGTTGGTAGCTCAGGGCTGTATTGTTAAATACCCCATTGGTCGCTACAATCCGCGGCTATTCCGCAATCACTCTAATAAGTAGCCTGCCGTTGCCTGATTTTAAACCCAATTTTACCGCCCTTTTACTCTGCCTGTGCAGCCTGATTCTGTCTGGCTGTGAGAATATGCCACTGGGGCAAAATAATGGGGCTGATATAGCGTCTAGCCCTGCACCTGTAACAGCTGTTGAGGCTGAGACAGTGAGCGACATTTCGGATAGCGAGACTGCTGTCGAAGCCGAGGCACAGCCGCCGGCGCCGGAAGCAGATCTGTGGCAGCGCATTCGCGAGGGCTACAAACTATCGCCGGATGAGATGCATGCCTCTGTGGTCAAGCAGCGTGACTGGTATCTGCGCAACCCCAGCTACCTGGCTACGGTATTTGGCCGGGCTGAGCCGTTTATCTACTATGTGACTCAGGAGCTGGATAAGGCTGGGCTGCCTCTGGAGCTGGCTCTACTACCGATTGTTGAGAGTACCTATGACCCTCTGGCTTACAGTCACAGCCATGCTGTAGGCCTGTGGCAGTTTATTCCGTCGACGGCCAAGTCTTTTGGTCTGCGCCGCGACCGCTGGTACGACGGGCGCCGGGATGTTATCTACTCCACCCAGGCTGCGGTCAAGTACCTGAAATCTCTGCACCGACGCTTTGACGGTGACTGGCTGCTGGCTCTGGCAGCCTATAACTCTGGCCAGGGCAATGTGGCGCGATCCATGGCGCGCAATGTTAAAAAAGGCAAGCCGGCGGATTTTTGGTCGATCAAACTGCCCCGCGAGACCAGAAACTATGTTCCCCAGCTGCTGGCTCTAGCTGAGCTAATTGCCCGGTCAGATCACTATAAAATTGAGTTGCCCGCAATCCCCAACCGAGCCTATTTTGAGGTGGTTGAAATTGAGTCGCAGATCGATCTGATGAAGGTGGTGCAGATCACTGGTATCAAGGGCCCGGAGTTTACTCGCTTAAACCCCGCCTACCGCCGCTCTATCACTCCGCCCCAGGGCAAGCACAATATTCTACTGCCCCTGGGTTCGGCGCAGCCCCTGCGCGATCTGCTGGCCAGTACTGACCCTAAAACCTGGGTACCCCACACTGAGTACGCAGTTAAAAGCGGCGATACGTTGTCGCAGATTGCCCAGCGCTTTCGCATACCCACCAGTTGGCTGCGGAGTCGCAATGGGCTGAGCAGTGATCGACTGCGGGTCAATCAGGTGCTGTTTATTCCCCATTCCGGAAACGAGGCCAGCGGCACAGTGGCCAGCAGTTCTAAGACTTCGGTCTATCGAGTGCAGAGGGGCGATTCGCTGTCTAGTATTGGGGTGCGATTTAAGGTGTCTGTGGCGGATTTAAAGCGCTCTAACAATCTGACTGGGGATGGCCTGCAAATTGGTCAGAAACTCAAGGTGGAGCATTCTGAGGCGGTCTCTGGCACAGATAACCTGCGCCGCCTGTCTTACCGGGTGCGCCGCGGCGATTCACTGTATTTGATTGCCGAGAAGTTCGATATTCGTATTCGCGATATCACCCGCTGGAACAAGATCAGTCGCAATGAATTTTTGCAGCCTGGTCAACGCCTGACCCTGTTTATTAATGCGCTGCGAATCTGACCTGAGCTAACTGTTTTACCGCCCATACCAAAAGGCCCAGACAGCGAACTCTGTCTGGGCCTTTTGCGGATACTGCTGGGCATTTTCTACTGAACTATATCAGCCTGGGACAGCAGACCGGCCTGATAGGCTTCGAGGTCGCGACTGCTATTAGTCGACATCACAGCGAAGCTCAGGTTGGCTCTCTGTTCCTGGCTTAGCTTGCTGGCGTCACCAGGGGTAACAGACTGCAGCGAAGCTATAATGTAGTCTGCATTGGCCGCTGAAAATCCCTGGATAGTAGGCTGATCTGTCGGGGCCTCCATCTGGAATACAGCCATCTTGACTTCTTCATTGACTGAGCGGTCGGTACGCTTAACATTTTGCCCAGCCTGCCAGTCCAAGCCTGCCGACCTGGCAACAGCCTCTACGCTCTCACCGCCCTGCACAAGGGCCAGCAAGGCAGCGCCCTGCTCGGCAATGGTTTGCTTGGCAATGGTCTGACGCAGGTTTGTCTCAACCGCAGGCCTTACCTCGTTCAGTTCTTTTTGACGCGCCGGGAAGTATTCCTGCAGCTTGATAACCACATAGCGATCATCGCCCAGATTCAGTACTTCACTGGCATATTTATCTTCCAGCACCTCAGGGCTAAAGGCTGCTTTAACCACCGCAGGGAAAGCGGCAACCCCCGGGCCACCGGCACGGGAGAACGGTTCGCTAACTGAGGACTCTAGATCCAGATCTGCGGCCACTTCGGCCAGGGTCTCGGAGTTAAAACTCAGCTCTTTGAGCATCTCCAGTTTTTCTACCAGTAAATCGCTGGCGGCTTCGCGCAACAATTCCTGCTCGATACGAGCTGACTCTGTCGCCAGCTCAAAACTCTCTTTCTGACGGTCCAGCAGCTTAATAAAGTGGGTGCCTGCGTCGGTCTCTACAGGTGCTGATACCTGGCCTATTTCAAGCTCTGCCAATGCCGCCTCGAAGGCCGCGGGAAATGTTTCGCCCGTGGTAAAGCCCAGGTCACCGCCGCTATCCGCTGAGGCAAAGTCGTCTGAGTACTCTTTGGCCAGTGCGGCAAAGTCGCTGCCGGCGTCCAGCTTGGACTGAATTTCGGCGAGGATTTCTACTGTTGGCTCAGTGAGTAATAGATGGGCTGCCTGAAGACTATCGGCCGTATTGATTGACTCGGCTTCCTGGTCAAAACGCGCCTGTATCTGTTGTTGGCTGACGCTCTGCTCAGAGGCCAACTGTGCTGCGTTGAGTTCGATAGATTCAACGCTAACCTGAACCTGGGTCTGGTATTTAGCTTTGGTCTGCTCGTAGTGGTCGAGCACCTGCTGCTCACTGACCTGCACGCCATCGATAATAGGCTTCATAGGCAGGGTCAGGTAGTAGTAGTCACGCTCTTGCTCGGTGAAGCTGGCGAGATTAGCTAGCTCGGCGTCGGTGACGAAATTGCTGTTGGTCAGGCCCTGAATAAACTGCTGGATAATCAGATCCTGCCTGACGGTCTCAACGAAGGTTGCACTGGTGAAACCCTGGTTGCGAATCATGTATTGAAATACTTCCTGGTCAAAACGACCCTCTGCCTGGAAACCAGGAGTAGCCAAAATCAGTTCGCTGACTGCCTTGGAGGAGGCTCCAAAACCCTGACCAACAGCGGACTGAGCTATGAGCGTGCGCGCTATAAGCTGCTGTATCACCTGGGGACGGATTAATTCGTCATCTAAGAGTGCTGGGTCTAAACCTTCATTCTGGCGCAGTATGCGCTGCTTCTCGCTCGACAGTACCTGCTGCACGCGCAAGGCGCTGACAGGCTGGTCGTTTACGATTAACACCGACTCTGCACCTGTGCCTGACACAAAAAGGGACCCGGTTCCGGAGAACGCGAAGATACCACCGATAATGACTACTATAACTGTGGCTATGCCACGCATATTAGTTCGAAAACTATCCAACATTTGTCTAATCCTGATAATTAAAAAGGCGCATCTGAGATGCGCCTTTTTAAGTGGAGAAATTCAACCTAGGCTGAATTCCTCGGTCAATAACTTAGTTTACAGCGTCTTTCAGCGCCTTACCTGCTTTGAAGCTTGGCACATTGGCTGCTTTGATTTGAATCTCAGCACCAGTTTGTGGGTTGCGGCCCGAGCGAGCAGCACGGTGCTTAACTGAGTAAGTACCAAAGCCTACCAGTGAAACCTGGTCGCCATTTTTTAGAGCGCCGGTAACTGCATCTAGTGCAGAGTCCAAGGCACGGCCAGCAGAAGCCTTTGAGATGTCTGCGCCAGCAGCAATTGCATCGATTAATTCAGATTTATTCACGGTATTCCCCTTTTTTTGGAATTGGTTGATCCTAGCTAGATACAGAGGTCACTTAATCGTTCAGTTGCTTGGAATCCCTAGCTAAAAGCGCCTCTACCCGAACTTTATACCAACCACACTGGGTGCGGTCAAGCTTACTTTTTAAATAAGGTCAAATAGTTATACGCTAGTGAGTACTTGGTCTAGAGCCCGACTCGGTATTTTTTTCTACACTGGCAACCCGGTTGAACTCTTCTTCACTCATTGGCGTTGGCGATTCCTGAAGCGCAAGATCTAATACCTCGTCGATCCACTTGACCGGACATATCTCAAGATCAGCTTTAATATTGTCCGGTATCTCTTTCAAATCACTAGCATTATCATGGGGAATAACCACGGTGCGAATACCGCCGCGATGGGCTGCCAGCAATTTTTCTTTGAGGCCACCTATCTTTAGCACCTGCCCGCGCAGGGTGATTTCTCCGGTCATGGCCACATCTGCTTTGACTGGAATTCCGGTCAAAACCGACACCAGCGAGGTGCACATGCCAACACCGGCCGATGGACCGTCTTTTGGCGTTGCGCCCTCGGGAACATGGATATGCAGGTCATTTTCCTGGTAGAAGTCTCTGCGGATACCCAGCCCCATGGCACGACTGCGCACCACGGTCAGTGCCGCCTGAATGGATTCCTGCATGACATCGCCCAGAGAACCGGTCTTGATAACCCGACCTTTGCCAGGAATGGCTGAGGCTTCGATGGTCAGTAGTTCACCCCCTACCTGGGTCCAAGCTAGACCGGTGACCTGGCCAATCTGGTTCTCCACCTCTGCGCGACCATAGTCAAAGCGGCGTACACCCAGCATATCTTCCAACTCTGCGGCCCCTACCAGGTCTTTGGCATTGCTTTTTTCCCGCACATGACTGGTCACTGTCTTGCGACAGATCTTGGCTATATCGCGATCCAGGCCCCGCACACCAGCTTCTCTGGTGTAGTAGCGGATGGTGTCTTTGAGGGCGTCTTCGGTAATCTCTAATTCGCTATCTTTTAGACCATTGGCGCTGCGCTGCTTGGGCACCAGATATTTTTCGGCAATCTGCACCTTTTCGTCTTCGGTGTAGCCGGGGATGCGAATCACTTCCATGCGGTCGAGCAGTGGCCCGGGAATATTCATGGAGTTGGCTGTGCAGATAAACATTACCTCGGACAGGTCGTAATCCACCTCGAGGTAATGGTCGTTAAAGGTGTGGTTCTGCTCTGGATCCAGCACTTCTAAAAGCGCTGAGGCCGGGTCACCCCGTTGATCCATGCCCATCTTATCGATCTCGTCGAGAAGGAACAGGGGGTTTTTGGCGCCCACTTTGGAGAGCTTTTGAATTAGCTTGCCGGGCATTGAACCTATATAGGTGCGGCGATGGCCGCGAATCTCGGACTCGTCGCGGACTCCGCCCAGGCTCATGCGAATAAATTTGCGCCCAGTGGCTCTGGCTATAGACTCACCCAGGGAGGTCTTGCCCACTCCCGGAGGACCTACCAGGCAGAGCACGGGCCCTTTGAGCTTTTTAACCCGCTGCTGAACTGCCAGAAACTCGAGAATGCGCTCTTTGACCTCTTCTAGGCCATAGTGGTCTTCGTTGAGGGTTTTCTCGGAATTCTCAAGATTGTGTTTGACCCTGGTGCGCTTGCTCCAGGGCACGCCGATCATGCAGTCGATATAGTTGCGCAGCACTGAGGCTTCAGCGGACATAGGTGACATCATTTTTAGCTTGGCCAGTTCGGACTCGGCTTTTTCCCGCGCCGCCTTAGGCATGCCGGCCTCGGCAATTTTCTTGTCCAACTGATCCAGCTCTGAGACACCTTCGTCGATATCGCCAAGCTCTTTCTGAATAGCTTTCATCTGCTCGTTCAGATAGTACTCACGCTGGCTCTTCTCCATTTGTTTTTTCACTCGACCACGAATGCGCTGCTCGATTTGGAAAAGATCAATCTCTGCTTCCATCAGACTCATCAGGTGCTCAAATCGACCGGTGAGATCTGCTATTTCCAGCACATCCTGCTTTTGCTCCAGGCTCAGGGTCATATGGGAGGCAATGGTGTCGGCAAGGCGATTGGCATCTTCAATGCCGCTGACGGTGGTGATTACCTCTGAGGGTATTTTTTTGCTGAGATTAACATACTGCTCGAACAGGGATAGAGTCGAACGAGTCAGGGCATCGGCTTCGGCGGCATCCAGTTCGCCACTGGCCATATCCATGACATAGGTCTGTAGAAAAGCCTCTCCCTCTCTGGGCTCGACCAGTCCAACACGTCCTGTGCCCTCTACCAGAACCTTGAGGGTGCCGTCGGGAAGTTTGAGCATTTGCAGTATGGTCGCAAAGGTACCCACCTCGTAGACATCTACTACGCTGGGGTTGTCCTCTGCAGGGTTCTTTTGCGCCACCAGTACAATCTGCTTATCCGACTCCATGGCATCTTCGAGCGCGACTATGGATTTTTCGCGGCCTACAAATAATGGCACTACCATATGGGGATAGACCACCACATCGCGCAGGGGCAGCAGTGGATGGAGAATTTTGTCTGGATCGGCCTGTTGAGAACCCATGGTTACCTCTGATTCTTGATTTGTTTTGGCACTGGTAATACAGGGCCACAGAACATCTTTGTTTTATATATTGGGACGCCTGGGGCAATTACAACCGCATGGCAGCGAAAACAATTTAGCAGAGCGCACAATGAGAGAGCAGCTTGCTATAAGACTCTGCAGTAAACAGCCCGCAATCAAAAAAGGCGGCTTGCGCCGCCTTTTCTCAACCCTCGTCTGAGGCTACTTTTTTTGTTTCCTGCTGTTCGTGCACCAGCAGCGGTTCGTTTTCCCCATTGATCACTGAGGCATCTACCACCACCTTGACCACATCTGGTTCTGAAGGCACGCGATACATGGTATCCAACAGCACGGTCTCGAGAATAGATCTAAGCCCTCGTGCACCGGTTTTGCGCTCAATGGCTTTATCGGCAATGGCGTCCAGGGCATCGCGGCGCAGGTCTAGCTCTACGTCTTCCATGCCGAACAGGGCCTGGAACTGCTTTACTACTGCGTTCTTTGGCTCCACCAGGATATTAACCAGAGCCTCGCGATCCAGTTCTTGCAGGGTGGCAACAACGGGCAGACGGCCTATAAACTCGGGAATCAGTCCGTAGCCAATCAGGTCGCTTGGCTCCACATCTAGCAGAGTTTCACCAACAGATTTCTGATTGTCTTTGCTGTTCACTTCTGCGCTGAAGCCGATACCGCCCTTTTCGGAGCGATCGCGGATAACCTTTTCTAAGCCGGCAAAGGCTCCACCACAGACAAACAGGATGTTGGAGGTGTCGACCTGCAGGAACTCCTGCTGAGGGTGCTTTCTGCCGCCCTGAGGAGGCACTGAGGCAACTGTGCCTTCGATTAGCTTAAGCAGTGCTTGCTGTACGCCCTCTCCTGACACATCTCTGGTAATAGAGGGGTTGTCTGACTTGCGAGAAATCTTGTCGATTTCATCTATATACACAATGCCGCGTTGGGCTTTGTCTACATCGTAGTCGCACTTCTGCAACAGCTTTTGAATAATGTTTTCAACATCTTCACCCACATAGCCCGCTTCGGTCAGTGTGGTTGCGTCGGCAATGGTGAATGGAACGTCCAGCATGCGTGCCAGAGTTTCCGCCAGCAATGTCTTACCACTGCCGGTAGGGCCTATCAGCAGGATATTACTTTTGCCCAGCTCGACATCGCCTTTGTCGCCAGCTTGCTCACTGACCTGCAGTCGCTTGTAGTGGTTGTAAACGGCCACCGAGAGAATGCGCTTGGCGCGCTCCTGGCCTATTACATACTCGTCGAGAAGGTTTTTGATTTCGCTGGGTACAGGCAGTTTGTCGGGGCTGCTATCGGCCTCGACTACCTGAGTTTCTTCGGAGATGATGTCGTTACAGAGATCGACGCACTCGTCGCAGATATACACCGACGGACCGGCAATCAGACGGCGAACCTCGTTCTGATTTTTGCCGCAGAAGGAGCAAAAAAGCAGCTTTCCGCCGTCCCCTAATGTGTCGCTATCACTCATTTCTCTCTCCTGCCCAACCTATAAAAACCATATAAAACAAAAGGTTATAGGCAATATCTAATAATATAAATCAGAAGACTAACGCCTCTACCCTCGTTTGTCCAGCACCTCATCTATAAGCCCGTATTGCTTCGACTCTTCGGCACTCATAAAGTTATCGCGCTCGGTATCTTCAGTTACCTTATCGACTGTTTGGCCCGTATGTTTAGCCATTAGGTCGTTTAGGCGCTGCTTGATCTTTAGGATTTCCTGAGACTGAATATGGATATCAGTAGCCTGACCCTGAGCACCGCCGCTGGGCTGGTGGATCATGGTGCGGGAATTGGGCAGACAGTAGCGCTTGCCCTCGGCACCAGCAGTGAGCAGAAAGGCGCCCATAGAGGCGGCCTGACCTATGCACATGGTGCTGACATCTGGCCTGATAAACTGCATGGTGTCGTAGATAGACAGCCCGGCTGTCACTGAACCGCCGGGAGAATTAATATACAGGTGAATATCTTTGTCGGGATTCTCCGACTCGAGAAACAGCATCTGGGCCACGATTAAATTGGCCATATGATCTTCTACCTGCCCAACCAGGAAAATAACTCGCTCTTTTAACAGTCTCGAGTAGATATCATAGGCTCGCTCACCTCTTGAACTCTGCTCGACAACCATTGGTACCAAGCCGCTGGCTTCCACATCTGGAGCCGCGTTATAGCCTGTTGGCGGTTGAAAAATCATTGCGTCCTCGCTTATTTGATTGCTAATTGAAATGGTATCCTAGCCTTTAAACAACAGCCTGTATACGCGGGCAGCAGGTAAGCTGGATGACCAGCTTACCGTCGGCAGAACCTAGGCCTCAGAACCGGGCTCTGGGTCTGGCTTAACTGCATCCTCGTAGGCCAGTGTCTCTTCTTTTACCTTGGCTTTAGACAGTACCAGCTCAGTCACCTGATCTTCCAGAACCACAGCTTCAACAGAGCTGAGCAGCTCAGGCTTACTGTAATAATAGTCTACAACTTCCTGGGGCTGTTCGTAGGTTGATGCGATCTCATCGATACGGGCACGAACGGCGGTTTCGTCTGGAGACAGCTCTTCAACTTTGACTACCTCTGACACAATAACGCCCAGTGCGGCACGGCGCTGAGCCTTGTCTTTAAACATATCGTCGGGCAGCATGCTCAGATCGATCTGCTGACCACCGCCAAACTGCTGAACCATCTGCTGCTTGAGCTGAGTGATTTCGTTGCTTATCAGTGCCTCTGGAACATCTACCTTATTGAGCTCAAACAGCTGATCCATAACGCGGTTTTTAACCTTGCCTCGAATAGCATTGCGCAGCTCTCGCTCCATATTGCCCTGAACGTCTTCGCGGAATTTTTCTTCACCGCCCTCTTCCACACCATAGAGTTTGAAGAAGTCCTCGTTCATTTCTGGCATCTGCTTGACAGATACTGAGTTTACCTTGACGGCAAACTGCACTGCTTTGCCTTTGAGCTCTTCGGAATGATAGTCCTTGGGGAATTTTAGCTTGAGGACAGTCTCATCACCGGCGCTGACACCGACCAGACCCTCTTCGAAACCAGGGATCATGCTGTTGGAGCCCAGAACCAGATCCTGGCCTTCAGCGCTGCCACCGGCAAACGCTTCTTTTTTGTGGGTGCCGACAAAGTCGATATTAACCTGGTCGCCATCTTCAGCCGCTTTCTCAGTGACTTCGAAGGACGCCTGCTGATTGCGCAGCACATCGATCATTGTCTCTACATCTTCTGGGTTTACATCAGAAACCGGACGAGAGATCTTCACTTTACTCAGATCAGCGAGCTTAACTTCGGGGTAAACTTCAAAAATAGCTGTGTACTCAAGATCCTTGCCTTCGCTGTCGTTGATATCGTCGATGCGCGGCTGACCTACGGGGCGCAGGTCTTCCTGCTGAATGGCTTCGTAGAAGCTAGAGTTGACGATCTCGCCAACCACTTCCTGACGCACACCAGCACCGAACTGCTGCTTAACCACCTTCAGGGGAACCTTGCCTTTACGGAAGCCTTTGATGGTGACGGTCTTGGTGGCTTTTTGTAGACGATCGGTCACTTCTTGATCAATTTTGTCGGCAGGCACGCCAATCTTAAGCTGGCGCTCTAGACCATTGCTCGACTCAATAGAAACCTGCATGGGTTATCCTCTTGAAATACATAAATTATGGTGCGAGTGGAGAGACTCGAACTCTCACATCCTAAGACACTAGAACCTAAATCTAGCGCGTCTACCAATTCCGCCACACTCGCATAAACATGTTTTTTGACTGTAATTTTCGTCTCGACCCGGCGGCATTTACTGGCCGCTGGTCTAGCTGGTCAAAAAGGGCGGCAAGTTTGCCACAGCACCCTTAAATCGGCAACCACTTAGACAATGTTTCAGGCCCTATTTTAGAGCAAATTGCCCATCTGGCCACCAGGACTAAAAAACCTCGGCAAAACTGCCGTGAAAGAAGTTGGGAAGCTCCTCTCAAGTTGATCTATGCTTTTACACGCAAAACCTTAAAATAACCTGGTTAGGAGTTACAACATGAAACAGAGTTACACTGTACTTTTTGCAATCATGGTCGCGCTGGGACTAAGCGCCTGCGACAGCGGTGATCCCACCATTGAAGAAGCTCCAGCAGCTGTTGAAGCCTCAGCCTCGGATGCCATGGAGGCAACTGAAGAGGTTGCTGAACAGGCTATGGGCGCTATAGATGAAGCTGTGGAGGCTATGACAGAGGCAGGTGAGGAAGCCATGGACGATGCAACCGATATGTTAGAGGACATAACCACCGAATAGGCTCGCTTAGATCATAATTATTAGACCATAATTAAAAGCCTGTGCAGATTTGACTCAGGCAAAAAAAACCCCAGCCATGCTGGGGTTTTTTGTCACTTGCTTTTACTATCTTGCTTAAACAGCCACTTTGCGGCGACGCAAACCAGTCAGTCCAAGCAGTGCAGATCCAAATAACCAGATAGCTGCAGGAATGGGCACCTCATTGATACCGGCTACATACAGAGCGTCAGTGTTGGTAGTGCCTATATCAAAGTGTTTCTTCATAAAGCCTTTATACCAATCGCTCATTGAGCCAAAGATCGCCATCTTGGTAAGCTCAAAACCCAGAGTGATTTTGTCAGCGACAACATCCAGCAAATCAAAACCACCGGTATCAGTCCAGATTAGCACCTTAGTGCCGTCGGGCACATGATCATGCTTGCCCCAGATACCGACATCAGAGATTTTCTTGGCTGAGTCAAAAACAAAGCCTAGCACCTCGTTAATCTGCAGGTTGTCATCCGAACCGGCATAACCGCCTCCATGGGTAAAGCATTTGTTGGCAGCTGGGCCACCAGCACCGTTATCCACTTTTTCGCGGCAAACACCCAGTCCAGACTTGGTACCAGCATCCAGATAAGCATTGGCTCGCATAAATGTGGGATCGTAATCTGGTGCCACACCATCAACTAACAGGCCACCGTAGACAGACAGATCACCAAATACCAGTGGCTGCCCACCGCGCTCATGCTCATCGGCGTCGAAATCGTAAGTATAGGTGGCGGCCATAGACAGACTGGCCATTGAAAATATAACTACACCTGCAAGTGACTGCAGTAATTTTGATAGATTCCTATTCATATTCAAGCTCCTAAAAACTCCTAAAACTAACTAAACGCGCATGCAAAGCGCGACCATTTCCTTATTTTGACTACAAAACTAAACTACTTAACAGGTAAAGGTAAAAGTAGTTCTCATTTTTGGCATTGTCAAAAAATAAAACTGGATTTTTATGGTTTTTGTTGTAACGGAATCAGTAGTGGAATCAATAACTTAGGGATATTTGCGCAAAGCAGCCTATAAGGTTGTGCATAAATAAAATGTTTACTGTTTTGAAAACAACGAGTTAGGCGGGGTTTTGAAGAAACATTTTAACTGCGCACTGGGATACTTCCTCTATTTGCGCTGCATCAATATAAATGCCATCAATAAATAGCTTGGCAATGCCATGTACTGCTCCCCAGATCACCTGGGAGGTACGCAGAGGATTGTCGCCACTGATCAGGCCAGCTTGCTGCCAGCTGCGAATCATGTCTACCTGCTGCTGAAAACAGGGGTAGGCTACATCGCGCAACTCCTGGGTGCTGTTTTCCTGTTTCCAGATACTGCGACCAAACATCAACTCATATTCTTCGGGGTTATCCGCCGCAAATTGCATATAACCAACAATATAGGCTTCAAACTTCTGCTCCAGGGTCAGCCCGGGATCTTCAAAAGTCGCCATAGCTTGCCTGTGCCTGCGCCGAAACCCCTGGGCTGCTATGGCGCACAGCAGATCATTTTTGCCCGAGAAATGATGGTAGGGCGCGGTGCGTGACACCCCAGCTCGCTCTGCTAGTTTACGCAGCGAGAGGTTATCTATGCCAGCCTCAGCGATCAGAGTTTTCGCAGCCACCAATAAAGCACTGCGCAGATCACCATGGTGATAGCTTGGACGGGATAGTTCTATAACATTGGCAAGGCTCATCGGGTCAATGTATCAACACATCTTGACAGTGTCAAAATACCAGCTTAATCTGGACTTTTGAGACAGCCGTAATTAATGAACACAGGAGAGTCGGCTGCCCTGACTAATAACTACAACAAAGAAAAGAGAGATACTTATGTCACATAGCACCTACCCCCATATGCTTGCCCCACTGGATCTGGGTTTTACCAGCCTAAAGAATCGCGTTCTTATGGGCTCTATGCACACTGGTCTGGAAGAGGTAGCTGACGGCCATGAACGCATGGCCGCCTACTTTGGCGAGCGAGCCAAAGGCGGCGTAGGGCTTATAGTGACAGGTGGTATTGGCCCCAATACAGAGGGCGGCACTCATCCTAATACCAAGAAGCTGGTGACCGATGAAGATATAGCCGGCCACAGACAGATCACCGATGCGGTTCATGCCCACGATGGCAAGATCTGCATGCAGATACTGCACACTGGCCGCTATGCCTATTCTCCAGATCAGGTAGCTCCCTCGGCTATTAAAGCGCCAATTAATCCATTTACTCCCAGGGCGCTGACCGATGAAGAAATCTACAAGCAGATTGATGACTTTGTGTTCACCTCGGTGCAGGCACAGAAAGCTGGCTATGACGGCGTTGAGATCATGGGCTCTGAGGGTTACTTCTTAAATCAATTTATCGCCGCGCGCACCAATCAGCGCGAAGATGACTGGGGTGGCAGTTATGAGAATCGCATCCGCCTGCCCATAGAAGTGGTGCGCAGAGTGCGCGAAGCTGTGGGTCAGAAGTTTATTATTATCTTCCGTCTATCCATGCTCGATCTGGTTGATGGCGGCAGCACCGCAGACGAGGTGATTCATCTAGGTAAGGCGATTGAAAAGGCAGGTGCCACTATTATCAATACAGGCATTGGCTGGCACGAGGCGCAGATTCCCACTATAGCGACCAAAGTACCCCGCGCCGCATTTACCTGGGTGACAGCCCGCTTTAGAAAAGAACTCTCGGTACCAGTAATTACCTCTAATCGTATCAATACTCCGGAAGTTGCCGAGGCAGTGCTGGCTCGCGGTGATGCGGATATGGTGTCCATGGCTCGCCCCTTTCTGGCCGACCCAGATTTTGTTATCAAATCCCAGGAAAATCGCGCCGATGAGATTAACACCTGCATAGGCTGTAACCAGGCCTGTCTGGACCATGTGTTTAGTGGGCTAATGACCAGCTGTCTGGTTAATCCCCGCGCCTGCCACGAGACCGAACTGCATATTGTAGCCACCACTGCCGCCAAGAAAATTGCCGTAGTGGGCGCTGGCCCTGCAGGACTGTCAGCAGCCACCACTGCCGCCTCGCGCGGACATCAGGTGACCCTGTTCGATTCAGCACATGAAATTGGTGGGCAGTTTAATATTGCCAAACAGATTCCCGGCAAAGAGGAATTCTACGAGACACTGCGCTACTTCCAAAAGCAAATTGAAATCACTGGCGTCAACCTGCAGCTCAATTCAAGAGTATCTGCAGAGCAGCTTAATAATGGCGGCTATGACGAGGTAATTATTGCCACTGGTATCAGCCCCAGAACACCGCAGATCGAGGGTATTAATCACCCCAAGGTACTCAATTATCTGGATGTGATTGGCGGCAAGAAACCAGTGGGCGACAAAGTGGCAATTATTGGCGCCGGCGGCATAGGGTTTGATACGGCGGAATATATTACCCATAGCGGTGAGTCCACCAGCACCAATATCCCTGCCTTTATGAAGGAATGGGGCATTGACATGACCTTTGGCTCGCGCTCGGGCATTGAAGGCATTGAGGCTCAACCAGAACCATCACCCAGGGAGGTTTATCTGCTGCAGCGTAAAACCACTCGAGTGGGCAAAGGTTTAGGCAAAACCACCGGCTGGATACACCGTGCCGGACTGGCCATGAAAGGTGTGCGCATGATGCCAGGCTGTGACTACAGCCATATTGATGATGAGGGTCTGCATATGACGGTTGGCGATGACCCTCAGGTACTGCCGGTGGATACGGTAATTATCTGCGCCGGCCAGGACCCATTGCGGGAACTGGTTGATGGCCTGGAGCTACCCCACCACCTGATTGGTGGTGCCGATGAAGCGGGCGAACTAGATGCCAAACGAGCAATCGACCAGGGAACCCGACTGGCTGCGGCCATGTAAGAGGTCTGGGGCATAGGGCTCAGCTGTTTAAAAGTCAGCCCAGCTGCTGTTAATTTGTAATGGCAGTTGGGCTATTTATTTTTACGCCAGGCCTTGCAACCTAGGGGTAATCCAACCATTATTGCCGCCCCGTACAAGCAGGCTCCATCGAATAAGAAATCTATGTCATCTTCTAACTTCAGCAAGCTCGACTTTCGCAATGCGCTGGGCAGTTTTGCCACTGGTATCACCGTGATTACCGCTCTTGGCAAAAATGGGCAGAAGGTGGGCATGACCGTCAATAGCTTTAACTCTGTATCTCTGGATCCGGCTCTGGTGCTGTGGAGCATTGGTCGCGACAGCAATTGCTTTGAGGATTTTATGGCAGCTGAGGCATTTGCCATACATGTGCTGGCGGAAGATCAACAAGAGCTTTCAAACCGCTTTGCAAAAACTGGGTCCGATAGATTTGCAGGCCTGGAATTGTCGGAGGGTCTGTCTGGTGTGCCACTGCTGACCCATTACAGCACCTGTTTCCAGTGCTCATTGGCCAATCAATACGATGGCGGCGACCATGTAATTATAGTGGGCAAGGTGCTGGAACTCAGCGACCATGGGCTCAACCCCTTAATCTTTCACCGCGGCGGCTATAAAGAATTGGCCACTGACTCGGACCCAAGCAAAGATTGATATCTGTGGTTGACTGCCTGAACAGATAAGCTAAACGGCATTAAGTACGGTCTATCAACAACCATAGTTATTTCACACACTTAGATTCCTCAGTGAGCCATAGAACAGCCAGCTGTGAAAAGTCTAGCTCCAATAGTTTACGTTAACGTAAAGGTAAGGTTATACTGCTTGCCAACCTTATAACGTCCTGAGTCCTGCAATGGCTGAATACAGCATTTCTCAACTCGCCAAAGAGTTTGATGTGACCACCAGAACTATCCGTCACTACGAGGATTTGGGCCTGCTGGCGCCCGCAAGACGGGGGCAGACCAGAGTTTATAGCCCTGCCGACCGCACTCGCCTGAGGTTAATTCTTCGAGGCAAGCGACTGGGGTTATCTCTGGATGACTCCCGCGAAATTATTGATATGTATGAGCCCGGCAAGACCAATGTGGATCAGCTAAAAAAGCTTATTGATGCTATTCAGCTGCAGCGCAGCAAACTCAACCAACAGCTGGATGATATCAGCAAGCTTCTTAAAGACCTTAACCAGGCTGAAGCAGACTGTATTGAAGCCCTTAAATCCAATGGAAACCCCTAATCTATGAACACAGCCTACCCCAGCCTGAATTTTAATCTAGGCGAAGACATCGATATGCTTCGCGATAGCCTCTTCCAGTTTTGCTCTGCAGAGATAGCTCCTCGCGCTGGGCAAATAGACAGCAGCAATGAGTTTCCAATGGATCTGTGGTCCAAGCTGGGAGACATGGGCCTTCTCGGCATCACTGTTGATGAACAGTATGGCGGCTCAGGTATGGGCTATGTTGCCCATTGCGTGGCCATGGAAGAAATTTCCCGCACCTCGGCCTCAGTTGGCCTGTCCTACGGCGCCCATTCCAACCTCTGCGTTAATCAGCTGCATAAAAATGGCACTGAGGAACAAAAGTTCAAATACCTGCCAAAGCTTTGTTCCGGTGAACATATTGGCGCCCTAGCCATGAGCGAACCCAATGCAGGCTCTGATGTAGTCAGTATGAAACTCAGGGCAGAAAAACGCGGCGACCATTATGTGCTCAACGGCAATAAGATGTGGATTACCAATGGCCCCGATGCTCATACCTATATTATTTATGCGAAGACAGATATAGAAGCTGGCTCTAAAGGTATCACCGCCTTTATTGTTGAGCGGGACTATCCGGGGTTCTCGCGCCATCAAAAGTTAGACAAGTTGGGAATGCGTGGCTCCAATACCTGTGAGCTGGTATTTCAGGATTGCGAGGTTCCCGCGGAGAATATTCTCGGCGGTGAAGGTCGCGGCGTGGCTGTGCTGATGTCTGGCCTGGACTACGAGCGCGCTGTGCTGTCCGGCGGTCCAGTGGGCATTATGCAGGCCTGCCTAGATGTGGTGCTGCCCTATATTCACGAACGCAAACAGTTTGGACAGGCGATTGGTGAATTCCAGCTGATGCAGGGCAAAATCGCTGATATGTATGCAGACCTCAACGCATCTCGAGCCTATCTATATGCTGTGGCACGCGCCTGTGATCTGGGTCAGGACTCGCGCAAAGATGCCGCTGCAGTGATTTTATTTACTGCGGAAAAAGCCACCCAGATGGCTCTGCAGGCCATTCAGGCGCTGGGCGGTAATGGCTACACCAATGAATATTCCACGGGTCGACTACTGCGCGATGCCAAGCTCTATGAGATTGGTGCTGGCACCTCTGAAGTACGGCGCATGCTAATTGGCCGTGAACTATTTTCCGAAACTTATTAAGAGACTAGCTAATAGAGCAATTAAGGGATAACCCATGGCGATAATTAACAGCAAAACTAATACCAGTAGCGCTGACTTTGCGGCTAACGCCCAAGCCATGCAGGCACAGGTGGATGACTTAAAAACTACCGTTGAAAAAATTCATCAGGGTGGCGGCACCAAGGCCTGCGATCGCCATGTGAGTCGCGGCAAGTTACTGCCCCGCGATCGTGTGCAGGGGCTTCTTGACCCTGGCTCACCATTTTTAGAACTCTCTGCGCTGGCCGCCCACAATGTCTATGGTGAAGATGTACCGGCGGCGGGCATTATCACTGGTATTGGCCGAGTCAGCGGTCAGGAGTGCCTGATAGTGGCCAATGACGCCACCGTTAAAGGTGGTAGTTACTACCCACTGACGGTACAGAAACATCTGCGCGCGCAGGCCATTGCTGCTGAGAATAATCTACCCTGTATCTATCTGGTGGATTCCGGTGGCGCCAATCTGCCTCGGCAGGACGAGGTATTTCCCGGCCGCGAGCATTTTGGTCGTATCTTTTTTAATCAGGCCAATATGTCGGCGCGCAATATTCCGCAGATTGCGGCGGTAATGGGCTCCTGCACTGCTGGTGGCGCCTATGTGCCGGCGATGGCCGATGAGTCGATTATCGTGAAGGAGCAGGGGACTATTTTCCTTGCTGGCCCTCCTTTGGTGAAGGCAGCCACTGGCGAGCTGGTGACCGCGGAGGAGCTGGGTGGCGGCGATGTGCACTGTCGCACCTCGGGCGTAGCAGACCATCTGGCCAATAATGATCATCATGCTCTAGATCTGGCCCGCAAGGCTGTCGCTAGACTCAACCGTGTTAAGCCGGTCAATGGTGATTTTAAAACTGCTATTGAGCCTGCCTATGATGCCCATGAAATTTACGGTGTGGTGCCTGCTGATTCTCGTAAATCCTACGATGTGCGGGAGGTGATTGCCCGGGTGGTGGATGGCTCTGATTTTGATGAGTTTAAGGCGCTCTATGGCACCACCCTGGTCTGTGGCTTTGCGCGTATCTTTGGCTACCCCGTGGGTATTGTGGCCAACAATGGCATTCTGTTTGGTGAGTCGGCCCAGAAAGGCGCGCACTTTATTGAGCTCTGTGCCCAGCGCAAGATCCCTCTGGTATTTTTGCAGAATATCACTGGCTTTATGGTGGGCAAGCAGTATGAGAATGAAGGTATTGCCAAGCATGGAGCCAAGATGGTGACGGCCGTGGCTACGGCTAATGTGCCTAAGTTTACGGTGATTATTGGCGGGTCTTTTGGGGCTGGTAATTACGGTATGTGTGGTCGCGCCTATGACCCCCGCTTTATGTTTATGTGGCCCAACGCGCGGATTTCGGTGATGGGCGGTGAGCAGGCGGCTGGGGTGTTGGCCCAGGTGACCCGAGATAAGTATGAGCGCGATGGTGTTGACTGGAGTGCTGAGGATGAGGCTGAGTTTAAGCAACCTATTATTGATAACTATGAGCATCAGGGGCATCCCTATTACGCGTCGGCCAGGCTTTGGGATGATGGGGTAATTGATCCGGCGGAAACGCGGATGGTGTTGGGACTGTCGATTTCGGCAAGTCACAACCGGGAGATTGGAGAGACTAAATTTGGGCTCTTTAGGATGTGATCAGATTTTGAGCACTGAATGTCTCTGTATCGAGGGTAATTTTTTGATGAGTGAATTATGGATAAAGTAATTACTGATATTGATGATCATGGGGTTGCCCAGGTTAGGTTGAATAATCCGGATAAACATAATGCTTTTGATGATGAGATTATTGGTGAGCTTACAGAGGCATTTGTTGCGATCGTCGACAATTCTAATGTTCGGGTTATGGTATTGGGTTCTGAGGGCAAGAGTTTTTCGGCTGGTGCCGACCTGGAATGGATGAAGCGCATGGCCAGCTATTCCTATGATGAAAATCTTCGAGATGCCAGCGCGCTTGCGCTGATGCTCAAGACGCTAAATGAGATTCCTCAACCCACTATCGCTAGAGTTCAGGGGGCAGCTTTTGGTGGCGCTGTGGGGCTGGTCAGTTGCTGTGATATGGCGGTAGCTGCCAGCGCTGCAAGTTTTAGTCTGAGTGAGGTCAAGATTGGTCTGGTGCCGGCCACTATCAGTCCCTATGTGATTGCCGCTATTGGTCAGCGCGCGGCGCGGCGCTACTTTGTTACCGCTGAACGCTTCGACGCTCACAGAGCACTGCAATTGGGCCTAGTGAATGAGGTGGTCGATGCTGAGCAGCTGGATCAAGAGATAGATCGGCTAATTAATACTCTGCTCGCCAATGGGCCTGAAGCAGTTACTGGGGCCAAGCAGCTGGTGTTTGATGTGGCAGGCAAGCCTATTGATCAGCAGTTGATCGATGCGACCTGCGAAACCATAGCTGCTATTCGCGTGAGCGAGCAGGGTCAGGAGGGGTTGCAGGCATTTTTAGAAAGGCGCAAACCTCAGTGGATAAAAAATTAGGACTGGTTATGTTTAATAAGATTTTAATTGCCAATCGTGGCGAAATCGCTTGCCGTATTATTAAAACGGCCCGTTCTATGGGTGTGGTTAGCGTGGCGGTTTACTCGGACGCTGACCGCCATGCACTGCATGTGCAGATGGCTGATGAGTCTGTATATATAGGTCCTTCTCCATCCACCGAATCCTATCTGGTGGCCGATAGAATTATTCAGGCCGCACTGGAAACTGGTGCTGAGGCGATTCATCCGGGCTATGGCTTTTTGTCAGAAAACGCTGAGTTTTGCCGCCTCTGTGAAGCTAATAATCTGATTTTTATTGGCCCGCCAGTCGAGTCTATTGTGGCCATGGGTTCAAAGTCTGCGGCAAAAACTATTATGGCCGATGCCGGCGTACCTCTGGTGCCTGGCTATCATGGTGAGGACCAATCTGCTGAGGTAATTAGACAAGCAGCCAATCAAATGGGTTATCCGGTGCTGCTTAAAGCTGCGGCTGGTGGTGGCGGCAAAGGTATGCGCGCTGTGTATGCCGAGGAGGAATTTGATCAGGCTCTGGAGGCAGCTAAGCGAGAGGCTCGCAATAGCTTTAATGACGATATTATGCTGGTGGAGAAGTACCTTTTAAAACCACGGCATGTGGAGATACAGGTATTTTGCGATAGCCATGGCAATGCGGTGTATCTGTTTGAGCGGGACTGTTCTGTGCAGCGTCGACATCAAAAAGTGATTGAGGAAGCGCCGGCGCCCGGCATGTCTGAGGCACTGCGTCAGCAAATGGGCGAGGCGGCTATCAAGGCTGCTCTGGCAATTAACTATCAGGGTGCTGGTACTGTGGAGTTTCTGCTCGATAGCCAGGGCGAGTTTTTCTTTATGGAGATGAATACTCGTCTGCAGGTCGAGCACCCGGTGACTGAGATGATCAGTGGTCAGGATTTGGTGGAATGGCAACTGCGAGTTGCCAGCGGCGAACCGCTGCCCTGCTCTCAGGATCAGCTGCAGATTAAAGGCCATGCCTTTGAGGCACGGATTTATGCCGAGGACCCTGAGCATGATTTTCTGCCGGCCACAGGCAGTCTTAAAATACTCCAGCCACCGGCCGAAAGCGCCCATGTGCGAGTGGACACTGGCGTTGTTGAAGGCGATGAAGTCAGTATTTATTACGACCCAATGATTGCCAAGCTGATGGTTTGGGATACAGATCGCGAGCGCGCTTTGCAGCGTTTAACTGGGGCGCTCAGTGAATATCGTATCGGTGGTTTAACCACTAATATTGGCTTTCTCTATAATCTGGCTACCAGTGCAGCTTTCCAAAATGGCGATGTGGATACTGGCTATATCGAAGAGCATGAAGCTGAAATATTTCGCCGGCGCGACAGCGATATTGACTATGCAGCGCCCCTGGCTGCAGCTGCTATTATTGAATTGCGTGAGCAGCAAGCTCAGGCAGTGGCTCACAATTCGACAGAGCCTAACTCTCCCTGGCACCTCAGCAATAGCTGGGGCCTGCCACAGCCCCAGCTTCAGATTCAGATACAGCAAAATGAGGTCAATGTAGCTGCCGAATCCCATTCTGATCTGAGCCATAGCAAAATTGCTACCACTGCTAAGGGGTTTGATTTGTTTACGCCACAGGGCTTTTTTCGCTGCGCTGAAGTGACTCCGGACCTGGGTTTAGCGCTCGATGACAGCAGCGATGGCAGCCTCCATGCGCCAATGAACGGCACCTTGGTTAGTTTGCAGGTTGAGGTGGGTGCACAGGTTAGCAAAGGCGACAGCCTGCTAGTGATGGAAGCCATGAAAATGGAGCACTGTATTGAAGCCCCCAGCGATGGAACTGTGACTGAATTTTATTTTCAGGCTGGCGATCTAGTGACTGGCGGTGCTGAACTTTTAGCCTTTGAGAGCAGTGCAGAATGAATTATCCAAAATCCGTAAAAATAGTCGAAGTGGGCCCCCGGGATGGATTGCAAAATGAAACCACCAGCCTGGATACAGATACCAGAGTTCAGCTGATTACTCAGCTGGCCGATGCAGGCCTGAGTTATATTGAGGCGGGCAGCTTTGTCAGCCCCAAATGGGTACCGCAGATGGCCGGCAGCGATAAGGTTTTTGCCCGATTACCAGCCACTAGCTCAACTACCTATGCTGCCCTCACCCCCAATATGCAGGGACTGGAAAGAGCTCTTGAATCTGGAGTAAAAGAGGTGGCGGTTTTTGCTGCGGCCTCAGAGTCATTTAGTCAAAAAAATATCAACTGCAGTATTGCCGACAGCATTGACCGATTTGTTCCTCTGATAGAAAAAGCGTTTAGTGCTGGTATAACAGTGCGTGGCTATATCTCCTGCGTGCTCGGCTGCCCCTATGAGGGCGATATAAAGCCGCAGCAGGTTGCAGAGGTGGCTGACAAGTTACTGGCTCTTGGCTGCTATGAGGTTTCATTGGGTGACACCATAGGGGTGGGTACGCCAGGTTCTACAGAAGCTCTGCTGAGTACGTTACTCACCCAACTGCCTGCGGATAAGCTGGCAGTTCATATGCATGACACCTATGGTCAGGCACTGGCCAATATTCTTGTCGCGCTGCAACAGGGTATAGCTGTGGTCGACAGCTCTGTGGCCGGGCTGGGTGGCTGCCCCTATGCGCAGGGAGCCTCTGGCAATGTGGCCACTGAAGACCTGGTCTATATGCTCAATGGCCTGGGTATTGAACATGGCGTCGACCTGCAACAACTGATTGCCGCTGGCAATATGATCTGCTCCAAGCTGAACAGAGCCAACGGCTCTAAAGTCGCCAGAGCCTTTTAATAACCCCTGCTCCTTAGGCTATACTAGGGCCATCAAAATCATCAGTGGAGCCACAGCTTTGACCGTTTTTCGTCCATGTATCGACTTACATCAGGGTCAGGTCAAGCAAATCGTCGGTGGCAGCCTGACCGATGCAGGCGCAAATACTAATTTTGTCAGCAGCCAATCCGCCGCTTACTATGCTGATCTCTATCGCCAGCATCAGCTGACCGGCGGCCATGTGATTGCCCTGGGACCCAATAATCAGCAGCAGGTTCTCGAGGCATTGACAGCCTACCCGCAGGGAATGCAGTTTGGCGGTGGCGTCAACCTAGACAATGCTGCAGACTATTTAGAGGCTGGTGCCTCTCATGTGATTGTCACTTCCTATCTTTTTGAAAACGGCCAGTTTTCCTGGCCTCGTCTGCAGGCAATAAAAGCAGAGGTTGGCGCCGAACATCTGGTGCTTGATCTGAGCTGCCGCAAAACTGATGGCGGCTGGATGATAGCCACGGACCGCTGGCAGACTGTCACTAGCACGGCTGTTGATGCACAGACTATCAGTGAACTGGAAGCTCACTGTGCTGAGTTTCTGGTGCATGCTGCAGATGTTGAAGGCTTGCAGGCCGGTATAGATCAAGACCTAGTCAGATTGCTGGGCAAATGTTGCAGCCTCCCCTGCACCTATGCGGGCGGTGCCAGGTCACTGGAAGATCTCAGGCTGGTGGAGTCACTGTCTGAGGGCGCAGTGGACCTTACCATTGGCAGTGCTCTGGATATCTTTGGCGGTCAGGGTGTAACCCTGGATGAATGTATCCAGTGGAACCAGCGCGCCGTCTAACTGTGCAGGTTCTTGCGAATCCTTAATGTCAGCATCACCGCACCCAAAAATACCACAGGTGTTAAAGCGGCCAGGGCTATGCCCTGCGAGATGGGCAAATAGTTTTCAACCACCACAGGCTTAAGTAGCAGCTCAATCAGGCTCATGCTGTAATAGGTCATGGCAATAACTGACAACCCCTCCACTGTCTGCTGTAACCGCAACTGTATCTCGCTGCGTTTATCCATAGAGGCTAACAGCTGCTGATTCTGTGTTTCGAGGGACAGCTGTAATCTTAGATGCAGCAATTCACTGGTACGGCTGATGCGTTTGGACAGGTTTTCTTTGCGCCTAACCACTGACATGCAGGTATTAAAAGCGGGAATAAACCGCCGCACATGAAACTGTTTTAGGGTTCTAATAGCCGGAATCTTTTGCTCTCTGAGCATATCTAGTCGACTCTCGGTCAAATTAAAATAAGCTTCAGTGGCAGAGAAACGGAAATTATGGTCGGCCACCAGCTTTTCCAGCTGGGTTGCCTCTGCAATCAACTCCTCCATAAGAGCCTGTTCGTCATCCAGGCTATTGAGCTGATTAAGCTTTCCATTGGTTTCCACCAGGCGCTGCTCAAGGTGGCGTACCTCAGGCATTAGCAACCGGGCTGTGGGCAATGCCAGCAATGTCATGGAACGATAGGCTGCTATTTCGAGCAAATTACGAATTAGCCTGCCAGCCTGGGATGGCGCCAAACCCTCGTCTACTACCAGGGTGCGAATAAAGCCATCCTCCTCGGCCTGCACCGAGGTCCAGACTGTCGCCAGACCATCATATATTTTGCTGCCTACCAAACGCTGATCATTAAATAGCTGGGAGACTTGTTCCTGGCTGGTTGGTGCAGTCGAAGCTGGCCGCAAATCTATGTGATTGGCAGCAATCACCTGACCTTCAAGATTATCTACCCAATGCTCGCCTAGCAGAGAAAACACAGGGGCGCAAAAAGGCTGCTCTGGCTGACCGCGGCGGATAACTGTGTAGGTAGAAAACTCATTGTGATATTCCCAGCGCAGATCAAATTTATCAAAGCTCTGGTAATAGCAATCGGCATTGGCTGTTGGGGCCGGCATTCCATGAGACTGGGCGAGTTCGGAGAGTTTATCGAGTTCAGCCTGACGGTCACCGGAGTGCAGAAAGACCAGGCTGGACACCTGGGCGGGCAATTCCACAACGGGAAAGGGACGATTGTGCAACTCGTTAATCAAAGAATCTTTTAACGGATGAAGATTCATGCAGAGCAACCTCTCTGGTGGCTGTGATAATTATCCCTGTGAAATTTTTCCTATGCTTTTTTCCTGTGCCTAAATACAAAAGCCGCACCCTTAATCAGGTGCGGCTCTCTGTTTACGTACAGCATTGTTGAACTGGTTTACTCAACCACATTGCTACCAGCTGATTTCTAGGCCAACCTGGGCTGTTCTGGGAGTTCCAGGAAAATAGCGCTGTTGACTAAATGTAGTGTAATCGGCCCGTTCTGCATAGTGCCGATCGGTCAGATTGCTAATATTGGCATAGAGGCGCATAGACTCAGAAACTGACCAGCCCGCTCTTAGATGCAGCAAATTGTGGCCCTCATAGCGGTGTAAATTTTCAGGATTGAGATAGTAGCTACCCATAGACTGCCATTCCAGCTCTAGGCTCTGACGATCACTGGGTGTAAACGCCAATCTGGCACTGCCAAAATGCTTTGGTGCCGTATCTATATCATTACCGCGAATATCCACGCCACCCAGTACTGTGCTATTGCGATAAGTATGGCTGGCCTGGGTGGCACTCAACCCCAATGACCACTGCTCATTAATATCGTAATCCAGCTCCAATTCAACACCCCGATGTTGGGTCTCACCATCGCTAACATTGAAAAAGCTTGAGTCCCGGAATATCACATGGTCTTTTTCCATATGATAAATAGCTAGCTTATAACTAAGCAGATTACTGTTGCCCTTCAAACCGATCTCCAGACTATCGATGCTCTCCGAATCCAAGTCTGTGATCTGCTGGGCACGCTGCAAGCGATAGAGTTCTGTAGCCTGTGGCGCCCTAAAACCGCGAGCCAAACGGATAAATCCGCTGTGACTATTGCTCAGTCTAAGTTGAGCTCCCAGGTTGGAGGACCAGTTGTTAAAATCGTCTTTACCACTGGCGGGACGACTGTAACGGCAGCCACCGCGCCCGCATTCGCTGCCATCAGCTCTGGTGCGACCCGTCAGCATATTGTTGCTGTAGTCGTAACCCATGGATTCAAAGCGCAGGCCGCCACTCAGGGATAACTGGTCATTGACCTCCCAGTCCAGATGCATAAAAGGCGCTGCCATACTGGCATCTACCTGGTAGTCATAATGTTGGCCCTGGGGAATGGTCTCTTGTAAAAAGGCAGGGCCATTGGTGGGTGCATCCTGAGATTGCTTTAAAAAAGCATCGGTCATCTCGGCATCAAAGCCGGCGATAACATTGAGACCCTGAGCCAGGGTTCGGTAGTAACCCACCTGCACACCCAGGCTTTTTTGGCCATTTTCTTCCAGTGGGTCACCGGGCAAAAAATGCTGTAAAAAATCCATTTGGCTGTAGCGGATATAGGGTGTCACCACAAGCTGGTAATTCTGCTCTGACTTGCTGATACGCGACCAGACTCGGGCAGAACGCACATCCCTGTAAGCCTCGGGATTAAGGTTTTTCTTTACCAGCGAATCGTCTTTGTAGGCATTCAGACCTGTTATAAAGCCTGCGGTTTCCTGATTGAGATTGGTTGCCGTAAGCCCAGAATCTATCTGCAGATCTTGGCTTTTATAGCGGTGGCGCAACGAGACTTTCTGTTGATCAAATCCAGACTGGTCGCGGTAGCCACCATCGCGGGTAAAGTTGGCCGCAATACCCAGGGTATCGGTGCCAGACTTAAATTTGACCCTGCCGTAGTCATTGGCACCAAACTCCAGCCCCAGGCTGCTCTGATCCGAAATATCAGGAGTCACTATATTGACGACTCCGTGCATGGCATTGGAACCGTGCAGCACTGTACCTGTGCCGCGCAATACTTCTATGCGCTGGGCCATTTCAGTATTGGCCTCAAACAGTTCATTAATATTGCAGAAACCAGCCGCCCGCACGGGAATACCATCTTCCTGCATCAGAAAACCACCGCAGCCACCGGCACCAGTTAGAACGGGTGAGCGCACTGCCGGGAGATATTCCTGGCCATTGCCGCGATGCAGGTTAACGCCAGCAACCCGCGACAACGCCTGTTG
Source organism: SAR92 clade bacterium H231 (assembly GCA_025153775.1). Lineage (GTDB taxonomy): Bacteria > Pseudomonadota > Gammaproteobacteria > Pseudomonadales > Porticoccaceae > HTCC2207. The sequence continues at coordinate 341,652 of JAOALC010000001.1, read as the reverse complement.
CACATGGGCGTGGGACACCAACTTAAGCGCTTTGTCATCCACTACTGAAACACTGCCAATCACCTGGGCCAAATCGGCCTCTGCTCTGGTGGCTACAGTAACAATTTCATCAATATTAGCGGTTGCCTCAGTGACAAAAATGGCCATACCAATGGCCAGGGAATATCCTATTTTATTAGTCATTAAAAGCATTCCTAGTCTTCTATAGTAAATGTCAGGCCTGCATTAGCCTGCAAACGGTCTATCAGCAATGAACCCATGGCCGGTGCCGGAGTCCAGATTCCACCACTGGCTGCCTCTGGGTTCTTGACCAGACAAACTGCACTCTCGGCAATCATCTTTGAAGTGGAACCATAGCCGGGATCCTTATCACCCTGCACGCTGACTTTGACCAACTGACCATCACTGGCCTCGCCCACAAACAGCACGTCGTACATGCCATTTTCCCGAGATTCTTTATCCGGGCCATCGCCAGGTTGAGTCTGGTCTTCGGCCATGGAGTTATCGTTGGCAATATGATTGGCAATGGCTTCACCCTGCTCGCCCGGTCCGGTCAGCATCATTTCGTCATAGACAAAGTCAGTGCCGTACTGATGACCCATGAGCAGGTTTGAGCGGTGAATGTTTTTGGTATTAATGCTGGCCATAACGAAGGGCGCGATCCAGCTCTGCAGTACTTCGTCAAATACAGGCTTATCGCCCTTCGGCTGCTCAGCTCCTGTAAAACCGGGCGTGAGAGAAAATGGGTTGCGCAGCACATTAATCAGGTCAGGATCTTTGGCTGCCGCTGCCATGGTGGTGCGGAAACTAGCCAGAGTACCGCCAGAAAAAGTGCCCTTCATAGCACGCACGCGGCCCCGCACGCGGGGTACAGTAGAACCCAGCTTCTGCTCTGCGGTCTGCTGCAAAAATAGCACACCCAAATCAAAGGGAACTGAGTCAAAACCGCAGGAGAATACAATGCGAGCACCGCTGGCCTCGGCAGCAGCACTGTGGGCGCCAATCATTTTATGCATCCAGCCCGGCTCTCCACAGAGATCAACATAATCGGTGCCGGCAGCGGCACAGGCGGCTACTAGCTCATTGCCATACAGCTGATAGGGTCCCACAGTGGTGCAGACCACCGCGGTGCGCTCAACCATGGCATTAATGGAATCTATGTCAGAGGAGTCCGCAACCACCAGTGGCACATCATTAGAGATTTCCATTTCGTCGCGAACCTGCTCTAACTTGCTCAGGCTGCGACCGGCCATGGCCCAGACCACCTCGCCATTCACCCCATACTGATTATTCAGGTACTCGGCGACCAAACGACCAGTAAACCCAGTAGCCCCATAGACAACAATATCCAGCTCTCGATTGCTTTTCATAGAAATTCTCTTTAAACAGTAGTTATTAATTATTCATCCGATGGTAGCACTTATACCGGCGCCTTTTACCTGCAATAGTAGACTAAGGGTTCACGGAAATTAACCCAGGCTCAAGCCCTGAGTTGGTACCAGTACTGATAGGGGTAATCTGTAGGGCCCAATGCAGACAGAGACTGCAGACCACAGTGTTCAAAGAAACCTATGGACGGCCGCTCTGCCTTTACCACCAGCCCATCAGCTCCCAGCGCCACGGCCTCGGATAGCACAGCGGCCATTAGAGTCTGCCCATGGCCTCTGCCCTGAGAGCCGGGCGAGATATATAGGCCATGTAGCAATCGGCCTATGCCAAACTCTGTGAGCATAGGCGCCTGAGCATTCCAGGCCGCCACACCCCTTATCTCACCACTGTCTCTGTACAGTGCAAAGCGGTAATGTTTAAAGTCTTCGCTGTCATAGCTAAGTACAGGCACCGACAGGCGCCTGATCCGCTCTGGCATGGGCCAGGACATGACTGCAGCGGTGACCACCTTATTGATGCAGTGCAGATCAGTTATTTTGCCAATATCTATACTCATACCGCCATTGTACCAATTACAGAGGCAACAACAGTGGCGACTGCTGCCAGAGTCTTGTAGGGTTGAGGTTATAACAATAATAAGGGTATAAATTCCATGACAGTTTCCCCTAGCAAAGCGTTGGTAGCGGGCCTGATGGTTGCAGTTTTGAGCGGCTGCAACGAGCCGGTGATAACCACTGACAACCAGGCCACTAGTATCTACATCAATGGTCAGATCGTTTCGGTCGACGATAATGTTGGTACTGTGGATGCCATAGCCGTAAAAGATGGGCTCATAGTTGCACTTGGCTCTAACTCAGTGATAGAGAGTTATCAGGGGAAAGATACCAAACTGATCGATCTCCAAGGCAAAACCCTGCTACCCGGATTTGTCGATGCTCACAGTCATCTATCTGGCGTGTCTATTCAGGCCATCTCTGCCAACCTGCTGCCAGCTCCAGATGGGCCAGTAAATAATATTGCTCAGATGCAGCAGACTCTGCGGGACTATATAGAGCAGTCCCCTGTGGTTGCAGAACACCAGGTGGTGATTGGCTTTAATTACGATGACTCTCAACTGGCCGAAAAGCGCCACCCCAACCGACATGACCTGGACGCCGTGTCGACAGAGCTACCTATAATGGCTCTTCATCAGTCCGGGCATCTGGGGGTGTACAACAGCAGAGCACTGGAGATATTTGGCATTGATGCCGAGTCTATCAATCCGCCAGGAGGCATTATCGAGCGGGAAGCCGATGGTAAAACTCCCAATGGCGTGTTGCAGGAAAATGCCCATTTCGCTGTGGTCTATAACATGGTGCCAGACTTCAGCCCGGCTCAGTATATGCAGGCCCTCAAGGCGGGAGAAACTGTCTACGCCTCCAATGGTTTTACCACTGTCCAGGACGGCAAAACTGACCCGGTTTCGCTAAAAACCTTTGCTGCAGTCTCTGCCGCTGGCGCTCTGAATCTGGATCTGGTGTCCTACCCGGACCTAGTTAAAATCAAGGAGGATTCACCAGTTCACGGGCCTCTGCTGTCTCGCGAATACAGTAACCACTTTCGTATAGGTGGGGTAAAACTTACCTTCGATGGCTCGCCTCAGGGTAAAACCGCCTGGTTTACTCACCCCTATCATCAGCCACCTTTAAATCAGGATGCTAGCTATGCGGGCTATGGTGCATTCAACGACGATGAGGCACTGCAGTGGTTCGAGCTAGCCTACAAGAATAGCTGGCAGCTTATGGTGCATGGCAATGGTGATGCTGCCATTGACCAGTTTATTAAAACCGCCACTGTAGCTCAGCAAAATAATCCGGCAGCAGATCGGCGCACGGTGTTGATTCACGGTCAATATTTGCGTGAAGATCAGGTGGCCAGTCTTGAAGCACTGGATATTTTTCCGGCTCTGTATCCCATGCACACATTTTACTGGGGCGACTGGCATCGACAGTCTGTGGCTGGGCCCGAACGCGCGGAAAATATCTCTCCCACAGGGTGGCTGCTAGACCGCGATATGAAATTCTCCATCCACTCCGATGCCCCTGTAACCCTCCCTAACTCCATGCGCGTGCTGCATAGCGCGGTTAATCGCACCACCAGATCAGGAGCGACCCTCGGCGAATACCACAGAGTGGACCCCTTAACGGCTATCAAAGCTATGACCATTTGGCCGGCCTACCAGCATTTTGAAGAGGATCGCAAAGGCAGTCTTAAGGTGGGCAAGCTAGCTGATCTGGTGATTTTGGATAAAAACCCCCTGACAGTGGAGAGATCAGAAATACAGACGATTCGGGTGCTGGAGACCATTAAAGAGGGCCGCACAGTCTTCGCCGCAGACAATCAATAGCATTGTTGTTTGCAGGCAATAAAAAAACCCCTGTGTAAACAGGGGCTTTGGATACTAGAGATACACAGCTGGGTGCTATGCATCAACATAGCAAATTATCGAGCTACGGTGTATCCGGTCTGCTCGAGAACAAAGCGGTCTTCAGAGACAGAGCCTACAGCGTCCACCAAACCAGCTTCATTGAACTGGTAGCGGCTGACAACATGGCTTTCAAAGGGCATACCGTTCATTGCATCCACATCGTTAACTGTAGTCCACACATAGACAATATTGTCTTTGCTGAGCATCTCGTTAATCTTAATCTTTACAGTCCAGTCGTCTGCATTGGCATTGCTAAGTTCTGCCAACAGCACTTCTTTAGAGCTGCCGTTGTCGATAATGCCTCTGGCCACTTCTATATCCATCTTTTTACCATCGCGCTGTATGGTTGCCTTGACCGGCTCGCCTGGCTTGCCTCGGAAGGACAGTCTGTCTAGGTTGTCTTTGTTAACCTCAACACCATTGACCACCAGAAACTCGTCGCCGGCTAGGAGTACCTTGGAGGCTGGGCTACCCTCAATGGTTCGGCTAACCACCATTTTCCCGCTATCCAGTGGATCAAAGTTGAACCCAAAACCCACATAGCGTCCACCGAAAAATAGGCCATCGTCTGCCATATGCTTTTCTACATAGGCAAGGTTTTCTTTCTGTCCTGCCGCTCGGGCTTCAATCCAGCCTTTGACAACAGCCTCGTTGGGATTGGCATGCTCCCCGTGGTGTCCGGCAAAGCTCAGCTGGCTCATACAGAGTGTGAGCGCGGCGATAAAAATAGTATTAAGTTTCATAAGGTTCCCTCAGATAAATCCATAGTTAGTTAGTCGGGCTCGCATACAGCCTGTAAAAGCCTCTTTTTAGTACTGAACCACTATCTCAGAACCGCTTCACCTATGCAACTTCATATGATTGAGGGGCTAACCCAGTCACTAGCCCCTGGTAACTTACTGCTCTAGTGCTTTTTTAGCCTGCTCTATACGGCCTATTAATCGCGAGGTATTTTTATCATCGTAGGTTTCCAGCGCATGGGCCTGCAGCTGGTTTAACGCATGCTGAAGCTCTAATACTGCCTGCGCCTTGGTAGCCGGGTCAGTGCTGCCTCGGCTATTGATCCACACAGGCGAACTATGAGCAAAGGGGTAACTGTCCATCAGCGGCCAGGCTGTGCTGCCACCATAAACCCGCGCTGCCACCCAGCCGCCCTCTGGCAGCACCAGCTCGCCACCAAATTTTCGCGACTCGCCAGCGCTTAGACCGGGCTCAGACCAAACCACCGCACCATTTACAAGTACCTCAACTTTATCAAAAGCCGCTGCAGTCGAGACATCCAGAGTAAAAGACCGCTTGCCCGACTGCACAATATCGCCAGGGCCAGCATCAGCATCCAAGGTAAATAGCAGTGCGGCTGAGTTGGTAACAAAACTGCGACCCTGTTTAATTTCCTGTATCAGCGGGCTCCATCGGGTTTTGCGCCCAGCCTGCTGGGCATAGACCCGCGCCGTGCCAATAGCCGGGGTGCGATGAAAGTCGACAAACATATCGGTGCCGGCCATAGCAATTACTGGTCGACCAATATTGAGCAGCCGGTACCACAGCTCTGAGGTACCCAGGGCGTCACTCCAGGCGCAGACTAGCTCAAGACCCACATTGTCCGAGAGAATAGCGTCGGGAATAAACTCCAGGGGAATACTCAGGGCATTGTCGCCTTCAAAGGGATCTATATTCCTAGCCACTGGATGCACATAGGTACCTATGCTGTCGCTGTGTTCGGCGACAAAGGCCATAACATCTCCATTGGAGAGGTTACCGTCATTGTGCTCAGGGTATCCAGGCCCCCAAAACCAAGGAAAGTAAAACTCACTGGCCCCCACCACGCCAATATGCCCGTGAAAATGGGCGCGAACTTCCTGGGCAAAGCGAATCAGACTGCCCGCTTTGGTGCGCAATGTCTGCCCGAGAAACTCCCTATCCATCAATCTATTGTGCAGGTTGGCTGCCTGGGGGGTAGCCAGATCGAGATTTTCACCGGCAATCAGCGGCTCAATATCAGAGGTGATATGGCGGTAGGGACCGTCATAATTGAGGTGCAGATGAAAATCTGCAGATTTATAGCCGGCCGATCGCGCATTCCAAACCTGCTCTATAGGAATAACAACCTTATTAGTTTTACCAGCCAGTGCCATAGTGGTCACTGAGGCTGGAACCCCCATGATGCCATGTACCGCCTGCAATGTAATCTCACCAACAGGAACCTCAATCTCCATAGAGCCGTCGCTATAGAAATAATGCTCGCCATTTTGAGAGTCGAAATAGGTCGCCGCTTCTGCATTAGCCACCGGATGTCCGGTCTGTCCTTTAACAGACAAACGCACCGGCGTGACTTTGCCATTTAGTTTGGTGACCACTTTTAATGTTGTTCTCTGCTGCCCCCAATCCCATTCTTTTATCTGCACCTCGCTAGCGCCGCCGCCGTAGACCGATACAGACATCAACTTAAACTGCTGTGCCCTATCGGGCTGGCTGTAGTAAATGGTCTGTCCATCAGCGCTCCAGGCTGGCCCCTGAATATAGGTTTTACCTGGTGTCAGATTATTAACTGGCGATAGATCATTAGTGTCGGCAACAAACAGATTAAGATCATCATTCACAGGCCATGCATAGGCTAAAATATCCTCGCTTGGATGAATATCGAAGCCAAACTGGCCAGCAATACTGACTGTCTTAAGCACTTTCTCTGTACTATCGGTGAGAGAGCGAATGCGTATCTGCCGCTCGGGCCAGTCCAGATGACTGTAGTAAAGACTCAGTCCATATCCAGACAGGCGCGGATTTCGTGAATGGCCGTCGAGCTCCGTGACTCTGCTAAAAGTATCAGACGCAAAACTGTACTGCCAAATATCCAATACTCCCTCCTTGCCCGAACTGAGATATAACGACTCTCCATCTGCCGAAAACTCCGGATCTAGATCAATCTTTGGAGTATTGATTCGCTGGGTCTCACCAGTCGCTATGGTCAACAGCGTAATTTCTGAATCTGTTCCGGTATCTGTAACAAAGGCTATGCGACTGCTGTCTGGTGACCAGCGAGGTCGACCATCAATAGACTTCCCGCCAGTAACCCGCTTGGCGATACTCGTCTTGAGATCCAACACCCAAATCCAACCATTTGAGGCAAACGCCAATGACTGACCATCTGGAGAGGCTGCTGGGTACTTAGGGCCAGAGGAAAGAATAGGCAGTTCGTAGCTCTCTAGATAAATATGATGTCGCTGCCCGTCAACCTTAGGATAACGGTGAGTCCATTCAGCCTGAGCCACCAGAGAGAAAATAAACAGAGGTAGTAGAAGTAGATTTTTCATAGGGTCGTTTTATTCTTTTTATAAGTTGATAACCTAAAGATTAAACAGCATTGACAGCTTCTACAAGCCTCTATGGATCAACTGGCAGACACTGCCAACCGAGCAAAGAGTTAGGGCGTCAAGAAAGCCAGCCAAACTTAAGAACAGACTAACTCAGCAACCCATGGCCCCAACAAGTATGGCTTATTCATTAACCCAATTGGGTTTGCGCTTTTGAGCAAAGGCTGTCACCCCTTCTCGCATATCTTTGGTTTGCATTAAATTCATAATTTCAGCATTGCTTAGAGCCAGGGCCTGATCCCAATTATCCAGCTCATCCACTGCCGCAAGAACGCGTTTTGAGGCGCGAATAGACGTCGGGGAATTGCCGGCAATGGTTTGAGCAAGTTCTCTCGCGGCCTCCATCACACCGCCAGCCGCAGATACTGAATTAATAATACCCAGAGTTGAAGCCTCTGCGGCATCAACTTTGCGGCCGGTCAATATCATCTCCATTGCCGCCTTTTCCCCAATCTGGCGAGTCAAACGCTGCAAACCACCGGCAGCGGCAAACAGGCCAACCTTAACTTCTGGCAGAGCAAAAGTTGCCAATGGGTCTGCTATAGCAAGGTCGCAGGCCAGAACAATTTCCAGACCGCCGCCCATAGCCACACCATTAACCGCTGCGATAATAGGTTTTTGTCTATCGATTCGCGAGCAAAGTCCTGCAAACCCAGATGCTGGAATCGACATATCACCGCCACTGGCAGTGACTTTCAGATCATTGCCGCTGCAGAAAGCCTTTTCACCGGCGCCTGTAATAATGGCAACCCAGAGTTCCTGATCCTGCTCAAACTCATCAAAAATTTCCGCCAATTCAAAATGCGCGGCGCTAAACAGTGCATTGTATGAATCTGGACGATTAAGGGTAACTTCAAGAATATGGCCGTCTCTCTTAAGCTCTACATATTTAAAGTGGCGACTGAGAAAATCGTCTGACATGGGACCTCCTATTGGATGGGGATTGATGAGATAGTTTTTTCCATTGCGGTGCCTGATTTTTACAGACCTACCCACCGGACTATCGAAATTATGTATGGCCTGCATAGTGGCACGGTGGTCAGCTGGCACAGATGCCATGACCCGACCCTGAGTGTTGCGAGCAAATAGATAGGCATGGTCGCAGCCATGCCGGTTGTGGCGCACTGTATAAGCCTCGATCTCGGCCTCGCAGTCCTGCTCTAGTAGCTTATATTGAGGCTGGGCATCAATAGCTTGCTGCAGGTCATTGCTTGAATGATCTGTCCATGTGCTCAGCGCCCGAGCTGAGTAGATACCAGCAGACTGCTTGCTGATATAGCCACCATTCGCAAGAATCAGACCATAGGCCTCTGGGTCTTGACGCAGCTTATCGACCATACTGGCGATGGCATGGGTGGAATAATTATTTCCGGAACCACCAAAAAATGGCAGGCCACCTGTGACTGTCATTTCATCTTTGCCTGGGTTCAACCCTAGTACCTCGGCTGCTAAATGCACGACCATGGGGAAACAGCTGTAGATATCTCTGTAGGCTATGTCCGCTGCAGAGATGCCTGCGCGATCAATGGCGCTGGTCAGCGCTAACTCAAGAGCCAGTGACTTGGATAGATCCGGGCGCTGGGAGACAAGCCGATCCTGAACATTGGAATAGCCATGAAGATAAACCCATTTTTCCTCGGGAATACCCAGCACCTGTGCCTGCCCTACACTGGTTAAAATCAGCGATGAAGCTTGATTAACTGCATCCTGTGCCACATGCCATTTAAGATAGGGATCGCAGATAGGGTAATTTTTACTGGATGGCTGGGCCAGGAATTCTTTAGTCATTGCCCGTGAAAACTGGGCATAGGGATTCTGCTCTGCGGTTGCAGAGAGTCCAGCGCAGATATCCGCTATATAGTCGAGATACTCTGCTTGAGAGAGCCCCAATCTAGCACGCAATGCCTCTTCCATAGCAGCATAGGTCTGGGGAGGCAGTCCCATTCCATTGGCAATTTCATAACCAGAGATAAAGTCTATCTGGGGACCCCGATCCTCAATCTCAGCACTAATAGCAGAGGACCAGTCCAGCTGAAGGCGCTTCTTAAGTGCTATCTTGACAGCCGCATGGGCCTCTCCGCCCGCAATTATCGCCATGCGAATATCACCGCGGGAGATAGCATTTGATAACTCGTTGACCAGATACTGAGGCTGCTCCCCTCCAGCTGACGAGTAAATTATCTCGCTGGCCCTTATCGATGCTGCATCAGCTATGGCTGCTGGAAGGTTTGTCGCTTTACCAAAGGGATCAAAGGGCGTGCGCAAAGAGTCGGTAAAGGCCCGCACTACCACCAACCTATCGATCTCATGATGCAGTGGGTCTATACCAGCATCAGCCTGAGCTTTTGAAATAGAGTCTGTAATTAAGCCAATGGGGCTGGGCGCCTGACTCTGATCAGTCCCATCCCAATGATTTACAACCTGACCTACCCCAACAATTATTGGAAGGTTTTTTTGCTTATCCATGCTGCCCTTATAGGTTTGCCGAGGTTTAATATAATCTAACTGGTAAGCTTGAATTCATGCATTACATCGGCCACTGATTCAACCGATGCTATATTGCCCAGCCCCTTGCCGGCCTGCCAAAATTTAACATCATCGTTAAATGCTGTCTTGCTGTAGTTGCGAATACCTTTGCTCATCAACCACATCCTTGCGTACTTTTTCAGATTGGGTTTTCTCAGCATAAAATTAATCACTGGCCCAGTTCGCAACCCACCTTTCATAATATCGTCTGTCTTAATCACCGAGGAATTATTACCTGCTATCTTATTGGTCCAGACAATGTCCTGCTCCGATGAATCAACAATGGCCTGCTTGTAAGAGTCGGTAATCATGCATTCATTGGTCGCCAAAAAACGTGTTCCCAGTTGGACACCAGCGTAGCCCATTTCTAAGGCCTGCCTGAAATCCTCAGCATTGCCAACACCGCCAGCGCAGATCAGGGGAATCTTAATATCGTGCAGCTCTTCCATAAACTGCTCAGCCGCCTGAATACCAGTCTGCCCACCGCCGCGCCAGTTGATGCAATTAAGACCGTCCACACCAGAGTCGCGCATGGCCAGGGCCACTTTTTTATTGGGAACGTCATGATAGACAACAATGCCGTGCTCCTTGGCAGTTTTAACTACGGCATCTGGCTTTCCCAAGGAAGTCAGAAAAAACTTAACGCCCTCCTCTATAGAGATCTGCATCCATTCTTTCATCTGCTCATGGTACTTTTTATTGGCGCCACCAAAGATGGTGAAGTTTACGCCAAAAGGTTGATCCGTCAGCCGCTTTATAAGCTGTAAACCTTCGCGAAAATCATGGCCATATAATGAGGTCAGGGCCACGGGCTGAACCACCCCAAGACCACCGGCCTCAGATACGGCAGCCACTAACTCTGGATTTGAGCCCGGGTACATAGGGCCGCACACAACGGGAGTTTTGGCCCCGGTGTCGGCGAGGAATTGTTTGACATTAGGGCTCATGGACTAATCCTTTTATTATATTATTGGGTCGAGGGACTGTACCAGCGGTAGAGGCTATTCTTATATACTTTGACATATATTATGACAATTGTTGTATATTTTCAATCGGGCCGAGCAAACCTATAATCGGACTTAAATAAGAGCAATAACAGCATGCATCACAATAAATTTTATATTGCCGGGAAGTGGGTCGAACCGCAGAGCGAAGACAGATGGCCATTGGTCAACCCCGCCACCGAACAGGTAGTAGCTCATATTCCTATGGCTAGCGAAGCTGACGTCAACGCAGCCGTAGCTGCTGCCAAGGCTGCTTTCCCCAGTTACTCTCAAACTACAGTCAGCCAGCGCATACAGTGGTTCAAGCGCTTGCTTGATATCTATCGCGCCAATGCCGATGCCATCACCGACGCTATGATCATGGAAATAGGTTGCCCTCGCAGCTTTACCCATGAGGTACAAACCCCCTGCGGTGACGGCCATATAGAAGTGATGATTGAGGTCTTAGAGTCTTTCCAGTTTGAACACCCAAGTCCTCGCGGAGGCTCCACTATTGTTCACGAGCCTGTAGGTGTCTGCGCCTTAATTACCCCCTGGAACTGGCCTATTAACCAGGTAGTGGCCAAAGTATTGCCCAGCCTTGCCTCTGGCTGCACCTGTGTATTAAAGCCCAGTGAAGAGTCGGCTTTATCCGCTATCTTATTTGCTCAGATGCTGGATGAAGCGGGTTTTCCAGCCGGCGCTTTTAATCTGATCAATGGCAATGGCGAGATCGCTGGCAATTCCATGAGCGCCCATCCTGATATTGAACTGGTGTCATTCACCGGCTCCACGCGCGCCGGTAAACTGGTGCAAGCCAATGGGGTAGAGGCGGTAAAACGGGTTGTTTTGGAATTGGGCGGCAAGTCGGCGAATATTCTCTTTGCCGATGCAGATATTGATGCTGCAGTGGCCTTTAGTGCGGATGCCTGTTTCTCCAACGCGGGACAAACCTGCGATGCACCCACCCGCTTACTGATTGAACGCTCAGTTTATACAGAGGTAAAGGCCAAGCTTATGGCTGCTACCCAGGCCACCCAGGTGGGAGATCCCCAGATGGAGGGCGACCATATAGGCCCGGTGGTCAATCAGCGACAGTTCGAACAGATACAGCAGAAAATACAGGCTGGCATTGATGAGGGTGCTGTGTTGTTGGCTGGCGGTCCGGGACGACCTGAGGGATTAGACACCGGCTTCTATATTAGGCCCACGCTGTTTGAGGTCGACCCTGCTATGCGCGTCAATCAGGAAGAAATATTTGGCCCTGTGCTGTGCATTATGCCCTTTGACACTGAGGAGCAAGCCATAGCTCTGGCCAATGATTCTGTCTATGGCCTGGGCGCCTATGTGCAAACCCTGGATATAGAAAAAGCTCAGCGGGTAGCGCGGCAGTTGCGCGCCGGCAATGTATCAATCAATGGTGCAGCCTATGATTACGACGTTCCCTTTGGCGGCACAAAACAGTCCGGTAATGGCCGTGAGAATGGAGTTTATGGGCTGCACGACTTTTTGGATATCAAGGCTATTGCAGATTAGATTTGCGCCTTCGGCGTCTATTCCCTTTAATTCTTTGTAACCAGACAGCTGGAGAATCCTGAGTTACTTAAGGAGACAAGAGACGAATTAAATAAACGTGCCCATCCCCTTAACGCTAAGCCGGACACGAAGTAGATACATATCTGAGGTAATGTAGAGCGTTGAACCATCATCGCCAAACGTGCAGTTTGAGGTGCGTTGCGTGGTATTTAGTGAACCCAGGTGTTCGCCGTCTGGACTCAGGATCATTACACCTTTGCCTGGACCTGCTACGTACAAATGCCCTTGTTGATCAACCGTAAGACCGTCACCCCATGATTTAAAGAAGACTTTACCATTTCCAAGCTCGCCATTAGGCTCGACTGGATAGACCATAATTACCGGTTGGCTCTCGTCAGAGTTTGCAACATACAGAAGTTGTTGATCTGGCGAGAACACTATGCCATTTGGTCTAGACAGGTCATCGATAAGCAGTGTCACCGTGCCGTCAGTCGCAAGCCGATAGACACCTTGGACAGCTAAATCCTTGGCTGGATCATCTACTCCATGTACCAATCCATAGGGTGGATCTGTAAAATAAATATCGCCATTGGCCCGCACAGCAAGGTCATTGGGTGAGTTGAAGCGTTTTGCTTCTATCTGCCCAACAACTGTTTCAAATTCGGCTTTTGGGGCGTTCAATGGACTCATAAGACGAGCAATGCGGCGGTCTCCATGTTGGGCCAATAAGAGACGTCCTTCCCTGTCAAGCAGGAGTCCGTTCGAGCCAAGCTCACCAGTTCGCGGAGTCTCACCTGTATAACCGGCAGGCTTTAACCAAAGAGACGCACCAGTATTCTCACTCCACCGGTAAATTGCGTTCTTCGGAATATCCGAATATAAAACAGCCCGAAGTGCTGGTACCCACAACGGCCCCTCCGTCCATTCGTGTCCATTCGCAAGAATTTCCAATTTGGCGCCATGGGGAATGATGCCGTCAACTCTTGGATCAATTCGGACTATGCTACCGATCACAGGCAGTGATTCCTCAACGGAGTTCTGATCAGCCTGCTGTGTCTGATTTAAAAGCTCATTTGAGGAATCACCGCCTCCGCAAGAGCTCAGAAAAACCAATACAACTGCATAAAATATAAATGATTTCACTGATAAAACACCCATGATTATTTCTATTGCATCAATAGTGACATAGAACTATGTGTGTTTGAATAAATTATCGCGTTTGTCCAATGGTTCTTAAGATCACCTTCTAATGTATCCCCACGGATACTGTAACAAGAACAAGCCCACAGCGGCTTTCCCTCCCATTGAGGAATAGCCCCCTACCCCTAAAACATAAATGGCTCAGTTGATTAAGTCAGAATAATTAGCAGATAATTTTGCTACAAAGATTTTCTACCCAGCTAACCTTGCCCCACAGCACGCTATAGAACGCATAAGAATGCCCTGTAAGCCATGTTATTACTGGGTTTAGGCTTTATGGAGTGCGCTGAGAGTGGCTATAGGGGGTGCTGCATTTGCTTCTAAGTGGGCTTAAATTCGGGCGGAAGTAAAACTAGAGCACAGTATATTTCCTGAGCCCTTCGATATTTAAAATGGTTAACCGACCGTAGCCTACCTCTATCAATTTTTGTTGTTGTAGTTCTTTAAGGTGTAATGAAAGTGTCTGTCGACTAATATTCAGCGTCTGGGCAAGACGTTCTTGAGTAACGTTAATTATTGTTGAGTCCTTAAAACTACTGACGGCATTATGGTAAAGAAGGGCCCGCCCAACTTTTTTAATGCCTGACAATAAATTATTGAAAAACACCACATCATGCATTAAGTAAAATAAATAGTTTACCTCTTCAATTACCTGTATATACAGTTGAGGCCATTCCCGAGCGACCTGTCTGATCTGCGAACAGGGAATTGTGAGTAGCTGGCTTTTTCCCGATACCCATATCTCTGAGCGGATTAGATTGTTGGTTTGAACGGGAAAAATACCACTCCATGATACCCAAGCGCCCGCTTGCACGGGAAGCACACTAGTTTCCAGGCCGTTGACGGTTCTTTGGCGAGCCTCAATAAATCCAGAAATAACAAAACATAAATTCTCCCAGGGTTGGGCGGCTTGGAGCAGCAGATGCTCCTGACGATAATGCTCATACCTTGCACTATGAGCTAATTTATCCACAAGATTCGCAGGCAGATTTCGGAAAGTGCGGGTAGCTCTTATAATCTCTAAAGCATGCTCTTCTTTCATCATTGGTCCTTTTTGAGTTGCGGTACTTTGCCAAATGTAAGATATCTGACAGTTTTGCAACAAAGATTCAGCATATCTTATGTCGAAACATAAAAACAAGGGGAGTAACGCAACATGAAATTACCAATTAAGAACTGTTTTAATCCAAGCCTTATAGCTATAAGCATTTGCACATTATTTACAGCGCCGGCATTTGCCGACTTAGAGGAAATCATTGTTACAGCGCAAAAACGCAGTGAAAGCGTTCAAGATGTTCCTATTTCCATCACTGCAATTACTGGTGAGGAGCTAAACAAGCGCGGCCTTAGTGACTTCACTCAAATAGCTCAAACCGTCGCCAACTTTGACTTGCCGGTCTCCAATGTTTCTCGAAACGTATCTGTGCGTATTCGAGGAATCGGCTCTAGCGGCACTAATCCCGGTATTGAATCCAGCGTTGGTGTTTTTCTCGATGGTTTGTACCAACCCAGTGGTGCGCAAATCTTGGGTGAGCTCAGTGATATTCAAAATGTAGAAATATTGCGAGGACCCCAGGGTACCCTCTATGGAAGAAATACGCCTGTTGGCGCTGTGAACGCCACAACACGTGCGCCGCAGCAAGAATTTGAATCTGTTTTTCGAGGCGGCTTTGGCAACTATGAGCAGCGTTGGCTAAATGGCTATGTAGGCGGCAGTTTGTCTGAGACTGTATCTGGCAGATTGTCGTTCTGGACCCGGGATCGTGACGGCTATGATAAAAATCTATTCACCGGTAAAAGAATTAACTCTGCTGAGACTAGAGGGGCGCGCACCAAGCTGTTGTTCCAGCCAAATGATAATTTAGACCTTACTCTAGTTGCTGGTTACAGTGTTTCAGATAAAGAGTGCTGTATAGCTGAGCAGATCAATCCTACAGGCCCATTGGGGATAGCGACGCAAGGGTTTTTGGATGCCCAGGAGACAGCTGGAACGCCATTTTTAAATTTTGATGACAGCGATCACGTAGTCAATGCTAATGAAACGCCAGATGACCACACAGAGACTAAGGTTCTGTCTCTCACTGCAGATTGGCAGCTGCTTGGAGGTCATACGCTAACATCAATCTCCGGTTATCAGGATTGGGATAATCAGGTAGAGGTCGCCACAGATTCACATACTGCCGATATTCTTAAGATCTGGCAAAATCAACGCAATGAAATCCTTAGCCAGGAATTCCGCATAGCCTCACCTGGAGGTGAAAAATTTGATTACCTCGCTGGACTATATTTGTATCAGCAGGAAACCACCTTCACCGAGAAATTCTTAGTTACAGATAATATATCCTCACGTACCTTCGCTAACCCGAACGCTCCCTTTTGCTTGCCAGCAAACGGTGGTTGTTCGACGGTAGTCGGTGACAATGGTGGCTCCTTGTTTGAGCAGGATACGGATAGTGTAGCGGTATATGCCAATGGTACCTACCACATCAATGATCAATGGAATGTCACTGGGGGACTGCGCTGGAGTCAGGATGAAAAAGATTTTGATGTAAACCACTTCAATGACCCTACTAATGGCCCCGTCATTAACGTATTTATATTTCGACCGATTGATCCTGATGCTGATTCACGGAAAGAAGAAAAGGTTACTTGGTCGGCTAATTCCCGCTATAACCTCAGTGATGACGTGATGTTGTTTGGCACTATTTCTACCGGCTTTAAATCTGGTGGCTTTAACTCTCGCAGGCTGCCTGTCGGATCCTCGCTTGAGTTTGATGCAGAATCAGCCACCAGCTATGAATTTGGTATCAAGGGCTTTTTCGCAGACCGAACAGTAATGTTGAATGCCACTGCCTACCATACAACTGTTGAAGACTTTCAGGAGACTGCGCTGGCACCGACAGGTACTGGTTTTATTGTCTCCAACGCAGGTGAGCAGCAAGTGCAAGGTATAGAGGCAGATTTCCGTTTTTCGCCCAATGACAATTTTTCCATGGACGGCGGCATTGCTTTTCTGGACTCAGAGTACACTGACTTTGAGGGTGCGCAATGTGGTTTGGGTGAGACGCCAGATGATCCTGTCACTAAAACCTGTGATAGAACAGGCCAAACGCCCTCCAATTCACCGGAGTGGTCGCTTAACTTGGGCTTGCAATGGGACCAAGAGGTAAGCGATGGATTAGGCCTGCGATTGCGTGCAGATTACAACTGGCGCGATGATCAAAACATTACCCGCGTTACTCAGGATTCAACGGCTGATATAGACGCTTATGGTTTGTTGAATTTGCGGGCAGCATTGGGTTCAAGCGATGGAGGCTGGGAAGTTGAAGCTTTCGTTAATAATGTTGCCGACGAAGCCTATTTTGCCCAAGCGGCAAGACAGCCATTAGGAGCTCTTATCAGTGCAGGTGGCTTTGCTGGCGCAGGTGGTTCGGTCGGCTGGTACGGTGCGCCTAGAACTTTTGGTCTTCAATTTACTCTCCGCACCGAAATGTAATTACACATCCCCTTAGGATGTTTTTAAGTCGGGGCTCTCCCAACAGGAGAGTCCCGATGTTTTTTACAGGAGTAATTAATGAAAAGTCAGCCTTGGCTCGAAATATATAACGAGCTAAATATCAAAATGCCTCGCTTTGCGGACCATACAATGGGTACTTATCTCGAGGCTCATGCGCAATCCAAGAGCGACGCAATAGCGCTCACAATGTTTGACAAGTCGATGACATTTGCTGAGTACAACGCCCAAGCGAATCGATTGGCTAATGCTCTTAGTAAACTCAATATAGGCCAAGGTGACGTTGTCGGCCTGCATATGCCCAATATTCTGCAATATGTGATTGCTTTAGCGGCTATCAGCAAGCTGGGAGCAATCGGCACAGGAATTTCCCCAATCATGACCACTGTGGAGGTCACCCATCAGATTTTGGATGCCAATGTAAAAGCGTTATTGAGTTTGGAAGATTTAGGTGCAACATTAGAAGGCATTGCCGAACTACCATCCTGTTTAGAGCAAGTGATTATCTGTGGTATTCAAGATTACGATAGCTCTCATGCTGTCTCTATCCCTAAACTTAAAGGTGTGGAGGTAACAGCATTTAAAGAATTAATAAGTGATCAATCCGACCACTTTGAGCCGATTGATGTGAATCCCGATAATATCTTTATGATTCAGTACACGGGCGGCACAACTGGTGCCCCCAAAGGCGCTCAGCTGTCTCATCGCGCATTAGTCTGCAACGCGCAGATGGCTTATGCGACAAATGATCAATCCAATACACCCGAGATGACACTGGGTTCAGCGTTTCCTTTGTTTCATGTTGCGGGTTTAACCAATGCCTTATCCTGTATGATCTTTGGCGGGCGATATCTGCTATTTCCTGATCCCCGCGACACAGATCATATCTGTGCTGTTTTCAAAGCGATACCACCCACCCATATGGTTGCGGTGCCGGCGCTATATGAAATGTTGTTAGCCAATCCGGCCTTCAAGGAAATCGACTTTAGTCATCTCCTTGTTGCACATACTGGAGCAGCCCCAGTTACCCAAGCGACACTAAAAGCTCTGACTGCAGTGATCGGTAACAATAAAATCGCAGATGGGTTTGGTATGACTGAAACAGGGCCAACCCATGTGGTACATCCCAACCGGCGGTATAAACTTGGCTCAGTAGGGATTCCTATAATTGGTACGGACCTTCGCATTGTGGATACGGAAACAGGTAGCCATGCTTTAGGTGTTGGCGAAGCGGGTGAAATCATTACCAGCGGCCCGCATTTGATGACCGGGTACCTCAACCGACCAGATGCCACTGCCGAATCCCTACGAGAGATGGACGGTAAACTGTGGATGTATACCGGAGATGTGGGCTATTTAGATGAAGAGGGCTATCTGTTTCTCTGTGATCGCGCCAAAGATATGCTTATTGTTGGCGGTTACAAAGTATTTTCCGTTGAGCTGGAAGATAAGCTCTGCTCACTACCTCAAATAGCATCTTGCGCCATTATTGGTACCCCCGACGAACGCCGCCCTGGCAATGATGTCGTCAATCTATTTGTGGAGCTTGCCGAAGCCTTTAAGCAGTCAAATCCGGATCAGCTGGCACAACAAATAACGCTCTTCTGCCGCGCTAATATGGCGGCATTCAAAGTCCCTAAAAAGATTCATTTTATTGATGCCATCCCGCTAACTGCGGTGGGTAAGATCGACAAAAAATCCCTGCGCAGGTTAGGTTAAAATCGGAGCCAGTCAAATGCATATTGAAAATCAAGTCTATCCAAGCGATATGAAAAAATTCATGGCAGCTGGTCCCGAAGGTCCAGTTTTTATGGTCAATCTCCTAAAATTCAAGGATAAAGCTGAGTATAAAGACGGTCGTGAAACACAGCTTACTGGCAAACAGGCCTATAAGTTGTATTCAGATGAAGTAGTCAACTTGGTCACCGACTTTGGTGGCAAAGAGATATTTTGGGCTGATGTATCAGATATTGTATTAGGTGTGGCCAACCCATTATGGGACACCATTGCAATCGTGATGTACCCAAATCGAGGTGCACTTGCAGCGATGAGTTCCAGTGAGGGTATGAAGAAAATTGCCCTGCACCGCCATGCAGGCCTGCAAGGGCAGCTCAATATTGAGACGATCAATCTACCCGCTCGTTTGGCTGGTTTATTAACTGATGAGGGAATCGACCAATGAATCAGAAAACTCTAGCCGCAGGCATTGCTGCTGTTTTGCTGATCGCTCTAAATAGCACAGCAGCTGAAAGCGAAATAGCGCCTAATCATCCAATTGAGTGGCAAAAGGGACCGCATGTTGCCGTGCCCTTATCAGAGCGCCCGCCAAACATTGTTTTTATACTGGCTGATGATCTGGGTATCAATGATATTTCCACCTTTGGCGGGGGTGTAGCAGACGGTGCTGTACCCACCCCCAACATTGATCGCCTCGCTAAGCAGGGCGCCACCTTTACGCAAAGTTACGCGGGCAATGCAACCTGCGCACCCTCTCGAGCCATGTTAATGACTGGACGCTATTCCACCCGCACTGGGTATGAGTACACGCCCACACGACCAAACTTCGGACGACTGGTCGCGAAGTGGGGCAATGAGATGGGCAATAACTTACCCGAGTACAGCTATGATGCTGAATTGGATGCGACTAAGCCTCATTATAACCATATGGGATTGGACCCAAGCGAGGTGACCATTGCAGAGTTGCTCAAACAGCGGGGCTACCATAATGTTCATATTGGTAAATGGCATCTGGGCAATGAGAATGGATCACATCCAGCTGACCAAGGCTTTGATGAAAGCCTATTGATGGACGACCTTTTACACTTGCCAGAAGATTCGCCCAATGTTGTTAATGCTAAGCTCGAGTTCGACCCCATCGATAAAACCCTATGGGAAATCTCTAAATATGCAACCACTTACCGCACCTCAGCCGATGGTCCGGATAAGCCACGCATCAAGTTCAAACCTGGAGGCTATCTGGCCGATTATTGGACCGATGAAGCGCTCAAGGTTATTGAAAATAATAAAAATCGACCATTCTTTCTCTACCTGGCCCATTGGGGTCCGCATACCCCCCTGCAAGCTACTAAACAAGATTTTGAAGCGGTGGGCGATATAAAACCTCATCGACTGAAAGTTTATGCGGCGATGATACGCTCAATTGATCGTTCGGTTGGCCGCGTGATGCGGAAGCTGGAGGAACAAGGGTTAGCCGAAAACACCATCTTGGTGTTTTCGTCAGACAATGGAGGCGCAGGGTATCTTGGACTGCCAGAGGTTAATTGGCCTTATCGCGGATGGAAAATAAGCTTTTTTGAAGGCGGCATTCGAGCACCCCTGTTTATCAAATGGCCCGCTAAAATTGAGGCTGAGACACAGGTGGATACGCCGGTAGCCCATATCGATGTTATGCCGACACTGGCCGCTGCGGCAGATGCAGAATTACCGCGCGATATCATTATTGATGGCAAAAATCTCTTGCCTCTGGCTATGGGAAGCGGCGCCATAACGCGAAAAAATGATGCTCTGTTTTGGCAAAGTGGTTACTTGAAAGTCGTGCGTGCAAAAAACTGGAAGCTTATCTATGAAGGCAAGCGTGACAAGCACTGGCTATTTGATTTACAGGCTGATCCTACCGAGCAAAATAATCTTGCCGACAAGAAACCTAAAAAGCTCAAAGAACTCAAGTCTATTCTGGCTGAGCATAACAAGAGCGCACGGAAGCCGCTTTATCCGTCTACTACCAACTCTCCAATTATGATCGATAAAACCATGGCCGAGAGCTACGTTGAAGGTGACGAGTTCTTGTGGTGGCCCAATTGAGACAATTTAAATTAAATCGCACCACTGTCTTGTGGATGCTGACACTAGTTTATATGTTCAGCCTGGTGGACCGTCAGATTATTGGTATTCTCTCGCCCATTATTAAAGCGGACCTAGGCTTTACCGATTCTCAATTGGGCTGGTTAAAAGGATTTGCTTTTGCCCTGTTGTATACCTCTGTCGGCATCCCGCTGGCTTGGCTAGCGGATCGTTTTAACCGCGTACGTATCATTGCTATCTCATTGGTTGTGTGGAGCGCCTTTACTGTATTTACTGGTATGGCCACTACTTTTGTAGGCATGTTAATCGCACGCATAGGTGTGGGTATTGGTGAGGCTGGTGGTACCCCGCCGGCGCATTCAATCATCTCTGACCTCTATGCCAAAGAGCAACGCACCTCAGCGCTCGCTATCTATGGCCTGGGCGTGCCCTTAGGAATAACGCTGGCCTTTGTAACCTCTGCGGTGCTGGTGGAGTGGATAGGTTGGCGCGGCACCTTGGTTGTTCTCGGCATTGGAGGCATTATCTTCGCTGTGATAATGCTAATGCTGATTGATGAGCCGCAACGTGGCCAAATGGATTTGCAAACAGACCAAGCTGACCTACCAATTTCGATTAGAGCGTCATTAAGTATCTTAAGTACAATACCCAGCTGGTGGGGCATGTGTCTGGGCATGGCATTTGTCTCCTTTGGAAGCTATGCAGTCTCGGCCTGGGGCACCGATTATGTGTTTCGGTTTGATGCTAATTATATCGCTGGTACAGAGAACTCCAAGTTTCAATCCTATATGTTAGTCATGGCCGTTGTTCATTTTATCGGACTGGGGTTCGGTACTTATCTTGGTGGCCTGTTGGCGGAGAGATATTCGCGCAGAAATGTTGCTGCCTATGCTTGGGTGCCTATCGCAGCCATTTTACTAGGTGCACCCTGCTTGATGTTGGCATTTTGGGTGGACTCGGTTCCGCTACACCTTATGTTTATAGGTATCTATATTACGCTTTCAGGCGTCTGGGTCGCGCCCTGTTTCGCGGCGGCACAAACCTTGGTGCCGGTCCGTATGCGCGCTATGTCAACAGCGATGTTTTTTTTGATATTAAATATTATCGGGTTAGGCTGCGGCCCCACTTATGTTGGACTATTGAGTGATATGTTGATGCCAGCCTATGGTGAGTTACAGAGTTTACGTCTGGCAATCACCTCGCTTGCCGTTGTCTATGTTATTGGTATTGGTTTTTTTCTCTTAGCAGCGAAAAATTTGCGTTACGATTGGCCGATAGAGAGTTAATGTCTGTGTGCCGCTATGCTGGTGTTGTGGGTCATCTGAATATTTAGACCATCTTTCTGTTTGGCAAGGTGATAATTTTGACAGAACACGCCGCCTCATGTAATTCTTCAATTCACTACTGCATAAGTGAAAGGCATGGGTACTTTGTTGAACCTGGCCAGGGGTCTCACCCTTTTTACTGCACCATAAAAAATCCCCCGCACCTGAGATGCGAGGGATTATTTATGGCGGAGAAAGAGGGATTCGAACCCTCGATACGCTATTAACGTATACGCCCTTAGCAGGGGCGCGCCTTCAGCCACTCGGCCATTTCTCCATAAACTGTTACCCGGCATTTACTTACTAGCTACAAGTCGCGCCCGGTCGCGCGTTGCTGCGAAGCTTTCGCTTCTTGTCTCTTCGAGACCGCCCTTTGGGCGTCCAAAATGCTTTCGCATTTTCGCAGCCACTCGGCCATTTCTCCATAAACTGTTACCCGGCATTTACTTACTAGCTACAAGTCGCGCCCGGTCGCGCGTTGCTGCGAAGCTTTCGCTTCTTGTCTCTTCGAGACCGCCCTTTGGGCGTCCAAAATGCTTTCGCATTTTCGCAGCCACTCGGCCATTTCTCCATAAACTGTTACCCGGCATTTACTTACTAGCTACAAGTCGCGCCCGGTCGCGCGTTGCTGCGAAGCTTTCGCTTCTTGTCTCTTCGAGACCGCCCTTTGGGCGTCCAAAATGCTTTCGCATTTTCGCAGCCACTCGGCCATTTCTCCATAAACTGTTACCCGGCATTTACTTACTAGCTACAAGTCGCGCCCGGTCGCGCGTTGCTGCGAAGCTTTCGCTTCTTGTCTCTTCGAGACCGCCCTTTGGGCGTCCAAAAAGTTACGCTGTTTAGAAACGACTATGCCGCCCTGCGTCAGCGGCGGCATAATATCACATCGGTGAAAAAATCAAAGACTGTTGTCGTCTGAAGGGGCCTTTTCGCCACCTTTTTCCATCTGAATTCTCTGATAAATTTCTTCGCGGTGAACAGCGACTTCTTTTGGTGCGTTTACACCTAATCGAACCTGATTTCCACGAACACCTAATACGGTTACTGTAACTTCGTCACCAATTACAAGAGTCTCTCCCACTCTTCTCGTCAGTATTAACATAGCAAGCTCCTACACTGCTGCCCTACCATTCTATGGCGGGTGTATTTATCCTTAATCCACCGCAACCTCGGGTGGGATGTCCTTACTGCTTTTTATTACAGCACTGCACTGAGCTGTAAACAATTTTCGAATCTACCAGCTTTTTCTGCTGTTGTCCAAAGATTAGCCCTGTTCAGCACTGGGGCTGTCCAGATCAAAGCCTGTGTGCAAAGCGCGCACTGCGAGCTCTAGGTAGCGCTCTTCAATAACCACGGTAATTTTGATTTCCGAGGTGGTGATCAGCTGAATATTAATATTCTCTTTGGCCAGGGCTTCAAACATGGTGGCTGCCACACCTGCATGGGAGCGCATACCTACACCTACTATGGACAGCTTGGCAATTTGATCGTCTGCATCAATCTCCAGAGCACCCAGGTCCTGCGCAATCTGCTTCAACAGACCTTCGGCCTGACTGAGATCGTTACGATGAACGGTGAAGGTGATGGTGGCTGAGTTATCCTTGGCCACATTCTGCACAATAACATCGATCTCAATATTAGCTGCACTGATTGCACCCAAGACCTTGTAGGCCACACCAGGCTGATCGGGAATACCGCGAATAGTAAGTTTTGCCTCATCGCGATTAAAGGCTATGCCTGAAACAACTGCTTTTTCCATCTGATCCTCGTCCTCATCCTCAAGAGATATCAACGTGCCTGGGCCCTCTTCAAAACTGGACATAACACGCAGTGGTACATTGTATTTTCCGGCAAATTCAACGGAGCGAATCTGCAGTATCTTTGAGCCCTGGCTGGCCATTTCCAGCATTTCGTCAAAGGTAATTTTATCCAGTCGCTGCGCGCGACTGACTACTCGGGGATCGGTGGTGTAGACCCCGTCAACATCGGTGTAGATTTGGCATTCATCGGCATTTAAAGCTGCTGCCAGTGCCACGGCTGTAGTATCCGAGCCACCTCGGCCCAAAGTAGTGATATTG
This sequence comes from SAR92 clade bacterium H231, assembly GCA_025153775.1. Taxonomy (GTDB): domain Bacteria; phylum Pseudomonadota; class Gammaproteobacteria; order Pseudomonadales; family Porticoccaceae; genus HTCC2207. The sequence goes on along the minus strand of JAOALC010000001.1, from coordinate 317,441 downwards.
CCGTCTTCGTCTGAGCCCTGGAAACCTGCCACCACCACTACCCGACCCGCATCGAGATCTGCTTCAATGCGATGACCATCAATCTGCTGTATGCGTGCTTTACCATGGGCATTGTCAGTTAGTATGCGCACCTGACCACCGGTGTAGGAGCGAGCCTCTACACCCAGTTTATTGAGCGCCATACAGAGCAGAGCTATGGTCACCTGCTCTCCGGTACTGACCAATACGTCCATCTCCCTCAATGGGGGCTGTGCATCAATCGCTTTGGCCAGCTCAATTAGTCGATTGGTCTCCCCGCTCATGGCAGAGACTGCAACCACCAGTTTATCGCCCAGGCGATGACTTCTGGCGACTTTTTCAGCTACCGCTTGGATGCGCTCTACGGACCCTACTGAGGTGCCGCCATATTTTTGAACAATTAAACTCATCTACCCTAAACTCACCTGTCCTAAATTCATCAACTTTAACCTATATTTTGCTCTACCCAACTATAGACTGATTCCATAGCCTCGGGGAGTGCACTGATATCTGAAGCCGCACCCTGAGCCATATCTGGCCGACCGCCGCCTTTGCCGCCCACCTGAGCTGTAACATACTTAAGCAGGTCGCCCGCCTTGAGGCTATCAGTCAAATTGCTGGTGACCCCTGCTACCAATGCCGCTTTATCTCCCTCTACGGCAGCCAGGAAAAATACGCCTTTATCCAGCTTGGAGCGCACCTGGTCGGCCACGCCCCGCAGACTCTTGGCATCTGCACCCTCAACCACAGTAGAGAGCACATTGACGCCATTAATCTCCTTGAGACCAGCCATCAGGTCAGAGCCCGAAGCATTGGCTAATTTGCTCTTTAGCGCCTCAATTTCTTTTTGCAGTCTGCGATTATCATCCACCAGTTGCTGCACCTTGTCGGCAACATTGCTGCCAGATGCCCGCACTAGGCTGGAGACCTCGGCAATAGTGTCCTGCAACTGATCACAGAGCTCCACTGCTTTTTCACCGGTTACTGCTTCGATACGACGTACACCAGCGGCTACGCTGGACTCGCCAGAGATGCGCAATAGGCCTATGTCGCCGGTCTGGGATACATGGGTGCCACCGCAGAGCTCGACAGAAAAGTCTCCACCCATACTTAGTACGCGCACCTGGTCGCCATATTTTTCGCCAAATAATGCCATGGCACCCTGGGTCTTAGCGTCATCCATGGACATCACTTGAGTATTCACCTGGCTATTGCGCAGTATTTCTCGATTCACTCTATGTTCAATCTGACGGAGCTGCTCTGGAGTTACCGCCTGATTATGAGAGAAGTCGAATCTCAGCCTTTCGCTATCCACCAGCGAACCTTTCTGCACAACATGGTCACCTAGCACCTGCTGCAAGGCCGCATGCATTAGATGAGTTGCCGAGTGATTAAGTGCTGTACCCTGGCGCACATTGCTATCTACCGCGGCAGTCACCTTTTGCCCAGATTGAATCTCACCAGAGATTACACGCCCTATATGCAGGTGGTGCTCACCTGATTTGCGGCAATCGAGGATTTCAACTTTACCTGAGTCGGCCTGCAAGTAACCTGAGTCACCAACCTGACCACCGGATTCAGCATAGAATGCGGTTTGATCTAGGATCACCACAACCTCTGTACCCTCAGTGGCACTGCCCACCGGCTCGCCCTCTGCATACAGGGCCAGAATATTGGCGTCATTTTCCAAGGTCTCGTAGCCGCGGAACTGGGTACTACCCTCAACTCGGATATTATCGCTGTAGTCGAGGCCAAACTGACTGGCGGATCTAGCTCTGCTGCGCTGCTCTTCCATGCATTTTTCATAGCCCTCCATATCCAGGCTATAACCTTTTTCACGGGCTACATCATTGGTTAAGTCGGTAGGGAAACCAAAGGTATCGTAGAGCTGAAAAATCAGTTCACCGGGCAACTGAGTGCCTTTAAGCTCGGCAAGCCCGGCTTCAAGCACGCCCATCCCCTTGTCTAGGGTGCGCGCAAACTGCTCTTCTTCTTTCTTGAGTACGCTGGCGATTTGCTCAGACATGCTAACCAGTTCTGGGTAGGCTTCACCCATTACCTCGGCTAGAGGACCAACCAGTTTGTAAAAAAAGCTGCCACTGGCACCCAGATTGTGCCCATGGCGCAATGCCCGCCGAATAATGCGCCGCAACACATAGCCGCGACCTTCGTTTGAGGGCTCAACGCCATCCACCACCAAAAATGCACAGGAGCGAATATGGTCGGCCACCACTTTTAATGAGTTTTCCTGAAGATCAGTGCAGCCAATTATCTGAGCCGCCGATTTAATTAGGTGCTGAAATAAATCAATATCATAATTATTGTGCACGCCCTGCATCACTGCGGCGATACGCTCAAGCCCCATGCCTGTGTCTATTGAGGGTTTGGGCAATGGCGTCATCTTGCCACTACTGTCGCGCTCAAACTGCATAAACACCAGGTTCCAAATCTCGATATAGCGATCAAGATCATCGTTTTCGCTGCCGGGAGGCCCTCCGGGAATATCTTCGCCATGATCCCAGAAGATTTCGGTACAGGGACCACAGGGTCCTGTGTCTCCCATCTGCCAGAAGTTGTCTTCATCCAGGCGAGACAGACGCGCGGGGTCAACACCAATTTCGTTGATCCAGATTTCTGCAGCTTCATCATCACTGATATGCACAGTGACCCAAAGGCGCTCTTTGGGCAGTTCCAGCACCTGGGTGAGGAACTGCCATGCAAAGGCGATGGCGTCGCGCTTGAAGTAATCGCCAAAACTGAAGTTACCCAGCATTTCAAAGAAGGTGTGATGGCGGGCTGTATAACCCACATTCTCCAGATCATTGTGCTTGCCACCGGCGCGCACGCAGCGCTGGGAGGAAACGGCACGGTTGTAGTCACGCCTGTCCTCACCTAAAAACACGTCTTTAAACTGCACCATACCCGCATTGGTAAATAACAATGTGGGGTCATTGCCAGGCACCAGGCTGCTGCTGGGCATAATTTTATGCTGCTTGCTGGCAAAATAGTTTAGGAAGGCGTCACGTATTTCGGCGCTTTTCATGATGGTTTTTCCAGTTGAGGGTTCTGTGTCTGGCACTGAACCGCTTATAAATTTGCTTCCGAGAAGGTTTTCTCGCTGCCTTTATTGGCCAGAATATGTAGGTGAAGGTGGAACACAGTCTGTCCAGCCTCTGCACCATTGTTAACCACCAGACGGAAGGCGTCATCAATACCGAACTGGCGTGCAACCTCTCCTGCCACCCACATCAAATGCCCTAGCATCTCGCGATCTACCTGGCTGGCGTCAGCCAGACGAGGCAGTGGCTGACGTGGGATAACCAGCATATGTACTGGCGCCTGGGGGGCAATATCATTAATCACAATGCACTGATCGTCCTCGTAGAGGATATCTGCTGGTATATCGCGATTAATAATCCGCGTAAATAGAGTCTCTGTTGTCATGCTTAGGCGCTCGCAGCCGGTTGGCAGAGGGGCAATAATGAGCCCTCAGCTTCAGCTATTTAAGTTTTTCTTCACTATCTAGTTGTCGGGCTTCGGTCTCCAGCATCACCGGAATACCATCGCGAATTGGGTAGGCCAGACCGCTGGCTTTGCATACCAGCTCCTGGGCCTCTGCGTCATATTGCAAAGGAGCCTTGCTGACCGGGCATACCAAGATGCTTAGGAGTTCTTTATCCACTGTATTTGTCCATTAAAAAACCGCATTAGTTTACGCAAAATACGGCCAAATCGCCATGCCTAGGGCGAATTATCCGGATTTTACTGGTTTGTAAGAGCTGTTACTGGGCAGGTAGTGTCTCTAGAACCAACTGAGGGTCAATACGCTCATTGTGCCAGTTCATGCGCCAGTCCAGATGGGGTCCGGTGGCTCGACCTGTGGCACCCACTTTTGCAATGGGCTGGCCGCGACTGACTCTGGTGCCCTCAGCAACCAGAACATCACTGAGATGTAAAAAACTGGAGCTTAGGCCATGGCCATGGTCGACAATCAATGTACCACCAGAGTAAAACAGGTCTCGGTGAGCTAGCCGCACAATACCAGCTGCCGGCGAGAGCACCTGGGTGCCGGTGGGGGCTGCGTAATCCACGCCGTAATGGGGGCTCTTGGGCACACCGTTATACACCCGCTGACTGCCATAGACCCCAGTAATTGGCCCATCCAGAGGTAGCTGAAAACCATCGAGAAAGTCTTCTTTGCTGGTTATCTCACGGCGAGCCGATGCAACCAGCGCCGAGTCATTGCGAATGCGCGCCAAATCAGCGGCCGGGGGATCAACGGTTTTTGAGGGCACCCCATTAACTCGCTGAATTCTATAGTCGCGCTTTGCCACCTCATACTTCTGCACAGTCTGCAAACCTTCAGAGTCAACAATACGCAGTTCAATACTGGCCGGAGCGTCCCTGCCTAGACCCAGCAGAAACTGACCACCGGCAGTTACTGGCAGTGCCCGGTCGCGGTAAAATGCTCTGGAACCCTTCTCCACAGTACCCAGCAGCAGGCTCCCCTGCTGCAAACTGCCCTGCAAGACCATTGGGCTTGCCTGCAGCTTAAGAGTAGCTGCGAGACAGACAAGCATTAATGCGACTACAGACACAGGTACTCTAGCCATCAACTATTGTCCTCGGCTTTAGGCTTTTCAACCTCCAGATAGGGCTCGAAGGATGCGATATGACAGATGCGCTTGCTGCGAACTAGCGTTAAATAGTCATGGCGGGCACAGAGGCGCGTTCCTCTGGGCTGATACATAAAGCCCTCGGTCTTGATGCCCCGACACTCGCGCCGAAGACGCATAAGTACCTCTTTGCCAGAACCAATATCGACAATGGCAGACTGATCATCTCGAAAATGGATATCGCGAATTCTTGATACGGGAATGCAGTTATTGCGAATACTCCAACGCTTGGGATTGACTTCATCGATGGCTTTCATGCGCTCTATTAGAGAGGGGGATTCTGAGGGTTCTTTATTAGCTGAGGGCTCTTTATTAGCTGAGGGCTCTTTATCCGCTGAGGGCTCTTTATCCGCTGAGGACTCTTTATCGGCTGAGGGCTCTTTATTGGCTGAGGGCTCTCTATCCGCTGGCGAGTCCTCACAATAGCCCTGCACTGGCAGGGCTGCCCAGAGCAACACAATGACGCAGAGTTTTATAAACTTCATCCGGAGCCTCACAGCAAACTTTATTACTGCTATGAAAAGCTAAAACCTAAGGCAGAAGCAAGCAAAAATAGCTGTTTTAGTCATATTCTTTTAGCTCGGGCGGGTCTTCCAACCCCACATAGGGGTCAATGGAGCCAACCTTACAGGCGTAGGTTCCGCCCAGCACCGTGAATCGCGTATGTTTGGTACACAGACGCTTGCCATCGCTGACATAAGAAAAGCCACGTTTGCTAATGCCGGGACAGCGCGATGCCAACGTCAGCACTGCTTTTTTCTTTCCCAGCAGACTGAGAATCGCGGTGCGATCATCCAAAAACCGAATGCGCCGGACGTGATTTGAGTTGATACAACCGCTGCGAATCCGCCACTTTCTAGGATTGACCTGGGTTATTCCACGCATTCGTTCAACCACAGACAATTCTGGCTGGTTGGTTGCAGTGTTGGCTGCGGGGACTGTTACAGGGCTGGTAGCCGCGGCGGCTGGAAATGCCAATGCTATGGCAAATATTATTGCAGATAACTGCAGTATCTTAATCATCCTGATCTCCTTGATACTATACCTTGCTGACTGACCAAATTCCTTGGTCTTACTGTTCGACCGCAGTTATGATTAGCGGTTCAAGAGTTGTCAAAATTTACAAAGTAAGCTGCTGACCTTATATATGACTGTAAAACCAATGTTTACCCCACCTTTTTACTTGCGTCATCCGCATATACAGAGTGCGCTCAACAGCGTGGGACCACGCAAACGTCGGGCCAATAGGCTAGCCGAAGCTCTGGCTTCAGAGTCGCTGATTCTTACCACGGTCCATGGTGTAAGGCTTGCAGCCGAGTTTGATCTCAGCACTGAGAGAAAGGTTAGAGCCAAAAAGGCGCTGGTGATTTTGATCCATGGCTGGGAGGGTTCCAGCAAATCGGCTTATCAGGTTACCACTGCCAAATATCTGCTAGATCGTGGCTATGATGTGTTGCGACTTAATATGCGCGATCATGGTGATACTCAGCATCTGAATAAAGAGCTGTTTAACTCCACTATGGTAGCCGAGGTGGGAGATGCTATTGAGAGTTTTTTAAGTCAAAAGACCTACCAAACAGTTTTTTTGGCCGGCTTTTCTCTGGGGGGCAATTTTACCCTGCGCATTGCAGCAGATCGGGGTCCAAATCTGGGCCTGAGGGCGGCAGTAGCTATTTCACCCCCGGTGGATCCAGTCAATGCTATGAGCGCTTTGAATGAAGGGTCCTTTATCTATCGCAAGTACTTTATGTACCGCTGGACCAAGTCGCTGCACAAGAAGATGGTGCATTTTCCAGAATATGATTTTGGACCTCAACTTGAGAGTGCTAAAACCTTTGAAGAGCTCAATGAATTTTTTGTGCCCAGGCATACAGAGTTCAAAGATGCAGATAGCTACTTCAGGTCCTACGCCCTGACCGGAGACAGGCTCAGCAACCTGAGTATTCCGGCTCATCTGATTACTGCAGCTGACGACCCAATTATCCCCGCATCAGATCTGGACAAAATAAACTGCCCGGATTGCCTTAATCTTGAGGTGTATGCCCATGGCGGGCACTGTGGATTTATTGTAAACCTGAAGGCCCATAGCTATATGGAACCCAGGCTGGTGGAGCTATTTGATGGCTACCTGCCGACAGGCTCTGACTAGAAGTCTTCTGCATCAGTGGCGGACAGAGCATATTTGATCTGATCAAAATTAAAGCCCCGGTACTGAAGAAAACGCATACGTCTGGCTCTATCTTTTTGCTCTGTAGCTGGGCTGCGCCCAAATTTGCGATCCGCTACCTCTCTGGCTAGCCTAAACCAGTCGGTATCTGTGGCCTCTACCGCGGCATTGAACAAATCGTCGCCAATGCCCTTCTGCCGAATATCCAGGCGTATTCTGGCCAGCCCGTGGCCTCGATAAATTCTAGAGCGCAAGAATGCCTCGGTAAAACGCTGGTCAGACTGCAGCCCCTCCTCTTGCAGCCGATCAAGCTCTGAGGCTATAGCTGGATCAGAGTCAAAACGTTTATCCAGCTTCTTGGCCAACTCGGCTCGGGAAAATTCCCGGCCGGTCAGCAAATCCATGGCGGCAGAGCGAATTTTAGCTGGAGTAATAACCTCGTCCTGTTTTTTCATTGCCCTGAACCAGTGCTAGGTTACTCCTCAGTAAAGTCCTGTTCCGCTGCCTTGGGGGCCTCATCTATAGGCTTCAGATCACCCAGTTCTTTGGCTCTGATTTGAGATTCAATCTCTGCGGCAATCTCAGGGTTCTCAGTCAGGAATATGCCCACATTGGCTTTACCCTGACCAATCTTGTTACCTTTATAGGCATACCAGGCACCGGATTTATCAACCAGGCCATGTTTCACACCCAGATCCACCAACTCTCCGTTGCGATTAATACCGCGGCCATAGAGAATCTGAAATTCTGTCTGTTTAAAAGGTGGTGCAACTTTGTTCTTGACCACTTTAACGCGGGTTTCGTTGCCGATTATCTCGTCGCCATCCTTCACTGCGCCTATGCGTCGAATATCCAGACGTACAGAGGAATAAAACTTCAGCGCATTACCACCAGTAGTAGTCTCTGGGTTGCCGAACATAACACCAATTTTCATGCGGATCTGGTTGATAAAGATAACCAGGCAGTTGGCTGTTTTAATATTACCGGTCAACTTGCGCAGCGCTTGAGACATCAATCGGGCCTGAAGACCCACATGGTGGTCGCCCATCTCGCCTTCAATTTCGGCCCTCGGGGTCAGTGCAGCTACCGAGTCAACTACCAGCACATCACAGGCACCAGAGCGCACCAACATATCAGTAACTTCTAGTGCCTGCTCGCCAGTATCTGGCTGAGAAACAATCAAATCATCAACCTGCACACCCAGCTTCTCTGCGTAGACTGGATCCAGTGCATGCTCGGCATCAATAAAGGCACAGGTACCACCGGCTTTTTGAGCCTCGGCAATCACTTGCAGAGTCAATGTTGTTTTACCTGAGGATTCAGGGCCGTAGATTTCAACAACGCGACCCTTGGGCAGGCCGCCAATACCCAGTGCAATATCCAGACCCAGCGAACCGGTCGATATAGCTGGTACCGCCGTGCGGGTACCCTCGCCCATGCGCATCACTGTGCCCTTGCCAAACTGACGTTCGATCTGACCCAGCGCTGCCTCTAGTGCTTTTGATTTATTGGCGTCCATAATTGTATCCTCGAAATTTTGCGATGTTTTTAATTACTGGTTACTTAATCAGTAGCTGTATGGTTATACAGTATAATAACCAGTAACCTGATGCAACAGTTGTTTTAAACAAATTGTGATCGCCTGCTCACGCACTTGGTGGCGGTCTCCAGAAAAACAATGTTTCTGAGTCAGACTGCCCTGGGGTCCGGTCCAGCAGAACCAGACCGTACCCACTGGTTTTTCTGCAGTGCCACCACCGGGACCGGCGATACCGCTGATAGCCACAGCGAAGTCAGCCCCCACGGCGGCAATGGCGCCTGCTGCCATTTGTGCCACCACAGGTTCACTGACTGCACCCTCTGAATTGAGAATCTCAGGGGATACACCCAAAATTTTATGCTTGGCACTGTTGGCATAGGTGACAAAGCCTGCACCAAACCAGGAAGAACTTCCCGGCACTGAGGTAATGGCATGGGCAACGCCACCACCGGTGCAAGACTCTGCAAAGGTCACGGTGGCATTGTGGGCACCCAGGGTTTTGCCGATTTCGGCTGATAGTTGAGAGATAGTAGAATTCATTGCAAAAGTGTATCTCGCTTTGCAGGCTGCCGATAGCTGTTTCGAGCCAAATTCACAGCAATGGATGAAACCTAGTGCGGACAGTTAAAAATTCAGCTCTGGCTCTGGCTCGGGTTCTGTCTCTAAAAGGCCCCTGGGGCGAGTTTGCTCTAGGCTGTCTATATAGAAAGCCAGCAATGTCAGATCATCGCGCAGAGCACTGTCACCCCTGTATCTATCAATAGCCTCCATAATATGGTCAGTCAGCACCTGGGGGTCTTGGGTATCCATGGTTGCTATCAGGCGCATTAAACGCTTGCGGCCAAAGGCCGTGGGTTGAGGCAATTCATTCATCACATCGGTTACCCCATCGGTGAGCATCACAAACATCCCGGAGGGGTCGTCTACTACCTGGGTTGTAAACTCATAGTTACCCCTAGTGCGCCGGGCACCGACGGATTTTCGATCACCTTTGAGTTCGGTAATCTCGCCATTGTTCAGCATAAACAATGAGGAGTTGGCGCCGGCAAATTCCAGTCGGCCAGTATCTCTATCGAGAATACACACCGTGCCATCAAAACCTGCATCGGAGTCCGAAGCCTGAACACCGTGCTGAAACAGCATGTCCTTGATCAGCCGATTGGACTTGGATAGATAACTACCAGCTGTGGTGATGCTGTTATCCTCGATCGCTCTGTCTATAACCGCGCGAGCAATCACTGAGGTAAAAGCTCCAGGCACGCCGTGACCGGTACAGTCAATAACCGCAATAATAGTCTTGCTGCCAATGGTTCTAACCAGATAGATATCACCACCCACTAAATCCCTGGGTTTCCAAGTGATATGAATATTGACGTCATCGGGAAAACTCTCAGTCTTCAACAGAGCTCTCTGTAATTTGGCGGCATAGTTAATAGAGCTCTGGATCTCCCTGTTGGCATTAGATGCCTGCTCGTAGGCCTGCTGCATCTCCTGGGTTCGGGCATCCAGGAGGGTCACCACCTCCTGAGACATTCGGGAGAAAGCCATAGACATAAGTTCAACAGAGGCATCTTCGCTGCCCTCTTTTGGCCTGCTGTTGGCCATCTGTTGCATCTTGGCCACATCTGACAAAATGAGCTTTTTGGCCTCGCCATCCAGTTGATCGGCGAGCAGGCGCATTTTATCCATCAGAATAGCGTCTCGCTGCTGACGGTTGTACTGCTGATAGAGCTTGATATCTTCCATTTCAATAAGATGGGACTTATAGGCTTCGAGCGCCTGAGAGAGCCGGGCTATTTCATCATCATTAGAGCGCAGCCAGTTTCTGCCCTGCTCTATAGACACCGAATCATCCCCTTGAATTAGCGCCTGCAGAACACTGATTGCCCTGGCAATGCCATTAAAGGCGTAGTTAATCAGCGCCACCATAGCAACCAAAACCAGTACAAATAGACCTATACCTGTGATCAACCTCGACTGGATAACTTGCCTGCTCAGCTGCAGACCGGCTCGCTGATCTCGCAGCACAAGAAACCACGCCTGCTCGCCAATGGGGGTTTTATTGACCGGAAAGCCGAAAATTGAACCCTCGAGACTAGCATCAGTAAAGCCAAAATGCCCCTGGTTTGCCAATACTTCCCGGCGCTCACCAATCACAGAGAAAATCTGTTGCGACCTGTCGACATTGGAAGCTGTCTCAGAATCCGGTGCGCTCGCCAGCCAATGGTCTGCTCCAATCAGCGTACCCTCCAACTCAATCGCCAGATTTACCTCAAACTCAGCTTCAAAAAAACTCATAACCGGCTGCAGATCTTTGCCCAGAACCAGGGTACCCAGATGTTCTCCAGCGGCAGAAAAATCAACATGAAGTATATGAAAGGCTGCAGAGTGGCTGCCACTGTGGCCGCCAGCCACAGTGAGTAAATCAGGGCGCGCAGAGACTTCAAGTCTCTGGCTGAGAGTACCAGCCTGAGACTGCGCAGCTTCAGAGGGGCTGCGCTCAGAGAGCGCTACAGCTACGCAGCTATCAACTGCAGACTGATCAGCCCCCGAGCTACAGTAAGTTAAATCATTGCTGTTGGTAAAAAACGACACAAAGCTCAGGGAGCCCTGACCCAGTGCTTCCTCGAATAGGCCGTCGAGCACCAGCGTAAGAGCAGTTTGATCTGTGCTGGCAATCGCCTCTAGCAGGGGATTGGCTGCTTGAGTCCAGATGGCCGTTTTGGCCGGCTCGCCGCTAATAGGGTGCCAGAGTCCCAATGAGTTTTTAAATACATTATCTGATGCTGCAGTCCATGCCTGCTCGTAAACCAAAGCCGCATCCTCTAGATAGGCTTTTTCCTGGCCGGCCAGTTGATTTAAGTTCAGCAGCAGAAATATGCTAGCCAGACCAAGATTACCGAATACCGCCAACACCAGGATTTGCACTTTTGTGGTCATGCTGCCGTCTCTTTCAAAATAGCCCAGGATCTTATTATTTATTAATGAATAGATTTTGTCATAAAAAGATGCTGAAATTCAATCTTAACTGAGTGCCAGCGATTTTCGGCAAGGGCAGATAGGAGAAGAAAGCGATGGCAAACAATGATGCTATTTTTCGCACTGAGGATAAATTGGTATCCGATGCAGAGATACTTTTGGAAGAGGACCGCGCTGATTTACCCAAAGCCGACTACCGGCAACTTCTAGATCAGTATAAACATCTGCTAAAAACGACTAAGCGACTGGTAAAGTTCAATGACCGGAGTGCCGATCGCCTGAGTGAACTGGCCCGTGAGACTCAGGAAAAAAATGCTCAGCTGGAGGGACTGTCAAATCAGCTGGCCAAATATCTCTCGCCTCAGCTTTATCAATCTATTTTTAGCGGCACCCAGACAGTCAGCCGGGCCAGTTCGCGCAAGAAGCTAACCATATTTTTTTCTGACCTAGTGGGCTTTACCTCAATCACCGATAGTCTTGAATCCGAGGACCTTACCGACGCGCTGAATTACTATCTGGATGAGATGTCCGCCATTGCGCTTGAATACGGCGCTACGATTGATAAGTATATTGGCGATGCGATTATGATATTTTTTGGTGATCCGGAGAGCCAGGGCATTAAAGAGGATGCTATTCGCTGTGTCTCAATGGCTATTGCCATGCAACAGCGACTTGAAGAGCTGTCGGACAGATGGGTGGACTATGGCCTGCACCAGCCATTTCGTATGCGCATTGGTATTAATACGGCTTACTGTACTGTGGGTAACTTTGGCTCAGAGCATCGCCTCGACTACACAGTGGTCGGCGGCGGCGTCAATGTAGCTTCAAGACTTGAGAACCAGGCCGAGGCTAACAGTATTCTTCTGTCCGAAGACAGCTATAACCTGGTGAGAGATAGCATACTCTGCCGCGAATCCGAGGCTATTAAAATGAAAGGGATAGCCAATCCTGTGCGCACATTTAAAGTGCTCGACCAGAACCAGTCTGCCTCGGCAATCTCCATCGAAGCCGATCAGTCTCACCTGCGAGCACGCCTTGCCAGCTTAAACAGCGCGGAAATTAAACAGCTGCAGCAATCCCTTCAAGAGGCTCTGCAAAAAGTCGAAAAACATATAGAAAAAGGTTAGTGCCACAGAACTGTCGAGGCAGTCAGTATGGATGAGCAGAGCAAGTAACTCTATTGGGTATCAACCCAGCCCCGGTAGAGAAACAGCCTAACCCCATGGTGCTCTTCAAAGGCATAATCAAAGCTAGAACTGCGGCGCGCCACTTCAATAAACCCCAGCCCAGCACCTGTGCTTCCGGCCGGTGGCCCATTCTTAATCCGCTCTTTGTAAGCTGCCTTGAGTTGGTCAGCATCCATTCCCTTGAGCTGCCCCAGAATTTCTTCAATCCTCTGCTGGTCAGAGCTGATAATTTCATTGACAGATTCGAGCATAAATCCAGAATCTGTATGACTGATAGACACAGAGCCAACACCGCTTTTATCTACTCTTGAGCCAGAATAGCGAATAATATTTTGCGCCTGCTCAATAAAGATACCAAATACCTTGGTCTTAATAGCAATATCTGACTTAGAGTCGGTCAACTGCTCTTTGACCACTGCGGAGATACTGGTCAGCACCTCTTCAGACAGAGGGCCCGAGTAACAGAAGAAGGTACCTCTGGACAGCATTAACTCATGAAGTTGTATGGACTTGGTATTCATTGATTGCTCCTTCCCCAACTGAACTCAGTCGCCGAGCTAAAAGCGGGTTTCAATCGATTTTCTCCATTGTAAATAAAAGATTTTCTAGATCTTCGGAAAACTCATCGCCAGCGTCCTGCATGGTGTCGTCATCGGCCCTATATCTCCAGGTAACACCAATCTGCTTATTGTCCGCTGCACAAAGATCGAGAAATTCAAACAGATCAAATAAAAATTTCGCCGATGAACTGTTAAAGTAATAGAGCTCTATATCGACCTGATAGGAATCAGCCGCAGTCACATCAGACCCTAGTTTCTCCATAATGGGCGCCGAGAACTCACTGATATCCTCGGGATAACACTCACCTTTAAAACTGCAGGTCTGGGCAGAAAAAGCCACTTCAGGCGTTCGGCTAGCAGCCGGGATAATCATACAGAGCTCCGATAAATCTTCCTGCAAGCACTGCTTACAGGTAAGTGGATTGCCATAATCCAGAATAGGTTTAACTGGTTATTTTCAAAATCAACCTATCCAAAAGAATTATAATTTGTGCCTTCTAAGTCAGCGCTAAACAGTCTTTGTGTTAACTCAGCATCAGCTTTATAAACCTTGCCGGTATAGCGCCCTAGCTTGTAGACCGCAGCTTCAATACTGCGGGCATCCTTTAAAATATTGGCTCTGACACTGTGCTGAAAAGCTATCTGTCTGGACGATACCATTGAGCCAAAAAGCTTTAGCAACTTAATAGCCAGCTTGGGTCTGGTATCTGCAATGCGCTCAAATTGATCATGACTCAGCATATAGCTGCCACAGGACTGCCTACAGACTACGGTGGCTGTTCTCTGGGTCTGGTTAAGCAAATTCACCTCTCCGAGAATACTGGGTCCCGAGAATGAAGCTGTGTTGAGAATAACGGTGGATCCATTAATATTCACTTTTTCCAAAACACTAAACGACCCGCCCAGCAAAAAGTAAACATCTGCGTCCTTACCTCCATGGGTAATAACCACAGTGCCGCCAGCTACATCCTTAGCCTCCAGAAAAGGCATTAGCAGCCCAACATCTGCCGTGGAGAACCCGGTTAACAGGCTCTCTAAAATGGCTTTGTTGTCAGTCTCGGTCATTTAAACTACCCGTGTTAATTTAGCCTTAGAGTCTATTCATAAACGGATAATACCTTCAAAACAATTTTTTTAAAAGGCCATAAAAAACCGTTCCGCACCCTGCAGGGCGCGGAATCTCTGTTATCAAACAGATGTTTTTGGGGGGTCGGTTAGCTGCCGGGGGCTACCAGATCTATTTCTATACAGCGATCCAGTAACGCCAGTAAATCTTTGCGAGATTTGTTTTTGGTGCCATTAAACGCAGTCATATCCAAATTGCCAAATGTTTCGGCCGCCATAGTAGCTGCGCTATCCAGTTGCTCTGCTGGCGCTGTACGATCATAAAACCCTGCAGCTATAGCATCTTGCGGGCTCCATATCTCGGCATTGATCACTGCGCGACTGTAGTAATTTAATGGAATTCTATAACGGGCCAGTTCAATACCGAAATTGTGCATGGTCATGCCAATTATCGTTTCGTTAAGCCCCACCTTAAATTCACCTGCAGCACCGATGCGGTAGTCGCAGGCCAGCATCAGAAATGCGCCCATGGCAATACAGTGCCCCGTAGATACTCCGATCACCGGAGTGGGGAATGACAGTATTCGGCGCGCCATCTTTGACCCTCTGGATGTCAAATCCAGAGCATTCTGCGGCCCTTTACCCATTTCCTTAAGATCGAAACCACCGGAAAAAATACCATCACGACCCTGCAGAATGACCACTGCTCCGGCCTCCTCGGCCTGATCAAAGGCAGCCTCTAGGGCATCCCACATGGCATAGCCCAGAACATTGACCTTGCCATCGTCCATTACAATACGCGCTACGCCATTTTCAATTGTTACTGTTACTGCATCGCTCATCTGTCATCCCCCAAGTCTGTCCGAATATATTGGCATCTAGCACCAATAGCCTTGTCACTGCTGTTATTTCAGCCGGGCAATTTAGCATTACTGCCCAGCTTTAACAAACGACAGAGGTTATGCCGCAAGTTAGCTATTATTGCCAGATTTACCGAACAATACTGCCTATTTCAATAGGCTATAACCATCAGTTTGGTCTAAACTAAGGGACTTAATTTCGCCTACAGATAACTTGCTCAGTTTTGGCCCTATGAAAGCAACCGCAGAATCCAGCCCCCACACCCCCATGATGCAGCAGTACCTGCGCATCAAGGCCGAGCACCCCAATGATATTGTTTTCTACCGCATGGGTGATTTTTACGAGCTATTTTTTGACGATGCCAAACAGGCCAGTCAACTGCTAGATATCACCCTGACTGCCAGGGGCAAAACCAATGGCAACCCCATTCCAATGTGCGGCGTGCCCTACCATGCAGCAGAGAACTATATAGCCAAGCTGGTTAAGCAGGGCCTTTCGGTCGCTATCTGTGAGCAAATTGGAGATCCGGAAACCAGCAAAGGTCCGGTAGAGCGAGCGGTTATGCGCGTTCTCACTCCAGGCACCCTAACTGATGAAGCCCTGCTCGATGACCGGGCCGATAATTTACTTGCCGCCATTACCCAGCGAGACAGTCAGCTGGGTATAGCCACATTGGATATGAGCAGTGGTCGCTTCCAACTGCTGCAGCTGGACAGTGCAGATGAACTGCATGCTGAACTACAGCGCCTTAATCCGGTTGAGCTATTAATTTCTGAGGACCTGCCCACCGATGATTTTTTGCAGCAGTCCTCAGGGGTTCGCTACCGCGCACCCTGGGAGTTTGATCTGGACAGTGCCCAGCGTCTGCTCAATAAGCAGTTTGGCACCAAAGATTTAGCTGGGTTTGGCTGCGATCACCTCCCTGCGGGGCTCAGCGCGGCCGGCTGTCTGTTGCAATATGCACTGGATACACAGCGCAATAATCTGCCCCATATCCGAAGTATCAGCGCCGAAAACCGCGAAGATAGGGTTGCTCTGGATGCTTCCAGCCGGAGGAATTTAGAGCTGGATATCAATTTAACCGGCGGTGAGCAAAATACCCTCTTTGATGTGCTGGACAACAGCTCGACCAGCATGGCCAGCAGGCTGCTGCGTCGCTGGTTGAATCAACCATTACAGGATCTGGCTGCACTGCAGGCGCGCCAGGACAGTATCTCCGCGGTGCAAAATAACTATCTCTATGAGAGTCTCCACAACCACCTGAAACAGGTGGGTGATATGGAGCGAATTCTTACCAGAGTTGCCCTGAGATCCGCCCGGCCCAGAGATCTTACTCGCCTACTGGACTCTCTGGCAGTGCTGCCGCAGATTGCCAGTGAGTTAAAGGTTGCTGAGATACCCCACCTGCAGCAGCTGGCCACAGGGGCCAAACCCCTGCCCCATTTGGTGGAGTTACTGGCTGGGGCTATTCAGGAAAATCCTCCGGTGGTAATCCGCGATGGCGGGGTTATTGCCGATGGCTTCGACCCAGAACTGGACGAGCTCAGAGCCCTAAATACCAATGCCGGTGAATTTCTGCTGGCAATGGAAGAGCGAGAAAAAGCTAGCACCGGCATCTCCAGCCTCAAGGTCGGCTTTAACCGGGTGCATGGCTACTATATTGAAATCTCCCGGGGGCAGAGTGATAACGCACCGGTGGAATATATTCGCCGCCAGACCTTAAAAAATGCCGAGCGCTTTATCACCCCCGAACTTAAAGAGTTCGAGGATAAAGCCCTGAGTGCCAAGAGCAGAGCACTCAACCGTGAGAAGCATCTCTATGAGCAACTTCTTGAAACATTAAATCAGGATTTGGCCCAGCTACAGGCCTGTGCCGCCGCCGTGGCCGAACTTGATGTGCTAGCCACATTGGCCGAGCGCGCCCAAAGCCTAAGCTTCTGCAAACCCTTATTGCAGACAGAGCCAGGCATTCATATAGAGGGAGGCCGTCACCCAGTGGTGGAGCAGGTCTCCAGCGACCCCTTTGTAGCCAATGACCTGATAATGAATCAGGAGCGCAAAATGCTAGTGATCACAGGCCCCAATATGGGTGGTAAATCCACCTATATGCGTCAGGCCGCACTGATTGTTCTACTGGCTCAAATAGGCAGCTTTGTTCCGGCCAGTGCCGCCACCATAGGGTTGGTTGATCGTATTTTTACTCGCATAGGCTCCTCCGATGACCTGGCTGGTGGGCGCTCTACCTTTATGGTTGAGATGACAGAAACCGCCAATATTTTGCACAATGCCACTGACCGGAGCCTGGTGTTAATGGATGAAGTAGGCCGTGGCACCAGCACCTTTGACGGGCTGTCCCTGGCCTGGGCCTGCGCCTTTCATCTGGCAGAAAAAGTCAGAGCCTTCACCCTCTTCGCCACCCATTACTTTGAGCTGACGGCTCTGCCCGACAAGGTGGCAGGCACTGTGAATGTGCATCTGGATGCCACAGAATATAACGACAGCATAGTGTTTCTGCACTCGGTACAGGACGGCCCCGCAAGTCAGAGCTATGGTATTCAGGTAGCTAAACTGGCTGGTATACCCGCCGATGTGATCAATCTGGCCCGTCAGGAATTGGCACTGTTGGAGGCCGGTAGCTCCGGCGTTATTAGTCCGGCAGCTAAAGCCCAGCCCCACCCCAGTCAGGTAGAACTATTCTTACCTCCAGTCAATACCGAACTACAGAAGCGACTTGAAGCATTGAGCCCAGATGAGCTATCGCCCAAACAGGCCCTGGACCTAGTCTATGAACTAAAGAAACTGCTCTGACGTAACCCGTAACTGCAAATATATGTTAGAACCAAATAACCTGAGTCAGGCATTCACAGAAGATTTCTTCCTGCTATAATGCCGCGCCTAAACTGACCCCAAACAGATAAGAGTGACACCAAATGACCTTTATTGTTGGCGACAACTGCATCAAGTGCAAACACACCGACTGTGTTGAAGTGTGCCCTGTAGACTGTTTTTATGAAGGCCCTAACTTCTTAGTGATTCACCCAGATGAGTGCATTGACTGCGCCCTCTGTGAGCCAGAGTGCCCAGTGGATGCTATTTTTGCCGAAGATGAAATCCCAGAAGGTCAAGAAGTCTTCTTAGAGCTAAACGCCGAGCTCGCCGATATATGGCCCAATATCACCACACAGAAAGAGCCACCACCAGATGCCGCAGAATGGGATGGTGTACCCAACAAACTGCAATACCTGGAACGCTAAATTAGGCTACAATGCATCATACACCGCACCCGTAGCTCAGCTGGATAGAGTAGGTGGCTTCGAACCACTTGGTCGGGGGTTCGAATCCCTCCGGGTGCACCAAATAAACAACCCTCAGCCCCAGGCTGGGGGTTTTTTATTTGCGTCTCCTGGACGATTGGTTCTAACCCCTGTTCGACAAAATGCGGATGCATTTTGGACAAGGAGCAACGCGACGCAGCCCGCAGGGTTATTTCCGCAGAGCGGAAAGAATCAATCCCTCCGGGTGCACCAAATAAACAACCCTCAGCCCCAGGCTGGGGGTTTTTTATTTGCGTCTCCTGGACGATTGGTTCTAACCCCTGTTCGACAAAATGCGGATGCATTTTGGACAAGGAGCAACGCGACGCAGCCCGCAGGGTTATTTCCGCAGAGCGGAAAGAATCAATCCCTCCGGGTGCACCAAATAAACAACCCTCAGCCCCAGGCTGGGGGTTTTTTATTTGCGTCTCCTGGACGATTGGTTCTAAAAATAAACAACCCTCAGCTCCAATATGCCACAGCTTCCGTCACACCATGAAGATATCGCTGCGATCAGTTTAATTGTATCTATAGCAATATCGGCATCCACCTCTACAATTCGTCAATCACAAAAAGACGTACTCAAAATCCTTGGTTTCAGTAGTTCGCACTGCTAAGGTGTCAGAAATGGTGCAACAATCTAATAGGGTCGGCGACTCTTATAGGTAACAGCAAAGGGTATCTAAAGAATGAAAAAAATCGCAGTAAATATATCCACTAGAAATTCTCTGCTTATTCAGGTTTTATTGGTTTTGTCTTTGATAGCAATGGACATATTTGGGGAAATACACCTAGATTACATTATGCCCTTTTACTTACTATTCTGGACAATGACTTACTTAGATGTAATTAAAGATAAAAAGAAAAGTTAAACAAGAGCCGCCAAACTTAGGGTAAATACTTTAAGCGATACCGATTATTTGCGACAGTTCAATAGTAAGCGCACATTGTCACATGAGTCGCTTTTTGGACAGGGTGCAACAAATCTAAGAGGTTGCAGACAAGAAGCCCAAAAACGGTGTTAGCGAGCTTACCGAACAATCGCTTGATCCAACAACTCACTGGCATTCTCAAGACCACCGGCGTTGACCACATTGCTATAACCCATGCCATCCAATATGGCCTTTGCCTGGCCTGACCTATTACCGCTGCGGCAATAGAGGTATATGGGTTGATCTTTATCCTCAACCAGGGTTTGTATATTTTGCGCGACCAATCCCAACTCAAGGTGTTGCGCTGACTCCAAATGGCCAGCGGACCATTCTGAGGCTGTTCTAACATCGATAATCATAGTATTGGCTCCGCCCAAAGCCCAGCCTGAGGCCAGTGCAACTAGCAGTAAAAGAGATTTTATTGGCTGCTTCATAGAGTTATTCTCCTAAGGTTTAAAGGCTCTCATACAGCCTGCCCGCAGCATGATTTTCGAACCAAAATAGTGCAGTAAACCAGACTTTCACCAACCCCCGCACCAATTTGGCGCAGACCCAAGCCTGGCCGCTAAGTTGGCCCCCAGCCTACGCGGGGTGTGGGTAGTGGCACGATAAATGCTTTGCAAATGCCAGAGTGTCCATTGTCTGAGTATCTCATAGACCCAGTCCAAATCTAACTCTAAATTTAAATGTGAATCTAGGAGAATCCATGAAAAATATAATCAAACACAGCCTAATGCTTGTAGCACTGGTTCCCGCTGTAAGTTTTGCTAGCGCCACATCTGACTGGATGCCAGTCGAAGATGGCTTGGCAATCAGCGG
This sequence comes from SAR92 clade bacterium H231, assembly GCA_025153775.1. Lineage (GTDB taxonomy): Bacteria > Pseudomonadota > Gammaproteobacteria > Pseudomonadales > Porticoccaceae > HTCC2207. The sequence goes on along the minus strand of JAOALC010000001.1, from coordinate 297,323 downwards.
TAAAATCCATGCGGTAAAAACATCTAAAAAGTTTAGATCTGTAGAAAAATGCAGAGCCTTTGCTGAAAAGAAACCTTCAGTAGTTGCTTTCACCCTAGACCTTAATAAAGGAACCTGCACCACCTTTACCTCGGTGAGAAGCCGCCCCTCGAAATCAGGTGCTTCTTCGCAACTAAAAGCCTAGCTTTAACCCCACGACTTCAAGGCTGGACCTAGACAATATACTTAAAAGTTCCAGCCTGGAGTTGCTTCGGGCATTATTTGAAGTGCTGATGCAAAAAGTTCCAACTGGTTAACTAAAGTCTCTATAGGCTCCGCGCTATTAAGTTCCAATAGGGGCTCTTTATTACTGAAGGGCTCCATCTCGGCAAGCTGGCTATCGAGCAGCTGAGGTGACATAAAATGCTCAGATCGTTTAGCTAAACGCTCCATAATCAGCGATTGGTCAGCATTTAATAGTACCCCTGCCCTACAGGCGTATGAGCTAAAGACTATCTTTCTGTGCGCCTGCTTTAATCCGGAGTACGCAAGAATACAGCTTTTATTTTGCTGCTGACTTTCACTGAGCTCAGCATATATTCGCTTTATCCAGGGCAGCCGCTGTGCATCGGACAGGGGAATCCCCTGCGACATTTGTTCAATTGCCTGATCACTATGCAGTGAATCAGCATCCAAAAAGGTAAACTGGTGTCGCCGGGCAAATTCACTGGCCAGTGTCGACTTGCCTGTTCCAGATACGCCCATCACCACCAGCAACAGAGGCTGTTTTCTGGGCTCGGACTGCTTTTTCAATAACGACATCTCAGGTTCCTGACAGGCTGTTTGCTTCAGTTAGTAAAATAGTCCAACAAATCTAAATATATCTAAATAGCTGTGCCATTGGCAGAATAGTTGTAAACGGGAGTATTGTTACATAAAATGATTGCGCAACCAATTGCCCGCCTTATAAAAATCACCATCTAAAAAAACCGGCGGTAAACCATATAAATAAATAAGGGATTTGTATGACTTCTGCTATTCAAAGGCTTTTACTCTCAGCGCTTTTTATTATCTCAACGCACAGCATAGCCGCAACTGCGTCCTACCTGAATGCCGACCTATCCTCAGATAAGCGCGTTGAGCTGTTAATGGGTCAAATGACCCTGGACGAAAAAATTGGCCAAATGTGCCAGTTTGTCGGTGAAGCTTCAGATATCGACTTTGATAGCAAAGACACTAAATCAGATTACACCTTAGCTCTGGGAGACAGAGCCGGGCTTATTAAAGAGGGCAAAATAGGCTCATTTCTAAAAGTATCTACCTATCAGGAAGCTAATATTTTGCAGAGCCTGGCAGAGGAATCTCGACTTAAAATTCCACTGCTTATCGCCACCGATGCCATCCACGGCCATGGTATGTATATGGGCCCTACCACCATCTATGCCACTCAAATTGGTCTGGCCGCATCATTTGAACCTGAACTAGCTGAGTTAATGGCTGAATATACTGCCAGTGAAATGCGCGCAACAGGGTTTCACTGGGCCTACTCGCCCAATGTGGAAGTGGTGAGAGATGCTCGCTGGGGTCGTATTGGCGAAACCTTTGGTGAAGACCCCTATCTCGTAACCGAAATGGGTAATGCCATGGTGCGCGGCTATCAAGGCAAAGACTTTAGCTCATCAACCAATGTGCTGGCGTCGGCCAAGCACTTTGTCGGTGGTGGCATTGCCTACAATGGGGTTAATGGCGCACCAGCAGATGTTTCCGAACGTACCTTGCACGAGATATTTTTCCCACCTTTTGTGGGCTCGATTGATAATGGTGTGTACACCATTATGCCTGCACACAATGAAATTAATGGTATTCCAGCCCATGCCCATGAGGAGTACTTAACCGATTTAATCCGTGGCGAATGGGGCTTTGAAGGTTTTTACATCAGTGACTGGATGGATATTCAACGGCTGGAAGGCGCCCATAGAATTGTAGACTCAGAGCGAGAGGCCGACAAAGTGGCTGTGTTGGCCGGCATGGATGTGCATATGCAGGGCCCCGGTTTTTTCGACAATGTAAAATCATTGGTGGAAAACGGTGAAATACCAATGAGTCGGATTGACCATGCCGTCAGCAAAATTCTCTACGCTAAATTTCAACTGGGTCTATTTGAAAATCGCTACACAGATAAACAGGCCGTTGCAGATACATTACTTAAAGACAGCCATCTTGAGTTGGCATTACAAACTGCGCAAAAGTCTATGGTACTGCTTAAAAACAATGGTGTATTACCCCTGAGTCGAGATACGGGGCGCATCCTGGTCACAGGCCCCAATGCCGACCATCAGGCACTGCTGGGAGAATGGGCGCGGGTGCAGCCAGACAATAATGTTAGGACTGTGCTCGAGGGCTTGAAGCAACAGTATGACCAGGGTACTAAAATCGACCATGTAGCTATTGCCCGGCACGATGTGGTTTCCAATGCCGAACTATCCAAAGTCAGCAGATTAGCCAGGCGAGCCGATGTGGTTATTGCTGTCATGGGTGAAAACTCCCTGCGCTTTGATAAGAACAAAACCAGCGCCGAAAATGTGGACCGACCAACATTAAATCTAGTTGGCAATCAGATTGAGTTGCTTGAGAAAATTAAAGCCAGCGGTTCAAAACTAGTAGTGGTATTGATTAATGGCGGTCCTATCGCCTCAGAGTGGTTAACTGAAAATGCCGATGCCATTGTGGAGGCCTGGGAACCAGGCATGTTCGGTGGCCAGGCCATTGCCGAGACCCTAGTGGGAAAAATAAACCCCGGTGGCAAGCTACCCATTACAATACCCCGCTCCGTGGGGCACTTACAGAGCTTTTATAACCACAAACCTTCAGCATTTCATCGCGGCGGATTCTATTTAAGCAGCCGCAAACCACTCTATTACTTTGGCTATGGACTGTCTTACACCACTTTTGACTACAGTAATTTGAGCCTGCCAGAGACTATGTCAACCAGTGATAGCCTCAACTTCAGTGTTGACATTACCAATACTGGCGACATGGATGGCGACGAGGTGGTAATGATTTATATTAATGACAAAGTCAGCACAGTGACCACTCCAGTAAGAAAGTTGGTGGCCTTTAAGCGGTTGCATCTAAAGCGCGGCGAAAAGCAAACTTTGAACTTTACCCTTGCCAATAAAGATTTCGCCCTGTTAGATCGGCATATGCAATCTGTGGTCGAGCCCGGTGAGTTCGAAATTATTATTGGCGATCATCTAAAAGTCGCAACCATTAATGTTCAACAATAAGGTCTTAAGCCAATTTTCCCCGGGGCATTAATATGGATTTAAGTTTATTTTTAGTGGCTGGTGCCGGGATTTCACTGCTGCTATTTTTAGTTATGGCACTCAGAGTGCCTGCCTTTTTAGCCCTGCTGATCACCAGTTTATGCGTTGGCCTTCTCTCAGGTTTGCAACCAGAGCAGGTTATAGACTCGGTCAAAACCGGTATGGGCGGCACCCTGGGCTTTGTGGCTATTGTAGTGGGCCTGGGAGCTATTCTGGGTCAAATATTAGAGAGCTCTGGTGGCATTGAGCGCATTGCCGACAGCTTAATTGGCACCTTTGGCCCTGAGAAAACCCAATGGAGTTTAGGCCTAACCGGTTTTATTGTAGCCATACCAGTATTTTTTGATGTGGCATTTATTATTTTGGCGCCACTGCTCTATGGATTGGCTAACCGCTCTGGTCGTTCATTATTGTACTATGCTATTCCACTGCTCGCTGGACTCGCTATTACCCACAGTTTTATACCACCTACACCTGGCCCTATTGCCGTGGCTGAGTTAATTAATGCAGATCTCGGCTGGGTTATTTTATTTGGCACCCTAACTGGCATACCGGCCATGATTATCGCCGGACCCTGGTTTGGTCAGTATATCGCCAAAAGAATATTTATTGAGGTGCCAGAGGCGCATCGCAGTCAAGCCATGGAATCCAGTGGTCCCTCCCCAAGTTTTGTCTGGGTTGCCTCCATTATTTTGCTGCCTCTATTGCTTATTATGCTGGCGACTACAGCACCTTTTGTATTGGACGACACCAGTACTTTGCTATCTGCTATTCGCTTTTTGGGCCACCCGTTTGTAGCACTAACTATTGCCACTATTTTTGCTCTGCTAATAGCCCATAAAAAATGTGATCTCAGCACTGAGTCATTATTAAAGATTGCCAATAAAGGCCTTGAACCCGCCGGTGTGGTGATTTTAATTACGGGTGCAGGCGGAGCTTTTAAGCAGGTACTGATTGACTCTGGTGTGGGTCAAATGCTGGCATCGGTATTTATTGAAGCCCAGTTCTCTGTGTTTATTCTCGGCTTCTTAATCGCCGCCATCACTCGTATTGCTCAGGGCTCGGCAACAGTAGCTATGATTACTGGGGCAGGATTAATGGCGCCTATTTTACAATTACAGCCCATATCAGCGCCCAGCTTGGGTTTGCTGGTTATTGCTATCTCCTCTGGGGCCACTATCCTCTCCCATGTCAATGACTCCGGGTTTTGGCTGGTAAGTCGCTACCTGGGTATGAGTGAAAAAAATACCTTGCAAACATGGACGGTGATGACAACATTAATCTCCTTGATCGGCCTGGCCAGCTGTCTGCTGATATCCCTGTTTTTGTAAATATGCAATCATAGTCCTATGGCAAACAATAAACCTCAGGGCGCTCAGCGCCTCACCCTCAAAGACGTTGCCGCCAAGGCTGGGGTCAGCCCCATTACCGTATCGCGAGTAGTCAATGGGTCTGCAGGGGTGCGAGCCAATATTCGCGAGAAAGTTGAAATAGCTATTGCCGAACTGGGCTATATCCCCAATCGATCGGCAAGCGTGCTGGCATCCTCGAAATCAAAGTTAATTGGCGTGTTAATTCCCTCGCTGTCCAACGTGGTATTTAACGATGTGTTGCGGGGTATCTACGATATTGCCACGCCGGCCAATTATCAGGTGCTGCTATTTAATACCCATTATTCCCCTGAGGAAGAAGAGCGCGCCGTCAGAACCCTGCTCGGTCAGTCTCCTGAGGGATTAATTATCACTGGCGGAGAACAGACCCCCGCCGCCCGGGCTATGCTGCAAGCCTCCGCTGTCCCGGTGGTTCAGATAATGGGAGAGGTAGATAAGCCAATTGATATCAATGTGGGCTTTTCACATTTTGAGGCAGGCGCTGCTGTGGCCCAGTTATTACTAAATAGGTCTTACCTTAAAATTGGTTTTATAGGCGCAAGAATGGACCCCAGAACCTGCCAGCGACTGGATGGATTTGAGGGGATTTTATCGGCGGCCAATCGCCTGGATAAGAAGCGCATTATAACAACTCAGAAGCCATCCTCTGTGGCTATGGGAGCCTCGCTATTTAGGGAGTTGATGACCACAACTCAGGGAAACTGCGATGCGGTCTTCTGCTGTAACGATGATCTAGCGCTGGGAGTCTTGCATCAATGTAAAAAAATGCATATTGATGTACCAAAACAATTTGGAGTATGCGGCTTTAATGATATTGAAATGGCCGCCTATGCCGAACCTGCACTGTCGACTGTGCGGGTCAATAGATACAACATGGGCAGTAAAGCTATGGAGCTTATTTTTGAAAAAATAAATCCACAGACTGACGAAGCCTCATCAATATCTGCTTATATCAATACAGGCTTTGAGTTAGTTATTCGCCAGTCTACGCGATAATCTCGCTATATAAACTCTAGTGCTGGAGACCCGCAATATAGAGCTGAAACGGGACAACGTATTTATCCAGTGACTGCCGATGGTACTGTCAATGCCACTGCTGTGACTGATCTGGTGCCCACACTAAGCGACAAGCCTAGATACTGCGGAGACAGTCTCTGGTTAAAAGCTAGAATCTATGCAGCCCAGCTCAATGTGCCCGGTTTTCATTTTTAACGCTGTTTTGAGTTTATTGATAGCTCCAGGGCCAATCAGAAAAGAGTTAAGGCTTTATTTTGCCATACTCCAACGCCTTGTCACTCAATGCTCCAAAGCGCAGGCTGAGTATGTCCAGCAGATAATTCTGATAGAGCTTCCAGGGTGATCTGAGACCCTGCTTGGGAAAGCGGTCTATAGACCGATCCACGTACCCAGAGGCCAGATCCAAAAATGATACTCGCTCCATAGCGGGATCAGATGTACGCGGCACACAGTAGGCAAAGCCTTTTTTATCCATATGGTTAAGCATACGGCAGACATATTCGCTGGTCAGATCACATTTCAATGTCCAGGAGGCATTGGTGTAGCCCGCGGCCAGCACAAAATTGGGTATATCACTCAGCATCATACCTCGGTAACCCATGGTTTCTGACAGAGACATAGGTTCGCCATCAACCTCGATCTCCATCCCACCCATAGGCAGCAGTTCCAATCCAGTGGCGGTCACTACTATATCGGCTTTTAAAAGCGCTCCAGATTCCAGCTTGATGCCTGTCTTGGTGAAGCGTTTAATCTGGTCGGTCACTACTGAGGACGTGCCCTTGCGCAGGGACCGGAACAAATCACTATCGGGCACCAGACAGAGACGCTGGTCCCAGGGATTATATTTCGGGTTGAAGTGGGTATCTACATCAACCTTTCCCGCGAGCTCTCTGCGAGTGAGAGATAGCAAGAATGCTTTCATTTTTTGTGGCCGACGCCGGCTGTACTGGTATATCAGAGCCTGCATGCTGACGTTTTTCCAGCGGGTAACCAGATAGGCTAATTTGGAGGGCAACCAGCGATTCATGCGCAGTGCGAAAGGGTCTCGACCCGGACGCGAAACCACATAGGTTGGAGACCGCTGCAACATGGTCACATGCTTTGCGGTTTTTGCCATCTCTGGCACCACAGTAATAGCGGTTGCACCGCTACCTATGACCACTACATTCTTATCTGCATAGTCCAAATCTTCGGGCCACAGCTGAGGATGAATTAGCTGGCCTTTAAACTGCTCTACATCAGGGAATTCTGGGGTATAGCCCTGGTCGTAGCGATAATAGCCAGTGCAGCTATAGATAAAGTTGCAGCTTATGGCCCTGGGGCTAGCCCCCTCCCCCTCAATGGTTACCGTCCAGACTGCCCTGTCACTGTCCCAGGAAATTTTAGTGGCTCGGTGGTTGTAGCGGATATGTTTTTCGACATCATATTCCCTGGCCGTCTCACGAATATAATCCAAAATAGTAGGGCCGTCAGCTATAGCTCTCTCGTGCTTCCAGGGTTTGAAGTTGTAGCCCAATGTATGCATATCTGAGTCAGACCTAATGCCCGGGTAGCGAAACAGGTCCCAGGTGCCTCCCATGGCACCCCTGCTTTCTAAAATAGCATAGGATTTATTGGGCGCTTCACGCTCAAGATGACTGGCTGCACCAATACCAGACAGGCCGGCACCAATAATCAAAACATCTACATGATCTAAAGACATAGGGTCTCTCTTACTTTTTATTATTTGACAGTGATTTTACGGGCAAAACCACAGCATCGATGTCCCCGCCGCGACAATTTTAAAAAAACCAGCGGCTGACTGACTTATCAAGTTTGGCACTGCACTTTTTAAGCTGAGCCCCATAGGTTCCAGCCTGACGCTGAACTTTATTGGCCACAGTTAATAGCTGGGGCTTTTTATTATAGGACTTGCGGGCATAGCCACCCCAGCCCTCGTGATAGGCAAGATACTGACTGTAGGCATCCCACTTAGAGATACCCAGACGTTTGTTAGTCTTATTGGTGTACCAGCCCACAAAGTTAATGGCATCACCAAAGTCATCGCGGTCATGGCTCCAGCTGCCAGTATCCTTTCGGTAGTCACTCCAGGCTGCGTCCTGAGCCTGAGCATAGCCATAGGCTGATGATCTGCGCGGCAGAGGAATAAATAAAAACTTGGGGCGATCTGGTCGCACCTTAGCCTGAAAGGCGGACTCCTGATTGATAATCGCCATCATAACGCCTATGGGTGTACCCCAGCGCTTGCTCGAGCTACGGGCATCTTTATACCAGTCTGTTTCACCCCAGAATATTTTGCACAGGTCATTGACCTGTGTCGGCTGATAGCTGGAACAGCTAGTTAACAGGATAAGTAAAACTATGGGTAGCAGGCGCTGAGTGATCATGCCTGAATAATGCAGCTTCTAGCGATGAATATCCAGATAGTTTAGAACCAAAAGCCAGACGGCGATAAGACGCATACCAAGCAATGCGAAAGAAACGGCGGTTATCTCTGACACAGTTGTGAGCATAAATAGTTCCATATCACTCCACAGTAATGCACAGCTGACAACCATGCCAACTACCGCCATAAATCTAAAATATCGGCCGGCAACCACGGCATATAAGTAGCCAGCCAATACTAGTAACAAAAGCATCACCCGCACCTGTATCAAATCGCTTGCCGGATGAAAGGCAGCTGGATCTATTTGCACAGCAACCACCTTGGATTGGATAAACAGCTCGGGCATGAAGTAGGCTGTGACACCACGGATACTAAGAAGAAACGCCACCAGAGTTAACCGGACGCAAATGCGCCATCTAATGCCATCTTCCAGCTCAGGAATAAGGGACTCAGATAGAGTTTTTGCTTGAACTTTATCTGGCGTCTGATCGGCTGTTTTATGCGGACTAACCTCTAAGAAGTCCATGAATATCCTCTTATTCTCGATTGGCATCCACCCCATAGGGTTTTATAATTTTTAGAGACCAATAAGACCGTGGCTAATAATTAGCTCTGGTTAGATTCTTTGAGCAGATTACCTTCGATCTCTATTTAAGTGTGTATAGTTTTACAGCATTATTGTGACCCTGAGCTTTTTACCCGCTCAGCACCTATTAATTAGCAGTTTTTTGGGTGATCAGTAAAAACACTTACTACGTAGGTAATCTATTGACCAGGGGCATATCCCGCGTGCATTATCCGCGAATTATGGTTCCATCGCTGGAATGGGCATTGCTACTTCTTTTATCGGACAATATCTAGGCTAAAAATATGACTTCTATGCCCCAAATTGCTGACAAATATATTTTTACTGGCACCTGTCGGGCTGGCCTGGGTGTGGTTGCCGCTGTCACCAGTTTCCTGGCCGATAGAGACTGCTATATCTGCGCTCTCGAACAATTCGACGATGAATCAACTGACAAATTTTTTATGCGTGCTGTGTTTCGCCGCCAGAAGGGCTCGCCGGCAATCGTTGATATACGCGATCAGTTCGATAGCATTGCGCAGCAATTCACCATGGACTGGCAGATTCACAATCCAGAAGTTCCAGTAAAAACACTGCTAATGGTATCTAAATATGATCACTGCTTAGACGACTTGCTCTACCGCAAACGCAAAGGTGAATTTAATATGGAGATCACCGCAGTGGTTTCCAACCATCAGGATCTGCGCCCTATGGTAGAGCGCGAGGGCATTCGCTTTATCCACCTACCGGTAACCAAAGACACCAAGGCTCAGCAGGAACAGCGCCTAATGGAGATTGTCGATGAAACTGGCACGGAACTGGTGGTTCTAGCTCGCTATATGCAGATTTTATCCAATAATTTAACTCAGCAGCTCTCGGGCCGCTGCATCAATATCCATCACTCCTTCCTGCCGGGCTTTAAAGGCGCCAAGCCCTATCATCAGGCCTTTGACCGCGGCGTAAAAGTGATTGGCGCCACAGCCCATTATGTGACCTCGGATTTGGATGAGGGGCCTATTATCGAGCAGATGCTGACCAGAGTTGACCATAGTTACGGCCCCAATCATCTGGTTCAGGTGGGTCGAGATAATGAATCTATGGCACTGGCCAAGGCTGTTAAATATCACATTGAACGCCGCGTATTTCTAGACGGCAATAAAACAGTTGTTTTCCTGGGCAGCTAAAATCTATTAGGGGGAGAGTTATGCCTTTTGGGCTTCTAAAGTACGGTCTCAGCAGCGAGTATCCGGCACAGCATCATTTTACCCCTGCCACAGAGCTTAAAAAACACTACGACGTGGTTATTATTGGTGCCGGCGGTCACGGTACCGCCATTGCCTACAATCTGGCCAAATACCACGGCATAACCAATGTTGCTGTGCTGGAAAAAAGCTATCTAGGTGGCGGCAATACGGCTCGCAATACAGCGGTTATTCGCTCTAACTATCTCACCGAAGAAGGGGTCAGTTTTTACCGCGAGTCAGTCAAGCTCTACAACAATCTCAGCAATGAATTTAACTATAACGTGATGATGGAAAATCGCGGACAATTGACTCTGGCCCATAGCGATGCCGCTGTGCGCAGCTTCCGATGGCGCGCCGAAGTCAACCAGCACATGGGTGTCCGCTCCGAACTGATTGACCGGCAGGCCATCGCGGAATTAGTGCCAAATCTCAACATGTCTGAGGACTCTCGATTTCCCATTATGGCCGGACTTTGGCATGCAGACGGTGCCACTGCACGCCACGATGCTGTGGCCTGGGGCTATGCCAAAGGTGCCTGTGATCGCGGTGTCGAATTACACCAGCTCACCGAGGTAGAGGATATTGAGGTTAGCCGTGGTCGGGTCACTGCAGTTAAAACCAATCGCGGTCGCGTAGAGTGCGGTGTCGTGGTGCAGGCAGTGGCTGGCGCCAGCTCTATAGTGGCCAAAAAAGCTGGTATTCCGCTACCCATCCACTGTTATCCTCTGCAGGCCATGGTCACCCAGCCTTACAAGCCTATTTTAACTCCCCATGTCAGCTCTCCCCACGTCCATGTCTATGTGCATCAGACCTCCCGCGGTGAGTTTGTGATAGGCGGCGGCTCAGATCCCTACCCCCTCTATCACACCAGAGCCACATTAGATCAACGAGAATCTCTGAGCGCAGCAGCCATGGAGCTATTTCCATTTTTAGCCCAGGCAAGAATGTTACGTCAGTGGGCCGGCACCACAGATATGACGCCGGACTACAGTCCGATCATGGGACTCAGTCCAGTAGAGAATTACTATCTGGATGCTGGCTGGGGTACCTGGGGCTTTAAGGCTACACCCATATGCGGCGTCACCATTGCCGAGCTGGTGGCGACTAAAAAGGTACCAGAGATTATCAAGCCATTTGAGCTCGAGCGCTTCTATAAGTACGAACAAATTAACGAAGCCGGCGCCACCGCCGCCAGCCACTAAGAGGGATTACCATGAAGCTTCTCACCTGCCCTCTCAATGGCCAGCGCAATATTTCTGAATTTACCTACGGTGGCGAGTACCACCCTATGCCAGACCCAGAGACTGCCAGTCCAAGACAGTGGGCCGAGTATGTGTTTTTTCACGATAATGAGGCCGGCGTGGTGATCGAGTGGTGGTGTCACACTGCTAGCTCGTTTTGGTTTCTGGCAGAGCGCAACACCATTACTGACAGGGTTATTCGCACCTTTGAAGCCAGTGAAATATTTCAAAATCGCATCGACTTTGCCGAGCCAACTAACGGGGAGAAAAAATAATGCAGCGCTTACCCAGCCCCTATGGCCTATTGATTGATCGTGAACGGCAGATTAAGTTTAGCTTTGAAAATAAATCCTATCAGGGCTTTGCCGGGGATAGTATTGCCAGTGCTCTGGCCGCTAATAATCAATGGCTGCTAAGCCGATCATTTAAGTACCACCGCCCACGCGGCGCACTGACCATGGCGGGCCAGGACGCCAATACTATGGTACAGCTACCCTCCAACCCCAATGCCCTGGCTGATAAAGAGCCTCTATCTCCAGGCTTAGAGGTTATGGGGCAGAACTACAGCGGCAGTTTGAAGACTGATCGCGGTGCACTGCTGGGGTTATTTTCTCGCTTTTTACCGGTTGGCTTTTATTACAAAGCTTTTTTTAAGCCCAGAGGCATGTGGGAGAAATGGGCGCCGCTGATACGCAAAAAAGCTGGTCTGGGCGTGATTAATCAGCAACTGGAGCCAGACTATTACGATAAACAGTATAAATTTTATGATGTGGTAGTGGTTGGTGCAGGACCCTCTGGTATGCAGGCCGCTCTCACTGCCGCTGTGGATGGCTGTGAGGTGCTACTGGTTGATGAAAACCCGATTCTGGGCGGCTCCTTAAACTATTCTCGACTGGATGCTAAGGGCAGTATGGCCAGAGAGGTCCGTGATCTGCTGGTGCACGATATTGAGGCTAATAGCAATATCACCTGCATGACCAATGCCACTGTCAACGCCTGGTTTGCAGATAACTGGTTGCCTATTATCTGCCAAAAGCGTCTTTACAAGGTGCGCGCCAGACAGACCATTCTATGTACCGGCGCACTTGAGCAGCAGGCGGTATTTCACAACAATGACCTGCCTGGCGTAATGATGTCCAGCGCAGCTCAGCGCTTGATTCACCTCTATGCTATTCGCCCAGGAAAGACCGCTGTGGTTGTTACTGGCAACGATGATGGCTATGCCAATGCTCTGGATTTAGCCGATGCTGGTGTCGAGGTTGCGGCTATTGTTGATCTGCGTGACAAGCCCAGATCCAGCCCTCTGGTTAGGGCCGCCAAAAAACGCGGCATTACCATCAAGGCTGGCTATGCAGTTTACGCTGCCCAAAAGCGCGGCAATCATTTGGCTGGGGTGGAAATTCGCAAAATACTCAGCCAGGGAATATGTGACTCTCAGGCTGAGAAGATTCGCTGTGACACAGTCTGTATGGCGATTGGCTACACGCCCACCTATCAGCTCGCCTGTCAGGCCGGGGGGCAGCTTAGCTACAGCGACAAATCGGCCATGTTTACCCTGAATAATTTACCAGATGGCTTGCAGATAGCAGGTTCAGTAGACAGTTATTGGGAGCTGAGCAACTGCCTGGAGGAAGGTGCCAGAGCTGCTATTATTGCCACCAATGCTCTGGGCTTTACCCAGACTGATATCCCCGAGCCAACAGCTAGAGAAAAACATAGTCCCAACCATAGCTGGCCTATTTTTGCCCATCCCAACGGCAAAGAATTTGTCGACTATGATGAAGATCTGACCATTGCAGATATTGTTAATGCCACCCGCGATGGCTACGAGCATATCCAGCTGGTTAAACGCTACTCAACCTGCGGCATGGGGCCCTCTCAGGGTCGTCATTCTGCACTGGCCGCGGCCAGACTAGTCGCAGCTGCAACTAACCGAACTGTAGCAGAAACCGGTGTTACCACGGCACGGCCACCTTTTGCGCCCGAGCATTTGGGCCACAGTGCCGGCCGCAGTTTTTACCCAGCCCGCCGCAGCAATATGCACTATAGGCATATAGAAGCCGGCGCTCAGATGCTGCAGGCCGGCGCCTGGTATCGCCCGGCCTTTTATGGCCAGGCCACAGATCGTGATCGCTGCATTGATAATGAAGTGAATAATGTGCGCAACAATGTGGGTCTGGTCGATGTATCCACCCTCGGCGGTCTTGAAGTCCGCGGCCCGGATGCAGCTGAGTTTCTCAATCGCTTCTATACCTTTGGCTTTGTTAAACAACCAGTGGGCCGAGCCCGCTACGCTCTGCTCACCAATGAAGCCGGGGTAATAATTGATGATGGCGTGGCTTGCCGTTTTAGTGAACAGCACTACTATGTGACTGCAACTACCGGCGGTGTAGATCGCGTCTATCAAACTATGCTTAAGTGGAATGCCCAGTGGCGTCTGGATGTTGATATAGCCAATGTCACCGCGGCCTACTGCGGAGTCAATATTGCAGGGCCCAGGGCCCGTCAGGTACTGGCTAGGGTTTGTACAGACATCGATCTAGGGGCAGAGGCTTTTCCCTATATGGGTGTGCGCCAGGGCACAGTAGCCGGTATTCCGGCACGGGTAATCCGCGTTGGTTTTGTCGGTGAGCTGGGTTACGAAGTTCATGTGCCGCAGCAATATGGTGAAGCGCTCTGGGATGCTCTGATGGAGGCTGGTGGCGAGGAAAATATTCAGCCCTTTGGTATTGAGGCTCAGCGGCTTCTGCGTCTGGAGAAAGGCCATATTATTATTGGTCAGGACACTGATGCTATGTCTCACCCCATGGAGGTTCAGATGGGCTGGGCTGTGTCCCACAAAAAACCATTCTTTGTGGGTGGCCGCACCATTGCTGAGTTAGAGATGAAATCGCCTACACGAAGACTGGTGGGTTTTGTGGTCAATGCTAAAAATGCACCTATTCCACTGGAGAGCCATCTGGTGCTAGATGGGGCACAGATGACTGGGCGGGTGACCTCCTGTAATCATTCACCCACTCTGGGCAAACCCATAGGCCTGGCCTATGTGCAGCCCCATTGTGCCGAACCCGGTAGCCAGATTAAGATCAAATCCTCTGGCGGTGTTATGGTCACCGCCGATATTGTGACTCTACCTTTCTATGATTCTAAAACACTGCGTCAGGAGCTGTAATCATGATTGAGCTAACACCAGATAAAGCCCTGAGACGCAGCCCGCTGTATCGCCGCCATCTGCAGTTGAATGCTCAGTTTGAACAGCTGGGTGAAGCACTGGTGGTAGGTGCCTATAGTGATACTGGCATGGAGCCCAGACTGGCCATCAGTCTTGGATTAGCCGATCTGTCCTGTCTGCCGCGCACCGGTTTTAAAGGTCCTGGAGCCCCAGACTGGGCTGCCACTCAGGGAGTTGAAATTCCCTCAGCACCCAATACAGCACTGGCCCAGGCCGATGGCTCAATGGTCGCAAAACTGTCCCATCAAGAGCTGTTAATTGTCTCTGGTATGCAGGGCGACTCCGGTCTGGTCGATAACCTCAACCAGCAGATTCCAGGGACGGGCGTCTATTCTTTGCCCCGGGCCGATAGTCATAGCTGGCTCGCGGTCACTGGCCTACTGGCGGCAGAGATGTTTTCCAAAATATGCGCTATTGATCTGCGCACCCACAAGTTTGCCCAGGGTCAGGTGGCTCAAACCTCCATCGCCAAAATTAATGGCATTATTGTGCGTCAGGATCTGGGCACCACCCCCTGCTTCCATATTTTCAGTGATATTGCCTCTACAGAATTTCTCTGGGACTGCCTGTTGGACGCCATGGAGGAACATCAGGGCGTCGCCATAGGTGTCGCAGCCATCAGAAGTCTTGACGCGACTGAATAACGTTTTTATTGATTCATAGCTTATACTCTGGGCTATGAAAAAGAACAAAAATATCGAGATCTCCGCACTGCGCATCTTCGCTGCCGTGAGTGAGGCCGAGACCCTAACCCAGGCCGCAGAGCGTCTGGGTATTACCCAGTCTGCCGTGTCACAGACCATTAAACAGCTGGAGATTCAAACCGAAACTCTGCTGGTGGACACCAGATCTCGCCCGGTTAAGCTCACCCCCAGCGGTCAGGTATTAAAAGATTACGCCCTGCAAATTATCGACGATACCAGGCGCATGCTGGTCGATGTGCGCATGACTGCCAAAGGCGGCACAATGCCGTTAAATCTGGGTATGGTCGATTCGTTTTGCGATGTGGCAGGCCTGCAGCTTATGCGCCAGCTCAACCCCTATGTCTCCAAACTGACGCTGCGCACAGGCCTAGGCTCATCTCTGTCTGAAGATCTGCTAAATCGCAATCTGGATATTTTAATTACCAGTGATCCTATAGACGAACATCCAGAGCTGCAGCGCTACCCTATACTGCGTGATCCCTTTGTGATGATTGTGCCAGATATGTACAGTCAAGAGGGCGCGGCAACGCCGGCCTGGCTGGCAGAGCATGCGCCCTTTATTCGTTACACTAGAGAGTCCCGACTGGGCAAACTAACGGACCTTATTAGCCGCCGCCTGGGCATTCAGCCTCAGACTGCCTGCGAGCTGGACAGCACCCAAACTCTGATGCGTTTTGTGCAGTCTGGCCAGGGCTGGGCCATCACCACTGGCCTCTGTCTAGTGCGCTATCCAGAGCTATTGGAAGGCTGTAGAGTATTGCAGTTGGCCAGTGGCGCCAATGCTCGTCATCTGACCATGCTCTGTCGCCACACTGAGCTGGGCGCGCTACCTGAGCAGATTGCCGCCAACTGCCGGGCAATATACAGTGATGAGATTGTGCCCGAGCTTATCCAGATTGCACCCTGGCTTGAACATCAAGCCTATGCTATCACCGAAATGCCAGCCATCTAGAGAGCCCATGGCAACAATAGGTGCACTGCATCCTAGGTGATAAAGATATCTCCATCGGTCGACTCGGTATCCACCCAGCTGACGGTCTCTGTACCCACTGCACCGAAAAGCCCATCTAGCTCTGGCATGGGCTGACCCGCAGAGTCTCCAGGCAGATGGCTTTTTCCCCAGGCCAAACCGGCTATACCGCGCTCGAGCATTGAATCAATCTGCTTGTCCGTATAGTTCACCGCCGCAAGAATCTCTCGAGTTGAGTGGCCGTGGGCCTCGGTTGGGCTGGCCGCATAGATAGGGGCACAGGTCGGTCGGATAGCATAGTGATCAATCTGAGTTAGCTGATGTCCACTGGGGTGATCCGGATATATCGAGAAGGCAAAACTGCCGCGTTCAAGGCCCACGCTGCCATCGGCGACCCGGCTATACTGCTCGCGCAGGGTCTCAATCGAAATAGGCTGCGCTGCTGCTACATCAGCCGCCAACAGTCGCTCCATCCATTTCTGCGAAGAGGCCTGCTGGAAGGCCACGGTTAAAAATACCTGAATATCAGCAGTGGCGGTAATACCCTGTAATCCAGCAATATTTTCCAGTACAGGCAGATCAGCCGGCTCAGCATCGAGGAAAATCCAATCATCAGCAGTTTGATAAAAATGCGACAGCTCATGGTTGCCCATGGCCTGACGGCCAGAGGGCTCATTAAAGTCTTCAAGGCCTGCATAGTCGAAGCAGAATGGCAGCTGTGCCAGATTGGTCACCGCCGATAGCGAAGTTCGCGCGCGGCTAACAGCTCCGGTTCTGGCTCTGTGGAAAAGGGCTACGGCCATAGCCAGCCCGCCAGCAAACCCGCAGTTTACGTCCAGAGTACCCAGATGAGCATGTTCCTCAGGTGTCTCAGAGCCACCAAAGCGACTCATAATACCGCTGTTGGCCTGAATAATATCATCGTAGCCAATATAGTTGGTTTTCCGCCCTGGCATGGGACCACCGAGACAATCGAGACGACAGAACAGCACCCCCGGGTTAATTGCCTGCAGTGCATCATGGTCTAACCCCAGAGGTTGCATCTGACGCTCAGGAGCGTTGATGACCACTATATCCACCGAGCGCACTAGGCGGTTAAAGGCTTCGCGCCCCTCATCTGTATTGATATCAATCAGCCCACTGCGCTTGCCCATGTCCGCCTGAAAGGCGAACAATGTTCCGATCAGCGGATCGTACATTGGTACCACTGGCTCAATCTTAATAATTTCAGCGCCAAAACGGGCGAGAAAGGCCGTGGAATGGGGTCCCGCAATCACATTGGTTAAATCCAGCACCCGCAGTCCAGCCAGCCAGCCCTGGGAATGCTGCAATGGGGCCTGCTGCACCGGGGCCTGCTGAACCCTAGCTGGTGTCGCCACTGAATCCAGCTTGGCCAGGGCCTGATCAAAAGATACAAAACTGCGCGCTGAGGGGGCTAGCATTTTGTGCGCAGATTCTTCTAACCAGGCCACAGGGCCAGGCTGTTTCATTAACCCGTACTCGGGATCATCGACTTCAACGATCAGTCCCGCATCGTTGCAATGACTGCTGTTGACCCACTCTCTGGTGGTTCTGTGGGGAGCACCGGGAATTTGACCCTCGCCAAAAATTACGCCCCATTCAGAGGAGGTCTTAGTACGCATCACTAATTTTATCTTTGCCGAAATAATATCCGCCCAGCGCTTGGGTAGCGGGTAGACGCCCAGAGAGCTCTCCCCCTCCCACTCGCTGACTGGCAGGTGCAGATCACTGACCTCTGGCATGCCCTCAGCCATCACCTCTTCGTAGAGACCAAGCACTTCCAGACAGCGCCTTGCATGGTTGCGGTGAGAAGGGCAAACAATGTAAAACATGCGGTCATCCGCACATTTATAAGAGCGGTAGAAGGGATCCAGATACTCCTGAAGTTGATCATAACTGAGATCGAAGTCAATATTGGCGGCGCGGCGGCGCTCGATTTCATGCTCGCGCATGGTCTTGTAGCGCTCAGGCAGGTCAGCTACCTGATAGGAATTGTAGGACAGGCCTTCCATCATCGCGGCAATTACTGGCACCTCAATATGGTCACCCAAACCTGTGTTCTCCCGCGCCAAAAGCGCTAAAACCACAGAGCTGGAGGCCATAGTTATACTGTAGGACGAGGCCAGAGGTAGCGGCGAGAAACAGGGGTTGAGCCCCATCAGTACGCGGTTAAAGCCCATATCCGTAAAGGCTCCAGCAGTGGCTGCTACCACAGCTTCGGTAGCTTTCCACTGGCTGCGCAACTGATCATTGCTGGCAAAGCCGGGCACTGACAGACTGATCAGCTGGGGGCGGTTTGCGCGCAGCGCGGCAAAATCAATGCCCAGACGCTGCATTACCCCAGGTCGGAATGATTCAATAACCACATCTGCGCGATCAATTAATTGCAGCGCCTGATCCAAGCCCTCAGGGGTTTTTAAATCCAGGTTGAGGCAGCTTTTGTTGCGATTCAAAATCCCATTGGCCTGATGCTTCCACTGGGGCCCGCTAGGTGGGTCAATATGTACCACTGTGGCACCTAAGTCTGCCAGCACCATAGCCACAGCTGGCCCAGCAATCTGCTGACCAAAGTCGACTACTCGCACCCCTTCGAGGGGTAATTGAACCTGTTGCTTCATCTCTTATACTCTTAATTATGGGCTGCAGGGCCTACTGATTACCTGGGACCCCAGCACTGTCTCTCTCGCCATTTACTAACAGGCTATTACCCCGCCTTATGGCCGCGATCATAGAAATCATCAGCTATTCCCACCAGCAATAAAAAAAGCCCCTAAGGCAATGTTTTTTTTATTAATGCGGCTTATTTGCCTGGGCTGCAGGCGGCGTCATTACTGGATTTATCGGAAGATACAATTTTATTAATGACAGATAGCTAGCGGGGTGCAAAATAGGGGGATAATGAAAGGCTCTATTGCGCTTTTTAATCGAAAACAATATGATCTGTATCGTTTTAAGCGCTATAGCCAATTAAAATAATAACCGGAGAATAACTTTGATATCAGCAGAAAAATCTGGCTTTTTGTCAGGCACTCATCCTGTGATGGCCGTAGGTTCTGCAGTATTGGTCGCAGCGTTCGTTTTATTTACCCTTATAAGCCCAGTTGCAGCCGAAGCTCTTTACAGTTCGGCGCGAGATTTTATTGCCGCTGAGCTCAGCTGGTATTACATCAGCCTGATGAATCTATTTCTGCTGCTGGCCATAGGGCTGGTATGTAGCAAGTATGGCAAGATTCGTCTGGGTAAAGATTCTGACAGACCAGAATTTAGCTACTTTGCCTGGTTTTCTATGCTTTTTGGCGCTGGTATTGGTATAGGCATTCTGTTCTGGAGCATTGCTGAACCTATCTACTATCTTCAAGCCAATCCATTTATTACTGAAGCGGAGGCTATGGGTCCGGAAGCGGCCCAGGTGGCAATGCGCATCACTATATTTCATTGGGGTTTGCACGGCTGGGCTCTCTATGCGGTGGTGGGCATATGTTTTGCCTATTTCTCCTATCGCAAAGGCTTGCCCCTGTCTATCCGCTCGGCCCTCTACCCTATCTTTGGCGAGCGGATCTATGGCCCCATAGGCCATCTAGCTGACTTGCTGGCGGTACTGGGCACTGTATTTGGTATAGCCACATCGCTGGGAATGGGAGCCCAGCAACTGAATGCCGGCATACATTATTTGCTGGGTATTGATATCAGCCTGACCACTCAGATTTTATTGATATTTATTATTACTCTGGTGGCCACCATCTCTGTATTAACTGGTGTAAACCGAGGTATTCGTATTCTCAGTGAACTCAATATGCGACTGACTCTGTTAATCCTGATTCTGTTTCTGGTGTTTGGGCCAACTCTGTATCTGCTCAGCTCAGTGGTCAACAACACGGTTGATTATCTGGTCAATGCCCCCGCACTGGGTGTCTGGCTGGCACCACAGCAACATGGCCAGTGGCAGAGCGACTGGACTATCTTTTACTGGGGCTGGTGGCTTGCCTGGTCGCCATTTACAGGTATTTTTATCGCCCGCATTTCCCGCGGCCGCACCATCAGAGAATTTTTGCTCGGTGTGCTAGGCGCACCTGCTGTGCTGACTATTCTGTGGATCACTCTGTTTGGTAATACAGCTATGCATATGGAGCTTTTTGGTGATGGTGGTGTGACCGCCGCAGTCAATGCCGACCGCACAATCGCCCTGTTTAAAACCATAGAACTGATGGATCTGGGCGGGCTACTAACCGGCCTTATGGCCAGCATTTGCACTGTTATGCTGATCACCTATTTTGTCACCTCGGCAGATTCCGCCACCCTGGTAATCTGCACATTGGTGGCCATGGGCAGCAGTAGCCCTGGAGCGCGACTGCGCATATTTTGGGGTGTGGCCGTAGGGGCTGTGGCCGCAGTGTTACTGTTCGCTGGTGGCTTGAATGCACTGCAAACTGCCTCTATAGCGGCAGCCCTGCCCTTCTCGTTTGTTCTTATTATGGCCACCTTTGGCCTGTGTAAATCTCTTTATGCCGAGGGCCAGAGCCCCCAGGCACAACCAATAGCGACTAAAGCTGGGGAGTGATTATGTCGACACAAATAATTCTGCCGCGGATATTGCAGGTGGGCGATGGTGCCAGCCAAGAGGCTGGCAATATTCTCAATAGCCTGGACTGCAAGCGTCCCTTAATTGTGACCGATGGAATGATGGTGCAGCTGGGTTACGTTGCCCGCCTGCAACAAAGTCTTGAGGCTGCATCTATCACAGCAGATATTTTTCAGGACACTGTACCGGAACCCACGGTCAGCTCGATTCAGGCCGGCGTGGACAAAGTGCGCGATGGCAACTACGACAGCATTATCGCCATCGGCGGCGGCAGCCCTATAGACAGTGCCAAGGCCATTGCTATTTTGGGCAAGTACGGCGGTGTGATGCGGGACTATAAATTTCCTCGGGTAGTCAATGAGTCGGGGTTGCCGATTATTGCCATTCCCACCACTGCTGGCACAGGTTCCGAGTGCACCAAGGTGACCATTATCACCGATGAAACCAATGATGAAAAAATGCTCTGTGTGGGTATTGGCTTTATGCCCACCGCGGCACTGGTCGACTATAGCCTGACATTAAGCCTGCCCCCAAGAACCACAGCGGACACGGGCATTGATGCCCTGACCCATGCTATGGAAGCCTATGTCAGCAAAAAGGCCAGTCTCTACAGCGATAGCCAAGCCATAGCCGCAATGAAATTACTGGCGCCCAATCTGCGCAAAGCTTTCCAGGATGGCAGTGACCAAAAAGCCCGGGAGGAGATGATGCTCGGTGCCACCCTAGCCGGAGTCGCGTTCTCCAATGCCTCTGTGGCATTGGTGCATGGCATGTCTCGCCCTATTGGCGCTTTCTATCATGTGCCCCATGGCCTCTCCAATGCCATGCTATTGCCTATGGTGACTGAGTACAGTATTCCCGCCGCACCAGAGCGCTATGCAGACTGCGCCCGCGCCATGGGTGTGGCCAATGAGGGTGACAGTGACCAGACAGCCAACAGCAAATTAATGGCCGAACTCTATGCTATTAATAAGGAACTGCAGGTGCCCACACCGGAGCAGTTTGGTATTGATCGCGACCACTTTTTTAATAACCTTCAGGTGATGGCAGAGCAGGCACTGGCCTCGGGCTCACCTGGTAACAATCCAAGAGTACCCAGCGCTGATGAGATAATCGAAATCTATCGCAAGCTGTGGTGATGCCAATTAGGTAATGCAAAGTTTAGAGATGACAATTTTTTGAGGAAAAAATCATGACAGTAGTAGGACATTTAATTAACGGCCAGATGACCACCGCCACTGAGCGCACTCAGGATGTGTACAACCCATCCACTGGCGAAGTGAGCAAGCAGGTTGCCCTGGCCTCTCAGGCCACTGTAGAAGAGGCTATTGCCGCGGCCCAGGCCGCCTATCCTGAGTGGCGCAATACGCCAGCTATTAAGCGCGCCCGGGTGATGTTTAAATTTAAAGACTTGCTGGAGCAGCATGCCGATAAAATCTGCGCTCTGATTGGCGAAGAGCACGGCAAAATCAGCCATGATGCCGCCGGTGAACTGCAGCGGGGCATTGAGAATGTAGAGTATGCCTGCTGCGCACCGGAGCTGCTAAAAGGGGAGCACAGCAAAAATGTCGCCCCCAATATAGACTCCTGGAGTGAGTTTCAGCCCCTAGGTGTTGTGGCCGGTATTACCCCGTTTAACTTCCCCGCCATGGTGCCTCTGTGGATGTATCCCATGGCCATTGTCTGTGGCAACTGCTTTATTCTTAAACCCTCTGAGCGCGACCCAAGCTCGACGCTTTTTATTGCTGAACTGCTCAAGGAAGCAGGCCTGCCCGATGGTGTAATGAATGTGGTCAATGGCGATAAAGAAGCCGTTGATACATTGCTCAATGATGAGCGCATTAAGGCCGTGAGCTTTGTGGGCTCCACCCCCATTGCGGAATATATCTACAGCACCGCCAACGCTAACGGCAAGCGCTGCCAAGCTCTGGGTGGCGCTAAAAACCATGCGATTGTGATGCCTGATGCAGATATGGACAATGCGGTGGCGCAGTTATTGGGCGCTGCCTTTGGCTCCTCCGGTGAGCGCTGTATGGCTCTGTCGGTTGCCGTGGCCGTAGGTGATGCCGCGGCAGATGCCCTAGTCAGCAAAATGCAGGAAGCTATGAAAGGCTTAAAGATTGGCCCCTGTCATGATGCAGACAATGACTTTGGTCCGGTGATCACAGAGCAGCATCAGCAGAAAGTGTTTGGCTATATCGACAGTGCCGAACAACAGGGAGCTGATATTGTGGTAGATGGTCGCAACCCCAGCATCGATGGCTATGAAAATGGTTTTTATGTGGGCGGCACATTGATCGATCGCGTGACCCCAGAGATGGACAGTTACAATGCTGAAATCTTTGGCCCAGTGTTGCAGGTGGTTCGCGTGGATAGCATGCAAGCAGCCATGGACCTGATTGATAACCACGAATACGGCAATGGCACCTGTATCTTTACTAGAGACGGTGAAGCCGCACGCTACTTCTCTGACCATATTCAGGTGGGCATGGTGGGCATTAATATCCCGCTGCCAGTGCCTGTGGCCTACCACAGCTTTGGTGGCTGGAAACGATCGTTGTTTGGCGATCTGCATGCCTATGGCCCAGATGCTGTGCGTTTCTATACCAGGCGCAAAACCATTACCCAGCGCTGGCCTTCGGCTGGTGTGCGTGAAGGTGCGCAGTTCTCTATGCCGACCATGAGCTAAATTAAAACCATGACGACTAGGGAAAAAGGCTCGGCGGTCAGCCGGGTAATGCAAATTATCGAAGCGGTGTCCAAAGCCGAGCGACCTCTGTCGCCGGCGGACCTAGCCCTTCAGTTGGCTATTCCCAAGCCCAGTATTCACCGCCTGCTCAACCAACTGGAGAGCGATGGTTTTGTACAGACCAATATGCGCGGGCTCATTGTTCCCAGCCCTAAGATGCACAGTATCGCCTGGGCTGTACTGCACAGTGAGCGCTTTAGCTCATTGCGCCGGGCTATTTTGCAAAGGCTTACGGAAGAGATTGGTGAGACCTGTGGTATTGCCGTACCCAATGGCGCTGAGATGATTTATTACGATCGCGTGCAAACGGACTGGCCCTTGCAAATCCACCTGCAGGTGGGCAGTCATACACCCAGTTGGTGCACCGCCAGCGGCAAACTCTATCTCAGTTCTCTGCCCAAGCACCGGCGTCAGCGTCTTATCAACGAACTGTCACTGACCAGATATACCCGCAATACTATCGTTGATGTCGATGCTCTGGAAACCGAGTTACAACATATAAAAACAAGTCGCCTAGGCACAGACAACGAAGAGTTTGTCGATGGTATGGTGGCCGTCGCTGTGCCGGTGAATGATAGCAATGGCAAACTCTGCGCCTGCCTATTTACTCATGCACCGGTCATTCGCAAAAGCTTTGATGAGCTGCTTGAGTATACAGACGCACTGCAAAGTGCAGCCCAGAACCTGGGTCATCTGATCGATGATCCAGAATAATAATTGCTCGGCTTTTTGAGCAAGGTAGAGGGATAATAATGAAGAAAAGACTGCCGCCATTAAACTGGCTTCGCTCCTTTGAAGCCTCCGCACGCCATCTGAATTTCACTCTAGCGGCCTCTGAATTACATATGACTCAAGCAGCGGTCAGCCAGCAGATCAAAGGGCTGGAAACCAAGTTGGGTTGCGCCCTATTTAAACGCCTGCCCCGCGGACTGGAGCTGACCGATGCCGGGCGAGCCTATATTCCCGGCGTGCGTGAGTCAATTGAAAAGCTGGCGCTGGTTACCGATGAGGTATTTGGTAAGGAGCGCAGCCACACTCTGACCGTGCGGGTTAATTTGGTGTTCTTTAATACCTGGCTGGCACCGCGACTGGCGGATTTCCGAAACCAGTATCCAGATATTGATCTGCGCTTTACCAGTAATATCTGGGTGGCCGGCACCGATAAAGAGGCTGATGTTGAGATATGTTATGGCAAGGGCCAATGGACTAACTGTTTTAGCGACCGACTCACCTGGGATAGGCTTATCCCGGTCTGCAGCCCAACCTTACTAGACGGGCAGCTACCTCCGGCTGACCCCAGCGAACTGCCCAACTATACCCTGCTCCATGTTATTGGATACGAAGAGGGCTGGGGCTTTTGGCTAAATCAATTGGGCTATTGCAATATCGACCCTTCTCAGGGCATTCACTTTGATTCGCTGATGACGGGAATGGAAATGGCTGCACAGGGTCATGGTGTGGCGCTAAGCCGCACATCTCTCGCGGCTAACATGCTGGAGAACGGCCGCTTGATCGCGCCATTTGAACAGACTGTCAGCACGGTGGAATCCTTTTACCTGACCACCCCCAAGGATAAGCCTATTCGCGCCCATGTGGATGCATTTCGTCAGTGGATTATTGATCAGGCTCAGCAAGCTAGCCCTGGGCAGGTTTAGTCCCCCGCGCCCGCCCTGGAGCTCTCAGTGGATTCGACTAGCACTCTGGCGACCAGATTATCGAGCTTATGCCAAAGGGTTTCATCAATCTCAATGCCCTGCTCCAGACAGTGCTCATAACTATCGACCATAGACTCAGATTGAACGCGACTAACTGGTGAATCCAGGCTAATCTGGCTGACAAACTGCTGTTCCACCGAGACCATATCTTCGCCAGCAAAAATCATTAGACTTTGATTATCTGACTGAGTGGGCAGAGTATATTGGCTGTACTCTGGGTGCTTTGCATGAGCTTCAATGGTCACTTTAAAACCACTGCTGCCCTGCTCCCAATAGGCTGCAAGGGCTGTGCCAGACTGGGCCGCACTGACAAGCCGCTGGATAATCAACAGGCGATTGTGGCAATTATCCAGCTGTACAAAGCCATGACCATACTGGCGGGCCAGTGCACAGGCCAATCTGACCGTTTGACTGCCACAGAGTAAAACCGAAGAGCTCTGCCCATCAAGCAGTGCCTGCTGATCCCCATTGCTGACCAACTGGGCATGAAGGCAGAGACAATTGTTCAGAAATGGCAGCGCGAGATTAAGCTGCTCAAGGCCGTTAAAACCGTGCATCTGCGACCAGATAACCATAGCCGTCGCATCCTGATAGTCGCCCACAGAGAACCCCAAGCCTTCAAACGCCTTCTTGAGAGAAGCCGTCAATTCATTGCGAGAAACTTTCATAATCTAACGGCTGGGATCTATGCTTTTACTGAGCACGGGTTTAATAGGAAACTGCCAGTCATCCATAAAGGGCTTATCGAAATCACTGATCAGTGGCGCCCCCTGAAACATAGTGTTACGCACCCAGAGCCGCGAGCGGGGATCAAATTTGCTGACCCCAAAAAAGGATAATTTGCAGCGCAATAGATGAATGGGCAACACATCGCTGTGCACCAGATTCTCGCGAATATCCCCGTAATGGCTTTGAGCCATGGTTTGAATCCGACTGATCGCACCGCTTAAATTAGGCTGCTGAAGAATAAAATGAGCAACATCCTGCTGGGGAAACTCTGCTATATAAGCGCAGACTTCGTCGTAGCATTCTCGCACCATGCGACCAATGGCCAGCGGCATCTGTTTCTCCATGCCCATATCTACATTAGCCTGACCAAGGCGCGGCTCCATCTTCTCTTCCGAGCGATACCAAAAGGAACCCTGAGCATTGGGCTGGGCAAAATCAATTGCCAGTGCCCAGTCATATTTATCTTCTATAACCAGCTTTAGTTCCTGCAGAGACATCTGGGGAACCAGATGCTGGTCTTCGTCGACGGCCATTAGTTCTTCCAACTCGTCCACCAACTCTGGGTAGAGCTCTATCAGCAAAGTGTTAATTACTTCCTGAGTTTCAACACGCCAACGCTGCTCAGCATACTGCGCCAGCTCCGACCAGTTGTAGCAGCTGGAAACAATATTGTCCCCTTCCTCAAGCAGCCACTGACTCAGCTCTTGAAGCTCCTGGCGAACCATGCCGTTAGAAATATTTTGCTTCTCATCACCAGTAACAATTTCACCCAGATGCTGAATCACTCGATCGGTAGCTATTTTGAATCGCTCTAGCATTTGAGAGTCTATGCCATCAGTGCCGGCCATCTTTGCTCTTGCCAATGCTGTTTCACGCTGCTCAATCCACTGATTAATCAGCAGCGGATGATTGATCAAAAATGGGGCCATACCCAACCCGGTGGAGTTGCCAATACCAAAATAACGCCTGATATCATCATCCAGCTTTACTGCAGTTTCTGGTGCACGCTGCGCGGCAATATAATCGGCGTGCTGCAAACTAAAGTGACGCAGCATAAAGCAGGTAAACATTTCTGCGGCAAAGGGTCGGGCAAAATCACGGTGTTTGGTGCGGACCTTTTCCCAGTCGGCCATACCCAATTTGCCACTGCCATAGGCGGCGGTGGTGCGATACAGATAGCCGACTTCGGCAATTACATCCACATCGGGCTGGCGACCATTGGCTAGCTCATCTACTACATACTCAAAGGTGCGGCCACTGCGATTTCCTCTGGACAGCACAAATACTCGGGAATCAACACGTCCGGCTTCCTGCTTGGGCACATTGGTGCGCAGAAACTCTAGCTGCTCGGCATCCACGGTGCCCTCGCAAAGGGCCATGGTCAGATCCCACTGGTTGGCAATCACACGATCATTGCGATTTTCTGGGTCTAGATAATGGGAAAACAACACATAGCTATAGGTACCGAACTTGGCTTTTACCTCATAGACTGCGGTGCCGTAACCCTCTGAATCCAGATCAAACACAGTGCTGTTGATCTGCCACTTCTCCTTCACCATGCGTCGCACTAGGGTACGCATAAAGCTTAGGCGAGACTGGTGAAAACTACCCAAGCGGTCCAGCTGCATAACCTGACTGGCAGGACGCAGGGACAGCGCAGCGCTATTGCTGAGACTATGCTTTCCAGCTAAATTATGATGCGACCGCACAGGCTTTACCCCATAGGCTAAGGTTGTTTTTGAGGTCCGAACAGGACCTATTTTTCGGCTATTGTAGGCGCAGTTATGGGCAGCGACTTAATTAAAAGCGACACAGAAAGCCCGGTTGCGACATAGTGCTTTTGCCAACTAAACCGCCTCAAAATAAGACGGTTTTTTCTAAGCCACTAGGGTTTGACCGGTGAACCCGGAAAAGATTTCTCGAAGAATGACAGCCAGTTTTGACCCATGATTTTTTCGATATCAGTGTTATTAAAACCCACGTCTTGCAAACCCTGAGCCACGGTTAACATATCTTTGGACCCAGCAAACCAGTTGGGCTGGCGGGGCCAGCTCGGGCTGGCCGCAGAGCCCTCGCCATGATCAATACCAGTGGTCCAGCGACCGCTGCGCATCCATTCCAGTATTGAGTAGTCCCAGTTCTCACAGAGATCAGAGCCAATACCTATGCGATCAATACCAATCATCTCCGCGGTTTGGCCAATCATCTGACAGAATTCTTGCAAGGTGCAGTCAGAGCCATTCTTAAGATGGAATGGATACATGCTAAAGCCCAGCATGCCCTCTGATTCACCTATAGCCCGGAGCACTATATCGGATTTATTGCGCAGCGCGGCGTGGAAAAACGTTGGATTGGCATGGGTGATGGCGATGGGCCGCTCAGAGATTTCAATGGCTTCCAGGGTCGACTTCTCCGCACTGTGGGACATATCAATAATCATGCCTACACGGTTCATTTCTTTGATCACTTCGCGGCCAAATCTGGTAATGCCACCGTCCTGTTCCTCGTAGCATCCAGTGGCCAGCAGACTCTGATTGTTATAGCTGAGCTGCATAATATGCACCCCAAGCTGCTTCAAAATCTGCACCATTTTCACATCGTCTTCGATGGGTGAGCAATTCTGGAAGCCAAAGATAATACCCACTTTGCCCAGGAGCTTGGCTTCAAGAATATCCGACGCCTGGTGAATGGGCATAATCAGGTCGGCATGATTAATAAAGTGCCGGTTCCAGTTGCCTATATTCTCCAATGTCTCGCGAATATTCTCCCAGTAGGCAATGGTCACATGAATAGTACTTAAACCACTGCGCTGAGCCTTTTCAAACAGGTCGCGGTTCCAATTGACATATTGCAGCCCGTCGATAAGAAGCATTTCTCTGTTCATCTCTCTAGTCATCAATGAATCCTGAGTAGCAATTAGTAGGGCTTGCTGTAGTTTGTTTTAATAATCGTGTAGAACTCCCGCGCATACTGACCCTGCTCGCGGGGGCCATAGCTTGAGTTTTTACGGCCGCCAAAGGGCACATGGTAGTCAGTGCCTGCAGTCGGCAGATTCACCATGACACAACCAGATTTAGAATGACGCTTAAAGTGGCCAGCATTGGCCAGACTGTTGGTTATGATGCCTGAAGTCAGACCAAAGTCTGAGTCGTTGGAGACCTCCAGCGCTTCTTCATAGCTGTCTACCTTGATCACACAGGCGATAGGGCCAAACACTTCTTCGCGGTTGATGCGCATCTGGTTGTTCGTATTAACAAACAGCGCAGGCGACATATAAAAGCCCTCAGTGTCCATGGTCATGGCTTCGCCTCCCAAAACCAGCTCTGCGCCTTCGTCTTTAGCAATCTGCATATAGTCTAGATTCTGCTGCAACTGACGACCGTCGACCACTGGCCCAATTTGCGCGCCCTCTGCCAATGCATGACCGACCACTAGGTTGCTGACAGCCTCGGTCATCTTCTCAACAAACCTATCGTGAATACCCGACTGCACAATAATTCTCGACGAGGCGGTACATTTCTGACCTGTACCAAAATAGGCACCAGCCACAGCACATTGCACCGCTGTATCAAGGTCCGCATCATCCAAAACCACTAGCGCATTTTTGCTGCCCATCTCCAGCTGCACGCGAGCCATATTATCAATGGCATTGCGCGCAATATGGCGGCCTACGCCAACGGAACCCGTAAAAGTAACTGCTTGAATATCTGGAGAGGTACAGAGGGTTTCGCCTACCTCTCTGCCCGAGCCCATCACCAAATTAAACACACCGGCGGGCAGGCCGCTGCGGCTAATAATATCAGCCAGTATCCAGGCACTGCCAGGCACTAACTCGGCTGGTTTAAGCACCACTGCATTGCCATAGGCTATGGCCGGTGCCACTTTCCAGGCCGCCACTGCCATGGGGAAATTCCAGGGGGTGACAATACCAATCACACCCAATGCCTCACGGTGGACTTCTACATCTACGCCAGGACGAACGGACTGGGTGTTCTCACCCATTAGGCGCAGCACTTCGGCACCATAATATTGAAAGAATTGCCCAGATCTATAAACTTCACCCACACCTTCTGCACGGGTTTTGCCTTCTTCGCGGGCCAGAATTTCACCAATTTCACCACTGCGGGCAATAAGCTCGGCGCCAATAAAATCTAAAACAGTTTTGCGTTGCTCCAGTGCACTTTGCGACCAGCCCTCAAACGCTGCGTTAGCGGCACTGATAGCCGCCAGACAGTCTTCATTAGATGCCTTGGCATAACGGCCAACGATATCGCTGGTATCTGAAGGGTTTATATTGCTAATGATCTCTGAACTGCCGACCCATTCACCATTGATATAATTGCTGTGTAAATCCTGATTCATACCGTTTCCGCCTGTAATTTTTAGGGCTGAACAACCCATTTGCGACCCATTGTTATACGTAGACACCTATAAATCCAATCAAAACTTTATATAGATTTATAAGCATAATTAATTTATTCTTCTCCTTGGCAATATCACTAATAAATATAATAAAGGTAATATTATCAAATACTTAAACGTCACCCTGAGACACCTCCGCACTTTTATTACCGTGGCTGAAGAAGGCAGTTTCAATGGGGCTGCAGAAAAACTCTCTCGCACTCAGCCTGCTATCACTTTGGCCGTTAAGCAGCTGGAAGAATTTATTGGTTTAAAACTTCTAGATCGCACCACGAGACAGGTCAGCACCACTGCGGAGGGAGAAAACTTTATCCCCATAGCGCAGCGGTTGGTCCGTGACTTTGATACGGCAATTTATGACTTGCGCGCCACGGCAGAGCGCCGCAGCGGCCATGTGAGCATGGCTATAGTGCCATCAGTGGCCAGCAACCTGTTGCCAGATATCATCAAGGCTTTCTCGTCTGAGTATCCAGGCATTCACCTCCACCTGGATGATGACAGTTCTCAGGGCGTACAGAGGCGGGTCGAGCGCAACGAGGTGGATTTTGGCATTGCCAGCCTGTGGAAACCCAATAAGTCATTGGACTTTAAGCCATTATTTGCCGATAAACTCGAACTAATCTGTCATGCGGACCATCATCTGGCCAAAGAGACTGGGCCGGTAAGAATTGATGAACTGGAAGACACCACATTTTTGGACACTGGCATTACTAAAACCCTGCGCAGCCGCGAAAGCTTTGGGGACTCTAAATTTGATTTTCCCAATATAACTACTTTACTGGCGATGCTCAGAGCTAATCTCGGCGTTTCGGTGCTGCCTTCGCTAGCCATTCCAGCGCTCGCGGATAATTTAGTATCTCGGCCCCTGACACCGACCCAGGCCCGTGAGGTTTACCTGATTACCCGAAATGGCTGGACAGTCTCCCCCGCCGCTGAAGCTATGATTGAGACCATTATTCGCGAAACCCCCAGCCAGATTAAAAAGCACGACCTGACACTGCGCACTAACAGTGCCAGTCACTGATACCAGAACTTAGGATTCAGGGTTCATAAATTCATTGCAGCTGGCCAGCAGAGCATCAGTGACAACTATGCCCTCAGCAGCTGACTTGGCGCGATTGGCATAGCGACGATTACCTGGCATATGTGCACCTTCCATACCAGCCAGACGCGCTAGAAATGACTCTGAATGCTGCAGCCAGCTATCTGCATCGCCAAATCGGCTAGGGTCAATGGCGAGCATAAACTCGCCGCCGTTAGGTGGCCCACCATCATTGTTATCATTGGCCTGGGCTTCATAACTAAAGTCCATACCCGTAAGGCCTGCCACCAACAGTTCAATCATCATGGCAATGGTAGAGCCTTTGTGACCACCGAAAGGTAACAGCGCTCCGCCATCAATTATCTTTGCGGGCTCTGTAGTCGGATTGCCATCGGCATCTACACCTGTACCCAGAGGCACAGAATGGCCGTCTCGGGCTGCAATCATTACCTCACCTCTAGCCATAGAGGCTGAGGCCTGGTCAAACACCATTGGCGGCTGGTCGCCACGAGGCCAACCAAAACACATGGGATTGGTACCAAATAATGGCTGCTTGGCACCAGCTGGCACCACTGCTGGTTTGTAAGTGGTAAAGGCCATGGCCGCACATCCGGCCTCTGCAATAGGCTCAACCTCGACCCAGAGTGCCGCAAAATGGTGCACGTTAACCAGGGCCATGGCGGCAATGCCATTTTCCCGGGCGGCCTGGATAAGAGCTTCACGCCCAGCTTCGAGAGCCAAAGGCGCATAACCATGGTCGCCATCGACCTTGATCACTGCCGGAGAAATTTTTGTAACACTGGGTTTGGCACTACCATTCACCTTGCCACTGCGCAATGAGGCTATATAACCGGGCATGCGAAACAGTCCGTGAGAAGCGCAACCATCCCGCTCGGCAGCGGCTATGGTACGTCCTACTGCGGCAGCATTTTCACTGTTACAACCATTCGCAGTTAAACAGTTTTCCACAAGCACTTGAACTTCTTGCTCAGTCATATTGGTTGTAGACATAAATCACTCCAAACTTAGATTTTAATATTTATTATTTATGTAATGGGATAGCGGTCCAGTACTGGACCCAGAGCCTCTTTAAGCGGATTGAGGCTAGACTCAAAATGCTTCCACTGCTCTAGGCCACTGGTGTAGATAGGCTGCCTGACCTGCTCTGCACTGGGAGTGCGCACAGAGCGCTCATTCTTATGGAAGTTGATGCAGGCTTCTTCAAAGGGCAGTCCACAATAATCAAGAATGCGACGCACCTGAGTCTCCAGATCAGCTACCACCTCTTCATACTGCACAGACAGAACTTTGCCGGGTAACACCTTATCCCAGTGATCCATCAGGTCTACATAGTTGCGGTAGTAGGTGCCCACCTCATGTAAACCGTAGGTAAACTCCTGCCCTTCAAAAAACAGCTGTTTAAAACCACTAAAACAGCAAGCCATCGGATGACGACGTGCATCTATAATTTTGGCATTGGGCAAAATCATCTGAATTAGGCCAATATCACGGAAGTTATTGGGCATCTTATCAATAAAGTAAGGCGCCCCCTCTCGATGTATCTGGGTTTCATCTATATAGGTCTGTCCCAGCTTTGCAGCAATTTCCGGCGTTAATTGCTCTAGTATCTGAGGGTATCTCGGCTCTTCAAATACAGTACGACGGCCATTTAAGCGATGGGCAATCGCGGGAATATTATTTAACTCCAGGGTTCCATCGACCTGGGAGTGGGACGCTAGAATCTGCTCCAGCAATGTGGAGCCCGCTCTGGGCAGGCCAACAATAAAGATAGGGTCGGGAGCAGCGCAGCCAGATTGACCGAATCTTGCAAATAGCTCGGCAGTACAAAACTTCTGCTGCAGAGACATTTTGTAGCTCATGCGCTCGCCATCGTACTGCACATCTTGCTTCTTTAGCTGATTGCCCTGGACATAATAGTCACCAGCTGCTGCATAATCTTGTGCATCTTCCATAGCCTTGCCCAGGGCAAAGCTAAGATGAATTCTGTCGTCCAACCCAGTGGAATCTGATTGCTGATGCTCACGCATCAAATCTATTTCTGCATCCTCAAATTTATAGGTCTTAAGATTAGCCAGACTCCAAAAAGCATCACCAAAATCTGGCTTGGCTCTATAGACGGCGCGATAGGCCTCAACCGCCTCATCAATTCTGCCAATGGTTTTTAAGGTATGTCCACGCAGCAAATGAGCGGGAGCCGCACTGGGGTCTGCGTCGACAAACTCATCATAAAGGGCCAAGGCCTCTTCAAATCGGCCTACGGCGACACATTGGTTGGCATAGGAAAAACGGTATTTACTATTCTCTGGATCGGTATCCAGCAGGACCTGCGCCTGTTCCATACAGAGCTCAAATTTCTGTCTCTTGTACAGTACGTTCATATAATCAAAGCGCACTAGCTGATTCTCTGGCTCATAGACCAGTGCACTTTCAAGAATAAACTCGGCATCATCCAGTACATGGGTTTTTACACCCAGGTCAGCTAGCAGACGCATACCCTCAATATGTTTAGGCTGTTTCTGCAAGAAGCTTCGGCACAGCTGCTCTGCTTTTGACAGCTTGCCCTCTTCCATCATATTTCTAACGCCCAAGAGCTCTGGCGGCAGAGCGGCTAGGCGCTGATACTTGTCTTCAAAAAAATCATAGGCTTTTTGGTCAACTTGCGGATCAGTCAATGTCATTAACATCTGCCAGCTGGCAATTAGGCTCCCATTGTGGGTGGCTGCCTGCTGGAAAGCCGCTCGCGCATCGGCTGTTTCACCCTGGGCCATAAGAATATGGCCTCGCTCTTGCCAGGCCCGACCATAGGTTGGCTCGATCTCAATGAGTTTTTGCAACGAGTTTAGTGCAGCCTGGTAATTCTCTCTAAACCGCTGAGCCACGGCACTAAAGTAGAGAGCCTCGGAGTGATTTGGATAATCATTCAACAACCGCTCCATAAGGTCCTGAGCATCACTGAAATCCCCT
Source organism: SAR92 clade bacterium H231 (assembly GCA_025153775.1). Taxonomy (GTDB): domain Bacteria; phylum Pseudomonadota; class Gammaproteobacteria; order Pseudomonadales; family Porticoccaceae; genus HTCC2207. The sequence goes on along the minus strand of JAOALC010000001.1, from coordinate 263,026 downwards.
GCCTGGATAAGCGCTCTACCCCGTGACAAAAGTTCTGCTGCTGCCTCTGCAGAAAGCTTGGTTGAGTCATCCCGATGATCAGTTGGGTTGCTGCCAGACATAAAATTTTCCATTACCTAAGGTGTCGATAAATTTACCACAAACCAAGTATAGAGCCTTACAGTTGATACAAGAAAGGCGAGCCTAAGCTCGCCTTTCTCTTTACTTCGACTTAACGAATATTAACTAAAAGTCATTTCTAACTATTAATTAAAATCGTAGTTGAACCTCATACCAATTGTGCGAGGACGGTTGGTAGTGGTTCTCTCCAGGAAGTCCTGACGGTTGATGTGCAGCTGAGCGCGCTCATCAGTCAAGTTGCTGACATACATTTCAACACCCCAACCTGCATCAGTAGTTACACCGGCTGAAGCGTCCATGATGACATAGCTGTCCTGCATGGTGTTTGGCTCAGTGGGCGTATCAACGATTGAGTTGAGTGCTTCATCTGAGTACTTACCACCGACCTGCCAGTAAGCTTCCATTCCGCTAGCCATATCCCAGCTGTAACGTGCACGAAGATTTCCCTGGAACTCAGGTGTTAATGGCAGAGGACGACCCTCGTCCTGGACAACAAAAGAGAAGCCTGGATCTACACGAACCAGCTCAGTTTCGTTGTAAGACATTGCACCAAACAGAGTCAGGTTATCGCTGACAGCCCAGACCATATCCATTTCAATACCAGTGATTTCCGCGTCGCCGCCGTTATCTACGATAGTAAAGATAGAGATGTTCTGCGAGTCAAACTGAGATACCTGAATATCTTCCCAGTCGATGCGGTACAGAGCACCGTTCAGACGCATATCGCCATCCATCATGGTCATTTTCCAACCCAGCTCAAGGTTCTCGAGGGTGTCAGAATCAAACTTGTATGGCAGACAGTAGCCTGGGAAACCATTGCTAGGATTGGCTGCAACATCAACACAGTCAGTACCGCTGTAGGTACCCTTCTGCGCTGCGCCACGGTTAAATCCAGGTGGACGGTAACCTTCAGAAGAAGTCACATACATCAGTAAGTCTTCATTAGGCGTCCAGGTTACAGTGAACTTAGTAATGGTGTCAGTGGTGCTGATTGGCTGCAGAACATTAAACTTCTGCGCATAATCTCGACCACCGGTTACATTTGGAATCACGTCATTAGTGGGGTCAGCGTCATCTGTAAACAGAGGACGGTTGCCATAACGCCATGCACCGTAACCGGTGAAGCCATACTCCAGATCGTAGTAACGAGCCGAGGCAGCAACAGTCAACGTTTCGCTGATGTCGTAAGAGAGCTCACCAAAGACAGCGACCTGCTCTTCGTTACGATGGTTATCGTTACGGAACTGAGTAGCTGGGCTAACCAGACCACGGGCATTCGCATCTGCGTCAGCCAGTGAAGAGTTCAGATTGATGTCGATTGGTGTAAAGCCTGCTTCTGCTGGCCCTAAATAGTTGAAGTTACCGATGTGAAGAATCTCAGCATCTTCATAGAAAACACCACCAGTAAAGCGCATAGAAGCGTCTGGATCAGTAGAAACACGGAATTCGTGAGTCATACGAGTGTTTTCATTTTCTGCGTTGAAGTTGTTGGCAGGGTTGCCACATTCAATCACGCCAGTGTTGCCACTGAGAGTTGGATCCCAGCTATAGTTGGCTTGACCAATGTCTAACCCGTGGTAGTAAGAACCAGTCAGATACTCACACTGGTAACCTGGAATATAAGCACCAATATTGGAATAACCGGTGTAGTCCAAGCGCTGTGATACTTCACGATCCAAGTAAGCACCGGTGTACACAAGATCAAGAGCGCCAGCACGACCTTCTAAGGTCCAGGCAAACTGAGTAAATTCATCTTCGAGAGAATCTTCAGTAAAACGTGCTACCTTGAGATCACCCAGAGATTCGTCATAATCAAAAACACCCTGAGTCTTCAGAGACTGCTGGGTGAACTGAATCAGAGCTGACCAGTCGTCATTGATCAGGTACTTAGCACCTAGGCGCATACCTTGATATGAGACATCATTAAAGTCATCTTCAACTAAACCTGAGCTTGTTGCGGTAGTGTAGTTAACCGGGATTGTCACGCCACCCTCGCCCACTACAGTGCCGTTACCAAAGATATGACCTTCAGCAAAGTCAACTGAGCTTCCTGGGTAAGCAGGGTTTAGAGCCGGATTGGCTGTGAATGTGCCTTCGACATTGTCTATATAACCACCTTTATTATCGGTGTACACCGCGGCACGAACCGCCAGCTTACCTTCGATAACAGGAATATTGATCATAGCTTCAACTTTGTTGCTGTCCTCACCACCAGAAGTAGATGAGTACCCAGCTGACAGGCTGGCAGCGAACTCGTCGATAACAGGCTTATTAGTGATCAATCGCACTGTACCTGCCTGCGAGCTTGCACCGTACAGAGTGCCCTGGGGTCCAGGAAGAACCTCAATTCGCTCCATATCAGTAATGTAAACATCGAGATTACGGCCACCAGCTGTTACTGGCTGCTCATCCAGATAGAGCGCTACGTTAGGCGCAGAACCCTGTGATTCCGCCACAGAAATGTTGATCGCATCAACAGCTGCACCACGGATATAGATTTCGTTTTGACCCGGCCCACGGCCGCCTGCGTTTACACTAGGCAGATATTTAACATAGTCTTCAAAACTTGTAACATTTTGCTCTTCCAATGTCTCTTCAGTCATAGCCTGAACAGCAATTGGAATGTCCTGCATGCTGGCAGACTTTTTGGTTGCAGTTACTACAATCTCTTCCAGCATACCCTCTGCAACAGTGACACCAGCGGTACCAGCTGCAATACCCGCAGCTATTACCGACATTACTGCTCGGTTTACTTTTGTCTTGCGAAACATAAGTTTCTCCCCAATGTAGATTAAATGTTATTCAAATGTGGGCCGCTGAGAGTCTAAGTCAATTTACAAACTGTCGGATTCACGGCCTTTTTTTCTTATTACCACCTGCTGATCGTCCCTCAGTAAAGAAAGGGAAGCAAATTAATAAACCAAATCTATTTATATTTTTTTCTTATAAATTAGAAACGCCTCTTTTAGAGAGGCACGGTAGCAATAACGAACGAGACTCAGGGTACCACAAAGAACGGTTTAAATTAAGGGCATAGAGTCCTGCGGGCCAGATTTAAACGAAACCTGTGGTTTAGGGTAGGTATTTTTGAGTCTGAGCTGCATTCCAGATGCCTGACTTTTAAGCTACACAGCCTGGGGCGATTTAAGGGCTGATCAGGGTAATTTTACCGGACTCTATAAGAATCCTCTTACTCTTATAGAGAGTGCCCAGAGCCTGCTTATACTTTTTCTTAGACACTTTAAATAAGCGGTAAATCTCATCAGGGTCGCTTTTGTCAGAGAGCTGCGACTCACCCCCCCTATCCTGCAAATGACGAATAATTTGCTCAGCCAGATCATGATCTCCCTGCAACGTACCCTGAGAGATCAACAGATCAATCTTGCCATCTGCGCGAATAGTTTTTACAAAGCCAGGCAATCGCTCACCAATCTTGAGCGGGCGAAAGGCGTCTGCACGGAAAATAAGCCCCAGATATTTATTATCGACCACTGCTTTGTAACCGAGCTCAGTGCGCGCTGCGATCAAAAGATTAACCGCCTGGCGAGGCTTGAGCCAGACAGTCTCCTCATCCAAATGATGGTTAAGCTTGGTAGAGGCGGCAATGCGATCTGAATTTTGATCGTGAAACACATGCACCACATAGGAATAGCCCACTTCCATGGGTTTCTGCTGTTCGTTATAAGGTACCAACAGGTCTTTTGACAAACCCCAGTCCATAAAGGCACCAGCATGATTGATATCCACAACCTTGAGAAATTCGCAGTCGCCCACCTGAACCTTGGGCTTTTCTGTTGTTGCGATTAGCAGATCATCGGAATCGAAATATAGAAAGACATCCACCCAGTCGCCAACTTCACAGCCACCGGGCACATAGCGCCTGGGTAACAGAATAGTATCCAAGTCACCACCATCAACATAGACGCCAAAGTCGACCTGCTTTACTACCTGAAGTCTGTTGAATGCACCAATTTCTACCATGTCTCTAACTCTCTTCGGGGAATAGACTACTGACGGCAGCCATAGGTGCCAGGCGGGATTATACAGTAGTCAGAGCGAGCAAGGCAGATTACTAATACAGCAATCAAGGCAGATCTAAATCGAGTGATTGGTGCCAGAGGTCTTATGTTGAGACTGTTGAGGAGGGGTCGATGCAACCTGAGCCTCGGTTTTTGCCGTTAGCGCCGTCTCAACAGCGGTCACCACATCGGATACAGTGGCGAACTCCTCAATCTCTTCATCGGTAAACTCGATGGAATACTCGTCTTCCAAATCCATGCCAATGGATAATTTTTCCAGGGAATCTATATTGAGATCTTTGAGGCTCATGTCCATTTCTACATGATTGGATTTTACAGCGGGATTTTTACCAATAAACTCACGAACGGTTTTCTCAACCGCTGACTGATTGCTATCGTCCATAATATCTAGTCTCTTATTTTGTACTTATCAGAATCCTGATTCCTGTCGCTTCTGTCGCTTCTGTCGCTTCTAACTGTCCTATTATTTCGGCTGCAGATGCGGCAGTGGAACCAAATACGGCAATAACTGCCCCTGTAAATTAAAAGTAGTCTAGAATCCGCCTATACGCAAAATAATAAGGCTGCAAAGGCCAACCAATCAGGGATATCTCGATGAACATAATCTCGGCGGCGGGCTTCAAAAACGTCTGGGTTCTCAGCATTAGTAGCGCGCTGGCCGGCTCCACTATCCCCCTGATGATACTGGCTGGCAGCCTGGCGGGCACCTATCTAGCGCCCTCAGCAGCCTGGGCTACAGCACCTATAGCCCTGATGATAACCGGTACCGCAGTGGCGGCGATCCCAGTCACACAGCTGATGCGCACTATGGGTCGTAAACAGGGATTACTGGCTTTTATGATGACTGCTATAGCTGCCTGCGGTCTGGCTATTATTGCCCTGCAACTGCAAAGCTTTACCCTGTTTTGCATAACCGCTTTTATACTGGGGTCCTGCAATGCTGCCATCTTGCAAACCAGATTTGCCGCAATGGAGGCCGTATCTATTGAACACAGCTCCACTGCGGCCTCTATGGTACTTGCCAGCGGCATTATTGCTGCCTTTGTCGGGCCTGAACTGGCTATTTTAGGCAGGCAGCTCACCCCAGTAGAGTACCAGGGGTCATTTGCTCTAGCCGCCATCTGTATTGTGCTGGGCGCCCTTCTGCTGAGTCTCTACAAACCAGCGCCCATGGCTGAAGCGATCAACCAACCGGCCACCTCAGCCACGACCCAGCTGCTGAGCAACCCCACTCTGTGCCTGGCAATAGCCAGTGGCGCCATAGCCTATGTGATAATGTCATTTATTATGACCGGCACACCCATCAGCATGCATAATTTTCATGGTCATTCGCTGCTAGATACCAAATGGGTAATTCAGAGCCACATAGCCGCTATGTTTTTACCTTCGTTTGTAGCGCCACTGCTATTTAGGTATCTCAATATTCGGGGCTTGATGCTGATGGGGCTGGCCTGCTACTGCGCCACTATTTTGCTTGGTTATGCAGATACCAGTGTCAGCGGCTTTTGGTCACAGCTGGTGCTGCTGGGAGTAGGCTGGAACTTTATGTTTGTCGCTGGCACCACATTGCTCGCTAGCACCCAGGGTGAAGGGGACAGATTCAAGGTTCAGGGCATCAATGATTTTACGGTTTTTTCTCTTCAGGCGGTCGCCGCACTGAGCGCAGGCTGGATGATCAACCTGATCAGCTGGCAGCAGATGCTGCTTAGCTGCCTGATTCCAATCCTTATTATGCTAGTCATAATGCTGTGGGAGCGCTTGGGCTCCCGCGATAGTGGCAGCAATGCCCAAGCCTAGCACTAAGGGCTGGATCTAGACTCTAACCGCGGTAAATACAGCCGCTGGTGCAGGTCTCTTTAATAGTGATACAACACAACTCAGGCAGCCTGGGCTTAAGTTGCTGCCAGATCCACAGAGCAAGGTTCTCACTGGTGGGATTTTCCAGGCCCTCAATTTCATTGAGGTAATGATGGTCCAACTGATCATAAATGGGAGCAAATGCCGCCTTGATATCGCCAAAGTCCATTATCCAGCCGGATTGCTCTCCCAGAGGCCCCTCAACAGCGATCCTCACCTGAAAGGAATGACCGTGGAGACGCGAGCATTTGTGCCCCTCGGGCACATTGGGCAGTCGATGGGCGGCCTCTATACTAAAGTCTTTATAAATCTGCATTTTTGCTTCAAAAACCCCTAAATTAGGCCGGTATATTAGGGCTGTGAACCCAATATGTATATAGCACCAGAAAAAGTTTGACAGCCTCCTTCAGTTCGGTAGAATGCGTCGCTCTCTCAGGGGGTGGTTAGCTCAGCTGGTAGAGCATCGCCCTTACAAGGCGAGGGTCACAGGTTCAATCCCTGTACCACCCACCAAGAGAAAATGCTTTCGCGGACCGGTAGTTCAGCTGGTTAGAATGCCGGCCTGTCACGCCGGAGGTCGCGGGTTCGAGTCCCGTCCGGTCCGCCAATATTAAAAAAGGCTACTTCGCAAGAAGTGGCCTTTTTTAATATTGGTAGATTGGACTGCCGGACGAGAGCCCTGTTCGACAAACTATGCCTGCGGCAGAGTTTGGACGCCCAGCTCGCCTGGGCGCTCCGCAGGAGTTGTAAAAGCCCTGTGGCTTTTACAATCAGTCCCTCTAAATGCTCCACCAACATCAAACAAGCAATTCGCAAGAAGTGGCCTTTTTTAATATTGGTAGATTGGACTGCCGGACGAGAGCCCTGTTCGACAAACTATGCCTGCGGCAGAGTTTGGACGCCCAGCTCGCCTGGGCGCTCCGCAGGAGTTGTAAAAGCCCTGTGGCTTTTACAATCAGTCCCTCTAAATGCTCCACCAACATCAAACAAGCAATTCGCAAGAAGTGGCCTTTTTTAATATTGGTAGATTGGACTGCCGGACGAGAGCCCTGTTCGACAAACTATGCCTGCGGCAGAGTTTGGACGCCCAGCTCGCCTGGGCGCTCCGCAGGAGTTGTAAAAGCCCTGTGGCTTTTACAATCAGTCCCTCTAAATGCTCCACCAACATCAAACAAGCAATTCGCAAGAAGTGGCCTTTTTTAATATTGGTAGATTGGACTGCCGGACGAGAGCCCTGTTCGACAAACTATCCTGCGGCAGAGTTTGGACGCCCAGCTCGCCTGGGCGCTCCGCAGGAGTTGTAAAAGCCCTATGGCTTTTACAATCAGTCCCTCTAGATTTACTATTCTGGTCTCCCTCAACAGTCGGACCATCCAGATGCCCATGCCAAATACTCAATTTGACCATATAGTAGTCTTTGTCGCCGATCTAAATCAGGCCATCACAGATTTTACTGACCTTGGGTTTCAGGTCACTCCGGGCGGCTCCCACGGCATTACTGAAAATGCTCTGGTGATCTTCCCCAATCAAACCTACATCGAACTATTAGCTCTGAGGCCCAGCTGGTACCGCCCCTTAATCAAGCTGGCAATAAAACTCAATATTCCCCAGCGACAGGCAAGCCTAAAAACCAATATCTATTCCAGGCTCACTGGCTGGATCTGCGGTGAGACCGGACCAGTTGATTGGTGTGTGCGAACCAGCGATCTCAATGCCAGCCTAGCGCTATGGGAGAGCCAGGAATTTGAAATTTTGCACAGCGAAATATTTTTTCGCGAACGAAACGATGGCCAGATAGCTCGCTGGAAACTGGGCGGCAGCAGACAGGCTGATTTGCCGTTTTTATTAGAGGATCTCACTCCAATTGATACACGTGTGCCTCTGACTGGCGCAACTGGGCATGCCAATGGTGCAAAAGATTTAATCGGCGTTCAGTTTGGAGTAAGCGATAAAATAGTTGCCGGCGATAGACTGGGGAAGTCACTTCTTGCCAAGGCACAGCAAACCGATAAAGCTACATGCGAAGTCCGCCTGAGCAATATGGTTGTTAGCTATGGCGACCTAGAATCCGTGGATTCCAGAGTGGGACTCGCCATTGCCTATTCCGGCGGGCACATCCAACAACTGGATACCAGCAAAACTCAGGGTATAGCAATAACCCTGATTCCCGCCACTTAGCGATTTAGCGGACCTGATTTACGGACAAAAAAAACCCTGATCCAATAATTAGATCAGGGCTTGTTTACTTAGGGGAGAGTTGTATATTTCACAAAATTCACAAGGAATTAAATTACTTGCACCTAATAGGACAGCCCCTTCGCAGTAAGTTCCAGTTAGTATCAAAAATTGGTCATTTAAGTCACCGAACCGCAATAGCACACTTAAGCAGCCTCAAACTAAGGTACCATCTGCCCAAGGTTAATGATTGTGCAAGCACAAGTGGAGCGCCAACAATGACAGTTAAGTTCGATCACCAATTCAATGCCTCGGCTGATCAGCTGTGGGCCATTCTCGGAACGCCAGATCGCATTGACTGGGTTCCCGGCGCGACAAGCTGCACATTCGATGGGTCAGTTCGCTCACTGTCACTGCCAGGTGCCGGAGATATTAAAGAGCGAATTCTGAGTCATAACGATTCAGCACGCACTATGGAATACTCCTGTTTTGAAACGCCAGCGCCATTGAAGTCACATCACTCCAGCATTCAGGTAATCCCAGAGGGCAGAAAGTGCCGCCTGCTCTGGGAAACCTCTGTGACTCCTATCGAAATTGAAACCTTTATCCGCACTAGTATGGCAGGCTGTATTGAAAAGCTGACCGAAATACTGGAGCAGACAACTGAGAGCAAATAACACCAGCGTGCATCCAGGAGGTATTCCCTCCCTGGTTCGTCCCAGTAAAGGCTTGTGAAATCGGATTTTAATAAGTAGCCCTGTTGTGCCAACTAAACTGTCCGATATAGACATGCTTGTGACGGGTTTCGACAGTGCATGCATTATGTCAAAAGTTATGATAGATTTGATCTGCAAGCCTGTGAATTGTGCTTCTGACGAGTGCAAGCGAGGCTGAGATAAGAAAATCAGTGTAGAAAATCAGTAATGTAACTGTGTAAGAAACTAGTAGTTAGTACTCTGGTCAGTCTATTTAAACAAGGCCAATAATTATAAAACGACGGCGCAAAGCTGTTACTAATAAAAACGTTGAGGGGAAAAACGATGAAAACATCATTACGTACTATGAGTGCGCTGGCTTTAGCCATCGCCACTGCTTCTGGTGGTGCCTATGCAGCCCAGCTGGAAGAAGTAATAGTAACAGCGCAAAAGCGTGCCGAGAGCTTGCAGGACGTGCCTATTTCGATGACTGCTATCTCTGGAGATAAAATTCAGGAAGCCAGCATCCAAAGTTTGACCGATCTAGGCGCCTATGTACCTAACCTAGGAATTTCAGAGAATGCTGTTAACAGTATCATTTCGATGCGCGGTATCGGTGTTGGTGCTAACCAATCATTCGAGCAATCTGTAGGTGTCTATGTAGATGGCATTCACTACGGCAAGAGCCGTCACGTACGTTCAGGTCTTTTCGATCTGGCACAGGTTGAAGTCCTGCGCGGACCCCAGGGTATTCTTTTTGGTAAAAACACTCTGGCCGGTGCAATTAACGTAACCTCTGCTTCCGCTAATATCGGCGATGAAATGAGTGGCCGCGTCAGCGTTAGCCGCGAGAGCAACCAGGGCGAAATTGCTGAGGGCGTTATCAATATGCCGGTGTCTGAAAATATGGCATTGAGACTTGCAGTGAGAGATCGCAGCGACGACGGTTATATGAACAATGGCTTTGCTACATCAGGTAATGGTGCACAGCCCTCTATGCCCTCAACTGACGAGCAGATTTGGCGCCTATCCGCGACATGGGAGCCTACTGACAGCACATCAGTCAAGCTAAAGCACGGCGAGAGTGACTTTGTGCGTCGTGGCTCTACAGCAGCATTGAATCGATTCCAGCCCGAGGCCAATATTGCGGCTTCCAATGGCTTGATGTATGCGGTAATGGGAATCATGTATCCTAACTACGGTGCCATGGTTGCTGGCGCTGGAAACGAACAAACCGATGGCTTCCGTGACTCCATATCCATTGGCGGTCTTGCTCTAGCTCAGAGCCTGGGTCGTGACCTGGATAGAACCGAAGAGAAGCCTGAGGGTACTGATACTCAGACCAACAGCAGCAGTCTAAACATTGAGATGGAGTTGGACAATGGTTACACCTTTAGCTCGGTAACCGGTGTTTCAGGGTACGAGTATGAGGATGGTATTGACGCTGACTTCCTGCCTGTTCAGTTTATCGGACGATCTGATATCTCTGAGTATGACCAGACGAGCCAGGAATTCCGCCTGTCGTCGCCAACCGATGGTGATTTGTCTTGGGTGACTGGTGCTTACTGGCAGAAGCAGACTCAGGAAATTGACCGTACGGTAATTATTGATGGCACCCTGGGTAACCCAGGCTTGATGACAGCAATTGTCGGCTGTAGCTCATTCCTGAATATCCCTGCTGCGTTAACCGGTCCCGCTTTCTGTATCAATGGCGTGACATCGTTCAATCAGTCAGGTCGCGTTTCCAACTGGAAACAGGACACAGATGCTTGGGCCTTATTCTTCCAGGGTACCTATAATATTACCGATAACCTCAGTCTTACCGCTGGTGTTCGTTATACTGAAGAAGAGAAGACTGTTCACGCAGAAACTGCTCTGGTGCATGACACTACTGGTCTGGCAACACCTGATACCAACCCATACAACGCTGCAATTAATGCGGCAAGCTTTGGCTCTTGGGCACACGTGTTTGATGAAGATCGCAAGACTGACCAGTTGATGCCAGCTGTAAACATGCAGTGGGAAATGTCTGATACTAGTCTGTTCTATATCAGCTACTCGGAAGGTTTCAAGAGTGGTGGCTTTAACGCTGTAGACGATCAGAATCCCTCATTCCTAGCCGATGGTACTGTGCTCCGCACAACACCAGGTATAGGGTTCGAATATGAAGATGAGACTGCAGAGTCAATTGAAATTGGTGGTAAGCACACTCTGATGGATGGCGCCATGACTGTTAACTGGGCAATGTTCTCCAGTGAGTATATTGATCAGCAGGTATCTACCTTCGTTGGATTGGGTTTTGTTGTGGCTAACGCCGCAAGCTCTGACATCCAAGGTATAGAAGTTGATATGCAGTGGCAGTATTCAGACCAGCTTCGTCTTGGCGCCAATGTTGCCGTTCTAGACGCTAAGTATGGAAATTTTGATTCTGCAGGTTGTACTGCCGCTCAAGATTCTGCCCTGCTGGGTCTAGGCACCATTACTTCTAGCTCACCTGTGACTTCAGCACTGGGCTGTCAGGCTCAGTTCCTACCTGACGGTACCAAGTCTGGCCAGTCTCAGAGCCTCTCAGGCGACGACTTCGGTGCTGGCTACTCAGGTTCTTTGACTGCTGACTATGCTCAGCCTCTGTCAAATGGTCTGGTTATGTTTGCCAGTGCAGACTACAACTTTACCGATGAATTCAAGATGACCGGTGACCACGATCCAATTGATATTCAAGACGGATTCGGCCAGGTTAATCTGCGTGTTGGTGTTCGTGCAGAGAACTGGGACTTCATGATCTATGGTAAGAACATTACCGACAAGCAGACTGCTTCTGGAGCATTTGATATTCCTCTGGCAAGTGGTTCGCACGGTCGTTACAGAGCCCCAGGTGAAATGTGGGGAGGTCGCTTTACTTACAGATTCTAAATCTCTGTGGGTAGACCAGAAAAGGACGGGCAATGCCCGTCCTTTTTTTATGCCTCATTCTTTGCTCTACCCCGCCCTTTGCAGCTCTCTGGCTGTCGGCTTTTGCAACAGACATGACCGCTTGCGACAGTGCGCAGGCGCATAATTAGGTTATGATAAATTAGCTGAACAGATAAAAAGTAAAGGCCAGACCACTGGTCCTAAGATCAATTATCCTGAGAAAATTCACTATGCTTCCCAGCGACCTCCAGCACCATGCCCTTTCCGCCTGCCGCGGCACGCTGGCTAGCCTTGGTCTGGCGCTAGCCCTATTGGGACCCTCAGTAGCAGGGCCACAAGAGAGTCAGAAGAATAGCCCCAATCCAGTTGCTCTGGTAAATCAGCAACCCATAGCCGTTAAAGAGGCAGATATTCTCTCTCAGCAACTTTTGAAACTGCGCTTTGATCAATTGAATTCTGAACAACAACAATCTGTCATGCAGATACTAATCGATCAAGAACTGCTACTGCAGCGCGCTGAAAAGTTGGATCTGCTGAGCACAGACCCGGGGCTGCGAAAGGCAGCCGTGGCCGCCGCAATCGACCAGGTGGTGACAGACTTTCTTGCTCAGCCCCCGACTGAAACCCTGTTGCAGCAGTTTTATCTCAACCAAAGCTCAGTCTTTGAAACTCCCGAAAGAGTCGCGGTGGATGCGCTACTCGTCAAAAGCCCAGCCGGCATTAAAGACGCCAAAACCTTGCTGGCTTCTGGGTCCAACACGACACAGATCGCTGAGCGATTAGACCTTGATTATTTACTGCCCAGATCATTGCTGCCTATTCATATGCTACATCGACAGCTAGGAACCAGTCTGGCCAGCGCCCTACTAGAGTTTAAACAGGTTGGGCAGACCCAGGCCATTAACTTAGACCAAGGGCTGTATATTTTTCAGATAAGTCAGCGACAGGCGCCGGTTTTACCCAGATATGAGGCTATTCGAAACTCCGTGCTATTGGAATACAAGCGCCGTGGTCGCGACCAGGCACTAAACAGTAAACTAGATCAGCTCTGGCACAGCGCTCAAATTATTGTTGCTGAGGTCCAATAATGTCTGGGTCCAGCTCAGTATCTAGCTCACCTATTGCCATGCTTGCCCTAAGTGCAGCTCTAGGCATTATCCTGGGTATGATAGAGGCGAAATCTTCCAAAGAGCGCTTAATCCTGAGTCCAGGCGCTCTCGACACCTATGTGGCCAGGGTCAATCACAGCCCTATCCGCCAGTTAGATTACCAAAGGGCACTCAGTTTGTTAGCCAGCGGCAAGCGCGGTGAACTAAATGATCAAGACCGGGAGCTGGTATTGCAGAGGCTTATTCAAGAGGAGCTTTTGGTTCAATATGCTTCAGATACAGAGTTATTGAGAACCAACCAAAAACTCCGCGCCGCCGTCCTACAATCTGTGCTTGCTGGGCTGAATATTGAATCTCTCTCCACAGCCACTGCCACAGATAGCGATATCAGTTCCGGATTTGAAGAGTACCTGACTCAGCTTCGCAACAGCGCAGATATTCGATGGATTGCCATACAATGATCCCCCTGCGACGGCTTTTCTCAACCATTATCCTGCTGAGCATCGCAATAATCTTGCCTGCGGAAGCCCATAATCGCAGCCAGTCGTTTTCTTCGTGGAGCATAGATCAGCAAAATCTCAGTATGCTATTTACCCTCAAAGAGCGAGAGGCCACAAGGTTTCAACCTAATGATAATCTCAGCAACGAGGCCTCTCTGATCAGCCATCTGGAAAAAACTATAGAGGTCAGGCAAGCAGGAGCCCAGTGTTCAGCGAGAGCTCCATTGCAAGCTATGACTGCAGAACCGGGCTATCTGAGAATTGCAGCCACCTATAGCTGTGCCAGAGCTCTGCAAGATATAGCTCCAGAAATTCAAATTGGCAGCTTTTTTAGCCTTGTATCATCTCATATCCATTACGCGCGCATTGGGATAGATAACCGAGCGCCATTGGAGTATCTATTTACCGAAGGTCGCCAACAACAAGTTATAGAAACCGGTGACTCCGACTGGTCGACCAGTTTCCGGCAAGCTTTTCTGCAATACACAGCGCTGGGTATGGAGCATATCTTTACCGGCCTAGACCATATAGCTTTTCTGCTGGCCCTGCTGCTGATGCTGCGCAGTCTCCGCGATGTAATCTGGCTGGTGAGCGGTTTTACTCTGGGCCACAGTATTACCCTTAGTCTGGCAGTGCTGGGCTGGGTTACCCCTGAAACGGCCATTGTGGAGGCCCTAATAGGCTTTACCATAGCTCTGGTAGCTGCCGAAAACATTGGCTGCCGGACTGGAGTCAATCGACAAATAGCCTATGGGGCCACAGCGATTCTGGCACTGATGACAATGCTATCTGTGAGTCAGCTGGTGCCATCAACACTGCCGGTTATTAGCTTTGTCGGCCTGATTATATTCACTCTGAGTTATCTGCCTGCTAACCATGGCCGCAGCACTATTCAGATAAGACCATTGCTCAGCCTCGCCTTTGGCCTTATTCATGGTTTTGGCTTTGCTGCTATTTTGCAAGAGGTAGGCCTGCCAAGCGAACAGCTATGGCCTGCGCTGTTAGGTTTCAATATAGGAGTAGAGTTGGGGCAGCTACTGATTGTTGCTGCAGTCTGGATCTGCTATCTAAGGCTAAAGCGCTACAGAGACTTTACCGCTGCAGCAGCAGAGGTTTGCTCTGCCCTGCTCTGCGGTTTAGGGTTATATTGGTTTGTAGCCCGAAGCTATGGCCCAGCCATTGGCTAATAATAAAAAGAATTTATAACCATAAACAGAGGACGCCATTATGTTGCAACGGGTATTAATGATCACCGCAGGGGTGGCTGCGGTCGCCATTATCTTCTTCTCTGGCATAGCGCCAGATGCGGCTTACAGACTACTGCCTGGCTACTTCCCCGACCCGGATCAGGCCTGGAGCGAAACTCCTCTGGAGTTTGGTCAGGTCACCGAGGCCAGCCTGCCCTCAGAAGTGATAGCCCAGCGAGCCGTGGGCGCCACAAGAGACGATAAGCAGATACTGTTTGGTGATACCCATGTACATACCACCAACTCGGCCGATGCCTTTATGTATAGCCTACCCATGATGCACGGGGCCTCCGGAGCCTATCCACCCGCCTATGCCTGTGACTATGCGCGTTTTGTGTCACAGCTGGATTTCTACTTTCTTACCGATCACGCGGAGAGCTTCACCCCGCGCCAGTGGCGCGATGGCATTGACTCAGTGCAGCAGTGCAACCGCCTGGCAGGAGACCCCGCCAACCCGGATATTGCTGCCTTTGTAGGCTGGGAGTGGACCCAGGTAGGAGGTACTGCAGCAAACCATTACGGCCACCACAATGTGCTGTTTAAAGATGACAGTATCGACAAGCTGCCAGCGCGCCCTATAGCCTCTGTTGGCGTAGGGGTTGCCACTGTGGCCGCTCGTTCCGGCTCGGGAAAACAGTCCAGTCTGCTGGGGCTATTGGACCCGCGCCATCGCGATTACTACGCTTCTTATAATGACTGGGTGATGCAGATGGCTGCCGTACCTGCCTGTGATCCCCAAGCAGCCAGCCCGGATCTGCCGCTGGAATGTTATGAAACCGCAGCCACCCCCGGTGAGCTATTTGCCAAACTCGATGAATGGGGTTTTGACAATATGGTAGTGCCCCATGGTACAGCCTGGGGATTCTACAGCCCGCCCAATTCGAACTGGAGTCATCAGCTAACCGCTGAAAATACCGATGAAGAAAAAACCCGCTTAATTGAAGTTTATTCCGGTCATGGCAACTCCGAACAGTTTCGAGATTTTGCTGTGCGAGAACTCAACAATGCCGGGGAATGGGTCTGCCCAGAGCCCCAGCCAAACTATCTGCCCAGCTGCTGGCAGGCCGGCGAGATTATTCGCCAGCGCTGTCTGGTGGAAGATAATAGCGCAGCAGACTGTGATGCTAGAGCCGAGGAGGCTCGACATAATTTTGTTCAGGTAGATGGTATTCAGGGCTTTATGACGGTTCCCGGCAGTACGGCGGAAGATTGGCTGGACGCAGGACAGGCGCGCGATGTTTATCTACCCGCCTTTAACTACCGTCCACAAAAGTCTGTGCAATATGGTCTGGCCATACAGAATCACGACGACCCTGAAAACCCACTGCGCTATCGCTGGGGCTTTATCGGCTCCACAGATACCCATTCGGCCCGAGCCGGTCATGGCTTTAAGCAGCAACAGCGCCTAAACACCTCGGATGTCACCGGCGTGCGCAGCCCGTTTTGGGAAACTATCTTTGCCAGCTCCGCAGTCAGAAGTGAATATGCCTCGCAATCACTGCGCGCCGACCAGATTGACCCGGTTAGCGCCAAGCTATTTGCCTCGGAATTTGAGCGCACCACCTCATTCCTAAATGTGGGTGGCTTGGCCGCAGTTCATTCTCAGGGCCGCAGTCGAGGTGCGATCTGGGATGCTATGCAGCGGCGTGAAGTCTATGGCACCAGTGGCCACCGCATGCTGCTGTGGTTTGACCTATTGCAGGCTGACACCGTCATACCCATGGGCAGTGAGGTGACTATAGACTCAATACCGCGCTTTCGCGCCAAAGCCATTGGCTCGTTTAAACAGTTGCCCGGCTGCCCTGACTATGTGGTCAATGCGCTGGAAAAACAGCATCTGCAAAAAATGGCTCAGGGTGAATGCTACTACCCATCGGATGAGCGCTATCAAATTGATCGTATCGAAGTGATTAAAATTCGCCCCCAAGCAGTGGCTGGCGAATCAATTCCAGCTCTGATCGAAGATAGCTGGAGAGTATTTGAATGCGCGCCCTCAGCAGATGGCTGCACTATCGAATTTGAAGATCCTGACTTTGTCGCAGAGGGGCGCGACGCTCTCTACTATGTGCGCGCACTGGAAGAGCCGGTCGCCACGATCAATGGCGGCAATCTGCGCACCAGCTTTGACGAAAATGGCCAGGCGGTGGATACAGATATGTGCTTTGGCGACTACAGGGTCGATATCAATGACGAATGCCATGAACCCCGGAGCCAGCGGGCCTGGTCTTCACCAATTTTCGTCGACTATAAAAAATAATCAAGGGGAATATTATGACTACAGCATTAGTAACAGGCGCCTCTGACGGCATAGGCTTAGAGTTCTGTAAGGTTTTAGCAAGCCGCGGCTATCATCTTGTCTTGGTGGCACGGCGCGAGGCCGTGCTCAATGAAATCAGCGCATCTCTGGTGGCAGAACATGGGATTAAATGCACAGTAATCAGTTGCGATCTATCCAAGGCAAAGGCAGCCCAAACTCTTTTTAAAGCCACCCAAAAACAGGGGCTGGAGGTGGATTTCCTGATCAATAACGCCGGGCTGCTACACAATGGTTTTTTTACCGACCTCAGTCTGGCTGACCAGGAAAAAATGATGACCGTCAATATGCTGGCACTGACATCGCTCAGCCACCTATTTGCCAATGATATGGCCTCCAGACAGGGTGGCCATATACTCAATGTAGCCTCGCTGGCTGGCTGGATGCCCATCCCTAACCAAAATATCTATGCGGCAACCAAGGCCTTTGTGCTGTCCTTTTCCCAGGCGCTGCACGATGAGCTCAATGCTGCAGGCACAGGAATTACAGTGACTGCACTCTGCCCAGGTTATACGGCGACCAAAATGATGGATAACCCTGATCAAGGAGCCAAACTGGCCATACCTGCAGGCATGATGCAGTCAGCATCTCAAGTGGCAGAACAGGGCATTGATGCCTGCCTTAAGGGCAGAGCCCTATGGATTCCGGGCCTCTCTAATCGGTTTACGGCAGCCATTACCCATCTGTTTTCAAAAATGGCACTGGCCAAAATTGCTGGCAGTTTTTATCGCAAAAATCTGAGCCAATTCTCCGCACAATAAAACTATAAAGGACAACTATCATGGGTCAGAAACTACCCAAAAAAGTATTGATTACCGGCGCCAATGGCTTTATTGGCAACCAACTGATGCACCACTACAAGGCACAGGGTATTGAGGTGGTAGGCGTCGACCTCTGCGGCAATGGTGAGGATATTATTCAGGGCGATATTGCCCAACCAGAGACCATAAGCCAGCAACTCAAAGATGCTGATGTAGTCATTCACACTGCAGCACTGGTATCCAATTCAATCCCAGATGGGGATATGTGGCGAGTCAATGTGGAGGCTACAGGCAATTTGGTTGCCGCAGCGGAAAAATATAAGGTGCGGCGCTTTGTGCACATTTCCTCCGTAGTGGCTTACGGCAACTCGGCACAGGGAGAGCTAGATGAAACTCAGCCAGTTCATGCAGATGGCGGCAGCTATGTGCTAACCAAACTGGCTTCCGAACATGCAGTGCTGACAGCTACCGCCAACAGTGCCATGGAGCTAGTAATTATTCGCCCGGGAGATGTCTATGGCCCCGGCAGCCGCCCCTGGGTCATCCTGCCTATAGAAGCCATTAACAAAGGACAGTTTATGCTGCCGGCCAAAGGTGAGGGATTCTTCCGCCCTATCTATATAGACGATCTTATTCGTGGTATTGCTCTGGCTGTATCCACCAAAGAGGCCAGAGGGGAAATTTTTAACCTTTCCTGTGAGGGTTATATCACCACCAGGGAGTTCTTTAGCCATCATTACAGCTGGATGAATAAATCTGGGCCTCTGGCTGTATCCACCAGGCTGGCACTAATCGCAGCCACAGTGGCTACCAAAATTGCCAATCTCACCGGTGGAGTAAATGAAGCCTCCACAGCAACTGTGGTTCAGCTGTGCACCAAGAGTTGGTTTAGCATAGCCAAAGCAGAGAGAATACTGGGCTGGAAGCCAGAGATGCCATTTGAGGAAGGTATGCAGCACTCTAAACTCTGGGCTCAGGAACAGGGGCTTATTAAATAATCAGTGATCGCTGCGGTAAGAACCTGCGGTGCGGCCAGTCCACTGTTTAAAGCTGCGATAGAAAGACCGCGCCTCGGCATAGCCCAGCTCATAGGCAATACTCTCCAGATTGAGCTGGGTGTTTTTCAAATAATACAGGGCCAACTCCAGGCGCAGCTCATTGAGCACATCTTTGTAATGGGTGCCCTCTTCCCCCAGCTTGCGCTGCAAAGTGCGACTGCTTATACCCAGTTTTTCGGCAATTACTGCGCTGGAGGGCGTCTGCTGCTTAAGCATTAGGCGCAGCAAACTCTTTACCTGATCTGATACCAGCTGGTGCTGAGTAATCTCTGCCAGCAGCACTGTGGCGTGTTCAAGTAACATCTCCAGCAGCTTTTCATTGGCCTGAGGCAGAGGCATATCCAGCTTCGACTCCCGGATGCGCAGGCCACTGGAAGGCTGATTAAATAAAACCTCGCAACCAAACACCTCGGCATAGTCCGTCAGCAGAGCTGGGTCAGTGGGTGGTTCATGCTCAAGCCACACCTCATCATGGGGTTCAAAATTAAGGAAGTTGCGCGCATAGGTCACCCATGAGCCCAGCACGTGCTCAACCTCATGGCGTTTGGCCTGGGGGCTATCGAATTTGCAATGCCAGCTCTGCAGGGCAAAACCACCGGCAACGGTTACATTGGTCACCCCCATATCACCGACAATTTTTTCATAGATAGGAATCTTGGCCTGAATCATGCGCAGGGTAGAACAGTTCATACAGATATAGCCCAGTACCGAATAGGACCAAGGCTCAATAAACCTAGAGGCGTGCAGACCAAAACACTGGTCACCGCTTGCATCTATAAGTAACTCCAGCAGATATTCCATTGCAGCTGCGGGGATATGTTTATTATTGTCCGCCAATATTTCCACATCTATACCGACCTGCTCAAGCAGAGGGAAATAATCTACCCCGCAAGCCTGTGCCGATTTAAGATATTGATTAATAGCGGGCACTGAAGCCAGGCTATCGCCACTGGTGTTCAACATATATCTGTTCGTTATCCTGTCACTAAATACCTGTACCCGACCTTTGAATGACCGAAATGGTGACTGCCCTGTCGTACTGCGACAGTGATCATTTCAACCACCGCTTTATTATAAAGATCAATGATTATAGTATGACTTGACTCTGCTGCTTAGGGTATCTGTCTGGCCCTTAACATTGTCAGAGTTTAGTCACCAACGGGCATTTTTTCTATGCCTTTAAACTAAAAATAATATCTATAAAGGTGAACAGTATGCGGCTTTGGAATGGCTGGGGGAATGAAAATAGTGATTTGAGTATGGAGTTAAACAGCGGCTTAAAAATGCTTCTGGGCGCGCTGGTTGGGCCCTCTATTTCACTGCCTGAAGCCAGTCTATCTGAGGTGGTTGCCAAAGTGCCTGACTCGCGATTGGCTGCCCATCCGCTGATCAGCCTAGATGCCGAGACCCGTGTGCGCCATGCCCGCGGCCAGAGCCTGCCGGATTGGCTAGCCATGCACAGCGGCAATGTAGACACCTTCCCCGATGGAGTTGCCCTGCCTGAATCATCCGCGCAGGTGCGCGAGTTACTGCAGTTTGCCGCGGATAAAAATATTGATGTGATTCCCTATGGCGGTGGCACCTCTGTGGTTGGGCATATTAATCCCAATGCCAGCGATCGTCCCATATTGACCATCAGTATGGCGAAAATGAATAAACTGATTTCTCTCGACCGAGAAAGTCAACTGGCCAGATTTGGAGCCGGAACCCCTGGCCCAGAAATCGAAGCTCAGCTCAAGGCCGAGGGCTTTACCCTGGGGCATTTCCCTCAATCCTGGGAGCTATCAACTGTAGGTGGCTGGGTTGCCAGTAGATCCAGCGGCCAGCAGTCATTGCACTATGGCCGTATAGAAGCATTATTTGCCGGTGGCAGTATGGAGACCCTTAAGGGCACTATGGATATCCCCACCATTCCAGCATCCTCTGCGGGGCCAGATATCCGCGAAATGGTTCTGGGTTCCGAGGGTCGCATGGGTATTATTACTGAGGTTGTGGTGCGCGTAACCCCAGTCCCTCAGGCAGAGCAATTTCAAGTAGCATTTTTCCCATCCTGGGACGCCGGCTTAACTGCGGCCAGAGAACTGGTGCAGCAGCGTGTCGCTCTATCTATGGTGCGCCTGAGCAATCCACTGGAAACCATAAGTCTGCTGCATATGGGCGCAGGCGAAAATACCGCGGGCGTGGCAGCACTTGAAGCTTCGCTGGCAGAAAAAGGCATAGGCTCAGGCAAGGTAATGATGACCTTTGCAGTAACTGGCAGCCAGAAACAATGTGATTTTAACCATGCAACAGCTCTGGAAATCTGTGCCAGCCAGGGTGCTGTGGCAGATCAATCGGGACTTGGTGATAACTGGGCCCATGGTCGTTTTCGCGCGCCCTATGTGCGCGACCCCCTGGGTTCTGCTGGCTATGCTGTGGATACCATGGAGACTGCAGTTGACTGGTCTCGGGTAACAGAATCAATGGAGAGTATTGAGCAGGCTATTCGCACAGGCTTGGCGGATGAGGGAGAACAGGTACATGCCTACACCCACCTCAGCCATGTCTATAGGCAGGGTTCCAGTATCTATACAACCTATGTGTATCGCTTTGGCGACAGCTATGAGCAAGCACTGCAGCGCTGGCATAAACTTAAGGCAGCTGGTGCCGAACAGATTGTTGCCTGCGGCGGCACCATAAGTCACCAGCATGGTGTAGGGGCAGACCATCGCCAGTATCTGCCGGCAGAGAAAGGAGCGCTTGGCATTGCTGCAATTAATAACCTGTGCGAACTGTTTGACCCCAGGGGACAGATGAATCCCGGCAAACTACTACCTGATACTGAGTAAATCCATGAATAAGTGTAGTCCGCGGGAAATATTGTTGGCAGAAATGCGCGGGGGAAAATCTCTCCACTGGGATATTATTATTGTAGGCGGCGGCATTACCGGTGCCGGTGCGCTGCGCGAGGCTGTGCGCCGCGGCTATCGGGCTCTGTTACTTGAGCAACAGGACTTTTCCTGGGGCACCTCTAGCCGCTCATCCAAAATGGTCCATGGCGGCCTGCGCTATCTTGCCGCCGGCGATATCAAACTGACTAAACATTCTCTGCAGGAGCGGGAGCGCCTTCTCAGGGAAGCGCCAGGCCTGGTAGATCGCATTGCTTTTTACTTTGCCCTGGGCAAGGGCAACTTCCCAGGCCGTTTTGCCATGAGCGTAATTCTGACCATCTATGATTTTTTAGCCCGAATTCGCGACCATCGCTACTGCAACAACAGGGCGCTGGCCAAGCATTTCCCTGGTGTAGAAACTAAGAACCTAAAAGGCGCCTGCTACTACACAGATGCCATGGTCGATGACTCGAGACTGGTGCTTCGGGTTCTGCAAGAGAGCATGGCCCAGGGTGGCCAGGCACTTAACTACTGCAAAGTCAGCAAGCTGCTTATCACTGATGATCAGGTCAGTGGCGTGGCTGTGGAGGACGCGGAACAGGGCAACAGCATAGAGTTAAATGCGCCAGTGGTGATTAATGCCACAGGTGCCTGGGCAGATAATTTGCGCAACCAGCTCAATCCAGAAAAGCGCGTGCGGCCTCTGCGTGGCAGCCATCTGATTATCCCCAAAAGTTTCTGTCCTGTGACTGATGTGCTGACCTCATTACATCCCCAGGATAAGCGTGGTATCTACGTCTATCCCTGGGAGGGTACCACGGTGATCGGCACTACAGACCTGGATCACGACGAAGATCTGGATATTGAGGCCAGCATCTCTTCCGAGGAAACTCAATATTTACTCGATGGCTTTAATGCCCTATTCCCCCAGACCCCTTTATCCCGCGCACAGGTTATCTCTACCTGGGCAGGCGTGCGTCCGGTTATAGGCTCTGAAGATGCCAAGGATCCCTCAAAAGAGCGCCGCGATCATGCCACCTGGTCAGACAATGGGCTGATTACAGTGAGTGGCGGCAAGCTCACCACCTTTAGATTGATTGCGCTGGATGCGCTGGAAGCTGCGGCTGACAAGCTACCTGCGCCTGCGGCCTTTGATGCTGACAATGTGTTTAGTGCGCCGACTATTGATGCAGCAACTCTGGTACCAGATAACCCAGCCTGGGGGCAGCGCCTGCTGGGACGCTACGGAGATAGCGCAGAAACCATCTTGGCTGAAGCTAGCAGCGAAGAGCGCAGGCCCATTGGCGACACCCAATTTTGTCTGGCGGAATGCCGCTGGGCGGCGCGCCATGAGCAGGTGCAGCATCTAGATGATCTACTGCTGCGCCGCACTAGGCTGGGCATGTGTCTGGCCGATGGCGGCTCTGAGATATTTGCGCCGGTCAGAGAGATTTGCATGACCGAACTGGGCTGGGACCAGCAGCAGTGGCAGTCTGAGCTCAGCCGCTACCAGGATATTTGGCAGCGTTTTTACTATTTTCCTGACCACAAAAATAACCTGTAAAACTAATAATAACGGTGGCAGTTATGAATAAACCGGCCTATTTTTTAGCCATAGACAATGGCACCCAGAGCGTCCGGGCAATGATCTTTGACCAGCTGGGTACTCTGGTTGCGAAAAGCAAAGTCGAGATAGAGCCCTATTTTTCCACTCAGCCCGGCTGGGCTGAACAGGAGGCTGACTATTTTTGGACCTCATTGTGCGAGGCCTGCCAGCAACTCTGGCCTATGGTCGATTTCCCAATCGAAAAGATTATAGGTGTCTCCATCACTACTCAGCGCGCCACTGCTGTTGCTATGGGTTCCGACAATCAACCTCTGCGCCCCGCCATCACCTATATGGATCAGCGACAGGTTGATACTCAGCCCCAGCTTGGCGCATTGGAATCAGCGTTGATGAGCCTGATTAAAGCCAAAGGCTTTGTCGACCAGGTACACCAGCAGGCAGAGGCTAGCTGGATGGCGCAGGAAGAACCCCAACTCTGGGATAAGGTAGATAAGTTCCTGCTGCTATCCGGCTATCAGACCTACAAACTCACTGGCCAGTACACAGATGCTGTTGCCAGCCAGGTGGGCTATGTGCCCTTCGATTTTAAAAAACTTGGATGGGCGGCGACATCGGATTGGAAATGGCGGGCTGTGCCCATTAGGGCCGAAATGCTTCCGGAGTTAAAGGCAGCGGGACAAATACTGGGCCATATTAGCCCAGAAGCTGCACTGCAGACCGGTATTCCAGAGGGGCTAGCAGTTATCTCCAGCGGCTCAGATAAAGCCTGTGAGGTGCTAGGGACTGGCTGTCTGGATGCAGAGACTGGCAGTTTAAGTTACGGCACCATGGCCACATTGAATATCACCAGCGACAGATATTTGGAGGCTATAGCCTACCACCCGGCCTATCCGGGCGTTATTCCAGGATCATTCAATGTGGAAGTGATGGTTGAGCGCGGCTATTGGATGGTCAATTGGTTTAAACAGCAATTTGGTCTACATGAGCAAAACCTAGCGGATAAATCCGGGGTAGCGCCTGAAACCCTGTTTGATGAGCTTTTAAAAGCCGTACCAGCTGGCTCCATGGGCCTGATATTACAGCCCTACTGGGGAACCGGAACCAACAGTGCCGGGCCAGAAGCCAAGGGCGCTATTGTGGGTTTTAGCGATGTGCATACTAGGGCCCATATGTACCGGGCCATGATTGAAGGGCTTACCTATGCCCTGCGTGAGGGCAAAGAGCTACTCGAAAAACGCAGCGGCAAACCACTCAGACGCCTAGTGGTCTCCGGTGGCGGCTCCCAGAGTGATCAGATTATGCAGATCACTGCAGATATCTTTGGCATGCCGGTAGAGCGCCCCCACACCTACGAGGCCTCTGGTTTGGGCGCTGCTATTGCAACTGCTGTGGGCACCGGCATACACTCAGACTTTGAGACCGCAGTGTCGCAGATGACCCATGTAGCAGATCGCTTTGAGCCTGTACCTGCCAATCAGCATATCTACAATGAACTTTACAATAAGGTGTATAAAAAAATGTATGGGCATTTAAAGCCCGGTTACCAGGCGATTAAATCCATAGTTGGACTTTGATATCTACCTGAGTAAATTCTCTTTTTTGCAATGATCCAATGTCGCATCCAGAGCCGGAGCCACTTTCTCGATCATTTCATCAATCTGCTCATTGGTAATAATTAGCGGCGGGCAAAAACCCAGACAGGAACCCGCCACAGTGCGAATCAGCAAGCCATTATCCTGGGCCATTTTCTGTGCATAACCACCCACTGCACCGCCCACAAAGGGCTCTCCTGTTTCTTTGTTAGCCACCAACTCCAGCGCGCCAATCAAACCGCTGCCACGCACCTCTCCCACCAGAGGATGGTCGGCAAATTCAGCCAGACGCTTTTGCAGATAGGCACCGCTCACTGCGGCCTTTTCAAAAATCTTGTCGCGCTGATATATTTCCAGGGTCTTGAGAGCAACAGCACAGGCCACCGGGTGACCAGAATAGGTATAGCCATGACCAAAGGCTCCGGCGCTGGCGCTCTGCTCTATCATGGCATCGTACATTTCGCGGCGAATAGCCGAGGCGCTAATGGGCATATAGGCAGACGACAGCTGCTTGGCAAAGGTCATCATATCTGGCGACTCAATGGCCATGGTGGTGCAGCCAAAATCGTTGCCCGTGCGGCCAAAGCCGGTAATCACCTCATCGGCCCAAAACATAATGCCGTAGCGGTTCAGCACCGCCTGGACCTTTTGGTAGTAACCCTCAGGCGGAACAATTACGCCACTGGCACCAGTGATAGGCTCAGCGATAAAGGCCGCAATGGTCTCTGGCCCCTCGCGCACAATCATGGCTTCGAGATTGCCGACAATACGGTCGACAAACTCTGTTTCAGACTCATCTCCCTGCTTACCCCTGTAGTAGTGGGGATGATCGGTGCGCAGAATACCCAGCGCATCCACAGGCAAATCAAAGTGATTCTGAGTCACAGGCAGACCGGTGAGAGAGGCAGCGGCAACAGTTACGCCATGGTAGGATCGCTCGCGGGCAATAATCTTGCGGCGCTCTGGCTTGCCTATGGCTTCATGGTAATAGCGCAGTAACTTGATATGAGTATCGTTGGCATCGCTGCCAGAGTTACCGAAAGACAAAACTGCATCTTGCATGGGAATCATATCGGCAAGCTTATCTGCCAGATCAATGGCCATCTGGTGGGTCTTGCCACCAAACATATGGCTAAAGGTCAGCTTACTCATCTGCTCGGTGGTGGCATTGATCAGTTCCTGGTTGCCATAGCCCAGCGCTGTGCACCAGAGGCCAGCCAGGCCCTCAAGGTACTGCTTGCCGTCTTTATCCCAGACATAGCAGCCCTCACCCCGCTCGATGGTGATCTGCTCTATGGCTTTAAAATTGGTTGTTGGGTAAATCAAATGTGTCATATTTGTCTCTTCTGTCTTTACCTGTATTGCTATTTATCAATGCCACCCATACAGATATATTTGATATCCATATAGTCATCCATACCGTACTTGGAACCCTCGCGGCCACTGCCAGATTCCTTAACACCCCCAAAGGGGGCCATCTCATTGGAGATAATGCCTTCGTTAACGCCAACAATGCCGTATTCAAGCTGCTCTGCCACGCGGTACACCCTGCCTATATCTCTGGAGTAAAAATAGGCGGCCAGACCAAATTCAGTATCATTGGCCATCTCCACCACCTGCTCCTCTGTTTCAAACTTAAACAGCGGCGCCACAGGCCCAAAAATCTCTTCTGAGAAGACCCGCATATCTCTGGTGACATGGGTCAAAATAGTCGGTTCCACAAAGGTACCGCCCAGCTCACTGCGGCCACCGCCCAGAGCCAGGGTTGCGCCTTTGGCTACCGCATCATCGATAAACTCACAGACCCCAGTGGCAGCTTTTTCGTCAATCAGTGGGCCAACAGTAACGCCCTGATCGGCGCCATTGCCCAGCACCAGAGCTTTTACTGCTTCGGCGAGTTTGGCTGCGAACTCATCATAGATTCCCGCCTGAATAATCAGCCGATTGGAACAGACACAGGTCTGGCCCGCATTGCGATACTTGGAGACCAGAGCCCCCTGCACAGCAGCATCTATATCTGCATCATCAAATACAATAAAGGGGGCATTGCCACCCAGTTCCATGGAGGTGCGTTTGACCGTCTGTGCGCATTCCGCCATCAGCTGCTTGCCCACCGGCGTAGAACCGGTGAAGGTCACTTTGCGCACTATGGGGTTACTGGTAATCTCGGCTCCAATTTCCGCGGTGCGACCAGTGACCATATTCACCAGCCCTTTGGGGAAACCGGCGCGCTCAGCCAGCTCCATCAGTGCCAGCGCCGACAGTGGTGTGGCATTGGCTGGCTTACAGACCACAGCGCAACCAGCGGCAATAGCCGGGGCAATTTTGCGTGTCAGCATGGCATTGGGGAAATTCCAGGGCGTAATACAGGCTACCACCCCCACTGGTTGTTTGATCACCATAATGCGCTTGTCATTGGATGGCTGGGGAATAATATCGCCGTAAACCCGCTTGGACTCTTCACTAAACCACTCAACATAGTTGGCGCCATAGGCTATTTCGCCGCGCGCCTCGGCCAATGGCTTGCCCTGCTCTGCGGTCAATAGTTGAGCCAAATCTTCCTGGTTTTCCATTATCAGGTTAAACCATTTGCGCAACAGCGCAGCGCGCTCTTTGGCGGTAGTCTTGGCCCAGGCTCGCTGTGCCACCTGTGCCGCCTCAATCATGCGCCTGGTCTCTGCTGTGCCGCACTTAGCCACCTCAATCAGAGTTTCATTGGTAGCCGGGTTGGTCACCGCCAATGTTTCGCCAGAGTCAGCATGGATCCAATGACCATCTATAAAGGACTGAGATTTAATTAAGCTGCTATCGTTGAGTGTCAATGTCATGGGAGTTTCCATTATTTAATCTGATTGCTAATGTTGTGGATAAATCGCCACTAAGCATAGCTTATCTGAAGCAAATAATGGTTTACAGGGCCACTGGGAACAATACCCATGATTAGGTAGATAGGCTATAAGGCGGCGTAGAAAACCTGTAACCTAAAAGGCTGAGGGGAACAGAATGTCCGATCCAGTACTACATTTTATTCGCGATGGTATTCATACCCATCTCGCCCTGCCCGCCGAGGTACTGTTGCAAGCAGTACCCCAGCTGCGGCCGTATTTCCCCGACTGCCAGTGGATTAGAGTCGGCTGGGGCGATTACCGCTACTACGGTGCCGAGCATCAGCCGGCCTGGCTTGGATTGCGGGCACTGTTTTTACCCACTTCCGCAGTGGTTGGCCTGCTGGGTAGCAATGACCTGCGTGAGGCCCTTAGCGACTCTGCGGCCATCTATAGCATCTCCATCAGTGGCTCTCTAATGGAGTCTGTGGCGCTGTTTATCAGCCGCCACTTTAAGCTGGACAAGGGCAACCAGCCCACCAAGGTCCGCGATAGACATTGCGGTACCCAGTTCTTTAAGTCGCGAGGTATTTATCTCGCCCTTAATACCTGCAATAACTGGACAGCCTATGGGCTTAGCCGCGCCGGTTTGCGCCTACTGCCCATGTTTAACTTCCTCCCCGGGCAGGTTGAGCGCAATGTGCGCAAAAATGGTTATCTGCCAAGTCATTAAAAGTATTGCACCCAGTTGGGGGTATTAGCCTTGGAATGCTCAGACCAGTACATTGGTGACATTCCATTTCCACCAGAGCTTCCTATGCCTTTTTCCACCGATGTTAAAGACCCCAGCGACTTTTCCCAGTACGACACCGCCGCTATCTCTGAGACTGACAGGGCACATTTTCTGCATCCCTGGCAAATCTTTGATGCCATTGCCGAGGAGGGAGCCCTGCCTATAGCGGCCGCCGAGGGTGCCTATATCTATGATACTGATGGCAATCGCTATCTGGATGCTGTGGGCGGTCTCTGGTGCACCAATATAGGTCTGGGCCGCAATGAAATGGCCGATGCCATTGCCGATCAGGTGCGCAAAATGGCCTATGCCAGTCCATTTGTGGATATGACCAATATTCCCGCTGCTAGCCTGGCTACCAAACTTGCCGAACTGGCCCCGGGCGATCTCAATCATGTGGCGCTGTCCTGCGGTGGCTCTACGGCTATAGATACGGCTTACCGGCTGATTCATTTTTACCAGAACTGCCGCAACAAGCAGGACAAAAAGCATATTATCTCTAGGGTCAACTCCTACCATGGCTCTACCTATGCCTCTATGTCTATAGGAGGCAAGCCGGGAGATCATCCGCCGGAGTTTGATTATATTCAGGATACTATCCACCATATTTCCTGCCCCAACTACTACAGAGCTGAGGAGTGCGGCGGATCTGAGGGCATCAGCGAAACTGATTTTTTGGCCGCTAAACTGCAAGAGCTGGAAGATAAAATTCTTGAGGTTGGCCCAGATAGAGTCGCTGCCTTTTTTGCCGAACCTATATTTGGTGCTGGGGGGGTGATAGTTCCACCGCAAGGCTACCATCGTGGCACCTGGGAAATCTGCCAAAAATACGATGTTCTCTATGTGTCAGACGAAGTCGTCACAGCCTTTGGCCGCCTGGGCCACTGGTTTGCCTCCAAAGAAGTGTTTGACTTTCAGCCGGATATTATCTGTTCTGCCAAGGGCCTCACCTCTGGCTATCAGCCACTGGGAGCCACCATTTACTCCAGCAAAATCCACCAGGTGATCAGCGAACTGGGCCATGGCCGCTGCTTTACCCATGGATTTACCTATTCGGGCCACCCGGTAGCCTGTGCCGCCGCTCTCAAAAATATTGAAATTATGGAGCGGGAGCAGCTACTCAGCCATGTGAAAGCTATTGGCCCCTATTTTCAGGCTCAGCTGAAAACTCTCTCCGACCTGCCTATTGTCGGCGATGTGCGCGGCCTGGGTCTAATGGCCTGTGTCGAATTTGTAAAGGATAAAGCCAGCAAACAGCGCTTCGACGAAGAACTTGATATCGGCAAGTGGATATCCAATCAGGCAGATAGCAGAGGGTTGATTGTACGCCCCATTATTAACCTCAATGTGATGTCCCCGCCGCTGATTATCAACCGCGAACAGGTGGACTTTATTGTCAGCACGCTCAGGGAAAGTATTCTTGCCTGCGTGGACGACCTGAAAAATCAGGGCCATCTATAAAAGATTAATTAACCCTCAACCATTGATATTTAAGGCACAGCCCCCATCTCTAAAACAGGCAAAAAATTTAAAGGTAATCTAAGAGATGGAACAGTATCGTGGAACAACCATTTTATCGGTGAGACGCAACGGCAAAGTGGTGATTGGTGGCGACGGCCAGGTAAGTCTCGGCAATACCATTATGAAAGGCAATGCCCGCAAGGTCCGCCGGCTGTATAAGAATCAGGTGATTGCCGGTTTTGCTGGCGGTACTGCCGATGCCTTTACTCTTTTTGAGCGCTTCGAAGCCAAACTGGAACAGCATCAGGGTAACTTGACCAAGGCTGCAGTCGAGCTGGCTAAAGACTGGCGCACCGATCGTATTCTGCGCAAGCTCGAGGCCCTGCTCGCCGTAGCAGATGCAGAAGCCTCACTGATTATTACCGGTAACGGTGATGTTATTCAGCCCGAAGACGACCTAATCGCCATTGGCTCTGGCGGCCCCTTCGCCCAGTCCGCCGCTCGCGCACTGCTGGATAACACTGAGTTAGGTGCCCGAGATATTGTTGAGCAGGGCTTGAAAATCGCCGGTGATATCTGCATCTATACCAACCACAACCGTACTATTGAAGAATTAGATTCTAATACTTAAGAGTCTGCTAATTTTCTATATAGGCAGCTAGGAATTCTTATGTCACAAATGACTCCCCGTGAGATTGTTCACGAACTCAACCGCCATATTATAGGTCAGGACGACGCCAAGCGCGCTGTGGCCATTGCCCTGCGCAACCGCTGGCGCCGCGCTCAGCTTGACGACGAGATGCGCAATGAAGTTACACCCAAAAATATTCTGATGATTGGCCCCACTGGCGTGGGTAAAACCGAAATTGCCCGTCGTTTAGCGCGCCTTGCCAATGCGCCCTTTGTCAAAGTAGAAGCCACCAAATTTACCGAGGTGGGCTATGTGGGCAAAGATGTGGAATCCATTATTCGCGACCTGGTAGAGACTTCGGTCAAACAGCGCCGCGAACAAGAGATGGAAAAAGTAGCCCAGCGCGCTATGGATGCCGCTGAGGAGCGCGTGCTGGACGCCCTGCTGCCGCCTGCCCGCAGCGCTGATGCCCAGACTGATAGAGACAGCTCAACCCGGCAGGTATTTCGCAAGAAACTGCGCGAAGGTGCCCTCAACGACAAAGAGATCGAGATTGAGCTGAGCCAGATGCCCGCAGGTGTAGAAATTATGGCGCCCCCAGGGATGGAGGAGATGACCAACCAGCTGCAGGGCATGTTTAGCAGCATGGGCAAGGGTAAAACCTCCACTCGCAAGGTAACTGTAGCCGAGGCCATGAAGCAGTTAAAAGATGAAGAGGCCGGCAAACTGGTCAATGACGAAAAAATTAAATCCAGTGCTGTAGAGGCTGCCGAGCAAAATGGTATTGTTTTTCTCGATGAGATCGACAAAGTTTGCCGCCGCGGTGAAGGCAGTGGCGGAGCCGATGTCTCCCGAGAAGGTGTACAGCGAGATCTGCTGCCCCTGATTGAAGGCAGCACAGTCTCCACCAAGTACGGCATGATCAAGACCGACCATATTTTATTTATTGCCTCCGGTGCCTTTCATCTGTCCAAGCCCTCAGATCTGATTCCCGAGCTACAGGGTCGGCTACCTATTCGGGTAGAGCTAAACTCCCTAGAAATCGGAGATTTGGAGCGTATCCTTATCGAGCCCAAAGCCTCTCTCACCAAACAGTACTGCGAATTGATGGCTACTGAAGGCCTTACCATCGAGTTTACTGCCGATGGTGTAAAGCGTATGGCGGAGATCGCTTTTGAGGTAAATGAGGGCACTGAAAATATAGGTGCCAGGCGCCTGCACACCATTCTAGAGCGGCTGCTGGAAGAGATTTCTTTCGATGCCTCAGATCTGGGCAGCAAAGGAGAAACCATCAGCATAGACGCGGCCTTTGTAGAGAAGAATCTTGGCGAGCTGGCCAGCAATGAAGATCTGACCAGGTTTATTCTTTAATGCCAGTGCCCGCTCGGATTCTTGTTAACCAGCAGAAAGATGCTCTGAGCATGGAGTATCCAGGCGATGTGCGCTTTAACCTGCCAGCAGAGTACCTGCGGGTTTACTCGCCCAGCGCAGAGGTGCGGGGCCATGGCAAGGGTCAGGAAGTGCTGCAGGTGGGCAAGCGCCAGGTAAAGATTGCCTCTATTCAGCAGTCGGGCAATTACGCTATTCAGATAAGCTTTGACGACGGCCATGACTCTGGTATTTATACTTGGGACTATCTGTTTGAGCTGGGCTCTAACCAGACCCATAACTGGGCCGACTATTTGCAGCGGCTGCACCATGCCAATCAGTCCCGCGATCCGGATACCCAGGTGGTCAAGCTGTCCTGAGCTGTGGGCCAGCTAAGTTACCTAAATGCAGCAACTAGAGCTACAATAGGCTCCCTATTTTTTGAGATTTCCGAGTAACTGCGCCAATGTCTTATAAAACCACCCACTTTGGTTATAAAAC
Organism: SAR92 clade bacterium H231; assembly: GCA_025153775.1. Lineage (GTDB taxonomy): Bacteria > Pseudomonadota > Gammaproteobacteria > Pseudomonadales > Porticoccaceae > HTCC2207. The sequence goes on along the minus strand of JAOALC010000001.1, from coordinate 230,629 downwards.
CGTCAATGTTGAAGAAAAGGCCGGCAAAGTCGCCGATGTCTTCCATTCTGTCGCCGGTAAATACGACCTGATGAACGATTTGATGTCAGGCGGCGTTCACCGTCTGTGGAAGCGCATCACCATTGAGATGTCTGGCGTGCGCCGCGGCAACTCGGTGCTTGATATTGCCGGCGGCACAGGGGACCTAAGCGCAAAGTTCTCGCGCATTGTTGGCCCAGAGGGCACAGTGGTGCTGGCAGATATCAATGACTCCATGCTCAGGGTTGGGCGCGATCGCCTGATGGATCGCGGCGTGGTCAATAATATTAAATTTTCTCAGGCGGATGCCCAGCACCTGCCCTTTCCCGACAATACCTTTGACGTTATTACCATCGCCTTTGGTCTGCGCAATGTCACAGATAAAGATTTGGCGCTGCGCTCTATGCTGCGTGTGCTAAAGCCCGGGGGCCGGCTGCTGGTACTGGAGTTTTCCAAGCCAAGCAACCCGCTGCTATCCAAAGTCTATGACAGCTATTCATTTAATATTTTACCCAAGCTGGGCAAGCTGTTTGCCAGCGATGCCGACAGCTATCAGTATCTGGCCGAATCCATACGCATGCATCCAGATCAGCAGACATTGCAAGATATGATGGATAGCGCAGGCTTTGCCAATACCGACTTCCACAATATGACCGGCGGCGTGGTGGCACTGCATAGGGGAGTTAAGCCCTAGTGATATTTGCCGCAATGCAGTCAGCCGCTTTAGAGGGAGCTGAGAAAATTATCAATGCAGCTCTGGTGCATGATCCGGCTTCAGCTGAGCGGCTCAGAGCCCTGCAGGGCAAGGTACTGCTGGTGGACAGCTCTATGCCGCCACTGCGCATTGCCGTGGAGCCCAGTGCCACAGGTATTATGTTGCACAGTAACTGGCAGGACAGTGCAGAGGTGACCGTTAGCGGTACCCTAGTCTCTCTGGCGGCGATGGCCATCAATGCGGATGAGATGGTTTCTTTCTCCGGTACTGGCGTCAATGTCAGCGGTAATCTGGAGGTGTTGCGCCAACTCAACCATATTATGGCCGAACTGGATATCGACTGGGAGGCAGCACTGGCTGAATTGATTGGCGATGTGCCAGCTCATCTGTTGGGCGAGACAATCCGCAACTCTGCCGAATTTCGCAGCAATGCCCTGAATCGAGCCCAGTCTGCTCTAGCCGAGGTATCTCAGGAAGAGCTGCGTCTGACCCCTAGCAAAAACGAATACCAGAGCTTTGTGCAGTCTGTACGCCACCTATCAACCGATGTAGATCGACTGGCGGCCAGAGCCAACAAACTGCGTCTCAGCCTTCAACAGAGAAAATCCCGCCCGTGATTCGCCTTCGTCGCCTTGCCAAAATTGCTCGAGTAGTGGGCAAATACCGCCTTGATAAGCTGCTAGACAAAGACAGCCTGCCCTTCGCTGTGCGTGCCCTGCTGGCGCCAGCAGTGCTATTTGGCGGCAACAGCGCCGACCGCGGCGAGCGCCTGCGCATGGCCCTCGAGGAACTGGGGCCAATCTTTATTAAATTTGGTCAGCTGCTTTCCACCAGGCCAGACCTGGTGCCCACAGATATCTGCGCACAGCTGGCGCAGTTACAGGACAATGTGCCACCCTTTTCGTCCGCCACCTTTAAATCCAATATAGAAACAGCCCTAGAGGGTAAAGTAGAGCAGCTTTTCCACAGTTTTGAAACCGACCCATTGGCATCCGCCTCTGTAGCTCAGGTTCATGCAGCAGTGCTGGCTGATGGCCGAAATGTGGTGGTCAAAGCAGTGCGGCCCGGCATTGAAAAAACCATCCGCAAAGATATAGCCCTGCTGTATACATTGGCTCGCTTGCTGGCCAAATACAGCGAAGATGGCCGTCGCCTGCGCCCCCTTGAGGTGGTGGCCGATTATGAGGTGGTGATTCTCGAAGAGTTAAATCTGCAATCGGAGGGCGCCAATGCCTCATTGTTGCGGCATAACTTTGAAGGTTCGCCGCTGCTTTATGTACCTGAAATACACTGGCCCTATTCCAACGAAAATGTTCTGGTAATGGAGCGCATTTATGGCATCCCGGTCACCAATATGGCTGATCTGGAAGCCGCCGGTGTGGATATGAAACTGCTGGCAGAGCGCGGTGTTGAAATCTTTTTCACCCAGGTGTTCGAGCATAATTTCTTCCATGCCGATATGCATCCGGGCAATATCTTTGTGGACGCCAGCAAACCCAAGGCGCCAAGCTATCTGGCTATCGACTGTGCCATTATGGGCTCCTTGTCGAGCGACGACCAGTTTTACCTGGCGCGCAACCTATTGGCCATTTTCAAGCGCGATTACCGCCAGGTGGCAGAGCTACATATTCGCTCCGGCTGGGTGCCTGCTGACACCCCAGTGGGGGAGTTTACCGGCGCTATTCGCTCGGTCTGTGAGCCTATCTTTGAACGCCCGCTCAATGAAATATCTCTGGGACATATGCTGGTCAGCCTGTTTAACACGGCTCGACGTTTTAATATGGAAGTGCAGCCATCTCTGGTGCTATTGCAGAAGACGCTGCTGAATATCGAGGGTCTCGGCAGGCAAATGTATCCCCAGCTCGACCTCTGGACCACAGCTCAGCCCTTCCTTGAAAAATGGCTGAAAGATCGCTATTCCCCCAAAAGCATCTTTAAGCAGTTTAAGCGCCATGTGCCCGACTGGCTGGAACATCTGCCGCAGATACCACCATTAATTTTTCAGGCACTGCAAAATATACAGCAGGGGCCAGTCAACACAGAGACACCAAAATCCGCGCCTGCAGAATCAAAAGCTGCTAAGCCAAGCAGGCGATTCAATCGTCTGGGAGCCGCACTAATGGGCATAGGTATAGGTTTGGCATCTCCTCACTGGGCTGAAACTATCAGTCAGGTTCCTGCCAGCAGCCTGATACTGGGCGGGATAGGCCTGCTGTTGCTACTACTGCGCTAGACCCAGTTCCGCTATACTTGCCCCTATGACCACTTATCTCGATCAAATAGCCTGGAACTCAGACGGGCTGGTGCCCGCCATAGCTCAGGATGCTGAGTCTGGGCTGATTCTAATGGTTGCCTGGATGAATCGGCAGGCCCTAGAACTAACGGTGAATGAAAACCGCGCTGTGTACTGGTCCAGGTCTAGACAGAAGCTATGGCGAAAAGGAGAAGAGTCGGGCAATGTGCAGTTACTTAGAGAACTGCGTCTGGACTGTGACAATGACGTAATAATGATGCGTGTCGAACAGCTGGGTGGTATTGCCTGTCACACCGGCAGAAGCTCCTGTTTTTATTCAGTCTTAAAAGACGGCCAATGGCAGGCTGTGGATGCAGTGGTTAGAGACCCCAAGGATATATATTCATGAATGATGCTGTATTGCGCCGACTCAGTGAAGTGCTGGAGGCTCGCAAGCTGGCCTCGGCAGATGAGTCCTATGTGGCCAGTCTGCACTCCAAGGGCTTGAATAAAATACTGGAAAAAGTCGGCGAAGAATCCATAGAGACTATTCTGGCAGCCCGCGATGCCGAGCAGTCTGGTAACAATGAGAAATTAATTTATGAAACTGCTGATCTCTGGTTTCATAGTCTGGTTATGCTCTCCCATCTGGGCGAAGATGCCAGTGGAGTGCTCGCTGAATTAGAGCGACGATTTGATTTATCTGGCCTTGAAGAGAAGGCACAACGAACGGCAAATAAGGAGGATTAACATGGGTTTTGGTTGGCAGGAACTATTAATTATTTTGGTTATTGTAGCCCTGGTGTTTGGCACTAAGAAATTGCGCAATATTGGCTCAGACCTGGGCGGCGCGGTCAAAGGCTTTAAAGACAGCGTCTCCAGTGACTCAGAACAATCCACAGAAGAGCCTGAGATAGAGCAAAAGTCTGCAGAAAAAACCGAGCAGAGTGCTGAGAAAAAGGACACCGCAGAATAACCCATGTTTGATGTAGGTTTTTCTGAGCTTCTAGTTATAGCTGTAATTACATTAATTGTGATGGGGCCTGAGCGCCTGCCTGAAACTGTGCGCACCATTAGTCTGTGGATTGGCCGGCTCAAGCAGATGATGTCTAGCGCCCGCAGAGAACTTGAGAGCGAAGTAGGTATGGGCGAAATTCATCGCCAACTGCACAATGAGAAAATACTGCGCGATCTGGAAAACAGCAAAACCAAGTTTGAGGACAGCATGCGCGACAGCACTGCTGAGCTAAAAAATACCGCATCAGAGATCAAAGATAAGCTAGATTCATCCACAGTTGATAAATCATGAGCAAATCTAACAGTAGCGAAACCACTGAGGAACAGCAGGAGGCCCTGGACAGGCAGCCGTTTATGGCCCACCTGATCGAGTTTCGCGACCGTGTGCTGCGTATTTTTATCTCGATTCTGGTGATTTTTGCCGGTCTGTTTTCCTTTAGTCAGGATCTTTATCTCTACGTATCTGAACCTATCCGTGAGTTTCTACCCGAATCCTCAACCATGATAGCCACTGAGGTTGCCTCACCCTTTTTAACACCTTTCAAGCTGACACTGGTGCTGTCCATGTTCGCAGCCATGCCCTACATTCTCTATCAAATATGGGCCTTTGTGGCGCCCGGGCTCTATCAGCGTGAAAAGAAGATTGTGCTACCGCTATTTTTTTCCAGCGTGTTTTTATTCTATGGCGGCATGGCCTTTGCGTACTATGTGGTATTCCCTCTGGTGTTTATGTTTTTTACCAGCATTGCACCGGAAGGCATCAGCGTGATGCCAGATATTCGCAGCTATTTAGACTTTGTGCTGAAGCTGTTTTTTGCCTTCGGACTCAGCTTTGAAATCCCCATTGCTGTGGTGATTCTCTCCTGGATGGGAGTGGTAGAGCCAGATAATCTGGCCAAGAAGCGCCCCTATGTCTTTGTGCTCTGCTTTGTACTGGGCATGCTGCTAACACCTCCTGATATTATCTCCCAGACTCTGCTGGCCATACCTATGTGGCTGCTATTTGAAATTGGCATACTGTTTGGCCGCCTAGTAAAACCCGCCGATTAAACCGCAGACCTGAATAGCCCGTTGTGCAGGGCTCGACAATGATATTCTCTAGCTGGGCGATACTTCACCGCCTATATATAACCAGCGGTTACCCTGTAGGGTAAATACAGATTTCTCATGCATCTCAACCCGCCGCTGATTGTCTCTGTATACTGCCTTAAACTCCACCCAACCGCTATTGCCACTAATGCCGGAGTCCAGAATCTTCAACCCCAGCCATTCAGTATCTGACCTCGACAGCTCTTCAATGGAGAGATCTTTGGCCATTGGCGCAAACCAGGTTTTGAGCAGATAGCTGCCATAGCCACCCAGAGAATAGGCACTGTATCTGGAGCGCATTAGCTGCTCCGGTGTTTTTGCCGGCTGAACTTCATTAAGCAGTGGCTCACAACATTCAGAGAACTGTTGCCGACTGCCACAAACACAATCTCTGTTCATTGTTTTAACTACCCCTCTTATTATATTTAGGCTGGTCTGAGGTACGCAGACTGGTTTAGAATCATAGCTCATATCCAGCGGAGAGTCAGACCATGCCAAGCGTAGATATTGTTACTGAAATTGATAGCGCTGAGATACTCAATGCCACCCATAATACCGAGCGAGAATTGTCTACGAGATTCGACTTTCGCGGCGTCGACGCAAGCATCAGCCTGACCAACGACATTGTCACTATTAAAACGGAAGCAGACTTTCAATGTCAGCAGTTATTGGATATTTTCCGCGCCCAGTTGATCAAGCGCAAGATCGACCCCCGGGTGATGGAATTTGAGGATGAATCTGTCCACAGAGGCAAGACCTTCTCTCTGGACGTGAGTTTTAAGCAGGGCATCAGCTCTGAAGTTTGCAAAAAGATTGTCAAACTTATTAAAGATCAGAAACTGAAGGTGCAGGCTACCATTCAGGGGGATCAGGTACGCGTAACCGGAAAAAAACGCGATGATCTGCAAGCTGTTATGGCCATGGTGCGCGAGGCGGATCTGGGTCAGCCCTTCCAGTTTAAAAACTTTAGGGACTAGACTTTACAGAGAGTAATCCGGCATCAATCAGCGGCCACAAATAGCATAGAGATACTGTTTACGCAGTGGCGTATATTCTTATCAGTAAAGCCCTCGCCCTCAAACACATGGCCCAGATGGCCATCGCAGTTAGCGCAGACAATCTCTATCCGCCGACCATCGGCATCCGGCTCACGCCGCACCGCACCCTCAACCTCATCATCAAAACTGGGCCAGCCGCAATGGGAGGGGAATTTGTGCTCAGACCTGTACAGCGGGCTATTACACTGTTTACAGCAATAGAGACCCTGGGTCCTGTTGTCGGTGTACTCGCCTACAAATGGCGCCTCTGTGCCCTTGTGCAAGATCACATACTGCTCTTCAGCATTTAATTGGTTATAGTCTTTATCACTCATCTCATCACCCTAACAATAAATTTCAATACAGCTAAAGTTGCACCGCTAACCAGAGTTTATCCATAGCCTGCTTAACCTTGAACAGAGACTGCAGGGACTCTTTCTGGCGCTCCGATGATGCATAGTCCGCCCCGTATAGACGCAAAAAATCCAGCCCCGGATGACCCAGAGCCGCATATTCCCAATCTATAATAAACAGCCCGCTGTCGTTGACAATAATATTCTCTGGCACCATATCATGGTGGCAAATCACCGGCTCCCAGGCTTCCTGATCCACAGCTTTGGCCGCCCCTTCTATCTGCTCTACCACCAGTGGCGACACTTTGGTCCCGGTCAGCTGGTTGAGATACCGCCGACAGTAGTCAAGATAGTTTCGCGGGCTAGAATTGGGCATCTTCACAGACTGAACCACAGCCAGAGCCTCTGACAGTGACTCCATAATATGACTGTTTTTTAAACTTTTATCGGTTAGCGAACGCCCCTCGATAAATTCGGAAACTAAAAAATCATTATCGAAAAACAGAACCCTGGGTACCAGACCAGTGGGTTGCAACAGTTCCAAAATTTGTTTTTCCCGCTGCCGATCGATCCCCAGTTTAACTGCATCGGGAGAGTTGACCCTGACCACTGCCCGGAAGTCACCGCTCGACACTAGAAAGGTTTTGTTGGTGCGACCACCAAACAGCTCAGTAACAATCTCTGGTTTTGCCGTAAGCAGGCCCAGGCCAGGCTCGCCGGAATTCCAGTTCTGCCAGCTAGATAGAGCCGACTGCAATACTGCCTGAGTTCTGTTCAATATAGGTCTTTCTCCAAGCCATGTAGCCAATCAGTGATAACAGCAAGTATACCCCAAGCATTGCAGCGGTTTGATAGAGTTCCCGGTCAATAAACAGGAAAATGGAAACCGAATTAATCAGCATCCAATACCACCAGTTTTCCAGAACTTTGCGCGCTACCATCCAGGTGGTTACAACACTGGCCCAGGTGGTAAATGAGTCAATATAGGGCAGACGGGCATCGGTACTCTGGGCTAACAAGTACCCAGACAGCCAACTGGCCGATAAGATCAGCGCCGCCGCTTGCAGATGCTGTGTAGCCGTCCAGCGGCTGATGGCAACTCCCTGATTACTGGAACCACCGTATTGCCATTGGTACCAGCCGTACAGAGCCATCGCCATATAGTAGATATTGAGCCCAGACTCCATGTACAGATTTACATCACCAAAAATCCATACATAGATAGCCGTGCTGCAGAAAGCACATAGCCAGCAGAGGATATTCTCCCTCACCGCCAAAAGTAGATAGGCGATAGCCAATGCTACAGCCACAGTCTCAAGACCAACCCAGTCAAACAAACTTAGAGCGCCTCGTAGCCAGGAATAATCTTGGCCACATAGATGGCCATATTGAACTCCCGGTAACATTCAGCAATCGTATCCTGCACAGCAGCCATGGCGTGCTCAAAATCTCCCTGCACTACAGTGCTAGTGGGAAAGGTTGTCACCTTGAGGCTGTCAAACCTATTGATCTTGTCAATAAAGCCTTTGATAGGTGGAATAAAATCCTCTCGATTGGGGTACATACTAATATCAATTGTTACTTGCATACTCTGCTCCTTGTCTACAGTCGACAGCTAAAAATCATATTTACCACTTAAACCAATCATTCTGGGAGCGCCAAACTGATAGTAGGGTTCGGTCATATAGCCTTTGCGAGGATCGTTGCCAAAACTGCCAAAGCCTCGCACAATAATCTCTCTATCGGTCAGATTACGACCCCAGATAGATAGCTCCCAATCACCAGTGTCGTAGGTTAAATTGGCATTAAGTAGCTCGTAGGCCCGAGTCTGAGCACTGTGACGAGGGGACAGAAAAAACTTATTCTTGCCCTCAATATCGAGACTCAGAGCCAGTCTGTTGGTCAGCTGAACAGTGCTGCCTAAAGCAAACTGATAGCTGGGTGCATGTGCCTGGTCGCGGCTGTTCAATGTCTCTGACAGGGGTGTATCAAACTCAGTCTGCAAAAGACCCAGCGAACCAAACAGGGCGACAGTCTCGGACGCCAGCCAGTTAAATTCCACCTCAAGGCCATAGTTTTTACCTTTGGCAGCATTGCCAAAGTAGTCGGTAAAGCTAGTGGCATTGGTCTGCTCTATGGGTTGCACCAACGACTGCTTGATCTGAATATCATCACGCAACTGGTAAAAAGCCGATACCTGCGCCTGCACAGCGCCGTCCAGCCAGAGGCCTTTGATACCAGTCTCGACATTCCACATCCGCTCAGTGTCGAATTCACGATCAGCCGCTTCCAGACCTGGATCACTGTTGACTCCGCCCGCTTTGTAACCGCGAGATATCAAACCATAGATGCGGGCATTGGCTGTTGTCTGATAACTCAGTGCAATGCGACCACCGTATAAATTCTCATCTACTCCATGATCAACCAGCTGGCTATCGCTGTAGTTAGCGTCGCGGTTTTCAATGCGCAGCCCTGTAGTAAGAGTTAGAGCCTCAGATAATTGCGTATCTAGCTGGCCATAAATTGCTCTATTACTGGTATCAAAATCACTGGTGAAATCACCGGATGCAAAGCTGTACTGACGAAGCAATGTTTCATTCTGATCACGCCAGTACAGTCCCAGTACCCAGTCAGTGGTGCCGGCAAAAATCTGCGCACCCTCTCTGGATATCAGACGTATATCCAGGCTGCTGTTATCGCGATCGCGAATATAGTTATCCACCGAAGCATAGCCGTCATAGATGCAGACAAAGTCGACGCAGATATCAGCATAGGTCCAGTCTTCGTCGAAACCGTATTGCAGATTATTGTCGGCAAAGCTAAACGTACTGGCCAACGCAAAGTTCTGATTGCCCTCCCAGCTGGCTTGCACTGCGGCAGCTGTGGCCTCATGCCGGTCATGACCCGGATTGTCCGATAGGGTGCGCCTACTATTATCAAGGCTGAAGGCATCATAGCCATTATCTGCATTTACATGGAAAACTGTCAGTTTGATACGGGTGTTATCACTAGCCTGCCAGGCTAATATCGATCTCAGGCTCAGTTCATCAATATTATTGGTGTCATCGCGATTTAAGAAATCGTTGTCCACAAAGCCATCACTGCTGTGCTGCTGCACAGCAACGCGCAATCCGAGGTCGTCGCTGACTGGCCCACCTAAACTGCCACTAAGCGTCTGGGTGTTGTAATCTCCAACAGAGGCCGACAGATTTCCCTCTGTCTGCCTCCCCGGCTGCACAGACTGGAGACTTATTAATCCTGCCAGCGCATTGGCTCCATAGAGAGTGCCCTGGGGCCCCCGTAAAATTTCTACCTGCTCAATATCCATAGTGGTAGCCGCACCAGCAATGCCAGTGAAATCTATACCATCCACCAGTATTCCAACTGAGGGATTTAAGGGCTCAATAAATTGGCTGCGCTCACCTATACCACGTATCTGAATAAATCGCCCGCGAGAGGCACCGCTGGAGAAATTAACATTGGGCGCAAGATTTAATAATTGCTCAAGATGCCTAGCCTGTCGCTGACTGATAGCCTCAGCGTCTACCACAGTAATACTGGCCGATGAGTCTAACAGTGTCGCATCGCGGAAATCCGCGCTGACAATAATTTCATCAATGGCACTATCGGCCACTGCCCGCAACACATTGCCGGAGCCAAAAACTAGCAGACATAACAGGGTTAAAAGTTTGGATCTAGAGAAATTCATATATGAGCCTCAGTAACAGTGAGTTAAGGAGACCCGGAGTCAAAGACGGGGGCAGGGCAAAAAGCTAGTAGTCCTATTCCTACGCCGGCATAATCCGGATCAGGTTCAAAGGGTACTTCTCAGGCCAATCTGACCGCCCCTTAGGAAACGCCGCTATGGTACCACCGGCCCGGATACTCAATCAACAGGTGCCCGTTTTTCCCTACAGGGTACAGGCGAGTATGCGACTAATCTGGCACAGGGGCCTGCCAGTTTCCTGGCGCAGGTTCTCAAAGACCTGCTCGACTAACTTTAAATCCCTCTGGGAATTGGGGCTAAACTTTTTCATAAAACCGTGGTGCACCAGAGCCTGACAAACATCACTGGTCAGCAAAAAAGTATCGCGGCCCATGCTGCGCAGCATCATAGGACCAGAATTACCGCCGAGTCGACTGCCCTGCTTTTTCAGTTCCAGCCACAGGCCAGTAATATTATCCTCTGGCCAATCCGCTATAAACTGCCCAAAGCTGCCATGGCTGCGCTGGCGATCTAACAGGTAGACGGCATTATTGCGAACCGCAACAATTTTGGTGAAGTTGCGCACTATGCTTCGATCCTGAGCCAGCTCTTCTAGCTTTTCATCACTAAAATGCGCCACAGCCAGAGGATTAAACTGCGAGAAGGCGGTTTCAAAACCTGGCCATTTATTGTCTATCACTCGCCATACGAAACCTGCGCGGAAAATACACCTAGCTATCATCGACAGGTAGCGATCATCAGTTTGAGCCATTAACTGTTTACTGGTTTTGGGAACAGGTAGTGTGGCTTCAAAAACCTCCACACCGCCACGGGTGCTGGCAGCTAATTGGAAGAGCGCTTCAAATGAGATCATACATTAGAACCTTTAATAAAATTTTACCCCAGATCACAGCGGGCTATAGCAGCCCAAGCAAATCGCTGCGCTGGATTATTTGGCTGATAAAGTAAATGGACATAACAAAGAGAATCAGACTGAATATCTTATCTATCACCCAGCTTTTGCGCTGAAAGCTTACCATGGCACCAGAATGAGACAGCAATAGCACTACCAGCATATACCATAGAGCATCGACAGTTCCGGCAATCATAGTGAGCGTTAGCTTTTCCCAATCCGAACTATCTGCAGTAACAAACTGGCTAAACAGAGCAGTAAAAAAGATAAGTATTTTCGGATTGACCAGCGCGATCAAGAATCCATCTCTGGCGGCAGCCAAATAGGAAGACCGCACCGCCATACTGATATTGCTGTCTCTGTTGACCGGCGAAAACAGCAGCTTTGTCGCCAGGTACAAAAGAAATAGGCAACCCAAAACCTGAATAACATCAAACATCGCGGGATTTTTATCCACAGCAACCACCAGGCCGAAGGCGGTGACAAAAGCAAATAGCCCTATCCCTAGACCATGGGCTAATGCAGCACAGAGTCCAGCTAACTTTCCCTGGGATAATGAGTGATTAATGATTAACGCCAGACTGGGGCCGGGGGACATGGCGCCCAGCAGACAAGCAGTGGTGACTGATAGCCAAAATACAGCGCCGGCAGAGCTTTGCAAAATAGTATCCATAGGGTTTTTATACAGACCTAACTCAAGAAAACAAGTTAATTTTTTAGACTGATTTAGGCAAAACCTGGCCATTTTGACAGCATTGCCAGTCACTGGGGGCGCTGGAGTCAATCCACAGCAACTAATACTTTAGTATTAGTCCTTCAGAATTATATTAACTTTGTCCAGTATCCTTTAATTTACACCCATGGAAACAGCAGTTGCAGTGCCGATTCAGGGATGAACCAAGCTTATATGTAAGCACCATAGGCACAGTAGGGAGCTGTCTAAATGATTTTTTTCAGGATGAAATTGCACTGAAATCGTTACAAATTGACAGATTTCAGGATTGACCTCAATAAGACTCACAATAAAGGAAAGATCAGTGATTAATGTATCTGAAACCCCTGATATTAACGCCCTAAAGGCTGCTTACGATGGCGGTGTGGAGAAATTCAAATCTTGGTTGGAGAGCCTGCCGTTTTCCCAGCGACAACAACTACTTAAGCTGATTGACGATAAGTTAAACAGATAGATAATAAGACTTACCAGCAGGCTAGGTCAGTTTCTCAGCTACTTTGGCAAAAAGAGTGGCTCTATCATTATCGCTTAGGGACTGAATGCGCTCGTAGAGTTCTTCGACCGACACAGAGTCTGCAGGCTTCTTAAGCGGCGGACCGTAGAGGGACTCTGGCGTAACACCAAAAAAATTGGCGATGCGCACTACAGAATCGCGACGAGGCTCTCTAGTCACTTCGCTGAGAATACGATTAATAGTGGGCTGAGGAACTCCGGTGGCTCTTGACAGCGCACTCTGGGAGAGTCGACGCTCCCTCATTAACCTGGCGAGTTGTTTGCTTATATCTAGTCTCATAGTTGGCATTATGGTACTCATTACTATCCACCTGTGTATTATTTTTAGACCAATTTGATCTCAAATGCGACATTAATTTATTTTTGGTGCGCCCAGACTGCATTATCCCCTTGGCAGAATAGAGCGTAAAACATCTGGCCTGTCGGTAATAATACCATCCACTCGGTCATCAATCAGCTTTTGCATTAAACCTACGTCATTTACCGTCCAGGCATCGACGCGCATATTAAGCTGATGCGCAGCTTCTATAACTGCGGGCGTCAGAATCTTGACGCCTGCGTAGACTACCGGGAGCTGTACAGACACCCCAGGCGAGTTAAATAAATGGCCTAATCCCAAACGACTAAGAACAACTAACAGAGCAACCTCAGACTGGCCCAAGGATGTGGGCACCTGGGGGCAAATTTGGCGAAAATACTGCAATACGGAACTGTGAAAAGAGCCAATTACAACCTGCTCTGTCAGGTTATACCGGTTAAGCAATTGACAGAGGTGATCAGCCGCAGCTGTCCCCTCAGGTTTCAACTCAATCAGATAGCGACTCTCTGGAAGACGGATAAACAGAGATTCCAGGGTCGGCACTACAATACCTGCAGGATAGGTCAGATCAGGGAAATCAACCTCATGAAAGCCAACATCGTACTGTTGGATTTCAGCCAGAGTCATATCTGCAATCAGACCACTGCCATTGGTGGTGGTATCAATCATCTCATCATGGCGCACAACCAGCTGGCTATCCGCTGTCAGATGGATATCTAACTCGAGAATATCTGTGCCCAGCCTCAGGGCATTGACTGCTGCTTCCAATGTATTGCCTGGCAGCAGAGCTCTGGCACTACCATGGGCAATAACCTGAACCGAGGTGGGCTTGTAAAAGGGAATATCTTTGACCGGCTCAGCGGCAGGAAGGCTTAGCAATAGCAAATAAACCAGCAGCGATCCGGTCATAAATACAGAGAAGATTTTCATAGAGCTTGCCTGTTATATTTTTATTGCTCTTAAATACTCAGATCGTCCAAATACGGCCTAGCGATTATGTCGGTTTGCAATTAAATCATCCACCACTGCAGGCTCAGCCAATGTTGAGGTATCCCCCAGGCTGTCCAATTCATTGGCTGCTACTTTGCGCAGAATACGCCGCATAATTTTGCCGGACCTGGTTTTAGGCAACCCAGGGGCCCATTGGATAATATCCGGCTTGGCAATAGGTCCAATTTCGGCGACACAGAGTGCCACCAGCTCCTTGAGTAACAGCTCGTTGAACTCCACATTTGCCATAGGCGTGACATAGCAGTAAATGCCCTGCCCCTTAATATCATGGGGGTAGCCGACCACCGCAGCTTCGGCAATAGCCTCGTGCAGCACCAGTGCACTCTCCACTTCGGCGGTGCCCATACGGTGACCGGAGACATTGAGCACATCATCGACCCGTCCCGTAATCCAGTAATATCCATCCTCATCTCGGCGCGCGCCATCTCCAGTGAAATAATAGCCTGGGTAAGCACTGAAGTAGGTTTCAATGCAGCGCTTGTGATCACCATAGACAGTGCGAATCTGACTGGGCCATGAGGATTTAATCATCAGCAGACCCTCGCCCGCCCCAACGACTTCAGTACCCTCAGGGTCTAGCAAGACAGGCTCCACTCCAAAGAATGGCTGGCATGCAGAACCGGGCTTAAGATCCGTAGCACCGGGAAGAGGAGTCATCATATGAGCGCCGGTTTCAGTCTGCCACCAGGTGTCCACTATGGGGCAGCGCGACTCACCCACCACCCTGTAATACCATTCCCAGGCCTCTGGGTTGATCGGCTCACCCACGGTACCCAACAATTTCAGAGAACTGCGAGAGGTTTTCTTTACAGGCTCATCGCCAGCTGACATAAGGGCTCGAATGGCAGTTGGCGCAGTGTAAAACTGATTGACCTGGTGCTTGTCGATCACTTGCCAGAAACGCGACGCATCCGGATAGGTGGGCACCCCTTCAAACATCAGCGATATGCCGCCATTGCAAAGAGGGCCGTAAACTATGTAACTGTGGCCAGTAATCCAGCCGACATCAGCAGTACACCAGTAAATATCGCCCTCTTTATAGTCAAAGGTGTATTTGTGACTCATAGCGGCCATCAGCAGATAGCCTCCAGTGGTGTGCAGTACGCCTTTGGGCTTACCCGTAGAGCCTGAGGTATATAGAATAAACAGCGGGTCTTCAGAGTCCATAGACTCCGCCACACAGTCCTCGGACACTGCATCAGTCGACTGCTGATACCAGAGATCACGACCCTCAACCCACTGCACAGCACCAGAGGTGCGCTCTACCACCAGACAGGTATGCACTGCCGGACAATGGGCCAGCGCAGCATCGACATTCTGTTTTAGAGGAATAATTTTGCCGCCTCGAACTCCCTCATCCGCAGTGATCACCAACTCGCAATCAGAGTCCAGAATACGGTCTTTTAATGCCTCAGGGGAGAAACCACCGAAAACTACCGAGTGCACAGCTCCGATACGGGCACAGGCCAGCATGGCATAGGTAGCTTCAGGAATCATAGGCATATAGATGCACACCCGGTCGCCCTTTTTAACCCCCCGCTCTCGGAGCACATTGCCCAGTCGCGACACCTGCTCGTGCAACTCAGCATAGGTAATTCTTTTATCGTCGCTGGGCTCATCACCCTCCCAAATCAGCGCGGTTTGTTGAGCCCGCTGGGGCAGATGACGATCAATACAGTTGACCGCGACATTGAGTTTACCACCGCCAAACCAGGTTGCCTCAGCAGCGGAAAAATCTTGACTGGACACTGTCTGCCAGGGTTTATCCCAGGTCAAAAACTCATTGGCCTGCTCAGCCCAGAATTGCTCGGGCTGCTCGATAGATTGGCGATACATCTCAGTATATTTTTGCTTGTTGATCCAAGCAGACTGGTGCCAGGAGGCGGGAACCGGATACAGCGCTGAAGCAGACATGTAGACAACCCTTTAGTGGATAGCGGTAAAAAGGAATTAGTCTAGTAGATTTACAACCTTTACCTCAAGCTAATTGCTCATTTTGGCGCCGATTCAAGGGGAGTCGTCGCCAATTGGCAAGAGCGATCAACTGTCGCTCTTATAGCGGGTTGGCTTGAGGCTGTTTTTTATTTTCTCGAGATGGGGCAGGAAGTCCGGTCCGCGGCGCAATGTCATACCAGTCGCCAATACATCGAGAACCACCAGGTGCACGATACGCGACGCCATAGGCATATATTCATCGGTATTTTCAGGCACATCCACGTCCATAGCCAATGTGCTCATGGCAGCCAGAGGCGAATCTGGCGCGGTAAGGCCAATCACTATAGATCCATTGTTTCTGGCAATCTCTGCCACCTCGACAATCTCTTTGGTGCGACCGGTATGGGACACAATAAAGAACAGATCCCCTGCCCCGCCAGTAGAGGCCAGCATACGCTGCATCAATACATCTTCATGGCTGGAAACTGGCAGATTGAAGCGGAAAAACTTGTGCTCGGCATCCCGGGCCACAGAGCCAGAGGCACCCAGTCCAAAAAAGTAAATTCTCTTTGCCTGAATCAACTTGTCTACCACCTGATTTACCCTGGTATAGCTGATGTTGTCTCGCACAGCGGCCAGTGTATTTATGGTGCTATCAATTATTTTTGGCGTGTAACTGGCCACATCGTCGTTGGGGTCCACATTGCGGTTTACAAAGCGAATACCGCTGACCAGAGACTTGGCTAATTTGAGCTTGAAATCGGGAAAGCCAGAGGCATTAAAGCGCTTACAAAATCTATTGACGCTGGGTTCGCTAACGCTGGCCTTTTTTGCCAGTGCCGCAATACTGGACTGAGTAGCTCCATCCGGATCCAACAAAATAACGTTGGCAACCTTGGTTTCCGACTTATTTAGGCTGGGCAAGGCATCGGTAATGATATTGATCAGATTCTGGCTGTGCATAGGCCCCAACTGTATATGACATTAAATGACTTCATTTACCCACAGGGTAAAACAACTGCAGATTCTATCGGCGAAAAACACTTCACAGCCGAGCATTTTGTACCAAAATTTCATATCTCTGCAACAAAACTATGCCAAAGGTTTATTTTATGTAATTTTACGCAATAAATACCAATAAAAATTGCTTAAAACCAGGTTTAAACCTATAATTTACGTAAGTTTACTACATTTTAAAGATATAAATTATGTATAAGATCGCGATTAATGGTTTTGGCCGCATCGGGCGCAATGTTCTAAGAGCACTCTATGAGCGCCCAGACCTCCAGGACAAAATTCAAATTGTTGCCATCAATGATTTGGGCGATGCATCAATTAGCGCCCATCTGCTCAAGTTCGACACTGTGCATGGCCGCTTCGGTCAGCAGGTAGAAGTAGGCGAGAACTCAATCAGCATCAATGGCCAAGAAATTAAATGGTTCTGCGAGCGCGACCCGGCCAATATTCCCTGGGGCGACCTGGGCGTGGACCTGGTCTGCGAATGTACCGGCGTTTTTACCAGCCGTGACAAAGCCGCATTGCACATTGCCGGCGGCGCTAAAAAAGTACTGATCTCAGCACCGGGCTCCAATGTGGATGCCACTGTTGTCTATGGTATAAACCACCATATGCTGACCCAGCAACACCAGGTAATCTCCAATGCTTCCTGCACAACTAACTGCCTTGCACCTCTGGTCAAGCCGCTGCATGAAGCCATGGGCATTGAGTCAGGTTATATGACAACAGTGCATGCCTATACCAATGATCAGCAGCTGAGCGATGTCTACCATTCAGACGTCTACCGCGCTCGATCTGCTACCCAGTCTATGATCCCCACCAAAACCGGTGCGGCAGTGGCAATTGGCGACGTGATGCCAGAGTTGGCCGGTAAGCTCGACGGTCTTGCCGTGCGGGTACCCACTATTAACGTATCCCTGGTCGATCTCACCTTTAATGCCGGCAGAGACACCTCAGTTGATGAGGTCAATCAGATTCTTAAGCAGGCTGCAGAGGGTGACTTAAAAGAGGTGCTGAGCTACTGCGATGACCCTCTGGTGTCTATCGACTACAACCATATCCCCTTCTCCAGTAATTTTGATTCCCTGCAAACTCGAGTCAATGGCTCGCTGGTTAAGGTTATGGCCTGGTATGACAATGAATGGGGCTTCTCCAATCGCATGCTCGACAACAGCATTGCCCTGCTGAACGCACCAGAGTAATTCTATGCCCCGCAGAACTAAGATTCTGGCCACACTTGGCCCAGGCAGCAGCCATGATCAGGGAATAAGAGACCTGATTATTGCCGGCGTCAACGTCTTTCGCCTCAACTTCTCCCACGGCACTGCTGAGGAGCATACTCAGCGTGCGGAGACGATTCGGCGCATAGGTAAAGAGCTCAAGACACCAGTGGGTATTCTCTGCGATATGCAGGGGCCAAAAATACGGATTGGTAGTTTTGCTGAGGATAAAAAAATTAAGCTCAGTGAAGGCTGCACGTTCACTCTGGATAGCCAGATGGATCCAGAGCTGGGCAATCAAGACAGAGTCTATATTGCCCAGGAGTTGCTGGAGGATATAGAGCAGAGCAATATACTGCTGCTGGATGATGGTCGCCTCACCCTTGAGGTAACGGAGAAAACCCATCATGCCGTAACCTGCTCTGTGGTTCAGGGCGGTGTACTGTCCAGTAAAAAAGGCGTCAATAAATTTGGTGGCGGACTGTCGGCCAAGGCCCTTACCGAGAAAGATAAAGCCGATATCAAGACCGCCTCCGCGCTAAATACCGACTATCTAGCCATTTCATTTGTGCAGTCCAAAGAAGATATCGAAGAGACCAGAAGCCTGCTGTCTGCAGCAGGTAGCGACGCGCATATTATCGCCAAAGTTGAGCGAGCCGAGGCCATCACCGATGAATTTTTACCCGGCATTATTGAAAGTGCTGACGGGGTAATGGTGGCTCGGGGTGACCTGGGTGTTGAAATTGGCGACGCCAATCTTGTAGCAGTGCAAAAGCAGCTTATTGAAGCAGCCAATTCAGCCAATAAGGTAGTGATCACAGCAACCCAGATGATGGAGTCTATGATCAGTGCGCCTACGCCAACTCGCGCCGAAGTTTTTGATGTGGCCAACGCAGTGCTGGATGGCACAGATGCGGTAATGCTCTCGGCGGAAACCGCTGTGGGAGACTATCCGGTAGAAACTGTCAAAGCCATGGCCAGAGTGATTGAGGGCGCCGAAAAGCACCCACTGGCGCAGCGCTCCAAGCACAGAATGCATCAGACTTTTCAGCGTATCGATGAATCTCTAGCACTGTCAGCCATGTATGTGGCCAATCATTTACATGGAGTAAAGGCTGTTATCTGTATGACAGAGACCGGCTTTACACCATTGCTGATGTCGCGCATTACCTCATCTCTGCCAATTTATGCCATGGCGCAAAAACTCGGCACCTGCGAGATCACCGCTCTATACAGAGGTGTGGTCCCAGTGCCATTTGACACCTCAAATCTCGATCCTTCAGAAGTTAATCACTGTGCCGTAGAAAAATTGCGTGAATACGATGCGGTCAGCGATGGCGACCTAGTATTGATTACCAAAGGGGACTTTGTGAATGTCCACGGCGGCACCAACACTTTAAAAATTGTTCGAGTCGGCGACGTTATTCGCTAGCTTGAAAAACCGTCTCTTCCCAGGCCATGGATGGCCTACTTTAAACCCTGCACTGCATAATCTAAGGCACATACCCCAAGGCTTAACATTTTGCCTGGTTTATTTCGCCCAGTAGACTGAGAGCGGCGCAACCTGTTGACCCAAAATAGCTCTGATGGGCAGCTCGGCGGCATTGTCGCCATTTTGTGCAGCGAGCAGCACGTCCTGCTTGCTGGATCCACTGATATGAATAATCACCTGCCCGGCATTTAACAGCCTTGGCAATGTCATGCTCATTCGCTGGTGAGGAGCCGCTGTAGGCGTTACTGCAATCGCTGTGCGACCTGAATTCATATCCAACCCCAGAGCCAGGGCCTCAGTTCCGGGGAAGAGTGACGCCGTGTGGCCATCATCGCCCATACCCAAAATCACTACCGTAAATTGACCCGCAGAGGCCAGGGCCTGCTCGCACTCTGATTCAGCATCCACTGCGTTCTCAGCAGCGCTCTTCAAACTAATAAATTGCGCCTGATGGGCTTCATTGATTAGCAGATTCTCGCGCACCAGCTTTTCATTGCTATCCTGGTGGTCCGCATCGACCCAGCGCTCATCGGCGAGAGTAACTGTTACCGAACTCCAGTCCAGCAGTTGCTGCGACAGCAAATGGAAAAAACCCATAGGCGTTCGCCCACCAGAGACAACCAGCGAGGCTTTACCCCGGGCCTGGATATCCGCGGCCAGCAGTGCCGCCA
Source organism: SAR92 clade bacterium H231 (assembly GCA_025153775.1). Lineage (GTDB taxonomy): Bacteria > Pseudomonadota > Gammaproteobacteria > Pseudomonadales > Porticoccaceae > HTCC2207. The sequence continues at coordinate 210,637 of JAOALC010000001.1, read as the reverse complement.
CTTTCTCAGCCAGCTCTATATCCAGAGCAGAGGTATTCTCAAATTCCACCATGTTCATATTCAGTCCTCGTGCCAGCTACGGTTGTCATTTTCAATTAGCATTTCAGCTTTAGCTGGCCCCAGAGAGCCGGCACTGTAGGCCTTGGTACCTATCTTCTGATCTACCCAGGCATCGAGCAGTGTGTCGCACCAGCGCCAGGAGGCTTCAATTTCATCCCGGCTGACAAACAACCACTGGTCTCCCTTAATCACTTCTAGAATCAAACGCTCGTAGGCATCGGGAATTCTAGCCTCACCTTCGGAATCAAAGAAATCAAGGTTGAGAACCCGCTTTTCAACGCCCATACGCTCTTTCAAGCTGTGCTTTTTAGAGACCATTTCCAGCTGAATGCCCTCATTGGGCTGCAGATTAATAATCAGACGGTTGTTGGCGTCATCATCGGTCTCGGGAAATAGTGAATGGGGGTTATCCTTATAGGTAATAACCACCTGGGTCACCTTATCTTTCATGCGCTTACCTGTGCGCAGATAAAACGGAACCCCGTTCCAACGCCAGTTATCCACAAAGACTTTAAGTGCCACAAAGGTTTCATTGTTGCTGCTGTCGCCGGTACAGCCCTCTTCTTCCATATAGCCAACTACTGGATCACCGGCAACCCAGCCGGCGGCGTATTGCCCGCGCACAGCCTGGTCAGCCACATTGGCTGAACTAATTGGGCTCAGAGCTCTCAGCAACTTAACTTTTTCTGCACGAATCTCATCGGCTTCCAGGGAATTCGGTGGTTCCATAGCCACCATGCAGAGCAATTGCAGCAGATGATTCTGAACCATATCCCGCAACTGACCCACTTTGTCATAGTAGGACCAGCGACCTTCAATACCCACGGTTTCAGCTGCGGTGATCTGTATATGATCAATGCAGCTGTTGTCCCACTGACTGTTGATCATGCGGTTGGCAAAACGCAGTGCCAATAAATTTTGTACGGTCTCTTTACCCAGATAATGATCAATGCGGTAAATATTGCGCTCGGGGAAGTAGCGGCCAACAGTGTCGTTCACTTCCTGAGAGCTGTGCAGGTCGTGGCCAATAGGCTTTTCCAAAACAATACGCGAAGTTTTACCCACACAGCCAGCTTCATCCAAATGCTTGCAGATGGAGCCAAAAATACTGGGGGGAGTTGCCATATAGTAAATCATGGTGCGCTTTTCTAGCGACCAGTCTTTAAGCGCGGAAAATTGTTTTTTCTGGGAGAAATCGATACGGATATACTGCAGGCGCTGGCTAAACTTTTTCCATACTACATCGTCCCAATCTGCGCTATCCAACGTAGCCTGCAGAGACTCATGCATCTGTTTAATAAAGCTAATGCTGTCCATATCCTCGCGGGCAACACCTGCAATGCGCACACTGTCGGCCAGCAAACCGGCCTTGTCTAGCTGATAGAGAGCAGGAAATAACTTGCGCTTGGACAGATCACCGCGGGCACCAAAAATAACCAGATCAATATTATTGTTCATCATATACCTCTGTAGTTATCGACTACATTCAGATCTTTTATTCATTCAATTTGTTTTCGGGCTAGCTCGCCAGCTCGACAGCTTCTCTAGCTAGGCGCTCTATGCCAGCCCAATCTTTTTCATCAATCAGTTTTGGCTGTGCTATCCAAGAGCCACCTACACATAATACATTTGGCAGCGCCAGGTAATCCATTACGTTGTGCAAGCCAATGCCACCTGTAGGGCAGAAACTAATATCTGCAAAGGGTCCGGCAAAGGACTTTAGTACCGGCACGCCGCCAGCAGCCTCTGCAGGGAAAAACTTAAAGTTGCGGTGACCGTACTCCATACAACGCATCAACTCACTGACAGTAGAAATGCCAGGCAAAAAAGGTATCGAAGCTGAGGCCGCGGCTCTCAATAAGCCGTCGGTGGCGCCAGGGGAAATCATAAATTGACAACCCAGGTCTTCAGACAACTTTAGCTGCTGCTCTGTACATACGGTACCAGTGCCCACAATGGCCTCTGGAACATGCTTAACAATCTGTCGAATACCCTCTACCGCTGCCTCAGTTCTGAGGGTGACTTCAAGTACTTTCAAGCCTCCGGCAATCAACGCCTGAGCAAGAGGCACAGCGTCCTCTACTCGATTTAAAGTAATGACTGGAATCACCGGATTACCAGCTAATAAATTGCGCACTAACAACTCCTTAAATTTGCTGTAATTTTTTCGCCGCACCCAGAAGACCCAGGTTGCTGCGAATGACTAGATAGACAGGGATTGGCTGCAGGTAACTGACAAAGCGCCCTTTGTCCTCGAACTTGCTGCGAAAACCGCTGTTGATGAAAAACTCCTGAAAGCGCGGGATAACACCACCGGCAATATAGATACCGCCTTTAGCGCCAAAGGTCAGAGCCAGATTGCCGGCCGCAGAACCCATTCCTTCACAAAACATATGTAATGTCTGCAGCGCTCTGTCATCCTGATGTTCAAGGGCCGCCGCCACCACCTCCGCGGGGCTTTCAAACTGAGCCTCTACCCCCTCAATAGAACAGAGGGCTAGATAAATATTTAAAATACCTTTACCCGACAGCAATCGCTCTAGGGATACCCTGCCGTAACGCTCGCGCAGGCAATTGACCACTGCGCTCTGGACATCATCAATGGGCGCATAGTCAGCATGGCCACCTTCGGTGTCCACCACCTGGTAGCCGCCGCCATGGCGAACCAGCCCAGCCACTCCCAGGCCTGTTCCCGCACCCAGAATACCAATGGACTTATTGTCTACTGCATCACCGCCGCCTATCTTTACCAGATCAGCTTCATCCAGCTCGGTAATGCCATGGGCCACGGCTTCAAAATCATTAATTACTGACAGATGCTCACAGCCCAGCAGCTGTTTGAGCTGAGTCTTGGTGAATTTCCAGTGACTATTGGTAAATGCGATCTCTTCACTGTCTGCCGGGCAGGCCACAGCAAAGCAAACATGGGTCGGGGCATTGCTCCAACCCGTAGCAGCGGCTATCTCTGTCAACAGGCCACCGATTAAATCAGCGAACTGCGGATACTCTTCTACCGAGTGATGAAACTCATGCTCACTCTCCAAACTGCCATTGTCTAAAAGCGCGGAAAATCGTGCATTGGTGCCGCCTATATCTGCAACCAGATTCCAGTTTGTACCCATGGTTTAGTCTCCGCCAAACAGGTACGAGGCGCCCTGCTCTGCATCGCTGATATTATTGCGATTAACAGCAAACAGTTCGCGGCCGCAACCGCGCTGACCCGCATCAGACTGAGGCACAGGCTGGCGCGCTTCAAGTTCAGCCATATCACCCATAAACATCAGCTCACCTGTGACCGCATTGACACGAATTATATCGCCGTCCTGCACCCTAGCCAGAATGCCGCCTTCAGCAGCTTCTGGGACCAGATGGATAGCCGCAGGCACCTTGCCCGAGGCTCCAGACATGCGCCCGTCAGTCACCAGAGCAACACTGTGACCACGGTCCTGCAATGTGCCCAGAAATGGTGTCAGTTTGTGCAGCTCAGGCATACCCAGCGCCTTGGGGCCCTGGTAGCGCACCACAACAACGCAGTCCCTATCCAGAGAGCCCGACTTAAATAATGGTTCCAGATCATCCTGGGCATCTATAACCACGGCTGGCGCTTCAACAATTTGATTCTCAAGCGCCACTGCAGAGACCTTGATCACACCGCGACCCAGGTTACCACTCAGCAGTCGCAGACCACCTTCATCAGAAAATGGCTTATCAACTGTGGTTAGCACTTCTGTATCCAGCGGCACCAGAGGCGACTCCTGCCAGACCACTTTATTGTCGCCATTTAGCTTTGGCTCCTGGGTGAAGTCAGCAAAATTAGTGCCCCAGGAAGTCTTGGCATCTGGGTACATCAAACCGGCATCCAGAAGCTGACGGAACAGACAGCTGGTGCCTCCAGCTGCATGGAAATGATTGACGTCGGCCTGGCCGTTGGGATAAACCCTGGCAAGCAGAGGTACAGCAGCAGATAGGTCAGAGATATCATCCCAGTTAAGGATAATGCCGGCCGATCTAGCAATAGCCACCAGGTGCATGCTGTGGTTGGTGGAACCGCCGGAGGCCAACAGCGCTACTGTGCCATTCACAATGGCGCGCTCATCAATAATTTCACCCACTGGCCTATAGTCATTGCCCAGGGCCGTAATGCGGGCCAGCTGATAACCGGCTTCAGCCGTAAGCTTTTCCCGCAGGGGATTTTCCGGGTTAACAAAAGAGCTACCTGGCATTTGCAGACCCATGGCCTCAAGCACCATCTGATTACTGTTGGCAGTGCCATAGAAAGTACAGGTGCCAGCACTGTGGTAAGACTCTAGCTCAGCCTGCAACAACTCATCACGGCCAATTTTGCCCTCTGCGTAGAGCTGGCGAATACGCTGCTTTTCTTTGTTGGGCAGCCCAGATTCCATGGGGCCCGCCGGAACAAACAGCGCTGGCAAATAACCAAAGCTCAGCACGCCCATAATCAGACCTGGAACAATTTTGTCACAGATACCCAAGGCCAAAACCCCATCGAACATCTGATGGGACAGCGACATAGCTGTGCACTGTGCAATTAGGTCGCGGCTCAGCAGGCTCAGCTCCATGCCATCCTGTCCCTGAGTCACGCCATCACACATAGCGGGCACACCACCAGCAACCTGAGCCGTGCAGCCAATATCTCGCATTGCCTGTTTCAGCTGGTCCGGATAGGTGGCGTAGGGCTGGTGAGCCGACAGCATATCGTTGTAAGAGGTAACAATAGCCATATTGCCGGACTCCATCATCCGCAGGCTATTTTTGTCTTCCTCACCGCAGGCGGCAAAGCCATGAGCCAGATTGCCGCAGCTTAATTTGCCACGCTCGGGACGATTGTCATAATCGGTTGCAATCTGTTGTAAATAATCTGCGCGCAACGAAGCGCTGCGCTCTATAATGCGCTGCGTAACAGCAGCTATCTGAGGGTTAATCTGGCCCATAATGGCTCCGTATTGATATTAGGCTAATTGTAACAAAATTACATAAATTAACCATATTTAATCCGCTATACTGGATATAAATGTAATTTTATTACAATAAATTAGGATAACAGCGGCGTTTATCACCGGCGGTGATTCTACGCCTTTAACACCCAGTCTCAAACAGGAAATAGAGCAACCATGAACAGCAAAAACTATTCACCCACTGCCACAACTGCCTGGTCCAATCTCAATGCCGAGGCTGACAGTGCCACCGAGGTCCGTATAACTGACTTATTTGCGGCCGACTCCCAGCGTGCAGAAAAATTCTCTGTGAGTAGTGGCGAGTTGTTTTTGGATTTTTCCAAGAATTTGGTGACCGATAAAGTCTGGTCAGAGCTATTAAAGTTAGCCGAGCAGTCTCCACTGCTCAGCCACCGTGCAGCCATGTTTGCTGGTGAACCCATTAACAGCACAGAAAACCGCGCCGTGTTGCATGCCGCTCTGCGTGCCGAGCCAGAAGACGCCAACAGCAGCCAAGCCAGAGAGCGCATAGCGCTGGTAAAACAGCAGCTGCAATCGGTTAAAGCCGCCAGCGATAAAATTCGCGCAGGGCAATGGCTGGGCAGCACCGGCAAGGCAATTACTGATATTGTTAATATAGGCATTGGCGGCTCTGACCTGGGCCCCAAGCTGGCCTGTGCCGCCCTCGAAGAGTACGCCCATGCAGATATTAAGCTGCATTTTATCTCCAACGTCGATGGCGCCGAAATATTAACCACATTAAAAAAGCTCAATCCAGAGACCACGCTAGTTGCGCTAGCGAGCAAGACCTTTACTACCCAGGAAACATTGCTGAATGCCAAAACAGCAATCCGCTGGTTTAAGCAAACTCTGGGTCTGGATAATGCCCAGAACAGTAGCCATTTTGTTGGCCTGACTGCCAACCCAGCCAATGCGATCGCCTATGGAATTCCCGAAGATCAGATTCTGGAGTTTGCCGAGTGGGTGGGAGGGCGCTACTCGCTGTGGTCCAGTATTGGGCTTTCGATTGCTATCTCCATTGGCTTTGAGCAGTTTGAACAGATGCTATTGGGCGCTCAGGAAATGGACAGCCACTTTCAGCAGGCTCCACTGGAGAGCAATATGCCAGTAATTATGGCGCTGCTAGGTATCTGGTATAGCAACTTCCTTAAACTGGAGACCACAGCGGTCATACCCTATTGCGAACGCCTGCTACTGCTACCCTCTTACCTGCAACAGCTAGATATGGAAAGCAATGGCAAAGCCACTAGCCTCAATGGCGAACCGGTGGATTACCACACTGGAGCCATTCTCTGGGGCCAGACAGGCACCAATGGCCAGCATGCTTTCTTCCAACTACTTCATCAGGGCACCAGAACTGTGCCCATAGACTTTATTGCAGCAGCTAAAGATAACCTCAGCAATGAGGAACATCACCGGGTTCTGCTGGGCAACATGCTGGCTCAGTCCTCTGCATTGATGACAGGTCAAGCAGCTCCCGAAGGCGAACAGCACAGGTTTTACCCAGGCAATAAACCCTCAAACACATTGATGTTAAAGCAGCTGTCGCCAAAGAATTTTGGCGCTCTGGTAGCCCTCTACGAACACAAGGTGTTTGTCCAGGGCAGCATCTGGAATATTAATTCCTTTGATCAGTGGGGTGTAGAGCTGGGTAAGAAGATGGCCAATGAACTGCTGGGAGACAATGTGGATTCCAATGGGTTTGACGCCTCAACCCAGGCGCTATTTGCCTATATTGCAGATAACAGCTAGCCCAATATCTGAGGCCAAAAGCTAGATTAGCCGTTAAGAGCCCTCAGAGACGCAGCTCTTTGGGCAGGGAAAAGCTAATATTTTCCACCACGCCATCCAACTCCCGGGGTGGCTTGGCGCCCAACTCGACCAGGCGGTTGATCACATCCTGCACCAACACCTCTGGTGCAGAAGCACCAGCGGTAAGGCCAATGGCATTGGTATTCTTCAGCCAGTCAGGCTGAATATCCTGAGGACCATCAATCAGATAGGCCTCGCAGCCACAGCGCTCGGCCAGCTCGCGCAAGCGGTTGGAGTTAGAACTGGCTACAGAACCCACCACCAGCACCAAATCAGACTCAATGGCCAGTTGCTTGACCGCATCCTGCCTATTCTGGGTGGCGTAACAGATATCATCTTTGCGCGGGCCACGAATCAGTGGAAACTTGGCGCGCAGGGCGTCAATCACCAGGGCAGTGTCATCCATAGATAAGGTAGTCTGAGTTACAAAAGAAAGCTTGTCGGGATTCTGAACTTCCAGTGCCAAGACATCTGCTTCATTTTCCACCAGATAAATTTTGCCACCGGTGGACTGATCGTACTGGCCCATGGTGCCCTCAACTTCGGGGTGTCCAGCGTGACCAATTAACACGCACTCCATACCCTCGCCCGAATATTTGGTCACTTCTATATGCACTTTGGTCACCAGCGGGCAGGTGGCATCAAAGACTTTTAATTTGCGCTCGGCGGCTTCTTGTTGCACAGCCTGGGACACACCATGGGCACTGAAGATAACAATAACATCGTCTGGCACTTCGCTCAGCTCGTCGACAAATACCGCGCCGCGATTTCTCAAGTTGTCTACCACAAACTTGTTATGCACAACCTCATGACGCACATAGATAGGGGCTCCAAACACATCCAGCGCACGGTCGACAATATCAATTGCGCGATCTACGCCGGCACAGAAGCCGCGGGGATTGGCCAGTTTGATATCCATCAGTGAACCTGCTGTGGCGATACGCTAATAATATTCACCTTAAAAAGGATATTCTGTCCCGCCAGCGGATGGTTAAAATCCACCATAATTTCTTTGTCTCCCAGCTCAACAATCACACCGGGCAACTCACCGTCACCGTTCTGGAAGGAATACATAGCGCCAACCTCAAGTTCATCTTCAGTGAAATTACCGCGTTCAACTGCCTGCACATTCTCCGGGTTGTGCTGGCCAAAGGCGTTTTCTGGCCCTATAGTAAACTCGCGCTGGTCGCCGTCAACCAGGCCCATCAGCACTGCCTCAAAGCCGGGCAGTAGATTGCCGTCGCCAACCGTAAAGGTAGCCGCATTGCCCTCAAAATTGGAATCCACCAGGTAGCCATCCTCCAGTGCTAAGGAAAAATGCAGGGTTACGCTGGTGCCAGTATCAATAGGTAAACTCATAGTCAATTGCTTAATCTGTGGCTTGGCTGTCTGGCTTATTAATAAAACCATCCAAAATTAAAAGTACTGCGCCCACCGAAATGCCACTGTCGGCAATATTGAACGCGGGGAAATGGCTTGCTGACCAGTGAAAGTCTAAAAAGTCGACCACATAGCCTAGGGTTAGACGGTCGTAGAGATTGCCCAGAGCACCCCCTAGAATCAGCGCCAAAGCCAAACCCTCAAGCTTGCGCTGCACAGGTAGCCTGGCAATCCACAGGGCGATCACCACACTGATTACCGCGGCCAATAGACTGAAGGCCCATCGCTGCCAGCCACCGGCATCACTCAGAAAACTAAAAGCTGCACCATAATTATGGGCTCGAACCAGATTAAAAAAGCTGGTAATAAATTCTCCCTCACCATAGGCATAGCGCTCCATAATCCATAGCTTGCTGTACTGATCAGACAGCAGCACCGTGGCAGCTATAGCAAACCACAACAATGTGATTGGCTGTAACCTAGGCATGGAGTCTTACTTCCGCCTGACCGCTGATATTACTGATACAGCGCCCACAGACTTCAGGATGGTCGGCATTGGCACCCACATCATCTATAAAGTGCCAGCAGCGTACGCATTTATCTGCTGCAGAGCGCTGCAGAGCAACCTTTAGGCCTTGCATTGCAGAGTCTTCCGCAGTCTCACCGCCATCTAAATCAGATAGGGTTGCCTTGGAGGTGATGGTCACAAAACGCAATTCTTCTCCCAGTTTAGCCAGAGACTGGGTCAGAGTTGCATCTGCAAACAGCTGTATATCAGCCTCCAGGGAGCCTTTAACATTGCCCTGACTGCGCTGATCTTCTATCACCTTATTGATCGCTTCTTTAGCCTGCAAAATTACCGCCCAGTCCTGTGCGCTAATTAGCTCGTTATCCCCCAGTCGCTGCAGCGGATACCACTCGGCGACAAACACTGAGCTGCTGCGGTCACCGGGCATATGGCCCCAAATCTCATGGGCGGTAAAACTCAGGATCGGCGCTATCCAGCGCACAAAGGCCTCGGCAATCTGGTACAGGGCAGTCTGGGCAGAGCGCCTTGGAAGGCTGTCTTCAGCGCAGGTATAGATTCTGTCTTTAATAATATCCAGATAAAAGCCACCCATATCCCGCACACAGAAATTGTGCAGCTTTTGATAAATTTGGTGGAATTGGAAATTATTGTAGTCATCAATAATCTCATCTTGCAGCTGGGCTGCGCAGTCGATTGCCCAGCGATCTAACGCCAGTAGCTCTGAATGATCAACTGCATGCTGCTGAGGGTTAAAACCATCGATATTAGATAGGAAATAGCGGGCGGTGTTGCGGATGCGGCGATAGGACTCACCGGCGCGCTTAAGAATTTCATCGGACACTGTCATTTCAGCACTAAAATCCGCACTGGCGATCCACAGACGCAGTACATCTGCACCCAATTCATTGATCACTTTCTGCGGCGGAATAACATTGCCTATAGATTTAGACATCTTGCGGCCGTTCTCATCCACCGTAAATCCATGGGTCAGAACAGCTTTGTAGGGCGCACTTCCGTTAATAGCAATGGCTGTTTTTAACGAGGACTGGAACCAGCCGCGGTGCTGATCAGAACCCTCCAGATACAGATCCGCTGGATAGCGCAGCTCTTCCCGCGCGCCAATCACAGAGGCATGGGTAACCCCCGAATCAAACCACACATCCAATGTATCCGTGACTTTTTGATAGTCTTCAGCATCGGTACCAAGCAACTCTGCTGCATCAACATCGTACCAGGCATCAATACCAGCATCTTCGACCAGCAGAGCCACTTTTTCGATGAGTGCAGGCGTATCCGGGTGAATCTCACCAGTCTGTCGATGGACAAATAGCGCAATGGGCACACCCCAGGTGCGCTGACGAGAAACACACCAGTCAGGGCTGCCATCCAGCATGCCTTCAATTCGCGCCTCACCCCATTCCGGGTGCCAGGCCACATCTTTGATCGCCGCCTTGGCCTTGTCCAGCAGGCCATTCTTATCCATAGAGATAAACCACTGGGGAGTAGCTCTGTAAATCAGTGGTGTTTTGGTACGCCAGCAATGGGCATAGCTGTGGGTAATTTTGCCACAGGCCATCAGCCTGCCGCGCTCGCGCAGCACCTCGTTAATATGCTCTTCAACCTTGTACACATGCTCGCCGGCAAACAGCTCCACATCATCGCGAAACAGTCCGTTATCCATCACATAGTTGAGTGTGCCAATGCCGTAGCCTTTGGCCACAGTAAAGTCTTCCATACCATGGTCTGGTGCAGTGTGAACACAGCCGGTACCCGCATCGGTGGTCACGTGATCACCCAGCAACACAGGGATATCGCGTCTATAGAAAGGGTGTTCAGCCTGCACATGTTCCAGCGCAGAACCCTGACAGCTGGCCAGCACCCTATAGTCTTCAATCTCCAGGCGCTGCATCACAGACTCAAGCAGTGGCTGGGCGAAGATAAGTCGCACAGGACCTGCCTCAGTGGCACATTGCACCAGGCTGTACTCCAGGTCAGCGCCCATAGAAATAGCCTGACTGCTGGGAATGGTCCAGGGTGTTGTAGTCCAGATCAATAGGTTAACTGAGCCCTCGCCAGGCAAGCCACCAAAGGCAGAGCTGACTTTATCCAGCTGGCTGGCATCAGCCACCGGATAGGCCACATCGATAGAAAATGAGGTTTTATCCTGATATTCCACTTCGGCTTCCGCCAGCGCAGAGCCGCCCACCACACTCCAGTAGACCGGCTTGTAGCCCTTCACCAGATGGCCATTTTCAGCAATCTTGCCAAGGGCGCGAATAATATCGGCCTCGACAGCAAAGTTCATCGTCAGGTAGGGCCGCTCCCAGTCAGCAAACACGCCTATGCGCACAAAATCTTTGCGCTGCCCGTCCACCTGCCGCATGGCATAGTCGCGGCATTTTTGGCGGAAGGTAGAGTAATCAACTTTGACGCCGGCCTTACCCACTTTCTTTTCAACATTGTGTTCAATCGGCAGACCATGGCAGTCCCAGCCGGGAATATAGGGCGCATCAAAACCACTCAGGGTGCGCGACTTAACCACAATATCTTTTAAGGTTTTATTCACCGCATGGCCCAGATGGATATCACCATTGGCATAGGGAGGGCCATCGTGAAGAATATATTGTTCACGTCCAGCGCGGGCAGTTCTAATCTGCTGATAGAGATCAGTGTCTTGCCATTCTTTGAGAATCCCTGGCTCCCGCTGGGCCAGATTGGCGCGCATAGGAAAGTCAGTTTTGGGCAAATTCAATGTTGCCTTGTAATCAGTTGGGTCGCTCATATCGGCCTTAAATTATGTTCTCACTGTCGCCTGCAAACCAGGCTCTAATCTGTTTAACATCCCGCTGGATACTTTCGATAAGTTTGTCCAGAGAGGTAAATTTTTCTTCATCGCGAATCTTGGTAACAAATTCTACCTCGATTCTTCTACCATAGAGGTCCGCCTCAAAATCCAGCAGATGAACTTCCAAAATAGGCTTGAGTAAATCGCCCACTGTCGGCCTTAAGCCCACATTTGCAGCACCCTGATAGACGGCGCCATCTATATTCACCAACACAGCATAGACTCCGGACAGAGGCGCACTATAGCGGTTAAGCTGCACATTCGCAGTCGGGAAACCAAGCTCTCGCCCCAACTGCTGGCCATAGACAACACGCCCAGTAATAGTAAAAGGTTTGCCCAGTAGCTGGCTGGCCCGTTCAAAATTGCCCTGCTCTAATATCTGCCGCACCAGAGTGCTGCTCACTCGCTGGCCATCAACCTCTAGGGTCTCAGTATCCTGTACGGCAAAATCATAGGTTTCGCCCATCTCAGACAGCATCTTAAAATCGCCGCTGCGATCACAGCCAAAGCGAAAATCATCGCCGACAATCAAATGACGAGTACCTAGGCCATCTACCAATACCGAGCGAACAAATTCAGCTGCAGTTAGGTTGCGCAGTTCGCGATTAAACTGCAGGCATAGCACCTGGTCCACACCAAATTCAAACAGCGCATCGACCTTTTCTCGCAGTCGCATCAGTCGCGCCGGAGCTCTCTCCCCAGAGAAAAACTCCTGGGGCTGAGGTTCAAAGGTCATCACCACAGAGGGCAGCCCTAGTTCCGCCGCCACAGCTTTAACCTGATTCAAAATAGCCTGATGACCCAGATGAACGCCATCGAAAGAACCAATGGTGACCACAGATCGCTGATTAAACGACTGCAGACTCTGCAAATCGCGAATAAAGGTCATTTTACTGGGTTCTAAAGCCAAGGACATCACTCTCCGCACCGATGGCTGAGTATACCTAGCAAAGCGTCTAAAGGTAAGGGATAGCACCAGATTGGTGCCTACATTTTGAAGCAGTTTCTCGGAACCCAGGATCTAGTTCTCAGATGAAGTCACCTTAGCTGGGCCACGTAAATCTGCGAGCCTAAAGCCAGTGATAAACAGACAGCCAATATAGGTTACAAAGCCAGCCAAACAGAGCCCGGCAATATTGGCGACCCGCTGCCACCAGACTAGCTGCTGCCAGAATACCGAATCATTAGCATTGAGCTGATTGGCCACAAGTATTAGCACTGCAACCATAGCACTCAAGGATAAGATCAAGCTCAAGGAGAACCGCAACCAATGGGCTGAGGGTGAATAGATATTATTCTTGCGCAGAAAAACATACAACAGCCCGGCATTCAGAAACGCCGATACCGAGGTCGCAGCCGCCAGCCCCATATGACCGATCTGCCAGTAATGATGCAGCGGTAACACAAATAACAGGTTGAGCAGCATATTTGAGACCATGGCAATCACACCAATACGCACCGGCGTGCGCATATCCTGGCGAGCAAAAAACCCAGGAGCTAACACCTTGATCAGCATAAAGGCCACCAGACCCGCAGCATAGGCGCGCAGGCTCAGTGTCGCCATAGACATATCGCGAGCGGTCATTACATCGCCGTAATAAAACAGAGTCACCAGAATGGGTTCGGCCAACAGCATTAGAGCCGCAGCCGCGGGCACAGCGATAATCAGCACCAGTTTTAGGGCCCAGTCCAATGTCTCAGAAAAAGCCTGTTTAGATTCAGCCGCATGATGACGAGACAGGTTGGGCAAAATAACCGTTGCTATGGCCACTGCAAACACCCCCAGGGGTAATTCCGATAAGCGGTCAGAGTAGTACAGCCAGGACACACTGCCGGTGGGCAGAAATGTCGCTAACATGGTGTCCAGCAGCAGATTTATCTGGCTCACAGAGACACCAAAGATCGCCGGCCCCATCAACGCCAAAATTTTACGCACGCCACTGTCTTGCCAATCCACTTTGGGTGTAGGCAGCATATGGATGCGATGCAGAAACGGCAGCTGGAATATCAGCTGCACCACACCGGCCATAAACACTCCCCAGGCCAGTGCATAGGCTGGCTCTGCAAACAGCGGCGCAGCAATTAACGCAGCGGCAATCAATGTGACATTGAGTAGTAGAGGGGTAAAAGCTGGCACCGCAAAACGGTCGTAACTATTGAGAATGCCACCGGCCACGCCAGTCATGGAGATAAACAGCAAGTAAGGGAAGGTTATCCGCAGCATATCAGCTGTGGCCGCAAACTTAGCCGGGTCATCAAAGAACCATTTCGGCGCAAAGATACCAGCCATTACGGGTGAAGCCGCCACAATAACCAGTGTCAGCGCCAGCAGGCTAATGCCCAGCGTACCAGTGACTCGATCAATCAGCGCCTTTACTGCTGCCTGACTGCCCTTTTCACGATATTCCCCCAGAATGGGCACAAACGCTTGAGCAAAGGCCCCCTCGGCAAACAGGCGTCGAAAGAAGTTGGGGATTTTAAAGGCCACAAAAAACACATCGGCAAGTGCCTCAGCGCCAATAACTCTAGCAAAGATAATATCTCGAGCCAGACCCATAAACCGCGACAGCATAGTAAAGAAACTGACCACGCCACTGGAGCGCAGCAGTCCGCTGTCTTTGATTTTTGGCTGCTGCGCCACAGAGTTTTGACTCACCAATTCGGCCTTTATTAGAGAATGCAGTGCTGCAGTTTAACCATCGTCGGCAGCTTGGCCAAGCTAAACCGGGAATCTATGGGTGGCGCCCCTCACAGCAGCGCACAGCCGGCTGGCTCAGCCGGCACCATCAACTGATAATTAGGGCTAAAATTGGGTTGAATAACCGCAAATAACCCTGTATATTTCCGCGCCTTAAGTGAGACCCCTTTGAAAGGAGAATTTTCAGGTGGCCAATTCAGTACAAGCAAAAAAACGCGCACGCCAAAACGAGAAACGCCGCCAGCATAATGCCAGCCTGCGCTCTATGGTTCGCACCTATTTAAAGAAAGTAGACGCAGCACTTGAGTCAGGTGATCACGCTGCCTCTCAAGCAGCTTATGATGCTGCTGTTCCCGTTATCGACCGCATGGCAGACAAAGGCATTATTCATAAGAATAAAGCTGCTCGCCATAAGAGCCGTTTGAATACTAAAGTTAAGGCTCTGGCTGCTTAAGTCACCGTTAACTTAGTCTGGACGCAAGATAATCTGGACATAAAAAAACCGGCTAACGCCGGTTTTTTTTACGCCCGGTGAAAACGCCAGTCGCCTGATCCCAAACCAAACTATCCTCGCAAACCGGGTTATCCTGAGTGCAGGTACTTAGGCAGAAATATGCTCAGCAATAAACTGCTGCACTGCAGCCTGATCATTATCCAATACCGTGAACCGCTCTTCGCGCTCAAATAAATCCGCCATATGGGGTGGCAGCTCAGGGTCCTGAGGATAGCCTGCCTGCCTCACTGCATCTGGGAATTTAGCCGGGTGAGCGGTCGCCAGAGTCACCATGGGTGTTGAGCTGTTGCTGCGGCACTGTCTGGCCGCCTCTAGGCCTATAGCCGTGTGCGGGTCTAACAGATAATCGCAGTCGGCATAGGTGTCACGGATAATATTCAGCATACCTTCATTGTCGCAGCGATAGCTGGAGAAGAGTTCTCTCGCCTGCCCTAGCGCCTTGTCACTGAGGTCCATATGCCCTGCTTTGGCATCGGCCATCAAGCCTGCAATAGCAGCGCCATCGCGATCATAGAGATCAAACAGCAGGCGCTCAAAGTTACTCGAAATCATAATATCCATACTGGGCGCCAGACTCTGTTCCAGCGGGCGAGTACTGTGATCGTTGGTGCTGATGCAGCGGTGGAGAATATCGTTTTGGTTGGTGGCAATCACCAGCTGTTCAACTGGCAGCCCCATCTTATGGGCCAGATAGCCGGCAAAGATATCACCAAAATTACCCGTGGGCACAGAGAATGAAACCTTCCGCGCCGGGCCACCCAGAGACAGGGCCGCCCAAAAATAATACACAATCTGAGCCATAATACGCGCCCAATTAATGGAATTAACCGCCACTAACTGACGACCATCGGGCAAGAAAGACTGGTCTGCAAAACTGGCTTTAACCATATTCTGGCAATCATCAAAATTGCCATGCAGTGCCAGATTATGAATATTATCCGCCATCACAGTGGTCATTTGACGACGCTGCACATCAGACACTCGGTTGTGAGGGTGCAGAATAAAGATATCAATATTATCGCAGCGGCGGCAGCCTTCAATCGCCGCAGAGCCGGTATCACCAGAAGTCGCACCCATTATCACTACTTTTTGATTGCGCTTCTCCAATGTGTAATCCAGAAGATTACCCAGAAACTGCAGAGCAAAATCTTTAAAGGCCAGGGTCGGGCCGTGGAACAGCTCCATAATCCATTCGTTGTGACCGGTCTGCACCAGCGGTGCAATGCCGCTGTGTCTAAAAGTTGAGTAAGAGTCGTCTATCAGCTTTTTGAGATCCTGCGGAGGAATGGCGCCATCCACAAATGGCGTCATCACCTTGAGTGCTAAATCCTGATAGGACAGGCCAGCCCAGGAGGCGATTTCCTGTTGACTAAACTGCGGCAGCTGCTCGGGCACAAATAGCCCACCATCTGGCGCCAGTCCAGTAAGAATAACGTCTTCAAAAGTTTTCGGCTCTACACCACCGCGGGTACTGATAAATCTCATCTACTGATCCAAATGTTCGACACGAATAAAAGTTACGCTCCCGCGCACTGTTTCAAGCTGTTCAATATTCTCTACCGCGGCGTCAAGCAAGCGCTCTTTGGTGACATTGGTGAGAATAATCACATTGACGTAATCCTCACCCACAGGCTGCTCTTTTTGAATTATGGCTTCGATACTGATACCCGCATTGGCCATTATTCCGGTGATATCAGACAGCACACCGGGCTGGTCCAGAGCGGAGAAACGGATATAAAAGCTGGTTTCAATATCCTGAATATCCATAATCTTCTGCGGCTGAAGTGCAGATGATTGACAGCCCAGTGCCGGCACCCAGGTATCAGCATCGGCATTCATGGCCCGCGCCACATCAACTATATCGGCAATCACTGAGGATGCGGTGGGCTCAGAGCCTGCTCCAGGCCCATAAAACAATGTGGTGCCCACGGCATCCGCATTAACCATCACTGCATTGGATACATCATTAACGCCTGCAATCAGACAAGTCTCAGGCACCAGGGTGGGATGAACTCGCAGTTCAACTCCCTGGTCAGTTTGCCTGGTAATACCCAGGTGTTTAACGGCATAGCCCAGCTCCCGAGCATAGGACACATCCTGAGGCTCCAATCTGGTGATGCCATCGGTGAAAATTCCATCCAGACTCAGGGGCATGCCAAAGGCCAGGGAGGTCATGATAACCAGCTTGTGGGCGGCATCTATGCCCTCCACATCAAAGGTGGGATCAGCTTCCGCATAGCCCTTCTCCTGAGCCTCAGTCAGCACGTCGGCAAACTCTCGGCCCTTGCTGTCCATCTCTGAGAGAATAAAGTTGGTAGTGCCATTGATAATGCCCGCCAACCAATTAATGCGATTGCCCGACAGCCCCTCGCGCAGAGCCTTAATAATGGGAATACCACCAGCCACTGCTGCCTCATAGGCCACCATCAGACCGCGGGCCTCAGCGGCAGCAAAAATCTCCATGCCATGCTGGGCAATCAGTGCCTTGTTGGCAGTAACCACATGCTTGCCATTGTCGAGGGCAGTCATTACCAATTCATAGGCAACATCAGTGCCGCCAATCAGCTCAACGACAATATCTATATTGGGATTTTTGGCGACCTCAAAGATGTCCCGCGTGACATTGGTGTCAGCGGTATTGCAATCTGGATTGTCGCGACGAGCACCCAGCTGCGCAATAACCAGGTCGCAGTTGGCCCGTGAGTTAATTTGTTGTGAATTGCGGCCTAGGACGTTAAATACGCCAGCACCCACTGTGCCTAATCCGCAGATGCCGATATTGACCAATCGCACCCTATTTCCTCAAGCTATTTAAAATATGAATCGGCAGCCACTGGCACCGAATGAACTGTCCAGCCCACGCTCTATAAGCACCGGCCCAACAGGCTGTGCAATTTTATACTATTCCAGAAAATATTCAGGGTTATTTTGCGCGCCTGAAAAAGAAATCAGCTCTATGCAGCGCTTGCTGGCTATGATGCTGGTTCCGACTGAGGGATTAATCTAAACCCAGTATGCGGGCAAAATCCGCCGCCGGCTGATAGCCAGGGATCAGGGTGCCATCCATCAGTATTACCGCTGGAGTGCCGGTAACACCAACTTTTTGACCCAGCGCAAAATGCTCTGCCACCGGATTATCCGTACACAGGGCCCTGGGTATATTCTCGCCATTTTTGGTTCTGGTAAATACATCCTGCTGATTATCCGCACACCAGGCAGTGGCAATCTTGCTGTAGGAATCTGAGGGAATACCGGCTCTCGGGTAGGCCAAATAGCGAACCTCTATACCCATAGCATTGAGTTGCGGCACCTCGCGGTGAAGCTTGCGACAGTAACCACAGTCCACATCGGTAAACACATTCATGATGGCTTTGCTGGCGCCAGCGGGTTTAAAGATAATCATATCCCCGGTATCTCTGCTGGCAAATATCTCCTGTCGCATAGCGTTGAGGCGCAAATCTCGAATATTGATGAACTGCCCGGGACGAACCTGGTACAGGCTGCCATCAAAGAAATAATTGCCGTCGGCCGAGACATACAGCAGAGGCCCACCCTCGACCTGAACCTCATAAAAGCCATCTAGTGGCGCTGGGCTTAACACCTGATAATCAAGGTCTGCGCGGGCCGCTTTAAGCTGTTTTACTATAGGGTCGCTGATACTGGCCGGCACCTCAGCCGAGGCCAGCAGGGGCAGAAAAATGCCACCTAGCAGTATCAGAGAGCGAGCCAGTAATTGACCAGCTGCAGATGCAGCTGTCAGAAGAGAATTGATAGACAAAACACAGTCCTTATTAAAGATGGATTACCCATTGGAGTGCATCTAACAGCAGGGGTTCCCCCTGCTTACAGACCGAGAAATTCTGCTGTGCAGGCGCTACAGCGCCTCTTCACCAGTTTCACCAGTGCGGATACGAATCACTTCGTCCAGCGACGAAATAAAGATTTTGCCATCGCCAATCTTGCCTGTGGCTGCAGCCTTGGTGATAGCCTCAACAATGCTGTCCACCATATCCTGGCCAACCGCAATTTCGAGCTTAATTTTGGGTAAAAAATCCACAACATACTCGGCACCACGATACAGCTCGGTATGGCCTTTCTGGCGTCCAAAGCCTTTAACTTCAGTCACAGTGATGCCCTGAACACCAATATCGGCAAGAGCTTCGCGAACATCATCAAGTTTGAACGGTTTAATAACAGCAGTAATCAATTTCATAATTCTTAGTCTTCTATCTAGCTATACATGGAAAGTGTCAGAGTTAAAGATACCTGTTTCTCTACTAAAATGCATTAGCACCGCCATAAAAGTATAGAACAAAGTTTAGGGCATAAAAAAACCGGAGCCCATAAGGGCTCCGGCAAACATGCAAAGAGGTTATTTAAAACGAGAGTTTTAAATACCCAGGGGAGAGCATTAACTCTTTGCACTTACAAACTCAGGGTAAGCCTCCATACCGCACTCTGCGATATCGACGCCGCTGAACTCTTCCTCTTCTGAAACTCGAATGCCCATAGTCGCCTTGAGAATACCCCAGACAATAAAGCTAGCACCGAATACCCAGACAAAGATGGTTGCTGCACCAATTAGCTGGCCGGAGAAGCTAGAACCTTCGTTAGTGATAGGCACCAACAACAGACCCAGCAGACCAACAACACCGTGTACAGAGATAGCTCCGACAGGATCGTCGAGCTTCAGCTTGTCCAGAGTCAGAATACTGAATACAACCAATACACCACCAGCAGCACCGAACAGAGTTGCCTGCAGCACAGTAGGAGTAGAGGGTTCGGCGGTAATTGCAACTAGACCAGCCAGCGCGCCATTCAGAGCCATAGTCAGGTCAGCCTTACCAAACAGCAGGCGGGCAACCAGCAGAGCACCAATCAGACCGCCAGAGGCAGCAGCATTAGTATTCATGAACACAACTGCGACAGCGTTGGCGCTTTCAACAGAAGCAGTAGCCAGAACAGAACCACCGTTAAAGCCGAACCAACCCAACCACAGGATAAATGTACCTAGAGTAGCCATGGGCAGGTTAGCACCAGGAATAGCATTTACCTGTCCATTCGGACCGTACTTACCTTTACGGGCACCCAGTAACAGAACACCAGCAAGAGCAGCAGATGCACCAGCCATGTGAACAATACCGGAACCAGCAAAGTCAGAGAAGCCAAGGTCACCCAGGGTGTACATGCCAAACACAGAAGCCCCGCCCCAAGTCCAAGCGCCTTCCATTGGGTAGATAAAGCCAGTCATAACAACGGCAAAGGCCAGGAAAGCCCAAAGTTTCATGCGCTCAGCAACAGAGCCAGACACAATCGACATAGCCGTAGCCACAAACACTACCTGGAAGTAGAAATCAGCTGAGGGGGCGTAGGTTGCAGGCTCTTCAGCACCTGTAGCGCCGTCGCCAGTGATAGAGCTCAGGAAGATGTCGCCGCCGTACATAATGGCGTAGCCACAAACCATATACATGGTGCAGGCAACCGCAAACAGAGCGATATTCTTGGTAAGAATCTCAGTGGTGTTCTTAGAGCGAACCAGTCCAGCTTCGAGCATGGCAAAACCAGCAGCCATCCACATAACCAGAGCGCCACACATCAAGAAGTAAAAGGTATCTAGTGCGTACTGTAATTGAAATACATCAGTCATTTTTTAAATCCTCAGGTTAGACCGCTTCAACGCCGGTTTCACCGGTACGAATGCGAATCACTTCTTCAAGAGTTGTAATGAAAATCTTGCCGTCGCCGATTTTCCCAGTTTGAGCAGCAGCGGTGATCGCCTCAACAGCGCTCTCTACCATTTCATCTGCCAGAGCAATTTCCAACTTAACTTTAGGAAGGAAATCCACTACATATTCAGCGCCACGGTACAGCTCGGTGTGGCCCTTCTGACGTCCAAAGCCTTTAACTTCGGTTACAGTTACACCAGCGACACCTAGGTCGCCGAGAGCCTCTCGCACTTCATCGAGCTTGAAAGGTTTTACAATTGCAGTTACTAATTTCATCGTTTATCTCCATGGGGTGGCCGAAGCCACCCGTTTTAAATGAGCAAGATAGTGCTAAATTAAAGTGACTTAGAAATTGTCAGAACAAACTGGTTGTCAGCGAACAGGCCGCCGTTTTCAGATGAATCAATCCAGCTAAGGTCTAAACCAAGTCCAGCGGCTTCAGTGCTCAGTGACACTGAGTAGTCGTCAGCTTCATTGGCCGCATCATCAGCAGTCATGTTGCCGTAGTGGAAACCCAGGCTGTAGTCTTCGCCCAGAGCAAAACCATAATCCACGTAAACATAGGTGCTTGAACCAGTAGATGCGTAGTAGTCATCTGAAAGAGCAAAACCTACGGTTGCGTCACCGAAAGAAATGCTACCGTAGAATTCTTCAAACTCTTCGGTAGTTGGACCCTGTGGGTAGCCATAGTAGAGGTAACCTACATCGTAGCTGACGCTGTCAGAGATAGAGCCACCGTAACCGGCATAGTAGTCCAGCTCCAGACCGCCAGAAAAGTCGATGCTAGAAGCCCAGGTACCTACGTAGAAGCCGCTTTCAAAAGCGACATCAAAGCCACCTGACAGGGCTTCGCCGCCAGACTGATCAATACCACGGAAAAAGTAGTCTGAGCTCAGAGCCACATTTCCAGAAACTTCAGCAGCCATTACACTGGCGCTAGACATAAGGGTTGCAGCAAAAATTGCAGTTTTGATAGCTTTCATAAGTACATCTCCCAAGACGTAAAGTTAAAAAAAGTTGTTAGAGTTAGTTATTTCAAAGCAGAGCTAAGGTGCTTAAATTTATGTGCTTCGAACCCATCATTGCATTTACCGTGCCAACTTATAAAACCTATGAAATTAGGCTTATTTTTGCTTATGCCAGCCAGTTTTGAACCAGATTGGTGCGTTATTTGGCGCTCTGCCAGATTCGAACGCACCAACTTGGACTAATGTGACCTATCACCTAAACCAACCTGCACCAGCAGGCAAAGTTTTGTTAAAATACCTGCCAAAGTAAGCGCCAGAGCCGGCGCCAGAAAGGAGCACCAGATGAATCCAGAAGACCTGCACAAAGATGTTTTAGAGCAGCTGAGCAAGACCCTAGCCGGCGCCCAGGCCATCAGTGACGAGGCAAAGAGCCACCTGCGCAGCGCCATGATGAACACATTTAGCAAACTGGACCTAGTTACCCGCGAAGAGTTTGATGCCCAGCGCGCTGTGCTGCTGCGCTCGCGGGAAAAAATAGATGCGCTGGAACGCCAACTCGCAGAGCTAGAAGCCAGCCTCGCCAACCCCTAACTCACAGCGAGCCACCAGCTGTCTGCACGGATAATTGCCTATAAGCGCCAAGTCTGTGACAAGAAAGGAATCGCATGCACTCAAAGGAATAGGTGCCATGTCACTAGCCACAGTACATACCCGCGCTAAATTGGGCATAGAGGCTCCACTGGTCTGTGTAGAGGTTCACCTCTCCAATGGTCTGCCCGCCTTTCATATTGTTGGCCTGCCCGAAACTGCCGTCAAAGAGAGTAAAGACCGGGTACGCAGCGCTATTATCAATGCCCACTTTGAATTCCCGGCACGCCGTATCACCATCAATCTGGCACCAGCAGAACTGCCCAAAGAAGGCACAAGGTTTGATCTGGCCATTGCCATAGGTATTCTTGCCGCCTCCGGGCAGGTGCCTATGGACCTGTTAGAGCAGCATGAATTTATCGGCGAGCTGGCACTGTCTGGTGAATTGCGCCCAGTTGAAGCCCTGATGCCCTCAGCAATGGCCTGCGCCAATGATGACAGGGCGCTAATTATCAGCGTCGACAATGCAAGCGAAGCTGCGCTTGTAGGCCAACTAACCGTACTCCCAGCCACGCACCTACTGCAAGTCTCGGCCCACATGCATGGGCGCGAGCCTCTAAAACCATGGCAACCCAGCCCCAACAAACTGAGCACCTCAGCGCCACAACTCAACGAAGTCATTGGCCAAGAGCATGCCAAGCGGGCGCTGGAAATAGCCGCCAGCGGCGGCCACCATCTGCTACTTTTTGGCCCTCCAGGAACCGGAAAAACCATGCTGGCCAGTCGATTACCTAGCTTGTTGCCCGCTCTAGATAATGCCGAGGCACTGGAGGTTGCAGCCATTCATTCGGTAGCCAGTAAAACTGATCGCGCTGCCCACAGCCTGCAGAGGCCCTTCCGTGCTCCTCATCACAGCGCATCAGCCACAGCCATAGTAGGTGGGGGCAGCACCCCCAAACCTGGAGAGATATCTCTTGCCCACTGCGGTGTTCTATTTCTCGATGAGCTACCAGAGTTTCAGCGCCAGGTACTGGAAATGCTGCGCGAGCCCCTGGAGTCCGGTGAAATTATTATCTCTAGGGTCGCCGCCCAAACTCGCTACCCAGCCAGGTTCCAACTAGTTGCCGCAATGAACCCCTGCCCCTGCGGCTATCTGGGTAGCCAGCGCTGCACCTGCACCCCAGACCAAATAGGCCGCTACCGCGCCAAACTGTCGGGCCCACTCATGGACCGAATAGATTTACAGGTGCAGGTAGGCGCGATTGAAAACCAGCAGCTGCTGGACCGACCGGCCCAGCAAAAAGGAGAGAGCAATAAAATCATTCAACAGCGCATCCACAGAGCCAGAAACATACAGATAGCGCGTCAGGGAAAGATCAATAGCGCATTAAATAGCCAACAGCTCCACCAACTATGCCCCTTAAATAAAGCCCAGCGCCAGCTAATGGATCAAGCCATCAACCGCTTCGCCCTATCCACCAGAAGCTTTTATCGCCTGTTAAAAGTCGCCAGAACCATCGCCGACTTGGCGGGATTAGAACAGCCTGATATACCAGAATATCAGGAGGCACTGAGTTTTAGATCAACAGTACATGCCAACACTAAATAGCACTATCCGGCAGGGTCACCCCACAGTGATAACAGTACTCGGCCTCCGGATGATGACCTGTGCGCTCGCAGATATTGCAGCGGCGATTGTTGGTTTCATTGTGCATCTCCCGGGCAATCTCTGCGGTAAATATGCCAGTGGGTATGGCAATAATGGAATAACCAGTCAGCATAGCCAGGGTAGCAATCACCTGCCCTAGGGGGGTCTGAGGGGTAATATCCCCATAGCCAACTGTGGTAATGGTCACAATGGTCCAGTAAATGCTGCGGGGAATACTGGTAAAACCATGCTCCGGCCCCTCAACAAAGAACATTAGGCTGCCAAAGATCACACTGAGCACCAGCACTACAGTGAAAAACACAAAAATCTTGCGCCGCGAAGCATACATAGAGCGCAACAGAATATTGGCTTCCGACAGATAGCGCACCAGCTTAAGCACGCGGAAAATACGCAATACCCGCAACAGGCGAATCACCAGCCAGTAATTGGCACCAGGGAAGAGCAGAGCTAAATAGGTGGGCAACACAGACACTAGGTCTACCAGGCCATAAAAACTAAAAATATAGCGCAATGGTTTTGGTGAGGAATAGATTCGTGCCAGGTACTCCACGGAAAATAGCAGAGTAAAAAACCACTCTAGACGAAACAACCACAACCCATAGCTGCTGTTCACCGCTTCAATAGAGTCGAGAATAATCGCCAGCACACTCAACAGAATCAGATAAATCAGGGCAATATCAAAATACTGGCCCGCTGGCGTGTCAGTACCAAAAATTATCTGGTAGATTTTTTGTCGCAGGGATACTTGCACCATCAGGTATATCCTTCAATGATCTAATCAGTTTATTGTAGGCAGTAATAGCGCAATTGACTATGATGCTGCTCAGAACCTAATCAGAGACCCCCTATGGATCTTGCCCAGGGCTTAATCATTGTCACCACAGTTCACCTGCTGGCCGCTGCTGCACCGGGGCCAGATTTTATACTGGTATCTCAACAGACATTGTCCAATGGCAACCGGGCCGGCCTGCTCTGTAGTCTAGGCATAGCCCTTGGGCTCTCGGTGCATATTCTATATTCCTCTCTGGGGCTGGCCGCGCTCATCGCCAACTCCTCCTCAGCTCTGTGGAGTATCAAGCTGCTTGGCGGGTGCTATCTGATTTATCTGGGTATCAGCGGTCTCAGGGCCAGAGCGGGCAACCATCAGACAGAGCAGTTGACCACAGCCACAGAAAGCTCAGCCCTAAAAACCATAGGTCTGGGGTTTCTTTGCAATGCCCTTAACCCCAAAGCACCTATTTACTTTGTCTCGCTATTCACCATTGTCCTGTCCCAGGATACGCCGGCCCAGCATCTGCTAATCTATGGTCTGTGGATGATGGTTCTGCAGCTGGCCTGGTTTTCATTTTTAACCCTGCTACTGTCCAGACCTCTGGTCACCAGCAAATTCCAGCGCATGGGGCACTGGATTGACAGAGTAGCCGGCGGCGCCATGCTAATTCTCGGCCTCAAGGTTCTGGCGACAAGAACCCAATAATAAAACCGGCACCTCTATAAAAAGGTTAACGATGATCAACCAACGTATGGCAGCCAAAGACTGGGCAATGCTATTGCTGCTGTCCTTTTTGTGGGGCGGCTCGTTTTTCTTTATTGGTGTAGCCGTCACTGAGCTGCCACCACTAACCATAGTGTTACTCAGGGTGGGTATAGCGGCTATAACATTGTGGGCCATCGCGTTATTTTTCGGCTACCAATTCCCCAGGTCCCTGAAGCTATGGCGGGCATTCTTTATTATGGGACTCCTTAGCAATGCCATACCCTTTTCTCTAATTGTTTGGGGCCAGACCCATATAGGTGCAGGCCTGGCATCGATTATTAATGCCGCTACCCCACTTTTTACCGTGCTGATTGCCGGTGTGTTTTTAGCAGATGAAAAAATAACACCACAAAAAATTATTGGCGTGCTCGCTGGCTTAACCGGTGTCACAATCCTGATCGGCCCATCAGCCTTACTCAATATTGGCATCCATATAGATACCAGCACCCTGGCTCAGCTGGCCGTTATTGGTGCAGCCATATCCTATGGCTGTGCCACTGTTTTTGGCCGGCGCTTTAAAGCTATGGGGGTCAGTGCATTTAACACCGCTGCGGGCCAAGTCACCGGATCCACTATGACTTTATTACCCATGGTTCTGCTAATTGATCGCCCCTACGAACTGGCATTTCCCAGCGCACCTGTGTGGCTGTCGATTATGTGCCTAGCTGTGTTCTCAACGGCACTGGCCTATATTTTGTTTTTTCGCATACTGGAATCCTCCGGCGCCACCAACGTGGTACTAGTCACCTTTCTGGCGCCAGTCACCGCAAGCTTTTTAAGCTGGTTAATATTGAATGAGCAACTGCACAGCAGCTACTTTATAGGTATGGCCATAATTGGTTTGGGGTTGGCCGCGATTGATGGGCGGCTGTGGTCTAAGCTCAAAACGTTTATCAATAATTCTGAGTTTCAATCTTAACTGTAGCTACCCTATAGAAAAGGCTAAACTCCCCTTAAAAATAGAGAGTGACCCCTATGACCCAGACCAGCATTGAAATAACCGAACCTGGCGCGCCAGAGGTACTGCAAGCCACCTCAAGACCAGTACCAGAACCCGCCGCAACGCAGGTGCTTATTAAAGTCGCAGCCGCGGGCATCAATCGCCCAGACGTATTCCAAAGAATGGGGTTTTATCCTCCACCTCCAGGTGTCACTGATATTCCCGGCCTAGAGGTTTCTGGCACCGTGGCGGCGGTTGGCGAAGCCGTTACGGCATGGGCGATTGGCGACCAGGTCTGTGCACTGTTGGCCGGTGGTGGCTATGCCGAATACGCGGTTGCCGAGGAATCTCTGTGCCTACCTGCGCCAGATAACCTCCCCTTGGAGCATGCAGCTGCTCTGCCAGAAACCTGCTTTACCGTCTGGCACAATCTGTTTGAGCGCGCTGAGTTAAAGGCTGGCGAATGGTTGCTAGTGCATGGAGGTGCCAGCGGTATTGGCACCACCGCTATTCAGATGGCCAGCGCTATGGGCGTCAATGTGATTGCCACAGCGGGCAATGATGAAAAATGCGCTGTCTGCGAAGACTTGGGAGCCACCAAAGCCATTAACTACAACCAACAGGACTTTGTGGCAGCCTGCCAGGAGATTACCGGTAGCGGTGTTAATGTGGTTCTGGATATGGTGGGTGGTGACTATGTGCAAAAGAACTTTGCCGCCTGCGCACCCAGAGCCCGAATTGTAAATATCGCCTTTTTGCGCGGCTCCAAAACGGAAGTGGACCTTATGCCACTAATGCTTAAGCAGCTGGTGCTGACCGGTTCTACACTTCGCGCCCAGCCATTGGAAAACAAAGCCCGAATTGCCGCCGGAGTTAAAGATCAGGTATGGCCGCTGATCGCCAGCGGGCAATTTAAGCCTATTATCCATAGCAGTTTCCCTCTAGCAGAGGCCAGCAAAGGCCATGCCTTAATGGAAACCAATCAGCATATTGGCAAAATTATTTTAGAGAATTAACCCAGAGATATGATGAACAAAAAAGATTCCAGGCTGGTGTACTCCACCGAGATCGGCCGCATTAAACAGAGCGAAGCCCCAGCCCGCGACTATAGCGGCGATGGCATTTTGCGCATTCGCCGCGAAACCAGTGGTCGCAAAGGTAAGGGGGTCACCACCATCACCGGCTTTGATCTGGATGATGCAGGGCTAAAAACGCTGGCCAAGCAGCTTAAACAGAAATGCTCCACTGGCGGTACAGTAAAAGATGGCGTGATAGAAATACAGGGCGATCATCGGGACAAACTTAAAATCGAATTAGAAAAGCTCGGTCATAACGTCAAGCTGGCGGGAGGTTAAAATGAGTAAAACCACCCAAGCCTTCGGCTCCTGGCCCTCATCCATTAGCGCAGAGCTGATTACCAAAGCCGCCCCAAGCCTTAATTTTATCCAGTCTCAGGGCGACAACCTGTACTGGGTTGAGGGCCGCCCCTGGGACGCTGGCCGCAGTGTAATTATGTGCCGCGATAGCACTGGCTCCATTAAAGATCTGCTTCCCAGCCCCTTTAGCCATTACAGCAAAGTGCATGAATACGGCGGCATGGCCTATGCCGCAGACCAGAATCATCTGTATTTTGTGAATGCTGCTGATCAATGCATTTACCAGCTCGACCTGCAATCTGGCCAAACACCAAAAGCCATTACCAGCCCAGGGTTACGTTTTGCCGATCTGGTTATTGATACAGACCAGCAGCGCCTGATCGCGGTGGCCGAGAAACATCAGGAGGATCGCGAACCAGACAACTTTATTGCTGCGATTAATATAGCCACAGGAGCCGTTAGCACGCTGACGAGCGGCGCAGACTTCTACGCCTACCCGCGCATTAGCCCAGACAGCCAGCAGCTGTGCTGGATAGAATGGCAGCATCCCAACATGCCCTGGGACAGCACGCAACTCTGGTGCGCACAGTTAACAGCAGATGGGCTAAGCAGCCCGGCATTAACCGCTGGTGGTAACAATAACCAAGCTATATTTCAGCCCAGCTGGTCGCCGGATAACCAGCTCTACTATGTATCCGATAAAGACAACTGGTGGAATATCTGCGCTGTCAATGGCGACCCAGTGCTAAGCAAAGAAGCAGAATTTGCCATGCCCCTGTGGCAATTTGGCATGAGCACCTATGGCTTTATTGATGCCAATACCATCGGCTGCCTGTGGACCGACCAAGGGCTATGGCACAGTGGTTTTATCGATATAACCTCGGGCCAACTCAGTGTTGTAGACAGTCAATACAGCAACCTTGCAGCCGCCTGCTGCCATCAGGGGCGACTCTATATGGTGGCTGGCGCCTCGGCACTGGCCAATCAAATTGTCGGCATTGAATCCGATGGCCCAAATAGCAAAGTGACATCTGTCTACGCGCCATCAACCTTAGATTTAGATAGTGCAGATATAGCCCAACCAGAGTCACTGTTTTTTCCCAGCGGCAATAACCAACAGGTGCATGCCTTTTTCTACCCACCCACTAATGCGCAGTATCAGGGCGCGAATAATGAATTGCCCCCAGTAATAGCCCTCTGTCATGGCGGCCCGACCGGCGCCACTGACAGCGGCCTCAACCTTAAAATTCAGTACTGGACCAACCGCGGCTTTGCTATTGTGGATATCAACTACCGCGGCAGCACTGGCTTTGGCCGCAGCTATAGACAAGGATTAGTGAATGCCTGGGGCATTGCCGATGTAGAAGATACCCAGCACGCCATAAGCTATCTGGCCGAGCAACAAAAAATTGACCCAGAGCGCTGCCTGATTCGCGGCGGCAGTGCTGGCGGCTACACAGTGCTATCGGCGCTGACCTTTACCGATACCTTTAAAGCCGGAGCCAGCCTCTATGGTATTGGTGACCTGGAAACCCTAGCCACCGACACCCATAAATTTGAATCGCGCTATATGGATAGTCTTATTGGCCCTTACCCAGAGCGCAGAGATATCTACCTAGAGCGCTCCCCCATCCATCATGCAGAGGGGCTAAACTGCCCGGTGATCTTTTTGCAGGGGCTAGAAGACAAAGTGGTGCCACCCAATCAGGCCGAGATGATGGTCAAGCTACTCCAAGACAAAGGCATTCAGGTGGAATATGTCAGCTTCCCCGATGAAGGCCATGGCTTTAGAAAAGCCAATAATATTATCCGCGCCATGGAATCCGAACTGGCCTTCTATCGCGACGTATTTAATCTGGCGGGCAAGGCTTAAGCATGGGTCGCTATAGGCCACCCAGGCCCAAAAGCTCACCCTATATTACCGCAGAGGGCGCCGCAAAAATGCGCTCTGAGTTGCGCCAACTATGGAAAGTAGAGCGACCCCAGGTTACCCAGATGGTGCACGAAGCTGCCAAAAATGGCGATCGCTCAGAAAATGGTGACTATATTTACGGCAAGCGCCGCCTGCGAGAAATCGATAGCCGCGTGCGCTACCTTACCAAGCGCTTGGAAGATGCCACCATTGTCGAAGACAAACCCCGAGACCACTGCAAAGTATTCTTTGCCGCCTGGGTAACAGTGGAAGACGAAGAAACCGGCGACCAGCAGACCTACAGACTGGTAGGCTCCGATGAGATAGACCCCAAACTTAACTGGATCAGTATCGACTCACCCATGGCTCAGGCGCTGATTGGTAAATCTATCGATGATGAGGTGCATGTAAAAACACCGGCTGGAGACCGGTGTTTTATACTGACAGGCATAGAGTACTAGGGCGACAACCGATCAATCTGCCAATCGTCTCCATCGCGGTTATAGCTGAAGCGATCGTGCAGACGGCTCTCACCCCCCTGCCAAAACTCAATCTCCTCAGGCACTACACGAAAGCCACCCCAGAAGTCCGGCAGCGGAATATCACCTTTGGCAAACTTTTCCTTTATCTGAGCAAACTGAGTTTCCAGCACCTGGCGAGTACTAATACGACTGCTCTGCTTAGAAGCCCAAGCCGCTAACTGGCTCTCTTTGGGGCGGCTAATAAAATACTTCATTACCTCCACCGCCGATAAACGCTCAGCGCGACCGCCAACAATCACCTGACGATCAAGCTGTAACCAGGGAAAGTGCAGACTTACCTGCGCATTGGCTTCAATCTCTTTGGCCTTACGGCTGCCCAGATTGGTGTAAAACACAAAGCCCTGCTCATCAAACCCCTTGAGCAATACCATACGCTGCCAGGGCTTGCCCTCAGGGCTGACAGTAGCCACAGACATAGCTGTAGGGTCCTGTATTTGCGCCTCAATCGCCTGATTCATCCACAGGGTAAACTGCGCAAACGGATCATCCGCCAGCGACTCACGGCTTAACTTGCCGTAATCATATTCCCGTCGATTATCTTCTAAGCTCATAGCCTTGCCATTTCCGTCGGTTTAAGAGATTTACATACGGCCTATAGATTGCCCACCATCCACCGGCAATGCAACACCGTGCAGATAGGACCCCGCATCACTAGCCAACAGCAAAAACGGCGCCGTCATCTCATCCATACCACCAGGACGACCCGCAGGGGACGAGTTCAAGTAAGCCTGAGCTTCTGGCGAATCAAAGGCAGCCGCCGTCATCTCAGTCAAGAAGTACCCTGGGCACAGCGCATTAACACGCACACCTTTGCCCGCCCACTCCAGCGCCATAGACTTAGTCAGCTGAATCACCGCCGCTTTAGAGGCACTGTAGCTCGCCTGACCAAAAGCCACACGCAAACCCAAAATAGACGCAGTGTTTACAATGCTGCCACTCACACCGGCCTCAATCATGCGCTTAGCGGCCTGCTGGCCGGCAATCCAAACGCCCTTAAGATTAGTGTCGATCATCTTGTCCCAGTCATCCTCACCAATCTTTAGTGCACTGCGAATATCTGCTACACCAGCATTATTAGCCAACATAGTCACAGTGCCAAAAGCCGCCTCAGCCTGATCAAAAGCCGCAATAATAGACGCCGAATCAGTCACATCCATAGCCACAGCCAGAGCCTCACCGCCATCAGCTTTAATCTCAGCCACCAGCGCCTCAAGCCGCTCAACACGGCGGGCCGCCACTACTACCTTGGCCCCACGCGCCGCCATAATCTTCGCAAAGTGCACCCCAAAACCACTGGATGCGCCGGTTACCATGGCCACTTTGCCGCTCATATCAAATTCTGTAGTCACTGTTCGATTCCTTAATAGTCAGTTATTCATTGTTATTGGTTTTATTTGCTGGTCGGTAGTTTAACCCGTGGTGGGCTGGGCAACTAGGGGGAATGGGACTGTTGGGTTCTTGCGTTGGTGCTAAGACGCTCAGAGAACTCGAATCGAGAAATTTTCTTATTAAACTATCTGAGTTGAAAATATCTTTTTGACGCTATAACGTTATAGCGTTAAAATGGGGTTTTTAAACGAAGATTGCGCCATGAGTAATTTATCCAAAAGATCGACAGTCTATTTTGACCCTGCTATCCACCAAGCATTAAGGCTCAAAGCCGCTTCGACCCACCTGTCCGTATCAGACCTGGTCAATGAAGCAGTGCGAGTTCATCTAACTGAAGACCAGGAAGATCTTCAGGCGTTTACCGACAGAGTGAACGAACCTGAGATGAGCTATGAAACTCTACTTAATGACTTAAAAAAGCATGGCAAAATATAAAGTCACTTTCAAAAAGTCGGTAGCTAAGGATTTAAGGAATATTGCCAATCGAGATGTGCAGCGCATTCTTGCACAAATTGGTCTGCTGGCAGATAACCCCAGATCAGAGGGCTGCCTTAAACTTTCAAATATGCAGCAATACCGAGTGCGTGTTGGGCTCTATCGAATAATCTATGAAATTCAGGATGCTAGACTGGTGATTCAGGTCGTAAAAGTTGGCCACAGGACTAACATTTACAAAGGCAACTAACCAATTGTACTAAGGACTGGTTTTTTAGAAGTTGGTGAAGAGACAGGGTCATATCTTCACAGTTTAATCCTCCTTGATGCTTGTCTGTCTAGCTTTGCGCTCTTCTTCCTCCTCAAGCAACCTCCGCTCAAACTCCATGTGAGCATCACGTCGTCTTTGAGCTTCCTCACTGGAACCAGATATAAGACGTTTTTGCCTATCTAATTCGATAATGAGGTATTTTTTAAATGAATTATCTGCAGGTAATATCTGATACCGGGAATTGAAGTGGCTAATTTCGCCTGTTACATAAATCACATTGCTAACACTAGGCTTGGAAAGGTCAGGACTAATTGCCGGCTGAGAAAAGTCACCTCCCTCATTCTCTACTCTCTCGGCATGGATATATAAATTTACCGAATTGAGTTGTTTCTTTAACTCCTTACTAAGTCGCAAATCCTCAGTATCAATCCGTCCAGATAGTTTCTTCCCCACCCAGACACGAGTAGTACCGCTGTGCTGATCCCTGATATTGTCAGCCTCAACCACAAGTTCAACATCTTCAAATGGATTGAGTAAAAAAGGCCCCAATTTTTCGGCTAATAAGTCTAGATCAGCTTCTACAATTCGGTGACGCTTAGAAAAATAGGTAGCACGTTTGATAGAGTAGTTATTTTCACGATACGCTTTATCTCTAACGCTTTGATGAATAGGCTGGAACAGGCGCTCTAATTTCTGTGGATCTATTGAGGTTATTGGGTTAGATACAGCAAAAAGAGGGCATACCAAGCATAGGTAGACCCCTGTCTTCAAAAAGGTTTTCATCCTGAATACTCCTTTTGTTATGTACTTTTGAGATTAAAAGCACCGTAGAAATAATAGGAATATATTTGTGTAAACTAAATAACCAGAATGTATTAATACGGAGGGATGAACGGCCTAACCATAAGTCACATACTGCTCCATGTCATTGGTATCCAAATGGGGTATGCCATTAAACCCTGTCAAATTCATCTTGTGCTGATTAAAGAAAAAATGACTGATCGCTGTATTCTTATACTGCAGGTTTAGGTCAAAGATATTCTCATCCGGAATCCCCAGTACCAGCCCCACAAAAGTACTTATGGACCCGCCAGACCCAATAGCTAAAATGCGATTGCTACTGTTGGACATTGCCATAATCTGCTGCTGGGCATCCAGCACCCTGCCCTTAAACTGTGCCCAGGTCTCTGGCACATTCTCTACCCTGTCCTGAGTCCATAGGGTCAGCACTTTGCGCAGTAGCCTAAAATGATGCCTCTTGTCTTCGGGGTTATCGGCGATGGCTTTAATCAATGGATCATCGCCATTGGCCTGTGCATAGGACTCGGTCATGGCAACAAAGTTATATTCATTAAGCCCGGGTATCACCAACCGCTCTGTACCATCGACGGCCATGCCCGCACAGATACCATTCATGGTTTCATGGTGGCGCACCATATCCCCTACTACCAGCTGATCGAATGCCATACCACGCATGCCCAGATGGTCACCCAACCAGCGGGACTGCTGGTGGCCGAGGTCAGATAGCTGATCATAGTTGGCCGCGCCAAATGAAGCCTGGGCGTGGCGGACTAGGTAGAGTTCACTCATGGGAGTATCCTAAAGATTGATTTTTTGGCATCTGATCTGCCAGTTTTTATGCTGTCTATTTAAACCCAAATAATGGGTCATGGGTAGCGGACGGGTAGTTATAGGGATTATTAATAAGACTAATCACCCTGCTCTAATCAAACAGGCAGCCTCAGCTGTTATCCACGCCTAAAATCACTGGGAGCTATGCCTCAGAAAACTTACTTCAGAATGCTAATCTGACAAACCATTAGCCACCATGAATAGACACCTGTTACGTTACAGGTTACAATTCTTGAAAATGATTCGAAGCTTCAAGCACAAAGGTTTAGAGCTGTACTTCAAAACCGGCATAAAGTCTGGAATACAAGCCAAGCATGGTAAAAGGTTGCGATTAATTCTCGCCCAACTCAATGCGGCTTTAACCCCTAAAGATATGAATCTTCCAGGTCTTTTTTTACATCGGCTGTCCGGAAACAGATCTGATATATGGTCTGTGCGAGTCAGCGGTAATTGGCGTGTCACATTTCGCTTCAACGGAGAGCATGCCGAGGTAGTAAATTACGAAGATTATCATTGAGGAATTATTATGCTGATGCACAACCCTCCCCACCCTGGGCTTATTTTAAAAGAACTATGTATTGACCCCTTAAACCTCTCGGTAACAAGTGCTGCTAAAGCGCTTGGCGTCAGCAGAAAAACCTTGTCATGCATTATTAATGGCAAAGCGGGAATCAGCCCCGAGATGGCCGTGCGGCTCTCAATTGCCTTTAACACCTCATCAGAGAGCTGGGTAAATCAACAGGCTCAATTTGATCTTTGGCAAGCGGAACAACACCGTCACGAGCTTAAGGTAACGCCACTTTCTGCTGAATAGTTTCTATCCGTTTTAATCTTGCTACCAACAACTGCAACAAACCCATCATAAAACTCACGAACTGTGCTTTATTGCCAATTCTGTCAAATCTGAAATTATTACCGAAATCATTGCTTGTAACTCATTACTGCAGTCGCGAACCCCACCAAAAATAACCCCAAAACCACTATAAAAATTAACCACTTACGCGTATACTCCGCGGCCTCTCAATCGGGGGTCTAATCACCCCAAGCCACAGGTAAATTAATGTCATCCCCTGACTTCGAATCTTTAAGTCTCTCTGCTCCCGTTCTCAAGGCTGTTAAGCAGCTGGGTTACGAGCAACCCTCCCCTGTTCAAGCGCAGAGTATTCCTATTCTGCTAGACGGCAAAAACCTGTTGGGCACTGCCCAGACTGGTACGGGTAAGACCGCTGCTTTTGCACTGCCGTTTTTGAGCAAGATTGATGAGAAGCAGAGATCACCACAGATTCTGGTGCTGACACCGACCCGTGAGTTAGCTATTCAGGTGGCTGAGGCTTTCCAAAGCTATGCCAAATATATGAAAGGCTTCAATGTGTTGCCCATTTATGGTGGTGCCGATATTGGTGGCCAGCTGCGCAGCCTTAAGCGCGGTGTGCAGGTTGTGGTGGGTACCCCTGGTCGTATGCTCGACCATTTGCGTCGTCGCAGCCTGGATCTCAGCCAGATTAAAGGGCTGATTCTGGATGAAGCAGACGAAATGCTGCGTATGGGCTTTATTGATGATGTTGAAACCATTCTGGCCCAGACTCCACCTGAATGTCAGCGCGCGCTGTTCTCTGCCACCATGCCCAATCAAATTCGCCGGGTTGCCGAGAAATATCTTGGCGATGCTGAGCGAGTAAGCATCGAGTCGAAGACTAAAACTGTAGAGCGTATTGAACAGCAGTATGTGACGGTAAAAGCACACCAGAAGATGGATGCTCTGACCCGGGTTCTGGAAGTTGAAAGCTTTGATGGCATGATTATTTTTGTGCGCACCAAATCTTCAACTGTGGATATTGCCGAGCGTCTCGAGGCTCGTGGCTTTTCCTCTGCAGCCCTCAATGGCGATTTGAGCCAGGCATTGCGCGAGCGCACTATCAACCGCCTTAAGAAAGGCCAGGTAGATGTGGTTGTGGCTACCGATGTGGCCGCCCGCGGTTTGGATGTTGAGCGCATCAGTCATGTAATTAATTTTGATATCCCTTATGACAATGAGTCCTATGTGCACCGTATTGGTCGCACCGGCCGTGCTGGTCGTGATGGCAAGGCGATTTTGTTTATCACGCCTAAAGAGACTCGCCTGCTGCGTTCGATTGAGAAGTCGACACGCCAGTCTATTACCCCATTGACCATGCCCAGCAATGAGCAGGTCAGCAATCAGCGTATTCAGCACTTCACTGACCAACTGGTAAAGACGCTGGAGACTCCGCGCCTAGATAAATTCCGCGACCTGATCACCAAGTTTGCCGCTGAGAACGAGCTGGATATGGCGGATATTGCCGCGGCTCTGACCTATGAAAACCAGAAAGAGCGCCCGCTATTTCCCAAGCTGGATAATATTGTTGCACCCCGTGAGAATAACCGCGATCGCAAAGAGAGTCGTCGCGATGAGCGCTCTAAGCGAGATGATCGACCTCGCAGAGAAGAGCGCCCGCGGCGAGAAGAACGCCAGCAGCGAGACGATAGCCCGCGGCGAGATGACCGCCCCCAGCGAGATGACCGCCCACAGAGAGACCCAGGTCTTCGCGATGAAAATGGCAACGACATAGGCATGGTCACCTACCGGCTGGAAGTGGGCAACAATGACGGCATCACGCCATCCAATATTGTCGGCGCTATTGCCAATGAGGCCGATATCAGCAGCCGCTATATTGGTGCTATCAAACTTCACGACGATTACAGCACCGTTGATCTGCCAGACGGCATGCCAGAAGACCTGCTTAAACACCTCAAAAAGGTTAGGGTCTGTGCCAAACCCATGCGCATCAGCGTTTACAATCCCAATGCTGCGCCCTCAAAAGCGGCACCTGAACAGCAAGAAGATAAGCCACGCCAGCCTCGGGTTAAGAAAACCCTCAGCCGCGACGTGGATGAAAAGCGCACTGCAGATTCACAAAAGCCCGCCAAGAAACGAGATTTTAGCAAGAAGAAGCCTGCCGGCGGCAAGTTTGCCAAAGACTCTGGTGAAGGCCGTTCATTTAAGGGCAAGAAGTCTTTTGGGGATAAAAAGCCCACCGACGGCAGCAGCCCAATCAAGAAGAAAAAGACCTACACCAAGAAGCCCAAAAAAGCCAAAAGCTAGTTGCGGGTAACTAATCGATCAAGCGCGGCCAAATGCACCAGCAGGGCCGCGCTTTTTTGTGCATCCAGATTTTTTTGGCCTTTAAAAAATTCCTCAGCCATGGGTGCAATACTGCAACTATCGGGCAGCGGCGATTGGCTGGCAACTAACTGATTGAAGCGTGGCACAAATATAAACTGCAGCCATTGGTTGAACGCTAACTGGTCCACCGCAAAAGGCTCGGTGCTAGCCAGGGCCTCCGCAGAAGGGCTCTGCTCCTGCCACAGGCCCATATCCTGCAGTCCAGCACACAGAGCGCTTAGCAGGTCTGCCAAGTCTGCATATACCCCCATCAACCAATCTCGCGGCGGAACGGCGGCAAAGCATTAATTAACTGGCTGCCATAGCGCTTGGTGACCAGTCGCTTATCCAAAATTGTTACCCTGCCCGTATCCGATTCTGTGCGCAGTAAACGGCCACAGGCCTGAATCAAGCGCAGAGAAGCAATGGGCAGTGAAATATCAAAAAATGAGTTGCCGCCATTGTCTTCAATCCATTCAGCCAGCGCTTCCTGCAAGGGGTCATCTGGCACGGCAAAGGGCAGCTTGGCAATCACCACATGTTTGCAGTAGTCACCAGGCAAATCCACACCCTCAGCAAAGCTGGCCAGGCCCATTAAAATGCTGGTTCGCCCCTGATCAACACGCTCTTTGTGAAGGCGCACCATCTCGCGGTTAGAGTACTGCCCCTGAATCAGAATCAGTTTATGCAGGTCGCGAGACAGTTCATCGTAAACCTGTTCCATCTGGCGTTTAGAGGAAAACAACAGCAAAGTGCCGGCTTTATTTTCAATCAGCGATTCAAACTTATCGATAATATAGCGACTGTGCTCATCCACGCTATTGCCTTCCACCGCATCTGGCGGCACCCGCACCACAGCGGCTTCGGCATAGTTGAAAGCGCCAGCCACAGACAGGTAGTTTGCGCTGTTGGGCATGCCAATCTCCCGCTGCAGGCTACTAAAATTACCCAGTGAGCGCAGTGTGGCGGAGGTTACCACTGCGGCATAGCAGCTACCCCAGAGTTGCTGACGCAGTATTTCTGCAGCCTGAATAGGACTGGCATTGATACTGATATCCACATTGCCACCGCCGCCCTCATCCAGCTTTAACCAGCAGGCCATGGGCATCTCATTTTGCTTAAGCTCTTTATGCAGCCTGTCCCACAGGGCCAACAATTTTTCTGCCCGGCCCAGCCAGTTACCCGCCTGCTGATAAAACAGCTCCACATCGGGCAGAGGTACGGGGTATTGTTTATCACTGAGGGCTTCGCTGAGGGTATCTTCCAACACCTCCAGGCGCCCTAACCAGCCGCTGGTGCTCAGGGTTATCTGCGAGGCCAGATCGCGAATGGCTTGGCCCACATTGCCATGGGCAAAACGATAGCGCCCCTCGGCATGGTCTGACTGGTCCACATATTGTTTTAGCAGCGGGTAGGTCATGGCTAACAGTTCGGTAATTTTGCCCGCTTCTTTTTCAATGCGCGGCAGCTGATCTGACAGAGCACTGTCTTTGGCAAATATGGGGGTCTGGCCTTTAATCTGCTTGGGCAGTCTCTCCAGCCAACTCAATGTGCTGTTGATGCGACATTCGGCGCCAAAATGGCGCACAGCTGTATCGCCCAGGCGATGGCCCTCATCAAAAATATAGATGCAGTCTTCTGGCGGTGGCAGTATGGCGCCGCCACCCAGCGCCAAATCGGCCATTACCAAATCATGGTTGGCCACAATAACTTCACTTTCATCCAGGTCATTGCGCGCTTTAAAGAAGGGGCACTGATTGACAAACCTGCAGCGACGCCCGGTGCACTGACGGCGGTCTACTGTAAGGGCGCGCCATTCGATATCTTTGATCCGGGTTTCCCAGGAATCCCGCTCGCCATCCCAGGTGCCCTCTTCCAGAGCCAGAGCCATCTCGCGGTACAGCTCTTCGGTCTCTACATTGGGGTTAAATTGCTGCTCATCTTCAAACAGGAATAACCCCGCATCTTTGGATTTGACCGAGTCTATTATCTGCTCCATACGCAGATTACAGGCATAGCGGCCGCGGCCTTTAACCAGGGCGCAGCTGAAGTCCCAGCCGCAGCTCTCCATCAGTTCCGGAAGGTCTTTATGAATTAGCTGCTCTTGCAGTGCAATGGTGCCAGTAGCTACTACCAACGTTTTTTTAAGGGAGCGGGCTATGGGTAGTGCGGCCATTAGATAGCCGACCGTTTTACCCGTACCTGTGCCTGCCTCTATAACGGCCAGGCGTTTGTCTGCATCATCATCGCTGAGGGCATTGGCTATGGCGCCAATCATCTGTTTCTGTCCCAGCCTGGGGCTGAGTTCGCGGGATTTTAAAAATTGCCTATAGCCCTGCTGAATACTGTCTCTGACATCAGTGTCTAACAATGATCAATTTCCCTGTGGCTGGCTTTGTTGAGCCAGCTGACTATTAACCGGCGCAGCATAGGCATCAATAGCTATCTGTCTATGGATGCTGGGTATAGCGGCTAAATGTGACTGAAATCTTATCTGCGATTCCAACCAGTCCTCATCGGGCCACTGCTGCTTGAGTCTTGCAAAGGTGGCGCTGTCCCTGTCGCCCTGCATCTGCCAGGCCATAATATTGCTCGGAAACAGCTGGTAGTTGTTCTGTATCTGCCGATCAATCTCGGCGGCCAACTGGTCGGCCGTTGCATAGTTCTGGGTAATAGGTGTGCCAAAATTTACCTGAATGCGGCCTTTGTATTCCACCAGTCCTTTGAGAATGGTGTCCAGATCTTCGAACTCATCTTTAATATAGGTTAGCCCCTGCTCTGCGGCATGTAATTCTCTGGCTTTATCGCCAGCACAGGGATCGTACTCATAGGAAATAGATACCGGAATCAAGCTAATCTCTTGAATTGCAGCGCCAAAGCTCTGTTCCTTGGATTTTGACAGGGCGAGCATTTTTAACAGCGCGGTCTCGGTGCGATCGCAGCCGTCTTTGGCGCGACCCTCGGCCTGGGCTATCCAGCAGGAAACCTGTTCATCAGTAATACTGTGGCGAATATAGCGAGATAAGGTTTTTAGCGCCTCTAGCTTGTCGCGGCGGCTGGTCACCGAGCGCTTAACAATAAAGCTGCGATTGACCCGCATTAAATCTGAGGCATAGGGCTTGCGCAGTAAATTGTCACCAATGGCGATACGCACTGTTTTGTGTTGATTAAGAATCAGACCCAGATTAATCATAGCCGGGTCCAGCGCTATATCCCGGTGATTGCTCATAAACAGATAGGCTTTATTGGGGTCCAGCTTTTCTACCCCAGAAAAACTGTAGCTATCTGTAGTTCGCTGTAGCGCGCTGACCAGGGCTGTGGACATATGGGACTGGAAGTCCTCTACGGTGCGAACCTCTGAGGCCAGCTTGCCCAGGCTCTTTTTGATAAAGGGTCGGGCAAACATTTTAACCAGTGGCAGTTTGGTCAGTATCGGCGCTTTGCGGGTTAACAATAAATTAAGAAATTCTTTATCGTCCAGCAACCGCGCAATAACCGCCGGAACCTCGGAATCATTGTAGGGGCGAATATCATCGAATTCAGTCATAGGGCAGCCGGTTTAGTGTTTTGTAATATCTAACTCTGACGCGAGTTATACCAGCGCACATCGCAGGCGTAGTCATCAACCAAATGTGCCACGTCTAGTACCAGGGCAAAGAGAGCCATGCGCACCAGCACGCCATTGTCGGTTTGACGGAAAATGGCCAGATTGGGGTTGCTGTCGAGATCACTGTCCAGCTCATTGGCATCGGCTCTGGAGTCTCTTGGCAGTGGGTGCATAATCACAGTGTTGGGCTGACAGAACTCTGTGTAAATGGCCTGATTAAGCCTGAACTTGCCGCGATACAGATCCGCCTCTTCCTTGCTGGAGAAGCGCTCTTCCTGAATTCTGGTGGAGTAGACAATATCCACATCGCTGATGCCGCCAGTTAGCTCATGGGACTCTTTGACCAGCACACCGGCGCTGCGCATAGCTTCAATAATCGGCGCGGGGAGACAGAGCTCTCTAGGGGAGACTAGCACCACTTCAATATTGTTATAGACCGAGAGTAGCTTGCTGAGAGAGTGCACGGTGCGGCCATGGCGAAGATCGCCGATCATGGCTATTTTTAACCCGTCGATGGCACGGCCCCTGGCCTCGAGCTCACTGCGTATGGTGTAGAGATCAAGCAGAGCCTGGGTGGGATGTTCGTTGGCACCATCGCCACCATTCATCACTGGTACACGGCTGGCCGAAGCAAAGTCTGCCACCGAGCCCTCTTGCGGGTGACGCATGCAGATCACGTCGCTAAAGCCAGACAGTACTCGGGCAGTATCCTGCAGCGACTCGCCTTTGACCAGGGCCGAACTCTCGAAGCCGGCGGTCTCGCGAACCTCGCCTCCCAGCAAATTAAACGCCGAACCAAAGCTTACTCTGGTTCTGGTGCTAGCCTCAAAAAACATATTACCTAGGATGGCCCCCTCCAGCACTCGAGTCACTTTTTTGCGCAGTGCATAGGGTTGCATCTGGTCTGCCACAGCGAAAACTCGCTCGACATCCTGACGCTGAAACTGGTTAATTGAGAGAATATGCGCGCCGGTAAAATTCAAACGGTCACCCCAGGGCAAATTGATTTGGCGGATTTTAGCCTGTTTAGGCGTTTCACTCTAGTTTGTCAGGCCAAATTCCGTCGCGATCTGCTCAGTCCACTGCTGAAGTGCGGCTAAAACTGCCCGTTTTTCCTCAGTCAGGCTGCTATCGGCCAGTAATTGATCAATTTCACTGGCCTGTTGCTCAAGGGTTAAATAACCAGCACTTTGGTCGGTCAAGCGCCATTGGCAACTTTCTCGCCAGGTCTGTTGCTCCTCTTCGGTTAATGAATCGGCGAAGTAGCGAGCGCGATAGCTAAAGAGCAATTGATTGTAACGGGCGTCGGTGAAATGAAAGCTATGCTGTTTAAAATCGTCCAGATTGGCACGGCGCACCTCATTCAGCAGAGGCTTATCCTGATTGGGCAAAAAGCCCTGGTACAGTTGCTGCTCAGCCTCGGACCTGGGCGGAAATTCCTGCTCGGCAAATACCAGATGCAGCTTGGCCTTGAGGTCCTGTTGGTTTAAGCGCTGCCAATGGGCTTCGCAGGCAGATACATCAATTGCCAGGCGCTGCGCAGCCGCCTCGTCAACCAGCTTATGGGTGGTCACCACGGGCACCTTGTTGGTATGCACCACTTTGAGAGGGATACGCAGATTTTTATCCTCTAACTCTTCTGCGGGGCTAAAGACTCGCCGCCGAATCTCCTCGGCATCCAGACTGATCAACGGCTCTGGGTCGACAGACAGGTCTATACAGATAACTCCATTGCTATTGGTGGGATGGGGCGCCAAAGGCATCATAATAGCGCCGTACAGATGCTCTCTGGGCAGCATGCCGGAGATATGGAAAAACGGTTTGCGCTGCTGGGTGTTGAGCATTTCAGCAATGGCTTTTTTACTGCGGTGATTAACCACATAGTCAAACAGCCGGGGCTGTTTTTCTTTGACTAGCCTGGCCATAGCTATAGTCGCTGTCACGTCGCTCAGAGCATCATGGGCTGCCTCGTGGGCGATGCCATTGGCTCTGGTCAGGTCTTCCAACTTAAAGCTGGGGCGGCCTGGCTCATGGTCTGGCCAGTTTATACCCTCGGGACGAAGCGCTCGGCAGAGGCGCAGCATGTCTATGATATCCCACCGCGAATTGCCATTCTTCCACTCGCGCTCATAGGGGTCGTAGAAATTTCTATACAGGCTGTATCTGGTGACCTCATCGTCAAAGCGAACACTGTTGTAGCCCACGCCACAGGTGCCAGGCATAGCCAATTGAGCATAAATCTGAGCCATAAACTCTGGCTCCGGCAAACCCTGTTCCATGGCGTGCTGAGGGGTAATGCCAGTCACCAGGCAGGCCATGGGGGCCGGAAGAATATCCTTTTGCGGCTGGCAGTAAATAACCAGAGGCTCGCCAATGGGATTGAGATTTTCATCTGTGCGCAGACCGGCAAACTGGGATGGCCTATCTTTGGAGGGATCGACCCCAAAGGTTTCATAATCGTGCCAATAAAATGTAGTGCCCATAACCAGCCCTTTTGTTTGATAGCAAAACGGCGCCTGAGGGGCGCCGTTTTATTTTCTCTTAGACTCTGTAGTAAGTCGCCACCTGATTAGTCTGCAGCTACTTCAGAGAAAGTCATCTCGCCGACAACACGACGGTTGCGGGCACGGCCCTCATCTGTATCGTTAGTGGCTATGGGGCGGCTCTCACCGTAGCCCACTGCGGAGATACGATCGCTGGCAATGCCATAGTCCTCGGCGATTTTTCGCGCCACTGCAGCGGCTCGACGGCTAGACAGATCGGCATTGTAGCTATCGGAGCCACGGCTATCCGTATGGCCTTCCAGCAC
This sequence comes from SAR92 clade bacterium H231, assembly GCA_025153775.1. Classification (GTDB taxonomy): domain Bacteria; phylum Pseudomonadota; class Gammaproteobacteria; order Pseudomonadales; family Porticoccaceae; genus HTCC2207. The sequence goes on along the minus strand of JAOALC010000001.1, from coordinate 167,241 downwards.
CAACTCAATATCGGTATGGGCGCGCATAGCGGCGGCTATAGCCTCTAGCTGGTCACCATAAACAGACTTTACTCTGTCTTGATTAAATTCAAACTCGACATTTAAACGAATGGTAATGGTACGCACTTCGGGTTCCTGCTCTACCACAGGCGCTGGAGCCGGAGCTGGCGATGCTTTAACAGCCGGCGCAGATTTCTGGCCGAACATATGGTTGATGGATAGTTGCAAACCTACATCTTCACCAGTTTCATCATGGCCGCCCATACCGCGCAAATCAGCACGAAACTGAACTTCATCTGCAATCATGGTGCTCAACCCCAGACCAAACAGTATCTGACTGGAGTTATCGTCATGCCCGGCGGCCAGATTGCTGTTGTCAGTAAAGTCGTAGCGGTTAAATCCAAGCATGGCATAGGGGCGCCAGTTAGCCGCACTGTCACCCAGCCAGATAACGCTGCTCAGAGTAAGAACATCAAAGTTATCATGGCCTACGTTGGTGCCATAACCCAGTTCTACAGCAACGCTGTCAGAAAAATATTTACCTATATGCAGACCCGCCTGAGTACCCTCTATATCTCCCTCAAGGGCGCGCTGATCATCAAGGACGTAGTGACTCACTGCCTCTCCAAGATACCAGCTGTCCGAGACGGCAGCACTAGAAGCAATAATAGCCAATCCTGCGATGACTGATTTAACGCTGTTCATTTTGTTTTCCTTTCATTTATGTTTTGCCCCAAGGGCTGTAAAAGCTCATTTGACTGAGCTCTGTTAGTGGTGATTCTGTAAAGATATAGCCATGAATTACCTTCGAGCTAATGATTCGATTTACCAATATTATATTAGTCGAATTTAAGGGTTTTCTCTTCGATTTTAGCCTGCCAGATTGCCGGGCCTATGCGATGCACAGATTCGCCACTGGTATCCACTGCCACAGTGACCGGCATCTCATTGACTTCAAATTCATAGATGGCTTCCATACCCAGTTCTGGAAAGGCGATAACCTCGGCGCGGGTAATGGCTTTGGAAACCAGGTAGGCGGCGCCGCCCACGGCAATCAGGTACACCGCTTTGTTATCCCTGATAGCATCTATACCAGTCTGGCCGCGCTCAGCTTTGCCAATCATGCCCATCAGGCCGGTCTGTTCCAGCATGGTGCGGGTAAACTTGTCCATTCTTGTGGCTGTGGTAGGTCCCGCTGGCCCCACAGCCTCTTCGCCAATGGGATCTACGGGGCCGACGTAATAGATAAAGCGCCCAGTCAGATCAACAGGCAGCTGCTCGCCCCGGGCCAATATATCGGTCATCTTCTTATGGGCGGCGTCGCGGCCCGTCAACATTTTGCCCGATAGCAGTAATGTATCGCCTGGCTTCCACTGCTCTATATCTTGCTGGGTGACTGTATCCAGATTAACCCGGCGCACAGTATCGTCAGTTTCCCAGGTGATATCGGGCCAGTCGTCAAGATTGGGGGCCTCAAGTTGAGCTGGGCCAGTGCCATCCAGTTCAAAATGCACATGGCGGGTTGCCGCACAGTTGGGAATAATCGCCACAGCTTTATTGGCTGCATGGGAGGGGTAATCTTTGATCTTGATATCTAATACAGTGGTCAGGCCGCCAAGCCCCTGGGCACCTATACCCAGCGCATTAACCTTGTCGAACAGCTCAAGACGTAGCTCCTCGTTGCGGTTTTCGGCGCCCTTGGCCTGCAGGTCATGAATATCAATATGCTCAAGTAGGGCTTCTTTGGCCATCAGCATAGCTTTTTCTGCTGTGCCACCAAGGCCAATACCCAAAATACCAGGCGGGCACCAGCCGGCACCCATGGTGGGCACTACATTGAGCACCCAATCAACCACGGAGTCTGATGGGTTCAACATAGCAAACTTAGATTTAGCCTCAGAGCCGCCACCTTTGGCAGCGACATCTATCTCTACCTTATCGCCGGGCACTATTTCGTAATGAATAACAGCTGGTGTGTTGTCACCTGTGTTGGTGCGAGCCCCATCTGGATCCGCCAGTATCGAGGCGCGCAGAATATTGTCGGGGTGGGTGTAGGCTTCGCGCACTCCCTGATTAATCATATCGCTCAGGCTCATATCCGCATCCCAGCCCACGTCCATGCCCACTTTCACAAAAACTGTCACTATGCCGGTGTCCTGACAGATCGGCCTGTGGCCCATGGCACACATGCGCGAGTTGATTAAAATCTGTGCCATAGCATCTTTGGCAGACTTGGACTCCTCGCGATCGTAGGCCTCTTTTACCGCCTTGATAAAGTCAGCTGGGTGGTAGTAAGAAATATACTGCAGAGCATCTGCGACACTTTGGATAAGATCTTGCTGGCGAATAACAGTCATAATATTTACTAATTTGATCCTGTCTGGGTAAGAGTAGCACCACTGCGCTGCTCTAAAGCATAGATTTTCTGGTTAATCTGACGACGGAAAGCCTCCATGGACTCGATACCCTCAGCATTGTTTTTAATGCGCTGATTAATCAGCGCCACAGAGCTATTGATGCGGTTGAGCCCATCGCTCTGATTGCGCATGCTCTCAGCAAGCGCCTCTACATCGGCGGCCATACCCAGATAATTGGCGCTGAGCGTAGCCAGCTTTTTACTATCTTTGTTTACCGACTCTTCAAGCGTATTGCGCTTGCTGGCCAAAAAAGAGATATCTTTTTGATTCTTCTCAATTTTGCCCTTGTTAATATCATTGGTCACACCCCAGAGCTTTTTAATTTCGCTCCAGTGTTTTTTAAGTTGGTCTCCCTGCTTGCTGATAGTGACTTGCATAGCAGCGCCAGACTGGGTCACCGACTCATCAGTGCTACTCAACCGCGACTCCAGCAACTCAAAGCGCTGTAATAATGAACTGTGCTTGGTAGCTAAATCCTGATACTGCATCCAGCCCAGGCCGGCGGCCCCGCCCAATCCAAAGAAAGCCACCAACACCATAAACTTCCACAGACCTGACATGCCGGTGGTTTGACCAGAGGAACCATTATTGTCACCACCGTCAGACCTAGGTGCGGAGGGTGAACGGCCGATCATATCGTCGCGCTCAGCGACAATCGGTTTAATGCGTTTCTTTTCCATAATCTCGAATCCCTGACAGATCATTGCGATGGCGGAAGATTATACGCCCATAGAGGCTCTGGGGCATCCCGGATTCATTTATTTTATACAGCCTCGTATAGCCCCTATAAGACAGACATTAAAAAACCGGCACTGGGTAACCAGCGCCGGCTTCTGATACTGCTCAATTACCTATAGGAAGTTGAGCACAGCAACCATAACAGCAGTCAGCGCCAGGCTGGAGCCGATCACACCATTTACGGTGGTCATTGGACCCTGCTTGCCCTTCAGTGCATTGACTTCAAGAGCCAAAACAATCACCAGCATAACAGTCAAACCAGTGCCGCCGACTTCAGTGCCGTACTGTCCGTAGTGAGGACCAGCCAGCATGCCGAACAGCATAGGTGCTGAGAACAGCGTATTGGTGCGCGACGCCAGCAGTGCCTTGGCACCAGCTGCGGCTTTGTCGCCACCCTCTTCGATACCCAGAGCAATGCGCTGAGCTGGCCAGATTACCATCCACACATTAGCTGCCATCAAGGTACCCATGGCCGCACCCACAATAATGTAGTTATTCAGTACACTGGAGATGCTGTGTAACAGATAGAGACCAGTGATAAAGGTAAACATGGCGCCCCAACGGAACCACCACAGAGCGCTGGGAGCCAGCTTGGCCTTGGCATCGGCCAGACCCTCGGCAGAGGCCTCTTTGAAGTAGCCACCCTGAACAAAGTTAAAGTAGTACAGCATGCCGATCCAGACAATACCGAACAGCACATGGCCCCAACGGGCTAGGAAATTAATAAATTCAATAGTCATGACAACTCCTCTTAGATTTCACCCCGACGGGACGTTTTTTTTCAACGCAGCAATTGTTCTGCAATCCCAGCTAAATAGCAACCTCCAGAGCTTCAGAGAGGGTATTTTTCTACTTAAAAGGCCAAAAAAAACCCCACAACCTAGGCTGTGGGGTTTTCGTAGCTGGAAAAAGCTGGTGGCTTACATCATGCCGCCCATTCCACCCATACCGCCCATGCCGCCCATATCAGGCATAGCTGGTGCGCCGCCTTCGTCAGCTGCATCAGAAACCATGGCTTCTGTGGTGATCATCAAACCAGCGATAGAGGCTGCTGCCTGAAGTGCTGTACGAGTCACCTTAGCTGGATCAAGAATACCCATCTCGATCATATCGCCATACTCACCGGAGCCAGCGTTATAACCAAAGTTACCCTCTCCATGCTTGACCTTGTCAACAACAACAGAGCCTTCGCCACCGGCATTTTCAACGATCTGACGCAGTGGAGCTTCCATCGCACGCAGTGCAATACCCACACCTACAGTCTGGTCGTCATTGTCGCCAGTTAGAGCTTCGATCTTCTGCAGAACACGGATAAGCGCAACACCGCCCCCTGGTACTACACCTTCCTCAACAGCAGCGCGTGTTGCATGCAGAGCATCTTCAACACGGGCTTTCTTTTCTTTCATTTCGATCTCGGTGGTTGCACCTACTTTGATCACAGCAACACCGCCAGCCAGTTTGGCTACGCGCTCTTGCAGTTTCTCGCGATCATAATCTGAGCTTGTATCTTCGATCTGTGCACGTATCTGATTAACGCGGGCTTCGATTGCTGCTGGCTCGCCAGCACCATCAACCAAAGTCGTTGCTTCTTTGTTCATGCTGACGCGCTTAGCAGTACCCAGGTGCTCGAGAGTTGCGCTCTCAAGTTCCAGACCCACTTCTTCGCTGATAACAGTACCGCCAGTCAGAATAGCTATATCTTCCAGCATTGCCTTGCGGCGATCGCCAAAGCCTGGTGCCTTACAGGCAGATACTTTAACTATGCCGCGCAGGTTGTTCACAACCAGAGTTGCCAGGGCTTCGCCCTCAACATCTTCAGCAATAATCAACAGTGGCTTGCCTGCTTTAGCTACAGCTTCCAACAGAGGCAGCAACTCGCGGATATTAGAAATTTTCTTATCAACCAGCAGAATCAGCGGGCTCTCTTGATCTGCGCTCATGCTCTCTTGGTTGTTAATAAAGTAAGGAGACAGGTAACCACGATCAAACTGCATACCTTCAACGATATCCAATTCATTTTCGAGGCCAGAACCCTCTTCAACTGTGATCACGCCTTCTTTACCAACTTTACCCATGGCTTCAGCAATAATGTCACCCACATGGGCATCGCTATTGGCAGAAATAGTACCCACCTGGGCAATTTCTTTAGTATCAGCACAGGGCTTGGCGATTGCAGCAATTTCTGCAACAGCGGCAATAACCGCTTTGTCGATGCCGCGCTTTAGATCCATTGGGTTCATGCCAGCAGCCACAGACTTCAAGCCTTCGTTGACTATGGTTTGAGCCAGTACGGTGGCTGTGGTGGTGCCATCACCAGCATCATCTGATGCTTTGGAGGCTACCTCTTTAACCATCTGAGCGCCCATATTTTCGAACTTGTCTTTGAGTTCGATTTCTTTGGCAACAGATACACCATCTTTGGTGACTGTTGGTGCGCCAAATGATTTGTCTAATACAACGTTGCGACCCTTGGGGCCCAGAGTTACTTTAACGGCATTGGCCAGAACGTTTACACCCTCTAACATGCCTTGGCGAGCGTTGTCGCCAAACTTTACTTCTTTAGCTGCCATGATTCTTTTCCTTCCAAATCAGTTACAAAAATTCACTTAACAATTTATTTAAGGTCAATTTATTTAAAATTGCGCTTCAGCCTAGGCTTCAACTACCGCCTTAATATCGCTTTCGCTGAGAATAATCAGCTCTTCGCCATCGACGTCGATTTTGTCGTTGCCGGCGTACTGGCCAAACACTACAACATCACCAACTTTTACATCGATTGGGCGAACTTCGCCATTATCTAAAACTCGGCCATTGCCTACAGCAACAACTTCGCCCTGATTGGGCTTTTCTTGTGCAGAACCTGGTAGCAAGATTCCACCTGCTGTTGTCTGCTCTTCTTCCTCGCGACGCACGATCACTCGATCATGTAAGGGGCGAATTTTCATAGTATGTCTCTCCAATTAATCAATATTCAGTATTCGACAGTCACTTGCGAATAGAATGTTTCCGCAATTGTTCAACCATATGGAGGCAGGGCAAATCATTTTCAAGGCCCCACCAAATTTATTTAGCTTAAATCGTCATCTTTTTGTGATTTCTGTTTCTCAACACCGCCGGTATTATCCCAGGACTCCCCTTCAATAATATCGGTGAACTCAGACCGAGCCCCACCCCCGCTCGCCCGAAAGCTATTACCCTGCATATCAGCGACCACCATATTGCTCAGCAACTTGCTGACAAACAGACTTCTGAAGGGTGGGAACAGCCCGGCGAAGCCAATTGCATCGGTTATAAAACCAGGGGTCAGCAACAGAGCACCGGAGACAGCCAGAACAATGCCCTCACCAATCTCCTGGGCCGGCAACTGGCCCTCTTGGAGTTTGCGCTGGCCGCGCCACAATGTATCAAATCCCTGCTGACGCAATAATCTGACCCCAATAATAGCGGTCAGCAAAACCAGCCCAATGGTGTACAGCGCGCCTATCTCCGAGCCAACTTCAATCAGCAGCCACATCTCGACCACCGGCATAACAATAAACAGCAAAAATAGAAAACGCATGGCAAATCTCTCAGTAACCCTGTCTCTAGTATTGGGGTAGTTTTTACTATTTCAACATGTGCCTGAATAGCGTAGGCTTTGGCCATGAGTGATATAGACCCAGAACAGAGGATTTATGCTGTTTTAGCAGCCATACCCTCTGGGGTGGTGGTCACCTATGGACAGGTTGCCGAGCTGGCAGGTTTGCCTAATGCAGCTAGGCTGGTGGGGCGAACTCTGCGTCATCTGCCCAAGGGCAGCAGCCTGCCCTGGCATAGGGTTATCAATGCTGCAGGCAAGATTAGCCTACCGCCAGATAGCGACAGCGGGAAACAACAGATAGCGCGCTTACAACAGGAGGGGCTAGTGGTGGATGGGTGCCGCATCAGTCTCGCAAAATATAGATGGCGACCCTAAACCGAAAAGGGATTAAATGAATTCACCAGGCATACGCGAAGCGCTGCTAAACCGGCGCATGCTAATCTGTATTTTTACCGGCTTTGCCTCGGGCATGCCGCTGTATTTGCTGATTTCTCTGGTGCCGGCCTGGCTGCGGTCTGAGGGTGTGGGGCTGGCTGAAATTGGCTTCTTTGCTCTGATTGGCCTGCCCTACACCTGGAAGTTTGTCTGGTCGCCATTTCTAGACCGCTACCAATTATGGCTTTTTACCTACAGCCCGGGGCTGCGCCGCAGCTGGATGCTGGGCACACAGATTGCCCTGGTTATCTGCATAGCTGTACTGGGCTTTTTAGACCCAGAGACGCAGCTGTGGCCCATTGCCTGGCTCTGCCTGGGTATCGCGTTTTTAAGCGCCACTCAGGATATTGTGCTGGATGCCTACAGGCGTCAGATTCTGCCCGATAACGAGCTTGGCCTGGGCAACTCTATTCATGTCAATGCCTACAGGCTGGCTGGTCTGGTGCCTGGGTCTCTGTCATTAATCCTGTCCGATATTTTGCCCTGGGAAACTGTATTTGTGATTACCGGGGCCTTTATGCTGATTGGTATTGCTCTGACCCTCAGCATTCAGGAACCTAAGAGATCAGAACTGCATCCCACCACTTTAGCCAGCTCGGTCACTGAGCCCTTTAGGGAGTTTATTTCTCGCCAGGGCGTCAGACAGGCCGGTCTGATTCTGCTGTTTATTTTTATGTATAAACTGGGCGACAGCATGGCAACAGCCCTGGCTACTCCCTTCTATCTGGATATGGGCTTTAGTAAAACCGAGATAGGCTCAGTAGCCAAATTTGCTGCACTGGTGCCCATGATAGTGGGCGGCATGCTGGGTGGAATACTGATGATCAAGATAGGCATCAATCGCGCGCTGTGGCTATTTGGTGCGGTGCAAATTATTTCTATCTTAGGTTTTGCTGTGATGGCGCGGGTGGGCGAGGGACTCTGGCTGCTGGCGCTGGTGATTGGTTTTGAATATCTGGGGGTTGGCCTCGGCACTGCTGCCTTTATTGCCTTTATCTTTAGGGTGACCAACCCGGTTTTTGCCGCCACTCAGCTGGCTCTATTTACTGCGTTGACCGCGGTGCCACGCACCCTGGCCAGCTCGGTAACCGGAGTTATTGTAGAGACTGTGGGTTGGGAAAACTTCTTTTACCTGTGCACATTGCTGGCTATTCCCGGCATGCTGTTACTGCTTAAAGTGGCGCCCTGGAATGAGGAGAAATCTGCTACGGTTAACTCAGAATCACCAGTATAGCTATAACCACCAGCCAGGCGGTCATAGCGCGGCCCAGTAGCGAAACCACATCATTAATGGTCTGAGCATCCAAGGTTGGCGCTGCCTCTTTACTCTGAAGCGCCCCTTTGATGGCAGAGCGCAGAAATTCACCTGAGCCAATACTGCGGGAAAACACCAGCTGGCGGGTTGAGCCCGCAGCATGGGAAAAATTACCCACTAGACCCAGGGTAATGCCCAGCAGTCGAACCGGCAGCCACTCCATTAACCACAGCCATTTGGCTGCTCTAGAGTCTTGGCTGTCCAGTCTCAGATCGCCGTACAGTGCCAGCAGACGATAGGCCAGCGCTGCTGGTGCACCCAATAAAAAGAACCAGAAAATCACCACAAAAGAGCGCTCAAAAATACGGTATGGCAGTGCGGCAAACACCTCTTCTTTTAAATCTTCAGCCGACTCGGCTGACCCCTCTCTGTAGGCCGTGTTAAAGACGGCGGCATCGTGAAAGGCAGCCTGCAGATCATCGCGCTGCAAATCCGAGGTTAAGAGAGCGATCTGGGTATCCAGATTACCTCGCCCCAGGGCATACAAAAGCACTACCAATTCAAGTAGGAAAACAAATAGTCCCAAACCCTGCTGGGCGAGAGTCGACAACAGCAGGTACAGCAACAGCAGAGGCACTGCCAAAAATACTATCAATCCCAAGGCCGAGGGCTGGCTGCTCAGGCCGAGCTTATGCAGCGCGGAATGCCATTTGCGCAGCCAGTTATCCCGCTGCACAAAGCCGAGCTCGGAGTAGGCTTCCAGCAGGATAATGGCAAGTAGCACAATCAAAAAATTCATGGCAATCCCGGCGCTAACTTAGCGCGCTTTTATAACGGGCCCAGTCAAAAGCTGGACCTGGGTCGGTTTTTCGCCCTGGGGCTATGTCCCTATGACCTACAATGCGCTCGGCGGTCATTAATGGGTAGGCCTCCAGCAGCACCTGAGTGACGGCGGTCAGCACATCATACTGGCTATCAGTGTAAGCAATATTGTCCGCGCCTTCCATTTCAATACCTATGGAAAAATCATTGCAGTTGCTGCGCCCCTCAAACTCAGAGACACCTGCATGCCAGGCTCGCTGATTAAAGGGCACAAACTGGGTAATATTGCCCAGGCGATCTATCAGCAGATGTGAAGAGACTTTTAGGTCGGCTATATCTGCAAAATAGGGATGCTGATTAGGGTCCAGGCAGTTGCTGAACAACTGGCCTATATAGGGGCCGCCGAACTGTTCTGGCGGCAGGCTGATATTGTGCACTACCAGCAGGCTGATATCGGCCTGATCGGGCCGCTGGTCTGTATTGGGCGAGACAAGCTGTGTGCCGGCGCTGAGCCAACCCTGGGCAATCTTCATGCTGGATCCTATGCTAACTGCCCCTAACTGGCGACGGATAACTCTTTGATATCGTTTATGGCGGCTCTTATGGCTTTGTCGAATAATCCAGAATCATCCAACACCACAGCCTCACCTGCTCTTATTTGCTCTGCCAGTCGGGCGCGATTCAATGCGGCCACTAACTTGCCTTTGCTGTTCACAAACACATATTTCCATGAGGGCCCGACAATACCGGCCAACTTGCCGCGCTTGGGAGACTTTATATCATCGGATAATTCAATCCAACAACCCTTTTGCAGCTCCGCCAGGCTATCTTGATCTCCAGAGGCCAATTCTTGCTCCCTAGCCACCGCCTGAGCAATATTTTCTCCGGGCATCTCTGCCTCCAGGCTCTCTATAACAATTCGCTTTATCTGATCGTTGGCCTGCTGCCTGCTCAGCCGGCCCGAGGGTTTGAACGGGGTGACATTGTCCGGTAGCGCGGGGTCGAGAATAAATCGCAAGCGCTCCATCTGATCCGCCAGCTGCACAGCATCTATGGCTATTTTTTGCAGTTGCGACTCTATATCTGCCAGCACCTGTTCCACAGCTGCCATATCTCGGTGCACCAGCGGGGTACTCTCGACCGCCAGCAACTGATCCAGGGTGTGCAGCCCGCGGCGCCAATCTGTGCTGCCCTCGCCACCGCGCAGATGGGCAATATGCAACAGCTTGCACCAGTGCTGCTCGACAAAGTTTAAAATTGCCACTGGCACCTCTACACCCATTAGTCTCTCGGCGATAGCTTTATCCACTCTAGTGCGGGCCCAGTTAACTTTCTCGGCAGCTGCCACCTGCTCTACCTGACGCTGCGCCTGGGCCCCAGCCTGCTCGGCCTCTATATCTATGGCCGACATAAATTCGCTCAACATCAGGGGGATCTGGGCCTCATTAAAGGAGTTAGCAAGCATCTTTTCGGACAGGTGCAGCATCTTTTTATAGATACTATTTTCAACGCAGCTGCCCGACTCAAGCCCGATAGCATATTTTGCCATCTCATTAAACAGCCTGCGGATCGGGTGATTTTCCTGCTCCAATAGGCTGGGCTTAGCCAGGGCCAACTTTAGCAATGGCAGTTCACAGCGATTAATCAGCTGCTGTGCCTCTGGCGCAACCCCATTAATCTGGCCAAACCGTGCAAAGGCACTACCCACCAATTTAAAAACGCTGCTGTCATTGCCATGCAGGCGCGGCTGACCCTCGCCCTGCTCTGTATTTAGAGTTTGCTCCAGCTGGTAACTTAGCTGGCCTGGGGCTTCAGAACCCCGGGTGGGCTCCTGTAACAGATAACTGATCTGTTTATCGATCTCGGCAAAAAGCTGCTGCCTACTGATAGTCACTTTATCTCCGTGATCTAGAGACTCACCTGCATTTGCCAAGATTGTTGAAATGCGCGCCAATAGTTCGGTCTGAATCCTGGTATTGGCAGCTGACTCTGCAGGGGTCTCAGCAAAGGTCTCAGCACTGGGCTCAGAACTGGTCTCAGCACTGGGCTCTGTCTGCAGCAATGACTCAGGCACTGGCCGTCTGGCTTGCAGTTTTTCCGTCAGGGCCTGACGCTGGGCAAGACTGGCATTATTTCTATCCACAGAATAATCTGTATATACAGCTTCAGGCTCAGCTACTGGCTGTCTCTGATCCGCCCCACTGGGGGAATCCTCTGGTACCGGCAGCACACCGGCATGTTCGAGCTCTTGATTGACCTGGTCCAGCAACTGGCCATAACTCTTATCAAAGCACAGCTGATTAAACAGGTTGATCAGCACCACCTGTATCTCCACAGCAATCTGGTCGTGGCAGATAGCTTCAGAAAAGCATTCCAACAGAGCATCAGGGGACATGGGAACTGGTTTAGCCGAGCTCAGATCACTGCCAACCAGGGTCTGGAAGCGGCGGTGTAAAAGGTAGAGTGGCTGCTTAAAAGTTTCTAGGGCCTTGGTGGTGCCATTGTCCAGAGCAATCATCACCTCGAGATCTTCATTGCCCAGCAGCTCCAAGTGATTGTAGGGCGTGTTATGACCAGCAGAGTTGGAGTTGTTATGACCAGGTTCCGCTGACTGGCCTGAATCCAGCACTGCAAAACTATTCATGGTGCGCTCTAACAGCAATGATTCAATAGCATATCTACGCGTTCGCACTAGACGCTGAGCATCCAGATAGAGGGTTTGCAGACGATTGGTTTCGGCCCGGTCGGCCATGGCTAATAGACTGGTGGACGCTAGTTCAAAGAAGCTGTCACAGACAGTCTCAAGATGCCGCCGACAAGACTGTCGCAGCGAGTTGATATGCTCTTTTTTGCTAAAGTGTAATCCCTTAATCATTAACCCTGCCAACTCTTTGGCTAATCAAACTTTAACTACTCGTTACTTCGAGCATTTAAGTTTACAAACTCCTAGCTGCATTGAAACAGATCAACTGACAAAATCCAAACCCATTATTGCTGTTATAATCTGCCGGCTTTATAAAATCAGGGCCAAATTAAGCGCCCGCTATTGAAAACACCGAGAGCATTCCATGAGCCAATATCCCCTACCCCAAGAAACCGCAGCAGATATTCCTGCTACTGTGGCGCGCGCTCTGAGCGAAGATATTGGCAGTGGTGATATCACGGCCAGGCTGATCCCCGCAGACAAACAAGCCAGAGCTGTGGTCATTTCTCGTGAAGCTGCGGTTATCTGTGGTCGAGCCTGGGTAGATGAGGTGTTTAGGCAGCTTGACCCGGCCACCCAGATTGAATGGCATATCAATGAGGGCGACCTGGTTAGCCCAGAACAAAAGCTATTTACCCTGCAGGGCAATGCCAGAGTATTACTCACCGGTGAGCGCGCCGCGCTAAACTTCTTGCAGACATTGTCGGCCACCGCCACTCTGGCGCGAGACTATGCAAATCTCGCTGCCGGTAGCCATGTGAAAATTTTAGATACCAGAAAAACCATTCCCGGTCTGCGCCTGGCACAAAAATATGCGGTGACCGTCGGCGGCTGTCACAACCATCGCATTGGCCTGTACGATGCCTTTTTAATTAAAGAAAATCATATTGCGGCCTGCGGTGGTATTGCCGAGGCTGTAGCTCAGGCGCGTGCCATAGCCGCAGATAAACTGGTCGAAGTTGAGGTGGAGTCTGTAGCGGAATTGCAGCAGGCACTAGATGCCGGAGTGGATGTGGTGATGCTGGATAATTTTTCGGCGGCGGATATAGCAGCTCTAGGCAGTATTGATTTTGGCGATACTAAAATTGAGGTGTCTGGCAATATTACTGCGGAGACAGTGCAGCAATATATCAGCTCAGCGGTAAACTATATTTCTTCGGGCAGTTTAACCAAGCATATTAAAGCGGTGGATTTGTCCATGCGCCTAATAGATTAGTTAAATTAAAAAACGCCTACCAACTGGCAGGCGCTTTTTCGTACATAACACTAATTATTACTTAACAGAGTCCTGCGGCCAAGCAAGTTCCTGTAACAGCCCATTGCACCTGATTGTTTGTAACTGTAGGTGTAAGAATATAGGTTGCAGGGTCTCCGTCCACATCATTTAAGCCAGCAATAGCCGTAGCAGTGATTACACCATTTACTGTCCCAACACTATTAACGAAACCAGAAGCGCCAAGATCAATAACTCCGTTAGCACCACCATCTAGAGCGGCCAGAGCAACACCAGATTGAACACCAACCTCGACTGCAATTTTTGCAGCACTTGTGGCTAAAACTACCTCAGAAAACTGGGCTTTTTCTGTGTAGGTGTTATAAGCAGGAAGCGCCACAGAAGCCAAAATACCAATAATGGCCACAACGATCATTAATTCGATAAGGGTAAAACCTGATTGAGCTTTTTTCATTTGTCTATCTCCAAATAGTAAGGTCTGCACTTTGCGCTGGGCGCTGGCAGTGTTAATTCCAGTTAACTGGCAACAGTGACATCTGCACTGATCGCACTACCTGAGTAAATCGCAATTAGCGTGCCAAAATTATATTTTTTAACTATTTCAATGGGTTAAGAATATTAGCCGGACAAGCCTCCCTATTTTTAAGGCTTTTAATCGCCATTCATTGTCAGTTTGTGACCATTTATGTCACTGATATTTACTGCCGACCATTTTTAAAAAAACTGTTATTTGCCTCACAGTTTATTTTTGATTTTGTGCGCTCGGGCACTGCGACCTCTTGGGCTGCAAAGTAAAATCGATCCAGTTAGGAATTTTGTGCAGGGAAGGTTAAAGCTTATGAATATGGCACCAATCGCACTTCATGGATTGCCCAAAAGGTTGGTCGATGATCATCTAATAGAGCCTCAGGATCTCGAGGTTGCCACCAGCTCTGCAAAAACTGCAAAAATATCTCTGGTGCAGTATCTGTGCGAAAAAAAGCTGGTCTCGGACCAGGCTATTGCCAATTCGGCCGCCAAAGAGTTTGGCATACCTATCTACTCTCTGGAGCAGCATAACAGCGACCATATCCCCAAAGATTTAATTGATTCCAAGCTGCTTAGCAAGCACCAGGTTATGCCATTGGTGCAGAGGGGCAATCGCCTGTTTGTTGCTATTGCAGACCCTACAGATCACCGGGCCCTTAACGAAATTCAATTCCAGACCGGCATTGCTGTTGAACCTATTCTCGCCCTTTACTCCAGCATTACTCTGGCGCTGGAAAAATGGCTGGAGACAGATACCGACCGGGATATTGGTGAGGTGCTGGGCACCATAGATGATATGCATCTCGACGATTTGGATATGGAAGCTATAGAGGAGGATGACTCAAATAGCTCTCAGCCCAATGGCGAAGATGAAGCCCCCATAGTGCGGTTTATTAATAAGATGCTGGTGGATGCCATTAAACTTGGTGCCTCGGATGTGCACTTTGAACCCTATGAAAAAACCTATCGCGTGCGCTTTCGTGTCGATGGCATATTGCGGGAAATGGCCAAGCCGCCCGCCAACCTTGCCCCTCGTTTAGCTGCTCGCCTAAAGGTGATGGCGCGCATGGATATCTCAGAGCGGCGGATTCCTCAGGATGGTCGAGTAAAACTTAAGCTCTCCAAAAATAAATCTATCGATTTTCGGGTTAACACCCTACCTCTGCAGTTTGGTGAAAAAATTGTACTGCGTATTCTCGACGCCTCCAGCGCCAAACTGGGGATTGATGCCCTAGGTTATGAGGACGACCAAAAGTCTGCCTATATGGATGCCCTGGCCAGACCCCAGGGTATGATTCTGGTTACTGGCCCCACCGGCAGTGGTAAAACCGTATCCCTGTACACAGGCCTGAATATTTTAAATACCGCAGAACGCAATATCTCCACCGCCGAGGATCCTATTGAGATCAATATGGAGGGGATCAATCAGACGCAGATCAATATGCGTGTGGGCCTGAGTTTTGCCGAGGCTCTGCGATCATTTCTGCGCCAGGACCCGGATGTTGTCATGGTGGGTGAGATTCGTGATCTGGAGACCGCAGAAATTGCTATTAAAGCGGCGCAGACCGGCCATTTGGTGATGTCTACACTACACACCAACAGCGCCCCAGAAACACTGACTCGGCTGCTCAATATGGGCGTGGCCTCGTTTAATGTGGCCACCTCTGTCAATCTAATTATTGCCCAGCGGCTGGGCCGCAAACTCTGTGTGCAGTGCCGAACCCCTTTCGAGGATATTCCCGACTCTGTGCTCAAGGATGAGGGCTTTGATGATATTGGTCTGCCCCGGGAGGAATTTACCCTGTTTAAAGCGGCGGATTGCCCCAACTGCACCAATGGCTACAAGGGCCGGGTGGGAGTCTATGAGACCTTAAAAATATCGCCGGCTATTTCTAAAATTATTATGCAGGGAGGCAGCTCGCTAGATATTTTGCAAACCGCCCTGCAAGAGGGGTTTCGACCATTGCGGGTCTCTGCACTGCGCAAAGCGGCCCAGGGGCTAATAAGCATTGAAGAAGCCAACCGGATTACCAAGGACTAAGTTATGACCAGCGCCATAGAGACCTCATTATTTATTTACCGCGGCAAAAACCGAAAAGGTGAAAAAGTCGATGGTGAGCTGCGAGCCAATAATCTGGCAGGTGCCAAGAGCCTGCTGCGCAAACAGGGGATTATCTCCACCTCGATCAAAAAGAAAGCTCAGCCATTGTTTAGCCGGCCCAAAAAAATAGTGCCTGCAGATATCGCGGTGTTTACGCGCCAGTTGGCCACCATGATGAAAGCTGGTGTGCCCCTGGTGCAGAGCTTTGATATTGTTGCCGACGGCTGTGACAAACCGTTGATGAAGGAATTGATTCACGAGATCCGCGACACGGTGGCTGCAGGTGGCGGCTTTGCCAATGCACTGCGCAAACACCCCCGCCAGTTTGATGACCTGTTTTGCAGTCTGGTGGAGTCTGGCGAAACTGCTGGTGCTCTGGAAACCATGCTGGATCGAGTGGCCACCTACAAAGAAAAGACCGAGCAACTTAAAGCCAAAATTAAAAAAGCCCTCACCTATCCCCTGGCAGTTCTAGTGGTCGCAGTGATAGTGACAGCCATTCTGCTGATCAAGGTGGTGCCCATCTTTGCTGAGACCTTTAGTGGTTTTGGCGCTGACCTACCGGCATTTACCCTGTTTGTACTGGGGCTGTCAGAGGCCTTACAAAATTCTTGGATAATGGTGCTGCTGATGATTGGCGCCAGCTTGATTGGCTTTCGCGAAGCCAGGTTCAGATCTAAAAAATTCGCCTATTGGGTAGATAAATATATGCTCAAATTGCCCGTGGTGGGCAATATTATTTACAACAGTATTATCGCGCGCTTTGCCCGCACATTGGCTACTACCTTCTCCGCTGGGGTACCTATTGTGGATGCGCTGCAGTCGGTGGCGGGCGCTGCCGGCAATCAACTGTATGCCAATGCCATTATGGAGGTGCGCGAGGAAGTAATGACCGGTATTCAGCTGCAGCAGGCCCTTAAAAGTCGCAAATTATTCCCCACCCTACTGTATCAAATGACCGCCATAGGCGAGGAGTCGGGGGCGCTGGATGAGATGCTTGAAAAAGCGGCACTGCACTATGAGGAGGCGGTGGACAATGCAGTTGATAACCTCACCAGCCTCCTGGAGCCTCTGATTATGGCGGTACTGGGGGTTCTGGTGGGCGGACTGCTAATTGCCATGTACCTGCCTATCTTCCAGCTTGGCAATGTTGTGTAGTATGATTCCTCGAATTGCCAACCGGTGCTGCACCTGGTTTGCCAATGAATATTAAAAGGAATAGAGGCACATGGAAATTGAATTGGGCATCTCACAGACTGCACTGGCCGCTATCGGGCTTTTGTTTGGTTTGCTGTTTGGCAGCTTTCTCAATGTGGTGATTCTGCGCCTGCCGGTGCAGCTGAAAGGCGACTGGCGAAGAGATTCCCGCGACTTTCTCGGCCTAGAGCCGGAGCCAGAACAACCAGTGACCCTGGCCCAGCCGGCCTCCCGCTGTCCCAGCTGCCATGAGGCTATTAAGCCCCAGCACAATATTCCGCTGTTTAGCTATTTGTTTTTAAAGGGCCGCTGCAAATCATGCGCTGCGCCTATTTCGGTTCAGTATCCACTGGTAGAGCTTATCGCCGGTCTGTTGGCCGCCTATTTTATCTATCAGTATGGGCTTAGCAGCCAGTCCTTCTATGGGCTGGTATTTTCCTATGCTCTGCTGGTGCTCACCGGTATCGACTTGCACGAAAAACTCTTGCCAGACCAAATTACCCTACCGCTGATATGGCTGGGGCTGTTTGCCAATCTCAATGGTAACTTTGTCAGTCTCAATGATGCTGTGATTGGCGCTATTGCTGGCTATCTATCGCTGTGGTCAGTGTTCTGGGCTTTTAAACTGATCACTGGCAAAGAGGGCATGGGCTACGGCGACTTTAAATTATTGGCTGCTCTGGGGGCCTGGATGGGCTGGCAGATGCTGCCAATGATTATTTTGTTATCGACGGCTGCGGGGGCACTGGTGGGTATTGCTGGTATTCTGTTGGCTGGGCGCGACAGAGAGATGCCCATTGCCTTTGGCCCCTTTCTGGCCTCTGCTGGCTGGATAGCCTTTGTGTGGGGCGATGCTATTTTATCTGGTTATTTGCGCCTTTTTAATTTCTAATAACCCTTTCATTCTTGAGCAACTCAGAGAACTGCAGTGGCAAAGAAACCCCTCATTATTGGTCTTACTGGCGGTATTGGCAGTGGCAAAAGTACTGTGGCCGAGCAGTTTGCAGCTCTGGGCATTGTCTCTGTAGATGCAGATCAGGCATCCCGCGCTGTGGTGGAACCCGGTATGCCCGCCCTGGACTATATAGAGGAGCACTTTGGTCCTGAGCTTATTACGGCTGATGGCCAGCTTAATCGTCCAGCTCTGCGAGAGATTATCTTTGCTGACCCCAGCGAAAAAGCCTGGCTGGAAGCTTTGCTGCACCCTTTGATTCGCGACTGGATAATGGTGCAATTGCAGGCGGCGACCAGCGACTATGTGATACTTGAGTCGCCCCTACTATTCGAGACAGATCAGCATCAGCTGGTGGATGCTGTGCTGCTGGTCGATGTTCCGGTCGAGTTACAGCTGGAGCGTGCCAGCGCCAGAGATGGCAGTGACAAACCAGGTATACAGCGTATTATTGACGCTCAGATGCCCAGGCAAACCAAGCGCGACAGAGCTGATTTTGAGTTTGATAATGCCCAGCCCATGGCGACCATTGCACCCAGAGTTTTGGCTCTGCACCAACAATTTTTGACCATGGCACAGAGTAATTAGGCGAGCTAACCCTATGAAAAAACCCAGTATTGTGAAATGTCCCAGCTGTAAAGCCAGTGTTGAATGGAGCGACAAGCAACCTTACAGACCCTTTTGCTCCCAGCGCTGCCAGCAGATAGATTTTGGGGATTGGGCCAGCGAAAGTTTTGCCATTGCCGGTGAGCCAGCCATTTTAGATTCAGACTTAAACGAGGAGTTTTAAGTCGATTTCAGGCGCTCCAGAATAGCTCGATTGGCCGCCGGAAATTGATAGTCTGAGTTATCTGCCACTATCTCAGCCACGGATACCCAGCGACATTGCTGGCCTTCCACACCTCTGGCCTGACCTTCAAAATCCGTAACCTGCCAGATATCCAGCATCACCTGTTTGTCGCTGTAGTCATGGGATAGCTGCATCAATGGCTCAGCGACAGTGACATTAATATCCAGCTCTTCCTGCAGTTCTCTAACCAGAGCCTGCCTTGGAGATTCACCCTGATCCACCTTGCCTCCGGGGAATTCCCAAAGCCCACCCTGATGCAAGTGATCTGGGCGTTTGGCGATAAGAATTTGGCTGCTGCCGGGCGCGGCATAGATAACAGCAGCCACCACATGGATAGGTTTCATGATTGCTGCAACCCTGTATAAGTGCTAAGTGCGATATTCCGCATTAATACGCACATAGTCATAGGTGAGGTCGGTGGTCCAGACTGTCTCTGCAACCTGGCCTCGATTGAGTGCTACCTGGATGCTGATATCCTCTGGCTGCATTGCGGCCTGGCCTGCCTCTTCGCTGTAGCTGGCCGCCCTGGCGCCATTCTCAGCGATCAGCACATTGTTGAGGCTCAGCTGCACCTGATTGACATCCAGATTGTGCACACCGGCACGTCCTATGGCCGCCAGTATGCGCCCCCAGTTGGGGTCTGAGGCCGCCAGAGCGGTTTTTACCAGTGGTGACTCGGCAATGGTATAGGCGACAGCCAGGGCTTCAGCGCTGTCCTGGGCAGTCTCTACCACCACAGAGACAAATTTGCTGGCGCCTTCACCGTCGCGAATAATCGCCTGAGCCAACTGTTTAAATACCAATGTTAGCTGCTCGACAAATTCTTCAAATAATGGCTCATCGATCACCACACCACTGGTGCCTGTGGCCGCCAGCATAATGCAGTCATTGGTGGAGGTGTCGCTGTCGACGGTAATACGATTAAAGGATTGGTCGGTGGCCAGTCTCAGGGCGCGGTGCAACAGCTCTGCATCCACCTCAGCATCAGTGGCCACATAGCCCAGCATGGTGGCCATATTGGGCTTAATCATGCCAGAGCCTTTGGAGATGCCGGTGATAGTCACCGCTGCTCCAGCGGCATCGTATATAAGGCTGGCACCTTTGGGTCTGGTATCTGTGGTGAGAATACCTGTGGCTGCCTCGGCCCAACCCTGCTCAGATAGGTTGGCCAGCGCATTGGGTATGCCGGCCAGCAGTCTGTCCATGGGTAGGGGCTCGCCAATTACACCGGTGGAAAATGGCATTACCTGGTTGGGCTCAACCCCTGCGGCAGAGGCCAGAGCCTCGCAGCTACGCAGTGCGTCAGTCATGCCCTGATCGCCGGTGCCGGCATTGGCATTGCCTGTGTTCGTTAAAAAATAGCGCGGGCTGACGGCGGCCAGATGCTGTTTGCACAGAGTTACTGGCGCTGCGCAAAAAGCATTTTGGGTAAATAGGCCAGCCACAGTGCTGTTGGCGGGTATTTCCATTACCACCAGGTCGGGTCGGCCCTGGGTTTTTATGCCAGCACTGGCGGTCCCCAGCCTAAAGCCGGCGACCGGATGCATGGTTGGAAAGATACCAGTGCCTGTAGCCATTACTGAATGCGCCCACAACATTGCTTGTACTTGGTTCCAGAACCACAGGTACAGGGATCATTGCGACCAACCTTGGGGCCAAGCCTCTGTACTGGTTTTCTGCCCTCTATTGCAACGCCAGATTCATCTTCCCTGCCATCCTGACTAGCCATTCCCTGAGCTTTGGCGTGCTGATATTCGCGATTTTTTTGCTCATCGCGACGCTGTTGCTCCAGGCGTCGCATATCGTCTTCTGTCGCCACTTCAATATGGCTGAGATAGCGAATGGTTTCGTATTTAATATTGTTCAACAAATCTTCAAACAGGGCAAAAGACTCGCGCTTGTATTCCTGTTTGGGATTTTTCTGGGCGTAGGCGCGCAGACCAATACCCTGACGCAGCTGGTCCATACTGGCGAGATGCTCCTTCCACAAATTGTCCAGCACCTGCAGCATAATCTGGCGCTCGACCTCACGCATCTGGTCGCCCACATGGGAGTAGCGGCGATCATAGGAGGCCTGCACCTGCTCAATAATCTTGTCTCGCAGGGTAGTTTCATCCAGGCGACTATCTTCATCCAACCACTCCTGCACTGGCAGTGGCGTGGAAAAGTCGGTAGCCAGCGCTTTTTCAAGGCCCTCTATATCCCACTGCTCTTCGAGGCTCTGTGGTGGTATAAATCCGCTGATACAGGAGTCAACTACATCCTCGCGAACATTGGTAATCACCTGGGAAATATCTTCGTCCACCAGTAGATCGTTGCGCTGCTGATAAATAACCTGACGCTGATCGTTGGCCACATCATCGTATTCCAGCAGATGCTTGCGGATATCGAAGTTGCGCCCCTCAACTTTGCGCTGGGCCTTAATAATCGATTTGGTCACCATGCTGTGCTCTATGGCCTCGCCCTCACCCATACCTAGAGAGCGCATCATATTTTTGACCCGATCAGAGGCAAACAGTCGCATTAGAGGGTCTTCCAGAGACAGGTAAAAGCGCGAGACTCCAGGATCACCCTGACGACCTGATCGACCACGCAGCTGGTTGTCTATGCGTCTGGACTCGTGGCGTTCGGTGGCCACTATATGCAAGCCGCCAGCTTCAAGCACTCTGGTCTGTCGCTCTTGCCAGTCGGCCTTAACTGCCTCTACCTTGGCCTCACTGTCTTTACCCTTCTCTCTGAGCTCTTTGAGTTCGGCTTCAAGGTTGCCACCCAGCACAATATCCGTGCCTCGGCCGGCCATATTGGTGGCTATGGTGACAGCGCCAGGTCGCCCGGCATTCACAATAATATTAGCTTCGCGCTCATGCTGTTTGGCATTGAGCACACTGTGTTCAACCTTGGCTGCTTTCAACATACCAGATAGCATTTCTGAGGTCTCTACAGATGCTGTACCTACCAGCACCGGTGCGCCACTGGCCACTATCTCTTTGATATCTAGGATAACGGCCTCAAATTTCTCCTGCTGACTCAGATAGATAAGGTCATTGAGATCGACCCGTTTAACTTCGACATTGGTAGGAATTACCATCACCTTGAGACCATAGATCTGCTGAAACTCGTAGGCTTCGGTATCTGCGGTGCCGGTCATACCCGCCAGTTTGTTGTACAGGCGGAAGTAATTCTGGAAAGTGGTGGAGGCCAGGGTTTGACTCTCTTGCTGTATAGCCAGCCCCTCTTTGGCTTCGATAGCCTGATGCAGGCCCTCGGACAGGCGTCTACCTGGCATGGTGCGACCTGTATGCTCATCAATAAGCACCGCCTGACCTGCCTCAATAATATATTCGACATCTCTGCTGAATAAATTCTGTGCGCGCAGGGCGGAGTGCACATGGTGCAACATGCCCAGATTGGAGGGCTGATAGAGGCTGTCATTTTCCTGTAACAGGCCCTCTTTAATCAGTATTTCTTCAACTTTTTGGTGGCCCTCTTCAGTCAGCTCAACACCGCGAGACTTCTCGTCAACTATAAAGTCACCGGGAATAATCTCTGGCTCGCCGTCTTCCGCTTCTGCATCAAACTCGGCCTCCAGCTGGGGCTTGAGACCCAAAGTTAGAGCATTAATAGATTTGTAGAGCGCCGAGCTGTCTTGGGCGGCCCCGGAGATAATCAGTGGTGTTCTGGCTTCATCGATAAGAATTGAATCCACTTCATCGATTACGGCAAAGGCTAGTCCGCGCTGGGACTTATCTTCTAAGCGCAGGGCCATGTTGTCGCGCAGATAATCAAAACCAAACTCATTGTTGGTGCCATAGGTAATATCGGCCCCGTAAGCATCCCGCCTTGAGCTGGGCTTTAGGTCGCCCTCATCGTTGGGCTCTAGCCTAAAGGAGTTGGCAACATCCTGGCCCTGAAAGGACTGGATTACACCAACAGACAGACCCAGGGCCTGATACAGAGGCGCCATCCACTGGGCATCTCGCTTGGCCAAATAATCATTCACTGTGATCACATGCACGCCCTCGGCGGGAAGTGCATTGAGATAGGCGGCCAATGTAGCCACCAGGGTTTTACCCTCACCGGTGCGCATCTCAGCAATTTTGCCCTGATGCAGGGTGATACCACCAATCATCTGTACATCGAAGTGGCGCATACCCATAACTCGACAGGCGGTCTCGCGAACCACTGCAAAGGCTTCGGGCAGTATCTGCTCTAGGGTTTCACCTGCGGCCAGACGCTCTCTGAATACTGGGGTCTGAGCCTTTAATTCCGTATCGCTGAGGGTTTTGAGGTTTTCTTCTAACGCATTGATTTTATTGACCGTTTTGCGCATTTTGCGTATTTCACGATCATTGCTACTGCCAATTAATTTTTTAAGCATGCTGCCGAACATTACAAATTTCCATAAAAATAGAACAGGGGGAACCCAGAGTGTTTATTACTCTCCAGAATAGACTAGTTTCGGACGGGTATCAGCGACTGGTGCGGCGGATATAGCTAGCAGGATCGACAGTGCGACCATTTTTGAAGACTTCAAAATGCACATGGGGCCCGGTCGAGCGACCAGAACTACCCATTTTGGCGATAAGTTCGCCTTTTTTAACTATGGCACCCAGCTTGGCGATATTTTCAGAGTTGTGAGCGTAACGTGTAACAAAGCCATCACTGTGATTGATCTCTACCATCTGACCATAACCACTGCGCTGATCAGACCAGGTGACCACACCTGAGGCGACAGCAATAATATCTGAGCCCTTTCTACCGGCGAAATCCACACCGCCATGCCAGGTTTTTTTGCCGTGGAAGGGGTCTGTACGCATACCGTATTCGGAGGACATCCAGCCTTTTACAATTGGCCGACCAGCCACAGTGCGCTCACTTTTGAGCTTGCTGTCTGAAAGCATGGACTGCAGAACCTGCAGCTGTGACTCGCGGCTGTCCAGGCTGTTATCGAGACGGGCAAACATGGTTGCCAGTTCTTCCTGCACATCCATTGCTCTGGCGGATTCTTTAATTACCGCGTCATCCGGACCACCCAGACCTGGGGCCACAGAGAAGTCAAATTCGCCGTCTTCGAGGCTAGCTATCTGCGTGAGCTGCTCGCCCAGTGCGTCCAATCGCACCAGCTGCGAGCGCATCTGCGCTAATTTGAGGGTCATTGCAGCCACAGAACTGTCGACCTGATCACGACCGGCCTGCACCTCTTCCTGCTGAAGAATCAGCTGATGCTGCATCTCGGCAATGCTATTGTCGAAAAGTACTTCCCATCGGCCATCAGCGATCTTTAGACCCATCATGGTGCCAGCAGCCACAGGAATTCCCAGCAGCAATACTGACAAAAGACCTTTGGCCCAGCTATTAAGGTTAATGGTTTTAACCCTGTCTGCCCGGCTATTGATAAGAATTATTTTCAATTGAAGGTAATACCTTTTCTCACAAAAACGCTATTAAAACAGTTTAATTCGGTTGCATATACCTTATCGGCACATCTTCCGGATTATCCACAAATGTGACTACTTCCCAGGCGTCCGTTTCTGCGATCAATGCTCTTAGTGACGCATTGTTTAGTCCATGTCCCGATTTGTGCGCATCGAACTCACCTATTAGGCTATTGCCCAGCAGATAGAGGTCACCAATGGCATCCAGGATCTTATGCTTGACGAATTCGTCATCATAACGCAAGCCTTCTTCGTTCAAAATGTCGAACTCGTCTACAACAATGGCATTTTCTAAACTTCCTCCCCGCGCCAGACCCTTGGAGCGAAGATATTCAAATTCATGCATAAAGCCGAAGGTACGGGCTCTACTCACTTCTTTTACAAACGAGGTGCTCGAAAAGTCGATACTCGCCTGCAGGGTTTGATGTTTGAACACTGGGTGATCAAAGTCAATAGCAAAATTCACTTTAAAGCCCTCAAAAGGCTTGAAAGTCGCTACTTTATCGTCCTGCCTGACCGTGACGGGACGCTTGATACGAATAAACTTCTTCGGCGCATCCTGCTCAAAAATTCCCGCCGACTGCAGCAAAAACACAAAGGGACCTGCACTGCCGTCCATAATAGGGATTTCTGCAGCTGACACATCGATCATTATATTGTCTATACCCAGCCCGGCTAAAGCAGACAGCAGATGTTCTACAGTAGACACCCGAACATCACCGTTGACAAGGGTTGTAGACATGGTGGTGTCGCCAACATTCTCCGCTTTGGCAACAATTTCCACCATGGGATCTAGGTCTGTACGGCGGAATACAATGCCAGTATCTGGGTCTGAGGGATGCAGGGTGAGATAGACTTTATCTCCAGTGTGGAGACCCACACCGGTGGCACGTATAACATTTTTTAACGTGCGCTGTCTGATCATCTCTATACCTTTGATTTATAAGGTAGTAATTCTACCAGACAAGCCCTCTATCACCAAGATTTTAAAATCTGAGGCGTGGTGATAGAGGACGTTGCGTCGAGACGCTTTTTTAGCCGATTATTAATCCGCCTGTTTGCGCAAAAAAGCCGGCACTTCAAAGTAATCCATCTCTGAATCAGGCTGTGTTTCTATCTTTCTCGCTGTGGAGTCACCGCCACCAATACTGCTGCGACGATTGACCGTTGGCTTGTCCAGGCGGTTGTAATCAATATCTCCGCCCAGTTTGCGCGGTGGTGGGTTATCTATAACCACGCCTCTGGGCCCAGTCTTTACCCCTGGGTTGCGCAGACCTGTGGCTACCACGGTGACGCGCAGCTGGTCATTGAGCTCGGGCTCGAAGACACTGCCGACTATAATGGTGGCATCCTCATCGGCAAATTCGCGAATGGTGTTACCCACATCCTCGAATTCACCCAGGGTCAGGTCGTAACCACTGGTGATATTGACCAGTATCCCTTTGGCGCCCTGAAGATTGATATCTTCCAGCAGTGGGCATTTGATTGCTCCCTCGGCAGCTACAATGGCGCGGTCCTGGCCGCTGGCCTCGCCTGTGCCCATCATTGCCATGCCCATTTCTGACATGACAGTGCGCACATCGGCGAAATCCACATTGATCAGGCCATCGAGCAAAATCAGGTCAGTAATACCCTGCACAGCGCCAAATAACACATCATTGGCCTGTTTAAAGGCATTGATTACCGTCATCTCTTTGCCCAGCACCTGCAGCAGCTTTTCATTGGGAACAATAATCAGCGAGTCGACGCGCTCTTTAAGTGCAGCAATACCTGCATCGGCAATAGCCATGCGCTTGCGACCCTCAAAAGAGAAGGGTCTGGTGACTACACCCACGGTCAGTATGCCCATCTGCTTGGCAACTTCGGCGATAACCGGTGCGCCACCTGTGCCCGTGCCACCACCCATGCCGGCGGTAATAAACACCATATCGGCGCCCTCAAGCACCTGGGCTATGCGCTCTTTATCTTCCAGAGCGGCCTCGCGGCCCACCTCAGGATTGGCACCGGCACCCAGGCCTTTGGTCAATGTGCCTCCCAGCTGCAGTATGGTGGCTTCGCCCAGGTCATTGAGCGACTGAGCATCTGTGTTAGCACAGATAAAGTGCACACCATCTATATTACTGTCCATCATATGGCGAACTGCGTTACCACCGCCGCCGCCAACGCCTACTACTTTGATTTCTGCATTCTTTGGAATGCTGTCTACTAATTCGAACATAGGTTTCCCCTTATTTGCGCCTCACAATTAAATTTCACAGTCACAGTCATCCGTGACAACTAAACACCGCCCTGGAACCAACCTTTTATTTTTTCCAGAGTGGCATTGGTTTGCTTTTTGCCGTTGCCAGCACCGTTCACAAACCCGTCCTTACGCTGTTGCTGAACACCAAAGTGCAACAGTCCAACTCCTGTCGAATAGATAGGATTGTTAACAATATCCGACAGTCCTTTTACATTGACCGGTGTACCTATTCGCACTGGCATATGGAATATTTCCTCTGCCAGTTCGGTGACACCTTCCATCTTCGATGTACCGCCGGTTAGCACCACACCAGCGGCAATCAATTCTTCATAACCGCTGCGGCGAAGCTCTGCCTGAACCAGGGTAAATAATTCGTCATATCTGGGCTCTACCACTTCGGCCAGCAGCTGTCTCGACATATCACGGGGCTCGCGGTCACCCACGCTGGGCACCTTGACCGTCTCTTCCGGACGGGCCAGTTTGGCCAGGGCACAGGCATATTTAATTTTCAGCTCTTCGGCATGGGGCGTGGGTGTGCGCAGAGCCATGGCTATATCATTGGTCACCTGGTCACCGGCGATGGGAATTACACCTGTATGGCGAATGGCACCCTCGGTAAAGATGGCGATATCTGTGGTACCTCCACCAATATCCACCAGTGCCACACCCAGTTGTTTTTCGTCATCAGTCAGCACCGCATAACTGGAAGCGAGCTGCTCCAGGGCTATCTCATCGACTTCCAGCCCACAGCGGCGGATACATTTTTTGATGTTCTGTGCGGCGTTGGCAGCACAGGTCACCAGATGTACCTTGGCCTCCAGGCGCACCCCCGACATACCAATGGGCTCATGCACGCCTTCCTGCTCATCAATAATGTATTCCTGGGGCAGAACATGGAGAATCTCTTGATCGGCTGGAATGGCTACAGCTCGAGCCGCATCTATCACCCGCTCAACATCCAGCGACTGCACCTCTCGATCACGGATAGCCACGATACCGTGGGAATTCAGGCTGCGAATATGGCTTCCGGCAATGCCTGCGTAAACCGAGTGAATTGAACAGCCGGCCATTAGCTCAGCCTCCTCAATGGCTCGCTGAATGGAGTTCACTGTGGCCTCAATATTGACCACTACGCCTTTCTTGAGCCCGGAGGATCGGTTCATACCAGTACCCACAATCTCCAGGTCGCCATTGGCACTGATAGCACCGACAATGGCCACCACTTTGGAGGTGCCTATATCCAGTGCCACAATCATATTTTCTTCGTTGGTGTTAGCCATAATTTTTCCTCGGCAGTTCGCTTTATACCCGCACAGTCGAAACTGCGTTTTGCTTTGTGTTCCAATCTGCGTCAACCAATGAACCGTCTTTCCAAGCCACGGCCAATCCATTGGGATAACGCAGGTCTATGGTTTTGATTTGCTTTACCTGTTGACTCAGCCCCGACTCCCACACCAGAGCCAAGCGTTTAATTTTTTCGCCAACCTGCTCGCGCCCCAGCACTAACTCGATACCCTCATCGGTCTCCACTCGCCAGGCGCCCATATGGTCTCGCTGCATTTTGATCAACTTTAACCCCGTGGGCAGCAGTAACTCTGCGAGCAA
Source organism: SAR92 clade bacterium H231 (assembly GCA_025153775.1). Lineage (GTDB taxonomy): Bacteria > Pseudomonadota > Gammaproteobacteria > Pseudomonadales > Porticoccaceae > HTCC2207. The sequence continues at coordinate 139,146 of JAOALC010000001.1, read as the reverse complement.
TTTATAGTGCTGCATCATTTCTGCCGAGGTGCCATAGTCCGCGGTCAATACAGGCAAACTGCGCAATGTGCTGTTGTCTGCTATGGCTAGTTCCACTCCCAGGCGATTGAGGAAGCCCTCATTACCCCAGCGGGCAATGGGTACCTCTTCAGTAACCTCAACACGCAATGTCGATGGCCACTGGCGACGAATACTCACATGGTCAACCCAGGAGTGGTCCTGTAGCACCTGACGCAGATGATTGAGATCTACCCTGAGAAAACCACCATCGATTTCTGCACTGACCAACTGGGCCAGATCCTCTGGCTGCATATAGTTAAAGTCGCCGCCTACCATGACCTGGGTCAGTGGTCTATCCAGCTGATCAAACACCAGTTTGCCGCCATAGAGCACTGTGACAAACAACGCTAACATCACCAGTCTGGAGAGGTTTTCCATGAAACCCTCAGAGGAGCTGACTTCTGTCTGCTGCTGTCGATTGGCACCGCGACGATTCTGTCTGGCCATTAGACGGCCTCCTGCAAAATAGCCTGCACCAGCTGCTGAAAGTCGAGGCCCGCTGCCTGAGCTGCCATAGGCACTAGGCTGTGACCAGTCATACCAGGCACTGTATTGACCTCTAACAGCTGAAATAGACCCTGGTTGTCTACCATCACATCTACGCGACCCCAGCCTGAGCAGCCAACAGTCTTAAAAGCGCTCATGGACAGCTCGCGAAGTTCAGATTCGCGCTCTGCTGTCAGGCCAGAGGGACAGAAATATTGCGTCTCATCGCTAAAGTATTTGGCCTGATAGTCGTAGAACACTTCGCTGGCCTCAATGCGGATAGAGGGCAGTACCTGATCGCCAAGAATAGCTACTGTGTACTCATCGCCCTCCATCAGAGGCTCCGCAATTACCGTGGCCGCAAAGCGCGCCGCCTCGGCCCAAGCCTGCTGCAACTGCTCTGGGGTCTCTGCGCGACTCATGCCGATACTGGATCCCTCACAGGCGGGCTTGACCATGGCTTTGCCCCCCAAGCGCTGCATTATTTGCGGCCAGTTTGACTGTTCATCTAACACGGCAAAGTCTGCCGTGGGCAGGCCTATGCCCTGCCACATTTGCTTGCAGCGCAGCTTGTCCATGGCAAGCGCTGAGGCCAGCACACCGCTGCCGGTATAGGGAATACCCAGATATTCCAGGGCGCCCTGCAATGTGCCATCTTCGCCACCAGGTCCGTGAAGGGCGATAAACACCAGATCCAGATTGTGGGTCGGGAGTAACTGAAGCAAATCTTCACCTGCATCAATGGCTACTACCTCAATACCCAAATCGAGCATGGCTCTGTGCACCGCTTCACCGCTCATCAACGATATTTCTCGCTCTGAAGAGGTACCGCCATAAAGCAGCCCAACACGGCCAAATGAGGTTATTGCAGAAGAGGCTGTCATAGCTGATCCTCTGTAATAGGCAGCAACTTGCTATCTGCCAGCATGGCAACTAATTTGCTGACGCTGCCAGCACCCTGGGTAAGCACCAGATCGCCGCCGCGAACAAGCTCGGCCAGTAAATTGGGCACATCTTCAATTTGCTCTACATAGATAGGGTCTATGCCACCGCGCTGGCGAATACTGCCGCACAGGTTTTTACTGCCAGCTCCGGCAATGGCCTCCTCTCCCGCCGGATACACATCCAGCACCAGCAACACATCAACCTGAGCCAATACATTGACAAAGTCTTCGTAGAGATCGCGAGTACGGCTGTAGCGATGGGGCTGAAAGACCATAACCAGTCGCTTCTCGGGCCAGCCATCTCGCACAGCATCAATGGTGGCCTTGACCTCTGTGGGATGATGACCATAGTCATCCACCAGCATGGCTTCGCCATCGGTTACTGGGTAGTCGCCAATAATTTCAAATCTGCGCCCCACCCCGGCGAATTTCTCCAGACCGGCAATAATTGCCTGATCTGAAATACCTTCATCCGTGGCCACAGCTATAGCAGCCGCAGCATTTAGAGCATTGTGGCGCCCGGGAATATTGAGCTTGATGGACAGCGAGGTCTTGCCATCTGGCCGGTCAATCACAAAGCTTGAATGGCGTTTGTCCGCCTGCAGGCTGTGTATTTTGTAGCCTGCATCTTCGCTGAACCCATAGGTCAGCATGGGCCGGGCTACATCGACCAGCAGATCGCGAATCACCTGATCATCAATACACATTACCGCCAAACCATAGAACGGCAGATTGTGGAGAAACTCGATATAGGTTTTTTTCATGACTTCAAAGTCGAAGCCATAGGTTTCCATATGGTCCGCTTCTATATTAGTCACTACCGAAACCATAGGCTGCAGATGCAGGAATGAGGCGTCACTTTCATCGGCCTCGGCCACCAGATAGCGACTGCCACCCAGCTTGGCATTGGTGCCTGCACTATTCACCCTGCCGCCTACAACAAAGGTGGGGTCGCGGCCGTCCTCCGCTAAGATCGCAGTGATTAAACTGGTGGTTGTGGTCTTGCCATGGGTGCCGGCAATAGCGATGCCATGGCGGTAACGCATCAACTCGGCGAGCATCTCCGCGCGTCGCACCACAGGAATACCCAGCTCTCGAGCACTGGCAATCTCTGGGTTCTCTATGGTGACAGCTGAAGACTGAACCACAACATCGGCGCCCTGAATATTGCTGTCACTATGACCGATAAAGATCTCGGCACCTGCCTCAGTCAGGCGTCGCACACTGGGGTTAACCCCTATATCAGAACCACTGATCTCGTAGCCCTGATTCAGCAGCACCTCAGCAATACCAGACATACCGCTGCCACCAATACCCACAAAGTGAATGCGGCGGATGCGACGCATCTCTGGAACCTGGAAGTTGATATTAGCGTTCATAACCCACCTCCAAACAGACATCTGCAACTCGCTGGGCAGCATCATTTTGCGCAAGCTCTCGAGCGCGCATGGCCATATCCAGACGCAGCTTTGGCGCACTGCACAGCAGGCTGATCTGCTCAGCTAGCAACTGGTCGGTCAGATCAGACTGCTGCAATAATTTCGCCGCACCCCGGGCAACCAGCCAGTCGGCATTTTTAGTCTGGTGGTCGTCTATGGCATGGGGAAAAGGAATTAACAGAGCGCCCAGGCCCGCAGAAGTTAACTCGGCAACAGTTAGAGCACCGCTGCGACAGATAACAAAGTCAGCCCAGTCGTAAGCCCCCGCCATATCATCGATAAAGGGCACAACCTCCAGCTGCTGATCTATTATTTTCAGGCCCTGCTGCCTGTACTGGTCGCAGGTAGCCTGCCAGTGAGCACTGCCCGTCTGGTGCAGCACATCTGGACGCTGGTTGCCATCCATCTGAGCCAGAGCCCTGGGCAATAAATTATTAATTGCCAGCGCCCCCCTGCTGCCACCCAGAACTAATACACGATTACTACCACTGCGCGCAGCAAAACGCTCCTGGGGCGGAGCCAGCTGTGCTATTTCAGGTCGCACCGGATTGCCACACCACTCGCCTTTAGACAATGTATCCGGGAAGCCCTGCATTACCCGAGCAGCTATGGTTGCCGATAACTTGTTGGTGGTTCCAGCCACAGAGTTTTGCTCATGTATAACCACTGGAATACCTTTTAACTTAGCCGCCACTGCACCTGGACCTGAAGCAAACCCACCCATACCCAATACCACCGTGGGCTTAAATTCAGACAGAACCTTGAATGCCTGACTAATAGAGCGCAGCAGAAGTAGCGGAGCCTTAAATAGCGCGGCAAATCCGCGGCCGCGTATACCCTCAATACTCAGATGGTGCAGCTCAATATTATTGGCTGGCACCAACTCAGACTCGATGCCGCGGCTGGTACCCAACCATGAAAGCTTCACATTCTTAGTGCGCAGCCGCTCGGCAACGGCCAGGGCCGGGAACACATGTCCACCGGTGCCACCGGCCATAATCATCACTCTAAAATCACTCTCTAAGGCGGGCTTATTTCCCATATCTAGGCCTCCTGACTGCAGCTGCAGGTGACTGGAACTCATGGGCAAATCTCAGCATCATGCCAATCATGGCGCAGCAAACCAGCAAGCTGCTGCCGCCGTAGCTGACAAAGGGCAGAGTTAAACCTTTGGTGGGCAACAGCCCTGCATTGACCCCCAAATTAATAAAGGTCTGGCCACTGAGCAGCAATCCGAAGCCAATCAGCACAAAGGCGGCATACCAATTTTTGCGGCCAATCGCCAGCTTGCCCAGCTGCAGTACACGCAAAATTAGCAGCACATAGAGGCTCATCAAACAGAGCACGCCAACAAAACCAAATTCTTCAGCAAAAATGGCAAATACAAAATCAGTATGAGCCTCTGGTAGATAGAGCATTTTCTGTACTGACTGACCCAGCCCCACGCCAAACCATTCACCGCGGCCAAAGGCTATCAGCGACTGAATTAGCTGATAGCCGGCATTAAAGGGGTCAGCCCAGGGGTCTAAATAGGTGGCAAGGCGCTCAAGCCGATAGGGAGCCGTATAGGCCAGCGCACCTATGGCAAGCAGCCCAGCCGCAAACACCAGACTAAACTGGCGGATATGTGAACCACCCAAAAACAATAGCGCCATAAAGGTGCAACTCAGCGTTACCGCCGAACCAAAATCAGGCTCCATAAGCAGCAGTATCGACAGCACCACAATCACTGCTATTAACTTAAAAAACTCGCGCCAGTCATCACTGAGGGTATCGCGATGTTTCTCCAGATGTGCAGCCAAAAATACTACGGTGGCAACCTTGACCAGCTCGGACACCTGCAGGGTAAAGCCGGCAAATGCCAGCCAGCGGCGGCTGCCGTTAACTTCGCGGCCAATACCTGGAATCAGCACAATAATCAGCAGAAATACAGCCAGCAAAATCCACAGACGACCATAGTTAGCCCAGACCGATGGCGAGACAAAAAAGCCTACAGCCATAGCCCCAGCTGCAATCAGCAAATAGGCCAGATGGCGTTTAAAAAAGAACAGTTGATCGCCGAGCCTGTGTTCGGCAAAGCTAAATGATGCCGAGGCCACCATAATCAAACCTATGGACAGCAGCGCCAATACCGGCAACAGCAGGCGCATATCCAGATGCCACTGAGTTTGCGACAGACTCAATTGTTTGAAAGGCAATACTAACTGCATAGCTGCCCTCCAGACTCTGGCTGTTGGGCTCCAGGCAAGTTGGCTACGGCCCGCTGAAAGCAGAGACCGCGCTCCTCAAAGCCTGAAAACATATCGAAGCTTGCACAGGCAGGTGACAGCAGAACAATATCTCCGGCGGTTGCAACTCTGGCAGCTAGTTCAACTGCCGACTGCATGGAATCAACCAGCTGAGTATCGCAGACATGCTTTATGGCCCGATCAATCTGAGCTGCGTCCTGGCCCAACAATAGTGCCTGCTTCAGGTATTTTGCCGCGGTAGACTGCAAGCCAGAAAAATCTTGATCCTTGCCCTGCCCCCCGGCGATCAGAATAAGGTTCTTGCGCTCAACACTGCCAAAACCTTCCAGCGCAGCCTCTGTGGCACCCAGATTGGTGCCTTTTGAATCATCTATATAAAGTACGCCATTAATTTCAGCTACATTTTCACAGCGGTGAGGCAGGCCTCTGTAGGTTTTAAGGGTCTCGCACATAGCCTGCACAGGCAGTCCAGCAGCACAACCCAGGGCCAGGGCAGCCAGAGCATTGGCAAGATTATGGGTCCCCTTGAGTGCCACCTCAGAAATAGGCATCAGCCGCTCAATACCCCGAGCTAAATAACCCTGCTCCAGCCCTTCCAGAATACCGAACTCACCCAGATCGGGCTGGTTGAGCCCAAAGCTTGTCAGCTCCACATCGCTGCTCAGCAGGGGCTTGGTTAACTGGTCGTCGCGATTGACTACCGCTTTACTGGCACCACGGAAAATACGGTGCTTAGCCGCATGGTATTGCTGCAAACCCGCATAGCGATCCATATGATCTGGAGATACATTGAGTAGAGCCACTATGGCGCCACGACTATCATTGAGCAGCTCAAGCTGAAAACTCGATAGCTCAAGTACATAGAGCTGGTGCTGGTCGTCTAGTAGATCCAGCATGGGTACACCCAGATTACCGCCCACTGCCACATTCAGACCGCTGGCCTCTGCCATGGCACCCAGCAATGTGGTCACAGTGCTTTTGCCATTGGACCCAGTAATACCTATTACTGGCGCTTTGGCATGCTGTAAAAATAGTTCTAGATCGCCAATAAGCTCAACGCCATTTTCTCGAGCCGCAACCAGGGCGGGCTCCTCTAGGGAGATGCCTGGGCTGACCAGGGCGCGGTCCATATGGGCCAGCAGATCGCGATCAAAGTCCCCCAATACCACGGGAGTCTCTGGATACTGATCCTTGACCTCCTGCAATCTAGGCGGCTCGCTGCGGCTATCGGCAAACACAAATGAGTCGCCAATAGACGCCAGAAAACGCGCCGCAGACAGACCAGTGGCACCCATGCCAAGGATAGCTGTCTTGCGATTAGTCGCGATTACATTGGTCATTGCCGTACTCATCATGGTTTAACGCAGTTTTAATGTTGCCAGGCCAAACAGCACCAGCATTACCGTAATAATCCAGAACCGCACAATTACCCGGGGCTCTGGCCAACCTTTCAATTCGTAGTGATGGTGTAAGGGCGCCATGCGGAAAATACGCTTGCCGGTAAGCTTAAAAGAGGCCACCTGCATAATTACCGACAGGGTCTCCACCACAAATACACCACCCATAATCAGCAGCACGATTTCCTGGCGCACAATCACCGCCACCACACCCAGGGCAGCGCCCAGGGCCAGTGCACCCACATCACCCATAAACACCATAGCGGGATAGGTGTTAAACCACAGAAAACCCAACCCAGCTCCACTTAGCGCAGCGGTAAATATAAGCAACTCACCGGCGCCGCTGATAAAGGGAATATGTAAGTAGGTGGCAAACTGATAGTTGCCTGTGAGATAGGCAATCACACCCAGAGCTCCACTGACCAAAACCGTAGGCAGAATAGCCAGACCATCCAGGCCATCGGTTAGATTGACCGCATTGCTGGTACCCACAATCACAAAATAGGTAAACAGGATGTAAAAGGGCCCCATATGCAGTGCAAAGTTCTTAAAGAAGGGCACAATAAGCTCCAGCTCTGCCGGGCTTTGAGCTGTGTAATAGAGCACCAGTGCAGCAGCGAAGCCAAATACTGACTGCCAGAAATACTTCCAGCGCGCTGGCAGGCCCCGGGGGTTTTTCTCTACCACCTTGCGATAATCATCGACCCAGCCAATCAACCCAAAAGCCAGAGTCACAGCCAACACCACCCACACATAGCGGTTCTGTAAATCGCCCCACAGCAAGGTGGAGACAAAAATTGCCAGCAGAATCAGTGCGCCACCCATGGTTGGCGTGCCCGCCTTGCTCAGATGACTCTGGGGGCCGTCGCTGCGAATCGCCTGACCCATCTGTAAATGGTTGAGTCGGCGGATAACTATGGGGCCAGCCACCATACAGATCGCCAGAGCGGTCATTACCGAGAAAATTCCTCTCAGGGTCAGATACTGCACCACCGAGAAAGGGCTATAAAATTGACTTAAATAATCCGCAAGCCAGAGCAACATTAGGTATTACCTCGGGTAATTAAATGTTCAACAATTTTTTCCATACCAGCGCTTCGAGACCCTTTGACTAAAAAGGTGACGGGGCGATTGTCTGCACTGGCTCTGCTTAATTCCTGGGCCACTGCTGTCGCCAGCAGTTCTCTAGATTGAAAATGGTTGCCACCAAAGGCAGCGCAGGCGCTGGCACTTTGTTCGCCGACTGCATACAGAGCATCTATGCCAGCCTCCAGCGCGTAGGCGCCTACCTCAGAATGCATATTGATGCTGTCCTCACCCAGCTCAGCCATATCCCCCATCACCAGAATCTTGCGCCCTGCACGGTTAGCCAAAACATCTATAGCTGCGCGGAATGAACTGGGGCTGGCGTTATAGCTGTCATCAATAACCGCACTGTTATTGGCCAAGGGCTTAAACTCGAGGCGGCCCGCAATGGCAGACACCAGGCCCAGCCCAGCGGCAATCTGTTCTAAACTGGCACCGGCGGCCAGAGCACAGGCTGAGGCTGCCAAAGCATTTTCAACAGCGTGGGTGCCTGGGATAGAAAGCTCTACAGGCTGTTCCAGTGCAGGCTGGCCTGATATCAAGTTAACCCTGAGAACAAAGCTGCAGCAGCCGTTGGCCATCACATTTATAGCTGTGGCACTGATATCAGCGGCGGCATCAGAGACCGAAAAGGTCAGGCTGGGCTTGCCATCGATCAGCTCGCGCCACTGGTCACACCAGGGCTGGTCAAGATTGACAATAGCTATACCTGCCGACTTTAAGCCGCTGTAAATCTCGCCTTTGGCAGAGGCTACCGCCTCAACACTGCCGAAGCCCTCAATATGAGAGGACTGCACATTGTTAATCAGCGCAATATCCGGCTCAGCAATCGAGCACAGGTAGCCAATTTCGCCTCCGGCGCTGGCACCCATCTCAATAACCGCAAATTCGGTGTCCCCATCCATGGCTAGCAGGGTAAGGGGCACGCCTATATGGTTGTTAAGGTTGCCTGCTGTGGCATGAACCGAGCCCCTCTGACGAAGAATAGAGGCGGTCAGCTCTTTCACCGAGGTTTTTCCGGTACTGCCAGTGATGGCAATTACTGGACCCGCAAAGGTCTCGCGACGCAGTCGGGCGATCTGCCCCAGTGCCACAGTGGTGTCTTCAACGACCCACTGGGGTAGTGGCAGAGATTTGTCGGCCTTGGAGACCACCAACCCACTGGCTACCGCCGCAGCCTCAGGCAAAAACTTATGGGCATCAAAGCGCTCGCCAACCAGAGCAACAAAAAGATCACCTTCATTAATAGTGCGGCTATTAATGGATACCCCATCGAAGTAGCAATCCGGATTTAATAGGGTGCCACCAAATCGCTGGGCGGCATCAGTCAGGCGTTGCTGGGGTATCATTGGTCACCCCCAGCTTGCCCTTTGGCTTCAAGCTCTCGCAGTGCCAGTCTCGCTTCGGCCTGATCACTAAATGGCAGACGCTGGGCGCCCAGTATTTGGTAATCCTCGTGGCCCTTGCCGGCAATCAATACCACGTCATTTTTATCCGCGGCAAAAATAGCCTGACGGATAGCCGCGCGCCGATCTGACTCGACTATGACATCGCGGCTGGTACCCTGAAGAATATGATCAATAATTTGCTGTGGTGATTCGGTGCGCGGATTATCGCTAGTGACCACCAACTTATCGGCACAGCGCTGGGCAATTGCACCCATCTCAGCGCGCTTGCCCGTATCTCGATCACCCCCGCATCCAAATACAACCCAGAGGTTGCCCTGACAGTGAACCCGCAGGGCCTGCAATGCTTTTTCGAGAGCATCCGGGGTATGGGCATAGTCGACCACAATGGCGGGCTGGGCACTGGCATCCACCAGCTCCATGCGACCGGAAACGGCGCGCAGTGTAGGTATGACCCGCAATATATCTACCAGCGCGTAACCCTGAGCCCCAGCTGCGCCAATCACAGCCAATAAATTCGCCAGATTAAACTTGCCCAACAGAGGAGAGCTAATCTCACCCTGGCCCCAGGGTGTGACTACCGAGGCACGCAGCCCCTCTGGCGACAAACCAATGGTCGAGCAGTAAATATCTGCACTGTTATTTTCCAGGCTAAAACTAAAGGCCTGAATGCTCTGATCTAAATTCGCCAGAATCACCCGGCCCACGGAATCATCGGAATTGATCACTGCATGCTGAAGCCCCTGCATGGCGAACAGTCTCGATTTAGCCGCCGCATAGGCATTGATATCACCATGGTAGTCCAGGTGATCGCGACTGAGATTAGTAAATACCGCGGTGTTAATTTTTAGCCCGGCAACGCGGCGCTGCACCAGACTGTGGGAGGACACCTCCAGGGCTATATGCTTTGCACCCTTACTGGCCAGCTCGGCCAGTATGCGCTGCATGGCCACTGCATCCGGAGTAGTCAGGCCAGTGTCTGTAACCCCAGCCTGCTCTTTGTCGGCGAAGCTCGGAGCGCTCTGATCCGCAGGGGGCTCAGCGCTGTCATGGGGCGCCCTATAGGCTGCATTGCGCACCATGCCATAGCCCAGCGTGCCTATAAACGCTGCGGTACCAGCCCGCTCATCGGCCAGTCCTTCCATTAGGTCGGCAAACAATCTGGAACAGGTGGTTTTGCCATTGGTGCCAGTAATCGCGGTCAGGCACATTTTAGCCGAGGGGTCAGCGTAAAAAATACCGGCAATATCTGACACATACTCACTGAGATTATCAACACCCAGCACAGGTATGGCGCTGTTGTCACCGCTGATTAACTCCTCAACCAAAGAGCCCACCAGCTGATCTTTCTCCACCAGCACAGCTACTGCACCGCGCTCAATCGCCTGGGGTATAAAGGCAACGCCGTCGGTAGCAGCACCTTTAACAGCAATAAACAGGTCGCCGGGTTGAACCTGACGACTGTCCAGAGCCAGGCCTTCAATAGTCACATCTGGGCAATTGTCGAAAATACCGAAATCAGCAATAAGCTGGCTCAGGGTCATGGTCCACTTTCGCGACAGGCTCATCATGAGTCCCCTCGCTTTTTCTGCAGTGCACGCAAACTAGCAATGGTGCGATCCCCATCCAGCTGATCAGGAGTGACCTGCAGTAGACGCAGTGCATTGCCAGTTACCTCAGAAAATACCGGCGCGGCAACCAGACCACCAAAGTAGTCTCCATCCTGAGGCTCATCGATCACCACAATGGTGACCAGCCTGGGGTTATCCACAGGGGATAATCCGGCGAATACAGACATGTAACGGTCTTCGTCATAACCGCCCCCAGCTTTTACCTTGTGCAATGTGCCAGTCTTGCCGCCCACAGAATAGCCATCAATCGAGGCGCGCTTGCCTGTACCTGAGGCACCAGCGGCTGCCTGTAACATTTGGCGCACGTCCTGGGTGATGCCCGCATCCACTACCCTAATACTTTCCGGTGGCTCATCCAGCGCGACCAGAGAAATCTCTCTGCGCAATCCGTCATTGGCCAATACAGAGTAGGCCCTAGCCATCTGCAGCGATGAGGCGCTCAGACCATAACCAAAGGCAAAGGTCGCCTGAGTCACAGGATCCCAGCTTCTGTGGCCGGGCAGTTCGCCGACAATCTCGCCGGGGAACCCACTGCCAATAGGTTCGCCAAAGCCAACGCGCTCAAACATTCCTCGGGTTGCATCTGGATCCAGGGCCAGCGCAACCTTAGTGGTGCCCACCTGGCTGGACTTGGTTAATATGCCCGCCAGATCTAGCACCCCGTAATTCTTGGGGTCAACAAAGGTTTTATAGGTCACCCTGAGATAACCGGGGCTGGTATCAACCTTAGTATCAGCGGCAAACTTACCGCTCTCTAAAGCCGCCAGCAGAGTAAAGGGCTTGACCGTCGAGCCGGGCTCCATCTGATCGGTAATGGCGCGATTTCTGGTGGCCGCCGACTTGAGATTGGAGAGATCGTTGGGGTTAAAGGAAGGCTGGTTTGCCATAGCCAGCACCTCACCTGTCTCAATATCCAACACCACCACAGAGCCAGACTTGGCCTGGTGTTTTTTTACCGAGGCCTTGAGTGCACGGTAGGCTGCGTACTGCACACGCAAATCAATACTGAGTCGCAACGCCTCTCCGGGACTGGCAGGCTTCACCAGAGAGATATCCTTAATAATGCGGCCAGCGCGATCCTTCATTACCTTTTTAGAGCCTGGCTCACCGGTTAACCAGCTGTCGTAAGCCAGCTCCATGCCCTCGCGACCCTGATCCTTGATATCGGTAATACCCACCAGCTGGGCCGTTACTTCACCAGCAGGATAGAAACGCTTGTACTCCTGCTGACCACTGACACCAGGTATGCGCAGACTAAGAATTTTTTCAGCCTCCGCTGGAGATATCTGCCTGGCCAGGCGCATAAATGACTTATTGCGGTAGTGCTTTAGCCGAGCCTTAAGGGCCGCCAGAGAAATATCCATGGCGGCAGCCAGGCGCTCTAAGTCAGCCTCAGCAGCAGCGGTTTGCATATATTTAGGATTGGCAATCAGAGTAATTACGGGCGTGCTTACCGCCAGCGGTTCACCGTTGCGATCGGTGATCAGCCCGCGGTAGGCGGGAATAACTTCTTCGCGAATAGCGCGCACATCACCCTGGGTCTGTAGAAAGTCCACGCCCCGCTCTTCGTTGGGCATAACCTGCAGCTGGGCAATTTTGCCCGTAACCAAAACCGGCAGGGAGGCCAACCCGAGCATTACTAAATAGTAACGCCAGCGCGGTATAACCTTCTTTACCGATTTCTTGGCCACTTTTTTCCCTTAACTTTATATTGCATTGCGAGCTAATCCAGCTCTTTTTCAGCACCTCAGCCCAGTGCAGGCTAGTTGCGCTTTACCATCAAAATTTCTTCTGGTTCCGGGCTGCGCATATTCAGCTTTTGCGCCGCCATATTCTCTACTCTCTGCAGCGAACCCCAGGCACTCTGCTCAAGCAGATATCTACCGTAATCTGCGTTCATCTGATTGGCCTCGCGCTCCAGAGCCCCTAACTGGGCGTACTGCTGCCTACTCAGATGACTTACCAGAGCCACTGCCACAGCGCTCACCACTACTAATACCCAGATCACAGCTATCTGCAGCGCGCTGACCCTAAACTGCATCTCAAGCCACTCGTTCAGCGATACGCATTACCGCACTGCGCGATCGCACATTGCCATCAACCTCAGACACCGCAGGCTTAATAGCTTTGCCAACCTTTACTAGGCGAACGCCTCGATCCACATCGCGGACCGGCAAATTTTTGGGCAGCTTGATACCCTGCTCCTGATCGCGAATAAACCGCTTTACCCGCCGATCCTCCAATGAATGGAAGCTGATAATCACCAGCCGACCACCCACCTTTAATGTATCTATCACCTGGGCCAACAAATCTTCCAAATCGTCCAGCTCACGATTAATAAATATGCGTATACCCTGAAACGCCTTGGTAGCCGGATGTCGACCCCGCTCCCAGGCCGGGTGAGCTGCGGCCAGTATTTTCGCCAGCTGCACAGTGCCTGTAATTGGCTTGATCGCCCTCTCGCGAATGACCGCGCTGGCCATTCTTCGAGCAAAGCGCTCTTCGCCATATTCTTTAATCACCCGCGCTATTTCCTGCTCATCAGCACTGGCAATCCACTCAGCTGCCGATAGCCCGCGACTGGTATCCATGCGCATATCCAGGGGCCCATCGCGCATAAAACTAAAGCCTCGATCCGCCTGATCCAACTGCGGAGAGGACACCCCAAGGTCGAGCAACACACCGGAAATCTCGCCTGCTTTTTCCATCTGTGCCGCCACATTCTGCAACTCAGCAAAGCTGCCATGGAAAAACCCTAAGCGGTCATCCTGAGCAAATCGCTCCTCGCCCGAGGCTATGGCCTGGGGGTCTTTATCTATTGCCAGCACCCTGCCCCGACCTGATAAACGAGCCAGCAGCTCGGCCGTATGGCCGCCGCGGCCAAAGGTGCCATCAACATAAAAACCATCTGGGTCTGTGACCAGAGCTTCTACAGCCTCCTGCAAAAGCACCGTGGTGTGCTCAACCTGCTCTGCGCTCTCACTAACCGCTGTCATAGCCCGCCCCTTACCAGGAAAGATTCTTCAGCGCATCGGACATGTTTTCTCTGTCGATCAACATGCTGCGATAATTTTCTTGCGACTTGTCGCGCTCGGCGTTCCAATTCTCTTCCGACCAAATCTCCAGGCGTTGAGTTCGCCCCACCAGCACAAGCTTTTTATCGAGCTCGGCATAGCCACGCAACTCCTGCGGAATAAGAATTCGACCACTGCCGTCCACCTGCAAATCTTTGGCCTGACCCACAACAAAGCGGCTGAGCATTTCGCCAAGCTCATCCATGGCCGGTAGGGCAGATACTTTTTCTTCGAATTTTTTCCACTCGGGGAGCGGTGAGAGGGTTAAACAGGTAGACTTCATATCTATGGTGATAACCAGGTCGTTGGAGCAAATATCTTCGAGCAGGGCACGGTAGCGAGTCGGAATTGCCATCCGGCCCTTAGCATCCATATTGATTGGATCACTACCTTTAAACACTTTTACCCCTTTTGCTCCACAGTAAATCCCATTTTCGCCACTTTTTGCCACTTTTACCCATCTGTGCAGGTTATGGGTAGCTCAGGTCAATGTCAAGGCTAAGGGTTTACTAAAAAAGTGAGTAAAATCAGTAAGTTCCGGTATTTTTCCCAGTTTGTGCTGCAGTGCTCAGAATGCGGGAAATATTTACCAATAGAAAACATAAGGGTAAGACCACAAGTTAAAGTAACTTCTAGCTTTGCGGGTTTTTAAGATCATTTATTTTTAATTTTTCGATTTCTTAGATCACAAAGGAATATTGCTTGTCGGCAATTGGGGATAACAAAAAGGGCCAGCGATCTCTCGCTGGCCCTTTCTGAATTCTACTAGGTGAGTTGACCGATAAGCCGGGTTCTGTCGTGGACAGTCATTCATCTGGGACAAACGTCGCCGTTTGCCTCAAGCAACCTACCCGTCCCCAACGCGGGTCGCGCCATATGGGAACCTATTTGGTCTTGCTCCGAGTGGGGTTTACCATGCCACTGCTGTTACCAACAGCGCGGTGCGCTCTTACCGCACCCTTTCACCCTTACCTGTGTTCGCGAACGAACCATCGGCGGTCTACTCTCTGCTGCACTGGCCGTAGGCTTTCGCCCCCCAGGCGTTACCTGGCACTCTACCCTGTGGAGCCCGGACTTTCCTCTGTGGCGCACCCTTTTAAACGCAAGCGAATAAGCGAGAAATCAACACAGCGACTGTCTAGTCAACTCGGAGCGGAGGATAGCATAGGTTGAAGTGAGGTGGGGGAAGTGTTCGGGTAGACCCTTCACTAGGCTCAGGATGATACTAGACGGAGGGGAAATCATTTTGACTCAGTTAATAAAGGGTGGTCTGCTGGTAGCTGCCGAGAAATCCACAGCGCTAGTTTGTGACGCATATTGGGATCACTGATCTGGTCTTTAGCCAAAGGCTGAATTAGCTTGTCTTCAACCAGCACCTTATAGATAAACTCCACCTTCAACTTCACCGAATCCTGAACCTCGATCTCACCATAGGCTCTCTTCTTGGCATATACAGCGCCAATCTGGAGGGCCTTTTTAACCAACTCGTCTTCATTGGCAATCTTATTCATCAGTCAGACCCTCAGCGGTTATCAGCAGTTAATAGTTAGTCAATAAAAGTACGTGCATTGCGGAAGATACGCATCCAACCGCTATCTTCACCCCAGTCCTCCGGGTGCCAAGAATTCTGCACAGTGCGATACACGCGCTCCGGGTGAGGCATCATTAATGTAGCACGACCGTCGGCACTGGTAACGCCAGTAATGCCCTCAGGGGAGCCATTGGGGTTCGCCGGATAGCGTGAAGCCACCGACAGATCATTCTCCAAAAAGCGCATCGCTATCTGGTCAGTCTGCTGCAACTCAGCCAGAGCCTCAGCGTTGGCAAACTCCGCCCGCCCCTCACCGTGAGACACAGCGATCGGCATATGGGTGCCCGCCATACCACGAAGGAATACCGAGGGCGACTCATCAATTCTGACCAGAGAGAAACGCGCCTCAAACTGCTCAGACAGATTGCGCACAAAGCGCGGCCAGAGCTCGGCACCGGGAATAAGAGGCTTGAGGTTACTCAGCATCTGGCAGCCATTGCAGACGCCCAGACTAAAGGTCTCGGGGCGATGGAAGAAAGTCTGAAACTGATCACGAATCTGCTCATTAAACAGCACAGTCTTGGCCCAACCCTCACCTGCACCCAGCACATCGCCGTAAGAGAAACCGCCACAGGCAACCATGCCGGAGAAATCGGTCAGCGAGCGACGGCCAGCCAATAGATCACTCATATGCACATCCACAGCGGTGAACCCAGCGCGATCAAAGGCAGCTGCCATTTCCAAATGACTGTTAACTCCCTGCTCGCGAACAATAGCCACACTGGGCTTCACGCCAGAGTTTATATAGGGAGCACTGATATCTTCGCTGGGATCAAAGCTCAGCTTTGCCGAGAGACCTTCGTCCACATAGGAAACACGTTCAAACTCTTCAGCTACGCAGTCTGCATTGTCACGCAGAGAGGCCAGGTGATAGGAGGTTTCACTCCAGGAGCGCTGCAGATTGGCGCGGGTCTGAGCAAACAGAGTTTTATTGTCGCGCCTGATCTCAATAGTATCCCTCTCGTTCAACCGACCAATCCGGTGGCCCGCTACCTCGGCACTGGCAAACTGTTTGAGAATACTATCCGCCTGCTCTGCACGCACCTGAATAACTGCGCCCAGCTCTTCGTTAAACAGCGCTGCCATCCAGTTGTTATCCAGAGCATCCAAACACAGATCAATACCCACATGGCCTGCAAAACTCATCTCCGCCAGCGTAGCCATAAGGCCACCGTCAGAACGATCGTGATAGGCAAGAATATCTCCCTGCTCCAGCAGCGCCTGCATGCTGTTAAAAAAGCCTACCAGAGCCTCAGGCTTATCAATATCAGGGGCAGTGTCGCCAAATTGCGAGAACACCTGAGCCAAAATAGAGCCACCCATGCGGTTGGCACCGGCACCCAAATCAAGTAGCAGTAACTCTGTATCGCCCTGATCAGTGCGCAGCTGAGGAGTGACTGTCTTACGCACATCCAGCACAGGCGCAAAGGCGGTGATAATAAGAGACATAGGCGCGGTAACAGACCTATCTTCGCCCTCTTCCTGCCAGGCGGTCCGCATCGACATGCTGTCTTTGCCCACAGGAATGGTGATGCCCAGCTGGGGGCAGAGATCCATGCCCACAGCCTCAACCGTGCGATAGAGCTTTTCATCTTCACCGGGAGAGCCTGCGGCACACATCCAGTTGGCGGAGAGCTTAATATCAACCATAGAGCCGATACGCGAAGCACTGATATTGGTGATCGCCTCACCAATGGCCATACGCCCAGAGGCTGGACCATCAATAAGAGCCAGAGGCGTGCGTTCACCCATAGCCATGGCTTCACCAGCTAGGCTGTCATAGGTCACAGTGGTGACAGCACAGTCGGCCACCGGAATTTGCCAGGGGCCAACCATCTGGTCCCGCGCTACCATGCCGCTGACAGATCTGTCGCCAATAGTAATTAGAAAGCTTTTACTGGCCACCGCTGGGTGGCGCAGAGTGCGGAAAACCGAATCATTAATATCCAGGCTTTCTGCTGCGAAAGAGCCACCTGCAATATCTAGCTTGGTCGCGGTGCGATGCATCTTTGGCGCCTTGCCAAACAGCACTGACATTGGCAGATCGACCGGATTATTGCCGAAGTGATCATCGCTGACCATTATATGCTTCTCTTCGGTGGCCTCACCTACCAGCGCATAGGGACAGCGCTCGCGCTCACAGATAGCTTTAAAACGCTCCACATCAACCGGGTTTATCGCCAGCACGTAGCGCTCTTGAGCTTCGTTGCACCAGATTTCAACCGGAGACATGCCGGGCTCATCATTGGGTACAGAACGCAGATCAAAACGGCCACCAGTGCCGCCATCTTTAACCAGCTCGGGCAAGGCATTGGAGAGACCGCCAGCGCCCACATCATGAATAAAGGCAATGGGATTGTTGTCGCCCAGCTGCCAGCACTGGTCAATAACTTCCTGACAGCGGCGCTCAATCTCAGGGTTCTGTCGCTGTACCGAGGCAAAGTCCAAATCAGCAGAGCTGCTGCCTGTGGTCATAGATGAGGCCGCGCCACCACCCAGACCAATCAACATTGCCGGACCACCTAGCACCACCAACTTGGCACCAGGCTTAAACTCCGGCTTGTCCACATGCTCTTCGCGGATATTGCCATAGCCGCCAGCAATCATAATCGGCTTGTGATAACCGCGGCGCTCACCGGCGAAATCTGCCTCGAAAGTTCTAAAGTAGCCACAGATATTGGGGCGGCCAAATTCGTTATTAAAGGCGGCGCCACCAATGGGGCCCTCAGTCATAATATCCAGGGCAGACACAATGCGGTCTGGCTTGCCATAATCCTGCTCCCAAGGCTGCACATAGTCGGGAATCTGCAGATTTGATACGGTGAAGCCCACAAGCCCTACCTTGGGTTTGGAGCCTCTTCCCACAGCACCTTCATCGCGTATCTCGCCACCGGAGCCTGTACCTGCACCTGAGTAGGGGGATATAGCTGTGGGATGATTATGGGTCTCCACCTTCATTAAAAGATGCACAGGTTCCTGGCTGTAGCCATAGACTTTGCTAACAGGGTCCGGGTAGAAGCGCCCACCCTCTGAGCCCACCACTACGGCGGCATTATCCGAGTAGGCCGAGAGCACATTTTCGCCGCCGACATTATTGGTGTTGCGGATCATGCCAAACAGCGAGTTGGGCTGATCTACACCGTCGATGGTCCAGCTGGCATTAAAAATTTTGTGGCGACAGTGCTCGGAGTTAGCCTGAGCAAACATCATCAGTTCAGTATCCGAGGGGTTGCGTTGCAGTTCCTCGAAGCTGGCCACCAAATAATCGATCTCGTCCTCTGCCAAGGCCAGACCCAACTCTACATTGGCCAATTTGAGCGCGCCCACACCACCGGCCAAGATATCCACCTCAGTGAGAGGCTGTGGCTGATGATGGACAAACAGAGCTTCAGCCTGCTGCAAGTCGGTCATTACAGCCTCAACCATACGGTCACTGACCAGCTCGCCCAGAGACTGCAGCTGCCCAGCGGTTAACGCTGTACTGGCGGCAATATAATAGGCAGTGCCTCGCTCAACCCGCAGAATACTGTCGAGACCACAGTTGTGGGCTATATCCGTTGCCTTGCTGGCCCAGGGCGAAATTGTACCTGGCCGCGGCACCACCAATAGTAGACTGCCCTCATTGTCGAGCGACTCTTCGCTGGGCCCATAGGTCATCAGTGCCTTTAGGGTTGCACTGTCCGACTCAGACAGTGGCTTGCTGGCTTCGGCAAAGTGCACATACTCCGCAGTTACCGAGGTAACAGAGGGCACAGCTTGTTGCAGGTTGGCGAGTAATTTTCGGCGTCGAAAGGCGGAAAGAGCAGGTGCACCGCTGAGAACTATCATCAAGGCTGGTCTCTAAATCATGATTAGGGAAAGGCGGTTATTCTAGCGGAAAAATTAAGTCATAGGCAGATAGAATTGACTAAACCATGTACAATTCAATTTTATTGAACTGCAGTAGTCTAAAGCTAAGTTTATAGCCCTTTAGGTATCTCGAAAAATAATGCGAGAACTCTCCAACAGAGAAAGAAAATGGCGCAATAGGATTATTTTAGTCCTTTTTATGCTCCCCTTTGTCTCTCTGATCTCTGCCAGCGCCCACCTTAACGATCTCGCTAAAGTCAAAGCCAGGGGGCAGCTGGTTATGCTCACCCTTCAGGGCCCAACCACCTATTTTGAAGACGGCTATGGTAAAAATGGCTTTGATTATCTGCTGGCCAAAGCCTTTGCTGATAGCCTGGGCGTTGAATTAGTGGTCAAAACTAAACCGACTCTGCGCCAGCTTCTCTACTCGGTGGGCGGACCCCAGGGAGACTTCGCCGCCGCCAACCTAGTCAAAACCGCAGAGCGCAACCAGTCACTGGTTTTTGCCACCCCATATCTTGAAGTCACCCAACAGCTTATTTACCGCGGCGGCACCAGGCGCCCGAGATCTCTGGAGAATCTCGACGGCGAACTTGTGGTTATTGCAGATTCTTCTCACAGTGAACACCTGGAACTGCTCAAGACTGAACGACCAAAACTCACTTGGATAGAGCAAGATTATGCGGAGATGAGCGATCTTATTCGCCGAGTCCATGAAGGCGAGATTACCTACGCAGTGGTGGACTCACTGGCCTATCTGATCAATCGCCACATTTACCCAAAAGCGCGCAAGGCGATGGATATATCTGACCCCCAGCCCATGGCTTGGGCCTTTCCCTCCCATCATGACGGCTCCCTGCTCGATGCCGCTAATACGTTTTTGCAGCACTATATTAAGTCTGGCGAGCTCGACTCCATGACCAGTGAACTGCTGGCTCAGACCGAGAATTTTTCGGTGTCCAATTCGCAGCAGCTGGGAAAGCTGGTTGCCAACCGACTGCCAAAGTACGAGGCAATGTTCCGGGAAACAGCCGCTGAATTTGGCATGGACTGGCAGTTACTGGCAGCGGTGGCCTATCAGGAATCCCATTGGAACCCAATGGCCAGATCACCCACAGGTGTGCGCGGACTGATGATGCTGACACTGAGTACAGCCAGCGAGATGAAAGTCGACAACCGCCTTGATGCGGCCCAGAGCTTGAGAGGGGGTGCAGCTTACTTCCTTAAACTAAAGGCTCGCCTGCCCGATCGTATTGAAGACCCTGATCGCACTCTATTTGCACTTGCCGCTTATAACGTGGGCTTTGGTCATTTGGAAGATGCGCGTATCTTAACGGTGCGCAATGGTAAAAACCCAGATAGCTGGGACGATGTTAGCCTGCATCTGCCCCTATTGAGCAAAAAGAAATTTTACTCAACAGTCAAACATGGTTATGCCCGCGGCAACGAGCCAGTTCTCTATGTGAAAAATATTCAGTACTACAAAACCTATCTGCAGCTTCATGCACTGTCTCAGCAGGACTTCGAACCGGACACCGAAGAGCCAGCTGAATCGGTAGACTGGGAAATTAACGGCGTACCAACCATTTAAAACCGCTATTTGCCTCTCTTGCGGCGAAAAAAATCACTGATAAGATCGCCACAGTCTGTTTCCATCAATCCGCCCCGCCATTCGATTACATGATTGAAGTGCTTGTTTTCCATCAGTTGCAGCTGGCTGGCCAGGGCACCAGCCCGAGGCTCCTTGGCACCAAAAATCACCCTCTGCACACGGGCGTGAATCATGGCACCAACACACATGGTGCAGGGCTCGATAGTCACATAGAGATCACAGTCGATTAAACGATAGTTACCTATATGGGCGGCCGCATTGCGCATGGCTACAATCTCGGCGTGAGCTGTGGGATCAATGGCGCTGATAGGCTGATTGTAACCTTCGCCAATCACCTGCCCATCTCGCACCACCAGAGCGCCCACAGGGACTTCACCAGCAGCGCCAGCCTGAGCCGCGAGCTCAAGGGCTCTTATCATGTAAAATTCGTCGGTATTCAATAGATTATTACTCAGGGCCACTAATGCTGAAGAAATAGCGTAAAATCACTGGAGTTAACTTTGCAACCAAAGCCGCTGTCCTATGCCGTCCATTATCACCTCCCAGACCATTGATATTCAACCGAGCTGGAAAACTGAGTTTAGTCAATGCATCAGCTCAATTGATGAACTGCTGGGCCGCTTGCAACTCAAACCGGAGCAACTCTCTCCAAGCCATCAGGCCGCCACAGATTTCCCCCTGAGAGTGCCAAGGCCATTTGTTGAGCGTATGAAAATTGGCGACCCCAATGACCCATTGTTGGCTCAGGTTCTGCCTGTGATCCAAGAAACTCAGTCTGCGGTGGGCTACAGCGCAGACCCACTGGAAGAAACTCAGCATAATCCAGTGCCGGGCATTGTGCATAAATACCGCAATCGCCTGCTATTAATAGTCAGTCCCAGTTGCGCGATTAACTGTCGCTACTGCTTCCGCCGGCACTTCCCCTATCAAGAAAATCGCCAGAGTAAAGAGCAGTGGCAACAGGCCATCGCCTATATAAGTAGGTCAAAAGAAATTAATGAAGTGATTTTTAGTGGTGGCGATCCACTGGCCGCCAATGATAATTTTCTTAGCTGGCTAACTAAGCAGATTGCAGATATCCCTCATATCAAGCGTCTGCGCATTCATAGTAGATTGCCAGTGGTGATCCCATCACGCATTGATGAGCCATTTCTTAGCTGGATAACTGCCACCAGACTCAAGCCGATAATAGTGCTGCATATTAACCATAGCAACGAGATCGACTCCAGCGTACAAAATATGATCCAGCGACTATTAAGCCGAGGCATATTAATCCTTAACCAAACTGTGCTGCTAAAAGGTATCAATGACGATGCGCAAGTATTATCCGAGCTGAGCGAAACAGTCTACGATGCAGGGGTGCTGCCATACTACCTGCATCTATTGGACCCAATCGAGGGCGCCAGCCATTTTGATATTTCTCAGCAGCGTGCTGAACATATATTTCATCAACTACAGGCTGAACTGCCCGGTTTCTTGGTACCAAAGCTGGTGCGAGAAATTCCTGGCAAAAAATCCAAGACATTGATGGGTCAAGTTAACAATTAGTCTTAACCCTAAGTCTTTTACGACTTTCAATTACCTAAAAACGACTATCGAAAAGAGATTGCAATTAGAGTAAACTTGCAGATGAGGGTTTGCGTATTACCTTCGTTATACCAATGCAGTAACAGAAACAGATCCCATCTGGCTCGGTTAACAATACGGAATTTATAAAAAAGCCCATTATAGGCACAGTAACCCAAAGCTTTATCCACAAACATCTCGGGGGAGATTTATGAAATCTAATACCTTTTGGAAAATGAATACTATTGCGGCAGCAGTAATTGCAGGAAGCACTGCGCTTCCTACAGTTGCATTTGCAGCAGAAGCAGCACTTGAAGAAGTTGTTGTAGTTGGTTCACGTGGTGCACCTCGCACCGTTACTGAATCACCAGTTCCTGTCGACGTTCTCAGTGCAGATGAGTTGAACTCAGCTGGTAGCTCTGACCTGCTTATGCAGCTTCAGGGTGCTATTCCTTCACTAAACGTTCACCTGCAGCCTATCAGTGACGCGGCATCTATGATCCGTCCAGCTAACCTGCGTGGTCTCTCTGCAGACAGCACCCTGATCTTGGTTAACGGCAAGCGTCGTCACCGTGCATCAGTTATCGCCTTCCAGGGCGGTGGTGTAAACGATGGTTCTCAGGGTGCTGATATCTCTGTAATTCCAAGCATTGCTCTGAAGCAGGTTGAAGTACTGCGTGATGGCGCAGCAGCTCAGTATGGTTCTGATGCTATTGCCGGTGTTTTGAACTTTGTACTGAATGACGCTTCTGAAGGCGGTAGCCTAACTGTTAAGCAGGGTGAGTTCAGCGAAGGCGACGGCACCACTACTACAGTTGCAGGTAACGTTGGTTTACCTTTGACTGATGCTGGTTTTGTTAACCTGAGCTTCCAGGTGAAGCAAGCTGATGACACTTCACGTTCCGTGCAGCGTCCAGACGCACAGGACCTGATCGACTTAGGCAACACTTCAGTGACAGATCCGGCCCAGATCTGGGGTGCCCCAAAAATTGACGACGATGTAACTTTCTTCTTCAACTCAGGTCTTGACCTGGGCAATGGCGCTGAAGCTTACATGTTTGGTAACTACTCTGAGCGCGATGTGGATGGTGGTTTCTACTACCGTAATCCAGACAGCCGTGGCGGAGTATTTACAAATGGTGACGGCAACCGTCTGATTGCAGACGTAACTGGCGATATGTCCGGTAACTGCCCAACTGACGTAGATCCTGCTGACTACGCTCTGCGCGATGCGATTATGGCTAACCCTAACTGCTATATTCACAACGAACAGGCTCCTGGCGGCTACACTCCTCGTTTCACCGGTAACATCACTGATACCTCTTTCACAGCTGGTACTCGTGGCGAAATCACTGGCGGAAACATGGACGGCGTTCGCTATGACGTAAGCGGTTCTGTTGGTCGCAACGAAGCTGACTTTGGTCTGAACAACACGTTCAACCCATCTATGGGTCCTGATTCAAAGCGCGATTTCTATACTGGTAGCTACATTCAGTTAGAAAAGACCTTTAACCTGGATCTGCAGAAGCAGTATGGCGACACTAGCATCGCTGGTGGTGCCGAGTGGCGTGAAACCACTTTTGAAGTTGTTTCTGGTGAAGAAGCTTCTTGGAAAGTAGGTGAGTATGCTGCACAGGGCTTTAACATTGGCTCTCACGGCTTCGCTGGATTCTCTCCAGACTCAGCTGGTGCATTCTCTCGTCGCAACTACGCGCTGTATATGGACGTTGAATCTCAGGTTTCTGATACATTGTTGGTTGGTGGTGCTCTGCGTTATGAGGACTACACAAGCTTCGGTGACACTGCTAACTACAAGGTTACCTTTAACAAGCAGATGTCAGACAGCCTGTCTATTCGTGGTTCACACAGTACTGGTTTCCGTGCTCCAACTCAGGGTCAGGCTAACGTTGTTAACACTCAGACTACTCTCGTTGGCGGTCAGCTGACTCAGGCGCAGACTCTGCCAAGCTTTAAGCTGGGCGCAGGTCAACTGCAGCCAGAAGAGTCTACTAACTATGCCTTCGGTATTGTTATGTCAATCGGTGATGTAGATGTTACTGCTGACTGGTTCAAGATCGAAGTTGAAAACCGTGTTGCTCTAACTAGTAATGCCGACACCACAGCTGCACAGCGTGTTGCTATGGCTGCTGCTGGCATTCCTAACCCAGAGCTGATCGGTCAGGTTAACTACTTTACTAACGACTTCAACACTGACACCCAGGGCCTGGATATCGTTGCTACATACGACACTGAGCTTTTTGGTGGGTCGACTGCATTTAGTGCAGCCTTCAACATGACTGATACTGAAGTATCAGATCAGGGTAGTGTTACAAGCGATAGCAAAGTTAAGCGTCTTGAAGAAGGCCTGCCTAACGAGCGTGCTACATTCACCATGTCTCAGTCAGGTTTTGGTGCTACTGAAAATCTGAGCGCATTTGTTCGCGCCAACTACTTCGGCAGCTACTATGCAGTACATGCTGACTGGTTTGGTACTGACTCAAGCTCAGAGATGACTGTAGATATGGAAATGACTTACAGCTTCAGTGATAACTTTGACCTGACTCTGGGTGCACAGAACATGTTTGACCAAGATGCCCTGCGCATCGACGGTTCTGCAGGTGCAGTTGCCGAAGGCGTTCCAGGTAACGTTCTGGGTGCAATCTTCTACGAGACCTCTCCATATGGTATCGAAGGTTCATACTGGTATGTTAAAGCTGGTTACAACTTCTAAGCATCACTCATTTTATGAGACATTAGTTGTAAGTAGTAAGAAGTACAAAAAAGGGGTGCCTATAGGCGCCCCTTTTTTATGCCCAGATGTAACCGCTAGAAATAAGTTGACAGTGGTCCAATATTCTATACCCTACGGGGGTATATGAAGGCTATTATATTTATCTGTTCTCTATTGCTCGCCTCAAACTCAATGAGCCGGCCAATCTCCTATGTAGGCGGCCATACGCTGATGGCTAACTCTGGAGCCCAGACAGATAATATCTACTGGCACTACACACCCAATATCAACTACTCACTGGGCTTGGATTACCAGAGAGATAAAATCAGTGGAGAGGCATTTCCCTCGGCCAGACTGACCTATCTGATCAATCGCAAGAACACTGCCACCTCCCAGCGCAATCTGTATCTTAAAACCGGTATTGGACTAGACAATAGCACAAATCACTTTTATGCCTTGGCCGGAGACTGGGAGACCAGGCGCCTATTTGCCGGCTTCTCTGCCAAACAGGTCTCTGGCATGGGTTATGAGCTTTTTGAGCAGTCTGTAAAACTGGGCATCGCCCCCTATCTGGGTGCCTACGGCGATCTCCACACCTGGTTGATGATAGAGAGCAAAAAAGATAATTTGGACGACAGACGCATCACCTACCCGGTACTGCGGTTTTTTAAAGGTGGTGCCTTAATTGAGGTCGGCTACCACAAAAAAACCGACTGGGATGTTCATCTGATGTATAGATTCTAATTAATAACAAAAATGAGACTACTATGAAAAAATTCTTACTGGCAGCATTACTACTAGCGGCGACAGCATCTCAGGCTGCTCACCATGAGATGGGGCATATGCACTCACACGAGGGCCATGTGCACGACACCATGGTAGATGGTCAAAAGCTCAGTGTTGATGCCGAGCGTTTCGATAATTTTGTCAGCGCTGTGCCCGGAGATCAAATTGTGGTGATCAGTGTCCAGGGCATGGTCTGCGACTTTTGCGCCCGCGGCATTGAAAAGACCTTTGGCAAAGATAGTTCCGTAACCAAAATAGACGTGGATCTAGCCTCGGGAAAAGTGTTGCTAGCCTATTCTCCAGACACAGAAATAGACCGCGCTAGTATTGAGAAAAACATTCTCAATAACGGCCTTAATACCACAGCGATTCAGGTGGTAGAAAAGTAACATGCAAGACAGAGCGGCCAATTTCTTTTCCCTTTTTGCCTCTACATCCACATTGATATGTTGCGCCCTGCCGGCTATTTTTGTCACTCTGGGTGCGGGGGCCAGCTTTGCCAGCTTACTGGGAGTATTCCCGTTTTTGATTGTGCTGTCCCAGTACAAAATAGCCATCAGCCTATTTGCTCTGGTGATGATTGCGGTCGCCGGAGTGGTCAACTATAAAACCGCCAGAATGCCCTGTCCCGCTGATCCTGAACTGGGTCGCGCCTGCTTAAAGACCAGGCAGCGCTCACGAAAAATCTACTATGTGTCCACCGGTATCTTTATCTGTGCCAGCATTTTTACCTACGCAGTGCCTTACTTTATCTGAGGCGAGACCACCTCAAACCCCTATCACAAAAGTTAGCCTCCAAGATTAACCTTGTCTCAGGGCAGATTAATCCGGTTTAAACAGCGGATCTGCAATCCCTTGAATATCAGTTTCAAAGATAAATAGATTGCCCGCCTCTGGCTCAGCCTCGCGAGCTTGCGCATCCAGCCCCTGATAGGCACTGGTCACAAAAAGCCTGTTTAACTCTGGCCCGCCAAAGGCAACACAGGTGGGCTGGCTTACTGGCAACGGCAGAATAAAGTCCGCCTCTCCCTCGGGGCTGTAACGCACCACTCGGCTAGCAGCCCACTGGGCACTCCAGATATAGCCTTCCGCATCCACTGTGGCTCCATCGGGAAAGCAGCCCTTCTCGGTGCGCACCAGCAGGCGTTGATTTGAGAGCGCTGCAGTAGCCCCATCAAAGTCATAGCGATAAATACTTCTTGAGGGCGTATCAGTGTGATACATGATGGTGCCATCTGGGTTCCAGCAGAGACCATTGGAAATTGATAGGCCAGAGATTTGACTGGACAACTGCAACCTGTGATCAAGGCAGTAAAGGGCGCCGACACCCTGCTCCCCGGACTCCACCATAGAGCCAGCCCAAAACCGCCCCTGCCGGTCAGCGCGACCATCGTTAAGTCTGGTCCCGGGATTATCCTGTTCTATTTTACTGAGCCATTGCATAGCACCGGTCGCAGGGTTGAAATAGGCAAAACCACTGGCAAAGCCACAGATCAGCCTGCTGCTGCTAGCCACTAAGGCAAAAGACCCCAGACGCTCCGGCGTAGCCCACTGATCCAACTGCTTATTCTGCGGAATGTATCTATACAGGGTACTGCCTTCAATATCTGTCCACCAGACAGCGGCACCAACGGCATCCCAGATTACCCCTTCACCCAATTTATTCTCAACCCTGAGAGTCTCTACGAGCCTGGTGCTTACCATTATTTTCCCCGCGCAAGGTTAATGGCATCCACCACAGCGCGCGCAGACTGATAGACCTGCTCTGGGCTATCACCGGGCTTATAGAGCTCCCAACCAATACCAAAACCATCCACCCCAGCCTGCAACCACTGGCCTGCAACCTCGGCTCCTACACCGCCCACGGCCAGTAGCTGACAGTTTTTCGGCAATACAGCTCTCAGCCCTTTAATATGCTCAGGACCATAGGTTGCGGCGGGAAAACACTTTAAGTAGCGGGCGCCAGATTGGTAGGCTGCAAATGCCTCAGTTGCCGTGGCCCAGCCGGGCATGGGTATCAAACCCGCCTGCAGACTCAGCTTTATAACCTCAGGATCAGTATTGGGGCTAACGGCAATTTCACCGCCCGCAGCTGCAACCCCCACCACATCAGCACCAGTCAATACAGTGCCTGCACCTATAACACAGCGATCACCCATAGCCTGCGCCAAATTAGCGATACTATTGAAAGGTTCTGGCGAGTTTAAAGGCACTTCAATAATACCAATACCTGCCCTGTGGAGAGCTTCGCCAATATCCACCACTTCCTCTGGACGCACACCGCGCAAAATAGCAATAACCGGCATCTGTGCAAACCAGCTGTCTAATTTTTCTTTCATTGGTCTCTGTCCCTATCTAGAGATTGATAAACGGCCTGATAGCCAGCCACAGCAATCTGCGCTGGATCACAAATCTTAGCGGCTATCCCCAGAGAACTCAGCGCCAGTTGGTAGGCATAACTCAGCATCTGATTACCAATAATTACCACCTGGGTAATCTGGGCTCCTGGATTTAATAGCGCCATAGAGCCAATAATATCAGAGGCCACCAGTAGACCAGACAAATAGGAGGCTGCATCCTCCGCCGTTAGCTCCGCGGCAATCTGGCGACTGCGGGTGCCAAATAATGCATTTAGCAGCTGGCCTGGCTGCAAGGTCTTGGCTAGCTCCACGCCCTGCATAAAAAACTTATCAGAAAAATTCTCTGCCATGGGCTGAGTAATCAGCATACTCTGCTGCTCCAACAGAGAGTACAGCTCCCCGGTAAAGGCTGTAACAAAGCTGTCTACCTGGCCGTCCTTCACCAGAGCCCATTTATTATGGGTGCCGGGCAACATCACAATCTGTTCACTGGCCTGTTTACTCTGGGTCGGCATCCAGCCTAGCAGCTGCAGTTCTTCGCCGCGCATAATATCCGGAGTCTGCAGTGCATTGAGAGTTTTGAGGCCGGAGAGTATCCACAGGTCTAGCCCGCGAACATGCAATTTCGTTGTAGCCCTAGCTATCTGGTCTGGCCCGGCGGGACAGTCTAAATAGGGCACTGTATGCCAGCCGATATTAGAGCCCACTGCCCCGGACAGAATTACCGGCACAGGGCCATACTGTTCAATCCAGTCTGCCACCAAATCAAAGAAAATCTGCTCAAAATCATTATCTATTTTGCTGCACCCGGGGCCATTTCGAATGGCTATTATCTCGGCTGTCTCTGAAGCTGTCCCCGAAGTAATCTCTATGCTGTTAAGGCAACAGAGATAGAGGCGCAGATGAGTGCTACCCCAGTCACCGGCAATAAAGACAGATTCGGCCATGGGTCAGGTCCTGCCACCGTCGATGGTAAAGCTCTGACCTGTAATCATGCGGCTATCATCTGCCGCCAAAAACAGTGCTAAATTAGCCACCTCAGAGGGCTGCAGCCGCTCCTTGAGTGCCACCTGTTTCATCCAGTCCGCCTCAGCCTCTGGGGTTAACCAGGTATCGAGCTGACGATCAGTCACTACCCATCCGGGCAAAATAGCATTGACCCGTATTTGCGACTCCCCATAGTCCCGTGCCAGAGCCTTGGTCATACCCACCACACCAGCTTTGGCAGTCACATAGCCGGGCATATTGGTGGGACCAAGCAGCGCATTAATTGAACTAAGGTTGATCACCGAACCGCCATGATTCTGCGCAGCCATGAGCTGCGCGGCGGCCTGAGTGGCAAAAAATGCCGCATCCAGATTAATGGCCATACAGTCACGCCAACTCCGGGTCGTGACCTCTGCGGGGGAATGACGATTATCATTGGCGGCATTATTAACCAGGGCCTGCAGCGGCCCCAGGGCCTCCACCGCGGCTGTAATAGAGCCCTGTAGCGCCTCAGTGTCAGTTATATCAACTAGCTGAAACCAGGGCCTGATGCCAGTCTGCTCCTCAAGCCTGGCACAGAGGGATACAGCAGACTCTGCATCCAGATCCACAAAGGCAACTTTGGCGCCCTGTAGGGCAAATGCCTCAACCATAGCGGCACCTATGCCAGTGGCACCGCCGGTAATAAAGACCGAGCGCCCCTCAAGACTTGGATATTTTGTTGTTTCGTCCATGGGACGGTCCCCTGCGGTAACAGGCCTGGTTAGCTAGAGACTCTGTTGATAGCCTGTATACCTGCCTGCTTTTGTTTTAACATACCATCAACCATAACGCGATTCTGAATTAACAACAACGCTAACCCAGAGCGCAATAATAAAAACTTGCCGGCGGGCTTTTATAGGGGTAACAGGTGATTATCAACGGACTGCGGATAGCCGCAATTATCAGTGCTGCGCTCGTTAGCAGCATCAGCCTGAGTGCCGAGCAACTCTATACAGATCAGCCTCCTGTCACTCCGGAACTGGCTTTTCCTGGCGACTATGATGTAGGCGTAACCAGCATCACAGCCACTGACCCCAAGCGCCTAAATACCAGCAACTTTATTACCAGCATTGAACGACCCCTAGTACTAGAAGTCTGGTATCCAGCTCAGGCACCTGAAGAGGCAGCCCAGGCGACCTATAAAAATGTTACTCGCCTGCAAAAGCCCTTTGAGCTTCAGGGCGATGCCTATCGCGATGCGCCCCCATTAGAGAGCGGCAGCTTCCCGTTAATTCTGCTCTCCCATGGCTTTACCGGCTACCGCACCCAGATGTTCTATCTTGGAGAACACCTAGCCAGTCATGGCTATGTGGTGGTGGGTATAGATCACAAAGACTCAACCAATGCCGAAATTAAAACCCCCGAGGATCGCCCCGCCGGCATGATAAGCACATTGTATAACCGCGCCCGAGATCAGCAGTTTCTACTGGACTACTTTAGCGAACAGCCTAGTCCGGTAGAAAGCATTGTGGATACAGATAGGGCAGCAATTATTGGCCACTCCATGGGAGGCTTTGGCGCCATCAATACAGTGGGTGGCTGCTTTGACTTTACCTATAAAATGCTTAAGGAATTTGGCATCCCTGCTCCAGTGGCTCTGGTTATGCCTCTGGCCCTTAACTCCTGTTATGCCGGCCGCGATAAAATAGACCCGCGCTGGAAGGCAGTGCAGTTATTTGCCCCCTGGGGTGGTGAATACGCTGTACACAGCGCCGAGGCCATGGCCAATATTAGCGTTCCCACCCTCTATGTGGCTGGCGATCAGGACAATACTTCCGGTTTTACTCAGGGTATAGAGAAGCTCTATAAACAGACTGGTGGCAAACATAATTATCTGCTGCTATTTGAAAATGCCCGCCATAATATTGGCCCCCACCCAGCGCCAGCAGCCTCTTTTGAGACGGACTTTGAATTGGGTCACTACTTCGACCCCAGCTGGGATATAGAAACCATTAATCGGGTACTGGAACATATGAGCCTGGCCTTTTTAGACTGCCATGTAAAAGGCGATGGCGCCAGATGCGGCTATCTGCCCATGGACGAGGATAGTCAGCAGTATCAGGGTAGCTTAAATCAGCATAGAGACCCCTGGCCCGGCTTTAAACATCTCTGGGCCAGTGGCCTGCGCTTCTACCGCCAATAATTGAGCAGGTAATCATATGTTCGGAGTCTGTTACTACCCAGAGCACTGGCCCCAATCCCAGTGGGAGCAAGATGCAAAAATGATGGCCGAGCTAGGCTTAACCTATGTGCGCATAGGCGAGTTTGCCTGGTCGAGACTGGAACCCAACCATGGGGAATATAATTTTGCCTGGCTGGATAATGCCATTGCTACCCTGACCAATGCCGGTCTTAAAGTGGTGATGGGCACTCCCACCGCCACGCCACCTAAATGGCTGATCGACCAGCATCCAGAGATATTACCTGTAGACCCAGTTACGGGCCGCACCAGAGGTTTTGGTTCGCGCCGCCACTATGACTTTTCCAGCGCAGTCTATCTACGAGAATCAATGCGCATTACCGAGGCTCTAGCAGTTCGCTATGGCAAGCATGATGGCGTAGTGGGCTGGCAGACAGACAATGAACTCTGCTGTCACGATACCGCCCTCAGTGGCTCAGCTCTGGCCAAACAGGCATTTCAGGACTGGTGTCGCCAGCGCTATACCAGCATAGATCAGCTCAACAGCGACTGGGGCAATGTATTTTGGTCCATGGAGTATCGCGACTTTTCTGAGATAGAACTGCCCATAGGCGCAGTGACAGAAACCAGCCCGGCCCATCGTCTAGCCTATCGGCGCTTTTCCTCAGATCAGGTCATTGCCTATCACAATCCCATGGTGGAGATTATTCGCCAATATGCGCCGGGCAAGTTTATTACCCATAACTTTATCCCCATGAATGAAACCGGGGTGGACAACTTTGCTCTTGCCGCACCATTGGACTTTACTAGCTATGATAATTACCCTCTGGGCCGCACCGATCTGCTGCTAACCGGTGCCCCCAAAGAGCAGCTAATGCCCTATATGCGCACCGGGCATCCGGACTTTGCCACCTACTACCATGATCAAACCCGCGGGCTGTTGAACCGTGGCTTCTGGGTTATGGAACAACAGCCGGGGCCGGTAAACTGGGCCAATAGTAACCCGCGCCCCGCCCCGGGCATGATTCGCTTTTGGACCTTGGAAGCCTTTGCCCATGGTGCCGATTGCGTCTGTTACTTCCGCTGGCGTCAGGCACCCTTTGCCCAGGAGCAGATGCATGCAGGCCTACTACGTCCAGATAACTCCAAAACTGAAGCCTGGTCAGAAGCCGAGCAGGCCATGGCCGAAGTGGCGGCACTGGATATTGCTAACCAGCCTTTACAGCCGGCTTCTGTGGCCATTATTACCGGTGCCGAGGGACTCTGGGTCAGCGATATAGAAAAGCAGGGAGAGGCCTATGAGTTTAATCAGGTGCAGCTGTCCTACTACAGTGCACTGCGGGAACTAGGGATCAATATAGACTTTATCTCTGTGGATTCTGACTTCGGGCCCTACTCATTAATTATTGCTCCCAGCCTACCTATGGTGGATCAGGCCTTTGTCGATAAATGCCAAGCCAGTAGCGCCCAATTTATTTTTGGCCCCAGAGCTGGTGCCAAAACCTCAGAGTTTGGCTATCCCGCCACATTGCCACCTGGGTTATTGCAACAGCTAATTCCCATTCGTGTGCTATCGGTGGAAACTCTGCGTGCCGACTGTATGGAAGGGCTGTGCTGGAATAATCAGCAATACCAGAGCGGCAGCTGGTGCGAGCAAATCGATGCCGGAGAGTCAGAGATCTTGGCCCGCTATGATAACGGCGAGCCCGCTGTGGTGCGTCAGGGTCGCTCCACCTATATTGGCACATTGACCAATCGAGAATTTTTATTGGATTTTTTCCAGCAGTATTGCCAGCAAGCGAATATCCAAACCTATAGATTTGGCGCCGATATCCGAGTCAGCCAGAGAGGCGATTTGCTGTTTGCCTTTAACTACTCAGCTGAGCCCCAAACAATACCTCTGGATAAAGAGGCTGAGCTTATATTGGGCAATGCTATTATTGAGCCCCATGGAGTAACCCTGTGGCGCAGCTAAATGGCCACTGCTAACTGACCCAAAATACTAACAATAATAAATAGGAGTCTCCCTTGAGCGAGCAAGCCATTCAACTAGCCGTATTCTGTTTTGTCCTAGGTGCTATTGCACTGATCACCTACATTAAATGTCGCGGTGAAAATCGACATTCAACAGACTCCAACAAAGAGTACTTTCTCGCCGGCGGCGGCCTGACCTGGGTGTTTGTCGCAGGCTCCATTACTCTGACCAACCTCAGTACCGACCAGCTGGTGGGCATGAATGGCAATCAAATGCTGTTGCTAGCTCTTTGGGAGCTGGCAGGCTTTGTAGGCCTGATGGTATTGGCTAAGGTTTTTCTTCCGGTGTACTACCGTAATAATTGCACTACGACCACTGAGCTTCTTGAGCGGCGATATGACAGTAAGCATGTGCGGGCGCTGGTCTCCACCATGTTCCTGTTTATCAATGTGTTTGTCTTTCAGCCTGCGGTGATTTATACCGGCGCGCTATTTATGATCTCCATGACTGGTATTGATGCGGATCTAATAACCATCGCCATTGCCTTTGCACTGGTGGGCGCGGCCTATTCAGTACTGGGTGGGTTGCGCGCTGTGGCTGTGTCCGACACCTACGGTGGTGTGCTGGTGCTGCTAATGGGGCTTCTAGTAGTGGTGTTATCGCTGATGGCTATAGACTTTGATCTCAGCGGTATTCCGGCCGAGCGCCTGACACTGATTGGCGATAGCGACTCGCCAGTGCCCTGGCATACATTATTAACCGGTATGTTCCTAATCCAGATTTTTTACTGGAGTACCAATCAAACTATTACCCAGCGTGCCATGGCGGCACCCACAGTAAAAGAGGCTCAGAAAGGTGTGTATGCCGCAGCCTTTATCCGGGTGATCTTTATTCCTTCTATGGTGGTTATCCCAGGTATTGTTGCCTTTAAACTCTACGGTGATATTGGCGATCAGGCCTACGGGCGCATTGTGGGTGATTTGCTACCAAGCTGGCTATCTGGAGTATTTGCCGCTGCTATTGCAGCCGCAGTGCTGAGTTCCTTTAACAGTATGGTCAATAGTTCCGCGGCCATGTATGTCTGTGATCTGCACGAGCGCTATATTGATGAAAAACCTAATGTGCGGGTACTCAGCGGCATAGCTACAGGGGTGTTTGTGCTGATCGCCGTGGCTATGGTGCCGGTCTATGCCCAATCGGATAGCATTATTAATCTGCTTCAAGAGCTCTGGGGTCTGATTAGTATGCCAATACTGGCCTGCTTTGCTGTGGGTCTACTCTTTAAGAATGTGGACTATCGTGCGGCTATTGCGGCAGTGATCTTTGGTGTGCTGATGTATGCCTGTTTTATCTGGCTATGGATGCCGCTGCATTATATTCATATGATGTTTTTCACCTTCTTTATCTGTGTTGGATTAGCACTGACCATTAACCGGTTGGTGCTGGGTAACAAAGCAGAGTTTATTGGTTTGCAGGCAGTCTAGCTCTGCTGAAGATGGAAAACCAATAATGTCTCGGGCTGCATAATCGGCAACTGCAGCCCGGCATGGATTAAGGCATCACCACTAATGACTGCGCCATTTATCCTATCCAGAATGGATGGAGATGAACTGCTCGGCTTTAGGGGCCAGATAATATCCACTGTATAGAGCCTATCCGGATTCAGCCCAGAAAAATGCAGACGACCAGCATGAGTATTGGGCGAGCTTGCTAGCAGCGTATAGGAAAATAATGCCTCCTCTCTATCCTCGGCAACTATCCCAAAACTATTCTCAAAATCCTGAGTATCCAGCCGCACCAACTCGCCGCTGTGAATCAATTGACGGTGCTGCTTATGCAGTACCACAGCGGCGGTTAATTCGGCTTTTTCGTCCTTATCCATATCCAGTAAGTTGGCCTCAATACCCATATCCCCAAACAGTGCCACCCCGGCTCTAGTAGCCATGCTGATACTGCGCCCAGTGATATGACAGTCTTTGGGCCCCACATGGGCACCCATAAATTCTGCCGGGAAAAACATTGAAAAGCCTTTTTGAATGGCAAGTCGATCCAATGCATCATTGCTATCCGAGGGCCAGATACGATCCGTATAAGCTAAAATACCAAAGTCAGCGCGGCCACCCCCAGAGGAGCAGCTCTCAATTTCAACCAGTGGATGGGCCGCGCGAACACGATCAAGCAACTGATAAAGGGACAGTGTCTGGTAATGAGTCACCGCTCGCCCCTCGGTATTGCCGGGCTGATTAATCGTCCGATTCATATCCCATTTTAAGTAGGCAATGGGGTACTGGCTCAGCAGCCCATCAATGCAGTTAAACAGATAGTCCTGAACCTCTGCTCTGGTTAAATCCAGCACCAGCTGATTTCTCGATAGAATTAATGGGGCTGGTGGCGTGCTCAAAATCCAGTCCGGATGAGCGCGATACAGATCGCTATCCGGGTTTACCATCTCAGGTTCAATCCACAGGCCAAACTCCATACCCCTAGCCTGCACAGTTTCAATTAGTGGCCCTAATCCATCGGGAAAAACTGTCTCATCCACAGTCCAGTCCCCCAGCCCAGCGCGGTCAGATTTGCGGTTTTTAAACCAGCCATCATCCAGCACAAAACGCTCTACACCCAGTTCCGCGGCACTGTCCGCCAGAGCCTGAAGCCGTTCCAGCGATAGGTCAAAATACATGGCCTCCCAGGTATTAAAGTGCACCGGCTTGGCCTTACCCGCCATACGGCTAGCGGTCAGATGGGAGCGGATATAGCGATGAAAGCAGCCGGATAACTCTGATAATCCATTATTAGTACTGGCGCCATAGAGCACCGGCGAGCAATAGGATTGGCTGGGTTCAAGACTCAGCTCACCGGGAAAAAATAGCTCCCCCAACTGGGCATAGGCACGACCGGTAAACTGCTCTTCAACACGAAGATGATGATTGCCACTCCAACCCAGATGCAGCCCATAGGCAGCGCCGACACTCTCGCTGGTCTGCTCAGTATGAATAATGACACCGGGAAATGAATCATGGGAGGTTCGCCCAGATCGGTTTTCCCGCAGATAGGTGCCCATAAATCGGTCCACCGGCTGAAGCTGAAATTCCTTGGCCCAGCGGCCCTGAAAACCAAGAATTTTATTGTAGTGCACAGGCACAGGGATACTGGGCGCATTGCATTGCTCTACCCATAGACGGCTATCACCCAGATTGCACAGCTCTGTGCTAGCAGTTAACAGATCGCTGTCAGCATCAAGGCCAATTCTATGGGTAACGCGAATCTGAGTGCCCTCACAGACAGATACAATAGTCAGATGGGTATCGCTATCTTGGGTTACTGAGGTAATCTGCGCACTGACCGCCCAACCTGTGCCCCCTCGATGTACCTGAATGCCCGGATTGCCCTGAAAGCCAGCACCTATTTCTGGTGACAGGGAAATGGGTGCCTCCTGAGGTTGGCAGGCCGGCGCCTCTTGTTGGGTTGCCAGCAGTGCCAGCATTTCCGGACTGGTGCCCTGGTCTAGGCGCACCCCCCAGTAGACTATAGCCGGACCATTGCTGCCGCAGTCCAACACTAAACTGCTGTGTCGACTATGGACTGTATAGAAAGGCGTTGCGGCTGCTGACATAGGGCAATCTTCTTATTGTTCTGCTGCTTTACTTGGGCTTAGGTGCCCATTCATAATGCCGTACTATCCGGGCCTAGGACCAGATATTATTAATCATACTGGTGTAAATCAAACTATAACAGGAGTTGTTATTTTGGGTTCCACAATCAATAGCCAGCTACCCTTTAGCGAAATTGTCAAAGTAAGGTACAGCGATCTGGACGCTCAGGGGCATCTGTACTTTGCCAACTACCTAGTGTTTGGCGATGAGGTGCTGGGGGCCTATATGGAGCAACTGGGCCTGAGTATTATGGATCCTCTCTCCGCGCCCTGTTTGATATTTACCGTGAATATTCACTGCGACTATCTCAATGAAATTGCAGGAGACTCTGAGATTGCAGTCTATGCGGGATACGGCCGCTTGGGTAAATCCAGCGCCGACGCGGTGTTTGAACTATATAATAATGCCGACGGGACCCTGTTAGCCAAAGGCGGATTAACCCAGGTATTTGTGGATCCTAAAACCCGGCAGTCAATGCCAATACCGCCTTTTTACAGAGAGAATATTCTTGAACAGCAGCAGGAGTTGCGACCCTAGGGTAACTAGCGCCGACGAATCTTGAAATATAAAAGGATGCCGGATAACGAACTGATTAGGGCCAGAATAGAGAAGAAACGAATAAATACATTACCAAAGTCATCTCTCTCGTTCCAATCCATAATATGCAGGCCCCACAGAAAATCCCAGGTGCGCCAGGCGTCCGAGCGCACCGCAACGATTTTCCCTGAATAGGGGTTTACATACACATTGACCAACTCGTCACCAGCACTAGCCTCTACCCTATAAAGAGGAAGGGCTCTGCCGCGATATTCTGCACCAGCTTCTGCCTGGGTAATCTGACTAACAGTCCCAACAGCAAGGGTTGTATTCTGCTCCACCAGAGCTCGAGCCTGATCCTCTGACAAAGCTTCAACAGGGCTGCCATCGGCCTGATAAAACTTTGCCCCCTCATCCGTCTTGGCTTCTATCAGCAATTGATCAAGGCGATAGAAATAACTGATGCCCTGAGCCTGAGGCAAATTGACCGCACCACTAATATTAAAATCTCTCACCGGCTGATCAACCAGGTACTGGCTACCCCGAATATCGCCAATCTCATTAAACGAGAAATAGATGCCCGAGATAGTCCACAGCAGCAGCTGAATAGAAATTGCGAGGCTCAGATATTTATGAACCTGTCTTAGTAGTCTATTCAATGGAAACTTAGCCCATACGCAGCAGTGCGCAGATCTTATTGCCAGCAGGATCACGCAGATAAGCTAGATACATATCGCCCATAGCACCGCCCTCACGCACTCCTGGCGCATCTTCACAGGTGGTACCGCCATTTGCCAAACCGGCAGCGTGCCAGGCATCGCCCTGCTCTGTCGAGGTTACATTAAACCCTATGGTGCTGCCGTTACCATGGCTGGCTGGCTCACCATCAATAGGTACGCTCAAAGCAAAAATAGAATCACCATTGAAATAGAAACAACGGCCCTTGGGATCAACCATGCCAGGTTTGTAACCTAACTCACCCAAAATAGCATCGTAGAATTTTTTTGACTCTTCGATGCTATTGGCACCGATCATAATATGACTAAACATAGTTTTCTCTTTTTATAGTTGAAGTTTAAATCTAAATAATTTTCAGCAAATTAACAAAGCCGAATAATAACAGATTGAACTTTTTATACGCAGGAAAAGATTGTTTTTCTCGATCGAGTTAATCGCGCAGGCCACCAAGGATAAGGCGGTTAATCGGCAACACTCCGATCGAGAAACTCTACAATAGCAGGCCCCACAATGCTGGGCTGCATATAGGTAATATTATGGCCCCCGTCATCAATCACCACTAGCTGAGTATGAGGTATAACCTCCAGCAACTTTTCACTGCCCATAAACGGCACTGTTGCATCATCCGTGCCCCATATAGCCAGGGTTGGAATACCCAGTTTGCCCACCAGTTCAAAGCTCTCTAAGGCGTTAAATAGATTGAAGTTCCGCAAGGTAGAAACCAGAGACTCCACAAACCCAGAGTACTGCATCTGTTTACCTACCTTGATAATAAACTCCCCTCTAGGAATGGCAAAAGGGTCATCTATATTGGCCATTTCCGTCTCGGTAATATCACTGACCAGCATATTGTCCGCAAACATATGCCCCAGCCATTCGCCTATTAGCGGGATATTAACCAAACTGCTAGTAGCAGGTTGCTCGGTCATAAAACCAGCTGGCGCTATTAGCGACATGGTTTTAACCCTGTCTGGATAGATCTGGGCAAAATGACCCAAAATCGCACCGCCCATGGAATAGCCAACCAGATGGACAGGCTGGGAGAGATTTTGATAATCCAAAAGCTCTTTCAGGGCCCGAACATACAGCTGCGCATCATAATCTGTGGATGGCCGCTCAGAAAACCCTCGGCCAAAATGGTCATAGACCAGAACCCTATACCCAGCATCGAGAAAAAACTGCCGAGCCCCATCCCAGACAAAATGCGGTGTGGAAAATCCATGGATCAACACCAGGGTTTGGCCATTGCTATCGGCCTTATTTGGCAAATACCAACGGTAGTAAAGGTTGCCTTCGGTCAGTGCTGCCCAGGCTCCCTCAGCTGGAAGATCTGCGGCAGAAATAGACTTTAAGCCATGGGTTTTGTCGACGTAGGGTATGGCCAGCCCCAAAATAACAATCAGAAGTATCAGTGCTGCTAGTTTCATTGTGGCAATCTCAAAATATAATTACTCGGCTGTGCCATGGGCAATAATTCTTATATAGCCGCGCACGCCCTGCGCATAGTCAGCCACCGCAATTTTCTCATTGGTGCCATGAAATCCTGTCAGCAATTCTGGAGTCAACCGGATTGGATTAAACCTGTAGACATTGTCTGCCACCTTGCCATAATGTCGGCTGTCTGAAGCGGCGATCATTAAGCCCGGCGCCACGGGAATATCTCCATGTATCTCCCGCATACTCTGGGCAATAATCGCAAAGCCTGGCGCTTTCCAATCAGAAACAGCGGAGGCGTCTGCCCCGCCACGGCGGTGCACTGAGATACTGTCACTGGCCACTAGGTCAGTAACATAGCTCTCTATACTATCCATGGAATCCCTGGGGTGAATTCTAAAATTAACCGTAGCCACAGCTTCGATTGGCAATACGTTGGTCTTGACGCTGCCCGATAGCATGGTCGGCGCAGTGGTTGTGCGAAGCATGGCATTGGTAGTCGGTGCCCCGCTGAGCTGATCATTGATCAAACCACCAAATAACCATTGATTGGCAAAAAATACTCTAGGCACAAAGGGCATATGGCGGCTGATTTTATCAAACATATCTGCAGCAAGACCCTCTAGGCCGCCAGGTACCGGATGTTCTTCCAGTTGGGTGATAGCTCGGGCCAAATCTGTAATCGCACTGGTTTGCGGAGGCATAGAGGAGTGCCCGCCCTCAGCGGCCGCCACAATATCCAGGGTAATACTGCCTTTTTCCGCCACATTAATAGCCGCCACCAAGCTATCGACCCCGGCAATCAAGCCATCAAAGATAAACGAGCCCTCATCCAGGGACCAGGCAAGCTGGACCCCCTGATCTTTTAGATAGGCAGCCACCGCAGCGGCGCCCTCGCGGCCGCCAATTTCCTCATCATGGCCAAAGCTAAGATAAACCGTTCTTTGAGGCTGATGACCTGCATCCAATAGATAGGTCACAGCTTCAAGAATACCCAGCACACCGCTTTTATCATCCAGCGCCCCGCGACCCCAGATCAGTCCATCCACTATGGCCCCAGAGAAAGGCGGCTGCTGCCACTGGCTCTCAGAGCCTGGAATCACAGGTACCACATCGTAGTGCCCAGTAACAAGAATCGGCTGCAGACTGGCATCAGAACCGGGCCAGCGATAGAGCATGGTGTCGTTGAGCTGAATATAGTCGAGGCTTTGATGAACTCTGGGGTAGCTGGTATGTACCCAGTCTATAAAAGCAGAGAATTGAGACTGATCTTTTAGCTCTGGCGACTGAAAGGATATGGTCTGAAATTGAATAGACTGGGACAGGCGCTCTGCCAACGCAGCTTCGTTAAGTTCAACTTCAACCAAGTTAGTATTGATGGACGCCGGAGGCTGGTGCATCAGGGTGCGCACAACCACCAGTGCAATTAGAAGCCCAATGGCCGCTATGCTTCCGTTAAAAAGTCGCTTCATATTTATCTCGCCTGATTATTTTTTAGAGATTTTTATACCCTATACCCCAGACCATGCTAACAGCTCAACTTGCACTGGGCCACAATGAAAAATATGATCTATAAAAACGAGGGGCACTTTACACAATGACTGAAGTTACTAATGACCTGACCTGGGCAGAATTTGAACGCATAGACCTTCGAGTAGGAACAATTGTCGCCGCCGAGGTTTTTAAAGAGGCAAAGAAACCCGCCATTAAAATGAGCATCGACTTTGGTGATGGGCTGGGTATTAAAAAGTCGTCTGCACAGATTACCCATCATTATGATCCAGAGACATTAATAGGCAAACAGGTCGCCGCAGTGGTCAATTTTCCCAAGAAACAGATTGGCCCCATTATGTCGGAATGCCTTGTGACAGGTTTTACTCAAGCAGATGGCAGTATTATATTGGCTATTCCCGATAAGCTGGCCAGTAATGGATCCCGGCTGGCCTAATAGGCGATTGGCTAATGCTTGCCGCGATTCCAGCCAGACTCAGCCAGAGCCCTATTGCCAAACTCAGCGGCCTGGGGCTCCAGTTCAGTGGCCATGGTATCGTTCCAGCGATTTAAAAACCCAAATAGAGATACCACCGCCACTATTTCTACGACTTCTCGCTCGGAGAAGAATTGTTTTAACGCTGCAAAATCACTGGGCTCTGTGGCATTGGGCTGCATTGCTGCATGCCAGCCAAAGCGCAGGGCGACGCGCTCTCTGTCGCTAAACAGGGGCGACTGTTCAAACTCAAAAGCGGCGGCGATTTTTGCTTCGGCGGCACCAGCGCGATGGGCCGAGTTGGAGGTATGGGCCTGACAGTAGTTACAGCCACTGGCGCGGCTGCTTACCAGCGCAATCAGCTGTTTAAGCTCAGGCTCAATGTCGCCGGTTTGCAGTATGGTCGCACCCAGCCCACCAAAGGCGCCCAGTAGTTCCGGCCAGTGAGCCATGGTCAGCATGCTATTGGGCACAAAGCCCATGCCGGCCTCTACCATATCCAGCATTGGTGCGAGAGCCGGGAGTTCCTGCCGATCTTTTTTAGAAATTTGGGTCATACAAATAGGCCTCTAAACTGGGTCCGCTATTTTTAATAGCTGCTTGCCGAGATTCTCGCCCGTATAAAGTCGCTGCAAAGTACGGGGAATATTGTCAAACCCCTCCTGCATATCAACCTGATAGATAATATCCCCAGAGGCTACCCAACCCATCAGAGCTTCAATAGCTTCCATGGCCCGGGGCAGATAGTCCAAAATAATAAAGCCCTGCATGCGACCGCGATTGGTCACCAGATTCATCAGATTGTTGGGACCAGGAGCAGGCTCTGTATTATTGTAATTGGCAATACCGCCACACATAACCACTCGGGAATAGAGGTTTAGATGATTGAGAGCAGCCTCCAATATGGGGCCGCCCACATTATCGAAAAACACATCCCATTTATCCGGGCAGTGGATAGCAATCTGCTCGCTGACATTCTCGTTTTTATAATCAA
This sequence comes from SAR92 clade bacterium H231, assembly GCA_025153775.1. Classification (GTDB taxonomy): domain Bacteria; phylum Pseudomonadota; class Gammaproteobacteria; order Pseudomonadales; family Porticoccaceae; genus HTCC2207. The sequence continues at coordinate 96,392 of JAOALC010000001.1, read as the reverse complement.
TCACCGCATCAAATCCTGCTACATCTTTTAGCCAGGCACATTTTTCGGGACCACCGGCAATACCCACCACACGACAACCTTTAAGCTTGGCAATCTGTCCCACCACGGAACCGGTGGCACCGGCAGCACCGGACACCAGCACCGTCTCACCCGCCTTTGGCTGGCCATGATCCATCAATCCAAAGTAGGCGGTCATGCCCGTGATGCCCAGAATCGATAGCATCATTTCCGGAGATACCCCGGGCGGTAATTTATTAATGCCCGTGGGGCCTTTGCCGGGCTCTACCACCGCATAGTCTTGCCAACAGCCGGTGGTTTGCACCAGCTCGCCAACGGCAAAGTCAGCATGCTGGGACTCCACCACCTGGGAGACAGAACCCGCACGCATCACCTCACCCATAGCCACCGGCGGCAGATAGCCGGGGCGATCGACCATCCAGTTGCGCTGGGTGGGGTCGAACGAAAGATACAGGTTTTTAACCAGAATCTGGCCATTGCTAATGGTGGGTATGGGTGTTTCTACATATTCAAAATTTTGTGGACCAATCATGCCGTCCGGTCTGGCAGCCAATAGCCACTGTCGATTAATTGTCATTATTATTCTCCTGTAGCGCTGTGGTCTGCGCGAATGCCGCTAATAATGCGGCAGGCATTTTTTATAAAGATGGGTTCTGAAGAAAAACTGTCGATCAACCCCTGCACATCGGCGGGAATAGTTTCTCCCTCCAGTGAAGGGCCCTGATCTGTACTGCTAGCGCCCACCAAAAGCACCCCCATAGTTTTGACCAGTTCCAGTGACTGAGCCTGACTGAGATTCAGAACAGGCGCGGTGGCCTGAGCAATACAGTCCACACGCTCGATAAAATTGCGCTTTGACTGAATCAAACTCTCAACGGACACATTGTGCTCAATCACATGCTCAAGCCTGGTCAATAGGGGAATAAAGCTGCCATCAGCCAGAGCTGTGGTGTACAGGGTTTTTGCATAATCCTGATCTGTCATGGCGTCTTGCAGCTGATCGAGAAACACATGACTCCAGCGCACCAGACTCTGGTTATACAGGGTTAAAAACACTTCCTCGCGGGTTTTAAAATACAGATACAGAGTCCCTTTAACGACCCCGGCCAGTTTGGCCAGGTTCGCCATTGAGAATCCCTCGTAACCCACCTCAGTAAAATGCTGCTCTGCCGCGTCTAGTATTTGCTGGCGGCGAAAATGCTTTTGATCCTGAGTGCGTGCGCGTTTTCGCTCTGTGCTCATCGCTTTACTTTGTCCTTAATATTCTTCTCAGAAGCCGGACCATAGGGAGGCATAAAGCCAGCCAGTTTAGCCACAGGAATGCGTTTTGGCTGACGGTAGATACCTTTGGCATGACTGAACGTCTTAAAGCCTTCGATGCCATGATAGGCCCCCATACCACTGGGACCGACACCGCCAAAGGGCAGGTCTTTCTGCAGCATATGGAACATCACATCATTGATAGAGACGCCGCCAGAGGTGGTGCCCGTGAGGAAGCGCTTCTCCTCAGCCTTGTCGTAGCCAAAGTAGTAGGCGGCCAGTGGGCGAGGCCTATCGTTGATATAGCCAATAGTCTCTTCGAAGTGCTTGTAGGTTTTAATCGGCAACAATGGCCCAAAGATTTCATCCTGCATACAGATGGCATCATCATCCGGGTTAATAATCAGCGTCGGTGGAAGCTTCTGGGCAGGATTATCTTTAAAGTCTTCATTGGCCGGGTTGATGGTAACCATCTTGATTTTGCGCTTTTCGGCATCGTTGAGGTTGTCCATCATGCGCTGATAATGACGCTCATTAACCATAGCGGTGTACTGGTCATTGTTCACTATGGTTGGATACATCTCATTAACTACCGCAGTAGCCTGCTCAATCACTTGATCTAAGCTCTCTTCGGGGACCATCAGATAATCAGGGGCAATACAAACCTGCCCGGCATTGAGCATTTTGCCTACCATAATGCGCTGCACTGCCTCATTGAGGTTAGCGCTGCGGGAGACCACCACCGGTGACTTGCCACCAAGCTCCAATGTGACCGGCACCAGATTGCGCGCAGCAGCACCCATAATATGCCGGGCAATACTGGTTGCACCGGTAAAGATCATATGATCGAAAGGCAGTGAAGAAAATGCCTGCCCAACTTCCGGGCCTCCGGCAAAAACCGTTAGTTCGGTGGGGTCAAAGGCCTCGGCCACCATTTCTGCAATCAGCGCAGAGGTAGCCGGGGTAAACTCAGAGGGCTTGATCATAGCCCGGTTACCCGCGGCCAGCACATTAGCCAGAGGCTCAAATACCATGCCCAGGGGGAAGTTCCAAGGAGCCAGTACACCAACCACACCTTTGGGTTGATATTCGATAGAGGAACGTCCACCCAGCAGATTTAGCGGGAACATGCTGGGCCGCTTTTCCACCTTCATCCAGCTTTTAAGATGCTTTTTGCTGTGCTTGAGGCATTCAATAGAGCCGGTCACATCGGTCATCAGATTGACCTGTCGTGGCCGACAGCCAAAGTCTGCATTCATAGCTTCACTGATCGACTCGGCATTCTTAACCAGCACATCAATAGCGCGATTAATACGGTCGATACGGGTCGCCGCCGACACCTCGCCCTCAGCAATATAGCTATCGCGCTGAGCCTGCAGTGCCGCCTGCATTTTGAGTTCGGTTTCAGTATCTACAAGGATTTTTTGCGGTGCGTTCATTGCTATTCTCCGATAGTTTATAAATGACTTAGGGTCATTAAATAACTGACCAGAGGTCATTGCAAGCTTTTTATCGGTGGGAAATAACCGGAAAGGAATATGCTAATTCAGTTCAACCAGCTGGGGCCCCAAGAATTTGGGACCCCATAGGCTTTATTAAGCGCTGATATCAGGGGTGTTAGGCTGTCTCTGCTGTGTTCTTATTTAACCAGCGGAACTGCACAATTATGCCCACCACAAAGATCAGTAAAAATGCCTGGTGAAAAGCCATCAACAGAGGGTCTTCAAAGGAATCAATAAACGGATCTCCTAGGGGCAGACGGCGCAGGAAGTCCGTAATCGCTGGAATCATATGAAACAGCAGCGTGCTGGAGTAACCCAGCGCCTGAAAATACATGGAGAAGCGACCAAACCACTTAAACTTCTCCATAATAATGCCACCGCTAACCGCAACTAGGGTCAATACTGCCAGCCAGTGGGCAATACCAAAGCCACCCTGGTTGTAGATACCCAGAGCAGAGCCAGCCACAATAATGGTGACCAGCACATAGAGTTTCCCAGACTTATTGTCCAGAGAAACTACTCTGTATTTAAACAATGTATAAAACGCAGCGACCAGTGCCACTATCCCAAGGATTGTGTGGAACCAGCCAAGTAATGTCATTTCTGGCATTTTTATTCTCTCTTAATTAGCATTAATTATTTATGGGGGTTAACCAGATACTTCTCACCCGTCGCCTGTTTTGCATAGCCGCGAATAACCTCTGGCTGCAGCATCTCTTCAAACGAGATCTCCTGAGTATAATGGCTAGCAAAGGTGGTATTAATCTCACGGGCAACACGGGCGCGCATTTCGCCAAATCGCTCCATACCAATGCGACCAATCATGGGTGTCAACAGCCAACCACCCAGCCCCCATTGCAGGCCAAATGATCTGTTTAGAACAGTGGGCTGCATATCCAGTCCGCCATAGATATATACCTGCTTGTAGGTGTCTGAACCATAGCGGCTGTATTCTGTGGCTGTTTTGTTAGCAGCGATTTCCATGGCCGCAAGTATTTGGCCAGGCAGCTTGCCGCCATTGCCACCACCGGTGGCGTCAAAGCCCAGGGTGCAGCCAGTGGCAACAATTGCATCCACTAGATCGGCCATAAAGCTATCTGAACTGGTATCGCAAATATACTCTGCTCCCAGCTTTTTAAGAGTTTCTACCTGCTCAGGCTTTCTAACCACATTGATCAGTGGCACGCCGTCATCCTGACAAATCTTTACCAGCATCTGACCCAGATTTGAGGCTGCAGCAGTGTTAAGGAGGGCTGTGTGATTTTCCATTTTCATGGTTTCCACAAAGGCCAGAGCAGTCAGTGGGTTTACAAAGGAAGACGCAGCTTCCGTAGAGGTAGTCCCCTCATCCATCACCAGACAGCTCTGTGCGGGTACACAGCAGTACTGGCTATACATAGCCCCACCAGCTACACCAACAGTTTTGCCGATCAGATGTTTGGCATTGGCACCGGCATCTACCACTACCCCGCCCCCTTCATTGCCCGCTTGCATAGATAGGCCCATACGCGGCTTCATTGCGCCCATCATTGCGGGGTGCAATTTTATGGATGTGACAGCCTGATCTCCTTCCCCAGAAACACTGATGCTATCTAGATCGGCGGCGAAGGTAACCAGCAAGGCAAGGTCAGAGGGATTAATAGGGGAAGCTTCTACTTTGAGAAGAACCTCATTTTCGCCGGGAACTGGCCGCTCTGAATTAACAATGGATAGTTCCAATACGCCTTCACTGGTGATCGTTGAGCGTATTTGTTTTGAGCTATTGTCTGACATGATTTCCCTCATTAGTTATAGGTATTAGGAGCAGGCCCTATAGTTGACCCTTGATTAATATGCAGTATGATATGGTTTGTTAGGTTGATTATACAAGTAGTCATTAAAATCATACTGGTATAGAAGCGTAGACTATGACCCAATGTAAAAGCCCTGTAAGCAATGCACTAAGCCTGATCGGCGGCAAATGGAAAATCGCCATTATCTATAATTTGCGCCAAGACCCGGTTCGGTTTGGCGAGTTAAAGCGCATTCTGTCTCCCATTACTCAACAGATGCTGACCAAACAGCTGCGTGAGTTGGAAAGAGATCGACTGATCGATCGCAAGGTCTACGAAGTCATTCCCCCTAAGGTGGAATACTCTCTGACCAACTTTGGTCAGTCTTTTATGCCAGTGTTAGATTCCCTGTGCAAATGGAGCACAGAGAATAACGACCTGATGCAGTCTATCTCCCAAGATAACCACTCCAAATAAACTGCAAAAACATCAACCCAGAGACCCACTAACCCCATAAAAATAGGAGTTGCCCTCAGCATGAGCCATATCTACACCCCACCAAAAGTCTGGAGTTGGGACAAACAGAGTGGCGGCAAGTTTGCAGCCATCAATCGACCCATAGCAGGCGCGACCCATGATAAAGAGCTACCCATAGGCAAGCACCCTTTCCAGCTCTACTCCTTGGGCACACCCAATGGCGTAAAAGTCACCATTATGTTCGAAGAGCTTCTGGCTCTGGGGCATAAAGATGCAGAGTACGATGCATGGCTAATTAATATTGGGGAGGGGCAACAGTTTAGTAGTGGCTTTGTAGAGGTCAATCCCAACTCAAAGATCCCCGCACTGATGGATCGCCGGGGCGCCAAGCCCGTTCGCATTTTCGAGTCTGGGGCTATGCTGATGTATCTGGCCGAGACCTTTAATGAATTTTTGCCCACCGCTATTCCAGAGCGCACAGAATGCTTGTCCTGGTTATTCTGGCAGATGGGTAGCACGCCATTTTTGGGCGGTGGCTTCGGTCATTTTTATGCCTATGCCCCAGAGAAGTATGAGTACCCGATTAATCGCTTTGCAATGGAAGTTAAACGGCAGCTCGATGTGCTCGATCAAACCTTGGCTAATCGTGAATACTTAGCCGGTGATAACTACTCAATCGCCGATATGGCCACCCACCCCTGGTATGGCACATTGGTCTCAGGCGCTCTCTATAGTGCCCAGGAATTTTTAGATGTGGCCAGCTATACCAATGTAATAAGATGGGCGGAGCAAATTCAGGAACGTCCGGCTGTACAGCGAGGACTCAGAGTCAACCGTGTTTGGGGAGACGAAAGCCGGCAGCTTGCGGAGCGCCATAATGCCAGTGACTTTGAGGATTAAATAACCACTGAGTAACAGAGTTTCACAATAATAAAGAAAGGAAAATACCAGCACAGAGCGCAGCCATCTAGGCCAGTGTCGAACTGTTTTAAAGCACAAGCAGCCCCAACAGAAAGGCATATAGCGGACGAAAATAGTCCAAGGTTATTCCCAACCTAAGGGTTAGTAGAGTTGCTCCAGGGTTACGCTGTCACCGCGCTCTAGGCTATGTATTAAACTGCTGATTTTGCGGTTGACCGGCATATCTAGGCCTACCTTCTCACCGCGCCTCACCACAGCTTCATTGAGAAACTCAATTTCAGTTTTTCTACCCTGAGAGATATCTTCCCACATCGAAGAGCGGGCATGGGGGTCTATATCTAACATGGCCTTGGCCAGCCGCAAAAACAGCCAGTTGGGCAAGCTCAGTATTGCTGGCATCCAGGCGGGCTTAACCGCTGTAAACTGCCCCAGCTCAACCCCCTCTGCTGCGGCCACCTGCAACCACTCACGCTGGGCTGCGGCATAGAGCCTGCGTAGTTTAGGGTTCTCAAGCTGGGTTTTAATCGGCTGGTCTGCCACTGCATTAAGAGCATTGTTGAGATTGAGCAGCAACTTGCCATAGATCAGCGGCTTCATATCCCGGTAAAGCTGGCAGGGGAAACCAATGTCACCCAGCTGCTCGGCGAGCTGCTCTGTCACCTTGGTGCGGTGCATTACAAACGCCCCCTCAGTGCCCCGATGGAAGCGGGCATTGTCCAGACTCAGTATATTGAATGGCGTAATTCCCTGCCAAACGGCACCATCGGGCAGCTGGTGCTGAATAGCCTCCAGACTGTCGAGACCATTTTGCATAAAAAACAACTGAGCACCGCCCTCTGCCAGCTGCTTTAAATCCGCAACCGACGCCTCCAGCTGATGACATTTTAGGGTGACAAACACGGCATCAAAGGTCTCGCCTGCCAGCTGGGTGATTAGCCCAGTAGGCATTACCCTTTCATTCTGGCCGGTATAGTCTGTAAGAGTGACGCCCCCAGCGGCCACAATGGAGTCGCGAATACGCTGGCGACAGATCAGACTGACCTTATGGCCGCACAGCTGCAGCAGCCCACCCAGATAACAGCCGGTCGAGCCGGCGCCATAGATTGCTAGTTGCATGCAGTTACTCCTACCCTTGTCCCATAGGCTCAATGCCTACAGGCCTCCAAGCGTTTATGACAGACACTAAATACTTAGATCGCGAAGATTGTAATCCTTGAGCTCGGCCTTGGCACTCTCACTCCAGTGGAAAGTCTTACCGGCCTCGATAAATGGCTGATATTGATAGGACTCTTCGTCTGGGAAACGCCGCTTGCGCGCGTCTATGGCATAGCCCAGAGGTTTTGACCGCTCGTCAATCAGCGCCTCATCGTAAAACATGGGCTCACTGTACAGGCCTGGCCCCTGAATCCCCAGCACCGATGAACGGCGGTGAAAGCCAAAATTCACCGTAACTCTGGGCTCAAAACCACAGTTGGGAAATGAGCCGTGCAGCAGCTGGCGATTGCAAATAATGACATCACCGGGGTTACACACCAGGGGCACCATGCCCTCTATGCGCTCACTTCCAGAATCTGCAATCAGTTTTTTAATATCAATTTTGCCCACCCTATGGCTGCCGGGTTTTACCCAGACGCCATTAACAGCAGTGCTGCCGTAGACCTGGGCCATAAAGTTAAACCCGTGGATACCCTCATCAAAGTGCTCACTGTCCCAGTAGGTGTCACCATCCTGATGCCAGGACACTGCGGCACCAACTCCGGGCTCTTTAATAAACAGGCTCTCATTAAAGGGGGCAAAATCACTGCCATTGACCGCTTCAGCCACACGCAGCAATTGAGGATGGCCATAAACCCGCAGACAGCTCTCTGAAAACTGCAGCGAGCCCAGCAAAATAAACGGGGCGAACTCTGGCGCCGAGGCACTGGCCTCTGGTTCAAACAACTTCACCTGATGACGGCCATTGGCCAGCTCAGTGCCCCCCAGAGGGTCACCTAAGGGTTTCGACCACACCAGGTTGGGGCCAACACAGTCTGCTCCCAGAGCCGGCTTGCCGTCCTTGGTTAACTTGCCATTGGGTTCCGCAGGATAGGACGCACGTATCTGGTCTAAATCCTCTTTGATATCCTGCAGCTCATCCTCGGCCAGCACATTTTCAAAGATGTAAAACCCGTATTTGGAGTAAGCACTTAGAATATCTGCCGCCAGATTGCCCCGCTTATCAAAGCGAATAGCGCCACGGTTATCTAGCGCACAGGCGTTGCGCTCGCCCTGGGTTAAATAGCTGCGCATGGCCTCAGCATCATCGCCATAATGGGCGGCACAGGCTGCAATGGATTCACTGATATCTTGTTTCATAAAAGGGCCTTTGTTAAGATTTTGCTGTTTTTATTATCCATCAATTTTAATGGGCAGTTAAATCTGTGGTCAAGGGTTTTTCGCTGAGGTCATTCTATGAGTAGTCCAACCCTAGCAAGGGGCAATATCACCCGCCAAGCGAACAAAAAATTGCGTCGCCAACGCATTCTGGATATCGCCAAACATCTAATAGCCTCTCAGGGGTTCGAAGCATTTACCCTGAGCCACCTAGCTAAAGAGGCTGGTGTATCCACACCTACCATTCACAATCTGTTTGGCAAAAAAGATAATATTTTCCAAGAACTTGTCTCGCAGATGGTCAATACCATAAGCCTGGCTCTGTCTAACCCCGATGTGTCTGACCCCATAGAGGGCGCAGAGGTGTTTACCGACAATCTGCTGCGGCTATATAAACAGGATGAGGCATTTTATCGCTCTGCCTTTATGGCGGCTGACCGCACCGGGTTGTTTGACCATAAGTTACCCGATGGCATATTCCACCAGTCGCTGCAGATAGCAGAGCGGCTCTGTACTGAAGCAAAGGAAAATGGTTTTCTTAAGGGAAATATTGCAACTGGCACGCTTGCCGAGCAACTTTTCGCTTGCCAGCGCCTGGCACGCCAAGACTGGGTTAATGGTTATATAGACTTACAGCGCTACAGAAAGCAGGTATTGATAGGCATGTATATTACCTATGCCGCCGATGCCAGCCCCGACTTTTATAAAATGCTGTGCAACAAAATCAACGAGCTTGTGGACAGCTAGGGGACCCGCTGCCAGGATTTAGTTTGATAGACAAATCCCAGGTAGCCACGCACCATAAGTGCACCACCCTCCAGCCAGACTTTGGCCTTGTAGGACCCACCAGTTTCAGGGTCAAATACAGTGCCACTCTGCCAGATAGATTTCTTTAAGCTAAGCCCGTTAATCACTTCCATACCAATAACGGGCTTGCCATATAAGTCTCCTTTACACTTCTCACAGAGCGGATTTTCCTCAGGCTGATTTTGCAGGCTAAGTATAGTGGCGTAGAGCTTGCCCTCTTCAATTCGCACCTCCACTGTCGACTGGACAGTACCCTCCTTATCAAAGGTATTCCAAAGCCCGGACGGATCAGCTGCTGGGTCAGCCCACGCGGTACTGGCCCATAAGGACACAAGCAAAATAAGTAAATTTTTCATTACTACCACCTCTTAGGATTTAACCTGTATATCCAGGGTCTTTCTTGGCCCCGGAAAAAATCGATTTGTCTGCTTCTGATAATCCGTATACCCAGGTCTTTTCTGCGCCGAGTAATACTCCGACGGCACCGCGCCTGTGATATAAACCAATGTACTGTACATAAACTTAGAGGCCAACAAAAGACCCAGCCCCAGCAGCCACCATACTGCATCGGTTTCCGCGCCCCTCAGAGCCAGCCATGATGGAATAGCGGCAATAACCAGGCCATTCCACACCATCCATTCGGCAAAATAATTAGGGTGTCGACAGTATTTCCACAGGCCGACATTGCACACCTGATTGTGCTTGCCCAATTTTTTCATCTCTCTAAGAAAGTGGAGTTTTTGCAAGTCGGCAACTGATTCCATAGCAAAAGCCAATATCCAGATAACCAAGCCGAGCAACTCTAAAGCATGTAACTGCTCGCTGCTGTTAGACGCAATAATAAACACCGGGAACGCTAAAAACGACGCATTGGCCAGCCCCTGAGAAATAGCATCCACCTGCAGGGCCAGCCCAGTATTGGTTTTGCCCTCCTGCTGCCAAACAATGCGCTGATACTGATAACGGGGAAACTCCTTCTTTAACAATCCCAATCGCCACATTTTCAGGGCACCCAGTCCCATACGCAGACCTATCAGCACAACCACCCCACTGACAACAAGAGACCGCAGCCAATAACCATCGCTGTACTGGAAGCTGATAATGCCAAGAACCACCAACCCCCAGGGCCAGCCAATATCTACATAGCTCATACGTCCGGTGCGCCATATTGGTATGCACACAACCAGAGTAAACAGCACTAGCTGCCCCAGGCCATTAATAAGCGCCAAATTAGAGAAAGCCGAACTATTTAAGATAATAATGAGCCCCAGCAAGAAGGCATAGAGAGGGCGAAAGTACTTCATAGTTAATTCCGGATCTATTGTAGGTTTCCTTCGGTAACCTAATCTTAAACACTTATGGTTTGCAAAGGATTTATAACAGCACATTATATGTCGAACAGCCCTCTTTAATCATAAAACCTTTTCTCATCAAATATTGACAACCACAGTTGATCTAATAATATACCCTGCTGGGGTATACCTATTATTGTCAATAGCCGCGAACTACAGATCCATGATAGGCCCTGCTCTGCAGACCCAGAGGCCGGCAGGCTATGCATGCAGGCTAGGAACGGCTCAAGACACAATTACTATTTTTTGGTGGCATTATTTATCTTTGCCACAACATTCACTTAGGTAACTCCGAGGTTAATATGAAACACCCCTGTCATACACAACAGCTGCCAAGCCTCAAAAGAATAGAAGGTCAGGTGCGTGGAATTACCAAGATGATTGAGGAAGAGAAATACTGTATCGACATACTCAACCAAATCAAAGCAGTAAGAAATGCTATTTCAACCGTTGAGGGTAAAATCCTAAAAACTCATATGAAACAATGTGTTAAAGATGCCCTAAGTAATGATCAAGGATTTGATGACAAAGTAGAAGAGATAATTAAAACCTTGAAGAGATAAGGTTCTATTTATAGTACGCTGGGGGTGACAACAGAGCGCATCAAAAATTGTACTTTAGCCTTAGTGTGGATATTTACAATATTTGATGAATCTCTCTAAGCCTAAAAAAATATAAATCAATACGTTATGAAAATTAAAAGCCCTTGCGTGGCTGCTGCTTGGTAAAGACGGTTCAATACTCCGCTAGGGATACCAAAATATCGACAATCTTCTGTTTTACGGTATCGACCTCGTTGGGTTCAATATTGAGCGTAACATTAATATATGGCTCTAAAACGGCCCAAGCCATTTCAATTGCCATGGCTGCGGCCACTTGGGCTTTTACGTCGGTCTCAGTCTCGGACGGGCTTCTATTGTCACAGTGCTTTTGCAGTGCTTGTCTGGGCACCGATATATCTTCTCGCAGTTCCAGCGTCGCCAACTCCAAATCACCATCGATAGCGCAGCGAATTACCGCCAAAATGTAGGTTTGATCCTTGCCCAATGCCAGGGGAGACACACCATCGCGTTGAGTATGGTCCCAGTGTTCGTGGGCGAGTTTAGAGATGGCGGCCTCAAGCAACCCCCGCTTACTGCCGAAATAATGATGAATTTGACCGTGATTGACCCCAGCATGTTTGGCAATATCTCTGTTTGAAACACCTTTGGGGCCTTTTTGAGCCAGCAGTTTGCAGGCGGCTTTGAGCAGCTTACCCTCAACATTAACGCGCCCGCGCATTGACGGATTGTGCTGTTTTTCAGAAGTAGTCATAGTCAGGTAAGAGCTTTTATTTTGAAGAAAAAATTATAATACATTGAAGCTGCATAGGATAGATTAAGTTAAATATCCTCTTCGACGGATGCAAAAAACCTATCACTGACTATGGGGAAAGTGCCTGCGTGGCTAATTCTATAAAAACTCACAGGCCTCGTTAAACTCGAGACGAGGAAGCCTCTGGAAAATACGACTCGGATCGCCATAACCCAGGCAGCATAGAAAATTTGAAACCACTGTGGTACCCGCAAAAAATTCCTCGTCAACCAGCTGATTGTTAAAACCCGACATAGGACCACAGTCGAGCCCCAGCGCACGCGCGGCCATCATCAACTGAGCACCTTGCAAGGTGCCATTTCGAAACGCTGTAGCTTCGCAATAGGCCGGCTTGTCGACAAACATCGGTTTGAGGTCGGCGTAGGGAGCGAGTTGGTCCAGTCGCTCGTAGAAAGCATTGTCATGGGCAATAATCGTAACCACGGGAGCTCCCATTATCTTCTCAACATTATTACCTGTTAATGTCGGTCTGAGTCGCTCTTTGCTCTCTTCTGAGCGCAGAAAAACAAACCGTCCTGGACAAGAGTTGACGCTAGTAGATGTCATTTTGGTCAGATCATACAGCGTTCTTAATAGGTCTTCGCTAACCTCCTTATCCTGCCAAGCGTACTGTGTCCTCGGTTCTCTGAACAGTAAATCGAGGTGATCATCACTTAATGCCGTGTAACGTTTTTTCATCTCACTAAATGTATTTTGTGCTGCCAACACATGGTCGGACTGCACATTATCTCCACCATGGAGCCGGCGCTGCATACCTGAGGCAGCCGCAAGTTCCTGAGCAGAAATTGATTGCTTGTTTGAACAACTCATATCGAATCTCACTTATTTTGGTTGCTGTTCCATCATCTTGACTATATCCGTCAAGCTCGGGGTTGCTGCTCTAAAATCATCGACCTCTTCACTGGGCATGGTAGCGCCAAAAGAGGCGGGAGCTTCGGGCCCGTATTGAGCCATAATCAAATCCCTGGCCGGCGTATCCGTGGCAGGGATAGATGCATTGAGAAGATCACCATCAGTCCAATGCTCATGGGTAAAGCCACTGGGGTCACGCCAATAGTCGTACATTTGACTACCCAATAGGTGACGTCCAATACCCCATTCATGGTAATACTTATCGACGGTTTTCATATGGTAGTGACCGGCCATCAGATCATCCACTGAGTCAGTTACCTCAAAGCCAGCATGCCCAAATGCAGGCTTTGGCTCACCTAAAAACTGCACGTTATTCAACGTGTGATGATCGACAGGCACATCACCCTGATCACAGCGCATAAAGGCACCGATAGAATGAGGACCATCTGGAGCAAGCAGATTATCACTGATCAAAAAGCCCAGTGTATTGGCATACCAATCAACGGATATTGCGGCGTCCGCTACATTGATAGCGGTGTGCCCCAGCCGCTTTACCTTAGAGGTCAGCTCATACACCCAACGGTTGTCGTGCAACTGCCACTCATCGGAACCCCGACCAAAGCGCTGCAGAGTATTTTCCCTAGGCTTATCGACACCCGTATTAAGCATAATTGGATTAATCGATATGGGCTCAGACGGTTGCAAACCGTAATAGACTTCAATCTCAATATTATCCGGGTCGATAAGCGTTACCTTGTGGCCACCACCAGGCTCGGTATTAGCGACGATACTAACTCCCTTTGCGGCGGCCAATGCCTCGAGGTCAGAGAGTGCATTGGCCCGATAAGCGGTACCAATAAAGCGGTTGCTCTGGCCTTTTGTGGCTACGTAACAATAGGGTGCTGTACCTGTGCCGCGATAGAAAATCGCGTCTTCCGTTTCGTGCGCCAGTATCATGCCAAAATGTTCCATGTACTCTTTTTGTGGTTCCAGATCCACAAGTTCAAAACGTACAAAAATAATATCTGCAACTTTACAAATCGGCTCACTCATTTGATTGTCCTTTTTACAGTTTCATTTATAAGCGATAATACAAGGCTTGTTATTGGTTAAACTTTTTAACCTCTGACCAAAAATACTCGATATCTGGGTTTTCTCCCTCCCCATATAAAGCAGCCTTACATTCAGTCCACTCGTCTTCTTCATAGTCGAGGATTCCTGCTTTATAACTTTCTCGCTGCTGCAGTCTTGGCCAGTACTGTTTAATATTTGGAAACTGATCCGACTCGAGTACTTTATGGAAGGCGGTTATCTCCAGTCGGTGAAAGCCCTGTGCAAGTAACACATCAGCGGCGGAATACTCGCCGGCGATAAAGGGCCCGCCATGGGACAATGTCTTCTCAATAAAGATTATTCCCCTGGCAACCCCGCTAACGAATTCTCTATATTTAAATCCAGGCGGCTTTCCCAACAGACGAATTAAAATAAAGATGGGCACCCGGTCTCTCGAAGGATGCTTGGTCAGATAGTCCCAAACGACGGTCCAAAAAGGACGCTTACAGAGTAGATAAGCGAGCATCTGAGTACTGAGGCCCGCCATACATGTGCCAAAATTCTCACCGATCCCAACAGTTTCATCGAGAGAAAACTCTTTGACTAGCGCTCGAACCTGAGCATTTTTTTCACCGTCCGCAGGAAATAAAGTGGCACCCTGTTTGGGCGCAAAAGAATCTAGATAGTCAAGAATCTTTACACTGTCATAGATCGGTTCACCATTGTGTACCAGGGTCGGAACCAATGACGCGGGATTAATTGCCTTATAGGCTTTTTGCAAATGTTCACCAGTAGATTCAAGACCGACGCGATGTTGCTTGTAGTCAATGCCTTTTTCTGCAAGACCTACTCTGGCAGTTTGAGAAGCTAAGGACTCACCGTAGCTATAAAGTTCAAATTCTTTAGTATATTTAATCGCCATAAAATTTAAATCTTCATCACAAGAAATGATCTACTTAGTGGAGCCAATCTAGAGCAATACGGAACGCCGTATTAAACTTATTCCCTTAAAAAATATGAGATAGCTAATGACAGATCCCTCCATCACTCGCTATCCCATATTAAGAGGGAAACCTTTAAAAATTATAGCTAATCTCGGCCCCAACGCGGCGACCAGGACCATAGATGCTGCGTCCACCACCACCCTGTGTAGTAGCAAAGGTAGTCACCTGAGTGCGGATTAGCTCATCGGAACAGTTGTCACAGTACAGGCGCAGCGACGTTGAATCATTGAGATTCATTGAGGCCGTTAAATTGACAACACTGTGCTCAGGCTCCAGCGAGATGGCACGGTTGCCCGCATCAAACTGAAATTCGTCCTTGTAGCTGTATTCAGCGCGTAATTGAAGATCAATTGCAGTGTCGGGCGCATAATTTAACGCCACCGTGTAGGCATTCTCCGGGGCGAACTGCATTGGATTGCCCGTCTTAGAGCCACTTACATCCTCAAAACTGCCAAACACTGCATCCTGGTTGAAGTAGTTAAAGTCAACTCTCAATGCGCTGGTCAGCAGATAATTCATCTCGAGTTCAAAACCATCCATCTCACTCTCGGCAGCATTGCTCGTCAAACCAGATGGCGCGCCATTAATCACGACAATGGTTTGTACTTGCTGATCTGTATAATCATAGCGATAGGCCGCCACATTCAATTGCAGGCGATCATTCATCAGACGTGCTTTATAGCCAATTTCCAGAGAGTCCAGCTGCTCTTTTTCGAAGCCATTAACATTCCCCGCCTCGGCCCAACTCGCAAATTGGGCGCCGCCACTTTTATAGCCACTGGCGTACGTAATATAGGCCATTGAGTTGTCATTGATCGCATAGTCAATACTTAGCTTGGGATCAGTAGAGCTGTATTCCAGCGTCTGAGGAAGGCTAAAAGGTGCTGCAACAAATGGATAACCTGGTGTGTTGGTGATCATCTGCGTGATCACATCTTTTTCATCTTCACTGCGTCGAATACCAAGTGTGACATTGAGTTGATCTGTCAGCGCATAGGTCGCCTGTCCATACAGAGCAAAGCTCTTATTATCGAGAGTCAAGTCCTGACGCGACTGACTAAAATCTACGCTGGCAGCCTGATAGAACTGAGGCGGAATATTGCCCTGCTCTTCAACAGAGTAGTCATCTTTCCTGTAGCCTTTATCATTGAAGTAGTACAGACCAATCACCCAGGTTAGTCGATCATCCATAGTTCCCATGCCACCATCAACTGACGTAAACCGAAATTCCTGACTTGTTTGTCGACTGTCCTGAATAACATCAGTCCAAATGGCATCCCGAGTGGTTGATTCAAAATCAGTCTCTTCATGCAGTTCGTCACTGGTGCGGCTGGTAATCGATGTAAACAAGAAATTATCAGATTCATGCTCGAGCTTAAGAGAAACTAGATCTGTCTCAAGAGAGGAAAATCCGGGACGATCCATCTTTACATTGCGTGGATCAAGAGCAGCTTCACGCAGAATACCGGCTACAGTTCCAGCCTGTATTCCGGCCATAATATTGGCTCGCAAAGGTGCGGGCAGAACGGGCAGCGGCAGAGCATGGCCCAACTGGTAAAGACCAAATGGCCCCATTTCACCGTTGGCCTGAGCGAGCCTGCCATTTTGATCAAGCTTAGTACTCTGCGCAGTGAATTCGAGGCTGGTCTTGTCAGATAACTGACCTATCAGGTTAAGTCGAACAGCATCGGCGTCTTGACCGTCATTTTTCCCAGACAGAACCTCTGTCATATTGCCGTCGTCCGAACGCGTCGAGGCAGCTAAACGGCCGACCCAATTTTCCGAGAGTGCGCCAGATACAAATCCACCCACACGGCTATAGCCATCTGAACCAGCGGCCACTTTAATCCGCGCTTCAAATTCATCCGTTGGTTTGACCGTATAGAGTGATACCGCACCACCGATGGTATTGCGCCCGTACAATGTGCCCTGAGGGCCCTTCAGTACTTCGATGCGCTCAATATCGACAATACCCGAGAGAGCCGACGAAAAGCGAGCATTGTAGATTTCATCAACAAACACACCAACCGAGCCTTCGGAGCCGAGGTCAAACTTGCGAGAGCCTACGCCTCGGATAAAAATAAAGGGTCGTGAATCACCATCACCACCCATGGATACGCTGGGGATACTGGTTTCAAGCTGGGATATATCATCCCATCCAGCGTTCTCAATCTGAGATGCTGAGAACGCTGAGATTGAGGCTGGCACGTCCTGCAAGCTCTGCTCTCTTTTCTCTGCGGTTACTATTACTTCCTCAAGAGCAAGGGTCTCAGCCTGGAGCCCCTGCATCATAATCAGCTGTGCGCCGATAGCGCTAATAATTAGTTTTTTTCTCATGCTACTCCCCTCAGGTATTGGCTTTTCAATATTTTTATTTATCTGCAATATAGCCACATGGCTAATAGCCATTTGGCTAATTTAACATCGATATTTGGTGATGGCAACTGTTATCAGTGCGGCAGTTGCCTTGACCTCCTAGCGATCGGTCTTTAAAAAACCCAGATCGACTTTACTTTCTGCCGGATCTGGCCAGCGGCTGATAATCGCTTTAATTCGAGTGTGAAAATTCAGAGACTCGGGGCCGCTAATTTTGCTATCAGTAAACGCACTAGCCTTCCAGCCGCCAAAACTATGGCTCCAAGGTGGCACAGGTATAGGCACATTGATGCCAACCATTCCCGCCTGTATATCATCTGCATAACGCTTGGCAGCGCCACCATCGCGGGTAAATATAGCGGCGCCATTACCCAACGGATGACTTGCCACTATGTCCATTGCCTCTTTGTACGTTGACGCTCTAACAACACAGAGTACCGGCCCAAACACTTCTTGATCGTAGACTGGCATGCCAGGCTTTACATGATCGACAAGACTAGCACCTACTAGCCATCCGTCTTGATCGTCCTGCAGACGTCCATCGATGATGAGTGACGCACCGGAGGACTCTACGCCTTCGATAAAGCCATGAATCCGCTGCTTGCTTTCGGGACTAATCACCGGGCCCAGCTGAACAGCGGCATCTGCCGTTGAACCGACGACAATATCGGGAATACGCTGAGCAATTTTAGTCACCAACTGATCGCCGATATCACCCACAGCGACGACGACCGAGATTGCCATACAACGCTGACCTGCCGCACCGAAGGCGGCTGATACTGCCGCATCTGCAGCCATATCCAATTCCGCATCAGGTAGTACAATCATATGATTTTTACCACTGCCAAATGCCTGGACTCTCTTATCGTTCTCAATGCCCCTAATCCTTAAGTGTTTGGCCACTGGCGTGCTGCCAACAAAGCTTAATCCGGCCACACTGGGGTGCTCGATCATGGACTCAACTACTTCGCGACCACCGTTCACCACATTTAAAACGCCACTGGGCAAGCCAGCTCTGTGCATAAGCTCAGCGATTAAACGAAAGGCTGAGGGGACTTTTTCGCTTGGTTTCGCAACAACAGTGTTGCCGCATGCAATTGCCATTGCGCATTGCACCAATGGGATCATAACGGGGAAATTAAATGGACTGACTGTAGTGACAACTCCAATTGGGTAGCGAGCGTCAACAACATCAATTCCCGACGAAACGTTTTGTGTTGTCGCGGAGCGCAACCAGCTGCCAACACTGGCAGCATAGGCAAGTCCCTCAATACCTTTATCAACCTCAGCAGCAGCATCCGCAAATGTCTTGCCCGCTTCGACCACGCAAATTTCAATTAGCTCGTCGCGATGGTCCATAACCTGCTGACGGCAGGCTAAAAGTACATTTGCTCTGTAACCCAAGCCTGTGATTGACCAAGATTGAAAAGCTATATGGGCAGCCTGTACGGCCAAATCCAGCTCATCGGCACCACCGTTTAAGACAGTACCAATTTTGCTGCCATTTGATGGATTAAAAAGATCTGATGGATAACCCCCCTCTGCAACTGCTGCCCCATTTATAAAATGATTAATCATAAAAAACTCACCTTCCTCTATTCCGATTAAAGCTGTAGTGAAAACCTATCAACGGCGTCCTGTCATATCTAATGCAGTATCCAAACCCTATTCTGCAGGGCTTTGGCTGCGTTATTGAACTCTACGAAACACCTTAAATTAATCTGAAGTCTTTCATTATAAAGCCTAGGTTCAGCACGTTAGCCATTCGGCTAGTTTATGTCAAGGAAGTTAATCATTGATTTTTTTTCACCAGTCACAGGACTAATTAGTACCAACAAACAGTCCGAGTAAAACTTTGTTTGGTTTTCGCCAATCCCTTTCTTGACAAAAATAGCCAAATGGCTAATATGCGCTTAAAATTTGTCCGCGTAAGGCTCCAAAACATGAAAAGTTACGATGTTGCAATTATTGGCTATGGACCCACCGGCGCAATGATGGCTTCTTTGCTAGGTAAGCAAGGCATAAATACATTAGTAGTAGAGCCTAATATGGATATCTATGAAATTCCTCGAGCGGTTCATTACGATGGCGAGGTCATGCGAATTTTTCAATCCCAAGGGCTGCATGAAAGAATCAAGGAAGCCGGTCGCGAGCTTGGATTTATTTCATTCCTCAATGGCTTTAACTGGACGCTTCTTCATCAGGATCTGTCGGAATCTGACAGAGTTCACTACTGGGCCAACAGTACGTTTTTTTCCCAGCCCCAACTCGAAAAATATCTTCGAGAAACTGTCGACGATTGCGATTCAGTTGATCAATTTCTTGGCTGGCAGCTCGAAGAACTCCATGAGGACAGCTCTGGAGTAACCCTAAAGATCACCGATATCAATGGTACAGAGTCGCAACATGTCCAATGCTCGTACCTGCTAGGCTGTGACGGAGCTTCAAGCAGCACAAGAGAATTGGGCGGCTTTGGGCTGCAGGATTTGGGCTGCGACGAACCCTGGCTAGTCTGTGATCTGATTCTGGATAAAAGTATCCAGATCAAAGATGAGGCCTATCAGATTTGCGACCCAACTCGGCCTACATCACTTATTCCCTGCGAACCAGGCCATATACGCTGGGAGTTTATGCTTAATGATACAGATGACCATGGGGATGTTGAAAATGAAGATAATGTTCGCGCTCTGATGGCCCCCCATATTGGTCGACTTAACAGTCAGCTTAACGAGCGAGATGGCAGTCTTATTCGGGCAAAAGTTTATCGCTTCCATGCCCTGCTGGCAGATCAATTTAAAAAAGGAAGAGTCTTTTTGCTCGGTGATGCCGCTCATCAAATGCCTCCATTTCTAGGTCAGGGACTCTGCTCGGGTATACGGGATGCATACAATCTAAACTGGAAGCTTGCTGGCGTATTAAGCGGCCAATGGGATGCTAGGATTCTCGATAGCTATCATAGTGAACGGCGGCCCCATGTAGAGGAAGTGATTAAGCTGGCTATTACCCATGGCGATATTATTCAAACGCGCAATCCCCTAAAAGCATTGGCCCGTGACCTATTTCTGATGCTCGGACGGTTAATTCCGGTACTTGTATCCTCGATTAAATTTGGTCAGCAGTGGCGGCTCGGGGATGGTATTTTTGCTCAGGATCCACACTCACTCGATCGCTACATGCTGCGTCAAAGTATGGTCACCCTAAGTAATGGCGATTGCGTTCTACTAGATAGCCTGCTCGATGATGAATTTTCAGTTGTTGGATTTAATACCGACCCCGGCCCATTGCTCAGCCAACAAAATACCGATTTCTTACAGGCACCTTTAGCCGGTTTTCATCTGGGAGACCAGGGTCAGGGTATCGATAAAGAGGGCCTACTGCAGCGCTGGGCCGAAGATAATAACGTTGCATTAGCCCTACTGAGGCCGGACAGGCAGATTTATGGGCTCTGTTATACAGACAGCTCTGAGAGTTTAAAAGACCAGCTGGGCAAGCTGATTGATCAATTAAAAATTCAGCTAACCTAGGCCTATTACTGCCTGCTGTTAAACAAAATCATCCATAAAGTCATTCGACACTGGTAGCCCCAACATTTTTGATGCTCGCAAAGTTACACTGAAATAGCGCTATTCAAGAAAACTAATGCCCAGCAGGGGAGAAACTCACGCCCAACAAATTAGCCTGACGGCTAGAATAGATATGTGTTTTTATGCAAGCAAGGGAATCTGAGTGGCTCTGAGTAATACCATCCTGATAAATAGGTAGACCTTCAAACATGTGATTGACTATTTTAGCCTATCGGCTAAAATAGTTCTAATAAAAACCAGTCGGCCCACATCATGCAAATTTTAAAATTCAGTTTCCAGTCTATGGGGCTTGTCGCAGCTCTACTACTCAACATTTATGGCTCGGCCTATGCCGTTGAAGCCAACCCCCCAAGACCTAATATTGTAATGATATTAGCTGATGACCTAGGTTGGAATGATGTCGGCTACCATGGTAGCGAAATTAATACGCCCAATATTGACCGTCTTGCTGCCGAGGGACTTGAGCTTGACCGTTTTTATGCTCAGCCTACCTGTAGCCCTACCAGAGCCGCCTTGATGACAGGCAAATCTCCTAGAAAGTTAGGCATCAGCAGGGCTATTGCTAAAAATCAGCAACTTGGTCTGGACCTGGATGAGCAAATTCTGCCTCAGTACCTCAATGCTCTGGGTTATCAAAGTCTGATGGTCGGCAAATGGCATCTGGGTAACTACATCCCCGCCTATGCGCCCCCGGCAAGGGGCTTTGAGCACTTTTATGGTTTTCTAAGTGGTGGTATTGGCTACTGGGATCACAACCATGGTGGCGGGCATGACTGGCAGCGCAACGGCAGAACCGTTCGCGAAGAGGGTTATGCAACTCATCTGTTGGGCGATGAAGCCGTTCACCTAATCGAAGAGTACCAATCACAGCAGCCGTTGTTTCTCTATCTGGCGATGGCCGCACCCCATATGCCCAACCAGGCACCACAGGCGGGCATCAATAAATACAGTCAGATCAGCAATCCCAATAGGCGTGTCCATGCGGCCATGGTGTCGGAATTAGATCATCAAATTGGCCGTGTTATCGAGGCGCTTAAAAAACGCGATATGCTCGACAACACTCTAATACTGTTTGCCAGCGACAACGGTGGGTTAATAGGCGGCGAAGCGGAACTTGCATCCACATTAAGAAAGCTTGCCGACCTAGGGACATTCTTTTTTGATCGGCCAGTACCATTTAGCACCCTCGAGGAATTTGCCAAATTCTCCTATGACGGCGGCAGCGACAATGGAACTCTGCGCGGGACCAAAACAAGCACTTTAGAGGGCGGTGTGCGAGTGCCCGCCCTTCTCTGGTGGCCCAATCAGATCAACCCAGGCACCCATAATGAATTTATCTCTGTCTCGGATGTACTGCCAACCTTGCTAGACGCCGTTGGCGGCTCCGACGACATCCCAGACGATATTGATGGCGCATCTCAATGGCGTTCGCTATCCAAGGGCGAGATAACCAGAAAACCAGACTATTTAGTCACCGGCTTTGACAATACCTCTCTGTATCAACCGCCATGGAAGTTAATTACTGGCGATAGGTTGGAACTCTACAACGTATTCACCGATCCCACTGAAAGCATCGATCTATCAGCTCAGTATCCCGAGCGCGTTACCGAGATGCAGAAAATCATTGCAAATTGGCCCGCCGGTGAAGAGCGAGGCGTCGAGATTATGGAAATTCTATTTGATATGGATACCTTTGGGGGCCCTGAAGATCGTATACCCTGGGCTGAAGCCGCCATTGAAAATGCCAAAAATAAGAACTAACCAATATTCAGCCTAAAACAAGAGTGGGCTAGCCGACAGACAGTGCGGCGTTCCCTCGCTGCTCAACGGCTGGAATCCAATGCTTACAGTGGTAACAGCAGCGATAATATTACTGCTTGTTACTCTGGGGTTACAGAGAGACATTAGGAGCGACTACTAATATGGTTAAACTATACTCCAAAGACATCAAAACCAAGGAAGTCACAGAATGGAAGGGATTACATCTCTTTCATTTCAGCAGCTCCTCATGCTCTCAAAAAGCGCGTATCGTGCTCAATCTCAAAGGCGTTGACTGGGTGTCACACCCGATCAATTTATTAAAAGCTAAAAACTACAGCGAATGGTATCTTGGTATTAATCCTCGCGGGCTTATTCCGGCACTGATACATGACGGCGAAGTACATATCGAGAGCAATGATATTGTCAGCTACCTCGATGATCGATTCGAGACCCCAAAATTAATTCCTGCCCAGCAGAGGGAATCTGTTTTAGAGCAACTCAACGCCGAGAATGATTTGCACCTCGATCTGCGGACATTGACCTTTGGCTTCTCCCTGCCGAAATTTTTGATCGGCAAACCGCCAGAGGCTCTTGATACACTAGCATCCAGCGAAGGCACTGTAGAGGGGAAAAAAGACAGTCATAAACAGGTGCAGCTTGCCTTTTGGCGCGATCTGGCAAAACAGGGTATTACCCCAGAACAGGCCACCAACTCAGTAGAGAGATTTAAACGAAAATTTACATCATTGGAAGCGCAGCTTGCCAATCAAGAATTTCTATTGGGTGATAGAATCACTATCATCGATATAGTCTGGTTTATTTACGCTCACCGCCTAAAATCAACCGGCTACCCCTTCAAGCGCTTACACCCGGGTCTGGAAGCCTGGTACCAGTCCCTGCTCTATCGCCCCGAAATTGCAAAAGAGGTGGCAGATCCGCTTCCCCTAAAAGTTATCCGCTTTCTGACCCAGACCTATCAAGCAATAACCAATACAACCCTGGAAAAGGTCACCGGCATTTAGACTCGACAACCATCAACAATACAGAGGTTTACTGATGTGCCGCGGCCTTTTCACGGGCTGCAGCCACCAGCTTAGAAAAAGCCTCGGGTACGATATCTGCGCGAGAATGGTCAGCCACCCTCACACAGCGATTACGCAGGGTTCCGAGCCCCTCAATGCTGGTGGTTAGTATTTCGCCATCGCGCAGATATTTGCCATCGATAACACCAACACCGGCTGGCGTTCCGGTGAAAATCACATCTCCGGTATTTAAGGTCACAATTTCAGACAGATAGGCAATTATAAAAGGAATATCGAAAATTAGATCATCGACATTGTCACTCTGCCGCAGCTGCCCACTTACGTCACAGCGTATTTCCATAGAATGGTAATCGTCTAAGGACTCCAGCGAAGTCAATACCGGACCTATGGGGCCGAAGGTATCAAAGGATTTACCTAGATTAAACTGTGGCGGAGCCGCGCTAAACTGCATCGGACGATCAGAAATATCCTGCCCCACACAGAGACCGGCCACATGTTGCCAAGCATCGTCTCGACGAATGTCCTTGCCGGGCTTGCCGATAACTGCAACTAGCTCGGCTTCGTAATCAACATAATCACTGCGCATTTCAATATCGGCAGTGGGACCACTTATGCACGAGGAATGCTTAGTAAACACCATCGGCACCGGGGGGATCGCCATATTCGATTCTTCGGCGTGATTGCGATAATTAAGCCCCACCGCATAACAGTTTTTGGGGTTTGGCACTGGGGGGCCAAGCTCGATATCCGCAAGCTGGCCACTGGGCTCAAAATGTTCTAATTGAGCGTCGAGCGCAGATAGCTCTGAGAGCGCCTCAAGCGCTTCCATCGGGTCCTGTGAAAAATCACCATGACTTATTTTCTCCAGATCATAGTAAGACTCACCGGACACCAGAGCCGCCCTGCCGCCGATATTTGCCAACCTAAACCCCATAAAGTCCACCTCAATAAAATTATCAATATGCGATAATATTAGCCATACGGCTAAACAAAAGCAACCGGTTTAAAACAGTGTTGCCAATCATCCCATTGCAACACCTTGGGCCCCATGACTGAGCAGTCATAACATTCTAGCCAATTAGCTAGAAGCAACCACAGCCAACTGTTACGGTACGCAAATTAGATAAGTAGAGTTACATATATCCATCTAGTTTCTGCAGTACACATAACAAACTGTGCCCTGAGGCACCTGACTTAAAGGGGAATATCAATGAAAAACTCAACTAGGCTTTTAAGGACTACAGCGGCAACGCTGACCATGGCTTTAAGTGCACCGACTCTGGCGCAAGATTTAACACTTGAGGAGATCATCGTCACCGCGACCAAGCGCGCAGAGGGATTGCAAGAAGTTCCCATCGCTATTTCGGTCATCGATGGGCAGCAAATAGAGAATAAATCGATCAATTCGATGGAAGATCTAAGCAGATATATTCCTAACGTCCATATGGGCGAAGCCTCTACTGGTACCCAGATATTTATCCGCGGTATTGGCTCAGGGGTTAACTATGGTTTTGAACAATCAGTTGGCACTTTTGTAGATGGTGTTTACTTTGGTCGTGGCCGCAGTGCTAGAGGTCAGTTCCTTGATCTAGAGCGTGTCGAGGTTCTTAAGGGCCCACAATCGACACTGTTCGGCAAAAACACCATTGCTGGAGCACTTAATATCTCCACTGCACAGCCAACCGAAGAGCTCCAAGGCTACGTTAGCGCAGGATACACCAGTGAACTAGAAGCACAGACGATAACTGCTATGGTCTCGGGCCCATTGAGTAATTCAGTTCGCGGCCGTCTGGCTGTGCGTTCCTATGAAGACAAGGGCTATGTGAACAACCTCGCTGCCGATGGCGAAGATGGCCCACAAAAAGACAGCGTCTATGCTCGAGCAACGCTGGCCATTGATGTCAACGAAAATTGGACTGCCACAATAAAAGCTGAACATGGCTTTATGGATGTTATTGGTCGCCAAGCACTGACTGCTCAGACTGACACTAGCCTGGCGACTGGTGGAGCGGCTGCACTCTACGGCACTCCTTTCGGCGCGACCAATTTTGAAGCTGGCTTTGGCTACACAAGCTATACCCAAAATGTTCGCGATATGCCGATATACGATGACAATGAGTCAAATATCTTTCAGGTTACGTTTGATGGCGCCGTTGGTGAGCACGGCATAAAAGCTGTTATGGGGTACACGGACTACGAGTTTAACAACAGCCTGGACTCAGACTTCAGTCCTCTGAAGCTTATTAATCGTGGCCGCAACGAAAAGCATGAGCAACTTAGTGCCGAGTTTATTATTAGCTCGCCAAGCGACGATAAGTTCGAGTATCTCACTGGTGCCTTTTATCAAAACGAAGAGCTGTCAAACGAACGTTATAGCCACGTCGATCTATCCGCAGTAGCGCCGGTACAGGGTGGTATATTTGGCCGGCTTAACGCACCAAACCCGAATCTGGGTGGCGCAAGTTTTGCAGCCGCAGTTTTGGGTGGCAATTTGAGCCCTGCTACGCACAACGGCATTTTGGATGCCACAGCCATGAATTCCTTCCAACAGGATGCCGATAGCTGGTCGGTGTTTGCCGAAGGTACTTTCCATGTCAGCGAAAGTTTCCGCATTACCGCTGGTTTGCGTTACTCGGAGGACGAAAAAGAAATGTCCAAAAGTGCCACAATTGGATATCTAAACGACTGGCTGCAGGCTAATGGATATGCAGATCAGGTTACAGACACTCCGAGAATGCCACTTCCTGCCTTAAATTTAGTGTATAAAAACGCTTTAAATCTGGCCGCGGCTCATAGCTACACGCGTCAGCGCGAAGAAGACCATATCACTGGCCATGTTAATTTCCAGTGGGATATGAATAATGATGCCATGGTCTATTTGGAAATCGGCAACGGCTATAAAGCAGGTGGCTTTGACGAAGACAACGGCCTGGGCCGTGAAGTCGAAACTGTTGCTGGAATTACCGATGATCTTGCAGATTTCGAAGATGAGTCAGTTGAAACGGTAGAACTTGGCGCCAAAATTGATCTCGCGGATGGTCGTGGTCGACTTAATATCGCTGCATATATGAGCACCTATGAAGATGTTCAGGTGTCTACTTTTGATGGCAACGCAGGCTTTGTAGTGGGTAACGCAGCTGAGTCTGAAGTGCAGGGTATTGAGACTGATGTGCTGTTCCGCTTGACAGAAGAGATCACCCTAAATGGTGCCTTTGCTTATCTGGATGCGACTTACAAGTCATTCCCAGGCGCTGGTTGTAATCTGGCGCAAACGCTGGTGGCAGGTCGCGGATGTACTCAAGACCTGAGCGGCCAGCCGCTGCAGTTTGCTCCTGAGTACACGGCAAACGTCGGCATCAACTATGGGACTCAGCTGTCTTCAGGCCTACGCCTGAGTGCAAGCTTAGACTATAACTGGAGCGACGATGTTATAGTCTCCGCTGACCTGGATGAGAACCTGATCCAACACAGCTTCGGCAAGCTTAACGCCCGCATCGCTATTGCTGCTGGCGATCAGTGGCAGATCGCTGTAATTGGTAAAAATCTGACTAGCGAAGATACCTTTATGTGGGGTAACGACATTCCACTGGGACCTCAGGGATTCAATGGCTCTTATTTCAAGATGATTGACCCACCGCGAACTGTTCAGCTTACGGCTCGCATGAATTTCTAAGCAATGTATTAGTCGTAAAACGAAAAACCGCGGCCCAAGCCGCGGTTTTTTTTGCCTTAATGCTGTGTATATGGCGACTAAGCAATAGGTTATTTTTTCAGTCGTTATATCAGTCCAGATCAAACAGCGCAATTCTCAGGGCACCATAATGACTTTCTCGAGCGTCTTTAGATAATCCAGCGCCAGGGGCAATAAATTCAAATCCATGAAAGCCTCCCTCAAACACTTCAAACTGAGTACTCACTCCAGCCGCCTGAAGACGCTGAGCGTAGTCCCGATTTTCATCTACAAAGGCATCCACTGAGCCCACCGCAATATAGGCCGATGGCAGGCCAGAGAGGTTGGTTGCGCGACTGGCAGCAGCATATTCGGATACGTCTTTATAGAGCTCTTGCTCAGGCGTTTTATCCCTATGCAAATAATGTTTCCAGGCAATCAGATTAGAATCCCGGTTCCACACTCGCTTGTCGGTAATCATATGGCTCGAGGCTGTAACACAGCGGTCATCGATCATCGGACAGAGCAGAAATTGGAAAGCCAGCTGTATATCCGTTTTATCTCTAGTATGCAACGCCAGACCAGCCGCCAACCCAGCACCGGCACTGATACCGCCAATGGCAATACGCGCCGGATCGACAGCTAGCGTATCTGTATTATCTGCCAGCCATTGCAGAGCAGCAGTGGCGTCATTTAAAGCCGCTGGAAAAGGATGCTCTGGAGCTAACCGATAGTCCACAGAAATAACCACGAAGCCGACTTCACGGACCATTTGACGAACCATATGGTCATCGGCTTCCATGGACCCCAGACAGTAGCCTCCCCCATGAATCCAAAGGAGTGCGGGTAATGGCTCTACCTGACTTTTAGGCCTATAAGCGCGCACCCAAACCTCCGGGCCATCGGCCTGCTGAAGCCAATAGTCCTCGGACTCAACGGCCTCTATTGGCGGTAGATTGCCGATCATCTTGGCGCGCATCTGGGCACCCATCTCCCTTGTTTTTACCAGATCTGTCCAGATATCTAAGTCGGGGAATGATTTGAGAGACTCCGCTAACTCAGTATCGACTAATTCTATATTCATTCTTATTACTCACCCTTTCAATTTTTATAGCTTTATACAAATGCGATTAGTGGCGGAAGAGGTAGGAGTCGAACCCACCAGGCACCTCAATGGCACCTCACTGGTTTTGAAGACCAGGCACCCCACCGGGGGCGTCGCTCTTCCAAGTCTTATTTCATTGTGAGAATCCTGTCGGGTAGTGTTTTATCTAGCACTGCTCGACTCTGCCCATGACGTCTGGTGAAGCCTATAAGATCAAAGTACTCCAGCAGTTCAACAGATGAATTACGCCCCAGCTGCAGATGGTTTTTAATATCTACAACAGAAAATCTAGGCTTGGCAATGGCAAGTTGGTTCACTCCCTGAGAAAATCGGCTGAGCTGTTGGAATAGCACAAAACGCTTTGCACCTAACCTGAAGACTCGCCCCTCGACAACGGCCCGCTGCAAAACTCCCTCGACGGTTTTACCATCGAGTTGCAGGTCATTTTGCAAATCCGCCAGAGTGGGTATTTGGTGACTGTACTGGCTCAGGGCCTGTTCGATAAGTTGCCAGTGCTGTCTCTCTTCAGCAGAGCGCTGAGATCTAAAGCCTTTTAGGCTGATACAGCCATTGGCCCAACTTAACACATTTTGTTCCACTAGGTTATCAAGTACGCGCCAGTACAGACCCTTGTCTGTAACTGGTAATAATTCCGCTAATAGCGCGCCTGACTGAATCCCCTCGGCACTAGGATTTTCTTTATGCCAGCCCTGAACAGCGCCGACAATAACTTTTTCAGCGCTTTCCCAGTATTGATTAGCGACCAAATACTCCTGCCCCTGAAGAGAAAATGCTTTGGTTTTATGGAGTAGATCAGCTTGTTGCAGCACTGCGGCCAAATCTGCGTCCTGCAAATTACAAGCCTGTTTAAACTGACTGAGATTCACCGTTTGCTGCTGGTCGATAAGTAGCTTTTGTAGAGTTTCCTGCGGGGTTGGCAATTCCATGGCCAGTAAATAATTCTTGCCCTTTTCGCTTAACTTTGGATTGTAGTCAGCATAGGGATCCAGCACTACGCCACCCCCCAATGTGATCGATTCACTGCTATCGCGCAGGATAAATCTATCGCCTCGACAGCAGCTAATTGGGCTATCGACAATAAGCCGCACCAGTTCGCGGCTACCTGCCTCCAACTGATTGCCATCGGTTTGTCGCTCCAGAAAATACAGCTTAGCTGGTTGCAATTTGGCGCCAATGTAGAGTTTTACTGGACAGAGATGTTTAACCTTGAAGGACAGCCGATCAGACATTTCGAGCCTGACATCGAGTCGATTGGAGACCTGAGTTTGAGCACTGGCATGGAGCCAGTCACCCCGGTTTATCTGACTCCTCTCAATACCTGCGAGCTGCAGCGCACAGCGCTGACCAGCCTGACCTGTTGCAGATTTTTGATTCTGAGAATGTATTGCTCGCACCCTGACTTCTCGATTTCCAGGCAGCAAAAATAATTTATCACCCTCTGAGACTGAACCTGAAATAGCCGTACCAGTGGCCACAAGTCCAATGCCATTAAGTAAAAAACTACGGTCAATCGATAAGCGGAAATATCCCTCTCGAGATTTAGCACCCTGCTCTTCCGCCATCTTTAATAGATAGCGTTTTAAATCATCGACTCCAGCGCCATCTATATTGTTGACCTCGAAAACCGGCCATTGCATGCCCATTACAGACTGCAGTACTTCAGTGACCTCTTCTACCCGAGGACTTTTCACCCTGTCGATATGGGTAATAACAATTGCATACTGGCCAATGCCCAATAGCCTCAGCACCTCTAAGTGCTCCATGGTTTGTGGCATTGGACCCTCATCGGCGGCCACCACTATCAGTGCCAGATCAATACCGCTGACCCCAGCAATCATAGTATTGATAAAGCGGCTATGGCCCGGGACATCAATAAGGCCAACTCTGGTATCAGTATTTGCATGCAGATAGGCATAACCCAAATTGATCGTCAGCCCGCGTCGCTTCTCTTCCTCGAGGCTATCGGTATCGACACCGGAGAGGTGTTTTACAACAGAGGTCTTGCCATGATCAACATGACCAGCTGTAGCCACTATCACGCGAGTAGCTCTTTTAATTTACCGCTCTGTTCAACAAACTGAGTATCACAATCAAGGCAACGTAGATCGAGTAGTAATTTCTTATCATTAATACGACCCACCACTGGACAGGGTAACTGCCGAAACGCATCGGATAGGACTCGTAGCTGCGCATCGCTAGAGGCAGTAATAGCCAGGCCAAAACTAGGAATATTCTGCACAGGCAGAGCGCCACTGCCGATCTGACTTAGGCAGACCTGAGGTGTCACGGTATAAGCACTGGGCAAATTTTCTGCCAGCGCGGGTGCAAGCAACAGCGCCTGTTTTTCAATATCACTGGGATCTCGGGTCAGGTAGCGCAAGGTTGGCAGTTCTTCAGCTAACTTCTCTGGGTGACGATAAAGCTTAAGCACCTCAGACAGTGCAGCGAGGGTAATTTTATCCAGGCGCAGCGCGCGTTTTAGTGGGTTACTGCGAATCCGATCTATAAGGTCCTTACGCCCTGCGATAATGCCACATTGAGGGCCACCCAATAACTTGTCACCACTAAAGGTAACCACATCGGCGCCATGCTCGATGGCACTGCCCGTCACAGGTTCATGGGGGAGCCCATAGGCCGTAAAATCAATTAAATTTCCGCTGCCCAGATCGACCACAAAAGGCAAACCCTGTTCTTTGGCCAGCGCAGCCAATTCACTCTCATCAACCGCTGCGGTAAATCCCTCGACCGAATAGTTGCTAGTGTGCACCTTCATCAACAGCGCTGTCCGAGTATTTATAGCCTGTTTGTAGTCTTTGAGATGCGTTCGATTAGTGGTGCCCACTTCCACTAAGGAACAGCCTGATCGCTGCATAATATCCGGGACTCGAAATGAACCGCCGATCTCAACCAACTCACCGCGGGATACGGGTATTTCGGCATTCTCGGCGAGGGTATTTAATACCAGTAAAAGTGCGGCAGCATTATTGTTGACTACAGTGGCAGCCTCGGTGCCAATCAACTCACAGATCAATGCTTCAACATGGTCATCGCGCTCACCACGGTCGCCGCTGGCGAGGTCATACTCCAGATTAGTAGGCATCGCTGCCACCTGGGCCATAGCGTCGATTGCCTGCTGAGGAAGTACCGCTCGGCCTAGATTGGTGTGCAAGACAGTACCAGTAAGATTGATCACTGGCTTTAGACTCGAATCGTCCGCTGCCGCTAGCTTGCTTCGCACAGACTCAACAATAGATTCAACACTGACATCTAAATCAATCTCTGCGACAAGATACTCCCGACGCCCCGCAAGTTCGGCACGAATAGCCATACCGACTCTACTGTTACCCCAATGCTGTAAAAGAGAGTCAGATGCCTGTAAGACAGCATCGACAGAGGGTAACCTGCGTCGAATATCCGTCTTATCTGTGGAATGGCGTTTCGGTATATCCATGCCGCCTTCTTATCAAATATTTTACTATTGAGACCAACAAACTTAGTTTAAAGGGAAGGTCTCGTAAACCGTTAATTTTGCTACCAAGTATCTATAAAAGCGTGTTTTTTATCGGTTCGCAATGGTACCGGAGGCAATCTTTTTAAACCCTCGGCGATCCATGATCTTGTCTCCGCTGGATCAATAACGTCGTCAAGCCCACCACCCACTGCGGCATTCACTGCCTTGGCCCGCTCGTACTGCTCTTCTACTTTGTCATTAAATACTCTGTTTCTCTCCTCGGGGTCCTCGATGGCCATCAACTCATTGCGAAAACCCAGCTTGACGCTGCCCTCAATATTCATTGCCGCAAATTCTGCCGTAGGCCATGCAACGGTCAGCAGGCCAAGGGATGAGCTGCCGCCACACATAGCCTGAATGCCCAGACCATAGGCTTTGCGCACAACCACGCCAAACATTGGTGTGGTTATATTTGCCCCTGTATTAAACATTCTCGCGGAATGACGAACAAGTGCAGTAGCCTCAACCTGCGGCCCAACCATTAGTCCGGGACAGTCCATCAAGCTGAGAATGGGAATATCAAAAGCATCACATAATTTCAGGAATCTGGCACCTTTGTCCGCACCGTCAGAATCAATAGCACCGGAGAGATGGTGGGGATTATTGGCGATCACTCCCATGGGTTTACCCTCGATGCGGATTAATGCAGTGATAACTCCAATACCAAATTTTTCTCTAACTTCTAACACCGAATCGACATCTGCCAGCGTCTCGATAACCTCTCGCATGTCGTAGAGCCGCAGTCGATTTTCAGGGATAACATGACGCAAACTCAGCTGATCTGGTGCTTCCCAACGATCAATAGTTCCCTGAAAGTAGGACAGATATTTCTTCGCCACCGATACCGCTTCAGCTTCGTCATCAACCAGAATATCAACCACTCCATTGGGCACCTGGAATGACATGGGGCCCACCTCTTCGGGTGTGTAGACACCCAAACCACCGCCCTCGATCATTGCCGGGCCACCCATACCTATGGTGGAATCTTTGGTCGCTATAATGACATCACAACAGGCCAGCAATACGGTATTGCCTGCGAAGCAGCGCCCATGGTTGACGCCAATCATGGGGACCGCACCAGATAGCTTGGCAAACTGCGTAAATGTATGGGTATCGAAGGAGACACCGGGACCTAAATCGTCGTCTCCCGGACGTCCGCCGCCACCCTCACTGAACAGTACCAAAGGCATACGAAATCTTAAGGCAAGTTCAAATAGTCGATCTTGTTTGTAGTGGTTTCTGCCGCCCTGAGTCCCTGCCAGCACTGTGTAATCGTAATGCACCACCATGGCCGAGGAGGCCTCATCGCCGAACAGATCTGCGTTAATGGTAGCGGTTCCACCGATCAATCCGTCCGCCGGGGTGCGCTTGCGCAATGTCTCCATATCATGGCGCTGATGCTGGCGCGCAACCACTAGGGGCCAGTACTCTTTAAAGGAGTCCTGATCGACTAATTCGGCAATATTTTCCCGAGCCATACGACCACCGCGCGCCCTTCTTTTTGCCACTGCCTCAGGTCTCTGTTCGTCCAGCGTATAGGCATGGCGATCAAAGTTTTCCTGTAAGTCGGGGCGAATATAATTCAGATCTAACTGCTCTTTATAAATCTCGTCTCTCTCTGCTACTTCCGCTTCTTCAAGGAATAAAATTGGATACCCTTCCCGAACAACATGGCCCACTTCCATAGTCACTTGGCGAACAACCGCATCGCACTCAGCGACAATCACATGCTCCATTTTCATCGCTTCGACTACTACCACTGCATCACCAGCTCTGACCTGCTCACCGACCCCAGCCTCAATAGCAACGATAGTGCCCTGAATGGGTGAGCAGACCGCCTGCAGGCCATCGGGTGTATCAATACTCTGGGGCTCATTTGCTGTCGCCTGTACCGATGCATTTTTATGGGTGAACAGGGCCAGAGGGTCATTGGTGTTTACAGCTGTACCGACAATACCATCATTGGCCTTGTCTGTGGGCGCTGAGGCCACAAAGAGGTCTGGACCCTGCCAGTCGGTGGTTAACTGATCGATCTGCTCCTCAACCCAGCGAGTGTGAACAGCACCTTCGATAAAGTCGCGGTGGGAGATAATATTTTTAAGGAAGGAAATATTATTTCTGACCCCCTCTAGATGAAATTCAGAGAGTGCTCTGATAGTTTTTCTAGCGGCATCTTCAAACTGCGCTGAGCGTTCATGGACAATCACTTTCGCCAGCAGCGAATCAAACGCGGTGCTGGTATTGTAACCTACATAGCCAAAGCCATCAGTCCGCACACCAGGACCGTTGGGCGGTTCATATCTGGCTAAGATGCCAGAGCCTGGCATAACAGTGCCATCGCTATTGATGGTTTCTAAATTGACCCTAGCCTGTATGGCAAACCCGGATATGCTCAGCGATGCCTTGGCATCCAGACCAAGCTCGGCCAGCGAAGACCCCAGGGCAATCTGGATCTGACCGCGCACCAGATCAAAACCTGTAACTTCCTCGGTCACTGTATGCTCCACCTGTAGCCGAGCATTGGCCTCGATAAAGACAAACTGATCATCTGCGATTGTGTCACCGGAATCGCCAGCATTTGAGCCACTGTCATCGACTAAAAACTCAAAGGTGCCGAGGCTTGTATACTTTTGCTGCTGAGCAAAACTAACCGCGGCACTAATAATCTTGTCCCGCAGACTGGCTGATAGATTCGGCGCCGGCGCAATTTCGACGACTTTTTGGTTGCGCCGCTGAACAGAGCATTCCCGCTCTCCAAAGTGAACGATATTACCCATCGAATCACCCAGTATTTGCACTTCAATATGTCTGGCACGCGCCAAAAATTCTTCGACATAGACATCGCCGAGACCAAAGGCTGCCGTCGCTTCAGATTGGCATCGCGCAAAGGCCTCTTCGAGATCTTCTTTTTTGTGTACTATGCGAGTGCCGCGGCCACCACCACCGGCAACGGCTTTGATAATAATGGATCCATTAACAGTATCGAAAAATTCAGTTAGCTGCTCTAGGGTCACAGCATGATCCGTTCCCGCTAACACCGGCACTCCGGCGTCAATCGCTGCTCGCCTTGCGGCACCTTTGTCACCGAAGAGTTTTAGGTGCGCTTCACTGGGCCCGATAAAGGTAATTCCTGCCGCCACACAGCCTGCCGCCAGATCTGCACGCTCAGATAAAAATCCGTATCCCGGGTGGATAGCATCACAGTTAGCTGCTTGAGCTGCCAGTATAATCTGCTCAATATCAAGGTAAGCCTGAGCGCCCGTTCCGGGAAGTAATACAGCTTCATTGGCAATCTTGGTGTGCAGACTATTGTGGTCATCGCTCGAATAAACGGCTACCGACCTGATACCCATATCCGCTGCGGCGCGTGCAATTCGGATTGATATCTCGCCTCGGTTGGCGATAAGTATTCCTTGAGACTGCATAAATTTTATCCCCGCTGATGGCTTTAATTATCGCCAATGGTTTGTAATAACCTTTAGCGCTCGGCAAGTCGTGGTTTGTTACCAATGATGCCGTCTTGATTTAATATTTCTAATTGACTGTCGGAGAGTCCCAAAAGCCCACCGAGCAACTGCTGGTTATGTTGCCCTAACGTAGGCGCTGGTGTCCTGATCGGAATCGCCTCTCTGCCGGGTCTCCAGGGAGAACTGGGATGGGGCTGCTCACCCATAAAATCTCGCGTAATAAATTGCATATAGCCACGAGCAAGCAGATGGGGATCATCCATTAAGTCAGAGGCACTGTTAAGGGCAATCGCGATCACACCGACGGATTGCAGCTTATGCATCAATCCCTTGGCCTGCTGGGTCGCAGTCCAATCAGTCAGAGACTGCTGTATATCTTTAAAACTGGCCCGCCGCTGGTCTGGGCTTAATTTATCAAACTGCTGGAGAGTCGGTATTTGCTCGGCGGCTGAATTCCACTGCTGTTCGGTTTCCACTTGAATCAGTATCCATTGCTCTTCGCCCTCGCAGGCAAAGACAGCATGAATAAAATAGTTCGGATGAAAATTTCCCTGACGCAAAGGTGGCTTATTATTGACCGACTGATGCACCACACCATGCACTGCATGGGGCAACAGGCACTCGACCTGACTAAGATCTACAAACTGGCCCTGGCCAGTTTTCTTTTTATGAAAAAGAGCCGTGAGCAGCGCAGCGCTGCCATAGAGACCGGCAATGGCATCACCAAAGGCAACATGCAGCATGGTCGGCGGTTGGTGCTCGCTGCCCTGCAAATGGGGCAACCCTGCCGACTGTTCAACGGTAGAACCATAGGCACGAAATTTAGCCCAGGGCCCTGTACCACCAAAGGCGGGCATGGACACCATCACCAATTGAGGATTAACCTCTCTAAGCACCGGATAATTCAGTTTAAGTTTAGGTAGTACACCGCCAGAGTAGTTTTCAATCACGGCGTCTGCTTTAGCCACTAATCGCAGTAGTAGATCTCTGCCAACTTTCGATTCAAAGTCCAGAGTGACATCCAGTTTATTACGGTTGAGATTAATAAACCGTACCTCTTTCTCGGCGCCATTGTTGTCTATCCACTCTTGACTGGCCTCCCAGCTTCGAAACCAGTCAAAACGCGTGCAGCTCTCTATTTTAATAACGGTGGCACCTAAATCAGCCAAATTGCGTGTCGCCAAAGGCCCAGCCCAGCCCATTGAAAGGTCGACAATGGTAATGCCCTCAAGTGGTCCTTGCGAGATAGTTGAGTCGCCTTCTCCCTTGCTGCAGCACTGGCTCGTATCCAGTGAATCTTTGGTAGATAGACTCTCAGTATCCCAGCCCTGATTATCTGCTCCAAGATTGGCAGCCTCTCCACCAAACAGTGGTGGCGTCTCCAAGAGCCTAAAGGGGCAGGAAGGCGCTTGAAAAGTATCACCATCGCAACTGTATTCACTAAAAGCCTGACGCTGGACATATTGATCAACCATTAATAACTCTTCCATGGTTGGCACCCGCGCAAGTGGAATGCGCATGCCCTGCCCTCTGTAGAACAGATCCTCGGCACTGTGCCGTGACAGGGCCTCAAGAATTCGAGGCTCCAGTATTTCCACATCCTCTAATCTGGCCAAGCTGTTCTGATATTTGGGTTCAGCAGCGAAATCATCTAGACCCAATAATTCACAAAAAGCGAACCATTGCGCAGGATTGAGTACAGTCACCCCCAGCCAGCCATCCTTGCAAGGCCATATGCCCAGAGGATATGTTGGGGCAAAGCGATTGATACCCATTCTTTGTGGCAGGGGTTCCTGATTAAAACTCATGGCCGCACCAATATCGGTGAGGCACATGTTAGCCTCCAAGATTGAGGCATCAAGACAAAAAGCGGCGAGCTTATCATCTCCCTTGAGGTGCTGACCCAATAGATAGCCTGTCGCACCATTAAAAGCACTCAAGCCGCCTACAATTTGCGGTTGGTACCCCGTAGGAATAATCGGTGGACCCTGAGATTCGCCGACACCCTGCATCAGCCCAGTGAGCGCATAAATCGACGCATTGGAGCCGTTAAAATCCGCATAAGGCCCATTCAATCCATACCAACTAATAGCGCAGACATTAGTATCAAAATCATCAATGGATACAGTTGAGGGCAAAGTACTCAGGTCCAGCAGCACCAAATCTGCAGCGGCAATGGCTGGATGGCCCGTCACGGGATCATCGCAGCATACACTTTCCTTATTGGCATGAAGATACCCGTGGATAGCACTGTTGCCATTATTTAATAGTGGCTCAATCCGGCGAGTAGAAAACCCCTGCGATGGTTCCAGGTTGACTACCCTCGCCCCATAATCAGCAAATAGCTTACCGGCGTAGCCACTGGCAACTGTGCCTCCAATGTCGACGACCAGAAGGTCCTGAAAGGGTGAATTTTTAATAGTATTCTGTGCAGTCACTTAAAACTCGCTGTGGTCTTTTATTGGGTCTTTTGCCGCTAAATACTGATGGTCTCACCGCTCATGCCATCGGATTCACTGCTGGCGAGAAAGACCGCTATATTGGCTATTTCCTCTGGCTGTAACAGCCTGCCAATGGGTATTTGAGCAAGAATTCGCTCGCGGAACTCCTCAGGCGGCATGCCTTGGGTCTCCATACGCTGTTCGACCCCTTTAATAAGATCGGTCTCGACAATGCCAGGGCAGATGGCATTAACATTGATGCCATTCTTTGCATTCTCCAGTGCGACACAGCGGGTTAGGCCCACAATTGCATGCTTTGAAGTATTGTAGGCCGCCGAATTCATACTGCCCCGCAGACCAGCTACAGAGGCCACATTGATGACCTTGCCGCGACCCAAGTTTTGCATATGTCTAATCGCCTGTTGAGTAAGCTGGAAAACCGAGTAGACATTAGTCTTCATCAGGTGATCAAACTCGTCCAAACCGTGATCGGTAAAAGGTTTTGCAATGTGAATACCGGCATTGTTGACCAGTATATCCAGCTGTGGATGACGCTCCACGGCAAAAGCAAATAACGCTTCTATTGAATCTGGCGAACTAATATCCGTGGCCAGGTAGGAGATATCCACACCGTAGCCATCAAGTTCGGCCTTGGCTTTCACAAGCCCGGCTTCATTAAAGGCACTGAGAACTAAGTTTGCCCCTTGACTAGCAAACGACTTGGCAATGGCATAACCAATGCCGCGACTAGCACCGGTAATCAAAGCAGTTTTGTGCTTGAGCCGCTGGCCACCTGTATCATCTGGATTTTGCATTAAAGCCAGACTTCCAGATTATTCGCTCTGCCCATTTCACGAGATAGCCTTAAGTTGAGCACCTCGTCCATATGACAATCCTTCAGCAGCTGGCGCACATCTTCTCTGTCTGCCTCGCTTAAGCTATCAAATTCCTTTTGCAGGCGATGCAGTAAATAGAACCGAAATGGCTGAGCAACCGCATTGATCTCGATACCATCGATCTCAAAGGTGCAGCTCCCGACCTCTCGCTCAGCCACAGTGCCGGCGGGTAAATCTTTATTTGCCTCTAGCCAGTGACTTACACAGTTATAAGCCGCCACACTTTCTGGAATAAAATCTGTCGCAAAGTGCTTAAGCACATCAATGAGCGTTTCAGGAATCTCATCATTAGCAAGATAGTTGGTGCTTTTATCCGCAAACTCACCAATATCTGGCTCTGACCTATTCATTCTCTCAACCCACCGGAACAATCTGGGCGCATTTATTTGCATTAACGAAAGCGGCACAGGATCTCTACCAAGATGCCCGTAAAGAGGGGCTATCATGCCAAAATCACCGATGCTGGGTTTATTTCCGAACAGATAGGGATAATTTGAAAAGTGTGCATTCAATTTTTTTAATGTCTTAAAATGCATGGTTTCAATAAGGTCTTTGGTATTGGGCCTTACACCCCAAGCCGGCAAAACGGTACTTTTAATAAAGGCAATTCTATCTTTAGCACCATCTTTTTCGGGATAAACGGTAGAAAAGTGAAAGAACAGAAACTCGCCCTCCTCTTCACCCTGATTAAAGCGATAATGCATGCAAGGCCGCAACATGCCCTCGGCACCGATCACATCAAATAGCAGGCTTAAAATTCTTTGCTTTGGGGTTTCGGGGGAAAATTGTCCACCATTAGTGCTTTCGTAATGATCTATTATCGCAACACCATCACGGATAACATCACCATTGGGGAACTCGATAGTGGGTATCCCCCGTCGACCTCCAGCCTTTGGTAGCACTACGTCGTAAAAGTACGCTGAGGAGTGCGGCTCCTCTCTATAATCAATTTTAGATTTTATTAAATAGCTGCGTGCTCGCCCGGTATAGAGAGAAAATGCGCCTCCATACAATGTAATTGGATCCATCAAAATTTCCTTAATGACTGCGGTTTAGATTGAATCTCTAAAAAACCAAATTTAAAATTATTTGGGACACTAAGCGCCTCCCAACCCTGGGATAGCGCAAAAGAAGTCACTTTCAACCTGCACACTGACTGCAGAATTTTGATGACCCGCCCCACCCCAGTTTGGCATCACCATCGAATACAATCCGATACCGCCGGCGACCATCAGCAGAATATGTTGTGGGACTTTAAACGCAGGGTAAGTCCCCTCGGGGTTATCTCTAAAAGCTTTGCCGAATTCACCGCCATAACGGATATGATCGGCTTTTAAAAGATGCGTCAGTTCCCAGAGCCTCTGTTGTATCGACTCTCTGCTATGACCAGATCGGGCCAACACATTTGCGTG
This sequence comes from SAR92 clade bacterium H231, assembly GCA_025153775.1. Taxonomy (GTDB): domain Bacteria; phylum Pseudomonadota; class Gammaproteobacteria; order Pseudomonadales; family Porticoccaceae; genus HTCC2207. The sequence continues at coordinate 56,340 of JAOALC010000001.1, read as the reverse complement.
CTTGGGGCCTAGACAAACGAGCGCCATTCCCGAGGCAAAAACAGCATTATTAGTAGCTATATTGGTCAGGCCGACGGACAGAATTTTCAGAAGCTTCTCAGCATCCTCAGGGTCATCTGCATTGTCGCTATAAAGACAGGAGTGGGGCGCTTCACAGCCTAAAAGAGTGACAACACTATCAGATTTGTCAAAACCCAGACTGGTATGCATGGGCGGAAAGGGTGATTCCTCTTCTGCCTCTGCCAGACAATAGGTGAATTTTCCGGGATGGCCATGGATTGCCATATCGGAAATACCTGGCCTACCGCCGCCAATATTAATCAGACAAAGCCTGAGGGCTCGACCAATACTGGCATTGGCTCTATGCCCTGGGCCCAGCGCGCCGTAACCCGATGCGACCGGCCCACAGGTTTCGCGAGCTGGGCCATTTACAATAATCAATGGCGCAGTGCAGTGGGTCGTTGCCTGTAATTCCGCGAGATCAAACTCAGGCTTGGCCGCTGCTTTTACCGCAGCTATCACCAGTGGCATATAGTCAGACTTACACCCTGCCATCACGGCTGCCGTGGCAACTTTTTCTACCGTGGCAATGCCCATACCCGGACCTAATTCACCAAGCACCATATCGCCATCTAACCCACTGGCGAGAATACAGCGGATAACTCGCTCCTGCGTGGGAATTACGACAGGCAGGCCATCTGTGCAACCCATATCATGGAGTTGCTCCAGCGCCATCTCTTCGTTTTCAGCGTCTAAAAAATCACTCATTGGCAAAACTATTTATTATGTCCTCAATAATGCTCGCTGCAATAATCTCTATCTTTGCCTCTCCCAGTCCAGCAACCGGATGTGGCAACTTCACTCTGGGGACATTTGGCATACCCAGAGATTTAGCGACAAATTGCCCCTGATCCCAAAAATCTTCAGTAATCAGTGACACCACCGGAAATCCTCGCTGAGCAATGTTATATCCGTCACGCACGGTGCCGGTAGTACAACTGCCTCAGTGTCCGTATGCAGCTACAGCAACGTCACATTGAGGAAAAATTTCATCGAGCATCTCATCATTGGCGGCAACTCCCGCGTTATGTTTATTCCAAAAAAGCGTTTGAATCTTGGGTAGCCTCTTCTCAAGCGCCAGACCCACCTTTTTGGTAAACAACTCGGAATCAGGAAAACCATTGGCAAGTAATGCCACGGTGATGCCTTCACCGTCGTTGAGACGCACATCTCGGGATAGGTCATAGGATTGCTCCGGCGTTGCAACTTCCCCTCTGGGATCAACAAATTTAATCATGTGAACTCCTAAAAAATATTCTCACCCACTTACGTATAGCTAACTATATTTAAATGGATGGTAAAAGTAAAGCGCTTTGATGGATAGGGCACTTGCGCCCAGATCATCAGCATAAATATTTAATATGCCCATCAAGCTCAGCGACTAACCCACGCACCCCTTAGCAAACGCAGCAATGGAGGCGATGGTGTCTCGGGTTAATTCAGGCACAGCATCAGGCATGGCAATCTCTGGAACATGGTGGATGCCTGCCACCGTGATCGAGGTAGCCTCAACTCCCGCAGCTCGGAGATTGCGGGCATAGGTGACCCCATCATCCCTAATAAGATCTAACTCATAATTGAGAATGATATGAGGAGGTAGACCACGCAAACAATCCTCGCCAGCATGGAAGGGCCAGGCCATAGGGTTGGTCTCATGCTGATCCAATGGGTCATAAACCTTGGTCATAGCGCGAATCATCTCTAGAGATCCCTGATAATTTAGATTTTCCCGCCACGACATTAAGTCAGGAGGTGTGCCTCCATAAAAACCCAAGATCATGGGTGCCATAGCATAGACACCGTCGATAGCATCAACCCAACCTTCGATATTTGCCTTTATAGCAGTAGCTACCGCCAAGTTTCCGCCACCAGATTCTCCAATAATGATCAATGAGGAAATCCCTAGCTGATCCTTATTATCTTCAGCCCAGCGTACCGCTGCAGCACAGTCGTTTAGCCCAGCGGGAAAAGGTTGATTCTCTGTCCGAAGAGTTTCACTGCTAAACTCAACGCCAATCACTACTGTACCCATTTGGGCCAACGATTTACGCCATCTGACTGTATGAGGATTTTTAGCCGAATCAAATGACATACCGCCACCGTGCAAATGAACAATACATGGCAGACTTTCTAAGCTTTGATTCGGTCTATCTATAAATAAATCAATATCATTACCAGCAGGCCCGGGAATCAACGTCTGCGAAGAATGAATATTGCTGAATAGGGGCATTTGAGCTTCAGCTGAAGCGTATTGACTGCACATAAGCCTGTGCATGTAACCGACAAAACTCAGGCTCTCTTGATAGCTAGGATCAATGGTCAATGCGGGCGGTAACAATTCCTCTGATGGCGGGACCATAGAGGCAAAGGCTTTAAGGATTCGCGGATCTAACCTGGGATCATCAAAAAGCGTCATATCAGGATTGCCAAGTCTACCTGGCAATGTAACATCAAACTCAGCCATATTATTATTTCTTATTGCCAGTCGGCATCATTTAATAAACCTAGATAGCTCATCAATAGGCATATAGTTAACCTAGAGTTATGAACATTGATACCGCCCCATCGATGATTCATGCCTATGGGGCAGCCAGTATTTGTATAGGAGTCTAAAGAGAAAACAGGCTCAGACATAGCTAATATTTAGTTATGCCTGAGCCCTGCTCAGTTAACGTGCTCCAAAGAACTTGGTTATCTCAAAACCCGCCTGGCGTGGCATGTTCCAAGTTCCCTGACGCCCATAGGTAGTTTGCAGAGCATACATCCCAGTTACATGGGCTTTATCCGTCAGGTTACTAACAAAGAAGCGTGCCGCATAGTCTTCATCAGCACTCACCCAATTGGCATTGAAGTTCACAATGGTATAGCCCTCTTGTGAGTCATCTACATTGCCAAACTCTCTAAAGTAAACCCGTGAACGATAAGCGCCATCTACGCTGAGAGACAACTTAGAACCTGAGCTGAGTATTGTGTCGTAAGTAACACCCAAAATCAGACTAGCCTGAGGGGCATTATTCAGAGGATTACCAGCTATCTGAACTTTCACACCGTCAAAGACAGACAAGTCCTCCTGCAAGAATTCACCATACTCGGTTTCGAGCAACGTTAATCCTGCATTAACCATCCAGCTGTCGTTAAGAACCGAAGTTAACTCAAGCTCCATCCCAGTTATTTCAGCATCATCTGCGTTAAGATAGTTCGCAGCAAAATCCTTGACTTGCAAAATTTGGAAATCAGAATAATCGTATTGAAAGGCCGCCGCTCTAAGCGTTGTTGAACCGCCTGAAAAAGTTGACTTAAAGCCTATTTCTGAGGCCTCTAAGGTTTCCGGGCTATATGGGGCGTTGCAGTCGCCATTATTAGCGCCACCCGCCTTAAAACCCTCAGAATAGGAAACATACATCATACCGTTTTCTGACATGTCATACTCTGCAGAGGCTCTCATAGTCGTAGATGAGTCTTCCCATTCTTGGACGAATGGTTCGGCCCCACCACAAAAAGGCATAAAACCAGCGGCAAAAGTACTATGGACCTTCTTCTCTGTCGTATCACGCACACCTAAACCCAATCGAATATCTTCGGACATTGAATACGTGGCATCTGCAAACACTGCGGTCACTTCGTTTTCATAACGGGGCCGACTATTATTAAAGAAAGGTGCAAATCCAAAAGCAATATTCTCTTGGAACTGTATATCTAGCATATCAGTCCGCTCATCATCCATGTAAAAACCACCCAGTATCCAATTGAGCTTGTCAGTTTGGCCCGATAGGGTGATTTCTTGCGAAAATGTCTCGTTAGTTCCCTCAGATGATCTCATCAGAATGCCGCTGCTCGTCGAATCCGCAGGCGTTTGTTCGGCGTTGCTCCAATCTTGCTTTGAGGTAATTGATTTGACGGAAAAATCTTCTAGATCCCAGTTTAGCGTCAAGCTGTATATGTCTAGTTCACGATCTGTGCTCGTCGGCCCACGCATATAGACCTTGTGTGGCTCTTCGGTAAATAAAATGGGGTCACCATCAGGGTTATCTCTTACGCTTACCGCAGGCAAAAAGGTTGCAACACCAAAAGCTATATCCTCTTTAATCATCGCCCAATGGGTCCATCGACCGCTCTGCTCGCTGCGCCCCAGCATTAACTCCGCATCAACAGCATCACTTAGCTCCGCTGCCACAATAAGCCGAACATTGGTTTTTTCACCTTTCATAAGGTCATCGAAACCCGGCATCAGGTTTTCAATCCATCCCTCGCCAGCATCGACATGACTAGCGGCCAAACGGACGCCAACAGAATCAGAAACGGGACCACTAAGAACGATCTCAGCAGAGGTTTGGTCAAAATCCGCTAAACCGACCATGACCTTGCCATACATCTCATCAGTTGGGCTGGCCGCAATAAAATTCACCGCTCCGCCAACTGCATTTCGACCATACAAAGTACCTTGCGGCCCTCTGAGCACCTCAACTCGATTAAGATCCAACTGACCTAACTGAGAGCTCGCATCATTGGCTTGTGTCACACCATTAATACTAGTAATTACGCCTGGCTGCTCCAGAAAACCGCCTATGCCTCTAATTGAGATATTACGGTTGTTATAGGATTCGCCAAAATGCAAGCTTGGCACAGCATATTGAATCTGCCTGATATCGCTAAGGCCTTTTGCTGAAAGATCGCTTGCACTCAGAGCAGTAATTGCACTTGGTGTTTCCATTACAGTTGACTCACGCTTGAGACCGGTAACAATAATTTCCTCAAGGTCAGCGCTAACTGCAGCGCCTGGCACCAACATACTTAAGGCCGCGAACAGAGCGCAAGGCCGACTTTTTAAATTATTTTTCATCACATCTCCCCTCTTTTTAAAAAAACCAGTTTTTGATTATAATTACTGGATGGCTACTTCGGTATAGTTTTGTATACTCAAGTATAGACGCCGATTTGTAATGAACGCAATAGTTTATTTTACCTATTAACAGGTAACTTATAGATTTCGAAGCGCCTGCTTGTCCCGCTTAAAACGGCGACCGGCAAATACAAACATAGGAATCGATAGTAGTGAAATTAGCGTGTAGATAATCAGGGTGACCGAATATGGCTCTGCAACGCCCGCATGCTGAAGTTTATCTATCATCAGCCCAGCTGTTGCATTGCCTATACCAGCGCCTACCAGCTGGATCATCAATACAACAAACCCAAATACGGTTGCCCTTTTGTTAGCTGGGACCAATTCTTGGATGGTAGCGAATGCCGGGGCATAGAAGCAGCCGACTTGAAAGTACATAGCAAACACCCCCGCCCAAAACCAAAGACAATCCTGATCAACCATGCGATAGGCTAGAGTCATGGGCGCAAGACAGATCATTATGAGGGCCAAAAAAGCTGGCCTGCCAACCCCCGTCCATCGCAGGAATAAATCGCCACCATAACCGCCGACTAAACTACCTAGAATTCCGGCAAATATAGAGATCCATGCGGTTATTGCAGCAATTTCACTTCTATCAAAGCCTCTCTCCTGTACCAGCCACAGCTGCTCAAAACCAGAGGCACCAAGAATCAAGCTAAACAGCATTGAGCCAAAAATTGTCGCCATCAGAGAAGGAGAAGCAATCAATAACTCACGCAATGAACCCAATGCCGCTTTAAGGGAAAAGCTCTTTTGCGCAGCGGCCAATTCGGAAGCAGAGACCTTTCTTGGAGTCTCTTTGACAAAAAGCATAAGCAGGGCCAATATCAAACCAATGGCGCCCAGTGCGTAAAAACAGCCCCTCCAGCCCAACCAGGGCTCTACGTAGGCAACAACAAACAAACTAGCCGCTAAGCCAATGGATACGCCCATTCCATAGATCCCAACCACCAAACCTTGCCATCTGACTGGAAATCTATCACCCAGCAAAGAAAGGGCAGCTGGCGTTAATATGGATTCTCCAACACCTATAAACATCCGGGGCACCACTAAACTGACCAAACTTCTTGCGGCGCCAGAAAATACGGTGAGAAGACTCCAAAGACCAAGGCCAAAAGCAATGAGGCGAGTACGATTAACGCGATCGGCAACCACACCCATAAACAGACCACCGATAGCGTAAAAAAATAGGAACGCAATTCCAGTCACCAAGCCAAACTCAAAGTTGCTTAGCCCTAACTCAGGGACAATCCAATTTGCAAAGCTGGCGATCATCTGACGATCGATATAGCTGATAACATTGAGCAAGGTAAGGAGCAGCAGAAATCCTACATCAGCGGCTCGCACAGATTCATTATGATTTTTAGGCAAAGGCACGACCATCCTTAAACACGTGGACATTTTTATATTAATATAGTCGACTATACCCAATAAATACGCATTTATCTATGTTGATACGCCCGCCAATGAAGGAGTTTCCTATCGACAAACAAAGCTAATATAATGGTGTATTGACTGTTTTTTTGGCGGCTAGTAAAAACCGCTATTAACAGCTAGAAGTAAGTAGGAAGAGCAAAAAAGAACATAAACTAAGATCTGACCGGAAGACTTTTGGTTGTATCTGAGATTATCTTACACCCTAAAGAGACTGATGTTATGCCGGTTCAATATCCGAAACGCACCCTCAAGAAAAACCTGAATCGCGAAAAACTAGTGGTGGCAGCAGCAACTCTCTTTTCTCGCAATGGCCACATGAGTACCACTCTTAACGATGTTGCTCGTCATGCTGGCGTGCATGTGCAGACACTTTACAAACATTTCAAAACCAAGGAGGAGCTTGCAATAGCCTCAGCTGAGGTAGTTGTAAAAGACTGTAGAACAAGGTTTGAAGAGAAATTCCCAAGCCAATCCACCTTCGCAATTTGGCGAGAATGGATTAAAGACACTGTTTCATACCTTACTGATCTCGGCATTGGTACCTATAAACAGGAACAAGCTCGTTCGGCCTCTTCTCTACTAAACGATAATTACCTGCTTGTTGTTTATTCGGGTTATGAAGATCTATTGGCAGAATACCTGGCTCAAGATTTTGAGATGGACCCAAAAGTTGATCGCCTACCACGCTTGGTAGCCTGCATGCTGTGGTCAGGCAATGAAGCCGCTATGAAACGAAGTGCTGGTTTGGACACTGCTAAAGATATACTCGATTTTAACCATGCGCTACTCGCTGAAAGTCTGAGTGTTATTGACGATATCGAGAAAATATTCTCCAGTTACATAAAATTGCCAAGGCCCTAAAGCAGCTATCGAGGCCGATACTGTCGGCCCTTGGTCACAGCATATTGGCCTGTCAACATTGACCAGCTAGCCTGATAATATTTTACGCCAGCCGCTCAAATCCTCTCTCAAAATAGTCCCTGTGCCCATGAATAATCGGGCAGACTAGCTTCCTGAGAATAACAGTTTCTTATCATTTAATATCCAAATCTTTATAGACTGGTGACCCGAGCTCGCGTTTCATGCAGTTTCGCAAACAACGTATCGCCAATTATTGAGCGGATAACTGTTTACTTTTCTAATATGGATTAAGGATCAATAATGCCCAACAACCGGACTGAGCTGAGGGAACTCTTTATACGTCGATTTACGAGTGATCCGGAATTACTCCGCAACAATAAGGATATTGAAAAGATCGAGCAAATACCGGCTGATGAGCGATTTCCCTGCCAGTCTCCTCGCGATGCGCTAGCGCTCACGAGCGAGTTCTTCCCCGACGAAGTAGCGCTAACTTATCTTCCAAATGGCAGCGCATCCGATAGACCAACCCGCTGGAGCTATCTCCAGTACCAACAGGAAGTCAATCGGGCCGCCAATTTATTCCATGATTTGGGATTACAGGCAGATCAGTCAGTTATTTTTTTGCTGCCCAACGTGCCACAGTTGCTATTTGGCCTTTGGGGAGCGCAAATAGCTGGTATCGCTGCCCCCATCAATCCCTATTTAGAAGTCGAGCATATCGCTGGCATCGCGAGATCGGCAAATGCTCGAATCCTTGTGACTCTGGCACCAACAGAGCCGGGAGGCGAAGAGCTTTGGCGCAAAGCCCTGTTGGCGAAAGATGCGGTTCCAAGCCTAGAGTCCATCATCACGGTTGGCGCAAGTGTTGCCGAGGACAGCCTGAGCTGGACCCAAGTGACAGAGCAACAACCAGCCGATCGACTGATATTCGATCGGCCAATAACCGGAGATGAAATAGCCTCATATTTTCACACTGGGGGCACCACAGGAGCGCCAAAACTTGCTCAACACACACATCGAATGCAGGTACTTAACGTTTGCCAAATGCAGCTGACAGGGCCGCGCGGAAAAACCAGTAATGGTTTTTCAGACTGTGACAAAATTCTCTGCACCCTGCCCCTGTTCCATGTGAATGCAGCGTTCGTCACCGCTTTAAATGCAATTTTGGGAGCTGGCGAAGTCATTCTTGCCGGCCCTAATGGCTTTCGCAATCCGCAGCTTATTGAAGATTTCTGGCGCCTGATTGAACAATACAGAATCACCTTCTTTGCAGCTGTCCCCACAATTTATGCCACTTTGCTGGAAAGGCCCATTGATAATTTTGATACCTCCAGTCTTCTCAATTGCGGCTGCGGTGCGGCCCCTATGCCGGTGAGTTTGTTGGAAAATTTTGCCCAGCGCACTGGCGCTGACATTATGGAGGGCTACGGCATGACAGAGACCATCGCCGTGGCAACGACCCATTATTTTTTTGGCGATCGCAAGATCGGGTCAGTGGGAATGCGTATCCCCTACCAGACAATTAGAATCGCCAATATCGATGACAGTGGCAATATCATTAAAGATTGCGACACTAACGAAATAGGCGCGATTCTTCACTCAGGTATAAGTACTTTCCCGGGCTATAAACAGCAAGAGGCCAATCTGGCTGTATGGCCAGAAGATGATTTATTTAACAGTGGCGATATGGGCCGATTGGATGAAGAGGGCTATCTCTGGCTGGTGGGACGCGCCAAGGACTTGATCATTCGCGGCGGTCATAATATCGATCCTCTGGTCACCGAGGACGCGCTCGCGGCTCACTCTTCGGTCGAGGTAGCAGCTGCAGTAGGTCGCCCTGACACCCACTCCGGCGAGGTTCCCGTAGCCTTTGTGCAGCTAGTAGAAGGCGCCACCGTCAGTGAGAACGAATTGAAAACTTTCGCCCGTGATCATATTAGCGAGCGAGCGGCCGCACCGGTCGACGTGACTATCTGTGATGTTCTGCCTGTGACCGCTGTGGGTAAAATATACAAACCGGAACTCAGAAAAAGAGCTATAGAAGCCGCCTTCCACACAGCCTTAAAAGCTGCATTTTCCGAAACGGAATTTATGGTTCATATTGCCGATGATAAACGCCTTGGTATTAAAGTCATGCTTGAGGCAATTGATACCGATGGCCAAGATGATTTTCGCAGTCAGCTGCCGGAGGTGCTAAAGCACTTCACCCAGCACTGGGAATTAATCGATACGAACGCATAAATCTGGTAAGCCTGTTTAAAATAATACGAGGGAGTTGTCACAAATGGCACGATTCAAAGAGCAGGGTGGCGTATCTACCATGGACCCACCAGCTTACAAACGCTGGATAGCATCGCAGATGCTAAAGAATTATGTCAGCTTCGGTGGCACTGATAAAAGGCGTATCAAGGAGGAAAAGAAAAGAGTAAAGGAAAAATCGCCTCACAGAGTCGAGTATTTCCACTATGTCGATGATCCCTACAGCCATCTGGCCGCACAGATTTTGCAGGCTTTTGTGGCCCGCTATAATATCGAACTCAGCTGTTATTTAGTCAGCGAGCCGCCGGGAGATAACGCCCCAGAACTCGATATGCTGATGAAGTTATCGCGCTATGACGCCCATCAAATTGCCGACTATTACGGCCTGGCATTTGCACAGCGCTCGGACCCTCCCGACAGACAGCTATCACAGACGGCTAACGCCATCCTGTCTGCCCAGGACAGTGATCACTTTGTAGCCTGTGCTGCAAAGGTAGGTCAGGCGCTGTGGTCGGATGACAAGAGAAATTTACAGGCTCTGGACAAGCAATATGGCTCGCTGGCATCGCCTGAAGTTGCTGAGAAAATTGCCATAGGCAATGCGAGACGGGCTCAGCTAAAACATTATTCAGGCGCCATGTTTTATTATGCAGGCGAATGGTACTGGGGTGTTGACCGGCTCTATCATCTTGAAACACGTCTTGCTGAACTGAATGCAGATAATCAGCCTGGACAACCCCTAATAGCGCCCAGACCTGAAACACCTGCAGGCCCGCTGCGAGACAATGGCACGCTGACGCTGGAGTTTTTCCCAACCCTGCGCAGCCCTTACAGTTCAATTGTGTTCGATCGAACCGTCGCGCTGGCCAAAGCAACTGGCGTTGCACTGGTGCTTCGACCCGTTCTACCTATGGTAATGAGGGGCGTTCCAACTACAGCCATCAAAGGTCCCTATATCTTTTGGGATACCGGACGTGAGGCTCGTGTTGCCGGTGTACCCTTTGGCAATATCTATGATCCAGTCGGCGAGCCAGTCAGGCTCTGCTGTTCCCTTTTGCCCTGGGCTACTGAGCAAGGTAAAGCAGCCGAGCTGATGAGCGCATTCTATGCCTGTGCATTTGTTAATGGCGTCAATACCAACAATACCAGAGGACTGCGTAAAGTAGTCGAACAGGCTGGTTTGGACTGGCACCAAGCCAGAGCTCGACTGGGTGATCCCGAGGGAGAGCGTATGTTAGAAGAGAATAGACTATGTCTCTATAACGCCGGCATCTGGGGGACACCAAGCTTCAGGCTTCTCAACGCCGACGGCACTGAGCTGCTCGCTCTCTGGGGGCAGGATCGTCTATGGCGTATCGCTGACGAGATTCAACGGCAATTGAGAAAGGGTAAAACCTGATCAACTGACTTTAACTCGAGCGCTGATGCCCTTAGTGATGGATCAAAAGGCATTTTTGATGTGGTTATATTTAGTCGCTAATTTAAACCAAGGAGAAGAGATTGGACCTTAGAATTGCAGGAAAAAAAGCACTGATGGCTGGCGGTAGCGCTGGCATGGGACGAGCTACTGCTGAACGCTTAGCTGAAGCCGGTGTTGAGCTCTATATATCGGCGCGGCGTGAAGAAAGGCTGATAAAGGCCGCAAAAGAAATTTCGCAAACATACGCGACTACAGTAACGCCCATTGTTGCTGATTCCTCCACCGATGAGGGCCGGGCAATATTATTTGCGGCCTGCCCAGACCCCGATATTGTTGCCATTACCATCAAACCACCAGATCCCAATGGAGACTTTCTTCAGGTCACGCCTGAAATGTGGCGGGAGTCAATAGAGATAACACTGCTAGGTCCCATTGAAATTATGCGCCACTATATCCCTCAGATGAAAGACAAAGGCTGGGGCAGGCTATTAAATATCGCGACATTCTCAGCTAAAAATCCAATGATCTGGCGCCTGATGTCTGGGCCTGCTCGATCGGCTTTAATTAATTACACTGCCAGCGTCTCCCGAGAGATAGCGCAGTACGGCGTGAATATTAATAACATATTGCCGGGGATGTTTGCGACAGAAGGCTCAGAGGAAAATACTGCCGCTTACGCCAAGGCATTTGGTCTTGAGCTAGATAATGATGTTATTGCCGAGCACTTCCAACAACATAACAAAATCCCTGCAGGCTTCGCAGCCAATGCCGATGATATGGCCCCCATGGCCGCTCTTCTATGCAGTCCATTGTCGCGCTATATCGTCGGGCAGAATATTGTTATTGACGGGGGTCAGCATAATTCATTGTTCTAATGTGAGTTCTAATCTGGGTTCGAAATAATACTGCCCGTTGAACCCTATAAAACTGTGGCCAACGATATCATCAACTAGGAATGAAATATTGCACTTACCTGACCCAGATTCTCGATAACCACCTGTATCTCAGAGTCATGGTTAATTGCGATTAGTTCTGTCGGTGACCCTGGAATCACCATAGAGCCGCTTTTTAGCCCCTCTCCGCTGCTAGAGAGCGAATTAACTAGCCAGCGCAAGGATTCAAGAGGTCCTCCCATAATCTCACTGGCGGGGGCCGATGTGATCAGCTTTTTATCCTGATACACAGAAAAAGCTTCATGCTTAAAATTGAGCGCATCTGCAGACATCTTCCTATTGCCTACTATTAGACCCGCATGAATACCCCCAGAGCAGATAAGCTCTTGCAGGCTTGGAGGCTGATGCCAGAACCTGTAGTTATGCAGCTCAATGCCAGGGCTAACATGGCCAATCGCCTCAATTAACTCTTGATCAGAGAAGTCACTGCCAAAGAGATCACAACCCATAGTGAAAACCATTTCTGGCTCAATGGCACAATTAGCATAGGCCCTCCGATCAATAGGCATGCCTTCACCCTGAACATGGGGAGCAAATAATCGCCCTGAAATAGGCTCACTGATACCAAATTGAGAGCGAATCGCATGGCTTGTGCATCCTACCTTATACCCAACCACTCTCTCCCCTAGCTGTATTCTTTTCTCGCATACAAGATTCTGAATTTGATAGGATTCCAAAACGGATAGACCGTCTACCGACGAGTCATCAAGGCGCCATGTATTGGAGTAAAAAGCGTGGAAAAAAGCATCTGCCAGCACAGTAGAATCGAACAATTTTGATTAATCCTCAGCAAGAAATTGTAACTAGACGCGGAACCCTCACAGCTGCTCGACTCCATTCAGAGTTATATTTTTATAGGATTTTTTAACTAAAGCACTTCGCTGCTAGAGAAAAAACCTGATCCAACAGAGGAGATCTAATATCCCGATGCCGCAACCCCATTATGTCAGTGCTAATTCGTTTGGTGGGTACATTAAGTTTTATTACTTTTCCTTTGTATAACTCTACAGCCATTGCAAGTTCTGGCGTATGACAGAGGCAATGTGAATTAATGACTAGCTCTTTGCCCATATGCAACGAATCTATAGTCACAATTTTTAGTTTATTTTTTACGATACCAGGGCTCTCTTTTAACCTTGGATAATGAGGCGTAATGGCCGGCGCTTTAGTATTGTACATCCAAGGGTAGGCCTGCAGGTCATCACCTGTTATCTGGCGGTCAAGTTTCCCCAATGGATGATCTGCCGCACAGAAAACACCAAAGTGACTACGAGTCATCAATTTAGAAAGCAGTGAGGACGGTATTTTGCCATTTGCAGGAATACTGGCAAAGGCGATATCAACAATGCCTTCCTCTAAATCTGAGAAAATACTTTCATAGTGCGATTCATAAAATTCCACAGCAATTAAAGGATGGACCTCACTTAGGTTAGTCGTTAATTTACTAATAAAATCACTTGATCTTATATCACCAAGAGCAATCCGAATTCTGGCGTCACTGACTTTTAGCTCAGCTTGAGCAAGTCGAAGGTGCTCAATTGTTCGTTTGGCATGAGGATAAAAGTCTCTGCCCCTGGCATTTAGCACCATGCCTCGACCTCGCCGCTCAAAGAGCGAGACACCCAACTGGTTCTCGAGTCTCTTTATACTGCTACTTAATCCCGGCTGAGAGATATGTTGGTCATCTGCTGCCGCATGCGCCGTTCCGGTTTCCACAAGCGCGACAAAGTGCTTCAACTGCCTGATATCCATATAATCATTGACCCCTCTTAAGTTTCAATTTTAGATCCTATCCCTAGCAAATTATCGATTAATATAACAAAAACGCCACCCAAAAGGTGGCGCTTCTTGTTTAGCATTGGCAAGGGCTTAAGGCTGAGTCTTTTCTCCGTTTGACTGGTGATCTACCGTCGCTTCGCAATCGACGCAAAGTCGAGATAGAGTGAATAAGACATGTCACTCGGGAGGCTATTAATCAGTTAGTGTGCCAAGTGCGAGCTCTCATCAAAGCGCCGCAAACAACAGTCTTGTTTCGCTGTGAGGAAAAACCCACCCCAACACCAATTATCAATGCATAAGCTGCTAGATGCGAGGCATGTTAGGAATCGAGCTGCCAATGAGTGATGGGGCTCGCCACATAAAGTGCACCAGCCCCCATTTGAAACGAATCAGGGATTCATCGACACCCTAATACCAAAAGTCCGCGGCCGCACTGTCATGTGCTTGTTGGCGAAAAAATTCTGCTGCATGATAAAGGTGGAGTCATCGTTATCCAATATGTTCTCTCCGTAAAGCGCCACCGACCACTTATCAGACACCCAACCTAAGCTGAAATCCACCTTAGACCAAGCATCGGTTTCTGCATAAAACGGATTCAATGTGTCCGGGTTACCGACACCATTTGGAAACCCATTGGGTAACTCATCAGTGTAACTGAAGCCCAAACGAGCAAACGCTTCATTGCCACTATCTAGGGGCACAGTGTACTTAAAATGTCCAGAGAACTGCAGATCTGGCGAGACTAAGGAAGAGCCGATCTCTGCGCCTGTCATAAGAGCCTCCTGGTCACTTAATTTAGTAATCCTAGCGTCCTGCACCGCAACATTGAGCCCAAGCTCCAAATTGCCCCCGACATTGGCCAATACCTCCAGCTCTATCCCCTCGGATTGTGCCTCACCCGCATTGGTTATGAATTGATCGGGGTCTCCCCCTCCGCGCATGGCACTCAATTGCATATCCTCCCAGACCATCTTGTAGATTGAAAGGTTTGCACTGACTGAATCCCATTGCGCCTTCATGCCAACCTCGTAGTTCCAGAGACTATCTGGGCTGGAAACCTGAGGAATCACAGTGGTTTCGTCAGGGTTTATACGACTAGAACCCAACCGACCGTCAAGGCCAACTAAAAAGCCGGCGCGATTGACTTCGTTAGTTCTGAAGCCCTCAGAGGCGGTCGCATAAAAATTCATTTCATCGTTAAACTGCCACGCCACCGACAACTTCACCGAATTGTTGCTGGTTTTGCCTGGCTCGTATGACGCCGCGGTATAAGGCACAGGTGTAAAGGAACTTCCCCCCCCAAAAACAACCGCGCCAAGAACCCCGCCCAATGACGAGGAACCGCCGCCTGGGCGCGAATTACTGTTTTCCATGTCACCAGTTCTGAAACCCACCGTCGCTTTAATGGTATCTGTCAGCTGGTACCCGAGCTCCCCAAAGAATGCGCTCTCCTTATAGTCATATTTGACGTCGCCGCCATAAATCCAAGCGTTATCAACCCCCATTGAGGTAATGGCGCCATCGATTGGCTCGCCTCCTCTCTCATCTATCCATGACTGCGGGAAATAAAACACCTGCGCCACCTCAGTTTGTCGGTCAAGCAAGAACCCACCTAAAACCCAGTCCAGTCGCGAATCTGAACTGGACACCAGACGGATCTCCTGAGCAAACGCCTCATCATCGGGCTCCCGGTGAAGTAGCCACGGGAACATGCCGCCCAGTATTGGGCTCAAATCTGCTTCCATGACCGCATCATTCTCAGAAAAATTAGTCGAGGAGGTGAGAGTGGCAAAACCAAGATCGTACTCAAGCGTCATATTCAACATAGACATCTCAACATCGGAGCTGTCTTTGGCGAACCCAGTTCTGGAGTTTTCACCCAGAGCCGGATTGATTGTCGATCCATCGTCTATTTCGGTGTCTTGAAACATGTATGAGAAATTGGCATTAAACCGATCATTCACCTGCCAGCCAAGTAGCGCCCGCAATCCCGTGTTTGTAACACCATTGGTTGGGTTGGTGCCATCGCTGAGGTTATTGACCCAACCGTCATCTTCAGCTGTGAAAGCAACCAGACGCACAGCAGCATTTTCGCTTATGGGAATATTCACCATCGCGTTGTAGCGCTGACGTAATTCGCCGCTAGTCGAACCTATATCTGTGGAAATTTTGTAGGACAATCCACTTGGGTCAGGCTTATTTGAAATGATTCTCACCGCACCGGCAAGGGTACCGGCCCCAAATAATGTACCCTGAGGACCCTTCAGCACCTCGACCCGTGCGGCGTCAAATAAACCGAAATCCATTCTGACCGTACTCTTTGCGGCCGACATCGGCATTTCGTCTAGGTACACGGCCACTGGACTAGTCAAATCGTCCTGATTCAACAAGGTGCCGATGCCGCGCACTATGAACGATGGATTAATATTGTTCCCTGCCGTGCTGAAGGTCATACCGGGAATGGTATCCGCGATTCCTTGAGAGTCAGTGATCCCCGCAATTTCTAAGGCATCCTCTCCGAGCACTGAGATGGCCATCGGTACATCACGCAGGCGCTCGTCTCTCTTAGTGGCGGTAACTATAATCTCATTAAGTTCAGTATCAGTTTGTGCTGCGACAGTTGGCGCGCCTAAACCTGCAATCAGAAGCGAACTTAACGCAACGCCTTGATATAATTTTCCTCGTTTAATCATTCTCATTAGAAGCCCCTAGTAAGTTCAAATTTTCTATACTTATCTTTTAATCGCTATACGCAATTTAATATAGTTAGCTATAACTATATCTCTAAGTATGTTGATTCAAACTCTCCGCTTCTATAAGCAATGGATTATTGATAGATAACGCTATGTTATTAAAATAATTTGCAGGTTTGGGAAGGATTTATTTTTGTCGTTAGGATGCTCTCTCTGTGCTGTCGGTTACATGCGAGGCAGCCTGCCACTGCTCAATGACTCAAGCAGCAACTGACTTAAATAGCAACGGACTGACAGATTACAACGTTTGAATTTAGCTGTATAAACTTTCTGCCATCTGCTCAAGGCCCCGAAAAATCTGTATCGGGTCATTGCGTTTTAGCTCGACCATCTTTGACGAATCGCAATTACCAATAACGAATTCATCTGCATGGCAAGCCAACTGCGGTAAAATGGCGGCAGCGGCCTCCTCGGCTGTCAAACCCTCAGTCATGACACCTTCTTCGGCGCCAATCACCGATCCATCGCCAGTCATCGCATTGGCGACTGCACCAGTTTTAACCAGTCCAGGAATAATGGTACTGACTTTAATGCCGTGATAAGCCACCTCGGCACGCAGCGCGTCAAGAAAGCCAATCAATCCAAATTTGGCAGCACAGTAAGCCGTTCTCAGGGGAATGCCCACTTTACCTGCGACACTCGATGTCCCGGCAATATGACCGGAACCCTGCTTAATCATAATAGGTAATACTTGTTTCGTTAATGCAATAGGACCTATCAGGTTAACTTCTAACGCTGTCCGGTAGAGATCTAATTTCACCTCAGTACAAAAATCACGCACCCCAACACCCGCATTATTAATCAGTAAATCTATTCTGGAATAGGCTTCCATAACCTTATCGACAGCACCGGGCATAGCATCCAAATCCACTACGTCTAACGGCATCACTAGCACATTCTCCCGATCGGCTCCTGCTTCGTAACAGCGCTTTTCTACTCGCTCAAGCTGCTCACTATTGCGTGCGGAAAGTACAAGTTTTGATCCGCTGCGGGCAAATGCCACCGCCATCTCCTCTCCAATACCTGCGGAGGCACCGGTTATCCAAACCACCTTGTTAGCAAATGCTTCTTGGTTACTGATTTTTGTGTCCATTTAATTAACCCTTATATTTATATGTGTTCCAGAACTGGAGAGTTATGTTTTATCTCTGAAATTCAAAACCAGCATCTATGTTGTAGTAAAAAACTCAATAGCCACTCTCGCTAACTCTTCTCCCGCGTCGTCCTGAGTGTAGTGACCCGAATCGGCGATAGTGACGTGATTCAATCCACGGGCCCCAGGAATATCCTGTTGGAATCTCGCTATTGCCGGAGCCTCATTTTTATGCATTTTGAAGTCCAAAAAAGTTGCACAGGGACCTCTTGTAGGCAGTGGTGATGCAGAAAACGCTGTGAGAAATGGCTTATCAAATTTCTCCAGTGCCTTCCATGCACGCTTATTATCAGGAATGGATGGATTATCCGGGATAATCGGCACCAGCGTGGGGAATTGCCGAGCACCCTGCTTATAGGACTCGTCGGGAAATGGCGCAGCATAGGCCCTGCACTCTTCGTCTGAGCAGTCATTTAGCCAAAAGCGCATAACTTCCCCAGGGTCAAAGTCCGCGTAGGCGTCACAGTGCTTGATCCAATAAAAGAATCCAGGGCGACCGTCTACTGCACCAAGGGCATTTTTAGTGACTTCTTCAATAGGCAGTACTGGCGTTTCACTTAACAGCCTGTGTAACTCAGATGACTTTTCCAGCGGGATCCCTTTTGCATCGCCCAAGCCCGTATTAGTAACCAGAATGCGCGCAAATCTATCTGGGTTATCAGCGACATTGCGCAGAGCAATTGGCCCACCCCAATCCTGAGCAATGAGATTGATATGCTTCAGATCAAGCCCTTCAATAAAACTTTTCAGCCAATTCACATGTCTGTCAAAGGTGTAATCTGAACGCTTTGAGGGTTTATCCGATCGGCCAAAGCCGACAATATCTGGGACCACCACCCTAAAACCTGCTTTAGCCAGAGGCCCTATCATCTTTCTAAAAGAGTAACTCCAATTCGGCTGACCATGCATACAGAGAACCAATTCTCCATCAGCGGGACCCTCATCAAGGTAGTGCATTCGCAATGTCCCGCCATCCTGATCATCTATATCGAGATAATTGGGTGCAAATGGAAAATCGACAAGATCTCTAAATCTCTCGTCTGGCGTTCGAAGTACTTTCATTGGATACTCGGTAAATTAGTTATCAATAGATTTTGTTGCGGTATAAGACAATGCTGCACTAATGAAGTCTATTAACAAAGAGATATTGGTTAACAACCCTCTGTTATAGCGTCTCCTTTACAGATGGCGCTGAAGGAACGTCTTAAGATCGCCTAGCGCACCATTAAATTCCTTTGACCCAGGAACCGCTAAATAGGCTCCATGAGGAACACCTTCGAAGATATTGAGATCCGTTTCCACTCCTGCGTCACGCAGCTTTCGATGCACCTTTACCGTGTCACTCAGCAATAGATCTCTGGTGCCAGAAACCAAGTAAGTCGGCGGAAAATCAGAGAAGTCCCCATACAGTGGTGAGATAAGCGGGTTGGTAAGCTCATACTCACCTGCATATACCTTGGCAGATGCCCGAATCATACCTTCCACAGTCACCAGTGTATTATCGACATATTCATTAGTGATGATACTGTCACCAGTAAACAATAAATCTGCATTCGGGGTACCGACAAATAATGCTCCGGGTACCCTGAGCTTTAACTCTTTGAGCTTTAGAACGGTTGCCAGTGTCAAGTTACCGCCAGCTGAACTACCCCCCACGGCAATGGCACTGGCGGGGAAGGTCTTGAGTAATTCTTGATAAACAGCAACCAGATCGTTCAAGGCAGCTGGAAATGGCCCCTCAGTTGACAATGTGTAGTCTACTGAGATCACCTCAATCCCGGCGCTAGCGGCGATCATGGCGCCCTCTTGAGCTGCCATAGCGCCACCGCCCAAGAAGTGGCCGCCACCATGAGCATGCATAAAAATTCGCCCTTCAAAGGCGGTATTAATCTGTGGAGGACTAATTTTATAAACCTTCACCCCAGCCATTTCAGACGTTTGGATCTTGACACCAAACTGGCTCTCATGGGTTTCAATTGTTATGTCTTTTTGTTGCAACATCGCTTGTTCTGCGATGCCAAGAAGCCCCTGTCGAAGATCGCCATCCAATGTCATTTTTCTCATATCAAATTGAGATGCACCCAATGCTATCAGTAACTGTCGCGTTTCATCACTCAGACCTGATGCTGCCGACAACTGCTTCTCGGGGACTACCCAACCCTCTGATGCCACTGAACCTGTATTTGAGCCAAAGAAGCCCAACAGAAACACAAATAGACTCCTAAACATTGCAATCCTCACTTTTGATTTACTAAAACTCATGGATTAGCTCCTTTACATTTACGCATTAAGTATCTTATGCCAGTCGGCATTAGAACAGCCCGTGTTTGGCCTGAATAAAAGCGCTATAGTGGATTGACACAACTTATCAATTCACGGCCTTCAAATTGCGCCAGAATATTTTCAATTGCGCAGGCACCAATAGCCTCATGGCACTGCGCTGTTGCAGCACCTATATGTGGTGCCAGCGTAACGTTATTCAGTTCAAGTAAGCCCGGGTGAATATCCGGTTCGTACTCAAAGACATCTAAACCTGCCGCACTGAGGTGACCAGCTTTCATAGCAGCCACAAGAGCAGCCTCGTCAATCAGCGCACCACGTCCTGTATTGACCAGAACAGCATCCGACTTCATAGCACTTAGCGTCTGAGCATTAATAATATGCTTGGTTTGCGCGGTCAGTGCGCAATTTAAAGAGACTATGTCGGCAGTGGCGAGCATCTCTTCCAGCGTTTCAAAGTATGTTGCATCCAGCAGCTTTTCCGCCGCGGGTTTGCGACTGGGGCCGTGATAAATGACATTCATATTGAAGCCTTTTGCGCGCCTGGCAACGGCTTGGCCTATTTGCCCAAAACCAACAATGCCCAGAGTTGTCCCATGGGCAGTTTTACCTATATGGGTAGCCGGCTGAGTCGAGGTCCAATGACCCGCGCGTAAAAATTTTTGATTGGCAGTTAATTGTCTTGCAGAGGCCAAAATTAATAGGAAGGCTAGATCAGCTGTATCTTCAGCAACCACAGGTGTGTTGGTTATCTTAATACCTTTTGCGGTCGCGGCCACAAGATCAATATTGTCATAACCGGTACCAATATTAGCGATCAGTTTTACGCTATCAGGTATAGCGGCTATAAAGTCGGCATCGACCCTATCAAGGGCGGTTGAACACAATACTGTTGCGCCTTCAAACAGACTAAAGTCGCCTTGAAATTGACGTACCTCAATCTCCTCACCATTCGCCCACAGTAAAGGCAAGGGTAAAGGCCTCATCATCACTAGAACGGGGCGGGTCATAATGCAAATCTCTTGAGAGCAAAATAAGGTATTAATATGGAAGTACTCAAACCCATTCCTTAAGTGCCTGCCGATCACGATCAAAATACCTTCCAGCGAAGAAAAATAATGGAATGGTTAAAAATGAGATTGCGGTACAGAACAGCAGGCTTTTGGTGTAGGGACTGTCAATATTATTGGCGAGTAACCAGTCGACCAAGACTCCGGTAAAAGTAACGCCAAAACCGATACCTAAAACACTAACCATCATAAGGACAACAGCGGTGACAGTCCCCCGAATCTGAGGCGGAACCAGCTCCTGAACTGTGCCAAAGACAGGACCAAAAAGGCAGCCATACTGAAATAGAGCCAGGAACATGCAAACCATAAAAAGAGGTGATGCAGGGTCGACAAATCTGTAGGCAAGCATCACCGGCATAATGAACAGCGTAATCCAGAACATAAACATCGGCCGACCGATACCTGTCTTGTGCAGAAAATAGTCACTTCCAATACCACCTGCAAGGTTACCTGCAACGCCTGCAACCAATGCCATCCAACCGGTTATCTCTGCGATATCATTGGGGTCGAAACCTCGCTCCTCGACAAACCAGATCTGTTCAAACATCGCAGCGCCCAAAAAAACATGAAAAGTCACTGCGCCGAACACCGTTAACTTTAAAGCGGGAGAGCAAGCAAAAGCATTCCAGGTCGTGACCAGCATTTGTTTAATACTCGGAAGTTCTGGCGACTTAACTGGATTTCCCTGCCTTTTCATTTGTGACTTACGAGGCGTCTCTTTCAAGAACACCATAATGATGCAGAACAGGATGCCCAGTGCACCGAGTGCGTAAAAACAACCACGCCAACCTATCAAGGGCTCAAGATAAGCCGCAATCAATAAACTCAATGACACACCTAGGGGCGCTGACATGTAGTAAAAGCCAGCCGCAAAACCGAGATTTTTTGACGGAAACCGGTCCGAGAGTATCGACATAGCAGTTGGCGTCATAATTGATTCGCCAATACCGATAAATAGTCTAGGGATGGCGAGACTGAGGAACCCTTTTGCCATACCAGATATGGCTGTGAGGGCACTCCACACCACTAAACCAAACGCAATCAAACGATTTCGGTCAACCCGATCTGCCAAAATACCCATAAAGACCCCGGCGACCGCATAAAAGAACAGGAAAACGAGCCCAGTTAAAAGTCCAAATTGAGTATTACTCAGGCCTAACTCAGGCTTTATCCAGTTAGCCAAGCTGGCAATTAATTGCCGATCGACGATATTTAATACATTGATCAGGGTCAAAAATATTAAAAAACCATAGTCTCGGGATGTGGCGTCTGTCTCTTGCGCAGTCAAATTGCTAAATCCCTACTGCTGTAGTTTCGTATCACCCTCTCAAACGTATCGTCATTCCAGCGGTAGTCCTCTTCCAACCCGACAAAGGGTTCATAGCAATAGCGAGTTTCATTGGGAAAATATTGAGCCCGCGCATCGATGGCCACGGCAATTACCGCTGATCGCTCAAATATGCGCTGCTCGTCATAAATATCGCCCCCTTCTATAGCCAGGGCGCTGCGCTGACCCAGCACTGAGGCTCGACGGTGAAAGCCGATGGTAATAGAGATACGCTGATCCACCGAGGTATTGGCGAAGGAGCCGTGGAGCATCTGTCTATTGACGATGGTCACATCACCCGGTGCACAGATTAGAGGAATCGCGTCCGGTAATCGCTCGCCTCCATTGTCCTCTACCCTTTTTTTGATATCGATATGTCCCAGCTTATGACTACCAGGCACGATCCATAACCCATTTGCAGGGGTTGTATCATAGAGCTGCACTTGAAAATTAAAACCGTGGATACCCAGATCCCAGTTGGGTGACTGCCAATGGGTTACACCGTCCTGATGCCAGGATACCGCGCCGCCTCGGCCCGCCTGTTTGACGAAGATAACTTCAGTGTAGGGGACAAAATCGGAGCCATTAACAGCCTCGGCAATGCCCAATAGCTGTGGATGTCCATACAGGCGCAGACAGGCCGGCATGGCCTGGCATATATCCCGCAATAAAAAAAGAACGTCATTGGGAACATCGTCTTCGGGCTCGGGCTGTATCATCTGGACCGGGTGGCGGCCATTCAATAGTCCCGTGCCACCAAAGGGGTCCGACAGGGGTTTGATAAAGGAGTAGGGCTCGGCAGCATGATCCAGCCCCATTGCCGGACGGCCTTTGGCATCTACCTGCGCTCCGGGCTGCACCGGGGCGCGGTCGATCATATTGGTGACGTCGGCACGCAGACTGTCCAACTCCTCTGCCCCGATAACGCCCTCAAAGATATAGAACCCTTTTTCGTTATACACCTTCAGAATGTCAGGATGAAGTTTGCCACTTTTATCCAACTGTAACGGACCACGATTACCGGCTGGAGACGCGCGTTTTGTGCCCTCAGCAATATAGGGAGCCATCGCGGCTGCATGTTCCGACGAGCTTGTAGCCGCTCTATTGGCCATAACAACTGAAACGTCCTCCACTGGATTACCTCCTTTTTCGGTCCTTAATATCAGAAAAATTAGGCAGTGAAGCCCATTTTACTACTTACTAAATGTTATGTAGGAATACAGCTCTCTAGCCCCATAGAGAAGTAACATTATCAGAACCATTGAGGCGGTAACCTGCAACATATTTACTCTGAATATTAATTATTGTTTTATTAAAAAAGCGAACTCTTGAGATCATTGAGTTAAGGAGTATCGCATTGCACTAGCTTATGACCCATAGGAATACACTATGGGTAGATAACGTCCTGTTATGCCTTACCAATACAGTTCAATTGATTAAGAGCTATAGGTATTTCGATCGATAAAAATAGATGGGCCAATCATATTCAGCACCATCACAATGTATTACAGAAATATACCTATTTGGAAAATAGCTTTGCAGAAACGCTTTAGGATCACCTCGATGATCTCAGTTTTCAAACGTTATCATCCCATAGCTTTTAGTTATTATTCGACACCAAACTATGCATAGACAGGTGGCCAGAAGTAGTTAATATTCTATAAATCTAAATGGTAGCGAAGAGCTCTCTAGATCCTTGCTATCCAGTTATTTTTGTCGGAAGGTCAGACGATATTTTTAGAGACTAGCTATTAAATTATTGCTGCAGCTCGTTGAGTGCCACTGTCATATTTGGAGATTAAAATGGAATATATTAATGCAACCACTAAAACTGAACAGCAAATGGAAGCTTTACTCAAAGCTGATAATGGTGGCCCGGTCTGTATGGTTAACCTGCTGAAGTTTAAAGAAAAAGCCGAGTATGAAGATGGGCGTGAAACCGATCTCTCAGGCATAGAAGCCTACCAGATCTATGGTGCCGTAACTGGATCCTTGATTAAGGAATTAGGCGGTGATGTGGTTTTTACCAGTGTATTTAACGGCATGGTAGTCGGAGAAGTTGAGGAACTCTGGGATGTTATGGCCATTGCCAAGTATCCAACCCTGCAATCATTTATCGATATGGTTTCCTCTCCCGAATATCTTAAGGCCTATCACCACCGTCTTGCTGGCTTGAAGGGGCAATTAAATATTGCCAGTACGCAGGTGGTGTAGAGTTAATTTTATTCAATAAACAATATCAGCAGCGATGATAAAAATCATACAGAAGGCCGACTAAACGGCCCGCAGATTTTAATACTGAGCACGTTTTTATAGGGGGCAAGCTAATGGCAGAGACCGAACAAGAACTGCGAGTAAAGCTCGCAGCCTGCTACAGAATCTTTGACTATATGGGTTGGAGCGAAATGATCTACAACCATATTACCGTTAAGGTGCCAGGGCCCGAACAGCATTTCCTGATCAACCCATTCGGCCTGCACTACAGCGAGGTCAAAGCCTCTAATCTGGTCAAGGTTGATATTGATGGCAATGTAGTTGAAGACACCGACTACGCGGTAAATCCGGCGGGTATTCTTATCCACACCGCCATTCACGCCGCGCGACCAGATATTCAATGTATCGCCCATACCCACACCAATGCCGGTATGGCCGTGGCCTGCACTCAAGAAGGGCTGCGCACAGATAACTTCTACTCGGCACTGATGTACAACCAAGTTGCCTACCATGACTTTGAGGGTATCACGGTTCTGGATGACGAGAAGCCACGCCTGGTCGCCAACCTGGGTGATAAAAGCCTGATGATTCTGCGCAATCATGGCCTATTGGCGGGCGGGCGCACCATTCCTGAAGCCTTCCAAAATCTCTGGTCTATCGAGCGCGCCTGTCAGGTACAGGTGACCATAGACTCAACTGATCGACCCAGCATTCCCGTCGGCCCAAAGATTCTGGCCAAGTCCGAAAAGCTAGTGGCTATTCAAGGGATAGGCGAGCCCACGGGCGAACTTGAATTTAAGGCGTTTACTCGATTGATTGACAAGATCGACCCTTCCTACAAGGACTAGTAGCTAATAAGGCCAAAGACAATGAGTAAAGATATGCCAAGCAAAGATACAATTTCTTCATCTGATATGGGCTTTCTATGCCTGCTGACCTCTCTCAATGTATTAAATATGCTCGATAGAAATCTGATGTCGGCTTTTGCAAATTACATTGTCCCTGATCTCGGGCTCAGCAATACCGAGTACGGACTGCTTACGGGCCTGGTATTTCTTATTTTCTACTCAATTGCAGGTTTGTACATGGGCATGTTGGCCGATACGGTCAATCGGACACGGCTGATCAGTTTTGGGGTAAGTCTTTGGAGCGCGCTAACAGCGGCCTCAGGACTGGCCTGGAATTTTGTCAGTATGGCCATTCCTCGAATGTTTATAGGTGTCGGAGAATCCATATTATCACCCAGTGCAATGTCACTTTTAGCGGATCGTTTCCCTCAGTCGCGCTTGGGCTTTGCAGTCGGGTTTTACTATATTGGGGCGCCTCTTGGCGCTGGTGGTAGCTTTTTGCTAGCCGGGTTTCTCGGCCCTGTCATTGGATGGCGCAACTGTTTTTATTTGCTCGGAGGAATTGGCCTTGTTCTTGCGGCAATAGTCTTTTTTGTAAAAGAAACACCCAGACGTCACTTAATCGATGCCAACGAAAAAATGGAAAAACCCAGCATTCGCCAGATTGCAAAGATTGCAATGACTGCAATCCCAAAATCTCCTGCACTAATGGCGGCTATGGCAGGTGCGATGCTATTGCATGTATTTATTGGAGCTGGTTATTTTGATCAGCTTTGGTTCGTTCAAGAACGTAACTTCGATCGCGATGAAATTGCCAAACTAACTGGGTTGATGGGTTTATCCGGAGGCATTATTGGTACCTTTGTGGGTGGTATAGGCAGCGACTGGTTTACCCAGAAAACAGGCTATGGGCGCCTGGTGTTCCTTTTCTTTATTCTTTTGGCCTGTTCTCCCTTTATGATAGCGTACCGATTAGCCCCTGGTGACTCGATATGGATACCGATTGGCTTATTCCTTGGGATGTTTCAGATTGGATCGTTCTTCGGACCCTTCTTTGCGAGCATTCAGTGTTTAATTCCTCCCGAAGTGCGGTCAACAGTTATCGCATTTTCAATTCTATTGATGAATGTTGTAGGTATGGGCATTGGTATTACCATAACAGGAGTGTCAATTGATGTTATGACCTCTTATGGGGTCGATCAACCCTATTCTTTAACACTGTTAGGTTTTACCCTGTTTTCATTCCTCGCTATGCCCTGTTTTTTATTTGCTGGTCTGCGTTATAAACATGACCAAGAACGGCTGCAGATATCAGAAGCTTCTTAAACGCCGCAGGGTAACAACTTATCGGCGATTCACCAAGATGTGCTTAAACATTGAGAGAGTACAGTAATAATGACTGACAAAAATGCCTATATTCCCCCAAAAGTATGGCAGTGGGATCGAGATAGCGGCGGCAAATTTGCCTCTACTAATCGGCCGATTGCTGGTGCTACCCACGACAAGGACTTGCCCGTTGGCAAACATCCTCATCAACTCTACTCCCTGGGTACACCGAATGGGGTCAAGGTGACCGTTATGTTTGAGGAACTGTTAGCCCTCGGCTATCAGGATGCGGAATACGATGCTTGGTTGGTGGACATTGGTAGTGGAGATCAATTTGGCAGCGGCTTTGTATCGATTAATCCGAATTCTAAAATTCCAGCACTGCTTGATTACAGCACGCCTGAGCCCACTCGCGTGTTTGAGTCTGGAGCGATCTTAATGTATCTGTCGGAAAAATTCGGCGCCTTCATACCCAGCGCCCCTGCAGACCGAGCGGAGTGTCTATCCTGGCTATTTTGGCAAATGGGCAGTGCCGCCTTCTTAGGCGGAGGTTTTGGTCATTTCTATGCCTATGCGCCGGAAAAATATGAATACCCTATCAACCGCTATGCCATGGAAGTGAAACGCCAACTGGACGTTCTCGATAAGACTCTAGCGACTCGGGAGTTTCTATCGGGCAGCGACTATACCATCGCCGATATGGCTACCCACCCTTGGTACGGCATGTTGGTCTCAGGCTCTCTCTATAGTGCGCAAGAATTTCTAGATGTCGCCCAATATAAAAATGTTATTCGCTGGGCGGAATGTATTCAAGATCGTCCAGCAGTTCAAAGAGGGTTGAGAGTCAATAGAGTTTGGGGTGAAGAGAAAAGACAGTTGCGCGATCGTCACAATGCAAGCGATTTAGACTAGCTCAAAAATAACCTGACCATGGATTACGGCAACCCGTAACCCATGCTGGTTAATTACATCAATCGAACCCTAGATAGCTGACAAATGTGCTGTTATCAGCCCGTGTAGATCGCACATCATTCGCCGGAAATCCATCCGCGGGATAACCCATCGCAATACAGATCATAATATTTTGGTCATCAGGTATGTTAGCGTACTCGCGAACCACGTCTGACTGCATAATACCCTGCCCGTTAATGACACAACCAATACCCCGCTCCCATGCAGCAAGCACAATACCGTAAGCCAATGAACCTAGACCAAAGTGGGTTATCGCAGCCGGGTCAAGATACTTGTCATAGGTAAGCACCAATGACACAGGCGCATCAAATTGACGAAATCCCCGTAACATCCAATCCATGCGCTTTTCTTTATCTTCTCTCTCAATACCCATAGCCTCAAATAACTGCACCGCGACATCAATTTGATTCTGACGATGCCCTGCTTCGTATTCTTCTTTATAAGGAAAATCACGCACATGAGGCTTGCCTGCCAGAGTATTCTCGGTATTTCCAGCACGAATCTTATCCAACACTTCCCCTGCCAATGCATGAATATGCCAGGTCTGAGTGTTATAGGACGATGGGGCCCATTTTGCAGTATCGATAATCTCTTCGATCAGGGTTACAGGAATGGGGTCAGGCTTGAAGCCTCTGGTGCTTTTACGAGAACGAGCAAATGTCGAAAAATCCATATAAGGTCCTTAATGTTGAGTTTATTCGTTATTGTCTTAATCTGATGAGTATATGGTAGACATGCAGTGCTTTTTAGAAATATTCATCACACATATAAAAACAGGTACTGTCATTTAGCCCTAATAGCGCGGCTTTCTGAATAGTCTGCGGTAACTCTCTATTAATAAAATATTGTGCAGCATAGAGCTTACCCTGATAGAAACCAACCTCAGAATCAGCCTGCTCCGGATGATTTAAACTTACCTGACCAGCGGCTATGATCGCCTGCTTTAACCAGATCCAAGAGATAACGACCTGCCCGAACATATCAAGATAAATAGTAGCATTTGCCAATCCAAGATCAGGGTCTTCTTTAATTGAAAATAGCAGCGACTCAGTTACTCGCTGAGTTCTATCAATCGCTTCTCTTATCGGAGGTACAAAGTGTGCAATCTCGGGCAGAGCGGCAGCATCAGCCAGCGTCTTCTCGATCAGGCTAATGAACAATTGATAACTTTGGCCATTATTAGATAGAACCTTTCGACCGAGAAGGTCTAAGCCATGAATGCCTTCAGTGCCCTCGTGAATTGGGTTTAACCGCTGGTCACGATATAACTGTTCAACTGGGTACTCTCGGATATAGCCCGAGCCGCCCAATACCTGAATCGCAAGGTCATTACTTATGCAGCCGTATTTGGACGGAAAGCTTTTTACGATTGGCGTCAGGAAATCCAGCAGTAAGGCAGCCTGCTCACGATCATCGGCTGAAACTGCAGTTTTACAGTCTTCGGCTAAGGACGCCGCATACATACAAAGTGCCAGACTTCCTTCAGCATAGGATTTTTGCGCCAACAGCATGCGCCGTACGTCCGCATGCTCAATAATCTTAACCTGAGGAGTCTCGGGATCTTTGTTTGATGGCAGACGACCCTGAGGCCTCTCACGTGCATAATCCAAAGCATGCAAATAACCTCTGTAAGCAAGGGCCGATGCTCCCAAACCCACGCCAATTCTTAGGTCATTCATCATTTGGAACATATAACGTAGCCCTTGATGGGGCTCACCTACAAGATAACCAACAGCTCCTTGTTGCTCACCAAAATTTAAAACGGTGGATGTGGCGCTGCGATTGCCCATTTTGTGCAACAGGCCGGCCAGGACAACATCATTCCTCTCCCCAATAGTACCGTCAGTATTGACTAAAAATTTAGGCACAATAAATAAAGAGATACCGCGTGTTCCCTTGGGAGCACCCTCAATCCGCGCTAAAACCAGATGCACAATATTGTGTGATAGACTGTGGTCACCATTACTGATATATATCTTCTGCCCTCGAATAAGGTAGCTGTCGTCAGGCTGTAATGTCGCCGAGGTTTTAATGTCACCGAGTGTTGAACCCTGAGCGGGTTCAGTTAGAGCCATGGTACCTGCGCTTCGGCCATCCATCATAGAACTTAGAAACAGAGATTTTTGCTGCTCATTGCCAAACGCCCGAATCACATTGCTCGCCGCAGCAGTAACAAAGTAGTAACCACTGCTTCCTGAATTTGCAGCTTGAATATAGGTCCCGCACACCTTACAGATAACTTCAGGTAATTGAACACCACCCTCCTCGAAATCGTAGCTAGCGCCAAGTAAACCAAATTCTGCAGTGGCATCCCAGGCCGCCTGGATTTCAGGGATCAATGTAACGGAATCATCCTCAAAGACAGGTTCCTCTGCATCGCCCTTGTGATAGTGGTTCGCATAATATTTTTCGGCAATGTTCTTGGCACCATCAATCGTGGCATCGAAGCTTTCTCGTGAATGCTCAGCGTAGCGCGCCCTACTCAGAAGTGACTCTGTATCAAGGAATTCATAGAGAAGGAAATCGATATCACGTCGATTGAGAGTAACAGTGTTCATTTGAGTAAATCCTTACCTGTGTGCCCTGAAAAATAACTCTATTTATTAGAGCAACATTGAGCTCTATTTCAGAATCGACGTCTAACTACTTTTAGATATTAAGTGATAAGTCAATTTTATGGATAACTACAGTGACGAAGTTGGTATTGATGGTAAGATTCCAGGGTCAAAAATAATTCATAATCGCCAGCATAAATAAGGGGAGGCTAGGACATGTACAGGGGCACCTATACTTTAATTGGGCAGGAGATGAGTATGTTTACTCGCAAACTTGAGGCCCAATTACGCTATCAGCAAATTCCTTATCAATGGGAGATAAAATCCCAAGAAAAAACTGAGTCGATTAACAGCCGCGTCGGCACTAACTTCATACCAGTCTTAAAAACGCCTGATGGCTGGATGATTAATGACACTATTAGCATTGGACCTTTCTTACACGATCGTTTTAATGGGTGCCCAGTGATCCCTGATAGCTCGTCACAGCGAGGTGCCTGCTTTATCTTGGAAGACTTCTTCAATCACTGGTATCCAAGACATGCCCTCCACTCTCGATGGTGTTATCCAGAGAACGTCATTGTAACTGGCAGAAGATTTGGCACTAATATACTGCTTAGTAAGCATATTGATGTTGAGTTGACCGATGATGAAGAGGCTCGGGTAGAGGGCTTTGGTGAGGTCATGCTCAATACATTTGGCGCGGCAGCATGCGAGGTGCAGGGCGCGGGGCCCGATAAGACTGTTGCTATACAGGCAGACTTCGCTCGTCTATTGGAACTTTTAGTCGCTCATTTTAAAGATAATGACTTTTTACTGGGCGAGCGAGCCTGCCTCGCAGACTTCGCTCTGGTGGGTCCCTTCGCTGCGCATTTTCTTTTAGATCCGGAGCCCAAAACCTGGCTAGGTGAGCACTTACAATTATTTGAGAACTATGTCGCAAGAGTTTGGGGCGGCGCTCGCTCTGATACTCGATGGCTAGATAATGACCAATTGCCTGAAGGCTTATTTCCGCTATTCGATTATATAATCAATAACTATCATGCATTTGCTGGAGCAAGTATTGCCGCTGCTGGCCAAGGAGAGAAGTTTTTTGAATTAGACCTTGGTGATGGCCCCTTTGTCGCACGCTCGATGAAGCGGCTGGAGAAGGCTCGCCTGCATGTACAGGATGAACTTTTGCGCGCCGACTGCAGCAGCACAATATTAGCTGACAGCGGCATCATGTCTTTCTATCTGGCTGATTCCACAATTAACAAATAAGTGGTGAGCCGAAATATTACCATTAAAGCCTTTACCAATGGTGATCTGCTTTTCACGATTTCTGTGACAATTGCCCATTGAGCAGAGAATAACCCAAGGATAGAGCTATGCCACAACTTATCAAAAAAACTGAGATTGAACAGTACGTCGGCCATATCTGCGAGCCCACAGATTGGTTCGAGGTGACTCAAGAACAGGTCAATGTATTTGCTGGCGACGAAAATGCTTTTGATCCTGAGTGCGTGCGCGTTTTCGCTCTGTGCTCATCGCTTTACTTTGTCCTTAATATTCTTCTCAGAAGCCGGACCATAGGGAGGCGTAAAGCCAGCCAGTTTAGCCACAGGAATGCGTTTTGGCTGACGGTAGATACCTTTGGCATGACTGAACGTCTTAAAGCCTTCGATGCCATGATAGGCCCCCATACCGCTGGGACCGACACCGCCAAAGGGCAGGTCTTTCTGCAGCATATGGAACATCACATCATTGATAGAGACGCCGCCAGAGGTGGTGCCCGTGAGGAAGCGCTTCTCCTCAGCCTTGTCGTAGCCAAAGTAGTAGGCGGCCAGTGGGCGAGGCCTATCGTTGATATAGCCAATAGTCTCTTCGAAGTGCTTGTAGGTTTTAATCGGCAACAATGGCCCAAAGATTTCATCCTGCATACAGATGGCATCATCATCCGGGTTAATAATCAGCGTCGGTGGAAGCTTCTGGGCAGGATTATCTTTAAAGTCTTCATGGGCCGGGTTGATGGTGACCATCTTGATTTTGCGCTTTTCGGCATCGTTGAGGTTGTCCATCATGCGCTGGTAATGACGCTCATTAACCATAGCGGTGTACTGGTCATTGTTCACTATGGTTGGATACATCGAAACAGGGGGTTACAGGCACTCCCATCAAACTTGTAACTGCCCCTAACAATATTCGCCTGCTATCATCCTGAGGTACTCAGGCCAAAGGCAAGAAACTTCACATATACAAGACCGGTGACACTAGCGGCAGTGATGGTGATTGTTTTTTTTATCCTTCATATCAGTCTGAGCCTACATGACGCGCTTGTTAATTAATAGCGTCATATAGCTGTGGCTATTACTGAGCGCTAACTCTGATCAACTTGCCGTTATCACCGTCAGTAACCAGTATCAAACTGCCGTCTGGTGCAGAGACAATATTTCGGATTCTGCCAAACTCAGTAAACAAAATCTCTTCCTCAATTATACTGGCATCTTGTAAACCGATACGCCTTACATCCCCGGGAATCAAAGCAGAGATAAACAGGCTGCCCTGCCAATGGGGAAACATTGCTCCTTGGTAAAGCATCATGCCAGAGGGTGCAATGGAAGGGTCCCAATACTTGAGCGGCTGCTCCATACCCGGCTGGTCAGTAAATGGAGAAATCATGGCGCCGCTATAATCGACGCCATAGGTAATGGCCGGCCAGCCATAGTTTTTACCCGGCATGATCAAATTAATTTCATCTCCACCTTGGGGGCCGTGCTCGTGCTCGTAGACAGCCCCATCATCAGCGACCAAAAGTCCTTGAGGATTTCGGTGCCCATAAGACCATATTTCCGGCAGCGCATCTGGGGTTGCTGAAAAAGGATTGTCATGAGGGATACTGCCATCAGTGTTAATACGCAATATCTTGCCAAAATGGTTATTTAAAAATTGCGCCTGCTCTCGGTAATTAAAACCATCCCCTGAAGCAATCAGTAACGTCCCATCCGCTAAAAACGCCAATCTTGCGCCGTAGTGCGCCGCCGTTTTACGCGGTGGGTCAGACTTGAAAATGGTTTTATGGTCCACAAGCACATTGCCATCAAGACGAGCCTGTATCACGTTGAGTTGGTTAAGCTTTGGCTGGTCTGAATCAGGTGCTGAAAATGACAGATAGATTAGGCTGTTATCTGCAAAGTTGGGGTCTATAGCAACCTCAGATAACCCTCCCTGTCCAGCATACAAAACCTCTGGCACCCCGCCAATGGGTTCGGGGCTTAGTAAGCCGTTAGACACCCGCCGTATATTCCCCGACAGCTCGGTAACTAACATTTCATTCTCAGAAATAAAGGTAACACCCCAAGGATGCTCTAAACCCTCTACGACTGTTTCAATATCCAAATTTTCGCCATTACTAGCCGCTAGCCCGCTACAAAGCAGCAAACTTACACAGAATATTCGCATATTATTAAATTTCATTAGAAACTCCTTTTGCTGGATGGCTGCCGAAATAATATCCAGCGAGAATGCCAGCGCATATCAAATAAACCTTGCCCGCTAGCGTGCGAGCGCCAGCAATTAAGTCTAAGTTATAAAAGGCCAAGGGCATTAGGACCACAATGGCCAGCAGTGCTGCACCTCCGGCCAACCCATAAAGGATTGGTTTTTTGATCGAGCTCCAGATAGAAATAATGCGTGCGGTGACGAAGGCGATTAATAGGCCTACAAAGATCAGTCCAATCACAGGAAAAGCACCTTTAGAATTCATGCCTACTAGATCTGTGGCCATTGACGACAACACAATATGTAAATCTACCGGCATATTGATGCTATTAAGCCAGATTAGATTAGTCGCAGTGGTCTGGGTTACCAATAAAAATGTGGCTATCAGTAGGGATATTAAAAATGCCGGAATCTGCTTAATCATCGAGTTGTACCCTTGAAAATAGAGTCAGTTTGAATCATCTCTAGTTCACTTACCCTTTTCAAGGCATAAAAACATTAGGATAACAGCGATAATCCCTTAATTACTGCAAACTAGAATGAACATCTGCGCCTTAAAACGGTTTTTTAAACCCTAAGCCACTATTAGTTGATAGATTATGCCTACCCTATTACTCCCACTCAATAGTAGCTGGCGGCTTACTGGATACATCGTAAGTCACCCGAGAAACCTCGGTGATCTCATTAATAATACGATTAGAAACTTTCTCTAGCAGCTCATAAGGAAGGTGTGCCCAGCGAGCCGTCATAAAGTCGATGGTCTCCACTGCACGCAGGGCAATCACCCATTCATAGCGGCGCGCATCACCCACTACACCCACAGACTTAATGGGCAGAAATACGGCAAAGGCCTGACTGGTTTTATGGTACCAACCGGAGTTGTGTAGCTCTTCGATAAAGATGGCATCAGCTTCGCGCAGAATATCGGCATAGTCTTTTTTTACTTCGCCGAGAATACGCACGCCTAGGCCGGGGCCCGGGAATGGATGACGGTAAACCATATCGTAGGGCAGGCCCAGCTCGACACCGATCTTGCGCACTTCGTCTTTAAATAGTTCGCGCAATGGCTCAACTAACTCAAGCGCCATATCATCTGGTAAGCCACCCACATTGTGGTGAGACTTAATCACATGGGCTTTGCCAGTTTTGGAGGCGGCAGATTCAATCACATCGGGATAGATGGTGCCCTGGGCCAGGAAGTTAACATTGTCAATTTTATTGGATTCTTCGTCGAAGATTTCAATAAAGGTATTGCCAATCACTTTGCGCTTGGCCTCTGGGTCGCTAACGCCGACCAAGCCATCTAGGAATTTGTCTTGGGCATTGGCGCGAATCACTTTTACGCCCATATTTTTGGCGAACATCTCCATCACCATATCGCCTTCATTTTTACGCAGCAGACCATTGTCCACAAACACACAGGTCAGCTGGTCACCAATTGCCTTGTGCAATAGTGCAGCAACCACGGAGGAATCAACACCCCCGGATAAACCCAACAGCACATGGCTGTCGCCAACCTGCTCCTGCACTCGGGCTATCTGGTCTTCAATAATCGCCGCGGCGGTCCACAGAGCATCGCAGCCACAGATTTGCAGGGCAAAATGCTCGAACATACGCTGCCCTTGCAATGTATGGGTCACCTCAGGGTGGAACTGAATGCCGTATAATTTCTTTTCTTCATTGACCATACCTGCAATGGGGCAAGATGGGGTCGAGGCCAGTA
Source organism: SAR92 clade bacterium H231 (assembly GCA_025153775.1). Lineage (GTDB taxonomy): Bacteria > Pseudomonadota > Gammaproteobacteria > Pseudomonadales > Porticoccaceae > HTCC2207. The sequence continues at coordinate 20,973 of JAOALC010000001.1, read as the reverse complement.
GACTAAAGCCCTCGGGCATTGCCACTACCTTGTCGCCATGGCTCATCCATACATCAAGCAGAGATTCGCCGTCGTGGCCCACATGGTCTTTAATATCTTGCAGAAGAGTCGACTCTCCCTCTACCTTAATCTGAGCGTAACCAAACTCACGCACATCTGAGGTATCAACACTACCCCCCAGCTGGCCAGCCATGGTCTGCATGCCATAGCAAATACCCAGCACTGGCAAACCCATGGTAAATACGCAGTCTGGTGCGCGCGGTGCATGGGCACCGCCAGTCACCGACTCGGGGCCACCGGAGAGAATAATACCCTTGGGGTCAAATTCGCGGATTTCTTGTTCGCTGATATCCCAGGCGCGAATCTCGGAGAACACGCCAATCTCGCGCACCCGACGGGCAATCAACTGGGTGTACTGGGACCCAAAATCGAGAATAAGAATTTTTTGCGAATGTAGATCTGACATTTATTAACCCTAAAAAAAGAAAGGCTGCGGTATTTATTAAACGCAGCCCTTTTTCATATACAGCAGCAGCTTATCGACCGCCGGCCGGATAATTTGGTGCTTCCTTGGTAATCTGCACATCGTGCACATGACTCTCGCTGGTACCAGCTGAGGTCACTCGTACAAACTCAGGCTCGGTACGCATCTGCTCCATGGTGCTGCAACCTGTGTAACCCATAGCTGAGCGCAGGCCGCCCATCATCTGATGGATAATGGCAGAGACTGGGCCTTTATAGGGTACTCTGCCCTCAATACCCTCAGGCACTAATTTCTCGGCACCATCATTGGCGTCTTGAAAATAGCGATCACTGGAACCCTGATTGCGAGCCATAGCGCCCAGTGAGCCCATACCTCGGTATGACTTGTAGGAACGACCCTGATAGATCTCAATCTCACCTGGCGCCTCTTCAGTACCAGCCAACATTGACCCCATCATCACTGCGCTGGCACCGGCGACAACGGCTTTGGACATATCTCCAGAGTAGCGAATACCACCATCGGCAATTACTGGTACCCCTGTGCCTTTTAGTGCAGCAACAGCATCGGCAATAGCAGTAATCTGCGGCACACCAATACCAGTGACAATTCTGGTGGTACAGATTGAGCCAGGCCCAATACCCACCTTTACGCCATCAGCACCAGCGTCGGCTAGGGCTTTGGCGCCAGCACCTGTGGCCACATTACCGCCAATTACCTGAACATCTGGAAACTGCTGTTTAATCCACTTAACCCGGTCTAAAACATTTTTGGAATGACCATGGGCGGTATCAACCACCAACACATCAACCCCGGCATTAACCAGAGCTGCAACCCGCTCATCTGTGCCCTCGCCCACACCAACAGAAGCACCAACCCGGAGTCGGCCCTGATCGTCTTTACAGGCATTGGGATGCTGCTCGGCTTTATCTATATCAGTCACAGTAATCAGCCCTCTAAGCTCAAAGGCATCATTTATGACCAATACTTTTTCAATTCTGTGTTCATGTAAAAGTGCGCGCACTTCGTCGGGCTCAGCACCCTCTTTGACCGTTACTAATTCTGCTTTAGGGGTCATCACCGAGGTGACTAGTGCATCCATGTCGGTAGCAAAGCGCACATCGCGGCGAGTGACTATACCTACCAGGTTGCCGTCTTCTAAAACAGGCAACCCAGAGATATTGTTGGCCACGGTCAGATCGTGAAGATCTTTAAGCGTGGCTGTAGATTCAATGGTATGGGGGTCTTTAACCACCCCAGATTCATATTTTTTGACCGCATGGACCTCTTTGGCCTGCTGTTCGATCGTCATACTCTTATGGATAATGCCGACACCGCCCTCGGCGGCAATGGCAATGGCCAGGCGCGCTTCGGTAACCGTATCCATAGCAGCGGATACCAGCGGAATATTCATAGTGATATCGCGGGTTAGCTGAGAATGGGTGGATACATCTTTGGCCGTGACGTCAGAGTACCCTGGTACTAACAGCACATCGTCAAAGGTTAGAGCTTCATGGGAAATGCGTAACATATTGGACGCTTACCTCTGTGAGGTTTTAAAAAGTAAGCGCTGCATTATAAATCAGCGCCCATAATAAGGTAAACAACTATTTACCGGCTTTTATACGGGAAAACAGTGACTTAAGCCTGCTCTCGGATGATGCTATTTGGGGTGTGGTAGAGATACAGAGTTACTGCAATAACAAAGCTGATCGCCTCAGCAACGGAGATAGCGGCAACAAAACGGTAATCGGCTAACAGCATATAAAACAGAACCAGTAAACCCGCAGGCATAATTAAACTGCGGCAGCTGGCCACCAGTGCAGACTGAAAGGGCAGATGCACTGCAGTGAGGTAACCGGATATCAGCATAGTAAAACCGGCAAAAATAAACACCGGCCAAACATAGGCAACAAACTCTAGGGCTAAGGCAAGGGTTTCGCTATCTCGCTCAATATCGATAAATAGTCCGATCAGTGATTCACTACCAGCGATCAATAGACTGATAATGCCTGCACTGACCCCCACAATCATAATGCCGGCGGTACGCAAAAATGCCCTGATTCTCTGGGGGTTTCGCGCCCCATAATTTTGCGAAATAATCACCTGAATAGAGTCTGAAATAGCAAAGTACGCCATAAACCCAATAAACAGCAGATAGTTGACCAAGGTAATGGCGGCCACACCTGTGACGCCCGCACGTTGAATAAGCATCCAATTAAAAATAAAACCAATCAGCGCGCCAGACACTTCATTAATAAACTCAGAGATACCGTTGTAGGCCGCCTGAAAGACCTCGCGCCAATTTTTTTGCCTCAGGCTAAAAAATATCTTTCGCTGTGGCTGAAAAAAGTAAGCCAGCATCACCGCAAGGGATATGACCTCTGAGAGCCCCGTAGCCAGCGCCGCACCAGCAAGTCCCCAGCCGTAGATGGCAATAAACAGGTAATCCAGAGAAATATTGACCACTGCACCTATGGCAAGTCCCGTGGCCGCTAAGTTTGGGAAACCATCCAGGCGAATAAAGAAATATATTTGGATAACAATAAACTGGAAGAACAAAAAGGGGAAAATAATTCGATAATATTCGCTCATCACTGGAAAAAGTGTCTTATCGGCCCCCAGGGTAGCAAAGATTTCAGCCTCAAACATAAGCCCTAGGGCAATGACTATCAGGCCGTAGACAACCATAAATATCAGTGTTTTGCTGAAAATTGCCGATGCTGCAGCTGTATTCTTCTCGCCCAGATACTTGCCGCCGCGCACAGAGCCACCAATCGATATCATCATGCTGACACCGAATAAAAGCGTTATGATGGGAATAATAAGATTAACTGCTGCCAGAGCAGTCACTCCCTCATAGTTACCTATAAACATGCCGTCCACCAATGAAGCGGATGTCATGGCAATCAACCCCAGCAGGGAGGGCATCATATACTTAATAAAGGTGGGAACTATGGGCCCTTCAAGGGCATCATTATTTTTAGGTGCGTCGTTATTCATTGCGACATATTAGCCTAATTTAGCCATTTAAATACTATTGCCGCTACTGGTACTATGGGAAATCTATTATGGATTGGAAAGTTGACTGATGGGCAGCAATTGCCTCATAACTTAAGTCCAAAAATTGCCCTGTATAAAAACAGGCTATAGCATGTGGAATAACATGCTTAGCTGTAAAGAGTATCAGCAGACATTAAAATAATGTCTCGGATAATAAACCTACAAACCATCGGGGAGATTTCTTTTGGCTACCGAAACTAGCCTACTAGTGCTACTTCCAGCACTGGTCACAGTTGTTACCGCCATATTGAGCCGTCGGCCAATAGAATCATTGCTGGCCGGCGTTATGGTTGGCTTATTAATGCTTGAACCTGCTGCCGCTCTAAGTAACTTCTCCGCCATACTGCTCGACGTAATGATGGATGAAACCATCGCCTGGATCATTATAGTCTGCGGCCTAATGGGCAGTCTGATTACCCTACTGATGCGAGTGGGTGCCGCCAATGCCTTTAGCAGAGCAATCTCCTCAAAGGTCAATAACCCCAAGAGCGCCCTGCTCTACACCTGGCTATTGGGGCTAGTTGTATTTATTGACGACTATCTCAATGCCCTTGCCGTCGGCTCATCCATGCGCAAGGTCACGGATAAGTTTAAAGTGTCTAGGGAAATGCTTGCCTATGTGGTCGACTCTACCGCAGCGCCTATCTGCGTTCTGGTGCCAGTGTCTACCTGGGCCGTGTTTTATGCTGGCTTATTTATGGACTCAGGTTATGCGGAATCAGGGCAGGGAATGGCGCTCTATGTCAGTGCTATTCCCTATATGGTCTACCCCATAGTAGCCATGCTGTTAGTGCCATTAGTCGCTGTAGGTATTGTTCCCGCACTGGGGATGATGAAGTCCGCACAGCAGAGAGCGGCCAATGGTGCCGCGCCGCAACCTCTTGATGAGGCCGCAGAAGAGGGCCAGGTCGATACAGAGGACAGGGTTCAGATCTATCACTTTGTGCTGCCCATTGTTGCCCTGCTGGGCTTTAGTATCTGGTATGACCTGGATGTGCAGATAGGTGTGATTATGTCGGTTGCTATCACCATTTGTTTGTTTGGCGCACAACGGCTTATGGCCTGGACCCAGATGTTTGATGCTGTTATCGATGGTATCAAGATTATGCTACCAGCATTGACTATGGTTGTGATGGCCTTTGTCTTTAAGGAGGTCAATGACCAGTTGGGATTGGCCACCTATGTGATCGCAAATGTTGCCCCATTAATGACACCACTGATGTTTCCCGCCCTGACCTTCCTCACCATGGCGCTTATTTCGTTTGCAACAGGTTCTAGCTGGGGGGTGTTCGCCATTGCTATCCCAATTATATTACCTCTGGCGGAAAGCGTAGGGGTCAGTATTCCACTGGCAATCGGTGCCCTGGTATCCGCCAGTGCTTTTGGCAGTCATGCCTGTTTTTATTCTGATGCCACCGTATTGGCGGCCCAGGGAAGTGGTTGTGATGTCATGGACCATGCACTGACTCAAATACCCTATGCTCTGATTGCCGCTGCGATATCCTGTGTTGGATTAACAGTATTAGCAGCGTTTTAACCAGACCAAATCAATATTTACAGGTAGTTAATAATGAATGAGGCCAACAGAGGAATTAATCGTCGTCAATTTTTAACCAAGACCTCGGGGCTGAGTCTCGCGCTAGCCATTCCGGTATCCGATACGCTATCGGCAAAACAGTTGCCCTCTGATATCACCCAGATGAGCGCTACTCAATTATCCGCTGCGATTGCGGGCAAGCGGGTGCGTTGCGTTGAGGTGATGCAAGCCTACTTAGAGAGAATTCACCGCTATAACCCAGTCTACAATGCGATTGTCAGCATGCTTGATGATGATCAACTGATGCAACAGGCACAACGGGCTGACAAGGCACTGGACAGAGGCGAGTACTGGGGCTGGATGCATGGCATGCCCCACGCGGTGAAAGATCTGGCTAACGCTGAAGGTTTAGAATCTAGCTATGGCTCTACTGCCTTTGCCGGCATGATGCCAACTAAAGATAGCCTGCATATCGCTCGTATTCGTCAACAGGGGGCAATATTTATCGGCAAGACTAATACACCAGAATTCGGATTGGGCTCCCATACCTACAACTCAGAGTTCGGCATAACCAGAAATGCCTACAATCCCAACTTAACTGCCGGTGGCAGCAGTGGCGGTGCTGCGGTTGGTATTGCGACACAGATGCTGCCCATCGCCGATGGCAGCGATATGATGGGATCACTGCGTAACCCCGCTGTATTCAATAATATTATCGGTTTTCGGCCTAGTCAGGGACGAGTGCCCAGCCCCACAGAAGCCGGTGACCTCTATTACGATCAACTATCCTCCGACGGCCCTATGGGCAGAAATGCCGAAGATACTATTCGGCTACTCCATACAATGGCCGGATATGATTCTCGAGCACCTCTGTCTTTAAAAGATGAAATCCCTCCCTACGAGGCATTTGAACAACCTGCCTTAAAAGGTCTACGCATCGGTTGGATGGGTGATTATGAGAGTTATCTACCTATGGAATCCGGTATATTAGACCTATGTCAAAGTGCCCTGAAGAAACTATCCTATCAAGGCGCGATTGTTGAAAACTGTATGCCGGACTACAACATGGATCGACTTTGGCAGACATGGCTCACCCTGCGCCACTGGTCCATAGGTGCTGAAAAGGCGCTATATGATAATGCAGAGATAAGAAAACAATTAAAGCCCGAAACAATATGGGAGATGGAAGGTGGTTTTGATATGCCTGCAGCAAGGATCAATAAAGCCGCGATTGACAGAGCAGCCTGGTATCGAGCGTTACACCGTTTGTTTGAAAATTTTGACTTTCTCGCCCTACCAACGGCGCAGGTTTTTCCCTTCTCAGCGGATATTCACTGGCCGAAATCCATCAATGGTAAGACTATGGATACCTATCACCGCTGGATGGAGGTCGTTATTGGTGGCACTTTGGCAGGGCTACCTGTGGTCAATGTGCCCGCAGGCTTCGACCGTCTCGGCAGACCCATGGGTATGCAAATTATCGGCCCTATGGGTCAAGACCAGCAGGTACTTGAATTTGCTATGGCCTACGAGGTGGCCACTTCTTACCTCCATCAGCCGCCTATGCTAAAAGAAAGACTGTAACCCTCCTGCTTGATCAACTACTCAATTAAAGGATATCGACGATTAAAACTATCTACAGTGACAAACATCGTTTGCGAGATGCTAAAACAGAACTCTATGGCGGCAAGTTAGTCACGCCTTTTGAGCGGCCATCAAGGGCTGACACAGTTATCAAAGCAATCGCTCAATCGAATCTCGGCGAAATCTTAGAACCCGAGACCTTTACTATGGATCCTGTTAGAGCAGTCCATAGCGACGATTTTATTGCCTTTCTAGAAACCGCCTGGCAAGAGTGGCAAGATGCCGGGTTTACCGGTGAAGCAATTGCGAGCTCCTGGCCAGCGAGACGCATGCAGTCTCGGGTACCAACTTCTATTGATGGCAAGATTGGTTACTATGCATTGGCGGCGGAGACTTCAATTACCGAAGGGACCTGGGCCGCAGCATTGGCTTCTAAGGATGTGGCACTGACGGGTGCCAAGGCTTTGTACCAGGGTGAGCAGGGAATATTTTCCCTTTGCCGCCCCCCTGGACATCATGCCGCCAGCGATATGTTTGGTGGCTACTGCTTTTTAAATAATGCCGCTATTGCGGCACAATATCTGTGTGATCAGGGCACAAAGCGCGCCGCCATACTGGATATAGACTTCCATCATGGCAATGGCACTCAGGATATTTTTTATGACCGCGATGATGTAATGTTCTGTTCTCTCCATGGCGATCCGCAACAGGCCTTCCCTTATTTTCTCGGATATGCCGATGAAACAGGCTCAGGAAAGGGACTGGGCTACAATCTGAACTACCCCATGCCACGGGATACCGGTTTCACTCAGTGGCAGCAGTCGTTGACTGCTGCACTAGCAGCACTCGATGAATTTTCACCACAGTATTTAATAGTGTCTCTGGGTGTAGACACTTTTGAAAATGACCCAATCAGTTTTTTTAAACTGACTACAGCAGATTACTTCACCACTGGCGCCATGATTGGTGGACTCAGCATACCTACTCTTTTCGTTATGGAAGGCGGCTACGACATTGATGAAGTAGGCATCAACGTGCTAGAAGTGCTAAAAGGATTTGAATCAGTGAAATAAGGAGTCTTGACTCAAGGTTGAATAGATTTAGTTATCACCATGCATGACCGTTATTTTATCTACGTCAATGCTATCTACAAATGCTCGCAGAACCTTGGCCCCTTGCTCCCACCCTTCAGCCTTGGCAATCTGACTGGCTTCCAACTGAGCCTTCTCCTGAGCCACGATATAAGCAAAAAATGATTGATACCTCGGATCTGCAAGATCTCTTAACTGTTCCAGTTTAGGGATATAAGGAGCTATTATCTTAATCAGTGACTCTGGACTAAAGGTAATGAAATATGCTGCAAAGCCTCCGGCATGACCTCTGAATTTCGTAAACCAGCTGGGTTTATAATCGAAATTCAATGCAATAGCACTGCGTGTGTAGATCTGCTGATTAACCACCTCAAGATCATAATAGGCCTGGTAAAAAACGCCTGCCGGCTCATCTTTTAACACATGGGCCGCTTTTTCCATGCCTAAGTAGGCAAAGGTTCGATTATCGTATTCATACTTCAGCAGCTTTAAATATAAGCTTTGATCCTCAGATTCTGCTGCATTTATGGGCATGGTCATCACCATTATTGTGATTGCAATTAGAAGCATCAACCTGGTCAAAAAAACAGATCTCACATTGCTCTCCTAACATTTCTGAATCTATGCAGTGCAAATCTCATCATAACTGATCAACAAATATACCACCCAAAAGGACTCTCGATCATGGGAAATTAAATTGAGGGCAAGCTTTTATCAAGCTTGCCCTCAACGCCAACCATTTTAGTAACAACGGTTGATTTTCCAAAGTAGCTGTATTGGATTAGAAGCTAAGCTGGGCATTAAAAGTCCAAGTAGCCGGCATACCCATCATGTCCATATAGCTGCCCGTATCATCACCTGTAGCGCGAATGGTATAGATCTCATCGGTAATATTCTCGCCCACAACAGACAGCTCCCACCCTGCACTCTCGTTACTTACAGCAATGCGCAGATTCAAAATGCCATAGCCCTCTTGGCCTAGCAGACCGTAATCCGTATCTGAAAGTTGTGTAGAGCGAGCTGCTAGGTCATCGCGCCAAGAGTATACCAACGCAGCGCTACCCAACAGACCACCACTGATTTCTTTATCCTGCCTCATTACTATTGAATAACTGGATTTCGGCGAGAAGTCACGGTCTATGCCCTCTAAAGAGTAAGGCATACCCAACTGGTCGAAGGAGATTTCATCGGATTCAGAAATCTCAGCCTCTAGCCAAGAACCCGCCAACTGAACACTAAAACCAGGTAATTCTGAAGGCGCCCACAAAGCATCTAACTCGAAGCCTGTGTGCTCTGCATCACCCAACGTACCCAGAGCAGTAAGGTATCCACTGGGCGATGCGGCAGATGGTGTGGAAATTTTGCCTTGAGCATCTTGATAGTCATAGAAGAACAAAGCCGCATTAATTTGCAAGTTATCCGACGGATTGGACTTTAACCCAATCTCATATGCGTCATTGACCTCTTCTTTATAGGGTGTAAGCGTGTCGTTGTTATCAGTAAAGCCCGCAAAGAAACCGCCGGATTTAAAGCCACGAGAAAACTTAGCGTAAAGCAGGGTATCATCATTGAGACGCCAGTCCATGCCAAGGTGACCGGACCAGTTACTCTCTAGTGAAGTGGTAAAGCCCTGTATATCACCCAAAGGAAAAAGAACCCCATCGGCGAGGGCAATCTTTGACACATAGTCAATCTCTCTGTCTTCGTCGGTATAACGAACAGAGCCATTTATATTGACGGTATCGGTAATATCATATCCAACCTGACCATAGACTGCCCAGGTGTCAGTTTTCTGCTCGTAGACAGTTTCTATCGCAGTTATTTCGGTGAATCCAATATCTGCAAGCCCTTTCACCGAAGCACTTCCTCGCGTCGAGTTAGTGTCGCTCGCAAATGAAGCGCCAGCAAGCCAAGTAACTGGACCATCATTAGATGAGATTAAACGGAGCTCTTGAGACCATTGCTCGATATTGGTTTCGGAATCAGGAACTCCATCCTCACTCTGAACAAAATCCAGTGGTGTGCCGTCATAATCAAAATACTGCACATAATCGAAGTCAAGATAGCTAGAGATTGACACTAAATTAGCGAACCCTAGATCACGGTCTAATCTGAGAGTATAGCCTGCCCACTCGTTATCCAATCGATTATTTTCTGAATTTGCTAAAACCACAGAGCCATTGGCCGTTTGATCAGAAGGTAATCTTGGGTCACCCACTAAATTATGCAGACCAATACAGGATGTCTCATCCCTCCGACCGGCCATAATCGCTGCACAGGGATTGAACGAATAATCGGTACTATAGAAACCATTAGCTCGACCTAATACCGTCTCAGATCTATCACGACCAATATCAGCCTTGAATAAAACCTCTAATTCGTCTGATGGCGCGTATAGTAACTGTCCTCTAAATGCCAGACTGTCTCGGTCACCATGGTTATCATCTTCCGCTGTTACCAAAGAATCCTGCCATCCACCACCATCACTTCGCTGCATTGCAACACGAATAGCCATCTCCTCAGATAGAGGGGCATTATAGGCCCCCTCAACTAGAGTTCCGCCATAACGCGCCTCATACCCGGCACTGACATAGCCTTCAACTTCCTCTAAATTAGGTCGGTTGGAGGCAATTCGGATAGCGCCACCAGTGGTATTGCGTCCATACAGGCCACCTTGTGGCCCTTTAAGAATTTCAATTCGCTCAACATCATATAAGCCGATGCCACCCAGTGCGTTTGACGTCATGTAGGCTTCGTCATAATAGACTGCCGCGGTAGGGGTATTGTTTGAATTAAAGTCAGCTAGGCCTACACCTCGAATAACCCAAGTCGGCTGCCCTGCGCCTCGATCATCAAAAAGAGCAACACCTGGAACGAAGTTGGTAACATTCTCAAGTGAGCTAGCCCCCATTTCATCGAGAGCTGACTCATCAAAAGCACTGATTGCTATCGGCACATCTTGAATACTTTGCTCGCGCTTGTTCGCAGTTACAATAATTTCGTCTATTTCAGCTTGAGCCAACGGCGGGAGCATCAATCCCGTTATGGCAGCAACAGTTAACGACTTTGTTATTTTTTTCATTTTATTTTCCCCCAGTTACATCATGAAATCATTTTTAGTCTTGAATATAGGACAATATATCGTCTAAAACGACTGCCGCGGAATGGCATGTCATATGACATAGCATAGCATGTCAGATGACATATGCAAGGGGGTTAAAATTAGCAATATTGGGCAGGATGCCAATTAATTTAAAGATTTATCCTTCACCGCTTTATTAAGCAGGGGCACATCAGCCTTACACAACCTAGTTTGGGTGAATGAGTATGCTAAGAATATTTTGAATACAAGATAGGAAATAGAGCTATGTGGCAGGTTTATTTCTGGGAATGAGCGTACTTGCCACTATATCTTCTACCAAGCTCTGGACACTGGCCTTGGCTATCAATCCAGCATCGCAATGAATCCAGAGACCATCTATTGTCGCCTGTAGCAGAGACGCTTTGACTCTGGCATGCTCTGGGGCAATATTGAGACGAATAAGAATATTTTCTAAGACTGTGACAATGGGTTTGTAGCTATTAACAAGCAGTTTTTTACGATGCTCCTCACTCTGCATAAAAGTCCAGAGTCCCGCTGAAAATATAATTTCTTCATCCCCTGGACCACCATCATAGCCTGGCAATAACATCTCAACAGCACGGTTGAGTAACGCGGATCCATCTATGGTTTCGATACTATCGAGAGATTCCAAACGCTTGTAAACATGCAACATATGCCATTCAAATACGTAGATCAGCATGGCCTCTCTATTCTCAAAATAATGCGCTAGAACACCAGTACTGAATCCTGAGCGACGGCAAATTGCTCGAATAGTAGTATTTTCAATCCCTTTTTCTGAGATCAAACTATTTATCTGCTGAGCAATTTCTTCTCGGCGTTGATCATGATCAATAATTTTCGGCATGACTCTCTCGGACGGTCGCTATATTGACTGATTCTTCCAATACATATGCTGGCACCCTAGCATATCCCTAATAGAACAGCATCTTCCTTCTCTTATCGCTGTTATACTATTATAGTACAACATGCGTAGTACAATAAAATTTGTCAGCAATCGCGCCTTCAACGTGAATAATGTTTGTATCTATCTCGTATTTAAAAATCGTAAAGCTTCTCAGCTTGAAGTGTTTGACCAATGACACAGTTTTATCTTTATAAAGGGTCTTTCAAATATGCCATCAAATAATCGGGCCAGATTAGCTTTCGCCTCCTCTGGTATAGCTCAAGGTCTAATTAATAACGGTATCTCGTACTTCCTGCTTTTGTATTACAGCCAGGTTCTAGGGCTAGAATCAGCACTGGCTGGCCTCGCACTTATGATTGCACTGGTTTTTGATGCGGTGTCTGACCCCTTAATTGGTCAATGGTCAGATCGGCTTCATCATCGCCTGGGTCGTCGTCACCCATTCCTTTACGTCTCAATTGTCCCAGTGAGTATCAGTTATTACCTACTATGGGCTGCACCGGAACTGTCCCAGACAGGCCTCTTTATCTACTTGCTGATCATGGTAGTGCTTCTTCGTATTTCCCTTACCGCTCACGTGGTACCGTTCAACGCATTGTTGCCCGAACTGGCAACAGACTATGAAGAGCGCACAATGTTAATGAATTCTTCCTATTCGGCGATGTGGTTCTTTATGACTATTATGGGTATTGCAATGTATTCCTATTGGCTCGCCGATAGCCCGGAATACCAGGATGGCCTGGGTATTCTTCGCAAAGAGGGCTATATCGACGCCGCATTTATCACCGCAATACTTATTTTCATTACTCTAAGCTACTCAACTCAGGTGACTCGCAAATACATTCCGAAACTCTGCCTCCCTCCAACTCAAGTTGACTCAGTTGCTGTGATGATTAAGCAGGCAGGCGTCACACTCAAAGACAAAAACTTTGCTGTTATTGCTCTGTCCGGCATCTTTCATGCTTGCGCTGTAGGTATAGCAAGCGCACTGTGGGTATACATGCAGCCGTACTACTGGGGATTCGATTCCGACCAGATTAGCCTGATGCTGGTAGGAAACCTTTTTTCCGCACTGCTGGCATTTGCCTTACTGCCTTTATTGATGCGTGGTCGTGACAAGAAGCCAATTCTTATTGCCACTTCTGTTGTGGCGTTATCCATTAACTGTCTTCCTGTGTTTCTGAGTCTCTACGGCCTGTTTCCTGCGGTTGGAACCCAATTACTCTTTTACACCATGTTTGTTATGGGTGTTTTCCAAGTGACACTGCTTGTTATTACTTCATCACTTACCGGTTCTGTCCTGGCAGATGTGGTAGACGCGCGTTCTGTGCATACCGGCAGGCGTGAAGAGGGCCTGCTTTTTTCCGTACAGTCTTTTATGGGCAAAGTAGCAACCGGTATGGGTGTATCAATGGCAGGGATGATATTAACCTTAGTCGCCTTCCCTGCCGACTCATTGGGTACTGAGCTTGGCGCCGACGTCGCCTCCAACCTAGGTTGGCTTTATGCATCTACGCTCGTCTTTTTCTTCATGCTTTCAATTCTAACGCTGTTATTGTTTTCTTTGGATAGAGCAGCACATGAGAAAAACATTACCTTGCTGGAGGATGCCGCATAGGTACCCTGCCTTGCGGGTAAAATAAGGGACAAATCGAGGTAAGACTGGGTAAATCCGAGATCAAGAATATTATTAGCAAAAAACCATAAAGTTTTTTATAATACGTTCGTTATACTATGATGAGTGAGGGACTAGTGATGGCACAGATTCACAGGCAAACCCAAATACTATTGATATTTTCTCTTTTCTGCGGCTCTTTTCAGGCCACAGGCTCAGAGGAAAACAAACAAGAGGCCAATAATTCTATTGCCGAAGGAAAGGCGTTTTATCAGGAAAATGTGTCACCCAAGTTTGCGCAAAATGGGTGTATGAAGTGCCATGCTAGAGGCTATATCAGACCTAATATTTCCTACGAATCAATGCTTAGAAGACTAGCCATTGGTGATTCAGCCGAGAATAACGTTTTGATTTATAAAATTGGTAATGTCCGAAGTTTTTCTTTAAACATACCCAATCATCCCGGTGGGCAGCGCTGCGCCACAATAGATGCGGAACCTTGCAAGACCGTGCGCCAATGGTGGGCAATCGAATTTGGTATAGCGAGGACTAACAAATGAGCGAGAGCAAATTTAGTGTAGACCAACAGCGACGTATGCTTATCAAAGCGCTGGGGGCTACTACCCTAGCTTCGGCATTAATGCCGACCAGTCTTTTTGCCGCTGGGCGAGGACCTACTGCGGTTATTGTTGGCGCTGGGATTGCCGGATTATCAGCAGCCTGGGAATTGCGTAAGGCGGGATTTCAAGTGTCCATTTTTGAAAAGGAAAATTTCACTGGTGGCCGAATGGTCGAATTAAAGACAGGCCCCCTTCACGGCGCTACTCACGCCGAAGGTGTATTCAACGCCAATAGGGAAATGTTCGCACTTGGTGCAGAGTTAGGCATCGAAAGTCAGGTTCGTGGCGAAGCCTACAATCAGGTGTGGAGTCCAGAGAGCGGTCTCGGCCTCGATAATGGTCACGGTATTTATGATCCGGGCGGCATGAGCGATTTTAATATTGAAATGACTCGTAAAATTCCTGGATTGAGTCCTGAAACATCAAACAAACTCTTATTATTGCAAGCAGATATGGATGAGATCAATGCAACGGTAGACCCCTGCCTGCTTGAAACGGGCACAGCTTACGACAATGAAAGCGTGGGCGATTACTATGAGCGAGTCCTTGGCAAGGCCTCAGGCAAAGAAATTGTCAATTATAAGATCGATACTGCCTGCGCTGGATGGGGCTGGGATCCTTACTCTACGTCTAAAATTGCACTGTTGTCGTGGCTTTCCAGCAAGGAACAATTTGTTTATCCCCGTGGTGGTATTGCCACACTGCCTGCAAAGCTTAGTTCAGTTCTCCCCGTACAAACCGGCACCACAGTGCGCTATATCACGCCCCCTGATTCCAACGGTCGAAGAACCATCCACTATCTAGCCGCAAATTTGGAAAGACGCAGCGTCACTCCTGATGTCGTAGTATGCGCTGTTGAGGGAAAATACCTAGCTTCAATGGTACAGGGACTCACGCCAAAACAAGAGGCCCTTAGCAATAATTGTTTTTTCACCAAGCAGCCTGTTGTTTACTGGATACTGGATGAAAAACATGGCCCCAAAGAACTCATTATGGGTGCCTATACTTCAGGCCATCCGGATCCTATGAAAGCCCGAACCTACCATTGGGTAGCAATGCCTGGCGTTCCTGAGCTGAATCAACCGCCCTATGTACGCTATTCACTCTCTCGGAAGCATACCCCTGAATGGCAAAATAGCGATATGGCTATTGAAGACTATTGCTGGCCGATGATTAAACAACTCTACCCACAACTTGAAAAATCCCATGTCGTAGATATCGTCGATCACAGTTGCGATAGTCTTATCCACATGCCGGTCGGCTATATCAACCAGATGGCAGAAGTACTTCGGGAGCAACGAAAAGGCAAAAAAAGTCTTTATCTTGCCGGGGAGTATGTCTCTGGCGCCCATACAGGAGCAGCCTGTGCTAGCGGTCGTTCTGTCGCGAGAGAGATAATAGGTCATTGGATTTAGCCAAAGAACTACGACTGAAGACCGCCTCAAATAGCGACTAAGCTCTCCCAGTTTATATCTCGCTGATTTCAGGAGGCCTAGCTATCAAAACAGGTGCTACTGAAACAGCACCTTAGGGTTGTCGTACTCATAAAGACCCAAGGGACCACCGCTGATATTCTCATCATGATGTCGGTAGAGGTCATAACCCAGAAGCTGCTGTGCCTTTTCGGGCCACTGGCTCGCCTCCTCGACCGTATTGTGTAAAAAGTGATTCTCATAGGTTCTTAACCAGCCCAAGCAATATGACGTCACGATTGCGCGGCGCACCGAACCATCAGTATTAGCACCACCTCCATGCAAAGTGTTGCCTGGCACGAGCACGATACTCCCAGCGCTCATGGTCGCTCTGGCAATTTCCTGTGGCTCGGCCTCTCTTCCCGGTTCCCACTTGTGGCTGTAGGGTACGACATGTGTCGCTCCATTAGCCTCAGTAAAATCAGTGGCAGCCACCAGCGTATTGAACTGAAGCAGTTTATCTGGTGCCCAAGTGTTCACCGGCCAGAGTATGTCATCAATATGTAACGGCTGTGCCGTCTCACCAAGATGTGTCTGAATGATTTCACTGGAGCTTAACTGAAACTGACCACAATTTGGCCCAAGAAAATAATCCATAACACCGAGGAGCCGCTCATCCGTCATAAGATCGATATAAGAGGGTGCTTTGTGTTGAAGGCCAGTTAGGCGAACAGTTCGCCTCCCAAAAAAATCGTTAGCAAAATCTTCCTCGTGATCGATCGCCTGATACCCCTGAATATGCGGTTCTATAGATGTATTGAATTTTTCCAGCCATGACTGACTGACAAAATCATCTACAATAGCAGCCCCCTGTTCCTCAATAACCTCAATAATCTCTTGTATGGAGCAATTAGCCGGCAAATGCGTTATCTGAGCCATGATGAATCTCCTCTTCGGCGACAAAAATTACGTTGAAATACCTGAATCTTTATATTATATTATACTTGTCGTAATATAAACAACCACGCAAATTTCTGCACCTGTCGACACTGATCGAAACATACTGTCTTCATGTTGCCAGTTTTCCGATCAGATAAGAAAGGATAAGCTCAAATGGCTATCGTAAACACAGCCTCATCGGCCCCTCACCTAGGTCCAGCGGATACCATCGGAAATTTGGTTGATTGGGGTGTTCAGCCTGACAGCCTTGAAGGGCAATCTCACTCCTCTGGCATTTTGCTGTGGAAAAATGATGAAGGTACCTCTGAATCAGGTCTCTGGGTGTGTTCCCCCGGCAGATGGAGGCTGACTTTACCCAGGGACGAACTCTGCCATTTTATTCAGGGACGCGCGACCTATAGGAATGATGAGGGAGAAATTATAGAGGTATCCGCAGGAACAGTAGTTCACTTTAAACAGGGTTGGACTGGCGAGTGTCAGATATACGAGACCCTTCGTAATGTTTATATGCTCTGTTGAGACATAATATGAAGACACCGATATTACAAAACCCTTGTGACGTCCATCAACTGGTCGACTGGGGACCCATAACCACCATGATTGAAGGTCAGTCGCATACCTCTGGGGTGCTTTTACATAAGGGTCCTAATGGTGAAGCAGAATCCGGCATATGGGTGTGCACCCCTGGATATTGGCACTGCCACGTGACATCCGACGAGTTTTGCCACTTTTTGCTGGGTTATTGCACCTATACCCACGAGTCAGGTGAGATAATCGAGATTGAGCCAGATACCGCGGCTTTCTTTCCCAAAGACTGGAAAGGCACCTGTCGAGTACATCGGACTGTTCGCAAAATTTATATGATCCGTTAATGGATATAACGATTACATTGATTAGCAATTCACTTCACCCGCTCTTGCTCATTGTGACGGAATTGGACCATTACAAGAAATACAGACGGCTACGAGACCAACCAGGAGCAGCCTCATGACCAATTTTGATCCCTATTCCCGTCTTATCTTTTTAGACAATGAATATCATGTTAGTCAATCTCCGAATCAGCATAAGGTACTGAACCCAGCTAATCTTAATCATGAGGGCACTATTGCACTCTGCTCTACCCAAGAAGTAGAACAGGTCATCTCGCGCGCGAAAGAGGCTCAACAGAAATGGAAACGCGAGGATGAAAAAACCCGGGCACGAATCCTGCACCAAATAGCCAGCTCTATCGAGGACGGCGATTTATCAGAGGTGGCTAAATTGATGGTTCTGGAGGAAGGAAAACCTTATCCGGAAGCCATTGGAGAGCTGGCTAACTGCGCCCCCATATTTCGCTACTATGCAGAAATGGCGCGAGATGAAGGTGGGCTGTTGCCTGGCACCACCCAGACTGGATCATTTCAGTTTTCGAAGTATTTTCCCTATGGCGTGTCAGCCCATATCATGCCTTTTAACTATCCAATAATTGTCATGTGCTGGACAGTGGCGGCTTCTTTAGCGGCTGGAAATGCCTGCATTGTAAAACCCTCGGAAGCAACATCCCTCTGTACGCTTAAGTTTATGGAACACTTTAAGATACTCCCATCGGGGCTGGTCAACTGCGTGACTGGCGGCGCTGAAACAGGTCAAGCTCTTGTTGAGTCTAAAAATATTAATGCCGTCGCCTTTACCGGTAGCGTTGAGGTAGGTCGGAGTATTGCTGTGAGCTGCGCCCGACAGATGAAACCCGCTATTATTGAGGCAGGCGGCAGTGATCCAATGATTATTTCGCAACATGCCCCCCTTGACGTAGCAGTCCCGGGTTGCGTTATGTCTGCGTTTCACCTGAGTGGTCAGATCTGCGTATCCTCTGAACGCTTCTTTGTTCACGAAGCAATATATGACGAATTTGTTCAACGCTTTGTTGCTATGACCAAACAACTGCGAATTGGCCCGGGCCTTGAAGAAAGTGAGATTGGCCCACTTGTCAGTGAGTCTGCACGGGAAAAAGTTATTCGCTTAATCGAAGAAGCCGTGAGCAATGGTGCCACCATTGAGTGTGGTGGCAGGATTCCACTTCATCTTACCCAAGGTTGGTTCTATGAGCCAACTATCTTGACCGGTGTCACCAAAGATATGGCTGTGATGCGCGAAGAATCATTCGGGCCTGTGGCTGCTATCTGCAAGGTCGGTAGTTTTGAGGAAGCATTAGACTTAGCCAATCATACAGATTTTGGCTTAGGCGCCTCTATTTTTACATCCAGCATGGATGAAGCATTTAAAGCCTATAATATTCTGGAAGCCGGTATGGTCTGGGTAAATAACCCCCTTATTGACAATGACGCCCTGCCCTTTGGAGGCTGGAAAATGTCAGGTATCGGCCGAGAAATGGGTCGACAGGGACTCGATGCGTTCCGTCAAACCAAAATGGGCGTGATCGATACGAAGCCAGAGATTCAGGATTGGTGGTATCCCTATTCGGATGACTGGTTTTACTCAGGAAAAGGGCGTCAGGTCTAAATTCAGCATAGAAGATTACCCAGTGGTTTCTTTCGCGCGGCTAATTGGGGTTGATCTGCACCAAACTATCCAACACCAATGATTTCGGGGAAATCGTTCTCAAACCACCCATTCAACGGGGCCAGCTCTTCATGCCTCAGCTGTGCTCTCAGTAATTCAAGCACTCTTGGCAGGTGCTCCATATAGGCACCCTTGCCATCTCGGCGCAGTAACCTGACAAAAATTCCAAGCACCTTGCAATGCCTTTGTGCGCCGAGAACTCTATACCACTTATTAAAGTCCGCAACCTCCTCCTTGCCCATCTTCATGCCATCGTAGTAACGATCGAGCATTTTAGAAACCAGGTCAGGACATAGATCCCTCCGGGCATCTTCGAGAATGGAAACCAAATCATAGGCGCTGGGACCGATGAGTGCATCTTGAAAATCCAGTAAACCGCAGGCAGATATTCCTTGTCGCCCATCCAGTCGCATTAAATTGTCTACGTGAAAGTCTCTAAGTACAAGCGTCTTGGTTGGCTTTGGCAATGAAGAAAGCACTTCAATCCAGGCGTCAGCATAGCGTTCTTTCACACCCTCATTGCCTACACCAGCCGTTATGTAGGGCTGATACCAATCGACCAATAACATAGCCTCTTCTAGCAATGACCCATGGCTATACTCTGGTAATGTAATTTCCCTTGCCTGTGGGTTGCCATGCAGAGCGCACAGAGTATCAATAGCAAGTTCGTAGAGACCCTGCTCGTCAGCACCTGAGCAAAGCAGGCGCGTGTAGGTATCATCCCCAAAATCTTCAAGTATAAGAAAACCTTCATACTCACTATATTCAAACAGTTCTGGAGCACTTAACCCTAAAGCTCGCAAATGACGTGCTATCTTAACAAAGGCCTGTATATTCTCTTCAGGGCGAGGTGCATCCATAAGCAATGCAACATGATTTCTCTCGCTCAAACGAAAGTAACTTCGGGTAGATGCGTCAGAGGGCAGCGCGACCACTCTCGCCTCACGAAAACTGCTATTTTGAATAAATTGAGCACGCCTGTCTGCCCTTACCTGCTTATTCACAGCTAATTAATTTTCCACTCGTCTATGTATTACTGCTCTGCTCAAGAATTTGAGTCAATATGCGAGCAGCCTTGGCGGGCCCATCCTGTCGTTGCATATGCTCGGAACTTTTCTTGAGGGTATCCCGAATAGTTAAGTCATCGAGTAATCTTTGTAAGCTGCTTTCCATCTGCTCATCAGTCCAGTTATATCGATGGAGGCTGAGCCCATGATTGGTTTCTTCCACACGCGTGGCATTATCATGACCATCCCACACATAGGGCATGATAAGGGCAGGCTTGCCAAAATACAGGCATTCGGTAAAACTATTGTTGCCACCGTGATGTATTACCATATCAACATGGGGTATTACCGATGGCTGTGGATACCAGGCTGCAATATAAATGTTTTTAGGTACATTTTTGTACTGCTCAATATAATCACCTACATTGAGTAGAACTCTGTAGGGGAGCTTACCCAGTACATCGATCAAGCGTTGCATCAGTTGAATATCGCTGGACCCCAGGGTACCAAAGCTCACATAGATTAGTGGGCTTTCGGAATTTACCTCAAAGGCAGGTACTTCAAATGGACTATCCTCCCGAACACATCCCTCTAAATATTGAAACCTATTCGGGTCCAGTGGTTTACTGCGATTAAACTTTGCTGATTCAGGGTAGAGCAACAAATTCATGTAGGGCGACTCTTCAACGAAGTTCGCCAGCGGGTATGGAGCCTCGCCACACTGTATCAGGAACTTATTGAATTCGTCATGAATAGGTTTAAGCACTTCTTGATAACGACGCCTGAACCGCTCCTGCCCTGCAGCGTCGTCCTCACGACAACCAGAAAGATAGGGAGCAATATTGTCGTCAGCCACTTCATTTTCACTACAAGAAACAATCCTAACCCAAGGAACTCCAGACTGCTTGATTGCGGGAAATAGGATGACGTTATCGACACTGACCTTTCCCCCAGTTTAGTACCACTCAACCGATGAGATATCATTCATAATTTACGCCGCCTTTTTCACAAAATCT